>NZ_LMKW01000015.1 GCF_001421745.1 Sphingomonas sp. Leaf230 | reverse complement strand
CTGCCGCGCGGGGCGAACTAGGTTCGTCAGGAGTCATCATCGATGCATCGTACAATCGCGACCTTCATGGTCGCGGCGTCCTTGGCCAGTGCGGCCGAGGCGCAGACATCACCGCCGCCCGGTCTTCCGGCGGCGACCACCTCGTCACAGGCAACGCCCGCCTTTTCGCTCGATGCCGCGCTCGGCGCGGCCGGCATGCCATCGACTTCCCGCACGACGGCAACAGACACCACAACCGGCGGGGCGGCGTCCGGTCCCGGCGGGAGCACGCAATCCGCGCTGCCTTCGATCGGCGCCGCGACCGCGAACGTCGCGGCCGCAACCGCGGCCCGGCGGGTCGCGGGGCTGCGTCCCAACCCCGAGTTGCAGACGCAGGTCGAGAATATTGGGGGGAGTGGTCCCTACAGAGGCTTGCGGAGTTCGGAGACAACCGTCGGCGTGGCGCTGCCGCTAGAGCTGGGCGGCAAGCGCCCCGCGCGCGTCGCCTTGGCAACAGCGCGTCTAACGCGCGCGCAGATCCAGGCCGAGATCGCACGCGCCGATCTGCGCTTGCGGGTCACGCAGCTCTACATTGAAGCAGCTGCAGCCGAGCGTCGCTCGGAGGTGCTGGCCGAGCAGGCAGGGATCGCGAACAACGCGTTGCGTATCGCCAGAGAGCGCGTCCAGGTCGGCGACGTCGGCCCGATCGAAATGCAACGTGCCGAGGTATTGCGCATCAACGCTCAGGTCGCCGCGGACAGCGCGACCCGACAGGCGCAGGCGGCACGGGCCAATCTCGAGACGTTGCTCAATGCGCCCGTTACCGGGCCGCTCGATCGTGCCTGGTTCGAGCGGATCGATGGGTATGGACCGCCACGCCCGCTCGATGTCGAGGGGACGCTGGCGCTCGTTGCCGCTCAGGCCGATGTCCGCACTGCCGACGCGCAGGTTCGCGTTGCGCGGTCGTTGCGGATCCCCGACCTGACGGTCAGCGCGTTCGCCCGGCGCCTCGCGGCGACCAATGACACCGCAGCCGTAGTTGGCCTGTCGATCCCGCTGCCGTTCTTTAACAACGGCAACGCCTTCGTCGCCCAGTCACAAGCCGAACAGACTCAGGCGATGGCGCTGCGCAGTCTGGCGGTGGTTGATACCCGTCAGCAGATTGCCAGCGCACAGACCGAGGTGGCGAATGCCGCTGCCACGGCACTCGCGGCGGGTGGTCCTGGCCTTGCCGCGGCGCAGGAGGCTGCGCGCATCGCGCGCATCGGCTGGGCGCAGGGCAAGTTCGATCAGATCGCGCTCCTCGATGCCGAACGCACGCTCTCACAGACCCGCCAGACCTACGTCGATGCGCTCGCTGCGTACCACGACGCGCAGGCTCGGCTCGACCGGCTCACGACGCCGGCCCCCACGATTTCCGGAGATGAACGATGATGAAGGATAAGCGCCTGCTTGGCGGTGGCGCGGCCGTCGCGCTCGTAGCCGCACTCGGCGGTTTCGGTGTCGCACGCTGTAGCTCTGACCAGCCCGCTGCCACGGAAGCGGCGAGCGGCAACACCGTGGCCCCGGCCGAGGAAGAAAAGACGCCCGACGTGGTGGCAATGAGCGCGCAGGCGGTCGAGCAGGCCGGTATCGCGACCGAGACGATCAATCCCGGCGGGCTCGGCGCGGAGATCGTCGCACAGGCGATCGTCAATGCGTCGCCGCAAGGTGAGGCGATCGTCACGGCTCGTGCGGCCGGTGCGGTCACACGGCTGATGAAGCGGCTTGGTGACCCGGTCCGCGCCGGCGAGACGCTCGCGATCGTGGAAAGCCGCGATGCGGCGCAAATCGCGGCCGATCGCAGCGCTGCGGCCGCCAAGTCGACGCTGGCGCAGAAGGCGCTGGCACGCGAAAGTTACCTCTACCGACAGAAGGTGTCAGCCCGCGTCGAGCTGGAACAGGCGCAGGCGGAAGCCGCTTCCGCCTCGGCCGAGGCGCGCCGCGCCAGCGTCGCGGCCGGTGCCGCGCGGATCACGTCCGATGGACGCGGCGTGCTGGTGTCGAGTCCGATTTCGGGTCGCGTCACCTCGGAGAACGTCAGCCTGGGTGCGTTCGTCCAGCCTGAGACCGAACTGATGCGGGTCGCCGATGCGTCGAAGATACAGGTTGAGGCCGCGGTCGGACCAACCGACGCGCAGCGGCTCGCTCCCGGCGACCGGGCAATCATCGAACTGCCCGACGGGCGGACGATGGAGGCGCGGGTCCGTGCCATTACACCGGGCCTCGCCAACGACACGCGCTCGGCAACAGCGGTCCTCGATGTGACGGGGACGCTGCAACCGGGGCTCGCGGTGCGGGTGCGGTTGCTCCCGACCCGTGGCGGCACGTCCAACGCGATCGTGGTGCCGGAGGATGCGGTCCAGACCCTCGAAGGACGTGACATCGTGTTCGTCCGGACCGCCAAGGGCTTCCGCGCGCAGACGGTCACGATCGGCCAGCGCAGCAACGGCCGCGTTGAGATCCTGAAGGGTCTCGCGGGCGGCAGCCAGGTCGCGACCAAGAACGCATTCCTGCTCAAGGCCGAACTCGGCAAGGGCGCGGGCGAGGAAGAATAGACCATGATAGCCAATCTCATGGCGCTCTCCGTCCGCGCCCGATGGACGGTCCTCGCCCTCTTCCTCGTCATCGCTGGTCTCGGCGTGTGGCAGCTCACCAAGCTGCCGATCGACGCAGTGCCGGACATCACCAACAAGCAGGTCCAGATCAACACGATCGATCCCCGACTGTCGCCGGTCGAGATCGAGAAGCTCGTCACCTATCCGGTCGAAATCTCGCTCGCCGGTATTCCAGGGCTCGAGACGACGCGCTCCATTTCGCGCAACGGCTTCAGCCAAGTCAGCGCTATCTTCACGGACAGCACCGACCTGTATTTCGCGCGCCAGCAGGTCGGTGAACGCCTGCGGCAGGCGATGGAAAACCTGCCCGACGGCGTGCAGCCGCAGATCGGACCGGTCACGACCGGCCTCGGCGAGATCGTCATGTATACGGTCGGCTATGCCAATCCGGACGGTAAAGGCGCCAAGAAAGTTGCCGGCCAGCCCGGCTGGCAACCCGATGGCAGCTACCTGACGCCGGAAGGCGAGCGGCTGACTGATCCCGTCGCCAAGGCAGGTTATCTACGCACTGTGCAGGACTGGATCATCAGTCCGCAGCTCAAATCGGTGGGCGGCGTTGCCGGCGTCGACTCCATCGGCGGCTTCGCCAAGACGTTCGTGGTCGAGCCCGATCCGACCAAGCTCGCCAGCTTCGGCATCTCGTACAGCGAGTTGGGACAGGCGCTCGAAAACGCGAACCTCGCAGTCGGCGCCAACTACTTCAACAAGGGCGGCGAAGCGTATCTCGTGCGTGTCGATTCCCGTGTGCGGACGGTCGACGAGATCCGCAGCGCGGTTGCCGCCACGCGCGGTGGGACGCCGATCACGGTCGGCCAGATCGCCAATGTACGGGTTGGTGGCGATCTGCGCACCGGTGCTGGCAGCATGAATGGTCAGGAAGCGGTGATCGGCACGGTGCTGATGCTGATCGGCCAGAATAGCCGTATCGTCGCCGAACAGGCATCGACCAAGCTCGATCAGGTCGCAAAGACGCTACCGCCCGGCATTCAGGTCAAGGTGGTGCTCAACCGCGCAAAGCTCGTCGGCGCCACGGTGGCGACGGTCCAGCGCAACCTGACCGAAGGCGCGATCCTCGTCGCCGCGGCACTGTTCCTGCTGCTCGGCAACTGGCGCGCCGCGGTGATCGCCGTGCTGGTGATCCCATTCTCCTTCCTGATGATGGCAATGGGGATGAACGCGTTCAACGTCCCCGGCAATCTGATGAGCCTGGGGGCGCTCGACTTCGGTCTGATCGTCGACGGCGCGGTCATCATCATCGAAAACTGTCTCGCCAGACTGGCGCATAGACAGGAACACGAAGGTCGGCTGCTCTCCCTGCGGGAACGGCTCGAAGAGACGATGCGGGCCGCGCAGGAGATGATCAAGCCGACGGTCTACGGGCAGGCGATCATCCTGCTCGCGTTCGCACCGCTGCTCACCTTCACCGGCACCGAGGGCAAGACGTTTTCGCCGATGGCGATCACGATCATGCTGGCACTGGTGGCAGCGTTCGTGCTGGCGATCACGCTGGTACCGGCACTCGTGGCGATCCTGATCAGCGGCAAGGTTGCGGAAAAGGACGTGTGGCTGATCCGCAAGTCCAAGGAACGCTATCTGCCGCTGCTCGACAAGGCGATCGCGAAGCCCTGGCCGTTCATCCTCGGCGGGCTTGCCTTCTTCCTGGCCGCGATCCCGGCATTCGGGTTGCTCGGCTCCGAGTTCATACCCCAGCTCGATGAAAAGAACCTCGCGGTTGCGTCGACCCGCGTGCCGTCGGTCAGCCTCGAACAGTCGCTGCGCATGCAGCGCAGCGTCGAGGCGGCGGTCAAGCGACTGCCGGAAGTGGAAACAATGTTCTCCAAGACCGGCACCGCCGAAGTCGCGACCGATCCAATGCCACCGAACGTCTCGGACGGCTTCGTCATCCTGAAGCCGCAGGAAGAGTGGCCCGAGGGGGTGAAGACCAAGGCAGACGCCATCGCCCGGATCGAGAAGGCGGCGAACGGCCAGCTCGGCAACCTCTACGAGGTCAGTCAGCCGATTCAGCTCCGCTTCAACGAGCTGATCGCGGGTGTCCGCGGCGATGTCGCGATCAAGCTGTACGGCGACGATCTCGACAAGATGTCGCAGACCGCGAACGAGATGGTGCGTGTCCTGCAGGGCATCCCGGGTGCGGCGAGCGTCAAGGCCGACCAGGTCGGCGGTGCGCCGACGCTCGACGTGAAGCTCGACCGTGCGGCTATCGCGCGGCTCGGTCTTACCGTCCGCGACGTCTCGGATACGATTGCAGCCGGCCTTGGCGGGCGTGAATCGGGGTTGGTGTACGAGGGCGATCGTCGTTTCGACGTCACCGTGCGCGTTCCGGAGGCTACCCGCGCCAACCTCGACGACATCCGTTCGTTGCCGGTGCTGCTGCCGGAAGTCGAGGGACGGCCGCGAGCACAGGTGCCGCTCGCGCAGGTGGCGCAAATCCGCCTGACGGAGGGGTTGAACCAGATCAGCCGCGAGAACGGCAAACGCCGCGTGGTCGTCCAGATCAACCTCGGTGGTCGTGATGCCGGGTCGTTCGTGGCCGAAGCACAGGCGAAGATCGCGCAACTCAAGCTGCCCGCGGGCTACTACCTCGAATGGGGTGGCCAGTTCGAGAGCCTGCAGGCGGCGTCTGCCCGGCTGTCGATCGTTGTGCCGCTGTGCTTCCTGGCGATCTTCGGGCTGCTTTACATGGCGCTCGGCGGGTTCGGCAGGGCAGCATCGGTGTTCCTGGCAGTGCCGCTGGGGCTGGCAGGCGGCGTCTTCACCTTGCTGCTGACGGGCATCAACTTTTCGGTGTCGGCAGCAGTAGGGTTCATCTGCCTTGCTGGCGTGGCGGTCCTGAACGGGCTCGTGGTGATGACCGCGATCCGGGAAAGCAGCGAAGCCGGGTTACCGGTGGCGCAGGCGATCCGCCACGGCATGGCCGAGAAGATGCGCGCGGTCATTATGACCGGGTTCGTGCCCGCGATCGGCTTCGTGCCAATGGCGCTCGCCCACGGCACCGGCGCGGAGGTGCAGAAACCCCTCGCCGTCACCGTCATCGGTGGCCTCGTCGCCGCGACCATCCTGACCCTCCTGGTGCTTCCCGCCATCGCCAAGGTCGTCCTGGGAGCGACGTCGGGCAAGCGTACCGAGGATGACGACCGACCGACCGACACACCCGAGGAGGCCACGGCATGACCATGATGAAACTCCTGCGGGTCTATACCGACGAAACCGCGTATTTCGGGGACCGCAAGGTCTTCGAACTCATCGCCGAGCGGGCGCGCGACGCCCGGCTCGGCGGTGCGACCGTAATCGAGGCGATGATCGGAATCGGACGATCGGCGCACACGCACCGTCGCCACATCCTCGAGAACGATCGCTCGGTGGTGATCGAGATCGTCGACGAGGATGCCAGGCTGCGGACCTTCATCGCGAACCTGCGCGACCTGCAGGGCATCGGTCTGATGACGCTGGAGGCGGTGGAGATCATCGACCTCCAGTCCGATCCGGAGTCGGCCGATGGCAGGGCGTGAGGCAGGCGACGCCGCCATCGATCCCGGTGGCGGGCACCGGGCCGATGCCGTCGGCCGCACGCCCATCGAGAATATCGTGACCCTCATAGCGTCCCCGCTACGGGTTTGGTCGGTCATCACGGACTTCGCCGGACATCCGCAATGGAAGCCGTTTACCCAGCTTGCGGGTGAGGCTGTCGAGGGTGGCAAAGCGACCTACAGCTTCCGCATTGGTGGGCTTGGAAAACCTATCACGACGGCAGCGGACATCATTCGGGTCGACAAGCCGGTTGCCTTCGCCTGGACCGCGGGGGTGCCGAAGCTGCTGCTGTTCGAGGAAGTGTACGAGCTGGAAGCCGATCCCGCCGGTACTCGCCTGCGCCACAGCCTGCGTTTCCACGGATTTCTCAGTGGCATGTGGACGGCGCTGCTGCGCCGCAGGCTACAAGCCGGGCTTGTCCAATCCGACCGATGCCTGGAGCGCCAACTGCGGCGACTGGCAACTCAGCCGGGTTTGAAACCCCGGCCAACGCCTGTCCGACATGGCGGCAGGAAAAACCGGAGGCCAAAATGAAGCTGTTTCTGATAGAAATCGCGAGCCTGGGGTTGGCAGCTGTCCTGATGCTGTCGGCCTGTTCGGAACAACCGGAAAAGGGGCCTCCGACCGAACAGGAGATCCACGCGCGCGACACCGCCGTGACGAGCGGCACCCCTGGTCGCCACCTTTATCGGTGCGACAATGATCGGACGCTCCTGGTCGACTTCAAGGATCAGGGGCTCACGGTCGAGTTACGTCGCGATGCGGTTGCACCAGCGGCCGTACTGACCGCACCGTTGCAAGGCCTCCAATATGTCGGAGATGCTGAGACCGCGACGTTCTCAGGCAACCAGATCAAGGTCGAGGCGCCCGGCAAACGTCCGGTGCTTTGCCAGAAGGCGACCCAGTTATGACCGATCCCACTCTCGACGCTGGCGCGATGGATCGTCAGCGACGTACGCTCTGGATCGTCCTGATCCTCAATGCGGGACTTGCCGTGGCGTTCGTCGCTACGGGACTGGTCGGCGATTCCAGCGCGCTGATCGCCAATGGTCTCGACAATGGCTCCGACGCCGCGGTCTACGGACTCAGCATCGTCGCGTTGACGCGCAGCGCACGCTGGAAGCAGCTTGCGGCCGGGGTGTCCGGTATCATGCTGCTCCTCTTCGCGGTCGCGGTCCTCATCGATGTCGCCCGTCGTTTCGCGCAGGGCAGCGACCCGATCGGCCCGACCATGATAGGCATGTCGATCGTCGCCGGCATCATCAATTATCTGTGCCTGCGCCTCCTGCAGAAGCTGGAGAACAAGGACGTCAACCTGCGCGCGGCAACGACCTTCAGCCTCAACGACTTCATCTCGAACGGCGGTATCGTGATCGCCGGCGTCCTGGTCATGTGGCTGGGCGTGAACTGGCCGGACCTTGTGGTCGGGCTGGCGACGGCCGCAATCCAGCTGTGGGGCGGCATCAAGATCCTGCGCGACGCGAAACAGGACGCGCGCAACACCAAGGACAATCAGAATGGCTGAGAAAACCAGGCTCGACCTCGCCGTCGTCCTGCCCGACGTGCCGGATGCCGCGGACGCCTGCGTCACACGGCTTGTCCAGCAGCTGGCGGATCGCGAAGGCGTCAGCGAAGCCCATGTCGTGCCCGCCAGCGACGGGACACCGGCACAATTGTGCATCCATTACGATCCGGATCGGCTTCCGCTTTCGCGTATTCGCGAGGTCGCGACCGGCGCAGGCGCGAAAATCGGTGCGCGCTACGGCCATGTCGTGTTCGACATCGGCGCCACGCATCAACGGCGCGCGCGCACCCTCGGCGATCGATTGAAGGCCATGCCCGGCGTACTGGAGGCTGAAGTCGGGGCGAGTGGCCGCGTGCAGGTCGAGTTCGATCGGGAACGCATCGACGAAGCCACCATCCGCAACGCTGTCGCCGATCGCGAAGCACCCGCCCCTGAGGCCACGAACGACGATCACGCTGGTCACGATCATGGTCCGGGCGAACACGATCATGGCAAGGAGGGGCACAACCACAATCATGACGGTATCCTCGGACCGAACACGGAGCTGTTCTTCGCGCTCGGCTGCGGTGCCGTCCTCGGCGTCGGCTTCGCGATCGAGAAACTGGTTGTCGGTGTACCGTCTTGGCTGCCGCTCGCCTGCTACCTGATCGCCTATGGTCTGGGCGGCTTCTTCACCGTCCGCGAGGCGATCGACAATCTGCGGATGCGTCGGTTCGAGATCGACACGCTGATGCTGGTCGCTGCGGCGGGGGCGGCCGCACTCGGCGCTTGGGCGGAGGGCGCGCTGCTCCTGTTCCTGTTCAGCTTCGGCCATGCGCTAGAACATTATGCGATGGGCCGCGCCAAGCGGGCGATCGAGGCACTGGCCGAGCTGGCGCCGAAGACAGCCCTCGTTCGCCGGGACGGCCGGATCAGCGAGGTCTCCGTCGATACGCTGGTGGTCGGTGACATCGTCGTGGTCAAACCCAATGCGCGATTGCCCGCCGACGGCTTCCTGACGCTGGGCTCGAGCAGCATCAACCAGGCGCCGGTGACGGGCGAGAGTATACCGGTCGACAAAACCGCGGTGGCGGATGCCGGGCAGGCCCGCGCCGATCCCGACCGCGTCGACGCTGCCAGTCGCGTGTTCGCCGGCACCATCAACGGCAGCGGCGCCATCGAAATCGAGGTTACGCGGCTGTCGACCGAGAGCGCGCTTGCCAAGGTCGTGAAGATGGTCAGCGAAGCCGAGACGCAGAAGTCGCCGACGCAGCGCATGACCGACCGGTTCGAGCGCGTGTTCGTGCCGGTGGTGCTGGGCCTGGCCGTCCTGCTCCTGTTCGCGTGGGTCGTCATCGATGAACCCTTCCGTGACAGCTTCTACCGCTCGATGGCGGTCCTCGTCGCCGCCAGCCCCTGCGCGCTGGCGATCGCGACGCCGAGTGCGGTTCTGTCGGGTGTCGCCCGCGCCGCCCGCGGCGGGGTGCTGGTGAAGGGCGGCGGGCCGCTGGAGAACCTCGGTTCGCTCACCGCTATCGCCTTCGACAAGACCGGTACGCTGACAGAAGGCCGGCCCCGGATCACCGATGTCGTCGCGATGGCGGGGATAGCCGACGACCGGCTTCTTACCACGGCCGTCGCCGTGGAAGCGCTGAGCGATCACCCCCTTGCCGCGGCGATCGTCAAGGACGGCAGGACACGCCTGAACGACGCCACGCTGCCGCAGGCGAGCGATCTGGAAAGCCTGACCGGCCGCGGCGTTCGCGCGACGCTGGAGGGCGATCCCGTCACGATCGGCAAGGCCGAAATGTTCGGCAAGGACGGTCTCGCTGCATTGGCGGAAGAGACGATGGCCGCGGTCGAACGGCTCCGCGCGGGCGGGCGGACGACGATGGTTGTGCGACGTGGTGACGTCGATCTGGGCGTGATCGGGCTGATGGATACGCCCCGCGCCGCGGCTAAGGCGACGCTGACGACCCTGCGCAAACTTGGCATCAAGCGTATGATCATGATCTCGGGTGACAACCAGACGGTCGCCGAGGCGATCGCCCGCGAGGTTGGTATCGACGAGGCATGGGGCGACCTGATGCCGGAAGACAAGGTCGAGGCGATCAAGAAGCTGCGCAGCGACGGCAAGGTGGCGATGGTCGTGGTATCGACGAGGCATGGGGCGACCTGATGCCGGAAGACAAGGTCGAGGCGATCAAGAAGCTGCGCAGCGACGGCAAGGTGGCGATGGTCGGCGACGGCGTGAACGACGCGCCAGCGATGGCGAATGCGACCGTCGGGATCGCGATGGGCGCGGCAGGCTCCGACGTCGCGCTGGAGACTGCCGACGTGGCGCTGATGGCGGACGATCTCGCGCATCTGCCGTTTGCGGTCGGCCTGTCGCGGCAGACCCGATCGATCATACGGCAGAACGTCTTCGTCAGTCTGGGCGTGGTGGCGATCCTGGTTCCCGCGACGATCTTCGGTCTCGGGATCGGGGCAGCCGTCGCCATGCACGAAGGGTCGACGTTGCTCGTCGTCGTGAACGCGTTGCGGCTGCTCGCCTATCGCGATCGGTTCGCCGCGACGCGGACCGCCTGATGCCCTGGAGACCGCGTCCATCGGATGTGGTCTCCGTAGGTTAGAAAGGACCGTTTGCGATGTCCGATACAACCGTCTCCGGCGTCCTAGCCGTCCGTGCGCAGATCCTCGCACGAAGTCAGACGCTCAACCGCCTGGCGTCGCCTGCTGCGGCGCCGGGTGCAGCTACGGCCGTGCCGCGGACCGAAGCGCCCGCGACATTCGGGGACACCCTCGGCGTTGATGCAGAACCGCGCTTCTGTGTCATTCGAGGCGACGCTTCAGGTCAGGAACAAGCTCCTGTCGGCCTACAGGGACATCATGAGCATTCCACTCGGATGACGCAGATCAGCCGTAGAATCCTGACTGGGAGCGTGTTCGTCAGGCGTGCGGGCGTGGTGCTAATCGCTTTGCTCGCCGCGGCGTGCTCGTCCCCCGATGCGGATGCCGATGGCGAGGCGCACAACACCTCGGCGCCCGGTTCCAAGATGCAGATGCATGTCTTCACCTGTGAGGATGGATCATCGATTCTAACCGGGTTGAGTGCCGACAGCTTCGTTGTCGATCTAATCGGTTCAACGCCAGAGGACCGTGAGACGCTGACCGTGCCACGCGGACGTGCGCACGCAGTCGATGGAAGATTGACGGTCGCGATCGGCAAGGATCTGCTCCACCTCGAGCGGGTCGGGCAAAAGGGTGGCAACGAACATTTGTCGTTCAGGGGGAAATCATGCTGGCGCTGAGCTATACCATCATTCCGGTCCTCGCGGTTATCCTCGGCGGTGCGTTCGCGACGTGGCGCAGGCCGGGCGACGCGTTCATATCTGCCATGCAGCACCTCGCGGCAGGTGTCGTGTTCGCCGCTGCGGCGACCGAAATCCTGCCTCAGGTCCTGCACGCCGGGTCGCCGCTNGGCGACGCGTTCATATCTGCCATGCAGCACCTCGCGGCAGGTGTCGTGTTCGCCGCTGCGGCGACCGAAATCCTGCCTCAGGTCCTGCACGCCGGGTCGCCGCTAGCGACGTTCATCGGCGGATCGGTCGGGGTCGCGGTCATGCTGGGACTGAAAGCATACGAAGCCCGCGCGGCTGGACCTGTTACGCTGATATCCGCGGTCGGGATCGACATCGTCGTCGACGGATTGGTGCTGGGCCTTGCGTTCGTCGCCGGCGCCAAGGCGGGCGTTCTGCTCACCGTCGCGCTCACGCTGGAGGTGCTGTTCCTCGGCGTGACGGATTGGTGCTGGGCCTTGCGTTCGTCGCCGGCGCCAAGGCGGGCGTTCTGCTCACCGTCGCGCTCACGCTGGAGGTGCTGTTCCTCGGCGTGACGCTGACGACGGAACTCGCGGAAACCATCACCTCTAAACTCAGGATCATCCTTACCGTGGCGGGACTCGCGCTGCTGCTGCCGATCGGCGCGCTGCTGGCGATCCCGGTCGCTGGCCTGTCGCCTCCCGTGGTCGCGGGCTTCCTGAGCTTCGGTCTCATGGCACTCCTGTTCCTCGTCACCGAAGAGTTGCTAGCCGAAGCGCACGAGAAGCCGGACACGCCGCTCATAAGCGCGATGTTCTTCGTCGGCTTCCTGACGCTTCTTCTCATCGAGGAGATCGCACTGTGAGGGGGCATCGTTCACGCGGGGCCGATCCGCGAACCGACCATTTCAATAAGGAGACAAGAATGTCGATCATCAAGGCGCGCTGGCTTATTCCCAGCGTCGCTATGGCCCTGTCCGCGTGTTCCGCTGGGAAGCCTCCATACCAGTTCACCTCAAACGAACCGGAATCGGCCGATGTGATCCACGGATCGAATATGCAGAACGCCAAAGGTGAGATGCATGGGGCGAACCCTCCGCACGACAAGACAAGCATGGTCATGCCTTCGACGGGCGATCCGGACACCGATTTCCTGCGCGGGATGATCCCCCATCACGAAGGTGCAGTGGAGATGGCGCGCGCCGAGATCGCCACCGGCACCGATCCAAAAATTCGGGCGATGGCGGAGGAGGTGATCCGCAACCAACAGGCCGAGATCGCGACGATGCAGACTTGGCTTGCCGAACGGCAAGCTGCTGGAAAGGGCTCTTGATGACGGCTCGCAGCCGTTTCGATAATGCTGCACTACCGCTCGCGCCCTCCGCCCCTCGGGATCCGATGGGATGATGGCGTGACAGAAGTTCGACGCGAGCAGCTATCTGACGCATGACTCTGCAGATTTGGAATGGCGTGAACGGCGCGCCAGTGTGCGGCAACGATGTGTCACGTGATAGGTGGCCAGCAGGTGTATCCGTCACCGCCGCGCATCAACGGTTGATCAAGCCGGCGTTGTGTCTGGGGAGGATGCCCGTAGCTGCGTAAAAATGCGCACCGCATGCGCTCGGCATCCGCGAACCCGACGAGGCGAGCGACGGTCCCGACGCTTTCGTTGTTATCGCGAAGACGGATGCGTGCAGCTTCGCAACGCAGACGCTCGACCGCGCGCGCCGGGGTTTCACCTGTTTCCTTCCGAAACAGGCGGGCAAATTGGCGGATACTTAAACATGCGGCCTCGGCAAGCCGCTCGATTGGCAATGGTTCGGAGATATGGTCGCGAACATAGGTCAGCGCCTTGCGGATGCGGTCGGTCTGCGGTTCCATCTGAGAAATCGCTGCATACTGCGATTGCCCACCTGGTCGGCGATGATAAACGACGAGTTCGCGCGAGACCGCCTTGGCGAGTTCTGCGCCATGATCGACTTCAATCCGCGCCAGTATCAGGTCAATACCAGCGGTCATGCCAGCTGACGTCCAGATCGCGCCATCGTTGATGAAAATCCGGTCTGCATCGACCGTCACCTGCGGGTACAGATACTGCAATCTCTGCGCAAATTGCCAGTGGGTCGTCGCCCGTTTACGGTCCAAGTAGCCGGCAGCGGCGAGCAGGAAGGCTCCGGTGCAGATGCTCGCGATACTCGAAGCTCCGGCAGATGCCTGGCGGATTCCTGCGATGTTGTCGGCCTCCAGCATCGGCTCGACCCTGCCGCCAACCACAACGAGCGTCTCGGCCGTCGATGATACTGCAGGACGCGTCATCAGTCCGAGGCCTGCGTCACCCGGAACAACACCCCCGCCTTGGGAGACAAGTTCGATCCGGTAGTGCTCAGACCCCAACAGGCGGTTCGCCGCGGTAAGAGCCGCCGTTGGCCCGGCTAGGTCCAGTAGTTGGAAGCCTTCGCACAGGTAGAAGGCGAATGACGCTGACATGGCACTCCGTCCTGAAGCTGCTGAAATCACTTCCTAGGCCGGTTGCTGTCAGGCGCATCCGCAAAATCGGCCGATGGCCGAAATCGAGGGATCAATGCCCTACAGTCTCGTGTCGGGGACGCGTAGATCATGGGAGTCCCGACGCGGCTATCCCTGCGTATTCATCCATGAAAGTTACCTCACACGAAGGCCTGCTCGCTTCGCTACATCTCAAGTGTATGGGTCCGCTCCATGCGGCAACCATGCCGAACCCGGCGTGATGCCGATGAAGGTCCAGACAGCGCCAAACACCTGACGTCGCCTTCGAATCCGGAATGCCACAATAGTTAGATGATCATTCCGATAAAAGGCCTCCAAGACATTAATGCACATCGTTCTCATCGGAGCTCGATCAATGACCGACCATTTAAGCGACATTCGTGAGCGGCTAACGCTGATTCTAAAAGAGGTTGATCTGATGGAAGAGCATCTTGTCGCAGCTAAGGTCAGTGAGGTAATTGACGTACTTCCGAATAGGACATCAGACTACGCGCCCCTCCCAAGATCATAGATCTTAACACCGTATCGCCTCGGTTCGTCGCGTCGGGTGCATATTCTTGTTCTATTCGCCGCCCGGTTCGCGAGCCAGCGAAGTTTGCGGTCGAATATGACCCACATCCGCTTCCCGTAGAGCCACGGAGGGGATTGCATCAGCGCAGATACTGGAAACAGCTTAGGGCATGGTCGGCCCGATCATCGCTCAGCACAGCCACTAATCCCCCTGCCATCCAGACGAACGCCTCTACCTCGCACCTGCCATCGACACACGGAGATTTCATGCGCACGTTCCTGCTTTCGGCGACCTTTGGTTTCGCCGCACTCCTGTCACATCCCGCCAGCGCGCAGGATGCCAGCTTCTACGACTGTCAGAATGATCGCATTCGGATAGCGATCGCGCCCATGACGCTCGACAAGGCGCTCGCCAAGTTCACCAGCATCACGCGCTGCCCGGTGTCTATCGACACAGATCAGGTGAGGGGCCGCCCCACCCGGACCATGAAGACCGCACCGGCCAAAGGGCGCCTGACTCCTGGCCAGGCACTCGCGCGCATGTTGCGGGGTACGCCCCTCAGAAGCACGTCCATTCATGGCGGCTTTTCGGTGAGCAAGTAACACGGTCATCGTCCCGCCTGTTCCCGTGCTGGTCATCGACCAGCACGGCCTGGTTCAGGCAGACAACAGGTCGGCGGTGGACACCACCGAGCCATAGGCAAAGGCAAGCGCGGCCATGAACGCGGTATGCACCTGTTCGGCGGGCACCTCGACCCCGTCATTTGACAGGGCGCGGGTCGCGCAGGCGTCGCCGACGACCGTCACGCCGTAGCCGAAGTCAAACGCCGCGCGGGCGGTCGCGTCGATGCACATGTGGCTCATCGCGCCGACGATCAGGACGTCCTCGACGCCCGCTTCGTCGAGTAGCACCTTCAGGCCGGTGTCGCGGAACGCGTTCGGGTAATGCTTGGTCAGCACGGTCTCGCCATCGATTGGCGCGACGGCCTCGATGATTCTCGTGCCGTTCGTGCCGACCGCAAAGGGGGCGTCGTCTGAACCGGGCGTCTCGTGGCGGATATGAACGATCGTCTCGTGGCCGTCGCGCGCCGCACCGATCACGCGCGTCGCGTTCGTAACCGCCTGATCCAGCTTTTCTAGCGGCAGCTTGCCGTTGGCCTCATATTCATTCTGCAGATCGATGACGATCAATGCGCGCTTGGTCATTCTTGCCTCCATGTTGGCTAAGCATGTCTACCGCGGGAAGAAGCGTTATATCAGTGGCGGTAGTGACAAAGACCGGGTCGATTACGCCATGATCGAGATTGCCATTCTGATTTACGACGACGCGCAGCAGGCGGCAGTGCTGGGAATGACGGACCTGCTGGTTGCGGCCGATCGCGCGGCACGGGCGATGCCGGGTCACGACGGCTCTCCCGTCCTGGTCATCAGCCACTGGGCGTCTGCGGGTAAGGAAGGCGAGCTGACTCGCGTCCACTCATCGGAATCTTGCCGCACGACGCCATCGATCTGCATCCTGCCGCCTGCGTTGGGCGGCCCGCGCGACGATGCGAACCCGGCGGTGACGCGCTGGCTGCAGGAGCGACATGCCGATGGCGCGGTACTGACCTCGATCTGCTCGGGCGCGTTCGTGCTCGGGGCGACAGGTCTGTTCGACAGTCGGACCGTCACGACGCACTGGACGTACGAGGACCGCTTCCGCGCTCAGTTTCCACGGGCGAGGATCGATACAGACCGCATCGTCATCGACGACGGCGACATCATCACCGCGGGCGGGGTGATGGCGTGGACGGACTTGTGCCTGACGATCATCCAGCGCTTCGTCGGAGATGCGGTAATGATGGAGATCGCCGGCAGCTTCCTGATCGACCCGCCGGGTCGGGAGCAAAGCTATTACAGCGGGTTTCGCCCCCATACCGGGCACAAGGACGATGCGATCTCGAAAGCGCAGGACTTCCTGCACGAGACAGACGGCAAGATCGTCGAGGTCGCGACGCTGGCGGCCAAGGCCGGTTTGGAGGACCGAACGTTCCTGCGCCGCTTCCAAAAGGCGACTGGCCACACCACCACTGAGTATTGGCAGCGCCTGCGGGTCGCCAACGCCAAAACGAAGCTGCGCGAGACGGGCCTGACCGCCGATCAGGTCGGGTGGGAGGTCGGCTACACCGATCCGAGCGCGTTCCGAAAGGTCTTTAACCGCATCGTTGGCCTGTCCCCATCCGACTATCGGCGGCGGTTCTCTTCGGGGAAAGGGACTACGGCCTGACGCTGTGCGTGATCACTCGATCTTGCCGGGATATTCCATGAACAGCGCGACGTTGCGGGCGGCCTTCGGGCCGTAAGTCTTCGTGATATCCGCCAGCGCGATATCCAGCGCGCGGGTCGCTTGCTGAGCTTCGAGCGGCGCCAGCATACGACTGACCTTCGCCGTGCCAGCAACCATGTCAGGCAATACAACCAGGCCGTGCGCCAACCGCACTGGTGCCTTGCTCGGGCCCACGGCATAACCGAAGGTGTTGCCCGTCCGACTGTAAGCTTCGGCCGTCACCGCGAGTGCGATCTCGTCGTCGCCCGTCTTGACCGGGATACCCAGCGTGACGTCGGGTCGCGCATTACGGGCAGGCATGTCTGCATTGCCGGGATCGGACTGGAATGCGTCGCTGTTATGGCGAGAACTCCAGTCGTCGATGCCAACGTCGCGAGCGACCTGCGCAGCCTTAGCAGCGCCGGCGATCGCCTCGACCAGCGCGATAGACGTCGGCATCGATGCGCTGACTCCGGCGCTGGAAACAACCTTTCCGTCGGCGACGTAGCGGATGTTCTTCTGCCATATCACCTTTGGGAAGCGCTTCGCGCGGAACCCCTCGTTACTGTAATGCGAGGTCGCCCGGTGACCATCGAACAGACCGGTATTGGCAACAGCCATCGCGCCGTAGCAGATGCTGATGACCGTGCAGCCCTTGCCGGCTTGCGCCTTGATCCATGCCAGCAGGTTGGGATCGCTGTCGTTCTCTACTGCCGGCACGAAAATGTAGTCGGCACCCTCGGGATGCCGCCTGTCGAACTCGGCAACGGTGGCCTGGAGCTGGAAGGTGAGCGGTTGCATCTTTACGGGGCCGGGTTTGACTGACACCGACATGACATCGGCCACGCCCGAGCGTGCCATCACGCCGAACGGGATGCAAAAGTCGCTGATGATCGTGCCTTCGTTCAGACCGACGACCGCGACGAGAGGCTTCGTACGACCGAACCGCGGCTGATAGGGCGGTATCTTTTCCGGTTTGGGGTTCTTGGAAGCGTCGAAGATGCCAGAAGTCATTATGGCCTTTCCCGCGCTTGCTCTGCCTCCCAGCGCCATTCCGGCAAGGGTTACCGCGGCAGAAATGATGGCCGTCCTTCGATTGGTGATGTGCATGGTAACCTTGCGTGTCGATGTGTTCGCCACGTGTCTTCCAGGGGCGCCATGGCGTAAAGGACGTCTATCGCCGGATTTCGGCCATGCAGAGGATGCTTGGCAATGGCGACCTTCTGCGGCCCCCCGCGCTGTCGATAGCTGTGCGGCGGGGGTATCCGCTGTCGGTGGATGTCCGGGTTGGGAAGGAAAGCGGACAGGCTACTTTCGGGAAGCCGGGTGGCGATAGCAGACATTCAGCAGCTGCCGGCTTTTCCAAAAAGGATCAAATTTCGGGAAGACAAAATGCTTCCCAAAATTGGCATTTTGCGTAATTTGAGAATGTCAGCATAGTGACGGCAAAAGGCGAGAATGCTGGTAAGCGCTGCGTCCGATCGAGCTAATCAGCAAGACTCTCGATGATTGGGCACTGCGGTCGATCATCGCCGTGGCAGCGCTCAACCAAGTCGATCAATGCCGATTGCATAGCTTTCAACGCACGCGCCTTGCGGCCCAACTCGGCAGCGCGCGCTTTTGCCAGCGCCTTCACCTCGGCGCTCGACCGGTCCCGATCCGACCACAAGCCGAGTAGCGTGCGGATCTCTTCAATCGGAAAGCCGAGGTCTCGCGCATTTGCGATGAACCGCAGCCGGTGAATGTCCGCGTCCGCATAGTCTCGGTAGCTCCCGCGCCGGGGCGGTGCGGGCACGAGGCCTATCTTCTCGTAGTGGCGGATCATGCGTTGCGAGACGCCGCTGGCCTCTGATGCCGCCCCGATGTTCATAATTTCACCGTGTTCAGACGCAGCGCGTTGAGCACGACGGTGAACGAAGAGAGCGCCATCGCCGCGCCGGCCAGCATCGGCGACATAAGCACTCCGGCAACCGGGTAGAGCACACCGGCTGCGACGGGCACGCCAACCCCGTTGAACAGGAATGAGAAGAACAAGTTCTGCCGAATATTTCTCATCGTCGCGCGGGCAAGTTTGCGGGCGCGCACGATCACCGAGAGGTCACCTCGGGTAAGCGTCATGCCAGCGCTTTCAATCGCGACGTCTGTTCCCGTCCCCATCGCGAGACCGACGTCGGCAGCGGCCAACGCCGGGGCATCATTGATACCATCGCCAGCCATAGCGACCTTGGCACCACTCGCTTTGAGTTCGCCGATGATCCGAGCCTTGTCTTCCGGGCGCAGATCGGCGCGTACATCGTCCAGTCCACCTACGGCCCGAGCGACTGCATCGGCCGTACCGCGATTGTCGCCCGTCAACATGATCACGCGCAGACCTTCCTTGCGAAGGGCCGCGATAGCGTCGCGCGCCGAAGGGCGCACCGGGTCAGCAACCGCGAGCAAGCCGGCGAGCGCGCCGTCGATCGCAATCAGGATGACGCCGGCTCCCTCGGTTCGATGACGATCAGCCGCGGCGTCGAGCGATTGAGGATCGGCACCGACCCGGTTCATTTGTACTGCGTTGCCGATTACTATCGATCGGCCGCCAACCGTGGCGCTGACACCCATGCCGGTCTGCGAGGCAAACTCTACAACCGTCCCGAGTTCTAATCCCCGTTCTTTGGCGGCGACGACGATCGCGTGGGCTAGCGGATGTTCGGACTGGCCTTCGACCGCCGCAGCGAGCGCTAGCATGTCGTTCTCACCAACAGTGCCAATTGCCTCGATGGCGATCAGCGACGGCTTTCCCTCCGTAAGCGTGCCTGTCTTGTCGACGACCAGCGTATCCACCTTGTCGAGAGCCTGTAGGCTCTCAGCATTCTTGACCAGCACGCCGGCCTGCGCGCCGCGTCCGGTGCCGACCATGATCGACATAGGGGTAGCGAGCCCGAGCGCGCATGGGCAGGCGATCACCAGCACGGCAATTGCATTGAGAAGGGCATGACCCATACGCGGCTCCGGCCCAACCAGTGACCACACCACGAACGTCGCGACCGAAATCAGAACGACCAAGGGCACGAACCAGCCCGAGACCCGATCGGCGACAGCCTGAATTGGAGCACGGCTGCGCTGCGCTTCCGCGACCATGCGGACGATGCGCGCCAACATCGTATCCGAGCCGACTGCACGGGCTTCCATGACAAGGCTACCTGTGCCGTTCACCGTGCCCCCGGTGACAGCCGCGTCGACGTCCTTGAGGACGGGGGCTGGCTCACCGGTGAGCATGGACTCATCGACCGAGGAACGGCCATCGACCACCACACCATCGACCGGGATGGCCTCGCCGGGACGAACACGCAACCGGTCGCCGGTTGCCACCTCGGCAAGACCAATTTCTTCCTCGGAGCCGTCAGGCAGCAGCCGTCGCGCTGTCTTGGGAGCGAGATCCATGAGGGCGCGGATGGCGCGCCCCGTCGCCGCTCTGGCACGCAATTCTAAGACCTGTCCGAGCAGCACCAGCGTCACGACGACGCCGGCAGCTTCGTAATAGACCGGGACCATGCCCCCGTGCATGCGGAACGTCGCAGGGAAGACGCCAGGCGCGAGCGTCGCGACGAGGCTGTAAAGAAATGCCGCGCCGACGCCGAGGGCAATCAGCGTAAACATATTCAGGTGGCGGGTGCGAAGCGACGTCCACCCCCGCTCGAAAAACGGCCACCCCGCCCACAGCACGATGGGCGCGGTAAGCGCGAGTTGAACCCAAGGCGAAGCGGCAGGGCTGACGACGTGCAGCCCGAACATCTCCGCGAACATCGAAACGACGAGCAATGGCACGGTGAGCGCCCCTGCCACCCACAATCGACGGGTAAAGTCGACCAGTTCGGGGTTGGGTCCATCGTCAAGCGATGGTTCCTCCGGTTCGAGGGCCATGCCGCAAATGGGGCATGTTCCTGGCCCCTCCTGACGAATTTGCGGGTGCATCGGGCACGTCCAGATCGCCCCTGGCGTTGCCTTAGGCTCAGGCTTCGGCTTGTCGCCGAGATAGGCGTCAGGGTTGGCAACGAACTTGGTCCGGCAACCGGCGCTGCAAAAATGATAGGTTTGGCCGGCATGCTCTGCATGATGCGGCGTTTTCGCCGGATCGACGGTCATCCCGCACACCGGGTCCGTGACCATCGTCGTGCCCTTGGCGGCTTGGTCGCCAGAGCAGCAGCCACCACGCTTGGCGTTGCTATGAGCTTGATCGACTGTCGCGGGAGCCCCGCTCGCCGGTTCACCCGAGCAGCAGGACGCAAGCGCGACGGCCGGCACTACCGACGCAGGCTCAGCTTCGCGCTTTTCCGAGCAGCCGCAGCGCTTGGCTTGAGGATCATGATAATCAGGGTCGGTCATGGCGTAAGACTCCTTCGACCCGAAAGCATGTAGGGTCTGACATTATGTCAGGGTCAAGGCCTGATCGGTGTAAGGGTCAACCATCGGATTCTACGCGCCGTGGAGGGATTGCCCTCACATCGCTGAAGCGGGCGGTTCGAGCGTGCCCAGCCAGGCGACCAGCGCCAAGATCAATACGACGCAGGCCGTTTCGATGGCCAGGCTTCGTCGCAGCGCACCGAGGGCACCGGGATGATCGCCGTTGGCGATCGACCGCTCGAATGCTGGTGTCAGCCGGAAGCGGTTAACCGAGGCAAGCCCGAGCATCGCCAAGAACAGCAACAGCTTCGTCATCAGCAGCCGGCCATATAGCGTCACACCGAGGTTCAGGGCATTGACAACGCCGACGAGCAGCCACGCGTTGACGAGGCCGGTGACGACGATCGTGCCGACGACGATCGTGCCGATCATACCGAACCCGTGCAGCGCTCGATGCGTCAGCGTGAGGTGAGCGGCATCGATGCGGCGCGCTGGTCGTGTCACCAGCAGCCCAAGCCCGAGCAGTGCTCCAACCCACGCACCAGCGCTCAGAAGATGGAGGATATCGGCGGCCAGATGCACCCACCCAGTTGCGCCTTCATCCATCGCTCCGTGCCCCGTCCAGGCGAGCGTCGCGAGAGCGACCCCGGAAGAGATGACAACCAGGGCCAGCGGCATCGTGCGCCACGCTGCCATGAGAGCAGCGATCGACGCCACCACCAGCGCGATCATGCGTATTTTCCACGCCGTGCCCGTTGCGGAGTCCGAGAGCAGCATTCCGATCGCTTCCCGATCGATCGGCCACGGGGGTGTGCCTGCCATCGCAGCCGCAAGCAGCGCGATAGCTATGCCGGACAGTAGAAGAGCAAGCAGCCCGGCTCCAAGAAGCCAAGGGCGGAAGGCAAGCGCGTCACCGCGTTCGCCCTCCTGGAGCCCGTAGAGACCGAATGCCGAAAGACCGAACAGCCCACTCAGCGTGAGGTAGAGCGCAAAGCGAACCGCGATCAGTGGCCAATCGGCTTCCATCTTACTTCACCGCGAAGGCGTAATTTCCGGCGATGCGGTGCGTGTCGGTCGAGACGACATGCCAGGCAAGCTTATAGCTGCCCGCGCCGAGCGGCGACTTGGGCGTGACGACGAGGGTGCGACCGTCCGAGCCGACAGTTGCGGTCCCGGCGACTTTCATCGGTGCGTGCGTCGTGCCGCCATGCCCGATCATCATCAGATCCGCGCCGGAGAACTTTGGCATCAGCTTCTCGCTGAAGCGCAGTGTGACATTGGCGGGCTTCGCGACCATCGCATTCGGTGCCGGCGATGCGGATACGAGTTTGGGATGGGCCTGAGCGGCTCCAGCAAGCCCGAGAAGAACGACAGCGGTAGGAAGAAAGACGCGACGCATGGGGCTACTCCGATCAGGTTGGTTCCTGTTCTACGCGGCCCGGCCGCTCGCCCCTCATGACGAAAGTCGAGGGGTGATGGGCATCGCTGCGTAACAGGTGGTAGAGGCGCGGAGTGAACAGCATGGACGATCTAGACAGAACATTGGCGAGGCTGGCGGGCGCCCCCGTGCCGGCGTCGCTGGACGGGATCGAAGCGCAGGTGTTCGCACGCATCGGTGCGCGGCCCGTCGCACGGTTGACCGGATTGGGTGTCGGGGGCGTGATGGTCGCAGCGCTCGCGATCGGCATGGTTGGCGCGGAACTTCCGGCGACCGCCAGCCCTGCGGTGTCGCTTTCGCCGCTCGGGGGCGCATCGCCACTGGCGCCGTCGGCCTTGCTGATTGGCGAGCCATGACGTCGACCAAGCGTCTTATCGTCTGCGTTGTACTGGCCTTCCTCGCGGCTATCGCAGGCGTGTTCCTTGCGCGCGCGTTGCTGCCTCAGCCCAAGCAACCGGGCACTGCCTTGCACGAGGTCCTGCATCATAAGCTCGCGCTCGATGACAATCAGCAGGCACGGTTGAAGAGCCTAGAGGACCGGTTTGCGGTGCAACGCCGCGCGCTGGAATTGGAAATGCGCGCAGACAATGCGCGGCTAGCCGAGGCAATCGAGACGGAGCATGGCAACGGCCCCAAAGTGACCGCTGCGGTCGATCAGAGTCATGCTGCAATGGGCGAGTTACAGAAGGCCACGCTGGCGCATATCTTCGCCATGCGGCAGCTTTTGCGCCCGGATCAGACCCCCCAATTCGATGCTGCGGTGGTGAAGGCGCTCACCGACGGACAGGGGTGAGCCTCGATTGGACCACCCTGTCCGACGGCGAACTGGCAACGCTCAGCATCGCCGGCCGACAGGCGGCATTCGCCGAAATCATGCGTCGCTATCGCCAGCCAATATTCCGGCTCGCGCGCGCCTTTGTCGGCGAGGCCGACGAAGCGCTCGACTTGGTTCAAGAGACGTTTGTCGCGGCGCACCAGGCGATGCCGCGCTACGATACGCAGCGGGCAATGAAAGCATGGCTTTCTACGATCGCCGTCAACAAATGCCGGGATTGGGCAAGGAAGCGCGCCGTGCGCCGGTTCTTCTCCTTTGCCGCACCCCTGAACGAACAGGCCGAGACGATCGCGGACGATCAGGTAGCCGTGGATGACGCAGCATCCGATCGGCAGGAACTTGCCAAGGTAAGGCGCGCCATCGCGACCTTGCCGATAAATCTCAAAGAGCCGTTGGTACTCCGCACAATCGAGGGCTTGAGCCAGGCGGAAACGGCCGACGTATTGGGGATCAGCCAGAAGGCGGTCGAAACCCGCCTGTACCGGGCTCGCGCGCGCCTTGTCGAAAAATTGGACGCGAGCCAAGGGGTAGGCGCACGGGACGCGTAAAAGGTAAGACGGGCCGGCAGCGGCTCAATCCCAAGGAGCTACCATGTCGCGCGTTCTAGACCGCCGCCAATTGCTGCGCGGTGCCACTCTTGCAGGAAGCGGCGTCGCGCTGTCGGCGTACATGCCGGCATGGGCGCAGCCCGTTTCCGCCGGTATCGTAAAGCCGCTAGCGACCGTATCGGGTGATGAAATCCGGCTCCGGGTCGCGCACCAGATGATGATGATTGACGGGCGGCAGAGCCACGCGATCGGTATCAACGGCACCGTGCCCGCGCCGCTTATCCGACTGCGCGAAGGTCAGACTGTGCGACTGCATGTCGAGAACGGTCTGGACGAACAGACCTCGCTGCACTGGCATGGCCTGATCGTGCCGTTCCAGATGGACGGCGTGCCCGGCGTCGCCTTCCCCGGCATCGAGAAGCGCACGACCTTCACCTACGAATTCCCGATCGTGCAGGCCGGCACCTATTGGTATCACAGCCACTCCGGGTTGCAGGAGCAGATGGGGCTCTACGGACCGATCGTGATCGACCCCAAGGGTGTCGACCCGATCCAGTCGGATCGCGAGCACGTGATCGTGCTGTCCGACCACAGCCAGCTCCACCCGCACCGCATATTCATGAAGCTCAAGAAGCAATCGGGCTATTTCAATCGGCAGCAGCAGACGCTTGGCGGCCTGCTCAAGGGCGAGGACCAGCCGCTCAAGGATCGCCTCGATTGGGGCAAAATGCGGATGGACCCGACCGACGTCGCCGACGTAACGGGTTCAAACTACACCTATCTCGTCAATGGGCACGGGCCGCAGGACAATTGGACCGGGCTGTTCAGGCCGGGTGAGCGGGTGCGGCTGCGTGTCATCAATGCGTCCGCGATGACGACCTTCAACGTCCGGATTCCGGGGTTGAAGCTGAGCGTCGTCCAGGCGGACGGCCTCAACGTCCGTCCGGTTGAGGTCGATGAGTTTCAGATCGGCGTGGCCGAGACCTATGACGTGATAGTCACTCCATCGGACGAGCGCGCCTACACGCTGGTTGGCGAGAGCGTCGACAGGTCCGGCATGGCGCGCGCGACGCTTAGCCCCCGCGAAGGCATGGCCGCTGAAGTCCCTCCACTCCGCAAGCGTCCTGTCGCCACCATGAAGGACATGGGTATGGACATGAACATGGACATGTCGGGCGGCGGTTCGATGCAGGGCATGGATCACGGCAACATGCCAGGCATGGATCATGGATCGATGGTCACGACTGGCAAACCCGCCCCTGCGATGGACCACTCGCAGATGGGTCACGGTGCTGCCGGTTCCGGTGCCGGCGAAATGGCCGGCATGGATCATAGCGCGATGCAGTCGGGTGCAACAATGCCCAGCATGGCAGGCGCGCCGGACGCCGCAGGCGGTATGGCAATGGGCGGCATGGCGGGCATGGACATGAACATGCGCGACTTTTCGAAAGCGCCGGGCGTGAAGAAGGGCCCGGGTGTCCAGACCATCTCGCCGATGCCGATGGATCGTACCGGCGACCCCGGTCAGGGGCTGGAGAATGTCGGCCACCGTGTGCTGAATTACCGCGATCTGGTCGCGGTCGATCGCAATCCCGATCTGCGCGCGCCGTCACGTGAGGTGCAAATCCACCTTACCGGCAACATGGAACGCTACATGTGGGCGCTCGACGGTGAAAAGCTGTCCGAGGTGAAGGCACCGATCCCGTTTCTTGCCGGCGAGCGCGTCCGGGTTACGTTGGTCAACGATACGATGATGGGCCATCCCATCCACCTGCACGGCCATTTCTTTGAATTGGTGACGGGACATGGCGCATACAGCCCGAGGAAGCATACCGTCATGGTCCAACCGGGGGGCAAGGTCAGTTGGGACGTGACCGCCAACGAGGGCGACTGGGCATTCCACTGCCACATGCTCTACCACATGCACGCAGGCATGATGCAGGTCGTCCAGGTCCGTTCGGCGAAGGGAGAGGCGGCATGAAGGCGCTGCTTCTCGCCGGGATCGGCGTGCTCGTTGTCGCCACACCCGCCATGGCACAGACGATGGACCATTCGATGATGCCGGGCATGAGCATGCCGGGCATGAAGATGCCGGCGAAAAAATCGGCCGCGAAATCGAAGCCGGCTACCAAGAAGGTCCCTGCCAAGAAAGCCGTGACTAGGAAGGTGCCGGCGAAGCGGTCTTCCCGGCCTCCTGCCGATCCGCATGCCGGACACATGATGCCCGGTATGGACATGAGTGGTGCGAACGCGACCGATCCGCACGCCGGCCACGACATGTCCCAAATGCCAGGCATGAACCCTGCTCCCGCTACTGAATCAGGCGAGCACGCCGGACACGATATGTCGGCGATGCCCGGTATGGATATGGCGCCCGGCCAGACCATCCAGCATGACATGTCTTCTATGCCAGGAATGGCGGCCGTACCTGTCGGTACAGACCTGAAGCCGGGCAACGCTCCCGCACCTGCCCCATCTCCGGTGCTGGCGGCGTCGCGCTATTACGGCGAGGCGACCATGACCGATGCCAACCGCGATCTGCGCCGTGAGCACGGCGGAATGACCTACTACCAGGTCCTGTTTAATCTTGCCGAATATCAGGCTCGCAAAGGCGGGGATGGCTATCGGTGGGATGGCGAGGCCTGGATCGGAGGCGACATCAATCGCCTCACTTTGAAGAGCGAGGGCGAAGGCACGTTCGGCAAACCGCTCGAAGCGGCCGAGGTACAAGCGCTCTATAGTCGCGCGCTTGATCCCTACTGGAACCTCCAGGCCGGCGTCCGCTATGACTTCAAGCCGAACCCATCGCGCACCTATGCGACGATCGGAGTTGAGGGGCTTGCGCCCTATTGGTTCGACGTCGAGGGGGCGGTGTTCCTGTCCGACAAGGGCGACGTGCTTGGCCGAGCCGAAGCATGGTACGACGAGCGAGTGACGCAATTCTTCGTCCTTCAGCCACGCGTGGAAGCCAACTTCGCGGCCCAGGACGTGCGACAGGACGGCATTGGATCGGGGCTCACAGACCTCGAACTGGGGCTTAGGCTGCGCTACGAAAAATCCCGCGAGTTCGCCCCCTACATCGGTGTGTCATGGGAACGGCAATTCGGCGACACAGCACGCTTCACAAGAGCACGGGGCGATGACACGGACGGCTTCAGCTTCGTTGCTGGCGTGAGGACCTGGTTCTGAGGAGCGGCAGGCTCCGCCTTCATGTCGGTGCCAGCAAGCTACATCGCTGGCTGGCACTGATTATCGGGGTGCAGCTACTGCTCTGGTTCTTCAGCGGCTTGTTGATGAGCATCCTGCCGATCGAGCGGGTGCGGGGAGAATATCTCGTTGCGCGCGAGAGTACGACGATGCTCGGGTCGGCTCAGGAGTTCGCTTCCCCGGCATCGGTGTTGGGCGCTGCTCCCGGCCCTGTGCGCGAGCTGCGCTACACGGCCTTGCTCGGACAACCCGTCGCCGAGTTGACGATGGCAAACGGGACGGTCCGGATGCACGATGCGCGGAGCGGTTTGCCAATGCCGCGCATCGATGCACCGTTCGCGATGCGAGTTGCCCGCGCGGCATATCGCGGCCCCGGTGCCCCTGTTGCATCTGTCGTGCTTGCTCGAACGGGGAGCACCGAGTTCCGTGGCAAGTTGCCGGTCTGGCGCGTGCAGTTTGAGGACGCCGAGACGACCCGTGTGTTTGTTTCACCAGAAAACGGCAGGATCGTCGGTGTCCGAACCGGCACGTGGCGGCTTTACGACTTTTTCTGGGGCCTCCACATCATGGACTGGAAAAACCATGAGGACTTCAACACGCCCTGGATGATGGCATTCGCGGCTGGGGGGCTCGCTCTTGCCGTCGCCGGCGTGGTGCTGCTCTACATGCGCTGGCCGCGCCGCAAGCAAAGAAAAATCCAAGGGGTGCGCAACGTGGCCGCGTAACTTTCTCTAGGTGGACCATTACCTCGGGAGAACAACCATGAAGACCATTACCACGATCGGCATGTTAGCCGCAGCGCTCGCCGCCAGTCCGCTTGCGGCACAGAGCAGCATGACCGGCATGGATCATAGCCAAATGCAGGGAATGGACCATTCCAAGATGATGAATGATCCGAGCAATCCTTATGCCGCCTCCGAGATGGACATGCATCAGAAGATGATGTCGGCGAAGCAGGGAGACGCATCGGAGATGTGGACCCGCAAGATGATCGAACATCATCGCGGAGCCGTTACCATGTCGCGCGTGGCGCTTCGGGACGCGAAGGATGCCGACACGAAGCGCATGGCGCAGATGACCATTACGAAGCAGGAAAAGGACATCGCCGAGCTTCAGGGCTGGCTCAAGTCACACGGCAAGCGCGCTCAGTAAGGTCGCACACAGAACCTCGCCCCCTCGTGCGGGGCTTCATCATAGGAGTTTAGCGATGAAGTTTTCGATGCGAAGTGCGATCATCGCCGCAGCGATGATGACCCCCGCTGTAGCCGTTGCGGCCAATAGCATCGCCATGCACCGTGATCCGGGGTGTGGCTGTTGCGAGCAGTGGGCGAAACAGGTCCGTCAGCAGTTCGGCCGCAACGTGCAGATCATCGATGACGCCCGCCGCGATGTGCTTCAGCGCAAGATAGGCGTCCCCGCTGACCTCAGTTCATGTCACACCGCGATCATCGACGGCATGGCATTCGAGGGCCACGTTCCGATCGCCGACATGAAGAGAGCACTCGCCCAGCATCCTAAAGGCGTAAGCGGGCTTGCCGTGCCGGGTATGCCGATGGGGTCACCAGGCATGGAGGTGCCGGGTTTGAAGGCCCAGCCCTACGAGGTGATCGCGTTCGGCTCAGCCGGGCGCAAGGTGTTCGCCCGTCATTAAAAAGGGGAGGCGTGAACGCCTCCCCCTCCAATTACTTCTTCGGCATGCTCGACATGTCGTGGCCGGCATGGTCACCATGCTTGCCGCTCTTCATGTCAGCGCAGCAGTCGGCCGCTAACGTGGCGTTCTCGGTATCGATCTTTGATCGGGAACCTGGCGGATACAGCTAGGCGCTTTCTTACTTAGTCTTTGTAAACTCCCCCCCGCCGTCAGGGGCGACAAGATGCCCGGATGCTTTATCTATGACATAAGCCGCAAGCCCCCCTGCAATTTGTAGCTGACCGTCTTTGTAGATCGCTGGCTGCTTGTTATTGGGATAGACAAATGGCTTTCTGTCGCCTTGCGTAAGGACACGGACATTACTTAACAGGAAGCCGTCGCCGTTACGTTCGATCGTCATCGTATCCTTGACGACATTAACCTGAGCGCCGGAGAAGCCATTTTCGTGGCTGGTTTTGCCTCGTTCCCATTTGCCGACATATTCGTTGCCTGACTGTCCGCAGGCCGTCATCGTCAACAACACAGATGAGATCATCCAACGTCGCTTCATTCTCGCCTCCTTGGGGGAAAAGGATTCAACGCAGGAGGATAACGTCGCCTCTCGATATCCGCTATCAGCAATCGATATTACACCGTCGAACGTCACGGGCAGGCCACGCAATCTCAGGGCGTTTGGGGCCGACCCGTGCTTCTCGAAAGGGAACGTCTAATGAGAATCGGGTGGCCCCGATAACGGTAAAACGTCGCACTGGCCGAAACCGACGTGCTCTCAGGCTTCGAGGGCTTGATTACCCTTTCTCAAATGTCGTTCTCAATGTATGTTCTCAAATGAAGCCATGATTTACGGCAATCTGAGAAGGGCGATACGATGAACGTCGATGACGCACTCCGAGCATACGCTTCTGGCGGTAGCACCTCGAAAGAGACGATGGAGCGGACTGGCCTTAATTACTCTCAGGTACTTGATGGGCTTGGTCGTTTGAACCTTCGCGTTCCGCCCCCGGCCTATAATGGACCCGATGGGCAGGCGTTACGGGAGAGTGCCGAAAGATTTACGGCCTTCCTGAAAGCACAATGACCATGCTTATCGGATATGCGCGGGTTTCCACCCAGGATCAGGATTTGGCGCTGCAAATCGATGCGCTGACGGCTGCGGGATGCGATCGGATATGTACCGATAAAATCAGTGGGGCGAAAACCGAACGACCCGGCCTATCGGAAGCGATGAACCTTGCCCGCAACGGCGATACCCTCGTGATATGGAAGCTCGATCGCCTCGGCCGTTCGATGAAGGGCCTTGTCGAATTATCTGCGGAACTATCGGCTCGGGGTGTCGAGTTGCGCTCACTTACCGATGGGATCGACACCGCAACACCAACGGGCCGCCTGCTGTTTCATATCTTGGCGTCCATTGCTGAAATGGAGCGGGAGCTAATCCGCGAACGGACTATGGCGGGGCTATTAGCTGCGCGAGGGAAGGGCGGGCGCGGCAAGGGGCGGAAGTCGGTTCTGACGCCAAAAAAACGAGCCACGGCCACAAAGCTGCTCGCCGCTGGTGATCGGCCACAAGACATTGCGGAAGCGATCGGGGTTTCGGTCGCGACCTTCTACCGCCATTTTCCCGCAAGCAGCAGGGGGCCAATATGATGCAGACTTACAGTGGTTATGCAAAAGAAAGCTTAACTTAGTGATAGAACTAGCATCATCCGTTCTGGCCGGAGCCTTCGTAGAAGTAGCAGCCGCAGCAACCGTCGGTAATGCTCTGAACGGCATTATTGGTAATCGTGCTGATGCCGCGTTCGTACGATCGGTTCGTGCAATATCGGCAGGCTTCAGGTCGCTAGCTGGTGAGGCAGACCCACAGAATGCCGAGATAATAATACAATCGGTTCACGCCGCATTTCAGCGAAGTTTCGCTTATTTTCTTGAAACGCTTTCCTCACAAGCAAGAGACATATCCGATCGAATGATCGTTATAGATCTACAAAATATATCATCTATCAAAACACATAATCGAGATTATATGCATCCTACTGGTATTGCAGATGCTGTGCGCCCGACCCTGGCCAGCTTGGCCAACGGCAATATAGAGTACGATGCAAGGGCGACCACTAATCTGATCGACGAAGTAATGGCGTGGTGCGAGCTTTCCGCAGGTCCTTTACCTGATCATTTCCGGATACTGATGACGGAGAGAGCACAGAATGGGCGGTTGGCGTGGATTGAAGCATTCCGAGGTGAGCTTGCCAAGGAAATTGTAAATAATTCCGCATATGAACGCTTACTATTGATCAGCAACGTTAGCAGCATTGGTGAAAGCACTTTTTCGATACACAGAATAGCTAGCTCTTTACAAACAGACTTAGCTGACGTTGCCGGCGCTGTCGGGATTGTTAATGATACGGTGGGTCAGCTGGTCCGCATTCAAGATGAGCAATTGTCTCATCTAAGGCGGCTTCGCAGCCTTCTACCGCCAGTCGAAAGCGCATCAGGCCACGATGCTGCAATCCGCGTTCTACGCGCCTGCATGTTTGGCCAGAGCGGTCATTTGATACCGGCAGGCTTCATTATTTTCAGCGCTTTTGCCGGTTATAATGGCTTGGAGCAGCTTAGCAGGGAGCAGCGGCTAGCGCTGCTTCGGGAGATTCACACAAGGCTTATCGAGGTCTTAGGTGATGATGCCTATATAAGCCGTTTCGACGGCGGAGAATTCGATATAGTTATTCGAAATCTTAGCTACAATCTTCCTCTAGAGCTTATTTGCTCGAATTTAATCAAGGAATTTTTGCGGTCGATCAGCATCGAGCAATTTTCGGTGAGTTTGACGCCGAAGATCGGTGCATCAGCTTCTCCGGATCATGGCTTTTCACCTGAATCTCTTCAACGTAATGCAGATTTCGCGCTACGCCATGCGCTTCCCTATGGGGCAGATGACTTCGTAATTTATCGTTCCGCAATCCGCGCCGATGCAAATCACCGAACTCTGTTAGAGCGCGATATTAAGATCGCAATGCAAAACGGTGATTTTGACCTCGTATATCAGCCTATAATCGAACTGGAAAAAGGTTCGATAGTGGGTTTTGAGGCGCTTATACGGTGGATGCATCCAACCCGAGGCATAGTCTCACCGGCCGATTTTATTCCGCTTGCGGAAGAAATGGGGCTTATACTTGATCTGAGCGAATTTATAATTCGGACGGCATGTATGGAAGCGCTACACTGGCCTCCGACCATACGACTTGCCGTAAACATATCTCCTTCCCATTTTAATCTTCAGCGATTGACGATTTTCTTATCAGCTACTTTAAGGTCTTCGGGACTTTCTGCGGGACGCCTTGAACTCGAAATGACAGAGGGCATTTTTCTAAATGAGGGCGACGTAAATCGAAGTGCATTTGATAGCCTTAAGGCTATGGGCGTTCGCATGGCTATGGATGATTTTGGTACTGGATACTCTAGTCTCTCATATTTAAGACATACCCCCCTCGATGTTATCAAGATTGACCGGTCGTTCGTTCACGGGATCGACGATCCGAAGAGTAGTGACACCTCAATCGTTAGCACAATTGTTATGTTAGCGAATACCATGGGCATGAGAGTTACTGCCGAAGGCATCGAGACTGCGGAACAAGCTATTGCTGCGCAGCAGTTAGGCTGCACATTCGGACAAGGCTTTTTCTTTGGCAGGCCGGTTAAAGCTGATGAGGCTCGAGTTATTGCAAGAGGTACGCCTGCTTAAAGTGTACACTTTTGCCTTACGAAGTTGCAGATTTCAGATGACGACCATTGTCGAATTTGACGTCTCCCTCTTATCGGCTGCGTTCAGACGCGTAGCTGTCGTAACATATTTCCCTGCTCAACCATACGGAGTGATACGTAGAACGAGGCAAACAGATGCTTTTGAATGATCTGAGATTGCAACATACCAATCTAGTACCTATAGACGTCACTAGAAATGGAGCCCTACTATGTCGGACACTACCCTCGACCTGAACCCTGTCGAACTCGCCACGGAATTGACGATCGCTTGGTTAGCCAATCCTAACACGCGTACCAATGCTGACGACGTTCCGGCCTTCCTGAACAAAATGTATGAAACTGTTTCGGTGCTGGTCGGCGGAAACGCTGCGACTGCTGAGCCCGAGGCACCTGCTCAAGAATACACTCCGGCAGTGACGGCCCGTAAGTCGCTTGCCAGCCCTGATCACATTATCAGCATGATCGATGGCAAGCCTTACAAGACGCTGCGTCGTCACCTCGCCACTAACGGCATGACGCCAGTGGAATATCGGGAGCGTTATGGCCTGAAGGCTGATTACCCCATGGTCGCTCCGACCTATTCGGAAGCGCGCCGCACGATGGCCAAGAGCATTGGCCTGGGTCGCAAGCCTGGCCCGACGAATGCAGCCAAGGCTGACACAAAGCCCGCTCCGGCTCCTCGCAAGCGCAAGACCGAAGAAGCAGCAGCGGAATAATCTATGGGGCTGGCTTCCTCGAAACAGGGAGCTAGCCCGTGACTACGTGCCATTTATCGCTGACAGAACCGCTATGCCTCGGTCTGGGGATCACTGCGATTTTGGCGCTAGCGACAGATCGGCAGCAGCTCATTTTACATGCTGCTATGGTTACAAATCACTGAATGGAGGGGCAATCTCCATCGCTTTGTAGGGGTTCATCCCTGATTTCAGTCGGCTTAATAGTAGGTGACCGAATTTGATGCTGGCGGCCGGGTCTGGACGCAGCCCGTATTTAATCCGCTCACCGCCACGCGAATGAGCGAAACGTCCGTCGATCTCTTCGTAAACTATCGCCCTATCCGGGATAAAAATTAGACTCTCGCCAGCGCCTCGAGGTGCCGGGGTGACACAGAACATATCCTTCCCACGCCGAACGACCGAATGCAGCACAAACTGACCATCGGTCACTGTCCAGCCTACAACGCGCTTGTTCAACCTGGCGGGATCTTTGCGCTCCATGAACCAAGCGTTGGCGTGACACTCTCCCATCTTCATTTTCATATAATCAAGAACATGCGCCGGATGTCGCGGCACTTCGACCCGGGGCAGCAGCCGTACCTCGGCAACCATACGAGCCTCCCATTCAGTCGGTTCGAGCATCCAGCCTTCGACCACACGCAACATCGTCGTGCGGACCTCCTCCAGATTACGCTTTGCCTCGCCCATTCCGCGCTCCTTATTCAACCAAAGTTGTAGGCCGACCGACGAAAATCACATCTTCCAATCTGTCCAGCTAGCTGTTTGTATCAACGACCCGCGGCAAAACGGCAGCGTTTAGAATGTGAAAGCGAAAATCCGGCACGAGCTGTCCCTTAAAATCAATAATTTGAGATCTCATACGCACAAAACGCAACTGGCAGATGACAGCGTGACAAGGCCGCGATATCCATAGCTCTAACAATTAGGGAGGAACGATCATGGCGCTGACGCCGGAACTCGACGCATTGAAGAAGAAACTCGACACCATCGGATATACGAAACGCACGCCAGGACAGGATCGTATGCTCGCTGAGTTGGACGCGATCAACAACACTATTGGCTTGGAAACGCTCCGGGAATCGACTTTCTCCTCGGTCACCAAGATGACGAGCCCCGGAGATGGTCCGTGCACATGTTGTGGGCGCTGAAGCGGGCAGCATGCCCCCTGTAGGGGAGCCTACTCAGGATACTCTTGATCAGACCGCCAATGCTCCCAGAGGCTTTTGGGGGGTGGAACCGCGCGTCGCGGAAGATGGCACTCCGGATATTAATTTCCGAGTGCTTAAGGTCGGCGCCCCCCGCGATCAACGCGACCTCAAAAACGAGGTCGAACGCGCACTGACGATTTTGAAATCCCTTTACCGGAAACCGGAAGACTCGGGCAAGCTCCGAGAGGCTGTCTCAAAACTTGTTGCGCTCGGACAAGTTGGATTGGTTGGTCCGAACGCATCGCCAGTCGTTGCGTTCGATGCACTCCGCGCGCTAGAATCTGACATAATCGAGCGAGAATCTGGCCCCATAAAGAATCTCTACATGAGAAAACTTGGTGGTTGGGCAGCGCTTTTCGGCGGGATTGGAATACTATCGTATCTTATATGCGAACACCTTCGCTGGCTGCCATTTGACGAATTCTACCGATATCGCCGTGTGTTGCTGGTCTGGTCGGGCGCTATGCTGGGCGCATGGGCCTCATTCGCCAGTCGCAAGGTTACTCTGGCTTTTGCCGATCTCGTCGCGCTCGAAGACGACAAAATCGAGCCTCAGCTGCGCCTAATCTTTACTGGTTCTCTGACCGTAATCTTGGCTCTAATATTTTCTACCGGCGTCGCTGACGTTAAAGTCGGAATGTTTCAGGCCTCCAGCCTAATTCACTCCGGATCGGTTGCACTGCTGCTCGGGGCATTTGCAGGCTTGGCAGAAAAAGCTCTCCCGTCGGCTGTCATGTCACGGGCCACGTCCGTCATAACCGCCGTGACACCCGGTCCGAACCCATCGCGATAACGACTACGGTCAGATTGCGAGATCAGCAGGGTGGAACATATGGAGACCGTGCTGTAAGCAACCTATTCGATGGTTCTCTCCACGCGCGAAGCATGTAGGATACCGGTAAGGGGAAGCATGGATACGCCAGCATTACGAAAAGCACGGGGGGCATTCTTTACCCCTCCCGCGCTCGCTCGCTTCATTGCCGATTGGGCAATCCGCACCGATCTAGATACCGTGCTCGAGCCGTCATGTGGTGATGCCGCCTTCCTGCTGCCGGCGATTGAACGACTACGGAGCCTTGGCGCGTCGCCGGATCTCAAGGATCAGCTCCACGGCATCGAAATTCACGATGCTTCGGCCCAAGCTGCGCTTACGCAGCTTTCGATGCACGAGGCTGAGGGACGGATCGCTGTCGGCGATTTCTTTGACCAAGTGCCGCCGAAAGCGAAATTTGACGCTGTAATCGGCAATCCCCCCTACGTCCGGTATCAGCAGTTCACTGGCGATGCCCGAGCCAAGAGCCTTCAGGCTGCGCTTGCACAGGGGGTGCGGCTGACCGGCCTTGCCAGCTCGTGGGCGGCGTTCACTATCCATGCTTCTCATTTTCTGAACGATGGCGGACGCCTAGGCCTGGTGCTTCCGGCCGAGTTACTCACTGTCAACTACGCTGCTCAGGTCCGCCGTTTCCTCTTATCCCGCTTTGCCAAAGTGCGTTTGGTCCTGTTCGAAGAGCTAGTGTTCCCCAACGTGCTCGAAGAAGTAGTATTGCTCCTTGCAGAAGGAACGGGCGGTGCTCCAAGCTTCGAGGTCTATCAGGCACGCAACATTGCCGACCTCGAGCGTATCTGCGCTGATTCATGGACCGGCTACGCGCCGTCCGGCGATCAGAAATGGACACCCGCACTCCTGCCAGCCGCAGCGCTCGAAGTGTATGCACGCCTGACAGAAGGATCGAACTTTGCGACGCTGCTCGACTGGGGCGAAACCTATCTAGGCGCGGTCACCGGTAACAACGATTTTTTTGCGCTCAGCCGCAGTGACGCCGCACGTCTCAAGTTGAAGGCTGGCGAGTTGCTGGTGATCTCACCGCCCGGTTCCAAACACCTGCGCGGCATGACCTTCAGCCAAGCGGCATGGGAGGATCTCGCCAAGGATAGCAAACGCTGCTTCCTTTTCACACCTGGCGCGAAGCCATCTGCGGCGGCCCTAGCCTATATCGCTACCGGCGAAGAGGCTGGTGTACATCACGCCTACAAATGCCGTGTTCGCTCGCCTTGGTGGCGGGTGCCTCTCGTTGAACGGCCTGACTTGCTGTTCACCTACATGAATCACGATCGCCCCCGGCTCATCACCAACGATGCCGAAGCGCAGTTTCTTAACTCGCTCTACGGCGTGAAGCTGAAGCCCGCAGTGCGGGCGATTGGTCGCGAATTACTACCCGTTGCCTGTCTTAACTCGGCGACCCTGCTGGGTGCCGAGGTCGTCGGTCGTGCCTATGGCGGCGGCATGTTGAAGCACGAGCCCAAGGAGGCGGACCAGTTACCTGTGCCTTCCGCTGCCACTCTCGAAGCGGTCGCGGATGATCTGCGGGCGATCCGGCCTCAGCTCGGGCAAGCGCTGCGAAGCACCAAGCCGCAGCGCGCTATTGACCTTGTCGATACTATCATCCTCGAGCGACACTTAGGTCTAAGCCCCGTGGAGGTTGCAGGCCTCCGCGGTGCGCGCGATCTGCTGTTCCAGCGTCGCGTTACCCGAAGCAGGAGCGAACGTGTCACCGATTGAGAAAACGATTGACGCGGCGCTCCGGAGCTTACCCGCGAAACCCGATGACTCCTCCCCTTCGGACACAAAGAAAGCCTATAGCGAGGCAATGTCGGCTGCCATCGCCAACACAATTGGTGCCGAGCTGCGACGTCGCGGTTGCAAGGAAGCTCGCCCGGCCGAACCTGGGGAGTTGGGCGGATCAGGTGCCGAACGTCGGATGGCCGGTGGCATTGGCGCCAAGAAGGTCGATGTGACTTGGGCAACCGAAGAATCTGGCCTGCTGCTTGGCATATCGATCAAGACAATCAATTTCCGCGACAGCCGCGCCCGCAATTTCCAAAAGAACCTCACCAACCGGCGTGGCGACATGCTGATCGAAGCAGTCACGCTCCACCGGCGGTTTCCCTATGCCGTCTTGGCAGGCCTGTTCTTCCTCGACGCCGGTGCCGAGCATGATCACGTCCGGGAAGGCGGTGCTACGCCTCGTCGGCGCTCAACGTTCCTCAATGCCCATCAACGTCTCAAGCTGTTCACCGGCCGGGGGGATCCGTATGATCGGGACGAGCAATTCGAGCGTTTCTATCTTATCTTGGTCGAAGCGAACCCGGCCGCCTCAAGCATTCGCGCGTTCGCTGTTGGCGATCCTGAAACGGAAATTCCGATCAACCAGATGTTGGACGATCTGATGGTACTGGTTGCCGAGCGTAATCCGGATTTTTACGAGTTCAATGACGTTTCAGGGGAGCTGCTCCGCGCAAGGAGCTAATTTTCGGTCCCGGTTGACGACTACCGATTAAACTAAATCCCTCATTCAATGTGAACAGCCTTTTAAAAATCTGTTTGAGTGGAGTCAGGAAATTGTGTCGATGACATGGTATCAATCGCTTCTGGTTTCGATCTGCGGGGGCGTGGTCGCTGGCTTTGTCACGATGTGGTTGTCACTCAGGCGTTTTTATCGTGAGCGATGGTGGCAAAGGCGTTTTGATGGATGTGCTGCCGTAATTGAATCTCTCCATGACCAGAAGCGATATTCGGATATTCTTTGGGGCGAGGAGGCTGAGGGTAAAGAGTACGACGCTGACTTTAAGAACGCTGCGGCTATTCGATCGGGGGATGGAGCACGTCTCATTCGGCGCTATGCTGATCTTGGATCTCTCGCTTTGCCTGACGAAGTTGCGATCTTGCTGACAACGTATTTGAAAGAGCGTGAAGCAAAGCCTCGATTCGATACATTCCAAGAATATCTTGAAGATCAGAAGTCAGCTGAAACCACGCTGCTCTCAAAGGTCGCACCTGCGGCCGTAAAGGGGTTGGGCCTCTCACGGACATGGCGAAACCGAATGCTAGGAACATGAGCGACACACAACCGTACCTTTGGCGGAACCCACGCTGTATCAGACACCTATACATCATAGTCATTGGCGTCTATGATCGTCGCCTGACCGCTTTTGAGGTATTAACGCCATGAACGTCTACCGGCAGATTAAAACCCAACCGATCAGCGCTGATGAAGCGGCGCACCGGCTACGTTCGGTCGATTTTGCGCGGGGCAGCGTGCGGTATGAGGGTTTCACCCTTTCGCCAGAAGTCGAAGCGATTAACCGCCGATATGTAGCCGGCGAGTTGACTAGCGATGAGCATGTAGAGGCGATCAAAGCCCTTTACGTCTAATCGTGGACGTGACCCCTGAGGGTGAAGGTGCGCTAACCTTTGCCCGTATTCGTCAGTTAGAACTCGATCCTGTCGTTGGAACATTTGATGCGGCGCATTTGCGCGAAGTCCATCGGCGCATCTTTCAAGATCTCCCGCACCATAATCCGGGAAAATACCGCCCCGACGCGCCATCGCACGGCAAGGAACGTCGGCTCGAATCTGAGCCAGTCTTTCCACATAGGGTCGAATATGCCCTTCGTCCCGAAGTGGACGCGCGATTAGATGCAGTGCTGAGTGAGCTACGCGGGGGTGACACTCTTAAAGGGCTTTCGACAGTCGATTTTGCCGACGCAATGGCGAAGCTCTATGGCGATCTCGACCATCTGCACCCCTTCTCAGAAGGGAACAGCCGCACACTTCGCACCTTCACGAAGCAACTCGCTGATCACACCGGACACAGTCTTGATTGGAGTACCACCAACGCGACCGCGGTAACGCGAGACGCGCTCTACAAAGCGCGTGATGTAGAGGTTTTGCGGCGAACATATCCAGATATCGATGCCATTAGCCCGTCTCAACACGAAGACGATCGGCGTTTACTCAAGGCTCGTGAGACGCTTCAACGGTTCAACGGTGTAGATCGGCTCAGCGAGATTATCCGCCAGTCCGCGGAACACGGCCCTGCGGCGTTATCTGGAATCCGTACCGCAACGGTTGGTGAAGCGGAAACGGAGATCACAGCGCTACTGCCTGCTGCTCGGCGGCAAGCTGCAACCCTCGAAGAAGCGGCGCGTATCGCGGCACTCCGGAACCGTTCCCTAACGCCGGCACATTCACAAACGGTCGCGCGCAAGGCAACGCTCGATGGCGAGCAAGCCCCCGATCGGCTGCTGGCTGCTCTGGGCGCTAGGGGTGAGGCCAATGTCACCTTCAATTACGTGCCCGGTGCAACAGCGCTGGATCGCGTACTCTCCTATCAGGAGAGCATGAAACGCCAGTTGGATAACCAACAAAAGGATTCACGAAATGGACCGGCCCCGGAAGACGCCAATCAAACCCGCGGACAAGAACCCCGCTCCGAAATTCTCGATGTTCGAGGACGCGATGCTGGACACCGTTCGGAACCTCAACCGGAGCGAGACACTACGAAAGGAAGTCGCGTGCAAAATCTCCTGAGCTTGGGTCGGGGGAGCACGTTGGCCGGATTGGCCGAAAAGGTGCCCATTGGTCGCTCAATCCCTGACGGCGCTGAACAGGTCGTCGTGATGAACGGAAGCCGGCTCCACGAACGCCGGTATGAAGGCAAATGGGAGGTCCAGAAGTCGGACCCTCAAGGCATGTTGCCTAAGGGCGTCTTCCGCCTCGATACCGCAGCCCCGGCGAAAACCGACAATGGCGCGACCTATGCCGGCTCGATCGTGCATGTCAGCGCCAAGGGCGTGTATCAGATCTACGGGAACGGCGTAGCTTGCCACGATCCTACTGCTTTCCAACAGGTGCCGAAAGTGGGGGATAGTCCGAAGATTGAATATGCGAACGGTCGCGCGACAGTCGCCGGCCGGGATCTCCCGCCCGCCTCGCAAACCAAGGGGAGAACTCGGTGACACGCCACGCGAGGTCGGCCGGTGAGTTGCGGCCTGAAGCATAGTCACGAATGTCTATGCGTCATCGAGGAAATTCGCCGTGGCACAGTTTGACCTGGCTGTCGGCACAGTAGCAATCTGAGGGAGTAATATGATGCGGAATTATGGAGCGTCGCCTTTCCACGAGACGCTGTTTTGGCCGACGATCGGTATGGCGTGCGCAAGCGTGGTCGTGCTGCTCGTAGGTGGTGGGCTATCTGAACTGTTAGACGACAAGCCGTTGTTTTGGGTGACGCTCCTGCTGTCAGCCGGCTTGTGTGCGCCTTGCTTTGGGATGGTCATCGGCGCGGATACATGCCGGGCCGGCGATGATCCGGTGGAGCGATCAACGCACGGATTCATAATCGGCTGTAGCATTCTTGGCGGCTGTATCGCTGCTGTGGTGGAAGTGGTCGTGAAATTCGTCTGACTAAGGCCCTAATGCCGGGCTCAATCTTCATGGCGTTTAATCAGGGGCGTTGCGGGGGGCTTGCCCCCTGCTGAGAGGGTAGAACGAGACGCCGATCGGCGGCTTGATCGTAGGGAGAGACTTCTCCCCTCGGCGATTTTTGGGAATGGACGATCCGTTGGCCTACATGGGGGCGAAGTCGGGAGCGGGCTCCTATCAGGCAGTCATTGCCAATATGCCTCCGCATGACACCTATATCGAAACGCACCTGGGGTCGGGCATCATCATGCGACGAAAGCCCGCGGCGCTTCGCTCGATCGGTTTGGAAATAGACCCGGAGACGATCGCCGGATTCGGCCATCTAGAGGGTGCGGAATTGCACAACGTCGATTGCGTGACGTTCCTGCGGACATTCGATTTCACCTCGGCCGGCCGAGTGCTGATCTACGCCGATCCGCCATACGTCACGGCGACACGCGGACAAGTTCGCCAGCAACGCTACCGCTTCGATTATACCGACGCCGATCATGTCGAGCTCGTCGACGTTTTAGGCGCGCTGCCAGCCTCTGTGATGATCTCGGGTTATCCTTCCGCCCTTTACGAAAGGCTGTTGCCGGCCCCGCGCTGGCGCTCGCTGAGCTATCAGGTGGGGACGCGCGGCGGACCTCGGACGGAAACGCTCTGGATGAATTATGCGGCTGACGCGGCGCACTGGGCCGATCATGCCGGTGTCGATTTCACCGATCGCCAGCGCATCAAGCGCAAGGCGGCGCGGTGGCAACGCAACTACCGCGAGTTATCCGCCGGGGAACGAATGGCGGTGCTCGCGGCGATCCTCGAAACAGAGGCATAAAACAGTACTAAAACCGGGGGAGTAGCATGATCGAGGCTGAAACGAGACAGACTAGGTTCGCTCGCCATACAGGGGGATGGGTGCTGGGCGGTACTTTTGCGGGGTACTGCCTCTTACCGGCGCTACGGTACGCCGAACCGTGGACTGTTGGCCTCGGTGGACTGCTAATGGGCTGGGGAATTATTGCTCTATATGAGCAAGCGGTCACGGTTGATGACCCAAAAAAAAGGCACATCGCCCCGGCTTTCCTGCCGATTGCGATGGGAGCGATGTTCTTGTTTATTGGGGTGGGCGGTGCGCTCTTTTCGGGGTTTCATGCCGAACGGGCGTGCTACAAGATCCAACAAGAGCTTATCGATGGGACGCCGGCCGAAGTAAAGGCGGGGCGGGAGCTACCGAACGCTGCAGACCGATTTCAAGCGCTGGGTTGCCACTACCAATCGTCGCGCCCTTACTCGCCGCTTATGATTTTCGAGGACTCGAAACCGGCTCCTGCTGCACAGAGATAAGACACCCCCTGATTCCAAATTTCACAAGCGTTTGATTTTCAACGTTCCCATTCTGTTCTTTTCGCGCCTACAATGGCGGCATGTCCTGCGTTGCCCCCTCACTCATGCTCGATCGGCCGATTCCGATCGCCGAAATTTCCTCGGATCTCCGTTTACAGATTGTCGGCGCGGCCGGCGCTGGCTTTCCGTCACCTAGTCAAGACTGGCGGGAGGACGCGATCGATCTGGTCGAACTGCTCCGACTGGACCGCGCTGCCAGCTTCGTTTTCCGGGTCAGCGGAAGCTCCATGCTCGATGCCGGATTGTTCGATAATGACGTGGTAGTGGTCGATCGCGACGCGAAGCCGGCGAACGGCCGAATTGTGATCGCAATTGTCGATGGCGGGTTCGTGGTCCGCCAGTTGGTCATACGCCAAGGGGTGCCATACCTTGAAGCTCGCAACGCCCGCATGGTCTATGAACCGACGATCGCCGATGGCGAAATGGGTATCGAGATTTGGGGCGTCGTGCGCGCCTCCGTCCGCAATCTACAGGCTTAGCCAATGTGGGCGATTATCGATCTGGAGAACGCATACGTTTCATCAGAGAGGCTATTCGATCCCAAGCTCCGCAATGTGCCGGTCGTTGTGCTCTCAAACAACGACGGTTGCGTGGTCGCGCGAAGTGCCGAAGCGAAGGCGCTGCACATCAAGATGGGGGAACCCGTTTTCAAAATTCGCGACAAGATCCGGCAGCATGGGGTAGTGCTCCGCTCGTCCAATTATGAACTGTATGCGGACATAAACCGGCGCTTTAACATGGTGATCGCTGAGCATAGCGACACGGTTGAAATCTACTCGATCGATGAATCGTTTTTTCGTCTGCCGATTCTCGCCAATGGGCGCGGCGACGTAGCCGCGGCCCATCGCATCCGGGAAGCGGTGGCGCGATCGGTCGGCCTGCCAACCCGGATCGGGCTGGGACCAACGCGGACGCTGAGCAAGGTGGCGAACGCACTAGCGAAGGCATCGGAAAAGGTCTGGCGCGGCGTCATTGATCTGCATGACGTGGAGCTACGTCGGCTAATGTTCGACGCCTTTCCAGTCGGTGAGACCTGGGGCATTGGTTCGGCGCTGGAAGCCAAGTTGTGGCCCCTCGGGGTTCGCACCGTGGCCGATCTGGCGGCATTGCCGGCCGCGGTCGCACGCGACGTCGGGACAGTCGTGCTCGAACGGCTCGTCCGTGAACTGAACGGGATCGAATGCTCGGATTTCGCGCCTGATCCAGAGCCGTTGAAGGGAACGGCTGTCACGCGCAATTTCGGGGAGCCTGTCCGCGATCCGGACGCGCTGCGCGAAGCGATGGTGCGCCGTGCTGTCCGCGCCGCTGAAAAGATCCGCGCGCAAGGGCTGGTCGCGTCACGCATGATCGCGTTCGCGCATGGGAGCCGGTATAAACCGAACGCGCCTTCCGCCTCGCGATCGGCGCGGCTGTCGCCGGCAACACACGATCCGCGATCGATCGCCAGCGTCGCCGGCAACATGGCAGATTCCATGTTCGTGCCGGGCGCGATCTACACGAAATGCGGCGTGATGCTGGAAGGGCTGCACGCGGCAGGGGAGGCCCAAATCGACTTATTCGCGACGATCGATCCGAAGGCCGCCCCATTGCTGGCGGCGATCGACGGACTCAATGGGCGGTTCGGTCGCAATACCGTTCGGATCGCGGCCGAAGGGCAGGGCGCTAAGAGCTATGACACCAAACGGGAAAGCAAAAGCCCGTCGTGGACCACGAACATCGCTGAGATACCGATCGCACGGTGATTGCCAGTACATCGGTTGAGTTCCAGCCTCTCGTTGCCGATATCGTCTAAGAAGGAGAATGATATGGCGCGTGGCGATCTCGTCGAGAAGAAGAACGGTAAGTGGGTGTTCCTGCTCGATGCGGATGGGACGGAATCGCAAGAGTTCGACTCAAAAGCGGAAGCCGAAGCGGGGCTCGCGGCCTTCCTCGCCCTCGTAGCGGATGGGAAAGAACAAGAGGCCATAGCCGCTGAGGAAGCAGCAAAAGCCGAAGCCGAAGCCGATTACCAGCGGCGACTACGCAACTTCAACGCCATGAAAGGGCAGGGGCCACAAGTCCGCTAAGGCGTCGTGTATCTCATAGACGTTCGTGTCTATGCTCGAGCAGAGCCGTTCGCGTCAGCGAATCCCGGCGTGCTCGAGCAAAGGCACGGCGGGCGTTGCCCGCTCCGCATCGCCGGCCGCGGCCGGCGCCGATCGGCGCATTGCCGATCGCTGCCCGGTCGGGCAGTCTGACGTCATGGAAAACGAACCCAGTGGTTTCGAGCAATCGGCCCAAATCGTGGAAGCCTTCTCGGAAAGCGAGACGGACCCGCGCGTCCTTGAACTGCTGAACGCGATTGCGAAGGCAATTCGCGATCATGCCATAGACAACTGAGAGCGGGGGTATGTGCAACCGCGCCCGCATGTCGGGGGAACCGGAAACGTATTGGGGCTCGGCCGCCAAGCTGTTTCGCGACCGTCCCCGCGACAACCATTTCAATCCAAGCGAGCTGCGGCCGAAAAGCCGCAATTACGTCGTGCGTGAACAGGACGGCGAACGCGCGTGGGACGTGATGACGTGGGATGTTACCGGGGGCAAAGCGCCGTGGCCGATGACGAACGTCCGAAATCTGGCCTTGAAGCAATGGCGGGTGCTTGCTGAGAAGCCCGAAAATCGATGCGTGATTCCGCTTACGGAATTTTGCGAGTTCACCTCTGAGCCTCATGACCTGGGGGACGGTAAAAAGCCCCTCAAAGGCGAAATGTGGTTCGCCGTGCCGGATCTGCCAGTGTTCCCTGTCGCCGGTTTTTGGCAGCATACGGAGGCTGGGGACAGCTTTGCCATGGTGACGTGCGACCCGAATCCGCTGGTTGCACCGATCCACCCGAAAGCCATGATTACGATCCTAAATCCGGAGGACGTGGATACGTGGCTCCGCGGTTCGTATGACGACGTGGTGAAGCTGCAACGGCCTTTCGACGCCGATCGCATGACGGTGCGCGGGCCGGTTTTCCCAACTCGACGCAAAGAACGCTAATCTGGACGGATTGACTTGGCACCCTCTGCGTTCCACGTCTGTTCTCATGGAGCACGCAACCAAGTCGAGCCGTAACGGCTCAATGTCCGCTAATCAGACGCATGATCTAATCGTTGAAATGCTGCCCGACCTTCCTCCGGCGGAAATGCAAACCATATTCTTTCAGACGATCGAGCACGGACCGGAATCGCTGCTCGTGCCGATCGAGGCGGAGTTCGCGCGCCGTGGTCTGTCTCCCTATGCAACGTATTCAACGGACTCTTTGACCATCGGAACTACGCCACAAGCGATCTGATCCGTGAGTACCGCCAGCTTCAACACGACAATGGATTTCATACATAAACGCGCGGACATGCGGATAGTCTGCCAATGCGGACGCACGATCAACGTCCCGTTCGGCGCTGTGCTGGAACTGTTCGGTGGAATGCCGATCCCGATCGCCGCTGCTCGATCCCGCCTGAAATGCAAACGGTGCTTCGCCCGCGGCCAGGTAATCGTGTCGCCAGTGCCTACTATCAGCCGATAGAGGACTGTGAGAGGATTTCGGAATCGTACGCTAAGGCCGCCCCCATTCCGGTACATAGATCGATTGACGGGTTGCGTCACAAAAGCTGGCTGACGGAGCAGCGTTACAGCCAGCCGTGTGCCTTCAAGGTCGTGTATCCGATGTAGGGTAGAGACGATAACATACCACCAAGAGTGACGGTCCGCAGTCGTACCCCCTTCGGCGGTTCGCGTTTTTGCATTGCCCATACCGTGAACGCAGCGACATACGGGCGACCGGTATCGGTAAGGCGGTTCGCGACGGACGCTTCATGTTCGTTCATGGCTGCAACTCCGGTACATTGACCGGTGAACCGGCGATTCCGCCGTTTAGTACGGTGAATGCGCCAAACTCGTTGTACGGACCATTCGTTGCTTTACTCGCTAAACCATTACGGCGACCAAACATGCTAACTCGGTTGCGGCTAATACAACGACTAAACGTGCTAATACGAATACGACTAACGCGACGAACAAACACGCTAACACGTGGAATTGCATATTTGTTGACAGTTGCGTCACTAGCACCTACACGAAGAACAACGCTTTGATTGAGTGTTAGTACGGCGAAAGCGACGGTACGATATACGCGGGACATGGCACGGCCTTCCTGAAAATCGATGAAGACGGCGCTTAGCCCCGGCTCGATTGATCTTTTACCAAATCATATTGTACCCGATCTGAATAATCCTTGCAATCGGGTCGCGAAGATTTGATTCAGGGTGTCAGATATACGCCAGCCGTTGGATGGCATAGCTTCTCGACCGCCTTAGAACTCATTGCCTACCGGGGATCGCGCCATGGTTGCACGCCGTAACGGTACATGCCGGCGTGGGCGCGTTGAGCCGCCTGTTGGGATGGCTGATAACGGCCTTGTGAGAAGCGAGCCCAATCGACAGCCCATCCTGTTCTCACCATAGCAGCCGCGATCTCGACGCCCTGCCAGTTCCAGCACTGCGCCACGATCCGATCATAGTTCCGTTGCCCGGTGCCGCGGCATTGGACCGGCCGGCCGGCGACAAGCTGCACGAGCTGGGCGCGTGCGCCGGGACCGAACCGCGTATCCTTCTCCGGCGCATCGATTCCCCATATCCGGACCCGCATCTTTCCGAACCGAAACGTATCCCCGTCATAGATCGATGTGGGAACGCCGGTCGTCTGCTCGATCGGGAGCGGGCGGCTGGGGGGCGTCCATCGTTGCGCGTCGGCCGATGCAGCGAGGCCGATGATGGCAAAGCCGACGATCGCCACCCGCCTCATGCGGCTGGTCGGTCGTGGAGCCCTGACATAGCGTGGATTACCGACTCCCGCTCCTTGGCCAGCGCCGGGAAAGGTTCTAGCCCTTTCTCGGCAAGGGCATCCGGTGACGCCGTGCGAACATAGTCCAGCGTCAGCGCTGGGTCGCTCCGAAGCACAGCGCAAAGTCGCCGGGCGTGTTCTTCCCAAAATTCCATCATATTGTCTCCTCGGAATAGAGCTTGGAATTATGCGGTGGATTACAGGCGCGCGGTGCGCCGCTGGGCCGGCTGGTCGTTTCCGATCGCCGGCCCCGACCGCCGCTGATGTTCGGTTTCCTCGTCCAATCGGTGCTTGGGCGTCGGTAAAGCCTGCTGGGAGGTTTGCTGCGCGGTTTGCAGAGCGGCTTTGACCTGGCGCTCGACGCCGGCACGTCCAAGGCTGCTATTCTGCTCAAGATCGTTGAAGTCAGTGAACCGCTTAGGATCTGCCGCCTGCTCGCCCGGCGCGAAGATCGGATGGACTGCCTTACCGCCTACAGCTTCGGCCGCCTCGTTTGCCTTATCGCGTCCCGGGTTGTGTCCGTGCTTCTGCTGAACACGAAGATCGTCATCGGCCATGATGAAGATCGGCTTGTCCGGGAAGCGCTCGTGCAACGCCTTGGCGACTGCCGGCAGATTGCCGGCATCGAATCCCGCCACGGTGGGATGGTCCACTACACGCGCGATCGTCGTCATGGTCGAATAGCCCTCGCCGATTACCAACCTCGGGGCTTTCTCAAGATCCGCCAGCGTTCCGTTGACGACATGGAAACAGCCCTCCTTATGGCTGTCTTTGGCGAACCGCTTGGTGCCGTCCTCCTGAATATATTGCGTCGTCCAGTGCTGGCCCTGCGCGTCAATCGCCGGAAGGTGGATCGATGCGTCCTTGCCGTCGGTCATCGCGCCGATCGTCGGGGTGATGCCCTTGGCCGCCATGTAGGGAGTGGGCTCGGTGATCTGCTTATAGCTAGTTGCGCGCATCTGCACGCGGCGGGCAGTTTCGGCATAGGTCGCGGTCAATTCGCGGTCGCGCGCGTCGCGCTTGGTCGCGGCCTCGGCGCTGAGCCGGGCTTTCTCCTGCTGCGACAGCGCCGCGCCCGTGTATTTCCATGTCATATCGAGATTGGTCCGGAAGTTCTCGATATGGCCGGCCGGGTGTCCGTCCAGAAACGCCCGGTAGGAGCCGGTCGTCTCTTTGCCCTTGTCCCCATCGGCCGGCACCCGGTGGCGCTGGCCGTCCATGATCGGATGCCCGTTCGGAACGGTAAGCCCCATGTCCTTCATGGCGGCGGCAAACTCCGCTTGCGGAGTTATCGCCTTCTCCTGACGGTTTGGCCGGTTCTCGGGGTTCCAGCGCGCAAACTTCGATAAGTCGCTACCCTCGGGCGCATACCACGACTTCGCGGGCGCATCCCATCGCGCGCCGGCCGCCTTGGCGACGTTTCGCTCGCCATAAGGGACCGCCAGATACTCGCGTTTTGCCGGTTGCTTGGGGGTGTCACTACGATTGGTCATCTGCTGCCCTTCCTGTTCGGCGCTGGCGGCCGCTGGAGCCCGCGTGGCGCTGTCCGCCTGCGCTGGGGCCTGCTGTTGGTCCTGCCCTTCAAGGGCCGGGGCGGGGCCGTCCTTCGCCCATTTGGCGAACGGGGTCTGATCCATCCCGGCGGGAACGAACCACGTCTTTTCGTCCGTATCCCAACGTGCCCCTAGCTTCTTGGCCTCGTTCTTCTCACGGAACGGGACATTGAGCGTCGTAGGCTGGTCCGCGATCACGCCGATGGTCTGTGCGGGTTCGGTCGCCTGCACATTCATCCGCGCGCCATTGTCGACTAAATGCTGCCAGCGCGCCTCGCGATCTGGATCTCCGGCGGTCTGCGCGTGCTTCACCAGATTGGCGTCAGCCCAATCGATCTTCTCTGCGAGCGGGATCGTCTGCCCGATGCGCTCGGGCGGGTTGGTGGTGCCAGCGACAACGAGGCCGGTAATGTCACTGATGATCCGGCTCTCGTCGGGATAGTCGATCCCGGCCGTGGCCTCGCGATCGTGCGGGGCTCGAAACTCGCTGGTCAAATCGCTGAACAGGTCGAGCGCCCCGTCTGCGCGTAAACCGGCACTGACGTTGACGAACTGCTGCTCCTGCTCGTCCCACGTCTGTACGGTATAGGTGGGCTCGCGGGTCAGCCGCTCGGCCGTCTCCGCGAACGCCTGCGCCAAGCCTTTGCGCTCAAGATAGGCATTGGTGAACGCTTCGTCGTCTGGTGCAATCCCGAACACCGGGGACAGGCGCTCGATCGCGGTTTGGTACATGGCGGGATAATCCCGGCTGTCGTCCCCGACGACATCGCCAATCCGAGCGATCCCGGCGCTGGCAAGTGCGGCATCAAGGGTCGCATGGGGTGCGCCGATCGTCGGATTGTAGCTGTGATTATAGCCGTGGAAGTGGCTGAAATCGGTATCCGCGGATTGCAGCACCTCGGCGATCGGCGTGTCCAATGCCGCGCGTCGCTCGGCTTCGTCGGGGTCGGCCGGCGCGGGCTGCTCGATGGTCTGGGCGTCGCGTTCCTGAATCTGCTTCTGCTCGAACGCGAGTATGTAAGTGTTGATCTTCTCGGCGTCGGAACAGGCCCGAACGATCTCCATCGGATCGTCCTCAAGCACCTTAATCCAGGACGCGACGTAGGCGACGTGCTGCGCGGGATCGCGGCCGATCTGTAGCTCGTCGCCTAGAATCATGCTCGCGATCTCGGCGCGTAGCTCCTCCTTGGCGTAGCCTTCCGATCCGAACGGGTGTGCAAGGTCGCGGTCGAGCCGGTTCGGTGCTCCCGTCCAGTGGCCTACCTCGTGAAGCGCGATGCTATAGAAGCCATCGGCACTCGGGAATTGCGAACGGTCGGGTAGCGTGATGCTGTCGGTCGCCGGCATGTAATACGCCATGCTGCCGCCAACCTCGCGGATCTTCGCGCCCGATGCCTGCAATATCGCGTCGGCGCGTTCGATCGGGTCCCACTCTGGCGGCACTGGTGGGGTTTGCGGGGGCAGGCCGTCGATTTGCTCGGCGTTGAACACGACTGCATAAAATGGCCGGGGCCTCTCAAGCTCCACGCGCACCTTCACGATGTTGCCCTCGGCGTCCTTTACCGGCTTGCCCTGCGCGTCCTTAAGCGTCTGTTCGTCGTCAAATTTCCAGTATTGGACAAGCGAGCCTTTCTCGCCTTTTCGGACCTGAGCGCCGGCCGCTGCGGCCTGCTTATAGGTCATCCACCGGGCATCCTCGTGCCCCTCGGACATAAGATTCACGACGTTGACGCCGCGATACCGTTTGCCGGTGATCGGGTTCATCGGAATGATCGATCCGCCCTCACGGCCGGGGGCGGCGGGATTCCACGGTCGCTGCCAAGGTGCTGTTCCGGCCTTTAGCTGCTCAATGATCTTTTCGGCGACGCGCTCATGAAACGGCTTCTTGTCCTCGGCCATGATAGCCTCCGCTGGTTAGTTTTTTGCGCGGGCAAGGGCGAATAGCGCGCCCTTAGTCGGGACCGGTGCCGGCGCTGGTGGCTCAAGGCCCTCCTCGGCTGCGCGGGCATCTTCCTCGCTCAAAGCATCCTCCACGAACGCCCCGGCGCGATCGGCCTCGGCAGGATCGAACTCGATCTTGGCTCCGGGGATCTCCGCATCGATCAGCTTTTGGCGAATGATCGCGTCGTCATCGGTGTATGATCCCACGTCACCGTCTGGCGTCGGCTGCCAGCGTGTGGCCTTGTCGGGGTCGGGAGAGAACGTCACGCCGGCTTCTTTGGCCTGAGCAACAAGCTCGCGTGCTCCCGCCTTATCATCTTTGGGATAGACGTTTTTGATTTCACCTTCGGCGTTCGGTGTCGGGTCAGTCATGACGCTTTTCCTTTGCTGTAATCAGGCTTCCCATTGGTGTCTAAATAGGTCTGTTTGCACTCGGGGTATTTGCTGCAACTCCACCAAAAAGCGTTCTTCTTCTTGGCGGCAGGACGGCGAATAAGTCCGGCTCCACACGCCATGCACTTGTGCATGGTCGAGACGGTCGCCAGCTCCTTCTTGATCAGCACAGGCTTGCCGGCTTTGTCTTCGGCGGTGAACTTACACCCCTCGGAATAGCTGGTGCAGGACCAAAAGTGCCCCTTGGTGCCCTTCATCCGACGAAGCGGTTTCGAGCATAGCGGACAGGGCCGCGCATCGGTCTTGATCGCCAGCCCGTTCTCTTTGACCGATGCAACCTCGCGCGCGACGTAATCCGCAAGAGCCTGCACGAACGATCGCGCATCCTTCGTACCATCGGCAATCGCGCGCTGCTGTTCATGCCAAATAGCAGTCATGTCGGGGTATTTGGCTTGATCGGGGAGGGCGTCGTAAAAGTCCCGCGCTTGCGGGGTGCTGGTGATGTTCTTGCCCTTCTCGATCAGGAACCCGCGATCGAACAGGGTGGCAATGATGCCGTCCCGCGTCGCGGGGGTGCCGATCCCGCCATGCTCGCCGGCCTTGTCCTTGTCCTTTTCGATCAGGAGTTTCCGCAGCCGCTCGTCACGGACGTATTTCGCAACGCGGGTGAGGTCCATTAGCAGCGTCGCCATGGTGTAGAGCGGCTTGGGCTTCGTCTCCTGCTGGTCAGCGCTGGCGCTGGTACAGGTGCCACTTTGGCCCGCGCCGATGGTCCGTAGGTCGAGCGCCAATGCCTCGTCGTCATCGGCAAGGTCTTCGTTGCCGGCATCGTTCTTATAAAGGATCGTCCAGCCCGGCCGGGTGGTGATGTTGCTCCGTGTGGCAAAGCGCCGGCCCTCAACCTCCAGGACGATATCGGTCTGGTCATATTGATGGGTTGGCCAGAATTGCGCGACATAGGCGCGGGCGATCAACAGATAGATCTTCTGCTCGCCTTCGCTGAGCTTGGACAGGTCGGCCGTTGCCTCGGTCGGGATAATGGCATGGTGGGCCGATACCTTGGCGGTGTTGAACGCCCGGCTTTTGATGGCTGGGTCGGCCCGCTTGACCGGAGCCGCCAGCACGGGAGCCGTCTCGCCGATCGCAGCGAGTACGCCAGCCGCGTCCGCGTGTTGCTCGTCACTGAGATATTCGCTGTCGCTCCGGTTGTAGGTAATCAGCCGGTACTTTTCGCGAAGGGTCTGCGTGATCTCCTTCACCTGATCGGGCCTCATCCTGAACTTGCGCGACGCATCGGTTTGGAGCTTCAACAGATTATAGGGGAGCGGTGGCGATGCCTCTTTGGCGTTCGTCTCTATGCTGACGATCCTCGCGGGCTTGCCGGCGACGGCATCCGCGATAGCTCGGGCGTGCGCCTGATCGGACAGCCGGCCCTTATCATCGACGGGATCGCCATCGACTATTTGATAGCGTGCCGGGAAAGCCTGTCCGCTAATCTCAAACTGGCCGGTGACGGTGTAGTAATAGCCCTTCGTATGAGCTGCGAACTCGCGGTCGCGACGCACGACAAGGCCAAGGATCGGGGTTTGCACCCGCCCGACACTGAGCACGCCCTGATAACCCTTGGCCTGCGCTGCGAGCGTGTACGCGCGGGTCATGTTGACGCCATAGAGTAGGTCGCCCACGCCCCGCGCTTCGGCGGCTGCGGACATGCCTGCGAACTCGCGGTTGTCGCGCATGGTGGATAGCGCCCGCTGTACCAGTTTCAGGTTGTAGTCGTTGATTAGGACGCGCTGCACGGGGAGCCGGGAGCCGGCCCATTCTATAACCTCGTCAACGAGTAGCTGGCCCTCGTCATCGGGGTCGCCCGCATGGATGATACCCTTGGCTGGCTTCAACAGGTCGCGGATGATGCGAAGCTGCTTCATCTTGTCGGGAGAGGGTTTCTTGCTCCACGGAATGAAACTGATCGGTAGCTCGGCCATGCTCCACGGTGTTTCCGGAGCCTCAAGCTCAAGCATGTGGCCGAATACCCATGTGACGTAATGTTTGCCGCAATCGATGTAGCCGTCCTGCCGGCTACCTCCTCCGAAGCCCTCGGCGATCGCTTTTGCAAGGTCGGGCTTTTCCGCGATGACTACGATCTCTCCGGCCATGGTCGGCTCCTACCAAGTCACTACGGGGCGGATGACGCTGCTGATCTGCTTGCGTGGGATCGGCCCGAAATATCGGCTATCGAACGACACGGGCGCTTCACCCATGACGATGACATTGCCGTCTCCAACGGTGCCGTTTCCGGTGAACCGGGGAAGCGGTCGCCGTGCGCTATCCTGTATCCGGGGTTTGCTGTTGGGGACTGGAACGCCGTTGATGACGACACCGGCCGCGCTGATCTGCACCCGATCCATTTTAGCCGCTAAAATTCGCTTCATCATCGGATAGCTGCCTCCGGGGCAACTACCGGGCTCGATGTAGCGCCGCTCAAGTGCGAGCCGGAATACCTCGCGCTCGGGCGGGCAGAACATGACGTAATCGCCTTTGTGGATCTCGCTGCCGGTGGTCCGGTAGAAACCCAACGGGATGCTGCGCGTCACGTTGACGCGCAAACCCATGGCCGCGGTCGCCAATCCGGCGATAACGGCAAAGCCGACGATGCCGAATGCCACGTTGCGACTGATCTGCGCGTAGCTCGACCTTTTCATAGCTTCACCCTGATCGGCGCTGCGGCCTCGTCGTCGTCGTCATTGCGGGCGGTGACGCTGCCGGGCTTTGCCTTCCGGATAATGTCGCTCTTGTCGGGTGCCGCCACCTGGGCGCGAGCGAGGAACGTCGGATCTTTGAAATACAGCGGTTGCTTGCCGTAAACCATCGGATAGCCGGTGATGTAGAGGAGCATGTCACCCGCTTCCTCGATATCGCCGCTCGCATTCTTCCTCGGCCCCGGCATCCGTAGGCATTCGTCCGCGGTCAACAGGGCGCGCTGTGTCTCCTGTATCGTCTTCGACGTTGACCCGGAAAACAGCCCGCCGCCTGCATTCTTGCTCGTCGTGACCTGCTCTTTCAGGATCGTCGTTTGCCCGGTCATCTTCGATAGATGCTCTGCCGTCTCAAGCCGGTTGGGCGGATAGGCGTTTTGGACATGGCAGTTCGACGTGATTAGTTCGTCATGGCCGTAGCCCGTTTCCCGGCTGCGAAGCTGGTTGATATCCTGACAGATAAGATAGAATTTGAGCCCGTAACCGGCTGCGAACGCCAAGCTGCCCTGAATGATTTCCAGTTTCCCCAAGCTGGGAAACTCGTCGATCATGAACAGCATCCGGTGTTTGTAGCTGGCCTTTGCGCGCCCGTTCTCGAACTCCTGCTTGGGTGCGAGGATACGAACCATCATGTTCAACATGATCCGCACAAGCGGCCTCAGACGGTCCTTATCGGTCGGCTGGGTGATGATGTAGAGACTTACCGGCGTGTCATGGTTCATCAAATCCCGAATGGAAAAGTCGGACGTTGACGTGTTCGCCGCGACGACGGGATCTCGGTAAAGCTCGATATAGCTTTTGGCGGTCGAAAGGACGGAGCCGGCTTCTTCCTCCGGCCGATCCATCATGTCGCGCGCCGCGCGCCCTACAACGGTATGGTTCTTCCCGCCGGGAAGATGACCGTAGCTCATCATTTCTTCCCACAGGCCCTTAATCGGCCGGGCGGGATCGGTCAGAAGTCCATCGACCGCGCTCATGGTCGCGGCCGGGCCGCCATTCTTGGCCTTGTAGATGGCGTGCAATATGACGCCCACGAACAACGCCTGCGACGTTTTCTGCCAGTGGCTTTCTAGCCCCTTACCGTCCGGATCAACGATCAGCGTTGCGAGGTTCTGAACGTCTGCAACCTCATTGTCGGTGCCGATGCGGATCTCGTCCAGCGGGTTCCACCTGACGCTGCCGCGTGACGATGCCGGCTCGAACCGCATGACGATCTGGCCCGCGTGATTCTTCCGCCAGCCGGCGGTCAACGCCCAAAGCTCGCCCTTCAAATCGGCAATTACGGCGCTGTGCATCCACGAAAGCAGCGTCGGGATGACCAGCCCAACGCCCTTACCGGATCGCGTCGGTGCATAGGTTAGAACGTGCTCGGGGCCGGCGTGACGGAGATACGTAACCTTGCCGTTCTTCTCCTCGAACGCGCCAACATAGACACCATCATTCTCGATCAGGCTGGCGGCGCGAATGTCGTTGATATCAGCCCATCGTGCGGAGCCGTGCAGGAACTCGTTGCCCTTGCCCTTCTTCGACTTCGCGATCTTCACGATGGCTGTGACAAGGATGCCGCCCCCGGCGATCAGCATTCCGACGCCCATCGATTTCGTGAAATACGGCGCGAGGCTCGGCACCTTCTGCCAGTGCGTGAACCACTGCACGATCCGCCATGGCGCGTAGACGTGATTCCAGTTCGGCCCCAAGGTCGCCTGATACGCCATCAAATGTGCGAAGGTCTGCGTCGCGCCGACGAAACCGGCTGCAAAAAAGAACAGCATCAACGCTGCGAGCAAAGCCTTTGTCGCACCCTGCCCTGTTGTCCTGCCCCGGTTGCGAACCTGTGGGCCAACATTGTTGTTACGCTTTTTCATGCGTCACCGCCGGGCTGGTAGAACCGAGATAGGTCCGCCCGAAGATCCAAGACGACAATCCCCGTTTCTAATCGCAGTAGATCGGGGATGATGAGTCCCGTTCCCTTGCCGCTGCTCGTGGGTGCGGAGATTGAGTTTACCGGCTGGTCTGGATCGTTCATCGGCTGCGTCCTCTGCTTTTCACGGTGCCATCGGTTCCGATCTCGATGCGATCTCCGATCGCCAGCCGGGCGGCTCTTGCCGCACTGGTAGCGTCGATCGGCAGCACCATGATTTCGTTGCCGCGTTTCAACAGGGCTAATTTCGTGCCCTCAATCTCCCTCGTACCGGCGTAGGATAGCGAATCCTCGCCCGCCTCGAAAGGCCGGTGTTTCGGTATATCCATTCCTATTTGCCGTTTCGCCTCGCGCTCGGCGATGTATTTATCAGCCGCGCCGATCTGGATCGGCGTCAATCCTGTCCGAGAAACATCCCATCGCAAGAGACGATCTCGCCCGGCTTCTTGGCCGTCCATGTATGGACGAACATTACGCGGCAATAACAGTGAAGATCGTTCGGCGTCGCGAACCACACTGAGTTCGGACAGGTGCCGCACGCGATTTCTGGCTTGGGGAGGCGGGTTTCGTCCAATCCGGCTAAGGTTCGGCTTCCCGCCTGTACGCCCTCGGGTTCCTCCGGCTCTGCGGGGACGCGCTGGTCCGCCTCTTCCGTCAAATACGGCCCGTCCGTCACCGCCTCGGGCGATACCTGGCTGTCCTGTGCCAGCGCCGGCTCCTCGGCTTCCTGTGCCGCTCGCCGGGGCTCTGCCGACGTTGACTGAGCCGGTATCGGGCTGGCCGGGGGCTCCGGTGGCCCGCTCCCGTCCACGGCGCGCATCGCCTCCTCGATCTCCTCCTCCAAGGTCTTCTCTACCATCGGTGGCCTCCTGCTGTTGTTGATTGGTCACAAGCGCCTGTCGCTTGCGCTCAAGCTCGGGATCTTCAAATCGGACTGGCAACGCCGCTTTGGCCGCGGCCTGTGCGACACGCTCCTTGAACTCGGCCGTTCCTGTGATCGAAAGCTCCTCGCCGTATCGATCGCGGGCGATCCTGAGCGCTGCTGTGATGCCCTCGATCTCTGCGCCCCGCGAAACGTGGAGCCGATCGCCATCGTCACGGATGGCGGCTCCGGGGGTGCTGTAAATTATCGTTCCGCGCTTCGTGATGTGATCGGGCTTCGTAACACTCGCGGTGGCCGGCACGGTCGCCGGGGTCGCCTTCACCGCATTGCCGGCTTTGTGTCGGTTGCCCTCACGGGCACGGAGCGCCGCTAACGCTTCTGCATTCCCGGTCTTCGCTTGCTCCTGCAACCAGTCATGCCAGCCCTTCCGGCTATTACGCTGATTGATGCGCTCCCGCTCGCGAGCATAGGCGGCGGTGATCTTGTCGAGCGCCTGTTTGGTGGCGCGTGACGCCAGCGCATAATTCACCTTGCGGACCATGCCGCTGCCGCCCGTTACCTTGATTGTCGCCCTGCGGAGCCGGCCCGCCCGCTTAACGGCCTCCACGCCTGCGGCGCGTTTGGCTGCTGCTGCTGCGAGGTCAACGCTTCGTGCGGCGCTGCGGTTCTTTTGCTGGTCCTGATACCGGGCAAACAACTCGGCGGTGTTGACGCGGGAAGCCATAGGACGGGGCTCATATGCGCGCTTGGCGACTGGCTGGACCCTCAAGCCATCGGCCGCCACAAATGGTCCTAGACGATCCTCAAGCGCCTTTTTGGACAGGTCGCGTGCTATCGAACTGGCCTTAATGGACGTTCCGCTTTCAGCCGTGACGACAAGGCCATTGCCTTGCGGGTGCATGGTCAACCCGTTGGCTGCCATCGTGGCGTGCAATGCCTGCCAGCTATCCGCCGCCTTGATCTCGTCGGCGCAATTCCGCTGCACCCAACCGATCAGACTCTCGATACCGCCGGCCTGCTCCATATCGGCCGCGCGACCTTCCCCTCCCCGCTTCTGGGCCTGATGGTTGTCGCGCTCAAGGCTGAACTCAATTTCGAGCTTGTCGCATAGCTCGGCAAGCGTTCGATAATCACGCAACGGCGCGTGGACGGTGTTGCGCTGCGGGTGAACCTTGTTGATCGCGATATGAAGGTGGACATTGTCGGTGTCGTGATGGGCGGCGCTGATACGCTGATGTTCGCCGTACCCAAGCCCGGCGCAAATTCGCTCCTCGATCTGTCGCAAGGCTTCCGGGGAAGGAGCTTCCCCCGGCCGGAATGAGATAATCAGGTGATAGGTCTTGTCCGCATTGGACCGCGTGTTCCCCTGCTGCACCAGCATTACGTCATCGGCGGCATCTAGCGGGTCGTCCGATCCGCAATTCGTCACGGTGACGGTGCCAACACGCTCGTCACGCCCCTGCGCGCTAGTGATGTAGCGAACCAATCCGCCAAAATCGCTTTTGCGCGTAACCTTCATCGGGACGTGCTTCGCGATCATCGACACAGACCCAAAATTTTAGCGGCTAAAATTTTCATTTGGCGCGAAGCACGGTTTTGACGACCGCCCGAAGCTCCTCCTGATTGGCCTCGATCTTCTCCAGGACGCCCCGGATGATCCGCGTCATCCGCTCCGGCTTGAACTCGTCCAGCTTGGCGTCGTCGGTTAGCCAAAGCTTCAACAGACCTCCAAGCCGGCCTAGATCTCCATTCACACGGACAAGCTCGCGCGCCTGCTGACTATCGATCGCGCTGCGGGGCTGATGACCTAGCCCTACAAGGCGTAGATAGGCCGCGATCGACAAACCCGTTTGCTGTGCCAATTCTTCAATCTGCTGCCCCTCCTCCTCCGTCACGGGGACGCGAAGATGACGGCTGCGACGGCGGGTTTCCCCGCCTGCCTCGCCCTCTTTTTCGTCGCGTTGAACCATGGCGTTCTCCTCAACGGCGGTAGCCGTTCGACCTCGTAGAGCAGGATCACCGTTGAGCAGCCCCGCTGCGAATAAGGTGATGTGAAGTTAGATGGCCCGCTCGCGGGTTAGCTAACTTCACCTATCCTGCCCTGTCTTCGACGTTTAGACGCCAGATATGATCCGTGTAGAGCGCGTTTACAACGACTTTATCCGTTGTTCAGGGTGGCAATCCATCCCCTTCTGTGCGATTTTCCAGCTTCCTAAACGCTTCTGCTCTGATGGCGTCGGGTTTCTATCCGGATTCTAAACAGTTTCTAAACTGAGGACTAAAGGCACGCATTGAATGACAGACACACCCCCCAAGCCGTTCGTGGAACGCCTGCGGGATCGTGCGGCCCGATCAAAGGCCGCTGCTGGTGGACGCAACCGGGCTGCGTTCCTCTCTGCAAAACCTGATGTTCAAGCGGCTTTGGATGATGGCTGGCCGGTCAGTCAGATATGGGAGGCGCTGGTCGAGGAGGGCCGCATCGATTTCAGCTACGTCTGGTTCGCCAAGTATGTTCGCGACCTGATCCGGAAGCCCGCTTTGGCCGTCTCGATTGCCGATCCGGTTCAAGCGCCTCCCCCAGCTGCTTCTCCTCCACCTCCGGTTCAACCGACCGCGGCAGATGACGCACCAGCGCCGGAGCCGCGCCCTCGCCCTAAGCGGTTCCATCACCCGGAATCGCCCGACATGAAGGATTACCTGTGAGCAACGTCCATATCGTTCTCCAAGGCAAAGGTGGCGTCGGCAAGTCGCTCGCCGCCTCGATGCTCGCGCAATTCCTGATCTCGCGTGGTGAGACGCCCCTGTGCATCGACACCGATCCTACCAACGCCACGTTCGCCGGCTTCAAGGCGTTCAACGTCAAGAAGATCGCATTGCTCGAAAACGGGGATATCAACCCGCGCAACTTCGATGCGATGATGGAACTAGTCGCCGGAACAAAGGACGACGTTGTTATCGATAGCGGAGCGAGCACCTATCAGCCGCTCTCTGCCTACATGTTCGATAGCGATGCGGCAGAAGTGATCGCGAGCCTCAACCACCAACTCGTCTTGCATACGCTCGTCGTGGGCGGGCAATCGATGACCGATACCATTGCCGGCTTTGCCTCGATCACGGATGCCTTCCCCGCTCCGGCCGCGATCGTCGCATGGCTCAATCCCTACCACGGCCCGATTGAACACGAGGGCAAAGGGTTTGAGCAAATGAAGGTCTACCGTGACAACAAGGATCGCGTTGCGGCGATCGTTACCCTCCCGGATCTCAAGCGCGAGACGTTTGGCGCTGATATGCGCGACATGCTCGCCGACCGTAAGACCTTCGCGGAAGCGATCGAAAATCCGACGCTACCTCTGATGCAGCGTCATCGGCTCGGCCGGATGCGAGATTCTATCTTCGGCGAACTCTCGAAAGCGGCGATCATCTGATGGCTGAGCATGAAAAGATCCGCGCGCTGATCGCTGAGATTGCGACCAAACACGGGGTTGCCTTGTCACCGGACGATCCGCTTCTCATTCTGCAAACCATAAATACGATGCTGCTGGGCGAAAGCGCCGACGCTCAACAAACCCAACTCCAAGCCTTCAAATCCGAGCTTGAGGAAATGTCGGATCGCTGGGGGACCGACATAAACGCCAAAGCGGAATCGATCCTCAACGCGGCCCTAGAAGCGGCGGAAGCATCGATGAAGGCACGCATGGCCGAAGGTGCCAAGAAACTCGTCCAGGAGGTCGCCACGGAGGTTAGCAAGGGCCTTGGGAAACCGCTCGCGGACGGTGTTAAAATTGCCAATCGGAACCTGTTGGCCTCGACGCTGACAATCGTTGCCGCAGTGATCGTACTAGTTGCGGCCCTCATTCACTGAGGGCCGTTTCTGCTAAGCTCGGCCGGCATCCCGATCGCCGGTCGTGCTCTTACGCTGTGTCAGCCCCCCACTATGGGACAAGCCTTGATGCTCCGTCCGATCCTTCTTCTCCCGCTCGGCGCGGGTATGCAATTCGTGAAGCCGGCGCGCTTCCTGCATCTGCGTAAAATCGTCGGACAGTTGGGGCTCTCGATGTTCGAGCTTGAGCGCCGCCATGTTCTCGATCCGCGTCCCTTGGACATGGATGCCGTCCCTGATCTCTCGGACCATTTCGAGCCGGCTCTGTAGCCGTTGCATGGTGGCCTGTGCCTGCGCGACCTGAGCCTGATAACGGGCCTTTACGCCCGGCATTGCGAGCATACCGGGCGCTTGCGACTGGATCTGCTGCAACCGCGCACCTTGCGTCTCGACCATGTTCTCTAACCGGTCTTCGATCTGGTTCGCCTGATCCTGCTTCTCCTCGACAATTTCGGCGAGGGCCGCGTTGTAAGCCTCGGCGGTCGTGGCGATAAACGGGGCGGCGGATTCCTGAATTTCGATCTGGTGGGCCTGATCTAGCAGACGATCGGCATCCGCTTGCGGATCGCCGCTACCGTCCGCAACAGTCGGAATTTTGAGACTGTCGGACGAAAATGCTGCGGGCATTAGACCCTCCAATTTTAGCCGCTAAAATTCCTGCCAAGACTATATCCGTTGGTACAAAAGGAAAAGGCCCCGCTTTCGCAGGGCCTCTGTTGAACGCCAATAAGGAGCGCGGGCTCAACCCTCGATTACAGACACCAATCGCACGTCGGTTAGATCGGCCTCGAACTCGCTACCGTCGTCATCGTACTTCAACCACGACGCTCCTTCGTTCGATGGCCGGCGATTGAGCAACAGGCGGCCGGGCCGTCCGGTATGCTGAACGATGACGATCGCCTTTTTCAGCTTGTCGGGGTCGGCCTCCTTTTCCTCCTTCTCCTTTGTCACGGGCGGCTCCGGATCTTGATCGCCCTCCCCTTCGCCGCTGCCGCCTTCGTTGTCGTCGATACCGCCGGAGGTCAGAAACTCTTTGAGCAAACGGACAGTCCCGCGCGTGATCTCCTGCTCCTCGTCGGCAAGCCAATCGGTGACGCCATCGGGATGCTTTTTGTAGAGCCCGACCAGTTCGTTAATCAGCGTTACGTCGCGGCAACGCTCCGACTGGAAAATCTCGGCGATCGGGTCGGGCAAATCCAGCAATGCGGCGTGCTGGGTGACGTAGGCATTGGACTTGCCGATCTGCTTGGCGATGTCGCCTTTCTTGACCTTCTTCGCCAGTTCGCGGCCGATGTACTCTGCGATCTCGCGAGCTGTCAGCGCGTCGCGCTGCAGGTTCTCAATGACCTGATCGGACTCGGTGTAATCGCCGTCCACGAACGCGGGGATCATCGTTTTGCCGGCAATGCCGGAAGCCCTGAACCGGCGTGCGCCGTGGTTGATGATGAACCGGCCATCGTGATCCGGATGCGGGCGAACCGATATCGGCGTCTTCACGCCGCGAAGCGCGATCGTGCCGGCCATTTCCTCAAGCGATGCCTGATCGAAATGCGTGCGGGGCTGATGCGGATCTTCCTCGATCAAATCCATAGGAAGCTCGGCCGCTTTGCCGGAAACGGGCGCCCCGTTGTCGCTGGAAGGCGTAGGATCGCTTAGGAGGCCCGACAGGTCGCCCAACCCTGCGATGCCAAGCCCCGAGCCCTGCTGTGCGTCTACGGGCTTCCTGCGGGCAGGCTTGGCGGGCTTAGCTGCCGGCTTCTGGTCGTCGGTCTGGTCGGCCATCATGCGATCTCCATCTTGTCATGGATATGCTTCGCCATCGCGAGCATTTCCTTAGCCGCCACACGGGCGGAAGTTTTGCGGATTTCCCAAACCGGGCAATGCGACGCGAGCGCGTCTGCGATGCTGCTCCGGTTGCCGATCGGCGTGGGCATAATCAAGGTAGGGAAGGCAGCGGTAAGCTCGGCAAGGTGGAGCGTGTGGCGCGGATTGCGACCGTCCACCTTGCTCGGAATCATGCCAAGGAATTCGAGCTTAGGATTGGCCTGCTGCTTAATGCCAGCGATTGTTGCGTTCATCTTTTTCACGCCCTGCAAGGCGTAAACCTCAAGCTCGATCGGCGATGCGACGTAATCGGCCGCCAACAAAGCCGATACCATAGCGATACCAAGGGACGGGGCCGTGTCGATCAGGCACACGTCAAAACCGTTCGCCTCGATACGGCCGATGCTGGCACGGAAGGCCGGCGCGGCATCCTCCAACTTCATCTTCTCAAGGTTGGCAAGCGGGGGGTCAGCCTCGATCACAGCCATGTTGTCGATGGGTGCCAGGTCAAACCGTGCCATGTTCTTGAACAAGCTGCTGGCAACGGTGCCGGATTTGAACGCGCCAAGGGTGAAGCTGGCGTTGGCCTGCGTATCCAAGTCGATGACGGCGGTCTTTAGGCCCTGATCGGCGAAATAGTACGCCAGATGGACTAGGGTAGAGGTCTTACCGACGCCGCCCTTTTGGTTTGCGATCACAAGCGTTTTCATCATGCGACCTTCCATTTGAGGCTGCTCTGTTCGGTCCAGCTTTTGACCACGGACGCCTGATGCAGCGGAAGGATGGCCGTCACCCGCTCGAAGCCTGCAGGAACCTCGTCATGGGCGTCACGAACGCGATTAACCGCCAGCGACACGGCATTGCGCGACACGCCAAGAGCGCGGGCACAATCGGCTTGGCTCATACCTTCAACGAGCACCTTCCGCGCCATGGCAACCGGACGATCGGCGATCGTGAGGCCCGCGACGGCGCGCTCGAACTGATCGCTGGTAAGTAGCTTATTTGCGGACATTTCGGCCTCCACGGTTGGCATCGTCGCGCATCGACTTGGGTCGGTAGACCGCCACGAAATAGTAAAGGGCGGTGTAGCCGGCGAAGTAGGCCAGAAACTGCCAGCCGGCATGAACGCTGGGGGTATCCCAAAACCAAATCATGCGAAGGAACTGCCAGAACACGACGACTGGGATGATGAACCGTAAGACGATCCAGCTAAGGGCGGTGATACCCCAAACGATAGCGATGATTGTGTCCACTATCGGGCTCCACGTCGGGGCTGGGGGGTCTGCGATTGCAACACGAACAGGCTGGCGCACAATGGCTGGCTGGCGCGGCGTGATCGGGAATCTTAGTACGTCACCCATCGGAAATCTCCGGTTCGGACCTTGGCAAAGTGCCCGGCCACAACTGATATATCGTTTGTATGGTGCTTACTGTCAAGCCCCGTCAAGGGCGATAGCACAATTTTAGCCGCTAAAATTCTGCTCTTTTTGGCTGTCCCAAATTCGATGATAGCCGGCCCTGTCGCATAGCAAAGCCCATGCCGAATAGGGTATCTGATCCTCGCCTCCGGCCCATCTGCGTATGACCCTAGAACCCTTGCTGCTGATGCCAAGGAACCGCGCCACGCCGCTGCCGCTCAAGCCGGTCGCACTGATGATAGCTCTTACCTCATCTGCCGTAGGCGGCTCCCAACCGTCATCGGCTGGGCGCAGGCATTCGGGGCGGATACTATCGATCGTCACGCTGCTCACTCATGGCGTTTCATCCTCGCTATAACCGCGTGCGACCGCCCAAAGGCGGGCGTCGTGCTCGGTTAGATGGTCCCGAACCTTTGTCCCGGCATCGTAATGCCCGGCAAGGATAGCCCTACGTGGTATCGCCCAAAAGGGATGCTGTCTTGCTGCCAGTAAGCGCGCCCGTCGCAAACGGGGCTCTATGTTGCGGGTCTTTTGCATCGGTCCTCCTGTCAGGCATTCGTCCATGGACTGTCATGAAACAGGTCGAGTTGAGCGGCGTTCGCCTCGCGCTCGCGTGCCTCACTGATCTGGCGTGCAAGCCAAGCCTTTTGCTGTCCGATCCCCATGCCCTCCATCGGCACGATCGATCGCGATCCAGCCCAAACTGTCAGCGGATCTCGATACAGTCGGCCGGCTAGGATGACGACAGGGGTACGCGGGCCGATATGATCGGCAAGCTGCGCGCTGACGCGCTCACCCCACGCCCGACGCTCTGCGGCTCCCATATCGCTAAGGGTGACGTTGTAGGGCTCGATGACGCGGGCAGGGGACACGAGGCCATGCAGTGCGGACAGGATGAACCAACGTCCGCCCTGCATCATCGCATAGGTCCGTGCTTTCCTGAACCAATCGGATTGATACAGGTGGCCCGCGCGTGCCCCGTGAGGGAGCTTTTGCCCGACGCACGCGACAAGATGAACAGGCCGGGTCATTTTGCGATCGGCTCCAAGTCCCGTAACTCTACGAACGCGACCTTTTCTGCACGCTCCCCGCCCACGGGATCAAGGAAGACATAGACGCGCTCGGCAAAGACGGGACTGCAAAGCCGGTAGACGACGCCTTCGCGACCAATCCAGCGATAGCCTCCATAGGCAGGATCGACGGCGCCGGGGCCGTCATCGATCTGAACGCGCTGGCCTAGACGGAGCCAGTTGGCAGCGCCGCGGATGACTGCCTCGCGCTCCTCGGGAAAGAGGTATGTCGGCCGATCGGCGCGCTCTGGTCCGAACGTCGCAGTCGCATTGCCAGCGATCCGCTTCATCTTCGCGTAGATCTTCTCGATCGCGGGACGCTGAAACTCTGCCTGCTGGTGATGCCGGTGATAATGAGTCTTGGCCGGCCCTCCGAAAAGGTCGTGCTGCACGCCCGCGATCCGCGTGCGGGCCTGCGCCTCGCGGTACTCTTTACGCCAACGCCCGTCCTCAGTTAGCACCGGCTCGGCCGGGGGAGCGCGAACGATCGCCAGCAGCTCCTCCAATTCCTCCGACGAAATACGGTCGCCCTGGCTGCGACAATCAATGGCCGTCATGACTCAATCCTCCCGATCGCCAAGGGTGTCGGTACGAGCCCAAACGAGAAGCTGGCGGAACGCATCGCGGCCTATCGGCCGGCGCGGAACCTCATGGGCCACGGTTGGCCCGGCAAATAGGTCGGGCTGGTAGCCGATGATCTTTGGCGTATGAATGTGTCGCGGATCGCGGACAGCGCGGCGGGCCATATGGGCCTCCTCATCCGGTGAGGCCGGGGACAGCGCCCCGGCCCGGTCTATCAGTCAACGAGATTCAGGATTGCGGCCTGTTCGGCGTGCTCGGTCCCGAAATCGAGGAGCGCATGATATGCCTCAGCCATCGCTTCGGTTTGAAGCTCGTGGCAAAGTTGACCGATCATAAAGAGGGTAGCGATCATCCCCGCGACGTCGGCGCTAACGATAGCCTCCCAACCGTTGCCGTCACACGAAATCCGCATGGGCGTATCTATGTCGGGGGCCATGTAGAACCCGCCGTTATCCAGCTTGTAATAGTGCCAGTACCCGCCGGTATAGTCGATCGATAGCTTGCTCATCCAGCCATAGGCCAGCGCCTCGGCGCGGAGCATCTGGGCGAACCCAAAAATATCGGGGAGGACGGACAAACGCTCACCCTCGGGAACAACGGTAGCCACGATCTTAGAAGGCAGTTTCATCGGAAAACTCCGGTTCGGACCATGGCATAAGCGCCCGGCCACAGCGGATATATCGGATGCGCGGCGGGTTTTGTCAAGTGTTTGTCAAGCTTTGGAGGCGCAATCGTTACTTTTTCGCTTCCTTACAATCGGAAATAGATCAGATTCGGGGGTATTTATTTTAGCGGCTAAAATTGTTGCTCGCCGGCAACATAGTCGTTGGCGTCTATGCTGCAGTCGATCGGCAAAGGTGATCAGCACCGGAACCGCGAGCGATACCGACTGAACAGGAGAGCTAAGCTCCGACCTTCCTATGGCGTTTAATCATCTTCGAAGCGTGTTGCCCGACTAGGGCAATTCCACATCACACTAAGATAATAAACTTCCGGGGAGTTTCAGTTTCGTCATGACACTCACGGCTACGCAACAAGACCGTCGCGCTTTTCGATGCCTTCCAAAAGGCGGATCAGCACCCGTGCTGTCTCTGGATCTGAGTGGGTTGCCCTGAGGTAGTCCGCCTTGGACAGCTTGCTAAGCATGTCGGCGTGGTCTGCTAGTCGCTCGTGATGCCGCTGGGCTTCGTCCTGGGCCATGGGGGCAGGGCGGAACCGTCGCTCGATCAAATCACGCAGGATTGCAGGCAACTCCAAGCGGTACGCGTTGGAGGTTTGCTCCGACCGCGCGCCAACCTTTTTGTCTTTGGTCTGGACGTAACGGCGAAGCCGCGCGAGCAAGCCGATCTCCTCAAGCGCCTCAAGCGCCCGGTGAACAGTCGAGCGAGACACTACAGCCCATTCCGCAATCAATTCGTAGGACGGGAAAACACGCCCCCTAAATCGCTTTTCCATGCGTAGCAGGGCTTCATAGACCCGGATCGTGCCAGCGGTGATGCGGGCGCACAATGCCTCAAGCCGCGTAAGCTCGCGACGCAAGCGGCGTGCTTCGACAAGCGCCTTACGACCCTTCTCAAAAGCTTCTTTCACAGCCCGGCGACAAGCCCGCCGCATGGTGTCGTCCAGTTTCCCGAAAAAAGCCTCCTCGTGGTAACTGCCAGCCTCCTTGCTCCCCCCGTGAACCGGCTGCTTGGTGACGTGCAGCCCGCCTCGTTGGCGCACGTCGCCACGCGCCCGGCCGAGTAGCTGGGCGGCAAGATCGCCGATCGATGGCAAAGTCGTATGCGTAAGTGTCAGCATTATTCGTCCCCTTCTGGTGCGAAAGGGCCGTTCAGCAGGCAAAACTTATGCGTGGCGCGAAGCGCGCTCCCTTGAACCGAAGCTCAGAAACAGCTATGTGGAGGTTGTTGAACTGACCTGTCAGCGTTTGGCGACGCTGCCACATAACAATTTCAGGGTGCCCGGCCTCGTGCCGGGCATTCGTTTATGTGCTCACGGCCAGAAACTCCTGTCGTAGAATCATATCGTCGCCGATCCGTTCTAGGATCGCATTCAGCGCGGCCTCTCGCGAGCTAAGACCGTGCTTGCTTTTGACCCCTTCCACGACCTCAACAGCGCGCGAAGAGAGGGCAATCGTTAGGCGCTTGTATCCTTCCGCGTCCTGACGCTGGGCGCGCTTCCTCATGGAAAGCGTGCTGCCCGCGACGGATTTTGATGGAGACAATTTCGCCATGATTCGCGGTTGTAAGGAACACTGAACCGTTTGGCAATTCAGTGTTGAATTTTTCTCCAAGTCGTCGCAAGTATTGATCGAAATACATTCCCGGCTCTTATGATAGAACCTTGGCCAACAGCACCCACGTTCATGCCAATTGAAGATCTTTGCGAGCTAACGACAACGACTCGATGCCGAATAAAAACGTCAGCCCCGTAAAAATGCAGGGAGCTATCGAGTGCGCCGGTAATAGAACTTCCGCACGCTAACACCGCAGTGGTTTGATTGTTATCTTACGCGGGTTCGCTCAATCAAACTCTGTTCGGGACGAAGCCTACCTTATCGGCGCAAAATCGGTCTCGGCGCGGGACAATCTAATTTAGGTTCGAGACGGGCGTAATTGGTCAATCGCATATTCATCGAGTAGGTAGGCTTAGTGCAAACCTCCTATGGCGCGTGAAATCTCTAGCGCCATATTATCATCGAACACCCACTTTAATTGGATATGTTAGACGCTCATGATAGGCCGTACGTTCGGGTTAAACAGAAAACAGAGTCGAGGAACGCCATCAGAAATTTTAGCCGCTAAAATTTTTGGCACAAAGGGGGAGGGGTTTCGAGGTGGTGCATAAGAAAATTCTCTGCATCAACATCATGCGACACCTTGCCATGCGTGGAATGCGAAAGGCCGATTTGGCCGCTAAGGCCAATGTGTCGATATCGTACATATCCGACGTGACGAACGCTAAAGGAAATCCGTCGTTAGAGACAATGGCCGCGATTGCAGATGCATTAGAAGTCCCTCTTGTGACACTGCTTACTGTTCCACCGGTAGGCACAGATGGATGGGACGCCAGCCTGGCAGACACTCTTTTGAAGGATGATGCCAAGCTTGGTCTGCCGCCCGGCTTCCGGCGCGTATCGGCGATTGTGTCGGACCATCAAGCCTTTCAGATAGCCAAGTGGCATAAATCCGCACACGATCGGTTTAAAATCAAAGACTAACACGCGTTTGTTGCAGTCCGGCATCGCGTGAGAACAATTCTCGAACCGACTCGTTTGTCGGTTGCTCCACCCCGTGCATCCGGTATATCCTTTGTAAAGTAGTGATAAGCTGCGTTACGGGGAATAACGATGACGGTCGATGCCGATACTACCGTCACCGCCGATATGGCGACGATCAAGGCGCGGGCTAAGGAAAGCCTGCGCCGCAACATGGGCGCGCTGATGTTGGACGCCCTTGCTGATCCCAAGACGGTCGAACTGATCTTGAACGCCGATGGCAAGCTCTGGCTAGAACGGCTTGGCGAGAAGATGGAATGCATCGGGACTGTTAGTCCCGCAAAAGCCGAAGCGATCGTAAAACTGGTCGCTGGCTATCACGGCAAAGAAGTCACCCGGAACACACCTACCCTAGAGGGTGAGTTCCCGATCGACGGCTCTCGCTTCGCCGGGCAGATGCCTCCCGTCGTTCCAAACCCTACTTTTGCGATCCGTAAGCGGGCCGTCGCGATCTTCACCCTAGCCGATTACGTCACGGCCGGGATCATGACCGCTGAGCAATGCCGGCTGATCCAGGAGGGCATCGACACCCATCGCAATATCCTTGTGATCGGCGGAACCGGCTCGGGCAAAACCACCCTCGTGAACGCCATAATCAACGGGATGGTCGAAACGGACCCAACCGAACGACTGGTTATTATCGAAGATACGGGCGAAATTCAGTGCGCGGCTGAAAACTACGTCCAGTATCACACCTCGCCAAATGTCTCGATGACGGCGCTTCTCAAAACAACGCTGCGGATGCGGCCCGATCGGATCTTGGTCGGCGAAGTCCGTGGGCCGGAAGCCCTTGATCTTCTGATGGCGTGGAACACCGGCCATGAAGGCGGTGCGGCAACGCTTCACTCGAATAACGCGACCTCCGGCCTTAGCCGCCTCGCGCTCCTAATCAGTATGCACCCTGACTCCCCGAGGCCGATCGAACCTCTGATCGGGGACGCTGTGCATCTGATCGTCCACATTGCTCGAACGCCAGAAGGCCGAAGGATCGAAAGCATCCTCGAGGTCAACGGCTATGCGGACGGCAAATACAATCTTCGTTCACTGTGAAGGAGTGTTGGAAATGACTGCTTATTGGAACGATCCTTTGCTCCGGCAAAAGATGTTTTACTACATGGGCGCTGCCTTGCTGGTAGCAGTTCTGTTGCTCTGGCCGCACAATGCTTGGGCGTCAGACACGACTGGCGGCCTTCCTTATGAAAGTTTCTTGACCAAAGTCCGCACGTCGATGACCGGCACCGTGGGCTATACCTTCGCTCTCGTCGGCATCGTCGTTGCCGGTGCTGTTCTGGTGCTGGGTGGCGATCTGAACGGGTTCGTTCGCTCGCTGATGCTCCTCGTCATGGTCGTGGCGCTTCTCGTTGCGGCTAACTCGGTGCTGGCATCGATCTCGGGCGGCGGTGCAACCATCGCCTTCAATGCCCCTGTAGGCCAGCTTGTAGGGGTCGCCTGACATGCCGCTACGATCAGTGCCGATCCGGCGCTCGGGCGTCCGTAGCAGCCTATTTCTCGGGGGAGACCGCGAGATTGTCATGCTCACAGCGCTCGCGTCGGTCGCACTGATCGTTCCGGCGCTCAATGAATTTAAGGCGTGGGTCGCCGGGCTTTTCATCTGGTTCGCCGGCATTTGGGCCGCGCGCTTGATGGCAAAATCCGACCCTCTCCTGCGCTTCGTCTATCTCCGGCATCGTGGGTACAAATCCTACTATGCCGCTCGCTCGTCGCCATTCCGGAACAATAAAACCAGCCAGCGGAAGCGATATCGCCAACCGGGGAAGAAGAAATGATCCAGACACTGGCGATCACAATCGCAATTTTGGGGGCGATACTGCTGGTCGCGCTCTTTGCCGCGGTGGTTTCAAACTTCAACAAACGGAAATTGGACCGGTACCGCTCGAAGGATGAAGGTCTTTCCGATCTCCTAAACTATGCAGCAATGGTCGATGACGGCGTGATCGTCGGCAAAAACGGCTCTTTCATGGCTTCATGGCTGTACGCCGGAGACGACAACGCCAGTAGCACCGATCAACAGCGCGAAATGGTGTCGTTCCGCATCAATCAGGCATTGGCTGGCCTTGGCAATGGCTGGATGATCCACGTCGATGCCCCGCGCCGGCCTGCTCCGAACTACTCCGAACGTGGCCTGTCGCACTTCCCCGATCCGATTACGGAAATGATCGATGAAGAACGCCGACGCCTGTTTGAAGGTATGGGGACGATGTACGAAGGCTACTTCGTCATCACCGCCACCTATTTCCCGCCAATGCTGGCGGAACAGAAATTCGTAGAGTTGATGTTCGATGACGATCGGGAGCGGCCCGATAGCAAGGCGCGCACGAACGATCTGCTCGAACGGTTCAACCGCGAAGTCGTCACCTTTGAAAGCCGGCTAAGCACTGCGTTGAAGCTGACGCGGCTTCGCGGTCACAAGGTGCAGAACGAGGACGGCACAGTCGTCACGCATGACGATCTGCTGCGCTGGCTGCAATTCTGCATCACCGGGATCAATCAACCCGTGATCCTCCCCTCTAATCCGATGTACCTCGATTGCATCTTGGGCGGGCAGGAAATGTGGACAGGCGTGGTCCCCAAGATCGGCCGCAAATTCGTCCAGACCGTCGCGATCGAAGGCTTCCCACAGGAAAGCTCGCCCGGCATCCTCTCGGCGCTCTCTGAGCTTCCTACGGAGTATCGCTGGTCAACGCGGTTCATCTTTATGGACACGCACGAGGCCATCGCGCACCTCGAAAAATTCCGGAAGAAATGGCGGCAGAAGGTTCGCGGATTCTTCGATCAGATATTCCAGACCAATAGCGGAAAGATCGATCAGGACGCGCTTTCGATGGTCGCGGACGCGGACGCGGCGCTCGCTGAGGTCAACAGCGGCTATGTTGCTCAGGGCTATTATACCGGCGTCGTCGTGCTGATGGACGATGATCGCGAGAAGGTCGAGTTGTCGGCTCGCAAGCTCGAAAAGGCGATCACGGCGCTGGGCTTCGGCGCGCGTATCGAGACGATCAACAATCTCGATGCCTTCCTTGGCAGCTTGCCGGGTCACGGTGTCGAGAATGTGCGCCGTCCGATCATCAATACGATGAACCTCGCCGATCTGCTTCCGACAAGCTCGATCTGGACCGGCCTGAATTACGCACCGTGCCCAATGTACCCGCCGCAGTCACCGGCCTTGATGCAGGGTGTCACGAACGGCTCCACACCGTTCCGTCTGAACCTCCACGTCCGCGACGTGGGGCATACCTTCATGTTCGGTCCAACGGGCGCGGGTAAGTCCACCGCGCTCGGCCTGATCGCGGCGCAGCTTCGCCGCTATCCCGGCATGTCCATCTTTGCGTTCGATAAGGGCATGTCGCTTTATCCGCTCGCGAAGGCGGTTGGCGGCACGCATTTCACCGTTGCCGGCGATGACGAAACCTTGGCGTTTTGCCCTCTCGCATTCCTCGAAACCAAGGGTGATCGCGCGTGGGCCATGGATTGGATCGATACCATCCTTGCGCTCAACGGGGTCAACACGACGCCAGCGCAGCGCAACGAGATCGGAAATGCGATCGTCAACATGCACGAAAGCGGTGGTCGAACCCTCTCCGAGTTCTCCACGACGATCCAGGACGAAACGATCCGAGACGCCATCAAACAGTACACGGTGGATGGCGCGATGGGTCATTTGCTCGACGCTGAGCACGATGGCCTTTCGCTATCCAACTTCACGGTGTTCGAGATTGAGGAGCTTATGAACCTCGGGGAGAAATACGCTCTCCCCGTGCTGCTCTATCTGTTCCGCCGGATCGAACGCGCACTTCAAGGCCAGCCGGCCGCGATCATCCTCGATGAAGCGTGGATCATGCTGGGGCATGTGGCTTTCCGCGCCAAGATCCGCGAATGGCTCAAGGTGCTGCGTAAGGCGAATTGCCTAGTCTTCATGGCAACGCAAAGCCTGTCGGACGCTGCTAATTCCGGCATTCTCGATGTGATCGTGGAATCCACCGCGACCAAGATCTTCCTTCCGAACGTGTACGCGCGGGATGAAGAAACCTCGACGCTCTACAAGCGGATGGGCCTCAACCCACGCCAGATCGAGCTACTCGCGACCGCGATTCCAAAACGCCAATATTACTATGTTTCGGAAAACGGGCGGCGGCTTTTTGAACTGGCGCTTGGTCCGGTGGCGCTCGCGTTCGTCGGGGCAACCGACAAGGAATCCATCGAAACAATCAAGGGACTGGAAGCCCGGCTTGGCCGTCGCTGGGTCGATGAATGGCTGTCCCTGCGTGGCGTCAATACTAATCAATATGGAGAAGCGGCATGAGCTTCATGGACAAGTTCCGGCGGCCCGAAGCCGCCTCCCTGCCTGTTGGCGATACCAACCCATACTTGTCGGCCCGGCGGTCTTGGAATGACCATGTGGGCGGCCTCGCTGCCTCACGTCGCATGTGGCAACTGGTTGCGATCCTGAGCCTTCTGATCGTTCTAGCCGCAGTCGGGGGGATCATCGCGATCGGCAGTCAGTCGAAGTTCGTCCCCTACGTCGTAAAGGTCGACAAGCTCGGCGATGCGGTCGCTACGCAGCGCGCCGATCGCGCCGCTCCGGTGGATGGCCGTGTCGTACAGGCGCAAGTCGGGTCGTTCATTCAAAGCTCGCGCATGGTGACGGCAGATATTGCGCTGCAACGGCAGGCAATTTTCCGCGTGTTCTCGATGTTGTCCGCGACCGATCCGGCCATGGCAAAAATGACGGATTACCTGAATGGGAATCCTGACACGACGCCGTTTGCTCGGGCTGCAAAGGAAACCGTCGCGGTCGAAATCGCATCGGTGATCCCGCAGACGAAGGACACTTGGCAGGTCGATTGGACGGAGACGATCCGCGATCGAACCGGTGGCCTGTTGTCGCCGCCAGCCAAGATGCGTGCCCTCGTCACGATCCGCGCTGCGACGATCGGGAAGAACACCACTGAACAGCAAATCCACGACAATCCGCTCGGCATCTACGTCAGCGATTTCTCGTGGTCGCGTACACTCTGAGGGGGATTAGTAACATGACACGGACTTTCATCGTCGCGGCTCTTCTCTGCTCGATACCCAGCATGACGCTGGCGCAGGATATGCCCCCGCCCGTGCCCCCACAGGAGGCGAATGTGGCGGTCGCTCCGGTACAAGACGGCACCCCGCCAATGTACTTCAACCCCAACAATCCGAAGCTGACGCCGGCTCAACGGGACGGCCTCGCGATCTCCCAAGATTGGCTGGACCGTAGCGCGACCGGAATGCGTCCTGTCGCTGGTGCGGAAGGCGCGGTGGTCTTTCTGTTCGGCGCTACCGAACCCTCGATCGTCTGTGCCGTCCTGCAAATCTGCGACGTGCAGCTACAGCCCGGCGAACAGGTAAATTCGGTCAATGTGGGCGACAGTGCCCGGTGGCTGATCGAACCGGCTGTCTCGAGTTCGGGTCCGAACGAGACACAGCACCTTATCATCAAGCCGATGGACGTGGGCCTTTCGACCTCGCTGGTAGTGACGACGGATCGGCGCACCTACCACATGCGACTTGTCTCCCATCGCACTGAGTTCATGCCTCGTGTGGCGTTCCAATATCCCGACGACGTTGCCGCCAAATGGGCCGCCCTCAAGGCTCACAATGAGGTTGTCCGGAATGAAAGCGCCATCGCTGTTCCGGGTGGTCCTGCCGCGTCGCCTACGGGTCGGCCGGGAGCCGAGTATCTGTCCAACCTGAGCTTCGGATACTCGGTGAAAGGTCGAGCCAGGTGGAAGCCGGTTCGCGTTTTCAACGATGGCGTAAAGACCATCATCGAAATGCCGCGGGTCATGCAGCAAACGGAAGCGCCCTCGCTGTTGGTCGTCCGCGCTGGCGGCAAGGTCACGAACGACAAGGATGCTTCGCTCGTCAATTACCGGGTCCAAGGGGATCGCTACATTGTCGATCAGGTCTTTGACGAAGCGGTGCTGATTGCCGGCGTCGGCAAGCGGCAAGAGCGCATCACCATCGCACGGGTCCAGTGATATGAGGGCCGCCCCTATCGCGGCTGTCGCGCTGCTGCTGGCAGGGTGTGCGTGGAACTCGGGACACCAAGACAGTTATGCTGCTGTGGTCGCCCCGTCTGACGCGCAAGCTATGGCAACGGACTCGCTCGCCGAACTGGTGAAGCTCTACCCTCCGGCGATCTCGCGCGTCGCGATCGATGCGGCGGCGAACAATGACGGGTTCGGCTTGGCGTTGGCCGATGGCCTGCGACGGCGCGGATACGCCGTGGTTGAATCGAGCGGCAAGGCGCGGGCTGACACATCGGCGTTACCGCTCCGCTACGTCGTGGATGAACCGTCACCCGGCTATTACCGGGTTATGCTGACGGTGGCAGGACAGTCCCTCACGCGGGCCTATTCCACTGGTGAAGCCGGTGTATCGCCTTCGGCCGGCTGGGCGCTGAACCTTTCCGGCGCTTCGCCCGAGCTTGTCGAACGTGCGACGCGGCCGGATCTTCCGGCCGATGCTCAACAGGTCCAAGCGGAGCTTGCCGCGGTTGATGCCGGGGTTGCCCCACAAGCAGCGCTCGTGCCCGTCACGGCGTCACTTCGTGGCCTAACCGTCAATGCTCCGTCTAGCGTGGTCACGGTGGCTGTACCGCCTCCTGCGCCGGCTTATGCAGCGCAATACGCGGTGGACGCGCGTAACGCTGAAATTGCGGCAGCGGATTCCCGCGTGCAGCAGATGGCGGCGAAGGTGGCTGAATATCAGGCGGCCGATACCGACGTGCGGAGCATGTCTGCAAAGGTCGCAAAGATGCAAGGCGAGTTGGCCCGCGCCAAGGCAAGGCGATCGGCAGCGGCCGCAGGCTGGCGCGTCCAGTTTGCAGCATTCCGCACCGATCGGGTTGCCCGCCAATATTGGCGAACGCTGACGGCAAAGCGTCCGACACTGGCGGCGCTATCCCCCCGGTTTCCCCGGTCCGCCAAGGGCGTGACGTTCGTGCAGGCAGGCCCTTACCGAACGGTCGCCTTCGCAAAGGCCGTGTGTGGCGGGCTCAAGGCTACCGCCTGCATCGTCGTAAAAGCCTGACGGCCGGATTGGAGTATAGATGATGGCTAGTAGAACCTCTGATCCACTGTCGCCTGAAACGTCCCCAGGTGGCGCGACGGACAAGCGTGGAAAGCTGATTACGGGCGTTCGCCGCGTGAACAACCTCCCGGTCTATATCGTGATCGGGTGCGTTGCCCTGTTCCTGTTCGTCGTGATGTTGATTGTCATCAACAAGGGCAAGCCGACCGTCGAGGCGTCCGAGCTTCAAGCGAAGCAAAGCGAAAGCTCGGTCGATATGGCGAACAAGGTGGCCGGCGCTGCGCCGGCCGGAGGTGAGATTGCCGCGATCGGGGCTGCACCGATCCCGCCCGTGCAACCCACAGTAGTTCCCGGCCCTACGGCCTATGACGCCAACGGCGTACCGATCGCCCCCGTCAATCCTGACATGCCTCCGATGCCGCCCGGCGGATCGGCCGGTAATTACGGCCCCCCGCCAGTTTCCCCCGAAGTGTCCGCTCGCCGGCAACGGCTGGAAGCCATGCGGCAAGCCAAGGATGCGATGTTCGCCGACGCGGTACGTGCGCCAACGAACATCAAAATGGCCGCGGCTCGTAGCGGCGGTTCACCCGGCGGCCAGACTGGTGGCGATGATGCATCGGCTCGGCTCGATGCTGTACGCCAGCAAATCGCTGCTAATGCTGCACAAGGTAACGCACCTTCCGCGGCGGATCTCCAGACCCTGGCAGCGCTCCAAGGGCAAGCGGGCGGGGCAGGGGGCGGCGCTGCCGGCGGCTCCGGACAAGCCAATACCAATGATATAAGCCGGTTCGGAAACAAAGCCGGCGGTGATCGGTGGCAGATGGCATCCGTTCCACAAGCGCCGCGTAGCAAGTATGAACTGCGGGCTGGCTTCGTGATCCCCGGAACGCTGATCTCGGGGATTAACTCGGAACTGCCGGGTCAGATTGTCGCTCAGGTTTCACAGAATGTTTATGATACGCCAACGGGGAAGTATCTTATCATTCCGCAAGGTGCCCGCCTCGTAGGTGAATACTCTGCACAGGTCGAGTACGGGCAATCCCGCGTTCTTATCGCATGGCAGCGCATCATCTTTCCGGACGGCAAGGCAATGGACATTGGATCTATGCCCGGCGCGGATAGTGCTGGGTATGCCGGATTTAAGGACAAGGTGAACAACCATTATCTACGGATATTTGGGTCTGCCCTTATCATGTCTGGCGTTACTGCCGGTGCATCGCTCAGTCAGCCGCAATCTAACTTCAATAATAACAATGGACGCCAAAGCGCGGGTTCGGCTCTGAGCGAGGCATTGGGTCAACAGCTTGGTCAAGCGACGGCCATGATGATCCAGAAGAACCTCACCGTCGCGCCTACGCTCACGATCCGCCCCGGCTACCGGTTCAACGTGGTCGTGCTGAAAGACCTGACATTTTCCAAGCCTTACCGCGCTTTCGACTACTAACAGCAAGGAGGACAGACAATGCGTACCAAAATTTTAGCCGCTAAAATCGGCCTCGCCGCCCTGATCGCTGCACCGATGATGGTCGCGCCGGTTTCGGCGCAGCTTGCCGTAGTCGACGTGGCTGCGGTCAAGCAGACGACGACAACGGCGATCCAAAGTGTGGCTGCTGTCGCCAAACAAGTTCAACAATATCAAACCCAGCTTCAACAGTACCAGAACATGCTTCAGAATACGGCCGCCCCGGCGGCCTATATCTGGAACAACGCCACACAAACGATCGACAACCTACAGTCGTCGGTGAACCAGATTAATGCCCTGAAACAACAGTCGGGTGGCATCAGTCAGTACCTTGATAAATTCAAAGATCCGAATTATTATAAAAGTTCGCCGTGCTATGGGGGCGGTGGCTGCACGCCTGCTGAGCGGTCCGCTCTTGTCGCCGCACAGCGCGCTAAGACTGCAACAGCGATGGCAGCTAATGACGCGACGTTGCGCGGGTTAGATGCCCAACAAGCTCAGTTAACTACTGACAGCCGCACACTCGACCGCATCCAAGCCAATGCACAGACTGCGAAGGGGCAAATGGAAGCTATCGGCTACGCGAACCAGTTGGCAGCTAAGTCCACTGGCGAGCTACAGCAAATTCGTGGTCTATTGCTGGCGCAAAATGCGGCTTCCGCCGCCCATCAGCAGCTACAGCTTGATCGTGTTGCCGCGGAAGATGAAGCACGACTCAACGCTCACAAGACTACCGCTGAGGCCAGAAGCAACTACACGCAGTAAAGGGTATAGTTATGAGTAAGAACCTAATTTACTTTATCATCGCACTTGCCGCTGTCGGCGGTTTAGCGGCGATCATCTTGATACCGTCTCGCCAGCCGGAGCCGGTGAAGACCACGACACCCGCGGCGAAATCGGCTGCTGATCGCGTTCACGACACAACACCCGAAGAACGCAGCAACTTCCAACAATAAGGGTTCTGTTATGCTGTCGCGAAACGTCGCCCGCACAATCTCGGCTAGCCTGCTGATATGGTTCCTATCGGCGGGTACTGCCTTCGCCCAAAGCGCTCCGTCGAACGGAATGCTGGATAATGTACTTAACAAGTTCAAAGCGCAGGCATCCGGTTGGGGCGACGTTTTTACCCATCATGCAACGGTTCTGTTTTGGAGCCTTGCCGCGATCAGCATGATTTGGACCTTCGGACAAATGGCGTTGAAGCGGGTCGATCTAGGTGAGTTTGCGTCAGAACTCATACGATTTGCCATATTCTGCGGCTTCTACTGGTGGCTGCTGCTGAACGGCCCGGCCATCGGCCTCGCTATCATCAATGGCATGAGGCAAATGGGGGCTGAGGCTTCTGGCTTACCAAACAATCTATCCCCGTCTGGAATCGTGGACGTAGGCTTCGATATCTATAAAAAGATTTTGGCAAATACGTCGGCGTGGCATCCGATGGATAGTCTAGTTGGTATGCTCTGCGGGATCGGTATTCTCGTTACACTGGCTCTCGTCGGCGTGAATATGCTCCTGCTACTCGCATCCGCATATATCCTCGCTTACGCTGGCGTAATCTTTCTTGGCTTCGGTGGTTCGCGCTGGACCTCCGACATGGCAATCAATTATTTCAAGACTGTTCTAGCCGTTGGAGCATCACTGCTAACAATGGTTGTTATCGTCGGCGTCGGCAAAACATTCCTAGATCAGTATTACGAAACGGCGGGCAATTCGCTGAGCCTGCAAGACACTGGTACGATGCTAGTGTTTTGCGTGGTTCTGCTGGCGCTCGTGAACAAGATTCCGGCGATGGTTGCTGGCGTCATTACGGGTGGCAGCATTGGCGCGATCGGTAGCGCCGGCAGCTTTGGTGCTGGCGCCGCTATGGGCGCTGCTAGCATGGCGGCGGCGGCGGCGGCGACGGGTGGCGCTGCTATGGCTGCGGGCGCGGCGAATGCCGTAGGTGGCGGGCAAGCTATTGCCGCGGCTTACAAGTCAGCACAGGCTGATATGGCCGACACCGGAGCGGGGTCAGCTTTGACCTCTGCGACTGATGCAGCGGCTCCGTCTGATGGCGGCGGTTCACCGGGCGGTGGCGGTTCACCGATGGAAGCGGCGATGGGTTCTACGTCATCTTCGTCGTCATCCTCTCCCATGTCATCGAACGATAACGGTTCGGCCGCGACGGGCGGCGAGGCTGCTTCCGATACCGGTAGTCAGTCCGCCTCGGCGGCTGGTGGTTCCAGTGCCGGCGGTGGTGGAGCCGGCGGTGGTGGAGCCGGCGGCGGCGGCGGCGCAAACGCGGCGGATGCCGCGCGCAACGAACCCGGCGGCGGTGAAGGCGGCGGCAGCGAAGCCGGCGGCGCTGGCGCTGGTGGCTCCGCTTCTGGTGCTGCTGCGGGCGCGGCGGGCGCGGCTGCTGGTGGTAGCGCGGCTTGGGGCGCTGCAAAGATCCTTGGCAAGAACGCGGCCGGAATGGTTGGCGAAGCATTGCAGGGCCGGGTTGATCGCTCGGCAATGGGCAAACTGTCGTCACGGATTCAAGCCGCGAGCGCTGCCGCTAATCCTCCAGCGTCGCCCGGTGCGGCACCAACGGAAGCCGCGCAGTCAAACCCTGAACCGCTGGCTAGCGCCAGCGGCCCCTCTAATAGCGCAAATTCTGGCTCTGCGCCGGCCGGTGGTTCGGATGGCGGCGCGCTCGATGGCGATGGCGGTCCAAGCGAAGCTATCGGCGCTGATCCAGGTGGATTTGGCGGGGATGCAATCTCCGGTAGCTCGCGTCGGGATAACCCGTCATCCGCTGCGGGCGAAGTCGATGATTTTGTGAACCGGGGACGCGCTCATGATGCCGGCTGATATTCCTCCCGCTATCCGCGAACGAGTTGTGTGCTCTGTTGCTGCCGCGGCGAAATATGCCGTCCCTGCCAATATCATCCTTGCGGTCGCGCAACGGGAAGGCGGCCGGCCGGGGCAGTGGGTCCGCAATACGAATGCGACCTACGATATCGGCGCGATGCAGTTCAACACGGCCTATATTCGGACGCTCGCGCGCTACGGCATCGGCACGGGCGACGTAGCGAAAGCGGGCTGCTTCTCCTTCGATCTGGCCGCATGGCGACTGCGCGGACACATCAAGAATGATCGCGGTGATATCTGGACGCGGGTTGCGAACTACCATTCGCGGACGCCGCGCCACAATGCGCCTTACCGTGCCGCTATCATGATTGGAGCACGCCAATGGGGAAACTGGCTGGCGGCTCGGTTCCACACCTATGACACCCTGACGGTGGCAACGCCGCAAACGATCGCGGCGGTAGCAGCTGCGCCGGCTGCTAAAGCACCGCTGAGAACCGCCAGCCTGTCGCCGGCCGCGTCGCCTGTCCGGATAACCGCGAAGCCGACACGGCGTATCCTACGGGCTCCCGCGACGCCTGCACGCCCTCTCGAATACGCTGCGCCTATCAGGGTTGCCTATCAGGCTCCCGGCTATGTCACGCGCTCGATCTCGGCCGAACAATGATCGATCCGGACGGGATCGGCACGGGAAGGCGGGTAGATCCTGCTTGCCCGGCGTCGGTCCCGATCGTGCTCAATGCCGTGGATCGTAGCCGGGCAATTTCGGAAATGCTGTCCATAGGGGGATTTGCCGACACGCCAGCGCTGGCGCGTTGGGCAGAAACAGCGGCGGCCCAACCGATCCTCCGGGGATACCTGGCGGCCCGGCTAAAGCCGGCGGATGGCGAATACTTCGCGATCGACTTTGATGCTGCGGCCGGCGAGATTGCCGCGCGAGATACACTAGCGGCCGATATTGAAGCTCGTTTCGGTTAATGATCGCGTGCCTCATTCTCGGCGATAGTCATGCGGTCGCAACGGCTGCTGAGGTTCGGACTATCGTTGGCGAACGTTGCGCGTTCATCACGGAAAATGGGCTTAGCTCAACGGCTATTCTAAAACGCACCCCGACGATCGCATATGCCGCTGCGGTGATCTCGGCCGGTGGAAATGACGCGGAAAACCCGGATCTCGCGACAAACCTGTACGCCATAAGAGAACGTTTGAAAGCTGGCCGTGTGGTCTGGCTGCTACCGTATAACCGTGATGCTGCGGCGACGATCGGCTGGGTGGCTAAACGCTGGGGCGATCAGGTTATTGATCTCTCGTGGGCGCGAGCACGAAAAGATGGCGTGCATTGCGCCTCATATTCATGGGTCGCCCGATCTGTCGTGCGCTACGGCTATGTACCGTCGAGGCGTGCGGACCCTTAGGAGTGGCGGCAGGACCACTACCGTCTACGCCAAAAAAGGAATGGTCGACATGACCGAAAGGTTTAAGAAGAAGGGTAGGAAGTTTCAGTTACCACGGGAGTAGCATATATGCCTCAGTATTGGTTAGTCGGCGCAATGTGGGAAGGCAAACATGATATGTTGCCTAGTTTTCTTGCCGGAGGATACTGGTACTTGGGGTATACGCCGGCACAAGACGAGGGCCAAAACGCATTACGAGATCAAATGGCGATCGGAGACAGAATTGCTGTCAAAAAGATGCTTGGTCAAGGTTCATCTAATATCGAAATTAGAGCGCTTGGTATTATTAAGCATATAGATATCGAGGATGGTTATAAGCGCATATATGTCAACTGGATCTTAGGCGAACTAAATCGGCAGGTTCCGTCCCGCGGATGCTTTGGGTCTGTACATGGGCCGTATTCATATGAAGATGCTTGGACTAAAACAATATTTTGCCTTTAGACTCCCCTAACCGCCCTTGTAATCGACCGTTACAACCCCATCTTAAAAATGTTGTGGGCCTGTAGCTCAGTTGGTAGAGCACCGGTCTCCAAAACCGGGTGTCACGGGTTCGAGTCCCGTCGGGTATTTGTGCGATGCACCTTAAATGGGCCGTCACTGAAAGGTGCGGCCCATTTTTGCGTTAGCCTCGCCGCCACTCTTATTAAGTCGATCCGAATTAATATGGGGATGGGTGTGTGATACCCCGATATTTTGGCCAGAAATTTTAGCGGCTAAAATTAGCGTCCGAGTTTTTGGTTATTGCTCTGCTGTTGTGTCCGCGATTCGGCCATCGCCTGCGCCCTCTGCTGCCGCTCTGTCGCGCGGAAGGCCATGCCCTCTTTTGCCAACTGCGGGTCGCGACGCTGAACCTTCGTTACCGCCGCTTCTTCCACCTTGCTCGGATAGCCGGGGATAGGGGCCTGGGTGTAGGGAGCGATGCGATCCCGCCGGGCCACATTATCGGATATCGCTTTGGCGCTCGCATCCCACTGGCTGCGCCAGTCCGCTTCCTTGGCAGCATGTCCCGGCATCCATGTCGGCCCGCTGGGCTTCGCGGCTATAATCTCTCCGTGCGCCTTGTTCAGCGCAGTCCACTTATCCACTAGCCGCTCATCAAGACGGGTCGCGCGGGTGACAATCCGCTTGCCCTCCTCGGAACATGCACGCTCGAACTCGGCTGCGCTTTCCGCCGGGGAAGGACTGCGCTTTACCGCCGCGTCACGGAAGTTATCAACCTTCTGCTGCTCCTGCGGATCAGCACCTCGATCCTTCATCAAGTTAGAGGCGGTATCCCAACTTGCAGCGGTATCGCGAAGCGTGCGAGCGTTAGGGTTCTGGTGGGCGTTCTTCAACGTCTCTGCCATCTGCTCATCCGGCACCCATTGACCGGCTTCCAAGCGGGTGCTGCCAACGACATTGCCTTGCCGATCATAAAGAACGATCGCATCAACAATGCCCTCCGCCTGCAAAGTCCCGATTGTCGAAACCAAGCCAGAGACGGCCTGATCGTGGAAATCGTCGCCTACGCCACGACCGAAACCCGTCGCGGAACTCTTGATCTGTATTTCGCGCCGCTCATACGTGCTGGCGTGGCTTAAATCAGGGGACACAGCCATGCCGTGAATTTCGACGCGGTAACCCTGCTCCTTGAGATTTTCGATGCTCATTCGAGCATACTTCACGTTGGAGAGCGTACCGTCGTAGATGATGTTTCGCCGCCCCTCAGCGGCCATCTCGACAACCCGCGCACCGATGGTCCCCGCATCCTGAAAAGCTGCGCCGGGGATATTCAAGTCGCCGCTGGCGATCCGTTCACGCATGTATGGCAGGGTCGGGCGGATGGCATCGGGATCAACGACGATCGCCGGCTCTTTAATACCCTGGAATTGCACCGACACACGGTTAACGATCATGCTCTTGCCGGAACCGGGCTGCCCGGCGGTCAAGACCACTTTTGGCTGTGCTACAGCCGGGGCGTCTTCCATGGCGAGGTCAGCAATCAGACGCGAATGCGCCTCACGCTCGGAGTCTCCAAGCGGCTTTTGATCGTCAGCCATGCTTATGCGTGAGCCGTGTAATTCGCGCGCGCCTGCTCCACTAAAGGGCCCCGGCTAGTCTCCGGCTGATTTCGGATCGCGTTGTGCTCGCGCAACGCCTGCTTGGCGCGAGCCTGTTCGTCGCCAGTGGTGGCCTGAATAGTGTCGAGAAGATCCGCGTAGCGAAGCGCCCAACGCTCCTTATGCAGGAACGAAAGGTTCCTATCGATACCCTCGATGATCTGGTTGAGGCTGGTCTTGCTCACGGGCCTTCCTTTCCGTTCCGCTATAACACTCGGGCGCCTAATTGAGTAGCATATAGACGTTTTTAGTCATCAGCGATGACGCTGCGAACACGTTGTATCAGAAATGGAAACGCCCCGCTGCGGAGGGGCAGCGGAGCGTATTCTACCGGCGGGGCAGGGGGGAAACCACACCGATCATGATTACAACAGTGTGCGTCAAAGTACTCGCGGTCATGCAAATGGCTCCAATGATCATGGTAAGGAGCAGGATGCGTCTCACCAGCGCTCCTTCGATGACAGAAGAGTTCTACTTTCTTTGAGAGACAATATAACAAATACCCGCAAATTGCCGGGGGTTGATCGTTTAATTGTTCCTACCATGGACGGGCTATCGCATCAGCAGAGTTACTGCTACGGAGCAATCCGTGCGACGCCTGTTGACCATCCTTGCCTGCCTGACACTCGTCTTCTCCCTTGGGGCGACGGCGACGGCGCACGCACTGGAACGGCCGGATGCCAGCATCAGCGTACATCTGACGTCCGGCGAACAAATTGCCGAAGGCCATAGCCCCGGTGACACCGATCAGGTGCCGGCAGACGGCGACAAGGGCTACCCGCACCATCACGGCGGGTGCCACGGCGATCATGTCGCAGCGCCGGTCAAGATCGTCAGCATGAACCTGACGGGGGATCTTCGCCTTGCCCCCGTGGGCGCGGGCCGATCGATGCTGCCGCTGTCCACGGCTGATCCCGCTCTGAGGCCCCCGCAAGCCTGACGACCCGCTAACCCCGCCGGCTACTGCCGCGCGGGGCGAACTAGGTTCGTCAGGAGTCATCATCGATGCATCGTACAATCGCGACCTTCATGGTCGCGGCGTCCTTGGCCAGTGCGGCCGAG
>NZ_LMKW01000014.1 GCF_001421745.1 Sphingomonas sp. Leaf230 | reverse complement strand
GTATTTTCGTCGCCTACCAATTCCTCAAACCGGCGCACTCGCGGCGGCGGAGAGTGGTCTGCGCCTGTTGACTCAGGCCGCGATAGAGAAGCGGACGCTGGCGACGATGGAGTTCTTCGCGATCGCACCAATGGGCCCCGAGCCGACCGGCAACAGCGGCTACAAGGGATTCTTCTACCACTTCCTCGGCATCACCAAGGGCCAGCGGTTCGCCCGCGCGGAACTGTCGACGATCGATACCGCGTTGCTGCTGGGCGGGATGCTGTTCGCGCAAAGCTGGTTCGACGGCGATCACCCTGAGGAACAGCGGATTCGCGCGCTGGCCGACCAGATCTACGGCGCGGTCGACTGGACCTGGATCACGCCGCGTGCGCCGTTCCTCTCGATGGGCTGGCATCCCGAGAGCGGCTTCATCCCGAGCGACTGGAATATCTACAACGAGGGGATGCTGATGTATCTGCTCGCGCTGGGATCACCGACGCATCCGCTGCCGCCATCGACCTGGGGGGCGCTGACCGAAAAGTTCGAGCCGTCGTGGCGCGGCGATCATCTCCATTATCCGCCGATGTTCGTGCACCAGTACAGCCATGTCTGGGTCGATTTCCGCGGCATCCGCGATCCGTACATCGCGACCAAGGGCATCGATTATTTCGAGAACAGCAAGCGCGCGACGATCGCGCAGCGCGACTATGCGATCGCCAATGCGGGTGGGTTCGCAGGCTATGGCCCCGACATCTGGGGACTGACCGCGTGCGACGGGCCGGGCGATTTCAAGGCGACAATCGGCGGGCGGACGCGGGAGTTCTTCAGTTACTCGGAACGCGGGCCCGGCGCGCGCGACGACGGTACGCTCGCACCTACCGCCGCGGTCGGATCGATCGTGTTTGCGCCGGATCTCGTCATTCCCACGATCACCGCGATGCACGATCGATACGGCAAGGGGATCTACGGCAAATACGGGTTCTTCGATGCGTTCAACCCGACGCTGACCGAGATGGGCGAACCGCTCAAGCATGGTCGGATCGTGCCCGGCGTGGGCTGGGTCGACGTCGATTATCTCGGTATCGACCAGGGGCCGATCGTCGCGATGATCGAGAATTGGCGGACCGGCATGGTGTGGAACACGATGCGGCGGAACCCGCATATCCGACGCGGGCTGGACCGTGCCGGATTTACCGGGGGATGGCTCGCGCGCGTTCCTTAAGGGGTTTCGCCGCCGCGCCGGAACGCCTAGGTCGAGTGCATACCCGATCCTCGAAAGGTTCCAGCATGCGTGAAGCCGCCATCGTCTCGACTGCCCGTACCGCTATCGGCAAGGCGTATCGCGGCGCTTTCAATGCGACCGAGGCGCCGGTGCTGGCGGGGCATGTGATGAACGCGGTGGTCGAGCGCGCGGGGATCGATCCGGCGCGGATCGACGAGGTGTTCTGGGGCGTCGGCAATCAATGGGGCACGCAGGGCGGCAATGCAGGGCGGATGGCGATCTTCGCGGGCGGGCTGCCGGAATCGGTGCCCGCGTTCACGCTCGATCGGAAGTGCGGGTCGGGGCTGACCGCGGTGGCGCTCGCGGCGCGGACGATCATGTGCGACGAGGCAGATGTCGCGCTGGCGGGCGGGATGGAGTCGATCAGCTATACCGTGACGAAGGACGCGCCGCGGTTCGTCAATGCGAGCGTCGTGGCGAAGGAGCCTGCGGCGTATATCCCGATGATCGAGACCGCGGAGATCGTCGCGGAGAAATACGGCATCAGCCGTGAAGCGCAGGACGAATACGCCGCGATGAGCCAGCAGCGTGCGGCCGCCGGGCTAGCGAGCGGGGCGTTTGCCAAGGAGATCGTGCCGATCACCGTCGAGAAGGCGCTGTACGACAAGCAGGGCGCGCATGCCGGGATCGAGAGCGTCACCTTGTCGCAGGACGAGGGCATTCGCGCCGGCACGACGCTGGAGGGGCTGCGCGGGCTGAAGACGGTGTGGCCGGGCGGCGAGTTCTCGGGGCCGGGATCGAGCGTGACTGCGGGCAATGCCAGCCAGCTTTCCGATGGCGCGTCGGCGCAACTGCTGATGGATCGCAGGACCGCGGAGGCCGAGGGCAAGGACATCCTCGGCATCTACCGCGGGTTCCAGGCGGCGGGGTGCAGCCCGGCGGAGATGGGTATCGGGCCGATCTTCGCGATCCCGAAACTGCTCGAGCGGGCGGGGTTGTCGGTTGGTGACATCGGGCTCTGGGAGCTGAACGAGGCGTTCGCGTCGCAGTGCCTGTATTGTCGCGATTTCCTCGGGATCGATCCGGAGAAGTACAACGTCAACGGCGGCGCGATCGCGGTCGGGCATCCGTTCGGGATGACCGGATCGCGGCTAGTGGGGCATGCGCTGATCGAGGGACGCAAGCGCGGGGTGCGCTATGTCGTGGTGTCGATGTGCACGGCTGGGGGCATGGGCGCTGCCGGGTTATTCGAGATCGTTTGACGCGGGGGCCGACATAGGCGTGCCCTCACCCTTCCCACGGCGAAGACGCCGCGGGCCCCTTCCCTCTCCCCGATGGGAGAGGGAGAGCGTCCGGGCCATTGCCAACGTCTTGAGCCGGGCGCAGGTTCTTGGCTTCTCGGATGGGGATGCGGGCTATGACGACGGCATTGATCACCGGCGCATCGGCGGGGTTGGGCGAAGGCTTTGCGCGGGCGCTTGCGGCCGAGGGCAATGCGCTGATCCTGACCGCGCGTCGGGTCGATCGGCTCGAGGCGCTGGCTGCCGAACTGCGTGCGGCGCACGGCGTCACGGTGCATGTCTTTGCCACCGATCTTGCGGATCAGGCTGGACCGGACACGCTCATTGCGGCCATCGCAGCCGCCGCGTTGCCGATCGACATACTCGTCAACAATGCGGGGTTCGGTGCGCGAGGTGATTTCGCCGAGCTCGATAGCGCGCTGCAACTGGGCATGATCGACTTGAATTGCCGTGCCTTGGTGGCGCTCGCGCATGCCGTGCTGCCGCAGATGATCGCGCGTGGGTCTGGCGGGGTACTCAACCTTGCCTCGGTCGCGTCGTTCCAACCGGGGCCGTGGATGGCGGTCTATTATGCGAGCACGGCGTTCGTGCTGAGCTTTTCCGAAGCGCTGCACGAGGAGGTGAAGGACAAGGGCGTGCGCGTGGCGGCGCTGTGCCCCGGGCCGACGCGGACCGAGTTCGCCGATGTGGCGGGGCTTGGCGATACCGCGCTGTTCGAGCGATTGGCGAGCGATCCGGCGGCGGTGGTGCGCGACGGGTTGGCGGCGCTGGCCGCAAACCGGGCGGTGAAGGTGTCCGGTGCGCTGAACTTCGCGATGGCGGAGGGGATACGGTTTACGCCGCGGAGTTTTGCGCGGCGGATCGCGGGGGCGTTGCAGAAAGCTCGTGGGTAAGGCGTAACCTAAACAGCGGCTCCGCTTGCCGCCCCCTCCGTCAGGCTTTGCCTGCCACCTCCCCCTGGCGGGGGAGGATTGTCTGGGTACTTCACGTCTGCGGCGTAGGGGCGCGGCGGTTAGCGGCTGACCATGCCGGTTATGGTGATCTGACCGCCACGATCGACGATCTCGCCGTCGACCATGCCGCTGACGAAAACCGTTGCGCCGGGTTCGACGATCAGCGTACCGTCGATCATCCCGGCGATCTCGGCGGTGGCGCCGGCCGGGACGATCGCGGTGCCGTCGAGCATGCCCTCGAATTTACCCTCGATCGTCAGGGTGCCGCGGTGCATGCCCTTAATGCTCGCTCAGTCGGCGAAGAGCAGGACGGGGGTTTCGAGGTACTTCTTGAGACCCTGGACGAAGCTTGCCGCGTCCCAGCCGTCGACGACGCGGTGGTCGCAGCTGATCGACAGGTTCATCAGTTTCGCGCGGACCACTTCGTCACCCTTGAACACCGGGCGTTCGACGATCTTGTTGGGGCCGATGATCGCGACTTCGGGGCGGTTGATGACCGGCGTAGTCGCGATGCCGCCGAGCGGGCCGAGCGAGGTTACGGTGATCGTGCCGCCGCCCATCTCGCTGGGCGTGAGCTTGCCGGCGCGCGCGGCTTCGGCGAGGCGGGTGATCTCGGTAGCGAGCTGCCAGACGTTGCGGTCCTGCGCGTCGCGGATCACGGGGACGGTGAGCCCGGCGTCGGTCTGCGCGGCCATGCCGAGGTGGATGGCGCCGTGGCGGGTTACCACGCCCGCCTCGTCGTCGTAACGCGCGTTGAGCATCGGGAAGTCGGGGATCGTCTTGCAGATCGCGACGATCATCAGCGGGAGCATCGTCAGCTTGGGGCGGCCGCCGCGGTTGGCGTTGAGGTCGGCGCGCATCGCTTCGAGGGCGGTGACGTCGATCTCGTCGACATAGGTGAAGTGCGGGATCGCGCGCTTCGACGCGGCCATGTTCTCGGCGATGCGGCGGCGCATGCCGATGACTTTTATGGGCTGGTCTTCGCGGGCGCGCGACGCGTGGGGGGAGTGGTAGCCTTCGCCCGAGCCGTAGCGGAGGTAGGCGTCGAGGTCGGCGTGGCGGACGCGGTCGGAGTCGGTCTTTACCGAGGCTAGGTCGATACCGAGATCGCGGGCGCGGGCGCGGACTGCGGGGGATGCGAGTGCGTGTGCCACGGAGGCGGGCACCTTCCCCTCACTCCCCCCCGGCGAAGGCCGGGGTCCAAGTGGAGAGGTCGTCGTAACGTCGGACTGCACTTCGTTGCCAGCCCCCCCCAATTGGGCCCCGGCCTCCGCCGGGGGGGTGGACGTCGATGCGTCGACCACTTCTTCGACGCCGGGGTTCTCGGCTTCGTATTGTTCAGCGGTTTCGGCCTGGGCGGAGGTGAGCGGCGCAGCGACGACTTCGTCCGCGGCGTCCACCGCGTCCGTCTCGATCACCACCAGCGCAGCGCCGATCGACACCTGGTCGCCGACTTCGCCCGCGAGTTCGACGACGATGCCGGTCACCGGCGATTCCATCTCGACGGTGGCCTTGTCGGTCATCATGTCGGCGATCGGCGAATCCTCCTCGACGCGGTCGCCGATGGCGACGTGCCATGCGACGATCTCGGCCTCGGAGATGCCTTCGCCGATGTCCGGCAGCTTGAAGGTGAAGCGGGCCATTATGCGTCCTTCATGATCTTTTTCAGGGCTTCGCCAATGCGAACCGGCCCCGGGAAATACGCCCATTCGAGGCTGTGCGGGTACGGCGTGTCGAACCCGGTCACGCGCTCGATCGGCGCCTCGAGATGGTAGAAACAGCGTTCCTGGACGATCGCCGACAGCTCCGCGCCGAAGCCGCTGGTGCGAGTCGCCTCGTGGACGATCATGCAGCGACCGGTCTTCTTCACCGACGCCTCGATCGTCTCGATGTCGAGCGGCACGAGCGTGCGCAGATCGACGATCTCGGCGTCGATCCCGGCCTCGGCGACCACGGCTGCGCAGACATGGACCATCGTGCCGTAGGCGAGGATCGTAAGCGCCTCGCCCGCGCGGACGATCTTCGCCTTGCCGAGCTCGATCTTGTAGTAACCTGTCGGGACTTCGCCGGCCGGATGCTTCGACCAGTTCTGCGACGGGCGATCCCAGTAGCCGTCGAACGGACCATTATAGATGCGCTTGGGCTCGAAGAAGAGCGTCGGGTCGTTGTCCTCGATCGCGGCGATCAGCAGGCCCTTGGCGTCATAGGGCGTCGACGGGATAACCGTCTTGATGCCGGACATGTGGGTGAAGAGCCCCTCCGGCGACTGGCTGTGCGTCTGGCCGCCGAAGATGCCGCCGCCGAAGGGCGAGCGCACCGTGATCGGCGAGGTGAACTCGCCGGCGGAGCGGTAACGGAGGCGTGCGGCTTCGGACACGAGCTGGTCGAGCGCGGGGTAGATGTAGTCCGCGAACTGGATCTCGGGCACCGGGCGCAGGCCGTACGCGCCCATGCCGACCGCGACGCCGATGATCCCGCATTCGGTGATCGGCGTGTCGAAGACGCGTGTCTTGCCGTGCTTGGCCTGGAGCCCGGCGGTCGCGCGGAAGACGCCGCCGAAATAGCCGACGTCCTCGCCCATGACGATCACGTCGGGGTCGCGCTCCATCATGATGTCCATGGCAGAGTTGATCGCCTGGATCATGTTCATGCGGGCGGTGGGTTCGGAGCCCGCCGCTTCGGACTCGGGTGCCTCGATCATGTCGCTCATGCCTTGCGATCCCATGGACGGCCGCTGGCCGTTTCTTCATCGAGCATCTGCTGACGCTGCTCCTTCAGATGCCACGGCAGTTCCTCGAACACGCCGTCGAACAACGATTCGAGCGGCTGATGCAGACCATGGCCGAGGATGCCGTTCTTCTCGGCTTCCTTCTGCGCGGCCTTGACCTGCTCGGCGAGTTCCTTGTCCTGCGCGGCGTGGCGCTCGTCGTCCCATTCGCCGATCGCGATGAGGTGATCCTTGAGGCGCTTGATCGGGTCACCGAGCGGCCAGGCGTTGGGTTCGCCCTCGCTGCGATACTGGCCGGGATCGTCGGAGGTCGAATGGCCTTCCGCGCGGTAGGTGAAGTGCTCGATCAGCGTCGGGCCCTGGTTGGTCCGCGCGCGCTCGGCGGCCCACTCAGTCGCGGCGTACACGGCGAGCGCGTCGTTGCCGTCCACCCGGAGCCCGGCGATTCCGTAGCCGACCGCACGCGCCGCGAACGTCGTCGCCTCGGCGCCGGCGAACCCGGAGAAGCTGGAGATCGCCCACTGGTTGTTGACGACGTTGAAGATCACCGGCGCGCGGTAGACCGCGGCGAACGTGCACGCCGAGTGGAAGTCGCCCTCGGCGGTCGAGCCCTCGCCGCACCATGTGGCGGCGATCCGCGTGTCGCCCTTGGCGGCGGACGCCATCGCCCAGCCGACTGCCTGAGGGTATTGCGTGGTGAGGTTGCCCGAGATCGAGAAGAACCCGGCTTCCTTGACCGAATACATGATCGGCAGCTGCTTGCCGCCGAGCCGATCCGCGGTGTTCGAATAGATCTGGTTCATCATGTCGACGAGGCTCCAGCCCCGTGCGATCAGCAGCCCCTGCTGGCGGTACGAGGGGAAGCACATGTCCTCGTAGTCGAGCGCGTACGCCGCCGCGACCGCGACCGCCTCCTCGCCCAGCGCCTTCATGTAGAAGCTGGTCTTGCCCTGCCGCTGTGCGCGGAACATGCGCTCGTCGAACGCGCGTAGCAGCGCCATGCTGCGCAACATGCGGCGCATCACGTCGGGCGAAAGCTTGGGGTCCCAAGGCCCGACAGCGTTGCCGTCGTCGTCGAGTACGCGGACCAATGTGTAGGCGAGATCGATGAAGTCGGACGCCTTGTCCGCGGTGTCGGGACGGCGCGCCTGGCCGGCGGGCGGCACGTCGACTTCGGCGAAGTCCACCGCGTCGCCGGGGCGGAACTTCGGCTCGGGGATATGCAACGTAAGTGGCTGCAAATTGGCGCGCGGATGCTCGCTTGCCATCGTCATTCCATCTCCATGAGGCCGCTGTGACCGCGGAACACTCTTACCGAGGCTTGTTATTAAATTTCAACGCAGATTGCGAGGGGGAGTTGCGCATTCACGATGTGCCGCGCGGATTTTTTCTCCCCCTCCGCGGAATTCAGCCGCCGACGGTCTGTTCGATCACGCCGAAGATGGGATGGCGCTTGTCGTCCTCCGCCCAAATCCGGACGACGTCACCCTGCTTGAGGAACGGCGTGACGGGCTTGCCGCCCTGGATCGTCTCGATCGTCCGCACTTCGGCGAGACAGGAATAGCCGACGCCGCCCTCGGCCACCGACTTGCCCGGACCGCCATCGGGGCCGCGGTTCGAGACGGTGCCAGAGCCGACGATCGTTCCCGCGCCGAGCTTCCGAGTCTTGGCGGCGTGCGCGACCAGCGTGCCGAAGTCGAACGTCATGTCCTCGCCCGCCTCGGCGCGACCGAGCGGCTGGCCGTTGAGGTCGACCATCAGCTTGCGATGCAGCTTGCCGTCCTTCCACCAATCGCCGAGCGAGTCGGGGGTGACGAACACCGGCGAGAACGCGCTGGCCGGCTTCGACTGGAAGAAACCGAAGCCCTTGCCGAGTTCGCCGGGGATCAGGTTGCGCAAGGATACGTCGTTGGTGAGCCCGACCAGCAGGATCGCCGCCAGCGCCTCCTCGCGACTCGCACCGAGCGGCACGTCGCCGGTGACGACGACGACCTCGCCCTCCATGTCGCAGCCCCAAGACTCGTCGGCGAGCGGGATCGGATCGCGGGGCCCGAGGAACCCGTCCGAGCCGCCCTGGTACATCAGCGGATCGTGCCAGAAGCTGTCGGGCATCTCCGCCGACCGGGCCTGTCGCACGAGCGCAACATGATTCACGTAGGCCGAGCCATCAGCCCATTGATACGCCCGTGGCAGCGGCGACTCGGCATCATGCTCGTGGAAGCGGCGCATCGGGATCATCTCGTGCTCAAGATCGGTCGACAGGTTCTTGAGGTCGATCGAAAGCCGGTCCCAGTCGTCGAGCGCGGCCTGCAGCGTCGGCGCGATGTGGCTCGCATCGGCATACCAAGCGAGGTCGTTGGAGACGACGACGAGCTTGCCGTCTCGTCCTTGGGTGGCGTCGGGATGCTTCAGGCTGGCCAGTTTCATGGGGCGGATCCTCTATATGTTTGTACGCATCCTACGCCCGTGACGGAGTTCAAGTCGAGCATCCAGCGTGCAGCAAACCTGATTTTGGTAAGAGCGGAGCCAATGTCGACCTGATAGGTTCGAATTTGCGTAACGGTCGAGGAAGGTGAGCATGCCCAGATACTTCTTCGATATCGACAACCATAAACACGTCAACGACGACGACGGCACGAACCTGGCGGACGACGAGGAAGCACGCGTTCAGGCAGTGATCTTCGCGGGTGATTATCTGAGCGATCATCCGGGGATCGCACGCGACGGCGCTCGGTTCAGCGTCGCCGTACGGAACGAGGCGGGCAGCGTTCTGCTGACGGTCACGGTGACGATCGACGAAACGAGCTAGCCGAGCGGCTGGCCTCCACCACGTTTTCGGCAATCGGACGTATAAATGTCATAACATGGGTTTTGTCACCTCGGTCAATCCTGGGATAAGGTGCGTGTTGTCGCAACGCGCTATTCCAGAGAGGGTGACAGCGAGAAACGAGTGCTCCTGCACTGGATGCGGAGAGTGCACGTGGATATCTCCACCGTGACTGAGAAGGTGTTACGGAAGTTCGAATCGCGGATGGCGATGGGTGCGGACGATCGCGCGCAGATCGCGGCCTTGCCGTTCAAGGTCCGGACGATCGATGCGTCGACCTATATGCTGCGCGAGGGCCAGCGTCCGACGCGCTGCGCGTTCATTCTCGAGGGGCTGGCCTATCGGCAGAAGCTGACGCCGAACGGCGAGCGCGAGATCGTGTCGATCCTGATGCCGGGCGAGTTCGTCGATCTGCAGAACCTGTTCCTCGATGAATCCGATCATGACATCCAAGCGCTGACCCGGTTGACGCTGGCCGAAGTGCCGATCGCGGCATTGCGCCTTTTCATCGAGGCGTGCCCGGCGGCAGGCCAGGCCCTTTGGATCGACGCGCTGGTCGAGTCGTCGATTCATCGCGAGTGGCTGTTGAATGTCGGGCGGCGCAATGCGCGGAGCCGGCTGGCGCATCTGCTGTGTGAATTTTCGGTGCGGTTCCAGAAATCGACGCTCGCCGATGCGATGGCGTATGAGTTGCCGATGACGCAGGAGCAGTTGGGCGATGCGCTCGGACTCACCCCCGTCCACGTCAACCGCGTGCTCAAATCGCTCGAGACCGACGGCCTGATCGCGCGCAAGAAACGCCAGGTGAGCGTGATCGACTGGCCCCGCCTGCGCGATGCCGCCGAGTTCAACGAGCGCTATCTGCACTTGGGTCAGATCCGCCGCTGACCCAGCCCTGGGTGCAAAAAGGGGCCGAAGGTTGACTTTTCGACCGTGATACGCCAGATGGCCGCTATCGAGGCGTAATGCAGCGTGATTGGACCCTAGCCGGTCTTAGCTCCGCCTCGGTCGTTTCCAACGGGCTTCCCTTTTCACGCGGGGTGTCAAAACACCACCGCCCCTCGCGCGTCCTTGTGTGGATTCGCGAGCCCGGCATCTATTTGAGAGACTATTCATGTCATTTGCAAACCTCGGCCTTGCCGAGCCGCTCGTCCGTGCGCTCGAAGCCAAGGGCTATACCGAGCCGACGCCGATCCAGGCGCAGTCGATCCCGATCCTGCTCGAGGGCGACGATCTGCTCGGCATCGCGCAGACCGGCACCGGCAAGACCGCCGCGTTCGTGCTGCCGTCGATCCAGCACCTGACCGAAACCCAGAAGCGCGTCCTGCCGACGCATTGCCGCATGCTGGTGCTAGCACCGACGCGCGAACTCGCCAGTCAGATCGCCGACAGCGCGCGCGCCTACGGCCAGTTCAGCAAGATGTCGGTGACCACCGTGTTCGGCGGCACCAGCATCAACAAGAACCGCCAAGACCTGAGCCGCGGCGTCGACATCCTCGTCGCCACGCCGGGCCGCCTGATCGACCTGATCGAGCAGGGCTTCTGCAACCTGTCGATGATCGAGATCCTCGTGCTCGACGAAGCCGACCAGATGATGGATCTCGGCTTCATCCATGCGCTGAAGAAGATCGTCCGCATGCTGCCGAAGAAGCGCCAGACTTTGTTCTTCTCGGCGACGATGCCGGTCGCGATCCGCGAGCTGGCCAGCCAGTTCCTGCTCGACCCGAAGACGGTGTCGGTGAAGCCGGCCGCGACGACCGCCGAGCGAGTCGACCAGTATGTCACCTTCTGCAACCAGTCGGAGAAGCAGGCGCTGCTGACGATCACGCTGGCCGATCCGGCGATCGATCGCGCGCTCGTCTTCACGCGTACCAAGCACGGCGCCGACCGCGTCGTGAAGCTGCTCGCGGGCAACGGCATCGCCTCGAACGCGATCCATGGCAACAAGAGCCAGGGCCAGCGCGAGCGGGCTCTCGGCGAGTTCAAGCAGGGCAAGGTCAAGGTCCTGATCGCGACCGACATCGCCGCGCGCGGCATCGACGTCTCGGGCGTTTCGCACGTCATCAACTTCGAGCTGCCGAATGTCGCCGAGCAGTATGTCCACCGCATCGGCCGTACCGCGCGTGCGGGCGCCAGCGGCATCGCCGTCGCGTTCTGCGCGGATGACGAGAAGGCGTACCTGCGCGACATCGAGCGGATCACCCGCCAGAAGGTCCAGGTCCGCTCGCTGCCGGAGGATTTCGTCAACCTGTCGAACCAGATCAAGCAGACGCGCGTCAAGACGATGGGTGCCGACCCCGAAGTCCGGATCGACCGTCCGCGCGATCCGGCACGGCCGCGCGCGACGCATTCGCCTAGGGCGACCGGTACGACCGGTCGCAACTATGCGGGTGCTAGCCGTGGTGGCCAGGGTGGCGGCGGCGGTCAGGGCGGCAGTCGTCCGCAGGGCGGTGGTCGTCCCGGTGGTCAGGGCGGCGGTGGCCGTCCGGCTAGTGGCGGCGGCGGCGGTGGTCGTGGTCCGAGCCGCGGCGCGGGCCCGAGCTCGGCACGCTAAGGAGCATTCGTTCGCCTCGCGGGTTTGGTGTAGACCGGTCCTGCGAGGAGAATGCTCATGGACGTTTCCACTACACCTGTCGCCGAGCGCGTCGCACGCGTGCTGGCGGGACAGCGCATCAGCGCGAATGCCGGCGGCGATGCAGAGTCGGCTTCGCGGCTGATCGACGATGCGTGGGCGGATTATCTGCCCGATGCGCTGGCAGTGCTGAAGACGTTGCGCGAGCCGGATAAGGCAATGGCCGCGGCGGGTGATCCGGCTGTCTGGGAAGCGATGATCCTCGCGGGGATCAAGGGTGCCAAGCCGGTTACGGTAGTCCTCTAAACTTGTCTCCCCGCGAAGGCGGGGACCCAGTCTGGGCACCCGCCTTCGCGGATGAACAAAATGGGGGCGACGTACCCGGCCCATATACACCACCCCGGCGAAGGCCGGGGCCCAATTGGGAAGGCCGGGGTAACGAAGCGCTTCCGCCAGTTACACTTGTCACCCAATTGGGCCCCGGCCTTCGCCGGGGTGGTACTCTGTTTGCGATGACGGATTGAATCAGCGGATCGTCGTAAGCCATTCGACTTCGTCCGCGCGCGCGGTGCGCAGTGCATTGGCCGGCGCGCTCTTGTCCTCGTAGCCGATCGCCATGCCGCAGAAGAGCATGCGGTCTTCGGGTGTTCCGAGGAACGTGCCGATCGTTTCCGGATACATCGCCCAGCATTCCTGCGGGCAGGTGGCGAGGCCGGCTTCGACCGCCAACAGCATCAGATTCTGCAGGTACATGCCGAGGTCCGACCATTGCGGCGGGCCCATGCGCTTGTCGACCGTGCAGAAATAGGCGGCGGGGGCGCCGAAGAACTGGAAGTTTCGGGCGAACCATTTCTGCCGCGCCGGCTTGTCGTCGCGGGGGATGCCGAGGTGCGCGTACATCGCTTCGCCGACGGCGTAGCGGCGGTCTCGGTAGGGAGCGGCGAGGTCTTTCGGGTAGACGTCGTATGCTGGGGTTTCGGTTGCGCCGGTGGCTAGATTGTCGGCCATTATGGTCTTGAGCCGTGTCATCGCCTCACCTTGGACGATAGCGATGTACCAAGGCTGGAGGTTGCCGCCGGTTGCCGCTCGGGACGCTTTTATTGCGATGTCGCGGAGGAGTGCGGGATCGACGGGAGTGTCGAGGAAGCCTCGGACGGAGCGGCGAGCGTCTATGGCTTCGGTCACGTCCATCGTGTTCTCCTCTCCAATTTTGTTCTCCTGCGCACGCAGGAGTCCAGGGTTACGAGCGTTTAGCCACGTTACCCTGGATTCCTGCGTTCGCAGGAAAACGGTAGGCCTGCCGATTACAGCACGAAGCGGCTCAGGTCGGTGTTGCGGGCGATTTCCTTCAGCTGGCTGTCGACGTAGGCGCCGTCTATGACGAGGTTTGAGCCGCCGCGGTCCTCCGCGTTGTAGCTTACCTCCTCGAGCAGCTTTTCCATCACCGTCTGCAGACGTCGGGCGCCGATGTTTTCGATCTCGGAATTCACCTCGGCGGCGATGCGCGCGATTGCGGCGATGCCGTCTTCGGTGAACTCGATGCCGACGCCTTCGGTGGCGATCAGCGCCTTGTACTGGAGCGGCAGCGACGCCTTGGTGTCCGACAGGATCGCGACGAAATCGGCTTCGGTGAGGCCCTTCAGCTCGACGCGGATCGGCAGGCGACCCTGGAGTTCGGGAAGCAGGTCGCTTGGCTTGGCGACGTGGAATGCACCGCTGGCGATGAAGAGGATGTGGTCGGTCTTCATCGGGCCGTACTTAGTGGCCACGGTGGTGCCTTCGATCAAGGGCAACAGGTCACGCTGGACGCCTTCACGGCTGATCGAACCGCCGCGGCCGTCCGCGACCGCGATCTTGTCGATCTCGTCGAGGAAGACGATGCCGTTGGCCTCGGCGTCGGCCAGCGCCGCGCGGCTCACCTCGTCTTGGTCGAGGCGCTTGTCGGCCTCTTCCTCGACGAGCTTGTCCCACGCCGCGTGGACGGTGAGTTTCCGTCGCTTGAGCTGCTGGCCGCCGCCGAACGACTTCATCATCTCGCCGAGATTGATCATCTGCGGCGCGCCGCCGGGGATTTCGAACGGCGTGGTCGGCGCCTGCTCGACCTCGATCTCGACTTCGGCGGAGTTCAGGTGACCATCGAGGAAGCGCTGCTTGAAGCTTTCGCGCGTCGCGGTGCTCGAATCCTTGCCGACGAGTGCGTCGAGCAAACGCCCCATCGCTGCCTCTTCGGCCTTGTCCTTGACGGCTATACGACGCCGTTCCTTTTCGAGGCGGATGGCTTCCTCGACGAGGTCGCGGGCGATCTGCTCGACGTCGCGGCCGACATAGCCGACCTCGGTGAACTTGGTCGCCTCGACCTTCACGAACGGTGCGTCGGCGAGCTTGGCCAGGCGGCGGCTGATCTCGGTCTTGCCGCAGCCGGTCGGTCCGATCATCAGGATGTTCTTGGGCGTGACCTCGTCGCGGAGGTCTTCGCTGAGCTGCTGGCGGCGCCAGCGGTTGCGCATCGCGACCGCGACCGCGCGTTTCGCGGCGGCCTGGCCGATGATGTGGGCGTCGAGCGCGGCGACGATGGCCTTGGGAGTGAGCTGGTCGTTCATTTTGTTACCTTCTCCCCTCCCGCTCGGGAGGGGTCGGGGGAGGGCGTGGCCGCAGCGAAAGGCGTGGGTGGGGTGTATTTCAGCCCCTCCCCTAACCCCTCCCGCAAGCGGGAGGGGGATTACGTGGTGCTGTCCATCGTTTCGACCGTGAGGCGGTCGTTGGTGTAGACGCAGAGTTCGGACGCTATGCCCATTGCCTTGCGGCAGAGGACTTCGGCATCGGTCTCGTATTCTACCAGCGCTCGGGCGGCGGCGAGCGCGTAGTTGCCGCCGGAACCGATCGCGGCGACGCCATTCTCGGGTTCGAGCACGTCGCCGTTGCCGGTGAGGATCAGCGTGACGTCCTTGTCGGCGACGATCATCATCGCTTCGAGGTTGCGGAGGAACTTGTCCGTCCGCCAGTCCTTGGCGAGTTCGACCGCGGCGCGCAGGAGTTGGCCCTGGTGCGCTTCGAGCTTGCGCTCGAGGCGTTCGAACAGCGTGAAGGCGTCGGCGGTCGCGCCGGCGAACCCGCCGATGACGCTGCCGTCACCTAGGCGGCGGACCTTGCGCGCGTTGGGTTTCATGACGGTCTGGCCCATCGAGACCTGGCCGTCGCCGATCACGACGACCTTGCCGCCGCGGCGGACCGAGAGGATCGTGGTGCCGTGCCATGTCGGCATGGCGTGGGGGTCGTTGCTCATAGGCGCGATGTAGGGTTTGGTTTTGGGGGTGCAACGCCCCTGCCCGAACGCGCGCCGTTCGTGTCGGCCGACCTCCCGTTCGTGTCGGCCATCCCACTTCCGTTCGTCCCGAGTAGCGATCGAGCTTGTCGAGAGCGCGTATCGAGGGATTGAGGTTGCGCGTGTCACCTGTACCTCGATACGCGCCCTCGATACGCCCAAGGGGGCTACTCGGTCGCTACTCGGCACGAACGGTTGGGGGGGGGCGGTAAGGCGCGCGCGGTTGGGGGGAGTGGCGGTAAGGGGTGCACGTCATCGGCCCTTCCCCCATTCCCGGGCCACCGTGTAGCCGAGATAGCCGGTGCCGAAGAGCGCGTAGAGCGGTTCGGGAATTGCGTTCAAATACGCCGCCATGCCCGCCGCGATCGCCTGCGCCGTTTGCGGGCGGACCGCGGCGATCAGGCCTGCGGGGATCGCGCCGAGCAGCAATGTGTACATCACGTAGAGAAAGGTCGGGCGGGCTCGGATGATCCAGGGGTCTGGTGCTGGATCAAGGGGTTGCGGGGTCATTGGCTGTCTCCGAAAATCTGGAAGTGCACAAAGTTCACACGCTGGGAGCGTTTTCGCAGGGGCCCTAGACGCGGTTGGCGAGCCAGCCGTAGAGGAAGGCTTCGTTCGCGGGGCGGGTCTCGGCTAGCGCGACGTAGCGTTCGCCTTGGAGGGCCTTGATCGCTTTCAGCAGCACGGGTTTGCGGCGGGCTAGGAAGGCGTCGAGCGCGGTGAGCGTGGCGGGGCCGATGCGGCCGTCCAGTAGCATGTCCGGATAGTCGGTGGCGCCGCGGTTGAGCGCATTTAGGGCGCGCTGGAGGAAGGTGGCGGCGACTGCGGGGCCCATGTTGATGCCGGTGTCGAAGAGTTCTTCGGCGATTTTCGGGGCTCGGGGGGCGATCTGGTCGAAGGCCGGGCGGGTCCAGTAGAGGCGGTGGTAGATGGTTTCCGCCTGGTCGCGGGGGAAATTGCGCATGTCTCCGGGGTAGCCGTTGGTGCGGGCTACGCTTTCCGTGATGCCGTAGCGGGTGGGACCGCCTCGGTCTGCGGGGTGGTTGGCGTAGCCGCCTTCGCGGTCGATGACGGCCTCGATGAGGTGGTCGATGGTCATGGCTGGCTCCCGGTTTTGTTGGCGGCGAGCGAACCATATTGGTTCGTTGTAGGACAGGGGATTCTCAGTCGGTTGTGCTGGCTTCCGGCCTTTCTTGCTCCCCTCCCTGGAAGGGAGGGGTTGGGGGTGGGTCGGCCTGTTTGGGTCGCGGTCGTGCGCACGCGGAAGCCGACCCACCCCCGGCCCCTCCCTTTCAGGGAGGGGGGAGAGAAGTGCTCCCCTCATCTGCACCGCCCCGGCGGAGGCCGGGTCCAATTGGGGACGGTTGTAACGGAGGACGGCGCTTCGTTGCGTCGGACGTTCCAATTGGGCCCCGGCCTTCGCCGGGGTGGTGCTATGGCGGGGTAATGCTGTGGTGTGGGGTGCCGGGTCGCGACCGCCGCCCTACCCCCCACCCAAACCGACGCTACGTCCGCGCGGGGTTGGCGGATTGGTGTGCCTAAGGCTATGCGCTCCCTTGAACATTCGCCGCGGGCTCTGTCTGCGCGCTCAACCCGGTCGCCGCCGCGGCCGACAGGTTAGGAAGACCATGGAAGACGATTTCCGCAAAGCCGCGCTCGATTATCACCGCTATCCCAAGCCCGGTAAGCTCTCGGTCGAGGCGACCAAGCGCATGGCGACGCAGCGCGATCTCGCGCTCGCCTACTCACCGGGCGTGGCCGCTGCGTGCGAAGAAATCGCCGCCGATCCGGACAAGGCTCGGGATTACACGGCTCGCGGAAATCTCGTCGCCGTGATCACCAACGGTACCGCGGTGCTGGGGCTCGGTGCGATCGGTGCGCTCGCGTCGAAGCCGGTGATGGAGGGCAAGGCGGTGCTCTTCAAGAAATTCGCCGGGATCGACTGCTTCGATATCGAGATCGACCAGCTCGATCCGCAGGCGTTCATCGAGGCGGTCCGCGTGCTCGAGCCGACGTTCGGCGGGATCAATCTCGAGGACATCAAGGCGCCCGAATGCTTCGAGATCGAGACGAAGCTGCGCGAGGTCATGAACATCCCGGTGTTCCATGACGACCAGCACGGCACCGCGATCGTGTGCGCGGCCGCGGTCCGCAACGTGCTCGAACTGCGCGGCAAGCGGCTCGACCAGATGAAGCTGGTGACGTCGGGTGCGGGTGCGGCGGCGCTGGCGACGGTCGACCTGCTGGTGTCGATGGGGCTCAACCCCGAGAACGTGACGCTGACCGATATCGCCGGCGTCGTGCACAAGGATCGCGGCGACGTGATGCCGCCGAACATGGCGCGGTACGCACGGACGACCAATGCGCGGACCCTGCCGGACGTGCTGGAGGGGGCGGACATCTTCCTCGGGCTGTCGGCGCCGCGCGTGCTGAAGCAGGAATGGCTGCATCTGCTTGCGCCCGATCCGCTGATCCTGGCGCTGGCGAATCCGGAGCCGGAGATCCAGCCGGCGCTGGTGCATGCGACCCGGCCTGATGCGATCATCGCCACCGGCCGCTCGGATTTTCCGAACCAGGTCAACAACGTGCTGTGCTTCCCGTTCATCTTCCGCGGTGCGCTCGACGTCGGCGCGACCGAGATCAACGAGGCGATGAAGGTTGCTGCGGTCGACGCGATCGCGGCTCTGGCTCGGGCGACCGCGTCCGATGTGGTGGTGACCGCTTACGGCGGCGCGACGCCGGTGTTCGGGCCGACCTACATCATCCCCAAGCCGTTCGATCCGCGGCTGATCCTGCATGTCGCGCCGGCGGTGGCGAAGGCGGCGATGGATTCGGGCGTGGCGACGCGGCCGATCGAGGATTTCGACGCGTACCTGCGTGACCTCGAAGTGTTCGTGTATCGCTCGGGCCAGTTGATGCGGCCGATCTTTGCGCGCGCCAAGCAGGCGGGGCGCTCGATCGCCTATGGCGAGGGCGAGGACGACCGCACGCTGCGCGCGGTGCAGACGGTGATCGACGAGGGGATCGGGCGGCCGGTGCTGATCGGGCGGCGCGAGGTGATCGCCGAGAAGATCCAGTCGAGCGGGTTGCGGATGGCGATCGGCACCGACGTCGAAGTGCTCGATCCGGGTACCGATCGCGAAGTGTTCGATCCGTTGCTGGCCGGGTACAACGCGCTGGTCGGGCGTCGCGGATCGCCGCCCGACAGCGCGGAGCGGGCGCTGCGGACTCGGCCGAGCGTGGCGGCGGCGATGCTGCTGCGCGAGGGTCGTGTCGATGCGGCCCTGTGTGGCGGCATCGGCGACTGGTGGACGCAGATGACCTACGTCATGCCGCTGATCCCGCGGATGCCGGGCGTTTCGCGGCTGTATGCGATGTCGGCGGTGATCCTGCGGACCGGCAGTCTTTTCTTCTGCGATACGCACGTGACGGTCGATCCGACCGCCGAGCAGATCGCCGAGATGACCTTGCTCGCGGCCGAAGCGGTGCGCGCGTTCGCGATCGAGCCGAAGGCGGCGTTGCTGTCGCATTCGAGCTTTGGCGCGTCGCGGTCGCCCTCGGCGCAGAAGATGCGCGCGGGGCATGCGTTGCTGAAGGCGGCGGCGCCGGAGTTCGAGTTCGACGGCGAGATGCACGGCGATGCGGCGCTGTCGGAGGCGTTACGGCGGCGGTTGGTCGCGGACAGTCCTTTGACCGGTTCGGCGAATTTGCTGGTGATGCCGAACATCGATGCGGCGAACATCGCGGTCTCGTTGCTGTCGGCGTCGACCGAGTCGTTGCCGTTGGGGCCGATGCTACTGGGGCTCGCCAAGCCGTTACAGATGATGGTGCCTAGCGTGACCGCGCGGGGGATCGTTAACTTGAGCGCGGTGGCCGTGGGCCATGCGGCGACGGTTAGCGAGACGGCGTAAGATCACCCGGCGGGGCCAGCATCAGGGTCGGCCCTATTCCAAGTTCAGTCATCCCCGCGCAGGCGGGGATCCATACGGGCTGGCGTTGCTGGTGACAGGCAACGTCCGAGTTTATGGGTCCCCGCCTCCGCGGGGATGACGACGAGCGTAACGGAATGCGCTCGCACAAGAGCTGCACGAGTTCGCCGTTCATCGATGTAAGAAAATGGTCGGAGCGACAGGATTCGAACCTGCGACCCCCACACCCCCAGTGTGGTGCGCTACCAGGCTGCGCTACGCTCCGACCGAACGGACCGCATAGCAGCCCGAGCCGCGCGCTCTACGCAGGGTCGGCGTGCGATGCAAGTCGCAACGCCGCCTGCCCGCAAGAATTGCCTCAGTCGCCCATGAGCGTGCGCCAGAAGCTGCCGTCATACGCCTTCACGCTGACCTGCTCGATGGTGTACGCGCGAAGGGCGCGACCGAAGGCCTTCTGGTGTTCGGCCTGGCCGTGCGCGGCGATCGCCTCGGGGCTCGCCCAGCGTTCGGAGATCCGGATCAGGTCGGGATCGACCAGGTCGAGCGCGAGATTGTAGAACTCGCAGCCGTCTTCCGCGGCGCAGGCGGCCATGTGCGCGATCAGCGTGTCCGCGATCTTCGCGCCTTCGCCGGTGGCCAGCTTGATATGTCCCATCACCAGAATCATCGCATCTCTCCTGTTTCGCGCCGGTTTCGTCGCAACTTCATCGTAGTCTCTACACGAACCGTCCGCGCCTGCGTCAGTTGCACGGGACACCAAGCGATGATAGCGGGCGGACCAATGCGACCGGCCGCGCGGCGCGCGAACCGAGCCACCCTTCACAGATACGGAACTCCATGTTCATCTCACCAGCATACGCCCAGGCCGCAGACGGCGCCGCCACGACGGCGGGAGGCGGGATCGCCTCGTTCCTGAGCCTCGCGCCGCTCTTCCTCGTGTTCGTCGTGTTCTATTTCCTGATGATCCGTCCGCAGCAAAAGCGGATGAAGGCGCTGCAGGCGTCGGTCGCCGCGGTGAAGAAGAACGACAGCGTCGTGACCTCGGGCGGGATCCTGGGCAAGGTGACCAAGGTCGAGGATAACGTCGTCGAGGTCGAGATCGCGCCGAACGTGCGCGTGCGCGTCGTCAAGGCGACGCTGACCGACATCACCAGCCCGAACACGAAGCCGGCGAACGACTGATGCTCGACTTCCCGCGCTGGAAAATCGGGTCGATCATCGGGTTGCTGGCGGCATTGTGCCTGCTGGCGATCCCGAGCTTCCTCCCCGAGAGCACCACGAGCCAATGGGGGCGGATCCCGCATCCGCACATCAACCTCGGGCTCGATCTCGCCGGCGGCAGCTATCTGCTGCTCGAGGCGGACACCGCCGACCTCGCCGCGACGCGGATCGAGGCGATGCGCGACAGCGTCGCGGGGACGATGCGCAACGGGACGCCGCGGATCGAGATCGGCGACATTTCGACGCGCGGCGGGCAGCTGAGCTTCCTGCTGCGTGATCCGAGCCAGGTCGATGCGGCGCGCGAGCGACTGCTGGCGATCACCGGCGGTGGCGCCGGGATGAGCGGCCAGCGCGAGTGGGACATCAACGTCGTCGACACGAGCCGGTTCGTGCTCAAGCCGACCCAGGCCGGCCTGACCCAGGCGATCGACACGGCGATGAAGGATGCGACCGAAGTCGTCCGTCGCCGTATCGACGCGCTCGGCACCAAGGAGCCGACGATCGTTCGCCAGGGCGCAACGCGGATCGTCGTCCAGGTGCCGGGGCTCAAGAACCCGCAGGCGCTGAAGGAGCTGATCGGCAAGACCGCCAAGCTCGAGTTCAAGCTGGTCGACGAGACCGCGAACCCGGCCGACCTGGTCAAGGGAATCGCCCCGGTCGGCAGCCAGGTACTGCCATATCCAGGCAATCCGCGCGGCGTGCCGTTCATCGCGGTCAAGCGATCGGTGATCATCTCGGGCGACCAGCTCGCCGATGCGCGCCAGGAGTTCGAGCCGCAGACCAACGCGCCGCAGGTGGCGATCACGTTCGACGCGGTCGGTGGCCGTCGCTTCGCCAAGGTGACAACCGAGAACACCAACAAGCCGTTCGCGATCATCCTCGACAATTCGGTGATCTCCGCGCCGAACATCAACGAGCCGATCCTCGGCGGTCGTGCGTCGATCTCGGGCAACTTCACCGTCGAGTCGGCAAACGCGCTGGCGATCTCGCTGCGGTCGGGCAAGCTGCCGGTCAATCTGAAGACGATCGCCGAGAGCACCGTCAGCCCCGATCTCGGCAAGGACTCGATCCGCGCCGGCGTGCTGGCGTCGATCGTCGCCGCGCTGCTCGTGATCGTGTTCATGTTCGTCACCTACGGACGGTTCGGCCTGTATGCGAACCTCGCGGTCGTCATCAATATCCTCGTGATCGTCGCGGTCATGGCGATGCTGAACGCGACGTTGACGCTGCCCGGTATCGCCGGTTTCGTGTTGACGATCGGGACCGCGGTGGATGCCAACGTGCTGATCAACGAGCGTATCCGCGAGGAGCGGCGACGCGGGCGTAGCGTCGTCCAGTCGGTCGAGCTCGGCTACAAGGAGGCGAGCCGGACGATCTTCGAGGCCAACGTGACGCACGCCATCACCGGCGTGATCATGCTGCTGCTCGGCTCGGGTCCGGTGAAGGGCTTCGCGGTCGTGCTGCTGATCGGGATCTGCACGTCGGTGTTCACCGCCGTCACGTTCACGCGGATGATGGTCGCGCTGTGGCTGCGGAAGAACCGCCCCACCACGATCAATATTTGAGGCGGGAGACAACAATGCGCCTGCTGAAACTCGTTCCCGACAACACGAACCTGAAGTTCGTCTCGCTCCGCAAATGGGCGTTCGGGCTGACCCTGATCCTCTCACTTCTCGCGGTAGGCCTTGTCGCATTCCGCGGCCTGAACATGGGCGTCGATTTCGTCGGCGGCGTCCTGATCGAACAGAACTTCGCGACGCCGCCTTCTATCGAGGCAGTCCGAACCGAGGTCGACCGGCTCGGCGTCGGCGAGGCATCGATCCAGTCGTTCAGTGATCCCAAGACGCTGTCGATCCGACTGCCATTGCCGGAAAGCGGTGACGAAGGCGCAACCAACCGACTGGTGAAGAAGGTTTCGGACGACATCGTCGCGAAATTCCCAGGCTCGACGTTCTCGAAATACGACACGATCTCGGGCAAGGTCTCCGACGAACTGATCACCAAGGGCTTGCTCGCGGTCGGCCTTTCGATCCTGGGCATTGCGCTTTTCGCAGTGGTGCGGTTCGAATGGCAGTTCGGCGTCTCGACCATCGTTGCGATCGTCCACGATCTGTTGATGACGCTCGGCTTTTTCGCGCTGATGCGGGATTATTTCGAGGTCGACCTGAACATCGTCGCCGCGGTGCTGACGATCATCTCGTACTCGATCAACGACAAGATCGTGATCGACGACCGTATCCGCGAGAATATGCGCCGGTATCGAAAGATGGACATGCGCGAGATCATCGACCTGTCGGTGAACGAGACGCTGCCGCGGACCGTGATGACCTCGGTGACGATCCTGCTCGCGCTGGTCGCGATGCTGGTGCTCGGCGGCCATGTGCTGCGCGGGTTCACCGCGGCGATGATCCTGGGTATCGTGGTCGGGACGTATTCGTCGATCTACGTGTCGTCGTCCCTGCTGATCACGCTGGGTCTGCGTGCCGATCCTGCTCCGCGCAAGGGCGGCGTGCAGGACGGCGCCGAGCGGGTTGGTCCCAAGGTCGAGCGTTGATCACGTCATGAGGATGGACCGCGAGAAGACCGATGGGCCGATGATCTCGGCGATCGGTCGGGCCGGGTTCAAGGTCGATGACGGGTATTATACCGCGCTGCTGATCAGTCCTGAGCGTGCGGATGGCTGGGAGCCGCCGGCGTTCGAGGCGCTTGGCGAGGCAGACGTGGCGGCGTTGCTGGCGCTTGATCCGCCGCCGGAGTTCCTGTTGCTGGGGACGGGTTCCGCGCTTCGTCAGCCGCCGCTTGCGTTCAAGAAGGCGGTCGAGGCTCGTGGGTTCGGGATCGAGGCTATGGACAGCCGTGCTGCCGCTCGGGCTTGGGCTGTGCTGCGCGGCGAGGGTCGCTGGATCGTGGCGGCGCTGTACCCTCTCGAGGGGTGATCTGAGACTGCTGATCCTCCCCCGCTAGGGGGAGGTGTCGCCGGAGGTGACGGAGGGAGGGGGAGGAAAGGTGAAACCGCCGTTCCGTGCCCTCCCCCTCCGTCACCTTCGGTGCCACCTCCCCCTGGCGGGGGAGGATTCTAGATCCGGCGATTCGCGGCCAGCGTTGCGAGGTGCTCGTAGAGAGCGGCGGTGTTGGTTTCCCAGGTGAAGCTGGCGACCGTGGCGCGCGTCGCTTGGGGCAACGGCGGATCGGCTAACAGGCCGCCGATCGCGGCGGCGAAGGCGAGCGGGTCGCCGATCGTGACGCGGCCTGCTTCTGGCGATGTCACCACGTCATGCGCGCCGCCGGCGTCGGTGATGACGATCGGCGTGCCGCAGGCGAGCGATTCGACCCAGGCGTTGGCGAGACCTTCGGACTCGGAGGCAAGCGCGCTGACATCGGCAGCGGCAATCAGCTTCGGGATTTCGGCGTGCGGCACGGCGCCCAGCAGGCGAACGCGGTTGGCTATGCCGAGTCGCGCGATCTGCGCTTCCAGTGTCGATCGCGCGGGGCCCTGCCCTGCGATCAGGAGCGTGACGCCGGGGAGTGCGGCGACCGCGTCGATGACGATGTCGTGGCCCTTGCGCGGGATCAGGGCGCCGACCGAGACGACCAGCGGGCCCGTGACGCCGAGCGCTGCCTTGGCGGCGGCGCGGTCGACGGGATGGAAGCGGTCCTGGTCGACGCCCGTGTGGTGGACGCGGATGCGGTCGGCGGGCAGTCCCATCGCAACCATGTCGGCCTTCATCGCGGCGCTGACCGCGAGCATGCCCGTGGCGTTGCGGCCCGCGGCGCGGACCTGCGCGGCGGTGGCGGGTGCGTTGCCCCAGATGTGGATGTCGGACCCGCGCGCCTTGATCGAGACGGGAACGCCGTAACGCTTGCCTAGCGCGACCGCGGCGGGACCGTCGGGGAAGAAGAACGACGCGTCGATGACGTCGAACGCGAACTTTTCGCGGATCGCGTCGAGGACGGGGATGAGCGCGCGCTGCAACGCTGCGGCGTGGTGACGGCCCTGAAGGAAGGGCCGGACGGTGAAGCGCGGGCGGTGGAGGTCGATGCCCTTCCAGCGTTCGTGTGTCGGGAGCGTGGCGAGGGCCGCGTAGTGACCGAGGCGGCGGAGCGGGCCCGGGGGAAGGCCTATCGGTGCTACCGCTTGCAGCGAGACGTCGGGGTGGGCGGCGAGACCGAGCGTCTGGCGTTCGACGAAGACGCCGAAATTGGGGCGGGTCGCATCCGGGAACAGGGTGGAGAGGGTTAGGATGCGGAGCATGGTCTGGGGGTTACAGGGGGCGGGTTAATGTGGGGTGAGTTTGGGGGCTCGATGTCGTGGAACGCGAACTTGCTCACAAGACGCCACCCCGGCGGAGGCCGGGACCCAATTGGGGGACGTTGATAACGAAGGACAGCCCGCCGTTATTGCCACCTTTCCAATTGGGCCCCGGCCTTCGCCGGGGTGGTGGTGGTTGGGGTGGCGTTTGCCTTCAATCACTATGTTTCCCCGCGAAGGCGGGGACCCAGACTGGGCTCGCGCCTTCGCGGGAGGACAAGGAGGCGGGAGGTGAAGGTGTTGCTCAGATTCGCTTGGCTAGCGGATACGCGAACAGCACGTCGGCATCCGCGCTCGTCGAGACCGTCTCGCTGCCGGTCATCGTCGCGCATTCGCCGGCCTTGAACGCGACGCCGGCGACATCGCCCGAGCCGGTGATCGGGATCACCCAGCCGGTCGTGCCCTCTGGCAGGTTGACGACGTGGTCGCCGCCCTTCCAGCGCTCGAGCACGAACTTGGGGCCCTCGACCATGATCGTGCGGCCGGTCTCGACTTCGATCGGCGGCGCGACGGGGACGTAGGGCGTGGGGTCGGCGACCTCGATGCCGTCCTTGAGGTGCAGCTCGCGGTCGCTGCCGTAATCGTAGAGGCGGTAGGTGGTCTCGGAGTTCTGCTGGACCTCGATCACCGTCAGGCCGCCACCGATCGCGTGGATCGTGTCCGACGCGCAATACATGAAGTCGCCCGGCTTGACCGGCTTCCAGTCGAGCTTGTCCTCGATCGTGCCGTCGATCGCCGACTGGCGGAGCTCGTCCTTCGAGATCGGCTGTTTCGTGCCGACCGCGATCGTCGAGGTCGGCTCGGCGGCGAGGACCGTCCAGCACTCGTCCTTGCCGCGCGGCAGGCCGCGAGCGTGCGCCTGTTCGTCGTTGGGATGGACCTGGACCGAGAGCTTCTCGCTGGTGAACAGATATTTGATCAGCAGGTCGGGCGTGGTGTTGCCCGGCTCCTGGAACCAGACTTCGCCGATCGGCGGCGTACCGGGTGCGGCATCCTCGAAACCGGGCCAGAGCGTGTCGCGACCCCAGGGCTTCTCGACGCGGTGGGTATGCAGCAGGGTGGCGGGCATGGGATATCCTCGACTGGAATGACGGGTCGGCAACGCACGACTATTGCCGTGTGATCCGGCTCACGGAAACCCCCCATGGTCGGCAACCGCGGAGCCGGTATTAAGGCGCCGAACGGGGGTGGCGAAAGGGATTGTTCGCGAAGCCCCGCATACGCTAAGGACAACGCCGATGCGTATCCCCCAGTCCCTTCCGAGCATGTCGCGTGCCTTTGCTGTCACGCTCATCGCAGCGCTTGCGCTCCCCATGGCCGGTTGTGCGGGTCGTTCCGCCAAGGGCGACCTTCCTTACGTCGCGCGCGACGTGGGAACGCTGTACTCGACCGCCAAGGCGCGGCTCGACCAGGGGCGCTACAAGGAGGCGGCGCAGCTGTTCGACGAGGTCGAGCGCCAGCATCCCTATTCGATCTGGGCGCGCCGTGCGCAGATCATGTCGGCGTTCAGCTATTACCTCGCCAAGGACTACACCGCGTCGATCAGCTCGGCGCAGCGTTTCCTCGCAGTGCATCCGGGTAACCGCGACGCGCCCTATGCCTATTACCTGATCGCGCTCGGCTATTACGAGCAGATCACCGACGTCACGCGCGATCAGAAGATCACGCGCCAGGCGCTCGATTCGCTCGGCGAGCTGATGCGCCGCTATCCGAACACGCGTTACGCATCGGATGCGCGGCTGAAGATCGATCTGGTCAACGACCATCTCGCCGGCAAGGAGATGGAGATCGGGCGGTTCTACGAGACGCGCGGCCAGTGGCTCGCGGCGAACGGCCGGTTCCGCACCGTGATCGACAAGTTCCAGCAGACCACGCACACGCCCGAGGCGCTGATGCGGCTGACCGAGACGTATCTGCAGCTCGGCGTGCCGATCGAGGCCGAGAAGGCCGCTGCGGTGCTGGGTCGCAACTATCCGGGCACCGACTGGTATGATCACGCCTACAAGCTGATGCAGGACCATCCGGTGAAGCCGATCGCACCGCTGGCACCGGGCGAGCCGGTCGTGCCGACGGGAACCGCAGGCACGCCGGGTACCGGGGCGCTGGAGCTTCCCAAGGCGAACGGCAACACCGGTGGTACGGGCGCGGGCAGCGTTTCCAGCCCCGCACCCGTCGGTCCGGGCAGCGCGACGCGGACCGGCCCCGGCAACTGATCACGGAATCCGCCATGAGAACATGGGCGTGAGAACAATGGGGGATCAACTTCGCGTGCGGATCGTCTAAGACGCGCGGGATGCTGACCGATCTTTCCATTCGCGACGTGGTGCTCATCGAGGCGCTGGATCTGGGATTCGGCGAAGGGCTAGGCGTGCTGACCGGCGAGACCGGCGCGGGCAAGTCGATCCTGCTCGACGCACTGGGGCTGGCGCTGGGTGGCCGCGGCGACAGCGGGCTGGTGCGGCATGGCGCTGCTCAGGCTGTTGTGACCGCGACGTTCGATGCCCCTGCCCCCGAGTCGCCACTCGCGATGTTGTTCGACGAGAACGGGCTGGAGATCGAGCAGGGCGAACCGCTGATCGTGAAGCGGATCGTCAAGGCGGACGGTGGCAGTCGTGGCTTCGTCAACGACCAGCCGGCGTCGGCGGGGCTGCTGCGCGAGATGGCGCCGCATCTGGTCGAGATCCACGGACAGCATGACGAGCGCGGGTTGCTGAATGCGCGCGGGCATCGGGCGCTGCTCGACATCTTCGGGCGGACCGAGCCCGGCGCGACGGCAAAGGCGTATGCGGGGTTTCGCGCGGCTGAGGCTGAGTTGGCGGCGGCGCGGGCGGATATCGAGACGGCGGCGCGGGATCGCGAGTGGCTTGAGCATACGGTTGCCGAACTGACCGCGCTGGCGCCTGTCGCGGGCGAGGAAGAGACGCTGGCGGATACGCGGCGGTCGATGCAGCGCGCGGAGAAGATCGCGGACGACCTCGCCGCGATCGACGATTTCCTCGAGGGCAAGGACGGCGGGATGGCGAAGCTTCGCCAGGCCGCGCGCGTGCTCGAGCGGATCGCGGAGGACCATGTTGCGCTCGGCAATGCGCTGGCGGCAGTCGATCGCGCGGTGATCGAGGCTTCGGTGGCGGAGGAGAGCCTGCGCGATGCGCGGGCCGAGATGGCGTATGATCCGCGCGCGCTGGAGGATGACGAGGCGCGGTTGTTCGAGCTTCGGGCGATGGCGCGCAAGCACCGCGTGCAGCCGGACGATCTGGCGGCGCTGGCGGACGAGATGCGCGCGCGTCTGGAGCGCCTCGATGCGGGCGAAGGCGGGATCGCGAAGATCGAGGCACGCGTGGCGTCGGCTCGGAAGGCTTTCGATGCGGCTTCGGATGCTTTGACGAAACGGCGGCTGGCGGCAGCGAAGCGGCTTGATGTGGCGGTTGCGGGCGAGTTGGCGCCGTTGAAGCTGGATGCGGCGCGGTTCCAGACGGTGGTGGCGCCGCTGGGTGAAGAGGGCTGGTCGGCGGCGGGCAAGGACCGGGTCGAGTTCGAGATCTCGACCAATCCCGGTGCGCCGTTCGCCGCGCTGACCAAGATCGCGTCGGGCGGCGAGTTGTCGCGCTTCATCCTCGCGCTGAAGGTGGCGCTGGCCGAGGAAGGCGGCGCGTCGACGATGGTTTTCGACGAGATCGACCGCGGCGTCGGCGGGGCGGTGGCGAGCGCGATCGGCGAACGACTCGCGCGGCTGGCGCTCAGCACGCAGCTGCTGGTGGTAACGCACAGCCCGCAGGTTGCGGCGCGCGGAGCGAAGCATCTGCTGATCGCGAAAAGCAGCGACGGCACGGTCACGCGGACCGGCGTGCGGGCCTTGTCCGAGGACGAGCGGCGGGAGGAGATCGCGCGGATGCTGTCGGGCGCGCAGATTACGGATGAAGCGCGGGCTCAGGCGGAGCGGTTGCTCGAGCGGGCCTGAGGTCGGGACGTTTTGCCTTCTGCTCCCCCCTCCCTAAAAGGGAGGGGTTGGGGGTGGGTCGGTTTCCGCATGATGGAACGTTGGCGGCACAATCGGGCCTACCCACCCCCAGCCCCTCCCTTTCAGGGAGGGGAGCCGACCGTTCCCGGGGGCCGAGTCGCCCGCATTTTCACACGCGTTCGTTTAGCTCTCCCGTCGATCATGGCATTGCCTGCCGCGGGTGCCCCAAGTGGATCTTCAGCACCGGAACGACGATGTAATCGCCGCCGACCTTCCGCAGGCCGTGGAGCGCCCGGCTGCCGAAATCGCCGTCTTCGTGAATCACTGCACGGACCGGCGCCTGTTCGGCATGGATCATGTCGTCGAGCCCGGCGGCACTGGCGTCAGAGCGCGGCCATAGCGATTGCTGGACGCGGTCGTCCGCGGACGAATCGTCGTTCCAGTCGTAGCCAATCGCCGCGGCCGGCTTAGGGGAGACGTGAGTCTGCTGGGCGGCGGCGGGGGCGGCAAAGACGATGGCGATGATCGTAACTGCTGTTTTCAATGCACCCCCGCTTTCATCCCGGCGAAGGCCGGGGTCCAGTTGGGAAAGTTTAGTTGGTGAACACGGTGCTCCCTTACGACGACCTTGCCAACTGGCCCCCGGCCTTCGCCGGGGTGATGGGCGAATTCAGGACGCGCCGGTTCCGCCGTTCGCGCCGAAGAAGCTGCCGGTGGTGTAGCTGTCGCTCGGGTCCGCCAGTGCAACGTAGAGACCCGCCAGTTCGGCCGGCTGACCGGCGCGACCGAGTGGCGTATCCTGGCCGAATTCGCCCATCTTGCCCGGCAATTGCCCGCCTGCGACCTGCAACGGCGTCCAGATCGGGCCCGGCCCTACCGCGTTGACGCGAATGCCCTGCTTGGCGAGTTGCTTCGCCAGCGCCTTGGTGAAGATCAGGATCGCGCCCTTGGTCGAGGCATAGTCGAGCAACTCCTTCTCCGGGCTGACCGAGTTGACCGACGCGGTGTTGATGATCGACGCGCCGGGCTTCATCAGCGGGATCGCCGCCTTGCAGAGGTGGAACATCGCGTAGACGTTGGTCTTCATGGTGCGATCGAACTGCTCGAAGCTGATCTCGGCGATCGAGTCCTTCGACTGCTGATAGGCTGCATTGTTGACGAGGATGTCGAGCCCGCCAAGTTCACGATTGGCGCGCGCGATCAGGTCGTTGCAGAATTTCGCATCGGTCAGGTCGCCGGGAATCAGCACGACCTTGCGCCCCTCGGCGCGGAGCAGCTTGGCGACGTCCTGCGCGTCGGGTTCCTCGGTCGGGTAATAGTTGATCGCGACGTCGGCGCCTTCGCGCGAGAATGCGATCACCGCCGCGCGGCCGATCCCCGAATCGCCGCCGGTGATCAGCGCCTTCCGCCCCGCGAGACGCCCCGAACCGCGATAGCTCGACTCGCCGCAATCGGGGACGGGGCGCATGTTGCGCTGGAGCGCGGGCCATTTCTGGCGCTGTTCGGGAAACGGCGTCGAGACGAAGCGCGTCTGCGGATCGGCCAGCGGCGTCTGCCCCTGCGCGAAGGCAGGCGCGGCGGCGGCGGCGAGGCCAGTGACGGCGGCGCCCTTGAACAGGTCTCGGCGGCTGGTGTCTGTCATGATGGCGCATCCTTGGGAAAAATTCTCTTGGGATGTCAGCGCGCAAGTCGAGCGAATGTTCACGCCATGTTGATCGAGGTCTTGTAGAAAGGTGGCACCCTCCCCTAACCCGGCGCGATGCCCGACCTTCCCGCGACCGAGACCGAAGCCGCCGCCGAGCTGGAGACGCTCGCCGCGCAGATCGCGTATCATAACGCGCGCTATCACACCGACGACGCGCCCGAGATCAGCGATGCCGAGTATGATGCGCTGGTGCGGCGCAATGCCGTGATCGAAGCAGCGTTTCCGGCTACGGTACGGAGCGATTCGCCGAGCCGGACGGTGGGTGCGGCGCCTGCTGGGCACCTTGCGAAGGTCGCGCATGCCAAGGCGATGATGAGCCTCGACAACGCGTTTGCGGACGAGGAAGTCGAGGAGTTCGTCGCGCGCGTGCGCCGGTTCCTGAAACTGGCGGACGACGCGCCCGTGGCGCTGACCGCGGAGCCGAAGATCGACGGGCTGTCGTGTTCGCTGCGGTATGAGGAGGGGCGGCTCGTGCAGGCACTCACGCGTGGCGACGGGCAGGTCGGCGAGGACGTGACGGCGAACGTCCGCACCATCGGCGACATCCCCCAACAGTTGAAGGGTAAAGCGCCCGCGATCTTCGAGGTTCGCGGAGAGGTGTATATGGCGAAGGACGACTTCGCCGCCTTGAACGCGCGCCTGCTCGCCGAAGCGGAGGAGACCGGCAAGGACGCGCGGCAGTTCGCCAATCCGCGCAACGCCGCCGCCGGGTCGCTGCGCCAGAAGGACGCGAGCGTCACCGCAAGCCGCACGCTCCGGTTCCTCACGCATGGCTGGGGCGAGGCGAGCGTCGTACCGGGCGAAACGCAGGCCGAAGTCGTCGACACGTTGCGCGGCTGGGGCTTCCCGATCGCCGACGGGTTCGCGCGGGTCGAGGGAACGGCCGCGGCGCTCGACGTATATCGAAAGATCGAAGCCGAGCGCGCCGACCTGCCGTTCGACATCGACGGCGTGGTCTACAAGGTCGACCGGCTCGACTGGCAGGCGCGACTCGGCCAGGTCGCGAAGGCACCACGCTGGGCAATCGCGCACAAATTCCCCGCCGAGCGTGCGCAGACACTGCTGGAACGGATCGACATCCAAGTCGGGCGGACCGGCGCGATGACCCCGGTCGCGCGGCTCTCGCCAGTGACCGTCGGTGGCGTGGTCGTGACCAACGCGACGCTGCACAATGCCGACGAGATCGAGCGCCTCGGCGTGCGGCCGGGCGACCGTGTCCTCGTCCAGCGCGCCGGCGACGTGATCCCGCAGATCGTCGAGAACCTGACGCCGGACGCCGAGCGCGGGGCGTATGTCTTTCCGCACACCTGCCCCGAATGCGGATCGGCCGCCGAGCGCGAGGAGGGCGAGGTCGTCTATCGCTGCACCGGCGGGCTGATCTGCCCGGCGCAGCGAGTCGAGCGGCTGATCCACTTCGCCTCGCGCCACGCATTCGACATCGGCGGCCTCGGCCAGACGCTGATCGAGGCATTCTTCCGCGACGGCCTGATCGAATCGCCCGCCGACATCTTCCGCCTGACCGAGGAGCAGCTCGCCGCCCGGAAGAAGGACGGGCGCGTCTGGGCGGCGAAGGTGATCGCGGCGATCGAGACCAAGCGGACGATCCCGCTCGACCGCTTCCTGTTCTCGCTCGGCATCCGCCACGTCGGCGAGATTACCGCGCGGGACCTCGCCCGACGCTATGTGTCCGCGCGCGCGCTTGGGTCCGTGTTGCGGCATGCGGTGTTCCTGCGCGGCCAGATCGAACCAGTCATCGGCGAACCCGAGCGCAAGTTCGTGCTCCGTCGCGACAAGCTGCTGGTCGGTGCGATCGAGACGGCCGGGATCGGCCCCGAGGTCGCCAGCGCGCTCGTCGGCTTCTGCGCCGAGCCGCACAACCGCCGAGTCGTGTTCGACCTGTTGCGTGAAGTGAAGCCCGCGGACGTCGTCCACGAAACCCGCGAGTCGCCCGTGACGGGCCAGATCCTGGTCTTCACCGGCAGCCTCGAAACGCTGAGCCGCGACGAGGCCAAGGCGCAGGCCGAAGCACTCGGCGCCCGCGTGGCCGCGTCGGTGTCGAGCAAGACCGGCCTCGTCATTGCCGGCCCCGGCGCAGGATCGAAGCTAAAGAAAGCCACCGACCTCGGCATCCGTGTGATCACCGAAGCCGAATGGGCCGAGATCGTCGCCGCCAGCTGAGGCGCGGACCACACTCCCCACAATGGTTCCGGCTACCCCGAAAGGGTTCGATTGCGTGGCTTTTTTGCAACGCACCATGACCGAGTGTGTCTGTGACACTTCCCGACTCGCCAATGTCACAGAACCGAAATATCCGGCGTGCAGGGGCGCGGCAGGCCGAACGAAAAGTCGCGGATCTCGAGCAGAAGCTCAAAGGGGAACTTCAATGCGTAACAACCTATTCCTGGGTGCGGCAGCGATTGCGCTGATCGCCCCGATGACTGCGTCCGCGCAGGAAACCACCTCCTCGATCCGCGGCACTGTAACCGCGAATGGCGCGCCGGTTAACGGCGCGACTGTCGAGATCACCAGCCCCTCGACCGGTTCGCGCTCGACCGCGACCACCGACACATCGGGCACGTTCAACGTCAACGGCCTCCGTCCCGGCGGCCCCTACACCGTTGCCGTCGCAGCAGCCGGCTATGGCAGCAAGCAGGTCACCGACGTCAACATCACCGTCGCGCAGGCGTTCGATCTGCCGATCGATCTGGCCACCGACGCTGCTGGTGGCGCCGACGAGATCGTCGTGACCGCCGCCAGCCTGCCCAACGCACGCTCTATCTCGCAGGGGCCGACGACCGTCCTCAACGCGCGCCAGATCGCCAACATCGCTTCGGTCAATCGCGACATCCGCGATCTCGAGCGTCGCGATCCGTTCGCCCGCCTCGACGACAGCCCCTCGGGCGGCCGTTCGGTGTCGTTCGCCGGCCAGAACGCGCGCTATAACCGCTTCACCGTCGACGGCGTGTCAGTCAGCGACAATTTCGGCCTGAACAGCGATGGCCTGCCCAGCCGCCGTTCGCCGATCCCGCTCGACGCGATCGGCCAGTTCCAGGCACAGGTCGCACCATATGACGTGCGCCAGGGCAACTTCCAGGGCGGCGCGATCAACATCGTGCTGAAGTCGGGCACCAACGACTTCCACGGCACCGGCTTCTACTCGCAGTCGCGCGACGAGTTCGTCGGCAAGCGCACCAAGGACCTGCGCGTCAGCGTTCCCAACTTCAAGACCGAGAACTACGGCGCCGAGCTGTCGGGCCCGATCATCAAGGACAAGCTGTTCTTCATGGTCGCCGGCGAGCGCCTTCGCGGTGGTCGTCCGATCGCCGAGGGTCCGACCGACAACAACGCCGGCACCAGCATCCTGGGCATCAGCCAGGCGCAGGTCGACCAGATCAGCGCGATCGCGAAGTCAGTCTACAATTACGACACCGGCGGCGTGCTGCGTAACCTCGGCGACAAGGACGACCGCGTCGTCGCCAAGATCGACGCGAACATCACCGACAAGCAGCGTCTGTCGTTAACCTACACCTACGCCAACGACGCCATCAACCTGCTGCAGAACACCTTCCCGACGGCACCGACCGGTCTGGGCCTGGCGTCGAACGCCTATATCCAGGGCAACCGCCTGCACACCGGCGTCGCGCAGCTGAACTCGGAATGGTCGGACAGCTTCTCGACCGAAGTCCGCGGCTTCTACAAGAACTACACGCGTATCCAGGATCCGTTGCTCGGCCGTGGTTTCGCGCAGTTCCGTGTTTGCACCAACCCGACGAGCACGGCCGCGACAGCGGGGCTGACTGTCTCGCCGACCGCCTGCGAGAACAACGCCGGCACCGTGTCGTTCGGTCCTGACAGCTCGCGCCAGACCAACGAACTGCGCACCGAGACATGGGGCGGCCTGGTCCAGGCGCGCCTGACCATGAACGACCATGACGTTCGCGTTTTCACGGAGGTATCGAGCGTATCGATCTTCAACTCGTTCCTGCAGAACAGCGCGGGCAGCTATTATTTCGACTCGATCGCGGACCTTCAGAACCGTAATGCAGGCTCGTTTGCGTACGGCAACGCGATCGTGGGCAATAACGGTCTGGCCGCACTCGATCCCAATGCCGCCGCAGCACAGTTCGGCTACCAAAGCTACACGTTCGGCGTGATGGACTCGTGGAAGGTTACGCCGACGCTGAACGTCAGCTTCGGCGCACGCTACGACCTGTATGCGATGGACGACAATCCGCCTCTTAGCGCCGCGTTCGCAGCGCGCTATGCCAATGGCGCGATCGTCAACGGCCAGCGCATCAACATCAACAACAACAGCGCGAACATCTCCGGTTTCAACCTGTTCCAGCCGCGCGCCGGCTTCGACTGGAAGCCATCGCAGCGTATCAGCATCCGCGGTGGCGGCGGCGTCTTCGGCGGCGGCACCCCCGACGTCTATGTGTCGAACAGCTTCTCGAACACCGGCGTGCTGACCAACTCGTTCAACGTCAGCCGCACGGCGACCGGGTTCAACGGCTTCCCGGCCGGCACCCCGGCTGCCACGCAGGCAGCCACCGCCTCGGCCCTTCTGACCGGCGTTACCGGTACGTCGGTTCCAGCCGCGGCTAACACGTTCCTGACGGGTGGTTCGGTTCCGGCCAACTCGACGGTCAATGCACTCGACCCGAACTTCAAGATCCCGTCGCAGTGGCGCGCCACGCTGACGGGCGAGTATAGTGCAAACCTCGGCCCGCTTGGCGACAACTGGGTGTTCGGTGCCGATCTGCTGTACTCGAAGGTTCGCAACCAGGTGTATTTCACCGACATCCGTTCGGTGCCGATCGCCGGTTCGCTCACCCCAGACGGCCGCCAGCGCTACCAGAACCTGATCGATGGCGGTGCGACGAGCACCAACACCAACACCGACATCCTGCTGACCAACACGAACAAGGGCCGCGCCTACATCGCGGTCGCGCGTCTCGACAAGGCATGGGATTCGGGGCTGAGCATCAATGGCAGCTTCACGTACCAGGACGTCAAGGACGCAGCGCCGGCCACGTCGTCGACCGCGGGTTCGAACTATTCGAACGGTGCGTTCGTCGATCCCAACAACGTTGCCTATGGCATCTCGAACGACCAGGTTAAGTACTTCTTCAAGTACGGCGTGAACTACGACCACGCCTTCTTCGGGGACTACAAGACCACGTTCGCGCTGTTCGGCGAATCGCGGATCGGTCATCCGTTCAGTTACACGTTCCAGGATTTCGGCAACAACGGCAGCGGCCGCGCGTCGGTATTCGGTACCACGGGCGTCAGCTCGAACTCGACCACAGGCGGCAACCGTTACCTGATGTACGTGCCGACACTGGACGATGCGAAGGTTTCGTACAGCAGCGCCGCAGTCCGCGATGCGGTCAACGCGTTCATCGACTCGTCGGGTCTCGGCAAGTATCGTGGCAAGACTGCGCCGCGCAACGGCTTCAACTCGAAGTGGTTCACGCGTCTCGACCTTCATGTCGCGCAGGAAATTCCGACCTTCGTCGGCGGCTCGCGCGTCACGCTGTTCGCGGACATCGAGAACTTCACGAACTTCCTCAACAAGAACTGGGGCCAGCAGCGCGAGTACGTCTTCCCGTACAACACGCCGGTTGTCCGCGTGCAGTGCTTGCAGACCGCGGTGCCGACCGGTATCGCGCCAGGTGCGGCCAATCCTGCCGGTGGCACCTATGGCGCCGTGGCGACCAATGCCGGACAGGCTTGCGCACAGTATCGCTACTCGCCAGTCGGCGGCAGCGCGAACTTCACGCCGCAGCCTGACCAGGTGTACGTGAACCAGTCGCTCTACTCGATCCGTATCGGTGCGCGCTTCACGTTCTAAAGCGCGTCCGACCTGATCGGTCGAATTGGCCGCCGCTTCCTTCGGGATGCGGCGGCCTTTTTCGCTTTGCGGCCTAGCGCCCGACCAGACCGTTCGGCTTTTGCGTGTGCCTTGCGCGGCGTGTAAGACGGTGGGCCAATGGCTAATTCTTCCGTCCCGCCCCCCGGCTCTTCCGCCTTGAACTCCACCCGGCGCCTGCCCTTCACCGCGCGACCGTTCTTCGAGAACAAGGCGCGGGCGTTCTGGATCCTGCAGGCGGTCGGGTGGAGCGGATACCTGCTGCTGCGCGGGGTGGTGTCGATCTCGAACGGGCTGTCGCTCGACGGGGTGATCCCGGTGATCGTCGAGGCCATCGTCGGATATTGCATCACGCTGCTGCTCTCGACGATGTACGGCCAGTATCGCCGGATGAACCGGCTGGTCGGCATCTTCCTGACGATCGCGACGCTGGCGGCGGCGACGTTCCTGTATGCGGTGCTCGACGCGTTCACCTTCTCGTTCATCGCGACCGCGACGCCGGGGGTGACGCTCACGCGGCTGCTGGGATCGGTGTATGTCACCTTCACGGTGCTGTTCGGGTGGTCGGCGCTGTATTTCGGGATCAACTTCTACCTGATCGTCGAGCAGCAGATCGACCAGATGGAGCATCTCGAGAACCAGGCGTCGTCGGCGCAGCTGGCGATGCTGCGCTATCAGCTCAACCCGCACTTCCTGTTCAACACGCTGAACTCGATCTCGACGCTGGTGCTGCTCAAGCAGACCGAGCGGGCGAATGCTATGCTCAGCCGGCTGTCGTCGTTCCTGCGCTATACACTGGCGAACGAGCCGACCGCGCACGTCACCGTCGCGCAGGAGGTCGACCAGCTGAAGCTGTATCTGGAGATCGAGAAGATGCGCTTCGAGGATCGGATGCGGCCGAAGTTCGACATCGATCCGCGTGCCGAACGCGCCCGGCTGCCGTCGCTGCTGCTGCAACCTTTGGTCGAAAACGCGATCAAATATGCCGTCACCCCGCAGGAGGAAGGCGCCGAAATCTGCGTCGAAGTGCGGCTCGCCGGGGAACGCGTGCAGATCGCCGTATCCGATACCGGTCCGGGCTTGATCGAGGGCCGGATCGGTTCAAGCCAATCCACAGGCGTGGGGCTCGCTAATATTAGAGACAGGTTGGCTCAGGCATATGGGCCCGACCACCGTTTCGAAACCCGCTCCACGCCCGCTGGCGGCTTCTCGGTCGAGATCGAGATTCCGTATCAGCTTGAAGACGTGAACAGAGAGGCCGCATGACCATCCGTACCATTCTCGTCGACGACGAGCCGCTGGCGATCCAGGGGCTGGAACTCCGACTCCAGGCCCATGAAGACGTCGAGATCATCGAAAAATGCTCGAACGGCCGCGAGGCCATCCGCGCGATCAAGACGCACAAGCCCGACTTGGTCTTTCTCGATATACAGATGCCGGGCTTCGACGGGTTCTCCGTCGTGCAGGGGCTGATGGAGGTCGAGCCGCCGCTGTTCGTGTTCGTCACCGCGTATTCGGACCATGCGTTGCGTGCGTTCGAGGCTCAAGCGGTCGATTACCTGATGAAGCCGGTCGAGGAATCGCGGCTGGCCGATACGATCGAGCGGGTTCGGCAGCGTTTGAGCGAGAAGCGCGGCGTCGAGGAGGTCGATCGGTTGCGCGAAGTGTTGGCCGACGTGGCGCCGGATGCGGCCGCGGACATGCCGGATGGGGACGCCGTGTCGGCGAACCGGTTCGAGAAGCTCATCAACATCAAGGATCGCGGGCAGATTTTCCGCGTCGATGTCGATACGATCGAGCGGATCGATGCGGCGGGCGATTACATGTGCATTTATACCGGCGATAATACGCTGATCTTGCGCGAGACTATGAAGGATCTGGAGAAGCGGTTGGATCCGCGGCGGTTCCAGCGGGTGCATCGGTCGACGATCGTGAATCTGGATCTGGTGAAGCAGGTTAAGCCGCATACTAACGGGGAATGTTTCCTGGTGTTGAATTCGGGGGCGAGCGTGAAGGTTTCGCGGTCGTATCGTGATGTGGTGGCGCGGTTCGTTCACTGAGGCGAGGCTGGGGGCGTGACCTTGCCCTTCACGTCCAGTCATCCTGCCCCCCCGTCATCCTGACGAAAGTCAGGATCCAGAGCCATTGAGGGCATCGCCCGTTACTCTGGATCCTGACTTTCGTCAGGATGACGGACGCCGGGGGTGTGGTCGGGGCGAGCTTTCGGGAGCGCGCCGTTCCACGTCCGTCCTTGCCGATCGAGGTCCCGACTTTCGTCGGGATGACGGGGATGCGCTCTCTTAGCGAGCGCACCTCATTAACCAGTCCCTAAACCCCGCGGCCTAGAGCGGGGGGATGAAGACGTCGGGTTACGGCCTTTATCCGCATGTGCTGATCAGCCTGCCCGCTCTGGTGATGGCGACGTCGTGCGTGCCGGCGGATCGGCCGGCGGCGATTGCTCGGGTCCAGCCGGAGCGTAATTCACGAGCATTGCTGAGTCGGATGGCGTTGCATGTGCCGGACGACATATCGGCGAAGATCGCGACGGCAGCGCCGGATGCATCGTTTGCCGCTGCGGCGCCGTTCGTGGCTCCGCCGTTTTTGACTTCGAACTCCGTTGATGATGCTAGCCGCGCCGCCGACTGCCTGACGGCGGCGGTGTATTACGAGGCGCGGTCGCAGTCGGAGGATGGTCAGCGGGCGGTGGCGCAGGTGGTGTTGAACCGGGTGCGCGACCGGGCTTTTCCGAACAGCGTGTGCGGGGTCGTGTACCAGGGGGCCGAGCGGCGGACCGGGTGCCAGTTCAGCTTTACCTGCGATGGCTCGATGAACCGTGCACGGGAGCCGGGGGCTTGGGACCGCGCGCGGGCGGTTGCGACGGCGGCGCTTGGGGGCAGTGTTTATGTGCCAGTCGGGGCGGCGACGTCGTTTCATACGACCAGCATCCTGCCTTGGTGGGCGTCGAGCTTGGCGCGGATCACGACGGTTGGGGCGCATGTGTTTTATCGCTGGCAGGGGGCGTTGGAGCGGGCGCTGACGTTTCGTCAGGCTTATGCTGGAGTCGAGCCTGGGGTTCGTGGCGGCGGCTTTTCCGATGGTGGTGTGACGGCGGTCGCGGCGCAGCTTGCTGGCGTTTCGGTGCATTATGGCAATCGGGACGACGTTGCGGACTCGAGTACGGAGCCGGCCGATGCGCTGCACGGGGTGACGGTGCACCGGGGGGTGTCGCGTTCTGGCTCGACGATAGCGGGTGCGGCGATCGTGCCTACGCGGCTGGTTTCTGGGGTGCGGGTTCATGTTGGCGGGCGAGCGGCTGCGATGATCGGCAGTGGTACCGGAGACGACGCGGTCGTGTCGGACGAAACCTAACCACCCCAACGGCACCACCCCGGCGAAGGCCGGGGTCCAATTGGGAAACGTTGCTAACGGCGGATGACGCTCCGATACGACGACCTTTCCAATTGGGCCCCGGCCTTCGCCGGGGTGGGAGTAATGCGGGATAGTTTTGGTGGCGTGAATCGCCTCTTCTTGTTCCCCCGCGGAGGCGGGGGCCCAGGGTCTCGGGCGGTGGCGTTTGTGATCCTGGGCCCCCGCCTTCGCGGGGGAACAGCTTGTTTCAATGGATCGCTCACCGCTCGATCGCCGCCCCGAACCCCTCCCCTCGCAAAACCATGCTGCATCTGCTAACGGCACGCGCATGCTGAACCTGAACAATATCACGGTGCGCCTGGGCGGACGCGTTATCCTCGATGGCGCCACCGCCGCGTTGCCGCCGGGCTCGCGCGTCGGGCTGATCGGGCGCAACGGCGCGGGCAAGTCGACGATGGTGCGCGTGATTGCAGGGCAGTTGGAGCCCGACGACGGTTCCGCCGACATGCCGAAGGGCGCGCGCATCGGCTACCTCGCGCAGGAAGCGCCGCACGGCGTGAAGACCCCGTTCGAGACCGTGCTCGAAGCCGATCTGGAGCGTGCTGCGCTGATGATCGAGAGCGAGACGAGCGAGGATCCCGACCGGCTCGGCGACGTGTACGAGCGGCTGATCGCGATCGACGCCTATACCGCGCCCGCGCGCGCCGCGCAGATCCTGCTCGGGCTCGGCTTCGACGAGGACATGCAGGCGCGCACGCTCGACAGTTTCTCGGGCGGCTGGAAGATGCGCGTGGCGCTCGCCGCGCTGCTGTTCTCGCAGCCGGACCTGCTGCTGCTCGACGAGCCTTCGAACCATCTCGATCTCGAGGCGGTGATGTGGCTGGAGGACTTCCTCAAGGGCTACAAGGCGACGATCGTGGTGGTCAGCCACGAGCGCGATTTCCTCAACAACGTGGTCGATCACATCCTGCATCTGCAGGGCGGCAAGATCACGCTGTATCCGGGCGGCTATGACGCGTTCGAGCGCCAGCGTGCCGAGCGCCTCGCGCAGATCGAGGCGGCGCGCGCCAACCAGGCGGTGCAGCGCGAGAAGCTGCAGGAATATATCGCTAAGAACTCCGCGCGTGCCTCGACCGCGAAGCAGGCGCAGTCGCGGCAGAAGATGCTGTCGAAGATGCAGCCGATCGCCGAGAGCTACAACGATCCGACGCTGTCGTTCGGCTTCCCCAACCCGACCGAATTGCGCCCGCCTTTGATCACGCTCGATATGGCGACCGTGGGCTATGCCGACGTGCCGATCCTGAAGCGGCTCAACATGCGGCTCGATCCCGACGACCGGGTCGCGCTGCTCGGGCGCAACGGCAACGGCAAGACCACGCTCGCGCGGCTGCTGGCGGCGCAGTTGACGCCGATGGACGGCGAGATGTCGTCGTCGGGCAAGATGAAGGTCGGGTATTTTACGCAGTATCAGGTCGAGGAACTCGATCCGACCGATTCGCCGATCGAGCATATGTCGCATCTGATGAAGGGCGCGACGCCGGCTGCCGTCCGCGCGCAGTTGGGGCGGTTCGGGTTCTCGGGCGACAAGGCGACGACCCGGGTCGGCAAGCTGTCGGGTGGCGAGCGGGCGCGTCTGGCGCTGGCGCTGATCACGCGCGATGCGCCGCATCTGCTGATCCTCGATGAGCCTACCAACCATTTGGACGTCGATGCGCGCGAGGCTCTGGTGCAGGCGCTCAACGCTTATACCGGCGCCGTGGTGCTGGTCAGCCATGACCGGCATATGCTCGAGCTGACCGCCGATCGCCTGGTGCTGGTCGACGACGGCACCGCGAAGGAATTCGACGGCAGCCTCGACGATTACATCGCGTTCGTCCTGAAGGGCGATGGCGGCAAGGGCGATGCGGCGTCGAAGGCGGACAAGAAGGCCGGCAAGAAGGCTGCGGCCGAGGCGAAGAGCAACGATGCGGCGCTTCGGAAGGCTCTGCGCGAGATCGAGGAGCAGACCGCGAAGTTCACCAAGGAGCGCAATGCCCTGGACCGCGCGATGGTCGATCCGGCAAACGCGGAGCCTCGGTTCTCGCGGATGTCGATGGGGGATTTGAGCAAGCGTCGCGCCGAGGTGCATGCGAAGCTCGAGGCTAGCGAGGCGAAGTGGATCGAGGCTAGCGAGGCGCTGGAGGGCGTGGAGGCCTAGGCTTCTCCTTACGCCCCCCCCTGGAAGGGAGGGGTTGGGGTGGGTCGGCCTGTTGGCGGGCTCGGGTGGATCCCAAGCAGCCTACCCACCCCCGGCCCCTCCCTTTCAGGGAGGGGGGAAGATTGGCTTAGCCCTCGTCGGTGTCCGCGCCTGCTGCCGGACGCTCGAACCAGGCCTCGACCGGGCCGACCAGCTTCAGCGTCAGTGCGTTGCCGTTGCGGTCGACCTTCTTGCCGAGCGCGACTCGGATCCAGCCTTCCGAGATGCAATATTCCTCGACGTCGTGGCGCACCTTGTCCTTGAAGCGGATGCCGATGCCGCGTTCGAGCAGGTCCTGTTGGAAGAACGGGCTGCGCTGGTTGATCGACAGGCGATCGGGGGGCGTGTCGCCGGTTGCGGCCGGGGTGGCGGCGGCTTCGGTCTCGGGGGTGTTTGGCGTGTCGGTCATGGTCGCGCGTCTAGCGGCAAGCACCGGGGACGCGCCAGAAAAAAGGCACCGGACGCAAAAGAGGCGCCGGGATTGCTCCCGACGCCTCCGTGCGACCTCATGATCGGATCAGCTGCAGACCTGCACCGATACCCGGTCGCCGTAATAGGGGTCGACGCGCCACTCGTTCCAGCACCGCGGGCGGTAATCCTCACGGTAGTAGGTCCGCACCGGCGGGTTGTAATAGGCCACTGGCGGCTGCGCGTAATAGCCGCCGTTGTAATACCCGCGGTCATAGTACCGATTGCGGTTGTTGCTGCTGGCAATCGCCGCACCGACACCCAGGCCGAGGATGCCGCCAAGCACTGCTGCGCCAGCCGCATTGCCGCCGCCACGATGGCCGTGCCAGCCGCCGCCGTAGCCGCGCCCATAGCCGCCGCGTCCCCAACGCTGCGCGTCGGCCGGTGCTGCTGCCGTCAGAGCCGTTGCGGCGAGTGCGACGCCGAGGCCTGCTTTCTTGAAAAATCCGTTCATCTCTTCCGAACTCCGTTACTAGTTACGCCCGGTCCGCTTGGGACAAACGCATAAGTGTCCGACCGTGTTTCAGGCTTTAGGTGATTCGGCCTGAACTGTGTCGGAACGGGTTGTTAACCCACGGTATAGCTGGCGGAGGTGGTCCCGTGCGGGGACACGGCTGGCGCTGCGCTTGCTGGGCAATGTTTACGAATATCGGATAGGGTGCGGCGATGCGCAGGATGATGACGACGCGAGCGATCGCCTTTGCCGTGCTCGGCGGGAGTGCGGTGCTGATCGGTGGGCTGGCCTTGTCGGGGTCTCCGGTGAAGGTACGGGCGGTCGAGGCGCCTGCGCGGGTGACCAAGGCTCCCGTTGCTATGCCGGTTGCTAAGGTGGCGCCGAAGCCCGTTGCCGTCGCTGCGGAGGATCCGGCCGACGCATATGTCGTGAAGCGGGTGCTGAACGTTCCCGAGCCTTTGCGACATGGCGCGTATTATTGGGATACGGCGGGCGTGCCGGAGGGGCCGATCGTCATCACCGTCGACCTGGTTGCGCAGACCTTGTCGATCTTCCGCAGCGGGTACGAGATCGGGACGGCGGCCGTGATCTATGGGGCGGACGAGAAGCCGACGCCGCTCGGCGTGTTCAAGATCACGCAGAAGGACGCGCATCATGTTTCGAACCTGTACGGGGCGCCGATGCCGTACATGATGCGGCTGACCAATGATGGGGTTTCGATCCATGGTAGCGCGTTGATGGATGGGAAGTACGCTACGCATGGGTGCGTCGGGGTGCCGACTGCGTTTGCGAAGTTGATTTTCCAGCAGGTTAAGCTTGGCGATCGGGTGATCGTTACGAGTGGGGAGATGTTGGCGCGGGGCGGGCGGATCACTGCTGCTTGAGGGCGGGCGAGCGACTGGCAATTGCCGCGGATCGTCCCCTCCGTCATCCTGACGAAAGTCAGGATCCAGAGTAACGGCTGACGACCTTCGTGGCTCTGGATCCTGACTTTCGTCAGGATGACGGTAGCGAGTATGATCGCGACCGCGTCGACTGCTGCTTTGTGCAGCCCCTACCCCCCCACCACCAACGTCCGTCATCCCCGCGTAAGCGGGGATCCATATCCTCTGACGTCTGCAATTGACTCGCTAGGCTAGCCAGTATGGGTTCCCGCCTCCGCGGGAATGACGGCGTGTGGCTGAGTGATCGGATCGGGCCAAGCAAACGAAAAAGGCCGGAGGTTTCCCCCCGGCCCTTCTGCATTTCCTGCCCAGCGCGACACGGCAAAGCCGCGTCGTCGGACCTCGCCTGAGCGAGGCCGGCCGAGCTTGTAAGCTTGGCCGGCTTCGCCGTGCCAGGCTTACGCGCTCTGCTTAGCGCGGCTAGCGCGCTTGCGCTCGTTCGCATCCAGGAAGCGCTTGCGCAGGCGGATCGACTTTGGCGTGACTTCGACCATCTCGTCGTCGTCGATGTACGCGATCGCCTGCTCCAGCGTCGCGCGCTTCGGCGGGGACAGGCGGACCTGGTCGTCCTTGCCGCCCGACGCGCGGAAGTTGGTCAGCGCCTTGGTCTTCATCGGGTTGACCTCGAGGTCATCCGGCTTCGCGTTCTCGCCGACGATCATGCCCTCATAGAGCGCCTCGCCGTGGCCCACGAACAGGATGCCGCGCTCTTCGAGCGGACCCAGTGCGTAGTTGTTCGCCTCGCCCGAACCGTTCGAGATCAGCACGCCGTTCTTGCGGCCCTCGATCGCGCCCTTGTGCGGACCATACTTCTCGAACAGCCGGTTCATGATGCCCGTGCCGCGCGTGTCGGACAGGAATTCGCCATGATAGCCGATCATCCCGCGCGACGGCGCCGAGAAGGTGATGCGGGTCTTGCCGCCGGTCGACGGACGCATGTCGGTCAGCTCGGCCTTACGCGTGTTCATCTTCTCGACGACGGTGCCCGAATGCTCCTCGTCGACGTCGATGATGACGGTCTCGTACGGCTCGGTCTTCTTGCCGTTCTCGTCCTCGCCGAACAGCACGCGCGGACGCGAGATGCCCAGTTCGAAGCCTTCGCGGCGCATCGTCTCGATCAGCACGCCCAGCTGAAGCTCACCGCGGCCGGCGACTTCGAAGCTGTCCTTGTCGGCCGCCTCGGTCACCTTGACGGCAACGTTCGACTCGGCTTCGCGGAACAGGCGCTCGCGGATCATGCGCGACGTCACCTTGCTGCCCTCACGGCCCGCCATCGGCGAATCGTTCACGGCAAAACGCATCGACAGCGTGGGGGGATCGATCGGCTGCGCGTGCAGCGGCTCGGTCACCGTGATGTCGGCGATCGTGTCGGCAACCGTAGCGACCGAGAGACCTGCCAGCGAGATGATGTCGCCGGCCTTGGCTTCGTCGACGGGAACGCGCTCAAGACCACGGAACGACATGATCTTGGACGCACGACCGGTCTCGATGATCTTGCCATCGTTATCGAGCGCGTGGATCGCCTGGTTGGTCTTCACGGTACCCGAATTGACGCGACCCGTGAGGACGCGGCCGAGGAACGGATCGCGGTCGAGCAGCGTGACGAGGAAGGTGAACGGCACGCCGGCGACTTCCACGGCGGGCGGCGGCACGTGCTTCACGATCGTCTCGAACATCGGGATCAGCGTGCCTTCGCGCGCGTCCATGTCGGTCGAGGCATAGCCGTTGCGACCCGATGCGTAGAGCACGGGGAAGTCAAGCTGGTCGTCGTTCGCGTCGAGCGACACGAACAGATCGAACACTTCGTCGAGCACTTCCTGGATGCGCGCGTCGTTGCGATCGACCTTGTTGACGACGACGATCGGCTTCAGGCCGAGTGCCAGCGCCTTGCCGGTGACGAACTTGGTCTGCGGCATCGCGCCTTCCGACGAATCGACCAGCAGGACGACCCCGTCGACCATCGACAGGATGCGCTCGACTTCGCCGCCGAAATCGGCGTGGCCGGGCGTGTCGACGATGTTGATGCGGATGCTCTCGGACTCACCGGGAGGGGTCCAGTCGACCGAGGTCGGCTTGGCGAGAATGGTGATGCCACGCTCTTTTTCGAGGTCGTTCGAATCCATTGCGCGCTCTTCGACGCGCTGGTTGTCGCGGAAGGTGCCGGACTGGCGGAAGAGCTGGTCGACCAGCGTCGTCTTGCCGTGATCGACGTGCGCAATGATCGCCACGTTGCGGAGGCTCATGAATGTATTCTCTTGATCGAGGAACGGGGTTGGCGCGCGCCATAGCGTAATTGTTGCGCCGCGGGAAGACGCAGCGGCATTTCGTCGCCTTTAGAGGGAACCTCCGCGGCGCTTGTATGTTCCGGCGGCGAGAATAGCACGAGGATCGCGGACCGCCAGCATTGCCCTTAGCGCGGCGTGTTTGTCGGGTGCGGCGGCGTAGTAACGCTGCCAGATCCGCAGCCCCATCCAATAGCCGAGTTCGGGCGGCCAGCCGGCGGGCGGCGTGGAGTAGTTGCCGATCCAGCGCGCATACGCCTTGGCTTCGGGCGAGCCTTCCTCGGGGTCGTCCTTGTCGGTGAGCGTGCGGGTGAGCGCGATGTCGGCCTGCATCTGGCGCCAGAGTTCGGCCTCGCGCGGCGTGGCCCAGGCGGCGCGCGTGGCGTCGGGCTCCTCGCCGGTGACGAGTTGCGCGATGAAGTCCGCCGCGCCCTCGACGAGGATCGCGGTGAGCAGGGAATCGCGGGCGAGCGTCATGCCGGCGTCCTGCTGGAACGAATGCACCGTCTCGTGCGCGAAGAAATGGCGGAGCGTCTGGCGGAGTTTCTCGGGCGTGGGTGACATGCGGCAGAGGACTTCGAGGCCGAGTACCTGGGCGCCCGGCTTCGCGGTGCCGCCCGAAGTGTTCGCGCCGAAGACTATATAGACTTGCGGGAGCTTCACGTCGGGGAGCGCGCCGTGGAGGCCGAGATAGATCGCGCGGAGATCGGCGGTGGCGGCCTTGGCGGCGGGGAGGCAGGTCTTGATCGCCTGCGCGTAGCGGGTGGGGTTGGCGGCGATGGCGCGCGCGAGATTGTCCGCGTCGACGATCCGGCCGGGGGTGAAGACGCCGATCCCGAAACTGCCCTTGTCGAGATACTCGCGTTTCAGTTGCGCGGCGGTGGGCTTGCCCTTGGTTTTGGCGAAGAGGGTCGCGAAGCGGTCGGCGTCTTCGGTGTGGATCGTGGCGGTGAGCGGGTCGGCTGGCGGGGGACGATTCGTGGCGGCCGCGGGGAGGAGCGCGAGCGCGAGGATCAACGGACGGAGCATGGTATGCAGCGTATCGTGTGTTTGCGCTGCCGCCAGTCTCATTCGGCGGGAGATGCCCCATCAGCCCAACGCGTTCCCCCGCGAAGGCGGGGGTCCAGGGTCACGAGCAGTAACGTCCCTGGCTCCTGGGCCCCCGCGTTCACGAGGGAACAAGAAGAAGCGCTCCGCCCTCCATTCTCTCCACCCCGGCGAAGGCCGGGGCCCAATTGGAAAGGTGGCGATAATGGAGCGTCGCCATCCGTTAGCAGCGTCCCCCAATTGGGCCCCGGCCTTCGCCGGGGTGGGGCTTGAACTTAGGTGGCGATCATCGCCGAAGGGAATGGCTCAGAATCCCTCCAGCACGATCTTCCCCTTGGCCGTGTGGCTCTCGATCCGCTCATGCGCCTTCCGCAAATTCGCAGCGTCGATTCGCCCGAAATTCTCCGCCAGCGTCGTCCGGATCGTCCCCGCATCCACCAGCCGCGCGACCTCGTCGAGCAACACCCCCTGCTCGCCCATGTCCGCGGTCTGGAACAGCGAGCGCGTGTACATCAGCTCCCAGTGCACCGAGATCGACTTCTGCTTGAGCGGCACGATGTCGAGCGTCTTCGGATCGTCGATCAGCGCCAGCCGACCCTGCGGCGCCAGCAGCTCGCCGATCTCGGCGATGTGCTCGTCGGTATGCGTCGTCGAGAAGACGAACCCCGGCGCCCCCAGCCCGAGCGCCTCGATCTGCGCGGCGAGCGGCTTGCGGTGGTCGATCACGTGATGCGCGCCGAGCCCCTCGATCCAGCCGCGCGTCTCGTCGCGCGAGGCGGTGGCGATCACGGTCAGGTCGGTGAGCTGCCGCGCGAGCTGGATCGTGATCGAGCCGACCCCGCCTGCCCCGCCGATGATCAGGATCGCGTTCGCCGCGCCGGGGACGGGCTTGCGCACGTCGAGGCGGTCGAACAGCGTCTCCCACGCGGTGACCGAGGTCAGCGGCAGCGCCGCCGCCTGCGCCCAGTCGAGCGACGCCGGCTTGTGGCCGACGATGCGCTCGTCGACGAGGTGATATTCGGAATTGGTACCGGGCCGGTCGATCGCGCCTGCGTAGAACACCTCGTCGCCGACCGCGAACCCGGTCACGTCCGGACCGACTGCGACGACGATGCCCGATGCGTCCCAGCCCAGCACCTGAGGCTTGCCGTCCGGATCTTCGCGACGCTGGCGGATCTTGGTGTCGACCGGGTTGACCGAAACCGCCTTCACCTCGACCAGCAGGTCGCGGCCAACAGCCTCGGGCTTGGGGAGGTCGAGGTCGACGAGCGACTGCGGATCGTCGATCGGGAGCGACTTGGTATAGCCGATGGCGCGCATGCTGGAACTCCTGTGATGTCGCGACCAAGCTGTCCACGCGACCTGCCGGTTTCAAGGAGAGCTGTTGGCAAGCCTGAGTGTATTATCTATATACGCCACTTGAACGCGGGGCGGGTTGCAGCCACGATGCCCCACCGAACGGAGAGACAAGCATGGCGACGACCCCGAACACGCTGACGGAAGAGCCGGGCCTGGTGCTGACCCCGCCCGATCCGGTGCCCACGGTTGCGGCTGCGAAGGCGTCCGGCCTCGTCCCCGTCGATGCCGGCGTGAAGTCGCAGCTGGAGGAGCGCGTGTCGGGCTTCGTCACCGATCTCGTCGCGCAGGACGTCAATTCGCCCGAATTCGGCAAGCGCGTCGATGCGATCACCGCGATGGGCGCCAAGGAAATCCGCGACGCCGCCGGCCAGTCGAACCGCTTCCTCGATCGCCCGGTCAAGGCGATGGATCAGGAGACCGGCGTCGGCAAGGATCTCGCCGAGCTGCGCCGCGTCGTCGAGGATCTCGATCCCGGCAAGAAGGGCAACCTGACCGCGCCGCAGAAGCTGTTCGGGATCATCCCGTTCGGTGGCAAGATGCGCAATTATTTCGACGGCTATAAGTCGTCGCAGACTCACATCGCGCAGATCCTGAAGAGCCTCGGTTCGGGCAAGGACGAGCTGTTGATGGACAATGCCGCGATCGATACCGAGCGCGCGAACCTGTGGGCGGCGATGGGTCGGCTCGAGCAGATGATCCATCTGTCGAAGACGATGGACGCCAAGCTGGAGGACGTCGCCAACGATCTCGATCACAGCGACCCCGCCAAGGCGAAGGCGATCCGCGAGACCGCGTTGTTCTATACGCGCCAGCGCACGCAGGACCTGCTGACTCAGATGGCGGTGACCGTACAGGGCTATCTCGCGCTCGATCTGGTCAAGAAGAACAATGTCGAGCTGGTGAAGGGCGTCGATCGCGCGTCGACCACGACCGTGTCCGCGCTGCGCACCGCGGTGACGGTGGCGCAGGCGCTGACCAACCAGAAGCTCGTGCTGGAGCAGATCACCGCGCTAAACACGACGACCGCGAACATCATCGATTCGACCGGCAAGCTGCTCAAATCGCAGACCGCGCAGATTCACGAACAGGCCGCGTCGGCGACGATCCCGCTGGAGACGCTGCAACGCGCGTTCCAGAATATCTACGACACGATGGACGCGATCGACGTGTTCAAGCTGAAGGCGCTCGATTCGATGAAGGTCACCGTCGGCGCGCTGTCGAACGAGGTCGATAAATCCCGTGGCTATATCGCGCGGGCTGAAGGCGCGACGCAGGGGCAGTTGGGCGGACCTTCCGCCAGCCCGTTCAAGCTGGAGGCGATGTAACCCTCGTGAGCGAAGTCGACGACGCCATCGCCAGTGCCCGCGCCTCATGGTCGCGCATTTCCGACGACCGGACGGGCACCGTCATCGCACGCTCGCCATCGCGAGGGCGGACTAGGCAAACACAGGCGATCGGCAAGCGGCTGACCCGGATCGCGGTCGCGGACGTGTCGATCCTGATCGCGGCGATGGTGATCGGCTGGATCGTTCCGCTCGGGATCGGCGGCGCGATGCTCGTGATGGCGCTGCTGGTCGCGGCCACCGTCCTGTTCGCGGTCTGGCCGGCGGAACGCGCGCCCACGCCCGAGCGACTCGCGGCGGTCGACATCCGTGCCCTCCCCGCACAGACGGAACGCTGGCTCGAAGCGCAACGCCCCGCCCTCCCCGCGCCGGCGATAACCTTGGTCGACCGGATCGGTCTGCGCCTCGAAACGCTGACCCCGCAGCTCGCGACGCTCGACGCGAACACGCAGGAAGCGGTCGATGTGCGCAAACTGATCGGCGAGCAATTGCCGGCGTTCGTCAAGGATTACGAGAAGGTCCCGGCGTCGCTCCGCACGACGCCGCGCAACGGTCGCTCGCCCGACGCCGAGCTGGTCGACGGGCTGAAGCTGATCGAACAGGAGATCGGCGAGATGACCGCCCGCCTCGCGCAAAGCGACCTCGACAATTTGTCGACCCGCGGTCGCTTCCTGGAGATGAAGTACAAGGATTGAGCAGCTGAAACGCACCCGGCTTAGCGTCTGCCGCCGCAAGGCGCGCTTCGTCTCCGAAGCTGACGCGCTCGTGGTGGCGGGAGCCGGGCGCGTGCCGATCAGGGCGTATCGGTGCGACCGCTGCCTGCAATTTCACCTGACCAGCCGCACGAAGGGCAAGCGCGTGCTCGGGTAGCTGGCAATTCGCGGATCGAGCGGTGTTTCAATGATAAGCGCTCGTCTGGCTTGCAGCGACCTCGACAATCTCGCGACGCGCGCGTTTCGGAAATAAGATCGAATACAAGAAAGACGGGGTGCAGTAGCGCAAGCGCGTGCCATGAACTGCAATCAGACCCGATGAATTTAGACTTTGATCGTTGATCCGAATCATGCACGATGTCGCCGGATAGATCCGGAGGCTGGACCATGATCGGGTTGCTTTTCGTGCTGGCGATGCAGGCCGCTACACCCGACATCATCGTGTCGGGCAAACGTCTGGACGAAGCATACCAGGCCTGCGTCGAGCAAGGTTGCCCGCCGCTTCGCGATGCGCAGGTCTCGATCGCGTTTGCCGAACAGCAATTCCGCCAAGGCGCCTATCAGCGGGCTAGGCGGACACTCGCTGCCGCAGTCGCACGCAACAAGCAGAATGCCGCGATCGCGCCAAAGCCGGTCGCGGCGCTATATGAAGCCTATGCGACGGTGTCGCTGCACGACGGCGAAATGGATGTCTTCAAGAAAGCAGTAGGTGGCCAAGTTCGCACGCTGCGCGAAAATTTACCGCGCGACGATCCCGCGGTGACTGCCGCCGCGTTCGCCACCGGCGACATGTGGCTGGCACTGCGCGACGGACGCACTGCGGAGCGTTCCTATCGCGCGGTCGAACGGCAGGCGCTTGCCGACGGCAACGCGACGTTGGCGATGCTGGCGACATTGCGTCGCGCCGAACTGGCCAACGCGCGGAACGATCCCGCCGGGGCCGCCCGCCTTCTGGCCGAAGCCGAGGCGAGACCCGCCGCGACCGACCCCGCGCTTCGATCGGTGTCGCAGGTGGTCCGCTTGCGACTGGCAGCGCAACGTGCCGATGATGGTCAAGTCGACCGGTTGGTGCGGGAGATCGGCCACGACACGACGACCCGACCGGTGCTGATCTGGGGCCCTCCCTATGAACCGACGGCAGAGGCGGCGGCACGGGACGCAGCCGCCAAATTCGACCTCAGGAACCCGGTGCCGGCCAGCTCGTCCGATGTCGGCTCGATCCAGTGGGTCGATATCGGGTTCTGGATCAAGCCCGATGGCAAGACCGACGATGCCGAGATCCTGCGCGGATCGCGGTCGACGGGGTGGGCGGGGTATCTGGTCAAGCAGGTATCCGCGCGCCGCTATACGGGTACGGACGGAGCGGCGGGCGCGCGCGGCGTCTACAGGGTCGAGCGGTTCTCGCTGCGCGGCACGTATCAAACGCCTACCGGCAGTCTGATCAATAGACGTGGTGGCCCCGGCGAACTGGAGGTGCTCGACCTGACGCTGCCGGATACGAAGATAACGGCAAGTCGCTGACCGGCACTAGCCGTTGATCGCGCGGGCCCGGTCCGCCAGGCGCGCGACCGCGGCTGGGTGTATCCCCGGCGTCGAGACGAGCACCCCAAATGCCTGCGGGCGCGGCTTGTTGAAGATCAGCGGCGCACCGAGTGCATCGGTCACCACCGCCCCCGCTTCGCTTGCGACAAGGATAGCCGCGGCGATGTCCCATTCGTTGCCCCAGCGGAGGGTGGCGACGAGGTCGGCTTCGTCGGCGGCGACCATCGCTATGCGTAGGGCGATCGAGTTGGGTTTGTGGACCATGACGAGGTCTCGGTCGGCTTTGGGGAGGGCGTCGACGGGGGTTCGGCTACCGGGGAAGTCGGTTCGGTTGCCGGCTTTCAGCGGGATGCCGTTGCGGGTGGCGCCCTGCCCCGCCACTGCATGCCAGCGTTCGTCGCGGGAGGGGGCTTCGAGGATGCCGATCACCGGCTTGCCGCGGTCGACCAAGGCGACCGAGACGCACCAGCCGGGACGTGCGCGGATATAGTCGCGCGTTCCGTCGATCGGGTCGACCACCCAAAGCAGGTCGTGCGCGAGGCGGTCGGCGTTGTCGGCGGTTTCCTCGGACAACCAGCCGGCTTCGGGGAGCAGGGTCGACAGCCTCGCCTTGAGCATGCGGTCGATCGCGATGTCGAGCTCGCAGACCGGGCTGCCGGGGGTCTTTTCCCAGCGTTGAAAGTCGGTGTCGAAGCGGTCGAGCGCCATCGCGCCGGCCTCTGCGGCGATACTCGCTACCGCGTCCGCCATAGCGCGCAGCCATGCCGGCGAGCGCTCGGGCCCGCGCCGCCGGTCAGCCACTCGCCACCGTCATCCCCTCCACGCGGAGGGTCGGCACATTGACGCCGTAGCGGAATTCGAGGTCGTTGGCGGGGGTCATGGCGAGAAACATGTCCTTGACGTTGCCCGCGATCGTGAATTCGGCGACCGGCGTGGTGATCTGGCCGTTCTCGATTCTGAAGCCCGCCGCGCCACGGCTGTAATCGCCGGTCACGCCGTTCGCGCCGCCGCCCATCAGTTCGGTGACATAGACGCCCGACTCTATGTCGGCGATCAACGTTTCGAGCGGTACGTGGCCCGGTTCCATGAACACGTTGCTGGTCGATACGCCGGGCCCGCCGCCGACACCGCGCGCGGCATGACCGGTGGGTTCGAGGCCGAGCTGGCGCGCCGAAGCTGAATCGAGCAACCAGCGTTCGAGCATGCCGTCCACGATGATGTCGCTCGGCGAGACGGGCAGGCCTTCGCCGTCGAATGGGCGCGAGCGCAGGCCGTGCGGGCGGTGCGGATCGTCGCGGATGGTGATGCCGTGCGCGAACACCTGGCTGCCGAGCGAGTCGAGCAGGAAGCTCGTTTTTCGCGTGATCGCCTGGCCGGAGATCGCGCCGAGCATGTGGCCAACCAGTGACCCGCCGACGCGGCGATCGTAGACGATCGTGGTGGGCCCGCTGACGAGACGGCCGGGGTTGAGGCGCGCGACGGCTTGTTCGCCGGCGCGGCGGCCGATCGCTTCGGGCGATTCGAGATGCGCGCGGAGGCGGGCGCTGCTGTGCGCGTAATCGCGCTGCATGCCGCCGCCTTCGCCTGCGAGCACGCTGGCCGACACGCCGTAGCCGGTCGCGGCATAGGCGCCGGCGAACCCGTGGCTGGTGGCCAAGGCCCAGACGCTGCGCGAGGCGCTGGCGCCGCCGCCTTCGCTGTTCGAGACGCCGGGGACGGCGCGGGCGGCGTCTTCGGCTTCGAGGGCTGCGTCGCGGAGTTGCTCGGGGCTGGCTTCGCCGCCGTCGTCGAGGCCGAGCATCGGGGTGACGCCGTGGAGGAGGCGGTCGGCGGGGGCGAGACCTGCCCAAGGGTCCTCGGGGGCTTCGCGCGCCATCGCGACCGCGCGGTCGACCAGCGCATCCATCGCGGCGGTCGACAGGTCGGAGGTGGAGACGCTGGCGGAACGCTGGCCGACGAACACGCGCAGGCCAAGATCCTCGCTTTCGGACCGGCCGATATCCTCGAGCTTGCCGAGGCGGATCGACACGTCGAGCGCGGCATCGGCGGCGAAGACCGCGTCGGCGGCGTCGGCGCCCGCCGCCCTCGCGCGCTGGACGATGTCGTGGGCGCGGTCGCGGGCTTGGTCTGGGGTCAGCATATCAGCGAGTTAGGGATGCAGGCTCGTGCCGACAACCACGCAGGCGAGGAACATCAGCAGTCCGGCAAAACGGTTCGCGCGGAACCGGGCGAGTGCGGCGGTACCCGCGCCCTCGTGCGTGTTCGGTTTGAGGGTACCGACCTGCCACGCGAGGTGGAGCGCGACGGGGACGAGCGCGGCGATCGCCAGCGGGTCGGGGCGGACTTGCCAGAACGCTGCGCCCCATAAAGCGAGGGCGGTGACGTAGAAGATCCCGACGCCGGCCTTTACGTGGGTGCCCATGCGGAGCGCGGAGGAGCGGATGCCGATCATCGCGTCGTCCTCGCGGTCCTGCAGCGCGTAGATCGTGTCGTAGCCGATCACCCATGCGATCGAGCCGGCGTAGAGCAGCCACATCGGTCTATCGAGCGCCCCCGCGATATCGCTCCAGCCGACCAGCAGTGCCCAGGAGAAGACGATGCCGAGCCATGCCTGCGGCCACCAGGTGATGCGCTTCATGAACGGGTAGGCGGCGACGGGGGCGAGGCTGGCGAGCGCGACGATCGCGGCGAAGAAGGTGAGTTGCAGGAGGATCGCAAAGCCGATCAGGCACAGCGCGACGAGCCAGACCCAGGCGAGCTTGATCGAGACGAGTCCGCTGGGGATCGGCCGGGCGCGGGTGCGCGCGACCTGCGCGTCGAGGTCGCGGTCGACGATGTCGTTGAACACGCAGCCGGCGCCGCGCATCGCGATGCTGCCGAGGAGGAGCCAGAGGATCAGGTCCCATCGCTGGACCGCGCCACCGGCGAGCGCGACGCCCCAGGCGCCTGGCCAGAACAGCAGCCACCAGCCGATCGGGCGGTCGAATCGCGCTAGCAGCGCGAGGCCGCGGAGGGTTGGCGGGAGGCGGCCGACCAACCCTCGGTGTTCGCTGTCGGGGACGATTTCAGCGTGGCTCGGCTTGGTCTGCATGATGGGGGCGTAGGAAGACGGGGTTTGGCGCGCAAGCCTTTGCCGGGTACCGGTGGGGCGTGACGCGTTGTGAGCCCCCTGTATGATCGGCCTTTCGGTCGCGGTCGGCCGCTTCGTCGAGGCGTTGTTCTGGGGGATCTTTCGCGTTGCCGGGGCCGTTGCGGGGGTGTTGATCCTTGGGGTTGTGATTCTGGTTGTGGCTTGGGTGATCGCGCGAAAAATGTGGGCGCGGCGGAAACGCTGAACTGAGTTTTTGTGTGGGCCGGAAGGGCTAATCTTCTCCCCTCCCTGGAAGGGAGGGGTCGGGGGTGGGTCGGCTGCTTGGCGGACGTGCCGGCAATTCCGAGCCAACCCACCCCCAGCCCCTCCCTTCCAGGGAGGGGGGCGAGAAGTGCCATCCTCCCCGGCACGGGGAGGGGGACCGTTCGCCATCGGCGAAGGGTGGAGGGGGATCGCCGCGAGCGTATTGCTGGCGGAATGCGCAACACGCGCCGCAACCCTGGTGGAAGACGCTGAACGCTAGCGTGACGCCTGTGGAAGCCCCCCTCCACCAGCTTCGCTGGTCCCCCTCCCCGTGCCGGGGAGGATTTGCTAGGACGCCCCCATGCCTGCAACCCCAGCCTGGCCGCCGCAGTCCACGCCGCGCCTCTTCATCGATACGCCGCTCGCGGCCGGTCCGCTCCAGGTCGATGGGCCGGCGGCGCATTACCTCGTCGGCGTGATGCGGATGAAGATCGGCGATCCCGTGAAGCTGTTCGACGATCGGACCGGAGAGTGGCTCGGGGTGGCGTCGAGCGTCGGCAAGCGCGATCTGGTGCTCGACGTGACCGAGTTGCTGCGGCCGCGCGAGGATGTGCCCGATCTGTGGCTGTGCGCCGCGCCGCTCAAGAAGGGTCGGGTCGACTGGATGGCGGAGAAGGCGTGCGAGCTTGGCGTTGCGCGGCTGGTCCCGGTCGTCACCCGGCGGACGATCGTCGACAAGCCCAATACCGAGCGCTTGCGTACGCAGATGATCGAGGCAGCCGAACAATGCGGGCGCACCGCGCTGCCCGAGGTCGCCGAACCGGTGAAGCTCGCCGCATTGCTCCGCGACTGGCCGGAGGATCGCGCGCTGTTCTTTGCCGACGAGACCGGCGGCGTGCCAGCGCTGGAGGCGATGCGGTCGCGGCCCGGTCCGGCGGCGATCCTAATCGGGCCCGAGGGCGGCTTCGATGCCGATGAACGCGAGGCGATTCGCGCGCATCCGAACGCGGTCGGCATCGGGCTGGGGCCGCGGATTCTTCGTGCCGAAACCGCGGCGGGGGCGGCCGTTGCCTTGTGGATGGCGGCGGCGGGAGATTGGCGCGGCGAATGATCGATACGACATTGCTACCGATTGGTCCGGATACCCTCTAGCACCCTCGTTCATCGACGCGTAAGGCGCGGCGATGACGACGATTCCCGCTCCGAAAAAGACCAGCCCGACGATCGAGTCGCGCGACCAGTTGATCGCCAGTTTCGCAGGCGGCGAAAAGCCGAAGGATGCGTGGCGGATCGGTACCGAGCACGAGAAATTCGTCTATGCGAACGGCGATCACCACGCGCCGTCCTACGACGAGCCGAGCGGCATCCGCGCGTTGCTCGGCGAGCTGGAGCAATATGGGTGGAAGCCGGTCATGGAGGGCGGAAACGCGATCGCCATGTCGGGGCCCGACGGCAGCATCAGCCTTGAACCCGCAGGCCAGTTCGAACTTTCCGGCGCGCCGCTCGACAGTTTGCACGAGACCTGCGCCGAGACCGGCCGCCATCTGGAACAGGTGAAGGCGGCGGGTGAAAAGCTCGGCATCGGCTTCCTTGGACTCGGCATGTGGCCGGACAAGACGCGCGCCGAACTACCTACGATGCCCAAGGGGCGCTATGCGATCATGTTGCGGCACATGCCGCGCGTCGGCGGCATGGGGCTCGACATGATGCTGCGGACCTGCACGATCCAGGTGAATTTGGACTACGCGTCCGAGGCAGACATGGTGAAGAAATTCCGCGTCGGTCTCGCGCTCCAGCCGCTGGCTACCGCGCTATTCGCGAACTCGCCGTTCACCGAAGGCAAGCCCAACGGCATGCTGTCGTATCGCAGCCATATCTGGTCCGACACCGATCCGCACCGCACCGGCATGCTGCCGTTCGTGTTCGAGGATGGCTTCGGGTATGAGCGCTACGCCGAGTATGCGCTCGATGTGCCGATGTACTTCGTCTACCGCGAGGGCAAGTATATCGACGCCGCCGGGCTGTCGTTCCGCGACTTCCTGAAGGGCGAATTGTCGGTGCTGCCGGGCGAGAAGCCGACGCTCGACGACTGGACCGATCATCTGTCGACCGCGTTCCCCGAGGTGCGACTGAAGACCTTCCTCGAGATGCGCGGTGCCGATGGCGGGCCTTGGAACCGGATCTGTGCGCTGCCGGCGCTGTGGGTTGGGTTGCTGTACGATCAGGGTGCGCTCGATGCGGCGTGGGACCTGGTCAAGGACTGGACGATCGACGAGCGCCAGGCGTTGCGCGATGCGGTGCCGAAGCTCGCGCTGAATGCGCCGATCGCGGGCGGCGGCAAGCTGCGTGATATCGCGGGTGAAGTGCTCGACATCGCCGGTGCGGGGTTGTCGGCGCGCGCGCGGTTCAACCGGGCGGGCGACAACGAGACCGGCTTCCTCGATCCGCTGCGCGAGATCGTGCGGAGCGGCAAGGTGCCCGCCGAAGTGCTGTTGGAGCGCTATAACGGTGCCTGGAATGGCGACGTCTCGAAGGTCTACGACGAGGCCAGCTTCTGACTGCTCCCCTCCCGTTTACGGGAGGGGCCGGGGGGAGGGCTTGGCTGCGGACGTTGCGCTAGATGCCCAGGTCAGCCCCTCCCCTAACCCCTCCCGCAAGCGGGAGGGGAATTAGCCGCGCAGCTTCGCGAACAACCGCGGTACCAGGCCGTTGCGCGTCATCCAGTCGAAATACACGCGATAGTCCGGGTCGAGCTTCAGATGCCGCTCCTCGGTCTTCGCGCGCCAGTAATACACGCCGCTGACCGCCGCCATCAGCAGCGTCGCACGTGCAGCGTCGACCATGCTGCCGAGCGTCAGCACCGGGATCGTCGAGATCCACCAGAAAAGGTTCTTCGACAGATACGCCGGATGCCGCGACACGGCATAGGGACCATGCGTCAGGATCCCCCGGTTGGTGAGGTTCGAGAAGCGAAAGCCGAACGCCATCGTCGCCCAGGCGTAGATCGCGGTCAGCCCGACCAGCACCGCGCCGATCAGCGCCAGCAGGACCGGGTGCCCCTGAAACCAGTAGGCCCAGTCCGACGTGCCCGGATGATAATCGAGCGGGCCGCCCGTCGTCATCAGGATGAACGGCGGATAGCACATGAGCGCCGGCATCCAGGCCGCGGCGAACGGATTTGCGCTGCGAATGTGCGAATCGAGCGGGCGGAACGTGAGCAGATAGCCGACCGTCGCGAATGCCACGTCGATCAGGAACATCAACGTCACCAGCCAGCCCGACAGCGCGACCGGATCACGCAGCACCGACGCGACGTCGCCGCGGACGAAGTTACCGAAGCCCGGCGGGACGATCGCGAGCATGAAGGCGAGGAAGAACGTCTTCACCCCCCAGGCGCGCAGATGGCCGTAGATCGCCTCGCGGTCGACACCCGCCTGCCCGGTCAGCCACGCGCCGAGATGCCATGCGCCATCACGCGGCTCGACGAGATAGCGGTCTATCCAAAGGACATACGGGATCGACGCGACGAACAGGATCGGTGCGGCATTGGTGAAGCACCACATCGCGAACGCGAAATTGCCTTCCCAGTAAAACCGCCCGGCGCCGTAGATTACCGCTATCCCCGCCCACGTCGCCCACAGCCCGGCGAGCTTCGTCAGGCTCAGGTCCAGCGTTTCGCGCCAGAGCTTGGCGGCCGACCAGTCGATCCCGGTACTGGGATTGCGATGAACCTTGTCGACCAGCAACGACCAGACGATCATCGACAGCCCGCAGGCGGCGACGTTGACGAGCGCCGAATATGGCCCGTCCATGCCGTAGTGTCGCGCGAACCCGATCCAGACAAGCACGCCGACGAGTCCCGACAACCCTGCGCCGTGACTGACCGCCGACTGCGGGCGAGGGTCGGTCTCGGCCGTATCGGCAAGCTGAGCGTCGTGATCCATGGTGGTGATCCGTAGCGCGGATTGGTAAGCAAGCCATGAAGCATGTTTGGCCGCCCAGTCAGAAGCTAGGTCATCCCCGTCGATTTGGGATGATCGGCAATGGCAGCATCGGATCCGAAATCAGAGAACGGAGCGCTCGGGGTGGGCCGGATGAGAGGAAAACTCGCTCGGTGATGGAATATGACGGGGCATCTGAGCTCGGCGGTTGCCTGTAGACCACGAGCGCGAATGTTCTATTTCGGGACCTGGATGACCGCGAATTTAATCGCGGGCGTCCCGTCGGGCGTTACGTTGCGATCAAGGAGATCGCGATGTTTCAGAGACTTATCGGACGTGCCAAATGCATGATCGGCATACATCGTCGGTCTCGCAGACACACCGTCTTCAAGGGTCGCGGCGCGGATACGAGCATCTGCCGCTACTGCAGGAAATCGATGCGGAGTACGCCGGCGGGCTGGGTCGTCGAACACTCGAACTGAGACGATCGTCTGAATGCGAGGCGGGGCCACAGGCTATGTGGTACTCGTCGCGCTACCGCCCGCGAGGTGGTGCGATGAACGAACTAAAGCCCGGTCCGACAGCGCGTCGTCGTCAGTGACGCCACAATTCGTAGATGTTGAGGATGACCTCGAACGCGATCAGCCCGATTACGGCAAGCTCGAGCCGCAACGAGCGCTTGTCCTGCACCAGGTCGAGCAGCCATTCGGCAGCGTCGCCGATGACCTCGAGCTTGCGTTCCATGGCGCGTGCGCGGTCGCCCAGTTCGAACTCGGCTTCGAGACGCCCGTAAAGCCGGTCGAGTTCGGGATGATCCCAGAGCAGGTCCGGCTTCTCGGAGATCTGCGCCCGGCCGACGACGCGGTGCTGCGCCGCGAGAACGTCACCGATGCTCTGCATGACGCGTCGGATCGGCATCACCGCACGACCGTGGATGCGCAGTTCGTTGATGAGCGGCTCCACGCGATCGAACGCTTCGGCAATACGGCCTTCATCCCGCGCAAGGACGACGCTTCGGGCGACGACGGTGGCCGTCAGCAACAAGCGTTCCCGTGACGCCTCCCTCAATCGTATGTGTCCGTCTGCACTGACCGTTTCCTCGCGGTCCGCGGAAATCTCGATCCACGCGGTTTCGGTTTCGGGCGTGGCCAAGGGATCGATGATGTGCTCGGACAGGGTTTCGATGAACCGACGCTCGGTTTCGACCGCCGCCCCGATCAGCACCAGGACACCGTAGCGAAAGACGAACGCGGCCCCGACCCCCGACAGGTTGAGGGTCTCGGGCTCCGCGAAGTCCTGCAAATTGCGGGTATCGATACGCGTACCCAGCAGAAGCGCTCTCACGTCGCCCCTGGCGGGTTCGCCAGGCAGGGGTGCACCCAGCACCTCCCTGATGCCGACGCTTATCGTTCGCAGCGATCCGCCCTCAACCATGTCGCGTCACAACCATGGGACCGGCCTTATCAGTTTCAGACACATCGGCTCACGGCCGATTTACCGGCTGCCGAGCTACACCGAAGCGTCACACGATTGTTGCCAGGCATGCAATCGATGAAAAGGACCGAGGCGACGCCAGTCCATTGCCTGTGTCGGCCGAGCCGTGCCAACACCATGCGATGTATCGCGCTTCACCCCTGGCGGTTTTGCCGCTGTTGCTGGCTGCCGCCCCCGCCTGGGCACAGCAACAGGATACGCAGGCGTGGGAGCAGCTCAACGTGGTCGTTCCCATCGCACCAAAATTGCGCGTGACGCTGGAAGAGATTGCGCGGACCAGCGACCGCCAGGACGGGATCTACACCACCGAATTCGGTGCGCTCCTCGGCTGGCAGTTGGCCAAGGGCGTAGAGCTCGGATTCGGATACCGCCATGTCGGCTTTCACAGTCGCAACCTCGCGCCGGACGAGGACCGGCTCCGCCAGCAGATCGTGGTCACCAGCGGGCGCTTCGCCGGGCGATTGCGACTCGACGAACGGTTCAACCCCGACGGCAGCGAGATCGGCTTCCGGATCCGGCCGTTGCTGCGGTACAATTTGCCGCTCGGACCCAAGCGTTTGGCCTTGTTCGTCAGCCACGAGAGCTTTTTCCTGCCGAACAGTACGACCTGGGGCCAGCGCGCCGGGTATGAGCGGATGCGCAACATCGTCGGGCTGGCCTTCCCGATCGGCAAGGCGGTGACGGCCGATGTCGGCTATCTCAACCAGTATCGGTTCGCGCGCGGTGGTGCACGCGCCCAGATGGACAATGCGCTGAACCTGCAGCTTACCTTGAACCTGGGGACACTTGGCGTGGCGGGCCTTCACGACTGAGGTCCTCGCGCTGGAATGCGGATCCCGAACTCGGATTGCCGCAAGCCCTGCTTCCGAACGTTCGCCCCAGTGTATCGGGACACCACTTGCGCGCGGTCCGCTTAGACGCAACGATAGGTCATGTCGTTTCTACTCTCGCTCCTGCTTCTCCAGGCCGCCGCCACCCAGACGCCGCCGCTTACGCCCGCGGTCAAAACCGCCCCGTCCACGTCGAAATGGCCGGCACGCGACGCGCAGTTCACGGTCCGCCGCTTTCGCTTCCGCTCGGGCGAGACCCTGCCGGAACTGCGCCTCAACTATACGATGCTGGGGCAGCCGCACCGGAATGCCCGGGGTGAAATCGACAACGCGGTGATGGTCCTGCACGGTACGGGTGGCACCGGCCGCCAGTTCCTCAGCCCGCAGTTCGCCGACGAACTCTACGGCCCGGGTCAGCCACTGGACATCACGCGCTACTGGATCATCCTTCCCGACGGGATCGGGCACGGCAAATCCTCGAAACCGTCCGACGGGCTGCACATGCGGTTCCCGCACTACGACTATGACGACATGGTCGAGGCGCAGTACCGGCTGCTCCACGACGGCCTGGGCATCCGCCGCATGCGGCTGATCATGGGAACGTCGATGGGCTGCATGCACAGCCTGGTCTGGGGCGAAACGTATCCCGAGTTCGCCCGCGCGCTCATGCCGCTCGCCTGCGAACCTGTCGAGATTGCGGGGCTGAACCGCATGTGGCGCAAGCTCGCGATCGACGGGATCAAGGCCGATCCGGCCTGGGCAGGCGGCGAGTACCGGACGCCACCGGTACAGGGCCTGCGCACCGCCGCCAGCCTGCTGTTCGTCGCCGGTGGTGCGCCGCTATTCTTCCAGCAACAATATCCCGGGCGCGATGCCGCCGAGGCCTTTGCCGAGCAACGGGTCGCAGCGTCGATCGACGGGACGGATGCCAATGACCTCGTGTATCAACTCGATGCCTCGCGGACCTATGCGCCCTGGTCGCGGCTGGAGGCGATCACCGCCCCGACGACCTGGATCAACTCGGCCGACGATTTCATCAACCCACGCAATCTCGATTACCCGCAACGCGCCGTCGCCCGCATGAAGAACGCGCGATTCCGCATGATTCCGGAGAGTACCGACACGCGCGGCCACGGCACCCACACTGCGGCCCGGTTCTGGAAGCAGGACCTGGCCGACCTGCTGCAACGCACCGAATAGATGTCGGAGGACGCAGAGACAAAAATTGCGTAGTTCAGCCGTGCGTTATCGCCTGCGTGGCAATCAAGCCGTCAGACGCAAGATGGGAAATGACATGCGATTTGTTCAGATCGAAATCCTGCCGCATGGCAAGGCGCTGGTAGATATCGACAAGCTAACCCACGCAGTACCCGAGGGCGATGGGTCACGCCTGTTCCTGGGGGCGCAACATATCGATGTGCCGCATTCACTCGCCGAACTCGAGAACGTCCTGGCTGGTCGCGAGCGAACCGACGATGGCGCGAACAGCACGGCGGGGTTCGGTGTCCGGTAGGCTGACGCGACGGCGTGCGCTGGTGCAGATTTGATCTGCCGGCGCGGTCGTCATGGGTCGCGTTACGACCAGATGGCTGCGTGTCAGGCCGTCGCCCGACGCATCAGGCCTCGTCGGTGGAGATCGGCTTCCTCGCCGCCATCTGGACCGGCTTGCCGATCACGGGGCGGCCAGATGGCCATCGCCGCGCGATGCAGCGGTCCTTGGCGATCCGGGCTACGCTGACGGTATCGCCCTGGTTGCCGCCGAGGACGTGATACGCGGTTGCGTCTTCGCCGACATAGAACCCGACATGCCCACCCCCCGGACGCTCGAACACCAGCACCGCGCCGGGAGCCAACCGCTCCGGCCGCAGTGCCGATCCCCATGTCGACCATGACGTTGCGCGCACCGCGATAGCGACCGGCTCGATACCGTCTTCCTGAAGACAATAGGCAACGAACACCCCGCACCACGGGACGCTGTCGGCATTATAGACCATTCCGAGGACCTTCGTCCCTAGCCGCTTCGCCCAACCCAAGATCGTCGCGCTGTTGGCCGATCCGGCGGCTTCCTTCGTGCCCAGCTTCGCGCGCGCGGCTTTCAACCATTTGGGCTCCGTCACCATGACTCACTCGGCCTCAAAGCTAAAATCAGGGAACGCCCGTGGTTGCGCTCGAACACGGGCATCACAGCATCCGCTCCACGGTCGGCAGCATTGCCGCGACTACCGCTGCGATCGCCGCGGCGTTGGGATGCACCCGATCCGCCAGTACCATATCGGAATGCCCCAACACGCCGGGCGGGAAGAACGGCCAGACGGTCGCGCCATGCTCGGCAGCCAACGCCGCGTGAATGCCAAGATACGCCGCAGCGCGGTCACGGATGAACGCCGGGGGGTCGACGGTGGTCAGCAACACGGGGATGCCGCAGCTACCCAGGCTCAGCAGGATCTGCTCGAGGTTCGCCCGCGTACGCGCGACCGGGATCTGCCGCAGGACATCGTTCGGTCCCACCTGAACGATCGCGAGTACGGGCCGCTCGTCGAGCGCGGACAACAAGCGGGGCAAACGCCGCAGCACGTCGGCAGTGGTATCGCCCGACACCCCGGCGTTCACCACGCAGGCGCCGGGACGTGCCGTCTGCAGCGATGCCTGCAACCGTGCGGGAAAACTATCGGCAGCCTGCAGGCCGTAACCGGCAATCAGGCTGTCACCTATTGCCAGGATCAAGGGTCGGCCGGTCGTCATGCGTTGCCGCGAGATAGTTCACGTTCGACGCATTGTAAGACGTTCGGGTAAAGGCGTCGGATTGCTATCGCGCCGAACCTTTGACGCTGATGCTCGTTCCTACGTGATGACAGACGAACGGACGTCGCGGCGCTCATGAGCGTATTCTTCACGGCCGACACGCATTTCGGCGACCATCGCACGATCAACATCTCGCGACGACCGTTTGCCAACACCGCCGAAATGGATGCGGCGCTGGTCGAGCGCTGGAACGCCGTCGTCGGCCCCGATGACGTGGTGTGGCACCTGGGCGACGTGGCACGTCGCCCGGCGGATGTCGCCGAACTGCTCGCCCGACTGAACGGGAAGAAGCACCTGCTGCGCGGCAATAACGATCCGGATGCGACGCTGTCGGCGCACGGATGGGCGAGCGTCGCCGACTATGCGGAAATCGAGCTGGATGGCCGACAGCTTGTCCTGTGCCATTATCCGTTCCGAAGCTGGAACGGGCAGCACCGTGGTGCGCTGAACCTGCACGGGCACAGCCACGGCCGGCTGAAACCGATGCCGCGCCAGTTCGACGTCGGCGTCGATGTTCACGACTTCGCGCCGGTCCTGCTCGACAGCCTGATTCAAGCACGCTGATACACCTGCATTCGACTATCCGTCGCTCCGCGAGCCAACCTCGGCGTGCATGCAATCAAGCGCGCATAGCCGTTACGAAGGCCTGGAAGGCGGCAGTGGGTTGGCGTCGGCTTGGATAATAGAGATGGTTCGGTGCCAGCGTGGGTGCCCAGCCGGTGAGCACCTCGGCCAGCGTGCCGTCGGCCAGCTGTAGCGCGGCGTGCGGCAGCGGCAGGCAGGTTACGCCTAGCCCCGACACCGCGGCGTCGCGCATCACGTCGATGTCGTTGGTCGTGAAGTGGCTGCGGACCGATCGCTCCAACGTCCGGCCATCCCGTTCGAATTCCCAGCGGTGGACCACGCCGGACGACGTGTACCTGTAACACAGGCAACGATGCGACGAGAGATCGTCGGGATCGACCGGCGCAGCACGCGCGGCAAGATAGGACGGTGCTGCAACGAAGACGAGCGGCACCGGCGCGCTGATCCGGACCGATATCATGTCGGCTTGCAAGCTTTGCGCATGCCGGACTCCGCAATCGAAGCGGTCGGCGACGATATCGACGAACCCGTCGTCGACCACCAGTTCGACGGCGATGTCGGGATAGGCGCGCGCAAAGTCGGTCAGCCGCGGCAGGATGGCGTAGATCGCCGCGACCCGGTGCGCGCTGACCCGGATCCGCCCCGCCGGTCGTTCCCGGGCATTGTCGAGATCGGCCAGCGCGCCCGCGACCGAAGCGATCGCCGGCCTCAACCGCGCCAGCAGTTCCTCGCCCGCGGGCGTCGGCGCCAGCGAACGGGTGGTACGGTCGAGCAGTCGAACGCCCAGTTTCGTCTCCAGCGACCGCATCGCATGGCTGAGCGCAGAGGCGGACAACCCCAGCCGCGTCGCCGCCCGTGCGAAACTGCCAGCCTCGACGATCGTCTCGAACACCGCGAGACCGGACCAGAGATCGCGATCCATTCGTGAACATCCTTCAGCAACCCATGCGCCGCAGACGATCTAATCCTCGGGCGGTCCGGCGTCCATCTCGGGGCGACACACTGCAGGATGCCACCATGACCCTCGACACCTATCGCCCGCTCGGCCGCTCCGGCCTGCTCGTCAGCCCGCTGGCGCTCGGCACGATGACCTTCGGCACGCCGCGCTGGGGGTTGGACGAGCGCGGCAGCCGCGCGGTGTTCGATCGCTACACCGATCTCGGCGGCAATTTCGTGGATACCGCCGACGTCTATGCGGGAGGACGATCCGAAGAGATGGTCGGTGCGTTCGTCGCGGCGCAATCGTCGCGCGACCGGATCGTCATCGCGACGAAATCCGGGTTCGCTACCGGCCGCGGCTATCATGCGGGCGGCAATGGTGCACGCCACGTAGTGGCCTCGGTCGAGGGTTCGCTCCGCCGGCTCAAGACGGACTTCATCGACCTGTACTGGGTGCATGTCTGGGACGGCGTCACCCCCGCCGAAGAACTGCTGCGGACGATGACCGCGCTCGTCGCAGCGGGCAAGATCCGCTATTGGGGCATATCCAATACGCCTGCGTGGTATGTCGCCGAACTCGCCACCCTGGCACGCGTCCAAGGTCATCCGGCGCCGATCGGCCTGCAATATTTCTACTCGCTGGTCGAACGTGGGGTCGAGGCCGAGCACCTGCCGCTCGCGCGGTCGGCGGGCATGGGCCTCGTCCCCTGGAGCCCCCTCGCCTATGGCCTGCTGACCGGTAAGTACGACCGCGCCACCGTCGAGGCGGGTCCGAAGCGGGCGGGTGGCGTTCCCAACCAGGCCGGGACGGACGATACCGCGCGCCCCGCGGACGACAAGCGGCTCGATGGCGACAATCCGTTCGGCGACACGCTGTTCACCGACCGCAACTGGCAGATTCTCGAAATACTCAAGCGCATCGCAGGCGAAATCGGCGAAACGCCGGCACGCGTCGCGCTGTCCTGGGTGGTCGGGCAGCCGGGGGTCGCATCGACGTTGATGGGCGTGAGCCGGCCCGAACAGGTGACCGACAATGTCGCCGCACTCGGCCTTCGCCTGCCGCCGGAACACCGTGCCGCGCTCGATGCGGCGAGCGGCGGCAACCTGCCGTTTCTCTACGGCCTGTTCCAACCTGCCGTGCGCAACCAGGTCGTCTTCGGCGGCGGAGATGTCCGAAGCTGAAGCTTCATCCTGGAGCCGGCAACCTGGGACGAAATCTGCGCCCGTCCGGCTCCAATCGACAATCTTCGCGTTTGAGGATGTCCGGTCCGCTGCACGCTTGGATGTTGCGCGCCGGCACGGGGGTATCATGCGGATTGGGATCATCGGCGCGGGAATGGCGGGCCTGTCTTGTGCGCATGCACTACGCGACCAGGGTCATCACCCGGTCCTGTTCGACAAGGGTCGCGGGCCCGGCGGCAGGATGTCGACGCGCCGGATCGACACGCCGCTGGGCGAGGCTGCGTTCGATCGCGGCGCGCAATATCTCACGGCGCGCGATCCCGCCTTCGTCGCGCAGGTCGATCGCTGGGCGCAGGCGGGCCACGTCGCGCGCTGGTCGCCTGCGGGGCCCGATGCCTGGGTCGGGACGCCAGCGATGAACGCGCCGGTCCGCGCGATGGCGAGCGACCTGGATGTTCGATGGAACACGGCGATCGACAGCGTCTCGCATGACGGCGACTGGCGGATCGGCGACGAACGGTTCGATGCGGCGATCGTCGCGGTACCTGCAGAACAGGTCGCGCCCCTGATCGCGGCGCATGACAATGCGCTCGCCGATGCGGCCCGCTCCGCGGTGTCCGATCCGTGTTGGACCGTCATGGCGGCGTTCGATGGTCCGGTGCCGCTCGAATACGACCGGGTGACGAATTTGGGAGCGATCGGGTCCGCCGTCCGCAACTCGGCCAAGCCCGGGCGGACCGGACCGGAGGCGTGGGTACTTCAGGCCAGTGCCGACTGGTCGCGCGCGCATCTCGAAGATACGCCGGACATGGTTGAACAGGCATTGCTCGCAGCCTTCGCCGAGCACATCGGCGTCGTGTCGCCTGCCATCATCGCGACCAGCGCCCATCGCTGGCGGTATGCAAAGACCAACGCACTGGACCGCGGTGCGTTCTGGAACCCGGACATCCAACTGGGCGCATGCGGCGACTGGCTCCTCGGCCCCCGGATCGAAGCCGCTTGGCTATCCGGGCATCGGCTCGCGTCGCTCGTTGGTCGAACCGGATCAATTGCCGCTGAAGGAGGTCACTGAGACCTACCTGCCGCTGTTGAAGCGCCCTTCCCCGCCTGAAACATGTCGATCGGTGCGGGCTGGAGAAGCCGATCGAGATTGCGACACTGCCGCCACTATCGGTGTTCACGAACTACGGCCTGTAATCTTCATCTCGGTATGCCGGGTATTGGATCCGGGTCGCCGCAGCTATGCCGCAACCGCAGATTGGTCACATGCGCGAGCGCTACGAGGATGCCGCCAGTCACCGTGACGGCAATTTCGACGCCGCCTTCCCGCAGTGCGAAGGCTCCTATCGTCATCAGACCCAACCCGACGCCGCCAAGGAACAGCGGCCACGACGCCGCGTGACGCGCGCGTCCGCCGACCAGTGCGATCACCGCCATCGGTGCCGCGAACAACAGCACCCAGCGGTGGAAGCTCTCGGGTATGACGATGAACGCGGACACGGCCGGTAGTGCTGCCAACAGGAGCGGCAACGCGAGGCAGTGAACCATGCACGCCGCCGATCCCGCCATGGCTGCACGATCGAGCCAATCCATTCCGTACGTCCGCATCGTTCTCATCTTGCCACAACCACCATCACCATAGTAATGATACATCATATCATAGCGTATGAGGTTGGTCGATGGTGCAAGATGCAAAGCCGCTGTTACCCGTGACGGTCCTGTCCGGGTTCCTGGGTGCCGGAAAGACGACGCTCCTCAATCACATCCTCGCCAACCGGGAAGGCCGGCGCGTGGCGGTGATCGTCAACGACATGTCGGAGGTGAACATCGACGCCGACCTGGTACGCAGCGGCGATACGGCCTTGTCGCGCGGCGAGGACACGCTGGTCGAGATGACCAATGGCTGCATCTGCTGCACGCTGCGCGAGGATCTGCTGGTCGAGGTGCGCGCGCTGGCCGATGCCGGGCGGTTCGACTGCCTGGTGATCGAAAGCACCGGCATCTCCGAGCCGCTGCCGGTCGCCGCGACCTTCTCGTTCGAGGACGAGCAGGGCGACAGCCTGTCGGATGTCGCGCGGCTCGACACGATGGTGACGGTGGTCGACGCCGCCAATTTGCTGCGCGACTATGCCAGCACCGACTTCCTCGCCGATCGAGGCGAGGCGCTCGGCGACGACGATCGCCGCAGCTTGGTCGGGCTGCTCGTCGAGCAGATCGAGTTCGCGGACGTGATCGTCATCACCAAGGCCGATCTCGTCGACGCCGCGCAACTGGCGACCGTCCGCAAGCTGGTGGCGTCGCTCAACGCCGATGCGCGCATCGTCGAGGCACGCCACGGACACGTACCGCTCGACTCGGTGATCGAGACCGGACTGTTCGACGACGAGAAGGCGGAACTGCACCCGCTCTGGGCCAAGGAACTCTACGGTCATGCCGATCATCGTCCCGAGAGCGAGGAATACGGCGTCGAAAGCTTCGTCTACCGCGCTCGCGCGCCATTTGACCCGGTCAAGTTCAACGCCTTTGCACGCGGCGGCTGGCCGGGTGTGGTCCGCGCCAAGGGGCATTTCTGGCTGGCGACCCGTCCAGACTGGTGCGGCGAACTCGCGCAGGCCGGAGCGCAGTCGGTGACGGAGGCGCTGGGCCGCTGGTGGGCGTGCGTACCGGAAACGAAGCGCCCGAGCGGCGACGCGTGGGACCGGATGATGGCGGCGAAATGGTCGCCGATCTGGGGCGACCGACGGCAGGAACTGGTCTTCATCGGCATCGACATGGACGAGGCCGAGATCAGGCGTCGCCTCGATGCGTGCCTCGTGCCCGCCGCCGCGTTCACGCCTCGGCTGTGGGAGGGGTTGCCCGATCCGTTCCCCGCCTGGGGCGTGCGGGAGATGGCGTGATGAACAGCGCAACGATACTCGCGCCAGTCCGATCGCACGTTCACCGCGCGCGGACCGTCGAGGCTTTCGCTGCGATCCTCGATCCCGACGTGAATCTCGCGATCTGGGAGCGTCCTTCGATGCCCTCGGTCGGATCGCTGGACGGTTTCGGCACGATCCAGATGACGGCACCGGTCGATCGCGCGCATGCCGCACTGATCGATGCGTTCGCGCAGCAGCCGCCCGCCGCCTGGCATGCGGACATCGCCGCGGACATGGCCGCGCTGGCTCAGTCCTTCGCGGCGATCATGAACCTGTCGCACGTCGTGATCCGGCTGGAGTGCGTGGTGGGCAACGCCTGCAAACGCTGGCATGCGGATTACGTGTCCGTCCGGCTGATCTGCACCTATCGCGGGTCGGGGACGCAGTGGATCAAACGATCGGTAGAGACCGCCGATGCGCCGGCTGTCGAGACACAGCGATCGCTCGCTCTCGGTGCGGTCGGCCTGTTCAAGGGCCGTATCCTCGCCGGCCAACAGGCGATCGTCCACCGTTCGCCGCCGATCGCGGGCACTGGCGAGGAGCGGTTGCTGCTCGTGATCGACGGTCCGCCGCCAGAGGAGACCGCTGCGCTGTGGGAGCGGGCGATGCAACGTGGCTGACATATTCGCGGCCCATCATCGTCACGCGATCGGTGGGCGCCTTCTCACGTCTCCCATGATCCAAGCCATCAGGATGCCGACCGCATGACCCGTTTGCCGCTTATCCTCGCCGTCACGCTTGCAAGCCTCGGTGCGGTCGCCGGTGCACAGCAGGCGCCAATCCTCGCCGATGCGCCGGTGGGATATCTCAGGCCGGACGCGTTCGATGTGCTGGCCGTCCTGCCGCCTGCGCCGAAGTCGACCGATCCTCGCGGTCTCGCCGACCGCGCGATTTTCAAGGCGACGCGGGCTTTGCAAGGCAGTCCGCGCTGGGCGATGGCCACCAGCGACGTGAAGTCCGCGCCCGCCGACCTGTTTCACGACTTCAGTTGCGCCATGGGGATCGCGATGACGCCTGAAAATGCGCCGCGGACCGCCGCGCTGCTGCGGCGCGCCATGTTCGACACTGGGCGCCAGACCGGCATCGCCAAGACCTTCTACAAGCGGCAGCGGCCGTTCCTGATCGACCGCGGACCGATCTGCCAGCCCGCGGCCGAAGTTGCGGACAGCTATGATTATCCGTCGGGCCATACGACCGCCGGCTGGACGATGGCGACGGTGCTCGCGCAAATCGCGCCCGATCGTGCAACCGCGCTTCTCGCGCGCGGTCGGGCGTACGGCGAAAGCCGGATCGTGTGCGGCGTCCACAATGCCAGCGCGGTCGATGCGGGGCGACTGTCGGCGTCGTCGACGCTGACCGCGATGCAGGGCGACCCGGCCTTCACCGCCGATCTCGCCGCAGCCGGACAGGAGATCGCGGCGCTCCGACAGTCCGGCGCCGCAGCAAAACCCGATACCGCCCAGTGCACACGCGAAGCGGCACTCGTCGCCCAGCCCCTCTACTGACGAGACACTCATGACCGACACGACCGGCTCGCGCCTGCTGCTCAATCGCCGCACCATGATCGGTGCCACTGCCGCCATGATCGGCGCCCCCGCGATCCTGCGCGCGCAGCAACTCTTTGCCGCCTACCCGTTTCGCCTCGGTATCGCGGCGGGCGATCCGGCTGCGGACGGCTTCGTCATCTGGACCCGGCTCGCCCCCGATCCGCTGGCCGAGCATGGCGGCATGCCGATGCAGCCGGTCGAGGTGGAGTGGCAGGTTGCGACCGATCCGCGCTTTGCGACCCCGGTGGCCGGCGGCAAAGCGCTGGCGCGTCCCGAACTCGCGCACTCGGTCCATGTCGAGGTTGCCGGACTGCAGCCGGATCGCCCTTATTGGTACCGTTTCACGGTCGGCAGCGAGCGTTCGACCACGGGATGCGCGCGCACCCTGCCGATCGCCGGCGCGTCGCTCGACCGGCTGCGTTTCGCGGTCGCCGGCTGCCAGAACTACGAAGACGGGCTCTACACCGCCTATCGCCACCTCGCGACGGAAGAGCCGGCGTTCGTCTTCCACTATGGCGACTATATCTACGAGGGCCGGAGCGCGCCGATGCCGGTCGGCTATGACGGCAAGCCGCGTACCTTCGTCCGCGAGCATGCCGGGCAAAAGTTGTTCGACCTCGCCGATTATCGCCGCCGCTACGCCCAGTACAAGACCGACCCCGACTTGCAGACCGCGCATGCCGCAGCCGCATGGTTCGTGACGTTCGACGATCACGAGATCGAGAACAACTGGGTCGGCGAGATCGACCAGGAGAAGGACCCGCCCGAAGTGTTCGCGCTGCGCCGGGCCGCCGCGTTCCAGGCCTATTACGAGCATATGCCGCTGCGCCGCTCGGCCTTTCCGGGCCCCGCCGGCATGCAGATCTATCGCCGGGCGACGATCGGCAATCTGCTCAACCTGCATCTGCTCGACACGCGGCAGTTCCGGACCGATCAGCCGTGCGACGACGGCTTCAAGACCCGCTGTGCCGGCTGGGCCGACCCCGCCGCCCAGGTGATGGGACGGACCCAGGAGGCGTGGCTCGGCACCGCCCTGAAGCAGAAGAAGGCCCGCTGGAACGCGCTGGCGCAACAGGTGATGATGATGCCGCTCGACCGGCGGACCGGCGACGAACCCGCACCGATCCGCAACATGGACAGCTGGGGCGGCTACGACGCGCCGCGCGAACGCGTGCTGAAGATGGTCGAAGGGCTCGGCAACACGGTCGTGCTGACCGGCGACGAGCATCAGAATTATGCAGGCGTGCTGCGTACCGAAGGCGGCCAGGGGGATGCCGTCGCGGTCGAGTTCGTCGGCACGTCGATCACCTCAGGCGGCGACGGCGCGGATCGCCGGGTTGGCGAAGACCGTATCCGCGCCCGCAACCCGTTCCTCGCCTGGACCAACGACCGGCGCGGATATCTGCTGTGCGATGTGAATGCCGAGCAGTGGAAAACCGAGTTCCGCACCGTCGATACGGTCACGCGGCCCGACGGCGTGATCAAGACGTCCGGTACGGCGATCGTCGAGCACGGCCGTGCTGCGCTGACGATGAGCTGAGCGCACCTCGATAGGATAACCTGAACTTCGGTCCGCGGCGCCGACTGGGGCAAAGATGTCGCGGTGTCCGGCAAAAACGCATCGGGCTTAATCCCGCCTATTGCCGCGCGTTACAGCGGTGTTACCGGTCGGTGACGGATCCGGGTCACACGGATCGACGCAGGAGGATGTTCGAAACCCAAGGGGGGACCATCCATGATTCGCTTGCCCGTTCGTACGTCTGCCATCGCCCGCCTGCTCGCCGCCAGCGCGCCGCTGCTCGTTTTCGCCGTGCCCGCTATCGCACAGGAACAAGTGCCGGCTGCACAAGCCGTGAGCGATCCGGCGAGCGACCAAGGCGTCGGTGAGATCGTCGTCACCGCGACCCGCCGCCGGGAATCGTCGAAAGACGTGCCGCTCGCGGTCACCGCGATCAGCGGCGAGAAGCTCGACGTGCTCAATTCGAGCGGCCTCGACATCCGGTTCCTTGCCGGCCGCACGCCGAGCCTCCAGGTCGAGTCGTCGTTCGGTCGCACCTTCCCGCGCTTCTACATCCGCGGTCTCGGCAATACCGATTTCGATCCCAATGCCGCGCAGCCGGTGTCGGTGGTGTATGACGACGTCGCGCTCGAGAACCCGATGTTGAAGTCGTTCCCGGTCTTCGATCTGCAAAGCGTCGAAGTGCTGCGCGGTCCGCAGGGCACTCTGTTCGGGCGCAACACGCCGGCCGGCGTCGTGAAGATCGATTCTGCCAAGCCGAACCCGGACAAGGTCTCGGGCTATGCGACCGGATCCTGGGCGACCTACAACACGATCAACGGCGAGGCGGCACTGAACCTGCCGATCGGCAACGGCTTCGCGTTCCGCGCGTCGGGCATCATCCAGTCGCGCGACGATTGGGTTAAGAACGACTCCACGACGGGCAATGCGGATCGCAAGCTCGAAGGCTATCGCGACGTCGCCGGCCGCTTCCAGCTCGGCTATACCAGCAGCGACTTCAACGCCTTGCTGAACGTCCATGTCCGCGACCTCACCGGCTCGCCACGCATCTTCCGCGCCGGGCTGTTCAAGCCGGGCACCAACGACTTCAACACCGGGTTCGACCCCAAGCACGTCACGCTCGACGGTTACACCAGCCAGAGCCTGACGCAGTGGGGCACGAACCTGCGGCTCGACTATCACCTCGATGGCATCGGCACCTTCTATTCGGTTACCGGCTACGAGCAGGCCAAGGTCGAGAGCACGGGCGATGTCGACGGCGGCAACAACTACACGTTCCTCGGCGGCACGATCGGCGCGATCGGCGTCGGACTGTTCCCGTCGAACACCGGCGGCCTGACCAAGCCCAAGGAGTTCAGCCAGGAACTCCGGTATGCGAGCGAGGACATGAACGGCATCCGCCTGCAGGGCGGGCTGTATTATTTCCACCAGACGCTGCGCTATCACCAGTACGACTATGCGTTCGGCGGTACCGGATCGCGCGCGACCGACCTCGATCAGGATATCTACCACGACAACCGCAACGAGAATTACGGTGCGTTCGCCTCGATCGAGGCCAAGCCCGTCGACCTGCTGACGTTGCGCGCGGGCGTTCGCTATTCGCACGACTATCGCAACGACCTCGTCACCGCGCCGATCCCCGGCACCGGGATCAGCGATACGCTGCCCGCGCGCGCGGTCGTCCGCGGTTCGAACGTCACTTGGGATGCGAGTGCCACCTACGAACTGACGCCCGCGATCAACGTCTATTCGCGGCTCGCGACGGGCTATCAGGGCCCCGCGATCCAGGACCGCGTGACCTTTGGCAGCGTCCAGAGCACCGCGCCGAAGCAGACGACCTTCTCGGGCGAGAGCGGTTTCAAGGGCACGCTGCTCGACCGGAAGGTGAACTTCTCGCTCGACGCCTATTGGTACAGCACCAAGGATCTGCAGATCACCGCGGTCGGCGGCAGCAGCAATTCGGCACGCCTGATCAGTGCGAACAAGGCGATCGGCTACGGCGTCGAGGGCGAATTTGAGGCGCGTCCGTTTCCCGAGCTGACATTGACCGCGAGTGGCAGCTACAACTTCACCGAGATCCGCGACCGGGGCATCGGCGTCGGGGTATGCGCGACCTGCACCGTGCTGGATCCGATCGTGAACGGGTTCGCGGTGATCGACGGTAACGATCTTCCCCAGGCGCCGCGCTGGATCGCCAACTGGACGGCGCGCTACGGCATCCCGCTCGCGAACGGGGGCGAGGTCTACGCGTACACCGACTGGGTCTATCGCAGCCGTATCAACTTCTTCCTGTACGAAGCGGTCGAGTTCACCGGCAAGTCTTCGCTCGAGGGCGGGCTCAAGGTCGGCTATAAATCGCCCCAGGGGTATGAGGTCGGCGCGTTCGTCCGCAACATCACCAACCAGTATCGCAGCATCAGCGCGATCGACTTCAACAACCTGACGGGCATGATCAACGAACCGCGGATCATCGGCGGCCAGTTCAAGGTCGCATTTTGAGATAAGACGCCGAACTGAGCGCTTTACTGGCAATTTCGGTGCGCAAGCGAGCCAGGGCGCCGTCGCCTGACGTACCATTGCGGTGGGCCGGTGCTTTGCCTCGCGGAGCGCTTTCGGAGCTTGCTGCGCTGAGCAAGCCGGTCGTCGTCGCATAGGGCCCAGTAGATGGTGTATCGCGGCGGCTGCATTTTGACAGCAGATGAGATTTGCAGCCCCTTCACGTACGATGCCTGGATCGGGGTCGACCTGACCTCGTGCATCG
>NZ_LMKW01000013.1 GCF_001421745.1 Sphingomonas sp. Leaf230 | reverse complement strand
AACGAGGTGCATCCGCACCGCGCTTTGCGCTATCGATCACCCCGCGAGTTCATCGCGCGAACCTGCGAGGCCCTGTCAGGCCTTTAGGGGGCAACAACAGCTCGCGCCATCCATGCCAGCCTCCTGCGCCGGCAGGAATTCAGAATCAGAAAACCGCAGCGACGGGAATCCCCTTATGATTCAGCCCGGTGAGAAACCGCTCTAGCATGGCGCGCAGAGCTTGTGGATCAGATGGAAGGTCGGCCTCGGGCAGCATTGCGGAGTAGCGCAACGAGCCGCTTACGCCGCATCAACCGGGCCGTTTCGAGTCCATCGCGGCTGCCATGGACCCGACTTTAGTCTGCCCCCTCGAGCAGCGCCGCCATTTGCGCGGCCGTCAGCCGGATCACGCCGTCGTGGATACCTGGCGAAGAAAAATCGCGCTGCTCGAGCCGTTTATCATCAGTGAAAGGCCGGTGGCGTTCCACCAGCCCAGCTTTACCCGGTCCGCATTCCTTGCCTACAAGGCATAGACCACGTCCAGGAACGGGGCGGCACCGTACTAAGCCCCCACCATGCCACGAACGGGTCTGCACCATCTGCAAAGTCCACCGGCACGGTCATCACCATGAACCGAGCGTTGCCGTCGGGGCCCATCAACGCAGCACTATCAAGGCATCGATCACCGCGGGGATGGCGCTGGCATCGACATCACGTCCGATCTTCACCGCGACACCATCGATCTCCACCTCAACAATGCCATCGGCGCGCGTTTTTCAGGCATGGCGTCGGACCAATCGCTTTGGAATAGCGGTGACGAAGCTGCTCGATGACCTCGCGCACGAATTTTGGTGCTGCCGCCTCCATGGTTTTGCGGGCCTCCCGCCGCAAGGTGAACGGTTGCGATGGGCGTAGTTCGTGGCGTTAGCCACCGCGTTAACGCTCACAAGCCCCGCGTAGCTCTGCGCTATAATTTAACCCTAGGTCTTGTCTGCCCACTCCGAATGCCAGCCCGCTTTCGTAGATACCTAAAACCCGACCGGCTTAGTGCACGCATCGTCATATGACATCGTCATGGCTGTGGGCATTCCTCCCCTTTAGAGGGCAAATTCGTCCACGCTCACGCGACCATCAACAAGGTTTGGGCATACGGCGCTGAGCGCTTATTAGCTGGTGGCCCAAACAATATTCGGGTGTGTCTCGCAAGAGCGTCAAACCTTTTAGAATAACGGCGTAACCCCGAACTTATGCTGTCGTTGCTGTTACGCATTGAGCAGTTGCTGCCATAGATCGATCCAGCCTTCCGCGTATGGTGGTGCTGGAGGTGGAGTTGAAACAGGCCCCCAAGGTGCCTGACCTCGCGCGGCTTTGACGATAGCGTCACGCCAACATAGCGGCTGATCTGATGGTAGAAAGGCGACAGCGTCGTACGTTCCCACAGTTTCACGGGCATATGGCTCATCCGCGACTAGTATCGGCCGATTAAATTGCTTGGCCTCAGTAATTGGCAACCCCCAAGTTTCAACGCGAGAGGGAAACAGCAATGCATCGCACCTAGCATAGTGCCACGCCATCTCAGCACGCGATTGGCGTCCAATAAAACGCACACCCGGCACATCGCGGTAACGATCCAGAATGAAGCGAGCGTAACGGTTCTCTGTCCCGTCGATCGTCACGCAAAGCTCAGGACGGCGTGGCAGGTCGGCCGGCAAATTTTGCATAGCCTCACAGAGTAGTTCGATGTTTTTGAAGCCACGCGGAACGGTTGGATAGAATAGTGACAGTATGCCCGGATCGCGTGGTACGTCCTGGGAGATCGGTAAGTCTACAATATCCGGGTGTGCTACGATTACCCGTTGCACCCCAAACCTGCGCACGAATTCTTGGCGAAGCCATTCCTGCTGAACTACCACCGCTGCGTTGCTGTGGATGTTGAATTGGTAGAAAAAGCGGTAGGCGAGGCGGAACGCTAAGAGCGTGGGATCAAGCTGAGCGTCGCGTAGCGTCGGGCGGAAGAAGGGGATGGGATTATGGCAGTAGACAGCTTGACGCACACCTGAGAGGCGCGGGCTAACATCGTGGAGCGACAGCCAGAAATCAGGTGACAGTTCCCGTGCGAGCTTGCCGAAACCACGGTACTCTAAGTTGATCCGGCTAAGCCACGACGACTTGACCGTGGGAAACTCCAGCAAGCGAATGCCAGGCGTTTCGATCAGTGCGGCACGGTGCACCAGTGCCACGATTTCCGTCTCCGGCGGCAGCGAGGCACGCGCTGCGGCCAGGCAGTCGCGCAGCACGGTAAGTGGACCGCCTTCCGAGAAATTAACGGCTGACACGACGATCCGCATCACCGTGTTGCCTTTTCCCAGCGCGCGCTGCTCGGATCGAAGTGGCGGATGACCCTTGCCGGTACGCCCGCAACGACCGCGCCCGCCGCAACATCGCGCGTGACCACTGCTCCGCCCCCGACAATTGCGCCCTCGCCGATCGAAACGCCGGGCATGATTAAGGCGCCTTCCCCGATCCACACCCGCGCTCCTATCGTCACCGGTCGCACTGATAGCGGTCGGCGCGCGGGCGGCACGTTCGGGCCGTTGTCATGCTCTGAGCCGTCGAGGTCCCCGTGATTGTGATCGCTGATGAACACCCGACTGGCGATCAGCACGTCATCGCCAATGATCACTGAGCGAACCGCAGCGATGTGGACGTAATCGTTGATCTCAACATTGTCTCCGATACGCACCAAGGGTGTACCTTTTCCGCTCCCGAATGCGTCAATCCTGAGCCCCACGCCCACCGTTAATCGCCGCCCGAACGCCATACGGTTCCGGCCGCGCAGAGACCATGGCCGTCGGACTATACGCGCGCCGGGAAACAGCAACCGCGTTGCCAAAAGGTCAATTGCCAGTCGTGCGAGCCCGAACCATCCATAGGTAGCGAGTATACCGCCGCGCAGTGTCTCCACTGCCACCGTATCATCTGTGCTTTTCGAGATCATGAGAGCGACTTGTATTCATAGAAAGTTGCGTGAGCATAGGTGCGCTGGCGGAGGTTGCTAAGCCGTCCGGTCAGGCGCTTCACGCCCTGCTCCGCATAGGTCGCGCGGAGCAGCATGGCGGAGCAGGAGTTAAAACGTTTAATAATGCGATCGCTGACAATCACGTCGCTCTTAACGCGCAGGAACCCATTGCTTGGACCGTCAGCGGCGACCAAAATATCCATTCCTTCGACCGTCAAGAGTTGATCAACCAGCACACACGTTTCGTTCGCCCGGTTGAAGGTCACCGCTAAAACAGAGGCGGCGGGGGCATTTGCTGACGCACTCGTGGACATGGCAACCTTCTGGAATGCTACGGTCGTTTGCATTTCTGCTGCGGCATACGCGTCATCCCGGAGGCATGCAACGCGGTGTCGCCACCTAGTTACCGGTGATAGCCCTTCGCTTCTAATTGCGACAGCATACGCTGTGTTCGCACCTCCAGCGTCGCAACCTCATGGAGCCGGATGAGTGCTCGATAAGTCAGTTCCGTATAATTATCGATATTCGCCAGAATGTGCTCGATTTGGCCAGCCGGGTCGCCTTCGTCGACTGCTATAACAGGATCAAAACCAAACAGGTCGCGTAGCTCTATCGGACAACGACCAAGTAGAATGCAGCCGGACGCTATCGATTCTAGATAGCGCTGGGTCAACGTTTCTACGTTTCCCGAACGGGCCGGATGCGTAACGGATGAGGGAAAGCAGATAGATAACTTGCTGTCTGCCAGTCCAGCGACGAGCTTGGCACGCGAAGCAAAAACGATCGCTCCTCGCTCTTTTTCGAAGAGATGCACATAAGGTCGACGAGAGGAAAGGTCCCTTATCGAGGCGTGATATGCATCGTTTTTACGCCCTAGTTCCAAGACATCAATGGTTCGGTCGCGCAGCGGCTTTTGAGACGTGAAGTCAGTTGGATCAATGCCTTCCGGAGCCCAGATCGCCTGAAGCCCGGGCACGTTTTGCTCCATGTAAGCGGCAGACTGACGTGCCGAGAAGAAAGCGACCTTAGGCTCCAGACGTTGCAGCAGATCCGTCCATTTTTCGTAATCAGGCTCCCAGCAGTCGAAACAATCTGGAATAATTTCCTGCCACATGGCGCGAGGAAAAGCTCGATAAGCTGTCAATTGTGCCAACTGAACTATAGAAGCCTCACTTCCGCCGTGCATAACCTTGCGGAAAATGCCGGCCTTGTTAAGGGTCTTACCGATTATGCGTAATAAAGGCCCAGCGCCAGTGACGCGATGTATGCCCGCTGAGACAAATGAATTTTCTATTGGATGCAACCAGTCGCTCGTCAGACCTTGCTCTGGAACGTGCGTTATTGTTATCCGCTTTGAATATTTATCATTCATATACGTTCAACGACATGGCCAATATTATTAGTTATAATTAATTTCAGTTGATTGTCGGTATCTACTGACTCACGGAGGATGCTCTGTGGGCCGATGTGGACTGGTTTATACGTTCGATATCAATGTGATCGACCGACTTTGCATTAGAGTCAAAACCGTCAACGTAGCGGGCCAAAATTCGGCGCAGGGTCGGTAGGTCGCGTGCCGCAAGGGTAGTGTTGAGGTCGTTCACCGCGTTGGATACTTCGTCCCAGCTCCACATCCGCTCGCGGGCCTGGATGATCCGCTCATGTTCGGTCGGCTGATCGTTCTCGCCAATCAGCAGTTCCTCATAAAGCTTTTCACCCGGGCGCAGGCCAGTGAAGACGATTCCAATGTCGCCGTCAGGCGTCTCGTCGTCACGGACACGCGCGCCCGAAAGTTCAATCATTCGTCGTGCGAGGTCGACGATGCGAACTGGTTCGCCCATGTCCAGCAGGAACACTTCGCCTCCGCTGGCCATAGCCCCGGCCTGGAGCACGAGCTGTGCGGCCTCGGGAATGGACATGAAGTAGCGCGTAATGTCGGGATGCGTGACCGTCACCGAAACGCCAGCGGAAATCTGCGCACGGAATAGCGGGACGACGCTGCCACTGGACCCCAGCACGTTGCCAAAGCGGACCATGGTGAAAACGGTGCCGTTTCCACCCTCATGCGCGGCAAGCGCTTGCAGCACGATCTCTGCCATCCGTTTCGAAGCGCCCATGATGTTGGTCGGACGCACTGCCTTGTCGGTCGATATGAGAACGAACCGCCCCACCCCTGCCGAGCGTGCCGCCTTGGCAACGACGAGCGTGCCCAATACGTTGTTGGCGACCCCTTCAAAGGGGTTGTGCTCGACGAGCGGAACATGCTTGTATGCCGCGGCATGGTAGACGACGTTTGGTCGCCACGTTGAAAAAATGTCGCTAATGCGTGCTGCATCGCGCACGTTCGCCAAGAGGGAGATCAACTTCGTCGGCGATCCGGTACGCTCGCAGACGCCCTCCAACTCGCGATGAATCGCATAAAGCGCGTATTCGGAAAGATCGGCGAGAAGCAGTTTGGCTGGCTTAAGCGCCAGTATTTGGCGGCATAGTTCGCTTCCGATGCTGCCGCCTGCTCCAGTAACGAGAACTACGTGGTCGGTGATGTCGTGGGCTAAGCGCCCGCTGCTCGATGGTACCGGAGCGCGCCCCAACAAATCCTCGATGTCGAGTTCGCGGACTGCAAGCTCGATGTTGCCATTGGCGAGTTCGTCGACGCTTGGCACGGTGCGCACGTGCGCGCCGAACGGGCGTAGCCATTCGAGAATGTCATTGCGACGCGAACGCGATACGTTAGGCACGGCCAGCAGCACGCCGTCGATCTGTTCGTCCCGCAGCTTCTGTTCGGCTTGGATGCGCGAGAGGACGGGCAGGCCGAACACCTCGCGTCCCACTTTACGCGGATCGTCGTCGATGAATCCGTGCACGTTGGTCGCGCGGTTGAGGCGCAAAGCGGACAGGGTTTGGATTCCACTCATGCCTGCACCGTAAACCAGTACGCGTTCCGCATCGGGGCCAGCTGGTTCGCCGAAACGGGGCAGCAGCAGGAAGCCGAGGCTGCGCGCCGCCAGCACGCTCCAAGCAAACAGCGCTGGCTGGATAATTGCGACCGTGCGTGGCACGTTAGGAAAAGAAAAGGCCAGGACGCACGCGCCGAAGACGAGCCCGTAGATCGTCACCGCCCGCGCGACCGCGACTGTGGCGCCAAACGAGCTGTAGCGGAATACCGCACGGTAGAGCCCGCATCGCACGAAGATAGGCGGAACCAGTACCGCCGCCAGCGCGAAAATCGTAACCTGGCGCCAGTCGAAGAACAAGAAGACGGTGCTGAACCGCAGAGAAAAGGCAATCCACAGGGTCGCAAGCGCCAGGAAGATATCGATCAGGACGAAGGTCGCCTGCTTCTGCAAGACCGACAGGCCGGTCAGCCTTGTAAATAGCGAAGAGACGATCATGTACGCACCACACAAATTTTTAATGGGCCTGATTAGCGCACCGCCTACCGCTACGCTACCCAATCAACGGCGCGTAGATCCCGCGATAGTGTCGGCTAGACCGGCGTCGAGTGTCATCGGCGGACGCCAGCCGAGCGCAGCACGCGTGGTACTGTCATCGACCTCGAGCGAACCTAAGAGACGCGTGGCGATGGCTGCGCGACCCGCACCGCGCGCGGCAGCCGATAGCCATTGCGGGGGCAGTTTCGCCAGCCGTACTTTCTTCCCTGCCGCATACGCCATTCGCTGTAGCAGTTCGGGCGTCGAGGGACTTTCGTCGTCACGGATCAGCATGACTTTGGGCAATGGACCGGGATGAGCGACCACAGCAGCGATCATGTCGGCGAGGTTGTCCACGTGGACGAGGCTGCGCCTATTCTTTACCGCTCCCAGGGGAAGGAAGCGCAACGGCCAGCCGCGAGCGGCAAGGCGGGCGAAGCTGGCCATGTTGCCTTTCACGCCCGCACCATGAATGAGGACGGGGCGAATGGCGACGGTTTCCATGCCGTTGGCGTCGCCGATTTGTGAAAGCGCGACTTCTGCCTCGTGCTTCGAGACGCCGTAGGGATCGATCGGTGCGGGCGCGTCGTCCGGCGCGAAGGGCATTCGGTCGTCGGTGTGCTCGCCATTAACCTTGATCGAGCTGATAAAGAGAAAGCGTCTGACGCCTGCTTGCGCCGCAGCGTTTGCAAGCGCACGCGTGCCTTCAACATTTACATGGCGGAATACGGCCAGTGGATTGCGCTCGCGCTCGTGCATGACATGCACTCGCGCCGCGGCATGAACGACGATATCTGCGTTATGGACGATCGACGACCAATCGGCGTCGGGACCCAGATCGGGTGCTACGCACTGGTTCGCACCCGGGAAACAGCCAGGCTGTCGGGTTGCAGCAACGACATTGTGCCCTGCGGCCACGAGCCGCGCGACGATACGCTGCCCTACAAAGCCACTGGCGCCGGTAACGATAATCCGCATGCCGGGTGCTATCGGCGTCATTGACCGGGCTTGCAATGAGAAGATTTCATTCGCGCGGGCGGACGCAATCCTATCAGGTACAAGAAGGTAATGATGACCAAGACCGCCCTTGTGATTGGCATTACCAGACAGGTCGGCAACCTGGGTGCCAAGCGCGATTATAGCCGTCCGCGTGAATATGTGCTTGGTGAGAGGCTAATGGTTCGGCAGGACGAAGCCAATGATTACGTCTTAGCGACCGAGGTGGCGACGCCAGCTCCGTAAATGAGATCCTTTTGCCAAAGTCAGTTAGCGCCAACATGGGTAATTGATCGTCGACATCATGACCATCACATGAGTTATCTTATGTCTGATCACGCGTTTTCATCGCCTCAATCAGTTTTTTGACTTCCTGGCTGCGCCCTCGCGGCATGATTAGCACGTCATTGCCGCTGGCGACTACGATCAGATCTTCGACCCCGACCAGCGAAACGCGAATGCCGTCGCTACGCACAAAGCAACTCGTAGTATCGATCGCCAGCACAGCGCCGTCGCCGTGGCTGCGGTGCGCGTTGCCGTCGCCGTCGGTGTCGCTGATCGCGTGGAGCGCGTCCCAGCTGCCGACGTCGTTCCAGCCCATCGCGACCGGCACGACCGCGACCCGGTCGGCTTTTTCCATGACCGCGTAATCGATCGAGTCATCGGGCGAGGCGGCAAAGGCGGCCGCGTCGGGGTAGATTCGCGTGCCCTCGGTACGCGCCTTGTCCATCGCCTCCTGCGTGGCGGTCAGGATGCCCGGATCAAACTCCGCGAGGGCCTCGAGATAGGCGTCGGCGAGGAACAGGAAGATCCCGCCGTTCCAGGCGTGATCGCCGCTCGCCAGCATCGACTGCGCCTTGTCGAGCGGGGGCTTTTCGACGAACCGCGCGACACGGTTGACGCCGGGCTGGAGTTCATCGCCGATCTGGATCCAGCCGTAGCCGATCTCGGGCGCGTCGGGTGCGATGCCGAACGTGACGAGCCATCCTTTTGTGACGAGCGGCATCGCCGCCTCGATCGCTGCATGGAACGCGGCAACGTCGCCGATGACGTGGTCCGACGGCATCACCAGCAACGCGTCGCCGCCACCACCTGCAGCGATTGCTGCCAGCGCGATCGCCGGCGCCGTATTACGACCAGCGGGTTCGAGGATCAGCGCCTGCGGTGCGGCACCCGCATCCGCGAGTTGCTGCTCGACGAGGTCTGCATGGCGCGCATTGGCAACCACGATCGGCGCGGCGAAGCGCTCGCCGAACGCGCGGCCCGCGGTCAGTTGCAGCATCGTCTCGTCCGCCGTCAGCGCGAGCATCTGCTTGGGCATCTCGGGGCGCGACATCGGCCAGAGGCGCGTGCCCGAACCGCCAGACAGAATAACGGGAACGATCTTACGTAGCGACATGCTTCCTCCTGAAGAGGTCGACCTATAGTCGGCCAGCCCGACAAGCCAACTGCCGTTCCGGCTTTGGTTGTTACCCAACCCAAACGGCCTGTGTCCGATAACTGTAATTCTCGGACGTACGGGTGGCGCGCTGAGAGCGAGCATGGCACACACCCTTTAGGGTCGCTTCACACACTCTGGGACTCACGCCGGTTGATCCCGACCATGTCCAAGCGCCAGCACCGCTCGTTATTGTCGACCCGGATCAACCGATGTTGCCGGCACTCCTTCACGAAAAGATCGAGCGGGCTGCCGCGTATGCCAAGGCAGCTCGCGCCGGTGCGACCCGGCGTGCGTATGAGTCGGATTGGGCGATTTTCACCGCATGGTGCGTGCAGCACGGTCTGATATCGCTGCCGGCAACGCCGGAGGTCGTCGCTGTCTTCGCCAGCGATCAGGCGACCGCCTAGCGATTGTTCGTCATCATTCTGAGGATGCTGCCGTCTCGGCAGGCGTACCCACGTCAAATGCGCCTGCCAGATGCGACGATGACCCCAATGTTGCCCTGTGCGTATTCGCACTGCGGCAGCAGGCTATTGAAGCGTCGGTATTTTTCTCAACTCGAAACGCGCGCGTTACCGCTCACATTTCCGGCGAGAGCGATCGCAAACAGTTAGCGCTAGGAGTCCGTCGGAGTTTTCCGTGTAATAGCACGAAGTCTCCCTCGCTGGTCGTCCGGCTCATACCACAGTCCTGGGTTTTCCTAGTAAAGGAGCAGAACCGCGCGGATTTCCACGAGTTTGTATCTGAATTGCGGTGCTTCCCTGAAGATAGGCCGTCTGTACACGTTTAGCGTCGGTCTAGTCCCTCGAACGTTCGTGCTATCGCACGGAAAACCCCTTTTATCAGCATGCCGTCGTCTCGGCGCTCCGACACGCGCCACGCCTACTCCATGGCGACGCGCGTTCTCCTCGGCACTCCGCTCGAGGGAAGGCTCATGGTCGCGAGTTCCGCCTGGTCTCGCGATAGTGCGGTCCGCACGAAGGCCGCCGGTCGCCGCGGGTCCGTTGCGCCTTCCAGCCTCGCCCCATCGGAGATCGAGGAATGGCAATTTCTGCTCGAGCGTCGGCTCGTGCTGTTCTCCGAGGTCTTCGTCTGAGAGCAGGTCGCATGCGTTCGAGCCCAAGCTCCGGACCACGTCCCGCTGCGCCGTCCAACGAGCGCGCGCGCCACGGGTCGAAGAGGTTCAAGCACCCTAGGATCGCAGCAACGCACGGCACCCGTCTTCTCTCCTTCGGACCAGTGCCACACTTGTACCAACCGCTGCGATTGCGATTTCCGCCCGGGTCGCGTCCCATTCTTGACGTTGGCAGGGTCCGGCATGGCCGCCGTCAGAACGGCGATCCCCTGTGACCGCCGTTCGAACCTCCCCGAGCGATCTCTCCTGTCGAGCGGCCGGTGAAGCTGGAATCCGTCTTGCGGAATGACAGTCAAGCGATCAGACGTCTTCCATTGTAGATCATACAGGACCCTCGGCATGTCCCGCTTCCTTACATTCGCACTAGCGTGGATCGTCGCGACGCTCGGGGGCTTCTTCGTCGTCGCAGGCGGCGTGCTGGTGGCGAACAGTGGGTCGCCCTATTATCTCATCGCCGGTCTCGCGATGATCGCGAGCGGTGCGCTGATCGGCCGCGGCAATCCCGCGGGCCGCGGCGTCTTCGTCGCGATCTGGGTCGGTACGCTGATCTGGGCGGTGTGGGAGGTCGGCTTCGACTGGCTCCAGCTCGTGCCGAGGGTGGTCGCACCGACGGTCCTGCTCGTTCTCGTCCTGCTGACCGGTCTTCGACGCGGTCGCGGCTCGGTCCGTTCGCACGTGATGCCGGCCGCCGCGGCGGTCGCCGCGCTCGTGTTCGCCTGCGGCCTTCTCCTGCATGGCCAGAATGCGTCCGCGCGAGACGCGACGTCCGCCACCAGCGCCGCGCCATCGGCGACCGGAGAGGCGGACGGCGACTGGCGCGATTACGGCGGCACGCTGTCGGGTCGCCGCTATTCGGCGCTCGGCGACATCACGCCGGCCAACGTCGGCAAGCTCGAACTTGCCTGGACGCAGCGCACAGGCGACTTGCCGATGCCCGCGGAGTCCAAGGAGCATCTGCGCGAATATCATTCCGAGGCGACCCCGATCCATATCGGCGACACGCTCTACACCTGCACGCCGCACTCGTTCGTCCAGGCGATCGACGCGACGACGGGCAGGACGAAGTGGAGCTGGCACGAGAACGCCGAGGTCAAGGGCAACAACTATCTCGTGTGCCGCGGCGTCGTCTACTACGAGGCGCCCGCTGGCACGCCGTGCCCGCGTCGCATCTTCGCGCCGACCTTTAACGCCCGGCTGGTCGCGCTCGACGCCGACACGGGTCGGCCGTGCCCGAGCTTCGCCGATGGCGGATCGATCGACCTGCGAGCGAACATGGGCGTCTCGACGCCCTCCGACCAGATCGCGACCACCCCGCCGGTGGTCGTCAACAACCGCTTGATCGTCGGCGAGCGGATCGTCGACAATGTCAATCGCAACATTCCGAGCGGCGTCGTGCGCGCCTACGACCCGGTGTCGGGCCGTCCGGTCTGGGCCTGGGACGTGGGCCGCTCGCAGGACGCGATCGCGCCGCTGCCCGACGGTCAGAACTACACGCGCGGCACGCCTAATGTCTGGGGGGCGATCACCGCGGATGCCGCCAACGGGATCGTCTATCTCGGCACCGGCAATGCTTCGCCAGACTACTGGATCGGGTATCGCCGGCCGTTCGACGACCGCTTCGGCACCGCTATCGTCGCGCTGGACGTCGCTACAGGCAAGCTGCGCTGGGTGCGCCAGCTCGTCCACCACGACATGTGGGACATGGATCTGCCGATAGGGCCGTCGCTCTTTGACTATCGCGCACCCAACGGTCGCGTCATCCCCGCGCTCATCCAGACGACCAAGATGGGCCAGGTGTATTTCCTCAACCGTCTGAACGGCGCGCCGCTCGCTGCGATCGCTGAGCGCCCAGTGCGGACCGACGGCGCGACGCCGGGGGTGACGGTGTCGCCTACGCAGCCCTTCTCGATCGGAATGCCGTCGTTCACGCCGCCCGCACCGACCGAGAAGGCCACATGGGGCGCGACGCCGATAGACCAGCTGATGTGCCGCATCGACATCCGCCGATCGCAGGGCGCAGGCATCTACCAGCCGATCGGGTTGAAGCCGATCATCGGCCATCCCGCGTTCGACGGCGTCACCGACTGGGGCGGTGCGGCGGTCGATCCGGTCCGCGGCATCATGACCGTCAACACGATGGAGATGCCGTTCAAGCTGTGGCTGATGCGCCGCGACGATCCGCGCGTCGGGCCGCTGATGGCGCAGAAGAAGGGCGGAGAGAACGCGATGCAGGCGCAGCTCCAGACGCAGTACAACACGCCGTACGTGGCGGTCGTGCAGGCGTGGGTCGGCATCTTCGGCGCACCGTGCGTCGCGCCGCCTTGGGGACACCTGACCGCCGTCGACCTGAAGACGCGCAAGGTGCTGTGGCGGGAAGTGCTGGGCACCGCGCGCGATACGGGTCTGTTCGGCTCGCATCTCGGCGTCCCGATCAAGACCGGCGTGCCCAACCTGGGCGGGGCGATCATCACCGCGGGCGGCCTCGCGTTCATCGGCGCCACGACCGACCAGTATCTGCGCGCGTTCGATCTCAGGTCCGGCAAGGTGGTGTGGAAGGCACGGCTGCCAGCCGGCGCGCAGGCGACGCCGATGACCTATCGGGGGCGCGATGGGCGCCAGTATGTCGTCATCACCGCAGGCGGGCATGGTGCGCTCGGCACGCGCTACGGCGACTACACCATGGCGTTCGCACTGCCGCGGACATGAGTTCGAGCAAGATCGCGTGGCTTCGTCCTGCGGTCTGGCTGCGCGAGGAAGCGAACCCATGACTACCGCTAGCCTAGTCTCGTAGACCCCCGTCACGGGAAAGTGACGGGGGTCGGCATCCTCAACTTCGGCTCGTCGGCTGTGAAGGGGGGTGAGCGCCGATACATGTGCCGTCGCACCCCGAGGTCGCCCGTCGCGGGGAACTCCAACCGAGGGAGTGAACCGCTGCCTGCCTAGACGGAGGCTGCTGCGCGGACCACGGGTGATCGAAGCACGTGGGATCACGTCCTGACGAGACGGTTGCTGAACGCCCCCCAAGCCGCCGGTCGGGCAGCAACCCTACAGTTCGCCGCCGATCTGCTCGCGCGAAGTTCCTGCTTGCCCGAAACTGCCAGGAAGCCATCGTCCGGCTGAGCCGTCAGTTCTGGCATGCATCTTCGATGTCTCCGAGAACACGATCGGCCTCGATCAGTTCAGCGACGCGACCTTCGACACGAAGCGGGCATTCGCCTCGTCGATGGCGCGGTCCACTTCGAGCCCCGCCTGTCCTTCCGCAAAGTTCTTTTTCGCCTTGCTGCTGAAGGCGGTGGCGGGAACGCGAAGCGCCTCTGTTGGCGAATGGACGCTGCGGACCGACAGGGGCTTGCCGGCCACGTCCGCCTCGATGTCCACGACGAAGGGCGGGTTCCCGTTGGTGGTCTCCGCAGGATCGAACCAACCGTCCGGCGTCTTGTCGCGGCTGCATTTGGGCGCGGCGGCACTTCGACCGACGAAGCCCGCCCCACCGTTGACCGAAGCGACCCCGATCGAGAGCGCCTGGTCCATCTGCGCCGCCGCGGAGTTGAAGAATACCTGATACGACCTGACCACCACCGGCCGCTGCTCCAGGCGTCGCGCCGACGACGAAGCGCGGAGCGCGGCTTCCAGAGCGTCGAGCCGCTTCCGGGAGCGGCCATCGTCGCTGAGGACCCGGATGCCATAGCTGCAGGAGAAGACGCTGGCCGACAGGTTGCGCTGACGGTCCTCGCCTGCGGGACGACGATCGACGATCAGTGCCCTCGGAGCCTGTGCCGGTGCGGCGCTTGCCGAAGCGACCACCGCAAGAGCGGCGAACCTGTATGCGATCATGATGACTTCCCCTTCGTTGGCACCCTACGCCGCCCGCACCCCGTTGCAACCCGGCCGACGCATCCGGCCGCCCTGATCCTGGACGTGGTGGTGCAATCCGCTCCACAATCATGATCGGCGGTCTGCGGAAATCCGTGCCCTTTGCAGCCTGACCGGCCGACACGGACGATCGGCGCGCGTTGACGCCGCGGAAAGCCGGGATAGCTGGCGCCACGATCGTTCTTCCCTTGCGCTTGAGGTGGTGTTCCATGCTGCTTTCCGTATTGCTTCTCGCGTCCCCGGGCGCCGCGACCGCGGCTTGTCCCGTCGGCGCTCAGTGGAGCATGCGTCCCCTGGCCATGCGCCACAAGAACGTCGTCCGCATCTCCGATGGCGAACTGGCGTTCAACGGAGCGCGACTGTCGGACGATCTGCTGCGCCAGTATCTCCAGGCCGACGCTCGAACGTCGCCACGGCCAGGGCTCGTCATCGATACGACGGACATGCCGTGCGCGGTCAAGATGCGGATCGTCGCTCATGCGGAAGCGGCCGGCGGATGCACTCCCGAGACCTGCAGCGTCTTCGCGATGGGGCACGGACCCCCTCCGCCAGCGCTTCCACCTCCCGGCGGCAAATGGCCGTGACGAATCCAATCACAATCGAAACATCGTGAGCATGGGCGCGAGCATCGGGCAGTCGAACCGCAAGCGTTTGATCGATCCGCACGCTACGCACCAGATGATCCGGTCCCGCTGCGTAGCGCACGGCTCGCCTCTGGCGACAAGGGTCGAACAGTATTTGGGTGGGGTCTACGATCCGCAGACCATGAGACCCCGCCCCTTCCAGATCGTGGCGCCGACGCTTACCTTCAGATCGGCAGCCTGCTCGATCGTCTCGCCGCCTTTCCGCATTGCGCGCCCGACGGACGCGACGCTCACGGCGACGCCGTCGCCAGACCAGCGATCATGGGTGAACGGGAACAGATCGCGCGCGTCGGCGGCGGGCCGAAGCACCACGACGCCCGACGGAAGCCGAACCACCGCATGATCGTCCGCTGCGGCGAAACGTATGCGACGGTCCTTCGCCAGAGACCAGGAGCAACCCGTTCCGGACGCTTTGGCCGCCCCGATCTGCGCGGAGGTCAGCGGCAACGCGCCGGCGACCCTTTTCGCATCGGCCGCGCCGGGGGATCCGATCGCCGCCTGGGAAATGCCCGCCAGCATCGCGACGACCATGACGCTCCCCATTACGAGGCGCGCGGGCCTCGACGTGCCGATCGCGACGCTCCAGGGCTTCAAGCTATCTTCCATGCTCGACGCCATCAGAACGCACCCCGTCTGGCCGGCGGGGAAAGCCTGTCCGCCGCCGCCTTGACGGCGGCCTTGTCGGCGTCGCCGGCCTGCTGGCCGCGCGTCCCCAGAATCTGCATCGAGCTTCCCGACAGCGACGTTCTGATCGCCGGACTGGTCTCGAGTGGGCTGCAGGGCCCTGAGCACCAGGCGCCGTTCGCGGCGGTGCCCTTCGTAGGTCTGCCGTATCTGGTCTCGATCTGGCCGACCAGGGCTGCGGGATCGACCCTGTTGGTGGGGATCGAAAGCTGGAAACGGTCCACCACCGGTCCCGATGCCGTTTGCGCCATGCTGACGCGCAGGCTCTCACCCGTCGGACCGTCGCAGAACAGATCGCCGACGCCCGTCCCCTGCGGCGGAAAGCCGAGCCCCCCTCCGTGGCGCTTGGCCACTTCCAGGTCGACCAGCTGCTGGAAGGTCTGATAGCCCTTCTCGCGGCGGCACCTGTATGTCCCGGCCAGCGCGCCTTCCGCGGCCGCCAGCGACATGCCCAGATGGACGCCCGCTACGTCCATCGCCAGCGGTCCTCGTCTTGGCGGCGAAGCGATCGGCGCTGCCCGGTGGGTGGTCTGCGCCTCGGCCGCTCCTGCGCATGCCAGCGCGGTCAGGGCGAGGACGATGGTGATGGCTTGCTTCTTCATGGATGCTTCCTTTCGGCGGCGGCCTCGGCCGCGCGCGCGCGAATGTTGAACGGACCGTCGGGCTCGATCGGGGCTTCTGGCGGTCAGCGAGGCATCACCCGCCAGCCGTCGCTCTCCAGCACCAGCGGCAGCGTGGCCTCCTTCGGCTCCGCCATCCGCGCCTTGTCCTTGTCCGGCACGATGGAGAGGGGCTCCACGCCCCTGAAGCGATACGTCACCTGCGAGACCCGCCGTCCGCCAAGGTCGACCGGCTCGCTCCACCGCACGATGTCGACGAGCTCGCCTTTCGCGGCGCAGACGGCCGGAAACGACAGCATCCCGACCCCCGTCTTCCGCTCGACCGAGCGGAAGTAGGGAGCGGCTCTGTCTGTCGGCGCATACGTGACGACCGGCTGGCGCGAGGCCGGAAGCGAGACGCCGCGCTTCTTGACCGGCATCTCCGCCGCGGTCCTCTTCAGGAAGCCGGCACGGGACGCGTCGTCGAGCATGGCGACCATCGACGCGTAGGTCGTCGACCCGAACATCGGAGGCCTGGCGGGCACGGTCAGCGGAAAGACGGCGGCGTCATCGGTCCGTCCGTCGGCCAGCATGATCGGCAGATCGATCGTCTGGCAGAATGCGTCGCGGACAACCGGCTCGAGGACGGACCGAAAGTTCGCGTCGCTCACTCCCTTGTGGTCGCTGCAGCCCGACGCCAACGCGCCGATTGCGAGAAGCGCCGTAGGGACGGCTCCAGCACGCGATCGGTCCTTCGTGGTCTTCGAATTCGCGTAGAAGGGCGGCTCTTCGCCGCAGGTCATCCAACGCATCTCGTGCGCACTCCCGTTTCCGGGCGCCGCAGCTTTTCCAGCCGGCGGCACCGCCCTGTTGTCGGGGCGATGCCGGCCCGTGAGCCGGAAGTTGAGAACTCGCGATTAGACGAGCGCGAACGCCTTTAGGCCCGGAGGCCTTGGACATGCGCGTCCGCCTCCCGGCCGAAACTGGTTCGACCGGGCATACGGCTACTAATCGCGGGGTTCTCACGCCCCGGTCCGCCTGTTGGCGAACGAGAAAGGTCTACGCGGTACGGGCCGAAACAATCAATCCTGCATTCGCCGATGTGGCGACTTTGGATCTGATCCGCGGATCACTAACCGACCAGCGGCTTCTGAATGCCGTCTCAAAAGGCCTTACAGGAGACCGCACGCGATCTCTAACCCACACGGTCAGAAACCTTTTGCATCACGGGCGACAACCACAGAAGTCCTAACCATAAGGCGGGCCTAATTGCATCGGCCCGAAAGCCGGACCCCTTCGCCCAAAACTGGACGGCGTCGAAACGTTCGTCGGTGGTCGCATGGGGGATATCGATCAAAGGCCTGTTGTCACGCAAGAGCCGGCCTCCGCGCTGAACCCGGTCGTGCAGGGGTGCCGAAGCTCGGCGGGACCATTGCCGATCAGGCCAGAGCCTGTAGCCGCTCCAGACAAATTTGTTCGACAAGTCCTTGCAGCGCCCGCACTCGCTGGCCCAGCCATGCGAGTTCTTCGTCGGTAATGGCGTAATGCGGAGAATAGCGGGCGTTTACATAGGCCTGCCGCAGTAGTTCGAAGCAGCGCCGCTCGAACTTGGTCTCGCGCGGCCAAGCGGCAACCAAGCGCTGATCGACTTGTTCGCACCGCGATCGAAGGAACATCAACTTGTGCGATTTGGGGCTGTAGAGGCTCAAAACGAGGAGAACGCAGTGGTAGGCGCGCTCGGCAGCTTGATGAAATAGGAACGCTGCGTCTCGTACGACGCCGTCCGCGATACTTACCTCAGCAAGCTTTTCCGCGTGAAGAGACAATGGAAACCAGTGATCAAAATGTTTCTGCGCTTCAGCTCGCGCTTCATCTGACGGGAGTTTTGTTGGCGTAGCGAGACCGAACCCTTCAGCCTCATACAGCGCGATGCCGTCTCGAGCGATGTCGACGAAGAATGGCCGTCCACGCTCAAGCTGCTTGTTGAGGTCGGTCAGTGAATGCACGATAAAGTTCACCGGCGCGGATAACGTATGGGTGATCGTCACGTCACGAACCAGCCGGTCTTCCGCAGCTGCCCAATAGTCGACGACATCGGTCAGTTGCTCGTCGTTGACGATGACCAGGATATCATAGTCCGACCGGTACCCGCCGATAGGGTCATCTACCCAGTCGCCCCGCGCATAGGAGCCGTACAGCACGAGCTTCAGGATACGCCCGGCTTTCTTCGACGGCTTCGTGGTACCGCGCAGCCGCGCTTCGAACTCCTCGAAGAGGATGCGGACGACCGCCTGCAACTCGCGCTGTGCAGCGGGCGGGAGATCTTCGAGGGCGGAGACGGGTTTCACGCGCTTATGGTTCGCTGCAAACGGAGCGTTTGCCAACCCCTGACGGTGGGGCGAGCCCGAACGACATCAACCATCGTTACCCCATATGACCCGGCGAAGCTCGGCGCTGCCGCAGGCGATACCCGCCATGCGATCGACCGGACTGGTAAACGGCATGGGGTCGCTCGGAATCAGGCCGCTGCGGCCGAGAACCACCGCCCGGTGACGGCTGTCGTTCGGTACGAACGCCGGTGCGCGTCTGCGCATCGTCCAGAACAGCAGGTTATGGCAATGCTCGGTACGATCGATTGCGCGAAAGACGACATCGAACCGGATCGGATGCGGATCGTCCTTGCCGCGCAAACTCACCAGAAGCACATCCGCCTCCATTTCCCGTGCGACCGTATCTGCCGCGAGCAGAGCGAAGGCGATCGGGCCGTCAGCCGCGGCGAGGACGCAGTTGCCACGCGGCAGGTACAAACAGCCGGGCGGCAGGTGAGAGGTTTCGCTCGGCAACAGCACGAGCGGTGGTGGCATGTGCGGTAGCAGACCGATGAGCGCGCGTACGAGAGGTGAGACAAAGCTCAGATGGTCTAGGAGGGGATTCATGGGGAACTCGATTTTGATATGAAGGGGGAGGGGACCGCACCTGCGGCACGGTCGGCTCATCCGTGTTTCTCGAGCCAATCGCTCCAGAGATCGCCGGCCAGTGCCTTGCCGTCGGGGCCGAGCAGATCGGTCACGAAGTCGGCGCAATGCGAACCGATGATCCGCCGCGCTGAAATCAGCAGGTGACAATGCGGCTTGCTGCGCCGTCCGGCGATCTGCGGCACGTGGAATGCCGCCATCACCGGGGTCTCGCGCTCGAGTGCGAAGTGCTGGAGCGCGAAGCCACGGGCCAACTCCCAGCCGCGATGAAGCAGGCTCTGCTGGGTAAAGCGCAGCGTGATCAGCACCGCCAGATCCTGTTGCGCCGGCATGCGATGCAGGTCGATGAACCGTGCCAAGGCCTGCGGATCCTGGCAGACATCTGGTGCGTGCGGCGGAAGCAGCACATCCCAGCGTGCGCAGGTCGGTTGCCACTGATCGCGCATCGGCAAACCGAACTGCACGAGCCGGCGGTGGACGACGTCGAGCATTCTGTTCGGTCTGTCCTTGTAGCTGCAACCGATGATCCCGAAGCTGCCATCGGCATTCTGGAACGGACCCTGACTGGCGTAATCGCGCACGATGCCGGTGGCTGTAGGAGAGGGACTGGTCTCCGCGTCATCGACGATGGCAGCAAAGGGTGGAAGCTGGCTGGACGTCGCGCCTGCGGCCGAACGTGTCACCCCGATGGCGGGTTTGCGTGACATGCTCAGCACCCCCGTACGCTGCGGCGGATCATGCGGTCGGCGCGGCGAAAGCCGGCGTCGCGCTCGGGGGGTGTGCGGGGCGGTTCCTTCGCGCGGCGGACCGTGCCGCCTTCGATGCGGTACGCAGCACGGCCTGGTTCGGCCGGCAGGAATGCGCTGTTGCCTTCGGTACCGAGCCAGAGGCGGTACCCGGTATGCGACGTCGTACGTCCGCCACCGTTAGTGACGATCTCGAACACCGGACGCGGCAGGCGGCCTTCAGGTACGGCCGTCGCGACGATGCAGGCATCTCGTTTGCCGATGATGGTTCGCATCTGATCCCTCGGCAGTTCGATGTACTCGGTTGCGATCGTGAACCAGGCGTTGCCGCGGCGTTTGAATACCGAGTTGATCATCACGTTGCCGTCCCCATCGGGGGCCAGCAGCAGTTGATGGGCTGCTCGCGTATCGTGGACGAGCGCCGGCGTGATCGTGGCAATCACGGCTGCGGTCTCGGTGTAGGAATGGGGCACAGGAAAACCTCGTATTGGAGCCTGTCTCGCGCCCGGGCCTGATCCTTTTTCATCCTGCCCTTCGGAGACATCCAGCTTCCCCCAATCTCCCGTCTTCTTGCCCGTGCCTGGCGTTTCACCGATCTGGCTGCCCATCATTGCACCTCCCCCAGCGGCAGGAGGCTGGCGATGTCGGCACCGGCACGCAGGATGCCCGAAGCGCGCTCTTCCAGCGTGTGATAGGGCGGGACGAGTTCGAGGCTGCATCCCTCGAAGGTCAACGACACCGCCGGGCCGATCCCCAGGGGAACGAGCCAGGTGTCGCCGTCCGGGCCGGTCCACACGGCCAGCTCGTTCATCGACCACGGCGCGCACGGCAGCAGGCCGAGCGTCAGGTCGACAGAGAGTTCGATAACGTCGCAGGGCTTGCGCGTAACGCGGGTCAGCACAACGTCGTACTGCGCGTCCGTCGCGAGCGTCTCGACGGTGTCACGCAGCGCTGGCGCCGGTTTGCTGGTGACACTGAGAACGATCCCGCGATCTTCGACGTGGACGGTCGCCTCGGGCAGGCCGGCGGTATCGATGAAGTCGTAGCGCTGATGGACGCCAAGAGCGTGCAGCAGATAGCCAAGGACGGTGCCGGCGACGTCGGTCGTCTGCGGATAATGTGTGATCATGTGTGAAAGGCCTTGAACGTCGTTGTCGCGGACCTCGTGGTCCGGACGAGCCCTCCCTGTTTTCATCTGAACTTCGGGGCTCAAGCCCACCCCTCACTGACCTCGAATCTAGCTGTTCTACCGTTCTGCAGTCGCCCGCTCGCAGGCAGGCGAAGCTTGCGCACGGTTGTACGGAAGTCTAGCGTCATACCATGGCACGCCCGAACTCTGCCGATCCCGATGCGACCCGCGAACGCATCCTCGAGGCCGCCGTGACCCTTTCGGTCCACGACGGTTTTGGCGGCTTGTCCGCCCGGAGCGTCGCTCTGGCATCCGGCGTTTCCGCTACGACTGTGTGCGCGCTGTTTGGCGGCATGTCGGGTTTGCACGAAAAAGTGATCGAGATGGCGTTTGTACATTTGCTCAAGGCGTTCAGCGCTATCGACCATAAACCGTCGATGAGCGTGTTCACCGTAGCTACCGGACAACTGTACGAAAGCGCGATGCTCGCTGGTCTCGTGACTCAGATCGCAGCGTTTGCGGGGCTTCGCCAAGGCCGGCATCGTGCTCTTGCCGAGCAGATCGATCGATCCTGGGACGTCGTCCGAGATCATTTCGCGACCGTCGAAGTTCCGAACAGCTCGCTACGCGGCAAGGGTGACCCGTTCGTTATAGCCGAACGGATTATCGCGATCTATTTCGCTGCCGCGTTTCATCTTTCGCGCGATCCGGGCCTCGATCGCGACCGCCTGCGGGCCCTTGTCGGCGAATAGAGCCAAACGGCTCTGGCCGTTACAGGATAGTCAGCGACCCTCGCTGTGACCCTTGCCAGGCGGACCGACCGGAAATTGTGCTTCCGTGTCCGTCGGCCCTTTTGCCTTGGCCTCGTTTTCTGGCTTTTCGACATTGCTCGCGAGATCGAAAAGCCCTCCAGGTTTTGGACCGGCAACATCACGTGTGGACCTCTCTCGGGAACGCTTTCTTTCGGCGGCAGGTTCGGATGCGGCTCGTTGAGACATGCGCGGTATTGGAGGGCCGCTTTCATCAGGACCGTCAGGGCGACGTCTAGTGTTTTGCGCAGCTGGAATTGTATCTAAATCGAGATCCGTGTCTGTCGGCGGCAAGATGCTGGCAATCGCTACCGCCGAGTCCACTACCGAGACGGCTTGGTTCTTGAGGTGGTGGCTGACTTCGACCGCACGGCGCCTGACAAAGTCGGGGTCGTTCAAAACCCCGCTCAATCCGTGGGCTTTCGCCAGAGTATATACCCGTTCGCGGAAAGCAGCGCTGCCGCTAACCGACACCTTGCCATCGAAATTCCAGGCAGCCAGCCTGAGCGCGCCTAACAGTGCCGCATCATCATCGGCGATTACGTCGATGCGCGGGCCGCGATCGAGAAAGGCTGTTGGGGCTTGGGGCCCTCGCGCATACCGCATGCCATCGGCGCAAGGATAGCCCGTATAGCCTTCGATCACATGCGTAGAAACCGCGCCGGCGCGCCGTCCACCGTGTAGCGACGGGAAGCCGCTCACCCGGTGTCGATGCGGCCATCGCTCTGCCAAGACCCCTTCGCCGTGCGCATAGTAAAAGCTCTGCAGGTCAGGAGGAGGCCGCTTGACCTTGCCCGCTTTCGCCGACGCCTGTTCCCGGGCCGCCGCCCGCGCGATGGTCGTCGCGGTCACGGGCTTGCCAATCTCCGTGGTGCGCCCTGCACGGGCCTTGCGCTTGTCATCCTGAAGCTTTCGCCACTGTTCGCACGCCGCACGATATTCCTCGGCGCGCAACGCCTCTGTAAAACGGTCGTCATCAACCAATCTGGTAACGAGCGGGATCGCCGCATCACGGGGTTGGAACCCACCAAGTCGTTTTTCCAGCCGCGTGCGAGTGATGGCCCGATCTACGATCGATGCCTTTACCCGCTCATTACCGACACCGATCGTCACACCATTGGTGCCTGTCAGGTCATAGGTGGTGCCGACGCCTGCAAGCGAAGCGTGAAGCTCGGCCCAGGACCTTGCCGCCCTGATTCTCGGCAGCGCGTCATCCTGCGCGATCCGCTGCGCCGAGCGATAGCCGGTCCGATTCTCGAAAGCGGCTGCGGCCGGGCGGATCGATTCCCGACCGTCCTCGATGCGTGCAAGCGCACTTGCGGTCAGGACCGGACGGCCGTTCCCAACTTCGTATCGGGCATCTTTCTCGGCCTGCCATCCGAACCGATCGACGATGAGTGCGACCGCTTGGTGGGCTGCCTCCAGTGTAAAGCCGTCGTTTATCTCGATCATCCGACGTGTGGCGCAATCGTATCGGTTCAAGGCGAGATGAACATGACGGTTACGGGTATCGCCGTGGCAGGCGTAGATGCAGGGCTGGTCGGCAACGTCCAGATGTTCGACGAACAGCGCAACCACCGCATCAACCTGATCGGGTGTGGGGAGTTCATCCTCACGCCAACTCAGCAACCAATGGTCGACAGGGTTGGGGCTACGGCGGGCCTCCTGGGCAACGGCGATCATTTCGGCACGTTGTCCTTCGATCGTTTTGCTAACGAAACCTCTGGCGCCGATGTGGAACAGGCGTTCTGTCGACGGGTCGGCGAGTTTCTGGCTCAGCATATATTCAACCAGATGCGCCCGCTCTGCGCTTTCCTTGTCGGGCAGCCTTAGGTAATCGACCAGCCGCCGCGCATGTGTCGCGCGCTCGATGGTGGCATTCCTGCCTGCAGGCCGGGCGGGGATTTTCTTGACGATCATGACACCGTGTCATCGTCCGCATCCGCGCTGGGAATGTCCTTGGATAGCCGCGCGATGGCCGTGCGGACTTCGGTGAGCGCAGCGGCGGTCTGCCCAACGTCCATGCCAGGATGCTCGGTCAGCATCTGCAGGCGGCGCCCGATCAGATGCAGGGCGGCGATTCTGCGCAGTCCGTCGCGGCTGCGAATACCCCCGCCGAACACACGTGCCCGGACAAGCGTGGAAATACCGATGTCGCCCGCCTCGAGATGAAGCGTATCCCATTCCTCGTTGCTGACGCGGAAGACGATTTTTTTGCCGCTATCGGCGCGGCGTGCACGGCTCAAACGCGGCTTTCGCTTCGGTTGATCGGGGGTCTGATCCGCCACTCTACCCTCCTGCGACAAGCCCACGGCGCGGAGCAGGTCTGCGATAGCAGAACGTGGTGTCATACACCACCCATCCTGCTTCATCGCTATTACCTTGTCATGCCTTCCTCTTACCTTCTTTCCTCCCCCGACGGCACAGGCGTAGGCCGGAGTTGCTCCATTCTTGCTACTACCTTATGACTGCCGTTGCGCAGTTGTGTGGGTCAGGCGGTTTCCGGCGTCGCTGCTCCGGCTGTCGCTCGAATAGGCGACGATAGTGCCCGTCATCGATCGCCAGCAGACGATCGTGCGAGCCGTCCTCCACGATCCGCCCCGCTGCGAACACGAGAATTCGGTCGAGCTCGCGGACGGTGTAGAGTCGGTGCGCGATGACGATCGCGGAGCGGCCGACCATTAGCCGCTCCATCGCCTACTGGATCGCGGCCTCGGATACGGAGTCGATACTGGAAGTCGCCTCATCCAGGATCAGGATCCGGGCATTGACCAGGAAGGCATGAGCGATTGCTACCCGCTGGCGTTCACCGCCCGACAGCTTCATACCCCGTTCGCCGACAAGCGGGCGATAGGCTTCGGCAGCGCCACGATGAAATCATGTGGGTTGGCAAGCCCGGCCGCCTGCTCGATCTCCGCGTGGCTCGCGTCTGGGCGCACATAGCCGATATTCTCGGCCAGCGTGCGGTGGAACAGCACTGGCTCCTGCGGCACGATTGCGACCTGCCGACGTACCGACCCCTGCGTTGCGAGAGAACGTCCTGCCCGTCGATCGTCACGCGACCACCATCGACGTCGTAGAGCCGCTGGATCAGCTTCACCAAGCAGGTACTGCCCGGCCTGACCAAACCGACGCACTGCCCGGCCGGAATTGTGACGGTCAGATGCTGGTAGAGCGGGCGGGCTTGCCCGGCATAGCGGAAGGTCACGTCCTCGAACGGATCGCCCCCCGGGTGCCGCCACTGCTCGAAGCAGTGATCCGTGCCCCCAATGCCTGCCCGCCGCGACGGCAGAACAGGCGATGTGGGGTACGCGACGGTCCTCGGAGCCCTGTCCGTCAGACGGTCCTCTGGCGGCCAGCATGAACATGTCTGTCAACGCTGGACCTGCGATAGCGACTCGGACAAGAATACAAATCGATGGGAAAACGGACAGATCGGGACCGACCGTGGCGCTGATCGGATACGGCCCACAAACGCTCGATTTTTGAGCCAATTTCACACTGCTGGGATTACGCAGCCTGCGTTGCAGGGACGTTAATAGGCGTCCCCCGAGAAATTAAGTAAGTGCAAAACTTAGGCATTCAATTCCATCTGATCGCGCTGCCTTAATTTAGCCGCAATAGAAAAAAGAGCCAATAAAGAATATGTCGAATAGTACGGAAGAAACCTCGTGTCAGACTCTGTTGCTGCGAAAATAATATAACAAAAGACCGAAATTATTGGATATATAAAGTGCCTAGAATTTTTATTTATTGATGAAACACAAATTCCAACGGCGGTCGCAAAAAATAGAAATATCCCAACAATTCCATTATTGTACAATATCATAATGTAAGAACTATCAGAAGTAGAAGGCATTCCACTACTTTCAGCTCTTTGAACAAAAATAGGGTCTTGAGCTGCTGTCAAGCCGCCCTTTCCAAAGAATATATCTTTACCCAAATCGTCTAAAAACCACGACCAAATTCTTGCTCGCCCAGTAAAATCAATTAAACCAAGATTTACTTGGTATATAAGTGCTGAAGATATTACTATAAATGTAAACGCAAATAATATGCAGGTAACCAGCAGTGTTGTTTTTGCCTCTCCACGGCCACGCCATGACATATTTACTGCAAACAGAATGATGGCCGCAGCGCCAATAATCGCAATGGCAGCTTTCCCTTGCGACATTACAAGCATAAAAGCTGTCAAAATTAGAGTAAACAAGGAGGATATTGGAGTAAGACGCATGCCAAACATTAGAACCGGTATCGAGAAAAGGCAAAAGGAGGATAAACGGTTTTTTTGGGTAAACAGCCCGCGCCAACCATCTGCGCCGATTGAAATACGAAATACCGGATCACTGATGCAAAGTGCTAAGCTAATCAACAGAATGGCAGAAATCGACCACGAGAATGCTCTAAAAGCAGATTTAGCGTCAAGCTGTCTCAGTGCGCAATCTAAGGCATTGACATAAATAACCGCCTTTAACGTTAGAACAGCCGTTGAGCTGATAGTATTGGACCAGGCTGATGAAATAATCAGCCAACTTAAAACGGGCAATAACATCAACAATATAGGCGCGGGCTTGAATGGAAATCTCAACACTAAGACAAACGCGCAGGCAACAGATCCAATTGTGCCCAGTACAGTTAGAGGATTCGCAAGATCACTATCAGAAGCTTGGGTATACCAACCTCTATTCATAAAATCAGCGTAATTTTGCCCAGAATAATATCCAGCGGCGCTTGACGAAAAAATAATCAAGAAAATGATAATTTGCCAGACAAGCGGCGGTATGGAACCAACTATCTTGGACATTATCTCATTTCAACCCAATGCGATTTGAAAACGATTTCCGCTTCATCATGACATCGCTCAACAATCACTTATGATTGCACAATATATTTTGATATATTCCGATGTACGACGCCGCAACGTTTGTTGCTGAGAATCGCGCCTTTACATCCTCGTGCGAAGCTTTTTGTAGATCATAATAGCGTACTTGATCTGAGATAATGTCCTGTGCCGCTTGCGCAATCGACGCTGAGTCTTCAACATCACATAACACCCCAACCTCACCGATCGCATCTAATGTGCCCCCGGATTTGATACCGGCGATTGCAGGCACTCCACGCATCTTCGCCTCGGCTATAATCACGCCAAAAGTTTCAAGCCGCGAGGGGTGGATCAGAACTGTGGCATGTCTGGCCAAAAAATGCATTAACTCACGGTGCTCGACGTTACCGTGAGCTATCACGCCCCGGCGACCATGCGCGGGCATATAGCTCTCGTCTAATCCTGGTCCAAATAGATGCAACTCGGCTATAGGATTGATTTGGCGAATCACATCAAAAGCGGCAATTGCCGAAGTAATGTTCTTGATGGTGTTTGGATTACCGACCGCTACAAAAATAGGCGTATCTAGCGATTTGGGCTGCCAGTTTGCAGGACCAATCGGATTAGGTACGAGATGGGCTTTGCCACGGAATCCATACTGCCACGCCTTATTCAGCATGAACTCACCTACCACTGTTAAATTTCGGACACGTACCATTACCCGGTACTTCATTATCAGCCGCATTAGGCGGTAGGTGTCTCGAAACTTAAGTAGATAATCCCAGCCAAGATCATGCATCGTGATAAGATAGGGCTTGCCACTACGCAGCGCTGCTTCGGCATGCTCGTAAGTCCAGTGTGCGTGCACGATATCCGCATCGCTTCGCGCTATTACACTTGAAAGGTGAGCAATCTCTGCGGCGAAAAGATCTTTCATCCGATGGCGCGCTTTGAACCGAGGGGCGCCCCGCAATGGGCAAAAAGTAACACACAAACCTTCGCGCTCGAAAGATTGCACCTCGTCGATTAAGGGATCGAGCGTGACTATGTGTACGTTATGTCCGGCGGAGATCAAGGCAGCCGCCAGTGGGGCAATCGGGGTCTGCACGGTGCCTCGCGGCAAGTCAGTCAGATCGATGCCGGTGGCATCGGCAACTGCCGAGGTCATCGAGGGTCCGGAGATCAAAATCTTCATTTTTTTCGACTGCCATCTCTTACACCGCGCTGGCTGCTTACTGCGATGCAGGGCGACCTCGCTGAGTACCCAGCACTTGGAACACCATGTCTCGATCGACTACTAAGAGCGTGATTACAAGCGATACGCCGCATATAGCGACCTGACCGGTCAAAACCACAAACATCGTGTACCCCGTGAGCAGCCAACCCACAGTGCTAGCCGAAACGAAAACCACTCCCGCGGACGCAATGGAAGGCATTAGAGCGCGGCCTATCGCCTGCCAACTCGACTCGATGATTGTCCGCGACAGCCAGAGCGAAAGTCCGAAGCGAGCGAGCGCCGTCGCCGCGAGCCCATAGAGCGCTGCACTGGCACCGATCTGGCCAAATCCAACGATAGCTAGCACCGCCGCAACGTTGTCAATTAATTGGATCGCCATCTTTTCCCGAAATCGATGTGCAGCGTCTGCTAACGTCCCGGTTAGCACACACATCAAGCTGAAGGCCGAGAACAAAGCGACTGGTACAACCATGGGCCCCACAGCCAACCATTTTGATCCCAATACTACCGCGGTAAATGAAGCGGAGCTGGCAGCGATTCCGACAGCGACGGGGAAGCATATGACAGCTATCAGGCGAAGCTGGCCCAGAAACGTATTCCGCAATGCGCTCTGGTCACGGATCGATAGCGAAAAGCCTGAGATCAAAACCCGCGAGATGGAATTTGTGGCCAGTTGCAGCGGAAGGCCAATGATAGCATTGGCACGGTTGAAAAGGCCGGTCGTCACCACCCCGAACACCGAACCGAGAAGAAACGGGGGTGATTGAACCGCCATCATTTCAAGTCCCGAAACTGATCCTATCGAGCGGAACAACTTCCAAATACGACCAAATCCCTCCATCCGCCAGCAGAACAAACTTAGCGGCTGACTGCTGATAATAACCGCCGTGATTATTACTACTGAAAGAAGCTGTCCCCAAGCGAGCGAGATTGCGCCAAAGCCTAAGTAAGCCAGGAGCATTGAGAGGCAAAGCTGCCCCAGCAACTGCCCCGAAAACTCGCCAGCGACAATTCTCCCGAAACGGATATCTCTCCGAAGCATGGCCCGAGGAACAATCGCTAGTGCATTGACTGCCTGAGTCAAAATCAGCATACATGTAATAGAGAAAGATAACCCTTTGTACCCGAAACTATCCGCTAGTGTGTATCCGATTAGCGGGAGCAATGCGGCAATTGCCACGATTGATATGACCGGCGCAAACGCTCGTTCAGCATCATTGCTACTTTCAAGCAGAAGAAGGGCGCGCTCCGTAGCGGATGCTGCAAACTGCAAGGTCACCGCGTTCAACGAAAGCGAGATCGCAAAGACGCCATAGTCAGCAGGGGACAGTAAACGGGATAACACCGTAAGACCAATAACTTGAAGAATGCCGTTCGCAATAGTACCTAGGAAAGTAACCTTCGCGCTATTACGAATCTTTTGCTGAACAGTCTGATTCATAGCCAAACTGACCAACTCTTATCAACTGCAAAATAATATCCTTGGCGTGGTCGAGGACGGCTCGCGAACGGCACTCCCCCCGCTGTCGGCGTCCTCGGTTCTGCCAAAGACATTTTCTAACGCCTACGTAGCGGAGCTATGCCGTAACGAATTAGGTCGCTGCTACGTTGTTTGAGCGCTAGGCACGCCGCCAGATCTTCTAGTAAGTAATTGGGACAGATACCATCGTCTCCGATTGGAATACCGCGAAACTTCCATTTCTCTTCGGCATTTTCTGTCTGAGCAAAAAACGCGGCCGCGGCGCTGGTCAGGCTGCCTTCGGCACGTTGTAAGGGTTCACTTCCCCATACTGCGCCGACCCCGCCCAGCGGTTCCAGATGTGGTTCATACCAGCCATACCGAGCACTAGATAGAAATACTGCCCAAATGCTGAAACTCGATACCGAGCAAACTACGAAATCGCTGTAGGTCAGCGCTAGCATGTCTGATATGTCAGTCATATTTTGATATTTCGTGGTGACGACATTGCCGCTAACTGAATAAAAAATAGACAAGTCTTCTTCAGGCGCATCGGATACGATAAGAAAATGAACGTGATTGCCGAAATATTCAACTAAGTTACGCATAACCGCTAAATACCAGTCCATTGGTAAAGCCACATTGAACTTTCCCCGAACAGCCGAACCACTTTGTGGCGCGTTGAAATCCCCACGACGGACATGCATAGCAACGCGCAGGCGGTCTCTTGGAATGGCAGCATCCAGAGCGTAAAGGTTGCTGGCCGTGCTGCGCGAGGAAAGCAGGTGGGCGAGCAACGGCAGTCGGGCATTCGATAGCATATCCAGTCCGCCCCATAGGCCGTCGACCAGCAATAGGTAGTGCGATCGGCTCTCTAGTTTGTTCGTGACAGCAAATGCCTGTAACGCTTGGCCGTAGTCGCCGCCGCCATGCGCATAGTAAGCCGCTTCGTCAAAGCGCAAGGTCGGCATCACCTTTTTAAGCATCCGATAGGCAACGAAATCGAGTCGGGAAGTGCCGAAAAATCTGTGGTAGCCACGCGCATTGGCTCCCCAAGCGGGGTGAAGCGCATTGGCGTTTAGGATGTGTCCGGCAATAATACACTTAGCCCATACAATAAGTTCGTTGCCGAGACCCGCGCCGCGGCCCACCGGATCCGGCATGACAATTTTCAACGGCTTATTATCCCAACTCTAAGGGTTTGACATAATTGAATTGCGCTATTGGAATCAGTAATACCTTATCGAGGCCGCCATCCTAACGCGCGCATCACGTCCTGACGCGGAAAATTTGTCGCCGTATCGATATAGGCGTCTCCCGGACGCACAGGCGGCCATAGTGCATATGCAAAGCCTTCGCGCTGTGAACTGTGACTAACCATTTGCAACCATCGTACGACGTCAGGTAAGATCTTTTGTGTATCGGGGCTACTCTTCAGCGTCACTCCGAACTCGCCCACCAAGATTCGCCGACGAGCGATACCTTCGCTATCGGCCCATACCCCAACTTGGCTAATTCCCTGCGCGTACCATTCGGGGCTCCTATTGTCGCGCAAATAAGCTTCTAGTTCGGTTAAGGATCCCGGCATAATCTGCTTGGCTGGCATCGCAAAATATTTGGACAGGCTCGTGATCATCTTTGGCGCGAGTTTCTGTGGTGTCGCGGGAAAGGGGACTCCACGGAAAGCAGAACCGCGATAGTAGGTAGCTTGGTGCGTGAAAATGAAAGGCTCGTAGAAATGGAACGAAAAAATAACGTTGGGATCATTGCGATACTGGGCAACGTCGAGCTCCATAAGATCGTTTATGCCATCGTTGCACCCCTTGAGAATCAACGGCAGCGTGGGAGCTTCTCGCCGCAAGGCGCGGTAAATTTGCAATTGTAACTCGGGCCACTGCGTCCCATCCATGAACTTGCAGGCTGGCTCGTTCAGTAGCTCTAGCCCGATGCTTCCTGCCGGCCTGACCTGCAGCTGCGGGGCAATTTCCAACAGCGCGCGAGAAAAGCGCTCCCGCTGGCTTACGTCGTTAACCAGCGCGGCCGATTGACGGGCCGGATCGCCGGGCGGCCAAGTATGCAGGTCGACAATAACACGGAGCCCTGCGGCGCGGATCGTATCTACTACTTTTAGAATCTGCGCCGTCGAGGCTACGCGCGTACCTCGATCATCCGACAACAGGGGTATAGGATTGGTAACAAGCCGAATTAAACCGACGCGATGGATTGCAAGGCGCTTTAAGAATGCGCCACCTACTTGACCGCTTGTGACGGCATAAGAGATCGCACCGGTAGAAGACTTGGTTACGTTCACCAGTGCCGAATTTGAAACCGCCCGAGGATTAGCCATTAGCGTGTTAGCCGGCCCCACTTGCGCCGGCGCCGGGACTGGCGCGCCGCATGCGGCCGTGCCTAACATCCCGGTAACAGCTAGTCGCTTAGCGATGCTTCTGAAAAAGCTCATGCTGTGTTTTCCCAGCTAAAAGAAGTTGAGCCGCTTCGTGAGCGAATAGCGCCGCGCCGAAATTGCTCACATGGCGATAGTCGTAAAACAGCGGCAACGTCCCCCGGTTCGCTGGGCACTTATTATCCGCGCAGTATGTTAGTAGCGGATCAGCGTAAGGGATGCCGTGCGCATTCGCCATCGGCTTGAGTAGGCGGTTGATCGCTTCCGCCGAATGCAACCAATGCGATCGTACGTAGAGCTGCCGCGGCGCGCTACTGCAACAGGCTGGGCCAACAATGGCCCCGGGCACGTCGTAGCCTGGTTCGACCATAGGTCCGACTAACAACGTTGTGACACCAATCTTCTTTAATTCACCGATAGTTCGCATGAGTTGCTGCGCCATTGCCACGCGGTCATCACCATGAATCACTTGGCCTTTATTATTTGGCACAACGAAGTCATGAACAAAAACGCCAATCCAGCGGCTGTGCATAACCACGATGGTGATATGTTCTCGTTTAATGAAATCTACCACCGCCCGGTTGGTATCTTTGCAATGGAAATCGGAGCCCCGCGAAACATCGTCAATACCGAGTATCGGTGGACAGCCTCCTTCACCCACATAAGCTCCCGCAAGGTGCGTCTTGCGTCCGGCAATGTCAAACGCATTGCGTAGCGCCTCTGCGTGCGAATCTCCCCAAAGCAAGTACTGCACTTGCTTACCCGGTGCTCCCATATGACATACTCGACCTGCCTCGATATCCGCAATGGTGCGCGCTCTAGGCGAGCTGGTAGTGCCCACGAAGCAAGTCTCGCGATCTGGATTGCTCCAAGTATCTCGCTCGATCATGTGCCAGTGCTCAGAGGATCGACGCTGTGACCAGCCGCCTGATATGAAAATTACGCCAGCGCAGGCCATCAGCAGTACTACGCCCGCTGCGGTCGGCGCGAGAAGTCTCAGAGGGCGAGAAAACGAAAAACTGCGTTGCGCTCGGTCTTCGAGAAGGCGTGTCGAAATCCAAGCCACGGCGACGGATAAGCCGACCAACCCCAATCGCCCCGGCAGCGATACGTCGCCTCCCACCAAATGACGACCGAACACCAAAATTGGCCAGTGCCAGAGATATAGCGCATATGATAATCCACCAAGCCAAATGAACGGCCTGCTTGCAAGTAATCGACCAGTTGCGGTGCGCCCATGAAGATCGGCCCAGATCGTGGTAACACCACCTAGAACCGGCAATGCGGCGGTTGCTCCAGGGAAACTCATGGTAGCAGAATAAAATAGGATGGAGCCAACAATCGAGGACAGCCCCACAGCGGCGACGACCTCTCTAACACGGCGGGAAGCCGGTAGTTGAGGACCAACGATACCAACTAGACCGCCTGCTAAGAACTCCCAAGCGCGCTGAGGCATTAGGTAGAATGCCGCAGTGGGGGCATAGGCGACCGTCACGACAGCGGCGACGAAGGATGCGATTAGCAGGGCAGCCATGGCATAAGCATAGCGGCTGCCGAACATACGCCAGAGTGCCCAAACGGTAAAGGGAACGAGCATGTAAAACTGCTCTTCAATACCCAATGACCAAGCATGAAGGAGTGGTCGAGTTTCCGCCGCCGTGTCGAAATACCCTGACTTCGTATAAAAGAATATATTCGCCGCGAATAACATGGTCGCTAGCATGCTTGCGGCGAGGGTCTTCAAATCTACCGGAGAATAAATCATTACTCCCGCTAGCAAAACAAACGTCAGCATTGGCAACAAGGCAGGCATTAGTCGACGGATACGGCGAAAATAGAACGCCCTAAACCGGATGCCATCCTTTTGCAGATCCCGATCCAATCCGCTAATAATGAGAAATCCGGAAATGACGAAGAATAGATCTACGCCAACAAAACCGCCAAGTGGAAATGGAAATTGCGCATGGTAGCCAACCACAGACGCGATTGCGAGGCACCGAAGACCATCGATATGGGGAAAATATCCGCCGCGACTTCGAGAAACCTGACCCTTTATACATACCGAAGCCGCGACCATTAGAATAATACCTTTCGGTATGGTGCGAGAAAATGGATCGGTAGCCAAATGCCCGAGTAACGTCGTGTCAGCAGCCACCAGCTTTTTGGCGGGATGCCGCGATGCGAGGTCATTTTGCGCCAGCGTTCGCGTAACGGGCCTCGGTTGTAGAGGACTGGTGCATTGGCATTACACATCCCCAGTGTACCGGGAAGCACCAGAATAGGAATTCCCGCTGCTTTTGCGCGTAGACCATAGTCGATGTCACCCATTGCGTGCAGGAAGCCCGGGTCGTTGATGCCGATGCGCTTGACTGTCGCCTGACTGATAATCACGATGTTACCGTTAAAAGTCTCGGCAGCCTGTATCTTATCCGCCAGCGGCAGGCGTTCAAACTTCAGTGCAACGGGGCTGGGTATCCTGCGCTGGCCGCCGTAACTGAGGCGGCCGGCATCGTCATGCGTAGCGCCCACTAGGATAAATGGGCAGCCGGCCCCGCCCTGCGCATGCCATTGCTGCGACAGGCGCGCCATCGCATCCGCATCGAGCACAACATCGTCGTTGAGCCACAGATAGCCGTCGACCTCCAAATCAAGCGCGTAGCTCCAGGCCTTATGCATGCCCCCGTTCCAGAAGCAGGCGCCATTCCCCTCGACTACGGTCGCACCCGGCCATGCGGCGAGCGCTGCCTCAGCAGTACCGTCAGTGGAGGCATCGTCGAGCAGAACGACGGTAAGATCGAAATGGTCGGTGGCTGATCGCAACGACTCGAGCGCGCGCACGGTCATAGCACGCCGATTGTGCGCGGCAAGCAGCACCGCGATCCGGGGCAGCGGCGCGCTCGTCATGAAGCAAGAGCCTTCAACACACCGCTGGCGAAGTTCTGCGCCATCGCTTCAATCGAATAGCGCTCAGCCATAGACCGGGCTGCTGCGCGCATCCGGTCAAGCGCCGGCCGATCAAGCAGCAGCGCCGCCACTTCGGCCGCATAGGCTTCAGGATTCTCCCAATCGGCGACTTTTAAGCCACTAACGCCTGGTTCGAGATAGGCAATTTCGGGACTGTGCCATGGAAAGTCAGTCGTTGCTATAGCAAGACCTGCCGCCCCGGCGTCGAGTATTGCTAATCCTATTAGCCCGGGCATCATGAACACCTGGCCCAACAGCATGAGATCGACCTTATCTTGCCCGAAGCGCGGTCCGGTAACGTGGATCCAAGGACGATTTTCTGCAAGACTTTCTATAACCGACAAATCCGAACCGCCACCAACAACAATCATTTCAAAATCTGGAATCCGACTGCGAATGTGGTCAGCCGCGGCCGCGAGGAAGGCCATACGTTTGTCTGGATATATTCCGCCAACAAAAACTCCAACATGTTTGCCGTAAAGGCCAAGATCCTTTTGTATCGCTAAAAGTCTACTTGGGGTTGCTGTGGCGATCTGTGCGCGAAGCTCAGAGGTATCAACTGAATTATTGAAGACCGTAATTCGGTTTGCTGGGAACCCCAAATTTTCTACATGGATACGAGTTTCGTCAGTGTATGCGAACCACCAGTCGACACGTAGGGCGAGAAATCGCTTCAGTCGCTCTCCTAAGCTGTCGGGCCTGCGAGATTGAAAGTTGCGACCATGACCAAAGAATGCAACCTTCTTCAAGCTAAGCATCGAAGCAGCGTTAAAAAGATAATTTGCAAGCAGTTTGTTTTCCTGCTGCACGATCACCAGATCATGTTTTGTCGACTCGCGAAGAACATGTTGATATTCTCCACCCTTGATTCTTGTGAGTGGAACCTTTTTACCCCATTCAATATCGACAGTATCATTTTTAAAGCGATTCTTTGCGCCAAGATCTGAGTAGTAAACGACGTAATTAACGCCATTTTCCGCAAGAATCTGCCTCAGCCGTTCATGAAAAGGTGCCCTATAATGATACGAAGGCGGGTATATGAAACAGACACTTTTCATGATGGCCTCGAATTAAGGGGTGTTTAATCTTCTATAAATAGAAACTTACATTATTGGCATTCTGAGTAATTATCAGTTTATCGAAGTCAATAATATCCTGAAATAATGAAGAGAATCCTCGTTGTTTATTACTGATTGTGGTTGATTTAATTAATAGTTGATATTCAGGGAGGCCATGTTTCATTACCAAACTCGCTTATATCTTTACAACCATGATGGAGATTGGACGATGGCCGCAACCGTAGGCTTGCTGAATTGTTTAAATATCAAGGCCATCAGCGAACATCTAAATAAATAGTTCTACATCTAGTTGTTGGCTAATGATTAACGCTATATTTTAACGCAGTTTTACCGTTTCCAATGCAGGGCACTTCCTAACGTCAAAATAACGAACTTCGGAGCCAAAACCAGATACCGGCGCCACAGGCGGCGTGGCTCGCTGATCAGCCGATGTAGCCATTCCAGTCCGCTGCTGTGCATCCAACGAGGCGCGCGTTTTACGTCGCCGGCATAGAAATCGAATGCTGCTCCGATGCCGATAAGCGTCGCTCCAGGAATCCGGCCGACGTGATCGCGCATCCAATACTCCTGCTTGGGCGTCGACAGGCCTACCCACACAACGTCGGGCTGCATCGAGGATATCTCAGCAACTACTGCCTCGTCTTCCTCGGGTGTCAGTGCGCGGAAGGGCGGTGTGCTGGAGCCTATGACCTGCAGTCCGGGAAACTTCTCGGTTAGGGTGGTCGCCATGCGTTCGGCTACCCCGGGTTTCCCACCGTAAAGATAATGCCGCGTACCGACCGACACCGATGCGCGGCTCAAGGCCGCCACGAGGTCTGCGCCGCAGACACGCCCTGCATCGCGGTACCCGCGTGCCTTGAGCGTCCACGCCAGAGGCATCCCGTCCGGCGTGATCAGACCGGCACCATGATGGATCGCCATCAGCGGCGGATCTTCCTGGGCGCGCATGATCCCGTGGACGTCGCGCACGCAGACATACTGTGCATTGCGATGCTCAACCCAGTCCAGAATGGTCCGGACCGCAACGCCCATGTTAATCGTGCTGATCGGTACGCCCAGCACCCGTGTTGCCGGAACCCCCGCCACAGTGCTGGTCGCATGCGTGTCGACTTTGGAAGTCTGCGGAAACACGATACCCGTGGCTTTCATACACAAAAAAACCTCGTTCGATGCGCTTTGGGATTCAAGACTGAAGGCGGGCTGTAAAACCTGCAACTGCCCGAACACCTTCTTCAAGCCGTTGCTCGGACGTTTTGACATGATGATCGAGAAACCATTGGTAGGTTTCCAGAACACCCTCAGCGAGCGGGACCCGGGCTTTCCATCCCATAGTGTTGAGACGGCTCGAGTCCATCAACTTACGCATCGTGCCGTCTGGCTTTGAGGTGTCGAAGCTGACCCGCCCGGTAAAGCCGGTGACGTCCGCGACCAGGTGCGCGAGGTCGGCAATCGTCACGTCTTCGCCATAGCCGACGTTGATGTGGCTGAGCATGGGCTGCGTATTCTCCTCGTACGTTTCCTTGTCGAGATCGAATACGAACAGCGAGGCTTCGGCCATGTCGTCGACATGCAGGAATTCGCGGTACGGCGTGCCCGTACCCCAGATCACGACCTCTTCGGCGCCGTTCGCGGCAGCCTCGTGGAAGCGGCGGATCAAGGCCGGCATCACGTGACTGTTTTCCGGGTGAAAATTGTCGCCCGGGCCATAAAGGTTGGTCGGCATCACGCTGCGATAGTCAGTGCCGTACTGGCGATTATAGCTCTCGCACAGCTTGATCCCGGCGATCTTGGCGACCGCGTACGGTTCGTTGGTGGGCTCGAGAACGCCGGTCAGCAGCGCGTCCTCGCGCATCGGCTGTTCAACGGCGCGCGGGTAAATGCACGAGGAACCAAGGAACAGCAGGCGCTGCACCCCGGCAACGTATGCCTGATGGATGGCGTTCGCCTCGATCATCAGGTTCTCGTAGATGAAGTCCGCGGGGTAAGTGTTGTTGGCGTGAATGCCGCCCACCTTGGCAGCTGCCAGCACAACGCCGTCAGGCTTCTCGCTTACAAAGAAAGCACGCACCGCCGCCTGGTCTGTCAGGTCGAGTTCGGCGTGCGTGCGCGTGATCACCTCGGCGCCGCGCTCGCGCAGTTTGCGCGAGATCGCTCCACCGACCATCCCGCGATGGCCCGCCACATAGATGCGCATGGGATGTTGTTCCATCAGCCTTCTACCGAAACGGGAATATCGTAGCCATGGATCTTGAGAAGCGCATGGCGCTTAGCGGTGTGAAGGTCGGCTGCGACCATTTCCTGGCACATCTCCTGCACGGTAATTTCAGGGACCCAGCCGAGCCTGTCCTTGGCCCTGGTAGGATCGCCGAGGAGCGTTTCCACTTCGGCAGGGCGGAAATAGCGCGGATCGATACGAACGAGAATGTCACCCGCCTTGACCGCCGGAGCATCATCGCCCTCGACCTTGTCAACGATGCCAACCTCGTCGACGCCTTCGCCTTCGAACCGCAGCGTGATGCCGAGGTGGGCAGCCGACCAGGTGATGAATTCGCGCACTGAATACTGCACACCAGTCGCGATGACGAAATCCTCGGCCTGCTCCTGCTGCAGCATCATCCACTGCATGCGGACATAGTCCTTGGCGTGACCCCAATCGCGTAAGGAGTCGATGTTGCCCATGAAAAGGCCCGTCTCCAGGCCCTGCGCGATGTTGGCGAGACCGCGAGTGATCTTACGGGTGACGAACGTCTCGCCGCGACGCGGGCTCTCATGGTTGAACAGCACGCCGTTGCAGGCGTACATGCCATAGGCCTCACGATAGTTGACCGTAATCCAGTACGCATAAAGCTTGGCGACTGCGTAGGGCGACCGCGGATAGAACGGCGTCGTCTCCTTCTGCGGGGTTTCCTGTACGAGACCGTACAGCTCGGACGTCGAGGCCTGGTAGAAGCGCGTTGTCTTCTCCATCCCCAGGAAGCGGATCGCCTCGAGCAGGCGCAACGTGCCGATGCCATCGACGTCGGCGGTATATTCGGGCGCCTCGAAGCTGACCGCGACATGGCTCTGCGCGCCGAGGTTGTAGACCTCGTCTGGCTTCACCTCGCTCAGGATGCGCGTGAGGTTCGATGTATCCGACAGATCGCCGTAGTGCAGCTTGAGGTTAGGCTGCGGCGCATGCGGATCCTGGTAAATGTGATCGATGCGCTGCGTATTGAACAGCGAGGCCCGCCGTTTGATGCCGTGAACCTCATAGCCCTTCTCAAGCAAAAACTCAGCCAGATATGACCCGTCCTGCCCTGTGACTCCCGTAATAAGAGCTACTTTTTTATCACTCAACGTTCTTCCCCTTGGCCTAGTTTTGCGTCCGCAAAATATTAATCTGAACCAAACAAGTCGCGCGTGAAAACCTTAACTCTCACATCGTTGAGCTCGTCTGACATACGATTTGCCACTATAACGTCGCAAGTTTGTTTAAAAGCGTTGAGATCTCGAAGCACGCCGGAACCGAAAAATTCGTTATTGTCCATTGCCGGTTCGTAAATCACGACCTCAATGCCTTTGGCCTTGACCCGCTTCATGATACCCTGGATCGAAGACTGTCGGAAATTGTCGGAATCCGCCTTCATCGCTAATCGGAAAACTCCCACCTTATTGGGGTTCCTTGCAATTATCTGATCGGCCAAGAAGTCCTTGCGGGTGCGATTTGCGTCGACAATCGCGCGAATTAGGTTTTGCGGCACCTCGGAATAGTTCGCCAGCAGCTGCTTCGTATCCTTGGGCAGACAATAGCCACCATAGCCGAAGCTGGGATTGTTGTAATGCCTGCCAATGCGTGGATCGAGGCCGATGCCGTCGATAATCTGGCGCGTGTCCATAGCTCCAGCGATCGCATAGCTGTCGAGTTCGTTGAAGAAGGCGACGCGCATGGCGAGATAGGTGTTGGCGAACAGCTTGATCGCCTCCGCCTCGTTGGCATCGGTGAAGAGGATTTCGACATCTTTCTTCTGCGCGCCACTCAGAAGCAGGTTGGCAAAGATCCGGGCTCGCTCCGAACGCTCGCCGACGATGATTCGAGAGGGGTGCAGGTTGTCGTGGAGTGCCCTTCCCTCACGGAGGAATTCAGGACTGAAGATGACTTGGTCGGTGCCGAAACGCGCTCGTACGTCATTCACGAAACCGACCGGGACGGTGGATTTTATCACGATCGTCGCGTCCGGATTGGCATCGGTCGTCGTTTGGATCACGGCCTCCACCGAGGACGTGTCGAACTTATTGGTGTCTGCGTCGTAGTTTGTCGGCGTGGCGACGATCACGTAGTGGGCTCCGGCAAGTGCCGGCCGCGCATCTACCGTCGCGGTGAGGTTTAGCTGCCTGGTGGCGAGAAAATCCTCCAATTCGGCGTCGACAATCGGTGACTTACGGGCGTTGAGCATCTCGACGCGCGCAGCTGTAATGTCGACAGCAGCCACTTCGTTGTGCTGCGCCAGAAGAACGGCGTTAGAAAGTCCAACATAACCAAGACCAAAGACGGCGATCTTCATAGCGATTTGATCCGTTCGAGATCATGCCAAAATGGCGCGAATGCCCTTTGTTGTATTCCTGAGCCTTTGCGTATTCTGATCATGTGGCCCCCGCCGCGTGGTAGCGTCGTCATCTCCATTAAGTTGAGACCCGTCAACGCGTTTATGCTGCATCTGCACAATGAAACGTACGTTCGTTCTTTCCAACCGACGAAAAATAGCAGCTCGGGGAAGACGGGCATGTCAGTCGCGGCGATCGCGGCTACATCTTATAAATTTCCTTTATCAGATGTATATCGTGGATAAGTTCCTCGCACGCCACTGCACTGGCAAGCATCGGGCGTGGGCCGCGGACAGCGGCTTTCGGGCGGTGAGCCAAGGTGGCGGTGGCCCTCCCGGCACTGGATCAGTGAGTTGCTGACGGCTGACTGTAGGCTATTATGAGTCTCAATTGGTCCGACTCGCGGACCTCGGCGGCGTCGAAACGGAGTAATTTGCCTATCAAAGTATCAGGCGGTGCACGGCAGGCACCGGTGATCGGTGGGGTGAGCGGCGATCAGCGGTTCTTCCTCGCTTATGCACAGGCGTGGCAGGCGAGATTGCGCGAGGGCGTGGCCCGCGTGCGGTTGCCTACCGATCCCCACTCGCCGCCCTTCTACCGGGTCAACGGAATCGTCTGGAACGTTGACGCTTGGTACACGGCGTTCGGCATGAAGCCCGGTGATGCGCTTTATCTTGCCCCCGCCGACCGGTACATATCTGGTGAATCTGGAGGGCGCGCAGCAACTCTGCGCACCCTTTTTGGCCAGCGGTAAGCTTTAGCGATCAACCAGTCCAGCTCAGCATTCTTGTCGTTTCGGGAGAACGATGCGATCTACGTTCATAGTCTCGCTGGTGTTGATTGGTGGTCAGCAAATGGACAGCGGAGACCTAGAATGTTCACGTACGTTCGCGATATGTCCTTATGGTGCAAGGCGGCTCAAGGAGACGACACAGTAGCAAGTTCTCGTTTACACCGAGAATGTCGGCGGTTCGAGCCCGTCATCGTCCACCACCTTCTATAGCTCGCGGACTAGTCGCACCGCGACTGCGATCCAGGCGGGGTCGGCGATGGTCAGCGACTGGGTGCCGGTGTCCGGCGGGAGGACGGTAACGCCGCCGTCGCATCCGGTGAGCCGGCCGAACGCGAACCTTCCTGCCGGTTGCGGGACGAGGACGTCGCGGTTTAGGGCGGTTGCGAAATCTTCGGGTTTCAACATCGACGTCCAGATCACGTCGCCCGCGCGGTAATCGCCGGTGCCGTTCGCGACGGTGATTGCGATTTGGCCGGGTGCGACCTGAGGCGGTGGTACGGTCGTGGTTCGGCGGGGGGCATGGGTGCCGCGGCTGTCGAGTATTGCGGCGACCGGGAGGTCGGTGCGGTCCGGCAGTGTCACGAGATCGCTTGCCTCGACGCCCAGTGCCGCGGCGATCCGGTTGAGCCAGCCGATCGAGACGGTGCGCGTGCCCGTCTCCAGCCGCCCTATCGTCTGCGCGGTGGTGGGTGGATCGCAACGCCTGGCGACGTCCTCCAGCGTCAGCCCCTTGGCGCGCCGGACTTCGCGAATGGCGGTGATCATTGAAATGCGATCATCGAACGGCTCCAAACCAGATGGGTTATTCCTCTGTCCTACAACCGTGCGAATATGGCAACCGCCAAGCGCAACGGGAGATGGCGGATGCGCGAATTGGTAGAGCGGACAATCGATTCGGAGGGTGTTCCACAACCCGCCGGCATGCGTCGCGGCCGTACGGTCACCGTGAACCTAGCGGAGTCGCCGCTCGGCTGGTTGCGGTCGCGTGCGTTGATCGATGTGCCGCAGTTCGAGGCCGGGGAGCGGTTGCGTGCGGATTACGAACGCGCGTCGATCGCGCCAAGCGTGACGATGCGCTGGGTCGAGCGGGTCGATGGCGGCGGTGGTGACGGACTCGACCCGACGTCGGCGCAGATCGCGGCGAAGCGTCGGTTCGACGGGGCGCTGGCGGCGGCGGGGCCGGGGCTGGCGGATATCCTCTGGCGCGTTGTTTGCGCGGGGGAGGGGCTGCCGGTGGCGGAGAAGGCATTGCAATGGCCGGCGCGGGCGGGGCGGGTCGTGCTGACGCTCGCGCTCGATCGGTTGGCCGCGCATTACGGGATTGGTTAGGTGCTCGCATTGGTCCGCAGGCGTGACTAAGTGTCGAGCATGCGCTTCGACCTTATCAAATGCCACGGTTCCGGTAACGACTTTCCACTGATCGACGCACGCGCGTCGGCGCTTGGCGATGCGGCTTGGGCGGCCGTCGCGCGGGCGCTGGCGGATCGCGGTGGGCCGGTTGGTGGCGATGGGCTCCTGCTGCTGACCGGCGGCGGCGAGACACACGCGTTCGGCATGCGGATGTTCAATTCGGATGGTAGCGAGTCGGAGACGTGCCTCAATGGCCTGCGCTGCGTCGCGCGCGCTGGATTCGCGGCCACGGGCTCTGAAACTGCTATGGCGCTGCTGAAGACGAGCGACGCGGCCGTGAAGCGCGACGCCGATATTGGCGAGGGCGTGTTCACCGTGCGCGAGATCGCTGGCCCCGCGTCTCTGGATATCGAGGCGTGGCCGATGGCGGTCGGGACCGATCGCATCGTCGATACGCCGATCGCGCCCTTGCTGACGGATCGCGCCTTCACGGCGGTGGCAATGCCGAACCCCCATCTCGTGACGTTCGTGGATGCCGTCGACGAAGCCGAACTCGTCCGCGTCGGCGAGGCGTGCGAGGCGGCACCCGACTGGCTACCCAATCGCGCGAACGTCAGTTTCGTCGAAGTCCGTGGCCGCGATCTGTTCGTGCGGACATTCGAGCGCGGCGTCGGGCTTACCGACAGTTGCGGCAGTGCGATGGCGGCGTCGACCTATGCCGCGTGCCTGACTGGGCGGATTGCGTACGACACGCCGACCACCGTCTTCAACAAGGGCGGGCTGGTCCGCGCCGAGGCGAGCGAGGCGGCGATGGTGACGCTGTCGGGCAATGCGACGTTCGAGTGGACGGGCACAATTAAGGTCGATCTCGGCACGGCGACCGCGAGCGACCTAGTCGTCACACGGCGGCATGACGACGAGATCGCGGCTTGGGCGGGGCTGCTCGCGACGATCTGAACGCCGGCTGCGTCCTTATCCCGGCGGGCGCGTATCTCCCCGCAGTGGCGCCGCACACCGGCTCCGCACGCAGGAGAGAAGCCATGAACCACTTCATTCGTACCGCGATCGTCGCGGCCGCCGTTGCCGTCAGCGGCAGCGCCATCGTCGCAGCCCAGACCAACCCGATGGTCGGCGGCGCCGCGATGTATCCGACCAAGACCATCGTCGAGAACGCCGTCAATTCGAAGGATCACACGACGCTGGTCGCCGCGGTCAAGGCCGCCGGCCTTGTCGAGACGCTGTCGGGCCCGGGTCCGTTCACCGTGTTCGCGCCGACCAACGCCGCATTCAAGAAGCTGCCGGCCGGCACCGTCGACACGCTGCTCAAGCCCGAGAACAAGGCGCAGCTCGCCAGCGTCCTGACCTATCACGTCGTCCCCGGCACGATCACCGCCGCCGACATCGCTGCCAAGGCGAAGGCCAACGGCGGTACGGCGACCTACATGACCGTGCAGGGCGAGCCGCTGATGTTCAAGAAGGTCGGCACCGGCTGGGGCATCATGGACGGCAAGGGCCACAAGGGCCGGATCACGATCGCCAACGTCATGCAGTCGAACGGCGTGATCCACGTGATCGACACGGTGATGCTGCCGTAATCGGCGCTTCCACGAGATAGCTGCCTCGTTTTCCCCCCGCGAGGTGGTTTGCGTCGGGCCCGTTGCCGAAAGGTGGCGGGCTCGATTGCGTTTCAGCGCGCCGCGTTATCCCAGTTCCGTCATCCTGACGAAAGTCAGGATCCAGGGTAACAAACGACACCCTCGTGGCTCTGGATCCTGACTTTCGTCAGGATGACGGAGAGGGATTATCCGATCAGCAGGCCCGCGAGTGCTGCGGACATCAAGTTCGCCAAACTCCCCGCCGCCAGCGCGCGCAGGCCCAGCTTGGCGATCATAGGGCGCTGGTTCGGCGCGAGGCTGCCGGTCACCGCCATCTGGATCGCGATCGATGAGAAGTTCGCGAAGCCGCAGAGCGAGAAGGTGATGACCGCGATCGTCCGCGGGCTAAGCCCCTGTTGCGTTCCGAGCGAGATGTAGGCGACGAATTCGTTCAGCACGATCTTCTGCCCGAACAGCCCGCCGGCGATCCCCGCCTCGCTCCACGGCACGTTCAACAGGAACATGATCGGTGCAAAGACATAGCCGAGCAGCCCCTGGAAGCTCAGTCCCGGTAGCCCGATCGTGTTGCCGAGTCCGCCGAGCAGGCCATTCGCGAGCGCCACCAGCGCGACGAACGCCAGCACCATCGCGCCGACAGCGACGGCCAGGCGCACGCCGGTCTGCGCGCCCTGGGCGGCGGCCATGATCAGATTGGCGGGCTTTTCCTCGTCGTGCGTGGCTTGCGGCATCGGTTCGCCCGCCGACGATTCACCCGGCAGATCGCCGAGTGCGAGTTCGCCTTCCGGCGGCGTGACGCGGTCGGGCATGATGATCTTGGCCATCAGGATGCCGCCCGGCGCGGCCATGAAGCTTGCCGCGAGCAGATAATCGATGCGGATGCCCATCGACGCATACGCTGCGAGGATGGTGCCCGCGACGCCGGCCATGCCGCTGGTCATCACGGTGAAGAGCTGCGCTGGGGTAAGGCCCGCGAGATAGGGCCGGATGACGAGCGGCGATTCGCTCTGGCCGACGAAGATGTTCGCCGCCGCGCACAGCGATTCGACCTTCGAGACGCCGATGACCTTCTCGATCCCGCCGCCGACCCAGCGCACCACGAACTGCATGATGCCGAGATAATAGAGGATCGAGACGAGGCTGGCGAAGAAGATGATCACCGGCAGCGCGGCGATCGCGAAGCTCTGTCCGCCGATTTCGGGGGTCGCCATCTTGCCAAACAGGAATTCGGTGCCCTTCTGCGAATAGCCGAGCAGGTTGGCGACCCCGCCGGACATCTCGCCGAGCACGACCTTGCCGAAGCTCGAATACAGCACGAGGACGGCGATCCCGGCCTGCAACGCGAACGCGGCGCCGACGATACGCAAGCGGATCGCACGGCGGTCGCTCGACAACAGCACGGCGATGCCCAGGATGACGGCGATGCCCGCCAAACCGATGACTAGTCTTTCCATGGACGCCCTGCATTTTTGACTGACACGCGCCGCCCCCCGGCCGCGCAAGCGACCGACATGACACGCGAGCGGCGTCGTCGCTAGTCATTTGACGGCGCGCGCGATTTCGCTAGCGTCCCCGGCGATGGATCAGCCTCTTCCCGCGTTTCCGCGTTCGCTCTTCGTTTTTTCCGTTTTGTACGGCGGCATGGTGTGCATCGCCGGCGTGCTGGGGGTGAAGCAGGTCGCGCTCGGCCCGCTCGCGGTCGAGGCGGGGATCTTCGGTTTCCTGCTGCTGGTGGTGCTGAGCAGCGCGATCGCCGAGCTGCACGGCCAGAAGACCGCGACGTTTCTGGTCCGGCTCGGGTTCATTCCGCTGCTGGTGTCGGCGGCGCTGATCCACCTGGTGCTGGCGCTGCCGCACGATCCGGGAATGTACCCGCCCGCGGTCAACGCGTTTCCGGTCGTGGTCGGCCAGAGCTCGCGGATGATGATCGCCGGGCTGATCTCCTACGGTATCTCGCAGACGCTCAACGTGCTGATCTTCTCGAAGCTGTCGGGACAGGTCGGCAGCGGTGAGGGCAAGCTGGTGTGGCTCCGGGGTATGATCGCGAGCATCATCTCGCAGATCATCGACACGATTTTGTTCATCACCATCTCGTTCCTGGGGGAGCGGCCGATCATCGCGTTGATGGAAGGGCAGATGCTGACCAAGGTCATACTGTCGATCGTGCTGGTGCCGTTCATGATCACCTTCTTCGTGAAGCTGGGACGGCGGCTGGACCGGGCATAATGTTAGATTTTTCCGTTCGTGCCGAGTAGAGACCGAGCCTGTCGAGGGCTCGTATCGAGGTACAGGTCTCTCGATACGCCATCTCGACAAGTGCTCGATGGCTACTCGAGACGAACGGAAGTTTAGTTGACCGATCACACGCCCGATCCCGCCCTGCTCGCCAAGGCGGAAACGCTCACCGAGGCGCTGCCGTATCTGCAGCGCTACGCCGGCAAGACGTTCGTCGTGAAATACGGCGGCCACGCGATGGGCGATCCGGAATTGCAGCGCGATTTTGCCGAGGACATGGTGCTGCTCAAGGCAGTCGGCATCAACCCGGTCGTGGTTCACGGCGGCGGCCCGCAGATCGGCGCGATGTTGAAGCGGCTCGGCGTCGAGTCGCGCTTCGTCGACGGCCTGCGCGTCACCGATGCGGAGACCGCGCAGATCGCCGAGATGGTCCTGGCGGGCTCGATCAACAAGGAAATCGTCGGCTGGATCGGCCAGGCGGGCGGCCGCGCGGTCGGCATTTCGGGCAAGGACGCAGGCCTCGTCCTCGCGCAGAAAGTCGGCCACGGCCGCGAGCCCGACAAGCTTCAGGGGATCGAGCGGCACGTCGATCTCGGCTTCGTCGGCGAACCGATCGCGGTCGACCGGACGATCCTCGACACGCTGATCGCCGCCGACATCATCCCGGTGATCGCACCGATCGGCATCGGTGCGGACGGCCACACCTACAACATCAACGCCGACACGATGGCGGGCGCGATTGCGGCTGCGATGGGCGCGGCGCGGTTTTTCCTGCTGACCGACATCGTCGGCGTGCTCGACAAGGAAGGCGAACTGCTGACCGACCTCGACCCTGCGCGGATCGCCGAACTGCGCGCCGATGGCACGGTGACCGGTGGCATGATCCCGAAGCTCGACACCTGTGTCGCGGCGGTCGAATCGGGCGTCGATGCCGCGGTGATCATCGACGGCCGCGTGCCCCACGCGATGCTGCTGGAGATCTTCACCAAGCAGGGGGCCGGGACGCTGGTGAGCGCCAACGGGCGCTCGCGGTAAAGGGGGTACCTCCCACGCCCGTCATCCTGACGAAAGTCAGGACCCAGAGCCACACAGGGTAACGTTTGCGGCTCTGGATCCTGGGGCAAGCCCAGGATGACGGAGACTTGAGGGCAAGGGTGCTGCTCAAATCGTCGCGCGCAGGCCAGCGACACCACGGGGCTTCTCGTTCTCCCCCCGCCCCCTTATATCGGCAATACACCAGCGGAGACCCTTGCCTTGATCGCCCTTCTTCAGATCGTCCAGTTGCTGCTCACCGTCATCTGGTGGATCATCGTCGTGCAGGCGATCCTGTCGTGGCTGATCGCGTTCAACGTCATTAATACGCACAGCGATTTCGTCCGCACCGTGTGGACCGCGCTGCAGCGGATGACCGAGCCGATGTATCGCCCGATCCGCCGCGTGCTTCCCGATTTCGGCGCGCTCGACCTGTCGCCGCTGGTCGTGCTGCTGATCCTCTACATCCTCAGCAACATCGTCATTCCGAACATCGCGCAGAATTATCTCGTCGCGACCTATTGAGCGAGAAGGCCGCTTGGCGAGCGCTGGCTGACGGCTTGGCGATCGCCGTTCGGGTAACGCCGCGTGGGGGTCGCGATGCGCTGACCGCCGGGACTGAAGAGCATTTCGTCGCGAGGTTGGCGGCGGCGCCGGTGGACGGTGCCGCGAATGCTGGGTTGGTGGCGCTCGTCGCGAAAACCTTCGGCGTACCCAAGCGTGCCGTGACGATCGTCGCCGGCGAAACCGCTCGCCTGAAGCGTCTGCACATTGCCGGCGACGCCACTACGCTGGCGGAAATCGCGTCCGCGCTCTATGGGCCGCGGGCATGAGCGCGACCATCATCGACGGCAAGGCCTTCGCCGCCGGCCTCCGGGCCCGTATCGCAGACGGCGTCACCGCCTTTCGTGCACAGGCAGGCCGCTCGCCAGGCTTGGCTGTGGTGCTGGTCGGCGAGGATCCCGCCTCCAACGTCTATGTCCGCTCGAAGGGCAAGGCGACGCGCGAAGCCGGGATGGAAAGCATCGAGCACCGGCTCCCTGCCGACGTGCCAGCCGAAGAGCTGCTTGCGCTGGTCGCTACGCTCAACGCCGATCCGACGATCGACGGCATTCTGGTCCAGTTGCCTCTGCCAAAGCATATCGACGAGCAGGCGGTCATCTCGGCGATCGACCCGGACAAGGACGTCGATGGGTTCCATCCGATCAACGCGGGGCGGCTCGCAACCGGGTTGCCGGGGTTCGTCCCCTGCACGCCGTTCGGCTGCGTCATGCTGTTGAAGAGCGTGTTGCCGAGCTTGAGCGGGCTCGAGGCGGTCGTCGTCGGCCGCTCGAACATCGTCGGCAAGCCGATGGCGCAGTTGCTGCTCCGTGAGAGCTGCACCGTGACCGTCGTGCATAGCCGCACCAAAGACGTTCCCGCGCACATTGGTCGCGCGGACATCGTCGTCGCGGCGGTCGGCATCCCGCAGATGATCAAGGGCGACTGGCTCAAGCCCGGCGCGACCGTCATCGACGTCGGCATCAACCGCACCGATGCCGGCCTTGTCGGCGACGTCGATTTCGCCAGCGCGGTCGAGGTGGCGGGTGCGATCACGCCGGTGCCGGGGGGTGTCGGGCCGATGACCATCGCCTGCCTGCTCCGCAACACCTTGGTCTCGGCAGGTCGCCGCGAAGGCGTCGCGATCGAGGAGTCGAGCCTGTGATCGAACTCTATATCTCCTCGCTGATCACCTTCTTCGTGGTCATCGATCCACCCGGCTGCGCGCCGATCTATGCCGGGCTGTCGGCGAGCGCCTCGCCGCTCCAAAAGCGGGCGATGGCGATCCGCGCGGTCGGCGTATCCGCGCTGATCCTGTTCGTGTTCGCGCTGTTCGGCGAGGCGTTGCTCAAGGGGCTCGGGATCAGTCTGGCCAGCTTCCGGATCGCCGGCGGCATCATGCTGTTCTTGATCGCGCTCGAAATGGTGTTCGAAAAGCGCACCGAACGCCGCGAGGACCGTGCCGCCAAGGTGGCGAGCGATCCCGAGGTGGAGGACGTCTCGATCTTCCCGATGGCGATGCCGATGATCGCCGGCCCAGGCTCGATCGCGTCGGTGATGCTGTTGATGAGCCGCAACAGCGGGATCGAGCGCTCGCTGGTGGTGCTGGGCGCGATGGTGACGATCCTGCTGCTGACGCTCGTCGCACTGCTCGCGGCGGGGCCGATCATGCGGATTCTCGGCGCGAAGATCGAGGCCGTGATCACGCGATTGCTCGGCGTGCTGCTGGCTGCGCTGGCGGTGCAGTTCGTCCTCGACGGCCTGTCGGTCGTGCTGCGCTGAACCCCAGAATATTAGCCGTCATCCCCGCCTCCGCGGGGATGACGGCGGTGTGGTTCAATCCACCTTGAACAACCGTAGCGGAGACCTCGCGGGCAGCGGTAGCGGGGTCAGCCACGTCGGCACCTCGTTCTTCGCCAGCTCGGAATAGAACCCCTTCGGACTGCGCGCTTTGTAGTTGGTCGATTCCGCCGCGTTCGGACACAGCAGCAGCATCGTCGCGCCGTGGCGCTTGATGATCGCATGGGCTTCGTCCGCAGACCGCCCGAACGCATGCTGGACGTCGAGGATCGCGTCGCCGTTGCGGTGATACGGGCCCGCAATCGCGTCGTGATGCGTGATCGTGATGAGCCGCGGTCCCATGTCGACGAAGGTGAAGATCGTTTGCGCGGGATATTTGTTCAGCGCGAGCAGCACCGTCGTGCGCAGGCAGTCGCCGGTCGCCATGTTGACGCGTTTTTCATACGGCTTCGGCCGGTCGATCGGCAGGTATTTGAGCACCATCCCGGCGAACATGCCCGAGACGATCAGGAACGCAGCAGCCGTGCCCAGCACGCGCACCAGCACCGATTGGTTGCCGAGCAACCGCGGGATGATCAGCCAGGCCAGCGCGGTCGCTCCCGGGATCGCCAGCATCTGCGCGGCGGGTCCGGCGCGGACCTGCCACAACAGCATCGCGCAGGCGAAGGCGGTGAACAGAGCGACCGCCGCCCAACCGACCGCGCTCGGATCACGACGCGCACGCCAGGCTGCGATCGCCGCCCCGATCAAGCCGATGATCGGCAGCGTCGCCAGCGCGAACCCGACGCGGAAACTATGCTTGTAGATCGGCTTGGCCTCGCGGACATTGTTCAGCCAGTTGCGCTGCAGCTCGGGTGAGATGCCCTCGGGTCGGCCCAGGCACTGCGGGAAGACGAGGGCAAAGCCGGCGACGATCGCCGCCCCGGCCGCGACCGCGAGCACCAGTCGCATTCCTCGCGACGCCGGTCCGAACCGCGCGAGCAGGAACAGCAGCATCCCCGCCGCGATCATCACGCTCAACCACACCGGCGTCAGCGCATCGCAGCGCATCGCCTGGTTGGCGTTCGACGCGAACAGTGCGAACCCGAGCGTGCTGCCGCCACCCAGCGTCAGCGCATAGATCGACAGCCGATCGGCCTCCGACCGATCCCATACCCAACGCAGCGCGATGATCGCCCCTGCCATCGCCGCATACGGCAACAGTTCGAGCCCGATCGACAGCGACACCGCGCTCGCGATCCCGACCATCGCACCGCCACGACGCCCGTTCGCATCGCACAGCCCCGCCACCGTGAGGCTCAGCATGGCGAGCTGCCAGCCATGATGATCGATCCGCTCGGGCATGAACATCAGCATCGTGCCGGTCGCACCAACCATGAACACCACCGCCAACGGCCAAGCGTAAGGGCTGATCAGCCGTCGCACGGTCGCGCCGATGCCGAGCATCGCGATCGACAGCGGCAGCAACGGCGCGATCCCGCACGCCAGCCGCTCCGCCCAGCTGTTGCTGGTGAACAGCCGGAAGAACAGGATCAGCCCGGCGATCGGCAGGTCGACGATCCGGCTCCAGTGGATGTCGAACCCGACCGGCGGGTTCATCCGGTAGTTGCGCAGATCGTACCAGCCCTGCCCGTCGAGCAGCGCACGGACCTGCATCAGGCGCATGTTGTCATCGGTATCGCCGAGCGACAGCCAGCGGATCTGGCCCCAGCGATCGACCATCGACCACGCCGCCACCGCCACCCAGGCGAGCAGCGTCAGCGCGATCCAATGCCGATCGAGTTCGTCCAGCAACGTCCGCCGCTGAAGTGGTGCCTGATCCAAAACGCTTTCCTCCGGCCCGCACGCGCTCTAGATGCGCGGGCTTGTCTTCGCGGCCGCTCTATCGCGGTGCGGGTAAAGAACAAGGCGGGCATGCAGGCGATTTGGCGACAGGTGGAGCAGATGCGGGCGAGCGGCGTGCTCGGCCAGCTCGTGCGCTTCGGCATCGCCGGCGGGATTTCCAGCGTCGTGTATTCGCTCGTCTACCTGCCGCTGACCGCGTACGCGTTTCCACCACGCCAGGCGGTGGCGGCGGTGCCGTTCGCGTTTGCCGTCGCGGTGGTGGTCGGGTTCTTCCTGCACAGCCGCTGGAGCTTCAAGGGGCATGCGAAAGAACCGGGGGCGGGGCGGCATGTGAAGTTCGTGATCGTCCAGGGCTCGGGGCTCGCGCTCAATGCGGTCATCACCTGGATCGGTACCGCGCTGCTCCATCTGCATCCTTGGATCCCGCTGATCCCCGCCGTCTTTCTTGCCGCGATCGTGACGTTCGTGCTCAACCGTTTTTGGGTTTTCAACTGACATGAATTTCAACCGCAGGGCCGACACTTAATGGACCGCATCGTCTACGACCGGATGGCCGCGCATGATTCCACCCACTGGTGGTACCGCGCCCGCCGCGACATCCTGGCGGATTACCTGACACGCTACGGCGCTTTGCCGAAGGATGCGAAGATCCTCGAGATCGGCTGCGGTACCGGGCATAATTTGCCGATGCTGGCGGAGTTCGGCGAGATCGATGCGATCGAGATCGACCCGGCCGCGCGAGAGATCGCCAGCGAGCGGCTCGGCAAGCCGGTCGGCGCGGCCCCCTTGCCCGAACTCCCCGGCGTACCCCGCGCGCACTACGATCTGATCGCGGTGCTCGATGTGGTCGAGCATATCGAGGACGACGTCGCGGCGTTGAAGGCTATGGCCGATTGCCTTGCTCCGGGGGGCAAGATCCTGATCGCGGTCCCGGCGCATGCGTGGCTGTGGAGCGCGCACGACGTCGTGAACCATCACCATCGCCGGTATTCGAAGGCGACGTTGCAGTCGGCGATCGAGACTGCCGGGTTGAAGCCGGAGAAGCTGGGGTATTTCAACTCGCTGCTGTTCCCGCTGGCGGCGGCGGCGCGGATTGCCGGGCGGATGACGGGGCGCGACGACAGCGATGATTCGCCACCGCCGAAGCTGGTGAATGCGCTGTTCGAGAAGATCTTCCGGCTTGAGCGGCATCTGGTCGGGCGTGTGCCGATGACGCCGGGGGTTTCGATCGTGACGCTGGCGGTGCCGCGGTAAGCCTGCCTCGTGATCTTCCCCGTTCCCTAACCCGTTCGTCCTGAGCGAAGTCGAAGGGCAGGCCTCGCGCGCAGGTGCTTCGACTTCGCTCAGCACGAACGGAGGGGGGATCTTAGGCGCATCTCCAACCACCACCCCGGCGAAGGCCGGGGCCCAGTTGGGGAACGTTGCTGACGTCGGGCGCGCTTCGTCACTGCGACCTTGCCAACTGAGCCCCGGCCTTCGCCGGGGTGGTGTTGTGATCGGCAGGCGCGTTCGTTATTCGGGGTGGGAGGGAAGGGACGCGTTAGGCAACCGCACCACGTCCACCGGTTCCGCACGAAACCCCAAGGTCGCCTTGCCCTGGATCGGCCCCGCAACGTCGGCGACGATATACAGCGGCCGGCGTTTCGACTCGACGTACAGTCGTCCGAGATACTCGCCGATCATCCCCAGCACGAACATCTGCACCGCGCCGAGGAACACGGTGACGAGCATCGTCGAGGTCCAGCCCTGCACCGCGCTCCCCGATAGCCAACCAATCGCGATATAGACGAACAGCAGCAGCGACACGCCGGTCAGCGCGAGCCCGGCGTGACTGGCGAAGCGCAACGGCGCGGTCGAGAAGCCGGTGACTGCGTCGAACGCGAGTCGGATCATCTTCGCCAGCGGGTAGCTCGTCTCGCCCGCCAATCGCTCCGCGCGGTCGTAGGGAAAGGGGACCTGCTTGAAGCCGATCCAGGCGACCATGCCGCGGATGAAGCGTGCTTGTTCGGGGAGCGACAGGAACGCATCCAGCGCGCGTCGGCTCATCAGGCGGAAGTCGCCGGTGTCGAGCGGGATCGGCGTTTCGGTCATCCGGGTTAGCAGGCGATAGAAGGCGGCAGCGGTGGCTTTCTTGAACACCGTCTCGCCCGCCCGCTGGCGGCGGACGGCGTAGACGACGTCCGCTTGGCTCGCCGCCATCGCCGCGCGCATGTCGGACAGGAGTTCGGGTGGATCCTGGAGGTCCGCGTCGATGATCAGGATCTGCTCGCCGGCGCAGAGATCGAGCCCGGCGGTCAGCGCCAGCTGGTGGCCGTGGTTGCGGGACAAATTGATCGCGACCAGCCGCGGATCGGCGGCGGCGAGGCGCTGCATCACCGGCCAGCTGTCGTCGCGCGAGCCGTCGTTGATCAGGACAATTTCGTAATCGTCCCCGACCGCGACCTTTGCCGCGCCGGAAATGCGTGCGTGCAGGATGTCGAGGCACGCCGCCTCGTTATAGCAGGGGACGACGATCGAAAGGGACGGACGGTTCATCTGCCCCGTCTAGCGTCCGTCGCGCCCGCCGTCATCGTCGGATGTTTCTAGACCCGCTCCACGGTATGCACCGCATCCGCCGCGCGCAGGCCCGCCATCAGCCGCATCAGCTGCTGCACGTCGTGGACCTCGACGTCGATCTCGTTGGTGTGGAAGCTCTTGTCGCGCGTATCGAGCCGCAGGTTGATGATGTTCGCCTTGTGCCCGCCGATGATCGACGAGACGATACCGAGCGAGCCGGGCTCGTTCTTCACCATCACCGATATGCGTGCGACGGCGCCCTCGGTCTCATCACCCCAGGCGACGTCGACCCAGTCGGTCTCGTTCTCGGAACGCTCGGCGAGCTCTCCCAGCACGCGGCAGTCGATCGCGTGGACCTCGATCCCCGCATCGGGCCGACGCAAGCCGACGATCCGGTCGCCCGGCACGGGATGGCAGCACGTCGCCAAGTCGTAGGCGACTCCGGGGGTCAGGCCCTTGATCGAGATCGCGCTCGATTGCGGCGCCAGCGCATGCGTGACGTCGGCGCCGGCCGAACCCGGCATCAGCGCCTCCATTACAGCAGCATCGGACAGCGTCCGCCGCGCGATCGCGACCATCAGCGACGAATCGTCGGGCAGCTTCAGCCGCTTCAGCGCGTGGCTAAGCGCATCGGTGCCGATCTGCGCGGGCAGGCGGGTGACGATGTCGTCGTACAGCGTGCGGCCGAGCGCTATCTGCTCGACGCGCTCCTTCTGGCGCAGGTGCCGGCGGATCGCGGCGAGCGCCTTGCCAGTGGTCGCGACGTTGAGCCATTGCGGCTGCGGCGACTGGCCCTTCGAGCGCAGGATCTGCACTTGGTCGCCATTCTCGATCACCGTCGACAGCGGCACGACGCGACCGTTGACCTTCGCGCCGACCGCCTGGTCGCCGAGATCGGTGTGCACCGCATACGCAAAGTCGATCGAGGTCGCGCCCTTGGGCAGCTGGATCAGTTCGCCCTTCGGCGTGAACGCGAAGATGCGATCGGTGTACATCGCCATCCGCGTGTGTTCGAGCAGTTCTTCCGGGCTCTCGGCGGTGTCGAGGATCTCGACCAAGTCGCGGATCCAGCTGACCTGCCGGTCGCTGCCGTTGATCTGTTGCTTGTACGCCCAGTGCGCCGCCAGCCCGAACTCGGCCTGTGCGTGCATGTCGGCGGTACGGATCTGGATCTCGATCCGCGCGCTGTCGGCGTGGATCACCGAGGTGTGCAACGAGCGATAGCCGTTGCGCTTGGGCGTCGAGATGTAATCCTTGAACCGGCCCGGCACCATCGGCCAGCGCTGGTGGATGATCCCGAGCACGCGGTAGCAATCCTCCTCGGTCGGCACGATCGCGCGGAACGCCATGACGTCGGACAGCTGTTCGAAGCTGATGTGGCGCTCCGACATCTTCCGGAAGATCGAATAGGGATGCTTCTCGCGCCCCGAGATTTCCGCTTCGACGCCGGCGCGCGACAGGACCAGCTTGAGGCCGGAGGCGATCTTGGCGATCCGGTCGCCATCGCCCTTCTTCAGCTGTTCGAGGCGGCGGTTGATCGATTCGGACGCTTCGGGTTCGAGCTGTTCGAACGCCAGCGACTGCATCTCGCGCATGAACTCGTACATGCCGATCCGCTCCGCGAGCGGCGCGTAGATGTCCATCGTCTCCTTGGCGATGCGACGGCGCTTCTCGGGCTTGGCGATATGGTGGAGGGTCCGCATGTTGTGCAGCCGGTCGGCGAGCTTGACCAGCAACACGCGGATGTCGTCCGACATCGCGAGGAGGAATTTGCGCAGGTTCTCCGCCGCGCGCTCGTTCTCGGTCTGCGCCTCGATCTTGCTGAGCTTCGTCACGCCGTCGACGAGACGCGCGACCGAGGCGCCGAACAGTCGCTCGATCTCCTCGGGCGTGGCGACCGTGTCCTCGATCGTGTCGTGGAGGATCGCGGTGGCGATCGTCTCGGCATCGAGATGGAGGTCGGTCAGGATCCCGGCCACCTCGATCGGATGGCTGAAATACGGATCGCCGCTCGCGCGCTTCTGCGACCCGTGCGCCTGCATCGAGAAGACATAGGCGCGGTTCAGCAGCGCCTCATCGGCATCGGGATCGTAGTCGAGGACGCGATCGACCAGTTCATATTGGCGCAACACGGCTTATAGATGGGGCCGGGTTGCGATGCATTGCAACAAATTCCTCGTTATTTCGCGTGGTTGTTGCACGTGGCGAGCGCGTCGGCGTCATAGGCCTTGCCCGCGACCGTGAAACTGGCGAGCGGCCCGACGCGCTTGGCGACCGCGGCGCAGAGGATCACGTCGCGCTGCGGTGCCTTGCTGGAGACGAATGCCGCATTCTCCCAGCGCCACGGCGTGCCGTTGGTGATCAGCCGGGTGGAAGTGGGCGCGGCGGCAGGGACGGCTACATAATAATTGATGGGGGTCTGGGCCGATGCCGGTGTCGCGACCAGTGTGGCGAACCCCGTCGTCAGGGCGGGAACGGCGGTCAGAAGGGCGCGGGTGATGACGGACATCGGTAGACTCCTAAAAGGTTTCTAATCGAGACCTATTCCGATTAGTTGCGAGTTGCAACTGAAATCGGAGGACCATTTCGCTTCGGCCTTTTATGCGGTACCGTTGCTGTCCAATAAGGAAGACGCCGTGGGAAAATTGCGCGAACCCCTGCTCGAATGCAGCCTGCCCGCCGCGCTGGAGGCGATGGGCGAGCGCTGGTCGTTCCTGATCCTGCGCGCGTCGTTCAATGGTCTGCATCATTTCGAGGAGTTCCAGTCGGAGCTGGGCATTGCGCGCAATATCCTCGCGAACCGGCTGGCGCGGCTGGTCGAGCACGGGATCCTGGAGCGGCAACCTATCCCGGAGGATCGACGCAAGATCGCCTACGGTCTGACCGACAAGGGTTTCGCATTGCTGCCGACGATGATCGCGCTGCGGCAATGGGGCGAGCGGTGGGAGACGTGCGTGCCGGCGTTCCCGATCTTGGTCGACGCGCGCGATCGGCGGCCGTTGCAGCCGGTGTCGGTGCGGTCGCATGACGGGCGCGTGCTGGGAAAGGGGGACCTGATCTGGGCGCTTCCGGGCGAGGTCGCTGGGGATGGGGTAGAGGCCGAAGCTCAGGCGGGGGAGTAGGCCTCCTTCTGCTCCCCTCCCTGGAAGGGAGGGGCTGGGGGTGGGTCGGCTTGGGGCTGGTGCTATTGCTCGCCAACGGGCCGACCCACCCCCTACCCCTCCCTTCCAGGGAGGGGGGGGTGTTGCGTTAGCGGGTAGGTAGCGCTTCCAGCACCGTGCGGATCGCATTTGGGAGTGCCACCGGGCGGCCGGTCTCCAGGTCGACGTGCACGCTGACCATCGTGATCACCGTGTGCAATTCCCCCGTCTCCGCATGTGCAAGTTCGAACCGCTTCGTCAGGCTCGTCGTGCCGATCTTCTCGATCCGCACGAACGCCTCGACCGTATCCCCAAGGCGGAACGGCTTGAGGTAGTCGATCTCGGTCCGGCGGACGTTGAACTCGGTGGTCGGCCAGACATCGGGCAGCGCCTCGGCGATCCCGGTCCATTCCCAGAACTCGGTGACCGCGACGTCGGCATATTCGAGATAGCGCGAGTTGAAGACGATGCGCTGTCCGTCGATCTCGGCATAGCGGACGCGGAACCTAGTCGAGAAGGCGAACCCCGGCCGCATGTCAGAAGATCAGCTTCACGCCGATCAACGCCAGCACGGTCGCGAGTACTGGGACCAGCACCCGGTCGGAGACGCGCGTCGCGATCAGGCTGCCGACGATGATGCCCGGTATCGACCCGATCAGCAGCGACACGAGCAGGTCGACGTCGACCGAGCCGAGGATCCAGTGACCGATCCCGCCGAGCAGCGTCAGCGGCACCGCGTGGGCGATGTCCGATCCGACCAGCCGGTTGATCGGCAGCGTCGGGTACAGGATCAACAACGCGGTCATGCCCAGCGCGCCAGCGCCGACCGAGGTGAGCGAGACGAGCACGCCGAGGACTGCGCCGAGCAGGATCGTCAGCATCGCCTGCCGCTCGCCGCCGACCGTGCCGATCCGCGGGGTAAGCCACGCGACGATCTTACCGCGGAAGAAGGTCGCGACTGCCGACAGGATCAGCGTGACGCCAAGCACCACGGTGATCGCGTGGCCGGTGTCGGACGATTTCTCGCCGAGATGGTTGAGCACGAGCAACGTCGCGATCGCGGCGGGGACGCTGCCGGTCGCGAGCCGACGTACGACCTTCCAGTCGACCGTGCCGCGCCAGCCATGCACCGTCGTCCCGACCGTCTTGGTCGCGGACGCGTAGAGCAGGTCGGTACCGACCGCGGTGGCGGGGTGGAAGCCGAAGACGAGCACCAGCAGCGGCGTCATCAGCGACCCGCCGCCGACACCCGTCAGCCCGACGATGAGGCCGACGAGCACGCCGGCCACCGAATATAACGGATTGATATCCACGCTGGCGGGTTAGCCGGCGCCACGCGCGGGCGTGTTGACGCCCATCGACTGGAGATATTTCTTCACGTTGCGCGCCGCCTGGCGGAGCCGCTGTTCGTTCTCGACCATCGCGATCCTCACATAGCCCTCGCCGTTTTCGCCGTAGCCCACGCCTGGAGCAACGGCGACGTGCGCGTGAGTCAGCAATTGTTTGGTGAACTCAAGGCTACCTAAATGCGCGAGCGCGGGCGGCAATGGCGCCCAGGCGAACATCGACGCGCGAGGGGAGGGAATGTCCCAGCCGGCCCGGCCGAAGCTCTCGACCATGACGTCGCGGCGCTTGTGATACAGTAGGCGATTGCGCTCGACGATGTCCTGCGGACCGTTCAATGCGGCACAGGCGGCAGCCTGGATCGGCGTGAATGCGCCGTAGTCGAGGTACGACTTCACGCGCGACATTGCAGCGATCAGCGTCTTGTTGCCGACCGCGAAGCCGATCCGCCAGCCTGCCATCGAATAGGTCTTGCTGAGCGACGTGAACTCGATCGCGATTTCCTTCGCGCCCGGCACCTGCAGGATCGAGGGGGTCGGGTTGCCGTCGTAATACAGCTCCGAATAGGCGAGGTCGGAGATGATCCAGACCTGGTTCTCCTTCGCCCACGCGACGAGGCGCTCGTAGAAGGCAAGATCGACCGCCTCTGCCGTCGGGTTGGACGGATAGTTGACGACCAGGATCGACGGGCGCGGGACGGTGAACGCCATCGCGCGCTCGAGGCTTTCGAAATACGCCTCGTCGGGGGTCGTCGGCACCGCGCGGATCGTCGCGCCGGCGATGATGAAGCCGAACGTGTGGATCGGATAGGACGGGTTGGGCGCGAGCACGACGTCGCCGGGCGCGGTGATGGCGGTGGCCAGACTCGCGAGGCCCTCCTTCGAGCCCATCGTGACGACGACCTCGGTCTCGGGATCGACGTCGACGCCGAACCGCCGGCCGTAGTAATTCGCCTGGGCTTTCCGCAGGCCGGGAATGCCCTTCGACTGCGAATAGCCGTGCGCACCGGGTTTGCGTGCGACTTCGACGAGCTTCTCGATGACGTGCTCGGGCGGCGGCAGGTCGGGATTGCCCATGCCGAGATCGATGATGTCCTCCCCGCCCGCGCGCGCCGCCGCCCGCATCGCGTTCACTTCGGCGATGACATAAGGGGGCAGGCGTTTGATGCGGTAGAAATCTTCGGACATGATCAGCCTCAAGCTGGAGGAGCAGGTGCTGTACCGCAGGTAAGGGGAAGCGTCACCCACTCCGTCATTCCGGGCATCGAAGCTGTCGTCATCCCCCGTAGTCGCTACCGTGACCAACCCCGTCGCGGCGTTGCGACCGTCACGCTGAGACGGCCGTGACGTCCGTCATCGCGTCATGCCCGTCACCACCGACCGCCGTCGCGCTCAACCCCCGTCGCCTGATCCCCGTCACCACCAACCCCGTCACCACCAACCCCGTCACCACCAACCCCGGTCACCATCAACCCTCGTCGCCACCAACCCTCGTCACCCAACTTCCGTCACCCAACTTCCGTCACCCCAGCGAAAGCTGGGGTATCCCGGTTCGGGTCGCACCCTTCGACAACGGGGATACCCCAGCTTTCGCTGGGGTGACGGGGGGTGGGGTTGGTGAGGGACGGAGTCAGGGCAGATGACGGGCTCGTCGCAGACGACAGAATCGCGGCAGACGGGAATCGTGACGGTACGTCGTACAGGGCAGTTAGCTTCCGCTAGCCGCGCGACTGCGTTAAGCAACCGAAAAAGCAGAGGATGCCATGGCCGATACGCCTTCCGACGCCCCGACCCTTCCCGATCTCCAGCACTGGACCTGGGTGATGGGCCGCGCGCAGCAGTTGATGATGGAGCAGGGCCTCGCCGCGATGCAGGCTAAGCCTGACGGCCTCCCCGCAATCCCCGGCTTCACCGATCCCGCCACCCTGGAGCGCGCCCGCGACTTCTGGACCGAGAGCCTGACGCTGTGGCAGCGCTTCCTCGATCCAACCAAGGCGCCCGGACCCGCGCCGATAACCGATAAGCGCTTCAAGGCGCCGCAGTGGCGGGAGCCCGTGTTCGACCTGATCCGCCAGAGCTACGAACTGATCGGCGACCACATGCTCCGCGGCGTCGAGGCGGTGGACGGGCTCGACCCCAAGCAGAAGGAGCAGTTGCGGTTCGCGACCAAGGGGTTCGTCGATGCGATGAGCCCGACCAATTTCGCGCTGACCAACCCGCAGGTGATCGAGAAGACGATCGAGACCCGCGGCGAGAATCTGCTGAAGGGCTTGCAGAACATGATGGCGGATCTTGCCCGCGGGCAGGTGACGCACACGCCCGACGGCGCGTTCGAGCTCGGGCGCAACTTGGCGATGACGCCGGGCAAGGTGGTGAAACGTACGCCGCTCTACGAGCTGATCCAGTATAGTCCGACCACCGAGAGCGTGCTGGCGACGCCGCTCGTCATCTTTCCGCCGTGGATCAACCGGTTCTACATCCTCGACCTGACGCCGGAGAAGAGCTTCATCCGCTGGGCGGTCGAACAGGGCATCACCGTGTTCATGGTGTCGTGGAAATCCGCCGATTCGAGCATGAAGGACGTCGTCTGGGACGATTATGTCGGTGCGCAGGTCGAGGCGATCGACACGGTGCGCGCCGCGATCGACGTGCCGGCGGTGCATACGATCGGATATTGCGTGGCGGGGACGACGCTGGCTGCGACGCTGGCGCTGCTGGCGGCGCGGGGGGAGGCCGCGAAGGTGGCTAGCGCGACGTTCTTTACCGCGCAGGTCGATTTCGCGCAGGCCGGCGAGCTGCAGCATTTCATCGACGACGAGCAGCTGAAGATGGTCGCGTCGCTGTCGCCCGAGGGGTTCCTCGACGGGCGCTACATGGCGACGACGTTCAACCTGTTGCGCGGGCGCGACCTGATTTGGAACTACGTCACGCAGAATTACCTGCTGGGGCAGGATTACGTGCCGTTCGACTTGCTCCACTGGAACGGCGACACGACCAACCTGCCCGCGAAATGGCATCTGAGCTATCTGACCGACCTGTACCGCGACAATTTGCTGGTGACCGGCACGATGACGGTGGACGGTACGCCGATCGACCTCACCAAGGTCTCCACGCCGAGCTATGTCCAGGCGGGGCGCGAGGATCATATCGCGCCGGCCGAAAGCGTCTGGAAACTCACGCACTTGTTTGCCGGGCCGCTGAAGTTCGTGCTCGCGGGCTCGGGGCATATCGCGGGCGTGGTCAACCCGCCGGCTGCGGGGAAGTATCAATACTGGACCAATCCGGGCGCGCACACGACGCTCGAGGACTTCGTTGCCGGCGCGACCGAGACGAAGGGTAGCTGGTGGCCGGACTGGGTCGAATGGTTGCGTGCACTTGGCGTCGAGACGGTCGCGGCGGACGGCGCGCGGCTGCCGGGCAAGGGGGCGCTGAAGGCGCTCGGTGAGGCGCCGGGCGAGTATGTAAAGAGCCGATAGCGCCACCTTACGTGCGCGTCATGGTGCAGTGCACAATTTTATTGTGCGGCGCGAGAATTGGTGTATGAAGACCGCGACATAACTCCGAAGAGAGGTGCGTGGATGGTGGATATCGTGAAACGGACGGCCAAGGCCGGTTCGAAGCCTGCCGCCATCGCGAAGGCTCCTCGGACCGTCGCCAAGCCGGCGAAACCGGCATTCGAGCCGATCGCCAAGACGCCGGCACCTCAACCTCTCGCGGCTGCTTTTGTATCGCCGCACACGGACATTCCCGCCCCGATTCAGGCCGTTGCGCCAACGGGGATCCCTGCCAGCGAAACAAAGGACGCCATAATGGACACGATCCAGAGCATCACCGAGAAGACCAAGGCCCTCTTCAGCGGCGCGAACACTGCCGAATTCAACGAGCAGGCCAAGGGCGCGATGGAGAAGTCGGCGAAGATGGCGGAAGATTTCGTCGCATTCGGCAAGGGCAACGTCGAGGCGCTCGTCGAGTCGTCGAAGATCGCCGCGAAGAACGTCGAGGCGCTCGGCCAGGAAGCTGCCGACTACGCCAAGACCTCGTTCGAGAGCGCGACCGAAGCCGCCAAGACGCTCGCCGCCGCCAAGTCGCCAACCGAGTTCATGAAGCTCCAGGGCGATTATGCGCGCACCGCGTTCGACACGATGATCGCCGAGGGCTCGCGCTCGACCGAGCGGATGCTGAAGATGTTCGGCGAGTTCGCACAGCCGATCTCGAACCGCGTTGCGGTCGCGACCGACAAGATGAAGATCTCGGCCTAAGTCGACAGCGCGCCACCTTCGGGCAGTGCGTTACGAAAGGGGCGGCCGTCACGCGACGGTCGCCCCTTTTGCGTTTGCGGTTTTCGCGCGACGTGTGCCGGCGCCCCCTTGCCCTTGCCCCCCGGCATGCCATATTTTGGCAGCATGCTTTTGACCCCTGAAATGACGACTCCCCAGCGGACGGGCGAGCAGATGGCCGAGCGCCGCGACGATAATGGCGAGGACGGCCATGATGGCACCGGGGGCGGTACCGGCGCCGGCATCGCGACCAAGACGCGCGCGAAGACCAAACAGCCGACGCCGTACCGCGTGCTGATGCTCAACGACGACTATACGCCGATGGAATTCGTCGTGCTGTGTCTCCAGCGCTTCTTCCGCATGGACATGGAGGCCGCGACTCGCGTGATGCTGCATGTTCACCAGAAGGGCGTCGGGGTGTGTGGTACGTTCAGCTACGAGGTGGCGGAGACCAAGGTGTCGCAGGTGATGGATTTCGCCAAGCAGAACCAGCACCCGCTACAGTGCACGCTGGAGAAGGCTTGACCTGATCTCTCCTACCCTCTGACGGGGTAGGATCGAGGTTCACCGCGCTGGCGGCAACCAGCGCAGGTCGAGCCCTTCGAAGCGGTCGATGTAGTTCGCCGCCTGCGCCAGTTGCACCTCGTTGAGCAGCGTGACGCGGCCCATCTCGCGGCGGATCAGGCCGTCCTCTTCGAGCTGGCGCAGCATGCGGTTGACGTGGACCGCCGTGAGGCCGGTGGCGTCGCCGATCTCCTCCTGCGTCAGACCGAGCGTGAAGCTGTTGCCCATAGCGCGATCGCGCATCCGGAGGCGGTTACGCATCTCAAGTAGCAACGCCGCGATCCGCGCCTTAGCCGAGCGCGGCGAGCCGGTCGGTCAGCGCGACCTTCTCCATCTGGTTCATGACCATGATGAGCGCCGACAGCCGTGGATGATCGGTGACCAGCCCGGTCATCGCCGAGCGATCGAATGAGCACACCGTGCAGTCGGTCAGCGCGACCACCGTCTCGGGCGAATCGCGGTAGACCAGCGCGGAGACCGCCAGCATGTCGCCGGCATAGAGAAAGCGGAGAATCTGGCGGCTGCCGTCGTCGAGCAGCACATAACTCATCGCCATGCCGCGCTGCAGGATGAAGAGTTCGGCCTGCGGATCATTCTCGCGCACGAGGACGGCACCGCGACGCAAGTCTCGCGGGCGCTCCTCCAACCGCGCTAACGCAGCCTTCTCGTTCATCGACAGGTCGATGAGATCGCCGACGCGGTCGGCGAAGCAGCTGTCCGGCACTCTGTAATGGTCCCCAATGTTCGAGAACCACAGAGCAAAGCTAGGATTTCCGCGCATTAAAGTCGATCAAGCGGGGTGTGTTAGCGCTTCGGATGGCGCGCCCGGTCCCGACGCGGGACTCGACCCCCGGCCAGCATCCGCCTGTCGCCCGATCGATGCGCGGCCCTTGCGCAGAACGCCAGCCGCGATAGACACCCGGGATGGACCGTATTCTCATTCGCGGCGGCAATCGCCTGTCCGGGCGCTTGCCCATCTCCGGCGCGAAGAACGCCGCGCTCACGCTGATGCCGTGCGCGCTGCTGACCGAAGAGCCGCTGACGCTGCGTAATTTGCCGCGGCTGGCGGATGTCGACGGCTTCGGCCACCTGCTCAACCAGCTTGGCGCGTCGACCGCGATCCAGGGCACGCGGCCGGAGGATTTCGGCCGGGTGATGACGATCCGCGCGGGAAACCTCACCTCGACCGAGGCGCCGTACGACATCGTCCGGAAGATGCGTGCATCGATCCTGGTGCTCGGGCCGCTGCTTGGGCGCGGTGGCGAGGCGACGGTGTCGCTGCCGGGCGGCTGTGCGATCGGCAATCGCCCGATCGACCTCCACCTGCGCGCACTTGAGGCGATCGGTGCCGAGCTCGAGATGGCGGCGGGTTATGTGAAGGCGATCGCGCCGGGCGGACGTCTGCCGGGCGGACGTTATCGCTTCCCGATCGTGTCGGTCGGCGCGACCGAGAACGTCGTGATGGCGGCGGTGCTCGCCAAGGGAACGTCGGTGATCGAGAACGCCGCGCGCGAGCCGGAGATCGTCGACCTGTGCAACTGCCTAGTCGCGATGGGCGCGTCGATCGACGGGATCGGCACCGAGACGCTGACGATCGAAGGCCGCGATCGGCTCCACGGCGCGACCTATGCGGTGATGCCCGACCGGATCGAGGCGGGCAGCTATGCGTGCGCGGCGGCGATCACCGGCGGCGACCTGGAGCTGGTCGGCGTGTCGATCCCGGATATGGGCGCGACGATCGATGCCCTGGTGGAGGCGGGCGTGTCGGTGACGCCGACCAAGGACGGCGTGCGCGTGGCCTCGGACGGCGGGCTGCAACCCCTGACCCTCTCGACCGCGCCGTACCCCGGGTTCGCGACCGACATGCAGGCCCAATTTATGGCAATGCTTTGTATGGCCGACGGCGCCAGCATGCTGACCGAGACGATCTTCGAGAACCGCTACATGCACGTACCCGAACTGGCACGAATGGGCGCGGACATTCAGGTCCATGGCCGTACCGCGATGGTCCGCGGCGTCGACAAGCTGGTCGGGGCGCAGGTTATGGCGACCGACCTGCGGGCTTCGATGAGCTTGATCTTGGCGGGGTTGGCGGCGGATGGCGAGACGTCTGTGGGCCGGGTGTATCACCTCGACCGTGGGTATGAGCGTCTTGAGGAGAAGCTGAGCGCGGTGGGTGCGGATATCGAGCGCGCCAGCGACGGATGATTGGGGCTGGGGCGTCGGTTGAGCCGGGGTAGCCTCTCCCCTCCGGGGAGAGGGTTGGGTGAGGGGTAGCCAAGCAATGCTGCGCTTGGAACAGCCCCTCACCCCGACCCTCTCCCCGGAGGGGAGAGGGAGTAGGTTGCCGAGCGCTTCGTTGGCTTCCTTGCTCGCCGCGGACGCTGTGGCGTTCGGTGTAAGCAGCGCTACTCGTTCCCCCGCGAAGGCGGAGCCCCAGGATCAAGCAATACTGTGCTTGGTAATCCGGTAGACATCTATTCAGCGCCGCCGGCAAAGCCGTCGTCGGACGGGTTCGGTGAACCGACCCGCCGGCCGTGCCGGGCGCTGCCCGCTTCGCTTTTGCTCGCGGGCATCGGCTGCGCTTTGTGCTGCCTGCGCCCGTCAGTACATGTGCTGCCCGCCATTGATGCTCAACGTCGACCCGGTGACGAACCCGCCCTCCTCCGAGCACAGGAACGCGACACCGCGGGCGATCTCGGTCGCCTGGCCCAGCCGCCCGACCGGGATCTTCGCGACGATCTTCTCCAGCACGTCGGCCGGCACTGCCGCCACCATGTCCGTATCGATATACCCAGGCGCGATTGCGTTGACGGTTACGCCCGCACGCGCACCCTCTTGCGCTAACGCTTTCGTAAAGCCGTGGATGCCGGACTTGGCCGCAGCATAGTTCACCTGGCCGTACTGCCCGGCCTGCCCGTTGATCGAGCCGATGTTGACGATCCGTCCCCATTTGCGCGTGCGCATGCCGGGGAATACGGCCTTGGCCATGTTGAAACACCCGCCTAGATTGGTGTCCATCACCTCTTTCCAATCCTGGTATGTCATCTTCAGGATGGTGCCGTCACGGGTGATGCCCGCGTTGTTCACGACGATATCGACATCGCCCAGATCGGCGGCGACCTGCGCGCAGCCGGCCTGGCACGCGTCGTAGTCGGCGACGTCCCACTTGTACGCCTTGATCCCGGTGCGCTCGGTGAATTCGCGGGCGCGGTCATCGTTGCCGGCATAGGTGGCCGCTACGGTCAGGCCCATGTCCTGTAGCGCGAGACTGATCGCTTCGCCGATTCCGCGCGTACCACCGGTTACAATTGCGACGCGTGCCATCAGTCTCTCTCCTCAGTGTTTTGCCGAAAGCTAGCCAGCCCGCACCCATCCTTCAAGCTCGCGTGCCAAAATGCTGCGCAACATTTCCACGCCGACCGGGCTGTCGTTGAGGCAGGGGAGATAGGCGAAGTGCGTGCCGCCGGCTTCCTCGAAGCTCTCGCGGCCTCGGATCGACAATTCCTCCAGCGTCTCCAGGCAATCGGCGGAGAAGCCCGGCGCGAAGATCGCCACCTTGGTCTTGCCCGCCTTGGCCAGCGCAACGAGCGTCTCGTCGGTTGCCGGCCCCAGCCACTTCTGCGGCCCGAACCGCGACTGGAACGCGATCGTCAGCTCGCGCCCCATCCGCTCGCCGAGCAACCGCGCGGTCTTCTGGCAGTGGCAGTGATACGGATCGCCCTGCTGCAACGTGCGCTTCGGCATCCCGTGGAAGCTGGCCACGATCGCGTCGGGCGTGAAATCGAGCGCGGAGAGCGCCTCTTCGAGCGAGTCCGTCAGCGCGTCGATATAGAGCGTGTCGTCATAGTAAGGCGGCAGCGTGCGGATCGCCGGCTGCCAGCGCAAACCGGCGAGATGCTTGAACGCCTTGTCGTTCGCCGTCGCAGTCGTTGCTGCGCAATATTGCGGGTAGAGCGGCGCGAGCAGGATGCGTTCGCAGCCCGCCGCCTTCATCGCCGTCAGCCGGTCCGACATCGACGGATTGCCGTAGCGCATCGCCCAGTCGACCAGCACGTCCGGCCCGAACGAATCTTTCAACGCGGCGGCCTGCAACCGCGTGATCGCGGCGAGCGGCGAGCCATCCTCGCGCCAGACCTGCGAATAAGCGTGCGCGGACTTTTTCGGGCGCGTGTTGAGGATGATGCCGCGCAGGATCGGCTGCCACGCGATCTGCGGGATTTCGACGACGCGCGAATCGGACAGGAACTCGCCGAGATAGCGCTTTACCGATTTCGCATCGGGGCCATCGGGCGTGCCGAGGTTCATCAGCAACACGCCGATCTTGGGCTTCGGAATCGGGGGATGATCGGGGGGCAGGGTCATGGCGCTGGTCTTAAAGGCAAATTGCGGATGCGGAAGCCCGTTGACGCATAGAGCGCGTTGGCGATCGCCGGTGCGACCGCGGGGACGCCGAGTTCGCCGACGCCGCCGGGGGCTTCGTCGCTGCGGATGACCTCGACGGTGATGTCGGGCGTGTCGGCGAGCCTTGGCAGGCCGATCGTGTCGAACCCGCGCGCGTCGGCGAGACCGCGGGTGAAGCCGGTCGAGGCGCCGAGTGCGGACGCCATGCCGAAGATCAGCCCGCCCTCGATCTGCTGACGGACGATGTCGGGATTGATCTGCGCACCGCAATCGACCGCGGCGACAAGGCGGTCGACCACCGGGCGCTGGTCCGCGCCTAAATGCGCCTCCGCCATGACGGCGATGTAGCTACCGCGGAAGGCGTGGGCGGCGATGCCCTGGCCGCTGCCGGCGACGCCGCCATCCCAGCCGCCGAGCGCCGCGGCGGTCGAGAGGCAGCGCGCGAGTCGCGGTTCGCCGCCGAGCATGGCAATGCGGAACGACATCGGTTCGGACTGGGCGGTACGCGCGAGTTCGTCGAGAAAGCATTCGGTGAAGAACGCGGTGTAGCCATGCGCGCCGCCGCGGAGGTGGCCGGTCGGGATACCGATCTCGGCGGGGTGATGCTCGACCGTATAGGCGGGGATGCGATAGACCGGCGTCGCGCCCGCAACGGCGTAGCGGTCGCCTTTGACGCCGATCAGCGCGGCTTCGGTCGCGAGGCCCGGCATCATCCGGCGTACCATCTCGGCGCCGGTGGATGGGGCTGCGATGTTCGCGCTCCAGCCCATGATCGCGCCGTTGGGGGCGAGCCGTGCGGCCATCTTCGCGACGGCGGGCGCCCGGTAGTGGTCGTGGAGCGAGTCTTCCCCGCGCGACCAGACTAGGCTGACCGGGCGGCGGAGTTTGATCGCGAGCACCGCCGCCTGTTCGGCGACGTCGTGTTCAAGCGCGGCGCCGAACGATCCGCCGATCAGCATCGGGTGGACGACGACGGCATCCTCGCTGAGGTCCGCCGCGTGCGCCGCTGCCGATCGTGCGAGCCCCGGCGCTTGCGTTGCCAGCCAGAGTTCGAGGCGGCCGTTGGAGAAGGAGGCGGTTGCGCTGCGGGTCTCGATCGCTGCGTGCAGGCCGAGGCCGGCGCGGTAGGTCGCGGTGACGAGCTTGGCACCCTGGAAGGTTGCGGCGACATCTCCCGCGGAGGCCATCTGCGTGCCGGGACGGGCTAGCGCGACGTCGAGTGCTGCGTCGATCGACCTGGTATCGGGGAGGGGCGCGTCGTTCTCGAATCGCGGGGCGAGGGCGTCGAGCGCCTTTTGTGCGGCCCACCCTGTTGTCGCCACGGTCGCGACCCAGCGCGGGTTCTCGACCACCGACAGAACGCCGCGGATGCGGTCGGCGGCGGCGCGGTCGACCCTTGTCAGGCGACCGCCGACGGGGCCTTGGCGGATTGCGGCGTGGACCATGTCGGCAAGGCGGACATCGCCTGCGAAGTTGGCCGAGCCGTCGACTTTCGAGGGCGTATCTAGGCGTGGGACCGACTTGCCGACCAGCTTGCCTGCGCCTTGGATGCCGAGCGGGAGGGGATCGGGGAAGGTGAACTTTGCGGCCTCTTCGGCGAGTTCGGCGAAGCGGATACGCTTGGCGCCGTACGTGCAGAAGCCGGCGTCGACGTTTACTCGGGTCCAGTCGGCGTCCCAGCGTTTGGCCGCGGCCATGCAGAGCAGCGCGCGGGCGCCTGCGCCGGCTTCGCGGCAAGCGTGCTCGAACATCCGGATCGAGCTCGATCCGCCGGTGAGCATTGGTTGTTCGAGGCTGTTTGGGAGGCGGTCGAACAGGCCTTCGAACAGGTCGTGTGTGCCGATTGGGTTGGCGTAGAGCGGGTTAAGCGGGGCGGGCTCGACGCCGATCGTGCGCCAGTCCGCGCCGAGCTCGTCCGCGACGATCTGGGGGAGGGTCGTGTAGACGCCCTGACCATGCTCGACCTGCGGGACGGCGACGGTGACATGGCCGTCGGTGCCGATCTTCAGCCACGCGCCGAACGGGGTTTCGCCTGGGTTGGCGACGAGATTGGGGGCGTAGCTGCGTGGCCAGAGACCCCACGCGACGACGAGGCCGATCCCCGCGCCGCCGCCGACGAGTATGCTGCGCCTGTTGATCATCGGTGCGCTCTAATCCTTCTCCCCCACGGGGAGAAGGTGGCGCGGAGCGTCGGATGAGGGGAAGTGGGTCTCCGGGGCCGTGCCGGGAGTCTCACTGCCCCTCTCCCTTCCGTCGCCAATTGGCTCCTCCCTCCCTCTCCCCGGAGGGGCGAGGGAATTTAGGCCAGCGCTCGATACGTGGCCTTGAGCGACACCTTGTCGATCTTCTCCGTCCCCAGTCTTGGCAGCGGCTCTTCCGAAATCCAGATGCGCTGCGGTATCTTGAACGCGGCGATGTGCTGGTGGAGGAACGCGGTCAGGTCGTCCGGGGTCAGCGTCTCGCCGTCCTGCGGGACCACTACTGCGCCGGGGACTTCGCCGAAGCGTTCGTCAGCCAACCCGAAGACCGCCGCCTCCGCGACGGCTGGGTGCTCGTACAACGCCGCTTCCACCTCCTGGCACGAGATGTTCTCGCCGCCGCGGATGATGATGTCCTTCTTGCGGTCGACGATGAACAGATAGCCGTCCTCGTCGAGGTAACCGATGTCGCCGGTGCGGAAATAGCCATCCGCGGTGAACGCCGCGGCGGTCGCATCCGGACGGTTCCAATATTCCTTGAAGTTGCAGATCGTGCGGATGCAGACCTCGCCGCGTTGGCCCTGGTCGAGCGGGTGGCCGGCATCGTCGAGGATCGCGAGATCGACCAACGGCGCGCCGGGGCGGCCGGCGGAATTGGGCTTGGCGAGGTAATTGCCGCGCCAGTTGCCGGTGCCGACCGCGTTGGTCTCGGTCAGGCCGTAGCCGATCAGCGGTGCGCTTCCGCCCATCTCCTCGTCTATGCGGCGGACGTGATCGACCGGGCGGGGTGCGCCCCCCGCGGCGAAATCGGTGACGGTCGACAGGTCGTAGTTCGCGCGATCGGGGTGGTTGAGGATCTCGAAGCTCATCAGCGGCACGCCGACGAAGTAGGTGACCCCCTCCGCCTCGATCAGCCGCATCGCCTCGCCTGCATCCCATTTTGGCATGAGCACGAGCTTGCGCCCCATCGCAAAGCTCTGGAGGAAGACCGGCACTTCCCCGGTGATGTGGAACAGCGGGATCGTCAGCAGTGTGACCGGTTGGCCGACCGGCGGATTGCCTTGCGCGGTGGCGATGCCGACCATCATCATCGCCTGGCCGAGATAGTTGAAGATGCCCTGCACGACCGAGCGGTGTTCGGACAGCGCACCCTTCGACTGGCCGGTCGAGCCCGAGGTGAACAGGATCGTCGCGTGATCTTCAGGCCCGAGCAGCGGCAGGTCGGCGGTGTGATCGTCCTTTGCAAACACCGGCGCGAGCGCAGCGTCGAGGACGCGCGAATCGTCGATCTCGACTACCGGTGCGGTCAGCCCGGCGATCTGCGCCAGACGCTTCACCCGGGGCGGGTCGGCGAACACGAGCGCGCAGTCGACCTCGCCGATCGCCGCCTCCAGTTCCTCGGACTGCCACCAGCCGTTGAGCAACGTCGCGACGCCGCCGGCGATGATGATTCCCATGTAGAGCACGATCCACGACGGCGAGTTGCGCATCGCGATGCCGACGCGGTCGCCCTTCGCGATCCCGTACCCGCCGACCCCGTGACTGCCGACGAGGGCCCGCGCGGTGCGTTCGGCCGCCGCGTAGACTTCGCCGAACGTCAGTCGCTCGTTCCCTGAGACGAGGAAGACGGTGTCGCGGTGCTCGTTGGAATAGTGCGCGAAATAGTAGCTGAGCGCGGGCGGGGCGGCGGCGATCGTCGGCAGCGTGACGCCGAACCGCTCGGCCGATCCGAGCGCGAGCATGCCGTCGGGCGCGGTCAGCGCGGCCATCGTCGAATCCATAGCCAGGTCCAGCTCGGTCCGCATATCGCTCTCCTACTTGGTCTTATCGTTATCGGTCTTTATGCAGGGGCGAACGCGTGGGGAAAAGCCTTTGATCCTGTCGACCATCACCGCCGCTGCGGGTGCCGTAGCGCCTGCCGTCGGCAATCACGTCCGCTTCGAGGATTTGGGGCTGCACCCCGACGTCTTCTCGATCGGCTTCTTTACGCTGCGCTGGTACAGCCTTGCCTATATCGGCGGGATCCTGCTCGGCTGGTGGTATCTGCTGAAGCTGCTCGCCCAGCCCGGCGCACCGATGGCGCGGCGGCATGCCGACGACCTGGTGTTCTACGCGACGCTCGGGATCATCCTCGGCGGGCGGCTCGGCTATGTGATCTTCTACGCGCCCGAAATGTTCCTGCATCCGCTGCGGATCTTCCGCCTCTGGGACGGCGGCATGTCGTTCCACGGCGGCGTCATCGGCACGTCGATCGGTCTGATCCTGTTTGCGCGCAAGCACCAGCTCAACTGGTTGCGCGTGCACGATTATATCGCGTGCTGTGTGCCGTTCGGGCTGTTCTTCGGACGGCTGGCGAACTTCGTGAATGGCGAGCTGTGGGGCAAGCCGACCGACGTCGCGTGGGGGATCATCTTCGAGCGCACCGTGCCGTTCGGGATGGTCGAGCCGGCGCGGCATCCGAGCCAGCTGTACGAGGCGGGTCTTGAGGGCATCGTCCTGTTCGCGCTGCTGTGGTTCGCGTTCTGGAAGACCAAGGCGCGGTACGATCCGGGCAAGCTCGTCGGGTTGTTCGTGCTCGGCTACGGGATCGCGCGGTTCACCGTCGAGTTCTTCCGCGAGCCGGATTCGCAGCTGCGCGCGTTTGCCGAGCATACCGGGCTGCACATGGGGCAGTGGCTGTGCGTGCCGATGATCGTCGGCGGCGCGTATCTGGTGGCGACGTCGGCCAAGCGGCGGGTGCGGGTCGAGTCGATCGCGGGGACGGCGAGCGTCGCTTAAGCTAAGTTTTTGATTAGAAGCACCACCCCGGCGGAGGCCGGGGCCCAAGTGGAACGTCCGTAGTGACATGCGTTGCGCGTCGTTACATCGACCTTCCCAATTGGGCCCCGGCCTCCGCCGGGGTGGTAGAGAGTTTTAGATGACCGACACAGCCCTTCCCGAACGTCTCGCCCGCGCGATTGCGCTCGCGGGTCCGATCCCCGTTGCGCAGTATATGGCGGCGGCGAACGCGCAGTATTATGCGACGCGCGATCCGCTGGGGGCGGGGGGGGACTTCACCACCGCGCCCGAGATCAGCCAGATGTTCGGTGAGCTTGTCGGGCTGTGGTGTGCCGATCTTTGGGACCGCGCGGGGCGGCCGGATGTGGCGTGGGTCGAGCTCGGGCCGGGTCGCGGGACGCTGGCCGCCGATGCCGCGCGGGCGATGGCGAAGGCTGGGCTGGAGCCGCCGGTGCATTTCGTCGAGACCAGCCCGGCGTTGCGGAAGGCTCAGGCCGAGCGTGTGCCGGCGGCGACCTCGCACGACGCGATCGACACGCTGCCGACCGATCGTCCGCTGATCGTCGTCGCCAACGAGTTCTTCGACGCGCTGCCGATCCGGCAGTTGGTGAAGCGCGAGCAGTGGCACGAACGCCTCGTCGCAGCGCAGGACCTGCTGTTCCTGCCGATCGCCGGCAAGCCGCTCCCGGATGCCGTCATCCCCGAGCCGTTTCGGGACGCCCCTGCTGGCTCGATCCTTGAAACCTCGCCAGCCGCCGTGACGATCATTCGCGGTCTCGCCAAGCGGATCGCGGCGCAGGGCGGTGCGCTGATCGCGATCGACTATGGCTATGAGGGGCCGGCGCTCGGCGACACGTTGCAGGCGGTGCGCGGGCATGCGTTCGCCAATCCGTTCGAGGCGCCCGGCGAGCACGACCTGACCACGCATGTCGACTTCACCACGCTCGCTGCGGCCGCCCAAACGGAGGGCGCAGTCGCGTGGGGACCGGTGACGCAGCGCGACCTGCTCGGTGCGCTCGGGATCGATTCGCGGACGTCGGCGCTCGCCAAGGCGTCGCCTGCGCGAGCGGAGGCACTGGCAGCGGATCGGAGGAGGTTGATGGACGATATGGGTACGCTTTTCAAAGCGCTCGCGATCACCGCGCCGAATTGGCCGACACCGGCGGCGTTTGCGGGCTTTGGTGCATGATCGCCTATCGCAACGCCGTGGCCGCTGATGGCGCAGACCTCGCTGCGATGGCGAAGCGGTCGTTTACCGACACGTTCGGGACGCTGTATCGCCCTAAAGATCTTGCCGCGTTTCTCGAACAAACGTTCGGCGAGGCGGGGCTGCCGGCGCAACTGTCCGATCCTGCCTTCACGGTGCGCGTCGCGGTGGACGAATCGGGTGAGATCGTCGGGTTTGCCAAGATCGGACCCGTCGCATTCCCTGGCGACTGGCCGGCGACGGCGATCGAGCTTCACCAGCTTTACGTGCGGGGCGACCAGCATGGTGCGGGTGTCGGGCCGGCGTTGATGGACTGGGCGATCGATGTCGCACGTGTTGGGGGGCGGACGGAGATGATCCTCAGCGTCTATGTGGACAACCACCGGGCGCACCGGTTCTATCAGCGTTACGGCTTCGTCGAGATCGGGCGGTATGTGTTCATGGTCGGTGAGCAGCCTGATGATGACCGAATCATGCGGCTTGAGCTGTAATGCTTGATGCCTCCAGAGATATCGTAGCGAAAGGCCACCACCCCGGCGGAGGCCGGGGCCCAATTGGAAAGGTCGCAGTAACGATGCGCAGTCCCCTGTCAGCAACATCCCCCAATTGGGCCCCGGCCTTCGCCGGGGTGGAGCTATGGGAAGGCCGGTCGCTATGACCATCGATCCAATCCGCGCGAAGGCGCTTGGCGACATTCAACATGGTTTTCTCGGCCGGCGTGGCGGCGTCTCGACCGGCGCGTATGCGAGCCTCAATGTCGGCATCGGGTCCGACGACGACCCCGCCGCCATCGCGGAGAACCGCCGCCGCGCCACCGAAGCCGTTCTACCCGGTGCGACACTCGTCGGTCTGTACCAGGTCCATTCCGCCGACGCGGTCACCGTGATCGAGCCGTTCGACGACGCGATCCGTCCGCATGCCGATGCGCTGGTCACCAACCGCCCCGGCCTTGCGCTCGGTATTCTTACCGCGGACTGCGCGCCCGTATTGTTCGCTGACCGTGAAGCCGGCGTCGTCGCTGCCGCGCATGCCGGCTGGAATGGCGCGCTCGGCGGCGTCACCGATGCGACGATCCTCGCGATGGAGGCGATCGGCGCGCATCGCGATCGGATCGTCGCTGCAGTCGGGCCGTGCATCGCGCGCGCCAGTTACGAGGTCGACGACGGCTTCATCCGCCGGTTCTGCGAGGCCGATCCGGAGAACGAACGCTTCTTCGCAGACGGTCGCGCCGTCGAGAACAGGGGCGATCATTACCAGTTCGACCTGGAGGCCTATGTCGTCAGCCGGCTCGCGGTCGCCGGGATTGGCCGGATCGAGGCGCTCGGGCTCGACACCTATGCCGATGAGGCACGCTTTTTCAGCTATCGGCGCGCGACCCATCGTGGCGAGCCCTCCTATGGGCGCCAGATCAGCATCATCGGCCTGTAACGGGAGGCCGTAACGGCTCCCAAAGCCCTTGCCGGTCGTTTAGGCTCCGCACATCGGCTCGCATAAGACGGGCCGCGCAGGAGCATATTGATGTCCGATACCCCCGAAAACGCCGGCGCAGTCCCCGCCGAAACCGAAGCGGACCTGACCGGCGTCGCCGCGCGCGTCGCGCCCAAGCCCGAGGTCGAGAAGATCGGCGGGCGCAAGCTGAAGCCGTCGACGCTGATGATGGGCCACGGTTACGACCCCGCGCTGTCGGAAGGCTCGCTGAAGCCGCCGATCTTCCTCACCTCGACCTTCGTGTTCCCCAATGCGGCGGCGGGCAAGCGTCACTTCGAGGGCGTTACCGGCAAGCGTCCGGGCGGGGCCGAGGGCCTCGTCTATTCGCGCTTCAACGGGCCGAACCAGGAGATCCTCGAGGATCGCCTCGGCGTGTGGGAAGAGGCGGAGGACGCGCTCGCCTTCTCGTCGGGCATGTCGGCGATCGCGACGCTGTTCCTGGCGATGGTCAAGCCGGGCGACACGATCGTCCATTCGGGGCCGTTATACGCGGCGACCGAGACGCTGATCGGCCGCGTGCTCGGCAAGTTCGGGGTCAAGTGGCTCGACTTTCCGGCGGGTGCGACGCGCGAGGAAATCGACGCGGTGATGACCGAGGCGGCGACCGGTAACGTCGCGCTGATCTATCTCGAAAGTCCAGCGAACCCGACCAACGCGCTGGTCGACGTCGAGGCGGTCGCGGCCAGCCGTGACGCAATCTTCAAGGGTGAGAAGCCACCGATCGCGATCGACAACACGTTCCTCGGGCCGCTGTGGTTCCAGCCGCTCAAGCATGGTGCGGATATCGTCGTCTACTCGCTGACCAAATATGTCGGCGGGCATTCGGATCTGGTCGCGGGCGGCGTGCTGGGGTCGAAGGAGCATATCAATACGATCCGGACGATGCGGAACACGATCGGGACGATCACCGATCCGAATACCGCCTGGATGTTGCTGCGATCGCTGGAGACTCTGGAACTGCGGATGAGCCGTGCGGGCGAGAATGCGGCCAAGGTCTGCGGATTCCTGCGGCATCATCCGAAGGTCGAGCGGGTCGCGTATCTCGGCTTCCTCGAGGACGAGCCGGGCATGGAGCGGCAAGCGGACATCTATCGTCGCCATTGCACGGGCGGCGGCTCGACGTTCTCGCTGTATCTCAAGGGCGGCGAGCGTGAGAGCTTCGCGTTCCTCGATGCGCTGAAGATCGCTAAGCTGGCTGTGTCGCTGGGTGGGACCGAGACGTTGGCTAGCCATCCTGCGGGCATGACGCATCTGTCGGTGCCGGACGCGCGCAAGCAGGCGCTGGGGATTACGGATAACCTCGTGCGAATTTCGATCGGTGTGGAGGATCCGGACGATCTGATCGCCGATTTCGAGCAGGCGCTGGATACGATCTAAGCTGCTAGGATAATGTCCGCTTCTTGTTCTCCCGCGAAGGCGGGAGCCCAGACTAGGTCCCCGCCTTCGCGGGGAAACAAGATGGTGATGCGGCGGGTTTTGGGTGAAGTCTTCGCCCTGACCCGCTAGCATCCGACCGATGCCGATCTTTACCCCTATTCGACAGCACGAGTTCGTCGCTGCCGTGCACATCCTCGCCGCCAAGCTCGTCGAGGATACCGAGTGGAAACCCGACTACATTATCGGCATCGGCCGTGGCGGGCTCGTGCCGGCGGTTTTCCTCAGCCATGCGATCGGGTTGCCGACGCTGTCGGTCGATTATTCGAGCCAGGTGAAGGACTTTGCCGACGAACCGCTGGTGAAGCTTGCCGCGCGGACGCGAGGGGGCGAGCGGCTGCTGTTTGTTGACGACATCAATGATTCGGGGCGGACGATCACGCATCTGCGGCGTGCGCTGGCGGCGGCGGGTGCTGTCGAGGGATCGGTGCGGTTTGCGATGTTGATCGACAATGTCAGTTCGGCGGAGCGGATCGAGTATTGCGCGTGGACGATCGACCGGGCGGTGACGAAGGACTGGTTCGTGTTTCCGTGGGAGGCGGTGGCGCCTGATGCGGCGATTGCCGAGGACGCCGCGGAAGTGCCGGAGCGGACCGCGTAATTTCTTGTTCTCCTGCGAACGCAGGAGCCCAGGGTTGCGGGCGCTGGGTTGAGTAAACCTGGATTCCTGCGTTCGCAGGAAAGCGATAGATGAACAAAGGGCCGGCTCCCGTACGGGAAGCCGGCCCTCGCCCTCGATACGCTACGCGAGGGAACTGGGAAACTGGTGTGGCCTAAGCCGGGCGCGACGTCGGCAAAGCCGTCGTCGGTCGGGTTAGGCGATGCCTGCCCGCCGTCCGTGCCGGTGCTCGCTTTAGCGAGCACCGGCACGGGCTTTGCCGGGCTTACCGCCGGCAATACCCGGGGTTATCCGACTTATCGATCGCGTTGCCCGCCAGGCCACCACCGGCCGCGCCCAGGACTGCGCCGAGCGTCCGGTCACCACGACCGGCGATGGTGTGACCGAGCAGGCCGCCGGCGAGGGCGCCGATGATCGTGCCACCGGTGTTGTCGCACCCGCGACGGCTGCGGGCGTTGTAGCGGCGGTCGTTGCCGCGATACTCGCGGTAGTCGCCACGATAGCCACGATCGTAGCCATTGTCGCGGTAGCCGCCACCCTGGTAGCCGTCGTAACCACGCTCGTAGCGCGAGCCCCAGCGCTGCGCATCGGCGGCGGCGGGAACGAGGGCGGTCGCACCCAATGCGAGGGCACTGGCGGCGAGAGTAAAAGTCTTGAACATCGTGCGTCTCCCGTTGGGGATTTCGGCGGCGGCGTATGCCGTGCTTCCATCCTCGATGAGACGCTTATGGGTGATTCGCATTGAGCTAAGCCTGAATGCGTCCGTTATCCGCTGTTCATGCTTCCGCGGATCGTCGGACACCCTATGAGGGACGCGATGCGGCGCCTGATCACTGTCCTGTTCGTCGCCGTGAGCGTCTGCGCGATCGTGCCGACCTGGTCGGGCGAAGCGCGGCTCGACCTGCTCGGCACGCGTGCCCAGCTGACCGCGACGCGCGTGATGCTCGACCGGAGCAATCCGCGACACGTTCGTGTCGGCGGCCTCACCTATCTGGGCGGGGTGGCGCTCGCCAGTCGCGATCCCGCGTTCGGAGGATTCTCGTCGCTCGACGTCACGCCAGCCGCGACCGGGAATCGCTTCACGATGCTCAGCGACGGCGGCAACATCGTCCAGTTCGACATGGGTCCCGACTGGCTCCCGCACCGTGTCGTGTTCAAGAATCTGCCTGCGGGGCCCGGCATCGGCTGGGAAAAGCGCGACCGCGACAGCGAATCGATGGCGATCGATCCGGTCACGGGAAAGATCTGGGTCGGCTTCGAAGATGACAATTCGATCTGGCGCTATACCGCGGGGTTCGCGCGGTACGAGGCGCGGGTGATGCCGGAGTCGATGCGGAAATGGCCGTCGAATGGCGGACCCGAATCGATGGCGCGGCTGCCCGATGGGCGATTCGTCGTGATCAGCGAGGAGGCGCATGTGCGTCGGCCGGACTGGTCTGGGTCGGACGAGGAACGGTTGCACACGCGGCAGGCGCTGATCTTCGCGGGCGATCCGACCGGAGCAGGGGGGCCGGAGCGATTCGCGTACGAACCGTTCGGGCGTTATGATCCGTCGGACGTCAATGCGCTGCCGAATGGCGACCTGCTGGTGCTCGATCGTGGTTTCCGGCTGCCGTTCACGTTTTCGGCGCGGATATCACGGGTCGCGGCGCGCGACGTGGCGGCGGGGCGAATCGCACGCGGCCGGCTGATCGCGACGATCGATGCGCCGCTGATCCACGATAATTTCGAGGGGATCGACACGACGGTCGAGAACGGCGCGACGATCGTGTGGATCGTGTCGGACGACAACCAGATGTTTCTCCAGCGCACGCTGCTGCTGAAGTTCAGGCTGGACCGCTAACCCCACAAACGCCGACGGCCCGCCCTGCGAGGTGCAGGGCGGGCCGCGGTGATCGCAATACGACGTCGCTGTTAGGCGGCGACGGCCGATTCTGCGATCTTCTTGACGACTTCGCGCTTCAGGCGACGAACGCGGAGCGACAGCTTGTCGTCCGAGACCTTCACCAGCCAGTTGTCGAGGCCACCGTTATGCTCGACGGTACGCAGGCCGTGCGTCGAGACGCGCAGCTTGACGCCCTTCTCGAGCGAATCGGAGAGCAGCGTGACGTTCTGCAGGTTCGGCAGGAACGTGCGCTTGGTCTTGTTGTTGGCGTGGGAGACGTTGTTCCCGACCATCCGGCCCTTGCCGGTCAGTTCGCAGATGCGCGACATGTGATTACCTATTCAAGTGTCGGGAGGAACCCCGGAAAGGCGCGCGGATAGCTGGCACGCCGGCTTTCGTCAACCGATTCACGTCAAACGTGCCCGCGGTTGTTCGCAATGGGCATTGTGCAACCCACAGCGATCGACGACGTTGTTACGCTATCGAACTGTTCAATAAAAGGGGATGTCCCATGCGTACGCTCTTGTCTCTCGTCGCAATCGCCGTGCTGGTCGTGGTCGGCCTGATGTATTTCGGGATCATCAACATCGACCAGACCCGCCAGGGCGTCGTTCAGGCGCCGAAGTTCCAGGCGGACGTCGCCAAGGTCACGCTCGGCACCGAGAACAAGACCGTGGCGGTGCCAACGATCAACGTCGAGAAGCCGGGCAACAGCCAGGCACCGAACTGATCTTTACGCGGGTGTTTACGCGGGGCGGGCGGCGGGGCAGGGCCTGAGGCCATGTTCCCCGTTCCCGAACCAATGCGCCGTGCGCTCTACGCGGCACGCGATGCGGCGTTGGCTGGGGAAGTCCCGGTTGGCGCCGTTGTCGTTAAGGACGGCGTTATTATCGCGACGGGGGCGAATGCGCCGCGGGCGTTGTGCGATCCGACTGCGCATGCCGAGATCCAGGCGATTCGCGCTGCTGCATTGGTTCTGGGTAGCGACCGGCTCGAGGGGTGCGATCTCTGGGTGACACTGGAGCCGTGTGCGATGTGTGCCGGGGCGATCGCGCATGCCCGGATCGCGCGGCTCTATTATGGGGCGGCGGATGCCAAGGGCGGGGCGGTCGAGCATGGGCCGCGGTTTTTCGGGCAGCCGACGTGTCATCATCGGCCTGAGGTTTATGCCGGGATTGCAGAGACCGAGGCGGCGGGGATCCTGCGGGAGTTCTTTGCCGCGCGCAGGTAGGGGCAGCGCGTTTCTGTGATCCTCCCCCGCAAGGGGGAGGTGGCGCCGAAGGCGACGGAGGGGGGGACGCCGCAATAGCGGTAATCACTTTCCTCCCCCTCCGTCCGGCAAGTGCCAGACACCTCCCCCTGGCGGGGGAGGATCAGATCGGTTCAGCCTTCGAGGCTCTTCGACGCCTGCTCGAACACATCCTTCGACAGCCCCGGCGTCCGCACGATCCGCTCCAGTTCCGCGCGCATCAACCCTGCGCGCGCCGCGTCGAACCTGCGCCATCGCCCGAGCGGCGGGAGAAGCTTCGCAGCGGTCTGTGGGTTCAACCGGTCGAGCGCGATCAGCTGGTCCGCGAGGAACCGGTATCCACTCCCGTCGGCAGTGTTGAAAGCCCGCTGGTTCGCCCCGAACGCGCCGATCAGCGATCGCGCGCGGTTGGGGTTGGTCAGCGTGAAGTCGGCATGCTCGGCGAGCCCCGCGACGATCGCGCCGGTATCGTCGCGCGACGACTGCGCCTGCGCCTGGAACCACTTGTCGAGCACCAGCGGATTGTCGCAATATTGGCTGTAGAAGATGTCGAGCGCGGTGGTGCAGATCTCGGACTCGCTGCTGACCAGCGTCGTCAGCGCGCCCATCCGGTCGGTCATGTTGTCGGCCAAATCGAACTGCGCGAAGGCGAGGTCCGCAGCATCCGTAGCGCCACTTGCCGCTATATAGCCGAGTGCGACGGTTCGCAGGCGACGCAGGCCCTTGCCCTCCGGCGTATAGGCGTAGGGCTGACCCTCGCCCCCCGCATACGCCTGCCGCCATTGCGCCTCCAGCCGCGTACCGAGATCGCGGCGCAGTGCTTCGCGGGCACGGAAGATCGCGTCGGGATCGACGACGGCCATCTGGTCGCCGATGAAGCTCTCCGACGGCAGCAACACCGCCTCGGCGACGAACGCCAGATCGAGATCGGTATTGGCGAGCGTGTTCGCGACCGCGGCGATCACGGCCTCGTGATCCGCATGCCCGCCCGCCGACGCGACCAGCGTGTCGAGCATCAGCTGCTGCATCGCCTCGTAGCGTGCGAACGGATCGTCGTCGTGCGCGCTGAGGAAGGCGAGGTCGGCGGCGGTGCGGTCGCTTTCGACCACCACGGGGGCGGAGAAGCCGCGGTTGATCGACAGCACCGGGCGTTCGGTGAGGCCTTCGAATTCGATCGTGTCGAGCGTGTCGTCGAACAGGACGAGGCGCTCGTCGGTTAGCGCCGCACCCGATTCGGCACCGAACAGCTTCACCCGCAGCGGCAGCACCATCGGCGACTTCACCGGCTGGCCGGGCGTTGCGGGTACCTGCTGGGCGAGCCGCAAGGTCGCACGGTCTCCCTCATGCGACAGGCTTGCCGAGACGCGCGGCGTGCCCGCCTGCGAATACCAGAGGCGAAACTGGGTGAGGTCGACCTTGCCGCCTTCCTCCATCGACGTGACGAAATCCTCACAGGTCGCCGCAGTCCCGTCGTAGCGGTCGAAATACAGGTCGGTGCCGGCGCGGAAGCCCTGCGGTCCGAGGATCGCGGCCATCATCCGGATCAGCTCGGCGCCCTTGTTGTAGATCGTCGCGGTGTAGAAGTTCGAGATCTCCTGGTAGGATTCTGGCCGCACGGGGTGCGCGAGCGGGCCCGAATCCTCGGGGAATTGCGACGCGCGCAGGCCGCGGACGTCCTCGATCCGCTTGACCGCGCGCGAGCCCTGGTCGGCGGAGAAGCCCTGGTCGCGGTAAACCGTGAAGCCTTCCTTCAACGACAGCTGGAACCAGTCGCGGCAGGTGATCCGGTTGCCCGACCAATTGTGGAAATACTCGTGCGCGACGACTGCGGCGATCGCGTCATAGTCGTAATCGGTCGCGGTATCCGGGTCGGCCAGGATGTAGCGCGAGTTGAAGATGTTGAGGCCCTTGTTCTCCATCGCGCCGAAGTTGAAATCGTCGACCGCGACGATGTTGAACACGTCGAGATCGTACTCGCGGCCATAGGTCGTCTCGTCCCACGCCATCGCGAGTTCGAGTGCCTTGAGTGCGTGGTCGGTCTTGGGGAGGTCGGCCTCGCGCACCCAAATGCCGAGCGACACCTCGCGCCCCGACATCGTCGTGAAGCTGCTGCGGTTCACCGCGAGATCGCCCGCGACCAGCGCGAACAGGTAGGAGGGTTTCGGGAAAGGGTCGTGCCACGTCGCCCAGTGGCGGCCGTCATCCGAGTCGCCTTGTTCGACCGGGTCGCCGTTCGCGAGCAGCACCGGGAAGTGCTTCTTGTCGGCGGTCATCCGGACCGAATAGACGCTGAGGACGTCGGGCCGATCGGGGAAATAGGTGATGCGACGGAAGCCCTCGGCCTCGCACTGCGTGCAGAGATTGCCGCCCGAGGCATAGAGCCCCATCAACTGCGTGTTGCGATCGGGCGCGATCTCGACCTGCGTCTCGACGACGTGGGCGGCGCCGGCGAGCGGGATGACGAGCTGTTCGCCGGCGATCCGCCAGTCGTTGATCGCGACGCCGTCGACCGTGACCGACAGCGGCTTCTGCCCCGCGCCGTCGAGCCGTAGCGGTGCGGCGTGATCGCCGTTGCGCTGGACCGACAGCGTTGCCGTTACGCGGGTGGTGGAGGGATCGAGGTCGAACGCCAGTTTCGTCTCGGGGACCAGCCACTCGGGCGGGGTATAGTCCTCGCGGCGAATGACGAGCGGGTGGGCGAGACTGTTCTGGATGTCGAGCATATGTTTGCGAATATAGGGCCGCGCCCGCCTATCGCCAGCCAAAGCTTGCGCGGGTGACGGTGGATGCTACGCCGCTGCAACACGTTCCCTTTGCAAGGATTTCCGGATGTATCGTCCTATCGGCGCGCTCGCGTTGCTCGCGCTTTCTACCTCTGCGCTTGCACAGACTATGCCCGTTGCGGCTCCGAATACTGCCGAGTTGAACGCCAAGCTCGCCGCGCCGCTGCCGGCGGATCAGGCGGCGATGAAGGCGCACGTGCTGTTTCTCGCGTCGGATGCGATGAAGGGTCGCGAGGCTGGCAGCCCCGAGTTCGATATCGCCGCGCAATATGTCGCCGCGCAATTCTATGCGGCAGGTCTGCGGCCGGGTGGCGATCAGGGCGGGTATCTCCAGACCGTGCCGCTCGTGTCGTACAAGGCGGCGAGCAAGGGCGATTTCGTCTGGACCGGTCGCGGGCCTGCGCAGCCGCTCGTGTTCGGTCAGGACTATGTGCCCGCGGCGAACGGCGCGAAGGCGGAGACCAGCGTTTCAGCGCCCGTCGTGTTCGTCGGCTACGGCATCGACGCGCCGCAATATGGCCAGGACGATTACAAGGGCGTCGACGTGCGCGGCAAGATCGTCGCGTATTTCGGCGGCTCGCCTGCGCGGTTCGGCGGCGAGGAGCGCGCGTTCTTCGGCTCGGGCGGGACCAAGGCTGCGATCGCGCAGGCGAAGGGCGCAGTCGGCGTGATCACGCTGGAGAGCCCGCGCTCGGCGAAGGTACGGACGTTCGCCAAGCTGGCGGACTCCTACGCGACGCCGCGGATGACGTGGGCGAACCCCGACGGCACCGGCAAGGTCGATGCGCCCGGCGCGCCGTCGCTCGGCACGGTCAGCATGGCCGGCGCGGCCAAGCTGTTCGCCGGTGCGAAGACGCCTTGGAGTCGGATCGTCAAGCAGGCGGACAGCGACAACGCAAAGTTCAAGTCGATGCCGCTGGTCGGCTCGCTGACGGTCGCGACCAAGACGAGCTTCGTGCCTGCCGCGAGCAGCAACGTCGTCGGCGTGATCCCGGGTAGCGATCCGGTGGTCGGCAAGGAGGTCGTCGTGCTCTCCGCGCATCTCGATCACATCGGCATCACCAAGCCCGTGAAGGGCGATGCGCTCAACAACGGCGCGCTCGACAATGCGATCGGCATCGCCAGCCTCATCGAGGAGGCCAAGCGCTTCACGGCCAGCGGGCAGGCGCCCAAGCGCACGATCATGTTCCTCGCCGTCACTGGTGAAGAAAAGGGGCTGGTCGGCAGCGATTACTTCACCAACCACCCGACCGTGCCGCTGACCTCGATCGTCGCGGATGTGAACCTCGACATGCCGATCCTGACCTACAAGTTCGAGGACATGGTGGTGTTCGGCGCCGAGCGCTCGACGATCGGTCCCATCGTCCAGAAGGCGGTGGCGGCGATCGGCGTCGGCCTGTCGCCCGATCCGATGCCGGAAGAGGGTATCTTCGTCCGCTCGGATCACTTCCGCTTCGTCCAGAAGGGTATCCCGTCGGTGTTCCTGTGGCCGGGTCAGAAGGGGCCGGGCAAGGCCGCGGTCGCGTATTTCATGGCGAACAATTATCACAAGCCGTCGGACGACCTGACTCAGCCGATCCTGTGGGATCAGGGCGTGCGATTCGTCGACGCGAACTACCGGATCGCGCGCGAGATCGCCGATGGCGCGCAGCGGCCGGTGTGGAATGCGGGCGACTATTTCGGGACGCTCTACAAGGGGCCGATGGCTGGCGCGGCGGTGGCGCCATGAGCCGGCTGCTGGTCTTCGGTCTCGGCTACACCGCGTCGCGGCTTGCCGAGCGGCTCGCGGCGGACGGCTGGCATGTCGTCGGTACGACGCGGGATGGACGCAATGGTACGCTCCGGTTCGACGATGTGGACGCGGTGACGGCGGAGATCGCGGCGGCGACGCACATCCTGTCGTCGGTGCCGCCCGAGCATGAGGCGGACCCCGTGCTCGGGCGCTACGGTTCGCTGTTGCTGCGGACGCGCGCTTGGATCGGGTATCTGTCGTCGACGGGCGTGTACGGCGATGCGCAAGGCGCGTGGGTGGACGAGACGGCACCGATCGGTGGCGGTCGTCGGAGTGCGCGGGCGGCGGCGGATGCGGACTGGCTGGCCATTGGTGCGCGGACGTTTCGGTTGCCGGGAATCTATGGTCCCGGCCGATCGCCGCTGGACCGGGTGCGGCAGGGCAAGGCGCACAGGATCGAGCAACCCGGGCAGGTGTTCAGCCGCGCGCATGTCGACGATATCGTGTCGGGCGTCATTGCCGGGTTCGATGCGCCGGCGGGGGCGTATAATCTCGCGGACGACGTGCCCGCGTCGCAGAACGACGTGGTGGCGTTCGCGGCGATGCTGCTCGGGATGCCCGCGCCGCCGTTCGTGACGCTCGAGGAGCTGTCGGCGATGGGGCGCGGGTTTTATAACGAAAACCGGCGGGTCGCTAACGGCAAGGCGAAGCGCTTGCTTGGCTGGACGCCTGCTTGGCCTGACTACCGCGCCGGCCTGCGCGCGCTGAGTGCGATGACGAGCCCGATGCCCGACAGGATCGCGCCGGCGACGGCCAGCGTCGACCAGTGATAGCGCTCGAAGATCGTCGATAGCAGCATCGCGATCACCGGCACGATGACGCCCGAATAGGCAGCCTTGGCTGGACCGATCGCGCGGATGACGTTGAAATAGAGCGGGAAGGCGAGCGCGGAGGCGAACACGCCGAGATAGAGGATGCCGGCGACATAGCCGAAGCGCGGCTCGAACACCGGTGGCCCGGTGGTGATCCAGGCGAACGCCGCGTCGAGGGTCGCGCCGATCAGCATCGCCATCGCGAGCGTCGGCGCCATCGGATAGCGCTTGGCGAACGCGCTGCCCTGGATGACGTTGGCGACCGAGGCGGCCATCACGCCGCACAGCGTCAGCACGATGCCGATCGTCGCCGAGCGCGGCCCGTGCGGATCGACCCGCGCCTCGTTGACGAACAGCAGCGCGACCCCCGCCATTGCGACGGCACACCCGACCATCAGCTGCCGCCCGAGGCGTTGCTTGAGGAAAATGCGGCCGAAGATCGCGTTGGGGACGAGCAGGAGTGCGAACACCACTGCGACGAGGCCCGAGGTCACGTAATGCTCGGCGCGGTAGACGAAGTTGAAGTTGAACGTGAACAGCGCGACGCCGATGACGGCCGCGAAGGCGTAGCCGCGGGCATCGAATTTGAAGCTCTCGCGCTTGATGCCTGCGTAGATCGCCATCGCGATGCCGGCGACGAGGAAGCGGTAGCTGATCGACCAGCTCGGCGGCACCACCGCGATCTGGTCGCGGATGACGAGCCAGGTCGAGCCCCAGATCAGCGTGACGATGCCAAACGGGATCAGTACGGCCGCACGGGTCGACTGTGGTGGGTCGGTTGGGCCGGTCACAGCTCGCTAATGGCGTCGGCGAGGAGGCCGACTGCGTCCGCAGGGCTGTCCCATGCGGTGACGAGGCGTATTTCGCCGGCGGCCCAGTCGTAGAAGTCGAAACCTTTTGCTCGCAGCGCTGCGGCTTCTTCGGGGGTGGCGCGGAGGAAGACTTCGTTCGCCTCGACCGGGTGAACCAAGCGGTTGCTGGCCGCCGCGGCGAGCTTGGCGGCTGCGTCGTTGGCGGCCTTGGCATTGGCGAGCCAGAGATCGTCGTCGAGCATCGCAAGAATCTGCGCGGCGAGATACCGCCCCTTCGACAACAACAGCCCGGCGCGTTTGCGGCGATATTGCGTGACGGCGGCGAGATCGGGCTTGAAGAAGACCAGCGCCTCCGCGCTCATCGCGCCGTTCTTGACGAAGCCGAAGCTCAGCGCGTCGACACCCGCGCGCCACGTCATGTCGGCGGGCGAGCAGCCGGCGCGTGCCATCGCGTTGGCGAAGCGTGCGCCGTCCATGTGGAAGCCGAGCCCGCGCTCCTTTGCCAGCGCGCCGATCTCCGCGACTTCGTGCGGCTGGTACACGCGGCCATATTCGGTGGCGTTGGTGATCGAGATCGCGTGCGGCTGGACGCGGTGGACGTCGTCAGGGATCGCGTCGATCACGGTGCGGATGGTGTCTGGGGTCAGCTTTGCGCCGTTGCCGTCGGCGAGGAACAGCTTAGCGCCGTGCGTGTAGAATTCGGGTGCGCCGCCCTCGTCGTTCTGGATGTGCGCGTCGCGGTGGCAGACGATGCCGCCGTGGGGCGGGCAGAGCGCCGCGAGTGCGAGGCAGTTGGCGGCGGTGCCGGTGGGGACCCAGAGGACTGCGACGTCGGTCTCGAACAGGTCGGACAAGCGACCGTCGAGCTGCTGGCTCCACGCATCTCCGGCATAGGCGGTGTCAAGCGTGTCGGCGGCGGCGATCGCGGCCATGACCTGCGGGTGGATCGTGGCGGCATTGTCGGAGAAGAAGCGCATGGGTGAGACATGCTGCGATGCGGTGGTGAGGTCAACGGGGGTGAGGCTTGCCCTCAACGCGGGAGCATCGCAATTCGCCACATATCCGTCATCCCCGCGCAGGCGGGGATCCATATTCTCGAACGTCAGCGATCTCTTGGGTACGCCAGCCAGTCTGGATCCCCGCCTGCGCGGGGATGACGGAGTTGGTAAGGAGCGTCGCGAACATAATCCGAGTGACGGAAGGTTACTGCCCCTCGTCGAACCCCGGTTCTTCCTCCGGCGGCCGGCGATCGTCGCGCGGGGGCGGGCCTTCCTGGCGGTCGCGGCGGGAGGGGCCGACCGAGATGGTGCCGTCTTCGCCCATCTTCAGGTTGAAGCCCATTCCTTCGATCTCCCCGCCTAGCGGCAGAATGGAATTGTCCTGCTCGTCCACCGGCAGCGCGTCCGGATCGACTTCCTCGACCGCGGGAGGAGGCGCGGCGATCGGTGCGATTCCCAGCGCGCTCTGCATGAAGTCGCGCCAGATGCGCGCGGGAATGCCGCCGCCCGACAGGCCGGGGTTCGACGAATTGTCGTCGTTACCGACCCACACGCCGACCACCAGATCGCGCGCGAAGCCGACGAACAGCGCGTCCTTGTTGTCCGACGTCGTGCCGGTCTTTCCGAACGCGTCGACCGTCAGGTTCGCACCGCGGCCGGTGCCGGTGCGGATCGAGGCCGCCAACAGATCGAGCATCTCGTCGTGGATCTTGCTCGGCATCTCGGTCGCGCCGCCGGTCAGCGACTGGTACCAGCCCTTCTCGCGCACGTCGGCAAGGCCGCGCGGCTGGACCGGATATTGCTCGCGCGCGATCGCGGCATAGGCGGCGGTCAGTTCGAGCAGCGACACGGTCGAGGTGCCGAGCCCGATGGTGGCCTCGCTCGGGATCGGCGTCGAGATGCCGAGGTCGCGCGCCGCCTTGATCACCGCCTTGACGCCGACCTGTTGCGTGAGCCGCGCCGCCGCCACGTTGGACGAGCGCGCGAACGCCTGGCGCAGCGTGATCGTCCCCTGATAGCGGCCGTCGCTGTTCTTCGGGGTCCAGTCGCCGATCGTCACCGGGCGGTCCTCGATCGTCGAATCGGGGGTGAGGCCCTGGCGCATCGCGGCGAGGTAGACGAACAGCTTGAAGGTCGAGCCGGGCTGGCGGCGGGCCTGCGTCGCGCGGTTGAACGGGCTTTTCGCGTAGTTCTTGCCGCCGATCATCGCGACGACGCGGCCATCGGGACGCATCGCCACCAGCGCGACCTGTGCCTGACGCAGACCCGCGCGCGCGACGGTGCGTTCTGCGGCGCGTTGCAGGCGCGGATCGAGCGTGGTCTGGACGGTCGCCTCGGTCTTGATCTCGCCGGCCTGGTCGCGGGCTTCGGGGAGGATCCAGTCGGCGAAATAGGTGCCGTTGGGGAGCTGCGACGGGCGGCTGCCGAGCACGCGCTGGGGCTGGACCGCGTCGCCCTCCGCCTTGGTGAGGAAGCCCGCGTCGACCATCGCGCCGACCACGACGGCCTCCCGCTTGCGCGCACCTTCGAGGTTGGAAGTGGGGGCGAGGCGCGATGGCGCCTTGACCAGCCCGGCGAGCATCGCCGCCTGGCCGACGTTGAGCTTGTCGGGGGTGCGGCCGAAATAATGCTTGGCGGCCGCGCTGATCCCGTAGGTGTTGTCGCCGAAATAGACGTTCGAGAGATAGCGCGAGAGGATCTCGTTCTTCGACAGCCACGCCTCGAGCCAGAAGGCGATCATCGCCTCGCGGATCTTTCGCGTCGCGGTGCGGTCCGAATCGAGGAACGCGTTCTTTGCGAGCTGCTGCGTGATCGTCGAGCCGCCCTGGCGCACGCCGCCCGAGCCCATGTTCGCCCATGCCGCACGCGCGATGCCGCGCGGATCGACGCCCCAGTGCGAATAGAAGCGCCGGTCCTCGATCGCGAGGAACGCCTGCGTGACGTGCGGCGGGAGCTTCGAGGCATCGACCGACTTGCCGATGATCGCGCCGCGTCGCGCGATCGGTGTGCCGTCGTCCGCGGTGAGTGTGATCGAGGGCGGCGTCGGCGGCTGGAGCGACTTCGACAGCGGCGCGGTGATCGCCAGCCAGATGATCGCGATGACCAGCAAGACAATGCCGATCCCCGCCCCGCGCAGGATCCAGCGACCGATCGGACGCTTGCGTCGCGGCGCGCTGGGGGTGGCGTAGGCCGCGCCGAAGTCCCGATCATAGGGCTCCGGGTCGCTGCCGTCCCGCTCGGCCTCGTATTTCTGGCGCAGGCGTTCGCGCTCAGTGATCAGCCGCTCGCGCTCATAGGCGTAGGGCTCGCGGTCGCCGCTGGAGCTGGAACGGTTGGTGTCGAAGGGATCGGGGCGCATCGGTCGTTCCAGCGGGTCGGCCAAGCGGCGGACGTCAGGTGTATTATCGTTCTATGACAGCTCGGGCAAGTCTGTGCTTACGCCGTCCGTTCCTGCGCATGCTTAACGTGTACAGGGGCTTAGCGACAGCGGCACGACGTCCGCGTGATGAGAACCGACCGAAGCTGTTGTCATCGCGCGACGAAACGGGAAAGAGCATCGCATGACGTTCGAACAGGATAAAACCGTGGCCGCTTCCGACACTCCTCCCGCCGTCCTGCCGCTGGTCGTCGGCATCGGCGGCACCATCGGCGGCGTCTCGTCGACCGAGCGTGCGCTGCGGATCGCGCTCGATGCGGTCGAGAAGCAAGGGTATCGCACGCAGATGTTCGGCGGCGCCGACATGGCGCGGCTGCCGCTGTACGATCCGAAGGCGACCACGCGGACAGCGGACGAGCAGGCGTTCGTGGAAGCCGTACGTGGTGCATCGGCGGTGATCATCGCAAGCCCGGGCTATCACGGCAGCATCTCGGGCGTGGTCAAGAACGCGCTCGACCTGCTGGAGGAGACGTCGCGCGACGAACGCCCGTATCTGGCGGACATGCCGGTCGGACTGATCGCCACGGCGTACGGCTGGCAGGCGACGGGGAGCACGATCGCGGCGTTGCGCTCGATCGTCCATGCGTTGCGCGGGTGGCCGACGCCGTTTGCCGCCGCGATCAATACGCAGGTGACGAAGTTCGACGATGAGGGCGGGGCGAGCGATCCTGCGGTGCTCGAACAGTTGCGGCTGGTCGGGCGGCAGGTGGCACGGTTCGCGCCGTTGTCCGAGCCGGCGAACTAGAACCTTCTCGCCCCTCCCTGAAAGGGAGGGGTTCGGGGTGGGTCGGTTTCGATCTGTCCCGACGTCGCGACACAAGCGGGCCTACCCACCCCCAGCCCCTCCCTTCCAGGGAGGGGGGCAGTTCATGTCGTTGGAAGCGGGCCTTACTTCAGGCCACCGCCGAGCGAGCGGTAGAGCTCGACCGCGTTGCTGTCGCGGACGAGGCGCGTGGCGAGCAGGCTCTGCTGGGCAGTGTAGAGCGCGCGCTGCGAATCGAGCGTGTTGAGGAACGGGTCGATCCCGGCGCGGAAGCGGAGCTGCGATAGGTTATACGCGCCGGCCGCGTTGTCCCGCAGCGACGTCTGCGCCTCGAGCTGGCTGTTGATCGTGCCGCGACGTGCCAGCGCATCGGCGACCTCGCGGAAGCCGGTCTGGATGCTCCGTTCATACGTCGCCAGCATCGCGTCGCGCGTTGCCTTGGCGTATTGCAGATTGCCCTTGTTGCGGCCGAAATCGAAGATCGGCTGCGTGATCGACGGGGCGACCGACCATTGCTGGCTGCCGCTGCCGAACAGGTTCGACAGGCCGAGGCTGAGCGTGCCGAACGCCGCGGTCAGCGAGATGTTCGGGAAGAACGCCGCGCGCGCCGCGCCGATGTTCGCGTTGGCGGCGATCAGATTATGCTCGGCGGCGGCGACGTCCGGACGGCGCAACAGCACCTCCGACGACAGGTTGGCGGGCAGATTCTCCAGCGTCGGCGTCTTCTCCGGCATCCGCGCGGGGAGCAGGTCCTGCGTCACGGTCGTCCCGGCGAGCAGGTTGAGCGCGTTCTGGTCCTGCGCAATTAGCGTGGTCGCGTCGGCAATGTCCGAGCGCGCCTGATCATAAGTGGTGCGCGCCTGACGCACTTCGAGTTCGGACGCGATGCCGATCCGGAAGCGATCCTGCGTGAGCTTCAGCGTCTGGCCGAACGCGCGCTCGGTATCCTGCGCGATCTTGAGGCGGTCCTGGTCGGCGGCCATCGTCAGCCACGCGGTCGCGGTCTCCGAGATGAGCGACACCTGGGCTGCGTTGCGGTTCTCTTCCGCTGCGAAATAGGCCTCCTGCTGCGCCTGCGTCAGGTTGCGGATGCGGCCAAAGAGGTCGATTTCCCAAGCCGAGATACCGACATTGGCCGAATAGATGTCGGCGCGCCCGCTGCCGGTGACGGCAGTGCCCGCACCGCCGGTACCACCACCGGTGCCGCCACCCGTTCCGGTACCGCCACCGACGCCGCCCGTGCCACCACCAGTGCCGCCGCCGACACCGCCTACGCCGCCACCAACCGCACCGAACGGCGACTTCTGGTAGGTCGCGCTGCCGGTTGCGCCGATCGTCGGGAACAGGTCCGCGCGCTGCACGCGGTATTGCGCGCGAGCCTGTGCGACGTTGGCGACCGCGATGCGGACGTCGCGGTTATTGTCGAGCGCGAGGCGGATCACGCCGCGCAGGCGGTCATCCGTGAAGAACGCTTCCCATGCGGTGTCCGCCAGCGAGATCGCGTTCGCGGCGTTGCCGGCCGAATAGGCTGGCCCGGTCGGTCCGCTCGGCGCGACGGGAAGCTCCGGGCGGACGTATTTAGGGGCGAGGTTGCACCCGGCGAGCGTGAGCCCGGCGGCGAACGTGAGCGCGGTGCGGCTGGAGATCTTGGTCGAGAACATCTGGATCAGGCCTCCTGCGGCCGCTGGTCGTGGGGCGGATGGCCGCCGTCACGGTTGTCGTCACGGTTGCCGTCGTGGTCGGGCACCTGATCGCGGTCCTGCCCCGAGCCGGCCTTGTCCTGCTTGAAGACGCGCTTCACGAGCAGGAAGAACAGCGGCACGAAGAAGATCGCGAGGACGGTCGCGGACAGCATGCCGCCGACCACCGCCCAGCCGATTGCGTTCTGGCCGCCGGCGCCGGCACCGCTCGACAAGGCGAGCGGCAACACGCCGAAGATGAACGCGAACGACGTCATCAGGATCGGGCGAAGGCGAAGCTTGGCCGCCTCGACCGCGGCATCGGCCGCGTTCATCCCGTCGCCCATCTTCTCCTCGGCGAACTCCACGATCAGGATCGCGTTCTTCGCCGCCACGCCGATCGTCGTGATGAGCCCGACCTGGAGGTAGATGTCGTTGTTCAGCCCGAAGATCATCGCCGCGCCGACCGCGCCGAGGACGCCGAGCGGCACCACCAGCAGGACGGCGATCGGGATCGACCAGCTCTCGTACAGCGCCGCGAGGCAGAGGAACACGATCAGCAGCGACAGCGCATAGACCGTGGTCGACTGGCCGCCCGACAGGTTTTCCTCGTAGCTGAGCCCGGTCCACTCATAGCCGATACCAGGTGGCAGCTTGGCCGCCATCTCCTCCATCGCCTTGATCGCGGTGCCGCTGCTGACGCCTGGCGCCGGCGAGCCCATGATCTCGAACGAGGCTACGCCGTTGTACCGTTCGAGGCGTGACGGGCCGTAGTTCCAGCTCGTCGTCGAGAAGGACGAGAACGGCGCCATCGCGTTGCTGGTCGTGCCGCGGACGTAGAAGTTGCCGAGGTCGGCGGGCGTCGTGCGGAACGGTGCGTCGGCCTGCACGAACACCTTCTTCACGCGACCGCGGTCGATGAAATCGTTGATGTACGCGCCACCGAACGCGGTGCTGACGGTGGTGTTGATGTCCTGCTGGCTGAGGCCGAGTGCCCCTGCCTGCGCCTGGTCGACGTTCAGTTTCAGCTGAGGCGCATCCTCCAGGCCGTTCGGGCGGACCTGCATCAGGCGCTTGTCCTGGCTGGCCATGCCGAGCAGCATGTTGCGGGCCTCGAGCAGTTTCTCGTGACCGACGCCGGCATTGTCCTTCAGCATGAAGTCGAAGCCGTTGGCGTTGCCCAGTTCCTGCACGGCGGGCGGCACGAAGCCGATCACCATGCCGGCACGGATTCCAGCGAGCGCCTGGTTGGCACGGGCGGCGACCGCCGCGACGCTGTTCTCCTTGCCGCTACGATCTTCCCAGGGCTTCAGCTGGATGAAGGCGATGCCGACATTCTGGCCCTGGCCGACGAAGCCGAAGCCGCTGATCGTGAAGATACCCGCGGTGTTGGCCTTCTCGTCGATCATGAAGTGATCGCGGACCTTGTCCATCGTCCGGGCGGTCTCCTCCATCGGCGTACCCGACGGCATCGAGACCTGCGCGAACATCACGCCTTGGTCTTCCTCGGGGAGGAAGCCCGATGGCAGGCGGACGAAGATGAAGGCCATCGCGACGACGATCACGGCATAGACCAGCATCGTGCGGACCCAGCCCTTCTCGACGCGGCGCAGGCCGTTGCCGTACTTGCTGACGCCCTTGTCGAAAGTCCGGTTGAACCAGCCGAAGAAGCCCTTCTTCTCGCCGTGACCTTCCTTGGCGGGCTTCAGGATCGTCGCGCAGAGCGCGGGCGTCAGGATCAACGCGACCAGCACCGAAAGCGCCATCGACGACACGATGGTGATCGAGAACTGCCGGAAGATCACGCCGGTCGAACCGCTGAAGAACGCCATCGGCAGGAACACCGCCGACAGCACGAGGCCGATGCCGACCAGCGCGCCGCTGATCTCGTCCATCGACTTCTTGGCGGCTTCCTTCGGGGAGAGCCCTTCCTCCTGGATCAGGCGCTCGACGTTCTCGACGACGACGATCGCATCATCGACGAGCAGGCCGATCGCCAGCACCATGCCGAACAAGGTCAGCGTGTTGATCGTGAACCCCGCGACCTGGAGCACGGCGAGCGAGCCGAGCAACACGACCGGGACCGCGATCGTCGGGATCAGCGTGGCGCGGAAGTTCTGGAGGAACAGGAACATCACGAGGAAGACGAGGACGATCGCCTCGATCAGCGTGTGGATGACCTGCTCGACCGACAGCCGCACGAACGTCGAGTTGTCGATCGGGAACGCGACCTTCACGTCGGGCGGGAACTGCTTGGCGATCCGGTTGACCTCGGCCTTGACCAGCTTGACGGTATCGAGCGCGTTCGCACCCGGTGCCAGCTTCACGCCGAAACCTGCCGCCTGCTTGCCGTTATAGCGTGCCTGGAAGCTGTAATTCTCTGAACCCATTTCGACGCGGGCGACGTCCGACAGGCGCACGGTCGCGCCGCTGGTTGCCGAGCGGACGATGATCGCGCGGAACTGTTCCGGCGTCTGGAGGCGCGACTGTGCGGTCACGGTCGCGTTGAGCGACTGGCCCTTGACGGCAGGCAGACTGCCGACCTGGCCGGCCGAAACCTGTGCGTTCTGCGCGGTCAGCGCCGACGTGATGTCGGTGACGGTGACGCCGAGGTTCGACATCTTGAAGGGGTCGACCCAGATCCGCATCGAATATTGCGCGCCGAACACCTGCGTGTCGCCAACGCCCTTGATGCGGCTGAGCGGATCCTGGAGCTTCGAGGCGATCATGTCGCCGAGATCGACCTGGTCGTGATCGCCGTTTTCCGAATAGGCGGCGATGATGAGCAGGAAGTTGGCGGTCGCCTTGGTCACGCGCAGACCGGCCTGCTGCACTTCCTGCGGCAGGAGCGGAGTCGCCTGTTGCAGCTTGTTCTGCACCTGGACCTGCGCGATGTCGGGATCGGTGCCCTGCTCGAAGGTGAGCGTGATCGCGAGGTTGCCCGAGCCGTCCGAGGTCGAGGCAAAGTAGCGAAGGTTGTCGATGCCCTTCATCTGCTGCTCGATGATCTGGGTCGTCGTGTTCTCGAGCGTCTGCGCGTCGGCGCCCGGATAGGACGTCGCGACCGTCACCTTTGGGGCGGCGATCTCAGGGAACTGCGCGATCGGCAGCGACCGGATCGCGAGGATGCCGGCCAGCATCAGGATGATGGCGATGACCCACGCGAAGATGGGTCGATCGATGAAATAGCGTGACATGGGCGGTTACTTCCCGGCCTGCGCGGAACTGTTGCTGGTCGCACCGGACGCGTCGCCGCCTCCGGGTGCAGCGCCGGGCCCGCCAGCGGGCTTGGCGACCTGCTGCGGGGCGGCAGGCTTGACGGTCGCGCCGGGACGCAGGTTGAGGAGCCCCTCGACGATCAGCTTGTCGCCGGGCTTCAGGCCGCTGGTGACGATCCACTTGTCGCCGATCACGCGGTCGGTGGTGACATTACGCTGCTCGACCTTGTTCTGCGCGTTGACGACCAGAGCGGTCGCACCGCCGCGCGGATCGCGCGTGATGCCGGCGGTCGGCGCCATGATCGCTTGGCGACGCGTTCCCTCGACCAGCTTGGCGCGGACGTACATGCCGGGCAGCAACAGGCCGTTGGGGTTCGGGAAGCTTGCGCGCAGCGTCACCGCGCCGGTGGTCTGGTCGACCGTGACTTCGGCGAACTGCAAACGGCCCTCGATCGGATAGGTCGTGCCGTTCGGAAGAATCAGCTGGACGCGCGCGCTGCCGTCGCCGCGGGTCACGCCGCCGCTCGCCATCGCCTGCTTGAGATCGAGCAGCTGCGCCGCCGACTGGACGACGTCGACATAGACGGTGTTGGTGCGCTGGATCGTTGCGAGCGGATCGGTCTGTCCGGTCTGGACGAGCGCGCCGACAGTCACGAGCGACCGGCCGATGCGGCCCGAGATCGGTGCCTTGATGCGCGTGAAGCCGAGGTTGACGCGCGCCGACTGGACCGCTGCCTGCTGCGCTGCAACATTGGCGCGGGCCTGTTGTGCGGAGGCATTTGCGTTGTCCGCCTCCTGCTTGCTGACCGCGTTCAACTGCACGAGCTGGCCGTATCGTTGCGCCTGGAGCCGGGTCGCGTTGATCTGCGACTGGGCCGCGCCGAGCTGGCCCTGCGCGCTGGCGAGCGCCGCGCGGTAGGGGGCGTCCTCGATCGCGTAGAGCACCTGACCCTTGCTGACCATCGCACCCTCGGTGAACAGGCGATCGCGGACCACGCCGCTGACCTGCGGACGGACCTCCGAGGTCTCCACCGCGGCGATACGACCGGGAAGCTCGGAGGTAAGGACCACCGCTTCCTCGCCGACGGTGACGACGCCGACGGTCGGTGTGGGCGGAGGCGGCGGAGCCTGCTCCTTGCCGCAAGCCGACAGGAGGGCGAGCGCGAAGAGCGCCACCGATCCCTTGAGGTTCAATTGCTGCATGTTAAGCATCCCGACGTCCGTGCAGATTAGGTTCACCGGAATGAACGTTCATTCCGCTTGCTTGCCCGCTAGGATTGTGCGAGCGGCCGGTCAACCTAAAAACGCGTTGGGAACATGATTTTGAGTGCAGTGCAGCATGAAATGGGAAGTCGGGAGCGTATCGTCTCGTCGGCCCGTCATCTGTTTGCGACACAAGGGTTTCATCAAACCCCGATGTCCGAACTGGCAGTAGCGGCGGGCGTTTCCGTCGGCCAGATATATCGCCTGTTCACCGGCAAGAACGCGGTGATCCAGGCGATCGTAATGGAGGATGCGGCGGCCAAGATGGGCGAGCTGCAGACGATGAACGACTCGGTCAAATCGGAACGATTCTCGATCGAGGAAGGGTTCGTCGAACTGGCGCGGCGTGCCCTGTCGAAGGGTGACGAGGCGCTGTCGTTCGAGATCATGGCGGAGGCGCACCGCAACGCAGATGTCGCCGACACGATCGCCGACCTGTGCCGCGATTTCCGCCGGATGATCCGCGAACTCGCGTGCGTCGCCAATCCGGACTTGCAGGAGAACGAACTGGAGGGCGCAGAGGAGTTGATCCTCGCCTTCATGTTCGGGCTTGGCCACCGGACCTTGTCGCGGCCGCGGTTGTCGGAGGATGAGACGGCGCGATTGACGGGGCGGATGATTCTGGCGGCGGTCCGCGCGATCTGAGATAATCCTCCCCGCCAGGGGGAGGTGGCTGGCACTTGCCAGACGGAGGGGGAGGAGGCGACAACGTCGTTCCGTGTGCCTACCCCCCGTCACCTTCGGCGCCACCTCCCCCTGGCGGGGGAGGATTGATCCGCTACCGTACCGCGGCGCGGAGGGTGGCGCGGACGCCGGTGTGGGTCGGGTCGTATTCGACGATCGTTTGCAGGCTTTGTGCCATCGCGCGGATCAGCTTCGTGCCGAGACCGGTGCCGCGCGGGACGGCGTCTTCGGGGATGCCGCAGCCATCGTCCTCGACCGCGAGAAGGAAGACGTCGTCGTCGACCCGGCGGAGCGCCACGCGGACTTCGCCGCCGCTGTTGGGATAGGCGTATTTGCACGCGTTGGTGACGAGTTCGGTGACGATCACGCCGAGCGACACCGCGCGGTCGGTGGGCAGGCGGATCGGTTCGGCGGCGAGGCTCAAGGCGCGGGGCAGCGCCTCGGTCGACCAGGTCTCGGCGAGTTCGTCGACCAGCGCGCCGAGATATTCCTGCATGTCGACGCTCTCGACGTCGTTGCTGGTGTAGAGCCGGCGGTGGACCTGCGCGATCGCCTGAATGCGGCGCTGCGTATCTTCGAGCGCTTCGCGTGCGGACGGATCGGTCAGCGCGGTCGCCTGGAGACGGACCATCGCCGAGACGAGTTGCAGCGAGTTGGCGACGCGGTGGTTGACCTCGCCGAGCAACGCCTCGAGCCGGGCGTTGCTGGCGCGCAGATCGGCTTCGGCAGCGGCCTTTTCGTGCTTCAGCAATGCCCGTGCGCGCACCTGTTCGAACGAGGCGGCGAGCAGGTCGAAGAAATCGTCGCCGACCGTCTTCACGACGTAATCTGCGGCACCGGCCTTCAGCGCGGCGACCGCGATGCGGCCTTCCTCGGAGCCGGTGACGTACACCACGGGAGGCGGATCGGGCAGGCGGCGGAGCGCTTCGAGGGTTTCGAGGCCGTCCATGCCGGGCATGTAATGGTCGACCGCGATCAGGTCGAAGCGTTCGGCGGCGGCTTTCACGACACCCTCGGCCCCCGTCTCGGCAACGGTCATCCGGTAGCCGCGGCGTTCGAGCGCACGCGCCGCCAGCCGCCGGATCCCGGCGTCGTCGTCGATGTAGAGGACGCGCGTTTCGCTCACTCGGCTTCGGGGACCTGGATCACCGACAGGAACAGCCCGAGCTGGCGGATCGCCTGTGCGAAACTCTCATAGTTGACGGGCTTGGTGATGTAGACGTTGCAGCCGAGATCGTAGCAGCGCTCGATCTCGACCTTGTCGTCGGTGGTGGTGAGCACGACGACCGGCGTACGCTTGAGCGGGCTTCCCTCCGCCTTGATCCGGGCGAGGATGTCGGTGCCGCTCATGTCGGGGAGGTTCAAGTCCAGCAGGATCATCGCAGGACCGCTCTTCGCGGGGCCGTCCGCGGCGTTGAACAGGAAGTCGAGCGCGGTGGTGCCGTCGGTGAAGTGACGGATATCGTTCAGGATACCGGCGCGGCGGATGTTCTTCTCGATGAGGCGGGCATGACCCTCGTCATCCTCGATCATCACGATACCGACGGTCTTGTGATCGTTCATGCTGCGTCCTGAATAGTCATGTGGGTCGGCAGGTTGAGCCGGAAGGTCGCGCCGTCGCCGAGCGTCGACTGCACGTCGATCGTGCCGCCGAGACGATAGGCGAGTGCGCGGACATGCGCGAGTCCGATGCCTTCGCCCGGCTGGTCCTGCGCGCCCGAGCGGCGGAACAGGTCGAACACGCGCTGGTGATCGCGCGGATCGATGCCGCGGCCATTGTCGACCACCGACAGGATCACGCGCCCGCGTTCGGTATGGCCTTTCACGACGATCTCACCCGGGCGGCCGGGCTTCAGATACTTGGTCGCGTTCTCGATCAGGTTCGACAGGATCTGTTCGAGCGCGAGACGATCGGTGACGATCGTGGGCATGGGCCGCTCGACGCGGACCACCGCCCCGCGATCGTCGACGATGTGCTGCATCGCGCCGACGATCGTGTCGACCAGTTGCGCGGGGTCGATATGCTCGGGCGCGATCGTCCGGCGGCCTTCGCGCGCGAGTTTCAGGATGGCGTTGATCAGCCGGTCCATCTTCTGCGTCGAGGTGCGGATGAAGCCGATCGCCTCGGGCAGGTCCTCATGCGCCGCCAGTCGCGCGTCTTCCGTGAGGATGTGCGGTGCCTCGGCTTCGGCGCGATCGACCAGCTCGGCGAGCGGCACTGCGGCGGCGGCGAGTTCGGCGGTGAAGCCCATCACGTTGACGAGCGGCGAGCGCAGATCGTGGCTGACGATATAGGCGAAGCGCTGGATCTCCTCGTTCGCGCGGCTGAGGTCGGCGGTGCGTTCCACGACCTGCTCCTCGAGCGTCTCGTTGAGGGTGCGCAGGCTGTCGCGCGAGGCGGCGAGGTCGGCGGTGTAGCGGCGGATCAGCAGGACCGCGAGGATCGCGACGATCAGCAGCAACGCCGCGGCCAGTCCGGCAACCGAGAGGAACAGCGCGCTGGTGCGTTCCTGGCGCTCGGTCCGGATACCGAGCAGGCGAACCTCGTCGGCGGCCATTGCCTGGGTGCGGTAGCGGATGCCACGCATCAACGGGACGCTGGCGTCGACCGCGAACCGGCGCTGCGCTTCGGCGATCCGACCTGAGGCGACCAGGGTCATCGATTGCGTCCGGAGCGCGCGCAACTGGACGAAGCGCGGCTCGATCAGGTCGAGGCGGGCACCCTGCCGCGGATTGTCGCGGGTCAGGTGGCGCAGCTTGCGGATCGAGGGCACGAGATTACCCGCGGTTCGTGCGTAGGCGGTGGCGAACAGCGGTTTGCCGGCGAGGATATAGCCGCGCCGCGCCGTCTCGGATTGCTCCATCTGGATCTGGAGCGTTGCGATCGCTTGGCGGACGTCCTGCGTGTGGAGGATCTCGGCGGTATAAGTGCGATTGCGGACCGTGATCCAGCCGATTGCGATCGCCGCGGCGGCCAGCGCGATGAAGCCGAGCGTCATGAACGCGACCAGCCAACGTGCGACTCGCCCTTCCGAAGAGGGCAGTTTCAGGCGTACGCGAACCATAGGACGGGCGGTGTAGGCTGGCGGATGTCGTTACGCCAGCGATACTGCCGCGTCCGCCAGCGCAACGATATTGATTTAGAGCAGCAGGTCCTGTGCGCTGGCCTTGCCGACACGGCCGCCACCGCTGCGCCGGTCCATCTCGTGGTTGGCGGTGAACCGGATGTCGGGATCGCGGTCGGTCATGAACGCCATCAGCGTCTCGTGATCGAGCTCGGACCATTCCTTGCCGCGATCGGGGCCGTAGCGGACACGGGGGATGAGCCCCGGATCACGCGACCATTCGAGCAGCTGCGCAAGGCTCGCCTCGTTCAGCATGTCGCGGAGGTGGAAAGCGGTGACGTAGGCGTCGGGGAACGCGCGGTGTGCGGGCAGGCCGCGCTCGTGCTCCATGCCGTGCGGTTTGCGCCAATAGCGCAGCACCTGGTTCGAAAAGCTCGGCGAGTCGGGCCAGAGCCGCAGCGCGCATTTCCACGTGCAGATCCACTCGGCGTCGCGGGTCAGGGCCGGGGTGCAGAATTTCTGCTCGAAATCGGCGCGGTGCGCGGCGAGCGCCAAGCGACGCGGCCACGGATCGAGCACCTGTCGCGCACAGTCATGCCAGTACGGTGCGTCGGCGACATGCTCGTCGAGGATGTGGTGGATCGCCTGTGTCACCGGCGGGATCAGCCGGCCGGGATTGACGAGCAGGCTGCCGCCTTCGCCGTAGATCTCCCAGCGGCCATCCTCGCCGAGCGCGACGTCCTGCCAGCCGATCTCGCAGACGCCGTGCGCGGGCGGGGCCGAGCCGGTCGTCTCGAGGTCGACGACCCGGATCATCTGCGGTTGGGGTTTGGGCTTGGGATAGGGGGGCGCCATGCCCGCCATGTGGGGACAAAAGCGCGCTTAATCCAGCGCGTATGCGTCGTCCACGTCGAGTTCGCGGACGCCGCGGCGCTGGCGGGCGCGGTCGACCAGCTTGCGCAGGCCTTCGCGACGGTCCCGCGCCATCGGGATATCGCGGAGGGTGAACTCGCCGCCGCTGGTGGTGCGGTCGCTGGAGGTGAGGATGATCGTGCCGATGTCGGTCATCTGGTTGAGCAGGGAGTAGCCGAGGCGGACGTCCTTGATCCGGTAGAGTTCGATCTCGTCGATCGTCTTGAACAGGATGCCGCGCTTGATGATCAGGCGCTGGTCGGTGATCTCGTAGCTGGCGCTGCGGTTCTTGAGCCAGCGGACGCCGATGAGGACGAAGCCCACGCCGGCGAGACAGGTGAGCAGCGTGCCCCAACCGGCAAAGCTGCCGAGCAGCCAGCGCCGCGTGCTGGAGCGGAATTCGTCGACTGGGCGCTCCACTGGGGGACTCCTTGGGGTGGTGGTCGGGACGGTAGGCTGGGGGGATGGCGTGTCAATCATGTGTGGCTGCGGTCCGTCTACTGCCGCCACTCGCCACGTCGTCGTCATTCCCGCGACGGCGGGGATCCATATCCTCCGGACGGTTGCGATCCATTGGGAGGCCAGCCAGTCTGGGTTCCCGCCTTCGCGGGAATGACGGGGGAGTGGGCGGCACTGCACTGCTCGCCGCGAAGTGCTCGTCTAATTTTGGGAGCGCCCTCTCCATCAGCACCACCCCGGCGGAGGCCGGGGCCCAATTGGGGGAGGTTGCTGACGGAAGACAGCGCGCCGTTACTTCTACCTTTCCACTTGGGCCCCGGCCTTCGCCGGGGTGGTGCAAGTCTCACGGTTAGCGTCGCGTTACAGCGCTTGCCGACAGGTGCGCGTCGACCTCGGCCAGCAGCGCATCGAGCGCCGCCTGGTCCGTCGCCTCGGCACGTACCGTCAGCATTGCCTGCGTGTTCGAGGCTCGCAGCAGCCACCACCCGTCGGCGGTCGTCACCCTCGCCCCATCGGTGAGGTCCATCTCCGCCCCCTCCGCCTTCAACCGAGCGATCACCTCGTCCACCACCGCGAACTTCCGTCCATCCTCGACTGAAAACCGCAGGTCGGGCGTCGCCACCAGCGCCGGCATCGCGTCGCGCAACTCGGTCAGCGAACGCCCAGACAGATGCACCGCGCGGATCAGCCGCACCGCCGCATAGTGCGCGTCGTCGAAGCCGTAATATTCGCCCGCGAAGAACAGGTGTCCGCTCAGTTCCCCGCCGATCGGCGCGCCGGTGCGGGTCATCGCGGTCTTCATCAGGCTGTGGCCGGTCGGGGCCATCACCGACTCGCCGCCCAGTTCGGCGATTCGGTCGAACAACGCCTGCGAGGACTTCACGTCGGCGACGATCGGCGCGCCGGGGTGTTCGCGCAGCGCGGGTTCGACCAATATGGAGAGAATCTGGTCGCCCCAGATCACGCGGCCCAGGCCGTCGACCGCACCGATCCGGTCGCCGTCGCCGTCGAAGGCCAGTCCGAAATCGAGGTTCTTCTCGGCGACCAGGCGTTTGAGATCGGCGAGGTTCGACTCTTCGGTAGGATCGGGATGATGGTTGGGAAAATTGCCGTCGACATCGGCGAAGATCACATGATGCTCACCCGGCAGGAGCTGGACCAGCTTCTCGATCACCGGGCCGGCGGCGCCGTTGCCCGTGTCCCAGCCGATCCGGTACGCGCCGCCCGCATAGCCATCCATCAGCCGGTCCACATAAGCGTCGAGCACATCGGCGGTCGTCACTTCGCCCGCGCCCTCGCTCCAGGCTCCCGACGCGGCGAGCGTGGCGAGGTCCTGGATGTCGTCGCCGAAAAATGGCGCGTGGGCGTGCACCATCTTGAAGCCGTTATATTCGGGGGGATTGTGGCTGCCGGTTACCTGGATGCCGCCGTCCACTTCTAGCGTCGCCTCGGCGTAATACAGCATCGGCGAGGTGCTGAGGCCGATGCGGATGACGTCGACGCCGCCTGCGACGAGGCCGGAGACGAGCGCGGCTTCGAGTTCGGGCGAGGAGGTGCGGCCGTCATAGCCGACCGCCACCCGGTGGCCGCCCGCGGCGCGGATGCGGGTGGCGAAGCCTCGGCCGATCGCGGTGGCGTCGGCGGGGCCGAGCGCTTTGCCGACGATCCCGCGGATGTCGTATTCGCGGAGCGAGGTCGGGTCGAACTGGTGGGTCATTGGCCTCTCGACGATTATGTCTCACTACTGTTCCCCCGCGAAAGCGGGGGTCCAGGAGCCAATAGCGATAGCGCTCGTAATCCTGGGCTCCTGCATCCGCAGGAGAACGGTTACCGGGAGCGCTTCAGCAGCAGGTCGCGCGCGGCGTTTACGCGGCGAGTCAGGTCGGTCGAGCCGCCGCGATCCGGGTGGACCGAAGCGATCAGGCGGCGGTGCGCGCTGCGGATCGCGTCGGCGTTCGCGTTGCTGTCGATGCCCAGGATCGAGCGTGCTTCGGCTTCATCCGTCACCACGCGCTGCTTCGGCTTCGGGCGGAGGTAATGCCATGCCAGCCAGATGAAGACCGCGGCGACGATCCACTTCACGCAGCGACGTCCGGCGCTTGCTCGACAACTTCGGGCAACTGCAACGCCGCCATCATCTCGCGCAGTTCCTGGCGCGCCGCGACATGGCCGAGGCCCATGCTGCCGAACGCCTTCGCATCGATCATGGTCAGGCCAGCGGGGAACATCTCGCGGTAGATCACGCGCTCGCCGAGCCCCGGGATGATCCGGAAGCCGACGCGCTTCGCCAGTTGCGCGAGCGCGTCCGATACGCGGCGCATGTTGCGCGCCTCGATATGCTGGAGGCGGTTGCGCAGTACGACCCAGTCGATCGTCGTGCCGTCAGCGCGCGCGCGCTGTTTCCGGGCGTCCCAGATCAGTTCGGAATAGAAGCTCGGGCGGGTCACCTGGTAGGTCTCGGGATCGACCTGGCCGATCAGGTCGAAGTCGACGAAGCTGTCGTTCATCGGCGTGACCAGCGTGTTCGACAGCGCCGCGGCGGTGCGCGCGAACGGATCGTCGCGGCCCGGCGTGTCGACGACGAGGAAATCCGAGCCCTCGCACAGCGAGTGCCACAAATCCTCGAACTGGTCGTCGCTCTGGTCGGACAGTGTCGCATGGCGCGGCATCGGCAGGACCGAGCCGTTGCGCTTCATCGTCTCGGCGCGGTTGTCGAGATAGCGGCCGACGGTGCGCTGGCGGTGGTCCAGATCGAGACACGCGACGCGCGCACCCTTGGCGGCAAGCGCGATCGCGACGTGCACCGCGGTCGTCGACTTGCCGGTGCCGCCCTTCTCGTTGGCGAACACGATGACGTGCGTCGATACCGACGGGGGGACATGCGTCGAAGCGGGGGTCTGTTCGGGGCCCGTGGCCAACGCGCGTTTCCTTATTGATCGTAACAGTCACCCTTCATAGAAGCCGCGACCGCACTTATCGAGTAGGAGTTTCACGTGGACACCGTCCGGGACCTTAATGCGTTGCGCGACAGCGTCGCCGCCTTCCGTGCGGCGGGGCAGCGCGTCGCGCTCGTCCCGACGATGGGCGCGCTCCACGCCGGCCATGTCGCGCTGATCGAAGCGGCGAAGCGGCCTGGGACGAAGGTTGTTGCGTCGATCTTCGTCAACCCGACGCAGTTCGGGCCGAACGAGGATTTGTCGCGCTACCCGCGGCGCGAGATGGCGGATATCCGGATGCTCAACGAGGCCGGGTGCGACCTGCTCTGGCTGCCGTCGGTCGAGACGATGTATCCCGATGGGTTCGCGACGTCGGTGCGCGTGTCGGGCGTCAGCGACGGCTTCGACGGCGCCTCGCGGCCTAGCCATTTCGACGGCGTCGCGACGGTCGTGTCGAAGCTGTTCAACCAGGTTGGGCCCGATGCGGCGTATTTCGGCGAGAAGGATTACCAGCAGCTCGCCGTCGTCCGGCGGTTCGTGGCGGATCTCGATTTCGCGATCGATATCGTCGGGGTGCCGACGCAGCGCGACGACGACGGGTTGGCGATGTCGTCGCGCAACATCTATCTCGACGATGAGCAGCGCAAGCAGGCCGTGGCCTTGCCGCGAGCACTCGGCGTCGCGGCGCGGGCGATCGCGAAGGGCGAGGACGTCGAGTCGGTGCTCGACGATGCGCGGACGACGTTGGTCGGGGCGGGGTTCACGATCGATTACGTCGCGCTGGCCGATGCCGAGACGCTCGCGGAGAACCCGGCAGCGGACCGTCCGCGGCGGTTGCTGGCGGCGGCGCGGATGGGTGCGACGCGGTTGATCGACAATATCGCGATAGATTTGTAAAAAACGAGCGTTAACCCATTAACCATTTCGTAGTCGGAATCGCCGCAGTCTGTCCTCAAGAACATTGGGGGCAAGACCATGGGCAGCAGTTTCAAGAACGCGAATATCGGAATCGAACGCCGTCTGGCGGATGCCGCGCGCGGCGACGGCCGGGCGTGTTACGAACTCGGGATGGTGTATTCGACGGGTACGTCGGGCGTCGTCCTCGACCTGATCGAGGCGCACAAGTGGTTCAACCTGGCTGCGGTGTCGGGGAACGTCGCGGCGCAGGAATGTCGCGCGGAGATCGCCGAGGACATGACCGCGCGGGAGATCTCGGTGGCGCAGCGCGCGGCGCGGGACTGGATGCAGTTGACGCAACGCCGGGCTGCTTAATCCTCCCCGGAACGGGGAGGGGGACCGTTCGCCGCTTGGCGAAGGGTGGAGGGGGAGTGCCGCGAGCGTAGCGTTCGTGGGTCTCACCTTACGCAGCGGTACGTTTGGGGAAGCCCCCCTCCACCATCCTTCGGATGGTCCCCCTCCCCTTGCAGGGGAGGATTAGGCTTCGGCTTTCTTCTTTGGAGCGGCTTTCTTGGCGGGCGCCTTTTTAGCCGGCGCCTTCTTTGCCGGAGCCTTCGCTTCAGCCTCGTCCTTGGCCACTGCTGTCTTGGCCGGAGCCTTTTTCGCCGCCGGCTTCTTGGCTGGTGCTTTCTTCTTCTTAGTTGCCGGTGCTGCGGCAGCCCGCGCGTCAATGAGCGACGCCGCTTCCTCGAGCGTCAGCTGGTCCTTCTCGATCGACTTGGGCAGCGTCGCGTTAGTGGTGCCGTCGGTGACGTAGGCGCCGTAACGGCCTTCCATCAGCTTGATCTCGGCCTCGGTGCGCGGATGGTTGCCGAGCACCTTGAGCGGCGCCTGAGCCCCGCGGGCGGTGCGTCCGCCGCCGGCTGCCGCTTCGGCGAGCTTCACCACCGCGGCGTTCATGCCCGTCTCGAACACGTCCGCCGTCGTCTGGAGCCGCGCGTATTTGCCCGCGTGCTTCAGATACGGCCCGAACTTGCCGATCGTCGAGATGATCGGTTCGCCGGTCTCGGGGTGGTTGCCGACCGTGCGTGGCAAGGACAGCAGCTTGACCGCCCATTCCAGATTGAGCTCGCCGATGTCCTTCGGGATCGACGCCATCTTGCGGTCTTCGCCTTCGCCGATCTGCAGATACGGGCCGAAGCGTCCCGACTTGCGCTCGATCGGCTGCCCAGTGTCGGGGTGCGTACCGAGCGTCGAAGGACCCGCATCCGCCTCGGCGTCGCCACCGGGCTGTGCGAAACGACGCGTGTATTTGCACTCGGGATAGTTCGAGCACGCGATGAACGCGCCGAACTTGCCGCCGCGAAGCGCCAGCTGGCCCTCGCCGCAGTTCGGGCAGAGACGCGGATCGCCGCCGTCAGCCTTTGCCGGGAACAGGTAGGGCGCGAGGAAGATGTCGAGTTCCGCGGTGATCGCCGAGGGCTGCTGCTCCATCACCTCGTTGGTACGCGGCTTGAAATCGCGCCAGAACGCGTCGAGCACCGACTGCCACTGCGCGCGGCCGCCGGAGACGTCGTCGAGCTCTTCCTCCAGCTCGGCGGTGTAGTCGTAGCCGACGTATTTCTCGAAGAAGCGCTCTAGGAACGCCGTCACCAGGCGCCCGCTTTCCTCAGCGAAGAAGCGGTTCTTCTCGATCCGGACGTAGGCGCGGTCCTTCAGCGTCTTGATGATTGACGCATAGGTGGACGGGCGGCCGATGCCGAGTTCTTCCATCCGCTTGACCAGCGAGGCTTCCGAAAAGCGCGGTGGCGGCTGGGTGAAATGCTGCTCGGCGTCGACCTTCTTCTTCGCCGGCGCGTCGCCTTCGCGCATCCGCGGCAGGCGACGCGCGTCCTCGTCGGCGGAATCGTCCGAGCCTTCCTCGTACAGCGCGAGATAGCCGGGGAATAGGACGACCTGACCAGTGGCGCGCAGGATGTTGCGGCCGGTGCCGTCGGCCATCTCGACCGTCGTGCGCTCCATCCGCGCGGACGCCATCTGGCTCGCCAGCGCGCGCTTGAAGATCAGGTCGTAGAGGCGCGCGTGATCGCCGCCGCCGGCCTTGTCCTTGCCGAAATCGGTCGGGCGGATCGCCTCGTGCGCTTCCTGCGCGTTCTTCGCCTTCGACTGATATTGGCGAGGCTTGTCGGGGACATAGCTCGCGTCGAAGCGGTTCGCGACGGCGAGGCGCGCGGCGCTGATCGCGCTCGAATCCATCTGCACGCCGTCGGTACGCATGTAGGTGATCGTGCCGTCCTCGTAGAGGCCCTGCGCGATCCGCATCGTGTGATCAGCCGAGAAACCGAGTTTCCGCGATGCTTCCTGCTGCAACGTCGACGTCGTGAACGGCGGCGGCGGGTTACGCGTGGCGGGCTTAGTCTCGACCGACTGGACCGAGAAATTGCCGTCGAGCACGGCCTGCTTGGCGCGCAGCGCATCGCCTTCGTTGCCGATCGAGAGGCGGTCGAGCTTGTTGCCCTCGAACTGCGTCAGGCGCGATGTGAACGCGGTGCCGTCATGCTCCATCTCGGCGGTGACCGACCAGTATTCCTGCGGCTTGAAGACATCGATCTCGCGCTCGCGCTGGACGATCAGGCGCAACGACACCGACTGGACGCGGCCGGCGGACTTGGCGCCGGGCAGCTTGCGCCACAGCACCGGCGAGAGCGTGAAGCCGACGAGGTAATCGAGCGCGCGGCGGGCGCGGTAGGCGTCGATCAGATCGTCGTCGAGTTCGCGCGGGTTCTTCATCGCCTCGGTGACGGTGGCCTTGGTGATCGCGTTGAAGGTGACGCGCTCGACCTCCTTGGGGAGCGCCTTCCTTGCGCGCAGCACTTCGCGGACGTGCCACGAGATTGCCTCGCCCTCGCGATCGGGATCGGTCGCGAGGATCAGGCGGTCGGCGACCTTGGCGAGATCGGTGATCGCCTTCAGCTGCTTCGACTTGTCGGCATAATTCTCCCACGTCATCGCGAACGCGTCGTCGGGATCGACCGAGCCGTCCTTGGGCGGCAGGTCGCGGACATGGCCGTAGCTGGCCAGGACGCGGTAATCGCTGCCCAGATACTTCTCGATGGTTTTGGCCTTGGCGGGCGATTCGACGATGACAAGCTGCATGGGGAAACCGGGGTCCTTACGTGTACGCGTACGAGGGTGGGGACGAAGGGGCGGTGCCGTCAACCCGGGGTGGGTATGAGCGAAGTACGCAGATGAGGACGCAGGCGCTGCTTTTCGAGAGGGGTTCCTGGGGGCGGGGTATTTCCCGGATTATGCCGGCGCTGCTGGCACAATATCCGTGTCGGTATGATGACAGTAGACCAATGCCTTTCGTTGCATCCGATCAGATCAGGCGCAGAGATCGTTACAATTGACGGTCCTCAGTCATCCCGTTCACCGGCCGCTATATCTGCTCGCCCACATAATTTCCGCCCGGCGACCTGGTTTCCGCAACCAGATACCTCATTTCGCCAAGGACTTGCAGTTCGACGTAATCATGATGGGTTGCTGCTGGAAGGCACAAGCCGATGTTCTGCACTGGACCGGGAGGATAGAGCGTGACCCGACATGACCTCGCGATCGCGAAATGGAAGTGTTCGTTCCTTGCCAAAAACATCGTCATCCTTCGCCAGTCGGATCCGGAGCCTCATGTCCTCAACCTGATCGCCTCGCACCAGCACGAACTAGACCTGCTGCTTTCGGCCATCGCGAAGACGCATGAAGCAAAGGATTGGGCTGCGGCTTGGATGGCGAACTCGCAGACTGAGGGTAGTGTGGCCTTGGCGGCGTCCTGAACCAGGACGATCAGCGCAGGCTGGCTCGGCCGCCCGCATGACGTTCCAGATGGCCGCCGAGTTCGAGTTCGAGCAGCACGGTTTGGACGACCGCCGGGCTCAGGTGCGACTGGCGGATGAGTTCGTCGATCGTCACCGGTACGGGGCCGAGCAGGTCGGTGATCCTGCGGCGGTCGGTATCGGTCGCGTCTTCCGGGGGCGAGGCGGCGTAGGCATCGATCGGCGAGCGCACGGATCGCGGGTCGAACGGCCGGATCTGTTCGAGGATGTCGGCCGCGGATTGCACCAAGGTGGCGCCTTCGCGGATGAGCAGGTTGCAGCCTGCGCGCGGGGATCTAGCGGGCTGCCGGGGACGGCCATGACTTCGCGGCCGGACTCGTTGGCGAGCCGGGCGGTGATGAGCGAGCCCGACTTGGGAACAGCCTCGACCACCACCGTGCCGATCGCGAGGCCGGCGATAATGCGGTTGCGTGAGGGGAAGTTGCGCGCCTTGGGCTCGGTGCCGGGGGGCTGTTCGGCGAGCAGCAGGCCGTCGGTGGCGATTCGCTCTTGCAACGCGGTGTTGTCGGGCGGGTAGGCGATGTCGATGCCGCTGGCGATGACGCCGATCGTGGTGCCGCTCGAACCGCCGCCGAGCGCGCCGATGTGCGCGGCGGTGTCTATGCCACGGGCCAGGCCGGAAACGATGGTGGCGCCCTCCTCGGCGAGTTGCAGCGCGAGCTGACGGGCGAAGCGGCAGGCGGCGGCGGAGGCGTTGCGCGCGCCGACCATGGCGATGCAGGGGCGGCTGGCGTGGGCGATGTCGCCGCGCAGGATGAGGGCCGGGGGGGCGGTCTCGATTTCGGCGAGCAGGCGGGGATAGTCGGGGTCGTCGAGGAAGAGGTAGCGGGCGCCGAGCTTGACGGTGGCGGCCATTTCGCGCTCGGCCAGCGCAGCGTCGGCAATCCTGGGGGCACGCCCGCCGCCGCGCTGGGCGAGCATGGGGAGCGCTTCGATGGCGGCGTCGGCGCTGCCGAAGCGGGCGATGAGTTGGCGATAGGTGACCGGTCCGATCCCGGTCGTGCGGATAAGCCGAAGTCTTGAGACCGTCGGGTCAGTCACCCGGTGGTCGTTTAGAGCGGCCGATGCGTGGCTCGGTGCCGGAGAACAGGCGATCGACGTTCTCGCGGTGCTTCCACAGGACGATCAGCGCGAGTGCGAGGAGCAGCAAAACGAGATCGAAGCGACCGAACAGGGCCGCGGCAAATGGCGCGCTGAGGGCTGCGGCCATGCCGGCGACCGAGGAGATGCGCAGGCCAGCGAGCAGGCCGAGCCAGACGACCGCGTAGACCAGCCCGAGCGGCCAGTGGAGCGCGACGACGATGCCCATGAGCGTGGCGACGCCCTTGCCGCCCTTGAACTTCAGCCAGACGGGGTAGCAATGACCGATGAACGCGCCGGCCGCCGCGAGCAGCGCATTGCCGGGGAACAGGTGCGCCACCAGCAGCACGGCGACCGCACCCTTGGCCATGTCGAGCAGCAGCGTGGCGGCGGCGAGTCCCTTCCGTCCGGTGCGCAGGACGTTGGTCGCGCCGATATTGCCTGAGCCGATCGTCCGCAGATCACCCGCGCCGCCGAGCCGAGTCAGGATGACGCCGAACGGGATCGAGCCGAGCAGATAGCTCAGCACGAGCGATAGCGTGGGCGCGACCCAGAGAATTTCCGTCTGCAACTATGTCCCCCGTTCTGGACGGGCTTATAGGCTACGCGGGGCTGACGGCAAATGGCGCCGTTGGGCATCGATCTCCAAACCATCCGTCATTCTGACGAAAGTCAGGACCGAGAGCCACGAAGGACGACGCTCGCTACCCTGGGTCCTGACTTTCGTCAGGATGACGAGGCGGGGCGGGGGCGACGGGGACTGGTTTGCACGGGCCGATCCGGCCTAAGGACCGCGCATGGACACGCGCCCCATCCTGTTTTTCGATTCCGGTGTCGGCGGGTTGTCGATCGTTGGGCCGGCGCGTGCCGCGCTACCCGACGCGCCGTTCGTCTACGCCGCCGACTCGGCCGGGTTTCCCTACGGGACCAAGAGCGAGGCGGAGATCGCGGCGCGGGTGCCGGTGTTGCTCGGGCGGTTGGCGGAGCGGTATCGGCCGCGGCTGATCGTGATCGCGTGCAATACGGCCTCGACGATCGCGCTGCCGGTGGTGCGCGCGGCGCTCGACCTGCCGGTAGTGGGGACGGTGCCGGCGATCAAGCCGGCCGCGCTGCTTTCGAAGACGCGGACGATCGGCGTGCTGGGGACCGAGGCAACGGTGCGGCAGGCGTATGTCGATGATCTGGCGGCGAAGTTTGCGGGCGATTGTACGGTGCTGCGTTACGGCTCGGCGGCTCTGGTCGAGATGGCCGAGGCGAAATTGCACGGCCGAGTCGTCGCGCCGGAACGTTATGCAGCGGTGCTAGACGGCTTGTTTTCGCAACCCGGTGGCCATTCGATCGACGTGATCGTCAATGCCTGCACGCATTTTCCACTGGTGGAGGCGGAGCTTGCAGCCGCTGCTCCGGGTGTGCGCTTCGTCGATGGTGGACCGGGGATCGCGCGGCGGATCGTGCATCTCATGCAGGGCGAATCATGGTCGGGAGCTGGGGAGGGCGTTGCCGTCTTCACCCGGTTGGGCGACGAGGAGCGCGCGCTCGGACCGGCGTTGGCGGCGCGCGGGTTTGGCAGGATCGAGCAGCTTTAAGCGCTGACCTGGGACAATGTGCCACCTTGCGTCGCGGCCGCATCGTGGCAATGTGCAGCCAGGATGAGGAAAGCGATCACCGTAAGAGCGGTATTGCGCTGGAAACGAGTGAAAGCGAGGCGTAGTGCCCAAGGCCATGATTAGCGACGGCATTCCGGCAACGGATTCGATCAAGGGTCCGCGAGTCGATTATTCGCGCGTTTTCACGCAGGCGATCGACCGATTGCATGCCGAAGGGCGCTACCGCGTGTTCATCGACATCCTCCGCAACAAGGGCGCGTTTCCGAACGCACGCTGCTTTGCCGGGCATAACGGTCCGAAGCCGATCACGGTGTGGTGCTCGAACGATTATCTCGCGATGGGCCAGCACCCCAAGGTGATCGCGGCGATGGAAGAGGCGTTGCACGACGTCGGCGCGGGCTCGGGCGGCACGCGCAACATCGGCGGCAACACGCATTACCATGTCGATCTGGAAGGCGAACTCGCCGACCTGCACGGCAAGGAAGCGGCTTTGCTGTTCACGAGTGGCTACGTTTCGAACGAGGCTACGCTGGCAACGTTGGCGAAGGTGCTGCCGGGCTGCATCATCTTTTCCGACGAACTGAACCACGCGTCGATGATCGCGGGCATACGCAATTCGGGCTGCGAGAAGCGGGTATTCCGCCACAACGACCTCGCGCATCTCGAAGAGCTGCTCGCGGCCGAAGATCCGGCGGCGCCGAAGCTGATCGCGTTCGAGAGCGTGTATTCGATGGAGGGCGATATCGCGCCGATCTCGGCGGTGTGCGACCTTGCCGACCGTTACAACGCGCTGACCTATTGCGACGAAGTCCACGCGGTCGGGATGTATGGCGCGCGCGGCGGCGGCATTTCGGAGCGGGACGAGGTCGCGCACCGGATCACGATCCTTGAGGGGACGCTGGGCAAGGCGTTTGGCGTGATGGGGGGCTATATCGCTGCCGATCGCACGATCGTCGACGTGATCCGTTCGTATGCGCCTGGGTTCATTTTTACGACGTCGTTGTCGCCGGTACTGGTCGCGGGCGTGCTCGCGAGCGTGCGGCATCTGAAGAGCTCGAGCGTGGAGCGCGAGGGGCAGCAGGCTTCGGCGGCGATGCTGAAGGCGATGCTGAAGGACGCCGGGCTGCCGGTGATGATCGGCGACACGCATATCGTGCCGCTGATGGTCGGCGATCCGGTCAAGGCGAAGAAGATCAGCGACGTGCTGCTCGCCGAATACGGCGTGTACGTGCAGCCGATCAACTATCCGACAGTGCCGCGCGGTACCGAGCGCCTGCGATTCACGCCGGGACCTGCGCATACCGAGGCGATGATGCGTGAGCTGACCGATGCGCTGGTGGAAATCTGGAGCCGGCTGGACCTGCGCAAGGCGGCTTGAGGCTGGCCCCGCTCATTGCGGGGCGGCACTGGTTAGTCGATCGTGATCGCGCCATCAGTACCGGGCACGTCTAGCGTTTCGCCGAAACCTACCGAATGGAACCGCGTGTAATCGCCTTCCAAAGGGTTGGCGTAGACATGGACAACGCGCCGAATGCCATCGACTACCCAGTAGTGCGGAATGCGGCCGCGCGCGTAGGCGAAGCGCTTCATCGTGGTGTCGCGAGCTACCGACGTTTCTGCGACCTCGATCACGAGCAGAAGGTCGTCGGCGATGAGCAGGCGATTGCCTTCCACGGGTTCGCGCAACACGGCCACGTCGCAGCCTATTACGGTGGCGTCGTCGAGATCGATGCCAACCCCACCCGTTATCCGCGTCTCCGGTAGCAACCGCGAAAGACGGATGCCGATCTTGGCTTGTCGCGCGGCGTGCCCCGCCAGCGGCAAGTCCATCCGTTCGAGTTTCCCACCGACCAGTTCGATCTTCATGCCGTCGAATGCGCCGGACTCACCCATGCGCAAGAACTCGGCGGTCGTAAAACGCGCCTTGGCTTGTCGGTCGGGACAGAGACTTCTGGCCGATGAGTTCATGCCCAATTCGTACCACGAACCAGCTGCCCATACGACTCGCGAGCGGGATTAAAGCGCCGCGGCCAGCATCGTCAGAACGCCCAGGCCGAGCGACAAGGGCATGCGCAATTTCATCCAGCCGGGCGGCGCGATGCCGGCTTTGACGAGCGCACGGTCGACGAGCAGCGCGGCGATCAGGCTGATGCCGAGCACGACCAGCGAGGGACCGGGCCAGCGCAGGCCGACCATCCAGGGCCAGGCGGTGGCCAAGGCGATGAGCGACGGCGCGACGCTCGCGAACCAGAGCCAGCGCGGTGGCGAGTCGGTGCGCGCGGCGAGACCCCACCAGAGGCCTCCGAGGAAGCTCAGGATGATCGCGGCATAGGCGTAAGCGATCGCCAGCGCGGAGAACCGGCTTTGCGGATCGCCGCTCAGCAGCAGCGCGACCGCCGCGAGTTGCGGTAGGAGTCCGCTCAGCCCGAGCAGGCGCGCGATTGGCGGAATGCCGCCAGTCGCGGCGGGTCGCTTGGTCATCAGACGCGCGCGACCACGCCGGTGGCGACGACCGGGCCGGTCGGCAGGCCGGTCGGCGAGCCGCCGAGCGGCTCGACCGAGATCGCCAGCGTCGCGCCGGGGGTTATGCGACCGCGGTCGACGCCCTTGGGTGCCAGCGAGGTCGGGCGGCCCGAGAGCAAGCCGAGCGAATGGGGTACGCCGTCGCCGCCGATCACCCAGAGCTGCGCGACACGGGCGTCCGGAACGCCGGGGCCTGCCGCGACGCGGAGCGCGCCGTTTGCGGGATCGTAGACTGCGGCGACGGGCGACTTCGCATCGCCTAGCATCGCGACGAGCACGCTGGTCGGCCGCGCGACGGGGATCGGTTGCGAGACGGGCACGGTCGGTTCGGGGCGGACCATGACGAACAGCAACAGCGATGCGGCGATCGCGCTGGTGGCTGCGGCGAGCGCGGGCCATGCGAAGCGGCGCGTTTGCGCGGGGGCTGGCGTTCCATCGAGGCTGGCTTCGATCCGGGCGGCGAGATGCGGCGGCGCGGCGTGTTCGGGCCAGAGGTAGAACAAGACAGCGAGGCGCGACCGCCACCATTCGACCTGCGCGGCGAAACCGGGCTCGGCGAGCACGCGGCGCAGCGCTGCCCCGCGCTCCTCGCCTTCGAGCAGGCCGAGTGCGAGTTCGGCGGCCGCCACATCCTCAGGCACACCGGTATCGGGGGTCGGATCAACCATCGAGGCAATCCTTCAGGCGGGCGAGGCCGCGGCGGACCCAGCTCTTCATTGTGCCCAGCGGCACGGCCCGCTTGATCGCGAGTTCGGCGTAGGTGATGCCGTCGAAGAACGCGGTGCGGATCGCATCGCGTTGCTGTGGCTCCAGGCCTTCGAGGCACTCGATCAGTTCGCGCGACGACTCGCTGGCCAGCATGCCAGCCTCGGCGCCCTCGCCGGGGTCGGCTACGTCGGGCGCGTCGTCGAGCGGACTGGCGCGGCGGACGCCCTGCGCGCGCTGCCAGTCGATGGCGCGGTTGCGCGCGATCGTCGCCAACCAGGTTATCGGGCTCGCGCGGCCGGGTTCCCAGGCGCCGGCGCGTTTCCAGATCGTGAGATAGACCTCGTGCAGCACATCCTCCGCGGCTTGGGCGTTGCCACAGATACGGTGGGTGATCCCGAAAAGCTTCGCGCTGGTCAGCGTATAGAGTTCGCGAAACGCGTCGCGGTCCTCCTGGCCGGTGCGCAGCAGCACTTCGGAAAGGTGTGCGCGGGCGGCGTCGGCGTTGGCATGTGCGATAGTCACGGGCGGGAACCTAGCGGCTAAGTCCGTCGCGGCAATAGCCTTCGCCGGGCTTGACGGTAAGGCAATCGGTTTTGCGAGCGAGGTATTTGAGCCCGGTCGCGTCGCCGTTGGTCGGGCGCAGCGTTTCTCGGACGCCCCCACGATCGAACGCTATCGTATCGCCGGTCGCGATGCCGTCGAACTTGCCCTTGTTGTCGAGGTCCCACTGCATGGTCAGTGCGTAGTGGCCGGCGGTGGCGGTCGGGGCGACGTCGAGGACCATGCCTTCGACGCCGATCCAGCGACCGGTGTAGTCGGGCGTCGGTTTAGCCTTGGGAGCGGCGACCTTGCGTTCGACCGATCCGGCGGACGTCATGTTGCCGTCGCTCCTGGTATCGGGGGCCGGGCCGGAACATGCGGTCAGCGCGGCGGTGGCAAGCAGAGTGAGGGCCTTCATTAATGTCTCCTTCACGGTCTCGTTCGACGTCATTCCCGACCTTAACGCGTCATCCTGACGAAAGCGCCCGCGAACAGGTGTGGCAAATTCCGGCCCGGGGGGGTAGGGGGCTGGGCACTCGATCCCCCGTCACAGGATTACGCCAGGTGCGCATCGCCATCGCGTCCGATCACGCCGCCGTTTCGTTGAAAGCGGTGCTCGCCGCTTGGCTGCGCGAGGCAGGGTATGACGTGCTCGATCTCGGTCCCGAAGGCACCGACAGCGTCGATTATCCCGATTACGGGTTCAAGCTCGCGTCGGCGATTGCCGATGGTAGCGCCGAGCGCGGCATCGCGCTGTGCGGCTCCGGGATCGGCATTTCGATTGCCGCCAACCGCAATCCCGCCTGCCGCTGCGCACTCGTCTCCGAACCGCTGTCGGCGAGCCTTGCGCGCATCCATAACGACGCCAACGCCATCGCGATGGGGGCGCGCCTGATCGGCGAGGAAATGGCCAAGGCGTGCGTCGAAGCTTTCCTGTTCGCCGATTTCGCCGGCGGCCGTCATCAACTCCGTGTCGATAAACTTTCCACAAAGGTCCCCGCATGAGCACTCAGCCCCGCGAACTCCACGACGTCCAGCCCGACGGCTTTTTCACGCGCGGCCTCGCCGATGCGGACGCTGCCGTATTCGCCGGCGTCGCTGCCGAACTGGAACGCGAGCAGACACAGATCGAGCTGATCGCGTCGGAGAACATCGTCTCGAAGGCGGTGCTCGAGGCGCAGGGCTCGGTGTTTACGAACAAATACGCCGAGGGCTATCCGGGCAAGCGCTATTACCAGGGCTGCGCGCCGTCGGACGTTGTCGAGACGCTCGCGATCGAGCGCGCCAAGCAGATTTTTGGCTGCGGGTTCGTCAACGTGCAGCCGCATTCGGGTGCGCAGGCGAACGGCGCGGTGATGCTGGCGCTGGTCAAGCCGGGCGATACGATTCTCGGCATGAGCCTCGATGCGGGCGGTCACCTGACGCATGGCGCGAAGCCGGCAATGTCGGGCAAGTGGTTCAACGCCATTCAGTACGGCGTTGACGCGACCACGCACCTGATCGACTATGACCAGGTCGAGGCGCTGGCGATCGAGCATCAGCCGAAACTGATCATCGCGGGTGGTTCGGCCTATCCCCGCGTCATCGACTTCGCGAAGTTCCGTGCGATCGCGGACAAGGTCGGCGCGTATTTCATGGTCGACATGGCGCATTTCGCCGGGATCGTCGCGGCAGGTCTGCACCCGACGCCGTTCGGCCACGCGCATGTCGTGACCACCACCACGCACAAGACATTGCGAGGCCCGCGCGGCGGCATGATCATGACCAATGACGAGGCGATCGCGAAGAAGATCAGCTCGGCGGTGTTCCCGGGGCTGCAGGGCGGGCCGCTAATGCACGTGATCGCGGCGAAGGCGGTCGCGTTCGGCGAGGCGCTGCAGCCCGACTTCAAGAGCTACATCGCCGCCGTGGTCGAGAACGCGAAGGCGCTCGCGGCGACGCTCAAGGAGCGCGGTTCGGACGTCGTCTCGGGCGGCACCGACACGCATCTCGCGCTGATTGATCTCACCCCGCTGGGGATCACCGGGCGCGATGCGGACGAGGCGCTCGAGCGCGCGGGGATCACCTGCAACAAGAACGGCATCCCCAACGATCCGCTGCCGCCGGTGAAGACGAGCGGCATCCGTGTCGGCTCGCCCGCGGGTACGACGCGTGGGTTCGGCCCGGCGGAGTTCCGCGAGATCGGTAACATGGTCGCCGACGTGCTGGACGGCCTTGCGAAAAAGGGCGAGCATGGGGACCCGGAGGTCGAGGCGGACGTTCGGACGCGTGTTCGTGCACTGTGCGCGCGCTTTCCGATCTATCAAGGATAAACAGCATGTCGAAGTTCGACGACGTCCAGAACGACATCAAGGCAACCCCGGGCCTCGGCAAGAGCATGGCCAAGTGGAGCGCACTCGGCGCGGTCGTGGCGATCCCGGTGCCGATCGTGGGCCCGATCTTCGGCGCACTCGCGGGCGCGGGCTACGCGTACTACAAGGGCAAGAAGAAGGTCTGAATGCGCTGCCCCTTCTGCGGACATGAAGACAGCCAGGTAAAGGACAGTCGCCCCACTGAAGACGGGGCGGCGATCCGCCGTCGGCGCCAGTGCGAAGGGTGCGCCGCGCGTTTCACGACGTTCGAGCGGATCCAGTTGCGCGAGCTGTTCGTGTTGAAGAGTGAGGGGCGGAGAGAGCCGTTCGACCGGGAGAAGCTGCTCCGGTCGTTATCGATTGCGACGCGAAAGCGGGCGATCGAGCCGGGGCGGATCGAGAAGCTGGTGAGTGGTATCCAGCGTCGGCTGGAGACTCTTGGCGAGAACGACGTCACGTCGAAGCGGATCGGGGAAATGGTGATGGACGGGCTCAAGGGGCTCGATTCCGTGGCGTATATCCGGTTTGCGAGCGTGTATCGGGACTTTAGCGAGGCCAAGGACTTCGAGGCTTTTGCCGGGAGTGTGGAGGAGGTTGGGCGGGCGGAGTGATGCGCTCCCTTATTTGTCCTTCGATACGGACCGATGGCAGCATCGTAAACTTTACCTTATCGACGGTTCCTCATCCCTCTTCCGTTCGTCCTGAGTAGGGACTGAGCACGGCGAAGGCCCGTATCGAAGGACAGGTTGCATGAGCTTTTACGCCTACATGCTCCGCTGTTCCGACGGCAGTTACTATATCGGCCACACCGACTCGCTCGAGCGCCGGATCGCGCAACATCAGCACGGCGAGCTTCCTGGATACACGCACAAACGGCGCCCGGTGACGCTGATGTGGTCGCAGGATTTTCCAAGCCGCATCGAGGCATTGGAGGCCGAGCGTCAGTTGAAAGGCTGGACGCGGGTGAAGAAGGAAGCGCTGGCAGCGGGGGATTGGGACGCGGTACGCTTACTCTCGCGCAAATCCTTCGATACGGGTCTTCGGCTTCGCTCAGCCCCTACTCAGGACGAACGGGGTTGGGTGGATGAGCGGGATGGTTTGGATGTGCACGATGGATTGGCCGAGCCGGACGACTTTGGTGAGCTTGGCGAGATTGGTGGATTTGGCGACGTGATTGACGAAAACATGATTGGTACGGACGCGGCTGGGGACAGCGATGTGCTTGCGGATGGCGATGGGGCGGTTGGAGCTCCACCCCCCGTCATCGTCCTAGTCCGCCCCCAACTCGGCGAGAACATCGGCAAGGCCGCGCGCGCCATGCTGAACTTCGGGCTCGCCGAAATGCGCTTAGTCTCCCCCAGAGACGGCTGGCCCAACCCCTCCGCCGGCCCAGCCGCCAGCGGCGCCGACATCGTCCTCCAGAACGCCAAGGTCTACGACAGCGTCGCCGCCGCCACCGCCGACTGCGCGCAAGTGTTCGCCACCACGGTGCGGAAACGCGGCGTGACCAAGCCGGTCGTCACCCCAGAACAGGCGTCGACCGAGATCCACGCCGCCCCCGGCCGTTCCGCGATCCTGTTCGGGCCCGAGCGCTCCGGCCTCGAAACCGACGACGTCGCGGTAGCGCGGACGATCATCACGGTGCCGATCAACCCGGAGTTCGGCTCGCTCAACCTTGCCCAGGCGGTGATCCTGGTCGCGTATGAATGGTCGAAGGGGCTGACCGCCGAGCGCGAGCTGTCGCAGCCGTCGATCAACCCAATCATGCCGCCTGCGCCGCAGGAGGAGCTCGACGGGATGATCGGGCAGCTCGATGCGATGCTGATGGGGGCGGGGTTCTTCCATCTGCCCGACAAGATGCAGTCGACGCGGCGGACGCTGCGGACGCTGCTGACAAAGCCGGGCTGGTCGAGCCAAGAGATACGGACTCTCCGCGGGGTGCTGTCGTCGTTGGGGGGGAAGAAGCCGCGGGTCTAAGTTTCCGACTGACCCACCAGCCTCCGTTCGCCCCTCTTTCCGTTCGCCCCTTTTTCCGTTCGTCCTGAGCGAAGTCGAAGGGTGTGCCCCAAGCAAAGGTGCTTCGACTTGGCTCAGCACGAACGGGTGGGGTTAGCGGCGGTCGAACGCAGCTAGCTCATACGCGATCGAGGCTTCGACCAGCGTCTCCCACAGGTCCGCAACCACCGCGTCCGGCAGGCCGAGCTTCACCGCCTCGGCGCGCGCGTTCTCGATCACCTGCGTCTTCCGCGCCTCATCCCGCACATGCCCCCGCTCCGGCTTGATGCGCGCGGCGGCGTCCATATAGGCGAAGCGCTTGGCGAGCAGCGCGACCAGGTCGCGGTCGAGCGCGTCGACGCCGGCGCGGACCTCAGTCATGGTGGTGCAGTCGGGTCCGGATAGAATGGTCATGCGCCGCCTCTTGCCCAGCCGTCCGCAGCCTGTCCAGCTTGACTCGCGACCCCTCTCCGTCTAGGCGCCCGCCTTCGCAATGGCCCTGCACCCCGGTGAAGCGGTGGCCCTGCCTTGTCCGGACCTTGTGTCTCACGACGACCAGCAGAGCGATACCGGGACCAACGTTGTTTGCATTTGCAAAGGTTATACTATGTCGAAGCGTCAAAGCGCGAAGTACAAGCTCGATCGCCGTATGGGCGAGAACATCTGGGGTCGTCCCAAGTCGCCCGTCAACAAGCGCGAATATGGCCCGGGCCAGCACGGCCAGCGCCGCAAGGGCAAGGTCAGCGATTTCGGTATCCAGCTGCGCGCCAAGCAGAAGCTCAAGGGCTATTATGGCGACGTGACCGAGAAGCAGTTCCGTGCGTGCTACCACGAGGCTGCGCGTCTGAAGGGCGATACCTCGCAGAACCTGATCGGCCTGCTTGAGCAGCGCCTCGACATGATCGTCTACCGCGCCAAGTTCGCGCCGACGATTTTCGCGGCCCGCCAGATCGTCTCGCACGGCCACATCCGCGTCAACGGCGTGAAGTGCAACATCGCCTCGCGTCGGTGCTTCGTCGGCGACGAGATCACGCTGGGTTCGAAGGCGCAGGAAATGGCGCTGGTGATGGAAGCCCAGAGCCTCGCCGAGCGCGAGATCCCCGACTATGTCGCCACCGACGGCGCGGCCAAGGTCACCTTCACGCGCGTCCCGACGCTCGACGAAGTGCCCTACCCGGTGAAGATGGAACCGAACCTCGTCGTCGAATTCTACTCGCGCTGATCTTTCGGTACGATCGTTATACGAAAAAGGGCGGTCCTGCGAGGCCGCCCTTTTTTCGTTCTACATCCCCAGCGACGTCCGCAGGAACGCATCGGCCTTGGTCAGCATAGCGGTACGCGCGACATCGTCGTCGAGCTGGTGATCGAGACCGGAGAACTCGACCAGTTCGACCTTGCCACCCGCGCCCCGCAGCTTGGCCGCCATCAATCGCGATTCACCGATTCCGACGTTGCGATCCCGATCGCCGTGGAACAGCAGTACGGGCACCTTGATCTTGTCGGCGTTGCGCGCGGGCGATCCCGCCTGTATATGCGCACCATGCCCGATGAACGTGTCGACCTGGGCGAAGGCCGTAAAGCCCCGCGACTCCTCGCGCAACGCGTCCAGATCTGTCACCGGCGCAATGCCGATGACCGCCTTGAACAGGCCAGGATCGAGCACCGCCGATTGTAGCGCTGCATAGCCGCCATAGGACCAGCCGACGATCGCAAGCTTGTCCGGCGCCGCAATCCCTTGCGACATCAGCCAGCGTCCGGCATCGTTGACGTCGCCGATCGCAGTCCGCCACGACTGGAAGCCGTTTTTCTGGAACCATGCCGACCCATAGCCGGTCGAACCCCGGAAGTTTGGCTGCAGCACAGCAAAACCGCGCGCCGCGAAATATTGCGAGAGCCAGTCGAACCCCCATTCGTCGCGTGAGCCCGGCCCGCCGTGCGGCATGACGATCGCGGGCAACCCCTTGCCAGTACCGCCAATGGGCAAAGTCAGATAACCGGGAATCATCGTGCCATCCGCGGCGCGAAAGGTGATCGACTGGACGCTGGCGAGTGTCGTCTTCCCCAACTCCGGACGTGACGGCGCAACTTCGCCCATCTTGTTGGTCGTCCGATCCAACAGATAATAGCGGCCCGGATCGACGTCGCTGCCGGCGAACAGCAACAGCTTGGTCTCGTTCGCGTTCGCGTCGACGAACGTGATCAGCGGCCTGCCGGGCAAGGCCTTGCGTAACGACGTGGCGAGCTTTTGCAGCGTAGGATCAAAGAATTCGACTTCGCGGCGGTCGGTTGCGTAGGCAGCACCCACCACCCGGTTCTGTCGACCCAACCGGATCAACTGGTCGACGTCGACATCCGGGCGTGCAAGTACGAGATCGCGCTTGAGGCTGCCGTCTAGCGCGATTTTGTACAGCGCTTGCCGGCCGTCCCTGTCGTCGAAGCCGTATGCGACGTTCAGCGCGGGATCGATGGCGTAGGGATCGAACCCGCTCTTGCCACCACTGACAGTACTGGCGACCTGACTTAACGGCTGCCAAGCGCGATCACCGGCCTTGCGGTATGAATAGATCACCTTCGCACCGTCATAGCCTCCACTGGTCATGGCCCGCGAGCCAACGATCCGGACGGAACCCTGGCCGTCGCTGATATATTCAATGGCATTCGCACGGGCCGGCTCGACGACCCGTCTTGTCAGCGTGACGGTGTCGATCCGCTCGACGCCCAAGCCAACCGCCGAACGGGCCAGGAGCGTGCCGATCATCGCCTCGGGTACGAACTTGCGGGTCATCAGCACGGCACCCTCCGCGCCGTCTGCAGTCCAGTCGATGACGTTGCCGCCGTCTTGCATGATACCAAGCGAGCGTTCGTTCGTGCGTGCGCTCAGGATCTTTCTGTTGCCGCCATTGCTGTCGATGGCGAGCGCCCGGCTGAAGGCAAGCAGATCGGTTCCGGTATGTGCGGTAGTGATGAACCGGCAGACGAGGCGCGTATTGGTCGACCAGCGGCAATCCCTCAGGCTTTCGGGGTCGCCGGAGGACGACAGGATCGGGTCGGCGATCTTCCCTCCGACCATGTCGGCGATGCGCAGCATGGCGCCGCGACCCTTCATCGGCACGATCATGGCGATGTGCGTACCGTCGGGCGAGAGGCTCAACTGCTGGATTTCACGAGCGCCGAACGCTGCTTCTGTCGAAATGACCGCCGCGGCATCCTGCGCTGCCGCGGCTACCGGCAGCGCCAAGACGGCCGGTAGCGTCATCATTTTCCAGACCGAACTGCTCGCGCGCAACCCGCCAAGATATCGCATCCTCGTCGCTCCCCAAAGCCCCTGCCCCACATCCTATCGAAGCCGGACAGCACGGCAAGCGATGCTTGCGCGGTGCCGGCGCCGCTGCCAAAACGTGCGGCATCTCTTTGGGGGAATGACCTTGCGCGCTGCCATCCTGCCTCTCCTGCTGCTTGGGACCGCTGCGTCCGCGCAGATGTCTCCCGCGATTTCGGTCGAGACGTTGAAGACCGTCACGCAGGTGCTGGCGTCGGACGCGTATGAAGGCCGCGCGCCGACCACGCCTGCGGAGGCCAAGACGGTTGCGTATATCGTCGAGCGGATGAAGGCGGCGGGGCTGAAGCCCGGCAACAAGGGGTCGTGGACGCAGGACGTGCCGATGGTGGAGATCACCGCGGGCAACGTCGCACCGTTCACCTTCACCGGTGGCAAGGCACCCGTCAGCCTCGCCTATCGCACCGACATGGTCGCGGGCACCTATCGCGTGGCGCCCAAGTCCGCGGTGGCTAACAGCGACGTGGTATTCGTCGGCTACGGCATCACCGCGCCCGAAAAGGGTTGGGACGATTATGCCGGCACCGACGTGAAGGGGAAGACGGTGGTCATCCTCATCAACGATGCCGACTGGCAGACGATGTCGCGCGAGGGGCCGTTCGAGGGCCGCGCGATGACGTGGTACGGGCGCTGGCCGTACAAGTTCGAGAACGCGGCCAGGCACGGCGCGGCGGCGGCGATCATCGTTCATGATACCGAACCGGCGGCGTATCCGTGGGCGGTGGTCCAGTCCTCCTGGACCGGGCCGCAGCTCGAACTGGACGAGAAGGGCGATCATCTCGACCAGTCGCAGATCGTCGGCTGGATGCAGAAGCCGGCGGCGGAGCGCGTGTTCGCGAGCGCGGGCAAGGATTACGCGACGCTGGCGGCGGCGGCGAAGGTAAAGGGGTTCAAGGCGGTACCGCTCGGGCTGAAGTTCGGCGGCGGGTTCGACAACACGATTCGGCGTCAGGCATCGAAGAACGTCATCGGCGTGCTGCCGGGGACGGCGGCGCCGAACGATTACGTGATGTATTCGGCGCATTGGGATCATCTCGGGCGCTGCGACGCGGTCGATGGCGACGACATCTGCAACGGTGCTTTGGACAACGCGAGCGGCGTTGCCGGATTGGTGGCGCTGGCGGAGGCTCAGGTGAAGGCAGGACCAGCCAAGCGTTCGATTGCGTTCCTGGCAGTGACGGCGGAAGAGTCCGGACTGCTGGGGTCGCGCTATTATGCCGAGCATCCGATCTATCCGCTGGCGCATACCGTCGGTGGCGTGAACATGGACGGCTTGAACATCGGTGGGCGCGCGAAAGACTTCGTCCTCGTCGGTGCGGGCAAGTCTGAGATCGAGGACCTCGTGAAGCCGTTCGTCGCTGCCGAGGGGCGCGTGATCGGGACCGAGGCGAATCCCGAGCGCGGCAGCTATTACCGGTCCGATCATTTCAGTTTCGCCAAGCTGGGCGTGCCGATGCTCGATGGCGGTAGCGGCGAGGACCTCGTCGTCGGTGGCACGGCGGCGGGGCATGCGGCGCGCGAGGATTATGTCGCGCATCGCTATCACAAGCCGGCGGACGAATATGACGCCAAGTGGGACTGGTCGGGTGCCGTCGAGGACCTGACGATCTATTACGGGCTTGGGCGGAAACTCGCGGACGATACCAGTCTGTGGCCGAACTGGTATAAGACCGCCGAATTCCGCGGCATCCGTGACCGCGATCGCGCAGGAGCCAAGTAAGTGACCCCGACGACTACCGCAGTCTCTACCCCCGCCGAATGGGCGCGCCACAAGGCCGTCTGGATCGGCTTTCCGAGCCATGCGGACCTGTGGCTTGAGGATCTCGAGCCCGCGCGGGACGAGGTCGTCGCGTTTGCCAAGACGGTGCACGCCGGCGGCAATGGCGAGACGGTGATCCTGGTCGCGGCCGATGTCGGATCGGCGACCACCGCCAAGAAGCTGGCCCCGTTCGCGGACGTGGTGGTCGAGCCGTTCGGCGATATCTGGCTGCGCGATACCGCGCCGATCATCGTCGGCGACGGCAGCGCGCGGGACTTCCGGTTCAACGGCTGGGGCGGGAAGTACGACCTGCCCGGCGACGACACGATCGGGCTGCGGCTGGCGGAAAGCCGGCACACGCGGGTCGAGGCGTGCGACTGGGTGCTGGAAGGCGGCGCGATCGATGGCGATGGTACCGGGACGGTCGTCACGACGCAGCAGTGCCTGCTCAACCGCAACCGCAATCCGTCGCTGAGCAAAGCGGAGATCGAGGCGCGGCTGGCGTCCGATCTCGGCTACACCCGCGTGGTGTGGCTGGGGGACGGGCTGGTCAACGATCACACCGACGGCCATGTCGACAATCTGGCGCGGTTCGTCGGTGAGGGGCGCGTGGCGATCCCGAAGGCGACCGACAACGATCCGAACTGGCAGGTGTACCAGAACGCCGCGCGAGACGCCGAGGCGGCCGGGCTGGAGGTCGTGACGATTCCGTCGCCGGGGCGCGTGCTGCGCGACGAGGAGGTCGTGCCGGCGAGCTACATGAACTTCTACATTGGCAATGCCGCGGTCGTGGTGCCGTTGTATGGGGCCGAGAACGACCAGGCGGCGGTGGTGGCGATCCAGGCGCTGTTCCCGGACCGTGAGGTGGTTGGCCAGCGTGCGGATCATATTTTGACGGGCGGCGGGAGCTTCCACTGCATCTCCCAGCAGATTCCGGGGTGATACTGCTCCCCTCCCTGAAGGGAGGGGCTTGGGGTGGGGCAGTTTGAGGCGGGTGTCTGCGCCAGCCAATCGGCCGACCCACCCCTAACCCCTCCCTTCCAGGGAGGGGGATGCCTGTATCAGCGGCTCCAGCGGGCCCAGATTGCCGTCGGCAATACCAGGCCGCGGGCCTCTTCGCGGACGCCGAGTTCGCCGACTTCGATCTTGCCGGGGAGGTCTGCAAACACTTGGTTCAGCAGTCCGCCGATCGCCAGAGCGGACATCCGCACCGCGTAGACCGTCAGGAACAGGAAGCGGGAGTTCTCGTCGAGCAGCTTGCGGCAGTCGGCGATCAGCTTCGGCAGATCCTCCTCGAGCCGCCAGACCTCACCTTCCGGCCCACGCCCGTATTTCGGCGGATCGAGCAGGATTCCGTCATACCGCCGCCCACGGCGAACCTCCCGCGCGACGAACTTCGCCGCATCATCCGTCATCCAGCGGATCGGCGCGTCGGCCATGCCAGACAGTTTCGCGTTCGCCTTGGCTGCCTCGACCGACTTCTTCGACGCATCGACATGCACCATGCGGACGCCCTTGGTCGCCATCGCCAGCGTGCCGACGCCGGTATAGCCGAACAGGTTCATGCATTCGGGCGAGTCGAGCCCCGCGACGCGCTCGCGCATCCAGCTCCACACCGGCGCCATGTCGGGGAAGAAACCGAGGTGGCGGAACGGGGTGGTTTGCGCGGTGTAGGACACCTCGTTCCACTTGAGCGTCCAGCCTTCGCGGGGGACGGGCTCGGAGAATTCCCAGCGGCCGCCGCCGTCCTCGTCCGAGCCGGGGACGAATACGCCCTGCGCCTGCCAGTCGGTCGAGGCAGGCGCCCACATCGCCTGCGGCTCGGGGCGGATGAAGCGGAAGCGGCCATAGCGCTCGAGCTTCTTGCCGTGACCCGAGTCGATCAGGCCGTAATCCGCCCAGGGTTCGCCGATAAGGGTATGCAGCTTCATGCCGACGGCTTCGCGCGCTCGGTGATGTAGGCGGTGATCGCCTCGAACGTCGCCGGCAGCGTGGCGTAGCGCTCCTCGCGGTCGAACAGGTCGCCGACGCGGGTGGGCAGCGAGGGGCGGACGCCGGTGGCGCGCTCGACCGCGTCGCCGAACTTGGCGGGGTGCGCGGTGGCGAGCGTCACTATGGGGACGCCGGCGGGGACTTCGGTGCGCAGCGCTGCGGCGAGGCCGATCGCGGTGTGCGGATCGATCACCTGGCCCGCGTGCTCGTGTGCCCAGCGCATCGCCAAGGTCATGTCGTCGAGGTCGATGCGCTCGCTCTGGAAGAGGGCGGAGGCACCCTGCGACTGCGCGTTGGTAAGGCGCATCGCACCCGAGGATTCGAAGCCGGCCATCTGTGCGGCAAGCGCGGCACCGTCGCGGTCGCCGAGGTCGAACAACAGGCGTTCGAAGTTCGAGCTGACCTGGATGTCCATCGACGGCGTCGGAGTCTGCTGGACGCCGCCCTTCGAATAATCACCGGTGCTGAGCGCGCGGTGGAGGATGTCGTTGACGTTGGTCGAAACGACCAGCTTCGCGACGGGGAGGCCCATCTTCGCTGCGACATAGCCGGCGAACACGTCGCCGAAATTGCCGGTCGGGACCGCGAACGCGACCTCGCGGTCAGGTGCGCCCAGGCGGACGGCAGAGTAGAAGAAATACACCACCTGCGCCATCAGGCGGGCCCAGTTGATCGAGTTGACCGCCGATAGTGCGAACTTGGTCGAGAAGGCGCGGTCGTTGAACATTGCCTTCACCAGCGCCTGCGCATCGTCGAAGCTGCCTTCGATGGCGATGTTGTAGACGTTGGGGCTGAGCACCGTGGTCATCTGGCGGCGCTGGACGTCGGAGATCCGGCCGACCGGGTGGAGCATGAAGATGTCGATCCCCTCGCGCCCTGCGACCGCGTCGATCGCCGCCGAGCCGGTGTCGCCGCTGGTCGCGCCGACGATCGTCAGGCGCTTGTCGGTGCCGGTGAGGAAGCGCTCGAAGAAGAGGCCAAGCAGCTGGAGCGCGACGTCCTTGAACGCCAGCGTCGGGCCGTGGAACAGCTCGAGGAGCCACTGGTCGTGGTCGAGCTGCACCAGCGGTGTCACGGCTGCGTGCGAGAACCGGCCATAGGCCTGTTCGCAGAGCGACTTCAGTTCCTCGCGCGGGATCGCGTCGCCGACGAACGGGGCCATCACGGCGACCGCGGTGTCGACGTACGACAGGCCCGCGAGTGCGGCGATCTCGTCGCGGGTCATCGTCGGCCACGCGTGGGGGAGGTAGAGGCCGCCATCGGAGGCGAGGCCGGCGAGCGTCGCCGCTTCGAAATCGAGGATGGGCGCCGAGCCGCGGGTGCTGATGTAACGCATGGCCAAGCGGTTAGCGAATGGGCGGTGAGGCGACAAGCTGCCCGCGCTTTCCGTTTTCCTGCGAACGCAGGAATCCAGGGTTACGGAGGAATGCGCGCGGTACCCTGGACTCTTGCGTTCGCAGGAGAACGGCTAGCGAGGCTGTCGGCGGAGCGCGAGCGTGTAGATGATCGCGGCGATGGCGGCGAAGAAGAACCATTGGCCGGCATAGGCGAGGTGATTGTTCGGGACCGACGCGATGTCGGGCTTGCCGTTCGGGTTGAGACCCGCCTGTGGGGTATCAGCGACCAGCATCAAGCGCTGCGGGGTGTGATCGAACAGCGATCCGATCAGCGAGCGGCCGTCGGGCGCGTGGCTGATGTAGCCGGAGACTTCGCCGCCGGACCAGTTCACCTTGGCCATTGGGTCGCGCGTAGTGCCGAGTTGGACGATCATGCCAGGGCCTTCCGCGCCCGTGCGGCACTCGGCGATCGCGCGGAAGCCGGATTTGCCGGCGCCGGCAAGCTTGATGTCGGTTGGCTGGAGGCAGAGGCCGGAGGCGCGGCGGAACAGGAGCGTCTCGTCGGGGAAGCGCGGAAACGCCATTGGCGGCTTGGCGGGGTTGGCGGCGAGCTGCACGAGGAACGCTTCCTTTTTGGGGAGGCGATCGAGCAGTTGCCACAGGCCGAGGCCGATCATCGCTGCGATCGCGAGCGTGACGAGGATGGTCGGGATGACGGGTATGCGTCGTGCGGTGCGGGTCACGGGTTGATTCGGCCTTCGCGGGCTGCGTTGCGGTATTCGGCGGACATGAGCGCGCCCTTCGCTGCTCTTAGGGACAGCACGACTCCGCCGGCGGTGAAGGGGATCCAGATCAGCATGTGCAGCCAGAGCGGCGGGTGGGCTTTGAGTTCGAGCGTGATCGCGAGCGCGACGACTAGCGCGCCGAGGATCAGAGTGAGAAACGCGGCGGGGCCATCGCCGACGTTGAACTTGCTGAAGTCGAGCCCGCAGTTCGGGCAGCGGTCGGCGAAGTTGGACCATTTGGCGAAGAGCGTGGGCTTGCCGCAGCGGGGGCAGAGGCCTTTCAGCGCGACCTGCGCGATCGTGGGGGCGGTGGCGAGGGGGTATTGGTCTTCGGTCACGCCGTCAGGTCCTCCATACCTTGTATCCCCGCGAAGGCGGGGATCCAGACTGGGCTCCCGCCTTCGCGGGAGAACAAGGTTGGAGTGCGAGCGTCGACTTGCAGCAGTGCATTACCAGCAAACGCCACCCCGGCGGAGGCCGGGGCCCAGTTGGGGGACGGTTCTAACCGAGGACAGCGCTTAGTTACTGCGACCTTGCCAACTGGGCCCCGGCCTTCGCCGGGGTGGTGCCTGCCGGGGTGGTGGCTCACCCCAAAACTAGCAAAGCTCAACCGCCGTGGACGGGGGCGCCCCAGCCGCCCCAGACGTAGACGGTGACGAACAGGAACAGCCACACGACGTCGACGAAATGCCAGTACCACGCCGCCGCCTCGAAGCCGAAGTGCTGGCGCGGGGTGAAGTCGCCGCGGTACGCGCGGACCAGGCAGACGATCAGGAAGATCGTGCCGATCAGGACGTGGAAGCCGTGGAAGCCGGTCGCCATGAAGAACGCTGCGCCGTAGTTGATGCCCTTGAACGGGAACGGTGCGTGAACGTACTCGTACGCCTGGATCGAACTGAACAGCGCGCCGAGTATCACCGTCAGCCACAGGCCCTTGAGCACGCCGTCGCGGTTACCGACGCCGATCAGGCCCCACAGCCCGGTCTTCTCGCCGCCGCGCTGGTTGTGGATCAACGCATGATGCGCCCACGTCACGGTGGTGCCCGAGGTCAGCAGGATCAGCGTGTTGAGCAGCGGGAGTTCAAACGGGTTGATGACCGTCAGGCCCTTCGGAGGCCACTGCGCGACGATCGCCGCGCCGCCCTCGACTGCGCGGGTGACCGTGCCGTCGGCAAAGGTCATCGCGGTCGGGAACAGCGAGAAGTCGAAGAACGCCCAGAACCAGCCGACGAAGAACATCACTTCGGAGGCGATGAACAGGATCATGCCGTAGCGGAAATGGAGCTGGACGACGGGGGTGTGGTCGCCCGCATGCGCTTCCTTGATGACCTGCGCCCACCAGCTGTAGAAGGTGAAGAGCAGCCCGGTCAGGCCGATGAAGAAGATCCAGCCGCCGCCATTGGGCTTGTCGACATGGCCGCCGTGCATCCACATGATGCCGCCGACCGCCATGATCAGCGCCGAGAACGAGCCGACCAGCGGCCAGATGCTCGGCGGCAGGATGTGGTAATCATGGTTCTTGGCGCCGGCCATCGGTACTCCCCTATTTTCTTTGGCGACGTTCTAGCTGGCTGTTTTCGCAGAATCCACCGGGTAAAACGTATAGCTGAGCGTGATCGTCTGGATATCGGCCGCATCCGGGTCCGTCAGGATCTTCGGATCGACAAAGAAGATCACCGGCATCCGCGCGGTCTCGCCGGGTTTCAGCGTCTGCTGCGTGAAGCAGAAGCATTGGATCTTGGTGAAATACTTGCCGGCCTGCGCGGGCTGGACGTTGAACGTCGCGGTGCCGGTGAGCGGCTTGTTCGACCTGTTCGTGGCGGTGAAAAACGCCATGTCGCGCGCGCCGATATCGACCGTGTCCGAGCGGTTCTCGGGCGTGAACTTCCACGGCAGCTTGGGGCTGACGTTGGTGTCGAAGTCTATCGTGATCTTGTGGTCGACCGCGCCGGGGGCGGCCAGCCCGCGGTTGGTAGTGCCGTTGAGCCCGGTCGCGGCGCAGAACAGCCGATAGAGCGGCACGCTGGCCCAGGCGAGCCCGGTCATGAAACAGATGAAGAGCACCGCGAGTGCCGCGGTACGGTTGGTGCGCGACATGGCCTTCCAGCCAGCCATTAGTGCGGCATCCCCGCGCGGATCTTGGCGATCGAGATCGCGAAGACGAGGATGACGAACGCCCCAAGCAGTATGGCCATGACGCGCGCGCGACCGCGTTGACGGCTGCGGATGAGATCTTCCTCGCGGATGGGATCGGGAATGCTCATGCGAACCACCGGTCGACGACCAGCGCGCCGAACATCACGAACAGATACAGGATCGAGTATTTGAACAAGGCCTTCTCCGGTTTCATCGCATCGTCGGCATGCGTGGTGCGCTTCGCGACGCGGACCGCGAGCAGCGCGAACCAGCCGGTAAGCAGCACCGCGGCGATGCCGTAGATCGGCCCCGTCAGCCCGAGCGGCCAGGGCAGAATCGCGACCGCCGCCATCGGGATCGTGTAAAGCCCGATCTGCGTCCGCGTGGTGCGCTCGCCCGACACGACCGGGAGCATCGGCACGCCCGCGGCGGCATAATCGCTCTTCATGAACAGCGCGAGCGCCCAGAAATGGGGTGGCGTCCAGAGGAAGACGAACAGGAACAGCAGGACGGGGAGCAGCGCGATGTCACCGGTCGCCGCGGCCCAGCCGATCAGTGGCGGGAACGCGCCGGCGGCACCACCAATGACGATGTTCTGCGGCGTGCGGCGCTTCAGCCAGACGGTGTAGACGAGGACGTAGAACAGGATCGAAACGGTCAGGATCGCCGCGGCAACGATGTTGACCGCGACGCCCATGAACAGGACCGAGAACGCGCCGAGACCTACGCCGAAATGGAGCGCCGCCTGACGGTCCATCCGGCCGTCGGGGAGCGGTCGCTTCTGCGTGCGCCGCATGACCGCGTCGATGTCCGACTCGTACCATTGGTTGAGCGCGCCCGCCGCGCCGGCGCCGAGCGCGATGCAGAGGATGGCTGTGAAGCCGATCACCGGATGCACCGACGTTGGCGCGGCAAGCATGCCGCATAGCCCGGTGAAGACGACGAGCGTCATCACGCGCGGCTTGGTCAGCGCAAGGAAATCGCGCCAATGCGCCGGTGGCAGGAGGGGGGGGGCAGGAGTCATGGTTCGGGTACGCTATACGCGTTGCGGCGGAGGTCGGAAAGCCTTCGTGATGGTTCAGCGGTTTGCCCGGTGCGTGGGTACGGCTTGGTGAATGACCGCGGTATCGTCCGCGTAGATCCGCCGCCAAGCGGGGTCATGGTCGAGCAGGCGGACCAGTGGCGAGCGCGGCGGCAGGATGGTCCAGCCGAAATGCCACTTCGCATTCGCTGCATGCCAGCGATCTGCGTCGCCGCGGGCAATCGCAAAATAGTCGAGCGTGAAGGCGTCGCCGTACATGTCGGTCCGTCCATCGATATAAGGACGGATGCCCGCGAGGATCAGCGATCCGCCGAAGCCGTATTCGTTGAAGACTCGCTGGTGACGCAGCGCGGGCGGCAGATGCGCGAGCGCGCGGACGGGAATACCCCTGGTTTCCGTGCGGACGACCGGCACTGCGACGCGGTAGGCTGTGAGACTGATTGCAAGCGCGGATACCAGAAAGGCTACGATCAGTCGCTCTGAGCCATGGGGAAGGGGTTTCGAAAAGCTGGTATCGCGGTAGCGCCACGCGCGGCCGAGCGGCTTGGCCAGCACTAGAATGCCGACGGTCACCAGGATGATCTCGTGGCGGGTGTGCTGCAGCGTCATGTGGAGCATGCCGAGTACCAGCAGCAGGCGGATCGGTGGGATACGGATCGGCCGCGCCAGCAGGAACGCGAGGCTAGCGAGCAAGATCGTCTCGAAGCCGGAAAAGGTTCTGAAGTCGGACGGCTGCCATTCGTTGATCTGACCGAGCGCTTTCAGGTCGTTCAGATAAAACGGAAACGTCAGGCCGTGCACGCCCCACGGTGTGACGGCTGCGGCTATCGTCGCGCTAATTCCGAATAGGCCCCAGCGCTGGATCACGGTGCGGCGGTCGGAGGGCTTGGCGGCCAGCAACGCCTCGAGCGCGAATACGCCGACCAGCGCCAGTCCGAAGACGTAGCTGCCATGCGCATTCGCCCAGATCAGCATCGCCGCCGCCATCGGCAGTGGTGGAGCTCGGTCGTGTTCGCGCGCACGCAACAGCGCGATCGTCCAGCCGGCAAGGATCGGCAGCACCAGCATATGCGGCCTTGCGACCAGCGACGGGAGTAGCCCGGTGGCGAGCAGCAGCAGCGCGATGATGCTCGCGCGCGCGCTCATCCAGCGGCGGAGTTCAGCCGCTACCAGCGCGAACAGCGCCGCCATTGCCACGCCGACCAGGACGATCACGCCGCTCCAACCGCCCGCGCGGTAACTCGCGTACATTGCTACTTCGGAGAGCCATTCGTGTGCGACCCAGGGACGGCCGACGACGCTGAACGAGAACGGATCGGTGGTCGGCACAGCCCCATGCGCGACGATCCAGGCGCCTGCGACGAGATGCCAGCCGGTGTCGCCGTCGCGCAGCATGGTGGGGACGATGATCGTGAACGCAAACACCGCAAAGGAAGATAGCAGGGCGAAGGTCGAATAGGCGATGCCGGTTGGCGCGTCGGGGCGGACTGGGGGTGGCGCGCTGGGCATGACGCGGGATTAGCGCGATTGTCCTGTGGAATGATGAATGTGAGTTGCCCGGGGTGGGATTTGGCCAACCCTATCTCGTCATCCGAGCGAAAACTGGGTCTCGCTCATGACGCGCGAATGGAAGCACAGGGTGCAATCCCAACCCCGCTGGGGAGGACGTATGCGGGGGATGACGTCCTGTGGGTGCTCCCTTCCTTCGTTTTCCTGTGGAGGCGGGAGCCTAAGGTGGGTCCCGCCTTTGCGCGGAAACATCGTGGGACTGGGGACGGCCATTTAACGAAAACGCCCCGGATTTCCCCGAGGCGTCTTCCTTTTTGGCTGGCCCCGACACGGGAGTAAATCCCGTGTCGTCGGACGCGGCGTTGCCGCGCCGGCCGGTCGGATGCGTGCGGCTGGGCCGCACCGGCGCGTAGCTGGCGCTACGCGGCCTCGCATCCTAATCGATCCGCGGCAGCGTCTCGAACTGGTGGTACGGCGGCGGCGAGGAGATCGTCCACTCCAGCGTCGTCGCGCCGTCGCCCCAGGGGTTGTCGCCCGCCTTCTTGCCGGCCGCCAGCGACCAGATCAGGTTTACGAAGAACACCACCATGCCCGCCGCCATGATCATGTAGCCGACCGAGGCGACCGTGTTCCAATGCTCGTACTGCGGCGTGTAGTCCGGGATACGGCGCGGCATGCCCTGGAGACCCAGGAAGTGCATCGGGAAGAACATCACGTTCACGCCGACGAAGAACACCCAGAAATGCAGCTGACCGAGGAACTCGTTGTACATCTTGCCGGTCATCTTTGGGAACCAGTAGTAGAACCCCGCGAACAGCGAGAAGACGGCACCAAGGCTCAGCACGTAGTGGAAATGCGCCACCACGTAATAGGTATCCTGCATGTAATCGTCGATGCCGCCATTGGCGAGCACCACGCCGGTCACGCCGCCGACCGTGAACATGAAGATGAATCCGATCGACCACACCATCGGCGTCTTGAAGGTCAGCGAGCCGCCCCACATCGTCGCGATCCACGAGAAGATCTTGATGCCGGTCGGGACCGCGATGACCATCGTCGCCGCGGTGAAGTACATCTTGGTGTTCACGCTGAGGCCGGTGGTGAACATGTGGTGCGCCCACACGACGAACCCGACCACGCCGATCGCGACCATCGCATACGCCATGCCGAGATAGCCGAAGACGGGCTTGCGGCTGAACGTCGAGATGATCTGGCTGACGATGCCGAAGCCCGGCAGGATCATGATGTAGACTTCGGGATGGCCGAAGAACCAGAACAGATGCTGGTACAGGACGGGATCGCCGCCGCCGGCCGGATCGAAGAAGGTCGTGCCAAAGTTGCGATCGGTCAGCAGCATCGTGATTGCCGCAGCTAGCACCGGCAGCGCGAGCAGCAGCAGGAACGCGGTGACGAGCATCGACCACACGAACAGCGGCATCTTGTGCAGCGTCATGCCGGGCGCGCGCATGTTGAAGATCGTCGTGATGAAGTTGATCGCGCCGAGGATCGACGATGCGCCTGCGAGATGGAGCGCGAGGATCGCCATGTCGGTCGACGGCCCGGGCTCGCCGTACGTCGAGAGCGGCGCGTAGAGCGTCCAGCCGTTACCCGCGCCACCGAAGAACGGCGACGCCAGCAGCAGCGTAAAGGCGGGGATCAGCAGCCAGAACGACACGTTGTTCATGCGCGGGAACGCCATGTCCGGCGCGCCGATCATGATCGGCACGAACCAGTTGCCGAAGCCACCAACCATCGCCGGCATGACCATGAAGAACACCATGATCAGGCCGTGCGCCGTGATCAGCACGTTCCAGAGATGGAGCGATTCGTCGAGGCTGGCGGGACCGCCATGGAGCATGCTCGCCCAGCCCTGCAGATACTGGATGCCGGGATGCGCGAGCTCGGCGCGCATGAGGCCCGAGACCGAGCCGCCGATGATCCCCGCGACGATCGCGAAGATCAGGTAGAGCGTGCCGATATCCTTGTGGTTGGTCGACATGAACCAGCGCGCGAAGAAGCCCGGCTTGTGATCGGTATCGTGGTGATGGTCGTGCGCTTCGTGAGACACGAAGGCCGACGGGGTGAGAGCGGTGTCGGTCATCTTACTGTCCCGCGTTGCCGGCGCCGGCCGGATTTGAGGTGGCGCCCTGCGATGTCGCAGGAGCTGCGGTTGTTACGTTCTCGACCGGGCCAGTGGCGTTGGCGGTTTCCGCCGCCTCCGCGACCTTCGCCGCGGAACCGTCGGCGCCGGGCTGCGGGATGACCTTGTCGGACGCCTTGCCGGGGGTCGGCATAGTGCCGCCCTTGGCGCGGACCCACGCCGCGTATTCGGCGGGCGGAACCGCCTCGACCGCGATCGGCATATAGCCATGGCGGGCGCCGCAGAGTTCCGAACACTGGCCGAAGTACAGGCCGGGCTTCTCGATCGTGAAGCTGGTCTCGTTCAGGCGGCCGGGGATCGCGTCGAGCTTGATCCAGAAGGCGGGGACCGCCCAGCTGTGGATCACGTCGTTCGACGTCGTGATCAGACGGATCGGCACGCCGACCGGGAGGACGATGCGGTTGTCGGTGGCGAGCAGCTTGGGGCCGTCGGCATCGGTACGACCACGCTCGCCGGCGGCGACGTCAGCCTTTTCCTTCAGCATGTTGGCGGTGATCTCGAACCCGCCATTGTCGGGATACTGGTAGGTCCAATACCATTGGTTGCCGATCGCCTTCAGCGTCACGGCACCGGAAGGCGCCGGCTTGAACTGGGCCTGCAGCAGGCCGATCGAGGGAACCGCGATTAGGACGAGGATCACGACCGGCGCGAGCGTCCAGATGATCTCGATGAAAGTGTTGTGGCTGGTCTTCGACGCGACCGGGTTGCGCGCCTTGCGATAGCGGAACGACACCCAGAAGAGCAGTGCGAGGACGAACAGCGAGATGATCGTGATCGTCGGCACCAGGATCGAATTGTGCATCCAGTGCGCGAACTGGCCGTTCTTGGTGACCTGCGGCTGCAGGCCGAACAGGCCGTCCGTGGGCTGGCCGATCATCGGCTTGACCGTCATCGCGGGCGCACCGTCCATCGCAAGCTCGGGGCTGGACGGGTTGGCGGTCGGCGTCGCTGCGGCGGTCGTCGGCGCGGTGTTCGACACGCCCCCCGGAGCTGCGGCGGCCTGCGGCGCAGGCGTCGCTGCTGGCGTGCTCGCAGGCTGGGCCGCGTGCCCGGCGACACCACCGAGACTCGCCAGTGCGAGCCCCGCTGCCATCGCAAATCCTCTCATCCCCATCTTGCGCATCGTTTTTCTTGACCCCGGTTTATAGCGAACCCGATTTCGGACGCGCGGATGTCTGCTTATGATTTGGGAAGAGCTATACCCAGCGGGGGGGCTTGCCTCAAGTCTTGTCTGGCATGTGCTCTTCAGGCGCCCTTACTAACTGCCCGTCATCCTGACGAAAGTCAGGACCCAGGATCACGAACGCCGTCCCCTGTGGCTCTGGGTCCTGACTTTCGTCAGGATGACGGGGTAGATGGCGTCTGATGCTTGAAGCGCCGGTTCTCGTTGCACGTGGTTTCGTGCGCTCGTATCAGCGCGGGCAGACCATTTGGAGCGATGACCCGCGATGACCGAAGACGACGTGCTCGCCGAATTCCGCGCTGCCGAAGCGTTGCTCGAAGGGCATTTTATCCTGTCCTCGGGGCTGCGCAGTTCGCGCTACCTGCAATGCGCGCGGGTGTTGATGGATCCCGCCCGTGGCGCGCGTTTGTCGGAAGCGCTGGTCGCGTCGATCCCGGCCGAGTTGCGTGCGCAGATCGATATCGTGGTCTCGCCGGCGATGGGCGGCGTGATCGCCGGCCACGAGATGGGCCGCGCGCTGGGTGTCGAGGCGGTATTCCTCGAACGCCCCGACGGCGTGTTCGAGCTGCGCCGCGGGTTCCGGCTCGCGCCGGGCCAGCGCGTGCTGATGATGGAGGACGTCGTCACCACCGGGCTGTCGTCGCGCGAGGCGATCGCGGCGATCGGGCGTGCGGGCGGCGTGACGGTCGCAGCGGCGGCCTTGGTCGATCGCTCGAACGGAACGGCGGACCTGGGCGTGCCGTTCTTTCCCCTGATCCGGCTCGACGTGCCGACCTATCCGGCGGACGCGTTGCCGCGTGAACTGGCCGCGATTCCGGCGATCAAGCCCGGCAGCAGGGCTGCGGCATGAGCCGGGACCTGCGTTTAGGCGTCAACATCGATCACGTCGCGACGGTGCGGAATGCGCGCGGGGCGGGGTATCCCGATCCGGTGCGTGCAGCGCTGGTTGCGGCGGCAGCGGGTGCGGACGGGATCACCGCGCATCTGCGGGAGGATCGCCGGCACATCACCGACGACGACATCGCGCGGTTGTCCGCCGAGCTGACGATCCCGCTCAACCTGGAGATGGCAGCGACCGACGAGATGCTGGGCATCGCGCTGCGCCACAAGCCGCACGCGGCTTGCATCGTACCGGAGAAGCGTGAGGAACTGACGACCGAGGGTGGGCTCGACGTCGCCGGGCATTACGACCGGATGGCGCGGCTGGTGGATGCGCTGGCGGGGGCGGGCATCCGCGTATCGCTGTTCATCGAGCCGGATGCGCGCCAGATCGAGGCGGCGGTCCGGCTCAAGGTGCCGGTGATCGAACTCCACACCGGGCTGTATGCGGAACTGTCGGGCGAGGCGCGGACGGTGGAGTTGCGGCGGCTGACGGATGCGGCGGCGCTGGCGGCGAAGAACGGCATCGAGGTGCATGCGGGCCACGGGCTGACTTACGACAACGTCGCACCGATCGCGGCTATCCGGCAGGTTCGGGAGCTGAACATCGGGCATTTCCTTGTCGGCGAGGCGCTGTTCGTCGGGCTTGGTGAAGCGGTTCGGCTGATGCGTGAGGCTATGGATGCGGCGCGATAGCTTTCAGAATTTGTTCACGCCAAGGCGCAAAGGCGCGAAGAGGAAGGAGAGAGCCCATAGTTCGCTTCCCTTCTTGTTCTCTTCGCGCCTTAGCGCCTTCGCGAGAATCAAATCTGTCTTCCGACTCCAGGCCGTGTCGTGATTATCGGGCTCGGGTCCGACCTGTGCAATATCGAGCGGATTGCGGCGTCGGTCGAGCGGTTCGGCGAGCGGTTCGAGCAGCGGGTGTTTACCGATGTCGAGCGGGCGAAGGCGGCGCGGCGGCCTTTCACGAAAGCGGGGACGCTGGCGAAGCGGTTTGCTGCCAAGGAGGCGTTTTCGAAGGCGGTGGGGACCGGGTTTCGCGCGGGCGTGTTTATGCGCGATATCGGCGTGGTCAACGCACCGAGCGGCGCGCCGACGCTGGCGCTGACCGGGGGCGCCAAAGCGAGGCTTGACGCGTTGACCCCCGAAGGCCACGCCGCGCGCGTGCATTTGACGATGACCGATGATCATCCGTGGGCGCAGGCCTTCGTGATCATCGAAGCTATACCTCTGATATCCCCGGACATGCGCCAGGATACGAATCGATGAAGGACGCGGCGTTGGACGGCAACGAGTTCCCCGAAAAGCCCCTCGCGCAGGCCCCCCTAGCGCAGACGAGCGCGGTCGATCCCGCGCCCTCGGCCACCACTACACCGGAAACGACACGCCGCCGCGGCACCGACTGGTGGGGCGAGGTGAAGGGCATATTCTGGCTGATCCTGGTCGTGCTCGGGTTCCACAGTTTCATCGCCAAGCCCTTCTATATCCCCAGCGAATCGATGCTGCCGGGCTTGCGCATCGGTGACCGGCTGGTGGTGACCAAGTTCGCCTATGGCTGGTCGTTCGTGTCGCCGACGATCCCCAACCCGGTCGCGATCTTCAAGGGCGTGGTGCTGCGCCAGCAGGAAGACAGCTGGAGCGTGTCGCTGCCGTTCATCCATGGCCGTCTGTTCGGATCGCTGCCGACGCGCGGCGACGTGGTGATCGTGACGCCGCCGGGCACGCACAACGACTATATCAAGCGCGTCATCGGCCTGCCCGGCGACAAGCTCGCCGTGCGCGGCGGGATCGTGTTCCTGAACGGCGTCGCGGTGAAGCGCGGCCCGCTGCACGACACGCTGATCCCGGTCGACACCAACAGCCCGTGCAGCGAGATCGACTATCCCGGCGCACGCGAGACGCTGCCCGACGGGCGCGAGATGTGCCGCCTGCCGACCTATACCGAGACGCTGCCCAACGGTCGCCGCTATGAGACGATCGATCTGGAATCGGACAGCCAGGGCGATAATTTTGCGGAGATCACGATTCCGGCGAACCACGTCTTCCTGATGGGCGACAACCGCGATCGCTCGGCCGACAGCCGGTTCGCGCTGAGCCAGCTCGGACTTGGCGGGCCCGTGCCGTACGAGAATCTCGGCGGCCGTGCGGAGTTCATTACCTTCAGCCTCGACGGCGATGCGACGTTCAATCCGCTGAGTTGGTGGAGTTCGCTGCGCCCGGATCGCGCGGGCACCTCGTTGCATCCCGCCAAGGTGAACTGAGATGGCCGAGACCAAAACCGTCGACGAGCTCAGCCCGGTCGAGATGCGCGATCCGTTCCTGCGCAAGGAACTGAAGCGCGCGGCGATCTGGCTCGGGCTCGCCTGCGTGATCGCGCTGCTGATCGTGCTGGTTCAGCCGTTGCTAATCATCTTTGCGGGCGTGGTGTTCGCGGCACTGCTCGATGGCGGTGTGCGGTTGCTCGGGCGGGTGCTGCCGATCGGGCGTGGCTGGCGGTTGCTGATCGTCGTGCTGCTGACCTTCGCGTTCCTGGTGGGCACGTTCATTTTGACCGGCGTTCAGGTCACCGAGCAGGTGACGCAGTTGCGGTCGACCCTGGAATCGCAGGCCAATCGCTTCACCGGCTATCTGACCTCGCAGGGGCTGATGCCGGGTGCGTCGGACGTCAACGGGATCGTCAAGCAGGCGCTCGGCTCGGTCGGGCGCGTGACGTCGTGGGTGGGCAGCGCGATCGGCGCGATCACCAGCATGTTCATGATCCTGATCCTCGGATTGTTCATCGCGATGGACCCGGGGACGTACTCGCGCGGGCTCCAGTGGATAGTGCCACTCGATCTCCGCCCCGAGTTCGCCAGGACTTTGGTCAAGATGGGCGCGACGTTGCGGCGGCTGCTCGCCGGACGGTTGCTCGGGATGGCGGTCGAGGGTGTCGCGAGCGGCATCGCCTTGGCGGTCGGCGGCGTGCCGATGGCGATGCTGCTCGGCATCATCGCGGGGATCTTGGCGTTCATTCCGAACGTCGGCGCGATCGTGACCGGCGTGCTGATGGTCGCGGTCGGGTTCAGCGCGGGCGTCGATACGGGGTATTGGGCGATCGGCACGTATCTCGTGGTGCAGACGATCGACGGGTATGTGATTGTGCCGATGGTGGCGAAGCGGACTGTGGATCTGCCGCCGGCGTTGACGTTAGGCGCACAGATCCTGGCGAGCGCGCTGTTCGGGATTTTGGGGCTGGCGCTGGCCGATCCGATGACCGCGATGTTGAAGACCGCGCTGGAGCGACGGTCCGAGCGGGAAGAGGAAAAGGCGGAGGCGTGTGAGGGTGTGGCTACGGCCTGATCTGATTTGGCGCCGCCTCTCACGTAATGCGGGTTCAAGCTCACCACCCGTCATCCCCGCGGACGCGGGGACCCATATCCTCCGAGGTTTGCCAGTATGGGTCCCCGCGTCCGCGGGGATGACGGAAGGTGGGGGCGGAAACCGACAATGGGTCGGGGACAAGAAAGGCTAGGACGCTAGCACCTTACCAATCGGTCGAAGATCGCGAGGTAGCGGTCAGCCGAATCCGCACCGGGTTGCGGGACCGGCTCCGGCCGTTGCCCAGATGGCGTGAGCCATGCGTCCAACGCTGCAACCAGTGCCGCCGCATCGTCCCGCGCGACGATCGTACCGCGCTCGGGACGATCGATGATCTCTGCGACCGCCGTGCTCGAATCCGTGGAGATCACCGGCGTGCCGACCGACAGCGCCTCGCGCAACACGCCGGGTACGCCTTCATAGTCCGAGGTCAGCACGACCACTTCCGTGCGGGCCATGATCGGCAGCGGGTCGCTGCTGTGGCCCAGCAGACGGACGCGGTCTCCCAAACCCAGCGCGCGGATCTGCGTTTCGATCGCGCCCCGCTCGTCGCCTTCGCCGAGGATGATCAGCGGGATGCTCTGGTCCGCGAGGCGCGGCAGCGCAGCGATCAGGCGGTCCCAGCGTTTCTGCGGTTCGAGCCGGCCGACGCCGAGAAGGAAGCGCGCCGGCAGATCGGGCAGCGTGCCGGGGATGGGCACCGCCGGCGGGTTCGGGATGACGCTCGTCCGCCCAGTCATTCGGGTCGCCAACGCCGCCTCGTCCGCGGTCGCCAGCGTCATCGCGACGAGGTGATCGAGGAACCCGCCATGGCGCGCTAGCCAGATCTGGTGCGCGGCGTGCATCAGGCGGCCGTGATCGGCGCGTGCGGGGGCGTTGGACATCTTGGCGACGATCGGCGGGCACGTCCTGCCGAGTCGCAGCCGGGTCCATGCCGCGATGCCGGAGTAGAAGTTGCCAGGGCAGAATATGATGTCCGGCGCGAGACGTCGCACGACATTCGGCAGCGCGAGCAACCGCGAGGGCGTGACGATCTCCAGACCTTCCGGGAGTTCCGCCGCCAGCGGCCCGGCAATATCCTCGATCGCCAGCGTCACGCGCCGCCCCGCCGCGAGCCAGCCGCGTGCGAGGCGCAGTTGCGCGCGCTCGACCCCGCCACCGCGTAGATCCTCGGCATAGGTCAGGATGTGCTGGGCGATCGGTGGCTTGCTCACGAGTGACATATGGGGGTCATCATACTGCGCGATGGATAAAGCGGAGATCGCGACCGAATGAAACCGACTTTGCGTGCATGCGCGACGGCGGGCGGCTATTAGGCCGCGCTTCGGAGGGCGGGCAACGGGCGGCGGAACGGCTTGAGGACAATGGTTTGAGGACCGGCGAGTGAATTTCCGTACGAAAACTGCCGATCGCGAAGGCTATGCGGATATCGCGCGCGCCGGGCTCGAGCCGCTGAAGGCGCTCGGCAACCGTTGGCCCGCGATCATCGGTGCGGTGCTGACGCTGGCGATGATCGTCGGGCTGGGGCGCGAACTGCTCGGCCACGGCCTTGCCGGGCTGTCGCGCTCGGTGCCGCAGGATCCGCGCTTCTACCTGTGCTTCAGCCTGCTCTACATGTCGCCGCCGACCGGGGATTACGTCATCTTCCGGCGGCTCTGGGGTATCCCGCTCGGCGGCCTCGTCGCGCTGATCAAGAAGCGGATCGCGAACGAAGTCGTGTTCGGATACTCCGGCGACGCCTATTTCTACGCCTGGGCGCGGGCGAAGGCGCGGATGGTGGCGTCGCCGTTCGGCGCGGTGAAGGACGTGTCGATCCTGTCGGCGATCGCGGGCAATGCGGTCACGCTGCTGCTGGTGGCGATCGCGTTGCCGCTCGGCCGGCATCTGCTGACGCACGACCAGTTCCGCACCGTGCTGGCATCGGCAGGCGTGACGCTGGCGATCTCGCTGCCGTTCCTGATCTTCTCGCGCCGCGTGTTCTCCCTGCCGCGCGCGAAACTGTGGTGGGTGTTCGGGGTCCACTGCATCCGGTTGCTGTGCGGATCGGTGCTGATCGCGTTCGCGTGGCATTATGCGTTGCCCGGGGTTCCGGTCGGGATGTGGCTGTTCCTTGCCGCCGGGCGCCTGCTGGTGTCGCGCCTGCCGCTGGTGCCGAACAAGGATCTTCTGTTCGCCAACGCCGCGATCCTGCTGATCGGGCAGGACCAGGCCTTGTCGGAGCTGATCGCGTTCACCGCCGCGCTGACGTTGCTGGTGCATGTCGCGCTGATCATCCTGTTCGGCATCCACGCCGGGCTCACTCGGTTGCGCGCATGATCCGCGCCTGTGTCGCGCTGGCCGCGATCGCTGCGCTTACGGGACCGGCCGGGGCGCAGGTGCTCGGCAGCGATGCGGCGGCGTGTCGACCGGGCGAGGGGCCGGCGATCGCGGTCGAGGTCACCGGGCTGAAGGATCGTACGGGCGAGTTGAAGCTCGAACTCTATCCGGATGACGAAGCTGGCTTTCTCAAGGACGACCACGTGCTGATCGCGGCGGGGAAGACGTTCCGGCGGGTGGTGGTGCCGACGCCGCCGAGCGGGGCGCCGATGCTCTGCATCCGGGTGCCGCGGCCGGGCCGCTATGCGCTGTTGCTGACGCATAATCGCGACGGGAAGAACAAGTTCAGCTTCTGGACCGATGGCGCCGGGTTCGCGAGCAACGCGAAGCTCGGGCGGTCGCGGCCGAAGGTCGAGCAGGCGCTGGTCGAGGTCGGCGCGGGCGTGACGACGGTGCGGATCACCGTGCAGTATCTGCGCGGGCTCGGCGGGTTCGGGCCAGTCACGCCATGAGAATCGTCCCATGAGGATCGTCGACGTTAACGAGTTCTACTCGCCGACCGGTGGTGGCGTGCGGACCTATGTCGATCGGAAAATGGGCATCATGTCGGACATGGGCCATGAGTTGATCGTCGTCGCGCCGGGCAAGGAAGACCGCGTCGAGGAGCGGCCGGGCGGCGGGCGGATCATCTACCTTAAGTCGCCGGGGATGCCGTTCGACCGCAACTATGGGCTGTTCTGGGATGAGGGTGCGATCCACCGCGTGCTCGACGATCTCGATCCGGACGTGGTCGAATGCTGCTCGCCGTGGCGGCCGGCATGGTTCGTCGGCGACTGGCAAGGACGGGCGGTGAAGTCGTTCTTCATGCACAACGACAATATTGCGGCCTACGCGCAGCGCTGGTTCGCGGGCGTCGCGAGCCACGATCAGATCGAGCGCGGGTTCGCCTGGTACAGCCGGTACATGCGGCGTTTCCTCGAGAAATACGATGTCGTCGTCACCAACGGCCCGGCGCTTGAAAAGCGTTTGCGCGCGCGGGGTCTGCGGATCGACGCGGCGATGCCGCTGGGGATCGAGCGCGGACATTTCTCGCCGGACCTGCGTGACATGCGGTTGCGCGCGGCGTTGCTGCGGCAATGCGGGTTGCCCGAGGACGGGATGCTGCTGCTCGGGCTTGGGCGGCATCACGGTGAGAAGCGCTGGCCGCTGGTCGTCGATGCGGTGGCGCGTGCGGGAGCGACTCTGCCGGTCGGGCTGGTCCTGATCGGTGCGGGGGCGCAGACCAAGGCGATCCAGCGGCGGATCGGCGGGTCGCCGCATATCCGGATGTTCGCGCCGGTCTATGATCGCGAGCGGCTCGCGCGGATCATGGCGAGTTGCGATGCGCTGATCCACGGGTCGGAGGCGGAGCCGTTCGGGTTGGTCGCGTCGGAGGCGATGGCGTCGGGCCTGCCGCTGATCGTGCCGGATACGGGCGGGTGCGCGGAAGTCGCGGACCGCCATGCGAGCGAGCTCTACGCGGCGCGCGATGCGGAGAGCGCGGCGGTGGCAATCGGGCGGTTGTTCGCGCGCGATCCGGCGTTGCTCCGGCGAGCGGCGGCGGTGGCGGCCCGGCATGTCCGCAGCGACCGCGAGCATGCGGTCGAGCTTATGGACTATTATGCGGGGCTGATCGCGGCGAAGCATGGCGTGCGACGTACAGCGTGAAGCGCGTGTCGGGGACGGGGACCGCTCGATAGCCTTCGCGAATCGCGTAGGTGGCGAGCGCTGCGTCGATCCGGTCGTCGCCACTGCTCCACGCGCCTTCGCCGCCGGTCAGGATCACGGGCGGTTGGCCGAGCAGGGCGATCCGTGCGTGCGAGACTAGGCGGAGTTGGCGTTCCTGATCCGCGTTCAGGAGCGCGGTGCTGCGGAAATAGAAGGGGCCGGTAGCGAAGCGTGGGTCGATCGCTCTGCCGGGGAGGAATTGCGGGGAGAGCGTCGCAACCGGGCCGGTGACGTGTTCGCGGTCCAGGATCTCGCGTACCACGGCGGCGTCTCGCATCGCATCGAGCATCGGGATGCGGCCGCTCGCGACGGCCTCGACGGTGGGGGCGAGTCCGGCGCAGGCGAAAGCGACGGCCGCAATCCGCATCGCCTTGCCGGGTGGATGCGCGTGCCAGACCAACGCGAGCCGCACGAACAGTGCAGGGAGCATCGGCAGCAGATATTGCCGCCACGTCGGTACCGGCGCGAGCGCGGCGATGAGCCCAGCGAGGATCAGCAGGTCGAGGATCCTGTGCCAGCGATCGCGTTTGCCTGCGGTGGCGACGATCGCGAGCAGGGCTGGGCCGAGTGCGAGGAACTTGAGGATGTCGATGATCTTGGCGGTGTTTGACAGCTTCCAAGGATGGGCCTGGTACCATTCGGTGGGTGCTTGACCGGGGAAGCTGATGACGCCGAACAGGAAACCTTCGGGGGCCTGGATCAATAGGGCTGTGGTCAGGGCGACGAACGGGAGCGTGCCCAGCAGGGTCCACCACGGGCGGCGGTCGGCGCGGAACAGTGTCCAGATGCCGTAGGTCAGGGCGGGGAGTGCATAGGAGATTTTCGCGGTCGCGGCGGCGGCGAGCAGTGCGCCGATCAGGATCGCGTCGCGGCGGCTTGCCTGGTCCCGCGCGGTTCTGACGATCGCGGGGAGGGCTAGCGCGAGGCAGGCGGCGGGGAACGCGTCGTTGCGGGCCGTGCCGATGCTGAAGAGGAGGATGTCGGAGGTGGCGAACAGCGCGGCGGCGAAGGTGGCGGCGCGGGTGCTGGCACCACCGATACGGGCGGCGTGGTGGACGGCGGCGATGGTGGCTGCGCCGAGGAGGGCGTTGGTTATGCGGAGGGCTGGCCAGGTCCAGGTGCCGCCTAGGGCTGCGATCGGGGCGAAGAGATAGGGCTGGAGTGGGGTCTGGAGGTAGGCGAAGTCTTTGTACGGGAGCAGGCCTTGCGCAGTGAGGATGGCGGCGGCGACGTATTGGCTCTCGTCGTGGTCGACGGGGCGGAGGAGGGCGAGGGTCATGAGGATCATTGCCAGCGCCGCAAACGCCAAAAGCATGTTCACCCGCGAAGGCGGGTGCCCAGTCTGGGCACCCGCCTTTGCGGGTGAACAGGGTTGGGGAGCGGTATGCTCCATTACTCAGTCCTACCCCGCTCGCGACCACCCCGGCGGAGGCCGGGGCCCAATTGGGGGACGGTTATGGTTGAGGATGGCGCCCCATCAAGCCGGTCTTCCCAATTGGGCCCCGGCCTCCGCCGGGGGGGAGGGGAAAACCGGGACGGCGAGGGGGGCAAGGTCAGGCTTTTACCGCGGTCAGGAAGTAGTCGAGGTTCGTCGAACCGCTCAGTGCAAACCCAGTCGCGGGGGAAAAACTCAACCCCCGCGTGTCCGTCACGCGAAGCCCCGCGTCCTTCAGCAACGCGGTCAGTTCCTCAGGCGTGAGGAACTTGTTCCAGTCGTGCGTGCCCTTGGGGATGACCCCAGCACCCTCAGCCACGGTGATCATCGCCAACCGCGACAACGGTGTCCGGTTAGGCGTCGAAAGAATCAGCAACCCGCCCTCCGCCAACGTCCGCGCCAAACCGCGCACGAAGCCGGCAGGGTCGCTGACATGCTCGATCACCTCCAGGCTGGTGACGAGATCGAATTGCCCGACCAGCCCCTCGACTCCCCCGACCCGGTAGTCTATCGCAAGACCGCTCCGTGCCGCATGAATCTCTGCCACCGCGATATTTTCGGGCGCCGCATCGATCCCAGTCACCGCCGCACCAAGCCGCGCTAACGGCTCACACAGCAACCCCGCGCCGCAGCCGACGTCGAGCGCAGTCTTCCCTTCAAGCGGCGTGAAGGTCGAACCGTCGCCACCCCAATGCGCGTCAACCTGCTCGCGGATATAGCGCAACCGCGGCGGATTGAGCTTGTGGAGCGGCGCTGACGAGCCCTTCGGATCCCACCAGTCCTTCGCCATGGTGCCGAAATGCGCGGCCTCGCGCGGATCGATTGTTGCGTTCGTTACGGTGTCGCTTGCCAGTATCATGCGCGCTACCTATCAGGGCCGCCGCTTCGACCCAAAGGGATTTGCGCTGCCAATGGCCCGTATCGTGATGAAATTCGGCGGGACGTCGATGGCTGGGATCGAGCGTATCCGCAACGTCGCCGCGCGCGTGAAGCGCGAAGTCGACGCCGGCAACCAGGTCGCCGTCGTCGTCTCCGCGATGGCGGGCGAGACCGACCGGCTGGTCGGCTTCTGCCGCGAGGCGTCGTCGCTGTACGACGCGAAGGAATATGACGTCGTCGTCTCGGCCGGCGAGCAGATCACGAGTGGATTGCTTGCGATCGCGCTCCAGGCGGCCGGCTGCAAGGCGCGGAGCTGGCTTGGCTGGCAGTTGCCGATCAACACGTCGGACGCGCACGGATCGGCCCGCATCGGCGAGATCGACACGGCCGCGCTCGACGCGAGCCTCGCGGACGGCGTCGTCGCCGTAATCCCCGGTTTCCAGGGCGTCGCGGACGGCCAGCGCGTCACGACGCTCGGGCGCGGCGGCTCGGATACGTCGGCGGTGGCGATGGCGGCGGCGATGAAGGCCGATCGCTGCGACATCTATACCGACGTCGACGGCGTCTACACGACCGACCCCAGGATCGTGCCGCGCGCGCGGAAGCTGAGCAAGGTCACGTACGAAGAGATGCTGGAACTCGCCAGCGTCGGTGCCAAGGTGTTGCAGACGCGGTCTGTCGGCCTGGCGATGAAAGAGAATGTGCGTGTGCGCGTATTGTCCTCGTTCGAGGATGGCGACACCAATGACGGACACCGCGGCACGTTGATCGTGGGCGAAGAGGAAATCGACGATATGGAACGCCAGCTCATCACCGGCATCGCGCACGACAAGAACGAGGCGAAGATCACGTTGACGCAGGTCAGCGATCGGCCGGGCTCGGTCGCGGCGATCTTCGCGCCGCTCGCCGATGCGGGGATCAACGTCGACATGATCGTGCAGAACGTAGCGCATTCGACCGGCTCCACCGACGTGACGTTCACGGTGCCGGCGGCGGATCTCGCGCGCTCGCTCGACGTGCTCGACAAGGCGAAGGACGCGATCGGCTATGCGACGATCGTCCACGACACGCGAGTCGCCAAGGTGTCCGTCGTTGGTGTCGGCATGCGTAGCCACGCGGGTGTCGCCTCGACGATGTTCACGACGCTCGGCGAGCGCGGCATCAACATCCAGGCGATCGCGACATCGGAGATCAAGGTCAGCGTGCTGATCGAAGAGGATTATACCGAGCTCGCCGTGCGCGTGCTGCACACCGCGTACGGTCTCGATGCCGAGGATGCGGCTTGAGACGGCAGCCGCCAACATCTCACAGGCCGATCATAACGTTCCCTTGCGACGTTTGCGGCGCTGCCACCGACGCCTCCGGTGGCAGCTATACTGGGCGCATGCTAAGCGGTTACGATATTTGGGCCTGCCGCCCTTGTGATGAAGGTAATCACGATGGTTGGGGTCCGCATCATGAACCCAAAATCCTAGTGATTCTGGCGGCAAAGGGAATTCCTGTGCCCGCACGAAATGCAAAGGGTTGGTTGCCGAGAGAGTTTTATGTCCGATAGGTTGAAGCGCCGGATGGCGCGTGGCGCCGCGTTCCTCGGGTCGGAGGTCGCTATTCTAGGCGGTGCGATGTCCTGGGTGAGCGAGCGTCACCTCGTGTCGGCGATCTCGAACGCGGGCGGGTTCGGCGTGATCGCGTGCGGCGCGATGACGCCCGCGCTGCTCGATACCGAGATCGCCGCGACCAAGGCTCTCACGACCAAGCCGTTCGGCGTGAACCTGATCACCATGCACCCCAATTTGTTCGAGCTGATTGCGGTTTGCGCCAAGCATAAGGTCGGCCACGTCGTGCTCGCCGGTGGCCTGCCGCCAAAGGGCAGCATCGAGGCGATCAAGGAGACGGGCGCCAAGCTAATCGCGTTCTCGCCTGCGCTGGCGCTGGCGAAGAAGCTGATCCGCAGCGGCGTCGATGCGCTGGTGATCGAGGGGATGGAGGCCGGTGGCCATATCGGTCCGGTCTCGACCAGCGTGCTCGCGCAGGAGATGCTGCCCGAGATCGCCGAGCAGGTGCCGGTGTTCGTCGCGGGCGGGATCGGTCGCGGCGAGGCAATCGCGGGCTATCTCGACATGGGAGCGGCGGGGGTGCAGCTCGGCACGCTGTTCGTGTGCGCGACCGAGTCGATCGCGCATGCCAATTTCAAGAAGGCGTTCATCCGCGCGTCGGCGCGCGATGCCATCGCCAGCGTGCAGATCGATGCGCGGCTTCCGGTGATCCCGGTCCGCGCGCTGAAGAACGCGTCGAGCGAGTTGTTCACGGCGAAGCAGCGCGAGGTTGCCGGGCATCTCGATGGTGGCCGCGTGGAAATGGCCGAGGCGCAATTGCAGATCGAGCATTACTGGGCGGGTGCGCTGCGTCGCGCGGTGATCGACGGCGATGTCGAGCATGGCTCGGTGATGGCGGGCCAATCGGTCGGCATGGTCAAGCGCGAGGAGCCGGTCGCGGACATCATCGCCGGGCTGATGGCGCAGGCCGCGGCCGCGCTGGAAGCACGTGCGGTTTAAGGCACCTCTCGATCCTCCCCCGCCAGGGGGAGGTGGCAGGCACTTGCCTGACGGAGGGGGCGGTTAGCGCCGACGTCCGTTCCGTGTCCTCCCCCTCCGTCGTCTGCGGCGCCACCTCCCCCTTGCGGTGGAGGATCGAGAGGGCGGCCGTTTTCTGGTGAATCCGTCGGTTTGCATTCACCACCACCTCGGCGAAGGCCGGGGCCCAATTGGGGCGCGTTACTGATTCACGCTGCGCCCCGTTACTGCGACCTTTCCAATTGGGCCCCGGCCTCCGCCGGGGTGGTGGAGTGGGGGGTGAGTATAACGCCGCACACCGCCCAACCCCAACCCCAACCCCAACCCCAACCCCATCCCCATCCCCAACCCCCAACCCCTCTCCACTCGCCGCAAAGCGCGTACGGCTTACGTCTCGTTAACCTAACCCATGCATAGAATGTCCCGTCGGGGGACGTTACGAGGTGGTTGCGATGAGTCGTCGGTTTGCTTTGCTGTCCGTTACCGCACTGGGCCTGCTGGCCGGCTGCGCTCAGAAACCACGGACCGTGGCTGCCGTTGCGCCGCCCGTCATCATGGTACCGGTGCCTGCGCCGGTAATGCCGAAGGGCGCGTCGCCCACCATCGTCATCCCGGTCGCGCTCGCCGACGGCACCTATCCGACGCCGAATCGCAACCTGACGACGTCCGCCAAGGTCTGGCACCTCCGCGCCGCGCTGAACGTCGCCGCACTGGCATGTCGCGGGCCGCAGGAAGTCGTAATCGTCGCGGGCTACAACGCGCTGCTGTCGGCGCAGAAGCCGGTGCTCGCCAAGGCCGAGGCGACCTACGCCAGCGAATACAAGTCGGGCGGCGGCGACTGGCAGGATCGCTACGACGATTCGATGACGCGTCTGTACAACTTCTTCTCGCAGTCGCCCGCACGCGATGACTTCTGCTCCGCGGCGCAGACGGTTCTCGCGCAGAGCGCCGGGCTGACGGCCGAGGCCTTGCCTGCCTTCGCCGCACAGAATCTCCCCGTGCTCGAGCGGCCGTTCACCGATTTCTACCGTGCGGTCGACGCGTGGCGCGGTCGCACCGTGCGTCCGGTCCAGCCGCAGCTGATCGTCTCGCGCCAATATGCGTCGAACATGCCGGTGCAGACGGTGACGCAAGCCCGGCTCCAGCCGATCTCGCAGCCGGTTCCGCCCGCTCAGCCGCGCCTGAAGCTGGATCCCAGCGTTTTTCAGTAGGCTGATCAGGCCTTGATGGGCGATCCGACCGACCAGCTATGGCCGAACGGATCGCGTATCTGGCCATAGCGATCGCCCCAGAACTGGTCGGCGACGGGCATCGTCACGACCGCTCCCGCCGTCACCGCACGATCTACCCAGGCGTCGGTGTCGTCGACCCTGAGATGCAGGGTTATGCCGGCGGGTTCGGGCTCGGCATGACCACGCCATTCGGGAAACTCGTCGGACAGCATCAGCCAGGCGTCTTTGATTCGCAAGCTGGCCTGCATCAGCCGAACACCGTCGTCCGCGAAGTTCGTCTCGACGAGGGTCGCGGCAAACGCAGCCTCGTAGAACGCGAGCGCCTCGCGTCCTCTTTGGTCGCGAATGACGAGGAACGGTGTGATTCCGCTGGTGGGACGATCGGCCATGCGAGTCTCCTGCGTTGAACCCTGCCAGCGTACGCCGCTCGCTTGTCCCCGGCCAGTGCCGACATGATGAAGGCAAAGCTTGGCTTACCTGCAAAGACTGGGTTAACAGCCGCCGGAATGGCTGAGGTTTCAGATCGTCCGGCGGAAGGCCGCTTCGAAGGGCGCGAGCACCGGTTTCCGGTGCGCGTGTATTTCGAGGACACCGATCTGTCGGGCGCGGTCTATCACGCCAATTATCTGCGCTACATGGAGCGCGCGCGGTCCGACATGCTGCGCGTCGGCGGGATCGACCAGCGCGCGACGTTCGAGGCGGGCGAGGGCTCCTACGCGATCGCCAGCGTCGCCATCCGCTACGCCGCGCCGGCGAAGCTCGAAGACGCCTTGCTGGTCGTCTCGCGGATACGCCGTGTCCGCTCGGCCGGGGTCACCATTCATCAAAGGGTCATGCGCGACGGGCTTGTCTTGGCCGAGGCGGACGTGGTGGCGGCATTGGTCGCTCCCAATGGCCGCCCACGCCGCCAGCCGCGCGCCTGGATCGATATCTACGAACGCCTTGTCTGGCAGGGGGAAGCATGAATCCGGTGTTGACTATGGATAGCGCGACGCTGTCGCCGATCCACTTGTTCCTCCAGGCCGACTGGGTGGTGAAGGGCGTGATGATCGGGCTGTTGCTCGCCAGCATCTGGACCTGGGCGCTGATCGTCGCGTTCTGGCGGCGGATCGGCAAGACGCGCAAGGGCATGACCCGGTTCGAGCGCGATTTCTGGAAGGCCGAGGACATTGACGTCTTCTACAAGGCGGAGGGCGAGAACGACCTGCCGTCGGCGCGGGTGTTCGCCGCGGGCGTGACCGAGTGGCGGCGCTCCACCGCGGGTGGCACGATCGACAAGAGCGGCACGCGCGAGCGGCTGGCGACGACGATGGGTGCTGCGGTCGCGGGCGAGATCGACAAGCTGTCGGACCGGCTGAACGTGCTGGCGACGGTCGGCTCGGTCGCGCCGTTCGTCGGGCTGTTCGGCACGGTGTGGGGGATCATGCGGAGCTTCACCAGCATCGCGGCGGCGCAAAACACGTCGCTGGCGGTGGTCGCGCCGGGGATCGCGGAGGCACTGTTCGCGACCGCGATCGGCCTGTTCGCGGCGATCCCCGCGGTGATCGCGTACAACCGGTTTTCGCACGGCATCAACCGGATCGAGGCGAGCCTGAACCGGTTCGCCGACGGCTTCCACACAACCTTGAGCCGCCAGCTGGACGGCTCGCGATGAGCGCGACGCAAATCCTCCCCGGCACGGGGAGGGGGACCGCGACGCGCAGCGGCGTGGTGGAGGGGGTTCTCCACGCAGAGCAGCGGTTGTGGAACGAGATACTCTCCGCAGCGCAGCGTTTGACGCACGCCCCCACCACCAGCTTCGCTGGTCCCCCTCCCCGCGTGCGGGGAGGATTTTAGGTGGCGATGAACCTTCCTTCTTCCCGCGGCCGCGGTCGCCGCGCGCCAATGGCGGATATCAACGTCACGCCGCTGGTCGACGTGATGCTGGTGCTGCTGATCATCTTCATGGTGACCGCGCCGCTGATGACCGCGGGCGTGCCGGTGAACCTCCCCGACGCGCGCGCGAAGGCGCTCGACCAGGAGCAGAAGCCCGTCGAGATCTCGATGGACGGCACCGGCGCGCTGTTCATCGACAAGGATCAGGTTACGGATGATGCGCTGCCGGTGCGACTTGCCGTGATCGCCGCCAGCCGTGCGGTCGGCGACGAACCGCAGGTGCTGCTCCGCGCGGATCGGAAGCTCGATTACGGCCGCGTGATGCGCGTGATGGGCGAACTCAACCGCGCCGGGCTCAACCGTGTTGCGCTGGTGACCGTTGAGGGTAACCAGAACTGATGGCGCTCGGCTGATGGATCGTTCGGAGAAGATCGGCCTTGGCGTCGCGGTCGTCGGGCACGTCCTGCTGTTCGGCGCGCTGTCGCTCGGGTTTCTCGGCGCGCCCGAACTGCCGAAGAAGATCGAGCAGCAGCCGATCGACGTGAGCCTCGTGCCCGACGTCGCGCTGGAAGCGACCGCGCCGCAATCGGTAGAGACGCCGGCCGAGTCGGTCGCGCCGGACGAAGGCGCGCCCGAGGATGCCGCGCCGCCGGCTCCGGAAGAGGCCGAGCCCGAGCCGCAGCCCGATCCCGTGCCACCTGCACCGCAGCCCAAGCCCGCGCCGCCGAAGCCTGCGCCCAAGCCGCAACCGGCGCCGGAACCGAAGCCTCAACCCAAACCCAAGCCCGCGCCGCCCAAACCCGTCGCAAAGCCCGCGCCGGTCCCTAAGCCCGTCGTGAAGCCACAGCCCAAGGCCGAGAAGGCGCCACCCGCCAAGGCCGCGCCCGCGAAGTCCGCGCCGACCAAGGCTGCGGCGAAACCGAGCGCCACGCCGGCGAAGACGTCGTCTTCCGCGTCGTCGGCCAAGCCCGCCAAGCCGTCCTCGACCAAGGGCAGCGGCTCGACCGCCGAGGCGAAGGCGTCGCGGCCGCGCGGTTCGCGGCTCGGCGACAATTTCCTGAAAGGTCTGTCGGCCGATCCGTCGCCGAGCAAGTCGGAAGCGCCCAAGGCGGCCAAGCTCGGTGCGCAGGCGGCGGCGAATATCGGTTCGGCGATTTTGCGCCAGGTACAGCCCTGCGCAAATCGCCAGGTCACGCCGGGGCCCGGTGCGGAGCGGATCCGCGTGACGATCAACCTGAAGCTAAACCGCGACGGCACGCTGAAGTCGCGGCCGACGATCAGCGGTCATGCCGGCGTCGACGACGACAACCGGCGCTATGTCGACCGCGTCGACGATCTGGCGATCGCGACCTTCGTCGGGTGTTCGCCGCTACGCGGTTTGCCCGACGACCTGTATGACGTGCAGAACGGCTGGAGCAATTTCAGCCTGCGCTACAAACTTCCCGGCTGAGGATGTCCGTTATGACTCGATCGATCCTGGGGTTTTTCCCTTCGCGCCAGCAGCCTTCCGTTGAGAAACACCACCCCGGCGAAGGCCGGGGCCCAATTGCGAAGGTCGATGTAATGATGCGCAACGCTCCCTCAGCGGCGTCCCCCAATTGGGCCCCGGCCTCCGCCGGGGTGGAGGCTGTGTTGGGTGGGCGTAGGGCTCGATCGGTTCTGGCTTCGGTCGGGCTGCTTGCGTTCGTCTCGGGTGGCGCAGCGTTCGCGCAGGACGCGCCCGCTCCCGCTCCCGCTTCAGCACCCCAGCAAACGCCCGCTGACCCCGCCGCCCCCGCCCCGGCAGGCGATCAGTCCGGCGGACTCGTCGTCGACGTCACCGGCGGTATCTCCGCGCCGATGCCGATCGCGATCCCCGTCATGCCTACCGCAGCGGTCGTCTCGACACCCGCCGGCCAGACCGACGTTCTCGGCCGCCAGCTCGCCGACATCGTCACCAACGACCTCCGCAACTCCGGCCTGTTCACGCCACTCTCACCCGGCCAGCTCCGCCCGATCACCTTCCCAGAAGTCACCGCACCCGGGTTCGATTACTGGGGCAGCACCGGCGCGCAGGCGCTCGTGCAGGGCTTCATCCGCGCGAACGGCGACGGCAATCTGACGGTCGGCTGCTACCTCTACGACGTGTCTTCGAAGGCCGAGCTGACCCGCACCGGCTTCGTCGTGTCGCCGTCGGACTGGCGTCGCGCAGGGCATAAATGCGCCGACATGGTCTACACTCGTCTCACCGGCGAGGGCGCGTATTTCGACAGTCGTGTCGTCTACGTATCCGAGACCGGGCCCAAGGGCCGCCGAATCAAGCGGCTTGCGATCATGGATCAGGACGGGGCGAACCATCGCTTCCTGACCAATGGCCAGTCGATCGTGCTGACGCCGCGGTTCGCGCCGAACCAGCAGTCGATCGTCTATATGAGCTATCTCAACAATCGCCCGGCGATCTATGTCTACGACATCGGTTCGGGCAAGCAGCGGCTGGTGGTGGCGAACGCGAACCTGACGTTTGCGCCGCGCTTCTCGCCCGATGGTCGCAACATCCTGTTCTCGATGGCGCAGGGCGGCAATACCGACGTGTACCGTGTGTCGTCGCAGGGCGGCACGCCGCAGCGGCTGACCAACTCTCCCGGGATCGATACCGGCGGCAGCTATTCGCCCGACGGCTCGAAGATCGTGTTCGAGAGCGATCGTTCGGGCGGGCAGCAGATCTACGTGATGAACGCGGACGGCTCGAACCAGCAGCGGATCAGCTTCGGCGGCGGGCGGTATGCGACGCCGGTGTGGAGCCCGCGTGGCGACCTGATCGCGTTCACCAAGCTCGGCGGCGGCTTCCGCATCGGCATTATGAGCCCGAGCGGCGGCGGCGAGAAGCTGCTCACCAACGACTGGCAGGACGAGGGGCCGAGCTGGTCGCCGAACGGTCGCGTGATCAACTTCTATCGCTCGGGACGCGGCAGCGGCGGCAAGGCCGATCTCTGGTCGGTCGACCTGACCGGCGTCAACGAGCGCAAGATCCCGACGCCGCTCGACGGCTCCGATCCGGCATGGGGCCCCCTGCGGCCCTGAACCTGCTATGGGGGCATAACGGGGAAACGTGATTTTCTACGGGAGACTATCTATGTCGAAGCTTTCCAACATCTTGCTTGCGTGTACCGCGCTGATCGCCGTTTCGGGTTGCGCGAAGAAGCGTCCCGCCGTGCTGCCGCCCGCACCGGTCGACAACAACGCTGCGGTCGATCCCAATGCGGGGATGAACGGCGGCAATGTCGGCGGGGCGATCGTGCCGGGGTCGGATGCCGATTTCCAGCGCTCGGTCAGCTCGAACACGGTGAATTTCGGGCTCGACATGTACGACATCGATCCGACCGCGCGCGCGATCCTCGACAGCCAAGCGCAGTGGCTGGCGAAGTTCCCGAACCAGCGCATCACGATCGAAGGCCATGCCGACGAGCGCGGCACGCGCGAATACAACCTCGCGCTCGGTGATCGTCGAGCGAACGCGACCAAGAACTATCTGGCTGCGAAGGGCGTGTCGTCGTCGCGGATGACGACGATCAGCTATGGCAAGGAGCGGCCGTTGGCGATGGGCTCGGACGACCAGAGCTGGGCGGCGAACCGTCGTGCGGTCACGGTGGTGCTGAACTAAGATTTGTTGCGGCAGTCCCTCTCCCCTCCGGGGAGAGGGAAGGAAGAGCCGCTTGGCGACGGGAGGGTGAGGGGCTGTTGGGATCCGCGTCCCGAGCCTCAAGCCCCTCACCCTCCCACGTGCAAGAGCCCGCGGGCCCCTCCCTCTCCCCGGAGGGGAGAGGGGTTTTAGCCCAACGCCTTGTCGAGCAGTTTGGCCAACCGGATACCCCCGCGGCGGACCTCTTCGCGCGACACCGGCACCATCTTCGCAATCGTCGCGTCGTCCATCTTCACGCGCGCTGGAACCGTTCCGCACGCGTCGCCGCCCAGCGCCGCCGCATACGCCGTATGCGAGGCTTCCCATGATTCCCGGCTCCAGTCGGTAACTGTCCCAGCCCCAATCTTCGCGCGCTCAGCCGCCGGATACCGCCTTACCAGCGACGGCGGCGTCGAGATCGCGCGTTCGGCCAGCGGGCCATCCCAGATCGAATGCAGGTTGAACCGCGCGGGGCCGTATATGCCGTAATCCGCCTTCACGTCGTTGCCTCCCTTGTCGTTACGATCGCCCGCATGAAGCGGCTGGTGCAGATCGCCGACGAAGTGGATCAGGAACGCGAGCGCTTGCACCCGGTCCTTCGGCGACGTGGCGCGATCCCGCAACAGCTTCACGTCGCGCTCGATCTGCGCCGAGACGCAATTGCCGTCCTTGCATGCGGGCGTCAGGTCGAACGGCGCGCACACGTCGGCATCCTGGAAGTGCCACGTGTAGGCGAACCCGAAGCGCGACTTACCGTCGGCGGTCTTCAGCGGCTTGATGCAGTCCGCCCAGACGCTCGCCTCCTCGATCGTGCCGGCGGGGCATTCGGGAGTATCGAGCAACGCCTGTTGCGCGAGTAACTTCCGGATCGCCGCCTTGGTCTTCGGCGTGACGTTGGCATAGGCGATCTGCGCGACGGTCTGGTGACCATACTCCCAGAACGCGGTGGCGGGGGAGGCGAGGCCGAGCGTGGCGATCGCGGCGAGGAGATAGCGCTTCATGCCGGCTCGTTAGCGTAGATCGCGACGGTCCGGCTACCCTCGGACGACGCGCGTCCGCGGTACATGCCGACGGTGTTGAACCCCCAGGCCATGTCGCCGTCCGGCCCCGCAACGATGACGCCGCCGGTGCCGCCGAGTGCCTTCACTTCGGCAAGGACGGCGTCGGCCGCGACCTGCAGCGACTCGTCCGACAGGCGGACGCGCGCGGCGATCTCGTGGCCGACGCCGACGCGAAGGAAGAACTCGCCAGAGCCGGTGCACGAGACGGCACAGGCGCGATCGTCGGCGAAGGTGCCCGCGCCAATCACGGGCGTATCGCCGATCCGGCCCCAGCGCTTGCCGGTGACGCCGCCGGTCGAGGTCGCGGCGGCGACATGGCCGTGCGTATCGCACGCCACCGCACCGACCGTGCCGTACTTCATGTCGACGTCGAACCCGCCGCCATCGGCCTGGAACTCGGCGAATTGCCGGCGGCGTTCGTCGGTCGCGAACCAGTCCGCATCGGCCTGGGGAAGGTCGCGTTCGAGCGAGAACGCATCCGCCCCCTTGCCGGCGAGGAAGACGTGGCGCCCGTCGTCGAGGATCGCGCGGGCGAGACCTACCGGGTTGCGGGTCGCCGTGGCTGCGGCAACGGCGCCAGCGGCACGCGTGCGCCCGTCCATGATCGCGGCGTCGAGCTCCAGCGTGCCGTCATGCGTGAAGACCGCGCCGCGCCCCGAATTGAAGTGCGGGTCGTCCTCCAGCACGCGCACCGCCGCTTCGACCGCATCCAGCGCATCGCCGCCGTCCGCCAGCACCTTGGACCCCGCGTCTAGCGCACGCGACAAGCCGGCCCGCGCGCCTGCATCCTGCTCGGGCGAGACCATCTCGCTGTCGAGTTTGCCGGCGCCGCCGTGAATGACGAGGGTCCAGGTCATGCTAGATCTTTCAGAGGATGGAGGGCGTTGGGCGCCCATGAGAAGAGGGGGGATGGAGCCGCAACCCGATCAACGGACGCAGCGGCGCGATCGCGCGACCGACACGGTAGAAGATGACACACCCGGCAACAGTCGCGACCAGCAGGCACACGAACTCCGCCCAGCCGGGCAGCCCGGCGGGCAGCAGCGCGTACATCACCAGGACGATGATCGTCTGGTGGATCAGGTAGAACGGGAACACCGCCTCGGTCAGCGTCCGGCGCCAGCGGTGGTCGCGGTTCCAGTGGCGTTCCGCAATGCCGATCAACGCGACGATCGCGCCCCATTGCTCCAGCGCGTGCGCGACGCCGTAGCCCGGGTAGATCCACCTGGGCGCAACGATGTTGCCGGGCCACTCCAACTCGACGGCGAGGATCGCGGTGTAGCCGAGCAGGAAGGCGACCGCACCGGCTTTCCACCAGCGCGTGATCGCCGCCATCGCCGGCTCGGACCGGGCGAGGCCGAAGCCGAACAGGAACGCCGGGAAATAGGTGACGTGCGCGACCCAGTCGCCGAACAGGGCTTGCGATTCCGCGGCCATCTGGAACCACCAGGCGTGGACGAACACGAGCCACGCGACCGGCAGGACGAGCACCGCCCAGCTGCCGAAGACCAAGTCGAACGCGCGTTGCAGCCAGTCGCCGCGGACGACGATCAGCCCGAGCGTCAAAACGCTCGTGTAGACCCAGAGATAGACAACGAACCAGAGGTGGTTCCAGGTCGGGAGCGACAACCCGGCGAGCTTGCCGAACCGGAAATAGTCATGCGTCCAGAACGTCCAGTAGCTGCCTGCATAGGCGTGCTTGGTGACCAGCTCGACCCAGGGTTGCGGCGGCACGATCACCGCCATGCCGAACGCGAGTGGCACGAGCAGGCGGTAGCAGCGGTTGGCGAAGAACCCGCCTGTGCTGCTCGACCGGTTGAGCAGCGCGCGGCTGGCATAGCCCGAGACGACGAACAGCAGCGTCAGCCGCCACGCGTTGCTGGCGAGCATCGGCAGCCGCACCCAGTCTTCGACATGGAGCGACTTCACATGGAAGTTCCACGGCACGAAGACCATGCCGATATGGTAGAGGATCAGCAGCGCGAACGCACCGATCCGCAGCCAGTCCATGCCGAAATGCCGCGTCATCGCGCGGCCCTACGGGGCGGGGGCCGGTGCCGCAAGCGTGCGAGGGCTGAGGCGTTCCCCGCGCCGGTTCACGCCTTCATGCGCGGCGTCCCCATGAAGTCGCGCTTGCCGATCGGCACGCCCTGCGCGCGGAGGATCGCGTAGGCGGTGCTGGCGTGGAAGTAGAAGTTGGGCTGCGAGAACGAGAGCAGGAAGTTCGCGCCGGTGAACGGCATGACGAACGTCCCGAACTCGAAGGTGGTGTCGTTGTCGGCGAGCGCGTCGAACGTCTCCCGGTCGATCCCCTCCAGCGTGGCGATCGCATCGCGTATCACGCTGTGGAGACCCGCGAAGTCGGTCGGCCAGGCCGATCGATCGGGCGCGAAAGTGCCGGCGCGAACGCCTTCGATCCCCCCTACCGAATGTCCGGCACACGCCTTCACCTGATAGCCGAAGGGCAGCATGTCGTCGGCGAGCTTGGCGTCGATCAGCGTCGCGGGTTCGATACCGCGCTCGGCCGCGAACGCTTCCGCCTTGTCGAGCAGCGCGTCGACCGCGCGGAGAATCTGGAGGTTCGAGGGAATCGTCGCATCGTACAGGGACAGGGTCATCGCGTTCGCTCCTAAAGCCGTGCGCCGCTATGGCCGACGATCGCTACTCCGGCCAGCGATGTTCCGTTCCAGCGTGCAAGTCGCTATATAGGTCTCGAACTCCCGAGGAATCTCCATGTCCCTTCGTCCCTGGCGCGATATCACCCGCCGCAAGAGCCGCCAGATCATGGTCGGCAACGTCCCCGTCGGCGGCGATGCGCCGGTCACGGTGCAGACGATGACCAACACGCCGACCGACGACGTGCGCGCGACGGTCGACCAGATCCGCCGCTGCGAAGACGCGGGCGTCGACATCATCCGCGTGAGCTGCCCCGACGTCGAATCGACCACCGCGCTCAAGCAGATCGTCCGCGCCAGCCGCGTGCCGATCGTCGCCGACATCCATTTTCACTACAAGCGCGCACTCGAAGCGGCGGACGCGGGCGCGGCGTGCCTGCGGATCAACCCGGGTAACATCGGCTCGGCGGCGCGCGTGAAGGAGGTCGTCGACGCGGCCAAGTCCAATGGCTGCGCGATCCGGATCGGCGTCAACGGCGGCTCGCTTGAGCGGCACCTGCTCGAGAAATACGGCGAGCCTTGTCCCGATGCGCTGGTCGAGTCGGCGCTTGATCACATCAAGCTGTTGCAGGACCACGACTTTCACGAGTTCAAGGTGGCCGTGAAGGCGTCCGACCTGTTCCTCGCGGTGGCAGCGTATCAACAACTCGCCGAGCAGGTCGATTGCCCGCTGCATCTCGGCATCACCGAGGCGGGCGGGTTCGTCGGCGGCACGGTCAAGTCCGCGATCGGGATGGGGAGTTTGCTCTGGTACGGGATCGGCGACACCATTCGTGTTTCGCTGTCGGCGGAGCCCGAGGAGGAAGTCCGCGTCGGCTTCGAGATCCTGAAGTCGCTCGGCATCCGCAACCGCGGCGTCCGCGTCGTGTCGTGTCCCTCGTGCGCGCGGCAGGGGTTCGACGTGATCCGCACCGTGCAGGCGCTGGAGGAGCGGTTGCAGCACATCCGCACGCCGATGTCGCTTTCGGTGCTTGGCTGCGTGGTGAACGGTCCCGGTGAGGCGCGTGAAACCGACATCGGCATCACCGGCGGCGGCAACGGCAAGCACATGGTGTACCTGTCGGGCGTCACCGACCACCACGTCCAAGACGCCGACATGGTCGACCACATTGTCCGGCTGGTCGAGGCGAAAGCCGCGGAAATCGACGCGGCGGATGCGGCTATCGCGGCCTTGGTACCGGAGATGGCGGCGGAATAGGTCTCAGCGGTCAGCTGCTTACGCGCGCCGTTCCCTAACTCTGACTTCTGTCAGGATGAAGGCGTGAAGCGCGCATCCTCCTGCCGTTCTCCCGCGAAAGCGGGAGTCCAGGGTTACCGGCGATAGCGTTCGTGGTCCTGGACCCCCGCGTTCGCGGGGGAACAGCACCTTGGACACCGCTTTATCAAACCGTCGACGTCCGCAACGGCGTTTCCCGCGCCGACGATAGCGTAGCGATGGGATGCCGGTTAAGCGGATTGCATGCGGATGATCCAAACATAGATCGTTCGTGATACGGTCTGGTCCGATGACACCCCGCACCGTTTCTCCCGCTCTGGCCTTCGCGATTGCCGCGCTCGGGATCGGCCTGTTTTCCATGATGGATGCGGTGATGAAGTCGCTCGTCTTGGCGATCGGCGTCTATAACGCATTGCTCTGGCGGCAGATGATCAGCGTCGGGCTGGGTGCTGTCGCGTGGAAGATGGGGAACAGCGGGCGGGCGAGCGGGCGGGCGCTGAAGCTGCATCTGGCGCGCGGGCTGGTGACGACGGCGATGGCGGTGTTGTTCTTCTGGGGGCTCGCGCGCGTGCCGATGGCGCAGGCGATTTCGCTGACCTACATCGCGCCGATCCTCGCCTTGCTGCTCGCCGCGGTCACGCTGGGCGAACGCGTCGGGTGGAAGACGTTCGTCGCCTCGATCGCCGCGCTGAGTGGCGTGCTGGTGGTGATGATTGGGCAGGGGCGCGAGGTGCCTGGACCCGAGACGTTTCATGGGACGCTCGCGATCCTCGGCTCGGCGGTACTCTATGCGGTCAACCTCGTAATCGCACGGCTGCAGAGCCAGGCGGCGCGGCCGGGGGAGATCGCGTTCTTCCAGGCGCTCGTCATCACTGCGACGCTGGCGCTCGCCGCGCCGTGGCTGGCGGTGGTGCCCGAAGCGGCGCAATGGCCCAAGCTCATACTCGCCGCCGGGCTCGCGACCGCGTCGTTGTGGCTGCTCGGCTGGGCCTATGCGCACGGCGATACCGGGTTCCTGGCGACCACCGAATATACCTCGTTCGTCAATGCCGCCGGCTTGGGTTTCCTGGTGTTCGGCGAGCGGGTATCGGCGTTCACGCTGGCAGGCGCGGCGATCATCGTCGTCGCGTGCCTGTACGCGGCGCGGCGGCGTGACATCGCGCAGACATCGATCGAGGCCACTGTATGACCGTCATCCGTTCCGCTACCGTTGCCGATGTCGGCACGATCCTGCGCTTCGTCCGCGAACTCGCCGCGTTCGAGCGCGAGCCGGATGCGGTCGAGGCGACCGAGCCGATGCTCCAAGAGGCGCTGTTCGGGGAGAAGCCGGCGGCGGAGGCCTTGATCGCAGAGAACGCCGAGGGGCCTCTCGGGTTCGCGCTGTTCTTCCACAATTTCTCGACCTGGACCGGCAAGCGCGGGCTGTACCTCGAGGATCTGTACGTGACGCCGGACGCGCGCGGGCAGGGGGTCGGCGGCGCGTTGCTGGCGCATCTGGCGGGCATGGCGCTCGATCGCGGCTGCGCGCGGTTCGAATGGTCGGTGCTCGACTGGAATGCCGATGCGATCGCGTTCTACCGGAAGGTCGGTGCGGTCGGGATGGAGGATTGGACAATCCAGCGGATGTCGGGGGCCGCGCTGGTCAGGCTGGCCGGGCGGTAAGTCGGGGCGCCGTCCCGCTCCCCTCCCTGGAAGGGAGGGGTTGGGGGGTGGGTTGGCCAGTTTAGCCACTCACCCACCAAGGTCGGAAATGCGGAAGCCGACCCACCCCCGACCCCTCCCTTCCAGGGAGGGGAGAAGGTCAGGGTGTCGCCAACGGGGGGCCTAGCCTCTCACGTCGATGTTCATCGCGATCGAGATGCGGTCGCCTGTTCCCAAGTGCGGGCGGACGCCGTGGCGGAGCCAGGCGGGGAACAGGACCAGGTCGCCCGCCTCGGTTGGCAGGCGACGCTCGACCGGTTGGGGCTGGCCGTCGATCCCGACGAGCCGAAACCCAGGCAGCCGCATGAACGGCACCGGAAAGCGCGGGTCCTCGAAGAACAGTTCGCCGCCTGCCTCACCGGACGCCGGTGCTACGCCCATGTCGACGTAATAGACTGCGGCCCATAGCACCCCGGGATGCGCGTGGCTCATGTTGAGCGCGCCGGGCGGCGACACGTTCGCCCACATCTTGACGGTCCACTCGACCGTCGCCGCATCGCACCCATCGAAATGCGAGGCGCGCTTCGCCATCTTCACCGCGGTATCGGCGAGCGCGACCGCCGCCGGGCCGCCCCAGTCGAGCATGTCGGTAGCGGAATGCCAGCCCCCGACATTCGATCGAGCCAAGCTCGGCGAGGCGGCGTAGCGATCAAGGATCGCGGTGCGCAATGCCGCGGTCAGGGCGGCGGCATCGGCCAGCCGTCCATGCAGGATCGGCGTCTCGTACAGTCCGATCTGCGCCGCGCGGACGCGGATGCCGTCGAACGGACGAGACGCCGTGGTCATGCTATCAGCGTCCTGCGGTGTCGTCCGCGTTCATCGGCTCTTCGCCCTTGGCCTTCTCGGCGTTGTAGCGCTCGATCGCCTCGATCGTGACGCGCTTGGCTTCTTCGGCGTCGCCCCACTTGCCGACCCGGACCCACTTCGTCTTCTCGAGGTCCTTGTAGTGGGTGAAGAAATGCTCGATCTGCTCGAACACGATCTCGGGCATGTCGCCGCGCTCGCCGATGTTGGCGTAGTACGGGAACACCGCGTCGACCGGCACGCAGACGAGCTTCTCGTCACCGCCGGCTTCGTCTTCCAAATTCAGCACCGCGATCGGCCGCGCGCGGACGACGCAGCCCGGGATGAACGGCGAGCGTGCGATCACCAGCGCGTCCAACGGATCGCCGTCTGGGCTGAGCGTGTGCGGCACGAAGCCGTAGTTCGCGGGGTAGCGCATCGGCGTGTGCAGGATGCGATCGACGAACAGCGCGCCCGATGCCTTGTCGAACTCGTACTTCACGGGCTCGCCGCCGGTCGGCACTTCGATGATGACGTTCAGATCCTCGGGCGGGTTCTTGCCGGTCGGAATGAGGTCGATACGCATGGCGGTCCTTTCGATATGACGATGCCGGCGCTCCTCGTCTGGGGAGCGGCCGGCACCACGTTAGTTTAGTCTCTGGTCAGCGCGGCGTCAGCAGCTTGTCCAGTCCGCCGTCACCTGTACCCACCTTCTGTAGCCGCGGATAGCGCGGGCCGTCATGGTAATCGAGCAAGATGTCGCGGAATCGGTCGTTGTTTTTCACAGTAAGACGGATCGGCACCTTCGTCCCCTTCGCGGCCAGGATCGCCGCCTTGATCCGGTCCGACGAATAGGCCTCGCTGTTCACCGCCTCGATTTCCGTGCCCACATCGAGCCCCGCCTTGAACGCCGGGCTGTCCCAGATCGACGAGGTGACCACGCCCTCCTTGTTGATCACCATGCCGAGCGAGTAGCTGACGTCGGTGCCGCGGCTCTTCTCGGCCTGCTTCAGATACGGGCTCTGCTCGGGGCCGTAGACCAGCTTGTAGCCGTTCATCGCGAAGCCGTTGATCGGGGCTGGCTTGCCAGTCTCGGTCAGGCGGGTGTTGAGGAACGTCGCCCAGTCATAGGGGACGATGCCGTTGAGCGTCTTCGCGACGTCGGCGAAGGTGTAGGTGAGCTCACCGTAGTCGCCATCACGGACGCCGAAGAAGGCTCGCGCGAAATCGTCGATCGACTTGGTGCCGTTCGACTTCTGGCGGAGCATCGCGTCGACCTCCATCCAGACCATCAAGCCCTCATTGTAGTAATCCTCCGAGCGCTGCCAGCTGGTCCAGCCCTTCGGTTTCCGCGCGGAGATCACGGGATCGTTCGTGGTGTCGATCAGCGGGCGCCACTGGCGGCCCGGCGCGGTATCGTAATTGCCGAGGATCGAGGCGTAGCCGTCGAGCGTGTCCTGCTTGCTGACCAGCCCCGACCGCGCCTGGAGCACATAGCCCCAGAACTGCGTCTGGCCTTCGTAGACCCACAGCAGCGAATCGCGCATCGGCGTGCGGAAGTCGGGCGTCCACAGGTCGGCACCGCGACGGAACTTGCCGTCCCAGCTATGCGTGAACTCGTGCGGCAACAGGTTCCGCGCGGCGGCACCGGTTTCCCATTCGGTGAAATAGCCGGGGCGGACGCCGTTCTCGGAGCTGCGATGATGCTCCAGGCCGATTCCGCCGAGCTGGTCGGTAATCGAGAGCAGGAATTCATAGCGATCGTAATGCTGCGCGCCGAACGTCTTCACCGCCTGGTCGACGAGGCGCTTGTGCGCATCGATCTGCTCGGGCTTGGCGGCGAGCTGGTCGGGGCTGTCGGCGAAGACGTTGAGATCGACGCGGGGGGAGAGCGGCCAGACCTTGCCGTACTTGCCTGCCAGCGTCGGCGAATCGACGAGGATCTCGTAGTTGGTCGTGTCGTAGCTGTAGGTCGAGCCCGACACCTTGGCCGGCACCGCACCCGCCGCAGTCCAGCCGGCCGGGTAGGTGACGGTCATCTTGATCGGGATCTGGCGCGTGAAATAGCCCGCCGGGTAGAGGCTGACGAGGTTCGGCTGGAGGCTGACCATCGTCGGCGTCATCACGATGCGGCCCTGGTCGCCCTTGGTCGCGGAAATGAACTGGAATTCGGCGACGACGGTCTTCGCGCCGGTCGGCACGTCGATGTGGAACGCGAAGACGTCGACCGGATCGCGCGTCCAGGGGAGGATCTTGCCATTGGCGCGGATCACGAGGCCGGCGAGCTTCTCGATCTCGCCGCGCGGGGAGTGCGCGCCGGGCAGCCACTTCGGATACAGCAGCGCCATCGGCCCGGACTTCGCGACCGGGATGGTCTGCTTGACGCGGAAGATGCCGCGCTCGGTATCGGTCGCATCGACGTCGAGGAGGAGCGTACCGGGATAGGGCGTGTCGACCGCGTCGGGGATCGTGTCGACGAACGGCACCGGCTGTGGTGCGGTGTTGCCTGCTGGAATCTGCGCTACCGCAGGAATAGCGGACGCGAGCAGGGATGCGACGATAAGCTTGCGGATCAAGGAAGGGCCTTCCGGCTGAGAGACGATGACCCGAGGTGTAATCGCGATAAAGGGCAGCCGTCCAGTCCTTTACCCGGTATCCTCAGCCAGCACTCCCGAGCACGTTGATCGTGAACGCCAGCACGCCGATGTTGAACACGAACGCCGCCATGCATTGGCCGAGCGCGGCTTTCCGCACCCGGCGCGAGGTGATCTGCACGTCGGACGTCTGGAACGTCATCCCCAGCGTGAACGCGAAATAGGCGAAGTCCCAGTAATCGGGCTCGTCGCAACTCGGGAAGTCGAGCCCTTTGGCGTCCTTCCCGTCCGGATCGTCGACGTAATAGATATGCGCATAATGCAGTGTGTAGATCATGTTCGAGAACAGCCATGCGAGCGCCAGCGTCGAGATCGTCAGCGCGATCCCGACCGCGTCGTTCTTGCCCTGCAATTCCTTCGCCACCGCGACCAGGATGACCAGCATGATCGTGCCGCTGAACCCGAGCAGTACCGCGCGGTTGGCGTCGTTCTCTTCCGCCGCGCGGCGCATCCGGGCGGCGGTGGCGTTGCGGAACAAGGTCGAGACCGCGATCAGGAACACGACCGCGGCAACGTCGAATGCGGCCATGGTGCCGCGGCCCCACCCGAACTGCGGGATCATCGCGACCAGCCCGATCGCGAAAACCAGTACGAACAGGATGAACCGCGGCGGGGCGACTCGTTGGCCGAGACCCCAATATCTGGCTTTTTCAGTCATGCCACAGCGCTAGCGCTTCGTGGGCACGTCGCCTAGATACGCGCGCATCATGGCCAAGACAGAAACCCCGCGCCGCATCCGTGGCACCCAGGACATTTTCGGTGAGGAGCAGCGCCGGTTCGCTCACGTCCTCGCCACGTTCGAGCGGGTGCGGGCGCTGTATTGCTTCCAGCGCGTCGATATCCCGGTGTTCGAGTCGACGGCGGTGTTCGCGCGCTCGCTCGGCGAGACGACCGATGTCGTGTCGAAGGAGATGTACACGTTCGAGGATCGCGGCGGGGATTCGCTCACGCTCCGTCCCGAGTTCACTGCCGGTATTGCGCGGGCGTACCTGACCGAAGGCTGGCAGCAGTTCGCGCCGCTGAAGCTCACCACCAGCGGCCCGGTGTTCCGCTACGAGCGCCCGCAAAAGGGGCGGTTCCGGCAGTTCCACCAGATCGACGCCGAGGTGATCGGTGCGGCCGAGCCGGCGGCGGACGTCGAGCTGCTCGTGCTGGCGGACCAGTTGCTGCGCGAGCTCGGGATTTCCGAGGGCGTGACGTTGCAGCTCAACACGCTGGGCGACGCGGCGACGCGCGATGCGTGGCGCGAGGCGCTGGTCGCGCATTTCGAGGCGCACCGCGGCGAACTGTCCGAGGACAGCCTGACCCGGCTTGAAAAAAACCCGATGCGGATACTCGACTCGAAGGACCCGCGCGACCGCCCGATCGCCGACAGCGCGCCAGACATCGACGCGTATCTGACCGACGAGGCGCGCGCGTTCTTCGAAGCGGTCACCGCCGGGCTCGATGCCGCGGGTGTCGCGTGGGAGCGCAATGCGCGGCTGGTCCGCGGGCTCGACTACTACCGCCACACCGCGTTCGAGTTCGTGACCGACCGGTTGGGCTCGCAGGGGACTGTGCTGGCTGGTGGCCGGTATGACGGGTTGATTGGCTCGCTCGGCGGCCCCGAGACGGCGGGCGTTGGCTGGGCCGCTGGTGTCGAGCGATTGGCTATGTTGCTGGAGGAACAACCGGCCGCGGCCACGATCGACGCGGTTATGGTGCCGATGGGCGCCGAGGCCGAAACGCGCGCGACTGGTATCGTTGCCGATCTGCGGCGCGCGGGCGTGGCGGTCGAAATGGCGTACAAGGGCAAGATGAAAGCCCGGATGGCGAAGGCGGACGCGCTGGGTGCCAGGTTCGCAATCATTATCGGCGAAGACGAACTCGCCAAGGGGGTGGCCGCCGTGAAAACGCTCGGCGCGGGCACGCAGGCCGAGGTCGCGTTCGCCGATCTCGCGGAGGCGCTGCGATGACCCTCAGCCGTTTCCCCGCGAACGCGGGGATCCAGGGCCATGAGCGCTTCGCCCTGTTATCCTGGACCCCCGCGTTCGCGAGGGAACAGAAGTGACCCAGATCTCCCCCGACCGCATCCGCGCGATCGAGGCGCGGCGTGACGAGCTGCAAGCCCTGATGTCGACCGGCGATCTCCCGTCGGACCGCTTCGTCGCGGTGTCGAAGGAATATGCCGAGCTCGAACCCGTCGCACAGGCCGCCACCGAGGTGCGCCGGTTGCGGCAGGAGGCGGAGAGCCTCGCGTTCATGGCGGACGATGCCGACGACGAACTCCGGGCGATGGCGTCGGAGGAACTGCACGAGAACCGCACGCTGCTCGAAACCGCCGACCGCAAGCTCGCGCTCGCGCTGTTGCCGCGCGATGCCGCCGACGAGCGCGCGGCGATGCTCGAGATCCGCGCTGGCACCGGCGGCGACGAAGCGGCGCTGTTCGCGGGCGACCTGTTTCGGATGTACCAGCGCTATGCCGAATCGCAGGGCTGGCGGGTCGAGATGATCTCCGGTTCGTCGTCCGACGCGGGCGGCTTCAAGGAAGTCGTTGCCAGCGTCACCGGGCAGGGCGTGTTCGCCAAACTCAAGTTCGAGAGCGGCGTCCACCGCGTCCAGCGCGTGCCCACCACCGAGGCGGGCGGCCGGATCCACACCTCGGCGGCGACCGTCGCGGTGCTGCCCGAGGCGGAGGAGGTCGACGTCAAGATCGACGACAAGGACCTCCGCATCGACGTCTATCGCTCGTCGGGGCCGGGCGGACAGTCGGTCAATACGACGGACTCCGCCGTGCGGATCGTGCATATCCCGACCGGGCTGACGGTCATCCAGCAGGACGAAAAGTCGCAGCACAAGAACAAGGCCAAGGCTTTGCGCGTGCTGCGGACCCGGTTGTACGAGGCGGAGCGCGACCGGCTGCATGCCGAGCGGGCTGGCGCGCGGAAGTCGATGGTCGGCTCGGGCGATCGCTCGGAGCGGATTCGTACGTATAATTTCCCGCAAGGCCGCGTCACCGATCACCGTATCAACCTGACGCTGCACCGGCTGCCGGAGATCGTCGCGGGCGAGATGGACGAACTGATCGGCGCACTAGTCGCGCAGGATGAAGCGGACCGCCTGGCGCAGCTGGATGGCTGAGCCCTCCTACTTCCCCCCCTCCCGCAAGCGGGAGTGGGGGTAAGTGCAGCGATCGCCACCGCCGCCGCGCAGTTCGCGTTCTCCGCCACCCCCCGCCTCGACGCGGAACTGCTGATGGCGCACGCGCTCGGCGTCGAGCGCAACGCGATCCTCCTCGACCCGGATCGCTACGCCGTCCCCGCGACCTTCGCCGCGCTCGTCGAACGCCGCCTCGACCACGAGCCGATCGCCTACATCACCGGCACCCGCGGCTTCTGGTCGATCGACCTCGCCGTCGGCCCCGGCGCGCTCGTCCCCCGCGCCGACAGCGAAACGCTCCTGATCGCCGCCCAGGCGCATTTCGCCGGCCGCGCCCCCGCAACAATACTCGACCTCGGCACCGGCCCCGGCACATTGCTCCTCGCCGCGCTCGACGAATGGCCCGCGCAAGGCCTCGGCGTAGACTATTCCCCTCAGGCGCTCGCCTACGCCCGCGCCAACGCCGCAACCCTGGGCATGGCCGACCGCGCGCACCTCATCCGCGGCAGCTGGGCCAGCGCCATCGTCGGCCAGTTCGACCTGATCCTCGCCAACCCGCCCTACATTGCCACCGACGAGCAACTCCCGTCCGAAGTCCACGAACACGAACCCCACGCAGCGCTCTTTGCCGGCGCAGACGGGCTCGACGACTACCGCATCCTCGCCGAACAGCTCCCCGCGCTGATCGCCCCCGGTGGCGCGGCGGTGATCGAGATCGGCTCAACGCAGGCCGCCCCCGTCACCGCGTTGCTCAAGGCGCAAGGTCTGCACGTCGCGCTTCACCACGACTATGGCGGCAACGCGCGCGCGCTGGTCGCGACCCACGCCCCCGCGACTTGAACAATATGGCGCTAAACCTCACATTTCGCTTGTAGTAGGTCCCTTGCGGACGCTATCACGCGGGCAGGGGCACGCACTCTCGACGATTGGTCGGTTTAGAGCGATGACCCGCATCCTTCGCTTTGAGGTCGCTGCAGTCCGGCGGCCCTGGCAAGTTCGACGCACCGATCTCTCCTAGATCGTCGGTGCGCGACGGGGGTTTGCACCGCATTTCGGAGCACGACCAGATTTTGGTTCGACGACTGAGGACACAAGCTTGATCAACAACCGGCAAGCCGGCCGCCGTCGCGGTCGTGGCAACAATAATAATGGCGGCGGCGGTAGTGGTGGCGGTCAACGCCAGGGTGGCGGCGGCGGCCAGGGTGGTCGCGATACCGGCAACCGCATCGACAGCCGCGCGCGCGGCAACGCGAGCCAGCTGTACGAGAAGTACAAGAACCTCGCGCGCGACGCGCAGCAGCAGGGCGACCGCGTCAACATCGAATATTACCTCCAGTTCGCGGACCATTATTTCCGCGTCCTGAGCGAAACCCGCGCCCGCTTCGAAGAGAGCCAGCCACAAGCGCAGCAGCAGCCACGCCGCCAGCAGCCGTTCGATCTCGACGGCGACGACGATTACGGCGACGAGGGCGAACCGATCCGCTCCGGCGAGCAGCAGGGTACGCCCGAGCAGGCTCGTGGTGAGCAGAATGGCGGCCAGCAGAATGGCCAGTACCAGAACGCGCCCCGTCAGAATCGTGAGGGCCAGGCTCGCGATAACCAGAACCGCGAGGACCGCCCTCAGCGTGACGATCGTCCGCAGCGCGAAGAGCGCCCGCGGTACGAGAACAACCGCTACGAGGGTCAGCGTAATGAGGGGCAGCGTAACGACGGCCCCCGTAACGAAGGCCAGCGCGAAGATCGCGTCCGTGGCGACAACCCGCGCAACCAGCGCAACGCCCAGCCGCGTGATGCTCAGCCCCGCGACGACCGCAACGGCGAAGAGCAGGATCAGGCCCGTGAGGCCCAGTCGCGCGACGAGCAGGTCCGCGAGCCCCGCAGCGATTACCGCGATGCGCCGCAGCGCGAGACGATCCGCCGCACGCCCCGCGTGAGCGCACCGGTCGCCAACGCCAACCAGGACTCCGAAGCCGATGCGGTCCGCTCGGTAACCGAAGCCCCCGAGCAGGCGGCTCAGCCGGTCGAGACCGTCGCGCCCGTCGCAGCGACCGAGGAGCAGCCCCGCCGTCGCGGTCGCCCGCGCCGCGATCGCAGCCTCGACGCACCTGTCGTGCAGGACGACGCAGCACCGACCGCATTCGACGCGGATCGCCTGCCGCCATCGCTCGGCATCTCGGCAATAACGCCGGCACCAGCGCCAGCACCGGCGACGGACGCCCCCGCCGCAGATGTTGCGCCCGAAGAAAAGCCCCGCCGTCGCCGCGTTCGTGCGGTACCGGACGAGGTCGCAGGCTGAAGCCGCCATCCCGGACTTCTCCGGGATCACGCCAAGACCTGAAAAGGCCGGTGCCGCTTCACGCGACACCGGCCTTTTTCATGCCCCCTTATATCTCCCGACTATATCAGCGCCGCCCGCTCAATCGAGCCGCGTCACATCTTCATCATGCCCGCTTCCCGAACTGAGGAATGCGAGCCCCATCAACAATCCGGCCATCATCACCGATCCGCCGACCCCGCCCATCACCGCGAGCATCGTCACCAGATGCAGCGGCCCTTGCAGATGCGCCATCGCCACGATGATCGCCGCGACGCATATTGCGGCTGCCAGCACCATTCACGCCATGATCTTGCGAAACCGTGCCCATGCGAACGCAGCGTAATGCGGGTCGTCCAACCCGGCCGGCGGTTCAGGCAGTCGATCGGTCATCGCTTCACATTGCCGCGCAAACATGGTTTCCTCAAGCCAAGCGCAACAGACGCAGTTGAGGAGAGGCGAAGATGACGATCGCGGCGATCCTGAAGGACAAGGGCGACATACAGTCGCTGACCCCCGATTCTACCGTGGCCCAGGCGGTGACCCTGCTCGCTGAGAAGCGGATCGGTGCGGCGCCGGTGCTGGATGGCGGCAAGGTCGTCGGGATCTTTTCCGAACGCGACGTCATCCACTGTCTGCAATCGGATGGCGCAGCGGCGCTCGAGCGGCGGATCGGCGACGTGATGACCACCGCGGTAAAGTCGATCGGACCCAATGAATCGGCGATCGGCGCATTGTCGCTGATGACCCAGCGTCGCATCCGCCACCTACCGGTGATCGACGGCGAAACGCTGGTCGGCTTCGTCTCGATCGGCGATTTGGTCAAATACCGCATCGACCGGATCGAGGCTGATGCCGCGGCGATGCGCGAATATATCCAGTCCGCGTAACTAAGCGGCGACCGGCTGCTTCCGCGCGACCGCGATCAGTTCGCGCACGGTCGCCCGCGCAAATATCAGCATCCACGCCGCATAGACCGCCGCGCCGATCGCCACGAGCACCACCAGTCGCCAGTGAGCGTCGAGCGGTGGCAGCGCGCGATCTACCAAGCCGACGATCAGCGCCATCGCGATCGCCGCCAGTGCCGGCGATGCGACTGCGCGCGCCACGTCCCGCGCCCGCACGCCGATCACCGGCAGTGTCCGCCAGGCGCTGATCGCCAGATAGAGTGGATAGGCCGTGATCCACGCTACGCCCATGCCGGTCGGCCCCCACTGGACGCCGACCAGGAACGCCGTGGTCAGGATCAGCGCACCGACCGCGCCGTTCTGGACGCCGATTCCCGGACGGCCGCGCGCATCGGACGCCGGCGTGAACAACACCTGCAACGTCATGAAAGGCATCGCCAGCGCGAGCAGGTGGACGATCGGCGCCGTCTCGCGCCATTTGTCACCCAGCACGGTCAGTACCAGCGGCTCGGCGGTCGCGGCCAACCCCATGTAGAACGGCATCGCGACGATCATCACCATCCTGACGCCCTTCACGAACGCGCGCCCGATCGCATCGGGATCGGCCTGCATCCGCGCATAGGCCGAGAAGGCAACCTCGTTCAGCGGCGGTACGAACTTCGAGACGAAGATCTGCGTCAGGAACAGGCTGGTCGTGTAGATTCCCAAGGTATGCGCGGAGAAGCTGCGCCCGGCGATGAACACGTCGGTCTCGCTCTGCAGGAACCAGAACAGCTGCCCAGCCGCCATTACCCCGCCATAGCGCGCGATCGTTCCCGCACCGCGAAAGTCGAAACTCGGCCAGACGAGCGACCGCGCACTCCACGTCATCATCGCCCCGCGCACGCTGAACAGCACGATCGGCGCGATCACGAGCGTCCAGACGCCAAGGCCGTACAGCGCGCCACCCAAGGCAACGCTGGCGGAGGCGATCGACGCTGTGATGTTGGCCTTCGCCTGATGGCGAAAGTCCATCGACCTGGAAAGCAGCGCGTACGGCAGCGCGATGAAGGGCGTCGTAAGGTATAGCAACGCCTGTACCCGGAGCATCTCGCCGACGATCGGCTGCCGGTAATAGGCCGACGCAAGCGGCGCCAACGATACCTGTATGATCGCCAGCGTGACATTGAGCAGGATCAGCATGCCGAACAGCTGGCGAACTTCGCGCTCGGTGATTGTCTTCTGCTGGATCAATCCGCTGGCGAGGCCATAGCCGTTGAGCATCCCCATGAAGGTCAGGATGACCTGGCACATCGCGAACAGCCCGTAATCCGATGGCGCCAGGATACGAATGACGAGGAACGTGGCGCTCCATTGCACGAGCTGCGCAACGATCTGGCTTCCCGACCGCCAGATCAACGCACTGCGCACCTGCCCGGCGAGCGAACTCGGTTCGCCGGGAACGGGAGTGGCGGCGACAGGTGCGGGGCTCACGGTGTCCATCGTATCGGGCATGTAGCGGTAATGGCCTTCACAATCGCTTAAGGCGATGACGTAGAGACGATCGAGCCAAGGCGTCGGACGTGACGTGCAGCGGCAAAGGCGCTGGACGCGATCGTCAAACGTGTTGTGATCAGCGGCTTGGAAGGGGTGTGGGGCGTCCTAAACGCGCCAATCCGAGAAAATTGCCACAAATGTGAAAGATTGTGTTTGACGCGAATCGGAACCCCGCCTAGAAGGGTGTCACCGCAGCGAACGGCCACACGGTCTGGTTGGTGCGGTCGCAAAAAACCAGATGCTCCAAGCTTTCCGAGAGGGAGGTTATGCGAGTGTCGGTATTTTTGTC
>NZ_LMKW01000012.1 GCF_001421745.1 Sphingomonas sp. Leaf230 | reverse complement strand
GACAAAAATACCGACACTCGCATAACCTCCCTCTCGGAAAGCTTGGAGCATCTGGTTTTTTGCGACCGCACCAACCAGACCGTGTGGCCGTTCGCTGCGGTGACACCCCTCTAGGGCCGACCCACAAACCCGTCAAACGCTTTTTTACAGTTTGAGGTCAGTTTCTGGAAAATTAAAGGCGAGGCTTCCTGTGACGCCCTCTCGCACCTCGTGCCGGGGCGATGGTTTGTCACGATCGCGTTCTGAGCGAAGGCTGTCCTTGCCAGTGCAGACCAGCTGCGTGTCGAGGCAGAACCCCCTCCCCAGACGAGGCAGACCGATCGAGCGCTCACATTCGATCAGGCCTGAAGCTCACCTGAGGAGAAATGCGGCGGACGGCGGCACGTCCACTCAGCAACGCGTCAGCCTGCGGACGCAGTAGCGACCAGCGCTTCGAATACGGACGCCGGCAGGGGAGTGTGGAACTTGCAACCCGCGGTGTAGTCATCGGCCCACATTACCTCGGCAACCACCTGCCCGATTTGCGGAAGGTTGAGCCAGATGCTGGTACCGCGCTTGAGCGCCGAATAGGTTTGAAGTCGTGCACCGTGGACCGAGATGTCGATCACTCTGCAAAGTGTGCGGCCGGTTTTGCCGATCCGGACATCGAGCGAAACGGGAGCGCGAAGTGCGCTGCGCCGGGACTTACGCTCTGCGGGTTCGAAGTCGGCGGCGAACATGGGGTCCTCGTCCTTACGAGCCCAAATTTAGCCGTGGATCCCTAACGCCGTCTTAATAAAAGGCCCCGGAATGAATTAGTATCAATTCATTCCGGGGCTTTAGCTTACTTGCGGAGCGTGAGACCGCCACCGAAACGCTTGTTGAAGCGCGCGACCTGGCCGCCCGTATCGAGCATCGTGCCACGGCCACCGGTCCATGCGGGATGCGCGAGCGGATCGATCTCGAGCGTCATCACATCGCCTTCCTTACCCCAGGTGGTGCGAGTCTGGTACTTGCTGCCATCGGTCATCTGGACGGTGATCATGTGATAATCGGGGTGCGTATCGGCCTTCATGGGAATTCTCCGTATGTGGCTGGTTCCGACCAGCCTGAAAAGGAAGGCGCGCCCGTACACGGACGCGCCCGAATTTACAAGAATGCGGGGCTATAGCCTCGCATCAGGCTTTCGGCGGGTCGGCAATCATCGCCGTGAAGTTCGCCTCAGCCACCAGCTGCCCGTCGACCAGCGCGCGGCCGGCGAACTTGCACACCGAACTGCGCTTCTGGACGAACGTCACTTCGAGCTTGAGCAACACGCCCGGCTCGACCGGCTTGCGGAACTTGGCCCCGTCGATCGCCATGAAATAGACGAGCTTGCCCGAGCCCGCGAGACCCAGCGATTCGACGGCGAGAATCCCCGCCGCCTGCGCCATCGCCTCGACGATCAGCACGCCCGGCATGATCGGTCGTCCGGGGAAATGCCCCTGGAAGAACTGCTCGTTCATCGACACCGCTTTGATCGCGGTGATCGACGTGTCGAGGATCAGATCCTCGACACGATCGACCAGCAGCAACGGATAGCGATGCGGCAACGCGGCCATGACCCGCCCGATATCGAGCGGGCCCAAGCTAGCCTTTGCCGTGTCGTTCACAGTCTCGCTCATCGGTGTGACTTAACGACCCTGCGGCGTGCGCGTGGCGGCAGGTGCACGCCCGGCCGGAGCCGGCGCAGCGCCCTGCTGCTGCTGGCCACCCTGCTGGTTCGGCTGCCAGTTGGCCGGCACGGCGGTGCTGACCGACGGCACGAGACGGTCGAGTTCGGTCGTGATCGCAGGCGTGATGTCTGCAGTGGGCTGCGCGAACAGCGCAGCCTCAGGACGCAGCAACAGGCTGACGTTCTTGGCACGAACCGCGGCCGTGACGGCATCGCTGAGCTTCGCCTGGATCTGCTCGATCGCATATTGCTGCGCGCGCTGGGCGGGCTGCGTCAGGCGAGCGAGTTCCTGGTTCGCCGCGGTCTCACGCGTCTGGATCGCCTGTGCCTGCGGACGAAGCGACGCGTCGGTCGCGCCCGGCGCACGCTGTGCGGTCTGGAACGCGGTGACCAGCGGCTGGAGCTCGCGAGCCACGGCCTGGCGGCGCGTCTCGGCCTGGTCGAGCTGGGCCTTGTAGGTCGTCTCGATCTGGGCGCGCGCGGCGTTCCAGGCCTTCGAGTTGGCGATCGCACCCTGCGCGTCGGCGACGGCGATGCCCGAAACCTGTGCATCGGCAGCGGTCGCGGTCATGGCGGCAGGCGCAACGAGCGCTGCGGCGAGGAGAAGCGTCTTGAACGTCGTCATCAGAACTGTGTCCCTACGTTGAAAGTAATAAGCTTGGGGTCGTCACCCTTCTGGGTGAGCAAGGCTTTGGCGAGATCGATCCGGAGCGGACCGAATGGCGAGTTCCAGTTGACACCGATACCTACCGAGAGACGCGGCTTGGCCGAGTTTCCAAGGAACGTTTCCTGATAGATGTTCGGGTTGAGATACCGAGCATTGGCGGTCGTACCAGAACACGTCGTCGCGCCGGCCGCTATCACGCCTACGGGGCAGATCGTCTGAACAGATGCTATGCCCGGCGTCGTCGCAGTCGCCGCAACTTCCGGCGTCAAGTAGAGCGGATTATTCCCGCTGTCCTTATACTGGTTTTGCAGCAAGGTCGGCGAACCATCCGCATTGAACAGCAACGCACCGGCCGCGCTTTTAGCCTGATCATAATTGAACGTCGGAAGCGGCTTCTTGATACCGAACAGGCTACCCACCTGTGCGTAGATCGATGGCCTCAGACCCAGTTCGCGTGCACCGGATCCCAACGGAATCTCGATTTCCGCACGCGCAAGGTAATAGGCACGACCACCGAGTGCATCGTCCTGGATCTGGTCGCGATCGGTCTGGACCGACTGGGAGCCATCGGCGGCGATCACATAGCCGGCGCGCAACACACGGGGGCCTACGCCGCGAATGTCGAAGCCGCGGAACTGTGGCTCACCGAGATAGAAGCGATCGGTAATACGGATCGGGTCTCGCCCTGGGCCTGGGCTGCTCTCGAGAGGATGGATGTACCCGCCTTCTGCGACGATCGATCCGATAAACCCGCTGCCGAGGTTGGCATATTTCGAGCCCTCGAGTCGCGTACGCAGATATTTCACGTCCCCACCCAGCCCGGCAAAATCCTGGCTGAACGAAAAACGTGACCCTGCTGTGGGACGAAGGCGGCTGTTCAACGTATCTCGGCTGATCGAGTAGCCGACCGAGGACGTCCAACGATTACCAATCGCTTCGCACAGATATCGACCCGCCACTTCGAGATTACACGAACCGTCTGCGTTCAGATATTGGCTATCGAGGCTAACCTCGTCGTAGGACAAGCCATAGCGCGCCGAAAGCGACCAAAATTCAGTCAATGGCACGCCGGCACGAAGCTGGAAGCCTGTCGACACCTGCGAATAGTTGGTCTGACGATCGTTGCCGACATAGTTGAACGAGTTGTAGTCGCGGCGGAAGATGTCGCCACCGACTGCGATGTTCTTATCGAACAGATACGGTTCGGTGAAGCCCAGCTCGATCGACTTCGAGTAGCTCGAATAGTTGACGCCGGCGCGCAATTCCTGGCCCTTGCCGCGGAAGTTGCGCTGCGTGATGTTCGCCTGGATGATGAAGCGCTCGAGGCTCGAATAGCCGGCCGACAGCTGCAGCTCGCCGGTCGACTTCTCTTCGAGGTTGGTTTCGAGGATCACGCGGTCGGGCGCGGAACCTGGGAGCTGCTTGATCTCCATCTTGTCGGCGAAATAGCCCAGTGAGTTGATACGATCCTGCGAACGCTTCACCTGGAAGCTGTTGAACGCGTCACCCTCGGCCAGGCGGATCTCGCGACGAACGACCTTGTCCTGCGTCTGCGTATTGCCGTTGATGTCGATCCGTTCGACATAGGTGCGCTTGGCTTCGGCGATGTTGAAATTAATCCCCATCGTCAGCGTTTCGGCGTCCTTCTGGAACTCCGGGTTCACCTCGGTGAACGCGTACCCGAACAGGCCCGCGGTCTGGCTTAGGTTGTCTACCGAATCCTCGACCAGCTTGGCGTTGTACCAGTCGCCCTTCTTCAGTGGCAGCGTGGCCGCCAGCTTGGTGTTGTCGAAGTCGCGGATCTGGCTGTCGACAGTGACGTCGCCGAACTTGTAGCGCTTGCCCTCCTCCACCACGTACGTGATGATGAAGTCCTTCTTGTCCGGCGTCAGCTCGGCGACCGCCGAGGTCACGCGGAAATCTGCATAACCCTGCGTCAGGTAGAACTGGCGCAGCTTCTGCTGATCGTAGGACAGGCGATCCTGATCATAGCTGGTCGCCGACGACAGCAGACGGAACAGGCGCGACTGCTTGGTTGCCATCTGGCCGCGAATCTGGTCGTCGGAGAACACCTCGTTGCCGAGGATGTTGATCTGACGGACCTTCGATTTCGGCCCTTCGCTGATCTCGAACACGACGTCGACACGGTTCTGGTCGAGGTTGACCATCTTTGGATCGATCACCGCGGCGAAGCGGCCTTGGCGACGATACAGCTCGATGATCCGCGCGATATCCTGGCGGACTGCGGTGCGCGTGAAGATCTGGCGGGGCGCGAGCTTGATCTCCTTGGTGATCTTGTCGCTTTTCAGCGCCTTGTTGCCCTCGATGATCACGCGGTTGATGATCGGGTTCTCACGCACGCGGAGAACGATGTTGCCGTCCTCGACACCAGCGATCGAGTAGTCCGCGAACAGGTCGCTGGCCTGGAGATCCTTCAGGGCCTGATCGAGCGTCTCGGCGGTGTAGGGGATGCCGACGCGCAGCTTGGTGTAGCTGAGCACCGTCTCGCCCTCGATGCGCTGCGATCCCTCGACGCGCAAAGTCTTTATCGTCCGCACGGATACCGGCGCGCCGACGGGCGTTACTACTGGCGGAGCGACTCGCGTCGCACCGGTTCGTGTCGCCGTTCCGGTCGGCGCAGTTGAAGGCCCAGCGGAAGGCGAGGCGGCGGGTGCCGTCTGCGCAAAGGCGGGAACGCCCGACAGGATCGTTCCTGCAAGCAGCAGGGCGCCCTTACGCGCGAAATCGTAACCGTTGATCGCTGTCACCAAACCCACCTTAAAAACGTGCACATACAAGGCGCGCCCGCCCTGCCCTATCGTCGTCAGCCGATCAAGCCGGCCAAGTTCTTCCAGAGCCCAAAATTGCCGAGATCGTTGAAGGTCACGAGCAACATCAGCGCGAGGATTGCCGCAAGACCGCCACGAAACGCCCATTCCTGAACCTGCGGCTCGACCGGGCGCCTACGCACCGCTTCGATCGCATAGAAGAACAAATGGCCTCCATCGAGCATCGGCACTGGCAGCAGGTTGATGAACCCCAGATTGATCGACACGAGCGCGATCAGGAAGACATAGGCGTCGAGGCCGAGTGACATCTGCTCGCCCGAGACCTTGGCGATGCTGAGTGGTCCGCCGAGTTCCTTTACCGAACGGCGTCCGGTGATGACCTGCCCCAGCGTCTCGACCATCATGGAGACGATCTCGCCGGTCCGCTTTACCGCGATCACCGGCGCCTCGACCAGGCTGACGGGGACGACGATCGGCTTGCTGCCGGCGATGCCTAGGCGACCGATTCGATATTCGTTGCCGAAGCGATCGCGCTGTAGTTCGGTACCGATGACGATGTCACGCGACAGCGTCCGGTCACCGCGAACCGCGTCGATCCAAGTCCGCTCGCCGGCGCGGATGCGGGCATAGCGCGCCATATCGTCGAATGTCTCGACCGAGCGGCCACCGATGCCGATGATCCGGTCGCCCGCCTGGAGGCCGGCCGCTGCGGCCGCGCTGCCAGGAACGGTACCACCCACGATTGGCGGCATGCGGATGTCACCATAGGCGAACGCGAAGCCGGCGAGGATCAGGATCGCGACGACGAAGTTCACGACCGGGCCGGCTGCGACGACAATCGCGCGCTGCCATACCGGCTTGGACTGGAACGTACGCTGGCGTTCTTCGGCGGGTAGCGACAGCCACTCGGCAGAGGGCTGGCTGGCCGGGTTCATATCACCGGCAAACTTGACGTAACCACCAAGAGGCAGCCAACCGAACTTCCACCGCGTGCCGCGCTTGTCGGTAAAACCCGCGACCTCGTGGCCGAAGCCGATCGCGAAGGCGTCCGCCTTGATCCCGAAAAAACGCCCAGCGAGGTAATGTCCCATCTCGTGCACGAACACGAGGGGGCCAATCACCGCGGCGAACGACAATATGGTCAGCAGGACACCGGGTGTTTCGATCAAACCGCGTAATCCTTCACACGCTCGCCCGCCAAGATCCGCGTCTCGGCATCGATCGCCAGCACGGCATCGACGCTGTCCGGCGCGGCCGGGTCATAACACGACAACGTATGTTCGACGATTGCGGCAATTTCGAGGAAGCCGATGCGCCGTTGCAGGAATGCCTCGACTGCTACCTCGTTGGCAGCGTTGAGAATTGCGGGTCGTGCGCCAGCTGCGTCGAGCGCCTCGCGGGCCAATCGTAGCGCTGGGAAGCGGACCGGATCGGGTGCCTCAAAGTCGAGTCGGCCGATCGCGACCAGGTCGAGCGGCGCCATCGGCGTTGCCATCCGGTCCGGCCAAGCGAGCGTGTGTGCGATCGGCGTCCGCATGTCAGGGGGCCCGAGCTGTGCCAATACCGAGCCGTCGACGTAATCGACGAGGCTGTGCACGACCGATTGCGGGTGGATGACGATCTCGATCCGGTCGTGCGGAATCGGGAACAGCCGCGCGGCCTCGATCAGTTCGAGGCCCTTGTTCATGCAGGTTGCCGAATCGACCGAGATCTTCGCACCCATCGACCAGTTGGGATGCTTGACGGCTTGCTCCAGCGTCACGCCGCGCATCTGCTCCGTCGTCCAATCGCGGAACGGCCCGCCGCTGCACGTCAGGATGATCCGCCGCACACGTTCAGGCCGAGTCGCATCGAAGCACTGGAAGATCGCGTTGTGCTCGGAATCGGCAGGAAGCAACGTCGCGCCGGTCCGCTCGGCAGCGGCGAGGATCACATCGCCGGCGGAAACCAGCGGCTCCTTGTTGGCGATCACGACGGTGCCGCCCTGCTCGATCGCCGCCATCACCGGCTTCAACCCCGCGCAGCCGACGATCGCCCCCATCGTCCAGTCCGCGCCCGAAGACGCCGCCTCGGCAATCGCCCCGGCACCCCCGCCCGCACGGATACCCGTACCGTCGAGCGCCTCGCGAAGTTCGGGGAGACACCCCTCATCGGCAACGACGGCAAACTCGGCCTTGGTCCGGATCGCGGCCGCGGCAAGCTTCGCCACATCGCAATTCGCGGTCAGCGCAACGACGCGAAACCGGTCGGGCTCCCGCTCGATCAGGTCGAGCGTCGAGGTCCCGACCGAGCCGGTCGCGCCCAGGATCGTGACGGTCTTCATGCGTAGAAATGTGGCAAGATGACGAGGAGCGCCGCGACTGGCGCGACCGGGACCAGGCCGTCGAGGCGATCCATCACGCCGCCATGCCCTGGCAGGATGTTGCCGCTGTCCTTCACGCCTGCCACTCTCTTCAACCAGCTCTCGTAGAGATCGCCCATCTGCGCGAGCACGGCGAGTACCGGTGTCGCCAGCGTCATCCGCATCGGCAAGCCGTATTGCGTATGCAGCACCGCCGCGACCGCGCTCGCAAGCACGACACCGCCGATCAGCCCCGACCATGTCTTGTTAGGGCTGATCACCGGCGCCAGCTTGGGACCGCCCAGCGTGCGCCCAGTGAAGAACGCGCCGATATCGCACGCCCACACCAGCGACAGCGCCCACAGCGTGAAGAGGATTCCCTCGTCCTGCCGCCGGATGATCATCAGCGCGAACACGGGAAGGCCACAATAGATGATGCCCAGCGCCAGCTTGGGTTTGCGCGTCGTGATGACGACGAAGAACGCCGCCCCCACAAGGAGCCCCAGCGTGAAGAAATCATGGATCACGAGAATCAGCGATGCGGGCGCCATTAACGCTAGCGGCACCGACAATGCGAACTGCGTCATCCGCTTGGTCTTCGCGTCGGCGCCTTGCAGCATCGACCACTCCGCCATCATGAACAGCGCGGCCACCACGCCGAGCACCCAGAACGCGATCCCGCCGAGCGTCAGCGCAAGGCTTGCCACCGCGATCATGCCGACGCTGGCGATCATCCTGAGCTGGAGATTGGACGGCGTACGCAACGCCTGATCGGGCGCCTTTTCAGGGTCGGTAAGGCTCACAGACCACCGTAGCGGCGCTGGCGCTGCCCAAACGCCGCGACCGCATCGGCGAGTGCCGCCGCATCGAAATCGGGCCAGAGCGTGTCGACGAACAGCAGTTCGGCATACGCAGCCTGCCACAGCAGGAAGTTCGACAGACGCTGTTCGCCAGAGGTCCGGATCATCAAGTCGAGCGGCGGCAGGTCGTGCGTGTCGAGTTCCGCCTCGATCGTCGCCACGTCGATATTCGCCGGGTCCAGCCCGCCATCACGCGCTCGCTCCGCCAGTCGCCGCGCGGCGGTCACCAGTTCGGCATGCGCACCATAATTCAGCGCGATCGCCAGAATCGGACCGCTATTCCCCGCAGTCCGCGCAATGGCGTCATCGACCATGGCCACCAGATCGGGCGAAAAGCTGTGGTAATCGCCGATCACGCGCAGCCGAACGTTCTCGCGCGCGAGTTCGTCGAGGTCGCTGCGGATGAAATGCCGCAGCAGCCCCATCAGGTCGCTGACCTCTTCGGCCGGACGCCGCCAGTTTTCGGACGAGAACGCGTACAGCGTCAGCGCCTCGATCCCCATCGCCCGCGCTGCGCGCGTCACCTTGCGCACGGCCTCGACGCCGGCCTTGTGCCCGGCGAAGCGCGGCAGGAACCGCTTTTTCGCCCAGCGGCCATTGCCGTCCATGATGATCGCGACATGGCGCGGCACCGCACCGCCCGCAGGAACGGCACCCACAGGAACAGCAGCGAGCGGCGCGGCCGAGGAGGCCTGCAATCTCACTTGCCCAGGATTTCCTTTTCCTTGGCGGTCGCGGTCGCATCGAGCTCGGCGATGATGCTGTCGGTAAGCTTCTGCACTTCGGTCTCGTGACGCTTGCGCTCGTCCTCGCCGAACACGCCCTTCTTCTCATCGACCTTGAGCGAATCCATCCCGTCGCGGCGGACGTTACGGACCGCGATGCGCGCCTTCTCGGCGTACTGGCCGGCCAGCTTGGCGAGTTCCTTGCGGCGCTCCTCGGTCAGGTCGGGGATCGGCAGGCGCAGCGTCTGGCCGTCGACGATCGGGTTGAGCCCCAGGCCGGCCGAGCGGATCGCCTTGTCGGTCGGGCCGACGTTCGACTTGTCCCAGACCTGCACCGACAGCATCCGCGGCTCGGGCGCCGAGACAGTCGCAACCTGGTTCAGCGGCATCGACGAGCCGTACACCGTCACCATCACCGGATCGAGCAACGCGGTCGACGCGCGACCCGTGCGCAGGCCGGCGAGATCGCTCTTCAGCGCTTCGACGGCACCCGCCATGCGGCGTTCCAGGTCGGTCTTGTCGTATGCGGCCATCTTAAAGCTCCTGCTCGTTCTGGACGATCGTCGACACGCCATCACCCGCCAGCACCGCGGCGAGATTGCCGGGTTCGCGGATGTTGAAGACGACGATCGGGATGTTGTTGTCACGGCAGAGCGCGATCGCGCTCGCGTCCATGACCTTGAGGTCGTCGGACAGCACGCGGCTGTACGTGACCGTTTCGTAGCGCACTGCGTCCGGGTGCGTCTTCGGGTCGGCGTTATAGACGCCGTCGACCGAAGTGCCCTTGAACAGCGCATCGCACTTCATCTCGGCAGCACGCAGCGCGGCGCCCGAATCGGTGGTGAAATAGGGGCTGCCGACGCCCGCCGCGAAGATCACGACGCGGCCCTTCTCCAGGTGACGCTCGGCCCGGCGGCGGATGAACGGCTCGCACACCGACGCCATCGGGATCGCCGACTGGACGCGCGTGTCGACGCCGATCTGCTCGAGCGCGTTCTGCACGGCGAGCGCATTCATCACGGTCGCGAGCATGCCCATGTAATCGCCGGTCGCGCGGTCCATGCCGCGTGCCGCGCCCGCCATGCCGCGGAAGATGTTGCCACCACCGACGACGATGCAGATTTCGTAGCCCTTCGCCTTGATGTCCGCGATCTCCTGCGCGACGCGCGCGGTGACGGTCGGATCGATCGAAAGACCCGACGGCCCCATCAGGACTTCGCCCGACAGTTTCAGCAGGATACGGTTGTAGCGCGGAGGCGTCATAAATCTCGAATTGTGATTGGCGGGGCGGCGCGGACCTTAGGCGGCGAGGCCCGGGATGTGAAGCGCTGTGCGGCGCGTGCATCGAAACTGGGTGGAGATCGGACGGAAAATCGTCGTTCGCAGAAGCGCGCGTATCGGAGAATCACTGTCATTCCCGCGGAGGCGGGAACCCATATGGGCTGACGTCTCGGTAGATCACCGGGTCCGGAATGTATGGATCCCCGCCTGCGCGGGGATGACGGAGCAGCACCAAGGCTGCCCCGCTATCCTTCTCCCCTCGGGGAGAAGGTGGCCCGGCAGGGCCGGATGAGGGGGCGTGAGGTTCGAGACCCAACCACTCCCCTCACCCTTCCCACCGCAAGCGCGGCGGGCCCCTTCCCTCTCCCCGGAGGGGCGAGGGAGGAAATCAGTTTACGCCTGGGGCACGCCCGAAGCAGCAGCAACCTCGGCTGCGAAGTCGGACTGCTCCTTCTCGATGCCTTCGCCCAGCTGGAAGCGGACATAGTCCACCAGCTTGATCTCGGCGCCCGCATCCTTGCCGGCCTTGGCGACGACGTCGGAGATCTTGGTCTTGCCGTCCATCACGAACAGCTGGCTGACCAGGGCGTGCTCCTTACGGTACTTGGCGATGCCGCCCTCGACCATCTTGGCGATGATGTCGGCAGGCTTGCCCGACTCGGCGGCCTTCTCGGTCGCGATCGCGCGCTCGCGCTCGATCTCGGACTCGTCGAGGTCGGCTTCGTTGAGCGCCTTCGGGAACGCGGCTGCGATGTGCATCGCGAGCTGCTTGCCGAGTGCCTGGAGAACCTCGTCCGAAGCCTCCGACTCGAGCGCGACGAGTACGCCGATCTTGCCGAGGCCGGGAGCCGCTGCATTGTGGATGTACGGAACGACCGCACCCTTGCTGACTTCCAGCGTGCGCGAGCGGCGCAGCGACTGGTTCTCGCCGATCGTCGCGACGTTGTTCGTCAGGACTTCCTCGACGGTCTTGCCCGATGGCATCGCCTGCGACTTCAGCGCCTCGATGTCGCCACCGGTTGCGAGCGCGATCTGCGTGACGTCACGGACGAACGACTGGAACTGGTCGTTCTTCGCGACGAAATCCGTCTCCGAGTTGACTTCGACCGCTGCGCCCTTGGTGCCCGACACGGCGACGCCGACCAGACCCTCGGCCGCGGTGCGGCTGGACTTCTTGGCGGCGGCTGCGAGCCCCTTGGTACGCAGCCAATCCATTGCCTGCTCCATGTCGCCGGCGTTCTCGCTCAGCGCCTTCTTGCAATCCATCATGCCCGCGCCGCTCTTCTCGCGCAGATCCTTGACCATCGCTGCCGTGATATCGGCCATGTCTCTAATCCTTTTTAGGTCTGAATATGGTTGCGGGCGAGGCAGAGCTTTCGCCCTACCCCGCCCGCATGACGGTTCGGCGACAACGCTTATGCGTCGATCTGGCGCTCACCCTCGGCTGCGAATTCTGCAGCGGTATCGGCATTCGCGGTTGCCTGTGCCGTGTCGGCCGTGGCTTCGACGGTCGGCTCTGCGATGGCCTCTTCCTTCGGCGGCTCGATCATCGCGCCGATGTCGGCACCGGTGCGGCGCTGCTGCTCCTGGCCGCCGCGCGTCGCTGCGATCGCGATCGCCTCGCAGTACAGGCGGATGGCGCGGGCTGCGTCGTCGTTCGCGGGAACCGGGAAGGCGATGCCGTCCGGCGACACGTTCGAATCGAGGATCGCGACGACGGGAATACCCAGCGTGTTCGCTTCCTTGATCGCCAGCTCTTCCTTGTTCGCGTCGATCACGAACATCACGTCGGGAATGCCGCCCATGTCGCGGATGCCGCCGAGCGAAAGCTCGAGCTTGTCCTTCTCGCGGGTGAGCTGAAGGACTTCCTTCTTGGTCAGGCCGACGGTGTCGCCCGACAGCATTTCCTCAAGCGTCTTGAGACGCTTGATCGAACCCGAGATGGTCTTCCAGTTGGTGAGCATGCCGCCCAACCAGCGATGGTTGACGAAGTGCTGGCCCGAGCGACGTGCGGCGTCCGCGACGGGCTCCTGCGCCTGGCGCTTGGTGCCGACGAACAGGACCTTGCCGCCACCGGCAACCGCCGACGAGACGAACTCGAGCGCGCGCGCGAACAGCGGCACGGTCTGCGAAAGGTCGAGGATGTGGACGCCGTTGCGATCACCAAAGATGTAAGGCTTCATCTTGGGGTTCCACCGATGAGTCTGGTGGCCGAAATGCGCGCCCGTTTCAATGAGCTGCTGCATGGAGACGACTGGAGCCGCCATAGGGATATATCCTTCCGGTTGTGCCTCTGGGAAGCGGATGACGTCGTGGCCGAATGACCGTGACGCACCGGGCTATGATGCCTCCCATGCGGGGTTAGAGGCGCGGCCCTTAGCGTGGCTCTATTCGAAAAGCAATCGCGCAACGCCCGCTTGACTCATGGAACGCAATGAGAACATAAAGGGCTCAGAGGGGAACAGATGTTCGACTCGGCGCGGAATCACCCCGGCATGACGGGATTCGAAATGCGACGAGTGGAACGATGTTTCTGACCAAGTGTTTGCGGATATTAGGAATTTGTTCGCAACTCATAGGAAGGCGGACGTGATGTTGGTTCTGAGCTTCATGGTTTTTGCTGGTGCATTCGCGGTCGCGGGCATGATGATCGTCTCGTCGATCGCGCCGCAGTGGGACCGTATCGTCCGCCTCGCGATGGGCAACGTCGAACCCGCGTTCCAGCCGCTCCGCACGCTGGCCGTTGCGGAGCGCCGGATTGCGGTCAGGCGCTGGGCTTCGACGTCGGCTCCGGTACCCGCCCGCCGCTGGAACGCTGCCGCCTGATTTTTGCGTAACTCGCGATACTGAACGGCATCGAGAGCAGGTACAGTACGCAGATGATGCTGAGCGTATGCCATGGCGCGCTCACGATGGCGGCGCCGAGCAGTACGACGAGCGCGATGGCCTCGAACCGGATGTTGCTGCGAAGTTTGACCGAACTCCATGAGTAGGTCGCGATACTCGACACCATCAGTAGCGCGACGAACGCAACCCAGGGCGCCACGAAATACGGCGACGCGAACCTGGGTTCATCGGTCCAGAACCAGAAGAACATCGGCATCAGCGCGAGTCCCGCGCCGGCCGGAGCCGGAACTCCGGTTAGGAAACCCGCGGACTTATGCGGCTGGTGGCTCTCGTCGATCTTGGCGTTGAAGCGCGCGAGACGCAGCGCGCAGAACACGGCCAGGATCAACGAGCAGATCCAGCCGACGCGCGGCAACGCGGTCAGCGACCACAGATAGACGATTAACGCAGGCGCGACGCCGAACGAGATCGCGTCGGACAGCGAATCGAGCTCGGCACCGAACCGGCTCTCACCGTGCAGCATCCGGGCAATCCGACCATCGAGGCCGTCAAGCACGCCCGCGACCATAATCATCGCGACGGCGCTTTCCCATTGTCCACCGATCGCGAACCGCACGCCGCTCAGGCCTGAACACAAGGCTAGCGCGGTAACGGCGTTGGGAGCGACGGCGCGCAAGGGAAGCCCGCGCGGTGCACGACGTGTGCGACCGAAGCGCCCCCGGCCTCGATCCTCGATCGAATCGGTCGAACCGTCGTCGATTCCGTCGCGATCCATCACTGCGCGATACCACCGACCGGAACGCCACCGACGCGGCCGAGAACGGTCTCGCCCGCGATGCTGCGCTGGCCGAGGCAGACCTGCGGCACCACGTGATCGGGCAGGTACACGTCGACTCGGCTGCCGAACCGGATCAGGCCGATGCGCTGGCCGACCGCGACCATGTCGCCGGCCTTCACGAAGCCGAGGATGCGGCGCGCGACTAGGCCGGCGATCTGCGTGAAGCCGATCCGCACGCCGTTGCGATCTTCGACGACAAAATGCTGGCGCTCGTTCTCGTCGCTCGCCTTGTCGAGGTCCGCGTTAAGAAACTTGCCCGAAATGTAGACCACCTGGCGGATCGTACCGGCGATCGGCGTGCGATTGATGTGCACGTCGAACACCGACATGAAGATCGACACGCGCACCAGCGGCGCATCGCCGAGACCGTTGTCGCCGGCGAGCTCGCGCGGGATCGGCACGCGCTGGATCATCGTGATCAGTCCGTCCGCGGGGGCGACGATCAGGCCTTCGCCTTGTGGGGTGGTGCGGATCGGATCGCGGAAGAACGTCGCGACCCAGATCACGACGCCGACCATCGGCCAGAACAGCACGTGGCTGACGATCGTCAGCAACAGCGTGATGCCGGTCGCAATCGCGACGTATTTGTGGCCCTCCGGATGGACTGCGGGAAATCGCCATTTGACCGTGGAGGTCGTGACGGGCGGCTTGTCGAGCGATGCCATAACCTGCGGGTCTATCCGTGCAGGACGCGCGATACAACGATGAACCGGGTTTTCCTTATGGGTCCAGTGGTTGATCACCGCGACGTGCTCCCCTAGACGCTCCCCAAACCCCTCCCCCGAAGGACCCGGATATGGCGAAGATCAAGGTAAAGAATCCGATCGTGGAGATCGATGGCGACGAGATGACCCGGATCATCTGGGAATGGATTCGCGAGCGCCTGATCAAGCCGTACCTCGATATCCAGCTCGATTATTACGATCTCGGCGTCGAGCATCGCGACGCGACCGACGACCAGGTCACGATCGACAGCGCGCTCGCCACGCAGAAGCACGGCGTCGCGGTGAAGTGCGCGACGATCACGCCCGACGAGCAGCGCGTGACCGAGTTCGGCCTGAAGAAGATGTGGAAGTCGCCGAACGGCACGATCCGCAACATCCTCGGCGGCACCATCTTCCGCGAGCCGATCGTGATCAAGAACGTGCCCCGCCTGATCCCGGGCTGGACGCACCCGATCGTCGTCGGCCGTCACGCATTCGGCGATCAGTACCGCGCGACCGACTATCTGGTCCCGGGTCCGGGCAAGCTTCGCCTCGTCTTCGAAGGCGACGACGGCACGGTGATCGACCGCGAGGTATTCCAGTTCCCGTCGGCGGGCGTCGCGATGGCGATGTACAACCTCGACGACTCGATCCGCGATTTCGCGCGCGCATCGATGCATTACGGCCTCAACCTGAAGTGGCCTGTGTATCTGTCGACCAAGAACACGATCCTCAAGGCCTATGACGGCCGCTTCAAGGACCTGTTCGCCGAAGTGTTCGAGGCCGAGTTCACGGACAAGTTCAAGGAAGCCGGCATCGTCTACGAACATCGCCTGATCGACGACATGGTCGCATCGGCGCTGAAGTGGAACGGCGAGTTCGTCTGGGCATGCAAGAACTATGATGGCGACGTCCAGTCCGACCAGGTCGCACAGGGCTTCGGGTCGCTCGGCCTGATGACCTCGATCCTGCTGACCCCGGACGGCAAGACCGTCGAGGCCGAGGCGGCGCACGGCACAGTCACGCGTCACTTCCGCATGCACGAGCAGGGCAAGGCGACGTCGACCAACCCGATCGCGTCGATCTTCGCGTGGACCGGTGGCCTGAAGTATCGCGGCAAGTTCGACGATACGCCCGACGTCACCAAGTTCGCCGAGACGCTCGAGCGTGTCTGCGTCCAGACGGTCGAGAACGGGCACATGACCAAGGATCTCGCGATCCTGATCGGCCCCGACCAGCCCTGGATGACGACCGAGCAGTTCTTCGAGCAGGTGCGGTCCAACCTCGAGACGGAAATGGCCAACTGGGCCTGAACTGATGGCCGGGCGGTGCGACGCCGCCCGGTCTCATTCACCGCGATCCGACGCGTAAGCTCCGGTTGACCACCGCGGCGCGGAGATACTGGAAATACACGGCACAGCCGATCAGATGCGCAGTGAACGGTATGCGGGACAGCTTCCAGAATTCGACCTGGGCGCACGCAAGCCATAGGAAAAGCCCCGTCAGACCGAATGCGATCGTCGACAACAGGATCGACGAGAAAGTGGCACCGACGCCAAGCGTCAGCGGTCCCGCCCCGCGATAGCCGACAAGGTAGGGCGCAAGGATCAGCAGCCAGATGGCGCCCCAACCTGAGCTAGTCATAATCACAGACATCAAGAGCATCGCCGGTCCGTCGACGCTTGTGCCGCCCTCCGCATAATAGAGATGGCTGTGGTACATGATCAGCGGGATCGGCGCGCAGGCCAGCGCGATCCCGACGATCCATAGCGTCCATGCCCGTTTCGGTGTTCGCACGTGCATGGCGTTTCGCCCCTCTACGACACAAACAGCCTAGCCGCCCCGCCGCAAGGCTGGTCTAAGCGTAGCATGGCATTACGGCTCGACAATCAAGGTTTCAGCGACACGCTCGTCATTCTGGGCGCGGCGGGCCTCGTCATTCCCGCGTTCGCGCGGTTCCGGGTTAGCCCGGTCATCGGTTTCATCCTGGTCGGCCTGCTGGTCGGCCCCGCCGGCTTGGGCTCGCTCACCGGCTCTATGCCGTGGCTGTATTACCTAACCATCTCGAACCCAGAGTCGATCGAGCCGTTCGCCGAGTTCGGTATCATCCTGCTGTTATTCTCGATCGGCCTCGAACTGTCGTTCAAGCGGCTATGGTCGATGAAGCGGCTCGTATTCGGTACCGGCGCTGCCGAACTGATCGGCTCGGCGCTGATCATCGGCACGGCGCTGCACTTCATCGGCCAGGAATGGGCAGGCGCGATAGGGCTCGGGTTCGCGCTCGCGCTGTCCTCGACAGCTTTAGTCCTACCGCTCGTCGGCACGACGGGTGCGGTCGGTCGGGGAGCGTTCGCGATGCTGCTGTTCGAGGATCTGGCGCTCGTCCCGATCATCTTCGTGCTTGGTGCGCTGGCACCGACTGCGAGCGCAGACGGCTGGTCGAACATCGCCGGCGTGGCATTGCGCGGTGGTTTGACCGTCGTCGCGATGTATATCGGCGGGCGGGTCGTCCTGCCCCGGCTGTTCGGGCAGGCCGCGCGCACCAAGAGCCCTGAACTCTTCCTTGCCGCGTCGCTGCTGGTGGTGATCGTAGCGAGCGTCGCGACAACGGCCGCCGGACTGTCGCCTATCGTTGGCGCGCTGCTGGCGGGGTTGCTGATCGCCGAGACCGAATATCACAGCGAGGTCGAGGTCATCACCGCGCCGTTCAAGGGGCTCGCGCTAGGTGTGTTCCTGATCACGGTGGGCATGAGCCTCGACCTCCGGCTGATCGCGCAGAACTGGCCGTCGCTCCTACTCGCGGTGTCGGGCGTGGTGGCGACCAAGGCGATCGTCACGTTCCTGTTCCTGCGCGTCGCCAATTCGCGGCGCGGGGTCGCGGCCGAGACGGGCTTGCTGATGGGTAGCCCCTCCGAGACCACGCTGATCGTGCTTGCAACGGCCGCGCAGGCGCAGTTGATCCTGCCGTCGACCGCCGCTTTCTGGCAGACCGTCACTGCGATCGGGCTGACGATCACGCCGCTGCTGGCAAAGCTCGGCCGCACCGTCTCGCGTCAACTGGAAAGCCGGTCAGGTGCCGACGCCGGCGATATTGAGATCGACGACGATGGGCCGGGAACCGTCGTGATCGGCTTTGGTCGGGTCGGGCGGATGGTCGCCGACATGCTCGCAGTTCATGGCCAGAAGTACGTCGCGGTCGAGGCGGATATCGACTCGGTCGAAGCAGCGCGGGCGCAGGGACATCCGGTGCTGTTCGGCGACGTGGCGCGCGCGGAATTGGTCGACAGGCTGAAGCTGCATACCGCCAAGGCGTTGATCCTGACGATGGACGATCCGGTGCTGACGGTACGCCTGGCGAGGCGGGTGCGGGCTTTGGCCCCGGACCTGCCGATCGTGGCGCGTGCGCGAGATACGGCGCATGCAGCCGAGCTGTACCGTGCAGGCGTCACCGATGCCGTGCCGGAGACGCTGGAGAGTTCGCTGCAACTGGCCGAGGCGGTGCTGGTCGATCTCGGCGTGGCGATGGGCCCCGTCATCGCCTCGATCCACGAGAAGCGCGATGAGCTTCGGCAGGAGATCAAGGCGGCGGCTGACATGCTGGTCGAGCCGCGGATCAGAAAAGCTAAGCGCACGCCCCGCGCGGCATAAATGCCAAGTCGGGCGTCGCTTGAAGACCAGTCAGGCTGACGCCAGCGCGAAATCCTTGAAGCGTTCGCGGAGGGCGGTTTTCAGTAGCTTGCCCGTGGCGGTGTGCGGGAGGTCGTCGACGAAGACGATCGCGTCGGGGAGCCACCATTTTGCGACGTGCTTCGTCAGGTGATCGAGGATCGCCTGTTCGGTGACCTCGCTGCCGGGCTTGCGGACGACCAGCAGCAGCGGGCGTTCGTCCCATTTGGGGTGGTAGATGCCGATCGCCGCCGCCTCTGCGACACCGGGGCAGCCGACGGCGGCGTTCTCCAGGTCGACCGAGCTGATCCATTCGCCGCCGGACTTTATGACGTCCTTCGAGCGATCGGTGATCTGCATGGTGCCATCGGCGTGGAGCATCGCCACGTCGCCGGTGTCGAACCAGCCTTCCGCGTCGACCGCGTCTTCGTCGGCGCCGAAATAGCGTTGGACCACCCAGGGGCCCCTCACCTGCAACCGGCCGGCGATCTGGCCGTCGCGGGCGAGGACCGTGCCTTCGTCGTCGATGATGCGGAGTTCTATGCCGAAGGGGACGCTGCCCTGCTTGCCGACCAGATCGAGCTTCTCGTCGTGGCTCATGTCGTCCCAGTGCGGGGGCGCGAAGCCGGCGGTGCCGATCGGGGAGGTTTCGGTCATGCCCCACAGGTGCTTGACGGTGACGCCGAGCCCCATGATCCTCTCGATCATCGCGCGGGGGGCCGCCGAGCCGCCGATCGTCACCTGTTTAAGATGCCGCGGCGCTTCGCCCGACGCGTCCATGTGGCCGAACATCGCCAGCCAGACGGTCGGCACGCCGGCGGAGTGCGTCACCTTCTCGTCGTTCATCAGGCGGCACAGCACGGCGGGATCGTTGACCGCGGAATAGACGACTTTCGCCCCCGACAGCGCGCAGGCGAACGGCAGGCCCCAGGCGGCGGCGTGGAACATGGGCACGACCGGAAGCACTACGGCGTTCGGCGAGAGATCGAACACCCAGGGCGCGACCTCGGCCATCGCATGGATCATCGTCGAGCGGTGCGTGTAGAGCACGCCCTTCGGATCGCCGGTGGTGCCGCTGGTGTAGCAGAGCATGCACGGGTCGCGCTCCGGGCCCTCGACCCACTCATAGTCGCCGTCCTCGGCGTCGAGCATCGCCTGGAAACCGTCGGGTCCCAGATCATCGAAACAGATGAAGTGGCGGATGCTGCCCCATTGGCCGCGGAGGCGATCGACGAGTGGCTGAAACGCCTTGTCGTAGAGCATCACGCGGTCTTCGGCGTGGTTGGCGATGTAGACGAGCTGCTCGTCGAACAGGCGGGGATTGATCGTGTGGATCACGCCGCCCATGCCGATCGCGCCGTACCAGGCAACGAGGTGGTGCGCGTGGTTCATCGCCAGCGTCGCAACCCGGTCGCCGGGGGCTACGCCTAATTTCTCAAGCGCCTGCGCGAGCTTACGGGCGTCGCGGGATACGCCCGCCCAGTTGGTGCGCGTCTCGCGACCATCCGCCCAGTAGCTGACGAGTTCCCTCGCGCCGTGTTCGCGTGCCGCGTGGTCGATCAGGCGGGGAACACGAAGCTCGAAATCCTGCATTCCACCCAGCATTCATGCTCTCCCAAGCTGTTACCCGACCAGAGCGAGCCTTGTTTCCGAGGTCTTCATCTCCACCTTGGCGACACCGTGCAACGACTCGATGTGCTCGACAAGCTCCCCGTCGAGCAGGAAGTCGCGGCCGAGCAGGATGCAGACCTCGCCGTCGGGCAGTTGCGCACGCACGCGAACCTCGCCGCGCGCGCCGCGATGTTCGGCGAGCAGCGAGGCGAGGCCGGCGAACGCGGTCATGTCAGAAATCGTCACGACCACCTGGAAACGCGCGAGGTTGGCGAGGCCTTCGAACGGCTGGATACGCTTGATGCTGACGCGCGGCGTGTCCTCGCCGGGCTTACGATCGAGCTCGACGGTGATTAGTCCGCAGCCGCCGGCCTTGGCCGCCTCTTCGAGATCCTTCGAGACTTGGTCATCGAAGCAGGTCGCCATGAACTGGCCGCTGGCGTCGGAGCATTGCGCCATCATGAAGCGCTTGCCGCGTGCGGACGTGCGGTAGCGCGCGTCCTCGACCAGCACGGCCATCGTCGCGCCGGCGCGGCTGCCGTCGTCGGGGATGTTGAGCTCCGACAGCGCGGTGTAGGCGCGGGCGCCGTGGCTGACCGCGATGTGGCGATGGCGATCGACCGGGTGCGCGGAGAAATAGAAGCCGAACGCTTCCTTCTCCTGATCCATGCGCTGGCTGAGCGTCCAGCGGACCGAGGGGGGAAGCTTGATCGCGTCGCCCGCGGGTTCGGCGTCACCGAACAAGCCGCCCTGCCCGCTGGTCTTCTGTTCGTGCGTGCGTGCGGCGATCGCGAGGATCGTCTCGGCGGTGGCGTGGATGCCGGCGCGGTTCTGGTCGAGGCCGTCGAAGGCACCGGCGGCGGCGAGCGTTTCGAGCTGGCGCTTGTTGAGCAGGCGCGGGTCGACTCGCTTGGCGAGATCGTCGAGGCCGGCGAACGGACCGTTCTGGACGCGCTCGACGATCAGTTTTTCCATTGCGCCTTCGCCGACGCTCTTGAGGGCGCCTAGCGCATAACGAACCGCCAGATTGTTTCCCCGCGAAGGCGGGGACCCAGTCTGGGCACCCGCCTTCGCGGGTGAACAAGCTTCTGGTTCGGGCGCTAGCTCGACGTCAGGCAGAACCTCGACATCGAACTCGGCCTGGCTCGCGTTGATGCACGGCGGCAGCGACGTGATTCCCAGCCGGCGCATGTCGTCGGTGAAGATCGCGAGCTTGTCGGTCTGGTGCAGGTCGTAGCACATCGAGGCCGCGAAAAATTCGTGCGGGTGGTGCGCCTTGAGCCACGCGGTCTGGTACGCGAGCAGCGCGTAGGCAGCGGCGTGGCTCTTGTTGAAGCCGTAGCCGGCGAACTTGTCGATCAAGTCGAACAGCGCGTTCGCCTCGGCCTTCTTGATGCCGTTGACGCTCAGGCAACCCTCGACGAACCCCGCGCGCTGCGCGTCCATCTCGGCCTTCACCTTCTTACCCATCGCGCGGCGCAGCAGATCGGCGCCGCCCAGCGAGAAGCCGGCAAGGACCTGCGCGGCCTGCATGACCTGTTCCTGGTAGACGAAGATCCCATAGGTCTCCGACAGGATCGGTTCGAGCAGCGGGTGTGGATAGTCGATTGCTTCGGTGCCGTTCTTGCGGCGGCCGAACGACGGGATGTTGTCCATCGGGCCCGGTCGATAGAGCGACACGAGCGCGATGATGTCGCCGAAATTGGACGGGCGGACGGCGGACAGCGTGCGGCGCATGCCCTCCGACTCGAGCTGGAACACGCCGACCGTGTCGCCCTTTTGGAGCAGCGCATAGACGCGCTTATCTTCCCATTCGAGCGCGTCGAGGTCGACGACGATGCCGCGCTTGGCGAGCAGTTGCACCGCCTTCTGCAACACCGACAGCGTCTTCAGCCCGAGGAAATCGAACTTCACGAGGCCGGCACCCTCGACATATTTCATGTCGAACTGCGTGACGGGCATGTCGGAGCGCGGGTCGCGATACAGCGGGACGAGCTGTGCCAAAGGCCGGTCGCCGATCACCACGCCGGCGGCGTGCGTCGACGAGTGGCGGGGCAAGCCCTCCAGCTTCATCGCCAGATCGAGGAGTTTCCGGACGCCGTTGTCGTTGGCGTATTCCTTCGCGAGTTCCCCGACGCCGTTGAGCGCGCGTTCCAGCGTCCAGGGGTCGGTCGGATGGTTCGGGACCAGTTTCGCGAGACGATCGATCTGGCCGTAGCTCATTTGGAGCACACGGCCGGTGTCCTTGAGCACGGCGCGTGCCTTAAGCTTTCCGAAGGTGATGATCTGCGCGACCTGGTCGCGGCCGTATTTCTCCTGGACGTAGCGGATCACCTCGACGCGGCGGGTTTCGCAGAAATCGATGTCGAAATCGGGCATCGACACGCGTTCTGGATTCAGGAAGCGTTCGAACAGCAGGCCGAGCTTGATCGGGTCCAAATCCGTGATCGTCAGCGACCAGGCGACGACCGAGCCGGCGCCCGAGCCACGGCCCGGGCCCACGGGGATGTCGTGGTCCTTCGCCCATTTGATGAAGTCCGCGACGATCAGGAAATAGCCGGGGAAGCCCATCTGGACGATCACGTCGACCTCGAACGCGAGCCGCTTGCGGTACACGTCGCGCCAGCCGTCCTCTCCCTCACCGTGGAGTTCGGTGATGCGCGCGAGACGCGCTTCGAGACCGGCCTCGGCGTCGTCGCGGAGGAGCTTTGCCTCGCCCTCGATATCGCCGGCGAGGCTGGGGAGGATCGGTTTGCGGTACGGCGCCATCACCGCGCAGCGCTGTGCGACGACGAGCGTGTTGGCGATCGCCTCGGGCAGGTCGGCGAACATCTCGTGCATCACCTTGGCCGGCTTCATCCAGGCTTCGGGGCAACTGCGGATGCGGTCCTCGGTCTCGACATAGGTCGAGTGCGCGATGCAGAGCATGGCGTCGTGCGCATCGCCGAACGCGCTCTCGGTGAAGCAGCACGGGTTGGTCGCGACCAGCGGCAGGTTGCGCTCGTAGGCGATGTCGATGAGGTCGGCTTCGGCCGCCGTTTCGATCGCGTCGTTGCGGCGCGAGAGTTCGATGTAGAGGCGGTCGCCGAACAGGCCTTGCAGGCGGTCCAGGTAAGCGCGGGCGCGGGCGGGCTGGCCTTCCGCGAACAGGCGGGCGAGACCGCCTTCGCCGCCTGCGGTCAGCGCGATCAAGCCGTCGGTGTGGCGTTCGAGCGCGGCGAAATCGACGTGCGCGGGCATCTCGATCGGGCGATCGAGATGCGCCATCGAGACGAGCGCGCAGAGATTGTCGTAGCCGGTCATGTTCTGCGCGTAGAGCGCGAGCCAGTCGAACTGCGTCGCGACGCCGTCGGGCATGTCGGGGCGGCCGACGCCGAGCATGACGCCAATGATCGGCTGGACACCGTCCTTCTTGGCGGCGTCCGAATAGGCCATCGCGGCGTAGAGCCCGTTGCGATCGGTCAGCGCGGCGGCGGGAAAGCCAAGCGCGCGCGCCTGCTTGGCGATCGCTTTCGGATCGATGGCGCCGTCGAGCATGGTGTAGCAGGAGAAAACGCGGAGGGGGACGTAACCGGAATGCATCGACCGGAGGTAGGCGCTGCAGCGTGATTCGACCAGCCGGGATGAGTCCGATCGGAACTGCGGACACGACGAGCCGTTGCGGCGGGGACTTCTGGGAGCATTCTACATGACCGATCCACGCGGGCACTTTGCCGATACCGAAACCACGGCTGCGGGAACGCCGCGTGCGGGCGCGGGCTGGGGGTGGATCCTGGCGTATGGCGTGTTGTCGGTGGTGCTCGGGATCATGGCGTTCGCGTCGCCGTTTTCCGCGACCTATGCCGCGACTCTGGTGATCGGGGCGTTCCTGATTGCCGCCGGGATCGTGTCGATCGTGTCGGGACTTGCCGGCAAGGGGCATGAGGGGCGCGGCTATGCGATCGGGTTTGGGCTGGTGTCGCTGGTAATCGGGCTGATCATGGCGTTCGAGCCTGCGACGGGGGCCATATCGCTGACGTTGCTGATTGCGGTTTGGCTGGGTGTGCGTGGGGCGCTGGAGATCGGGCTTGGGGCGCGGTTTCGGCGCGGCAAGGGGCTGATGATCGCGCTTGGTGTTGTGAATATACTGCTGGCGGTGATCGTGTTGGCGACGCTGCCTTGGTCGGCGTTGACGTTGCCGGGGTATGTGCTGGGGATCAGCTTCCTGTTTGGCGGGGTGACTTCGGTTGCTTCGGCCCTCGCGCACAAGAAGGGCGCACCGGCGTTTTCGGTGACCGCCTGACTTTCCCCGCGAACTGGTTGTTCTCCCGCGAAGGCGGGAGTCCAGTCTGGGCCCCCGCCTTCGCGGGGGAACACGCTACGTTGGGATGCTTGGCCTCTCCTCGCGAGAAAGCGCCACCCCGGCGAAGGCCGGGGCCCAATTGGTGAGGTTGCAGTAACGGAGCGCAGCGGTCTTCACCGCCGTCCCCCAATTGGGCCCCGGCCTTCGCCGGGGTGGTGGTGTGGGGTGGTGCCCCTGTGGGTTAGAGCAGCTTCTCGATATCCTTGCGGATGTCCTCGGGCTTGGTCGTCGGGGCGTAGCGGTCCACCACCGCCCCATCGCGACCGACAAGGAACTTGGTGAAGTTCCACTTGATCGCCTTCGACCCGAGCACGCCCGGCGCGTCGGACTTCAGCCGCTCGAACAGCGGGTCGGCCCCTGCCCCGTTGACGTCGATCTTCGCGAAGACCGGGAACGTCACGTCGTAGGTCAGCGTGCAGAAATTGGCGATCTCCGCCGCGTCGCCGGGTTCCTGCCCGCCAAACTGGTTGCACGGGAACGCGAGGACTTCGAAACCCCGATCGGCATAGTCACGATGGAGTGCTTCGAGGCCGTCATATTGGGGGGTGAAGCCGCATTTCGAGGCGGTGTTGACGATCAACAGCACCTTGCCGCGGTAAAGTTCGAGCGAAGTCGCTGTGCCGTCGGCGTTTTTTACGGTGAAGTCGGTGATCGCGGTCATGGGCGGTCCTCGTTTCGCGCGAGCAGATACGCCAGGTTCTGACGCACGCCGGGCCATTCGTGGCGGAGGATGCTGTAGACGACGGTGTCGCGCAAGCGGCCGTCGGCCATCACTTGGTGCCCGCGCAACACGCCGTCGCACTTGGCGCCGAGGCGTTCAATCGCGGCTTGCGACCGCTTGTTGAGCGAATCGGTGCGGATCTGGACGCATTCGCAGCCGAGGGCGTTGAACGCGTGGGTCAGCAGCATCAGCTTGGCCTCGGTGTTGACGCCGGTGCGCTGCACGGACTTGGCGTAGAAGGTGCCGCCGATTTCGAGTCGCTTGTTGCCCTCGTTCATCCGCATGAAGCGCGTGGTGCCGACGACGGTCCCGCCGGCCACCACCGCAAACAGTCGCGCCCGCCCGAAGTCCTGCTCGCGCAACGCCGCGGCGAGCCAGCGGTCGGGCGCCTTCATCATCGACACGTTGGCGTAGAATGTGTCCCAGAGGTTGTCCGCCGACGCGGCCGCGACGAGCGAATCCATGTCGTCGGCGACCAGCGGGCGGAGCGTGACGTGACGCCCGGTGAGCGTCGGCGTCTCGCCCCAGATCATGCCAGCCTTCCCTCGTGCAGCCGCAGCACGCGGTCCATGCGCGCCGCGAGCCGCTCGTTGTGCGTCGCGACCACCGCCGCGGTGCCCTGTTCGCGGACCAGGCGGATGAACTCGGCGAAGACGATGTCGGCGGTGTGTTCGTCGAGGTTGCCGGTCGGTTCGTCCGCGAGCACCAGGGCGGGCTTGTTGGCGAGCGCGCGGGCGACCGCGACGCGCTGTTGCTCGCCACCGGAGAGCTGGCTTGGGCGGTGCGTCAGGCGGTGGCCGAGGCCGAGTTGGGTCAGCAATTCCGCTGCCCGCCTGTCCGCCTCGATCCGCGTCGCGCCGTGGACGAGCTGCGGGAGGACGACGTTCTCGGTCGCGTTGAAGTCCGGCAGGAGGTGGTGGAACTGATAGACGAAGCCGAGGCTGTCGCGGCGCACCACGGTCCGTTCGTGCGCGTTGAGCTTGGCTGCCTCGGTGCCGGCGATTCTGATCGATCCCTGGAAGCCACCCTCGAGCAGGCCCACGGCTTGCAACAGCGTCGACTTGCCCGAGCCCGACGGCCCGAGCAGCGCGACGATCTCGCCCGGCGCGATCGCGAGGTCGACGCCGCGCAGCACGTCGATCGTCGCGCCACCCTGCGTGAAGCTCTTGGTGAGACCGCTGGTCTGGAGGACATAATCGTCGAACTTCTCGATCTGGCGATCGATTTTGAGGCCTTCATTCATAACGCAGCACCTGCACGGGGTCGGTACTCGCCGCTTTCCAGGCCGGATAGAGCGTTGCGAGGAAGCTGAAGACGAGCGCCATCAGCGCGATCACGACGATCTCGACCGGGTCGGTCTTCGACGGGAGTTCGGTCAGATAGCGGATCGACGGATCCCACAGGTTCTGACCGGTGACGAGCTGGACGAAGTTCACGACGCCTTGCCGGTAGAACAGGAAGATGAAGCCGAGCACGAGCCCCGCGACCGTGCCGAGAGCGCCGATGGTCGTGCCGACGACGATGAAGATCCGCATCATCGAGCCGCGCGTCGCGCCCATCGTTCGCAGGATCGCGATGTCGCGGGTCTTGGCGCGGACCAGCATGATCAGCGACGAGAGGATGTTGAACACCGCGACCAGGATGATGATCGACAGCACGGTGAACATCGCGACGCGCTCGACCGCGAGTGCCTCGAACAGCTGCGCGTTCATCGTCCGCCAATCGGCGATCACCGCGTTGCCGCCGATCTTGTCGGCGAGCGGCTTAAGGATTTCGCCGACCTTGTCCGCATCGACCGTCTTCAGCTCGACCATGCCGGCCGCGTCGCCCATCAGGAGGAGCGTCTGCGCATCCTCGATCGGCATGATGATGTACGCCTTGTCGTAATCATAGACGCCGATCTCGAAGATCGCGCCGACCGTATAGCTGACGATCCGCGGCACGGTGCCGAACGGCGTCGTCTGCCCTTGCGGGCTGAACAGCGAAATCTCCGAACCGACCTGCGCACCGAGCGATTCGGCAAGGCGCGAGCCGATCGCGATGCGGCCGGACCCTTGCGTGATCGACTGGAGCGAGCCCATGATCACCTTGTTGCTGATCGTCGAATTGCGGCGGATGTCGTCGACGCGCATTCCGCGCACCAGCACCGCCTCGGCACGGCCGTTATAGGTGGCGGCGAGCGGCTGTTCGATCAGCGGCAGCGCGCTGGTGACGCCCGGCGTCTTCTGCGCCTGCGCGACGATCTCGCGCCAGTCGGGGAGCCGGTTGCCGACGCCCTGCACCACCGCATGGCCGTTGAGTCCGACGATCTTGTCGAACAGCTCGGCGCGAAAGCCGTTCATCACGCTCATCACGATCACCAGCGCGGCGACGCCAAGCATGACCGCGACTAGGCTGATCGAGGCGACGAGGAAGATGAACGCCTCGCCCTTGCCCGGCAGCAGATAGCGGCGGGCTATCATCCGTTCGTAGCGGGACAGGATCATGGGCGGCCAGGTTCGATCGTTAGGGATAGAGTGCAGCGGCTCTAGGACGCGGCCCGTTGCGAGGCAACTGTCGGGGCTGGCTCTGAGGCCGGTGCGTGGCGGTGCGCTCGGCGTGCGACGCCCCCCTCGTGCAGGGCCGGGTCAGTCCCGATCCGGAAGTGTCTAGATTGGTCTGTTGCGTAATCGCCACAGGCCCAGTTCAATCGTGAGCCGCCCCGCGCAAAGACCGTGACAAAATCCACGGACATAACTAGCAACAAACTCGCTGAGACACAGGCAACGGCCGTGGTTCGGGGACTGCTTTTCCGCTCCGTCGCAAGACGAGATGCGAGAGCAAAAAAATGGGGGCTGACGAGCGATCGTCACGCAGGCGCCCGGATCGGCAACGGTCCGGGCGTTTGCTTGTCCGGCATAGTTCACCACGGCGATCTATACTCTGTCAGATCTTGATCTGCTTCACAGCAGCCTCGACAGTACAGCAACGATGCTGCGCCCTGATGCTCTACCGCGCCCGATCGCTTGGAAACGCCGAAGCGCGGTGAGCGCGTTACCGCGTCCGACGCTTCGTCAGCCGTGACGCGGCGCCGTTTTCCTCGGCGTTGAGCTTGCGCCAGCGTTCGAAGCGGTCAGGCGCCAGCGCCCCTGCCGCGATCGCCGCCTGGATCGCGCACCCCGGCTCCACCCCGTGCGAACAATCGGCGAACCGACACTCCTGCGCGAGCAGCGCGATATCGTCGAACACCTCGGCCAGCCCGGTCGCGGCCTCCGACAATTGCAGTTCGCGCATACCGGGAAGGTCGAGCAGCCAGCCGCCCTGGTCGAGCCGGTGCATCTCGCGCACCGTCGTCGTGTGGCGGCCGGTACCGTCCTTGCCCCGCACCGCCTGCGTTCCGATGCTGTCCGATCCCCGCAACGCGTTGACGAGCGTGGATTTGCCGACACCGGACGAGCCGAGGAACGCGACGGTCTTGCCGGGCCCGCACCATGCCGCCAACCGCTTGACGTCCGCCCGGTCGCGTCCGTCGACGGTTTCGACGAGCAATCCCGGTTCGATCGCGCGCGCAGCGGCCGCGAACTCCTCGGGCGTGTCGGTCAGGTCGGCCTTGGTGAGGACGACGACCGGTGGCACCCCCACCTCGCGCGCCAGCACGAGATAGCGCTCGAGCCGGGCGATGCTGAAATCCTGGTTGCACGATGCGACGATGAAGACGGTGTCGACATTGGCGGCGATCATTTGATCTTTCCGCGGATCGGCCGGTGAGCGTCGCTTGAATAGGTTCATCCGGCGAAGGACTCGCGTCGCCTCCTGCGTGCGATCGTCGATCAGCAGCCAGTCGCCGACCGTAGGGTGATCGTCCTCGGGCTGCGCGCCTGCGATATAGGGTGAGACGAAACCGTCCGATTTGGCGCCGGACACCGCGATCTTGCCGCGGTGCACCGCCATCACGCGGACAGGGTGGCAATATTGCTGCTCATCTTCGGCAAGCTGGTCCGCGAAATGCGCAGTCCAGCCAAGGTCTGCGAGTGCCTGGTCGGTCGATATCATAGGCTTGGTGCGGCATCCTTCTCGACGACGCGGCGGCGATCGTACCGCCCATCGTCTAGGCCGCGACGGAGGGCATTGCCATCGCCGTATGCGCGTGGGACCGCCTAATTGGGGGTGCGCCTGACGGCGAATGTCCGGTGGTATAGGGAATAAATGGCGGAGAGGGTGGGATTCGAACCCACGGTACCCTCGCGGGTACGCCGCATTTCGAGTGCGGTACGTTCGACCACTCTGCCACCTCTCCGCAGGTCATCCGAAGCTCTGCGAACAGCGCCTCCGATCGGTCGAAGCGCGGCCTCTAATGAAAGGGCCCCAGCGATGCAAGAGGGTTTTGAGCGCTCCCAGCGCCGCTCGACGCGTTTTCCTTGTGCGGCGCAAAACAAACCCTAAATTGGCCGATATGCCCCGACACGACAGTATCGCTCACGACATCACCCGCCCGATCGTGCCCGCCGAGGTGGTCGCACCGCCGGTTTCGCATGCGAATTTCTCGATCGGCGACGTCGTGCGGCATCGGCTGTTCGATTTTCGCGGGGTGATCTTCGACGTGGACCCGGTGTTTGCGAACAGCGACGAATGGTATGCAGCGATCCCCGAGGACATTCGTCCGCGCAAGGACCAGCCTTTCTACCATCTGCTCGCCGAGAACATGGAGTCGAGCTACGTCGCTTATGTGAGCCAGCAGAACTTAGTGCCGGACGATAGCGACGAGCCGGTCGACCATCCGGCGATCGATGGGCTGTTCAGTGAATATGCGGATGGTCGGTACGCGCTGCGGCAGGTTCATCGGCACTAAGGGCGAATCGCTTAGCTTGTAAAAAGCTTGTTCTCCCGCGAAGGCGGGAGCCCAGACTGGGTCCCCGCCTTCGCGGGGAAACAATCCTCTGCCTCGCCTGTGGGCAGCACCTCGCGGTAAACCACCCTTTCCCGCCCCTTCGCGGTTGACAACTCTCCCCCCCTCGCTTAGCTGCCCGGCTTCTTCCGGCGGACCCTGCGTTCGTGGGATACACGTATTTGGAAAGTGACAAGGGCCATGTTCGCAGTCGTGCGCACGGGCGGCAAGCAGTATCGCGTCGCCGCCGGAGATAAGATCGTCATCGAGAAGATCGAGGGCGATGCAGGTGCGTCGGTGACGCTGGGTGACGTTCTGCTGGCGGGCGAAGGCTCGGAGCTGCGGTCCGTCGAGGGCTTCGTCGTCGCTGCAGAGATCATCGCGCAGGCGAAGGCGGACAAGGTCATCGTCTTCAAGAAGCGTCGTCGTCATAACTATCGTCGTAAGAACGGCCATCGCCAGCAGCACACGATCCTGAAGATCGTGTCCGTGGGTGGCCAGACCGCCAAGCAGACCGAGGCTGATGCCCCGGCCGCTCAGGCATAAGGAGTAGCTTCAGATGGCACATAAGAAAGCAGGCGGCTCTTCGCGCAACGGTCGCGATTCGGCCGGTCGTCGCCTTGGCGTCAAGAAGTTCGGTGGCCAGGCGTGCGTCGCCGGCAACATTCTCGTGCGTCAGCGCGGGACGAAGTTCTACCCGGGCACGAACGTCGGCATCGGTACCGATCATACGCTGTTCGCGCTGGTCGATGGCCGCGTCGTGTTCAGCCAGGGCAAACTCGGACGGAAATTCTGCTCGGTCGAGCTGGCAGCGAACGACACTGCTGACATGGCAGCTGCAGCCGAATAATATCGGGTAACCATCCGGGTTGCCCACCAGGGTGACCCGGGTCGCGAAAGCGAACCTGAACAAGGGAGACGGGTCACCCCGGCTCCCTTTTTTATTGCTCCCTCCACGCGGCTGTCGCGGTCCCGTCATCCCGACGTGGCATGCGCGCAGCCAATGACGCGATAGGAGTAGAGCCGTGTTCGCGCGCACCAAGAGACTGACATTGCGGCCGGGTTGGCCGGAAGATGCGCCTGCACTGGCGCGGGCGATCGGCCATGAGTCGGTGGTCGCCAAGCTGGCGCGGGCGCCTTGGCCGTATGCGCTGGGGGATGCCGAGGCGTTTCTGGCGCAGCCACGTGGGCCACACGACCCCCATTTCATGATCGAGACGATGGAAGCGGGCACGCCGCGACTCGTTGGCGGGATCGGTATCCGCGCGGCGGACGCGGGGCATGAACTCGGCTATTGGCTGGCGCCTGACGCCTGGGGCCGTGGGTATGCGACCGAGGCTGGCGAGGCGGTGGTGGCGATGGCGCGGCATGCGCTGGGCTTGCGGCGGCTGGATGCTTTTCATTTCGTGGATAACCCGGCGTCGGGGCACGTGCTGGCGAAGCTCGGGTTTCGGCCTACGGGGCGGGTTGAGGCGCGGGCTTCGCGTGGGCGTAGGGGCGAGGCGCCTGCGGTGATGTTCGAGCTGGACCTGGATGACGATCGATGTGCGCCGATGCCTTTGGCGGCGTGAGTCGCAGCACCGTCGTCGTACGATCGCGCACCACCCCGGCGAAGGCCGGGGCCCAATTGGAAAGGTCGCAGTAACGGAGCGATGTACTCCGTTAGCAACGCTCCCCAATTGGGCCCCGGCCTTCGCCTGGGTGGTGCCGTTGTTTAGGTGGTGCCCTATCAAGGAGGCGCCTTCGCGTGGGTACGCCCCCCAACTGTTCCCCCGCGAAGGCGGGGGGCCAGGAATCACGGGCGGTGGCGTTTGGTATCCTGGGCTCCCGCCTTCGCGGGAGAACTAGAAAGGGGAACCGCCCGTGCTCGTCCGGCGACGACTACGCTACCGCCACCACCCGCTTAGCAACCGGCAACACCGCCGCCTCGTACTCGCTCTCCGCCAAGCCGATCAGCGCGCGATCGTCATGCTTCCAGGGATGGAACCCCGGCAGGAAATACCCCGCCCAGACGCCCGCGATCTTGCGCGCCATCCCCGGGTTGCCGAACGCGTACCACGCCATCCGCGCCCATATGCGAGGCCCGGTCAGCCCGTCCTGCCGCAGCAGTTCCGCCATCCCCCGCGCACGTCCGGTGAAGAAGCGCCACGTCGTGATCAGCATCACCAGCGACTTCACCCGCCAGCGCGTGATCCGTGGCCAGTCACGAGTCGCGTGCAGCCACGTGTCGTAGGCGACGCCCTTGTGCTCGATCTCCTCGGCCGCATGCCACAGCCACAGCGCCGCCGCCTGCTGATCGCCGCCCGCGAGGTGCTTCGGGTTGGCGATCAGCTCGTGCGCCAGCATCGCGGTGAAATGCTCGAGTGCGGTGGTGGCGGCGAGGCTCGCAATTGCAGGCCGCCCCTTGGTCAAGGCCAGTGCCGCGTCGACATCCACGATCAACGGCGCGACGTCGTAGCCCTGGTCGGTCACGTGGCGGTTGAACGCGACGTGCTCGCGGGTGTGGATCACCTCCTGCTTGATGAAGGCGTTGATCTCGGCGTGGAGTTTCGGTGGCGTGCCCTCGCGGAACTTCCTGACGCTGTCGACGAAATAGCCCTCGCCCTTAGGGAACGTCACCGACAGCGCGTTGTAGAACGCGGTCGCAATGGGATCGTCGTTCAGCCACCAACGGCGAATCGCGGCACCGCGGCCGAAGCGGCGGTCGCGCGGGGTGATCGTCAGATCGGCAGGCGTGGTTGCTTTCGCCACGGAAACCTCCAAACAGGAATGAACACTCGTTACTTACATTGATGTAAATAGGTTTCCCGGTCCGTGACGTCAACTCCGCGCAAGCGACTCTCCCCCACCGAATCGCGTGAAGCCGCCGTCGAGGCCGCGCGGACCCTGCTCGTCGAGAGTGGCCCAAGCGCCGTCACGCTGAAGGCCGTGGCAGGCCGCGTCGGGCGTACGCACGCCAATTTGCTCCACCATTTCGGCTCGGCGGAGGCGCTGCATACCGCGCTGATCACGCGGATGGCGGCGGACATCGTCGGCACCATCGGCGCAGCGGTTCTGCGCGTGCGGGCGGGCGAGCTTGATCCGCGCGAGGTGGTGGAAATGACCTTCGACGCGTTCGGCAAGGGCGGCGCGGGGGCGCTGGCGAGCTGGATGATCCTGTCGGGCAATACCAATGCGCTCGATCCGATCCTGACCGCTATTCACGACCTCGTCGACGAACTGGCGGAGGGCGACATGCCCGGGGACCAGCCGATCCAGGAACAGACGCTGACGCTGGTGCTGATGGCGCTTGGTGACGCGTTGATGGGGGCACCGATGGCGCGCGCGCTGGGGCTGCCGGTCGGCAAGGCGCGCGAACTGGCGCTCGATGCGCTGCTTGCCAGCAAGGACGCCGCCGCCCCTGCCCGCTGCTGAACGCTCCGGATCGAGGGGCGAATCGCAGAGGGTGGAGATTTTCGCCAATTTCGCTATGGGGCGGCGATGCATTTTCTAGACCAAGCCAAGATCTACGTACGTTCGGGTGAGGGCGGCCCCGGTGCCGTCAGCTTCCGCCGCGAGAAATATATCGAATATGGCGGCCCCGATGGCGGCAATGGCGGCAAGGGCGGCGACATCGTGTTCGAATGCATCGCCGGCCTGAACACGTTGATCGACTTCCGCTACACGCAGCATTTCCGTGCGCCGCGCGGTTCGGGCGGGTCGGGTTCGAACCGCACCGGCGCGGGTGGCAAGGACCTCGTCATCCGCGTTCCGCTCGGCACGCAGGTGCTGTCGGAGGACAAGGAAGAGGTGCTGATCGACTTCACCGAGGTCGGCCAAAGCGAAGTGCTGTTCCGCGGTGGCGATGGCGGGCGCGGCAATGCGAGCTACAAGACCTCGACCAATCGTACCCCGCGCCAGCACGGCACCGGCTGGCCGTTCGGCGAGGCGTGGGTCTGGCTACGGCTGAAGCTGCTTGCGGACGCGGGCCTCGTCGGCTTGCCGAATGCGGGCAAGTCGACCTTCATCAATCAGGTGACGAACGCGCAGGCGAAGGTCGGCGAATATGCCTTCACGACGACGCGGCCGCAGCTGGGCGTGGTGCGCCACAAGCAGCGCGAGTTCGTGGTCGCGGACATTCCGGGGCTGATCCAGGGTGCGGCCGAGGGTGCTGGGATCGGCGATCGGTTCCTCGGGCATATCGAGCGGTGCCGGGTGCTGCTGCATCTGGTCGATGCGAACGACCGTGACGTGGCCGAATCGTACCGGATCGTGCGCGACGAGCTGGAGAATTACGGCGAGGGGCTCACCGACAAGAAGGTGATCGTCGCGCTGAACAAGATCGACATGCTCGATCCCGAGCTGATCGCGGCGTTGTCGGCGGAACTGGCGGAAGCCAGCGGTGCCGAGGTGATGGCGATTTCGGGCGCGAGCGGCGCTGGTATCGAAGCGGTGCTGGACCAGCTGATCGAGGCGATCGGGCCGGCACCGGGCGCGGCGAAGGAACTGGAAGAAGGCGAAGTGCCGGTCGCATGGTCGCCGCTCTGACGTCTTGCTTAACCCTCTCCCCTGCGGGGAGAGGGTGGGCTTTCGATTTCTCCCCTCCCGCTTGCGGGAGGGGTCGGGGGAGGGCTTTCTTGCCGACAGGTCACGCCCGCCCCTCCCCTAACCCCTCCCGCAAGCGGGAGGGGAATGCGTGATGTTTCCACCGTCGTCTTGCCCCCGGCTGATCGTGAAGATCGGATCGGCGTTGCTGGTCGATCCGGACGGGAGCGTTCGGCGGGAGTGGCTGACCGGTCTCGTGGCCGACATTGCTGCACGGGCTGGTGAAGGCCAGCAGGTCGCGATCGTGTCGTCTGGCGCGATCGCCTTGGGCGCGCGCCGGCTTGGTCTCGCAAAGGGTGGCCGCGCCAGTCTCGAAGACGCGCAGGCCGCGGCGGCTACCGGCCAGATCGCGCTCAGCCAGGTCTGGGCCGAACTGCTCGCCGCGCAGGGGCTTAACGCGGCGCAGATCCTCGTCACGCTGGACGATCTCGAAGACCGGCGCCGCTATCTCAACGCCGCCGCGACGCTAAACCGGCTGTTGTCGCTGAAGGTCGTGCCGGTCATCAACGAGAACGACAGCGTCGCGACCGAGGAAATCCGGTTCGGCGACAATGACCGCCTCGCCGCCCGCGTCGCGCAAGCCGCCGGCGCGCAGGGGGTGATCCTGCTGTCCGACGTCGACGGGCTCTACACCGCCAATCCGCATACCGATCCGTCCGCTACCCATATCGCCAGCGTGCCGCGGATCGATGCGGTGGCCGGGATGGCGGACGATGGGTCGGGCTCGGGAATGGGTTCGGGCGGGATGGCCTCGAAGATCGCCGCGGCGCGGATAGCGACCGGCGCTGGTATTCCGCTGGCGATCGCGTCGGGGCGGATCGAGCATCCGCTGTCCACCCCTGCCCGCCATACGTTCTTCACCGCCGAACGCACCGCGTCCGCGCGGAAAGCTTGGTTGGCGGGCGGCCTGACCGCAAAGGGCTCGATCCATGTCGATGCCGGGGCTGCGGCAGCGCTCGGACAGGGTCGGAGTCTGCTCGCCACTGGTGCGACCCGGATCGATGGGGTTTTCTCTCGCGGCGATCTGGTGACGATCGAAGGGCCTGCTGGGACTGTCGCGCGGGGCCTTGCGGAGTATGATGCGGCCGATACCGTACGCTTGCTCGGCCGGCATAGCGACGACCATGCGGCGATCCTTGGGTACGCTCCAAGATCCGCGCTGGTGCACCGCAATCACCTGGCGCTCGTATGATCGGCCGGGCCTTGTTCACCCGCGAAGGCGGGTGCCCAGACTGGGCACCCGCCTTCGCGGGTGAACATACTTCTACTGCTACCTCGGGAGCTCCGTCATGATCCTGGCCATCACCGGCGGCACCGGGTTCGTCGGCAGCCATCTGATCGACCACGCGCTGGAGACCGGCCACACCGTCCGTGCGCTCGCGCGGAAGCCGCAGGCCAAGCGCATCGGTGTGACCTGGATCGAAGGCGCGCTTGATCGGCCTAAGAGCCTCGCGACGCTGGTCGAGGGCGCGGATGTGGTGATCCACGTCGCCGGTGTCGTCAACGCGGCCAACCGTGCGGGCTTTGCCGAGGGTAACGTCGCCGGAACCGAAGGCATCCTTCAGGCGACGCGGGCGGCCGGCATTCGCCGCTTCGTCCACGTCTCCTCGCTCGCCGCACGCGAGCCGACGCTGTCGAATTACGGCTGGTCCAAGGCCGAAGCGGAAACGCGCGTGCAGACGTCGGGGCTGGACTGGACGATCGTCCGCCCGCCCGCGATCTTCGGCCCGCGCGATCACGACCTGCTCGATCTCTTCAAGGCGGCACGGTCGGGGTATCTGCCGATGCCCCCGGCCGGCACACGCGTCTCGCTGCTGTATGTCGAGGACCTGACCACGCTGCTGCTCGCCCTTGCCGAGAGTGCCGATGCGCCGTCGATCATGGAGCCCGACGACGGGGTGCCGAACGGTTGGGACAATCGCGATTTCGCACGAGCAATCGGCGTGGCAGTCGGGAAGCCGGTCAAGGTCTTCTCGACGCCCCGGGCGCTCCTGAAGCTCGCGTCCGCTGCCGACCGGCTCGTCCGTCGTAGCAAGGCCAAGTTGACGCGCGACCGGGTCGGTTATTTCTGCCACCCCGACTGGGTCTCGCACAAGCCGCCGCCGGTCTCACTGTGGACGCCGTCTGTCCCGACTCCTCAGGCGCTCGCGCAAACCGCGGCGTGGTATCGCGCCGCCGGGCTGCTATAGCGCCGAAAAGCCGCCGCAATTCCCTGTCAGGACTGCGCCGACACCCGGAAGGATTACGATGAGCGACCGCCAGCAGATCTACGACACCGTCACCGCGCAGATCGAGCCGTTCAACAAGAAGAACGCGCCGCTGACCGATGCGACGACGTTCCAGGGCGACTTGGAGTGGGACAGCCTGACCGTCATGGATTTCGTCGCCGCGATCGAGGACGAGTTCGACATCATCATCACGATGAACATGCAGGCCGAGATCGAGACGGTCGGCCAGCTGGTCGACGCGGTCGCAAAACTGAAGCAGGACTAATTCAAGATATCCCGTTCGTGGTGAGTAGGGACTGAGCATGGCGAAGGCCCGTATCGAACCACCTGCCCTTCGATACGCGTCTTCGGCTTCGCTCAGCCGCTACTCAGGACGAACGGAAGTTTTCAAGGCCGAATGACGATGACCGAAGCCGCCACCACCGCCCACGCCCTCCCCGTCGACGCGCCCGAGGTCGCCCCCGAACGCGACCTCATGTCGAAATTCGACGCGCTTATCGCCGAACGCGAGGCGCTGATCGCCAGTGGCGTGCGCAATCCGTTCGCGATCGTGATGGACGAGGTGAAGGGGCCGACGCAGGCGGTGATCCGCGGCAAGGACACGATCCTGCTCGGCACCTACAATTACATGGGCATGACGTTCGACCCCGACGTGATCCAGGCGGGCAAGGACGCGCTCGACGCGTTCGGGTCGGGCACCAACGGCAGCCGGATGCTCAACGGCACGTTCCACGATCATATCGACGTCGAACAGGCGCTGCGCGAATTCTACGACATGACCGGCGCGATCGTGTTCTCGACCGGGTACATGGCCAATCTCGGGATCATCTCGACGCTCGCCGGCAAGGGCGAATACGTCATCCTCGACGCCGACAGCCACGCGTCGATCTACGACGGCTGCAAGCAGGGCAATGCCGAGATCGTCCGCTTCCGCCACAACGACGTCACCGATCTCGACAAGCGGCTCGGTCGCCTGCCGAAGGAAGCGGGCAAGCTGGTGGTGCTCGAAGGCGTCTATTCGATGCTCGGCGACATCGCGCCGCTGAAGGAAATGGTCGCGGTCGCCAAGAAGCATGGCTGCATGGTGCTGGTCGACGAGGCGCATTCGATGGGGTTCTTCGGCCCCAATGGTCGCGGCGTGTACGAGGAGATGGGCCTCACCGACGAGGTCGACTTCGTCGTCGGCACCTTCTCGAAGTCGGTCGGCACGGTCGGCGGGTTCGTCGTGTCGAACCACCCGAAGTTCGAGATGGTGCGGTTCGCCTGCCGTCCGTACATCTTCACCGCCTCACTGCCGCCGTCGGTGGTCGCCACCGCCGCGACCTCGATCCGCAAGCTGATGACCGCGCACGACAAGCGCGCTCAGCTCTGGAAGAACGCGCGGCGGCTACACGGCGGGCTGAAGGCGATGGGCTTCAAGCTCGGCACCGAGACGTCCGATTCGGCGATCATCGCGGTGATCCTGACCGACCAGGAACAGGCGATCGCGATCTGGCAGTCGCTCCTCGAGGGTGGTCTCTACGTCAACATGGCGCGTCCGCCCGCAACGCCCGCGGGGACATTCCTGCTGCGGTGCTCGCTGTGCGCGGAACATACCGACGAGCAGATCACGACGATCCTGGGCATGTTCGAGACCGCTGGCCGCGCCGTCGGCGTGATCGGCTGACGGTTTCCTCCTCTCGCGGGGAGGAGGAAACATCCGTGAAATGTTCGATCGGTACCGGCGTTCCAAGTCATTGCGTGTGGGCAACGACGCGTTAGGATGCCGGCCGTGACGCAAGACGAGGTCGAAACTGCGGCCCAGGGGGGCGGGGCGAGATGGCGCATAGCCATGCTGGTCGTGATGGGCCTGCTCGGTGCGGCTGTGCTCATTGCGCTGATCGTGACGCTCGGCCACGCCAATCGCCAGCGCGATCGCGCGCTCGAACTTCAGGCGCACAGCTATGACGTGATGATCCTCGCGCGCACGCTGTCCGGGACGATCGCGCGATCGGAGGCGTCGCTCGGGCGGTACGTCATCAGCGGCGACAAGCAATTGGGGCAACTCTATTTCGACGAATGGCTGCTCGCGGGGACGCAGATCGACCGGCTCGACCAGATCACCAACGACAATCCCGAGCAGCAGCCGCGAGTCGATCGGCTTCGTGCCGCCTATGACGCGCGCGGGCGGGAGTTGTCGCTGACGGCGCTCAACACGCGCTACGGCAAGAACGGCCAGGCGCTCGCACGCTATTACCAGGGGCGAAAGGCGCCGACGCTCATCGAGATCAACACGACGCTCGACACGCTGATCGCACGCGAGCGCGCGTTGCTCGACGACCGGACGGCGGCGGCCTTGGGATCGGTCGAGCGGTCGAGCTGGGTCGCGGGGGTGCTGGCGATATTCGGCGTGCTGATCGTGCTGGGCGCGATCCTGCTCGGCTGGTTCACGATCCGCGCGGTCGGAGAGCGGGCGACCGCGCTGGCCGATGCCGAACTGGAGCGCGAGCGCGCGGGCGAGCTGACCACCGCGGTCGCCGCCGCCACCGCGGAACTGCGCGTGCAGGAGGCCAAGCTGCGCCAGATCCAGAAGATGGAGGCGGTTGGCCAGCTGACCGGCGGGATCGCGCATGACTTCAACAACATGCTGGCGGTGGTGCTGGGCGGCCTCGAACTGGCGCGGCGCAATCTCGCCAGCGATCCGGCCAGCGTCCGCCGCCATATCGACAGCGCGACCGAGGGTGCGAACCGCGCGGCGGCGCTGACCCGCCGGCTGCTCGCCTTCAGTCGCGAGGATTCGCTGAAGGCCGAGACGATCGACGCCGCCGCGCTGGTCGCGGGGATGTCGGACCTGCTCGACCGCACGCTGGGGGACGCGATCACGGTCATCGTGCGCGACGATGCGGCCGGCGGGTGCGTCCGCGCCGATCGAGTCCAGCTTGAGAACGCAGTGCTGAACCTGGCGGTCAACGCGCGCGACGCGATGAACGGACGCGGCACGCTGACCGTCGCGACCGGCACGATAACTTTGGCAGCGGAACAGGTCGGGCGGTGCGCGGCGGGCGATTACGTCACGATCATGGTCGGCGACGATGGCTGCGGGATGGCGCCCGACGTCGCCGAGCGCGTGTTCGAACCGTTCTTCACCACCAAGGAAGTCGGCAAGGGCACCGGATTGGGGCTCAGCCAGATCTTCGCGCTGGTCCAGCAGTTGCACGGCGAAGTCGGCATCGTTTCCGCACCGGGCGAAGGAACGACCGTAACGCTCTATTTTCCGCGCGCCGCCGAGCTGGCCGCAACGCCCCTGCCGACCGTCCCGATCGCGATGGTCGAGCCGGTCGCACCGACGATGCCGGAGACGTTGCAGATCCTGGTGGTCGAGGACGATCCGCGCGTGCTGGCGGCGACGACCGGCGCGCTGGAGGAGATCGGGCATCATCCGATCGCGTGCGACGATCCGCTTGCCGCCCCTGCGCTGCTGGCGGCGAACCCGGGGATCGGGCTGATCATTTCCGACGTGCTGATGCCGCGCCAGACCGGGCCGGAGATGATCGCCGCGCTCTCGCCGCTCTATCCGCACGTCGCAGTGCTGTTCGTTACCGGGTTTGCCGGCGAGGTGAACGTCGCGCAGTTCGGCGGGCACGAGGTGTTGCGTAAACCCTTCACGCTCAACGGCCTGGAGCGCGCGGTCCTGACTGCGATGGCCGCGGAGCGCCGCGAGACGAACCAGCCGATCGCCGCGGAATGATCGTTCACTGATGCGTTGCGATTGAGGATGACGCCTAGCGCGTGCGCCCCTATACCCGCGCGACCCAGCATACCGAGCCCAACCCGCGCATGAAATCCATCGACCGCTACATGGCCCGGCTGATCGCGGTGCCGCTATTTTCGACGCTGCTGATCGCCGTCATGCTGTTCGTGCTCGATCGCATGCTCGGACTGTTCAATTTCGTCGCGACGCAAGGCGGCCCGATCAGCGTCGTGTGGCGGATGCTCGCCAATCTGCTGCCCGAATATCTGGGGCTCGGTATTCCGATCGGGCTGATGCTCGGCATCCTGCTCGCCTTCCGCCGGCTGTCGACCTCGTCGGAGCTGGACGTCCTGCGCGGCGTCGGGATGAGCTACAACCGGCTGCTGCGCGTGCCGTACATGTACACGATCGCACTGGCGCTGCTGAACCTTGCGATCGTCGGCTATGTCCAACCGATCGCGCGCTATTATTACGAGGGTCTGCGGTTCGAGTTGCGCACGGGTGCACTCGGCGCGTCGATCAAGGTCGGGGAGTTCACCAATCTCGGCGATCGGATGACGCTGCGGATCGAGGAGGGCAAGGACAAGGGCCGCGAGCTATCCGGGATCTTCGTCCATGCGTCGAGCCAGAATGGCGACTGGCTGGGGGTGACCGCGGAGAAGGGCAAGTTCCTCGCGACCGACGATCCCAACGTCATCATCTTCCGCCTTGCGAACGGCACGCTGATCCACAACCGGCCCGAGTTCAAGACGCCGCGCGTGCTGACCTTCAGCAGCCACGATCTGCCGATCAACCTGCCCAAGTTCGAGAGCTTCCGCAGCCGCGGCGGGCGCAATCTCGAATATACGCTGCCGGAGCTTGCCAAGCAGGGCCAGCGCGGCGCGACGCTGGAGCAGCGCGACGGCAGCCGGTCCGAATTCCACTTCCGCCTTGCCGAGGTCGCGACGATGTTCCTGTTGCCGCTGCTCGCGCTGGCGCTCGGCGTGCCGCCGAAGCGATCCTCGTCCGCGCTCGGCGTGTTCCTGTCGATCGTGATGATCGTTACCTATCACAAGGTGAACCAATACGCGGCGGACGTCGGCGAACTCGGGCGGATCGATCCGATCATCGCACTGTGGGTGCCGTTCACGATCTTCGCCGGGCTGATCCTGTGGATGTACTACACGATCGCCTATGTCCCCGGCGGGCAACCGATCGGTGCGCTCGAACGCGTCTTCTCGAAGACGTTCAAGGCGATCACCAAGCGTATCCCCGGCTTCCGTAAGAGCAAAGCCGCATGAACCTGATCAGCTTCTTCCCGTCGCGGACGGTCGCGATCTACATGGGACGGATGTTCCTGGTGCGGACGTTCGCGGTGCTCGCCGCGCTCGTGCTGGTGCTCCAGGCGCTCGACCTGCTGAGCAACTCCGGCGACATCCTCGCCTTTCCCGGCAATGGCGATGCGCAGGTCTGGCAGTATGTGTCGCTGCGGGCGCCGCAGATCGTCTCGCGGTTCCTGCCGTTCTCGGTCCTGCTCGGCACCATCCTGACGCTGATCACGATGAACCAGAACAGCGAGATCGTCGCGCTGAAGGGCTCCGGCCTGTCCGCGCATCAGGTGCTCGCGCCCTTGCTGGTCGCGAGCCTGGGTGTCGCGGTGATCAGCTTCGTGTTCAACGACCGCGTGGTGGCGCGGGCGACGGCGACGCTGAACCAGTGGCAGAAGGTGAATTACGGCAAGCTGCCGATCGATCGCGGCGACCGCGCGAACGTGTGGGTGCGCGATGGCGACGACCTGATCGAGGTCGCGCAGATCCGCGGGCGCGGTGACGCGACGCGGCTTGGCGGCATCACGCTGTACGATCGCACCGGCGGCAACCTCGTCGCGATCCTGCGGGCGGATCACGGCAGGCGCGTCGCGAACGGTTGGGAAGTAAGCCCTGCGACCCGGTTCGACGTGAAGAGCGGCAACGTCCGACCCTTGGGCGCCGTGGTGATCGCCAAGGACGTGCGGCCGGACCAGTTCACGCTGGCGAGCGTCGATGCGGACGGACTGTCGTTCGGCGCGCTGAAGGCGGCGATCGCCGACCTGTCCGACGCGGGGCGGCCGACGAAGGCGCTCGAAGGATCGTTGTGGCACAAGCTGTCGGGGCCACTGTCGTCGGTACTGATGCCGCTGCTGGGCGCGGTCGCGGCGTTCGGCATCGCGCGATCGGGCAAGCTGTTCGTGCGCGCCGTGATCGGCATGGGGCTTGGTTTCGCGTTCTTCGTCGCGGACAATTTCGCGCTCGCGATGGGCAATCTCGGCGCCTACCCGCCGTTCCTCGCCGCCTGGGCGCCGTTCCTGCTGTTCTTCTTCATCGGCGAGGCGGTGCTGATCCGGTCGGAGGAATAGGGCGCCGCCGGTCGGTCGCACCCTTTCACGCCACCGCCCCCGTCCCTATCTGCTGGTCCGAACAACCCTCGGAGCCAGCATGAAATATCTCCACACGATGATCCGCGTGACCGACCCGGCGAAGACGATCGCGTTCTTCGAGACGCTGGGCCTGAAGGTGGTCCGCCGGATGGAGAACGAGAAGGGGCGGTTCACGCTGATCTTCCTGTCGGTCCCTGGCGACGAGGGTGCCGAGGTCGAACTGACGCATAATTGGGATCCCGAGGAATATGGCGAGGGTCGCAATTTCGGCCACCTCGCCTACCGCGTCGACAATATCTACGACACGTGCCAGCGGCTGATGGATTCGGGCGTGACGATCAACCGGCCGCCGCGCGACGGTCACATGGCGTTCGTGCGGACGCCCGACAACATTTCGATCGAACTGTTGCAGGCCGATGGCGCGCTAGATCCCGCCGAACCGTGGGCGTCGATGCCCAACACCGGCAAGTGGTAACACGCTGATGCTCGATATCGTCCGCGTGCCGGTGCTGGCCGACAATTACGCCTGGCTGATCCACGACACCGTCTCAGGCGAGACGGTGGTGGTCGATCCTGGCGAGGCGGGGCCGGTGATCGCCGCCGCGAAGAAGCGCGACTGGCGGATCGACCGGGTGTGGACGACGCACTGGCATCCCGATCATACCGGCGGCAATGCCGAGATGAAGGCCTATGGTGCGACCGTCGTCGGGCCGGCGGCGGAGGCGGACAAGATCCCCACGCTCGACGAGCAGGTCGGTGAAGGGGATGTCGTCCGTCTCGGCGATCACGTCGCTACTGTGATGACGGTGCCGGGGCATACGCAGGGGCATATCGCGTTCCATTTCGCGGACGACGCGGCGATCTTTACCGGCGACACGCTGTTCGCGATGGGGTGTGGGCGGCTGTTCGAGGGGACGCCGGCGGACATGTTCGCGAACATGCAGCGTTATGCAAAGCTCGCGGACGAAACCGAGGTGTTCTGCGGGCATGAATATACGCAGAGCAACGGGCGCTATGCGCTGGTTGCCGAGCCCGACAATGCCGATATCGTCGCGCGGATGGCAGAGGTCGATTCGGCGCGCGCGAAGGGTGAGCCTACCGTGCCGACGACGATCGGGCGGGAGCGGGCGACCAATCCTTTCCTGCGCGCGACGTCGCTCGAGCAGTTCGCGGGCTATCGTGCGGCCAAGGATGCGTTTCGCGGGTGAAGCGCGTATAAGGGCGATGGGATTTTGAGGAGCGTTGCGATGCGGATGCGGACCCTGCCACTCTTGATGCTGCCGGCGATTTTGCTGGGTGCGTGTACGCAGACCCAGGCGGAGGTCGAGCGCGCGCAGGTGCGCGAGGCGGGCGTGCAGGAGAAGCTGGCGAAGGAACTCGCCGGGCTCGTGCCGGGCAAGCCCGAGTCGTGCATCAGCCAGTTCCCGCAGAAGCAGAGTTCGGGCTACGGCGCGACGATCCTGTACCGGGTGAACAACGGGCTGGTGTATCGCAGCGATACCGTTGGTGGGTGCGAAGGTATCGCGCGCGGCGATATCCTCGTGACGCGGACGCCAAGCGGGCAGCTGTGCCGCGGCGATATCGCGCAGACGTTCGACCAGGCATCGCGCTTTCCGACCGGGAGTTGCAGCTTCGGCGACTTCGTCCCGTATCGGAAGCCTTGATGCGCGGGGCGGTCCTGGCGGCGGTGGCGCTGATGACGGTGGGGATGCTCGGCGCGGGCAAGTCCGACCCCCTGGAAAGCCGGGTTGCTGGGACGCCGGTGCGGTGCATCGATCTTCAACAGCTCAACGGACCTGAGATCGTCGATTCGCAGACGATCCTGTATCGGCAGTCGGGCAAGCGGATCTGGAAGACCGGGCCGGTCGGCGAGTGTCCTTCGCTGCGGCCGTTCGATACGTTGATTGTCGATGTTTACGGCGGGCAATTGTGCCGGAACGATCGGTTTCGGACGGTGTCGGTGGGTATGTCGATCCCGTCGGGGTATTGCCGGTTCCGGGATTTCACGCCGTATGACAAGGTGAAGTAGGGGGGCTCGTTCCGCCTCAACGCGCCGCCCCGTTTGTTGCACCACCCCGGCGGAGGCCGGGGCCCAATTGGGGGACGGTGCTGACTGAGGACGGCGCCTCGTTACATCGACCTTTCCAATTGGGCCCCGGCCTTCGCCGGGGTGGTAGAAGTGGGACCGAACGTCGCCCCCTTCCGTCATCCTGACGTTCGTCGGGATGACGGAAGGTTCAGTCCTCGAACACCGCCGCCCGCTTCTCCATGTTCGCGCGGACCTGTTCGACCTGGTTGGGCGTGCGGATGACCTTGAGTTGCTCTTCGGTTTCCGCGTACAGCACCGTCGCCGCGTCTGCATCCGCCGCAAGGTTGTAGAGCGCCTTCGAGCCGCGGATCGCGTGGGGGTTCCTCGCGGCGATCTCGCGGGCTAGCATCATCGCCTCGCCGAGCGGGTCTTCGGACAGGCGCGTGACGAAGCCGTGCCGCAGCGCTTCCGCGCCGTCGAACTCGCGGGCGGTGTAGGTAAGTTCGCGCAGCACGTCGTCGCGGGCTAGCGTGCGCCATAACGCGATGCCGGCCATGTCGGGGACCAGGCCCCAATACGCCTCGCGGATCGCGAAGCGGGCGCTCGGGTGGGCGATGCGGATGTCGGCGCCCGACATGATCTGGAAGCCGCCACCGAACGCGACGCCGTGGACTGCGGCAATCACCGGCATCGGCAAGGTCCGCCAGCCCCACGCGACCTGCTGGACGAGGTTGGCGCCCTCGTCGGTCCGGTCGCCTAGCGCCAACCCGGAGCCACCGTTCGCCATCGACGCCATGTCGAGGCCGGCGCAGAACGCCTTGCCCTCGCCGGAGAGGACGACGCAGCGGACTTCTGTCATTCCCTTGAGCCGGTCGATCGCGGCGGCGATGCCTTCGAACATTGCGGGGTCGATCGCGTTCATCTTGTCGGCGCGCGCGAGGCGGACGTCGGCGATGCCGTCCGTGACGGTGATGGTGACCCGGTCGTTCATGTTGGCGATCCTCTCGATCTTTGCAGCGACGCTAACGGCGCCTGCTCTCGCCCGCAATGTTGCGCATGGTCACACGGCGTGTAGAGGCTCGCGCATGGCTAGTTTTGATCCACAATGGTTTGCGACGCGCGGGTTCGGCGGGCACGGCGCCGCGCTGGGGATGCGCTATCATGCGCATGGCGACGACTGGGCGGAGCTGGCGCTGCCCTATGACGAACGGCTGATCGGCGACCGCGCGACCGGCGTGATCGCGTCGGGGCCGATCATCACGATGATGGACATGGCGACGAGTCTGGCGATCTGGATCAAGCGCGAGGCGTTCGTGCCGCACGCGACGCTGGATTTGCGCGTCGATTACCTGCGGCCGGCGACACCGGGAAAGACGGTGATCGGGCGCGGCGAATGCTACCGGATCACGCGGTCGATCGCGTTCGTGCGCGGGCAGGCGCATGACGGCGACCCGGGCGATCCGCTGGCGCATGTCGCGGGGACGTTCATGGTGGTGGGCGATGTCGCCGGCATGGGTCTCAACAGAAGGATCGAGGCATGACGATCGGCCTGCCGCCCTATGCAGAGATCCTTCGCGTGTCGGTCGAGGCCGAGGATGGCGCGCCACCGGTGTTGCTGATGCCGTTTGCAGATGATGTGCTCGGGCGGCCGGGTTTCCTGCATGGCGGTGCGATCTCGGGGTTGCTGGAGATGGCGGCGATTGCGGCTTTGCAGCATGCGCTGGAGGCTGAGGGTGGTGCCGACGCGCGGATCAAGCCGGTGAACGTCACGGTCGATTTCATGCGGGGTGGGCGGGATAAGCCTACGCGGGCGGCGGGCGTCGTGACTCGGTTGGGGAACCGGGTGGCTAATGTCGAGGCGACCGCGTGGCAGGACGAGCGGGAGAAGCCGATCGCCGCCGCTCGGATGAACTACCTGATCGTGCGCGACTGACGCACTTCTGCTCCCCTCCCGCTTGCGGGAGGGGTTGGGGGAGGGGTGTGCCTCACAGACCGGACGCCAGTACGTACGTCGCACCCTCCCCTGACCCCTCCCGCAAGCGGGAGGGGAATTTCGCTTACCTCGCGGTCAGTTTGATCAGGCGGCCTTTCGAGTCGCCGCCGTCTTCGAGGACCCAGATCGCGCCGTCGGGGCCTTGTTCGACTTCGCGGATTCTTGCCCCCATATCCCATTGGTCGCCTTTTGCCGCGTTGGTACCGGTAAGGTGGACGCGGACGAGGGACTTCGAGGACAGGCCGCCGATGAACGCGTCGCCCTTCCACTGCGGGAACATGTTGCCCGAATAGATCATCAGGCCGCCGGGCGAGATTACCGGGTTCCAGAACACCTTCGGCGGCTCGTAACCATCGCCGGGCTTGTGATCGGGGATGTCGGAGCCGTCATAGTTGCTGCCGTTCGACGCGTTGGGCCAGCCATAGTTGAGGCCGGGCTTGATGAGATTGACCTCGTCGCCGCCCTTCGGCCCCATCTCTTGCTCCCAGAGATTGCCCTGTGCGTCGAACGCGATACCGAGCAGGTTGCGGTGGCCGTAGCTCCAGATTTCGGGTGCGAAGCCCTTCGCGACGAGCGGATTGCCGGGGGCGGGCTTGCCGTCGAGCGTGAGACGCAGGACCTTGCCTAGCGTCATCTTGGGGTCCTGCGCAGGGGTGAATTTCTGGCGCTCGCCGTTGGTGAAGAACAGGTATTTGCCGTCGGGCGAGAACGCGATGCGGCCGGAGTAGTGGCCGTTACCCTCGACGAACGGCCGCGCGCTGAACAGCGCCTCGATCTCGCCGAGACGCGTGCCGCCACCACCATCCGGACGCAGGCGACCGCGCGCGAGGACGACGCCCTTGCCGCCCTCGCCTGCGGTCGAATAGCTGAAATAGACGCGCTGGCTGGTCGCGAAGTCGGGCGCGAGGACGACGTCCATCAGCCCGCCCTGCCCTGCCGAATCGACGGTGAGCGTCGCGACCGTCTGGCGCGACTTGCCGTCGGCGGAGACCAGCAGCATCTGCCCCTTCTTCTCGGTGACCAGCATGCGCTTGTCGGGCAGAAACGTCATAGCCCAGGGCGATTCGAAATCGGCGACTACAGTTTCCTTGAACGGCTTGCCCGCCGCGGCCGGTTGTGCCGAACAGGCGGTCGAAGCGAGCAGCGTGGTTGTCAGCAACCCAGTGGCGAACAGCGTTTTGCGAATCATGATCTTCTCCCGGAAATCCCTGCGCTAACGCAGCGTCCTAAACGAAGGTTGCTCCCGCTTGCGGACGGGCGCCACCCCGCGTATAGAGGCACCACTTCTCTACATCGCCAGATGAAGAGGCTGCGGGGCTTGCTCCGCGGCGGCAATCACCTGTGCTTTGGCCCTGTTTGGAATTTCGATGGCGAATATCGCCCTGCTGACCGACCTGATCGAACCCGAGGCGACCGCGCTCGGCCTCAGCCTCGTGCGCGTGCGCATGCAGGGCGGCAAGTCCGATCCGACATTGCAGGTGATGGCCGAGCGCCCCGACACCCGCCAGCTGGTGATCGAGGACTGCGCCGAGCTGTCGCGCCGCATCTCGGACAAGTTCGATGCGCTCGAGGCCGAGGGCAAGGATCCGGTCGGCGAGGATGCGTATCGCCTCGAAGTATCGAGCCCCGGTATCGATCGCCCGCTGACCCGGCTCCAGGATTTCGCCGACTGGGAAGGCCAGGAGGCGCGCATCCGGCTCGTCGAGCCGTTCGAGGACCGCAAGCAGATCTCGGGCAATCTGATGGGCGTCGAGGGGACGAAGATCACCGTCGACGTCAACAAGCACAAGCTCATGACGATCGACTTCAGCCAAGTCGCCGACGCCAAGCTCGTCATGACCGACCGTCTCATCGCCGCGACCGCGCCGCTTTCCACCGAAGGCGCGGACGAGGTTTTCTATCAAGATACGCCCACCGATGAGCCCGATGCTCACGAGGCCGACACCGAAGAAGGACAGCATTGATGGCCACGGCAGTCACCGCAAACCGCGCGGAACTGATCGCGATCGCGAATTCGGTCGCGTCGGAGAAGATGATCGACAAGGCGATCGTGATCGAGGCGATGGAGGACGCGATCCAGCGCGCCGCCCGCTCGCGCTACGGCGCCGAGAACGACATCCGCGCGAAGCTCGACCCCAACACCGGCGATCTCCGCTTGTGGCGCGTCGTCGAAGTGGTCGAGGCGGTCGACGATTATTTCAAGCAGGTCGACGTCAAGGGCGCGCAGAAGCTCCAGAAGGACGCGGCACTCGGCGACTTCATCGTCGATCCGCTGCCCCCGATCGAGTTCGGCCGCATCGCCGCACAGGCTGCAAAGCAGGTCATTTTCCAGAAGGTCCGTGACGCCGAGCGCGAGCGCCAGTTCGAAGAGTATAAGGACCGCGCGGGCGAGATCATCACCGGCGTCGTCAAGCGCGTCGAGTTCGGCCACGTCGTCGTCGACCTGGGCCGCGCAGAAGGCGTCATCCGCCGCGACGCGCAGATCCCGCGCGAAGTGGTGCGCGTCAACGACCGTATCCGCTCGCTGATCCTGAACGTCCGCCGCGAGAACCGTGGGCCGCAGATCTTCCTGTCCCGCGCGCACCCAGACTTCATGAAGAAGCTGTTCGCGCAGGAAGTGCCCGAAATCTACGACGGCATCATCGAGATCAAGGCCGCCGCCCGCGATCCGGGTTCGCGCGCGAAGATCGGCGTCATCTCGCATGATTCGAGCATCGATCCGGTCGGCGCGTGCGTCGGTATGAAGGGCTCGCGCGTCCAGGCCGTCGTCCAGGAAATGCAGGGCGAGAAGATCGACATCATCCCCTGGTCGCCCGACATCGCGACCTTCGTCGTCAACGCGTTGCAGCCGGCCTCCGTGTCGCGCGTCGTGATCGACGAGGAAGAGGAGCGTATCGAGGTGGTCGTTCCCGACGACCAGCTGAGCCTCGCGATCGGCCGTCGTGGCCAGAACGTGCGGCTCGCGTCGCAGCTGACCGGCAAGGCGATCGACATCCTCACCGAGGCTGACGCGTCCGAGAAGCGCCAGAAGGACTTCGTCGAGCGTTCGGCGATGTTCGAGAAGGAGCTCGACGTGGACGAGACGCTCGCACAGCTGCTGGTCGCCGAAGGGTTCACGAACCTCGAAGAGGTCGCCTATGTCGAGGTCGAGGAGATCGCCGGCATCGAGGGCTTCGACGAGGACCTGGCGGGCGAGTTGCAGAACCGTGCGACTGAAGCTCTGGAGCGTCGCGATGCCGCGAGCCGCGAAGAGCGTACCGCGCTCGGCGTCGAGGACGCGCTGGCCGGCATGCCGTATCTCAACGAGGCGATGCTGGTCACGCTCGGCAAGGCGGGCATCAAGACGCTCGACGACCTCGCCGATCTGGCGACCGACGAGCTGGTCGAGAAGAAGCGCGTCGAGCCCCGTCGTCGCAACGAAGATGCGCCGAAGCGGCCTGAGCCAAAGGGCGGGATTCTCGCGGAATATGGCCTGAGCGACGAGCAGGGCAACGAGATCATCATGGCCGCGCGCGCGCACTGGTTCGAGGACGAGGCTCCCGAGGCTTCGGCTGACGACGTCGAGGCGGACGAGACGCCGGTTGAAGAGGCTTCGGCTGACGACGCCGTGGTCGAGGACGCTGCGACTGAAGAGACTACCGCCGAAGAAGCCGTGGCTGAGGACGCTTCGGCGGACGACGCTTCGGTTGAAGACGCGGCGGTCGATGACGCGGCGGACAAGACCGACACGAAGAGCGAGGGCGACAAGGCCTGATGCCCTTCGTCAGCATCCGCATCTCGGGGTCCGCCACCAAGGACCAGAAGTCCGGCATCGTCGCCGACGTCACCCAGTCGCTCGTGCAGCGGCTGGGAAAGAACCCGGCTGCGGTGCAGATCGTGATTGAAGAGGTCTCGACCGAGAATTACGGCGCGGGCGGCCAGTTGCTGGTCGACCGCGACGCTCCGAAGACGACTCCGGCGCAGGAGGACGCACACCCCTCCCGCTCGCGGGAGGGGTCGGGGGAGGGCAGTCAGGGCTGCCGCCTCTGCGGATAGCCCCTCCCCTGACCCCTCCCGCGAGCGGGAGGGGAATGAGCCAGTACGCAAGTGCATCCTCTCGGGTGAACGCGACGTGCGTCCGCACCTCGTGCGACTCGCGTTATCGCCTGATGGCCAGATCCTTCCCGACGTGCGCGCCAAGGCTCCCGGCCGTGGCGCGTGGATCGGTGTCACGCGAGTCGAGCTCGAAGCCGCGATTAAGAAGGGCAAGCTCAAGGGCGCTCTCTCCCGCGCGTTCAAGACCGGCGAGTTCATCATCGATCCCGAGCTTCCGGCCAAGATCGAAGCCGCGCTCGAGCGTAACGCGCTCGACCGGCTTGGGCTCGAATCACGCTCCGGCACGGTGCTGATCGGGTCCGACCGGATCGAACAGAACGCGCGCCAGGGCAAGCTTAAGGCGCTGTATCACGCGTCCGACGCGGCCGAGGATGGCAACCGTAAGCTCGATCAAGCGTGGCGCATCGGCAACGATGTCGAGGGCTCGGGTTTGCGGGGGTTGGCACTCCCGGTATCGCGCACCATATTGGCGTTGGCGCTGGGGCGGGAAAATGTGGTACACATTGGCCTGACCGACCGCGCTGCAGCAAAGCGGGTGAGCGAAGCGCTCGACCGTTGGCTGCATTTTATCGGCCCCGAACCTTCTTCCGTGTCTTGCGAAACGGCCTCGCAGGGCGCATCGGCGTCACCACAAAATGGGGCGCCACCGATACAACAGGCGTCCGGATCGACCGGAACACGCCCGGCCGTGGACATGACTGAGGAATTTGAGTGAGCGACACGGACAACGAGAAGCCGAAACTTGGCATGCGCGCACCTTTGGGTGTGAAGCGCACGGTCGAGACCGGCCAGGTGAAGCAGAGCTTCAGCCACGGCCGATCGAATACGGTGATCGTGGAAACCAAGCGCGCGCGCGTTCTGCGCCGTCCGGGCGAGCCCGACGTGCAGGTCGCGGATGCCGCACCGGTTGCCGCGCCCGCCCCGGCGGCTGCTCCCGCAGCCCCGGCACCGCAGGCGCGCGCACCGCAGCCTGCGCCCGCTCCCGTGCGTCAGCAGCAGAGCAATCTGTCGCCGCAGGAGCGCCAGGCCAAGCTGCTCCGCGAGGCCGAAGAGCAGCGCATGAACACGCTGGAAGAAGGGCGTCGTCGCCAGGAGGCCGAGCGGGCCAAGGCGATCGAAGACGAGCGTAACCGCGTCGCCGATCGTGCGCGTGCCGAGGCGGAAGCCAAGGCGCCGAGGCCCGTCGAGGCGCCGGCACCGGCTCCTGTGGTCGAAGCGGCTCCCGCTCCGGTCGCAGCACCAACGCCAGCGCCTGCGCCGGCTCCGGTCGAAGCCCCCGTTGCTGCGGCGCCTGCCCCGGCACCGGTTGCCGCGGCTCCTGCGCCTGCACCAAAGCCCGCTCCGGTAGTGGCTGCTCCTGCGCCGGCTCCCAAGCCTGCGCCGGCCCCTGTCGCTCCGCCGGCACCGCCGCCCGTCATCGAACTGACCCGCGATCCGGCGTTCCCGGCACCGCGCCGGTTCTCGCCGGTGGCGCGTCCCGAGCGTCCTCCGCCGCCGCCGAAGCCTGTCGCAGCACCCGCTGCCGCAGCGCCGACCACGGCTGCGAATGCCGGCACGACCGCGGCTCGCCCCGGTGCGACCGGCGTCAATGCTCCGGCCGGTGGCGTTCGTCGCGACGCAGTGCCAGCGCGTCCGCAGCAGCGTGACCGCAAGGGTGACGATCGTCGCACTTCGGGCAAGCTCACCGTCAACCGCGCGCTAGGCGATGGTGATGGTGCACGCGCTCGCTCGCTCGCCGCGCTGAAGCGTGCGCGTGAGAAGGAGCGTCGTGGCACCGGTGGTCCGCGTGAGGCGCAGGCCAAGCAGATCCGCGACGTCGTCGTCCCAGAGGCGATCACGGTGCAGGAACTTGCCAACCGCATGGCCGAGAAGGGTGCCGACCTCGTCAAGGCGCTGTTCAAGATGGGCATGCCCGTCACGATGACGCAGACGATCGACCAGGACACCGCCGAGTTGCTCGTCACCGAGTTCGGCCACAACCTGACGCGCGTCAGCGATGTCGACCAGGATCTGGCCAACGACACGATCGACGATGCCGAGGAGACGCTGAAGCCACGCGCCCCGGTCGTCACGATCATGGGTCACGTCGACCACGGCAAGACGTCGCTGCTCGATGCCCTGCGCGGCACCGACGTGGTGCGCGGCGAAGCGGGTGGCATCACCCAGCATATCGGCGCGTATCAGGTCACGCTGAAGGACAAGTCGAAGATTACCTTCCTCGACACCCCGGGCCATGAGGCGTTCACGCAGATGCGTGCGCGTGGCGCGGACGTCACCGACATCGTCATCCTGGTGGTGGCGGCGGACGACGGCCTGATGCCGCAGACGGTGGAGGCGATCGCCCACACCAAGGCGGCGGGCGTGCCGATGATCGTCGCGATCAACAAGATCGACAAGGAAGGCGCCAATGCCCAGAAGGTGCGCGAGCGCCTGCTGAGCGAGGAGATCGTGGTCGAGGACATGGGCGGCGACGTCCAGGACGTCGAAGTCTCCGCGACCAAGAAGATCGGTCTCGATGCGTTGATCGAGAAGATCCAGCTCCAGGCCGAACTGCTCGAACTGCGCGCCAATCCGGATCGCGCCGCCGAGGGTACGGTGATCGAGGCCAAGCTCGACAAGGGTCGCGGGCCCGTCGCGACGATCCTCGTCAACCGCGGTACGCTGCGGGTCGGCGACATCTTCGTGGTCGGGGGCGAGAGCGGCAAGGTCCGTGCGCTGGTCGACGACAAGGGCAAGCAGATCAAGGAAGCGGGTCCGGCGATGCCGGTCGAGGTGCTCGGTCTGTCGGGTGTTCCGCAGGCGGGCGATCCGTTCCAGGTCGTCGAGAACGAGGCACGGGCCCGCGAAGTCGCGGAATATCGTCGCAGCGTGAAGACCGACAAGCGGACCGCTTCGGTTCCTGCCAGCCTTGAGAGCATGTTCTCGGCGCTGAAGGAAAAGCAGGCGATCGAATATCCGCTGGTCGTGAAGGCGGATACGCAGGGCACGGTCGAGGCAATCGTCGGGGCGATCAACAAGATCTCCACCGACCTGATCAAGGCGCGCGTGCTGAGCTCGGGCGTCGGCGGCATCACCGAGTCGGACGTCACTCTGGCGGCAGCTTCGGGGGCTCCGATCATCGGCTTCAACGTTCGCCCGAACGCCAAGGCACGCGAGATCGCCGAGCGCCAGAAGGTCGCGTTCAAATATTACGACGTGATCTACGACCTGATCGACGAGATCCGGGCGGGGATGGCAGGCGAGCTTGGGCCGGAAGCGTTCGAGACGGTCGTCGGTCGTGCCGATATCCGCGAGGTCTTCTCGGCGGGCAAGCACGGCAAGGCAGCAGGTCTGCTCGTCACCGAGGGCAACATCCGCAAGGCGCTCAAGGCGCGCATCACGCGCAACGACGTCATCATCTACCAGGGCGAAATCGCATCGCTGCGTCGCTTCAAGGATGATGTCGCCGAGGTCCGTGCGGGGCTCGAGTGCGGCGTGACGTTCACGTCGAACTTCGTCGACATCAAGGCCGGCGACGTTCTCGAGACGTTCGAAGTCGAGATGCGCGAACGTACTTTGTAACTACTAAAGCCCTCTCCCCTGCGGGGGGAGGGTTGGGTGAGGGGCTGTCCCAGGCGCTGGCGTATGCGGCGCCCCTCACCCCCGCCCTCTCCCCGAGGGGGAGAGGGAGCTTAGAATGAAGACCGATACCCCAGAAGCAAAAGCCGTCCGATCGCTGCGAGTCGGCGAGCAAGCGCGTCATGCGCTGTCCGACATCCTTGCGCGCGGTGATGTCCACGATCCGGTGCTCGAAAAGCACCTCGTGACCATTACCGAGGTCCGCATGTCCCCGGATCTCCGCCACGCCACCGTCTTCGTGAAGCCGTTGCTCGGCAAGGACGAGGAAAAGGTGCTGAAGGCGCTGCGGACCAACACCGCCTACCTCCAGCGCGAAGTCGCGAACCGGGTGCAGATGCGGTATGCCGCCAAGCTGAAGTTCCTCGCGGACGAAAGCTTCGACGAGGGTACGCATATCGACCAGTTGTTGCGCGATCCACATGTTGCGCGGGATCTGACCGAAGATTGACTTTGATCACGGTAAGACGCATCTTACCGTGATGAATGCCCAGACGAAAATGTCGGAAAAAGGCCAAGTCGTAATCCCAAAGGATGTGCGCGACTCGCTCGGCTTGAACCCTGGCCAGCAGTTCGAGGTCCTGCAAGCGGGTGGTGACATCGTGTTGCGACCGACGGGTAGGACGACCGGAAAGAGCGTCGCCGAGGTAATGGCCGATCTGCGTGCGCGCGTTCGGTACGAGGGGCCGGCCATTCCTATCGAGCAACTGAGTTGGTCGCCCGATTTCGACGAGGACGGTCTTTCCGCGTGAAGGCCGTTGATACCAATATTCTCGCGCGTTTCATCTTGGCAGACGACGAACATCAGTCGGCAATGGCATCTGAAATACTTGGCGCGCCGGTCTGGGTGAGCCTGACCGTCTGGCTCGAACTCGGATGGGTGCTATCGAAGCGCGCCGCGCTCGGTCGTGCGATGGTGGCCGATGCGATCGAAACGCTTCTCCAGTTGGGAACTATCCATACCGCGGATCGCGATGGCCTGTCCTGGGCGGTCACGCGCTATCGCGAAGGGGCTGATTGGGCTGACATGATCCACCTCGTTTCTGCGCGTTCCGTGGCGGACGGCTTCGTTACGTTCGATCGGGGAATCGCGATCCATGCAGGGCAATCGCCCGTACCTGTCGAGACACTGATCTGATGGCCAAGCTGTATTTCTACTACGCGTCGATGAACGCGGGGAAGTCGACGAACCTGTTGCAGGCCGACTTCAACTACCGTGAGCGGGGCATGCGGACAATGCTGTTCACAGCGGCGATCGACGACCGGTTCGCGGCGGGGACGATCACGTCGCGGATCGGTCTGGAAGCGCCGGCGATCGCGTTCGATGCGGGGACGGATATCGGGGCCTGCGTGGTTCGGCAGCACGGCGAGGACGCGATTTCCTGCGTGCTGGTGGACGAGGCGCAATTTCTGACCTCTGCACAGGTCGATCAGCTCGCGCATATCTGCGACGTGGTTGGCATTCCGGTACTGGCGTACGGGTTGCGGACCGATTTTCAGGGGGCGCTGTTTCCCGGGTCGGCGCGGTTGCTGGCGCTGGCGGACTCGCTGGTGGAGATCAAGTCGGTTTGCGGGTGTGGGCGGAAGGCTACGATGAACCTGCGGGTCGATGGGAACGGGCGAGCGATTGCCGAGGGGCAGCAGACCGAGATTGGCGGGAACGACCGCTATGTCGCACTATGTCGGCGGCATTTTTGTGAGGCTTTGGGTTAGGTCTAAGCCACGCTTCCCCCGTCATCCTGACGAAAGTCAGGACCCAGGGTACCGAACACCGTCGCTTGTGGCTCTGGGTCCTGACTTTCGTCAGGATGACGGAGTGGGTGGGGTAGGGTCCCGCCTCAACTGAACTTTAGGACTTACGCGCATGCATGGCTGGATCATTCTCGACAAGCCGCTGGGGCTTGGGTCGACGCAGGGGGTATCGGCGGTGAAGCGTGCCTTGCGCAGCGGCGGGTATGGGAAGTTCAAGGTGGGGCATGGCGGGACGCTCGATCCGCTGGCCACCGGGGTTTTGCCGATTGCCGTTGGAGAGGCAACCAAGCTGGCCGGGCGGATGCTCGATAGCGACAAGATCTATGATTTTACGGTGATGTTCGGGGTGCAGACCGACACGCTCGATGCGGAGGGTGTGAGCATTGCTACGTCCCACGTGCGGCCGACCTGGGCGGCGGTCGAAGCGGTGCTCGCGCAGTTCACCGGGCCGATTTTCCAGGTGCCGCCGGTGTATTCCGCGCTGAAGGTGGATGGGGAGCGGGCTTATGATCTGGCGCGGGCCGGGCATGAGGTGGTGCTCGCGAGCCGGGATGTGACGATTCATTCTCTTATCCGTCACCCCGGACTTGTTCCGGGGTCCACTCCACCGCGGGCTCCGGAGCTTGCGGGACAGTGGACCCCGGAACAGGTCCGGGGTGACGGAGTGGGGGGGGATGGTCCCCTGCCCCACTCCGCCCTCGAGGAGGTCACCCTCACCGCACATGTGTCGAAGGGCACCTACATCCGCTCCCTCGCGCGCGACATCGCGATCGCCCTTGGCACCGTCGGCCACGTCACGATGCTGCGCCGTACCAAGGCCGGTCCGTTCGACCTCACGTCGGCGATATCGCTGGACAAACTGGACGAACTCGCTAAGGCCTCCGCGCTTGAAGATGTACTTCTGCCCTTGAGGGTGGCGCTGGACGACATCCCGGCTCTCTCCCTCACCCCCGACCAGGCAGGGGCGCTCCGACAGGGGCGTATCTTGGCCGGGATCGCCGCAGACGATGGCCAATATTTTGCCGAACTGGACGCTGTCCCGGTCGCGCTGGTCGAGGTCGAGGACGGAGACGTCCGGGTCGTTCGCGGTTTCAATCTGTGATGTCGAGGACATGAATTCATGACGATTACCGCTGAACGCAAGACCGAGCTCGTCAAGGAGCATTCGCGCGCCGAGGGTGACACCGGTTCGCCGGAAGTCCAGGTCGCGATCCTGACCGAGCGCATCAAGAACCTGACCGAGCATTTCAAGGGCCACAAGAAGGACAACCACTCGCGTCGTGGTCTTCTCATGATGGTCAACAAGCGCCGGACGCTGCTGGATTATCTCCGTCACAAGGACGGCCAGCGCTATCTGGATCTGATCGCGAAGCTCGGTCTCCGCAAGTAACTTAGACGGCTCCCCTCGGGGGGCCGTTTTCGTATATAGGGTTTTGATTCCGCGCATTTCGCGCGGAGGCAAACGCCAGGACACAATTCGGTGAACTGGCAAGGAGCGACAACTCGCTCCACACCGCCGCGGGCCGGCTAAGCCCGCACACCAGGCTTCCATGAAAGTAATACTTTCATGGAGACCTCAACGGCCCCGTTCGCATCTGGCGACCGGAGTGAAGGAAAAAGAATGTTCGATACCAAGACCGTAAGCGCCCAGTGGGGCGGCAAGACGCTGACGCTCGAGACCGGCCGCGTTGCGCGCCAGGCCAACGGCGCAGTCCTCGCCACGCTCGGCGAGACCGTCGTTCTGTGCGCCGTGACGGCTGCACGGACCGTCAAGGAAGGGCAGGATTTCTTCCCGCTCACCGTCCATTACCAGGAGAAGTTCTCCGCAAGCGGCCGCATCCCCGGCGGCTTCTTCAAGCGTGAGCGCGGCGCGACCGAGAAGGAGACGCTGACCAGCCGTCTCATCGATCGCCCGATCCGTCCCCTCTTCCCAGAGGGTTTCTACAACGAGATCAACGTGATCTGCCAGGTTCTGTCGTATGACGGCGAGAACGAGCCGGACGTCCTCGCGATGGTCGCGGCGTCGGCAGCCCTGACGATCTCGGGCGTGCCGTTCATGGGCCCGATCGGCGCAGCACGCGTCGGTTACGTCGATGGCGCGTACATCCTCAACCCGACGCTGGAAGAAGCCAAGGCTGGCGATCTCGACCTCGTCGTCGCCGCCACCGGCCAGGCCGTGATGATGGTCGAATCGGAAGCCAAGGAGCTTTCGGAAGAGATCATGCTCGGCGCCGTGCAGTTCGCCCACAAGGCCTGCCGCGAAGCCGCGAACCTGATCATCGATCTGGCCGAGATGGCTGCCAAGGATCCTTGGGAAATGGCCGAGCAGGCTGACCTGTCGACTGCCAAGGACAAGCTGAAGAAGCTGATCGGCAAGGACATCGCGGCCGCCTACAAGGTGACCGACAAGTCCAAGCGTTCGGACCTGCTCAACGCGGCTCGTGTGAAGGGCAAGACCGCGTTTGCGGACGCGTCGCCGCAGGACCAGATGGCAGCCGGCAAGCTGATGAAGAAGCTGGAGGCGGAGATCGTCCGCGGCGCCATCCTCAAGGACGGCACCCGCATCGACGGTCGCACCACCACGCAGATCCGTCCGATCGAGGCGATGGTCCACTTCCTGCCGCGCACGCATGGCTCGGCCCTGTTCACGCGCGGCGAGACGCAGTCGATCTGCACCACCACGCTCGGCACGCGCGATGCGGAGCAGATGATCGACGGTCTCAACGGGCTTTCGTACGAAAACTTCATGCTGCACTACAACTTCCCTCCCTATTCGGTTGGTGAAGTCGGTCGCTTCGGTGCGCCGGGTCGTCGCGAAGTCGGTCACGGCAAGCTCGCATGGCGCGCGCTGCACCCGGTGCTGCCGACCAAGGAAGAATTCCCGTACACGATCCGCGTCCTGTCGGACATCACGGAGAGCAACGGTTCGTCGTCGATGGCGACGGTCTGCGGCGGTTCGCTGTCGATGATGGATGCGGGCGTTCCGCTGAAGCGTCCGGTGTCGGGCATCGCGATGGGCCTGATCCTCGAGGGCAAGAACTTCGCGGTTCTGTCGGACATCCTCGGCGACGAGGATCACCTCGGCGACATGGACTTCAAGGTTGCGGGCACGTCCGAGGGCATCACCACGATGCAGATGGACATCAAGATCGCCGGCATCACCGAGGAGATCATGGGCAAGGCACTGGCGCAGGCCAAGGAAGGCCGCGCGCACATCCTGGGCGAGATGGCCAAGGCGCTCGACCACACCCGTGAGGAACTGTCGGCGCATGCACCGCGCATCGAGAGCTTCCAGATCGACAAGTCGAAGATCCGTGAAGTCATCGGCACCGGCGGCAAGGTGATCCGCGAGATCGTCGCGCAGACCGGCGCCAAGGTCGACATCGACGACGAGGGCGTGATCAAGGTGTCGTCGTCCGACCCCGCGCAGATCGAAGCCGCGATCAAGTGGATCAAGGGCCTCGTCGAGGAAGCCGAAGTCGGCAAGGTCTATGACGGCAAGGTCGTCAACCTGGTCGATTTCGGGGCGTTCGTGAACTTCATGGGTGGCAAGGACGGTCTCGTCCACGTGTCCGAAATCAAGAACGAGCGCGTCGAGAAGGTGTCTGACGCCCTGACCGAAGGCCAGGAGGTCAAGGTCAAGGTTCTCGAGATCGATCCGCGCGGCAAGGTGCGCCTGTCGATGCGCGTCGTCGATCAGACGACCGGCGAAGAGCTGGAGGACACGCGTCCTGCACGTGAGCCCCGTGAGGGTGGCGATCGTGGTCCGCGCGGTCCGCGTCGTGACGGCGATGGTGGCCGTGATGCCGGCAACGGCGGCGGCGGTCGTGGCCCGCGCGGCGAAGGCGGCGGTGACCGTGGTCCGCGCGGTCCGCGTCGTGATGGCGATGGCGGTCGTGATGCTGGCGGCAACGGCGGTGGCCGTGGTCCGCGTCGCGATGGCGGCGGCCAGGGTGGCAATGGCGGCGGCGAGCGTGCTGCACGCACCGACGGCGACAAGGCCCCCGAGTTCGCTCCGGCGTTCCTGACGGGCGATCGCGACTAAGCCTTCGCGGCCTAATGGCGAATGATGAGGGGGCTCGGGAAACCGGGCCCCTTTCTCATGTCAGGCTCGCTTCGCCCCGTTATGCCTTGAGAACATGACTTATATTGGAACGGAGCGGCATGCCGGATGTTCGAACCGGTATGAATGCCATTGCGAAGTCCGTTATTCTCGTCGTCGATGACGATGCCCTCGTCCGGGTCCATTCCAACCTCGCGCTGGAGGATGCCGGCTACGAAGTCGTCGAAGCCAGCAACGCGGCCGACGCCTTGGCGAAGCTCGAAGAGCGGCCCGATATCGCCGCGCTGTTTACCGATGTCCGCATGCCCGGAGACCTGAACGGCATCGACCTTGCCAATGCCGTTCACGCGCAACGCCCCGATATCGCGATCCTGGTTACGTCGGGGGCCGATAATGGCACTACTGCCGCGCTACCCAAGGCCGCGCGGTTCGTGCAGAAGCCCTATACCGGCGCACAACTCAGCAAGCTCCTGAAACTCTGAGCAGTTAACGGACTGGAAGAGTATTCAGGATCTTACATCTACTAGTCTAGGCAGTTCTCATTCGTCATGAGTATTGCCCGTTATCAGTATTAGGGCCATCGTCCATCGCTTGAGCATCGACTCGCGGGGGCGGTCCAATGGCATCGTTAAATAGTGTACGGCCTGCGCAACGGAATGTCGTTGCGAGCGAGCGTCGCTTCTTCCTCGGCATGGCGATAGCGATCGCCGTCACGGTGATCTTCGGCTTCACGCTGAATGCGGCGCGGATGAATTGGACGTTTCTCGAACTGCCTTTGCAAGTTCATCTGCATGCCGCCGCATTTCTGGCGTGGATCATTCTCTACGTCGTGCAGAACTGGCTGGTCGTTTGGGGATCGATCACTTGGCATCGACAACTCGGCGTACTCGGCGCCGTTATCGCAGCGTCGATGGTCGTGCTGGGCATCGCACCACCGTCGCAGCGATTCAGCAGCACCGCGTCCCGCCGTTCTTTCCGCCTGGGATCTTCCTCGTGCTAGATGTGCTGGGGGTGATCGGGTTTGGCATCCTGACGGCTTGGGCGATCGCGCTGCGCAAGCAAGCCGCGTGGCACAAGCGACTGATGTTGTGTGGCACGATCCTGGTCATGTCGCCAGCGCTCGGGCGGATACTGCCGATGCCGCTGCTCGGCCAGTTCGCGCCGCTCGCGGTGTTCGCGGTGTTCGCGGTGTTCGCGTCGATGGCGGTGTTCGTCATCGCAGGCATGATCTTCGACCTGCGCCTGCGCGGGAAGATACATCCGGCCTATTACTGGGGTGGCGGCGTGCTGGTCGTGACCAACGTGCTGGTCGGCCCGCTCGGCTTCAGCCCGCCGGTACTGCGACTGGTCGAGCGCCTTGCTGCCTGATCGAGGCCGCGTGATGAGACCAAGTGTCAGGTTAGTGGGGAGCTTCTGTTGCTCGGTGCCCCCCGTACCGCCGGTGTCCACTTCTGTTGCCCGGTGTGGCCCGAACCGCGCTTTCGTCCGTATAACTTAGGTCGTTAGACCGTCAGTTATGCGGCAATTGCGAGTGCTTCGTTATCGTTGGCACTTGTGTATGGGCCGTTGCGGTGGTCCCATTCCGAGCGAAACATAGCGTCGTTGAACACACGTCGATCCTAGTTCGACCCCGTCATCGTCCCCCTCTTACGAAGAGGGCGGTGGTGGAGTCGCCGGGTACTGCCCCCGGGTCCGCTGTGTCTATGACACGCCACGGTTTATCGCCATAGCCGCCAAGAGAAGATTCCCCCGACGGCATCACCGATATAGGGGGGCCGCATCGATCTGAAAAGCCCGGCCAAATGAAAAGACTGGCGCGGTGGGCGCCCTCCCCTGGATAAATCTCCGATGGGTGGGCACACAGCGTTCCAAACCGCCTTCCGCTCGCCACAAAGCGCGTGCATAGCAACCTGCATTATGTTGACGCAGCGCTCCCGCTACGCGCTCCGCGCGATGATCTTCCTTGGCGGCGCCCCCGTCGGTGGCCCTCCCATCCCGATGACGCGGATCGCCGCCGAGGCGAACGTGCCACGCAAATTCCTCGAGCTGATCCTCGCCGACCTGCGCGAGTCCGGCCTGTTGCACAGCCATCGCGGCAAGATGGGCGGCTACCGCCTGTCGCGGCCGAGCCACCTGATATCGCTGGGCGAGATCATCCGGATCATCGAGGGTCCGCTCGCACTCGTCCCGTGCGTGAGCCGCACGGCGTACCGGCCGTGCCTCGACTGCAAGAGCGAGGCGGATTGCGCGATCCGGTTCGCGATGATGCGCGTGCGCGACGAGACCGCGCGGATTCTCGATGGGACCAGCCTCGCGGATGCCAACGCCGAGGAACTGGTAGCAGCTTAGGCTTCCCTTCTCCCCTCGGGGAGAAGGTGGCGCGGCGGCGTCGGATGAGGGGGAGTTGGGATGCGCTCCCAAGCCTCAAGCCCCTCACCCTTCCGTCGCCTATGGCTCCTCCCTCCCTCTCCCCGCCGGAGAGAGGGACAGGTGTGTCATCCCCGCGCCTTCAGCTCATCGCGGATCTCGCGAAGCAGCGCGATCTCGACGGGCTCCGGCGCAGGTGCGACGACAACCGCCTCTTCCTCGCGCTTCAACCGCGCCGTCTCGCGCTCGATCAGCGCCGCCGTCCGGTTCACGACGCGCAGGATCATGAAGATGATCCCCGCGACGATCACGAAATTGACCAGCTGCGTCGCGAACGCGCCATAGCCGAGCAGCGGCACGCCGGCCTTCTTCAACGCCGCGTAGTCGCTTAGCGAGCCTGCGTAGTTCGCCGGCACCGGCCCCATCCGCCAGAAATAGCTCGAGAAATCGAGCCCGCCGAAGATCTTGCCGATCACCGGCATCAGCACGTCGTCGGTCAGCGAGGTCACGATCTTGCCGAACGCCGCGCCGATGATCACCGCGATGGCGAGATCGAGCACGTTGCCGCGCATGATGAACGCCTTGAATTCCTTGAGCAATGCCGCCCCCTTCTGTTGCCAGCCCCAGGCTAGCCACCGATTTCGGTTTCGCCAACCCTGCGGACTGTCCTATGAGGGTGACACAGGTATTCAGGAGAGCCCCGATGTCACGTGCCCCAATCGCCCGCGGTACCGCCGCGATCCTCCTCGCATCGGCGCTGGCCGGGTGCGGGATCAACAGCATTCCGACCGCGGAAGAGACCGCGAAGGCGCGCTGGGCCGACGTCCAGAACAATTATCAACGCCGCGCGGACCTGATCCCCAATCTCGTCGCGACCGTGAAGGCTGCGGGCGCGCAGGAGAAGGACATTCTCGTCCAGGTCACGCAGGCGCGTTCCGCCGCGAACTCGGTGCAGGTTTCGGCCGCCGATCTCTCCGATCCGGCGAAGATGGAGCAGTATCAGCGCGTCCAGGGTGCCGTCGGCGTATCGCTCCAGCGCTTGCAGGAAGCGTATCCCGAGCTGAAGAGCCAGGGCAACTACACCACGCTGATGAGCCAGCTCGAGGGCACCGAGAACCGCATCACGATCGCGCGGCGCGATTACAACGGCGCGGTGCAGGCGTATAATACCAAGATCCGCACCTTCCCCGACGCGGTCGGCGCGAAGATCTTCTATGGTGCCAAGCCGATGGTCCCGTTCGCGGCGACCACGCCGGGCGCCGAGACCGCACCGACGGTGAACTTCGGCAACGCGAGCTGATCGGGGCCCGATGCTCCGCCATCTCCTGACGCTGGCGTTCGCGGTGCTGCTGGGAAGCGGCGTCGCAACTGCGCAGACCTTCCCCAAGTTCACCGGCTTCGTCGTCGATGCGGCGAACGTGATCCCGCCCGATCAGGAAGCGGCGCTGACCAAGCGGCTCGACGACCTCCAGAAGACGACCGGCAACCAGCTGGTGGTCGCGACGGTGCCCGATCTCGAAGGCTATCCGATCGAGGATTACGGCAATCGGCTGATCCGAAGCTGGGGCGTCGGGCTGAAGGACGCGAACAACGGCGCGATCCTGCTGGTCGCGCCGAACGACCGGAAGGTACGGATCGAGGTCGGTTATGGCCTGGAGCCGGTGCTGACCGACGCGTTCTCCAGCGTGGTGATCAACCAGCAGATCCTGCCGCGCTTCAAGGCGGGGGACATTCCCGGCGGGATCGTCGCGGGGACCAACGCGGTGGCGGACCAGCTTGCGCTGCCCGATGCGGAGGCGCGCGCGAAGGTTACGGCGGCAGCGGCGGAGTATGACAAGACGCATCGTCGCTCCAATTCGGGCGGCGGCGGCGTGCCGATCGGGCTGATTTTCTTCGGGATCGTGCTGGCGGCGATCGTCATTCCGATGATCTCGCGGCGCGCGGGCGGCAAGCATTATGTCGATGGCGGGAGCCGCGGCGGTGGCAGCGGCGCCTTGCCGATCGTGTTGTGGAGCATTGCTGACGCGATGACCCGTGGCGGCGGTAGTGGCGGCGGCGGAAGCTGGGGCGGTGGCGGCGATAGCGGCGGCGGCGGCTGGGGCGGCGGTGGTTTTGGCGGCGGCGGCGGTGGATCCGGCGGCGGCGGCGGCGCATCGGGGGGATGGTGACATGCGATTGAGCGACACCGATCACAACCGCGTCACGGCGGCGGTCACCCAGGCGGAGACCGCGACGACCGGCGAGATCGTCACGATCGTCGCGCGGCAGTCCGATGCCTATCACGACGTGTCGATGCACTGGGGTGTGCTGGCGATGCTGCTGACGTTGGCGCTGCTCGCGTACCGCCCGGTCGCAGCGGACCATATCTACGCGCTGGTCGATCCCTGGCAGGCGGCGCCGCAGGGTGCGCTGTACGTGGTCGCGCTCGTGCTGGTGACTTTGGTGTTCTTGGGCGTACGGCTGGTGCTGGCGTGGACACCGGCACGGCTCGCGCTAACGCCGGGTGCGACCAAGGCGCGACGCGTGCGGCGGCGGGCTTTGCTCCTGTTCCGGGCGGGGGCCGAGAAGCGCACCAAGGGTTCGACCGGCGTGCTGTTGTACCTGTCGCTCGCCGAGCACCGCGCGGAGATCATCGCCGACGACGCGATCCACTCGCGCGTGCCGAACGAGACCTGGGGCGCGGCGATGACGGCGGTGCTGGCCGGTGTGCGCGACGATCGCCCCGCCGACGGCATGGCGGATGCCGTCGCTCAGATCGGCGCAGTGCTGGCCGAGCATTTCCCGCGGACCGGTGCCCCGGTGAACGAACTTCCAGACAGGCTGATCGAGTTATGAGCAAGACCGTATGGGCCGGGAAATTCCTGACCGTGCAGACCGAGGGCACGTGGGAATTCGCCGCGCGCCAGGGCGAGATCGCGGCGGCGGTGATCGTCGCGATCGATGATGGCGACGTGATCCTGGTGGAGCAATTTCGGGTGCCGCTGGGCCGCGCGTGTCTCGAACTGCCGGCCGGGCTGGTCGGTGACGAAACCGCGGGCGAGAGCGTCGCGGTCGCTGCCGGCCGCGAGCTGGAGGAAGAGACCGGCTACCGCGCAGACGCGATCGAGGATCTGGGGGTGTTCTATTCGTCGCCCGGGATGACGTCGGAATGCTTCACGCTGGTCCGCGCGACAGGGCTGGCGAAGGTTAGCGATGGCGGCGGGGATGGTGACGAGAACATCACCGTGCACCGGGTGCCGCTGGCGGACGTGCCGGCGTTCGTGGCCGAGAAGCGGAAGGCTGGCGTGGCGATCGATACCAAGATGCTGCTGATCCTGGCGGGGTCGATCCTCTAACCAAGACTTGTTTCCCCGCGAAGGCGGGGACCCAGACTGGGCTCCCGCCTTCGCGGGAGAATAAGGAGGTGCGGGAGGGCCTAGCGCCGCTCCCGCGGGCTTACTTGAAGTTATCCGCGTAGCTCTGCAGCTTCAGCGTCTTCTGCGGCGCCGGCACGACCGTGTAGCCGAACCCCTCGCGCTCGCAGTGCGCGATCGCCGCCTCGGCGGTCGGGAACAGCAGCCGCAGCTGGTCGCGGGTGTCGCCGCTGCCGGCCCAGCCGGTGAGCGGGTCGGGGCGCTTGGGCTCCGACGGTTCGAATTCGAGCTGCCAGGCGTCGGTCCGGTGCTTGCCGGACTGCATGGCGTTCTTGGGGCGCTGGAAGATACGGGCGGTTGGCATAGATGCCCCCTTATCGCGAACCGGCGGCCCTTGCATCCGCCTTTTTCGTGCGCAGCGTCGCGGACGCCGCGGCGGGGTCGTCGGGCCAGGGATGCTTGGGGTAGCGGCCGCGCATTTCCTTCGCCACCGCGGTCCAGCTGCCTGCCCAGAAACCGGGCAGGTCGCGCGTCGTCTGGATCGGACGGCCGGCGGGCGATGTGAGGCTCAGCACCAGCGGTACGCGGGCCTCGCCGATCACCGGGTGGACCGCGAGACCGAACAGCGCCTGCACGCGCAGTTCGACCCGGGGGCCGCCTTCGGCTGCGTAGTCGATCGCGTGCGTGCTGCCCGCGGGGCTGGTAAAATCGGGCGGGGCCAGCCGATTGATCGTCTGCATCGCGTCCCAGCCGAGCAGGTTGCGCAGCGCTTCGGCAAGCGCGCCGGGGGCTATCGTGTCGAGTCGGCGCTTGCCGGTCAGGAGCGGTGCGAGCCATTCGTCGGCGCGGTCGAGCACGGTTTCGTCGTCGAGCGGGACGCCGGCATAGGCGGCGCGGTCACGCAGGGCTTGCGCACCGTCGCTCCACGTGAGCAGCGCGAGGCCGTGCTCGCGGACGCCCTCCACCAGTGCGGCGAGGATGGCGTCGGGGTCGGCGCCGCTGTCACGGCCGCTCGACAGGCGGATCGCGCCGAGACGGCGTTCGCGGAGCGCCTGGATGCCGCCGGTCATGGGGTCGAACGTGACGGTGTGGCGGGAGTCGATGCGGTCGGCAAAGAGGGCTTCGACGGTGGTTTGGTCGATCGCTACGGCGGAGAGAATGCGCGCGCCGGCGGCCGAACCCTGCGTGTCGGCGACAGCGAGCCATTCGGAGCGGGCGAGTGGCGAGGTCGGGTCGAGCTTGAACCCGCGGCCGCCGACCGAGGCCCAGGTTTCGCCGGACGCATTGCGGCGGCGTGCGACCCGGTCGGGGAAACCCAGCGCGACGCAAACCTCTGCCCCCCTCCCGCMWGCGGGAGGGGAGCAAGTTTCGCCCATCTATCCGCCATCGCTCTTGCCGCCTGCGCCTTTGAACCGCGTTCGGTTTTCCAGCGGCGGAGGCGGGTTTCCAGATCGACGTCCTGTCCGCCGATGCCGCGTTCGCCTAGCAGCACCGCGATTTGCGCCGCTACATTTGCCAACCCGCGCTCCCCCGCTCGCAGCAGCATGTGCGCCAGTCTTGGCGGCATCGGCAGCTTCGCGATCGCGCGGCCGTGCGACGTCGGACGACCGTCTTCGATCGCTTCCAACGTCGTCAGCCGCGCCATCGCCTCGTCGATAGCCGCGGCGGGGGGCGGGTCGATCCATCGGAGGTCGCGCGGATCGCCGACGCCCCATAATGCGCACGCCAGCACCAGCGCGGACAGGTCCGCCTCCAGGATTTCCGGCGGATCGTAGCGTGGGAGCCCTGCGGTTGCCGCTTCCTCCCACAAGCGATACGCGATGCCCGGCCCGATGCGCGCGGCACGGCCGGCGCGCTGAGTGACCGCGGCCTGGCTCGCGCGCTCGGTGACCAGGCGCGTCATGCCGGCGGCGCGGTCGTAGCGGGGGCGTCTCGCCAGCCCTGAGTCGACGACGATACGGATGCCGTCGAGCGTCAGGCTGGTCTCAGCGATGCTGGTGGCGAGCACGACTTTCCGCCGGCCGTCCGGTTCGGGGAGAATCGCGGCGCGCTGCGCTGCGGGGTCGAGGCTACCGTGGAGTTCGTGCAGGACAATGCCGTCGGGGAGGTTGGCGAGGCGATCGGCGGTCCGTTCGATCTCCGCAACGCCGGGGAGGAAGGCGAGCACGCCGCCCTCCGCTTCGCCGAGTGCGCGGCGAATGGCGGCGGCGACCGAGTCCTCGATACGCAGTTCCGCCTGCCGCCCGATGTGGCGGAGCGTCAGCGGGTAGCTTCGGCCTTCGCTCTCGATGACGGGAGCCCCGTCCATCAATGCCGCGAACCTTGCGCCGTCGAGCGTCGCGGACATCGCGACGATACGAAGGTCGGGGCGGAAGCCGGCTTGCACGTCGAGCGCCAGCGCGAGACCGAAATCGCCATCCAGACTGCGTTCGTGGACTTCGTCGAACAGGACCGCGGACACGCCGGCGAGTTCGGGATCGGCCTGGATGCGGGCGACGAAGATGCCCTCGGTGATGACCGTCACGCGAGTGGCGGTGGAGCGCTTGCTGTCCATGCGGGTCGCGTAGCCGAAGGTCTGCCCGACGGGCTCGCCAGCAGTCGAGGCCATGCGTTCGGCGGCGGCGCGGGCGGCCAGACGGCGGGGGGAGAGGAGAAGGATCTCGCCGGTGCACCAGGGTTCGGTGAGGAGGGCTGGCGCGACGGCGGTGGTCTTGCCAGCACCTGGGGGAGCGACGAGGACCGCGGAGGTGCGGTCGCGGAGGGTGGCGAGGAGGTCGGGGAGCACGGCTAGGATCGGGAGCGGCGGCGGGGTCATGCGCGCCTGCTGCCACAGTAGCGGGGTTGGCGACAGGTTTTGCTGGCGCGGTCCCTTGGGAAGGTGCGGGTTCAAACCGATGATCGCGCGGCGTTCGATCCTCCCCCGCCAGGGGGAGGTGGCGCCGAAGGTGACGGAGGGGGAGGGAACGGAACGGCGGTTTGTCCTTACCTCCCCCTCCGTCTGGCAAGTGCCAACCACCTCCCCCTGGCGGGGGAGGATCGAAGGGCCTTGAGAAAGTCGATGGCTACACATCATCCAACGGGACCGCCCCGGCGAAGGCCGGGGTCCAATTGGGAAACGGCGGTGAAGGCCGTTGCGCTCCGTTACCGCCACCTCTCCAATTGGGCCCCGGCCTCCGCCGGGGTGGCGCGCATATGCGGATGGATCGGGCGCCGAACGAGTTTGTCGCTGACGAACGCGTTGCGACAGCCAGCCCGCCCCTATCCCACCGAAGGCTGGCAAGCGCTCGCGAACCTGCTAGACGCTGCGCCAGTAATCATGGCGTCCGATCCCTCCCCCACCTCGACGACGGCGACAGGCCGCACTTCCGACCGGCTGCGCGGCAGGGTCGCGCGTGCGTGGGCGAGTCGGTGGACCAAGGCGGCGCTGGTGCTGGTGGTGCTCGGCTTCGTTGCGATCTTCGCGTTCTGGTTCGCGGTCATGCGCGACCTGCCCTCCGTGGACACGCTGCGGACGTACGAGCCGCCGCTGCCGACCAACGTCCGCGGGATCGATGGCGCACCGATCCATTCCTACGCGCGCGAACGCCGCGTGGAACTGAGCTATGCCGAATATCCGCCACTGCTGGTGAAGGCGTTCCTCGCCGCGGAGGACAAGTCGTTCTTCGAACATCACGGCGTCGATTATCCCGGTCTCGCCGGCGCGGTGTATGATTATGCGACCAAGCTCGGTACCGGCAAGCGCGCCAAGGGCGGCTCGACGATCACGCAGCAGGTCGCGAAGAACCTGTTGATCGGCAACGCCTATTCGCCGTCGCGGAAGCTGCGCGAAGCGGTGCTGGCGTACAAGATCGAGGATACGCTGACCAAGGAGCAGATCCTCGAACTGTACCTCAACCAGATCGCGCTCGGGCGTAACGCGTTCGGCGTCGAGGCGGCGAGCCACGCGTATTTCGACAAGGAACTCGACCAGCTCGATCTCGCGCAGATGGCGTATCTCGCGATCCTGCCGAAGGGTCCGTCGAACTACGATCCGGTGCGCAATACCGAGCGCGCGATGATCCGCCGCAACTACGTGCTCAACCGGATGCTCGACAACGGCTTCATCACGCGCGCGCAGCATGACCAGGCCAATGCCGAGCCGCTCGGCGCGGTGCTGCGGCGCACGCCCAAGTTCGAGAGCGTCGGCGGCTATTTCGTTGAGGAAGTCCGTCGCCAGCTGATGGCGAAGTTCGGCGAGAACGCGAAGGATGGCCCGTACAGCGTCTATTCGGGCGGGCTGTGGGTGCGGACGTCGTTCGACGCGAAGTTGCAGGATTTGGCGCAGCAGGCCTTGCGTGATGGACTGGTGCGGTTCGACAGCGGGCGCGGCTGGAACGGCCCGATCCGTCATGTCGAGATCGAGGACGACAACTGGCTCCAGCCGTTGCTCAACAGCAATATCGCGCTCGATTACCGCGATTGGGTCGCGGCGATCGTGACGGGCAAGGACGGCAACGCCTGGAGCCTCGGCTTCCGCACCGGCAAGACCGGCACGCTGCCGCGCTATGCGGCGCAGATGCCGGTGCGCGGCAAGGGCGGCAACGCGTTCGGCGCGATCAAGACGGGCGACATCATTGCGGTGGCGCCGGACGGCGGCGAATTCTCGCTGCGGGCGATCCCCAAGGTTTCGGGCGCGTTCGTCGTAGAGGAACCCGCGTCGGGCCGCGTGCTGGCGATGCAGGGCGGTTTCGACGACCGCTTGCAGGCGTTCAACCGCGCGACTCAGGCGATGCGCCAGCCGGGGTCGACGATCAAGCCGATCGTCTATTCCGCCGCGCTCGACAACGGCATGACGCCTGCGTCGATCATCGTCGACGGGCCGTTCTGCGTCTATCAGGGCGCACGGCTCGGGCAGAAATGCTTCCGCAACTTCGGCAATTCGCGCGGGTCCGGCCCGCATACGATGCGTTGGGGCATCGAGCAGTCGCGCAACCTGATGACCGTGCGCGCCGCCGCGCAGACCGGCATGCCGAAGGTCGTTACGACGATCAAGAAGATGGGCGTCGGCGATTATGCGCCGTATCTCTCCTATGCACTCGGCGCCGGCGAGACGACCGTCGGACGGATGGTCAACGCGTATTCGATCCTCGCGAACAACGGCAAAGGCGGCCCGCCGTCGCTGATCGACTTCGTCCAGGATCGTCACGGCAAGGTGATCTGGCCCGAGAATTGGCGGCCCTGCGATCGCTGCAACGCGCCCGACTGGGACGGCAAGCCGATGCCGCGGCCGATCACGCGCCAGCGCCAGGTGCTCGACGCGATGACCGCCTACCAGATGGTCCACATCACCGAAGGCGTCGTCCAGCGCGGTACCGCGGTGACGTTGCGCGATCTCGACCGGCCGATGTTCGGCAAGACCGGCACGAACAACGGCCCGACCGACGTGTGGTTCGTCGGGGGCACGCCGCAGTTCGTCGGCGGGCTGTATATCGGTTTCGACACGCCGAAGAACCTTGGCGGTGCGGCGCAGGGCGGTACGCTCGCCGCGCCGATTTTCAAGCAGTTCGCGGTCAAGGCGTATGAGGATTTGCCCAAGCTGCCGTTCCGTGCCCCCACCGGGATCCGCATGGTCCGGATCGATCGCGGTAGCGGCCGGCCGGTCTATGGCACGTGGCCCGACACCAGCGATCCGAAACCCGCGGTGATCTGGGAAGCGTTCAAGCCCGAGAGCGAACCGAGGCGTGCCGCACGACGCTCGGATGTCGCCCCCACGGCTGCCACGACGACGACCGCGGTAAAGAAGGCCGAAGCCCCGCGCGACAGCGATTTCTTGCAAAGACAAGGCGGAATCTACTAGCGCGCATATATAGACGTCATCCCGGCGCCCGCCGGAGACCCGCCCCGCTCGCTTGGGACGGCGATCCCGGCCTCCGCTGGGAAGACGGAATTTCCCCGGCCTTCGCCGGGGCGGCGGAATTTTTGGAGAATATCATGCGCGCCGAAGCGCAGGCTCACGTAGACACCATCAACGACGCGCTGGCGCTGCTGCGCCGCTTCCTCGACTGGGACCGCGCGCTGCGTCGTCTCGACGAGCTGAACGCGCGCGTCGAGGATCAGGCGCTCTGGTCCGATCCCAAGGCTGCGCAGGAAGTGATGCGCGAGCGTCGTCGTCTCGACGAGGCGATCAGCGCGACCCGCGCCATCCAGAGCGAACTGTCGGACACGTCTGAGCTGATCGAGATGGCCGAGGCCGAGGGCGACACCGAGATGGAGGCGGACGGCGTTGCGTCGCTCGCCGAACTCGCCGCGCGTGCAGACAAGGACAAGATCAAGGCGCTGCTGGCGGGCGAGGCCGATGCCAACGACACCTATATCGAGGTCAACGCGGGCGCCGGCGGGACCGAGAGCCAGGACTGGGCGGGCATGCTTAGCCGGATGTATTCGCGCTGGGGCGAGCGCCACGGGCTGAAGGTCGAGCTGGTCGACCAGCATTCGGGCGAGCAAGCCGGGATCAAGTCCGCCACGCTGCTGCTCAAGGGCGAGAACGCGTACGGCTATGCGAAGACCGAGAGCGGCGTGCACCGGCTCGTCCGGATCAGCCCGTACGACTCGGCAGCGCGGCGTCACACGTCGTTCGCCAGCGTCTGGGTGTATCCGGTCGTCGACGACAATATCGAGGTCGAATATAACGAGAGCGACCTGCGCATCGACACGTACCGCGCGTCGGGCGCCGGCGGCCAGCACATCAACACGACCGACTCGGCGGTGCGCATCACGCACATTCCGACCGGTATCGTCGTGCAGTGCCAGAACCAGCGCTCGCAGCACAAGAACAAGGCCGAGGCGTACAATCAGCTCCGCGCGCGTTTGTACGAGCGCGAATTGGCGATCCGCGAGACTGCCGCCAACGCCGAGAATGCGGGCAAGACCGACATCGGCTGGGGTCACCAGATCCGCAGCTACGTGCTCCAGCCGTACCAGATGGTGAAGGATTTGCGCACCGGCGTGGTCTCGACCAGCCCGTCGGACGTGCTCGATGGCGATCTCGAGATGTTCATGGCGGCGGCGCTGTCGCAGCGCGTGACCGGCGAGGCCGTCGAGGTGGAGGACGTCGATTGAGCTTGCGGGGTGTCCTTGCCCTGATGGTCCTGCCGATGCTTGCGCTATGCGCGTGTGACGGCAGCAAGCCACTGATCAAGCGCGAGCCCAAGGAGCCGGTGTTCCCCGCCGCCGACCGTCCGGTCGCGTCGATCGTCTCGACGCGCTGGTCGAACGAGGAAGCGCGCGACCGGCTCAACGAGGCGGGCGAGGTGATGAACAAGGGCGAGATCCGCAAGGGCATGACGGTCGCGGACATCGGCGCGGGCGAAGGCTATTATACGATCCGTCTCGCGGCGCGCGTCGGCAAGGACGGGCGTGTGCTCGCGGAGGACATCATCCCGGCAGTGCGCGACCAGCTGGCGGAACGCGTCGCGCGCGAGGATCTGGCGAACGTCAGCGTGAAGCTGGGCGAGGCGAACGATCCGAAGCTGCCCGAGGCGAGCTTCGACCGGGTGCTGATGGTGCACATGTATCACGAGATCGAGCAGCCCTACGAGTTCCTGTGGCGGCTGCGGCCGTCGCTGAAGCCGGACGGGCTGGTGGTGGTGGTCGACGCGAACCGCCCGACGCAGAACCACGGCACGCCGCCGGCGCTGCTGAAGTGCGAGTTCGCGGCGGTCGGGTATACGCAGGTGGATACCGACGACATGCCCTCGGCCGGGGGGTACATCGCGACGTTCCGCGCCAGTGGGCCGCGGCCGGCGCCGGAAGCGATCCGGGCGTGTCGGCTCGGGTGAAGTTGGGTTCCGAGTTGTAACCGATCCAGATGCACCACCCCGGCGAAGGCCGGGGCCCAATTGGAAAGGTCGCAGTAACTGCGAACTGTGCGTAGTTGGCAACGCCCCCCAATTGGGCCCCGGCCTTCGCCGGGGTGGTGTGTTTGGGGAAGGCGCTTCCCACACCACGCCATTCCCGCAGAGTTGTGGACCTGTCGCCCGCAGTCCGACGACAGCCCACGCGTCCTTGTTCTCCCGCGAAGGCGGGAGCCCAGGCTGGGTCCCCGCCTTCGCGGGGAAACAAGCTTTTCTGTCGTCATCTGGGAGACGGCCCCATCTCGCTGATGCTAGCTACAGGTTCGGTAAGAATCGATGCGACAAGTCAGACGATCCCCATCGCTCGCAAACTCATCACCTCGTCCCCCGCAATTACCAGGTGATCGAGCAACACCACCTCCAACGTCCGCAACCCCGCCGCAAGCGCGCGCGTGAACGCCACGTCCCGCTCGCTCGGCGTCGCATTCCCGCTCGGATGGTTATGCGCCATCACGACGCCTACCGCCCCGAACGCCAGCGCATCCACCGCGATCGTCCGGATCGAGATCGTCACCTGATCCCGCCCCCCGACGACATGCCGCATCCCGAGAAGCCTCCGATCCGGATCAAGATACGCGACCGCTACCGTCTCGACCGTGGCATCACGCAAGCTGGCGAACAGCGCCCGCGCCGCATTAAGGTTGGCAATACGGGGGAAAGACTCGGACGGTGGCGGCACATACCCGCCTGCCCCGCAGCACCGGCGACCGCACGCGCAACTACATCCGCTTGAGCCCGCCCGCGCACCCGACTACGCAAACCCGATGCGCCAATATCTAGACCTCATGGACCGCGTGCTCTCGACCGGCGTCGAGACGATGGACCGCACCGGCACCGGCACGCTCAGCGTGTTCGGCGCGCAGATGCGGTTCGATCTCGCGCAGGGCTTCCCCGTGCTCACCACCAAGAAGCTCCACCTCCGCTCGATCATCGTTGAGCTCCTCTGGTTCCTCCGCGGCGATACCAACGTCCGCTGGTTGCAGGAGCGCAAAGTCGCGATCTGGGATGAATGGGCGGACGAAGCGGGCGATCTCGGCCCGGTCTATGGCAAGCAGTGGCGCGACTGGGTCGCCGCGGACGGTCGCCATATCGACCAGATCGCCGAACTCATAACGCAGATCAAAACCAACCCCGCCTCGCGCCGCCAGATCGTCAGCGCATGGAATCCGGGCGACCTCCACGCGATGGCGCTCGCCCCGTGCCACTGCCTGTTCCAGACGCATGTCGCCAACGGCAAGCTGTCGCTGCAACTCTACCAGCGCTCGGGCGACATCTTCCTCGGCGTGCCGTTCAACATCGCCAGCTATGCACTGCTAACGCACATCCTCGCGCAGCAATGCGGGCTCGAGGTCGGCGAGTTCATCTGGACGGGCGGCGATTGCCATCTCTATTCGAACCATCTGGAGCAGGCGCAACTGCAACTGACGCGCTCACCGGGGCCTCTCCCCCGCCTCGAGATTCTCCGGAAGCCGGACTCGATCGACGCCTACGAGTATGAGGATTTCGTCCTCCACGATTACGTCGCGCAGGCGCACATCAAGGCCCCCGTCGCAGTCTGAACAGATAGCGACCCCGCGACAGCGCCGCGCGACCGAATCGCAATAGGAACCGCCCGTGCGTTGTGCGGTTCAGATGCGCATGGATATCACACAGCTCATTCTCGACGAACACGCGCAGCAGCGCGCACTGTTCGCTCAGATCGATTCGATCGACGCCAAGGACACCGAGGCGCTGTCGGCGCTCTGGACCCGCCTCAAGAACCTGCTCGACGCGCATGCCGAGGCGGAGGAGCGCTTCTTCTACCCGCGGCTGATGAAAATCGGCACCGGCGGCAACGACGCCGACTCGGCCGCCGAGGAGACCGAGGACGCGATCGAGGATCACAACGACATCCGCGACACCGGCGAAGCGGTCGACAAGCACCCGGTCGGCTCGGACGCATGGTTCGAAGCGGTCGGCGAGTGCAACAAGGCGAACAGCGATCATCTGGCGGAGGAAGAACGCCAGGGCCTGACCGACTTCCGCAAGCATGCGACGCTCGAAGAGCGGCATGAGCTTGGCGTGCGGTTCGCGGCGTTCGAGGCCAACCACCTGAACGGGGTGAAGGTCGTCGAGAAGGATCCCGAGGCGTATGTGAAGGAACACTCGCCGGGCTAACTGCACTGGTTACCTACCACCCCGGCGAAGGCCGGGGCCCAATTGGAAAGGTCGGAGTAACAGGGCGCGGCGCCCATCAGCAGCGTTTCCCAATTGGGCCCCGGCCTTCGCCGGGGTGGAGTTATCGGCGGGTATGCTCGCTGTAATAGTAGAGTAGCCCCTCGCCTCTCATTCCGGCATGACCGCAGCATGATCACCTTCTACCTCGCCCGCGCCACCAACGGCGTCATCGGCCGCGACGGGCAACTCCCGTGGCGCATCCCCGCGGACCTGAAGCGGTTCAAGGCGCTGACGATGGGGAAGCCGATGGTGATGGGGCGCAAGACGTTCGAGAGCTTCCCGAGCCCCCTCCCCGGCCGCCGACATATCGTTCTCACCCGCGGCGACTGGACGGCTCCAGGCGCCGAGGTCGCGCATTCGGTCGAGGAAGCGCTGGCGATGGCGGGCGATGACGTCGCGGTCATCGGTGGCGCACAGATTTATGCGCAGTTGCTCCCCCATGCGGACCGGATCGAACTGACCGAAGTCCACGACGAACCCGAAGGCGACGCCGTCGTCCCCGCGTTTGAAGGCTGGCGCGAGGTCGTTCGCGAGGACCACCCAGGGGAAAAGCAACGGCCCGCTTATAGCTTCGTCACCCTCACCCGCCCTTGAGTTGTTCTCCCGCGAAGGCGGGAGCCTAGGCTGGACTCCCGCCTTCGCGGGAGAACAGGGAGTTGCGGGAGACGACCGCACGGAAGGACTATCGCCTTTCGCGGCGGCTGGTTACTGAACCGCGCATGCAGCGGCTCGACGGCGGCGCGCCCATTCCTTCGCATCTTGTGAACGGGATCGTCGCGCTGGGCAATTTCGATGGATTCCACCTCGGTCACCAGGCGGTGGTCGCACGTGCGATCGCCTGGGCCAAAGCCAGGGGGCACCCCGCGCTGGTGGCGACGTTCGATCCGCACCCGGTCCGCCATTTCCGCCCCGACACCGCGCCGTTCCGCCTGACTACGCTCGACCAGCGTGAGCGCCTGTTCGCCGACGCTGGCGCCGACGCGATGGTGGTGTTCCATTTCGACGGCGATCTTGCCGCGCTGACCGCCGAGGAATTCATCGCCCAGCGGCTCGAGGACAATCTCCGCGTCGGCGGCGTCGTCACGGGCGAGGACTTCACCTTTGGCAAGGGCAAGGCCGGCACCGTCCACACGCTCGCCTCGCGCGGCCCGGTCCACGGGTTCCGCGCGGAAACCGTCGGTGCGGTCGCGCTGAACGGCGAGACCGTCTCGTCCACGCGCATCCGCGACGCCTTGCGCAGCGGCGACATGGCGACCGCGACGCGGCTGCTCACGCGGCCATTCGCGATCGAAGGCGTGGTGCAGCACGGCGACAAGCTGGGTCGCACGATCGGTTATCCGACCGCCAATCTCGACATGGGGAATTACCTCCGCCCCGCCTACGGGATCTATGCGGTGACCGGACGGCTGGAGGACGGCCGCTTGCTGAAGGGCGCGGCGAACCTCGGCATCCGCCCGAGTTTCGATCCGCCGAAGGAATTACTGGAACCGTATTTCTTCGACTTCTCGGAGGATCTGTACGGCCATCGGGTCGAGGTCTCGCTGGTCGAATATCTCCGGCCGGAAGCGAAGTTCGACAGTCTCGAAGCCCTGACGACCCAGATGGATGCCGACTGCGAACGCGCGCGGGCAATCCTCGGTTGACTTCCCCCCTCCCTGAAAGGGAGGGGTCGGGGGTGGGTCGGCCGCTTGGCGAACGTGACGGCAATTCCGAACCAACCCACCCCCAGCCCCTCCCTTCCAGGGAGGGGAGCAAGAGCGGGACAGGGATGGCAACGTGAGCCGCTACCGGCTACAGCCCGGCCCACTTATGACCGATACTCCTGCGCCCGCCCGCGATTACCGCGACACCGTCTTCCTGCCGAAGACCGACTTCCCGATGAAGGCGGGCCTCGCCGCGAAGGAACCGGCGATCCTCGAGCGCTGGGCCAAGCTCGGCATCTACGACCGGTTGCGCGAACAGCGGCTCGGGCGCGAGCGGTTCATCCTGCATGACGGCCCGCCGTATGCGAACGGCGACATCCACATGGGCCACGCGATGAACAAGGTCCTGAAGGACATCATTGTCCGCTCGCAGTCGCTGATGGGCAAGGACGCGCCGTACGTCCCCGGCTGGGACTGCCACGGCCTGCCGATCGAGTGGAAGGTCGAGGAAGCGTATCGCGCGAAGAAGCTGAACAAGGACGACGTCCCCGTCGACCAGTTCCGCGCCGAATGCCGCGCCTATGCCGAGAAATGGGTCGACGTCCAGAAGGCCGAGTTCGAACGGCTCGGCGTGATGGGTGACTGGGCCGCTCCGTACCTGACGATGAAATATGAGGCGGAAGCCACCATTGTTGGTGAGCTGCTGAAGTTCGCCGAGAGCGGGCAGCTGTACCGCGGCGCCAAGCCGGTGATGTGGTCGCCGGTCGAGAAGACCGCACTCGCCGAGGCCGAGGTCGAGTATGAGGACATCGTCTCGACGCAGATCGACGTCGCGTTCGAGATCGACTCTGCGCCGAACGCGCCGGAACTGGTCGGCGCGCATGCGGTGATCTGGACGACCACGCCGTGGACGATCCCGGTGAACCAGGCGCTGAGCTATGGGCCTGAGATCATCTACCTTGTCGTTGAGCCGATGTATGATGCTGAAAGGGGTAGTCGACCTCGCCAGCTACTGATCGCTGATGTTTTGTTGGAGAGCGTTCGCGCGCGCCTTGGCTTTTCAAGCGAGCACGTAAAACGAACCTGCAAAGGCTCCGACCTCGCCGACGCCACCGCGCGTCACCCGATGCACGCGCTCGGCGGGTTCTTCGCGAAGCCGCGGCCGTTCCTCCCTGGCGAGTTCGTCACGACCGACGCGGGCACCGGGCTCGTCCACATGGCGCCGGATCACGGCGAGGACGATTTCGAACTCTGCAAGCAATACGGCATCGACCCGGTCTTCGCGATCGACGGCGCGGGAATGTACCGTGCCGACTGGGCATGGCTCGGCGGCCAGGGCAGCGTCATCAACAAGAAGTTCGTGAGTGCGGATGGCCCAATCTGCACCGACCTGCGCGAGGCCGGCGCGCTGCTGGCCGCGAGCGACGACTTCAAGCACAGCTACCCGCATTCGTGGCGTTCGAAGGCCAAGGTGATCTTCCGCGCGACCCCGCAATGGTTCATCCCGATGGACCGGAGCGACACAGAATCCCCCTCCCGCCTGCGGGAGGGGTTAGGGGAGGGCAGCGCCGCAAATGCTGCGCTCGACGCCTCCCCTCCCCCAACCCCTCCCGCAAGCGGGAGGGGAGTAGAGAGTGGCAACGGCGCCACTCTCCGCGAAATCGCACTAGATGCGATCGCAGCGACCACTTGGATCCCCGCGCGCGCGGAAAACCGGATCACGTCGATGGTGCAGGGCCGCCCCGACTGGGTCATCTCGCGCCAGCGCGCCTGGGGCGTGCCAATCGCGCTGTTCGTCGACCGCGCCACCGGCCAGTACCTCAACGACCCCGCCGTCAACGCCCGCATCGTCGAAGCCTTCCGCCAGAACGGCGCGGACGCGTGGTATGCGGACGGCCACCAGGCGCTGCTCGGCCCCGACTACGACATCGCCGACTATGAGGTGGTGAAGGACATCCTAGACGTCTGGTTCGACTCCGGCTGCACGCACGTCTTCACGGTCGAAGCACGCTACGGCGAAGGCACGCGCGCGAACCTGTATCTCGAAGGTTCGGACCAGCATCGCGGCTGGTTCCAGTCGTCGCTGCTCGAAAGCTGCGGCACGCGCGGTCGCGCACCGTATGACGCGGTCCTCACGCACGGCTTCGCGCTCGACGGCCAGGGCCGGAAGATGTCGAAGTCGCTCGGCAACGTCGTCGATCCGCTCAAGATCATCGGCGAGTCCGGCGCGGACATCCTCCGCATGTGGGTCGCCTCGACCGACTATTTCGACGACGTGAAGATCGGCAAGGAAGTGCTCGCCACCGCCTCCGACGCGTATCGAAAGCTGCGCAACACGTTCCGCTACATGCTCGGCGCACTCGAAGACTTCGACGAGTCGGAGCGCGTCGCCGTGTCCGACATGCCCGAGCTGGAACGCTACGTGCTCCACCGCCTCGGCATGATCGACACCGAACTGCGCCAGGCGGCCGAAGCGTACGAGTTCAACCGCTACACGCGCCTGCTGACCGACTTCGCGAACGAGGACCTGTCCGCGTTCTTCTTCGATATCCGCAAGGACTCGCTCTATTGCGACGCGCCGAGCGACATCAAGCGCCGGTCATACCGCACCGTCCTCGACGTGCTGTTCCACGCGCTCGTCCGCTATGCCGCGCCGGTGCTGTGCTTCACCGCCGAGGAAGTCTGGCAGTCGCGCTTCCCGAGTGAGGACAGCTCGGTGCATTACCTCGAGTGGCCTTCGCTTCCCGAAGCACATGATCCTGCAATTGGTGCCCGGTGGACGAACCTGAGGTCCGTGCGAAAAACGGTCACGGAGCAGATCGAACCATATCGACGGTCAAAAGCTATTCGATCGTCGCTGGAGGCTAATATCAACTTGAGCTTCTGGGGTGATGACGCCGGTTGGGCCGACCTAGAAAAAACCGACAATAGCGAACTGGCCGAGCTCTTTATTTCCAGCGAGGTATCGAAAGAGCGCCGATCTGCCGGGACACTGGACGATACCATTTCAACCTATCCCGGCTTGCACGTTGAAGTTACCAAGACCTCATTCCACAAATGCGGCCGCTGCTGGCGTCACCTTCCCGAGGTGAGCGTCGATGGCGAGCTCTGCAACCGGTGCGACGAGGTGGTGGCACATGCGTAACCTGCCCAAGGCCGGGTTCGGGGCGGCGATCGCGCTTTTCCTCGCCGACCAGCTCAGCAAATGGGCGGTGACCAAGCCGCTCGGGATCGACTCGCTCGGCGACTCGCAGACGATCACCTCGTTCTTCGACCTGCGCTTCGTGCCCAACATCGGCATCTCGCTCGGGCTGCTCCCCGCCGACGGTCACCTGACCCGCTGGGCGCTGGTGCTGCTGACCGGCGCGATCGCGGTCGGGGTCGCGGTGTGGATGACGCGCGAGAAGAACCCCGCCGACCAGGTCGCGCTCGGCTTCGTGCTGGGCGGCGCGATCGGCAATATCCTCGACCGGATCCGGCTCGGCTACGTCGTCGATTTCTGCGACCTGCATATCGGCGAGTGGCGTCCGTTTTTGGTCTTCAATGTCGCCGATGCAGCGATTACTGTCGGCGTGCTCGTCCTGCTTGTTCGGGCGCTCCTCGTGCGCGAGAAGCCCCCTGTGGAGAATTCCCATGCGTAAGTTCGTACCCCTGGCCGCCGGCCTCACCTGCGTCGCGCTGCTCAGTGGTTGCGGGGCAGGCCGTAGCCTCGATCGCGCACGCCCGGACGAGTTCGCCGTTGCGCGCCAGGCGCCGCTCGTGATCCCGCCCGACTTCGCGCTGGTCCCGCCGCAGCCCGGTGCCGCCCGCCCGCAGGATACCGCGGCCAATGCCCAGACGCTCGACGCGCTGTTCGGCGGGGCCGCAGCACGCAGCCCGGCGGAATCTGGCGTCGTCGCCGATGCCGGCGCCGACAACGACGATCCCGGCATTCGCTCGAGCGCAGGCGATCCCGGCACGACGGTCGTCGACAAGGGTTCGACGACGCGCGACATCGTCGCGGCGCCGGAGGGTGACGGCCAGGACGCGAAGACCACCGCGAACTGATCTTGTCCTAGCGGCTGACGAAAGAAGGGCGGCTCCTCGCGGGGCCGCCCTTTTTCTCGTCTGACGGTTCGTTCCGCCGCCACCCCTGTCATCCTCACGAAAGTCAGGATCCAGAGCCATGAGCGCGACGCGTGCGGCTCTGGATCCTGGGTCGAGCCCAGGATGACGGGTAGGGTGGGGCGATCAAAAAGTTGAAGGCCCTGATGCAAACTCAGAGCGCCCTTCCTTGTTCTCCCGCGAAGGCAGGAGCCCAATCTGGGTCCCCGCCTTCGCGGGGAAACAAGCTTTCAGGTTGAGGGGCGCGGAAAGCTCGCCGCGCCCTCTCCTCAGTCGTTCAAAACGCGGCGGTCAGCGACACCAACACCTTGCCGCCGGCGATCGAACCGGTGCCATCCTGGCCCCGGCTGAAGCTTGGCTGCAGATACGCCGACTCGCGCTTCGAGATGTCGGTGTCGACATACGCCACGCCCAGCGTCAGCGGGGTCGTCGGGATCACGTAGTCCGCACCGAACAGCCAGTCCCAATATTCACCGGTCGGCGACACGCTGGTCGCGAACGGCCCGAGACCCTTGTTGCCGTTCGAATGGCCGACATGCGCCTTCACGGTCAGTCCCGTGTTGGGGATCCCGCTGCTGATATCACCCCAGAGATAGAGATTGTCGTCCTTCGCATTGACGCGGTCGTAAACGCCGGCCGCCGCCGATGCACCGTTGGTATACCACGGTCCCAACGCCTGTTGCTTAGGTGCGTAGGCTACGCCGGCGAGCAGCGCGACAGGACCGACGGTACCCGACAGCTTGGCATAGGGCTCGATGAAGTCGGTGTTGTCGAAGCCGCCCGGATACATGTACCAGGTCGCGCCGACATCGATCGCGCCGCCGCCGCCGATCGGCGTCTTGTAGCCGGCGATCAGGTCGAGCTCCATGTTGGAACCGCCGAACGTACCCCAGCCCGCGAGGTTGGAACCCCAGGTGCCGATATAGATGCCGCTCTTGTGCGCGATCGTGATGCCGCCCTGGACGGCGAGGTTCTCGTCCGACTGTGACACGCCGCGAAAGCGATAGTCGTTGGTCAGCCCGACCGAACCCGAGACGGTGACCTCCTTGGGGGGCGCCGTGGCCGCATCCTGTGCGAATGCTGGCGTAGCGACGGCAGCCAAAGCAATGCCGCCGAGAAGAAGTGTGGTGAAGCGCATCGTTTCCCTTTCGATACCGGAAGTCGATGTCCGCCCTGCATCCGTGGACGCCGCATCTTTCGGGGCCGAACCCCAGTGCGGTCTTTCCAACGGTGACACTGCGATGACAGCCCATGGTGCGCCGCACAAGCGAATCTTGCGTACAATCGGGCTTTGACAGCACGCATGTTGCGCAACCGCCACACTCATTTCAAAGACAGCCGTCGCGTCCAATGTGCGTTCAGCGTTCTAGGACGTTGATCGACCGTCGGTCTTCCCAACCTTCGCGCTCGAGTTCGGGGATGACCGCATCGGTCTCGGGATAACCAATGCAAATATATGCGACGAGGTGCCAGGCTTCGGGCACGTCGAGGATCGCACGGATGCGCGAGGGGTCGAGGATCGAGACCCAGCCGAGGCCGATCCCCTGTGCGCGAGCGGCGAGCCAGAGCGTGTGGACCGCGATGACGGCGGAATACGCGACGGCTTCGGGCATGGTCCGGCGTCCAAGTCCGTGACCCTGCTCCGGATCGGGTTCGACGAACACCGCGACATGGCACGGCGCCCGTTCGAGACCGGCTAACTTCAGCCGCGCGTAGGTGGCTGCCCTCGTCCCCTCCTGCGTCGTCGACGCCGCCGCGTTGCACGCCTCGAAGTCCGCGCGGACCGCGGCGCGGCGTGCAGGGTCGTCGACTGTGACGAACCGCCAAGGCTGGCTCAGCCCGACCGACGGCGAGGCGTTGGCGACCTCCAGCAACCGGTCGAGCAACCCGGCCGGCAGTGGGTCGCACCGAAAATGCCGGACGTCGCGGCGCCACCGGAACAGCGTGTCCAGCTCGGCCTGAAACGCGGGGCCGAAGATGGGTGCATCAGCCTTCCGCGCGGATACGCCTCGATCGGAAATCGTCTAGATCTTTGCGGCAGAGAAGGCGGCGAGCCCGGCTTCGAGATCGGCGATCAGGTCGGCGGGGTCTTCGAGACCGATCTGGAGGCGGACCATCGGACCTGCGGCGTCGCGCTTTGTGACGCTGCGGTAGCGGTGCGGGTCGGCGGGGATGGCGAGGCTTTCGAAACCGCCCCAGCTATAGCCTATGCCGAACAACTGGAGTGTATCGATCAGGGCGGCGCGCGATGCCTCGTCGCCGCCGTTGAGGACGAACGAGAAGAGGCCGCTGGAACCCTTGAAGTCGCGGACGAACAGGTCGTGGCCGGGGCAGTCGGGGAGTGCGGGATGGAGGACCTGCGCGACTTCGGGGCGGCTTTGGAGCCACCTCGCGATGGTCAGCGCGCTCGACTGATGCTGCGCGAGGCGGATCGCCATCGTGCGCAGGCCGCGGCTGCCGAGCCAGCAATCGTCGGGGCTGGCAACCTGGCCAAGCTGGAAACTCGTCTCGCGCAGTTTCTTGAAATGACCGGGCGCCGCGGTGACCGAGCCGAGCATGACGTCGGAATGGCCGACGACGTATTTCGTGCCGGCGAGGATCGTCAGGTCGACGCCGCGCTCGATCGCGGGGAAGAACAGCGGGGTGGCCCAGGTGTTGTCGAGCAACGTCGTCACGCCGCGCGCCTTGGCGGCGGCGACGATTGCGGGAACGTCCTGCACCTCGAAGCTCAACGAGCCAGGGCTTTCCATGAAGATCGCCCGCGTGTTCTCGCCGATCAGGTCGGCGATTCCCGCGCCGATCATCGGATCGTAATAGCGCGTGGTGATGCCGAACCGCTTGAGCAGGCCGCCCGCCATCCCGCGCGTCGGGTCGTAGGCACTGTCGACCAGCAGCAGTTCGTCGCCGGGTGACAGCACCGACAACAACGCCGCCGCGATCGCCGCGACGCCCGAGCAATAGAGGAACGTCCCCTCCGCGCCGGGCTCGAGCGAGGTCAGCGCGTCGGCGAGGCTCCACTGCGTCGGCGTGCCCTTGCGCCCGTAGAACAGCCGGTGATGCGTATCGCGCGTGGCGCTCTCGCGGAGGTGGCCTACCGAATCGTACAGGATCGTCGAGGCGCGCCAGACCGGCGGGCTGACGATACCTTGAGTCCATTCCGGTCGACGGCCCGCGAGGACAACCTTGGTCGCGTCGCCGACCGGCTTGTTCGTGTCGCTCATGCTGTGCCTGTCGCCTTGGGTGTCTCGGGATCGCCGCCCCATTCGGACCAGCTGCCATCGTACAGCGCCGCGTCGTTGCCGAGCAGATGCGCGCCGAACGCGAGCACCGACGCGGTGATGCCCGAGCCGCAGGTCATAACGATCGGCTTCGTCAGGTCGATGCCCGCCTTGTTGAACTCGGCCTTCAACGCGTCGCCGGTCTTCCACGTGCCGTCCGCGTTGAACACCGCGCCTTGCGGCAGATTCTTCGAACCAGGAATATGCCCCGGCGCGGTGCCCGGCCGGGGGTCTTCCTCCGTGCCGGTGAAGCGCGTCGCGGACCGCGCGTCGAGCACCTGCTCCGCGCCGCTTTCGACGTTCGCCTTCATCTGGTCGAGATCGCGCACGCCCTTCAGGTCCGCCCAGGTCGTGAAGTGACGATGCCGCGGCGTCTCTTTCCCCGTCGCGATCTCACGCCCTTTGGCCTGCCATTTGGCCAGCCCCCCATCAAGGATCGCAACGTTGTGCGCACCGAACAGCCGCAGCAACCACCACGCGCGCGCGGACGTGTGCCAGGGCGAGCTGTCGTACAGCACGATCCGACTGCCATCGCCGAGCCCCAGCGTCTGCATCCGGCTCGCGAACTTCTCCGCCGACGGCAGCGTGTTGGGCAGGTCGCTGTCGGTATCGCGCAACTCGCTGAGGTTCATGAACACCGCGCCGGGGATATGCGCCGCCTCATATTCCGCCGCCGCATCGCGACCCTCGGCGTAAGTCGCATCGACGATCCGAAGATCGCTCGCGCCCAGTTCGTTCGCCAGCCATTCGGTGCTTACCAACGCGTCCATATGCCGCTCCTTGTGCTCGACCGGTCAGTAGCCAGCCGGGCCGCTCGCGTCGAGGGAGGCGAGGAACCCCGCCGCCTGCGCACGCGTCGCCTCGCGGTCCGCCTCGGACTGTTTCGCCCAGTTGCGATACGGCATCGCCAGCCGGTTGTTGCGCCCGAGCTTGTCCTCGTGCCGCGCGAGGAAATCCCAATAGAGCGCGTTGAACGGACACGCATCGGGGCCGATCCGCTGCTTCACGTTATACCGGCACGTCCCGCAATAATCGGACATCCGGTCGATATACGCGCCCGACGAGATATACGGCTTCGACCCGAGCAGGCCGCCATCGCCGAACTGGCTCATCCCCAGCGTATTGGGCAGCTCGACCCATTCATACGCGTCGACATACACCTCCAGATACCAGAGGTGCACCTTGGCCGGGTCCGCGCCGATCAGCAGCGCGAAATTGCCCGTCACCATCAGCCGCTGGATATGGTGCGCGTGCGCGGTCTCCAGCGTCTGGCCGATCGCCTCGCGCAGGCAGTGCATGTCGGTCTCGCCGGTCCAGTACCAGCCGGGCAGCTCGCGGTGGTGGTCGAGGAAGTTGCGCTCGACATAGTCCGGCCCCTCGCGCCAGTAGATCCCGCGCATATACTCCCGCCAGCCGATGATCTGGCGAATATAGCCCTCGACCGCGTTCAAGGGAGCACGTCCAGCGCGATATTCCGCCTCCGCGCGACGGCACAGGTCTAGCGGATCGAGCAGCCCCGAATTGATGTACGGCGACAGGATCGAGTGCCACAGATGCCGCTCGCCCGTCAGCATCGCATCCTCATAGTCGCCGAATTGCGCCAGCGCGTGCTTGAAGAAGTTCGCCGCCTGCCGCTCCGCATCGACGGCAGTCACGGCGTACTCGAACCCGTCGAGGCTCCCCGGATGATCCGCGAACCGCTCCGCCACCAGCGTCAGCACACCTTGCGTGATCGCGTCCGCCGCGAACACCAGCGGGCGCGGCATCAGCAGGTCGTTCTTGGCGGGTTTACGATTCTCCTTGTCGAAGTTCCAGCGATCGCCCTCCGGCTTGCCGGCGGTCATCAACAGCCCGGTGCGCGTCCGCATCTGGCGATAGAACCACTCCATCGTCAGCGACTTGCGTTCCGCCGCCCAGGTCTCGAAATCGGCATGGCTGGCGAGGAAGCGGTCGTCGCTGCGGATCTCGACGGGGATGCCGAACAGCGTCTCCCAGCTGTCGAGCATCGCCATCACGCGCCACTCGCCGCCCTCGGTCACGACGATCCGCTTGGGGTCATGCCGCTCGACCGCGCGCGCGATTTCGCCGGTGAAGCTGCCCGCATTGTTTGGGTCGTCGAGCTGCGTGTATTCGACCGTCCACCCCGCATCGCGCAGCGCCTCGGCATGATGCCGCATCGCCGACAGGATATACGCGATCTTGCGCTTGTGGTGACGGACATAGGTCGTCTCCTCGTCGACCTCCATCATCAGCACGATCGTGGTTTCAGGATCACAGTCCCGCAGCGAGGCGAGGTCGATCGTGAGCTGGTCGCCGAGGATCGGTACGAGTGTGGTTTTCTTGCGCGTCATCGCATCCTACATGGCGGCACATGACCGCTCTCCAGAACCCATTGCATCTCGGCCAGAACAGCGCCCTCCCCGCCTCTCCAGAAGAGGCCGTGCTCGATTATGTTCCGAACCCGCGCCCGGGCCGGACGTATCTAGTGCGGTTCGCGGCGCCCGAGTTCACGTCGCTGTGCCCCGTCACCGGCCAGCCTGACTTCGCGCACCTCGTGATCGACTATGTCCCCGGCGATACGATCGTCGAGTCAAAGTCGCTGAAACTCTTCCTGAGCAGCTTCCGCAACCATGCCGGGTTCCACGAAGATTGCACCGTGGGCATCGGCGAGCGCCTGTTCGACGAGATGAAGCCGGTGTGGCTGCGCATCGGTGGCTATTGGTATCCGCGCGGCGGAATCCCTATCGACGTGTTCTGGCAATCGAGTGCACCGCCGCACAATCTGTGGCTGCCGGACCAGGGAGTCGCCTCCTATCGCGGTCGCGGATGACGCACGCGTAAAACCGGTTTGATCTAGGTTGTTAGTATTCCCGTGCTGCACTGCAGTATGTGATGAAACTTTATGCTACCTGAACCGTTCAAGTGGATGCGCGACCGGGTTCTCCCAGAAGTGCGCGCTCAAACGAGGGACAGGGTATGGTGAAACCGGCGGACGGTGGGAATATCGCGCGACTGGCGCTGATCGGTAATTTCCTGCCGAGACAGTGTGGCATCGCCACCTTCACGACCGACGTTTTCACGGCCATGCGCGCACGCTTCCCCGAGATTGCCGTCGACGTTTACGCGATGGACGATTATCCCGGCAAATACGACTATCCGGCCGAAGTCACGGGGACGATCCCCGAGCCCGATCTGTCGGCGTATATCGACACCGCACGCAAGATCGAAGCCAGCGGCGCGCAGGCGATCTGGCTCCAGCACGAATACGGCATCTTCGGTGGCCCGGCAGGCGAGCACATCCTCGCACTGCTCGATCGTACCACGCTGCCGGTCATCGTCACGCTGCACACGATCCTCGAAAAACCCAACGCCGACGAGCGTCGCGTGCTCGAAGGACTGTTGCGTCGTGCCGCCCGCGTGATCGTCATGGCCGAGCGCGGCCGCGACATCCTCCAGCGCGTCTACGGTGCCAATTCGCGCCAGATCGTCATGATCCCGCACGGCGTGCCCGATCGCGACCTGCTCGATCCCGCGACGTTGAAGGACAAGTTTGGCTGGGAAGGGCGGAAAGTCATGCTGACGTTCGGCCTGCTCGCCCCCAACAAGGGGATCGAGACGGTCATCAACGCGCTGCCCGCGGTGATCGCGAAGCATCCCGACCTGCTGTACGTCGTGCTTGGCGCGACCCACCCGAACCTCGTCGCGTACGAGGGCGAGAAGTACCGCGACAAGCTGAAGGCGCTCGCCGCCGAGAAGGGCGTTGCCGACAACGTGTCGTTCGTCGATGCCTTCCTCGAGCATGGCGAACTGCTCGATTATCTACAGGCGGCGGACGTCTATGTGACGCCCTACACGAACCCTGCGCAGATCACGTCGGGCACGCTCAGCTACGCGATCGGTGTCGGCAAGCCTGTCATCTCGACGCCGTACGTGCACGCGACCGAGATCCTCGCGGATGGCCACGGCGTGCTCGTCCCATTCGGTGACGTCGACGCGTTCGCGCGCGAGATCGACGCGCTGATGTCGAACGACCGCGATCGCAACCGTCTCGCCGAGCGTGCTTATGCGCGCGGCCGCACGATGATCTGGCCGAAGCTCGCCGAGGCGATGATGACGGAGATCCGCGCGATCGTGGCGGCGCGCCCTTTTCGCTTAGCCAAGGTGCCAGCCCCGCTGAAGCAGCTGACGCCTGATTTTGCCGCGGTCGAGCGGATGAGCGATTCGACCGGAATGCTCCAGCATTCGATCTATTCGATCCCCGATCGTCGCCACGGCTACTGCATCGACGATAACTGCCGCGCGCTGATGCTGATGAGCGCGATGCCGGGTCTCGACGACGTGACGCGCGACAAGTGGATGACGATCTACGCGTCGTTCGTGCAGTACGCTTGGAACCCGGACACGCGCCGCTTCCGCAACTTCATGAACTTCGATCGCACCTGGTGCGAGGATTCGGGCTCGGAAGATTCGAACGGCCGCACGCTCTGGTCGCTGGGCGTCACCGCACGCGATGCGCAGGCCGCCAAGCACCGCGACTGGGCGACGGCGATGTTCGACTCCACCGCGTCGATGGCGTTGGAACTCGGCAGCCTTCGTGCGCAGGCGTTCGCGATGCTCGGTGCCGCGGCAATGCTGGAGGCCAAGCCCGGTCACCAGCTATCGCTGTCGATCCTTGAAGCCTTCCCCAAGGTCCATCTCGACCTGCTCGCCAAGGCGCGCCGTCCGGAATGGCAGTGGTTCGAGATCGTGCTCGCCTATGACAACACGCGTCTTCCGCAGGCGCTGATCCGCGCAGGCCAGGCGCTGGGGCGTCAGGACCTGATCGACTGTGGCCTCGCCACGCTCGACTGGATCGTCGCCAAGCAGACCTCGCCGGAGGGTCGCTTTCGCGCGGTCGGCTCGGAGAGCTTTAACCGCCCGTATGCGGAGCCGTTGCAGTTCGACCAGCAGCCGCTGGAGGCGCAGGCCACCGTCGACGCGTGCGCCGCGGCGTACGACGCGACCGGCGACGTGCGCTGGCGTGACGAGGCGTTGCGCGCGTACGGCTGGTTCCTCGGCGTCAATGACCTCGACTTGCCGCTGGCGAGCGTTGCAGACGGCGGTTGCTATGACGGCCTGATGCCCAACGGGCTCAACCGAAACCAGGGTGCCGAGTCGATTTTGGCGCTCCAACTCGCAAGTTGTGCGATTTCAGGGGTATCAAAGGCAGCGCAAAGCGTGGCAGGAGCGGCGCGCGTCGTCGCCTAGCCACGCTAGAGACAGCCTGACAGGCGACGGTGCGCTGAGTGGAACGACGCGGGGCACTGCTACGATGGATCTGTTCAACCACCAGCTGCGGCTGCACGCGGACCCTTCGCGTGTCGTCGTGCGGCCGTTCCATATCGCCTGGGGCGGTCATGGCGGCGCACCGAGCCGCACCGAGCGGCTCGTCGGCGAAGTGCTGGAAATGTCGCCCGCACAGGCGCGCGCGCAGCTCGAGGTCGTGCTGAAGGATTTCGAGGCACGCCACTGGCAGACGCGGCGCGTCTTCATGACGCGCTATGACCAGATCGAGGATATGCTCGGGCTGAACGGCGCAGAGATCGGTGACGAGAAGCGCCAGTTGATCGGCGCGTATTTCTGCCACGAATACAGCTATGCCGCCGCCGCGCTGATGAACCCTAGCGCAGTGCCGCATTTCGACCAGTCCGGCATGCCGCCGGGCTCGATGCGCATCCTGATGTCGTTGCGGGCCGTCGGCGAGGGTCACATCTCGTCGGTCGCCTTCCGCGAGGGCATCATCACCTGCGAAAACCAGATGAAGCTCGCGCCGGAACCCCCGTTCGCGACCGCGACCGATGCGGTCGGCAGCGGCGAGGACGAGATGCCGATCGGCCCCGTCACCGTCTATCGCCACCGCGACAGCACGCTCAGCGGCACGGTGATCTTCCCAATCACACAGGCGCAGTCGAAGGGCCTCGAGGATCTCCGCATCGTCCGCTTCCAGCATGACGATGGCGACTATGAGTGGATCGGCACCTACACAGCGTATAACGGCTCGGTGATCCAGTCCGAACTGATGCGCACCCGCGATTTCCGCGCGTTCGACCTCGTGCCGATGACCGGCCCCGCCGCGCGGAATAAAGGCATGGCCTTGTTCCCGCGGAAGGTGAACGGCCAGTACATGATGATCGGCCGGCAGGACGGCGAGAATTTGTTCCTACTCAAGTCCGACACGCTGACCGACTGGGACGACGGCGAGAAGATCCTGACGCCCGAATATCCTTGGGAGCTGGTGCAGATCGGCAATTGCGGCCCGCCGATCGAGCTCGACGAGGGCTGGCTGCTGCTGACGCACGGCGTCGGCGCGATGCGGAAGTACTCGATCGGCGCGGTGCTGCTCGACAAGGACGATCCGTCCAAGGTGATCGGCCGGACGAGCCAGCCGATCCTCGCCGCGAAGGACCAGGACCGCGAGGGGTATGTGCCCAACGTCGTCTATAGCTGCGGCGCGTTGAAGCACGGCGATACGATCTTCATGCCGTACGGGATCGCGGATAGCTCGGTCGGGTTTGCGTTCGTGCCGATCAAGGACATGCTTGCCGCGATGAAGTGAGGGGGTCGTCCAGACGGACGCTATCCTTCTCCCCTGCGTAAACACCACCCACGCGTAAACACCACCCCGGCGAAGGCCGGGGCCCAATTGGGGGACGCAAATAACGGCGAACTGCGCTCCGTTACGCCCACCTTTCCAATTGGGCCCCGGCCTTCGCCGGGGTGGTGGACTAGGCCAAGGTCCCAACCCAATCTTGTTCTCCCGCGAAGGCGGGAGCCCAGTCTGGATCCCCGCCTTCGCGGGGAAACAAGCTTACCGCGAAGCTGCCATCGTCCGCCGGTACATCACCCAGGTCAGCACCGCGAACAACAGCGTCCCGCCAATCAGCGCCACGCTCGCAAACCCGTCCCCAACGAGCGCCAACGGCGTCTCCTTGTTGGTCAAATACACGATCCCCGCAAAGCCAACGCCCCACAGCGACTCCCCGACAATCATGCCGGTAGCGGTCAGCACACCCATCCGCTTCGCCAACTCGGGATCGCGAGCCCGATCCGCCCAACGATCGTAAGCAAACCCCACGACCGCTCCGATCGTCACCGGCAACGTCACCGACATCGGCAGATACACGCCGAGCCCAACGCCAAGCGGCGGCAATCGCAGCTTCCCCGCCTTGCCGAGCAATTCATCAACCGCGATCACCACCACGCCAGTCAGCGCCCCATACCCGATCATAGCCCAGTTGAGGTTCCCCCCCAGCACGCCCTTCGCAAGCGCCGAGATCAACGCCGCCTGAGGCGCCGCCAGCGCATTCGGCCCCGCCCCCGGCGCGCCCGCGAACCCAAGCGTGCTTCCCAGCAGGTTCAACACCGGCGGCACCACGATCGACCCGAACACCACGCCGATCAGCAACGCGACCTGCTGCTTCCACGGCGTCGCGCCGACCAGCTGGCCCGTCTTCAGATCCTGCAGATTGTCGTTCGAGATCGTCGCGATGCCGAACACGATGCCCGTCACGATCAATCCGTAAGCTACCAAGGCCTGCGTCGTCCCCGGCTCGACCGCGCGGCCGAACCACGACACCAGCAGGATCGACGCCGCTAGAATGGCGAGGATACCGATCCCCGACACCGGCGAGTTCGACGCGCCGATCAGCCCCGCCATGTACCCGCACACTGCCGCGATCACGAGCCCGATGACGAGGATGAACACAAGACTCCCCGCGATCAGCCCGATCGCCGACGCCTCCAGCGGACCACCCTGAAGCACGGTCCAGAGCAGGATGCCGATCGGCACCAGCATCGCCAGCGAACCGATCCCGACGATCCCGATCGGAATGTCGCGCTCTTCGAGAGCCAGCACTTCGCCGCCACGCTTGGCCGCCGACGCCGCGAGCGCCGAGCGCACGCCGCCGACAACGGGGCCTGCAATCTTCAGCAACGTCCAGATCGCCGCGACACCGATCACGCCCGCGCCGAAGAATCGCACGTCCGAGCGGAACACGGTGTTGGCGATCACCTCGGCGGTGCCGGTGACGCTCCCGCCCGACGTCAGGATCGGCAGCAGGATCCACCACCCGATCACCACGCCCGCGAACATCGCCATGCCGACCGATATGCCGACCAGATGCCCCGCGCCGAGCAACGCGAACGACAGCCCGCCCGAAATCCCGGTCGCGCCCGCGCCGACGCGGAACCACGTCGCGGCTTCGGCGGCGACGAGCTTGGTCTGCGTCAGGATCGCGAACCCGGCCGAGACGACCGCGTTGGCGACGATGATGCCGAGCCCGCGCGCACTCTCCTCGCCGCCTTCGCGACTGCCCGCGCCGACCTTCAGCACTTCGGCGGCCGCGCGGCCTTCCGGGTACGGCAGCACGGTGTCGACGACGAGCGCACGGCGCAGCGGCACCGAGAACAACACGCCGAGCACGCCGCCGAACATCGTGATCGCCGCGGTGGTGAAGAACGGAAAGCCCTGCCACCAGCCGATCATCACGAGGCCGGGCAGCACGAAGATGATCGCCGCCAGCGTCCCCGCGGCGGACGCGATCGTCTGGACGATGTTGTTCTCGAGGATCGTCGAGTCCTTGAACAACCGCAGCACCGCCATCGAGATCACCGCCGCCGGGATCGACGTCGCGAACGTCAGCCCGATCTTGAGCCCTAGATACACGTTGGCCGCGGTGAACAGCAGCGTGATGATCCCGCCGAGCACGATCCCGCGAAACGTCAGTTCGCGCATGCTGGTCTCGGGGCCCGTGTCGGTTACGCCCCGCGTCGCGTCGGTCATCTGGTCAGCCTCAAAGCAATTCGGGCGACTTGTGACATGATGTGGGGCGTGAGGAAACCGTATCGACCGTGACGAGCGAGTCTCTCAAACCCGATCGTTCTCCTGCGAAAGCAGGAGCCCAGGAGTCTCGCATGCCGGACGGCGTCGTTCTGCTTGATCCTGGATTCCTGCGTGCGCAGGAAAACAGAGAATAAAGGCGGGCTGACTCGACCCGCTAACCCAAATCTACCGCACCGCCATCCGCCGCGCGAAATGGACCTCGACCGCCCGCGTGACGCTCTCCGCGATCCGGTGTCGCCCCTCTTCGCTGTCCAGGAACGCCGCGTCCTGCGGGTTCGAGATATACCCCGTCTCGAACAGGATCGACGGCATGTCCGGCGCCTTCAGCACCATCAGCGACGCCATCCGGTGGAAGTTCGCCTTCAACGGCATCAACGGCTTGGCCTCCCGCCCGAGCAGCCGCGCGAACGTCGCCGACGCGTTCATCGTCTCGCGCTGCGTCAGGTCGATCAGGATCGACGACACGTCCGCGGGCGCCTCGCCGAGGTTCACGCCCGAGATCACGTCCGCCTTGTTCTCGCGCGCCGCCAGCCGCGCCGCTTCCTTATCCGACGCCACCTCCGACAACGTGTACGCCGTCGCGCCGGTCGCGTTCTCGGAACCCGTGCTGTCGCAATGGATCGAGATGAACAGGTCGCCCTTCAACCGCCGAGCAACCCCATACCGCTCGCGCAAGATCAAATAGCGGTCGTCGTTCCGCGTCAGCGCCACGCGGACGCGCCCAGACGCCAGCAACTCGTCGCGGATCGCCTTTGCGACCTTCAGCGTCACGTCTTTCTCGCGCAGCCCGTTCGGCCCGATCGCGCCCGGATCGACACCGCCATGCCCTGCATCGATCACCACCAGCGGCCGCGTATCGTCCCCCTGCACGCGCGGCAGTTTCATACCCCGCGCCTTGGGCGGCACCGGCACCGACACCTTGTATTTGGGCCGCGAAGCCGCGCCAAAATTGAACGGGAAGAAGTTCAGCGGCCCGGCGATCCCGGCTTCAGCGAACTGGTCGTAATCGACCGCCCGCAATGCCAGCGTCAGCTCGCGCCCGTCGGAGTCGAACCCACCATCGGTCACGATCGCCGGCTCGGCCAGATCGAACACCATCCGCATCCCCGACCGGCCACTGCGCATCTGCGTAACGCCAGTCACCAGACCGCGGCCCAAGACCTCCCGCCCCGGAGACGCGCCCGACACGTCGACCGCGATCTGGCGCGGCCCCGTCAGCACGCGGCTGGCGGCATCGCCGACCGCCTCGTCGAAGCGGATGACGATCCGCCCGTCCCGGATCGCGACGCTCTGCACGGTCGCCGCCCAGGCGGGGACGCTCGCCAGCCAGCCGGCGATGAGGGCGATGACCGTCAACACCTCGCGTCCTTGCCGTGCGGCCCTGCCGCCGGTCCAGCGAAAACCCATGCTACACCCCTTTGATCGATACATCCGATCTCTGTGAGCGAGCGATAGCGCCTCGCATCACAAGACGCGGTTGCGCAGTGCGGTTAATTTGCCGTTTGCCACGTATTGGCCGGCAAGGCTCTGCCGCCCCGGCAAGTCTGCGCCTCGCTGCCCCTAATTCGAGCCGAAACGCCCGCGAAAGCGACGGTTCCGGGGCTAGTTGCGAGATCGGGTATGCAGTGCTAGTCCTGTCGTACAGCCGTGTGTCGCCTGGATTTTACCAGCGACGCGCCGGTCTCGACGCCCGCCAGCGGATTCTCGCCGGCGCGGCAATTCAGGTTGACGCTCGAATGACGCATTCCCCCCGCCCCGCACTCCGACCGGCCTTCGCCGACGGACTCGCGGTCGTGCGGGCGCCGCAGGGAGAGTTCCCGCGGCATGCACTTCGCGCAGAGGCAGTTTCGCATACCATCCGCGAGTCCGGGCGTCCGTGCCCGACCGCACCACCATCAAGCGCGCGACGGCTGCCGACAGGCCCGGCGCGCGCGCGGAGAATCTATTATGACAACGCGTATGCTGATCGACGCACGCCACCGGGAAGAAACCCGGATCGCAGTCGTCAAGGGTAACCGGATCGAGGAATTCGATTTCGAGAGTGCCGAACGCAAGCAGCTCAAGGGCAATATCTACCTCGCCAAGGTCACGCGGGTCGAGCCGTCGCTCCAGGCGGCGTTCATCGATTACGGCGGCAATCGCCACGGCTTCCTCGCATTCAGCGAGATCCACCCCGATTACTACCAGATCCCCAAGGAAGATCGCGACGCGCTGCTCCGTGAGGAAGCCGAGCATGCCGCCGAGGAAGCCGCCCTACGCGCCGACTACGACTCGGACGAGGACGAGGGTGACGACGAGGACGACATCGAGCGCTTCGAGGACGATGGCGGGGTAGATCCCGACGTCGCCGAGGAACTCGAAGGCAGCGAAGGTGGCGAAGCCCCGCGACGGAAACGCAAGCCGAGCGCCGACGATGCCGCGGTCGAGGACCTGCGCGAGCGTCGCATGAACCTGCGCCGCCGCTACAAGATCCAGGACGTGATCCATCGCCGCCAGGTGCTGCTCGTCCAGGTCGTCAAGGAGGAGCGCGGCAACAAGGGCGCGGCGCTGACCACGTACCTGAGCCTCGCCGGTCGCTACTGCGTGCTGATGCCGAACACGTCGCATGGCGGCGGCATCTCGCGGAAGATCAGCAACGCGGGCGATCGCAAGCGCCTCAAGACGATCATGGCCGACATGCAGCTGCCGCCGTCGATGGGCTGCATCGTCCGCACCGCGGGCCTCCAGCGCTCGAAGGTCGAGATCAAGCGCGACTTCGATTACCTCGCCCGCCTGTGGGACGGCATCCGTGAAGCCACGCTCAAGGCGTCGGCCCCCGCGCTCGTCTACGGCGACAGCGACCTGATCAAGCGCGCGATCCGCGACATCTACAACAAGGAAATCGAAGAGGTCATCGTCGAGGGCGAGGACGGCTATCGTCAGGCGCGCGAGTTCATGCGCCTGCTGATGCCGACGCACGCCCGCCGCATCAAGCATTACGCCGACCCCGTGCCGCTGTTCCAGCGCGCCGGCGTCGAGGATCAGCTTGCCGCGATGTACCACCCCGTCGTCCAGCTGAAGTCGGGCGGCTACCTCGTCATCAACCCGACCGAGGCGCTCGTCTCGATCGACATCAACTCGGGCCGTTCGACGCGCGAGCATTCGATCGAGCAGACCGCGACCGCGACCAACTTGGAAGCCGCTCAGGAAATCGGCCGCCAGCTCCGCCTGCGCGACATGGCCGGGCTGGTCGTCATCGACTTCATCGACATGGATAACAATTCCAACGTCCGTAAGGTCGAGAAGGCGATGAAGGAGGCGCTCAAGAACGATCGCGCGCGCATCCAGATCGGCCGCATCTCGTCGTTCGGCCTGATGGAAATGAGCCGCCAGCGCCTGCGCACCGGCGTGCTCGAAGCGTCCACGCGCGCCTGCCCGCATTGCGAGGGCACCGGCCTGGTCCGTACCGCATCGTCGTCGGGCATCTCGGCACTCCGCCTGATCGAGGACGAGGCCGCACGCGGTCGCGGCTCACTGCTCACCCTGCGCGCGAGCCAGGAAGCGGCCGTTTACATCCTCAACCGCAAGCGTGCCGACATCGCCGAGATCGAGGATCGCTACGGCGTGATCGTCGAGATCATCCCCGGCCAGGACGAGGAAGGCGCGCACATGACGGTCGAGGCGAGCGGCCCGCCGCCCGCACACGCCCCGAAATTCGTCCAGATCATCGAGGAAGACGAGGACGATCTCCCCGAGGAGATCGAGGACGAGATCGAGGAAGAAGAGGTCGAGGAGGCCGAAGTCGAGCAGCCGCGCCGTCGTGAGGGCGGTCGTGAGCCCCGCGAGGGCAACGGCGAGCAGCGCGCGCCGCGTGAGAACGGTCGCGATGCGGACGGTGAAGCCGGCAAGAAGCGCCGTCGTCGTCGCGGTCGTCGCGGTCGCGCGCGTCCGGGTGAAGAGGGCGCCGCAGAGGGTGTCAACGAGGACGGCACGTTCGAGGACGCCGACACCAACGTCGAGGAGATCGACGAGGTCGAGGGCGACATCGTCGAGGCCGGTGGCGAAGCGGTCGAGGCTGGCGCACCTGCCGAGCAGGCGAATGGCGTCGAGGGCGAAGGCCGTCGTCGTCGCGGTCGTCGGGGACGTCGCGGCGGTCGCCGCAACGAGCAGGGTTCGGAGAACGGCCAGTCGGTCGCCGTCAGCAGCGTCGACGACGCCCAGCTGATCGCCGAGGCTCCCGAGCCGGAAGCGTATGAGCCGGTCGAGTCGACCTATGCCGAGCCGCCGTACGAGCCTGCGTCCGCGCCGGCCGTCGAGGAAGCCCCGGTCGCGGAAGTCGCCGAGGGTCCGAAGATGCGCCGTCGTCCACGGGCGCGTGCAGCTGCTGCCGCGGCGAACATCGCCGACGCGGTGGCCGATGCAGCGCCGAAGGCACGTCGCGGTCGCAAACCCCGTGCGGTCGAAACGGAAGCCGAGACGGTTGCACCGCGGCCGGTCGTCGTTCCGGAGCCCGTCGCTCCTGAGCCGGTTGCGGCCGAACCGACTGCGCCGAAGCCAAGCCGCCGTCGTCGTGCCGCGGTTGCGGAAGCAACGATGGAAGAGGTGAGCGCAACGCCCGCCGAGACCATCGAAGCCTCGGCACCGAAGCCCAAGCGTGCGCGTCGCAAGGCGTCGGACGCGGTGGTCGAGGCACCGGTCGTCGAGGAAGCACCCGCCAAGGTCGCCAAGCCCCGCGGTCGTCCTCGCAAGACGCCGATCGTCGAAGCCGGCGACGCTGCGCCGACCAGCGAGCTCCTCGCCGAGCCGATCGCAACCACCCCGCCCAAGGCCGAAGTCCAGCCCCAGGACGTCGCGACCCCTCGTACCGATGACGGCGCCAACGACGACCCCGACGGCGCCCCCCGCCGCGGCTGGTGGCAGCGCACCTTCGGCTAAACCCGGACGCTGAGACCAAAGAACGGGCGCGACCGAAAGGCCGCGCCCGTTTTCGTTTGTGGGGAGCGATCCTCCGGCAGCACGATATCCGTCAGCGTCCAACGCCTCCGGTGGCGGACGAGCCGCGAAAAGCTTGTATCCCCGCGAAGGCGGGGACCCAGACTGGGCACCCGCCTTCGCGGGTGAACAAGACACGGGGGCGATACGAGGTTTGAGTTCCAGCGCCGTAGTGACGCACGCCGAACTCCCCATCCACAACCACCCCGGCGAAGGCCGGGGCCCAAGTGGAAAGGTGGCAATAACGAAGCGCCACCCTCAGTTAGCCCGGTCCCCCAATTGGACCCCGGCCTCCGCCGGGGCGGTGGTCTGATAGCCAGGGCGGAAACCGATAGCCGGGGAGGTGGCCGATAGCCGGCGCAGCATCTCTTAAGGCCCCCTCAAACCTCTGTCCTACACACCCAAACCCTGCTCCCCTCCCCCAATGCCACCCACACTCCCCGCACCCCCGCAAAACCGCTCCCAGCGTCTGCACTTCCTATACTTCACTCCACCGCACGCCCGACCGCACGACCATTGCCCCCCCGCCCCCAATCGACGATACCCCGTAAAATGAAGCGCCTAGTAGCCGCCGCAGCCACCGCCCTCCTCCTCTGGACGACGCCCCTCCAGGCCCAGTCGATCCTCCGCGACGCCGAGACCGAAACCATGTTCGCGGAGATGTCCAACCCGCTCGTCAAGGCGGCCGGACTCTCCACCCGCGACGTGAAGGTCGTCCTCATCAACGACGAGTCGATCAACGCGTTCGTCGCCGGCGGCCAGACCGTCTACGTCCACTCCGGCCTGATCCAGGCCGCCGACAACGCCAACGAAGTCCAGGGCGTCATCGCGCACGAGCTCGGGCACATCGCCGACGGCCACGTCGTCCTCGCCGATCGCGGCACCAAGCCCGCAATGGGCATGTACCTCCTATCGATGGTCCTCGGCCTCGCCGCGATGGCGGCCGGCAGCGGCGAGGCCGGCGCCGGCATCATGGCGGCAGGTCAGCAGGCGGCGATGGGCAGCTATCTCTCGTTCAGCCGCGTCCAGGAATCGACCGCAGACGCGACCGGCGCGAAATTCCTCCGCGAGGCGAACGTCTCCGGCCGCGGCATGCTCAGCTTCTTCAAGAAATTGCAGCAGCAGGAATACCGCTTCGGCACCGCCAACATCGATCCGTTCATGCAGTCGCACCCGCTCTCGGGCGAACGTGTCGCGACGCTCACCGCCGACCTCCAAGCGTCGCCCGCCTGGGCCAACAAACCCGACGCCGCGCTCGAGGAACGCTTCCGCCGCGTGAAAGCCAAGCTCGCCGGCTACGTCATGCCCGCCGACCAGACGCTGCAAGCCTTCCCGCCTTCGAACCAGTCGATCTACGCCCACTACGCCCGCGCCTATGCCTACCACAAAGCCGGCTACCCCGAGAAAGCCGACGCCGAGGCCAACGCGCTGGTGAAGGCCGAACCCACCGACCCGTATTTCCTCGAGATCAAAGGCCAGATCCTGCTCGAGGCGGGCAAGCCGACTGAGTCGCTGGTCCCCCTGCGCGAAGCCACGGAGGGTTCGCGCAACAACCCGCTGATCGCCACCACCTTCGGCCACGCGCTGATCGCGACCGAGAACAAGGCGAACTACCCCGAGGCGACCCGCGTGTTGCGCACCGCGGTAGGCCGCGACGACCAGAACCCGTTCGCCTGGATGCAACTCGGCACCGTCTACGAACTGACCGGCGATACCGCGCGCGCCGCGCTCGCCACCGCCGAGCGCGCGAGCATGGGCGGCGACATGCGGACCGCGTCGGCAAGCGCGCAATATGCGCTGGCGAACATCCCGGCGAACACGACCGACTGGATCCGCGCGCAGGATATCGCGATGGCCGCGCAGAACGAGATGGACGACAATCCCAAGCAGTATAAGCGCCGCAAATGAGCAAACTTACATTCCCGGCGATCGCAATCGCTGGTGCCGTCATCGGAGGCCTCGCGGTTTGGGGCTTTGACCGCCAGGGCGGCGGCGTCGAGCGCGCGCAGGTCGAATCGATCGTCCACGACTATGTCCTGGCGCACCCCGAGATCCTCCCCGAGGCGATGGAGAAACTCCGTGACCGCGAGTCCGGCAAGACCGTCACCGCCAACCACGACGCGATCGTCACGCCGTTCGGCAGCGCCTGGGCCGGCAACCCCAAGGGCGACGTCACGCTCGTCGAGTATTTCGATTACAATTGCGGATACTGCCGCGCGAGCCTGCCGATGATCGCCAAGCTGATCGCCGCCGATCCCAAGGTCCGCGTGGTCTTCCGCGAACTCCCGATCCTCAGCGCCGAAAGCCGCATCGCCGCCCGCGCCAGCCTCGCCGCCGCACAACAGGGCAAGTTCGCCACCTTCCACGACGCGCTCTACGCCGGCGGCCCCGTCAGCGACGCCTCGATCGCCGCCGCGGCGAACAAGGCGGGTGTCGACACGACGCAGGCCAGCTTCACCAAGACCGCCGACGCCGAAATAGCCAAGAACATGGAAACCGCCGCCAAGCTCGGCATGACCGGCACGCCTAGCTGGGTAGTCGGCGACCGAGTATTGTCCGGCGCTTTGCCGTTGGAAGACCTGCAAAAAGCCGTAGCGGCAGCGCGGGCCGGTTGACGCTCCTCTCCTTGTTTCCCCGCGAAGGCGGGGACCCAGTCTGGGCTCCCGCCTTCGCGGGAGAACAAGAAGGCGCGGGAAGGCCTATCATTCACGTCCCACCACCCCCATCTTCCCCTCACAAAAAGGGGTGCCAATGACCGAACCGATCCTGTCCATCGCGGGCGTCACCAAGACCTACAAGAGCGGCACCACAGCCCTCCACCCCGTCGACCTCGACATCAAAAAGGGCGAGATCTTCGCCCTCCTCGGCCCCAACGGCGCGGGCAAGACGACGCTCATCAGCATCATCTGCGGCATCGTCACGCCGTCCGCCGGCACGATCAAGGTCGCCGGCTTCGACGCGATCCGCGACTATAAGCAGGCGCGCAGCCGCATCGGCCTCGTGCCGCAGGAACTCAACGTCGACATGTTCGAGACGGTGCTCGCCACCGTCACTTTCAGCCGCCGTCTGTTCGGCCGCTCGGGCCACAGCGCGTACATCGAACAGGTGCTGCGCGACCTCTCGCTCTGGGACAAGCGCGACGCGAAGATCCGCGAACTCTCCGGCGGGATGAAGCGCCGCGTGCTGATTGCGAAAGCGCTCGCGCACGAACCCGAAATTCTGTTCCTCGACGAGCCCACCGCAGGCGTCGACGTGGCGCTGCGCCGCGACATGTGGAAGCTTGTCCACCGCCTTCGCGAAGGCGGCACGACGATCATCCTGACGACGCACTACATCGAGGAAGCCGAGGAAATGGCCGACCGCGTCGGCGTCATCAACAAGGGCAAGCTGCTGCTCGTCGATGACAAGGCGTCGCTGATGAAGAAGCTCGGCAAGCGCGAGTTGGACATCGCGCTGCAGGACCCGATGACGACGATCCCCGCCGACCTCGCAGAGTGGGACCTGTCGCTGGAAGACGACGGCAAGCGCCTGCGCTACGTCTTCGACGCGCAGGCCGATCACACCGGAATCCCGTCGCTTCTCCGCAAACTCAGCGAACTCGGCATCGGCTTCAAGGACCTCGAAACCAGCAAATCGAGCCTCGAAGACATCTTCGTCGATCTCGTCGGAGAACGCGCATGAATACTCACGGTATTTGGGCGATCTACCGCTTCGAAATGGCGCGCGCATTGCGCACCCTGTGGCAGAGCCTCGTCACGCCCGTTCTCACCACCTCGCTGTATTTCATCGTCTTCGGCGGCGCGATCGGCAGCCGCATGCAGCAGGTCGGCGGCGTAGGCTATGGCAGCTTCATCGTCCCCGGCCTGATCATGCTGTCGCTGCTCACGCAGAGCATCTCGAACGCGTCGATCGGCATCTACTTCCCCAAGTTCACCGGCACGATCTACGAGCTGTTGTCGGCGCCCGTCTCGGCGATGGAGATGGTGATCGGCTATGTCGGCGCGGCGACCACCAAGTCGGTGATCCTCGGGCTGATCATCCTCGCCACCGCGTCGTTCTTCGTGCCGCTGCGGATCGAGCACCCGTTCGCGATGATCGCGTTCCTGATCCTGACGGCCGTGGCGTTCAGCCTGTTCGGGTTCATCATCGGCGTCTGGGCCAACGGCTTCGAGCAGCTAAACTTCGTCCCCGCGCTGCTGATCACGCCGCTGACCTTCCTCGGCGGCGCGTTCTACTCGATCGACATGCTGCCCCAGCCCTGGCGGACGTTCAGCCTGTTCAACCCGGTCGTCTATTTGGTGAGCGGGTTCCGCTGGAGCTTCTTCGGGGTCGGCGACGTCGCGGTCGGGGTCAGCCTCGCGGTGACGGCGGGCTTTCTCGCCGTATGCCTGATCGCGATCGCCTGGATCTTCAAGACCGGCTGGCGGATGAAGAACTGACGTTGGAAGCATGTTTCCCCGCGAAGGCGGGGACCCAGTCTGGGCTCCCGCCTTCGCGGGAGAACAAGCTTTTTAGCGCATGACCGGCAACGTGATCCGCGATCCCGCGCAGACCTTCTGCGTCGCCTTCACGTAATCCGCCGGTTTCGCCCGCCCGATGTTCGGCACGAACGATTGCGGGTTGCGGTCGATCATCGGGAACCAGCTCGACTGCACCTGCACCATGATCCGGTGCCCCGCCTTGAACACATGATCGTGGTCACGCAGCGGCACGTCCCACGCGACCACCTTCCCCGGCACCAACGGCTGCGGCGCCGTATCGCTCGCCAGGAACCGCCCTCGCCGCACTTCCATCGCGATCGGCAACTGATACCCGTTGAGCGTCCGGGCATAGTCGCCTGGCTGAAGGCTACGCCCCGTCATCGACTCGGTATCGTCGGGCAGCACATCGATCAGCTTCACCACGAAATCGCTGTCGGTCCCGCTCGTCGACGCCTGCAACGTCGCCGCCAGCGCCCCCGTCACGGTCAGGTCGGCAGTCAGAGGCTCCGACACATACCCAAGCACGTCGGGCCGGTGATCGACGAAGCGCTGGTCGTCCGCCTCCCACCACGCCCAATCGGGGCTAGCATACGTCGCCGACATCGGTCGTCGGCGGAACGGCACCGGATTCGCCGGATCGGACACGTAGTCGCGACATCCCTCGCCAGCGGCCGGCGCGGTGAACGACAGGCTGCCGTCCGCATGCAGATACAGCGCGGTCGTCTTCGCGCCCGTCGGAGGCCAAGCCGCGTAGGTCTTCCACACGTTCGACCCCGACTGGAACATCTTCGCCGCAAAGTCCGGCCGCGGTCCCTTACCGTGCAGCCAGTATGCGAAGAACGGCGCCTGAATCTGTTCCTGAAACTGCGTGCCGCTCGCCGTCCCTAGCGGGATCGGGCCAAGGTGATCCGCCACGCCCTGCCACCCACCATGCCGCCACGGCCCCGCCACCATCTGCGCCAGATGGTTCGGATCGTTGCGCTTCTGCTTGGCGTAAATCTGCCACGAGCCCCACGGATCCTCCTGATCCCAGAACCCGGCGACGTTCAGCGTCGGCACGGTCGTCTTCCCGAGCGCGTCGGTCCAGCGCTGCGCTGTATAAAAGCCGTCGTGATTGGGGTGATCGAGTAGCGACGTGAACATCGGCACCCGCCCCTTGAACACGGTCCGGTCGATCGCCTCCGCCGAGCCCGCCTTGAGGAAATAGTCGTAGGTATCGCTCGGATACGCGAAGTCGGAATTCTTCGTCTTGTCGAGTTGCAGCGACGACACCCAGTCGGTCGCATAGCTCAGCCGCAGCGCGCCGTTGCGGTGCAGGTCGTCCGACTGCCAGTAATCGATCCACGCCGCTTGCGGGGAGACCGCCTTCAGCGCCGGATGCGGGTTCGCCAGCGCTACGGCGGCGGCGAACCCCGGATAGGACACGCCCCACATGCCGACCTTGCCAGTGTTGGCGGGGACGTTCTTCACCAGCCAGCCGACCGTGTCGTACGCATCCGTCGCCTCGTCGACCGCTTTGGTATCGCCGAGGTGGACCGCGGTCGAGAGCGTGAACACCCCGTCCGACTTAAACCGCCCGCGCATCGACTGGAACACGAAGACATAGCCGTCCTTCATCAACGGCGCGAAGCGATCGGCGGTGGGAAACGGCGCATCGGGCACGCCGTAAGGCGTTCGCTGGAGCAGGATCGGCAGCGGCCCGGTCATCCCGCGCGGCCGCATAATCACCGTCTGCAACTTCGCGCCGTCGCGCATCGGCACCATCACCTCTTCGAAGGTAAAGGGGGATTGGGTCGCGGCTTGTGGCGCGGTCTGCGCGAGCGTGGCGGCCGGGACAGCGGCGGTGACCGCAAGCGCGAGCAGGAAGGCGTTACGCGACATGGAATTCCCTTCGTGGACCGTGCCTTGATTGGACGAACCCAAGGCTGCGAAGTCAAGCCGCGCGCCACGCTCCGGTCAGCATCGGGCGCAATACCAGCGAATTGAGATCGATCAGCGCGTGCAGGACCATCGCCAGCCACAATTCGCCGGTCAGCAGATACACCGCCGCCATCAGCGCGCCGACCAGCGTGGTCGCGATCACGCCCGCCCGCCCCTGATACAGATGCATCGCGCCGAACGCCGCGACCGCGACACCGAACGCGACGAACGCGCTGCCGGAGACGAGCGCGACCAGCAGCGGCAGGAACAGGCGAAAAGCGAGCTCCTCGGAGATGCCCGCCGCGATCGACATGGCGACGGCATGCGCGATCTCCGGCCGGTTGCGCGGGAGCAGCGAGCCGACATTGCCGATCGTCTTGAGAATACGCCAGTTACGCCGCGTCGCGAGCACCGCGCCGATGATCAGGCCACCAAGCGCGCTGCCGCCGATCATGCCGAGCAGTTCCACGCGGCTGTAGCCTTCGAAACTGGGAAGGAGCGTGCGGAGGGCGTCGAACTCGGGCGGCACGGTGACGAGCGCGTCGAGGCGGCCGAGCAAGGCTAGGCCGATCACTGACGGCAGGACGAAGGCGATCGCGGCCTTGGCTATCCACAGGCGGTAGGTCTTCTGGCGCGAGGCGGTGTCGGAGAGGCGCTTGATCCGGCGGTAGTCGAGTAGGTCGCCCTTGAGGAACCAGACGAGGCTCATGATCGTGACGAGGAGAAGGGCGTTGGGAAGGATCATGCGCGTACCTCCCTAAACATGTTCTCCCGCGAAGGCGGGAGCCCAGTCTGTGTCCCCGCCTTCGCGGGGACACATGCGGTTTGGTTCACCATCCTGACCCAGCACTCCACCCCGGCGAAGGCCGGGGCCCAATTGGGAAACGTCGCTAACGGAGCGTTACGCTTAGTTATTCCGGACGTTCCAATTGGGCCCCGGCCTTCGCCGGGGTGGTATTGGGGGATCAATCAGTCCGATGCTCACCCTTGACCCAACGCACCGTCCCCGAAGACGCGCGCATCACCACGCTCTCCGTCGTCATCTTGCCCTTCTTCCGCTTCACGCCCGCCAGCAACGACCCATCCGTAACCCCGGTCGCCGCAAAGATGCAGTCACCCTTCGCCAGTTCCGAAAGGTCATACTGCTTGTCGAGATCCGTAATCCCCCACTTCGCCGCACGCCCGCGCTCGTCGTCGTTGCGAAACAGCAACCGCCCCTTGAACTGCCCGCCGACGCAGCGCAGTGCAGCACACGCCAGCACGCCCTCGGGAGCACCACCCGAACCCATATACACGTCGACCGTGGTCTCTGGATCGGACGTCGCGATCACGCCGGCGACGTCGCCGTCACCGATCAGCATGATCCCGCACCCAACCTGGCGCAGCTCCGCGATCAGCGCCTCGTGACGCGGCCGATCGAGCACGCACACGATCAGGTCGCGCGCCGGCACGCCTTTGGCGGCGGCGACCGCGTTGATGTTCTCGGTCGGCGTCTTGTCGAGATCGATGATGCCCTCGGGATAGCCCGGCCCGACCGCGATCTTGTCCATGTAGACGTCGGGCGCGTTGAGCAGCCCGCCCTCCTCGGCGATCGCCAGCACGGCGAGGCTGTTCGGGCCCGCGGTCGCGCAGATCGTCGTGCCTTCGAGCGGATCGAGCGCGATGTCGATCTTCGGGCCCTTGCCGATCGCCGAGCCGACCTTCTCGCCGATGAACAGCATCGGGGCTTCGTCGCGCTCGCCCTCGCCAATCACCACGGTGCCGTCCATGTACAGCGAGTTGAGCGCCTCGCGCATCGCCTCGACCGCCGCTGCATCCGCTGCCTTCTCGTCACCGCGCCCGACGAGCGTGGAGGCGGCGATCGCCGCCGCCTCGGTCACGCGGACCATTTCGAGGACGAGTACGCGGTCGAGAACCTGGCTGGCAGCAGCGGTCAAAGTCTATCTCCTCGGTATGTTTCGTCCCGGATAGGCAGCGGCCATCCGGTTGTCGACCCGATCAGTCCCTCAGCAGGTCGTTGATCGAGGTTTTGGAACGAGTTTGCGCATCGACACGCTTGACGATCACCGCGCAGTACAAGGCCGGCTTGCCGTCCCCGCCACCGATCGAGCCCGGCACGACGACGGAATAGGGCGGCACTTCGCCCTTGAACACTTCGCCGGTCGCGCGGTCGATGATCTTGGTCGAGGCGCCCAAATACACGCCCATCGACAGCACCGCGCCCTCGCCTACGCGGACGCCCTCCGCCACTTCCGCGCGCGCGCCGATGAAGGCGCCATCGCCGATGATGACGGGATCCGCCTGCAACGGCTCGAGCACGCCGCCGATGCCGGCGCCACCCGACAGATGCACGTTCTTGCCGATCTGCGCGCACGACCCGACCGTCGCCCAGGCGTCGACCATCGTGCCCTCGCCGACATAGGCGCCGATGTTGACGAAGCTCGGCATCAGGATCGCACCCTTGGCGATGAAACTCCCGCGCCGCGCGACCGCACCGGGAACGACGCGAATGCCAGCCGTACGGAACTCGGTCTCACCCCAGCTCGAGAACTTCGACGGCACCTTGTCGAACCCCGGGGACCCCGCCGAACCGCCGTCGATCACCACGTTGTCGTTGAGCCGGAACGAGAGCAGCACGGCCTTCTTTAACCACTGGTTGACCTGCCAGCCATCGGCGATCGGCTCGGCAACGCGCGCGGTCCCGGCGTCCAGCATCGCCAGCGCGGACTCGACGGCGTCGCGCACTTCGCCCTTGGTATCGAGCCCGAGGTTCGCGCGGTCATCCCAGGCGGCGTCGATGATGGTCTGCAAGGTCATGATGTCTCCAGGATGGTTTCGAGCCATGGCGCAAGCACCGGCACGGTAAAATCGATATGATCGCGCTCGGTGTCGGGCGACTGTTCGGAGCCGTTGTCGATCCAGACGGTGGTCATCCCGATCGCCTTGGCCGGCGTCAGGTTGCGCGCCATGTCGTCGGCGAACAGCGACTCCCGCGGATCGATGTCGAACGCAGCGCAGAACCCTGCATAGGCCGAGGCATGCGGCTTCGGCATCAGGTTCATCGCGTGGATATCGTGGATCGCCTCGAAGCTCTCGCCGAGCCCGAGCCGGTCGAGGATCTTGAGCGCATAGGGCTTGTCGCCATTGGTGAAGACAAGTTTCCGCCCCGGCAGCTTGGCGATCGCGGCGACCAGCGGCGCGTCATGCTCCAACACGTCCATCTCGATGTCGTGGACATGCGCCAGGAACGCGTGCGGATCGACGTGATGCTCGGCCATCAACCCCGACAGCGTCGTGCCGTGATTGTGGAAATACCCCTTCTGCACGCGCCGCGCCTCGTCATGCTCCAGCCCGAGCAGGTCCTGGATGAACCCGGTCATCCGCGCGTCGACCTGCGCGAACAGGTCCGCGCTCGCCGGGTACAGCGTGTTGTCGAGATCGAAGATCCAGTTGCGGACATGGTCGAGGCGGGGGTCAAGGCGGGCAAGCATCGGCCGGAACCTCTACGGACCGCAGCGCGCGGCGACAAGCGGAGTGCGGCACTGCCGACCTTCAGGACCGATGTTTACGATCGCGTAAGGCTTTGCATTCCAGTATGTTACGGAAAATCACAAAAGGGCGGGATGAATGCGCGGCACGAAGGCGGGGCTGCTGAGAACGGCGGCGGTGGCAAGTGGCCTGCTGCTCGCCGCCTGTGGAGGCGGCGGCGGCGGCGGTATCAACAGCACGCCGGCCCCTCCCACGGTTTCCACCCCGACGCCGACGCCGCTTCCGACACCAGCGCCAACGCCTAGCCCGACACCCGCGCCCACCCCCACGCCGTCAAGCAACGACACCACCGAATATCGCGCGACCGTCGGCGCGGTCTCGATGAACGCGCTGGCCGCGTACAATGTCGGCGCGACCGGCAGGGGGATCGGCGTCGGCGTGATCGACAGCGGCATCGACCTGCAAAGCCAGGAGTTCGGCACCCGCGTTTCGTCCGCCTCGCAGGACGTCGCCGGCAATAGCTCGATCGACGACGAAGGCGGCCACGGCACCGCGGTCGCCTTCACTCTGGCGGGCCGAAGGAATGGCGCGGGCTCGCACGGCGTGGCATTCGACGCGACGCTAATCGTCCTCCGCGCCGACCGCCCCGGTACTTGCGCCACCGCGAGCAAGGACGACGAGGATTCGGGCTGCAAGTTCGGTACCGACGCGATCACGCGCGGGCTCGATGCGGCCCGTACGGCAGGTGCGAAGGTCGTCAACATCTCGCTAGGCGGCTCCGAGATGCCGCAAAGCCTGAAGGACGCGATCGGCCGCGCGACTGCTGCCGGGCTGGTCGTCGTGATCGCGGCGGGCAATGACGGTTCGGTCAATCCCGACCCCTTCACCAACGTCGCCGGCGAAGCGCAAAGCCGCAACCAGGTGATCATCGCCGGCTCGGTCGGCGCGAGCGACGGGATCTCCACCTTTAGCGACCGCGCAGGCACCGGCGCCGCGCACTTCCTCACCGCAGTCGGCGAAAGCGTCCGTGCGCCCGACGCGACCGACACCGCCTACCTCTGGTCGGGCACATCGTTCGCCGCCCCGCAGATTTCTGGCGCGGTCGCGTTGCTGGCCCAGGCCTTCCCCAATCTTACCGGTGCGCAGATCGTCGACATCCTGTTTCGCAGCGCACGCGATGTCGGCGCGCCCGGAGTCGACGCGGTGTACGGCAACGGCGTGCTCGACCTGACGCGCGCGTTCCAACCGCTCGGCACGACCTCGATCGCGGGGTCGAAAGCGGTCGTCTCTACGAGCGGCAATGCCAGCCTGTCCGCGCCGATGGGCGACGCGACCCAGGGCGAACTCGGCGCGGTAATCCTCGACGGCTACAGCCGCGCGTTCGCGATCGACCTCGCCAAGACGATCGCCCGCCGCAGCCCGGACCGCTCGCTCGGCGGCGCGCTGCAGTCGCGGTTCCGCACGGTCGCATTGGCGCAAGGCAACATGACCGTCTCGATGACGCTAGCGCCGCGCGCGAACGGCGACGTCGCGCTCGATCGCACCTCGCTCTCCACCGCCGACGCGACCGGCGCGCGCGCGATCGCCGGGATGGTGACGCAGAAGCTCGGCAGCACGCTGTCGTTCGGCTTCGGCTTCGCACAAGGATCGAACGCGCTCAGTGCACAGCTTTCCGGCCAGTCCGAGCCCGCCTTCCTGATCGCCAACCCCGGCGGTCTGGGCTTCGACAGCACCATTCGAGCGTCGAGTGCGATGCGGCAGAGCTTTGGCGGGTTCGGCTTCACCGCCGGAATCGAGAATGGCGACGTACTCACCCAACGTGACAGCGACCTCCGCCTGCGCGACCGCTGGCAGCGCTCCGGCTACAATCGCGTCTCGCTTGCCGTGGACCGACGCTTCGGCGCGCTGTCGACAATGGTCGCCGCCACACGGATGGACGAGCGCGACACCGTCCTCGGCGCGCGCTTCGACGCGGCGCTCGGCGCGACCCGCGCGGCAACGTGGTTCGTGGACACCAAGGCGCGGTTCGATGCGGGGAGCGGCTGGAGCATCGGCGGTTCGATGCGCCAGGGCTGGACACAAGCAGCCGTACGCGGCGGTCTCAGCGGCGACGGCCTCGTCCGCACCAACGCCTTCGCCGCCGACATCGGCAAGGACGGCGTGTTCGCCCACGACACGCTCGGCCTCCGCATCGCGCAACCGTTGCGCGTAGCCCACGGCGGCATCGACCTCGGGCTGCCAACCTATTTCGACTACACAAGCGGTACTGTCACCGACTGGACCACCCAACGCGTAAACCTCGCCCCGCAAGGCCGCGAACTCGATGTCGAGATGCGCTACGGGGTTCCCGCGTTCGGCGGCGGCCTCGACACCAACCTGTTCTTCCGCCGCGACCCAGGCAACTTCGCCGCGCTCCCCAACGACTACGGCATGGCGATGCGGTACAGCCTGGGCTTCTGACTTCTTCCCCCCTCCCTGAAAGGGTGGGGCCGGGGGTGGGTCGGCCCGATCGAGCCACAACCCTGCGAACATGCGGAACCCGACCCACCCCCAACCCCTCCCTTCCAGGGAGGGGAGCCGAAGCCAAACAAACCATTCGGCCGAAACACTGGATAAGCTACCGTTCGGTACCTATCTCTGCCGCATGACACGCTATTCCCTGCTCGATCTGGTCCCCGTCATCGAAGGCGGCACCGTCTCCCAATCGCTCGCCAACGCGGCCGACCTCGCGCGGCACGCCGAGAGCGTCGGGTTCCAGCGCTATTGGGTCGCCGAACACCACGGCATGACCGGTATCGCATCGGCCGCGACCGCCGTCGTGATCGCGCACATAGCCGCCGCCACCAAGACGATCCGCGTAGGCTCGGGCGGCATCATGCTCCCCAATCACGCGCCTCTGACGATCGCCGAGCAGTTCGGCACGCTCGATGCGCTGTTCCCCGGCCGCATCGACCTCGGCCTCGGCCGCGCACCCGGTTCCGACCAGCGTGTCGCGCGCGCGATGCGCCGCACGCTCGAAACCGACGCCAACGCCTTCCCGCAGGACGTGATGGAGCTCCAGAGCTACTTCGCCAACGACGGCCAGACCGGCATCGTCGCGACCCCGGGCGCAGGCGCGGACGTCGAGATGTGGATCCTCGGTTCCAGCACGTTCGGCGCACAGCTGGCGGCAGCGCTCGGCCTGCCCTACGCGTTCGCCTCGCACTTCGCGCCAGACGCCCTCGATGCCGCGCTCGCAATCTACCGCCGCGATTTCCGCCCCTCAGCACGCCTCGCCAAGCCGCACGTCATGGCAGGCTTCAACGTGTTCGCGGCCGAGACCGATGCGGAGGCCGAACTTCTCGCCACCTCGCAGCAGCAGTCGTTCGTCGCGCTCCGCACCGGCAACCCCGGCAAGATGAAGCCCCCCCTCGCCGGCTACCGCGAGTCGCTCGGCGCGCAGGGCAACCAGATCCTCGACCACGTGCTGCAATGCTCGGCGGTCGGCAGCCCGGCCAAGGTCGCGCGCGGCATCGCGGCGTTCGTCGAGCGGACCGGCGTCGACGAGGTCATGGTGACCAGCGCGATCTACGACCACGAAGCACGCAAGCGGAGCCTGTCGATCACCGCCGACGTGATGCAGGACTTGAAGATCGCGGCATAAGGCTGGGCCAGTGGTCACGGACTGAACGGGGATTAACGCCGCGTTCAGTCCGCTCAGTCGCCGCCGGCTTCGACATACTCGAAATAGCTGAAATCGGCCGGTTCGCCTGCGCCCGACATATCCTGGCACGCCATCCCGACAAAGGCGCCGGTGAAGTTGGGCAGGCCCGGCAGGGTCGCCTCGTCGGACAGGATGCTCGCGTCGAACCGGTCCGCGAGCCAGGTCCACGCGCTCGATCCCGCATACCGGTATCCGAAGCGAAGGCTTTCGTGATCCACCTCGACCCGCAGTCCGATCGGTCCCGCGTCGATCGCGATCGGATGGGTGATCACGCTGCTGCCGAGCGGAGTCGGTATCGCCGACAGCACCTGCAGCACGCGCCGGCCATCGTCGTCGGCGGTGACGTGCAGATAATGGAACTTGGTCGAATTATAGTAGCAGACCAGCCCCGCCGCCTGCTGGAAATGGCGCGGTTCGAACGTGACGAGCGTCTCGGCGGCGTAAGCGAACGCTTGCTGCCGGCGCGCGACCAGCGACTGCGTGAAATGGCTGCCGATCGTCTCGCGGCCGTAGAGGCGCAGAAAACCGGGCCGCGCGGTCAGGCTGAACAACCGGTCGGCATCCGGGGTGCGCAGCCACTGGAAGGCATCAGGCAACGTCGCGGTATCGAACACGCTGCGGTCACGCCGCGGTTCGGAAGCGGCCGACGCCGTACTATCCTCCACGATCAGCGCCGGACTCGCGTCGCCGTCGAGCGTCCGCAGCCAGCCGTCCTCGCCCCAGCGCATAGGCTGGATCGCTGTCTCGCGGCCCAGCACGCACCGATCACTGACGGGCAGCGGCCGTCCGCACAGATACACCATCCAGGTTTCGCCGGTCGGTGTCTCGACCAGATCGCCGTGCCCGGTCCGCTGCAACTGCATGCCCTGCTTGCCCGCCGCGGTCAGTACCGGGCCATCCGGATGTACCTCGTACGGGCCGAACAGCGACCGTGACCGTGCCATCACGACGGCATGATTGCGCTCTGTGCCGCCCTCGGCGACCAACAGGTGATACCAGCCGTCTTGCTTGTAGAGGTGCGGGCCCTCGGTGAAGCCGAGCGAAGTCCCCTCGAAGATCATGCGACGGTCGCCAAGCATGTCGCCCGTCGCGAGATCGATCTCCTGCGCCACGATCCCGGCAAACCGACGCCCGCCCGGCCGGTGGTCCCACAGCATGTTGAGCAGCCAGCTCCGCCCGTCATCGTCATGGAACAGCGCCGGGTCGAAGCCACTGCTGTTGAGGTGGACGGGATCGGACCACGGCCCATCGATATGCTCCGCCGTGACCCAGTAATTGTGGAAATCGCGCAGCGACGCGCCCCGCGCACCATCGATCGTGGTCTGGCCGTAACGCTTCACGTCGGTGTAGATTAGGTGGAACCGGCCGTTCGCATGGGTCAGGTCCGGCGCCCATACTCCGCACGAGTCCGGGTTCCCGCGCATGTCCAGCTGGCTCGCGCGGTTGAGCGGCCGCGCTGTCAGCCGCCAGTTCGCGAGATCGCGCGATTGGTGGATCTGGACGCCCGGGTACCATTCGAAGGTCGAGGTCGCGATGTAGTAATCGTCGCCGACGCGGACGATCGACGGGTCCGGATTGAAGCCGGGAAGGATCGGGTTGCGAATAGTCATGCGGGCTTTCGTATCAGGACCCAGAGGAGTGCGGCGCCGACCAGGTCGAGCAGCCCGAGCAGGATGAAGAACGGCTGGTAGCCGACCTCCGCGACCATCGAGCCGAGCACCAGCGTGAAGATCAGCACGCCGAGATTGGCGGCGGTGCCCGACATCCCCGTCGCGGTCGCGACCTGATCCTGCGGAAACAGGTCCGACGACAGCGTGATGACCGTTACCGACAGTGTCTGGTGCGCGAAACCGCCGAGGCACAGCAGCGCGATCGCCGCGATCGGGCTGGTCACCGTGCCGACGAACATCATCCCCGTCATCAGCACCGCACCCACCGTGAAGGCGCCGCGCCGCGCATCGATCAGGTCGACACCGCGCCGTTGCAGCCACGCCACCACGATCGGCCCGAACAGGCATCCGAGGTCCGCCGCCAGGAACGGCAGCCACGCGAACATCGCGATCTGGCCGAGATCGAAATGGCGCACCTGCACGAGGTATAGCGGCATCCAGAACGACAGCATGCCCCACACCGGATCGGCGAGGAACCGCGCCGCCGCGATCGCCCACAGGTTACGACGCCGCAGCAGTTCGCCGAGCGGGGGACGCTTGCGATGCGTGGCGAGCGATGCCTCCTGTCCTTCGACGATCAGCGTCCGTTCCGCCGGCGACAACCGTCGATGTTTTGCGGGCGGCGCATACCAGAACAGCCAGGCGATCACCCACACCAGCCCGAGCGCGCCGGCAATGAAGAAGGCCGCCCGCCAGCTATGGTTGAGCACCGCCCAGGCCACCAGCGGCGGCGCGAACACCGCGCCGAACGAGGCCCCGATCTGATAGATGCCGCCCGCGACACCGCGCTCTCGGGCCGGAAACCATTCGGCGACCAGCTTCATGCCCGCGGGTTGCGCCGATCCCTCGACCAGCCCCAGCGCACCGCGCAAGCCGGCGAATCCCATCCAACCGGTCGCCAGTCCGTGCGCCATCGTGATCAGCGACCAGACCGTGACGAACAGCGTGAAGCCGATCTTCAGCCCGACCACGTCGAGCACATAGCCGGCGAGCGGCTGGAACATGATGCCGATCTGGAATGCGCCGGTGATCCAGGAATATTCGGCGGCGCTGATATGCTGCTCGGCCATAATCGCCGGCGCCGCGACGCCCAGCACGCTGCGTGCAAGATAGTTGATGACCATCGCCACCACGAACAGGCCGATGATGGTCCAGCGGATATTCCTGAAGCGCCGCACCCTCACCCCCCTCGGTAACGTTATCATCGCGTGGTAGCCGCCGACGCTCGCCTTAGGCAAGCATTGCTTCTGCAAAAACGCGTCGAATTGCGGTCGAGAGCAACTGGAGCCACGCGCGGCGCGGTCGCGGTCCGGCTCAGTGCGCCGCCGCGATCGGCAATTCGTAGATCGCTGCGGAGATCGCCGGTACCATCACGGTGCGCGTCCCCGCCACCTTGCTTTCGGCGATCGTCACGCCGTTCGGGGAGGCAATCGTGTTCGCCGCCTCCACCGTCTTGCCCGTCATGACCCAGCGCCTGCCGCCGCCTCGCAGCCTCATGCCGGAAAGCGCAAGGTTCAGTCGCTGCGGCTGGAACGTCGCGTTCACCACTGCGAGGCGCAGTTTGGTGCCGTCCGGCGACAGCCCGGCGATCACGTCGAGCGGATAGGTCGGGCTGCCCGCGCGCACCTTGGGATGCGCATGGCCGACCGGATACTTGGGCTCTGGTTGCGGTACATCGCCATCGACTTTCAGCGGAACCGTCCCGGCGCCGAAATGCTCGCCGTACAGCTTGAACACGGCGCCAGTAGCGTTGAGGGTCGCTGCGGATGGCGAGATGTCCATCGTCGAAACGCCAGTCGTGAACGCCGACATCGTCAGGAAATCGGTGTGGCGGAGCATCTCCTGAAATACCATCGCATAGGCCAGCGAGGATTTCAGCGTCGGTGGCCCCGCCATGTACGCGTATTCGTCGATCGACAGGAATGTCTTCGCGGCGCGGATCTTCGGGAATTTCGTCTCGTAGATTGCCCATTCCTCCGCCTCCATGCGGACGTGGTTCGAGGGCGAACGGACGAACTCGATAAGCTCGTCGGCGGCCGGCGCATCGGGTCGTTTCTCCGCGCGATCATACCAATGCTCGGTGATGCCGTCGAAATTGCCCCATGCCTTGGCGAAGAAGCCACCGGTCCAGTCCTCCTCGGTACCGAACTTCGCCTGGATGCTCTCGATCGAAGAGTTCTGTTGCACGCCCTTCGGATGCAACTGGTCGGGCATCGCGCCCGATGCGATCAGCGTTATCAACGGGTCCTTCGCGCGCATCGCCTTCGCGAATTCATTGTGCTTGATCATGAAGTAATCGAGCGAGGTCTTGCCGATCTGCCACCAGCCGAACGGTTCGTTGCCGATGTTCCACCATTTGACGCGGTATGGCTCGGGATGACCGTTCGCCGCACGCTTCGCGCCCCATCCGGAGGTCGCCGCGCCGTTCAGATATTCGACCTCCTCCGCCGCTGAGTTCGCATCGCCCAGCCCGGCATTGACCGTGACATAGGGTTCGACGCCCAGGATTCGCGTCAGGTCCATCCATTCGTCCATGCCTAGATCGTTCGGCTGCATCGCGCTCCAGGCGTGATCGAACATCGGCGGGCGTGCATCGCGGGGCCCGATCGCCTCGTGCCAATCCCAGTCGGACAGGAAGTTTCCGCCGGGCAGGCGCCAGAAGCCCGAGTTCAGCGACTTCGCGATCGCGGTCGTATCCGCGCGCCAGCCATTGACGTTGTCCGCCGGCATCAGCGACACCACGCCGACCCGAAAAACGCCGGTGCCGGTGCCTGTGATCTCCAGCCGCGCATCGGACGCCGCCACGGTCGGCGTGAACGCGAAGCTGGCCTCGCTCCAGTCCGCGCCGGGCGTCGGCAGCGGCACGACCTGCCGGTCCTGCGGCCGATCGCCCCAGACCAACGCCACCGACACCGCCACGCCTGGCTCGCCACTCAGTTTGAGCTTGCCGACATACCGCCGGCCGCGGACGACCTCGATACCACTTTGGCCGATGCCCGTGACATGGTCGGGGGACACCGCGATCCGCGCGCTCTGCGTGCCGACGTACGGATGCTGCGTGTCCATCGTCACGGCAGCGTCGCCGCCGATCGGGCGCCATTTGCGGTAGACGACACCGGGCCGCCCTTCGGCATTGACCGGTGGTGGCGCGTCGCTCGCGGCGGGGCCGATCGGGTAGTAGAATTTGCGGTCGTCGAGCATCTCCGCCCACAGCGTCCGCGCGACGAGTCCGCCGATCGGTTCGATGAACATGCCGTATTCATAGGGTGTGACCGCCGCAGACCGCGCCGTTGCGTCGATCCGGACGGCGATAGGCTGAGCCCGTTGCGCCTCGGCCGAGACGAAGACCGTGGCTTGACCCGCGAACAGGACGAACGCTGCGACGACCGATTTCATCGATCTCTCCCCTTGGTGCGTGCTCGCCATTGCGGCGATGATCGCGACGCGCCGGTTCGATCCCGACGTCGCAGTGCGTATCCAGATAGATTACGCAGACTAATGATAACGTCAACATGAGTGTTCGGCGGGTCGGCATACTCTGGTCGAGATCCGACCAACTTGCATCGCGGGGCCAAAGGTCTAGGTCGCTTCGTTGTGTATGGTTCGTATTGAGGGGCTCGACGTGACGATCGTCGGACGGGGTTGAAGGGATCGGTGTGAAGGAACGCGCTCGGCGCTCGCGTAGCCCGACGATCATCGATGTCGCCGCGCAGGCCGGGGTATCCCCGATGACCGTGTCGCGCGTCATCAACGGCCGCGCCAGCGTCGATCCGACCACGCGCGCCAGCGTCCAGGATGCGATCGACGCACTGGGCTACACGCCGAACCTCGCCGCGCGCAGCCTGGTCACGTCCACCGAACTCAAGATCGGCGTGATCTACGCCAACCCCAGCGCCGCGTTCATGAGCGACTTCCTCACCGGCGTGTTCGAGGAGGCGTCGATCCGCGGCGCGCGCCTGATTTTGCTCAAGGGCGAGGACGGTCGTCCGCCGAGCCCGGCTGCACTGGAGAACCTGGTCGCGTCGGGCATCTCCGGCATGATCTGCGCGCCGCCGTTGAGCGAATCCGCCGCGGTCCTCGACGTGTTGCGCAAGGCGCGCGTGCCGGTGGCGGCGGTCGGCGCGCACGATGTCGACAACGTGATCTGCGTCCGTATCGACGATCGTCTCGCCGCGTACGAGATGACGCGCGAGCTGATCGCGATGGGTCACCATCGGCTCGGGTTCGTCGTCGGCAACCCCGACCAGGTCGCCAGTCTGAAGCGGCTCGACGGCTTCTACGCCGCGGTGCGCGAACATCCGGGCGTTCGTGCGACGATCGCGCAGGGCGATTTCAGCTTTGCCTCGGGACTCGCCGCCGGAGACCAGTTGCTCCAGACCGATCCGCCCCCCACCGCGATCTTCGCAAGCAACGACGACATGGCCGCCGCTGTCGTATCGGTCGCACATCGGCGACAACTTGACGTGCCGCGCGAACTGACGGTCGTCGGGTTCGACGATACCACCGCGGCGGTGATGCTCTGGCCGCCACTGACGACGGTGCACCAGCCGGTCCGCCGACTCGCCGCGGAAGCGCTCGGCCTTCTGGTCGCGGAGATCGCCACGCCGCCAAGAACCCCTGCAAAGCGTGCCGACCGGGTGCTGGACCACGAAATCGTCAAGCGACAGTCGACGTCGCCGCCGCAGGACGACGCCACGCCTTAACGCCATCCGCCGTTTCTGCGGACGTCGACGACCTTCACTCCACGCCACCGATAGTATGAGTATTGACTCCTCCGCAATGTCGACGCATTGTTGCGTGGTAACGTTATCAAACAGCAACATCGAGTTGCGGGATGACGTTGCGGGAACGCCGGTAAATCGGCGCGCCGTAAAAGGGGGTAGGATGCAATGGTTTCCAGAATCACGACTCTGTCGGCTCACGTCCGCGCCAGCGTTTGGGCGCAAGAGACATCGCGTTTAACAGCAGCGGCACGATCGGTTTCTACCGTTTCCAGTCCGACTACACGGCAACGGCGCACCCTCATCGCCGGATCGAGCAGCATCGCCGCGCTCATCCTCTCGCTATACGCAGCGCCGTCTTTCGCACAGGCCGCCCCAGCGCAAACCACCGACACCGTCGCCGCCCCAGAGCCGGTCGCCGAGACGCCCAAGCCCGCCGACCCCGAGGCCGTCAGAACTGCCGACATCATCGTCACCGGCTCGCGGATCCAGTCGAGCGGCTTTACCGCCCCGACGCCGACCACGGTCATCAGCGAAGCCGACATCCAGAACAACGCGCAGCCCAACGTCTTCACGACGATCGCGCAGCTGCCGTCGTTGCAGGGATCGAGCGGCTCGACGACCAACACGTTCAGCACGTCGAGCGGCCAGCAGGGCCTGAGTTCGTTCTCGCTCCGCGGCCTGGGCACGATCCGCACGCTCACCCTGGTCGACGGCCAGCGCGTCGTCGGCGCCTATTATACCGGCGTCACCGACGTCAGCCTGCTCCCGCAATTGCTGATCAAGCGAGTCGACATCGTCAACGGCGGCGCGTCCGCATCCTATGGATCGGACGCGGTCGGCGGCGTCGTCAACTTCATCACTGATACGCATTTCACAGGCTTCAAAGGCAACATCCAGGGCGGCATCACCAATTATGGCGACGACGGCCAGGGCCTGGTGCAGCTTGCCGCGGGACGAAGCTACCTGAACGATCGGCTCCACCTCGTCGTCAGCGGCGAATATGCCAAGGAAGCAGGCGTCGGCCCCGGCGATTTCGGCACCGACCTCGCCGGTGGTCGCGACTGGTTCACGCAGACGACGATGATCAACCGCAACGTCGTCGACGACGGATCGCCGCAATATGTCCTGCGCGATTTCGCCCAGCCGTATAACTTCACCAAATACGGCCTCATCACCGCCGGTCCGCTGCAGGGCACCGCGTTCGACCAGAGCGGCCGCCCCTTCCAGTTCCAATATGGCTCGAATGGCGTGCCCGCACGTGACAATTCCGGCGCAGTCAGGGGCTGCCTGCCCGGCTTCTGCGTCGGCGGCGACCTGTCGGGGAACATTGATACCGGCCGCACCTTGCAGTCGGCGATCCAGCGCCTCGATAGCTATGGGCGGATCGGCTATGATTTCGCGACCGACAACGAAGTCTATGTCAGCGTCAATGTCGGCCAGGTGAAAACGCATAACCAGCCGACCAACGGCGCCAACCGACCCGGCCTGAGGCTCCAGTGCGCCAACCCGTTCGTCCCGGCGTCGATCCAGGCGGCGTGCGCGACCGCGGGGATCACGGACTTCCAGTTCGGCGCCAGCGTCGCGATCCTGCCGAACACGATCGTTCATACCGACCGCCGCCAATACCGTGTCGTCGGCGGCCTGAAGGGCAAGTTCGATATCGGTGGCTCGCCCTGGACCTATGACGCCTATTACGAGCGCGGCATCACCGATACCGCAATCGACGTCGACGACATCGTCCTCACGCCGCATTTCAACCAGGCGATCCAGGCGATCACGCTCAACGGCGCGATCGTCTGCGCCAACCCAGTCGCGCGCGCCAATGGCTGTATCCCGCTCAACATCATCGGCGGCGCGACACCATCCGAGTCGGCGCGCCGGTATGTCCAGCCAGAGAACGGCCCGATCCAGCGCCTCCACTTGACGCAGGACGTCGCGAGCCTCGCCTTCTCCGGCACCCCCGTCGAGCTCTGGGCGGGCCCTCTGTCGGTTGCGTTCGGCGGCGAATATCGCAAGGAATTCTACAAGGTCCGCGCCGATGCGTACGGCGCCGGCGTCTCCGCGCTCAGTCCCTATACCAGCGAATACCCCGCCGACCCGACCCTGCTAACCGCGGGCAACAACTGGTATGCCGGCAACTACAAGAACGGCACCGGCGCCTACGACGTCAAGGAAGCGTTCCTCGAGCTCGACGTCCCACTCTTCAAGTCGGACATGATGGGCAGGGCCAACATCAACGGCGCGGCCCGCATCACCGACTACAGCACGTCCGGCCGAGTCTGGACGTGGAAGATCGGCGGGACATGGGACACGCCGCTCAACGGACTTCGCCTGCGCGGCGTCACCTCGCGCGATGTTCGCGCACCCAATCTGTCCGAGCTGTTCGCCGCACCGGTGACGACCACGCTGCCCAACTTCCTCGACCCCGCGCGCAACGTCAACGTCGTGGCGATCCAGAACGCGATCGGCAACCCGGCACTCACCCCCGAGATCGCGCGCAATACTGAGGTCGGTGCAGTCTACGCCAATCCGTCCTGGCTGCCGGGGTTCAGCGCTTCGGTCGATTACTATAACATCAAGGTCACCGACGTGATCTCCAGCCTTGGCGCGGCGCAGATCGTCGACCTGTGCTTCCGCAACATCCTGCCCGAAACGTGCAGCGCGTATAATCTCAACAACACCGCCGGTCCCAATTTTATCAATACGCAGGCGTTCAACCTCGCGTCGATCAAGACCGACGGCTTCGATATCGAGGCAAGCTATCGGTGGCGGCGCCCGCTCGGTGTGGACGGGACGTTCACGCTACGCGGCCTGGCGACGCACATCCGGAAGTTCGTCACGGATACCGGGTTGCCGGGGACGATTCCCACCGATGGCGCCGGCGTCAACCTCGGCGCCACCCCGCGCTGGAAGCTGCTCGCGGTACAAGCGTTCAGCAACGACCGCTTCAGCCTGACGGTGCAGGAACGCTGGTTCAGCGACGGCAATTACGGCAACCAGTACGTCGTCTGCGCGCCCGGAACCTGCCCCAAATCGACCACGACCGCGCCGACGATCGACCGCAACTTCATGCCCGGCGCCTTCTATCTCGACGTCGGTGGAACGTATACCATCACCAAACAGGTGTCCGGGTATTTCAAGGTCGACAACGTCTTCGATCACGACCCGGCCGCCTCGCCGCAAAGCGCCAACCCGGCGTTGTACGACATCGTCGGGCGCATCTACCGTGTCGGCGTCCGCTTCTCGTTCTGACGCCCCACGCCTACCCATACGGAGATCCAGCATGCGCGCTCTCGCCCTTCTGATTGCCGGCATCATGCTGGGTTCGCCCGCGATCGCGCGCACCGCTGACGGCGCGGTGGCGCAACCAGCGGCACTGGAACGGGGGTCGGGCACGTACCCTGCGATCTTCGAGGAACGACCGGACCTGCCCGACCATGTCGTCTACCGCCCGGCGAATCTTGGTGCGCTGGGTCGGGCCAAGCTCGGTATCTACGTCTTCGGCAATGGCGGCTGCAGCGCGGACGGTACGAGTTCGCGCAACCACCTGTTGGAGATCGCCTCGCACGGCTATCTCGTCATCGCCTCGGGCACGATCCCCAAGCCGAAGTCCGACGCCGCGACGAGCCCCGCCCCAGCGCCCGGCACGAAGCTGACCTCGGCAACGTCGACACGCGCAATGACCGACGCGATCGACTGGGCGCAGCGGGAGAATGCCCGCGCCGGCAGTCCGTTCAAGGGCAGGATCGCCACCACCGAGATCGCGGCGTCCGGCTGGAGTTGCGGCGGCTTGCAGGCATTATCGGCGGCGCAGGACCCGCGCGTGACGACCGCGGTGATCATGAACAGCGGCTTCTTCCCAGACGGCGCGAATCCGATCGGCGGCGTGGTGTCCGACAAGGCGCTGTTGAGGACGCTGCACGGTTCGATCCTCTACGTCCTGGGCGGCCCGACCGACATCGCGGTCGCGAACGGCACCGACGATTTCCAGCGGATCGACCAGATCCCCGCGGCGCTGGTCAACATACCGGTGGGTCATGGCGGCACCTACATGCAGCCGCATGGCGGTATCGCGGCGGAAGTCGTGACCGCGTGGCTGGATTGGCGGCTGAAGAACGACCGGACTGCCGCCGCGCGCTTTGTCGGCAAGGATTGCGGGTTCTGCCAGGACACGCGGCTCACGATCGAGCGCAAACACTTCGACTAGATCGGCCGTCCGCACGGTGATGGACGGAGATATCGAAACCGCCCTTCCCGGAAGGCGAGGTCGGTAACCGAAACGCGGGTGATCGCCGGGAGGACGCTGTGCCGTCCCGTCAGAACCAGCCGGTTCGACACCAGGGCGCGCGCTTGCCCCCACCATAACGCCGCGCGAGCCCGGTCCGTACCAGCGCCTCGCCGAGCGATTTCCCGTCACGCTCGACGATACGCAGTTTGCGGCCATAGCGATCGACGTCGCGCTTGATCGGGACCAGCGTGAAGGGGCCGGCGTTGAGCAGCGCCTGCATCTTGAGCGTGGCGGCCTTGCCGGCGCGGGCTTCGGAAGCGCAACGGGGCGGATGGGTTTCGGGCGTGTCGATGTCGGCGATGCGGATCTTGGTGCCCGCCATCCAGAAGGTATCGCCGTCGACCATGCAGTCGATCCGCTTGGCATGGCCGCATATCGTGAATCGCGCGGATACCGCCTTGCCCCCCGACAGCGCGGAGGCGGCGGAGGCGGCGGCAGCGGCGGTCGATGCCGCACTCACGACGCCTGCCGCGGTGGCCAGTGCCCCGGTGGTGGTGGAAGCGGCGGCGGCGGCAGCGTTTGCGGAGGTCGACGCGTCCGCCGCGGCAGCGTCTGCAGCCTTGCTCCAGCCGCCCGGCACACGCAGATGACCGGCGGGCCAGGCGATGCCGAACCCGCTGGGCCATTCGACCTTCAAGCCCGGCGGCACCAGAGCCGCCCAGTCGATCTGGCGGATCACCGGCACCATCAGCCCGAGCAGCACGCCGTAGAATACCAGGCGGAGTTGCAGCAGGACTCCGGGCGCCGGGCGTCGACCGGATCCACCGCGGCGCGTGGCGCCAGCGCGATCGCCACTTAGCAACCGCATGAAATCAAACACATACTCCATCGTCCCTCGCGCGTACGCGCACGCGCGACGATGTCACCTCGCGGTGGCGAAGGTTGCGACGGGCGGAGTCGGAAATAAGGCGAACGCATCGTGAACATCGACCGGATGCACATCTCCGGTACTATAGCCGGTGCGCGTCGCTCCATCCGCATCGTGCCGGAGCAACTTCATGGTGGCGTCCAGAATCCCAGGAACGCGCCGCGGGCACGAGCGATGCCGCTGTCCTACATCGCCGAGCCGTGATCAGATGGGGCGTGAGCATGGCATTCATCCGCATCCGGACGACCGATCACGACGCTGTCGCGCGATGTGCACAACCGCGCCAGCGTGTGAACTTTGTGCACTTCCGCGCAATCCGGGCATCGGCGACACCGCGATGGCAAGCGTTCGAACCGCTCGATTTCAGCCCGAAAAGCCAGCGATTCCAGACGCACGAAGGGCGGGAAATGGCCCTAGCCACTCCCCGCCCCCGTTACGCGTCCAGCTTGAACCTCTTGCGAGGCAAAGGCTTAGAAGTGCGTGATGATACCGAGCATCGGACGGAAGCTCTGCGCGTCGCCGAAGGTGTTGACCTCGGCGCGGATGCGGAAGCCTGCGTTGCCGGTGATGCCCTTCAGGCCGATGTTCTGCGGACCGACTTCTGCGCCGATGCCGTAGGTGATCGCGCTGTAGTCACGACCGGTGTCTGCGACGACGTTCGAACGACCCGAGAAATGGTCGAAGTTGACCCACTGGTAGCCGACCTTGCCGTAGATCAGGCCGCTGTCGCCAGCGCGGAAGCCGAAGCGGCCTGCTGCGCCGTATTCCCAATCGATGTTGCCATCGATGCCCTTGATCACGTTGCCTTCTGCGCCGACGAAGACCGGGCCGAGCGGCACGTTCACGCCGAGCACGCCCTGGACCAGCGAGCCCGATGGCTTGTAGCTGCGACGGGTCGAACCGTCAGCGTTGATCGCCTGCGGAATGCCGTGGCCGCGCTCGTTGTCGAACTGCTCCCAGCCGCCCATCACGCCGAAGTACGGCTCGATGCCGAATGCCTTCGAACCGTCGGGCGCTGCTGCTTCGCCGGGCTGTGCGCTGTTGTCGACGGGTGCCGGTGCCGACATGTCCTGCGCGAAAGCGGGAACTGCGACCGTTGCGGCGGCGAGGGCGATTGCCAGGGAAAGCTTACGCATGAGTTTGACCTTATACCGTGTTGTTGCGTGGATCGCCGACTGCACGGTGCGTCGGTTCGGTCCAGGCAAGCCAAACCGGTCGGCGAGCACATGGTTGCACGAAAAACGTCACATTCAGGGAACTGCCAGGGAACTGTTCGCCTGTGTTGCGTTACAGCAACGGTTCCTGTCATTTGAATGAACGAACCATGGCTGGGGCGGGGCGGACTAGGCAGAAATACAGCGGAAAAGTGGCAAAAAGCAGCCGCGGCCGGTGTTAACACCGTCTGTTTACCCTCTGGTGACAACCAGTGTGCGATGCAGCATCGATGGGGTTTTCACGCCTGTTCCGAAGCCGCTGGGCGGCGCTCTTCTGGTCCGCGGGGATCGTGTGGACGGCCTATGACGTCGCCAGCGACGCACCGGAACCGGCCCCAACAAACGCGACTTCGGGTAACACGGTGGAACAACCGACCGACGCCGCCGGCGCCGCGTTCAACGCGGACGATCTCGCGATCATCGCGAACGCGGCCGGCTGAGAGCGACGCGCCCGGTACAGGCGCGCCGCGGATAGTTCAGGGCTTCAGCGCGACGTCGTCGGCGTCCTTCAGGTCTTCGTCGTCGTCGATCGTGTCGTCGTCGAGTTCGTCCTGGACGTCGTCCTCGTCCATGTCGGCCTCGTCCATCGTCACCGACGAGTCCGTCTCGCCGACCTCTTCGGAGTCCATCTTGGTCTCGTCGATCGACTCATCGTCGGTGTCGTCTTCGCCCAGATCGGGTTCGAGGTCGGTCAGGATAATGCCGTCGCTCGGCCCATTGCGCGTGGCCTCGAGGATTTCGGCGCGCTGGCTCTCGTCATAGCCCTCTTCGTCGTAGCCGTCGTCGCCCGATCCGGCACTCGGCACCTGATGTCCGCCCATGGTCACACTCCCTCGTGTCAGGATGCCTGCATCATGCAGGCCTACCAGATGCGAACGGTGGACGTGCGCGGTGGTTCCTTCAAGCGCGGACGGGCGCGGTTGAAGCGGGCCGGAACAGCCGCCCGCGTTCGGTCACCAGGATCGACAGGAGTGCAGCGAGCCCTGCGAGCAGGAAACCGCCGACCAGCGGCACGGTGGTGCCGTTGAAGGCCTGCCCGATCAATGCGCCGAACACCGCACCGATTGTAACGCTAAGGAACCCCTGCACGCTCGACGCGGTACCCGCGATCCGCCCCATATTCTCCATCGCCATCGCCGAGAAGTTCGACGTCGCCAGCCCGAAACACCCGAGCGTCAGCGCCTGGAAGACCGCGAAGCTGACCAACGTCTCGAAGCCGATCTCGATCGCGAACAGGTGGACCAGCGACACCAGGATCAGCACCGACAGCGCGCCGTGGCTAATCAACCGCGTCCCCAGCCGCATCACGATCCGCGAGTTGAGCAGATTGCAGATCGCCATCGTCACCGACGTGGTGGCAAAGATCAGCGCGAGCAGCGACGGCTTGTGGAACACGTCCGCCATGATCTGCTGGATCGAATTGAGATAGCCATACAACGATCCGAGCAGCGCGGTCGACGCGAGCGTGTAGCCGAGCGAATTGCGATCGCCGAGCGTCTGCCGCCAGTCGCTGAGGATCCGCCCCGGCGTGATCGGCAGGACGTTCTCGGGCGCCAGCGTCTCGGGCATCCGCAGGTAGAACCAGACCAGCACCCCCAGCGTCAGCACCGCGACCGTCCAGAAGATCGCGCGCCAGTCGCCGAACTGGAGCACCGCCCAGCCGAACGTCGGCGCGAGAATGGGCACGATCATGAACACCATGAACGCGATCGACATGACCCGCGCCATTGCCCGCCCGTGATAGCAATCGCGGACCAAAGCGATCGTCGCCACTCGCGCCGCAGCGATCACCGCGCCGCCAAACGCGCGCGAGGCCAGCAACAAAGTGAAGCTCCCCGCGGTAGCGCAGGCGACGTTGGCGATGATATAGAGCACGAGCGACCAGAGCAGCACCGTCCGCCGCCCAAACCGATCCGCGAGCGGCCCGTGAACGAGCTGCGCGACGCCGAACCCGATCACGAACGCGGTGACGACAAACTGCCGGCCGTTCTCGGTCGCGACACCGAGCGAGTTGCCGATCGCCGGTAGCGCAGGGAGCATCGAGTCTATCCCGAGCGCGGTCAGCGACATCAGCGAGGCGACGAGCGCGACGAACTCGACGAAGCCGATCGGCGCGCCGCGCATCGCTGGCGCGTCGGATTGGGGATCCTGGGTCTGCATGATGCGTGGCCCTGTACCCGCTCGGGCGGTCGCGCGGAACCCGCTAACCGGCGGAGTCCCCGCCGATTGCACGATGCGATGCTACCGCCTATCTGTATTGTCAGAACAACACACTTCGGAGACAGTTATGATCCGTCCGCTCTTTCTCGCTGCTGTCGGAATTACCAGCGTGCTCGCCCTGTCCGCTTGCGATCGCTCGAACGAGGGCGCGTCGGTCTCGATCAACGCCGATGGCGGCAACGTGCTGGGCGCGATCAACGGTGAGACCGGCGAGATGAAGATCGACGTCCCCGGCTTCCAGGGCTCGGTGAAGCTGCCGAAGATCAAGATCGATACCGGCAATTTCGATCTCAACGGCGTGCGCCTGTATCCGGGGTCGTCGATCAAGACGCTCAACATCGTCGGCGACGACAAGGCCGGCGGGTTGCGCGTCGCCTTCGCCAGCCCGGCAACACCCACTATCGTCCGCGACTGGTTCGCACAGCGGCTCGGCAAGGTCGGCTACCAGGTCCATCCCGAAGGCGCGAACCTGATCGGCACCACGGACGAGAACAAACCCTTCCGCCTCGAACTCGCGCCCGACGGCAAGGACAAGGCGACCGGCACGATCGTCATCAGCGGCTAGTCTACGATCGTCCCCCGCCAAGGGGAGGATCGTTACAGTTTCAAAATCCAAACCAACCCTAACCCAGACATTTGGCACGCCACCCCCGATCGCCTATATCGGGCATCCCCCAAACCGGACACGCACCCCATGCTCGATACCCCCGCCGCCCAGGTCCCGACGCTCAGCCTCGCCACGCAGGATTCCGACCCCGACGGTTTCGCCGCCGCGTTCGGCGAATCGTTCGAGCGGTACGGCTTTGCGATCGTCGCCGATCACGGCATTCCCGCCGACCTGATCGAGCGCGCCTGGGCCGAGACCAAGCTCCTGTTCGACCTCCCCGAGGACGAGAAGCGCGGCTATCACATCCCCGGCGGCGGCGGCGCGCGCGGCTACACGCCGTTCAAGACCGAGATCGCCAAGGACGCCAAGGTCGTCGACCTCAAGGAATTCTGGCACGTCGGTCGCGAGCTGCCCGAGGGTCATCGCTATGCGGACACGATGGCGCCGAACGTCTGGCCGACGCGGCCCGAGGGCTTCAAGCCGGTCTTCCTCGAACTCTTCGCAGCGTTCGACCGCGCCGGCGACAAGCTCCTCTCGGCGATCGCGCGCCACCTGAAGCTCAAGCCCGACTGGTTCGATCCGGCGGTGAAGGACGGCAACAGCATCCTTCGCCTGCTGCATTACCCGGCGATTCCCGCGGATGCCGAGGGCGTCCGCGCCGGCGCGCATGAGGACATCAACCTCATCACACTGCTGCTCGGCGCCGAGGAGGCAGGCCTCGAACTGCTCGACCGCGCCAATGGCCGCTGGCTGTCGATCAAGCCGCCCGAGGGCGCGATGGTCGTCAACGTCGGCGACATGCTCCAGCGGCTGACCAACAACGTGCTCCCCTCGACCACGCACCGCGTCGTCAACCCGCCCCCCGAGCGCCGCGGTCACTCGCGCTATTCGATGCCGTTCTTCCTCCATCCCGCGCCCGATTTCCTGATCGAAACGCTACCGGGCACGATCACGCCGGACAACGCGAACCGCTATCCGAACCCGATCACCGCGCATGACTATCTGTACGAGCGGCTGGTCGAGATCGGGCTGATCAAGAAGTAGGCCCTTCTCGTTCCCCCGCGGAAGCGGGGGCCCAAGCCAAACACGTTACCGCCCGTGACTCCTGGACTCCCGCCTTCGCGGGAGAACAGCTTGAATGGGAGTGGCGGGCAAGTTTCGCGGTATACCCCCTACCCCCGCCTCCCTTCTCCACCCCGGCGAAGGCCGGGGCCCAATTGGGGGGACAGCAATAACGAAGCGCAGCGCGCCGTTACGACCACCTTTCCAGTTGGGCCCCGGCCTTCGCCGGGGTGGTGTTCCGCACGAGACCGGTAAAGCCCCCCAATCCCCCACCGCTTTTCTCCCCACCTGATACCCAACAACCACGCTTCGCCCATTGGTGCGAGCCCCCGCATCCGCTAGACCGCGCGCGATGCCCCATCTCTATCTCGTCGACGGCTCCGGCTATATCTTCCGCGCCTATCACCGGCTGCCGCCACTCACCAACAAGCATGGCGAGCCGGTCGGCGCGGTGTACGGCTACACAACGATGCTGTGGAAGCTCGCCGACGAGGTCCACGCCGCCGACGGCCCGACCCACATGGCAGTCATCCTCGACAAGTCGTCCAAGACCTTCCGCAACGATCTCTATGACAAGTACAAGGCACAGCGTCCCCCGCCGCCGGAGGACCTCGTACCCCAGTTCCCGATGATCCGCGACGCCACGCGCGCCTTCTCGCTGCCCTGCATCGAGACCGAGGGACTCGAAGCGGATGACATCATCGCCTGCTACTCGAAAGCCGCGCTCGCTCAAGGCTGGGAAGTCACGATCGTCAGTTCTGACAAGGACCTGATGCAGCTGATTGAGCCTGGGCTCGACATGTACGACACGATGAACAACCGCCGGCTCGGCGCGGAGCATGTCGCGGAGAAATTCCACGGCGTCTCGCCCGCGCAGCTCGGCGACGTGCTCGCGCTGATGGGCGACAGCGTCGACAACGTCCCCGGCGTCCCCGGCGTCGGCCCCAAGACCGCGGCGAAGCTGATCCTCGAACACGGCGATCTCGAATCCGTGCTCGCCGCCGCCGACGGCATGAAGAAGGGCAAGCTCCGCGACAATCTGATCGAGCATGCCGAGATGGCGCGCCTTTCGAAGGTGCTCGTCACGCTGAAATGCGACGTCGCGCTGCCCGAGCCACTGGAAGACCTCGAACTCAAGGGAATCCCCGACGCCCCCTTGCGCGCATTCCTGGAGCATCACGGCTTCAAGTCGCTGATCGCCAAGCTCTCTGCGGTCGCCGAGGCCCCCGTCGAGGCGCCCACGAGCACCGCCGATCTTGATGAAGACGAGCCATGCAAGCACGACGACTATGAAACCGTCGTCGACGAAGCCGCGCTCGATGGCTGGATCACCGTCGCCAAGCACCAGGGCTGGATCGCGATCGACACCGAGACCACCGGCATCGACGCGACGCGCGCGGATCTGGTCGGCGTGAGCATGGCGCTGCATCCGAACCTCGCCTGCTACGTACCTATCGCACATGGCGGCACGGACTTGCTCGCGGAAAACCCGGTCCAGCTCGATCGCGCACTCGTGCTCGCCAAGTTGAAGCCGTTGCTGGAGGATCCAAGCGTCCTGAAGATCGGTCACAACCTCAAATACGACATGATCGTTCTGGGTCGCGCCTACGCCTCGACCGGCGGCGTGCAGATCGCGCCGTTCGACGACACGATCGTGATGAGCTTCGATCTCGACGCCGGCCTGCACGGCCACGGCATGGACGAACTCGCCGCCACGCACCTCTCGCACACCTGCATCGCGTTCAAGGACGTAGTCGGCACGGGCAAGACGCAGCGAACCTTCAACGAAATCGACCTCAAGGCCGCCACGCGTTACGCCGCCGAGGACGCCGACGTGACGCTCCGGCTATGGCGCCGCTTCAAGCGCCGCCTGCCCGCGGAAGGCTCGACCCGCGTGTACGAGATGGTCGACCGCCCGCTCGTCCCCGTCATCGCCCAGATGGAGATGCACGGAATCAAGGTCGACGCGGCCAAACTGTCGAAGCTCTCGACCGAGTTCGCAGGCCAGATGGCGAGCCTCGAAACCGAAATCCACGCGCTAGCAGGCGCGCCGTTCACGATCGGCAGCCCCAAGCAACTGGGCGACGTGTTGTTCGAGAAGATGGGCATCAAGGGCGGCCGCAAAGGCAAGTCCGGCGTCTATTCGACCGACGTCAACGAACTCGAGCGGATCGCCGCGGACAAGGATTCGCCCGGCGCGGTGATCGCGCGAAAAGTGCTCGACTGGCGCCAGTTGTCGAAGCTGAAATCGACCTACACCGACGCGTTGCAGGCACAGATCAACCCGGCAACGGGTCGCGTCCACACGTCGTACAGCCTCACCGGTGCGCAGACCGGCCGCCTGTCGTCGACCGACCCCAACCTCCAGAACATCCCGATCCGCACCGAGATCGGCCGCCAGATCCGCGACGCGTTCGTGGCCGAGCCCGGCAACGTCATCCTCGCCGCCGATTACTCGCAGATCGAGCTGCGGCTGGCCGCGCACATGGCGAACGTCCCCGCGCTGAAAGCCGCGTTCGCGAACGGCGACGACATCCACAGCCTCACCGCGCAGGAACTGTTCGGCGAGGTCAACCGCGACACCCGCGGCCGTGCGAAGACGATCAACTTCGCGATCCTCTACGGCATCTCGCGCTGGGGTCTCGCAGGGCGGTTGGACGTGTCGGCGGACGAAGCGCAGGCGATGATCGACCGCTATTTCGACCGCTTCCCCGGTATCTCCAACTACATCGTCGAGACCACGGAAAGCGTTCGCGCGAGCGGCTTCACCACCACGCTGTTCGGGCGCAAAACGCACTTCCCCCGCATCCGTTCGAAGATCCAGCACGAGCGGCAGGGCGCCGAGCGCGCGGCGATCAACGCGCCGATCCAGGGGACGAGCGCCGACATCATCAAGCGCGCGATGGTTCGCATGGGGCCGGCGTTACTCGAAGCGGGTCTGTCGAACGTCCGCATGCTGCTCCAGGTCCACGACGAACTCGTGTTCGAACTGCCGGAGGGTGACGTCGAAGCGGCCAAGCCGGTGATCGAGCAGGTCATGGCCAATGCGGCACTCCCCGCAGTTACGCTAGACGTGCCGCTGGGCATCGAAATCGGTACCGGCCTCAGCTGGGGCGCAGCACATTGAACCAGATGGTGTCCGAAAACCTTCCCCCCTCCCTGGAAGGGAGGGGCCGGGGGTGGGTCGGCTTGAGGCAGGCGCAACCGAACCTCACGGGCCAACCCACCCCCTATGCCTCCCTTCCAGGGAGGGGAGAAAAGTGACCGCGGCCACGCAGGACATCGACACGCTCGCCAAGGGTGGTCGGACCAACATCGCCGGCTTCGTCCTCCGCCTCGCCGCGCGTATCCCGTTCCTGTTCATCGCCGGCCGCATCTACGGCCCTGACCTCGTCGGCCGGTTCGCGATCGCCGTCGTGGTCGTCGAACTCGCCGCGCTCCTCGCCACGCTCGGCCTCAAGCGCGGCCTCGCCCAAGCGCTCAGCAGCGCCGACCGCCCGCACGCCAACGTCGTGTGGGACGCCATGGCTGTGGCGTTCGTCGCATCGCTCATCGCCAGTGCCGTGCTCTGCACCTTCCCGCAGATCATGTATCCGAACAGCGCGATCACCGGGCTCGACCGGTTCCTGCCGCTGATCATCGTCGCGATCGCCTGGTCCGACGTCAGCCTCGCCGCGCTCGCGTACCGTCTCAACGTCAAGGCCGCGGTGACCGCGCGCGCGGTGGTTGAGCCGTGGACGATCTCGATCGCCGCCTGGGCGTTCTCGTATTTCACGATCCGCGACGGCCTAGTTCTCAGCTACGTTGCGTCGATGACCGCGGCACTGATCGCCAGCCTCGTGCCGTTCCTGCGCAGCTACGGCGTGCCGCGCGGCTGGAAACCGCAGCTCCGCCCGCTCTACGCGCTCGCCCGCGCCAACGTGCCGCTCGCGGGCGCCGACATCCTCGAATGGGGCAGCCGCAACGTCGACCGCTTCATCCTCGGCGTGATGTTCGAGCCGAAAATCGTCGGCATCTATTACATGGCGCAACAGGTCGCGAGCTTGCCGCAGAAGCTCAAGACCAGCTTCGATCCGATCCTCGGCCCCGTCATCACCCACAGCCTGGCGATCAACGACCGCGCCGCGATCGCCAACCAGGTGCGACAGGTCGCATTCTGGATCATGGCCGCGCAAGGCGGGCTCGCGCTGATGGGTTCGATCCCCGGCGAAGCGGTGATGGGCGTGGTCGGTCCGCAGTTCGTCGCCGGCACCGCCGCGCTCGCGTTCCTGCTGACCGCCGAGGTGCTCGCCTCGACCGGCGCGGTCAGCGAATCCGCGCTCGTCTACATCGCCCGCCACCGCAATTTGATGATCTCCGCGGCAATGCTCGCATTCCAGGTCGGCCTCAGCTTCGCGCTGATCTTCACGATCCGGGCGCTGGGCTACCCCGTCAACTACCAGGCCGCAGGCCCGGCGATCGCGCTGATGCTGTCGGTAGGTCTGACCTCGATCATCAAATCGAAGCTGCTCGGCCATCTGCTCGGGACCAGCGTATCGCCGTGGCGCTGGCCACTAGTTTGGGCCGCGCTAGCCGCGATCGTGGTGGGCGCAGGCTTCACCGCGCTACCCAAGCGTTACGAATGGGTCGAGCTGGCGATCGGCGAACCCGCGATCGCGGCCACCTATCTCTACATCCTGTGGAAATACGCGTTCGGCCCCGCCGACCGCGCCTTGTTCGGCAAATCGACGCCGGTCGGCGAGGCGACGCTGCCGAATGCCGGATCACCGATCCGCTAACGCGATCAGTATGCGCGGGCGACCGCGAACTCGACGGCTTCGATCATCGCGTCCTTGGGGGCGCCGTTAGGAAAGCCGGCGATCGAGTCGATCGCGCGCTGGCCGTAATGCCGGGCGCGCGCGAACGTGTCGTCGATCGCGCGGGTCGAGCGGATCAGGCGGATCGCGTGTTGCAGATCGGCCTCGCTGTCACGGCGACCTTCGACCGCATCCTTCCAGAACGCACGGTCCTCGTCCGAGCCACGCGCATAGGCGAGGATCACGGGAAGCGTCATCTTGCCCTCACGGAAGTCGTCGCCCGCATCCTTGCCCATCGTGTCGGCGTCCGAGACGTAATCGATCGCATCGTCGACCAACTGGAACGCGATGCCGAGATTGCGGCCATAGGCGTCGAGCGCAGCCTCCTCGGCCTCGGGACGATCGGCGACGACCGCCGAAATCCGGCACGCAGCCGCGAACAACGCCGCGGTCTTCGCGCCGATGATATCGAGATAGCGCTCCTCGCCAAGATCGACGCGACGCGCAGCGGTGAGCTGGTTGACCTCGCCCTCGGCGATAACCGCACTGGTCGACGACAGGATCTTCAACGCCTTCAGGCTGCCGGCCTCGACCATCAGCTCGAAGCTGCGGCTGAACAGGAAATCGCCGACCAGCACGCTGGCGGGATTGCCCCAGATGATGTTTGCGGTGCGTTTTCCCCGGCGCAGGTCCGAGCCGTCGACGACGTCGTCGTGGAGCAGCGTCGCGGTGTGAATGAACTCGACTGCGGCTGCAAGCAGGTGGTGCTGCGTGCCAGAATAACCGATCAGTTGCGCGCTCGCGAGCGTCAGCATCGGCCGCATCCGCTTGCCGCCACCCGCGATCAGGTGACCGGCGAGTTCGGGGATCAGCGGGATTTCCGACTCCATCCGGCCGCGGATCACCGCATTGACCTGGTCCATGTCGCCGGAGACGAGTTTGACCATCGGGTCCAGCGACGGCTGTGACTCGGGCGTGGGACCAAGGGTGTCGAGGCGGTGGACGGTGGCGCTCATCTTCCCGAGCCTCTGACGCCTATGCCCCTGCAAAGCAACCCTTGCCGCCTCTTGCCGTTCGCGATCCGCGCCCGCAAAAGGCGCGCCGAACCAACGAAAGGGGTGCGTGGATGGCTGACGACCTGCTCAACGGATACCGCCAGAGCATCGACAATATCGATGCGGCGCTGATCCACATGCTCGCCGAGCGCTTCAAGGTCACGCAGGCGGTCGGCCGGCACAAGGCGACGCACGGCCTGCCCCCCGCGGATCCAGGCCGCGAGGAGCGGCAGATCGCCCGATTGCGGCATCTGGCGGCGGAAGCGCAGCTCGACCCTGAGTTTTCGGAAAAATTCCTGCGCTTCATCATCGACGAGGTGATCCGTCACCATGAGCGGTTGGCGCACGATCCGGTTTGAGGGGCGAGACGGTTCTCCCCCCCTCCCTGGAAGGGAGGGGTCGGGGGTGGGTCGGTTTCCGCATATCAGACCGTTACGGCACGAGCGCGCCAACCCACCCCCAGCCCCTTCCTTTCAGGGAGGGGAGCAGTGCGTGAAGAAAACTTCACTATCGCTCCACGTGCCGATCACCCGCCCCGGTGCAATCGGTTGCGGATGACGTGGCTCTACCGATCCCTGCTGGCGCTGCTCATTGCCGCCATCGCCGCGGCAGGCTTCATGGGCTGGCTCGGCTATTTCGGTGGCCCGTTGTTCACCGATGTCTACCCGACCAAGCCGCAGCAGCCGTTCGCCGTCGTCCTTCTCACCGGCGATCTCGGCTACAAGATCGGCATGGCGCCGCAGATCGCACGGCGGTTGGCGGCGGACGGCGTGCCGGTGGTCGCGGTCAACACGCTGACCTATCTACGTACGACGCGAACACCGGCGGACATAACGACGCTGATCGCGCGCGCCGAACAGCGCGCATTGCGTCTCGGCCATACCGACCGGGTGGTCCTGATCGGCCAATCTTTCGGCGCGGACATGCTACATGTCGGGCTGGTCGACCTTGCCCCCGAAGTCCGCGCGAAGATCGCCAAGGTCGCGCTGATCGTGCCCGAGGACAACGTCCAGTTCCGTGCGTCACCGAGCGAGGTCTTCGATCTCTGGACCCCGACCGTCGACGCGATGCCGACCGCGCGCCAGCTGACCTGGGCACCTTTGCTATGCGTGCAGGGCGTGGAGGAAGTGGGCAGCCTGTGCCCGTTGCTGACCCAGGCCAATGCGACGCGGATCGCGTTGCCGGGCGGACACCCGCTTCACCGCGACGCCGATGCGCTCTACGAGGTGCTGGCGCGGTTCGTTTTCGCGGATTGAGGATCGACCGATGATTCCTGTGATGATGGCGCTCGCGATGGCCGTGGGCAGCCCGGCCCCTGCTTCCCCCGTGGAAGGCATCTGGCACAATCCGAAGAACAGCGTGGCCGTGAAGACCGGCGCCTGCGGGGATAGGCTGTGCGGCTGGGTGGTGCGCGCCAGCGACGAGGCGCAGGCCGACGCACGCGATGGCGGCACGCCGAAACTGATCGGCACCGCCTTGCTTCGCGAATATCGCCCTAGCGGCCGCAGGAAATGGTCGGGCCAGATCTTCGTGCCCGACATGGGCCGCACCTTCGGGTCGACGCTGACGCTGGTCGACGCGAATACGATCGACGTGAAAGGCTGCCTGATCGGCGGGTTCCTGTGCAAGACGCAGACTTGGCACCGCGGTTGACTCGATGACGACTCGTCCGTTGATCATCCGGACCCGCGACTGGATCGCGCATCGCCGGGGCACGCTAATCGCGCTGGCGGTGCTCATCGTCGCGGTGCTTGGCTTTGCTGCGATCCACAAGCTGACTGCCGAAATCCGTCTATCCGAAGTGCGCGCCGCGTTTTCCGCGCTTGGCTGGTCGCAGCTCTCGGTGGCGATCGGGCTGACCGTCGTCAGCTATATCGCGTTGACCTTCTACGATTCGATTGCACTGAAAGTGATCGGCCATCCGCTGCCGTGGCGGACCGCTGCAGTCGCGTCGTTCACCAGCTACACGATCAGCCACAATCTCGGGCTGGCCATGCTGACCGGCGGGTCGGCGCGATACCGCGTGTATAGCCGCGCCGGGCTAGACGAAGCCGCCGTGGCGCGCGTCGTCCTGATCGCGGGCGTGACGTTCTGGGCGGGGGTGATCACGGTCGCGTGCCTGTCGATGGCGATCCATCCGGGGACGCTGCCGATCGTCAAGTGGACGATGCCGCCTTTGCTCGAGCGCAGCGTCGGCATCGTCATTCCGCTCGTCATGCTGGGGATCGTCCTGCGCCACCGCCATGGCGGATCAATCGGGCTGTTCGGTTGGCGACTGCCCCTGCCGAACTGGCGGCAAGCGATTGCACTACTGCTGGTCTCGACGGTCGACCTGGCCGCGGCGAGTGCGGCGTTGTTCGTGCTGCTGCCGAACGCCTCGCCCGAGCTCTATCCGGTGTTGTTCTTGGGTTACGCCGTGGCGATCGTCGTTGCGTTGATCAGCCATGTGCCAGGCGGGCTCGGCGTGTTCGAGGCGGTGATCATCGCGACGATGCCGCAGGACAATGCGACGGTCCTCGCCGCGCTGCTCGCCTACCGGATCATCTATTACGTCGCGCCGCTGATCCTGGCAGCGGTACTGATGGCGTTCCACGAGGGACGCCAGTGGCGTGGGCGAGGTACCGATCCGCTGGCGATCGCGCTGCCGCTGGCCCCCTTGCTGCTGGGCGTACTAGTGTTCCTGAGCGGCGCTATGCTGCTCGTATCGGGCGCGCTCCCCGCTGCGCCGGGTCGCATGGACACACTCGCAACGATCCTCCCACTGCCGATCAGCGAGATGGCGCATGTCGCAGCGAGCCTCGTCGGTGTGATGCTGCTGCTGGTCGCGCTCGGCCTGTACCGGCGGCTCGACGGTGCGTTCTGGGCCGCGCGGACGTTGCTCGTCGCAGGCGCGCTGCTGTCGATCGCCAAGGGCCTCGACTACGAGGAGGCCACGATCCTCCTGCTGACCGCCGCCGCGCTGCAATGGACGCGCGCGGCGTTTTACCGGCGGACGCGGCTGACCGCGGAGCCATTGTCGCCCGAATGGCTGGTCGGCGTCGGCGCCGCAATTGGGTTGTCGGTGTTGATCGGCTTCTTCGCCTATCGTCGCGTCGGCTATTCGAGCGACCTGTGGTGGCAGTTCGAGACCAACGCCAACGCCTCGCGCTTCCTGCGCACCAGCCTAGCGGTCGGGCTATTGCTGATCGGTGCGGCGATCTGGCGACTGTTCGCCGCGGCACCGGTGCCGATGGTCCACGACATGCTGCCCGACGACGTCGCAACCGCCGCGCTCGCGCATGCCGACCGCACCGACGCGATGCTCGCCTTCACCGGCGACAAGCGGTTCCTGGTCTCGGACAGCGGCGACGCGTTCCTGATGTACCAGGTCAAGGGCGCGAGCTGGATCGTGCTCGGCGATCCGGTCGGGCCGAGCGAGGCATGGTCGGAGCTGTTATGGGCGATCCGCGCCCGCGCCGACGCCGCGCAGGGACGGTTGCTGCTGTACCAGATCGGCCTGCGCATCGTCCCGATCGCGATCGAGATGGGTCTGAAGCTCGTCAAATACGGCGAGGAGGCGACTGTCGAACTGGACGGCTTCACGCTCGAGACGCCCGAGATGCGGAGCGTGCGGAAGGCCAGCCGTGTCGCCGAGCGGGCGGGCGCGGAGTTCGCGGTCGTGCCGGCCGGCGCGATGTCGGCGATCATCCCCGAACTCCAGGCGATCTCCGACTGGTGGCTCGCCGACAAGGATCACGCCGAGAAGAGCTTCAGCGTCGGCCGGTTCGAGCCCAAATACATGGCGAAGTTCGACTGCGCGGTGGTGCGGATCGAGGGACGCATCGTCGCCTTCGCCAATATCTGGGCGACCCCGAACGGCCAGGAACTGTCGGTCGACCTGATGCGCCACGCCGAATCGATGCCGCAGGGGGGCATGGACTTCCTGTTCACGCGGCTGATGCTGTGGGGGCACGAACACGGCTATCGCAATTTCTCGCTCGGGATGGCGCCGCTGTCGGGGATCGAGGCGCGGCGGCTGTCGCCGACCTGGTCGAAGGTGGCGGCGTTCCTGTTCCGCCACGGCGAGCGCTTCTACGGGTTTGCCGGCCTGCGCGCGTACAAGGAGAAGTTCCGCCCGAACTGGACGCCGCGCTACATCGCGTCGCCGGGCGGCACGTCGCTGTTGCGCGGGCTGATCGATTTGCAGGCTTTGGTGAGCCGGTAAGGCTTGCTAGGGCCCTCCCATGAGCTTCCTCCTGGCAATCGAAGGCGCCGACGGCGCGGGCAAGGCGACCGCCTCGGCGTTGGTGGTCGAGCAACTGCGCGCCGCCGGCCGCACCGCCGACGTCGTGTCGTTCCCCCGCTATACCGAAACGGTCGGCGGCTGGGCGCTCGGCGCGATGCTGGCGGGCACGCTGCCGCGCGGCACGTCGCCGAAGGCCGCGGCAGTGCTGTACGCGCTCGACCGGATGGAGTCGCATGGCCATCTGATGGCGACGATGGCAGCGAACGAGGTCGTGGTATTCGACCGCTATATCGCGTCGAACATGGCGTATCAGGCGGCGCAGGTGCCTCGGCACGAGGCTGACGCGATGATGGCATGGATCGCCGATCTGGAGACGGGCTCGTTCGCGCTGCCGAAACCGGACCTGTCGGTGTATCTCGACACCCCCGCCGCGATCGCCCGCGGGCTGATCCTGAAGAAGCGCAAGCGGTCCTACACCGACGATGCGTTCGACGCGTACGAAGCGGATACCGGGCTGCAGGACCGGGTGCGGACGAATTACACAGCGATGGCCGAGGCCGGGTTGCTGGGCCGCTGGGCAACGGTGTCGACGGTGGTCGACGGAACATCGCGCTTGCCGGCCGAGATCGCCGCGGAAATCGTCGCCCTCCTCGCCTGACGCCGTACCACCCCGGCGAAGGCCGGGGCCCAATTGGAAAGGTCACAGTAATGGCCCGCGACGCTTGCCAAGCGTCGTCCCCCAATTGGGCCCCGGCCTTCGCCGGGGTGGTGCATGTATCGGGACGTACGCGTCCGCAAATCCCTCTATCTGTTTCGAAACTTCTCGTTATGTAGCTCGACTATATAACGAAGGGGTAATTACAATGCGGCGACATGATTTCGCGCGGCTGAGCGCCGTGCTGCTGGCATCGACATGCCTGCCGACAATGGCCCAGGCGCAGACCAGCGCCGCCAATCCGGAACAGACCCGCACCGAGGGCAATGTCGCGCAGCCGAGTGCCGACCCGGACACCTCGATGGAGGTGATCGTCACCGCCCGCCGTCGCGCGGAAAACGCGCAGAAGATCCCCGGCTCGCTGTCCGTCGTCGGTGGCGCGCTGCTCGACCGGTCGTACACCGTGAACACGCAGCAACTGTCGCAGCTCGTCCCCGCGCTGAACTACAGCTCGGCCAATCCCCGCAACACAGCGTTCACGATCCGCGGGCTCGGCAGCAGCGTCGTCGCGGTCAGCCAGGCCAATGACGGGCTCGAACCCGGCGTCGGCTATTATGTCGACCAGGTCTATCACGCGCGCCCCGCCACCGCCGCGTTCGACTTCAGCGACATCGAGCAGGTCGAGGTGTTGCGCGGCCCCCAAGGTACGCTGTTCGGCAAGAACTCCACCGCCGGCGCGATCAACATCACCACACGGGCGCCCACCTTCACGACGCAGGGCGAGGCGGAGATCAGCTATGCGAGCTACAACTTCCTCCAGGTGAAGGGCGCCGTCTCGGGCCCGATCATCGGCGATACGCTGGCGGGCCGCGTGTCGGTGGTCAGCACGCGCCGCGACGGCGTGATCGATAACGTCGTCACCGGCCGCGACCAGAACACCATCGGCAACCAGGCGATCCGCGGGCAGCTACTGTTCCGCCCTTCCGAAGTGTTCCAGGTGAAGGTCAGCGCCGACTTCACCAACTTCCAGAGCAATTGCTGCACACAGGTCTATTACAACGTCGCCACCCGGCCCGGCAGCGGCACCGACGGCCGCCTGTTCCGCACCGCCACGCGACAGTTCGGCGGCCCGACCGGCCTTGCCGCGCAGTTCAACTACGCACCGCCCAGCACCAATCCGTACGACCGCAAGACCGACATCGACGCGGCGCTCGGCGTCGATACCAACGAAGGCGGCGTCGGCGTCATCGCGGACTGGAACCTCGGGGCGGCGACGCTCACCTCGGTCAGCGCGTGGCGGTTCTGGAACTGGGACGCCGACAACGATCGCGACTATACCGGCATCCCGATCCAGACCGAACAGCACATCCCTTCGCGCCAGGACCAGTATAGCCATGAACTGCGCCTCGCCTCGAACGGCGACCACAGGTTGAGCTACGTCGGCGGGCTCTATTTCTTCCGCCAGCGCGTGATCGGCCGCCCGATCTCGATCTACGGCCCCGCCGCTGCACGCTACCTGATCGGCACGTCGACAGGCACGGGCGCCGCTGCAACCGCCGTACCCAGCAACCTGCTCGACGGCTACGGCACCGACGGCCGCACCGATTTCCGCTCGGACAGCTATGCCGCGTTCGGCGAGGTGAACTGGAAGCCGGTCGATCGCCTCACCCTGACCGGCGGGCTCCGGTATACCTATGAGGAAAAGGAGGGGACATACGACACCTTCACCTTCGGCGGCTTGCAGACGACCAACGCCGCACTGAACGCCGCCAAGCTGTCGATCTTGCGTGGCCAGAACTACGCCGCGAGCGACAAGGACGGCGCGCTGACGGGGCGCGGCAACATCGCGTACCAGGCGACCGATAACGTCCTCGCCTACGCCAGCTACGCACGCGGCGAGAAATCGGGCGGTATCAACATGTCTGGCCTTCCGCTCAATGACCAGAACCAGCCCGCCATCGGCACGGCCGTCGTCCGCCCCGAGAAGAACACCGCGTACGAGATCGGCCTGAAGACGCAGCTGTTCGACAATCGCCTGATCTTCAACGTCGACGGCTATTACACGCGCGTCACCGATTTCCAGGCGAACGTCACCGACACCCGCGCCGCCGCCGCGTTGCGCACGTACCTCGCCAATATCCCGAAGGTGACGGTGCGCGGGTTCGAGGCTGACGCGACCGCGCTCGTCACCCGCAACCTGTCGCTGCGCGGCAGCGTCGCCTATGCGGACGGCAAGTTCAATTCCTACCCGGCAGCGCCCTGCCCGATCGAGCGGATCTTCAATACGGCCGCGTTCTGCGATCTCAGCGGGCAGCGACTGTCGAGCCTGCCGCGGTGGTCGTACACGCTCGGCGCGGACTACAACCAGCCGATCGCCGACATCGGCAGCGGTTTCGTCCACGTCGACTCGAACACCCGCACGCGCCAGTTCGGCGACCCGTCGGGTTCGGCGTTCACGGTCATCCAAGGCTACACGATCGTCAACGGCAGCATCGGCTTCCGCTCGAAGCAGGGCTGGGAACTCGCGGTGTTCTCGCGCAACCTGCTGAACAAGGATTACATCCAGAACGTGACGATCCAGGCGGGCAATTCCGGCCTGATCCTCGCCACGCCGAGCGACCCGCGCACGATCGGGCTTACCTTCCGCATCAAGCAGTAGGTATGAGGGGGGCCATGACGCTACCGCCGGACCCCGCCCTCCACGCCACGATCCTGCTCGCCAAGGACCAGACCGGCCGCGTCGGCGCCGACCGGATCGCGCTGCTGCGCGCGATCCGCGACGGCGGCTCGATCACCAGCGCGGCCAAGGTCGTCGGGCTGAGCTACAAGGCGGCATGGGACGCGGTGCAGGTGATGAACAATCTGTTCGACCGCCCGCTCGTGCTCCCCGCGGCGGGCGGCAAGGACGGCGGTGCGAGCCCGATCACCGAGGCGGGCGTCGCGGTGCTCGACGGTTATGCGGTCGCCGAAGCCGAACTCGCGAGCGCGATGGCGCGGATCGAGGCCAGCGTGTCGAACGGGCTGTCGCTGAAGCCCTTGCTATGGGGAATCGGAATGAAGACGAGCGCACGCAACGTGTTGCGCGGCACCGTGTCGCGCGTGACGCCGGGGACGATCGATGCCGAGGTTACGCTGGCGGTGGCGGATGGCGTGGAGATCGTCGCGACGATCACGCGCGGCAGTGCCGAGGATCTGGGACTGGTGCCGGGCGCGACCGCGCTCGCGCTCATCAAGTCGAGCTTCGTGATCCTCGCGCGCGGTGACGAGAGCCTGCGGACGTCGGCCCGCAACACGCTGACGGGGACCGTAATCGCGCGTGAGGACGGCGCGATTTCGAGCGAAGTGACGCTGGAACTGACGCTCGGCAAGACGCTGACCGCCACATTGACCAAGGAAAGTGCCGAGGCGCTCGACATGCAGATCGGCACGCGAGCACTGGCGTTGATCAAGGCCAGCCACGTGATTCTGGCGGTCGAGTAACGACGTTTACCCCACCCGGTACCACCCCGGCGGAGGCCGGGGCCCAATTGGGGAACGTTGATAACGGAGTCCGGCCCTCCGTTACCGCAACCTCTCCAGTTGGGCCCCGGCCTCCGCCGGGGTGGTACCAATTTAGCGAGACCGGTTTCTAACATTTCCGTCATGGTTCGATTCCGCATTGCAGCAGACACGATCGCCATTACTTAGCATGCTAATGACTTCCCCCCGCGCCATCCTCGAGTCGTCCTACGCTCGCACCCTTCTGCCGCTCGCAAAGATGTGGCGGCGGGCAGCAGATCGGGCGTTGCGCGACATGAACGTGTCGGCGTCGACCGGCTGGGCGCTCGTCCAGGTCGGGAGGCTCGGCGACGATGTGCGCCAGACCGACCTCGCGCAGCAGCTCGACGTGACGCAGGCGTCGCTGGTCCGCTCGATCGACCAGATGTCGGCCGCCAACCTCGTCGAGCGTCGCCGCGACCCCGCCGACGCACGCGTCAGCCGTATTCGCCTGACCGATCGCGGCCGTACGCTCGTCACCACGATCGAGGCCAAGTTCGCCAGCCTGCGCGCGGGGATGCTCGACGACGTGTCCGACGACGATCTCGCCACCGCGTTGCACGTCGCGGAGCGGCTCGGCGCGCGGTTCACGGCGGATCACGCGCGATGAGCCCGGCACGATGAACCTCACCCGGTTCGGCGGGAAGGAAGCGCTCTTCTCGGTCAAATGCCTGATCGCCGCGTTCCTGGCCTATTACATCGCGCTCAGGATCGGTCTGACGCGTCCTTATTGGGCGGTGACGACGTCGTACATCGTCGCGCAGCCGCTGGCGGGCGCGGTGCTGTCGAAGGCGGTGTTCCGCGTCGCCGGTACGGTGCTGGGCGCGGCTGCCGCGGTGGTGCTGGTACCGAATCTGGTCAACGCGCCCGAGCTTCTCTCGCTCGGCCTGGCGCTGTGGCTCGGGCTGTGCCTGTATATCTCGCTGCTCGACCGGACGCCGCGCGCGTACCTGTTCCTGCTCGCAGGCTATACGGCCAGCATCATCGGATTTCCGTCGGTCACGACTCCGGGTGCGGTGTTCACGATCGCCGCCTTGCGCGTGCAGGAGATCACGATCGGCATCCTGTGCGGGAGCCTGGTCCACGGCTTCGTCTTCCCGCAGACCGTGACCGCGACGCTGCTCGCGCGGATCGACGCGATCCTGGCCGATGCCGAGCGCTGGTCGCGCGATTCGCTGGCGGGAGCATCCGATGCCGCACTCGACCGCGATCGGCGGCGCCTCGCGCTCGACATCAACGAGCTTCATCAGTTGTCCATCCACCTGCCATTCGACACCGCGCGCCTGCTGCCCCGTACGCGGACGCTGCGTGCGTTGCAGGCGGAGTTGTCGATGCTGCTGCCCCTGGCAAGCGCGGTCGACGACCGGATCGTCGAGCTGAAGCGCGGTGCAGATGCGCCTCGCCCCGAAGCGCTCGCGTTGATCGAGGACGTCCGCGAATGGCTGCGCGATCCGCCGCCCGTGGCCGACCGCGGCCCGACCGCAGACGCCTTGATCGAACGCGCCCGCGTTCTCGAGCCGGTGGTGGGCGACACGCTCATCTGGCGCGATGCGTTGCGGCTCAGCCTCCTCGCGCGGCTTGGCGAACTGGTCGACGCGCACCGTAACGCGCGCGACCTGCGCGACCAGATGCGCTCGCCATCGCGCGCACCGGTCACGCCTGCGGTCGCACGGCTGCTCGCCCGAATCGCCAAGCGACCGCTTCACCGCGACCGGGGTATCGCACTCCGCGCCGCCGCCGGCACCGTCGCGACCATCCTGCTCGGCTGCGTCTTTTGGATCGGTACGGGCTGGTCGGACGGGGCGGGCGCGGTGCTGATCGCGGGCGTGTGCTGCGCGCTGTTCGGCAACAGCGACGACCCCGCACCATCGATCCTGGCGTTCTTCTACGGCACGATCATCGGGCTGGTCATATCCGCCGTCTACGCCTTCGCCATCCTGCCGCGCGTGACCGATTTCGTGACGCTTGCCGCCGTGCTCGCACCGCCGATGCTGATCGGAGGGATGTTTCTCGCCCGTCCAGCGACCTTGCTGATGACGCTCGGCGGGTTGCTCGGCGCGCTGAACACGGTCGGCCTCAACGACCGGTTCGGCGGCAGCTTCGACGCGTTCCTCAATGGCGGCATCGCGCAGTTGATCGGCACGCTGTTCGCGGTCGTCACGGTCGGCCTGTTCCAGACGATCGGCGCGGACACCAGCGCGCGGCGATTGATCCGCGCAGGCTGGCGCGAACTGGCGGCGCGCAGCGACTCGATGAGCCGCCCCGATGCCGCCGGCTGGATCGCCCGGATGCTCGACCGCATCGGCCTGCTCGCCCCGCGCCTTGCGTTGCAGGGCGAGGATCCGGGCAAGCCGTTGCTCGACGCGTTGACCGACCTGCGTGTCGGCGTCGCGGTCGGCGAACTCAAGCAGTTGCGGATGAATGGCTCCCCCGACGAGGCCGCGGTGATCACGCCGGTCCTTCGTGGTATCGGCGCGCATTACCGTGCGTTACGTCCGGATGAGCCCGCGCCACCCGAACCCGACCTGCTCGCCGGAATCGACGCCGCGATGAGAGGCTTCGCGACCAGCACGCCCGATCGCCACCGCACCGGCGTGCTCGCGCTGACCTCGCTACGCCGTAATCTTTTCCCGTCGGCACCAGCGTATGGAGCAGCCGCATGACCGGCGAAATCTCGATCGGCGGCGTCTACTTGCCGAGCATCCTGCTGCTCGCCGTCGCCGCCGTCATCCTGACCGGCATCGCCACGCGGCTACTCGCGTTCGCCGGCGCCTACCGCGTGGTGACGTATCGACCGCTCGTCGACCTTGCGCTGTTCATCCTCATCCTCGGGCTGCTCGCCCTGCTGACCGGACCTTCCGCATGACCTCTTCCCGCCTCAAGTCGCTGTTCGCCCCGCTGGGTCGCTCGGCCGTCACGCTGATCATCGTCGCGCTAGCGGTGCTGGTCGCACTGTGGCTGTGGAAGCGGTACGAGACCGATCCGTGGACGCGCGACGGGCATATCCGCGCCGATATCGTCCGCGTGACGCCCGACGTCGCCGGCCTCGTCACACAGGTCGCGGTGCACGACAACCAGGCGGTGAAGCCCGGCGACGTTCTGTTCGTGGTCGATCGCCCACGCTTCCAGCTGACGCTAGCGCAGTCCGACGCGTCGATCGCGAGCGCACGCGCGACGCTATTGCAGGCACGGCGCGAGGCGCAGCGTGACCTGGCGCTCGGCGATCTGGTGGCAAAGGAAACGCACGAGCAGAACGTCGCGCGCGTCGCCACCGCGTCGGCGGCGCTGGCGCAAGCGCAGAGCGCACGCTCGACCGCGGCGCTGAACCTCGCGCGGACGACGGTGCGTGCGACGGTGCACGGGATCGTCACCAACCTCGATCTCCACCCCGGCGACTATATCGCGACGGGCGCGCAGGCGATGGCGCTGGTCGACACCGACTCGCTCCGCGTCGAGGGCTATTTCGAAGAGACCAAGCTTGGCAGCATCCGGGTCGGCGATCCGGTGGTCGTCCACCTGATGGGCGAGCCACAGGCGCTGCACGGCCGCGTCGACAGCATTGCGGCTGGGATCAACGACAGCGAGCGGACCAACACGACGAACCTGCTGCCGAACGTGAACCCGACGTTCAACTGGGTGCGACTGGCGCAGCGTATCCCGGTGCGGGTCAAGCTGACCAGCGTGCCGAAGGGGACGCAGCTGATCGTCGGCCGCACGGCGACGGTGACGGTCCAGCCGCGCGTCGCACCGGGGACGACGGCATGATGTTCGGTCGCCATCTCACGTCGCTAGGCACCGCCCCTTCTTCCCCCCTCCCTGGAAGGGAGGGGCTGGGGGTGGGTCGGCGTCCGCAAAACCGCACCGTTGTGCCTCAAGCAGGCCAACCCACCCCCAGCCCCTCCCTTGCAGGGAGGGGAGCAGTTGCGGCAGCATTCGCGCTTGCCCTCGCTGCCTGCACGACCGCCGGCCCGAACTACGCCCTCCCCGAGTCCGCAGTCGTCAACCGCCCCTCCGCCCAAGGCGCATTCGACAGCGGCAAAGAAAAAGCGTTCGCCGACACCCCCCTCCCCGACCACTGGTGGCAACTCTACGGCGACGCCCGCCTCGACGCGTTCGTCACGGAAGCGCTCGCCGCCAACACCGATCTCCGCGCCGCCGACGCCAACCTGCGCCGCGCAGACGCGGTCGTCGCCGAAGTCGCGGCTGGCCGAACGCTGTCGACCGTCCTCGGCGGCGGCACATCACTCGACCGCCCCTACACGACCGGCGGCAACCTGCCCGGCACGCTCGACTACAACCTCGGCATCACGCTAGCCTATCCGCTCGACCTGTCGGGCCGCATCCGCCGCGCGATCGAGGCGGCACAAGGCGATGCCAAGGCCGTCGCCGCCGCGCGAGACAACGTCCGCGTGACCGTCGCCGCGGAGACCGCGCGCAGCTACGCTACCGCCTGCACCGCCAACTCGGTGCTGGCCGCGAACAACCGCATCCTCGCGCTGCAACGCCAGACGCTGAACGTCACGCAGCGCTTGCAACGCGGCGGGCGCGGCACCGCGTTCGACGTGACGCGCGCGCGCACCGCGGTCGACCAGAGCGAGGCGCTAATCCCGTCACAGGTAGCGACGCGCACCGCCGCGCTCTACCGTCTTGCCACGCTGATGGGCCGCACGCCCGCCGACTATCCCAGGGACGTCGCGACCTGTGCGAAGCCCCCGGCGCTAACCCGGCCGCTGCCGATCGGCGACGGGACCGCGTTGATCCTGCGCCGCCCCGATATCCGCCAGGCCGAACGCTCGCTCGCCGCCGCCACTGCGCGGATCGGCGTGGCGACCGCCAATCTCTATCCGCAAGTAAGCCTCGGCGGCTCGGCCGGGTTCACCGGGCCGATCTCCTCGCTTGGCTCGACTAACGCGTTCCATCTCGGGCTTGGACCGTTGATCAGCTGGAGCTTCCCCAACCGCCCGGTCATCCGCGCGCAGATCGCCCAGGCCGGCGCCACCGCGGACCAGGCGCTCGCGCAGTTCGACTCGACCACGCTCGAAGCGCTCCGCCAGACTGAGACCGCACTCTCCGCCTATGCCCGCGAAGGCGACCGCAACGCCGCGCTCCGCCGCGCGCAGTCCAGCGCCGCGCGCGCCGCGGACCAGGCCGGTACGCTCTACCGTTTCGGCCGCACAGACTTCCTCTCGCTGCTGACCGCGCAAGCGGCGCTGACCACCGCGCAGGCGAACCTCGCCGCGTCCGACGCGCTGCTGGTCGATCGCCAGGTCGATGTGTTCAAGGCGCTCGGCGGGGGGTGGCAGACTTGAGGCTGCGTCGCCGCGGGCTGGCGTCGATCAACAGCGAAATCCGCGACGGCATCATGCCCGCCGCCGACACGATCGCGCGCGTCGCCAAGGACCCGGACGCGGTACCGCACACGCCGAGCAACTACCGCGTCACCGCGCTGATCATCGCCTGCGCGCTGTTCATGGAGCAGATGGACTCGACCGTGCTCGCCACCGCGCTGCCGACGATGGCACGCGATTTCGGCGTGCCCGCGACCAGCATGAGTTCGGCGCTGACCTCGTACCTGCTGGCGCTCGCGATCTTCATTCCCGCGAGCGGGCGCCTCGCGGACCGGTTCGGCTCGCGGACGATCTTCCGCGCGGCAATCCTCATTTTCGTCGGCGGATCGATGCTCTGCGGCCAGGCGACCAGCCTGCCTTTCATGATGGTCGCGCGCTTCCTGCAAGGGCTCGGCGGCGCGATGATGATCCCGATCGGCCGCCTCGTCCTGCTCCGCAGCGTCGCCAAGGAGGACATGGTCCAGGCGATGTCGTGGCTCATCATGCCCGCGCTGATCGGCCCGATCCTGGGCCCCCCGGTCGGCGGCGCGATCGTCACCTATCTCGACTGGCGCTGGATCTTCTACCTAAACGTCCCGATCGGCCTGCTCGGCGTGATCCTGGTAACGCGCTTCATCGGCGAGGTCCGCGAGGACAAACCCGCGCGCTTCGACGTGCCCGGCTTCATCCTGTCTGGCGTGTCGCTCGGCTGCCTGTTGTTCGGGTTCGAGATGACCAGCCGGACTGGCGAACTGTCGCGCGCGATCGTCCTGATCGCGGTCGGGCTGGTCGCAGGCGTGGCCTATATCCGCCACGCGAAGCATCGCAGCGATCCGATCCTCGACCTGTCGCTGATGCGGATCCCGACCTTCCGGCTGTCGGTGATCGGCGGATCGCTGACCCGCATCACGCAGGGCGCACAGCCGTTCCTGTTGCCGATGATGCTCCAGCTTGGGTTCGGGATGACCGCGGCGGCGAGCGGTGCGATCACGATTGCCGGCGCGATCGGTTCGTTGATGATGAAGAGCCTGGCCCCACGCGTGCTCAGACGCTTCGGGTTCCGCAACAGCCTGATCGTCGGCGGACTGTGCGCGAGTTCGGGCTACGCAGTCGCCGGCCTCTTCCGCCCCGACTGGCCGATCCCGGTGATCTTCGGCGTGCTGATGATCTCCGGATTCTTCATGTCGTTCCAGTTCTCGGCGTACAACACGATCGCGTATGACGAGATCCCGTCGTCGCGAATGAGCAGCGCGACCAGCTTCTACGCGACGTTCCAGCAACTGATGCTGTCGCTCGGCATCTGCGTCGGGGCGGCGGCGCTGCACGTCGGGATGCTCGGCACGGGTGCGACGCGGCCGGCGCTGACGGACTTCACGTTGGCGTTTCTGGTGGTAACCGCAGTGTCTGCCTCAGCGACGATCTGGAACCGACGTTTCGCGGTGGATGCGGGGGCGGAGTTGAGCGGACACCGGGCATAGCAGGACCAACCTGCCCCCCTCCCTGAAAGGGAGGGGTTGGGGGTGGGTAGGCCAGCTTGTGCCGCGACCGTTCGCCGATACGGAAACCGACCCACCCCCGGCCCCTCCCTTCCAGGGAGGGGGGAAGTAATCGGCGTCAGACCTGCGTCGCCGGCAGCGACGGTCGCGACAGCACCGATACATGCTCGCCCGGCTCGACGAACATGCCGTGCGACAGCGCCCACCGCCCCGCCTTCTCGCTCGCCGTCAACATCGTCAGGAACGGACTCAGCAACAACCCGAGCGTCACCGGCGCGAGCCACGCCGCAGTGACCGGCGCGAACGGCGTCACGAGCAACAACGCGACCCCCACCCCGACATGCCAGCGATACCGCGGCATCACGTCCGCCAGCGACAGTTCGTGCGCGTCACGGTTCTGCGGTGCCCAACCGGACTTCCGCCCCATCAGTATCCCCACAAGATCCATCGTCTGGGTCAGCGCGATCACCGGCGCGGACAGCATCGAGAACGGCACGTCGATCAGCACCGACCGCACGATCCCGCGCCGTCCGCCGAACCCGGCGCGCCGCTCCGCATTAGAGAACGCCCAGATCACGCTCAACAGCTTCGGCCCGAACAGCAGCAACAGCGTGACGAACAGCACCTGCAGCGAAGTCTGCGCCTCGACGATGTTGCGCTCGCCGATCAGCGCCTGAACCACGCTCGTCGCGATCATCAGCAGCCACACCGGCGAGGTGATGAACGCCGACGCCCCCATCAGCAATTGCAGCCGGCTGATCCAGTGGAACCCCGATGAGGTCAGCAGGCTGAGATGCTGGATGTTCCCCTGCGCCCAGCGCCGGTCGCGTACCGCCGCATCGATCAGCGTCGGTGGATATTCCTCGAACGTCTCCTCGGTCATCAGCATGTGCACGCGCCAGCCGCGCCTACGGAGCAGCGCCGCCTCGACCATGTCGTGGCTCATGATGACGCCGCCGAACGGCGCGCGGCCAGGAAGATCGGGAAGCCCGCAACTCGACGCGAACGCCTCGATCCGGATCAGCGCATTATGCCCCCAGAACGTCGCCTCCGAGCCCGACCACCAGACCAGCCCGGCGGTGGAGATCGGACCGTACAAGCGGCTAGCGAACTGCATCCAGCGCTGGAAGAACGTCACGCCATTGATCACCGCCGGCACGGTCTGGAGCAGCGCCACCGCAGGCCGCCGTTCGAGCACCTGCGCCATGCCGATGATCGTGTTGCCGCCCATCAGGCTGTCCGCGTCGAGCATCAGCATGTAGCGATAACCGCCGCCGAACCGCCGGATCCACTCGGCGACGTTACCGGGTTTGCGCCCCACGTTCACGGTGCGGCGCCGGTAATAGAGCGCGCAGTCGAGCGTCGGCGCGAGGCGCTCCCACGCCGCGACCTCGGCCGCTTCCGCCGCTTCGCCGGAATCGCTCAGGATGAAGATATCGAACCGGTCGGCGACACCGCCGGCGGCGATCGCGCGCGCCATCCACGCGATCCGCTCGAACACCGCATCGATGTCCTCATTGTGGACCGGCATCAGGATCGCGGTGCGGCCCTCAAGCGGCTCTGATTGGCGCGGCGTCGGGACGAACCCCGGATGGCCGCCGGTCATTAGCAGCACGAAGCCGATCGCAGCGTTCATGAATCCGAACGCGATCCACGCGAACAGCGGGAAGAACAGCGCGAGCAACGCTGCGTCCCAGAAGCTCAATCCGTCGGCGAGCAGCGATTCCTGCACCGCCGACGACGCCGCGGTTGCCAGCAGCCCGGTCATCAGCACGAGGAGAATGCGGCGCGCGAGCATGTCGTCGGACGACACCACCATGCCGGGGCCGGGCTCGGGCGCGGACCAGGGTGGCGGCGGACCGTCGAAACGCTGCGGCGGCATCTCGATCGGCGTTTCGCCCGGCATCATGGGAAGCGCGGACATCAGAAGATCGGGGTCAGGACGGTTTCGCTGAGCGCGCGCCCGCCGCGCGTGAGGAACAGCCTGACGTCGGCGGGGCCCTGTGCGTCGGGGGCGACGTCGGCGGTGACGCGCCAGCGGTTCTTCTGGCCGACGACCGGATAGGCGGCGTTGGCGAGCACCTTGCCGCGGACGACGTCGATCTTGGCGGTTACGCCGCTCTGTCGATCGAGACCGGCAAGACCGGTCCCGACGAAATCTACCACCAGTTTCCGCGCACCCTTGACCGGTTCCGCGCCCGGCCTGCCCGCGACACCCTGCCAGCAGTCGACGACATGCGCAGCGCTGGCGACAGCAGTCGGATCGGCGGATTGCCACGAAAGGCTATAATCGAACTGCAACCGCTGACCGGCCTTGGCGGGCGCGGCAGGCGTCCAGAACGACACGACATTGTCGACCGTCTCGCTGTTGGTCGGGAACGCATACAGCATCACCGCGCCCTTGCCCCAGTCGCCCTGCGGCTGGACCCACAGGTTCGGCCGGCGATCGTAGAACGCGCCGTCGTCCTGATAATGATCGAAATTCCGGTCGCGCTGGATCAGCCCGAAGCCCTTGGGCGCCTGGTCCGCGAAGCTGTCGAGCGTATCGTGCGGCGGATTGTTGAGCGGCCGCCAGATGCGTTCGCCAGCGCCGGTGAGCAGCGCCAGACCGTCCGAATCATGGATCTCGGGACGCCAGTCGACCGCGGCGGCGCGATTGCCCTCACCGTACCAAAACATGCTGGTCGCAGGCGCGATGCCGAGCCGCTCGATGTCGCGGCGGACGTTGAGCACGGACGAAACCTGCTGCTCGACGCCCGCACCTGCAACGTGCCGCGACTGGATGCGGTACGCGCCGGTAACGCTCGCGCCGTCCATCAGCGCATAAATCGTGTACGCGTCCGCGCCGGTCCGCTCGATCCAGAATTCGGTGAAGTCGGGAAATTCCTCGCGGCCCGGCAGCCCGGTGTTGATCGCGAGGCCGCGTGCCGACAGGCCGTACTGGTCCTGCGCGCCGGCGGTCCGAAAATAGGACGCGCCCTGGAACGCCATCCAGTCGCTGGTCCCCCCCGGTGCCATTGCGCGGAAGCCGGCGATACCGAGCGCAGCGGCGTGGCCTTCTTCGGCCTCGAACAGGTCGCGCGAGAACTCGATGCGACGCGCCTGACCGTTCTCGACGAGGTTGATCGCGACCGGCATCGGCGCATAGCGACCGAGCGGGAACAGGCGGATCCCACCGGCGAGCGTCTTGTCCGCGCGGAAGCGGATGCTGCCGACCTTGTCGTAATCGATCGCCTCGGCGGCGGCGACCTTGGCGGGCGCGCTGTACGGCTTGGTCGCGAGGGTCGCGGCGCGCGCCTGCAGCGCCTCCCACGAGAACGGCTCGGCCTTGCCGGGCACCGTGCGCATCGCAGCGAGGGCCTGCGGGACGACACCCAACAGACCCAGCGCGGTAACTACTTCGCGTCGACCGATCATGCAGAGCGCTCCCTCGTCGTCATTATGCTGCAATGCGGTAGCATAGGCACACGTTCCACGCGCGTCGACACGCCCCGACTAGGGCGCGGCCCGTCGCGCCGCGCGTTGCCAGCGGGCACTGATCCTGACTGGGTCGTGGATATGGCCGCCGACGACGACCAGCATCGCACCGACACTCGCGCAGACGAAGCCGATCATGGCGAGCAGGAACGCCAGCGCGCCGGTTGCCGGGTGGAGCCGGGTGAGCGTTTGGATCGCGATGACGGCAATCGCGAGCAACAGGATTCCGCTCACGCGGAGGCTGAGATCGGTGCGGAGGCGGCGAGCGTCGGTCATGCGACGCTTGAGCTATCGCTTGCCTCATAAGCCTTCGAGATCGATTTTGCGGGGAAGCCATAGTGTTCGCATAGTGCGCAACCCCGTCATCCCGGCGAAAGCCGGGACCTCGCGCAGCAGGGGCGACGCGTGGTTGGAGACCCCAGCTTTCGCTGGGGTGACGGTTTGGGCGCGAAATTATGAGCGGAGCGCTTCCTTGCTCTCCCGCGAAGGCGGGAGCCCAGACTGGGTCCCCGCCTTCGCGGGGAAACATGCTACCTGCCTGGGAAGCGCTAGGAGTCGACCAGCAACCGGTATCCGATCCCGAGCTCGTTCGCGATCACCGTGCCGACTCCCCCCGCCCCCTCCAGCTTCTGCCGCAAATTCCGCACCACGATTCGCAGATATTCGATCCGCCGGTCGTGATCAGTCGGCCACGCCGCCTCGAGGATCCGTTGATGCGTCACTACTCGCCCCGGATGTGCCGCAAGCGCCGACAGCACGTCGAACTCCTTGCGCGTCAGATGCGCTTCCTCATTCCCGCGGCGGACCAGCCGGTGCTGGAAATCGATCTCCACCCCATGCGCACGCAGGACCGTCGGCCGCGATGTCGCCTCCCCTCGCCCGCGCAGCGCGACGCGGAGGCGGGCGAGCAACTCCTCCGTATCGAACGGCTTCGTGACGTAATCCTCGGCCCCGAGATCGAGCGCCGCCACCTTCTGGTCGGTCGCCTCGCGCGCGGAGACGACGAGGATGATCGGATCGCCGAGCTTCTTCAGCAGCGGCACCAGTTCGAGCCCGTCGCGATCGGGCAACCCCAGGTCCAGCAGCACCGCCGTCAACGGCCGGCTCCCCGCGATCCGCAGCGCCTCGCGCGCATCGACTGCCTCCTCGACGCCGTACCCCGCGCGTTCGAGCGTGTTCTTCAACAGCCGCCGGATGTGCAGTTCGTCGTCCACTATCAGGACCGTTTGCGCGCTCATAGATTCGCTCCATCGGTGTCGCGGACGAGCAGGGCTACGGGGAAGCACAGGCTGAACTGCGCGCCCGTCAGGTCCTCGCGGTTGCTGGCTTCGACGGTCATGCCCATCGCTTCGGCGAACGCTTTCACGATCGCAAGCCCGAGCCCGGTGCCGCCGATCGCGCGGTCGGAGCCTTCGAGGCGGCGGAACGTCTCGAACACCTCCTTTTCGCGGCCGGGTGGTAGGCCCGGTCCCTGGTCTATCACCGACAGGCGGAGCATCCCGAAGCGGTGTTCAGCCCGGACGAGGATCGGCGTGCCGGGGTCGGCGTAGCGGCCAGCATTGTCGAGCAGGTTGAGCAGACAATGATGCAACAGTTGCGGATCGACACGGACCAACGGCAGGTTCGGCGCGACGTCGAGCTCGATCGCATGACCTTCGAGCACACGTTTCGTGTCATGCACCGCGCCCGCCACCGCATCGGTGAGGTCGGTCGGCTCCAACCGCAGCCGGAGCGCGCCCGCTTCGACGCGGGCCATGTCGAGCAGATTGCCAACGAACCGATTGAGTCGCGCCGCCTCTGTCTCGATCGTGTCGATCAGCTCGGGCGTGACGCCGCGGTGCAATTCCGCCGCCGCCGCCATCACCGAGGTCAGCGGCGTACGCAGGTCGTGGCTGACCGACGACAGCAACGCCTGCCGCAACCGATCACGCTCGCGCACCGCATCGACGTCGCGCATCTCGACCTCCAGCCGCGCGCGTTCGAGCACCAGCGACGCCTGATCGACGAGGCTCATCAGCAACGGCAACTGGTCCGATCGCACCGGATCCCCACCCGCTTCCCGAGCCAACCCAAGCACCGCCAGCGTCCGCTCGCCCGAGCGCAGCGGCTGGAAAAACCACTCCGACGCTGCCAGCGTGCTCGACCCGCGGCCGGCCGGTGCGCCCGTGTCGTAGGCCCATTGCGCGGCCGCCATCTCCATTGTCTCGAGCCGGTAGTCCGCGCCGTTCGCCGCCTGCACCGCAAGACCAGGGTCCTCTGCGACGAGGATCACGGCCCGCACACCGAACAACCGCCCGATTTCCTCGCAAATCGCTCGGGCGAGCGCGACCGGCTCGTTGAGCGAGGTCAGTTGGCGCAGGAAGCCGGCGAGCGCGGCGTTGGTGCGCGCGCTGGCGGCGGCGATGTCGGCCTGTGCGCGGACCCGCGATGTGAGCTGGCTCGTCACGAACGCGATGCCGAGCAGCACGAGGATCGAGATCACGTTCTCGGGATTGTTGATCGTCAGCGTGCCTGTCGGCGGCAGGAAGAAGAAGTTGTACGCGATCGACGACACCACGCCTGCGAACAGCCCGGTGCGGAGGCCAAACAGGCTCGCCGCGGCCATCACCGGAAGCAGGTACAGCAGCGCGACATTGCCCAGGTTGAGGATGTGGAACAGCGCGCTCGCGACGCCGGTGACGCCCGCGACCATCGCCGTCGTCCAGGCGTAGCCGGATTTGCTGCCCCAACCGCCGGTCCGCGCGCGCGTGCCTCGGGGTGCGGTGGCTGGGTCCATCGGCAGGACGTGGACGGCGATCCCGGGCGACTCGCGGACCATCTGGTCGACGACCGAGCCGTGACGCAGTTCGAACCAGCGCGAGCGGGTGGACTTGCCAACGACCAGCTGCGTCGCGCGCGCCTCGGCCGTGAATGTCTTCAGGCCGTCGACCACCGACGTCGCGGGGACGGTCGCGACGTCGCCACCGAGTTGCGTCGCCAGGTTGAAGACCGCGGCGAGCTGGCGGTGCTCGGCCTCGCCGAAGGTCTGTGCGCGGGGTGTCTCGATATACACCGCGGTCCAGGGCGCGTGCATCGCGTCGGCGATCCGCTTGGTGGCGCGGACGAGGCCAAGCGCGCCGGGCAGTTCGCTGATCGCGACGACGATCCGCTCCCCGCCGGCCCAGGTGCCGCCGACGCCGAGTGCGCGGACGTGTTCGAGCATCTGCGCATCGACGGCTTGCGCGGCGCGGCGGAGCGCGAGTTCGCGTAAGGCCGACAGGTTGGACTTCGAGAAGAAGTGCGCGAGGGCTCGCGTGGCTTCGTGGGGGAGATAAACTTTCCCTGCCTTCAGTCGCTCGATCAGTTCGTCGGGCGGAATGTCGACGACTTCGATCTCGGCGGCTTCGACGATGCTGTCGGGGACGGTCTCGCGGACGCGGACGCGGGTGAACGAGGCGACGACGTCGTTGAGGCTCTCGATGTGCTGGATGTTGATCGTCGAATAGACGTCGATACCCGCGGCGAGCAGCTCCTCGACGTCCTGGTAGCGCTTGGGGTGGCGGCTGCCGGGCGCGTTGGTATGCGCGAGTTCGTCGACCAGCACGAGCTTCGGCGCGCGTTCGAGGATCGCGTCGAGGTCCATCTCGTCGAGCGTGCGGCCTTCGTACGGGATCGGCTTGCGCGCGACGATCTCGTGGCCCCGCGTGAGCGCTTCGGTTTCGGCGCGACCGTGCGTCTCGACCACGCCGATGACGACATCAACGCCCGCACGACGGCGTTCGGCGCCTTCGGAGAGCATCTCGTACGTCTTGCCGACACCGGGGGCGGCGCCGAGGAAGATCTTCAGACGGCCGCGACCCTCCTGCGACGCCTGTCGCAGAAGGGCCTCGGGTGATGGTCGCGTGTCGTCGTTCAACGCGTTGCGTCGAGGGCGCGGTTGAGGGCGAAGACGTTCACGCGTGGCTCGCCAAGGATGCCGAGCAGCGAGCCGTCGACGTTGGCGGTGACCAGCGCGCGGACCTTGTCGGCGGGCAGACCGCGGGTGCGGGCGACGCGGGCGACCTGGGCATAGGCCGAGGCTGGCGACAGGTCGGGATCGAGACCCGAACCCGATGCGGTGGCGAGATCGGCCGGCAGTGGCCCGGTCACGCCTTCTGCGCGGCGCTTGGCGACATCGGCTTTGGTGCGATCGACGAGCGCCTGGCTGGTCGGGCCGTAGTTCGAGCCCGAGGAGGCCAATCCGTCATAGCCCTTGCCCGCTGCAGACGGACGCGTCTGGAAATAGCGGTCGGTGGTGAAGGCCTGGCCGACGACGGTCGAGCCGATCGCCTTGCCGTTGGCCATGATGAGGCTGCCGTTCGCTTGCGCGGGGAAGATGGCCTGTCCGATCCCGGTCATGGCGAGGGGATAGACGATCCCGAGGAGCAGCGCGAACAGGATCGTCATGACGAACGCCGGGCGGAGGGCGGAGGTGAAATCGGAGGTCATTCTGTCGTCTCCATGTGTCCCCGCGAAGGCGGGGACACAGTCTGGGCACCCGCCTTCGCGGGTGAACAATTCTTTGCGGTGAGGGCGGTTGAGGGCGCACCTTGCACCTTCCCCCCTAGCTCCACCCCGGCGAAGGCCGGGGCCCAATTGGGAAACGTCGCCAACTCGAGTTGCGCTTCGTTACCGCGACCTTCCCACTTGGGCCCCGGCCTTCGCCGGGGTGGTGCTGGGTGCTGGTGTAAGAGTGCATGCACGCACGACGTGTCAGGCTTGGCCATCATGCCAGCCCCAAGGCGCCGACCAGAAGGTCGATCAGCTTGATCCCCACGAACGGCGCGATCAGCCCCCCCAGACCATACACGGCGAGGTTCCGCGCAAGCAGCGGCCCAGCAGCCATCGGCTTATACGCCACCCCCTTCAGCGCGAGCGGCACCAACATCGGGATGATGATCGCGTTGAAGATGATCGCCGACAGGATCGCGCTTTCGGGCGAGCCGAGCCGCATCACGTTGAGCACGCCGAGCCCCGGATAGAGCGCGACGAACATCGCCGGGATGATCGCGAAATACTTCGCCACGTCGTTCGCCACCGAGAAGGTCGTCAGCGCACCGCGGGTCATCAGCAGCTGTTTGCCGAGGCCGACGATCTCGATCAGCTTGGTCGGATCGCTGTCGAGGTCGACCATGTTGCCCGCCTCGCGCGCGGCCTGCGTGCCGGTGTTCATCGCCACGCCGACGTCGGCCTGAGCGAGCGCCGGCGCATCGTTGGTGCCGTCGCCGCACATCGCGACCAGCCTGCCCCCCTGCTGTTCCTTGCGGATCAGGTCGAGCTTGTCCTCTGGCGTCGCCTGCGCGAGGAAGTCGTCGACGCCGGCCTCGGCGGCGATCGCGGCGGCGGTGAGCGGGTTGTCGCCGGTGATCATCACCGTGCGGATGCCCATCGCGCGCAGTTCGCCAAACCGCTCGCGGATGCCGGCCTTCACGACGTCCTTGAGGAAGATCGCGCCGAGCAACCGGCCATCGCGGGCGACTGCCAGCGGCGTGCCGCCGGCGCGGGCGATCTCGTCGGTGATACGGCGCAATTCAGTCGCGGCGGCGGTTGCCCCTGCCCCCGGATTGGCCTTCAGGATCGAGTCGACCGCGCCCTTCTGGATGAGCGAGCCGCCGACGACCGCACCCGAGATCCGCGTCTGCGCGGTGAACGGGATGACCTCCGCATCGCCCGGCAGTTCGCTGGTCGTCACGCCGAACTTTTCGCGTGCGAGCACGACGATCGAGCGGCCCTCGGGCGTTTCGTCGGCGAGACTCGCGAGCAACGCTGCCTCGGCCAGATCCTCGTCACGCGTGCCACCGACCGAGCGGAATTCGCTCGCCTGGCGGTCGCCGATCGTGATCGTACCGGTCTTGTCGAGCAGCAGCACGTCGATATCGCCCGCCGCCTCGACCGCACGGCCGGACTTGGCCAGCACGTTGAAGCGCACCAGACGGTCCATGCCCGCGATACCGATCGCCGACAGCAACGCCGCGATCGTGGTCGGGATCAGCGTGATCAGCAGCGCCGCGAGGATAGCGACCGGCACGCGGCCGCCCGCATAGCTGGCGAAGCCAGGGATAGTGCCGACCGCGATCAGGAAGATGATCGTCAGGCCGACTAGCAGCAGAGTCAGCGCGATCTCGTTCGGCGTCTTCTGCCGCTCGGCGCCTTCGACGAGTGCGATCATGCGGTCGAGAAAGCCTTCGCCGGGATTGGCGGTGACCTTCACGCGGATTTCGTCGGAGATGACGCGGGTGCCCGCGGTCACCGCCGAGCGATCGCCGCCGGCCTCGCGGATCACCGGCGCGCTCTCGCCGGTGATGGCGGCTTCGTTGACCGAGGCGACGCCCCAGACGACTTCGCCGTCGGCCGGGATCAGATCGCCCATCGTCACCAAGACGATGTCGCCCGCGCGGAGCATGCTGGCGGAGACGGACTCGACCTGGTCACCCTTCATGCGGCGTGCGGTCAACTCGGCCTTGGTTGCGCGCAACGACGCGGCCTGCGCCTTGCCGCGGCCTTCGGCGAGCGCTTCGGCGAAGGTGCCGAACAGCACCGTCAGCCACAGCCAGATCACCAGCTGGATCTTGAAGCCGACCGACAGCCCGTCGCCGCCGACGTTGACGAGGATCGTCAACAGCGTGGCAACGACCGCGGTGACGAACATCACCGGGTTGCGGATCAACTGCCGCGGATCGAGCTTGCGGAAAGCGTCGCCGATCGCGGGAACGATCAAGTCGGCCGTGAACAGCGACTTGGTAGGGGTGCGTGCCATTTTGGCTTGTCCCGTCAGAAGGTTTTGCCGCTGATCATCGCGAGATGATCGGCGATGGGACCGAGCGCGAGGCTCGGCAGGAAGGTCAGGCCACCGACGATCAGGATGATCCCGACCAGCAGGCCGACCCACAGTGCGCCCGTCGTCGGGAACGAGCCTGAGCTCTCCGGCGTGTACTTCTTGGCCGCGAGACCACCGGCGATGGCGAGCATCGGCACGATGATGAAGAAGCGCCCGAGCCACATCGCGACGCCCAGCAAGCCGTTGTAATACGGCGTGTTGGCCGTCAGACCGGCAAAGGCCGACCCGTTGTTACCGACCGCGCTGGTGAAGGCGTAGAGGATCTCGCTGAACCCGTGCGGCCCCTTGTTGAGCGGCCCGGCGAGCCCGTCCGGCAGCACGGCACTGAGCGCGGTGAAGCCGAGGATGACGAGCGGCAGGATGGCGATCGCCAGCACCGCCAGCTTCACTTCTCGCGATTCGATCTTCTTGCCGACATATTCCGGCGTGCGGCCGACCATCAGGCCCGCGACGAACACCGCGAGGATGGCGAACAGCAGGAAGCCGTAGATGCCCGCGCCGACGCCGCCGATGACGACTTCACCGAGCTGGATGTTGAGCAGCGGGATCATGCCGCCGAGCGCCGTGAAGCTGTCGTGCATGCCGTTGACCGCACCGCACGATGCAGCGGTGGTGACGACCGAGAACAGGGCGGACGCGGCGATCCCGAAGCGGACCTCCTTGCCTTCCATGTTGCCGCCCGCGACGCCGATATGGTGGAGGATCGGGTTGCCCGCGGCTTCCTGCCAATAGGTTACGGTGACGCCGGCGAGGAACAGCACGAGCATGGCCGAGAGGATCGCCCAGCCCTGCTTGGTGTTGCCGACGGCCTTGCCGAACGTCCAGGTCAGGCCGAAGCCGATCACGAAGATCGACAGCATCTGCACGAGGTTGACGAGCGCGGTCGGGTTTTCGAACGGATGCGCCGAGTTCGCATTGAAGAAGCCGCCACCATTGGTGCCGAGCATCTTGATCGCTTCCTGGCTCGCCACCGGCCCGAGGGTCAGCGTCTGCTTGAGGCCTTCCAGGGTCGTAATGTCGACCGTGCCGGCCATCGTCTGCGGCACGCCGCTGGCGATGTAGAAGAGCGTCACGACGACGCAGATCGGCAGCAGCACGTAGAGCGTAACGCGCGTCACGTCGGCCCAGAAATTGCCGATCGTCGCACTTGAGCGCCGCGCGAACCCACGGAACAGCGCGAACGCCAGCGCGATGCCGGTGGCCGCCGACAGGAAGTTGTGGATCGTCAGGCCGAACATCTGGCTGAAGTTCGACATAGTCGATTCGCCACCATAGCTCTGCCAGTTTGTGTTGGTGGTGAAGCTGATCGCGGTGTTGAACGCGAGATGCGGGCTGAGCCCTGCGAGACCCTGCGGATTGCCGGGCAGCACGCCCTGCAGACGCAGCACCGCATAGGTCAGCGCCATCAGCATCGCGTTGAACATGATCATGTGCAGCGCGTAACGGCGCCAGCCCTGCTCCTGTTTCGGGTCGATGCCGCTGAGCTTGTAGAAGCCGGTCTCGACGGGGCCGAGGATCGCGTGGATCGGGGTGCGGCGGCCTTCGTACAAGGCGAACATCCACAGGCCGACGGGTTTGGTCAACGCCAGCAGGATGCCGACGAAGCCCAGGATGAGGATCCATCCTTCGAATGTCATGAGGACGCGCTCCTAAAAGCGTTCGGGACGGATGAGCACCGCCACGAGATAGAAAAGCAGCCCGAGCGCGACGATCGCGGCGAGCCAGAGGTCGAGGGTCATGATGGTGTCCTCATGGGCTCAGGCGTTGTCGCACAGGCGGACATAGGCGAGCGTCGCCGCCACCAGTCCGAGCATGAACGCTATCCAGAGTAGATCCTGCATCGGTCGATCCTTCAGAAGGCGGCGGTGAGCGAGGCGACGATCGTGCCGTCGGCGATCGATCCGGTTCCGTCCTGGCCGTGGCTGAAGCTCGGCTGGAGATATGCGGCACTGCGACGCGTGATGTCGGTGTCGACATAGCTCACGTTCAGCGTCAGGTTTTTATACGTAGTGTCCGCACCGAGCGACCAATCCCAATAGTCGCCGGTCGGCGCCGCGCTGGTCGCGTTGGGGCCGAGCCCGTCATTGCCCCAGCTATGGCCGATATGCGCCTTCGCGGTGACCGGCGTTCCGGGAAGCGCGAACGCGCCGTCGCCGGTCAGGTAGAGATTGTCGGTCTTGGCGCCGGGGTTGGTGTAGACACCCGCCGCCGCATCGGCGCCGGTGCGATACCATTTGCCGAGTGCCTGCTGCTTCGGCGCATAGAAGGCGCTCGCGGTCAGCGTCGCCGGGCCGGTCGTGCCGCTGAGCTTCAAATAGGGCTCGGCGTAATCGGTCTTCGAGGCGCCGCCCGGATACATGTACCAGGTCAGGCCGACGTCGATCGTCGCGTTGTCCGCGAGCTTGTGCTTGTAGCCGCCGATCAGGTCGAGCTCCATGTTCGAGCCGCCGAACGTGCCCCAGCCGGACAGGTTCGAGCCCCATGCGCCGACGTAGATCCCGCTCTCATGCGCGATCGTCAGCCCGCCCTGGATCGCGCCGTCCTTGTCCGACTGCGACACGCCGCGCAGGCGATAGTCGGTCGCGAGCGTCACGGAACCGGAGACGGTGACGGGTGACGGCGGCGCGGTGTCCTGTGCGAACGCAGGCGTGGCGAGGCCAGCGAGAAGTCCGGCGGCGGCGGCGAAACGAAGAATGTGCATTGCGGTCCCCATGGGCGTGCCGCCGAAAGGATGGCGGTTCGCGAGGACTGGCAATTAGGCTCCGGCCGCGTAGCAATTCGAGATCGATTGCCGGGCCGGAGCATATGTTCCGCGTAGTATTGTCGAAATTATCGACGGCTACCGTACTGGCCAAGATGCACCACCCCGGCGGGGGCCGGGGCCCAGGTGGAAAGGTTGCTGTGACGAAGCGCACCCGCCGATAGCATCGTTGCCCAACTGGGCCCCGGCCTCCGCCGGGGTGGTGCCTGCCCAGTGCCGATCGGCATTACCGACTTACTATACGGTGCGGCGGAGGATCAGCCAGCCGGCGACGCCTGACAGGATCGAGCCGGCGAACACGCCGATCTTCACCGCGTCCATCGCATGCGGTGCACCGGCGAAGGCGAGCCCGCCGATAAACAGGCTCATCGTGAAGCCGATCCCGCACAGCACCGCCATGCCGTACACCTGCGTCCAACTCGCGTTCTTGGGCGCCTCAGCCAGCCGGAACGTCACGAGCCCACGGATGGTCGCGAAGATGCCGATCTGCTTGCCGAGGAACAGCCCCAGCATGATCCCGACCGGCAGCGGCGAAATCACGTCCGCCGCCACCATCCCGCCGAACGCGATGCCCGCATTGGCGAACCCGAACGCCGGTACGATCAGGAAACTCGACCAGGGTTGGAGCGCGTGTTCGAGACGTTTCAGCGGCGGCTGGCCGTCTCCGGTCCGTAGCGGGATCGTCATCGCAACCGCCACGCCGGCGAGTGTCGCATGGACACCCGACAGCAGAACACCGTACCAGATGCCGACGCCGATCAGCAGGTACGGCACCAGCGACCGCACGCCCGACAGGTTCAGGACGACGAGTACGCCGAGCCCTAACCCCGCCGCAAGCAACGGCAGCAGCGCGATATGGCCAGTGTAGAACACCGCGATGACGAGGATCGCGAGCAGATCGTCGATCACCGCGATCGCCGTCAGCAGAACCTTCAGCGAGGTCGGCACACGCGAGCCGAGCAGCGCGAGGATGCCGAGTGCGAACGCGATGTCGGTCGCCGCCGGGATCGCCCAACCGCGCAGATTGGCGGGCGTACCCGTGTTGACGAGCACATAGAGGGCCGCCGGCACCGCCATGCCCGCGAGCGCCGCCGCACCGGGCATGATCCGCTCGCCCCAGGTCGAGAGATGCCCCGAGACGAACTCGCTCTTCACCTCCAGCCCGATCAGCAGGAAGAACAGCGCCATCGCGCCGTCGTCGATCCAGTGATGGACGCTCATCCCGCCGACTGCGTGGTGCAACGTCGCGAAGTACGTTGACGCGAGCGGTGAATTTGCAACGATCAGTGCCGCTATCGCCGCCGCGAGCAGCACGATGGCGCCCGCCGCATCACCCGAGAAAAAGCGCCGGATCGCGGTCAAAGGCCCTCGCCCCCGACCCATTGCGCGTTGGACAGGCGGCGCGCGAGATCCCAGCTCTGGACGCGGATATCGGGTACCGCGACGACTTCCCACAATCCGCCGCGGGTCATCGGCCCGATGCAGTGGATCCGGTCGTCGGGCGTCCCATCGGCACGGATCGTGCGTGACTGCGCATCGACGTCGACGCCGAGCCGAAGCGGATCGGGGCGGATCGCACCGGCCGCGAGCAGGTGCTTCACGAGCGGCTCTTCCGACCGCAACAGGTCGCCCTGCGGTCCGGTGCAATTGACGATCCGCGCGGCGCGCGTGACGACCGGGTCGGTCTCGGCGCGTGGCCGCCATGTCAGCTTCGCCTGCGTCCCGTCGGCGTCGGCAGATACGATCTTTCCCGCTGCGAAGCTCAGCCGCCCGGTCGCGACGAGCGCCTCGACACGGTCCGCAACCGCAGGCGCCAGGCGGTGGCGATGGACGTCCCAATAGGGCCGCAAATGGCGAAGGAAGCGTCCGCGCACTTCCTTCGAAGCCGCCGACCACAGCATCTGCGTCACCGGACGAAGCTCATCGACTGCGCAGCGCCAGCCCTCCTCCGCGGCACGAGCGCGGACATGGCGGACGAGATCGGTCAGCCCACCCTGCGGCTTGTCCGAAACCCCGCGGTGCGCCGGCGCGCCATCGACATGCCGTCGCGGCGACAACCCGCGCCGCGACATCGCCAGGATATTCCCGGCGAACCCCTGCGCATCGAGCAGCAACGCCGCGTCGATCGCGGTCAGCCCGGTGCCGACCAGCACGACGGTGTCGTCCGCACCCAGCCCCTCGGCGAGGTTGGCCGCCCACGGGTCCGCGTAATAGACACCGGCCGGCAGCGCGTCCGGCTTCAACCCCGGCGGCGTGTGCGGCGGCAAATTGCCGAGCGCGAGCACCGCGGTGTCGGCTGCGATCTTGCGCCCATCCGCCATCGTCAGCGCCACGCCGTCGCCTTCGACCGGATCGATCGCGCAGACCTCGCCTTCTACATGCACCAGCCGGCCGTCCGATTCCGCGATCGCCGCATCGAGCAGTTCGCGCAGATACGCGCCATACGTCGTGCGCGGGACGAAGGTCTTGCGGTCGCCCTTGCCGTGCGCCTCCAGCCAGCGGACGAAGTGATCGGGATCGTCGGGCAGCGCACTCATGTTGCCGGCACGGACGTTCAACAGGTGATCGGGATGCGCGGCACTATACGCGACGCCCCGCGCGAGCTGCCGATCACGCCGCTCGATCAACGTCACGCGCGGCCCCTCGTGCCGCATCAGATTGACCGCGAACAGCGCGCCGGAGAACCCGCCCCCGACGACCACGACATGATCCTCGGGCCCCGCAATGCGCGGCATCGTCGCTCGGTCGTCCATCTGCTAGCTCACCTCGTTAGACGTGGACGCCATGCCCCATCGGCGGCGACTAGCCTACCCCCGAGCTACATCACCGCCTTCCAACCGGTCACATTGCTCTCTGTCCGGTTCGCGCGTTCCGAGCCAATACACCACCACGCGATATCTGGCATTCCCACTGCAAGCTGAGCATGGTTGCGCATGAGCACGGCGCGTGCGCGGCCGGTGCTGACGCAAAATGCGATCCTATACCGATCCTCCTTCTGCCGCACGCTTCCTGTTGACGGGCACTCGCCTGACGTCGGCACTCATGAAGCAGGCGAAGGCCGATACGCTCGCGACGCGCGACCGAAACGGAAGCCCTGTCGCGATCGAGGCATATGCGCCGAACATCGTCCGGATCACCATTTCGCTCGATCGCGCACTGGCCGATGCGCCATTAGGCGAAGATTCCGACACCAGGTCAGACGCGACCGGCTGGGCGCACCGCACAGATCGTGACGCCGCGCCAGCCGGCGGCGTCACACTAGGGCTCGACGAAGGGCAGGTTCGGTCTCTTTGGAGGCGACCTGCCCTTCACGTTTTCCTGCCCAGCTACGCGTCGATCAGGCGACCCAGGAGGTTCGTCATGCGCAATCTACCGAGCGCGGTAAGCTGGACGTGTGAGCGACGACCGTCACGCGCATCGCGAATGCGTTCGACGAGGTCGGCATCCTGCAACATCGTCAGATAGCGTAGCGCGGTGGCCGACGGCGCGCGTGCGCCGATGCAGACCGCCGAGACGCTCAGTCGGCGTTGCTCGTGTTCAGAGATGAAGAGATCCAGCAGGATGTCCCAAGCAGGTTCCGAAAACAGCGCGTCGCCGAGCATTGCATCCCGGACCTTGCGGAGTTCGTACAGCCGCCTGGCCATATCGACCAGAACGACATCCGATACGGCGAACGGCGTCGCGCGTTTGGCGATATTGATTGGCGCCATGGCAAGTGCGTAAGTCATAAACGTCTTCCGAATTCGCTTATCGGATCGTGCGGTCCTGACGACTCCAGTCGAGATCCCAGCCTTGGGCCTGGATCCGCCGCGAATGCCTGACCGTCCCGATCACGAGAAGCAGAACGATGGGATAACTCCAAACGGCAGAGAGGACGGCGTAGACGAGGCGGATGACGTCGGGGCTGATCGCCTTGGCCAGATGAGCCCCCGTTCCCAATGCGTGGAGCGCGGTGACCCAGGCTGGCCAGAAGCGATCGGCATGCAACGTGATCATGATCATCACGACGAGCAAGATCAGGTCGACGACCATGACACCGACCTCCATCCCGGCGAACAATACCGGGATGTCGCGCTGGATGACGCTGGTGGAAAGCGCTGCCAGCAACAGGGCCAGGCCCGTCAACCGCTCCGGTGCCCCGCCCCGCAGGAACGCGTAGCCGGACGCGGTCAACTGTATCGCGTAGAAAACCCAGACCCGATCCAACTCTTATCTCCGCAGGACCGTCAGTCGGTCGTTCAGGCGACCGCGGCCAGATGGAACGGCGTGTCGAATTCGGCTGCAAGCCGTAGCGTGCCCTCGTTCGGCGGGCATTCCGCGGTATCGCCGTAGCCGTAGAACTGGCCGAGACCGATCTCGGTACGGACATCGACCAGTGCGCGGTGCGCTTCGATGAAACGCTGACGGACGGCGACCATCTCGAACGACGCCTGCGAGACCATCTGCAACGCCGCGGCGCCGGTGCCGAGCGGCAGGTTCGCGGCGACGCGTTGCTGCATCAGCGTCGCCACGCACGAAGCGGTGAGCATCGCGGCCTTGTCGACCGCAGCCTCTGCTTCGAGAAAGTCATTGGCTACCCTGTCGGCAGCGCGGCGGCGTTCTCTCAACATCGAAATTCCTCCCCTGGGCACCGACGTTGCGGTGCCGTGTACGGGAGCGCTCTGATCTCGGTTCGAGCGTAACAGCGTCGTCAACGTCATCGCCATGTTGACGACCGCCATCGACGTGACGGCGATCAGTCCCATGAGTGCGAGTAGTCGATATATCCTGTTGCCGATCGAAAACCGATTGCGCGCCACCCCCGTAGATCCGCTGCCACCGGATAGCCCGAGGAAGCGGCGAACAAGCCCCCACGGCTCGATCTGATCGCTGTTTGCGGGCTTGGAGGCGGCAGAGGGAACGTCGAATGGTTCGGATGGTAGCCGTTCGTATGTGGCATATTGTTCGGCATGCAACGCTGGCTCGGTGACGGTGGCGGCGATAGCGGCGATAGCGGCGGGGTCGGACGGAAGCCGGTCGCGAACGAGAACGCCGTCGTCGGTCTCGCCGCGCTCATGCTCCTGCAACCGACGCGCCGCCTCGAACCGCGTACCGACGCCGAGGATCTGGATCGCACGCTCGATCCGCTTGTCGATCGCGGACGGCGACACGCCGAAAATCAGCGCGATCTCCTTCGAGTTGTGATGGGTCAGTACGAGCCGGAGACAGGCGCGTTGGGCTTCGGTCAACTGATCGATGCGTCCTGCGGTCATGGCGTGATGGTAGCGTGAAGCAGGGCCCGTTGCACCCTTTGCGTGGGGTGCAAGCAAACTGAATTACAAACCGTTGAATTGGAAGGAAGTCCTGATGCCCGGTCGGGGCGCCGCATCTACAATTCGCTTAAACAGGGAGGGTGCGATGATCGACGCTGCGGTCCGCAGCAGGCGAGGTCTGCGCGAACGGAAGATATGGCGTCGCCGGCGTGGCCTATTCCCACTCGTCGCGGCGATCGTCATGTCTACGGCGCTCGCCGGTTGCGTCAATCCGGTCGGCCGCTCGCTGTATCAGCCTGCGCCACTTGCAACGACACCGGCTTGGACCGGACGTACTCCTCTATCGGTCGAGGCGGTAGCGGCGGACGGCGCACGACTGAAAGGTTGGTTCTGGCCACCCGAGACCCCGACGGGTCCGGTACTGGTCTACTTGCCGGGTCGCGCCGGTAATCGTGATGTCGCCGCGAAGGCCGCGCAAGCCTTCGCCCGTGACGGCCGCGGCGTACTTGTCGCATCGTATCGCGGTTATGGCGACAATACCGGCGTTCCCGACGAACAGGGGCTGTACCAGGATGGTCGTGCGTTCGTCGACCTGGCGAAACGGCTGGTGCCTGACGGCAAGCGGTTCGTGTTCGGCGACGGACTAGGCGCCGCGGTGGCATTGCATGCGGCAGCGGAAGGCTCGGCCGGAGCGAGCATTGACGGGGTCGTGACGCTGGGCGCGTTCGACTCTTTTGCGCGGTTCGTGCCGAGCGTTGCGCGGGGGTTGTATGCGGATGCGTTCGACAACGTTGCGGCAATCCGGCGAGTGACGGTGCCGGTGCTGCTGATGCATGGTCGCAAGGATGAGGTCGTGCCGTTCACCGCGGCGGAGCGGTTGCGCGCCGCGGCTGGTGGCAAGGCGTTGGTCGTGCCGATCGACGGTGAGGCGTATCACAGCTTCGACTTGAGCCACATTGCGCCGTGGTGTGGCGTGCGCTGGACCAGATTGCCGCGGACGGGGCGGCGGCCAAGTAGCGGGATCAGTCTCGAGCGAAGATTTCGGTGTGGGGGATCGTCAGGTTTAGCGACGGCAGGGCCACGTCGTGCGGCTGGGCGAACATGTCGTCGCGCCATGTCGTTGGTCCGAGACGCTGGACGACGCGGGTCAATTCGTTCTCGGGGTCGGCGAAGACGATCGTATCGACCGATAGGAGCTCGCGATATTCGGCGAGCTTTGCGCCTTGGTCTACCTTCGCGGTCGAGCCGGAGAGGACTTCAAAAATCACTTGGGGATCGTTGAATACGCGCTGTTCTTCGCGTTCGCGAGTTGCCGGATTGCCGCAGAAGACGCTGACGTCGGGGTAGCGCAGATCGGTGTCATTGACCCGCACACCCATGTCGGAGTTGTACGCTCGGCATCCCGTACCGCGGAGCTTCCCAGCCAGGAATACGAGGATGTTGCTCGCCACGCGGGAATGCGCGGGGGTGCCGCCCGTCATCATGCGGATTACGCCGTCGACCAGCTCGAACTTGCGGTCCGTGCCGAAGTCGATTGCGAGGAACTCGTCGACCGTGATCTTCTTGTAGAGGGGATCGTGCCGCATGGATGGGTTTTACCACTTGTCGGCGGAGAAACAAAGGGCCGGGGATTGCTCCCCGGCCCTTTGCTTTGGTCGGTGTTTGGCTTGGAACCGAGCATCGGCGAAGCCGCTGCTTTCGTCGGACGGGATCGGTGGCTTGCGCCGCCGACCCGCCGGCCGTCCTTGGGCGAGTCCGTAGCCAGCGTGGCTACGGCCGCCATTCGGATCAGAAGTCCATGCCGCCCATGCCGCCCATGCCGCCGCCGCCCATGGGCATGGCGGGCTTGTCTTCGGCCATTTCGCTCACGGCCGCTTCGGTCGTGATCAGGAGGCCTGCGACCGATGCTGCGTTCTGCAGCGCGGTGCGGACGACCTTGGTCGGATCGATCACCCCGGCTTCCACCAGGTTCTCGTAGGTGTCGGTCGCGGCGTTGAAGCCGATCGACGTGTCGTTGCCGTCGAGCAGCTTGCCCGAAACAACCGCACCGTCATGACCCGCGTTCTGCGCGATCTGGCGAACCAGAGCCGTCAGCGACTTGCGGACGATATCGATACCGCGCGTCTGGTCGTCGTTCGCGCCCTCGAGGCCATCAAGCGCCTTGGTTGCGTACAGCAGAGCCGTACCGCCGCCGGGGACGATGCCTTCTTCGACAGCTGCGCGGGTTGCGTGCAGCGCGTCGTCGACGCGGTCCTTGCGCTCCTTGACCTCAACCTCGGACGAACCACCGACCTTGATCACGGCAACGCCACCGGCAAGCTTGGCGAGACGCTCCTGGAGCTTCTCCTTGTCGTAGTCGCTGGTCGTGTTCTCGATCTGCTGGCGGATCGCTTCGGTGCGGCCCTTGATCGTGTCGTGATCGCCGGCACCGTCGACGATGACGGTGTTGTCCTTGTCGATCGTGACGCGCTTGGCGGTGCCGAGCATGCCGAGCGTGACGGTCTCGAGCTTGATGCCGAGGTCTTCCGAGATCATCTCGCCCTTGGTCAGGATCGCGATGTCCTCGAGCATCGCCTTGCGACGATCGCCGAAGCCCGGTGCCTTGACCGCTGCGACCTTCAGGCCGCCGCGCAGCTTGTTGACGACGAGCGTGGCCAGAGCCTCACCCTCGATGTCCTCGGCGATGATCAAGAGCGGACGACCCGACTGAACGACGGCTTCCAGGATCGGGAGCATCGCCTGCAGGTTCGACAGCTTCTTCTCGTGAATCAGGATGTAGGGATCCTGAAGCTCAACGGTCATCTTCTCGGGGTTGGTGATGAAGTACGGCGACAGATAGCCGCGGTCGAACTGCATGCCCTCGACGACGTCGAGCTCGAATTCGAGACCCTTCGCTTCCTCGACGGTGATCACGCCTTCCTTGCCGACCTTCTCCATGGCTTCGGCGATTTTCTCGCCGACTTCACGGTCGCCGTTGGCCGAGATGATGCCGACCTGCGCCACTTCCTTCGAACCCGAAACCGGCTTCGAACGCGCCTTGACGTCCTCGACGACCTTGATGACGGCGAGATCGATGCCGCGCTTCAGGTCCATCGGGTTCATGCCCGCTGCGACCGACTTCATGCCCTCGCGGACGATGGCCTGCGCCAGGACCGTCGCGGTGGTCGTGCCGTCACCGGCGATGTCGTTGGTCTTCGAGGCCACTTCGCGCAGCATCTGCGCACCCATGTTCTCGAACTTGTCCTTGAGCTCGATCTCCTTGGCGACGGTGACGCCGTCCTTGGTGATGCGCGGTGCGCCGAAGCTCTTGTCGATGACGACGTTGCGGCCCTTGGGGCCCAAGGTCACCTTGACTGCGTCGGCGAGGATGTCGACGCCGCGGAGGATGCGCTCACGCGCGTCACGACCGAATTTTACGTCCTTGGAAGCCATGTCAGCTGCCCTTTCGTATAAGTTGAAAAGTCACGATAAGGTTACACCAAGGTAACCCGGCAGAAGTCAGCCGACGATCCCAAGGATGTCAGATTCCTTCATGATCAGAAGGTCTTCGCCGTCGACCTTGACCTCGGTGCCCGACCATTTGCCGAACAGGATCTTGTCGCCGGTCTTGACGTCGAGCGGGGTGATCGTGCCGTTCTCGGCGCGGGTGCCGGTGCCGATGGCGACGACTTCGCCTTCCTGCGGCTTTTCCTTGGCGGTGTCGGGGATGATGATGCCGCCAGCCGTCTTCTCTTCGGCTTCGAGGCGCTTCACCAGCACGCGATCATGCAACGGACGAAAGTTCATGGGGTCCATGTCCTTTTGGATTGTGACAGATTTCTGGCACTCGAGGTTATCGAGTGCCAACGGACGGCATATGTGCCTCGGGGTGCGGCATGTCAAAGGTTCCGGGGGCGAAATTTTTTCGGGCGGACGTGGTATTCGGGCATCGTGGCTGAAGGGTCGATAGTCGTGCTGCTGAGCACCGCCGTTCTCCTGCGCATGCAGGAGTCCAGGGTGACGAAGGGCGGTGCTTGGTATCCTGGGCTCCTGCGTTCGCAGAAGAACATGAGGCCAGGCGGAACTGTACTTCTGCTCCCCTTCCGCTTGCGGGAGGGGTCGGGGGAGGGGTTTCTAGGGCGGGCTTGTTGGACTCCCCTCCCCTAACCCCTCCCGCAAGCGGGAGGGGGACTGGGTGGCGGTCGGGGTAGATGTGCGGGCTTGAACGCTTCCTGTGTTGGCCCCGTAACACAGGGCATTTACCTCGGTCCGCGCATGCTCTAGCTCTCGTCCCATGACCGATACCGCTGCGCCGTCCTACGCCCCCTCTTATGTCGACCCTGCCCGCCCACCGCGGAAGAAATGGCGGCTCGTGCGAGGTGTGTGGAAGTTCCTCGTGGCGATCAAGGACGCGCTCGTCCTGATTGCGATGCTGTTATTCTTCGGGCTGATCTTCGCGGCGCTCAATGCGCGGCAGAGCACGACGGTGATCAAGGACGGTGCACTGGTGCTCGATCTCAATGGCTCGATCGTCGAGCAGCCCGAGGAACAGGCCGCGTTCGCAGCACTGTCGGGGCAGAGCCGGACGCGGCAGTTTCGCCTGCGCGACGTGGTCCGCTCGATCGACACTGCGCGCACCGATGCGCGCGTAAAGGTGGTCGTGCTCGATCTCGACAGCTTCGGCGGTGCATACCCGGCAGCACTCGGCGAGGTCGGCGATGCGCTGGCGCGGGTGCGGGCGAGCGGCAAGCCGGTGCTGGCTTACGCGACCGCGTACACCGATGGCGGCTACCGCCTCGCGGCGAATGCTAGCGAGATCTGGGTGAACCCGCTGGGCGGCACGATCTTCATGGGGCCGGGCGGCAACCAGCTTTATTACAAGGGCCTGATCGACAAGCTCGGCGTCAATGCGCACGTCTACCGCGTCGGCCGCTACAAGTCGTTCGTCGAGCCTTACACGCGGGCCGACCAGAGCGACGACGCGCGCGCCGCCAGCACCGCGCTGTACGGCACGCTATTCGCGCAGTGGCGCGAGGCCGTCGCGAAAGCACGCCCCAAGGCGCAGATCGCGCAGTTCATGAGCGCGCCCGACAAGGTCATCCTCGCCTCGAACGGCAACATCGCCGAGGCGAACCTGCGTGCGGGCATCGTCGACAAGCTCGGCGACCGGACCAGCTTCGGGCGGCGCGTGGCGGAATATGCCGGCAGCGACGCGAACAAGCCGGCAGGCAACTACACCGCGATCAAGTACGACGCCTGGGTGAGGGCCAACCCCCTCCCCACCGCGGGCGATTCGATCGGCGTGCTGACGATCGCCGGCGAGATCGTCGACGGCGAGAGCGGCCCCGGCAAGGCGGCAGGCAAGACGATCGAGAAGGCGGTGCTCGACGGGCTCGCCAAGAAGACGCTGAAGGCACTGGTGGTGCGTGTCGATTCGCCAGGTGGATCGGTGATGGCATCGGAACAGATCCGGCTCGCGATCCTCGAAGCCAAGCGGCAGAAGCTGCCCGTCGTCGTATCGATGGGTGGCCTCGCGGCCAGCGGAGGATACTGGGTGTCGACGCCGGCCGACGTGATCTTTGCCGAGCCCGGCACGATCACCGGCTCGATCGGCATCTTCGGCGTGATCCCGACGTTCGAGAACGCGCTCGCCAAGATCGGCGTGACCAGCGACGGGGTGAAGACCACGCCGCTGTCGGGCCAGCCCGACATCACCGGCGGCACCACGCCGATGTTCGACGCGATCGCGCAGGCAGGGATCGAGAACGGCTATCGCCAGTTCGTCTCGCGCGTCGCCGCATCGCGGAAAATGACGCCGGCGCGTGTGGACGAGATCGGCCAGGGCCGCGTCTGGGATGGCGGCACCGCGCGCCAGATCGGGCTCGTCGACCGGTTCGGGACGTTGCAGGACGCGATCGACGAGGCCGCCAAGCGCGCCAAGCTCGATCCGGCGAAGGTCCATGCCGAGTATCTGGAAAAGAAGCCGGGCTTCCTCGCGACGATCGCGCAGGATTTCGGCAATGATGGCGACGATGATGCGGGTGGCGGCGATGCGTTCGCGCACGTCGCGGCGGACCGGCGCCAGATGCTCGCGCGGGCGGTCGGTGACATGAAGCGGCTGGCCACGTCTGGCTCGATCCAGGCGCGCTGTCTCGAGTGCGGCGGGATGGGGCCGACGAGCGCGGGGATCGGCGATGCCAAGCTGCTCGACCTGCTGCTGGCGCGGATCGGGTTCTGATGGTGGTCACCGCAACTGGCAACGGGGGCGGGATCGTCATCCGGGCGGCGGTGCCCGAGGATGCGGCGTCGATCGCGGCGATCTATGCGCCGCACGTGTTGGTCGGGACGGTGTCGTTCGAGACCGAGGCGCCGGATGCGCGGCAGATGCGCGCGCGGATGGCCGCGTCGGACGGGCTGTATCCGTGGCTGGTCGCGACGATCGGCTCCGAGGGTGGCGTGCTGGCGTATGCCTATGCTTCGGCGTTCCACAAGCGCGAGGCGTACCGGTTCGCGTGCGAGACCACGGTGTATGTCGCGGACGCGGCGCAGCGACAGGGTGCGGGGCGACTGTTGTACGAGGCGCTGATCGATACGCTGCGGGCTCAGGGGTTTACGCAGGCGATCGGGGCGATTGCGCTGCCCAACGACTCGTCGATCAAGCTGCATGAGGCGGTCGGGTTTAGGCGGGCGGGGGTGTACCGCGAGGTCGGGTATAAGAATGGGCAGTGGATCGATGTCGGGCATTGGCAGTGTGCGCTAAATGAGCCGTCGGTGCCGCCGGTCGAGCCGCGGCGGTTTGCGGATGTCGGGGTTGTGCGGGGGTAGGTTTTCTTTTTGGGGWGGTTTGACCGCCGACCGCGCGGCCCCGCCGGCGGAGGCCACCACCCCGGCGGAGGCCGGGGCCCAGTTGGGAAAGCTGGCGTAACGGAGCGCAACGCACATCAGCGATGTCCCCCAACTGGGCCCCGGCCTTCGCCGGGGTGGTTTGAGGTGTAGGGTAGTGCTTCGCCAACCGACGGAGACCAGCCTTAACATCAAAACGAGTAAGAGCGGGCCGTGCTTTCAAGCTCAACGGACCGCCCTCCCCTCCTTGTTCTCCCGCGAAGGCGGGAGCCCAGACTGGGTCCCCGCCTTCGCGGGGACACAAGATTATCGCGTGGTAAGCTTCGTGAGTCAGCGGCGTCCCCCGTACGCAGGCAGCGCCAGATGAAAGCGGATCGCCGCGGCCCGCAGCGTGAAGCCGGCACTCGCCGCAATTACCGCCGCCAACGCAAGTGGCACCCCCAGCAACACCAGCCCGACATAACTCGCCGCCGCCAAAGCCGCCGCGGTCACGTACAGCTCCGGCCGCATCAGGATCGACGGTTCGCCCGCCAGCACGTCGCGGATGATGCCGCCGACGCACGCGGTCATCACGCCCATCAGCGCCGCCGGTACCGGCGGCACGCCGTACCCCAGCGCCTTCGCCGCGCCGTACACCGCGTACGCCGCCAGCCCGACCGCGTCGAACCAGCCGAGCGCTTCGTCCTTCCACCACCGCTCGGGCGTCACCCAGATCAGCAGTGCCACGCCCAGGCACACGCTCGCGGCGCGCGCGTCATGCACCCAGAACACTGGTGCGCCGATCAGCAGGTCGCGCACCGTGCCGCCGCCGACGCCGGTGATGAGCCCGAAGAACACGAGCGTCACGAACGTTTGGCCGCGCTTGGCCGCTGCCAGCGCACCCGATGCGGCGAACACCGCTAGGCCTGCGAGGTCGAACCAAGGCGCGGCGACGGGCAGGATCTCGACGGGCAAGGGCACGGGCAACATCGCGGCGGCGTAACCGGCCTGCCTTCCAGCGTAAAGCGGGACCGCGGAATGATGCCCGTCGGCCGTTAGGAGCAACGCCCCGATGCCGGTCCCGAAGATGAACGCCAGCATGAACGCGGTGTTGTTTTTGGTTCATGCAACTGGCGCTATAGCGGCTTCGTTATACCAGCAGATCAATTCACTAGGGAGTTACATCATGCGTAAGTTCGTTCTGGCCATGGGCCTCAGCGCAATGGTCCTGCCGACCGTCCTCGTTCCCGTGTCGGCCGCCGATGCGCGCGATCGTCGCGAATGGCGTGGTCGTGACGGCCGCGTCTATTGCAAGAAGAGCAACGGCACGACCGGCACGATCATCGGCGGCGTCGGCGGCGCGCTGCTCGGCCGCACGGTCGACACCCGCGGCGACCGCACGGTCGGCACGCTGGGCGGCGCCGTTCTCGGTGGCCTCGCCGGTCGCGCGATCGACAAGGGCACGAGCAACAACAACCGTCGTTGCCGCTGACGCTTATCGGCTAAATCAATGCCGCTATTTCGGTAGTTGCGCGTTGTGGAAGGGCGTCGTGGGAAACCGCGGCGCCTTTTTTCTTGTCCGATGAAGGATCAAAACGATGACCACACGCAGCGGTTCGGCAAAGTATGAAGGCCTCGGCAAGAGCGGCAAGGGCCATGTCTCGACACAGTCGGGCGTGCTGTCCGACAGCCCGTACGGCTTCAACACGCGGTTCGAGAACGAGCCCGGCACCAACCCCGAGGAGCTGATCGCGGCCGCGCATGCATCGTGCTTTACCATGGCGCTGAGCTTCGCGCTCGCGGGCAAGGGGTATGAGGCCGGCACGCTCGAGACGTCGGCGAAGGTGACGCTCGACAAGGATGGCGACGGGTTCAAGATCACCAAGTCGGCGCTGACGCTGAACGCGAAGGTCGACGGCATCTCGAAGGAAGAGTTCGAGGCGATCGCCGCGGACGCCAAGGCGAACTGCCCGGTGTCGAAGGTGCTCAACGCCGAGATCACGCTGGAGCATAATCTCGCCGCATAACGGCGGGTACGCTTCGCAATCAGGAGGGCCCGGTGGAAACGCCGGGCCCTTCTTCCGTCAGATGATCCCGCTGCCGAGGCTGAGGCGGAGCGCGAAGATGATGATCAGGACGATGTTGAGGTTGCGGCCGCCGCTGCTCGACGAGAGCGCGCCGACGGCTGCACCGACGATGCCGATCGGGATGACGAGCCAGTTCATCCAGCCGAGCAGCGGGATGAACGCGACGAGGCCAAGCACCAGGGTGACGAGGCCGATGAGGATCGAGACGATGTTCAGCATGGGGTGAACATGGCGAGTCGGACCGGTTCGGGCAAGACTTGGCGGGCCCTTACGATCCTCCCCTGCCAGGGGGAGGTGGCACCGAAGGTGACGGAGGGGGAGGATACGAAACAGTCGTCGGCGCGTGCCGCCCCCTCCGTCTGGCAAGCGCCAGCCACCTCCCCCTGGCGGGGGAGGATCGAGGGTGTGCGGAAAACGCTTTCTTCACTGCCTTTCGCGCATAGGATGGCGGTGATGACTTTACCCTTGCGCCCCGCCCTGATCCTTTTGCCGCTCGCGCTAGCCGCGTGCGGACGGTCGTCGACAGACCAGCAGGATCTCAACAGCCTCGATGCCGAGTTGACCAACGGCGCGGTGCGTGATCCGGCGCTGACGTCGTCGCTGGGGGGACAGATCATGGTCGATCCCCGGTTGGCACAGTCGTCGAATACCGACGCGGTGCGGCCGCCGCCTCGGCCGGATAGTGGCGCGGTGCCGCCGGAGGGTCCGCTCAAGGCAGATCCGGTTGATCCGCGGACGCTGAGGCGCGCGCCGGCGGCGTCCAACGACTGTCCGGAGTGCAAGACCGCGAACGGCGCGCTGACGCTGGGGGCACTGGCGGAGCGGCAGACGACGCCGGATGCTGCGGCTTGTGCGCAGAAGATCGGCTATTCGGCGGGGTGGGCGAACCGGTTGCCGGCGGACCTGCCGCTGTATCCGGCGGCGCGGTTGATTGAGGCTGCGGGGGCGGATCGGGACGGGTGTCGTTTGCGTGTGGTGAGTTTTGCGAGCGCTGCGCCGATGCAGAAGATGCTCGACTGGTATTTCACGAAGGCTAGCGTGGCTGGGTATTCGGCTGGGCACAGTACGGATGGCAGGCAGCATGTGCTGGGCGGGGTTCGGGGGAATGACGCTTACGTGGTGTATGTGACGGCGCGGGCTGGTGGCGGGAGCGATGTGGATATGGTTTCCAACGCTGGGCGGTGAGGTGTTGCGATAGGTGCACCACCCCGGCGGAGGCCGGGGCCCAATTGGGAAACGTTGCTAATTGAGCGCCGCCCTTCGTTACTGCGACCTTTCCAATTGGGCCCCGGCCTTCGCCGGGGTGGTTTCTAACGGAGCCACGGGCTGCTCTCCTTGTTCTCCCGCGAAGGCGGGAGCCCAGACTGGGTCCCCGCCTTCGCGGGGAAACAAGCTTTGGGACAGGACTAGCTCGGTGATCGCGAACTGACCCGGATGGCGCGCGCGCGCCTTCCACCAACCCCACCTTTCCGTTTTGCCCGATTCACGCTAGGGCGCGAGAATGCTTCCCCTTCTCTATGTCATGGTCGGTGGTGCGGTCGGATCCGGCGCGCGCTATCTGACTGGCCGCGCGATGCTGTCGTTGCTCGGCGCTGACTATCCCTTTGGTACGCTTGCCGTGAATTTGATCGGCGGGTTGCTGATGGGGGTGCTGGTTGGCGTACTCGCCCGCAATACCGCTTCGGAAACGTGGCGGCTGTTGCTCGGCGTGGGCGTATTGGGGGGATTCACGACGTTCTCGGCGTTTTCGCTGGACGTCGTCACGATGATCGAACGCGGCGCGATCGGCGTCGCGTTCGGGTATGTTTTGGTGTCGGTGATCGGTTCGGTCGCCGCGTTGTTCGCGGGTCTCTCCGCAGTAAGGGCCGTCGCATGACTGCGGGCAAAAGCGATAGCGATTCCGGCTTTCGGGAATTCAACGTCGGGTTCGACGATGACGGCATCCGGCTCGACCGGTGGTTCAAGCGGCACCTGCCCGACACGAGCTTCACGACGGTGGCGATGTGGGCGCGCACCGGGCAGCTCCGCGTCGATGGCGCGCGCGCGACTCCGGGCGACCGGATCGCGGCGGGCCAGATGCTGCGCGTGCCGCCGCCCGAAGCCGACAAGGCCGCCGCCGACGTCGACAAGCCCAGGCGCGTCCGCGAACGTGTGATCCTGTCGGACGAGGAAACCGAACTCGCGCAGTCCATGGTCATCCACAAGGATTTCCAGGCGTTCGTGCTGAACAAGCCGCCGGGCCTGGCGACGCAGGGCGGGACCAAGACGACGCAGCATGTCGACGGGCTGCTCGACGGGTTGCAGTACGACAACGAGGGTCGGCCGAAGCTGGTCCACCGGCTCGACAAGGATACGTCCGGCGCGTTGCTGGTGGCGCGAACGTCGCGGGCGGCGGCGTTCTTTGCCAAGGCGTTTTCGGGGCGGACCGCGCGGAAAGTCTATTGGGCGCTGGTGGTCGACGTGCCGTCGATCGAGGACGGCATGATCGAGCTGCCGATCGCAAAGCAGCCGGGCACCGGCGGCGAGAAGATGCACGTCGACGAGGCCGAGGGCGCACCGGCACGGACGCGGTACCGGGTGATCGAGCGCGCGGGCAACCGCGCGGCGTGGGTCGAGCTGCAGCCGTTCACCGGGCGCACGCATCAGTTGCGCGTGCACATGGCGGCGATCGGTCATCCGATCGTCGGTGATGGCAAGTATGGTGGGGCCGCTGCGTTCCTGACCGGCGGGATCTCGCGGAAAATGCATCTGCATGCGCGGCGGATCAAGGTGGATCATCCGGATGGCGGGTCGATCGACGTGACCGCCGAGCTGCCGACGCATTTCGCCGAGAGCCTCAAGCAATTGGGTTTCGAGGAGAAGCTGGGCGACGACCTGGTGCTCGACGAGAAGACCGCGCCGACGCGCGAGCAGATGAAGTCGCGGGCTAAGGCGCATGCGAAGTCGGTGCGGAAAGACCGTAAAGGCGAGCGGCGTGGGCGTGGGGTTGTCGAGGAGAAGGCGACGGGCAAGCCTGCGCCGAAGACGGGTGGGCCTCGGACCGGGGCGGGGTCGAAGTTCGGCGCGCCGCGGAGTGGGCCTCGGGTTGAGGGCGCCAAGCCGGCTGGGCGCGGGCGTCCGGGTGGCGCTGGGAAGCCTGGGCCTCGGAGTGGGCCTGGGACTCGGTAATTGATGCTCTTCGGCTGACGCGTGCCCTCACCCTTCCCACGGCCAAGCGGCCGCGGGCCCCTTCCCTCTCCCCCGAGGGGAGAGGGTGAAGTGGTCAGACTGGGCAATCAAACCTGACCATTGCTCCACCCCGGCGAAGGCCGGGGCCCAATTGGAAAGGTTGAGGTAACGGAGCGATGACTTTCGTCAGCGACGCCCCCCAATTGGGCCCCGGCCTTCGCCGGGGTGGTGGCATTGACTAGCAGCAGCTTATCCGCACATTCCGTTCCCCCGCGAAGGCGGGGGTCCAGGAGCCACGATCGCGTCGCTGCTTGATTCCTGGGCCCCGCCTTCGCGGGGGAACGAGGTGGGCGCAGGTAGCGCCCTACTTCAGCCACCCCATCAGCAACCGCCGCACGCCCTCGGTTACCGTCCCGAACACGATATGCGACGCCGCGCTATACAGATGCGTCGTCGGCGCAGTGTTCCACGGGGCGTCGCCTAGCCCCACTGCCGGAACCGCCGCCTCGTCGAGCACCGTCGTCGTCACCGCTGCGAACGCCGTCCCGAATCCCGCGGTCACCGAAGGCCGGTATTCCGCCGCCACCGCGTATGCGATCCCCAGCCCTGCCCCGAGCGCGTAGTGCACGACCTGCCCGGCGAGCGGCTTGCGATCGTCGGGGATGTCGTGGCCGACCACCATTTGCGACACCTTGTCCGCCGCCTTCTCCGTCGTAGGCTCGGCATCGCGCTCCGACGAGGATAGCGCGGCGACGCCAGCCTGGAAGCGGTCCATCACGAACGAGGCGGCGAGGCCGGCGACCAAGCCCGCAGCGGCAGCGGCCCAGATGTTCGGGGTGTCGGTCTGTGCGTGCGCCATCGTTGAGTCTCCAGAGCTATCCGACACGAACCGTTCGCAAGCGCGCGCGTTCCGGTTTGGCGTTCCCTCGCGTGCACGCGTGATCTACGAGCGGCGATGCGTTGGAAAATCTCATGACCCGTCTTGCCGTGTTCGATTGCGACGGGACGCTCGTCGACAGCCAGGCGAACATCTGCGTCGCGTGCAAGCGTGCGTTCGAGGGCGCCGGACTGATCCCGCCGCCGCGCGCCGACATTCGGCGGATCGTCGGCTTGAGTCTTGTCGAGGCGATGCAGGTCTTGCTGCCGACAGCGGACGAAGCACTGCACCGGTCGCTCGCTACCGACTACAAGAATGCGTTCCATGCGATGCGGGCGAGTGGCGAGCTGGCCGACGAGCCGCTGTTCGAGGGGATTGCCGAGGTGATCGAGACACTCGCCGCCGACGGCTGGGCGCTCGGCGTGGCGACGGGGAAGTCGGACCGCGGGCTCGCGCATATCCTCGCCGCGCACGGGATCACCGATCGGTTCGTGACGTTGCAGACCGCGGATCGGCACCCGTCGAAGCCCGATCCGGCGATGCTGCTCGCGGCGATTGCGGAGGCCGGTGCGACCGTGGAGACGACGGCGATGATCGGCGATACGAGCTTTGACATGGCGATGGCGCGCGCCGCGCAGGCGCGCGCCGTCGGGGTCGCATGGGGGTATCACGACGTGCACGAGCTTTCCGACGCGGGCGCGGATGTCGTCGCGACAACGGTGCCGGACCTGCTGCATATGGTGGCTCGGCCATGACCGACGCGGACAATCTGGCGCAGCGACGCTGGTTCGTGCTGGTCGGCGTGCGGCTGGCGGGGGTGGCGGGCGCGCTGCTCGGGCTGATCCTGATCGCGCGCGCGCATGATCTGGGGCCGAAGATCCTCGGGACGGCGATCGTGTTGTCGGCGATGGCGATGATCGCGATCGTGCCGCGTAGTCTGGCGCATCGCTGGCGGAGTCCTGACGCGTGAAGCGGTTCTGGACAGACGTGGCAATCGATGCGGATCGGGTGGTGACGCTCGATGGCAAGCCGGTGCGGACGCCCGGGCGACGGCCCCTGGCGTTGCCCAGCGATGCGCTGGCCGAGGCGGTGGCGGAGGAATGGCGCGCGGTCGGCGAGACGATCGACCCGCGGACGATGCCGCTGACGGGCCTGGCCAATGCGGCGACCGATCCGATCGCGAACGACCCTGCGCAGTTCGCGGCGCGGCTGGCAGCGTATGGCGAGAGCGACCTGCTCTGCTACCGCGCCGACGGGCCGCCTTTGCTGGTCGAGCGGCAGGCGGCGGCGTGGGATCCGCTGCTGGCGTGGGCTCGGGGGCGGTATGACGTGACGTTCGCTGTGACGGCAGGCGTGATGCACGTTGCCCAACCGGCGGCGACCGTCGCGCGACTGCATGAGGCGGTCGCGGCGTATGACGATTTCCGGCTGGCGGGGTTGTCGCCGGTGGTGACGCTGACCGGGTCGCTGGTGATCGGGCTGGCGCTGATCGAGGGTGAGATCGATGCGGATGCGGCTTGGGCTGCCGCGGGGATTGACGAGGACTGGTCGGTCGAGATGTGGGGCGAGGACTGGCAGGCGGCGGAGTTGCGCGCGTTGAAGCGTAAGGAGTTCGGAGTCGGGGTGACGTTTCTGGGGCTGCTCTAACCTGCTCCCCTCCCTGGAAGGGAGGGGTTGGGGGTGGGTCGGCCTGTTGGCTGACGCGTCGTTTCCCCAGCAGCCGACCCACCCCCGGCCCCTCCCTTCCAGGGAGGGGTGAAGACTAGCGCGTCAGGCGGCGGATGAAACCGATCAGCCCGGTCTGGCGTGACCGCTTCAACCGCTCCGCCGCGAGGATCGTCTTCACGCCGCGGATGCAGCTGTCGACGTCGTCGTTGACCAGCACGTAATCATAGCCGTCCCAGTGGCTGACCTCGTTCGCCGCGCGCGACATGCGGGCTTCGATCACTTCGGTCGAATCGGTGCCGCGGCTGGTGAGGCGTCGATGGAGTTCTTCCATCGACGGCGGGAAGATGAAGACGCGGACGACATCGCCGCCGGCGATCTGGAACAGCTGTTGTGCGCCCTGCCAGTCGATGTCGAACAGCACGTCCTTGCCGGCTGCGAGCAGCTCCTCGACCTGCGCGCGCGGGGTGCCGTAGCGGTGGTTGAAGACGTGCGCCCATTCGAGGAACTCGTCCTTCGCGACCATGTCGCGAAAGCCTTCGAGGTCGGTGAAATGGTAATCCTTGCCGTCGACTTCGCCGGGTCGCACCGACCGGGTCGTGACCGAGACCGACATCTCGAGTTCGTGCTCGTCCGCGAGCAATCTGCGCGCGATGGTCGACTTGCCGGCGCCGGACGGCGAGGACAGGACGAACAGGACTCCGCGACGACGGAAACCATGCGGGTCGGACGGAAGTGTGTGGGGCATGCGCGCCCTTGCCGCGGACTGCGCATGGGCGTCAACCCATGCGCGGCCTGCATGTGTCATTCTAGAGGCGGATCAGTATCCGGCCTTGCGTGCCTTGTTACGATCATAGGCCTTCTTGGCGGCATAACCGCCGCCGAGGACCATGCCGAGCGGGCCCATGCGACGCAGCACGCTCATCGCGACCACCCCTTTGACTGCGCCCGATGCGCCGCCCGAACCGTCGCGACGGCCCATTTCGCGGCCGACCAATGCACTGATAATACGTCCGATCATGCTTCTGACTCCCCGAAAACCTGGTCCTTGAGTTCCGCTGCACCGCGCAGCACTGCCCAGCCGATCGCGTAAGTCACGGCTAGCGGCACGACGATCTTGAGTACGTTGGCGGTGATCGCACCGATGATCGCGCCGTCCGCGTTGCCGTCGTCGCCGCTGAGCGAGTCGATGCCTGCGCCGATCAGCGCGCCTATGGTCGTTGCGCCCACGTAATTTCTCCTGTCCGTATGGCGGGTTAGCGCGCGAGGGGCGTTTGGGTTCCCGCACGCCACCACCAACCGTCATCCTGACGAAAGTCAGGACCCAGGATTACTCAGCGGGCCGATCGTGGCTCTGGGTCCTGACTTTCGTCAGGATGACGGTGTGGGGGAAGGTCAGCGGCCGAGCATCGATTCGGGTTTGACGACGCGGTCGAAGGTTTCGGCGTCGACCAAGCCTAGTGCGAGACCGGCTTCTTTCAGCGTCAGGCCTTCGGCGTGCGCGTATTTGGCGATCTTTGCGGCGGCGTCGTAGCCGATCTCAGGCGCCAGCGCGGTGACCAGCATCAGCGAGCGGTCGAGCTGGTCTGCGATCCGCCCGCGATTGGGTTCGATTCCATCGACGCAGCGTTCCGCGAACCCTTCCATCGCGGTGGCGAGCAGGTCGATCGAGCGCAGCACGTTGGCGCCGATCAGCGGCTTGAAGACGTTAAGTTCCAGATGGCCCTGCATCCCGCCGACGGTGACCGCCACGTGATTGCCCATCACCTGGCCCGCGACCATCGTCAGCATCTCGCACTGCGTGGGGTTGACCTTGCCCGGCATGATCGAGCTGCCCGGCTCGTTGGCGGGAAGGTCGATCTCGCCGAAGCCGCAACGCGGGCCTGAGCCCAACAGGCGGATATCGTTGGCGATCTTGGTGAGCGCGACCGCCAGCGTGTTGAGCGTGCCGGACAGGTGGACGAGCGGGTCGTTCGACGCGAGCGCCTCGAATTTGTTCCGCGCGCTGACGAACGGCAGGCCGGTGATCTCGGCCAGTTCGTGCGCGATCGCGTCCCCGAACCCGGCGGGGGCGTTGAGGCCGGTGCCGACTGCGGTGCCGCCCTGCGCGAGGATGACCATGCCGTGGCTGATCGCGGGCTCGATCCGGTGTCGACAGCGATAGAGCTGGTTCGCATAGCCGGAGAATTCCTGACCGAGCGTCAACGGCGTCGCGTCCTGGAGGTGGGTGCGGCCGATCTTGACGATGTCGTCCCAGGCGTTGGCCTTCGCGTCGAGCGCGGCGTGAAGCTTGTCGAGCGCGGGAATCAGGCGGTGCGTGGTGGCAATCGCGGCAGCGATGTGGAGTGCGGTCGGGAAGCTGTCGTTGGACGACTGGCTCATGTTGACATGGTCGTTGGGGTGGACCGGGGACTTGCCGCCGCGGGTGCCGGTGAGGACCTCGTTGGCGCGACCGGCGATGACTTCGTTGGCGTTCATGTTCGACTGCGTACCACTGCCGGTCTGCCAGATGACGAGCGGGAACTGGTCGTCGAGCTTGCCGTCGATGACTTCCTGTGCGGCGGAGTCGATCGCGGTGGCGATGGTTTCGTCGAGGCCGTGGGCGCGGTTTACGCGGGCGGCGGCTTGTTTGACGAGGGCAAGCGCGTGGACGATCTCGATCGGCATGCGTTCGCGGGTGGCGAAGGGGAAGTTCTCGATCGAGCGTTCGGTCTGCGCGCCCCAGTATGCGGCGGCGGGGACTTCGATCGGGCCGATCGTGTCGGTTTCTGTGCGAGTGGTCATGGGAGGAGAACCTTCCGGGGCTTGCGTGGGTCCCTCGCCCCTTCGGGGAGAGGGAGGGAGGAGCCGCAGGCTACGGAAGGGTGAGGGGCTTTTGGGGGTTCGGTTCCGAGCCTCACTCCCCTCTCCCTTCCCACGACAAGTGCCGCGGGCCCCTTCCCTCTCCCCGTAGGGCGAGGGAGTTTGGGTTACTTCTTCCGCTTAAAATCCACCGCGACTACGTTCGAGCCGTCCTCGATCGGCACAGCCGTTGGGCCGTCGTTTTCCGCTTCGTCGTGGTCGCCGCGCGCGTCTTCCGCACCTTCCTGCGCCTGGAAGCGGAGTTCGAAGCTTACCGCGGGGTCCTGGAACGCGGTGATCGCCGAATATGGGATCACCAGCTTCGACGGGACCTGGTTGAAGCTGAGCCCGATCGAGAAGCGCTCGTCGTCGACGATGAGGTCCCAGTAGCGGTTCTGCATGACGATCGTCATCTCGTCCGGAAAACGCTCGATCAGGCGCTTGGGGATGTCGACGCCGGGCGCCTGCGTTTTGAAGGTGATGTAGAAATGATGCTCGCCGGGAAGCCCACCGGCCTCCGCGACCGAACCGAGCACACGGCCGACCACGGCACGCAGGGCTTCTTGTACGATCTCGTCGTACGGAATCAGGCTATCAGGCAGTCCATCGGTCATATCCCTTGGGTAGCGCCATTCGGATGCCGGTCAAGATTGCATGCGTCGTGGCGCACGTTATGGGGGGTGGCATGCGCACTGCCACGATCACCCGCTCCACCGCCGAGACGGCGATCGACGTCACCGTGAACCTCGATGGGACCGGCGTGTACGACGTCGAGACCGGGGTTGGTTTCTTCGATCACATGCTCGAACAATTGTCGCGCCACTCGCTGATCGACATCCGCGTGCGGACCAAGGGCGACCTGCACATCGACGAGCACCACACCGTCGAGGATACCGGCATCGCGATAGGCCAGGCGTTCGCGCAGGCGCTCGGCGACAAGCGCGGCATCGCGCGGTACGGCGATGCGCTGTCGCCGATGGACGAGACGCTGACTCGGGTGGCGCTGGATATTTCCGGACGGCCTTGGCTGGTGTGGAAGGACCTGTTCTCGCAGAAGCGCTTGGGCGGGATGGACACCGAGATGTTCGAGCATTTCTTCCACAGCTTCGCGCAGGCGGCCGGCATCACGCTGCACGTCGAGACACTGTACGGGTCGAACAACCACCACATCGCCGAGGCGGCGTTCAAGGGTGTCGCACGTGCGCTGCGGACCGCGATCGAGATCGATCCGCGCAAGGCCGATGCGATTCCGTCCTCCCCTCCCGCTTGCGGGAGGGGTCGGGGGAGGGCCTGGCCTCGATCGTCGGACTCGCGGCTATGTCACTCCCTCCCATGACCCCTCCCGCAAGCGGGAGGGGAATTTGACGCTCGCGCTGATCGACTACGGCGCGGGCAACCTGCATTCGGTCGAGAACGCGTTGCGGACGGCTGGGTGTGTCGATCTGGTTGTCACCGCCGACGCGGACGTCGTTGCGAAGGCTGACCGGATCGTGTTGCCGGGCGTGGGCGCGTACGGCGCTTGTGCGGCGGCTTTGCGCGCGGTGCCGGGAATGGTCGAGGCGCTGAACCGACGGGTGCGCGACGAGGGTACGCCGTTTCTTGGGATCTGCGTCGGCATGCAGTTGATGGCCGATGCGGGGGAAGAAATGGGGACTCATGCCGGGCTTGGCTGGGTCGCCGGGCGCGTGCGGCGGCTGGAGCCGGGGACTATGGAGGCGAAGGTGCCGCATATGGGGTGGAACGACGTCGTTCCCTCCGTCGCACATCCGCTGATCGAGCCGGGCGAAGCGTATTTCCTGCATAGCTTCGCGTTCGAAGGCGCCGACGTGCTCGCGACCACCGACCATGCCGGTCCCGTCACTGCAGCGATCGGTCGCGACACGATGATCGGCGTGCAGTTTCATCCTGAGAAGAGCCAGCGCTACGGTCTGGCCTTGCTCGAACGTTTCCTGGAGTGGCGGCCGTGAGCCTTATCATTTTTCCCGCGATCGACCTCAAGGCGGGTCAGGTGGTGCGTCTCGCCGAGGGCGATATGGACCGGGCGACCGTCTATGGCGACGATCCGGCGGCGCAGGCTATGCTGTTCGCCGAGGCGGGTGCGGAGCATCTGCACGTGGTCGATCTCGACGGCGCGTTTGCGGGGGCTTCGGTCAATGGCGATGCGGTGCGGTCGATCGTCGCGCAGTTTCCGGGGCATGTGCAGCTTGGCGGCGGCATCCGGACGCGGGCCAGCGTCGAGGGCTGGTTCAATCTGGGCGTGTCGCGTGTCGTGATCGGGACGGCGGCGCTGGAGGATCCCGACTTCGTGCGCGGCGTGGCGAAGGATTTTCCGGGCGGGATCGTCGTGGCGGTCGATGCGAAGGACGGCATGGTCGCGACCAAGGGCTGGGCGGACGTGTCGACCACGAGCGCGGTCGATCTGGCGCGGCGGTTCGAGGATGCGGGGGTGGCGTCTTTGCTGTTCACCGATGTCGGGCGTGATGGGATGCTGAAGGGGTGCAACGTCGACGCTACCGTCGATCTGGCGCGGTCGGTGGACATTCCTGTGATCGCTAGTGGCGGGGTGAAGGGCATTGCCGAGATCCACGTTCTCGCGTTGCATGTGCGGGATGGCGTCGAGGGCGTGATTACCGGGCGGGCGTTGTATGATGGCCGGCTCGATCTCGCGGCGGCGATGAGCGTGGCGAAGGCAGCAGGATGATTCACGCGGAGACGCGGAGACGCGGAGAGAAGTTGAGCGCCGCAGGCAGAAACTTGTTCGCGCAGAGGCGCAGAGGCGCGGAGAGCAAGAAGTTAGGCCTTGCTCCCTTCCTCTCTCTCAGCGCCTCAGCGCCTCTGCGCGAAATATTCTTCTTAGCGGCTCCGCCGCGTCTCCGCGTCTCCGCGCCTCCGCGTGAACCAATTCTGCGGCGCAGCGCATGACGGTTCGTGCGCGCGTCATTCCGTGTCTCGACGTCGCCGACGGGCGCGTGGTGAAGGGCGTGAACTTCGTCGAGCTGCGCGACGCCGGCGATCCGGTCGAGCAGGCGCGGGCGTATGATGCGGCCGGGGCGGACGAGCTGTGCTTTCTCGATATCGGGGCGTCCCATGAAGGTCGGGGTACGATCCTCGACGTCGTGCGACGGACCGCGGCGGTGTGTTTCATGCCGTTGACGGTCGGCGGTGGCGTGCGGACGGCGGACGATGCGCGCGCGCTGTTGCTGGCGGGGGCGGACAAGGTGGCGGTCAATTCCGCGGCGGTCGAGCGGCCAGAGCTGGTGGCGGATATCGCCGAGCGGTTCGGCAGCCAGTGCTGCGTCGCGAGTGTCGATGCGCGGCGGTCGGGTGAAGGCTGGGAAGTGTTCACGCATGGCGGCCGACGCGCGACCGGGATCGATGCGATCGCGCATGCCTTGAAGCTCGCCGAACTCGGAGCTGGCGAGTTGCTCGTCACGTCGATGGACCGCGACGGGACGCGGAGTGGCTACGACCTCGACCTGATCCGGGCGATTTCGGACCGGGTGAGCGTGCCCGTAGTCGCTAGCGGCGGCGTTGGTGGGCTCGACGATCTGGTGGCGGGCATCCGCGACGGGCATGCGAGTGCGGTGCTGGCGGCTTCGATTTTCCATTTCGGACAGGCCTCGATCGGCGATGCGCATGCCGCGCTGGCGGCGGCGGGGATTCCGGTGCGCTCGCCGGGTCGGTCAGCCTGATCCGATGATCGCGCTGCCCCTTCTCGCGGTGCAGTCGGGGCATAGCGGCATCGTTCACCCTCGCACCGGACCCGAACTGTCGGACATAGTGCTGTTCGTCTTCGCGGCGATGGGCGTGTTCCTCGTGCGGCGGGCGTTGCGGAAGCGGTTTGCCAAGACCAAACCGCCCGCGGAGGATTGACCCGCCTGCCCTGCTGCGTCAGCACGCAGCGCATGGACCCCGTATTCGACCGCCTCGAGGCGACCATCCGCGCCCGCCGCGATGCGCCCGCCGACACCTCCTATACTGCAAGCCTGTTCGCCAAGGGTCGCCCGAAGATTGCGCAGAAGCTCGGCGAGGAAGCCGTCGAGACGGTGATCGCGGCGTGCTCGGGCAACGAGGCGAGCATCGTGCCGGAAGCGGCGGACCTGATGTTCCATCTGGCGGTGTTGCTCGCGGATGCGGGGCTCAGCCTAGATGACGTGCGAGCCGAGTTGGAGCGGCGCGAGGGTGTTGGCGGCTTGGTCGAGAAGGCCGGGCGGACGGGCTGACCTGCCCCCCTTCCGCTTGCGGGAGGGGCCGGGGGAGGGCATGACGCGCAGGCTCCGCCGGGATCGGGATGGCCAGCCCCTCCCCTAACCCCTCCCGCAAGCGGGAGGGGAATATATGCCGATCGACGCCACCCAGCCGTATGACGACCAGAACATCTTCGCGAAGATCCTGCGCGGCGAAATCCCGTCGCAGCGGGTGTACGACGACGACTTCGCGATCGCGTTCCATGACATCAACCCGCAGGCACCGACGCATCTGCTGGTGATTCCCAAGGGCGCGTATGTCTCGTGGGACGATTTTTCCGCCCGCGCACCCGATGCCGAGATCGCAGGTTTCATCCGGGCTGTCGGCACCGTCGCACGCGCCGCCGGCCTCGTCGAACCGGGCTATCGGCTGCTCGCGAACATCGGACAGGACGGACACCAAGAGGTGCCGCATCTGCATGTTCATGTCTTCGGCGGCCGCCCGCTCGGGCCGATGCTGGCGCGATAGGCCAGCTTCACCGCACTAAAGGATTGCGCGTAATAAAATTGCCATTAGGCTCGCGGGATTGAGCAAGGGGGCCATTTGACCCGGCCCTCGCTATCCCCGGGGGACACCGCGTTGATTTTTGGTCGCGTAAAATCGCTGGATGCCATTCTGGCGACGGCAGAGAAAAAGGGTCTGGCGCGAACGCTCAGCGCCTTCCAGCTGACGCTGCTGGGCGTCGGCGCGGTGATCGGCACGGGTATCTTCGTGCTGACGTCCGAGGCCGCGCAGAAGGCGGGGCCGGGCATGTTGCTGAGCTTCGTCGTCGCGGGCTTCGTCTGCGCGGTGGCGGCGCTCTGCTATTCCGAACTCGCGTCGATGGTGCCGGTGTCGGGCTCGGCCTACACCTACACCTATGCGGTCACGGGCGAGCTGCTCGCCTGGATGGTCGGCTGGGCGCTGATCCTCGAATATGCGGTCGGCGCGAGTGCGGTTGCGGTCGGGTGGTCGAACCATTTGGCCGGACTGCTCGACGGGATCGGCTTCCATATTCCCAACGGGTTGCGCAACGCCGACGCGCTGATGGCGAACGTCCAGGTCGCGTTTGGCGCGACGCCAAACGCCGATCTGCAGACCGCGATGACTGTCGGCGGGTTCATGAACCTGCCCGCGGTGATCGTCATTGCGCTCGTGACCTGGCTGCTGGTCGTCGGGACGACCGAGAGCGCGCGCGTCAACGCGGTGCTGGTGCTGATCAAGATCGCCGCCCTGACTGCGTTCATCGCGCTCACCATTCCCGTCCTCAAGGCGGATAATTTCCATCCGTTCCTGCCCTACGGCGTCGGCAATCCGCTGAGCTCGTCGGGCGTCGGCGTGCTGGGTGCGGCGGCGTCGATCTTCTTCGCCTATGTCGGTTTCGATGCGGTTTCGACTGCGGCGGAGGAGACCAAGAATCCGCAACGAAATGTGCCGATCGGGCTGATCGCCAGCCTCGGCATCTGTACGCTGTTCTACCTGCTGGTCGCATCGGGTGCGATCGGCGCGATCGGCGCGGCCCCGGTGACGACCGCCGAGGGCGGCATCCTGGCGCCGGGCTCGGCCGAGATGGCCGGGCGTTGCGCGGCGATCGTCGCAGGCGGCGCGATGGAGCCCCTGGTTTGCTCGAAGGAAGCGCTCGTCCATGTGCTTCAGGTCATCAACTGGCCGATCATGGGCCGGCTGGTCGGGCTTGCCGCGGTGCTGGCGCTGCCGTCGGTCGTGCTGATGATGATGTTCGGCCAGACCCGTGTGTTCTTCACGATGGCGCGCGACGGTTTGTTGCCGGCCAAGCTCGCGTCGATCCACCCGAAGTTCCGTACGCCACACGTCGTCACGGTCGTGACGGGCATCGCCGCAGCGATCGCGGCGGCGGTGCTGCCGGTCGGCAAGCTCGCCGATTACTCGAACGCGGGCACGCTGTTCGCGTTCATGATGGTCGCGATCTCTGTAATGGTGCTGCGCAAGACCGATCCCGGCCGCAAGCGTCCGTTCCGCACGCCCGCAGTGTACATCGTCGCGCCGCTCGCGATCATCGGTTGCGTCGGGCTGTACCTGTCGCTGCCGCTGACCGCAAAGCTGGTCCTGCCGGGCTGGGGTGCGATCGGGTTGGCGATCTACTTCCTGTATAGCCGCTCGCGCAGCCATGTCGGGCTGGGGCTCGACGATGGTGTAGCCGAGGATGATCGAGCACCTCCGGCCAGCCACTGATCGAGCCGAAGGAAAAAGGGCCGCGGGAGGAAACTCCCGCGGCCCTTTTTTTGTGTCTTCGCACCCAAGCTTGTTCTCCCGCGAAGGCGGGAGCCCAGTCTGGGTCCCCGCCTTCGCGGGGACGCATGCCTCAGCCGATATGCTTGGCGGCGAGCGCCTTCATGTCGACCATCGGGCGGGCGCCGACGTGGCTGATGATCTCGGCCGCGCAGACTGCGCCGAGCTTGAGCGATGCGTGCAAGTCATAGCCCTGCGCCTGACCGTGGAGGAAGCCCGCCGCGAACAGGTCGCCGGCGCCGGTGGTATCGACGACCTTGGCGATCGGCTCGGCCTTGACCTCGGCACGCGCGCCGTTCTGGATCGCGCAGGCGCCGTGCTCGCCGCGGGTGACGACCAGGGTCGGGACCTGTGCCGAGATCTTGGCGACGGCTGCGTCGAAGTCGTCGGTCTCGGCGAGCGCGGCGAGTTCGCTCTCGTTGGCGAACAGGATGTCGATCAGGCCGTCCGACAACAACTGGCGGAAATCGCCGCCATGGCGCGAGATGCAGAACACGTCGCTGAGCGTGAACGCGACCTTCCGCCCTGCCCCGCGCGCGCAATCGATCGCAGCGCGCATCGCGGCGCGTGGCTCTTCGGGATCCCAGAGATAGCCTTCGAGATACAGGATCGCGCTGTCGGCGATCATCGCAGTGTCGATCGCGGCGGCGGGGAGAAATTGCCCTGCGCCGAGGAAGGTGTTCATCGTGCGCTGGCCGTCGGGCGTCACGAAGATCAGGCAGCGGCCGGTGGTCGGGTCGCCGGCGCGTACGGGCGTGGCGAACTCGATGCCGATGCTGCGGACGTCATGCGCGAAGACCTGGCCGAGCTGGTCGTCGGCGACCTGGCCGATGAACCCGCATTTGCCGCCGAGCGCGGCGATGCCCGCGACGGTGTTGGCGGCCGACCCGCCGGAAATTTCCATGCCGGGGCCCATCTTGGCGTAGAGCGCGTCGGCTTCTTCCGACGAGAACATGAGCTGCATCGAGCCCTTGGCGACGCCGATCTCGGCGATGAACGCGTCGTCGGCGGTGGCGAGGATGTCGACGATGGCGTTGCCGATCGCGACGACGTCGTAAGTGGGTGTGCTCAAGGGGAAACTCCGGGGGTGCGGGAAAGCCCTGCCGTAAATCGCGGGGGGGATTGGTGCAACTGGTGTGGGGGGTGGGAATGATTGGCCACAACGAACGCGATGATCGAAGTGCCGATTGATAGCTGGGAAAGACTACCACCCCGGCGGAGGCCGGGGCCCAATTGGAAAGGCCGTGGTAATGACGCGCAGTCCGTCGTTACCACCGTCTCCCAATTGGGCCCCGGCCTCCGCCGGGGTGGTGTCTTTGGTTGAGGGCGAAACTCCGGCGGTTCGGCGGTTCGGCGGTTCGGCGGTTCGGCGGTTCGGCGGTTCGGCGGTTCGGCGGTTCGGTAGATGCAGTTGGAATAGGTCGTCATAACGACGCCCTCTGCTGTTCCCTCGCGAACGCGGGGGGCCAGGGTCTCGGGCGGTGCTCGTGGTTTAGCTGGGCCCCCGCGTCCGCGGGGGAACGGGGAAAGTCGGGCCGCCAAAAAGCCAAAACGACGGAGATACGGCGGAAACGCGCGTTGACCTTCGCCTGCCCCCACGGCATTCCCAGCCATGCTCCGCGCGCTTCTCCTCTCGCTTGGCCAGCTTACCGATCCGCCCGTGCTCCGGGTGTTCGTCAAGTCGATGGTCGTCACGCTGCTCGTCTTCGCGCTGCTCGGCGTCGGCGCATGGTGGGGAACGCAAGCAGCGCTGGCGGCGTGGCTTGGTTGGGATGCGGACGGGCTGGCCGCGGCGTTCGCGTTGTTCGTCACGATCCTGGCTTTGTGGCTGCTGTTCCGCGCCGTCGCGATCGCGGTCGTCGGGATCTTCGCGGATGAGGTCGTGGAGGCGGTCGAGGCTCGACATTATCCCGACGCGCTGATGACCGCCCGCCCTGTCGCGTTCGCGCGCAGCCTCGCGATGGGGCTACGCTCCGCCGCACGTGTGATATTGGTCAACGTGCTGATGCTGCCCGTCTACATCGCGCTGCTCGTCACCGGTGTCGGCACGGCGGCCGCGTTCTTCGTCGTCAATGGCTGGCTGCTGGGACGCGATCTTGGTGACATGGTTGCGGCACGACACATGGACGCAACGGCGATGCGAGGCTGGCGTGCGACGACCAAGGGGAGCCGGTTCGTGCTGGGGCTTGCGAACACCGGGCTGTTCGTGGTTCCGGTCCTCAACATCGCCGCGCCCGTGCTGGGGGCCGCGATGGCGACGCATTTCTTCCACAGCCAGTATTCTCGCAAAGGCCGACCATGACGCGATTGACCACTATAGCCATCGCGATGACACTCGGCGGCGGACTGGCAGGCTGCGCGGCCCCGGTAGCAAAACCCGCGGTCGGCCGCCCGGCCATTCCCTATACCAGTGTCGGGTTGGAGCGGGTGCTGGGCCAGGATGCCGCGGGCCTGACCAAGCTTTTCGGCCAGCCCGACGCCGACGTGCGTGAGGGTAGCGCGCGAAAGCTTCAGTTCCAGAGCGGGATCTGCGTGCTCGACGCGTATCTGTATCCCAAGGGGTCCGATGCCCCCCGCGTGACGTATCTCGACGCGCGAGAACCCGACGGCAGCACGATCGACCGGGCAAGTTGCGTTGCGGCGCTGACACGACGAGAAGGCGGAAGGTAACGCACGGTCGTGCGGTAGGTTAAGGTTTCCGCCTCCGACTCATCCGATAAGGATTAACCGCGCCGGCCTCGTCGATAAGCAACGGCTGCGCGAGATCGGTTCACCGTGCCGTCGCGTAAGGCGATCGCATACGACCTGCCGACACTATGGACGCGCGCTCCATCACGCCGCACGACGGCGATCCACCCGGGGGGCCGGAGTCAGTGATCGTGTTGAAGACCATGTGGAATATGCCCGCAAAGGTAGTGCGCGAGCATGCGGCGAACGAAGAGGACATCGGCAAGTCCGTCGCCAGCGGCTCTTTGCAAGAGATGGTCCGGGCTTTCGACGGCTATGACGACGCCGAAGCGGCGGGCCTGATCATACAGTGCGCGGGCCGCGACCGGCCGATCACCTGGGACGAAATCCGGGACCTTCGGCGTATCGAGGCCAAGAGTGCGGGGGACTGACCAGCGTAGATATCCCGCTGGTCATGGACTTGGTGCGGCGGAGCGTTATGGGCGCCTGGAGACCTGATAGCGAAAGACGATCATGGCAACGACGGTAATTACCCCGAGCGGCCCCGGCGCGATGGAAGCCGGCCTAATTCTCGACGAAGACGGCCAGCGCTTCGTCGTGCTGACATTCAAGGAACCGGGGGGCGAGCCGACGCTGGTCACCTTCACGGTTCCGATTTTCCAGCATTATGTCGAGCATCTTGTCCGCACCGCCGCATCGGCTGACGATGAGGCGAACTGGGGCATTCCCGCCTGAGTCTAGGCGGCGGGCAACTCGTCCGGAACAGGCCCGGCCTCAGGGCGCTGGCCGCTCCACCTGAGCCTCGGCCAGATACACGCCGAACAAACCTTCGGGATCGGTCCACGCCGCCACCGGCGTCCATCCGCCCGACCGCAGCAGTATCCGCGCATCCCGCGCGCCATATTTATGCGAATTTTCGGTGTGGATCGTTTCCCCCGCAGTCATTTCGAACGACCGCCCGTCGACGGTAAACGCGATATCGCGCACCGCCTCCAGATGCATTTCGATCCGCGCGCGATCGTCGTTCCACACCGCCTTGTGCCGGAACGCGTCGACCGGGATATTGCCGTCCAGTTCGCGGTTGATCCGCTCGAGCAGGTTCAGATTGAACGCAGCCGTCACGCCCTGCGCATCGTCATACGCCGGCACCAGCACGTCCTCGCCCTTGATCCGGTCCATCCCGATCAACAGCATCGCGCCGACGCCAAGCGACGACCGCATCGCGCGCAGCAGATCGACCGCCATCAACGGGATCATGTTGCCGATCGTCGATCCCGGAAAGAAGCCGAGCTTAGGCGTATCCGCGATCGTCTTCGGCAAGCTCAAGGGCCGCATGAAGTCCGCCTCGAACGGCAGCACCAGCAGGTCGGGGAACTGGTCGCCCAACACCTTCGATGATTCGCGCAGGAAGTCCCCGGAGATGTCGATCGGCACGTATACCGACGGCGCTACGGCATCGAGCAGGATCGGCGTCTTGGTCGACGATCCCGAGCCGAACTCGACGACCGCACGCCCTGCGCCCGCAAGCGTCGCCACTTCGGCGCAGGCCGCCTCGAGGATCGAACGCTCGGTCCGCGTCGGATAATATTCGGGCAGATCGGTGATCTTCTCGAACAGCTCCGAGCCGCGCCGGTCGTAGAACCACCGTGCCGGGATTGCCCGCGGACGCCGCGCGAGGCCGTCCAGCACGTCCGCGCGGAATTGCGGGTTGGCGAGCGTCTGCTGGCCGTCCTCGATCTCAGGCTTCAACATCAGATATCTTTCGCGAGACGCACACCGGTGAACTGCCACCGTTGATGCGGATAGAAGAAATTGCGGTAGCTCGTCCGGGCATGACCACGCGGCGTCGCGCAGCTTCCACCGCGCAGAATGAACTGCGAACTCATGAACTTGCCGTTGTATTCGCCGACGGCGCCGGCTGCGGTCACGAAGCCGGGATACGGACGGTACGCGCTGCCGGTCCACTCCCATACGTCGCCGAAGAACGCCGGGTCATTCGTCGCAGGCCGAGGCTCGACCGGACCCGCGACGTCCATCTGGTTGCCGCCGTTCGCGTTGTGCGTAGCGGCCGCGGCCTCCCATTCGAACTCGGTCGGCAACCGTGCGCCAGCCCAGCTCGCATACGCATCCGCCTCGAAGAAGCTCACATGCGTCACGGGTGCCGCCGGATCGATCGCGCGCCGGCCATCGAGCCCGAACCGCGTCCAACCCGCCTCGCCCTGCTCCCAATACAGCGGCGCGACGATGCCCTCGGCCTTCACCCACGCCCAGCCATCCGCAAGCCAATGCCGCGCTTCGGTGTAGCCGCCATCGGCAATGAACGCCGCCCACTCGCCGTTCGTCACGGTCCGGTCGGCGATCGCATGCGGCACCAGCAGGGCAGCGTGCCGCGGTCCCTCGCAATCGAACGCGAACCCGTCGCCGCCGTGCCCGACCTCGACGATCCCGCTCTCGCGCGCAATCCAGCCGATCGGCCCCGGCATCTCGACAGGCACCTTCCGCGGCGCCGGCCACATCGCGGGCTCCAGCGGGTTCTCGGAAAACATGTGGAGGATGTCCGTCACCAGCAGTTCCTGGTGCTGCTCCTCGTGATGACACCCAAGCGCCACCAGCGCCTGCGCATCCGCCGACAACCCAGGCAGCGCGTCGAGCAACGCCGCATCGACATGTGCGCGGTATGCCCGCACCTCGTCGAGCGACGGCCGCGTCACCATCCCACGCCGGTCGCGCGCATGGCGCCGCCCCTCGGCCTCGTAATAGCTGTTAAACAGGAACGGAAACCGCTCGTCGTGGAGCGCATAGCCCGCGACGTGATCGCGCAACACAAACGTCTCGAAGAACCACGTCGTATGCGCCAGATGCCACTTGGTTGGCGAGGCGTCATCCATTGACTGCACCGTCGCATCGGCATCCGACAGCGGCGCGGCCAAGGCGAGCGACAGCGCGCGTACGGTCGAGAAACGCTCGCTCAAATCCGACGAATGAGCGGGGGTGAGTTCGGGACGAACAGGTTGCGGCATCGATTATCCTTCAATGCGTCGCCCAGTACCGCAACGCGCGAACGCCGATCACGCCTGCGCGCGCGTAGCCCCCGGTCGCCATAGAACGTCGCCGGCCCCGTTTTGGTTCACCGCCCGCGACGCCACGAACAGGAAATCCGATAGCCGGTTAACATACGCTAATGCCGCCGGATTCAGCGGCATATCGTGCGTCGCCGCGACCGCGGATCGCTCCGCCCGCCGCGAAACCGCTCGTGCCAGATGTAACGCGGCGGCCTGCGGCGATCCGCCCGGCAGGATGAAGCTCCGTAGCGGCGCGAGGTGCACGTTCATCGCATCGATCTCGCGCTCGAGTCGCTCGACCTGCGCCTGCACGATGCGCAACACCATCTCCGATGGCGCGAACCCGTCATCGGTCGCAGGCGTTGCGAGGTCGGCACCAAGATCGAACAGGTCGTTCTGGATCCGCTCCAGTGCGACGGCGAGCGGATCGTCGCCAAGCGCCACCACGGCCACGCCAATGGCGGAATTCGCCTCGTCGACATCGCCGATAGCCTGCATCAGCGCGCTAGCCTTCGACACGCGTGATCCATCGACCAGCCCGGTCGTGCCGTCGTCACCGGTTCGCGTGTAGATCTTGTTGAGCTTGACCATTTTTATCCACCAACCCCAGGACTCGTCGTCCTGACGAAAGTCAGGAACCAGAGCCCAAAGCGCATCGCTAATTACTCTGGATCCTGACGTTCGTCAGGATGACGGACGCATACCAACGCCAGCAGCGACCGAACCGCGTAAGTGGGCGCAGCCTCTATCCTTAGTTCCGTCCCGCCGCGAACAGGATCACGACGACGATAAGGATCGCCAGCGCCTGGAAGAATATCCGCTGCTGCATCATCCGATTCGATTTGAGCGATGCCGCGCTCGGGCCGTTGCCGTCGCGAACCTGCGCCGTCCCCTCCTGCAGGAACGACACGACGCCCCGCACCAGAGCCACGACGGTCGCGATCATCGCCGCGATCAGGAGGATGACGAGGAATGTGTTCATAGACGGAATGTAAGCGCGCGCGCCGACGCTAGCAATGGCAAGGATAGTGTTGCGGACACGCTTGTGATGCGCGCAAATGCTGCATGTTATACTTGACGCTGAAAGCCTTGATTTCCGGCATTCTTGTCGCCGCCGCCTCGGAGATCGCCAAGCGCTACCCTGGCTTCGGCGCGCTCGTGGCGTCGCTGCCGCTGGTGTCGGTGCTCGGCATGATCTGGCTCTGGCGCGACAAACCTGACCCACAGACGATGGCTGCGCATGCCGGCGCGACGTTCTGGTATGTGCTGCCGTCGCTGCCGATGTTCCTCCTGATCCCGGCGCTGTTGCGACATGGCGCGCCGTTCTGGGTGTCGCTGGTGGCGGGGTGCGTGCTGACGATCGTGTTGTATGTTGGGATGACCTGGGCGGCGCCGAGGTTGGGGATCGAGCTTTAGCGCACCCATACAAGGAAAAGCACCCCCCCCAGAAGAAACACCACCCCGGCGAAGGCCGGGGCCCAATTGGAAAGGTCGCAGTAACGAAGCGCAGCGTTTAATTGGCAACGTGCCCCAAATGGGCCCCGGCCTTCGCCGGGGTGGTGGTTGGGTTGAGCTACCGTGAACCAACACTGTTTCCCCGCGAAGGCGGGGACCCAGACTGGGCTCCCGCCTTCGCGGGAGAACAAGGAGGCATGGGCTGCCATCCGTTTCTCAGCACACCTTGCCGCTGACTCGGACGTTGACGATCAGCAGCGCGAGACGGCCGCGATGACCCCACCCCGCACCCGAGCCGCCAACGCCACCCCATCCTCCCCCGCAGCCCGCATCTCCGCCAGCGACAAAGCCCCATCCCGCTTCGCCAACCGCCGCCCCGCCGCATCCACCACCAGCGGGTGATGATGATACGTCGGCACCGGCAACCCCAGCAAAGCCTGCAACACCCGGTGCACATCCGTCGCCGCGAACAGGTCCACCCCGCGCACCACGTCCGTCACGCCCTGCGCCGCGTCGTCGAGCGTCACCGCGAGATGATAGCTCGCCGGCGCATCCTTCCGCGCCAGCACGACGTCCCCCTGCGCCAACGGATCCGCCACGACGGTCCCGGCGATCGCGTCATGCCACGCGAGCACGCCGGTAATCGCCACCGCCTTCGCCATGTCGAGCCGCCAGCAATGCGCCAGATGCGCCCGCGCCGCGACCTCGTCCGCGCTCAAATGCCGACACATCCCCGGATAGACCGGCCCGACATCCCCCTGCGGCGCCGACGCGCTTGCCGCGATCTCCGCCCGCGTACAGAAACAGGGGTAAACCAGCCCGAGCGCCTTCAAAGTCTCCAGCGCAACATCATACGTCGCCAGCCGCTCCGACTGGAACACCAGCGAATCCCAGCGAAGTCCAAGCCAAGCCAGGTCCTCCAAGATCCCCGCCACGAATTCAGGCCGACTCCGCGTCCCATCGATATCCTCGATCCGCAGCAGGAACCGCCCGCCCCGCTCGCGCGCGTAGTCGTGCGCGCGGATCGCCGACACCGCGTGGCCCAGATGCAACCGCCCCGTCGGGCTCGGCGCGAACCGCGTTACGACCGGTCCGTCGCTCACCACGCTTGACCGACCGCCACGCGGCGTGCTGTCATGCCGCTGTCATCGCTGTCGTCCATAGGGCGCTCTGCGAAGCTTGAGTGGGAGGAGCCGTGTTTCACCCCGATCTGATGCGTCATCCGGATGGTTGTCCGGCGCTCGTGCTCAATGCCGATTACACGCCGCTTTCCTACTATCCGCTCAGCGTCTGGCCGTGGCAAACCGCGGTCAAGGCTGTCTTCCTCGACCGCGTCGACATCGTCGCCACCTATGAACGCGAAGTCCGCAGCGCCAATTTCGCGCTGAAGCTGCCCTCGGTGATCGCGCTCAAGCAGTTCGTCCGACCGTCGCAATTTCCCGCCTTCACCCGCTTCAACCTGTTCCTGCGCGACAAGTTCACCTGCCAATATTGCGGCAAGCTGCGCGATCTCACCTTCGACCATGTCGTCCCCCGCGCGCAAGGCGGTCGGACCACGTGGGAGAACGTCGTCACCGCCTGCTCCCCCTGCAACCTCAAGAAAGGCGGGCGCACGCCGAAACAGGCGGCGATGCCGCTCCATATCGAGGCGATCCGCCCGACCAACTGGCACTTGCAAGAACACGGCCGCAGCTTCCCACCCAACTACCTGCACGACACGTGGCACGACTGGCTCTATTGGGACATCGAACTCGAGGCCTGACGGCGTCGATACGACGGGAGATTCTATGCAGGTGAAACTGGTAGCGGCGCTCGCCGCGACGGGAATTCTGGTGTCCGCGTGCGGCAACAAGGACGAGCAGCGCGCGCAGGCCGACGCCAACGCGGTCGGCTTCGTGCCCCCGTCGGTAACGTCACGGCTCGATTTCGGCGCGAGCATGGAACGCCGCTTCCGCACGCTCGACCGCAACGGCGACGATCGCGTTACCAAGGACGAACTCCCCTCGCCGAACGCGCGCATCAAGGCATTCGACCGCAACAAGGACGGCGTCATCACCGCGATCGAATGGAGCGAAGGCACGCTCGCCTGGTTCGATAGGATGGACCTGAACCATGACGGCACGGTCACGTCGGAAGAGCGGGCGGAGTCGCGGAAGCGCTGATCGCTGCAACAATCTGTCGCTCTGAGGTTCTTCGAGGCGACTATTTAAGCGTGTCGCCTAGCGTTCACGGTTGACCTGATCCCTGCCGCAGCGCAGCAGGGAATCATGGCAAGCCTCCCCGCAATCGCGAACAATTCCGACATCCGCTTCCTCGGCAAACTGCTCGGCGACGTCATCCGCGCCTATGGCGGCGAGCGCCTGTTCGAGGCGACCGAGACGATCCGCAGGGCATCGGTCGAGCGCCACCGCGACGTGTCCGAAGGCAAGGCCGCCGACAACACTGCCGTCGACCTCAGCCTCGAAAAGCTCAGCCTAGACGAGACGCTCGATTTCGTGCGCGGCTTCATGCTGTTCTCGATGCTCGCCAACCTCGCCGAGGACCGCCAGGGCATCGCCGCGGAGGACGGCGCCGACCTCGCCTCGGCGATCGCCCAGCTCGAGTCCGAGGGCATCGATCGAGCGCAGATCCGCACGTTGCTCGACCACGCGCTGATCGCCCCCGTGCTCACCGCGCACCCGACCGAAGTGCGGCGAAAAAGCATGATCGACCACCGCAACCGCATCGCCGAGCTGATGGGCCTGCGCGATCTCGGCCGCGACACCACGCCGGATGGCGACAGCGTCGATGACGCGATCCTCCGCCAGATCGCGCTGCTATGGCAAACCCGCGTCCTGCGCCGCGACCGCCTCTACGTCACCGACGAGGTCGACACCGCGCTCAGCTACCTGCGCGACGTGTTCCTCCCCGCATTGCCCGCGCTCTACCAGCGCTGGGACCGCGCACTCGGCGAACGCACCCCCAGTTTCTTGCGCCCCGGCAGCTGGATCGGCGGCGACCGCGACGGCAACCCCTATGTCACCGCCGACTCGCTCAAGACCGCGCTGTCGAAGGCGAGTGAGGCCGTCCTCGGCTACTACTGCGACGCGGTGCACGCACTCGGGGCCGAGCTCTCGATCTCGACCGAGCACGCCCCCGCCGATGCCGCGGTACAAGCGCTCGCCGACGCCAGCTGCGATGATGCCGCCAGCCGCAGCGACGAGCCCTATCGCCGCGCGCTCTCCGGCATCTACGCCCGGCTGTCCGCGACGCACGACGCGCTTACGGGCAAGCACGCCCCCCGCCCCGGCCGCCTCGTCGGCGAACCCTATGCCAACCCCGCCGACTTCCGCGCCGACCTCGTCACGCTCGCGCACGGCCTCGGCATCGCGCTGAAGACCGGCGGCGCGCTCGGCCGACTGATCCGCGCGGTCGAGACGTTCGGCTTCCACCTCGCCACCTTGGACCTCCGCCAGAACAGCGCCGTCCACGAACGCGTCGTCGCCGAACTGCTCAAGGTCGCTGGCGTAGAAGACGATTACCTCGCGCTCGACGAAGACGCCCGCGTCGCGCTGCTCCGCCGCGAACTCGCCAACGCCCGCCCGCTCACCTCGCGCTTCGCCGAATACACCGACGAGACCGCGGGCGAACTCGCGATCGTCCAGGCCACCGCCGACGCGCACGCCGCCTACGGCCCCGCGTGCATCACCAACTACATCGTCTCGATGGCGCAGTCGGTCAGCGACCTGCTCGAAGTGAACCTCCTGCTCAAGGAAGTCGGCCTCTACCGCCCCGGCGAAACACCGACCGCAGCGATCATGGCCGTCCCGCTGTTCGAGACGATCGGCGATCTCGAAGCCGCCCCCGCCGTCATGACCGCGTGGTTCGCGCTCCCCGAGATTGCCACGATCTCGAAGGCGCGCGGCCATCAGGAAGTGATGATCGGCTATTCCGACAGCAACAAGGACGGCGGCTACCTCACCTCGACCTGGCAGCTCTCGAAAGCCTCGACCGCGCTCAAACCCGTCTTCGCCGCCGCCGGCGTCGGCATGCAGCTGTTCCACGGCCGCGGCGGCGCAGTCGGGCGCGGCGGCGGCTCGGCGTTCCGCGCAATCCGCGCGCAGCCCTCGGGCACCGTCCAGGGCCGCATCCGCATCACCGAGCAAGGCGAAGTCATCGCCGCCAAATACGGCACGCGCGACGCCGCGATGACCAATCTCGAGGCGATCGCGTCGGCCACGCTGCTCGCCAGCCTCGAGCCTGAACGCCTCTCCAACGCCGACAACGCCAGCTTCTCCGCGGCAATGGACAAGCTCAGCGACACCGCGTTCCACAGCTATCGCGACCTCGTCTACGGTACGGAAGGCTTCCGCACCTTCTTCCGCCAGATGACCCCGATCGCCGAGATCGCCGGCCTCAAGATCGGCAGCCGCCCCGCCAGTCGCACCAAGTCCGACCGCATCGAAGACCTCCGCGCGATCCCCTGGGTGTTCAGCTGGGCGCAGGCGCGCGTGATGCTCCCCGGCTGGTACGGGGTCGGCCGCGCGATCGCCGATTTCGAGGACAAGGCGCTGTTGAAGGACATGGCACAAGGCTGGCCGCTGTTCGCCTCCGCACTGGCCAATCTGGAGATGGTGCTCGCCAAGTCCGACATCGGCATCGCCGAACGCTATGCCGGGCTAGTCGAGGACGACAAACTCCGCGAGATCTTCACCACGATCCGCGATGGCTGGCACCAGACGCATGACGGCCTTTTGCAGGTCACCGGCCAGTCCCGCCTGCTCGAAAAGCACCCGGCGCTGGACGCCTCGATCCGCCTCCGCCTCCCCTATATCGAGCCGCTCAACCTCCTCCAGATCGAACTGATCAAACGCCGCCGAGCAGGCGAGGAAGACCCGCGGATAGGCGAAGGCATCCTCCTATCCATCAACGCCATCGCCACGGCGCTCAGAAACAGCGGCTAATCCTCCCCGGCACGGGGAGGGGGACCAGCGAAGCTGGTGGAGGGGGCGTGCGACAAAAGTACCAGCCGTGAGACTCGCGTTACCCGATCGCAGCGCCCAGTACCGCTCCGACACAGCCGTAACGCTTGCGGCACTCCCCCTCCACCCCGCCGCTACGCGTCGCGGTCCCCCTCCCCGTTCCGGGGAGGATAAAACGGCGCAGCGACATCCTCGCGCACCCGCATCAACCGCCCGGTCCCCCGATCCAGCAAAGCCCAGGTCGTAACCGCCTCCAGCTTCACCCGCCCATCATCGCTCAAAAACCGAACATGCCGATCGAACCGAGCCCCCTTCGGCGCCCCCTCGACCCAGGTCTCACCAACGACCGTCTCCCCCGCGACAACACTCCCGCGGTAATCGATCTCATGCCGCGTCACGACCCACACATACGCCAGCTTATGCTCGGCCGGCGCCACAGCCTCCCAATGCGCGGTCGCGATGGCCTGGATCCACTGCACCCAGACCGCATTGTTCACATGCCCAAGCTCGTCGATATCCGCGTCCTGCGCCGTGATCGAGAGCGTGAACCGGCTCACCCCGCGACGCCCAGCTGCCACAGCACGAACGCGTGCTCCTCCGCGCCCTCACGCAGCGATTCGAACCGCCCCGACTTGCCGCCATGCCCCGCGCCCATGTTGGTCTTGAGCAGCAACACATTGTCGTCGGTCTTCATCAACCGCAGCTTGGCCGCCCACTTCGCCGGCTCCCAATAGGTCACGCGCGGATCGTTGAGCCCACCGCTAATGAACATCGGCGGATAAGCCTGCGCCTTCACGTTGTCGTACGGCGAATACGACTGGATCAGCTTAAACGCCGCCTCATCCTCGATCGGATTGCCCCACTCCGGCCACTCGCCCGGCGTCAGCGGCAAACTCTCGTCCAGCATCGTGTTCAGCACGTCCACGAACGGCACGTCCGCGATCACCGCACCCCACAGCTCGGGATCCGAATTGACCACTGCCCCCATCAGCTCGCCACCGGCAGACCGCCCGGCGATCGCGATTTTCCCTGCCGACGTCCACTTCGCGTCGACCAGCGCCTTCGCCACATCGACGAAATCGTTGAACGTGTTCGCGCGCTTCTCCAGCTTGCCATCCAGATACCATTGCTGGCCAAGATCATCGCCACCCCGGATATGCGCGATCGCATAAGCGAACCCGCGATCGAGCAAGCTCATCCGCCCGGTCGAGAAGCCTGGCGGAATCGCATAGCCGTACGCGCCATACGCATAGAGGAACAACGGCGCAGACCCGTCGCGCACGAACCCCGCCGGATACACGATCGAGACCGGAATCTCGGTCCCGTCCCGCGCGGTAATCTTGAGCCGCTCGGTCGCGTATTTCGCCGCGTCATAGCCGCTCGGGATCTCCTGCACCTTGAGCATCGTCCGCTCGCCGGTATCGACGTCGTAATCATACACGGTGCCAGGCGTGACCATCGACTCATACCCAAGCCGCAACACCGTCATGTCGTACTCGGGATTATCCCCCAGCCCGGCGACATAGCTCGCCTCGGGGAACTCGATCCGCTTGCCCTCGGTCGACGTCTCGTACCGATGAATCGCGATCTGATCCAAGCCATCCTCGCGCCCATCGACCACGAAGAAGTCCTGATAGCACTCCACGCCCGTCATGTAGAAATGCGGCGAGGCCGGAATCAGCTCGCTCCACGCATCCGGCTCCTCGACCAGCGCGGTGCAAAGCCGGAAATTCGGATCGACGTCGTTGGTATGGATGAACAGCGTCCCGTCATGCTCGTCGACATCATATTCGCGGCCCACCTTCCGCGCCGATACGAGGATCGGCACCGCCAAAGGCTCGTGCGCAGGCAGCAGATACAGCTCGCTCGTCACATGATCGCTGGTCGCGATCACGATCCACTTGCGCGAACTCGTCTCGCCGACGCCGACACGAAAGCCCTCGTCTTCCTCGTGGAACAGCACGACGTCCTCGGAGATCGGCGTCCCCAACCGGTGGAACCGCGCGTTGTCAGTCCGCCACTGCTCGTTCGCCAGCCCGTACAGGAAGCCCGCGTCATCCGCGGTCCAGACGATCTCGCTGAGCATCCCCGGGATCACGTCGGGCAGATGCTCGCCGGTATCCAGGTCCTTGACCCGAACCTCGAACCGCTCGCTCCCATTGTCGTCGATCGCATAGGCGAGATAGCGCCCGTCATTGCTGATCGAGAACGCCCCGAGCCGGAAATACTCATGCCCCTCCGCCAGCGCCGGCTCGTCGAGCAACAACTCGTCGTCACCGCCGGCCACAGGCTTGCGCCACCATTTCTTGTACTGCCCGCCGGTCTCGTACGCGGTCCAGTAGAGCCAATCGCCATCCTTCTGCGGCACCGAGGATTCATCCTCCTTGATGCGCGCCTTCATCTCTTCGTAGATCGTGTCGGTGAGCGCTTTATGCGGCGCCATCTGCTCTTCGAAATACACATTCTCGGCGGCGAGATACGCGAGCACGGCGGCGTCATCGACCTCCGGATAGTTCGGATCCTTCAGCCACGCATAGGGATCCTCGATCGTCACGCCATGCGTGGTGAAGCTGTGCGGGCGCTGTTCGGCGATGGGGGGCGTGGTCATGCCGGTGTGTTAGCCGTGCGGGGGGAGGATGCCAAACGCTGTGGCGTTGGGGGGAACCGATCCCCGCCACAACCACCACCCCGGCGAAGGCCGGGGCCCAATTGGAAAGGTCGCAGTAACTGCGCGCAATCCCTCGTTACCGTCGTCCCCCAATTGGGCCCCGGCCTCCGCCGGGGTGGTACAAAACTTTGGTGGCGCCCCTAACCCTGTTTCCCCGCGAAGGCGGGGACCCAGACTGGGCTCCCGCCTTCGCGGGAGAACAAGGAGCAGGACCGCGCGATAGCCGCCAAGAACACCACCCCGGCGGAGGCGGGGGCCCAGTTGGAAAGGTCACCGTAACGAAGCGCGGTCCTCCGCCATCACCGCTCCAACTAGCCACGTCCTAACTCGGGAAAATGGTCGAAAGTGCCGGCCAACGCCGCAAGCGCATTCCCTCACCCGCCCGCACCCGCTGTCCTACACATCGGCTTTCTGTCACAACGCCTGGCATGGACCATGACCGCGGATCCGCGCCCCTATCCATGCCGTCGCACCCGTCCGCAACGCCAGCCAGATGCATGTAATGAAACCTCGCCAGCGTCTGCACTTTCTATACTTCACTTTTGACGAGAGACCGAACCGATGACCCCTACCGCCCGCTTAGCCGACCGCCTCGCGGCCCTCCGCGCCCAGCTAACTGCCGATACTCTCGACGGTTTCGTCATCCCGCTCACCGATGAACACATGAGCGAATATGTCGGCGGCTACGCGCAGCGCCTCGCTTGGCTCACCGGCTTCGGCGGCTCAGCCGGCACCGCGGTCGTCCTCGCCGATCGCGCCGCGATCTTCACCGACGGTCGCTACACGATCCAGGTCCGCGAGCAGGTCGATGGTGCGCAGTGGGACTATGAGCCCGTGCCGCAGACCAACCCCGCCGCGTGGCTCGGCAAATACGCTCCCGAGGGCGGTCGGATCGGTTACGACCCGTGGCTGCACACCGGGACCTGGGTCGCCGACGCCACCACCGCCCTAGCAGACCGCAGCGCGACGCTGGTCGCGGTCGAGATCAACCCGATCGATGCGATCTGGACCGATCGCCCAGCCCCCTCGCCTGCAAAACTGACGGTCCAGCCGGACGAGTTCACCGGCGCCTCGTCTGCCGAAAAGCGTGCAAAAATCGCCGACTGGCTCTCCGAGCACCTCGCCGACGCGGTCATCCTCACCGCGCTCGATTCGATCGCGTGGGCGCTCAACGTCCGCGGCGGCGACGTCGACCACACCCCCGTAGCGCTGTCCTATGCGATCGTCGGCGCGGACGGCACGACCGACCTGTTCGTCGCCCCCGACAAGCTCGACGACGCGGTCCGCCAGCATCTCGGCAACGCGGTCCGCCTCCACGACCGCACCGCTTTCGCCGCCGCGCTCGCCACCTATGCCGGCAAGCGCGTCGCCGCCGACCCCGAGCGAGCAGTCGCGGCGATCACCCAGGCGCTGCAGGCCGGCGGCGCGAAGATCCTTCCCCTGCGCGACCCCGTCGTCCTCGCCAAGGCCATCAAGAACCCGGTCGAGATCGCCGGGCATCGTACGGCCTCCGCCCGCGACGGCGCCGCGCTCGCACGCTTCCTCCGCTGGGTCGAGAGCGAATGCGTGAAAGGCGGCCAGACCGAACTCAGCGCCGCCGCCAAGCTGCTAGCCTTCCGCGAACAGACCGGCGTCCTCAAGGACACCTCGTTCGACACGATCTCCGCCACCGGCCCACACGGTGCGATCCCGCACTACCACGTCACCGAGGAATCGAGCGCGCCGATCGAACCCGGCCAGCTCTACCTGATCGATTCCGGCGGCCAGTATGCGGACGGCACCACCGACGTGACGCGCGTGATGCCAATCGGCGAACCGACCGAAGAGATGCGCGACCGCTTCACGCGCGTCCTGAAGGGGCATATCGGCATCGCAACGGCGGTGTTCCCAGACGGCACGATGGGTGGCCAGATCGATGCGTTCGCGCGCCGTCCGCTGTGGGAAGCTGGCCTCGATTTCGCGCACGGCACCGGTCACGGCATCGGCGCGTATCTCGCGGTGCACGAGGGTCCGCAGCGGATTGCCTCGCCCAATTATCCCGGCGGCGCGGCGATGGAGCCCCTGCGTGCCGGCATGATGCTGTCGAACGAGCCCGGCTATTACAAGGCGGGTGAATACGGCATCCGCATCGAGAATCTGATCCTGATCGAACCGCGCGCCATTCCCGGCGCCGACCGGGAGATGCTGGGCTTCGAGACGCTCACCTTCTGCCCGATAGAACGCACGCTGATCGAGCCGGCGTTGCTGACGTCCGAAGAGCGCCAATGGGTCGACGACTATCATGCACAGGTGCTGGCGGTCCTGACCCCGGAAATGACCGACGCGGCGGATCGCGCCTGGCTCACCGCCAAATGCGCGCGATTGTCTTAAGGGCGGTCAACTAGAGGAATCATCCTTGGTCGCAGGCGCCGCCCCGACGGCGCGCGCCTGCGCCTTCCTGCGCCGCAGGTTCTCGCGCAGCGCGGCGGCCATGCGCTCGGCCTTCTCCGCCGCCTTTCGATCCCGATCATCCATAAATATGCCCTACATTGCGGTGCGGTGCCTTGACAATCATCCCGCCCTCGTCTCTTAGCCCCACTCCGCCGGCAGCGATGCCAGCGAGTGCTGCCGTAGCTCAGTGGTAGAGCGCATCCTTGGTAAGGCTGAGGTCGTGAGTTCAATCCTCACCGGCAGCACCATTTTCTTCCTGTATGTCACCGTGACGACCATTCCCTGCGGGGACACCGACCTTGGTCGGGCTCGGCAAAGCTCGCGCGCTGGCGACGTGACGATCGCCTGATCTCAAGGTGCGGCGACAGGCACCGGGGCATCCTCGCGCAGCAGGTTCAGATGGCATAACTCTAGCCAGAAATCGTCGGGAATGACCTCGTAGTAGAGGTCGACGGTCTCGGCGACCCGCTGCGCGCTTCCGAGTCCGGGAATGACGCTCGCAACGCGTGGGTGGGCAAGGCAGAAGCGCAACGCCGCGGCGGGCAGGCGAACCGCATGCCGATCCGCGACCGCCTCGATCGCGCGGACTTTCGCAATCACGCCGTCGAGTGCGGCGGCATAGTCGTAATGGAGCGGACCGCCCGCCTTCGTGCCGGTCGCGAGTATCCCGCTGTTATACGGCCCACCGATCACAATCGACGTTCCCGCTTCCGCGCACGCCGGGAACAGCACGTCCAGCGCATCCTGCTCCAGCAACGTGTACCGCCCGGCCAGCAAAATCACGTCGATCGGCATCTCGCGCATCACGTCCAGGCATATGGCGATCTCGTTGACGCCCACGCCGAAGCCCGAGATTAGCCCTTCCGTCCGCAAGCGATCGAGCGCCCGCAAGCCGCCGCCGGCCGTCAGTTGTTCCCAATAATGCGCCGCAGCTTCGCCGTGGGTCCGTTGGCCGATGTCGTGGACATAGAGCAGGTCAATCCGGGCAAGGCCCAGGCGCTGTAGGCTGTGGTCGTGGCTGCGCAGGATGCCGTCGTAGCTATAGTCATAGTGCATGCGGAACGGCATCGGCGATCGGAACCCGTCGCGTTCGCGGTCGTCGCCGATGCTCGCGTCCGGCATCATCAACCTACCAACCTTGGTCGACACGGTGACGTCGCGCTGCTGGCGCAATCCGTCGCCAAGCCGTCGCTCGGACAGGCCGCGACCATAGTGCGGCGCGGTATCGAAATAGCGCAGGCCTGCCTCCAGCCCCGCGGCAATGGCGGCCTGTGCGTCGGCGTCGGATACCGGATCGTACAAATTACCGAGCGTTGCCGAACCAAACCCGAGTTCGGCCACGGACAGTCCGGTACCGCCGACGGGACGAGAAGCGATGCACATGTTCGGGGAGATCGGCACTTCCTCTCGCGCTCCGGATCGATCGAAACCATGCCTCTCGAAGCATGGCCAGGCTAGATCGAGATGATCGCCTTCATCACGCTGTCCGCTTCGGCGATCAAGGCTGGAACGCGCCGTGGTGCGTCCTCCAGCGTCAACGCGTGCGTCTGCAGGACCGAAGTCGGGATCGAGCCGTCGCGGATGCTTGCGATGACGTGGTCGAAATCGCTCGACAGCGCGTTCCGGCTGGCGAGCAACGTCGTCTCGCGCTTGTGGAATTCCGGATCGGAAAAGATCAGATCGTCCTTGCACAGTCCGACCAGGACATAGGTGCCGCCGTGCGCCACGTGCATCAGGCCGCCGCGCATCGCGTGGATGTTGCCGGTGGCGTCGAACACGACATCGAACATGTCGCCATCGCTCATTGCGCGAAGAGCCTCGGTCGTGCCGCCGTCGGCGACCACGATGGTCTCGAAACCCAGTTGATCACGAACGAACGCGAGCCGGGTTGCACGCGTATCGAGGAAAGTGACCGACGCGACGCCCATGATCCGGGCGAACAGCGCGGTGGCGACACCGATCGGGCCTGCCCCCGTGACCAATATCCGCGCATCGGGTGTGGGCTGGGCGCGCTGTACCGCATGCGCGCCGATCGCCAGGAACTCGACCATCGCTGCCTGGTCCAGCGACAATCCCTGCGCATCGACGACCGATGCCTCGGGAACGGCAAGCCATTCGCACATGCCGCCATCGGTATGGACGCCGAGCACCGCGATGTTGACGCAGCAATTCGGTCGGTTGCGGCGGCAGGCGATGCAGTGACCGCAGGCCCCGTACGGATTGACCGTGACGATCTGTCCGGGCGTGAAGCGGGAGCCGGTCGGTGCTTCGACGACTTCGCCCGCCAGCTCGTGGCCGATCAGGCGCGGATAGGACAGATAAGGCTGCGTCCCGGCATAGATGTGATAGTCCGTCCCGCAGAGCCCGGCACGGCGCATCCTGATCAGGACGTCGCCCTCCTCGCGACGGGGCATCGGCCGGTCGGCGACCATAAGCGATCCCGGCGCGGCGCAAACCAGCGATTTCATGACGGTCTTCCTCGGCGTGGCGATGGTCTGTCGGAGTAGATCCTATAGCCCCAGTTCGGTCATTTGCACGACGCGGTGCTCGCGGGCACTGATCTCGGCAGCGGTGCCGATCGCTACGGCGCGCAGGCCGTCCTCCGCGGTGACTTGGACCGGCCCCTCCCCGCGGACCGCTGCAGCGAACGCAGCGTGCTGGTAGTAGGTCGCGCCTTCGTGCGAGCCGGCGGCTTTGGCGGCGGGGTCTACGGCAACGTGGGTACGCTCGACCTGCTTCGGGTTCAGGAAACCGACGCGGGGGGAGTAGACCAGTTCGCCTGCGGGGATCAGCACGTCGAGGCGAGCGGCGTCGCCGGTGGCGGACATTTCCTCCTGGTTCTCGGCACCGTCGGCGAACATGCTGAGGTCGAGCATTGCGCGCACGCCGTTGGCGAAGTCGACGGTCGTGAAACTGTTGTCGATGATGTCGGGCCGCTGGCCGTCATAGCGTTCGTCGAGATGGTTCACGTCCATTGCGCCCGAGCAATATACGCGGACCGCTTCCGAGCCGACGATCAGTCGCATCAGGTCGAAGAAGTGGCAGCATTTCTCGACCATCGTGCCGCCGGTATTGGCCGAGAAGCGGTTCCAATCGCCGACCTTGGGGAGGAACGGAAAGCGGTGTTCGCGGATCGAGAGCATTTGGAGCCGACCGACGCGTCCTGAGTGAACCTGCTCGATGAAGGCGGCGGCGGGGGGCATGAAGCGATACTCCATCCCGGTCCAGAACGGCTTTGCGTGAGTGGCGGCGCGCTCGACCATCCAGCGGGCGTCCTCGATCGTCGTCGCCAGCGGCTTTTCGCAGAGGATCGCGGCGTTCATGTCGAACAGCCGCTCGAGCACGTCGCGGTGCGTGTTGTTGGGCGAGGCGATGATGATCGCGTCGACGTCGGCGCTCTTCGCGAACGCCTCGACGCTGTCGAACCGCGCGACATTGGCGGCACGGTCGCCGAGGGCTTCGCCCAGTGCATCCGTCGCCCAGTCGATCGAGGTCGCGACCGGATCGGCGATCGCGACGATCTCCGCGCCCGGCAGGATCGCCAGGTTGCGAAGGTGTTCGACGCCCATCATGCCCGTTCCGACGACGCCGTATCTGATCGTGGCTACCAAGCTGTCATTCCCTATGCCATGGCCGCCTGCATGACGACGATCCGCCTTTCCAACGACCTCCGCCCGCTCGGCAAGAGCGAAATCCTTGTTTCGCCGATAGCCTGGGGCATGTGGCGGCTGGCCGGAGAGGTCGCGCCGGTCCACGCCATGATCGAGGCAGCCTTGGGGGCGGGGATCAACTTCTTCGACACCGCCGACATCTATGGCTGCGACGTGCCCGCCGGGTTCGGTTCGGCGGAGGCGCTGTTCGGGCGTGCGCTGGCCGAAGACCGGTCATTGCGTGCGAAAATGGTGATCGCAACCAAGGCGGGCATCCGTCCCGGCATCCCGTATAATTCGAGCGCGACGTATCTAGCCGATGCGCTCGAGGCGTCGCTGACGCGGATCGGCGTCGAGCAGGTCGACCTGTATCAGATCCACCGTCGCGATTTCCTTACGCATCCGCACGAGGTGGCCGAAACGCTGACGCGGATGGTCGAGGCGGGCAAGATCCGCAGCATCGGCGTGTCGAACTACAGCGTGGACGAGTTCGACGCGTTGCAGGCTTTCCTGGGCCAGCCGATCGTCAGCACGCAGCCCGAGTTCTCGCCGCTGCGGACTGCGCCGCTGTTCGACGGGACGCTCGACCAGGCGATACGGCTCGATGTCGCGGTGATGGCGTGGTCGCCGCTCGGGGGCGGGCGGCTGGCGCAGGGCGATCATCCGGCGGCCAAGCTGCTGGCCGAGCATGGCGCGCGCTACGGCGTCGATGCTGCAACCGCGACGCTGGCGTGGATCATGGCGCATCCCGCGCGGATCATTCCGATCGTCGGGTCGCAGACCCCGGCGCGGATCGCGGCGTCGGCGGACGCGTACAAGGTCGAGTGGACGCGTCCCGAATGGTATGCGGTGCTGCAAGCCGGGATGGGTGAGAATCTGCCATGACCGTTTTGCCCCCTTGCGAAATCAGCTGGTTCTCCGCGCTGTGCGACGACGACTACGAGTTTCTCGGCGTGCCCGACGAAGCGCTGAAATCGAACTGGGAGCATTGTCGCGACATCGTCATGCAGGCCGAAACCGCGGGCTATGACAATATCCTGCTGCCGTCGGGCTATGCGCTGGGGATCGACACGACCGCGTTCGCGGCGGGGATCGCGCCGATGCTGAAGCGGCTCCGGCTGCTGATGGCGGTGCGGATCGGTGAGAGCTGGCCGCCGCAACTCGCCAGGCAAATCGCGACGATCGACCGGATGCTCGGCGGGCGGCTGGCAATCAACATCATCTCCAGCGACCTGCCGGGCGAGAAACTGGAGAGCGCACCGCGGTATGCGCGCACGGTCGAGGCGATGCATATCTTGCGGACGTTGCTCGATGGCAAGCCGCTCGATCATGATGGCGAGTTCTGGAAGTTGAAGGTCGATCCGCCTCGGGTTACGACGGTGTCGGGGACGTGTCCGGCGCTGTATTTTGGGGGGCTGTCGGAAGCGGCGCGCGATGCGGCGGCGACCAATGCCGACGTGTATTTGATGTGGCCGGATACGATGGATGCGGTCCGCGCGATCGTTGCGGATCTACGGTCGCGGGCGGCAAAGCACGGTCGGACTTTGCGGTTCGGATACCGAGTGCATGTCGTCGTGCGCGAGACTGAGGCGGAAGCCCGTGCTGCCGCCGACCGGCTTCTCTCGAAGCTCGACGATGCCGAGGGTCGCGCGATTCGGGAGCGCTCGCTGGATTCGCAATCGGCTGGCGTGCGGCGTCAGGCCGAGCTGCGCGAAGGATCGGACGATGGGTATGCCGAGGCTAACCTGTGGACCGGGATCGGACGGGCCCGCTCGGGCTGCGGCGCGGCGATCGTCGGCGATCCGGATCAGGTACTGGCTAAGCTGAATGCGTACCGGGCGGAGGGGATCGATGCGTTTATTCTCTCTGGTTATCCGCATGCGGCTGAGGCGGATCTGTTTGCGCGGCATGTGTTGCCGCGGATCGCGCATGGGCCTTTGGTGATCTGAGCAACTCGACCCCTCCAACAATCGACCACCCCGGCGAAGGCCGGGGCCCAATTGGGGGACGGTAGTAACGTAGGAAGGTCTGTCGTTACTGGGGACGTTCCAATTGGGCCCCGGCCTCCGCCGGGGTGGCATTGGGTTGGCGATGCCCTTTCCCCGTCCCCTTCCTTGTTCTCCCGCGAAGGCGGGAGCCCAGTCTGGATCCCCGCCTTGGCGGGGAAACAAGGGTGCTCGAAGGAGATGGCTGCCAAGCCAATCCGGAGTGAGCCCCACCCCCTGCAACCAAATAACCGGCTCGGCGAAGAGAAACTGGCTGGCCACCGCGCGCACCTCGTCCATGCTAAGCGCGTATGACCAAGCCTACCAGGACCGTCGCGCAACTCAGCGCCCGCGCCCGCGCGCTGTTGTTCGCGCTCGTCGTCACCGCCGGCATCCTCAACCTCGTCGACCGCCAGATCATCTCCGTCCTGAAGCCGATCATCGCCACCGACCTCGGCTGGAGTGATGACGACTACGGCACGCTCGCCGCGTGGTTCCAGGGCGGCGCGGCGTTCGCGTTCCTGTTCACCGGCTGGATAGTGGACAAGCTCGGCGTCAAATGGGCGAACCCGATCGGCGTCGCGGCGTGGAGCATCGCGGCGATGGCACATGGCTGGGCGCGGTCGATGACCGAATTCGTGATGATCCGCGTCAGCCTCGGCGCGACCGAGGCGATGGGGACGCCGACCGGGATCAAGACGATCGCGTCGGTGCTGCCTAGGAACTGGCGGTCGAGCGGGTTCGGCGCGACCAATGCCGCCAACAGCATCGGTGCGATCCTGGCGCCGCTCGCGATTCCCGGCGTCGCGCTCCTGGTCGGCTGGCGGGGCACGTTCGTGGCGGCAGGTGCGCTGGGGCTTATCTGGGCTGCAGTCTGGCTGATCGCGACGCGGCGCGTGCGCTTCTCCCCGCCCCAGCCGGTCGAGATGCCGGTCGAAACGGGCGCCACGCCGCTCACCGAGTACGGACCGATCCTCCGCAACCGCCAGACCTGGGCAGTCGCGGGCGCGAAAATCCTTTCGGACGCGACGTGGTGGCTGTTGCTGTTCTGGCTGCCCGACTTCTTCCACCGGCAATATGGGCTGACCGGCGTCGCGCTCGGCATCCCGCTCGCGATTGCCTATGGTGGCGCGGCGATCGGGTCGTTGCTCGGCGGTGGTGTTTCGACGCGGCTGCTGAGCCTCGGCTACAGCGTCAATGCGGTACGCAAAGGCATCTTGTTGGTCGCCGCGCTGTGCGTGCTGCCGATCCCGCTGGTGCTCTACGCAGGCAATTACGCGATCACGATCGGGCTCATGGCACTGACGCTCGCCGCACATCAGGCATTCTCGACCAATCTCTTCGCGCTGATCGCCGACGTCGTGCCACAGGACAAGCTCGGTCGCGTGACCGCATTCGGATCGTTCAGCGGCAATGTCGGCGGCATGGTGATCGCCAAGGTCGCGGGGCTCGTACTCACCGCAGGGCTCGGGTATCTCCCGCTGTTCCTCTTCGCGAGCGTCTCGTACCTGCTCGCGGTCGGATGGATCCAGCTGCTGCTGCCGACGCTGCGACCGATCGAGGCGCGCTAAAGCTGATACGACGCACCTGCATATCGTTCTTTATACCCGTCACGCGAATGGGATTTACAAGGCGGCATCAATTTCGGGGAGGGAACCCATGATCGACCCACGCATCCAGCGGCGCCATGTCGCGTTGTTCGCCGGCACCGCACTCGTCGCGCTCGCCACTCCAGCGACTGCGCAGGATATTCCCGCGACGACACCGGTGACTGCGCCGACCACCACGCCCGCCCCGGCGGCGCAGAGCGACGAGGTGATCGTCACCGCGCGCTACCGCAACGAGACGCTCCAGTCGGTGCCGATCGCGATCACCGCTGTCAGCGGCCAGTCGCTCGCCGAGCGCCAGTTGAACACGGTCGAGAACATCGCCGCGACGATCCCCTCGGTCGGTTTCCGCAGCGGCGCGTCGAATAAGGATCGCACGATTTTCATCCGCGGCGTCGGCACGATCACGACCTCGCCCGGCGTCGAGCCATCGGTGTCGACCGTGCTCGACGGCGTCGTCCTCACCCGACCCGGCCAGTCGACGCTCGACCTCGGCGAAGTCGAGCGGATCGAGGTGTTGCGCGGACCGCAGGGTACGTTGTTCGGCAAGAACGCCTCGGCAGGCGTGGTCAACATCGTCACGCGCAACCCGACCGACGAGTTCCGCGCGTTCGGCGAGGCCGGCATCACCTCCGACGAGGAATACCGGATCAAGGCCGGCATCTCGGGCGCGCTCGTCCCCGGCAAGGTGCAGGCGCTGATCGGCGGGCTGTACGACGACTATAAGGGCAACGTCCGCAACGTCGCGCGCAACCAGGACGTCAACGGCTATCGACGCTATGGCGCGCGCGGCAAGCTGGTCGTCACGCCGTCGGACGACCTGAAGTTCACGATCATCGGCGACTATCTCAACTCGCACGATACCACCCCGACCAGCGTCTATGCCGCCACCAGCCGCACCGCCTATCCGACCGGTGTCGTCACCAATTCACCCGACCTCGCCGCCGCGCTGGGCGCTAGCGGGATCGTCGCGGGGCCGAGCAATCGCCGGACCAACAACAACTCGATCACCGACGTGAAGGACGAGAATTACGGCGGGTCGTTCACCGGCGAACTCGCGCTCGGCGACTATCACATCACCTCGATCACCGGTTGGCGGCAATGGCTGAACAACCAGCGCCAGGATTACGACAGCGTCGCCGCGCTCTCGACCGCGTTTCCGTCGGGCCAGGATGCGGGCAGCGTCAACACCAAGCAATTCTCCGAGGAACTGCGGCTGACGTCGCCCAAGGGTGGCCTCATCGACTACGTCATCGGCGCCTATTATTTGCACGCGACGACCGACGAGCAGTATCAGCGCACGCTGACGTCGCTCGCGGCCGGCGGCGCGCAAACGACGACCACGGGCGTTGCAAACTACGGCATCACCAACGACAATTACGCGCTGTTCGGTGAGGCCAACGTCAATTTCACGCCGAAATTCCGCGGTATCGCGGGCTATCGCTCGACCTGGGACAGCCTGGATTTCTACCACGTCCGCACGTCGACCGCGGATCCGCTCAACACCGGCGCGGCGGCGCTCGATCGGCCCGGCGTTCGCGCCTATCACAACGCGACCGGCGGGATCGACAAGCGCGGCGACAGCTATCGCCTCGGGCTCCAGTACGATCTCGGCGAGCATGCGCAGACCTATTTCACCTATTCGCACGGCTATAAGGGCCCGGCGTACAACGTGTATTTCAACATGCGCTCGCTCAACGCGACGACGCCGCTCGACGAAGTGCCGTTGAGCCCGGAGACGTCCAATTCCTATGAGATCGGGCTGAAGGGCAGCACTGCGAACCGTGCGCTGAGCTACAGTCTGGCGGCGTTCACGACCAATTTCGACGGGTATCAGGCGAGCTTCAACGACGTCGTCGCGGGGGCGCAGGTCAGCCGGCTGATCAACGCCGGATCGGTCCGCTCGCGCGGGGTCGAGGCGGATGTGACCTTGCGCCCGACCAAGGGCCTGACGCTCGACATCTCCGCCGCCTATACCGACGCGACGGTGCGCAACTTCCTCTGCCCGACCGGCGCGCCGACGAGCTGCAACATCAACGGCCAGCCGCTCCCCTATGCGCCGAAGATCAAGTTGTACGAGAATGCGGCGTACAAGTTCGGGCTGACCGACACGCTGGCGCTTGAGTTGCAGACCGACGTGACGTTCAGCAGCAAGGTGCAATATTCGCTCGCCGAGACGCCGAGCACGGTCCAGCCATCCTACGCGATCTGGAACGCGAGCGTCGCGGTGCTGAGCGATACCTCCGGCTGGCAGCTGCGCGCGTATGTGAAGAACCTGACGAACACGTCCTATTCGTCGTTCCTCACCGCGGGCACGTTTGCGGGCACGGTGCGGTTCGTGCCGCGCGACGACAAGCGCTATGCCGGGCTGCTGCTGCGCAAGGACTTCTGACCGCCGCCCTGGAGGCCTGCGCGAGGCAAGCAGCGGCAAGCCGCTGTAATTGCGGCGCCATGCGGTACGCGCGTTCTTCCTATCGAGCGCGTTTTACCACATGGTGCCCGCATGCCGACGATCCCCGCCGTCTCGACGATCGCCCAGACGATCCAGCTTTCGCTAGCACCCGTGTTCATGCTGGCGGGTATCGGCCAGTTGCTGAACGTGCTCGCCGGTCGCCTGTCACGGGTGATCGACCGCGCTAGGAAGCTGGAGCACCTGCACGCGAGCAGTACCGGGCCGGAGCATGTCCGCTTCGTCTGGGAATTGCGCCTGCTCGACCGCCGGATGACGATCATCAACGCCGCGCTGTTCCTCGCGGTCTCCAGCGCGATCATGACGTGTATCCTGATCGCGCTGCTGTTCATCGCCGAACTCGCGAAGCTGCATTTCGGGACCTACGTCGCGGTGTGCTTCATCCTGGCGATGATCCTGCTGATCGCCGCACTGATCTCGTTCATCTTCGAGGTGCGGATTTCGCTCCGCGCCTTCCGCATCCGCCCCGAATTGCTGAGGCCCCTGCCATGACCGGCTCGATCGAGAAGCGCCTGTTGCAGGCCGTGATCGCGGCGGCGTGCCTGTTGCCGCTGATCGTCGGCGGCCAGGGCATCCTGCACGGACCTGCGCCATTCGGGCATCTGGCCGACGTGCCGCGGGATCTCGACAGCCATTTCCGGTATATCTCGGGGATATTCTTCGCGACCGGGCTCGGGTTCGTGAGTTGCATCCCGGATATCGAGCGCAAGGGACCGCGGTTCCGGTTGCTCGGCGGGCTGATCTTCGTTGGCGGCGTGTCGCGGCTGATATCGCTGATCGCGGTCGGCGTGCCATCGCACGGTCATGTGCTCGGGCTGGGCATGGAGACGATCGTCGTGCCGTTGCTGATGCTGTGGCAATGGAATTTCGAACGGCGGAATTTCGCACGGCGGACCGCATCGCACGCTTGATCTGAACGATGATCGCCAGCGTGCGTTAGGGCGACATCCAATCCATGCAGACAGGAACGCCGTGACGAGACTATTGAAGATCGTCGGCGGTGCGATCCTGTTGCTGGTCGTGATCGGTGCGCTGATCGTGACGATCGTGCCGCAATTTCTCGACCGAATCTATTATCGTGGGGCGACGTCGGGGCATTTCGACGGTGCGCGGTTCTTCAATCCCGACGGCGACGCGGATACCAAGCAGATCCAGCCCAAGGGCAGTGGCGGTGGCCGGGCGAGCTTCTTCTGGAAGTATTTCACCGGCAGCGATGGCCGGCCTGTGTGGCCGAAGTCGGTCGCAGTGAACCGCATCGCGCCGCCCGTCCGCGTCGAGGGCGAGCGGATGGTCGTGACGTGGGTCGGCCATGCCAGCGTACTGATCCAGACGCAGGGGCTGAACATCCTCACCGATCCGGTCTGGGCGGATAAGGCCGGACCGCTCGGCACGGGACCACGTCGTGTCGCCGAGCCGGGGATCGCGTTCGATGCGCTGCCCAAGATCGACCTCGTGCTGGTCAGCCACAATCACTACGATCATCTCGACAAGGCGACCCTCAAGCGGCTCTGGCAGCGCGATCGGCCGCGCATCGTCACCAGTCTGGGCAACGACAGCGTGATCGGCCAGACCGGCGCGCAGGCCACTGCGCTCGATTGGGGACAGCGGGTGGCGATCAAGCCGGGCGTCGACGTCGTCGTGACGCGCAACCATCATTGGGGCAGCCGCTGGTTCACCGATCGCAACCGCGCCTTGTGGTCGAGCTTCGTCGTGACTCTGTCGGGCGGAAACGTGTTCTTTGCGGGCGATACCGGGATGGGCGACGGTCAATGGCCGCGCGAGGCGGCGGCGCTAGGGCCGATCCGGCTGGCGCTTATCCCGATCGGTGCGTTCCGGTTCGTCGATGGGCAGATGGAGTCGGGCAGCCATATCGGACCGGTGGACGCGGTCGAGGTCTATCGCCGGCTGGGCGCGGCGCACGCGATCCCGATCCACTGGGGGACGTTCCGGCTGTCGTTCGAGGGGTATGATACGCCGCCGAAACTGCTGGCGGCGGCGATGCGGTGTACGGGGCAGACTGGGTTCGCGCCCGTGACGATCGGGCGGCCGACGGAGGTTGCGGGGTATGTGAAGCCGGCGGCGGGTGTGACGATGTCGCGGGAGGCGTTGCTAAAGTGCCTCAATACGCCGGCGGTTCGGGCTCTGCGCTAGATTTTCGGTCACCTCGGGCCTGCTCGGAGGGTATTCTCTTCGAGCGAGTAAGCCTGTTTCCCCGCGAAGGCGGGGACCCAGACTGGGCTCCCGCCTTCGCGGGAGAACAAGGAGGATGAAGGGTAACGCCGGCTCCACATCCGACCTCCCCGGCGAAGGCCGGGGCCCAATTGGGGAAGGCTGCTAACGGTGGACAGCCCCCCGTTACTGCCACCTTTCCAATTGGGCCCCGGCCTTCGCCGGGGTGGTATTTCCCTTAATCGCGCCCGCACCTCACCCCATCTTGAACACGCAGAGCTTGTTGCCGTCCGGATCGCGAAAATACGCGCCGTAGAAGCCCATTTCCTCAGGTCCACGCATGCCGGCAGCGCCTTCGTCCGCGCCGCCGAGTTCGATCGCCTTGGCGTAGACTTGGTCGACCTGCTCGCGCGAGTCCGCCGCTAGCGCGACCATCGTGCCATTGCCCGCGGTCGCGCGCGCGCCGTCATAGGGCTTGCCGATCACGAGCATCGGCTTGTCGGGGCCCGCGCCGTAGAAGGTCAGTTGGCGTGCGTCGGGCATCTGCATAAGGCGCTTGCCGCCGACCGTCGCGAACAGCGCGTCGTAAAACGCCAGCGCCGAGTCGATGTCGTTGGTGCCGAGCGTCGCGTAACCGATCATGGGTCTCTCCTGTTTGGTGGAGAGGCCTATCGACGGGTTCAGCGGCGGAGACAATCCGCCTTTACCGTTCCCCCGCGAACGCGGGGGTCCAGGCCCGCACCCTCCCGGAGTTCGGCGCAAATGAGTCCCTGGGCCCCCGCGTTCGCGGGGGAGCAGCTAGCGTTGCGGTCGTGGATCAGCCGACGAAAGCGCGCTCGATCACGAACGTACCCGGCTTCGAATTCGCGCCCTCCTCGAAGCCCTGCGCCTCGAGCATCACCGCGAACTCCTTGATCATCTCGGTCGAGCCACACAGCATCGCGCGGTCGGTCTCGGGGTTCAGCTTCTGCTCGCCGCGGACCGGGTGGCCGAACAGCGACGCGTCCTCGATCAGCGCGCCGATCCGCCGCGTGGTGCGGAACGGCTCGCGCGTCACGGTCGGGATGTAATGAAACTGCGTCTGCGCTTCGTCGGCGATCAGCGGATCCTCCGCCAGCAGGCCTACCATCTCGTCGTGATAGGCGAGATCGCTCACGCGGCGCACGCTGTGCACGACGATCACTTGCTCATACGCCGCATACACATCGGGATCGCGCATCAGGCTGAGGAATGGCGCGAGGCCGGTGCCGGTCGAGAACATGAATAGCCGCTTCCCCGGCAGCAGCGCGTCGAGCACCAGCGTACCGGTCGGCTTCTTGCCGAGATACACTTCGTCGCCGGGCTGGATCAGCTGGAGCTTCGAGGTCAACGGGCCGTCCTCGACCTTGATCGACAGGAACTCGAGTTCCTCCGAATAATGCGGCGACGCGATCGAATAGGCGCGCATGATCGGCTTGCCGCCTTCCTGCGGAAGACCGATCATCACGAACTCGCCCGAGCGGAAGCGGAAGGTCGAGGGCCGCTCGATCGCGAAGCTGAACAGATGTTCGTTCCAGTGACGCACCCACAGCACCTTGGCGTTGAGGAACGCGGGGGTCTCGGGGATCAGCGCGGGCGCGCGGGTTGCTTCGACGGTCGGGGCGGTCATGCGTCTATTCCTTGGCCTACGCGCGGGCGCTGGCGGATCGATGGCTTGCGAAACGGTCGCATTATGGGCGCGAGCCGGACGGGTCAACAACAGCTAAACTTGGCATCGGCCAAACAGGTCCCGTGGCCGTTGCCGACTCAGGCCATGTTCCCCATATTCCCCCTCGATGGCCATTCAGATCCGCACCAGCCTCGCCGAGCCCGAAACCGGCGAAAGCTTCGTCCCGCACCGCCCGACCGCCCGCCCCGACAAGGTCGAGGGTGGCAAGCGGTTCAACCTCGTCAGCGAGTATGAACCCGCGGGCGACCAGCCCACCGCGATCGCCGAACTCGTCTCCGCGATCGGCGACGGCGAGAAGGACCAGGTGCTGCTCGGCGTCACCGGCTCGGGCAAGACCTTCACGATGGCCAGCGTCATCAACCGCGTCCAGCGGCCCGCGCTGATCCTCGCGCCGAACAAGATTCTGGCGGCACAGCTGTACGGCGAGATGAAGTCGTTCTTCCCCGACAACGCGGTCGAATATTTCGTCAGCTATTACGATTATTACCAGCCCGAGGCGTATGTTGCGCGCTCCGACACGTACATCGAGAAGGAATCGTCGACCAACGAGTCGATCGACCGGATGCGGCATTCCGCCACCCGCGCGTTGCTCGAACGCGACGACGTGATCATCGTCGCGTCGGTGTCATGCCTGTACGGCATCGGTTCGGTCGAGACCTATTCGGCGATGATCTTCGACCTCAAGAAGGGCACGACGGTCGACCAGCGCGAGATTGTGCGGAAGCTCGTTGCGCTCCAGTACAAGCGCAACGACGCGGCGTTCCAGCGTGGTAATTTCCGCGTGAAGGGCGACACGCTGGAGATCTTCCCGTCGCATTACGAGGACAGCGCGTGGCGCATCTCGTTCTTCGGCGACGATATCGAGGAGATCATCGAGTTCGATCCGCTGACCGGCAAGAAGGTCGCATCGTTGAACTCGGTGCGCGTGTACGCGAACTCGCATTACGTGACGCCCGGCCCGACGCTCAAGCAGGCGGGCGAGGCGATCAAGCACGAGCTCGCCGAGCGGCTGAAGGAGCTGGTGCTGGAGGGCAAGCTGCTGGAGGCGCAGCGTCTCGAACAGCGGACGAACTTCGATCTGGAAATGATCGCCGCGACCGGCTCCTGCGCGGGGATCGAGAATTACTCGCGCTTCCTCACCGGGCGCATGCCGGGCGAGCCGCCACCCACGTTGTTCGAATATCTCCCCGACAACGCGCTGCTGTTCGTCGACGAGAGCCACGTCACGATCGGCCAGATCAACGGCATGTCGCGCGGCGATCACCGTCGCAAACTGACACTCGCCGAATATGGCTTCCGCCTGCCCTCGGCGATCGACAACCGGCCGCTGCGCTTCAACGAATGGGACGCGATGCGGCCGCCGACGACCTATGTCTCGGCGACTCCCGGCAGTTGGGAAATGGAGCAGACGGGCGGCGTGTTCGCCGAACAGGTCATCCGCCCGACCGGGCTGATCGATCCGCCCGTCGAGATCAAGCCGGTTGAAGAACAGGTCCAGGACCTGATCGTCGAGGTCGGGAAGACGACGGCGCTCGGCTACCGCACGCTCGTCACCACGCTGACCAAGCGGATGGCGGAGGATCTGACCGAATATATGCACGAGGCGGGGATCAAGGTCCGCTACATGCACAGCGACGTCGAGACGTTGGAACGCATCGAACTGATCCGCGACCTCCGGCTCGGCGTGTACGACGTGCTGATCGGCATCAACCTGTTGCGCGAGGGGCTCGATATTCCCGAATGCGGGTTGGTCGCGATCCTCGATGCGGACAAGGAGGGCTTCCTGCGCTCCGAGACGTCGCTGATCCAGACGATCGGGCGTGCCGCGCGCAACGTCGACGGCCGTGTGATCCTGTACGCCGACCGCGTCACCGGATCGATGGAACGCGCGATGAACGAGACGTCGCGCCGCCGCGAGAAGCAGGTCGCGTACAACACCGAGCACGGGATCACCCCGACGACGATCCGCCGCAACATCGGCGATATCATCGCGCACGTCGCGAGCCAGGATCAGGTGACGATCCCGATCGACGAGGACCGCCCTCACATGGTCGGCCACAACCTGCGCGCGTATATCGAGGACCTCGAGAAGCAGATGCGCAAGGCGGCGAGCGACCTGGAGTTCGAGACCGCCGGGCGACTTCGCGACGAGATCCGGCAGTTAGAGAACGAGGAACTGGGCCTACCCGTCGACCAGCAGAAGGCGCCGGTCATGGGGCGGTCGAACGAGGGCAAGCCGGGCACGCGGAAAACGCGTTACGGCAAGAGCCAGAAAATGCGGATGGGGGGATCGCGGTCGCGGTGATCGCGGACGTCACCGGTGCAGGCAACTTACCCGCACCGGTCGAAATGTAGCTTAGCCGACGACGAGGTCCTCGCTGCTCGACCCGTAGTAGCTTGCGACGCGGTCGGCATAGGCCTGGTCGAACACCGGCGCGTTGTTCGCCCAGCTCGGGCCGCCTTCGAGGACGCGCTTGTCGATCGTGACGACGTAAAGGTCGCGGACGGCGTCGAACTGGAGGAGCGCGAAGGGCAGCGGGTAGAAGCTCTTGCCCATGCCGAGGAATCCGCCGAGGCTGAGCACGGCGTGGGTGACGCGGCCGGTGCCCTTGTGGACCATGAACGCGTGAACCGAGCCGACATTGTCGCCGTCGCGGCTCTCGACCTTCATCGTGCCGGAGATGTTCGACTGGACAAGCAGCTGGGTGGGCGTCTGGGCGGCGGTATCGGACATGGACGTTCTCCTGATTTCTTCCGTCGTTGAACCGGTATCACCGTGCGGCGGTTCCCGCCGGGCGCTCTTCGTCGTACTTGAGCGACCGCCGGGCGTGCCGCATAGCGATGCGATGCGCACTCCGTCCCCTCACCTCGTCGGCTTGCGATCGCTTGCCCGCCCTCTCGTCCTAGCGCGGCTTGCCGGTCTGGCGACGCTCGCGTCGATCGCGGGCTGCGTGCCGCCACCGCGGGCCGAAGCGCCGCCCCCGCCGCGCACCGTGGCCCCGGCCCCTACTCTGGCACCGCGTCCGGCACCGATTGCTGCCGACTGGCGCGACTGGCCGTATTCGCCGGGGACGTGGGTGTATCGCCGGGATGCGCGCGGTTCGATCGCGTTGTTCGGGCCTGCCAATGCCGATGCTTCGCTGACGGTGCGATGCGACACCGCGGCGCGCCAGGTCTATCTGTCGCGCGCAGGCAGCACGCCGGCGCCGCTGACGATCCGCACGTCGAGCGTGACGCGCGCCGTGTCCGTACAGCCGACCGGAGGCACGCCTCCCTATGTCGCGGCTGCGCTGATGCCGAACGATTCGTTGCTAGAAGCGATGGGGTTCAGTCGCGGGCGGTTCGTCGTCCAGCAGGCCGGACTGCCGCCGCTCGTCGTGCCCGCCTGGGCCGAGATCGAGCGCGTCACCGAGGATTGCCGCGGCTGACTTCGTTGAACCGGCAGTCGCACAGAATTGACCGAAAACTTCCGTAAAACAAGGCTTGTATCGCAGGCGCGGTCGGCACACATTGGCGTTGCGGTCAGGCTTGGCCGCGTTGTTTCAACAAGCGAAAGGAGGTGATCCGATGTCTCATGGTTCAGCAGTGAGTTCGGTTCGGTTCGTTCGGGGGACGCACCGCTAACGCCGCCGACATGCGTGGGGAGTATCCTCTCCCAGTCAACGCGCGTGTCATAGGATATGCGGTACGCATGGTCCTCCGGGCTGGAGCTCTCCGGCCGCTGACCATGTCAGGAGGCTGTCGGTTCGTCGTGAGACGGTCCGGCAGCCTCTTTTCGTTTGTGGGAGTGTTAGGGTGGCGATGGTGGTCGACACAGTGCCATTTACGACGTTGCATGAGCTGACGATGACGGCAATCGTTGAAGCCACCCTCGCTGCGCCTAACTGACGATATTGGCAGGCGCAGGCGATCGGGTACTCACTTTCCCTCCTCACCGGTCATCGCTGTGCCCCTTTAAGGTCGAGGAACAGGCAATCAAACGTGCATCGGGCCAATGCTGAAGCAGCCGATGCATCACAAGTGAATGCTCCACCCTTGCCGTCATCCTAACGAAAGTCAGGATCCAGGGTCGCAAAGGGCTGCATTGGGTTACTCTGGATCCTGACTTTTGTCAGGATGACGGGAAATAGGCAGGACCGAGCGGGCTGCTGATGCAAACACCTCGATTTGCGACGCGTGGTGTCCGCGCCCCTCCCTTATTCCGTCGCGGCCTCACCTACAGGAACGACTTCGCCCGGTTGAGGACGATGCTGCACATCCGTGTCTTCACCTGCCCGCCGAGGTCGTCGAGCGAAAACGCCTGGCCGTTCGGCGCCTGCACTTCGCCGTCTTGTCCAGCGGCATAGCCCGGCGACGTCTGCACCCCCTGTCGCCCGGTCAGACGCTGGAGGATCGACTGCGCGCCAGTAGCCGGGGCTCTCGCGGTGCTGCCTGCTCGCGGTGCATTCCGTCCGCCGGTCAGCGCGCCAAGCGCACCACCCTGCCCGAGCAGATTGTTCTTCAGGCAATATCCGAGCAGGCCGGCGGCGTTACCGGCACCGATCGATCCGACACTCGGCAACGCACCCCCAAGCAAGCCACCCAGGCCGCCGAGTCCACCAAGACCGCCAAGACCGTTTTGCGTCGACGCCGATTGCGGCGCGGTGGTCTGGGCCGAGGCCGTGGTCGCGAGGGCGAAGGCTGCGACGAGGGCGATTGCGGTCTTGGGCATGATGAGCGTGCTCCGATAAGGTCGTATTACCAACAGGACTGGCCGGGGTGCGTTCCGGGCTCGGCTTCGTTCAGCCGCCCGCGAAGAACGCGTCGACCGATCCGCGCTTCGCGACCAACGCCGCCGCCACCCTTCGGCGGGCATCGTAATATACCAGCGCCGGCGCGGCCGGATCGGTGTTGCGAAGGCGTGCGGCCTCCGCGTCCGTCAGGCTGCTCTCGCGCGCGACATGATCCGCATACCCCTCCTGCTGCCAGGTCGGGAGCATAGCACTGCGCACTTCGCCAAGATGGTTGGCGATCATGATGTGCGTCGTCTCGTGCGCGATCACGCCGGACAGCGTGCGAGTGCCGCCGATCGCACGACCGTTCGTCACGCGATCCGCGCCGACGTCGCTGCGGTTGAAGACGATCGCCGAACTGAAGCGCCGGCGGAACGCAAAGGCGCCCGGCGATTGGATGGCCAGAAGGCGCCACCGCCAGCCACCGTCCGTCAGGAACAGCGACCGATCGAGCGGGCCGGTGTAGATCGGACTGGCGCGCAGCAACCCTTCCGCGCGCGCCAGTTCGCTGCCGATCCGCGGATCGATCGGACGCTCGGCATAGACGGTGACGGTGCCGACGTGCTGCTTATATGGAAACGCGAGCAACTGCGGCGCGTAGACGATCGCGACGACAAGCAGAAGGAAGATGGCCACGATCCACCGGACTGGGCGCTGCCCCCTTCTGCGTGCGCGGGTCGTCATGCCGGCGTCAGCAACCCTTCGCGCGCGATCTTCTCACGCCACACCAGCGGTGCAAGCTGGTGGACGTTCTCACCCGCGGAATCGACCGCGACGGTCACTGGGAAGTCGCTGACCTCGAACTCGTAGATCGCTTCCATCCCGAGATCCGCGAAGCCAACGACCTTCGATCCCTTGATCGCGCGCGCGACCAGATACGCCGCGCCGCCGACCGCCATCAGATACGCGGACTTGGCCTCGGCGATCGCCTTGGTCGCATCGCCGCCGCGCTCCGCCTTGCCGACCATCGCCAGAAGGCCTTGGTCGAGCATCATCCGCGTGAACTTGTCCATGCGCGTCGCCGTAGTGGGTCCCGCCGGGCCGACAACTTCCTCCCCGACCGGATCGACAGGCCCGACGTAATAGATCACACGACCCTTGAAATCGACCGGGAGCGGCTCGCCCGCATCGAGCATGTCCTTGATCCGCTTGTGCGCCGCATCGCGCCCGGTCAGCATCTTGCCGTTGAGCAGCAGGCGGTCGCCGTGCTTCCACGTCTGCACGACGTCGGGCGTCAGCGTGTCGAGGTCGACGCGGATCGCGGCCTTGTCGGGCGTCCAGTTGACGTCGGGCCATTCCTCCAGCTTCGGCGCTTCCAGATACACCGGGCCCGAGCCGTCGAGCACGAAATGCGCGTGGCGGGTGGCGGCGCAGTTGGGGATCATCGCGATCGGCTTCGATGCGGCGTGCGTCGGCCAGTCGAAGATCTTCACGTCGAGGATGGTGGACAACCCGCCCAAGCCTTGCGCGCCGATGCCGAGCGCGTTGACCTTGTCGTAGATCTCGATCCGCAGCGCCTCGATGTCGTTCTTCGGCCCGCGCGCCTTCAGCTGCGCCATGTCGATCGAGCCCATCAGCGACTGCTTGGCGAGGATCATCGACTTCTCGGCAGTGCCGCCGATGCCGATGCCGAGCATGCCGGGCGGGCACCATCCGGCGCCCATCTGCGGGATCATCTCGAGCACCCAGTCGACGATCGAATCGCTCGGGTTCATCATCTTGAACTTCGACTTGTTCTCGCTGCCGCCGCCCTTCGCCGCGACGTCGATCGAGACCGTGTTGCCGGGCACCATCTCAACATGCATCACGCTCGGCGTATTGTCCTTGGTGTTGCGACGCGTGAAGGCGGGGTCGGCGAGGATCGACGCGCGCAGCTTGTTCTCGGGGTTGAGATAGGCTTTCCGCACGCCCTCATCGATCACTTCCTGGAGCGAGCGGGTCGAGTTCAGGCGGCAATCCTGGCCCCATTTGACGAAAATCGTGACGATCCCCGTGTCCTGGCAGATCGGGCGGTGGCCCTCGGCGCACATCCGGCTGTTGGTCAGGATCTGCGCGATCGCATCCTTGGCGGCGGGCGATTGCTCGGCCTCGTACGCGACGCCCAAGGCGCGAATGTAGTCCATCGGGTGGTAGTAGCTGATGAACTGGAGTGCGTCGGCGACGCTTTCGATCAGGTCGGCTTCGGTGATGACGGTCATGCAGCGCCTTTACGGATACAGGTTTGCAGGGGTCTTAGCGGCGATCGTGCGATTTTTGAAGACGGGGTCGTGCCGGTGATCGGGGCGCAAACGGCTAAAGGTTACGATAAGGTCACACCAACGGGCCCTGGCGTATCCGATGCCACCAAATGGAAAAGGCCGGGATAGCCTTCGCGCCACCCCGACCTTTCCTAGTTATATCACAGGCTTAGTGCGATTACATCGGCGGCGTCAGGCCGTCCTTGCCTACGGCGACCGACCTGGCGCCCGCGGAGCCCGGCGAGATGATAGCGAACAGCTTCTGGCCCTTGGCGAGGACGGTGCGCTCGGCCGGCTCGAACCGGACGATCGGCGTGCCGACGGGAACGACGACCTGAGCCTTGCCGCCCTTGTACGAGATGCTCAGCTTGGTCTCACCGGGCTTGCCTGCGCCGCCGGTGACGGTGCCATTCGTCATGCCGCTCTGCTGCGCGACCGTGCCGTTCGTCATTGCGCTCTGGCCATCGACGGTGCCGTTGGTCATCGCGCTCTGCCCGTCGACGGTACCGTTGGTCATTGCGCTGGACCCATTCGTGCCGCCGCCTGCAGCCGCGACCGCGCCGGGGACATCCCAAGGATAATGCCCCTCGCCGGTGCCGCGCATCGCCTCGGGGAAGATGACCAGTTCGACCGCGCGCAACGCGTTGTCGGGACCAGTCGTCGCGGTGCCGATGAAGTCGCCATCCTTGAGCGTCGACAGGTCGGACTTCACCACCCAGGCGAACTTGGTGTTGGCGTCGAGCGGCACGGTGGCCGACTTGCCGTCATAGGTCTGGACGGTCAGCGCGTCGGTGCCGATCGCGGTGATGACGCCGCGGACGCGGTTTACGGCCGGGGTCACGCTCGCCGCGGCGCTAGTGTTGCCCATGGCGATGTTTGCGGTCGAGGTGTTCGAGTCGGTCGAAGTCGTCTGACCACAGCCGCCAAGGACCGCGACCACGCCGCTCAGCAGCACCAGTTTCTTCGTCAACATCGCATCGGATCCTTCAGTTCTGCCGGCCTAGACGCCGACACGGCACCTGCGAACGGGTCGCGCACGGCCATGGTGGCGTGGTCGATGCTGCTCAACGTCCGACAGGGGAAACCGGACGCATCGGTCCGATCGGATCACGCGATTGCGGCCGGTCCGCTTTTTCAAAGTCTGACGTCAGCGCGGCGGGGTGCGGCGGGGAACACTCCGCCATGTGAAGAGGCGACGGGGGGGGGCTGAGCCTATCAGCCCCTCACGATGCCGGATGACCGCGCGCCATCAGCACGTCGATCTTGCTCTTGGGCATATTGATCAAAAGCCCGTTCTTGTTTTTTGCAAAGGAGGTGAAGTCTACCTCGACGCTACCGATCGCGCTCGATACCGTCGCAAAGCTTTTACCGACGGACTCGACTTTGCCGATCACCAATCCCTTTGAATCGTGAACGTCCAGCCCCTGCCTAATTTCTCCCGGCAGCGTCGGAACAGGCCGCGTCGTCAATCGATTGGAGTCGGCAACGCCTACTTGGAACTCTTCGAAAACCCGCTGGCGGTTTAAGTCTCCAGGACCGCTGTTGTTCGGCCCCGCTCCCGCGCCCCCTTGTTGTGCCTGTACTCCGGCCGCCGATGCGATGATTGAGACAATCATACTAAGCAGGAATCTACGCATTTCTTCCTCCCCTAAACATTTTATACTTCCAGCTTATCCTGATTGCAGTCTATCGACAATACTTGGCTATTGCCGCCGCCGAGTTGGCGAGACTTGGTATTGCTCCGCACCAAAGCGGAAAGGCTGCTTTCCACCACTTTCCGACATTCCGTCACTCGCGTATTCTGTCGCCATGCGCGATATCCAGAACATTGTAATCCTGACGGGCGCGGGCGTTTCCGCCGAGTCCGGCGTCCCGACATTTCGCTCTAAGGGCGGCGTAACCTATTGGGATGTTTACGAAAACGATCTGGCTCCAAAATGCTATCGGATCGAGGATGTCTGCACGCCCGAGGCGCTCGCGGCGGATCCGGAACTGGTGCACCGGTTCTACGATCTGCGGCGCGCGGCTCTGGCGACGGTCGAGCCTAACGCGGCGCACCACGCACTGGCGCGGCTGGATGCGGCTTGGGAGGGCGAGCTGCTGATCGTCACGCAGAATGTCGACGATTTGCACGAGCGGGCGGGGGCGACGCGGATGCTGCATATGCATGGCGAGTTGTTGTCGGCGCTGTGTGCCGTTTGTGGGGCGCGTGAGCCTTGGTCGGGGGCGTTGCCGGAGGGTTCGGTGTGCGGGGCGTGCGGGGCGGCGGCGTTGCGGCCGGACATCGTGTTCTTTGGGGAGATGCCGTACCAGATGGAGCGGATCGAGGCGGCGTTGGCGAAGGCCGATCTGTTCGTTTCGATCGGGACTTCTGGGGCGGTTTATCCGGCGGCGGGGTTCGTGCAGACCGCGGCGTATCATGGGGCGCGGACGCTGGAGTTGAACCTCGATCCTTCGATGGGGAGCGTGTTCTTCGAGGAGACGCGGATCGGGGCGGCTGGGGTCTTGGTGCCGGCTTGGGTGGACGAGCTTCTGTCATAAGCTTGTTCCCCCGCGAAGGCGGGGGGACATCCTGCTTTTTTTCCAGACGTTACGCCACACCGCTTCCCCCCCGGCGAAGGCCGGGGTCCAATTGGAGAGGTCGCAGTAACGATGCACTGCCCGCCGTTATGGGCGTCCCCCAATTGGGCCCCGGCCTTCGCCGGGGTGGTGGTGGATTGGGGACTTCAGTGCCCCTCGTGAACCACGGAAGATTGTTCTCCCGCGAAGGCGGGAGTCCAGTCTGGGCCCCCGCCTTCGCGGGGGAACAGTCTTTTTGACGAGGGTCAGTCGACCCAGTCGAGGCCCATGTCGCGGTAGACTTCGCGGTCTTCGTCCCAGCCCGGCTTTACCTTTACGTGCAGGTATAGATGGACGGGCTTGCCGGTGATCGAGGACAGTTCGATGCGGGAGCGGGCGCCGATTTCCTTGATGCGGACGCCGCCCTTGCCGAGCACGATGGCCCGCTGGGTGGGGCGTTCGACGAGGATCTGCTGGTGGATTTCCAACGACCCGTCCTGGCGTTCGATATACTGCTCGGTCTCGATCGTGCTCGCATAGGGGAGTTCGGCGTGGAGCTGGAGGTAAAGCTGCTCGCGCGTCACTTCGGACGCCAGCGCGCGCTCGGTCGAGTCGGAGACCTGGTCCTCGGGGTAGTGCCACGGGCCTTCGGGCATCGCCTTGGCGAGCTGCGTCTTGAAGTGGGCGAGGCCGTCGCCGGTGCCGGCGCTGATGAAGAACGTCTCGGCGAACGGGAGCAGTGCGTTGAGTTTCTCGGCGTGGATCAGCAGCTTGGTCTTGTCGGCGAGATCGACCTTGTTGAGGATCAGCCAGATCGGCTCGGTGCGGCCGACCAGCGACTCGACGATCGTCGTGACCTTGCCGCCGATCCCGCCCTTCGCGTCGACCACAAGCGCGATGATGTCCGACCCTTCCGCGCCACCCCAGGCGGCGGCGACCATCGCGCGGTCGAAGCGGCGCTTGGGCTCGAAGATGCCGGGGGTGTCGACGAGCAGGATCTGCGTGTCGCCCTCGATCGCAACGCCCATCAGCTTCGCGCGAGTCGTCTGCGCCTTCGGGCTGACGATCGCGACCTTCTGGCCGACGAGCGCGTTGACGAGCGTCGACTTGCCCGCGTTCGGCGCGCCGACGATGGCGACCAGGCCGCAATGCTTGGGGGCGGAGATTTCAGAAGTAGCAGGTTCGGTCACTTAGGCTCTTTTCGGCATCGGGATATTCGGGGGCGGTCATACAGACAAAACGCCCTCGCGTCATTCCCGCCGAATTGCGGCCCTGCCCGTCGTCGCGCGGTTCACAGTTTAGGAAAGAGAAGTTGGTTCACGCGGAGACGCGGAGATTGTGTGAATGGGGCTCGCGCCGTGTGCGATCATGCGCCGCCGATTATCTCGGAGGCGTTCGGGGCACGACCGGAGTTCCAACCGCAACACCTCCGCGGCTCCGCGTCTCCGCGTGAACCATTCTTCTCAGCCCAGCTTCTCCAGCAGCGCTTTGGCCGCCGCCGTTTCGGCTTCCTGCTTGCTGGAGCCCGTCGCGGTCGCTTCGGCGAGCTTGCCGACCGACACCAGCATCGTGAATTTGGGGGCGTGGCCGGGGCCGGTGCGTTCGACGATGGTGTATTCGGGGGGCTTGCGGTTGTGGGCGGCGGCCCATTCCTGGAGGGCGGATTTGGGATGTTGCGGGGCCTTGGCGCCGGCTTGCACCCTGTCTCCCCAGGCGCCGCGGACGAACTTGCGGGCGGCGTCTAGGCCGGCTTCCTGATACCAGGCGCCGATCAGCGCTTCCATTACGTCGCCGAGCACGTTGTCGCTGTCGCTGGCGCCGTCGTCGCGCGCCTGCTTGCCGAGCTTGAGGTGCGCGCGGACGCCGAGTTCTCGCGCGACATCGGCGCAGACCGGGCCGGTGACGAGCGCGTTGAGGCGTTTCGACAGCGAGCCTTCGGGGTCTGTGGCAAACAGTTCGTACAGCCATTCGGCGATGATCAGGCCGAGGACGCGGTCGCCGAGGAACTCGAGTCGCTCGTAGTTCGCCGCGGCCTGGCTGCCGTGCGTCAGCGCGCGCTCATAGGGGGCGAGGTTGGTCGGTGCGCGGCCGAAGAGCGTCTTCAGCCAGCCGGCGAGATCACTCAAAAGCCTTCCCCGATGCGGCTCCAGCGCGCCGCACTGACCCAGGTCCAGGGCTTGAGCCACTCCGCGTTGCCGTCGGTGGAGAAGAAGTTGACTACCGCCTTGCCCTCGACGTTTTCGAGCGGGACGTAGCCCATGCCTTGCGGCGCGGGGAAACGGCTGTCGCCGCTGTCGTCGCGGTTGTCGCCCATCACGAAGATGTGGCCGGCGGGGATCGTGTAGAGCCCGGTGTCGTCGCGGTCGGGGAGTTCGGCCTGGTCGAGGACTTCGTAGCTGCGCCCGCCGGGGAGGGTTTCGCGGAAGCGGGGGTAACGGCAGATCTGGACGTTTGCGACGACGTCGACGTACGGCGCGCCGCATTTCTCGGCGTTGAAATTCTCGGTCAGCGGGATCGTGAAGTCGGCGATGCGGAGCTTCGGGATCGGCTTGCCGTTGAGGTAGACGGTGCCCTGCCGCATTTGGATGGTCTCGCCGGGCAGGCCGATGACGCGCTTGATGACGTCGTGGTCGAGCACTTCGGGCGCGCGGAAGACGACGACGTCGCCGCGGGTCGGCGTGCTGCCGAAGATGCGACCGGGGATCAGCGGGATGCCGGCGGGCAGCGACCAGCGGGAGTATCCGTAATTCCACTTCGACACGAAGAGATAGTCGCCGATCAGCAGGCGGGGGAGCATCGATTCGGACGGAATGCTGAACGGCGCGAAGATGAAGCTGCGCAGGATCAGCACGACCACCGCGAGCTTCAGGAGAAAGCGGAAGGTCTCGCTCGTTTCCGAACGGGGTGTCTTTGACCGCGCGGGTGTCTTCACGTCATTTGCCATGTGCGCGGGTTTGCCCAGACCGCGCCTATCGTCAAGCGTGTGCGGGATACGTGTCACCGAAAGAGCGTTGTCGCGGTCTCGCGCTTGCAGCATGACCGGCGCGCACGTCTATTCGGAGAAGTAGCATGACCGCCGACTGGTCCAAGATCGAAGCCCTGCCCGCCACCAAGCTGACCGACCTGTTCGCGGCCGACTCGGAGCGGCTCTCGAAGCTAAGCCTCGATGTCGCGGGGATCCACTTCGACTGGTCGAAGACGCATCTGACGACGGACATGGTCACCGCGTTCGAAGAGATGGCGAAGGCGCAGGACCTGTCGGGCAAGCGCCAGGCACTGTTCTCGGGCGAGGTCGTCAACGTCACCGAGGGCCGCGCGGTCGAGCACACTGCCGAGCGCGGCGAGGGCAAGCCCGAGAGCGTCGCGATCGCGCAGGCGAGCCACGCGCGGATGCGGACGCTGATCGATGCGATCGAGGCGGAGGCGCTGGGTCCGGTGCGGCATATCCTGCATGTCGGAATTGGTGGGTCGGCGCTGGGGCCGCAGTTGCTGGTCGATGCGCTGGGGCGTGACGACAAGCGCTACGACGTGGCGATCGTCGCCAATGTTGACGGCGTGGCGCTGGAGGACGTGTTCGCGAAGTTCGATCCGGCGGCGACGTTGCTGGTGGTCGCGTCGAAGACGTTCACCACGACCGAGACGCTGATGAACGCCGAAAGCGTGCTGCAGTGGATGACCGAGCATAATGTCGAGGACCCGTATGGCCGCGTGATCGCGCTGACCGCGTCCCCTGAGAAGGCGATGGAATGGGGTGTCGACGAGACGCGTATCCTGCCGTTCGCGGAGAGCGTCGGTGGGCGGTATTCGCTGTGGTCGACGATCGGTTTCCCCGCGGCGATCGCGCTGGGGTGGGACCGGTTCGAGGAACTGCTCGAGGGGGCGGCCGAGATGGATCGGCATTTCCGGCTATCGGCTCTGCATGAGAATGCGCCTGCGCTCGCGGCGTTCGCCGACCTGTATTACACGCAGATCCGCCATGCCGAGACGCGCGCGCCGTTCGCGTATGACGAGCGGTTGCGGTTGCTGCCGAGCTATCTCCAGCAGCTGGAGATGGAGTCGAACGGCAAGTCCGTGACGGTCGACGGTCAGCCGCTCGGGCGGCCGTCGGCGGCGATCACCTGGGGTGGCGTCGGCACCGAGGCGCAGCATGCGGTGTTCCAGTTGCTCCACCAGGGCACGCATCTCGTGCCGGTCGAGTTCATCGCGGTGATCGAGCCGGGCGATACGTTGCCCGAAGAGCATCACCGGGCGCTGTTGCTGAATGCGTTCGCGCAGGGTGCGGCGTTGATGGCGGGCAAGCAGGTCGAGGATCCGGCGCGGAGCTATTCGGGCGATCGGCCTTCGTCGACGTTGCTGCTGGATGATCTGGATGCGCGGACGTTGGGGGCGCTGATCGCGTTCTATGAGCACCGGGTGTTCGTGAACGGGGTGCTGCTGGGGATAAATTCGTTCGACCAGTTCGGGGTGGAATTGGGGAAGGAAATGGCGAAGGCCGCGGAGAAGGGCGGGCAGACGTTCGATCCTTCGACGGACGATCTGATCAAGCGCGCGTTCGGGTGAGGTTTTGGGGGGCCTACCCCTTTATTTGAAGTTGCCCTCAGCTACTCCACCCCGGCGAAGGCCGGGGCCTAATTGGGAAGGCTCGGGTTTGATCCACCACGGTTCACCCAATTGGGCCCCGGCCTTCGCCGGGGTGGTATGGGGGAGGAGCGCTCGCGTTACTCGCGCGTTTCACCTTCATGTCGATCTTCCTTGCCGTAGCGCTCGCCGCCTCTCCCACCATTGCGCAGATGAAGTGGGAGCGGCGCGTGTTGATCGTCTCCGCCCCGAGCCCGGGAGACCCCACGCTCGCTGAGCAACGCCGCATCCTCGCCGGATGGAAGAGCAACGCCGACAAGCGAGACCTCACCGTCGTTGAGGTTGTCGGCGATCAAGTCCGCGGGGCGGGCGACACCCCCGCATCGATCCGTCACAAATACCGCCTCCCCGATGGGTTCATGGCGATCCTGGTCGGCAAGGACGGCGGCGAGAAACTGCGTAGCGCCAAGCCCTTCCCCGCCGCCGCGCTGGAGGCGACGATCGATGCGATGCCGATGCGCAAGGCGGGGCAGCGATAGGCTGAGCCGATCAGCGTGATCGCCGCGCCGGGGTTGCCGCCCCGCGCCCCCTGCCCCAGATGGCATGCAAAGCCGCCCCGCGGCACGCGACCTACGAGGACTGCCCGTGACCGAGACCACATCCGTGACCGATACCCAATTCGACTATGACCTGTTCGTCATCGGCGCCGGCTCGGGCGGCACGCGGGCATCGCGCGTTGCCGCTGCGCACGGTGCCCGCGTCGCGGTCGCCGAGGAATACCGGGTCGGCGGGACCTGCGTGATTCGCGGGTGCGTGCCAAAGAAGCTGCTGATCTACGGCGCGCATTTCGCCGAGGACCTGAAGGACGCCAAGCGGTTTGGGTGGCAGGTGCCCGACAACTGCGCGTTCAGCTGGCCGACGCTGCGCGACAACGTGATGGAGGAGGTCGACCGGATCAACGGCGCCTACACGACCACGCTGCAGAACAATCACGTCGACATCATCCACCAGCGTGCGGTCGTCTCCGGGCCGAACGAAGTCACGCTTGCCGACGGCAATGTGAAGACGGCGGCGAAGATCCTGATCGCGGTTGGTGCGCATCCGCTGGTGCCCGAATTCCCCGGTGCCGAGCACGGCATCACTTCGAACGAAGTCTTCCACCTCGACGACGTGCCGAAGCGCGTGCTGATCGCCGGCGCAGGGTATATCGCCAACGAGTTCGCAGGGATCTTTCACCAGTTCGGATCGCACGTCACTCTCGTGAACCGTACCGATGTGATCCTGCGCGGTTATGACGAATCGATCCGCGACCGCCTGCTCCAGATCTCGATGAGCAAGGGCATCGATTTCCGCTTCAATGCCGCGTTCGAGAGCATCGAGAAGGATTCGGACGGTTGCCTGACGGTCAAGATGAGCGGTCATGAGCCGATCGTCGTCGACCTTGTGCTGTTCGCTACCGGGCGCCTGCCGAACACAAAGGGCCTCGGGCTCGAAACCGCGGGCGTCGAGATGGACGCGGCGGGCGCCGTGGTCGTCGACGAGGACAACATGTCGAGCTGCGCGTCGATCTTCGCGGTCGGCGACGTCACCAACCGGATTCAGCTGACTCCGGTCGCGATCCGCGAGGGGCAGGCGTTTGCTGACACGTTCTTTGGTGGCAAGCCGACACGCGTCGATTACGCCAACGTGCCCGCCGCGGTGTTCAGCCACCCGCCGATGGCGGGTGTCGGGATGACCGAGTCGCAGGCGCGGGAAGCACTCGGCTCGGTCAGGGTGTATTCGAGCGATTTCCGGCCGATGAAGAACGTGCTGGCGGGCCGCAACGAGCGTTCGCTGTATAAGATGATCTGCGATGGCGAGACCGACCGGGTGGTCGGCATTCACATGATCGGGCCGGACTGTCCGGAGATCCTGCAATCTGCTGCGGTGGCGGTGAAGGCGGGGCTGACCAAGGCCGATTTCGACGCGACGGTCGCGCTGCATCCGACGATGGCGGAAGAGCTTGTCTTGATGAAGTGAGGGGCGGCCCCGCTTCAAGCTTGTTCTGCCGCGAAGGCGGTAGCCCAGTCTGGGCCCCCGCCTTCGCGGGGGAACATTTTTTCAGGTGCCCGTGAAATTGCCCGGACGGCGTTCGCTCACCGCGCTGACACCTTCGGCAAAGTCGTTGGTCTTCTGCAACCAGGCTTGTTCAGCGAGTTCGTGATCGGTCTGTGACTGGACCAGCGCGAACAGGTCTCCGCGCATCGTCTTTCGCGTCGAGCCGACCGCGAGTGGCGCGCCTGCCGCGATCTCCCTTGCCAGCGACAACGCCTCCGCGCGCAACTGGTCCGCGGGTACCACCGCGTCCGCCAGCCCCCAGGCCTCCGCCTGCTCGGCGCGGATACGACGCGCGGTCAGGGTCATGAGCAGCGCGCGCTGGCGTCCGATCACACGTTCCAGGACCGCGGAGATACCGAAGCCGGGGTGGAAGCCGATCTGGACGAAGTTGGCGACGAACTTCGCCTCGGGCGAGGCCACGCGAAAATCGGCGACGAGCGCGAGGCCGAGCCCTGCCCCGACCGCTGCACCCTGGATCGCGGCAACGACCGGCGTCTCGACGGCGAACAGCTTGGCGGCGGCGACGTAGAACGGGTTGCGCTCGCCCTCAGCCCGGTCCGCGGCGACCGGATTGGCGTTGACGAGGTCCGCCCCCGCGCAGAACACCTTGCCCTCGGATTGTAGCACGATCGCGCGCACCTCGCGGTCGGCATCCGCGGCGGCGAACGCAGCCCCGATCGCCTCGATCAGCGCGAGATCGGCGAAGTTGTGCGGCGGCCGCGCGAACGTGACGATGGCGACATGCCCGTCGCGGGTGACGTCGACGCCGGAAAAACCCAAGGGATCATTGGTCATCTTCAGCCTCATTACTGTCGAACATGGGCCACAAACATGGATTGTGGCGATTATGACACGGACCGTCGCCGAATCCACGCCCAACGTCGTCCAGCCATTGGCAGAGTTCGAGAAGCGAGCGTAGAGCCTCGATCCCGGCAGCGCGACAAAGATCATGGCGCCGGGGCCGTCTTCATCGGGAGCGGCAACCGGAGAGGTCCAGGGCATGGGGTCGCGACCGTCGCGAACAGCAGCATTCGGCACTGCCATCGGCAGGACAGCCCCGATTGTGCCCAGCCATTTGCCGATCCCGTCCAGCACAGGGGACTATTCGACATGAAGACCACGATGGTCGCGGCGCTGCGCGCTGCGCTGGTGACGACGACGATCCTCGGATCGGCAGTCGCCCTGCCGACCACCGCAACCGCGCAGACGACGACCGCCGCGATCCGCGGACAGGTCCGCGATGCGGCGGGCGCGGCGGTGGCCGGCGCGGCGGTGGTGGCGGTGAACGGGGGGACCAACCAGAGCTTCCGCACGGTGACGGCAGCGAACGGGAGTTACATCCTCAACGGGCTGCGGCCGGCGCAGTACACGATCACCGTCACGGGTACGAACGGCGACGTATCGGTACAGCGCATCATCGTCTCGATCGGCCAGTCCGCGACGCTCGACGCGACGCTCGCCCCGGCGGCGGCGGCGCCGGCTGCGAACACCGACGCAACCGGCGCCACGACCGGCGGCTCGGCTCCGGCCACAGGCGACGGCCAGGAGATCGTGGTTACCGGCGGGCGGCTGGTCGAGACCAGGACCAGCGAAGTCGCGACCAACGTCAGCCAGCAGCAGATTCGCAACCTGCCGCAGACCGATCGCAATTTCCTGTCGTTCGCAGCGCTGGCGCCGGGCGTGAAATACAACGACAGCGAGACCAACAAGGGGTTCCAGTCGGGCGCGTCGACCGCCAGCCAGGTCAACGTGTTCATCGACGGCGTCAGCCTGAAGAACAAGCTGCGCGAGGGCGGCGTCGCCGGCCAGCAGAACAGCCGCGGCAACCCGTTCGGCCAGCTGGCGGTGCAGGAATTCCGCGTCCTGACGCAGAACTACAAGGCCGAGTACGAGCAGGCCGGCGCCGCGATCATCACCGCCGTCACCAAGTCGGGCACCAACGAGTTCCACGGCGAGGCGTTCGGCCAGTATACCGACAAGAGCCTCGGCGAGAAATCCTACCTCGACAAGGCCAATAATCGCCCCGAACCGCCTTCAAGCGCAAGCAATACGGCGTGTCGCTCGGCGGCCCGATCATCAAGGACAAGCTGTTCTTCTTCGCGACCTACGAAGGCAACGACCAGGATCGCGCGTTCAACGTCGACAGCACCGGATCGACCGCGGCGGTCGCCGATTTCGAGGCCAATTCCGGGCGTCGCCTGAGCGACTTCGAAGGCGCGTTCGTCAGTCCGTTCCGTGGCGATTTCTACTTCGGCAAGCTGACGCTGACTCCCGACAGCAACCAGGTGATGGACCTGTCGTTCAGCCGACGCCAGGAAACCGACATCCAGAATTTCGGCGGCAACGTCTCGTATGAAAACGCCGAGAACAAGATCAACGTCGTCGACACCTATCTGTACAAATGGACCTATACCGGCAGCAACTTCATCAACGAGTTCAACGCCAATTACCTGAGCTACACGTTCAATCCGACGTCGCTCAATCCCGATCTTCCGACCTACGACTATGATGGCGTGATCATCTTCGGCGGGAAGGATTCGACCCGCCGTGAGGTCCAGCAGGGCTACACGCTGCGCGACGACGTCACCTACACCGGCCTTCAGAACCATTCGTTCAAGGCAGGCGCCCGCGTCGAGATCACCGATATCGAGTTCGACAACCAGTCGTTCATCCAGCCGCGTTACACCTATCGGCGCGAGCCGCAGAACGGGCTGACCTTCGCGTCGCCGGCCGAAGCACGACTGGGCCTCGGCAGCGGCAAAATCCTCGCTTCGAACACGCAGATCGGTCTGTACGTGCAGGACGACTGGGACGTGACGAGCAAGCTCCAGCTCAACGTCGGCGTCCGCTGGGATTACGAAACGAACGGCTTCAATAACGAGTATCGTACGCCCGCCAACGCCGCCGCCGCGCTGCGCGCGCTGCCCACGACGTCGTATTTCGATCCAGAAAACTACATCACCGACGGCAGCAACCGCAGTCCGTTCGCTGGCGCAATCGCCCCCCGATTCGGGTTTTCGTACGATCTGAAGGACGACCAGACGACGGTCATCTTCGGCGGGATCGGGCGCTATTACGATCGCAATAACTTCAACAACACGGTCGACGAGGTCAGCCGCACGATCAACCCGATCGGCGTGTTCCGCTTCTCGCCAAACGGCGCGCCGCGCGAGGGCCTACCGACCGTCCAGTGGAACCCCGCCTATATGACGCGCGACGGGCTGTTGCAGCTCGCTGCCACCTCGACGCAAGGGCTGCCGGAACTGTTCGCGGTGAAGAACGACGCGCGCCCACCGGTCAACGACCAGGCGAGCATCGGCATTCGCCAGAAGGTCGGAATCTTCCAGGCCGCGTTGACCGCATCCTACATCCGCGGGCGCAACGGCTATACCAACATCTTTGCGACGCGGACCCTGAACGGGCTCGGTGGCTGCTGCAACACCGCGCCGCTGCAACCGTTCGGCTATGCGAACGCGATCGTGGGCCTCGACGGACTCGATACGCGGTACAAGGCGATCTACTTCACGCTCGACAAGAACTACACCAAGTCGTCGGGCTGGGGCCTGAACGTCGCCTACACCTTCTCGAAGGGCGAGCAGGACGGCGGCGACCTGTTCAGCCTCGATGCGATCACGCCGGACGCCTATGGCTGGCGCCCGCGTGCCGGCGACGAACGTCACCGGGTCGTCATCTCGGGCATGGTCGACCTGCCGCTCGGCTTCCAGTTCTCGATGCTGAACACGCTGGGCAGCGGCCAGGCGTTCCAGGTCACCGATGCGACCAACGGCGCGGATTCGGGCTTCAACCGCTTCACCGCGCGCTATCCGCGGAAGAACTGCATCAAGGGCGTGTTCGCCTATTGCGAGGTCAACCTGACGCTTGCCAAGCGCTTCAGCGTGCTCGGCAAGGAGGATCAGTTCGAGGCAGCGGTCGACCTGCTCAACGCGTTCAACAACAAGAACTTCGAAGGGTTCGACGCGTCGTTCAACAACACGATCGATCCGGCGACCGGCCAGGCGACCGATCCGCTCGAGCCTGCACGGATCGGCACGAGCACGCTGACGCTCCCGCGGCGGATCCAGTTCAGGGTTGGTTACAGGTTCTGATGCGTTATGGACGGGCGACCCTTCCAGTTGCCCGCCTGACCTAATGGTCGTGGCGTACCCTGATCAGGAGTTCGGATGCTCGATCGACGGCAGTTTCTCGGCACCGGGGCGATCTCGCTCGGTGGACTTACCGCGGGATGCACATCGGTCGGGCGGCCGCTGGTCAAGGCGATCGAGAGCGTTACAGGCACGGCGCCGCCTGCACCGCCGCCGTCCGCCAACCCGCTGATCGACAATCTGCAGGAGCGTGCGTTCCTGTATTTCTGGGACACGACCGACCCGGTCACCGGGCTGGCGCTCGATCGCTGGCCGACGCCGTCCTTCTCGTCGATCGCCGCCGTCGGGTTCGCGTTGACCGCCTATCCGATCGGCGTCGTCAACGGCTGGATCACGCGCGAACAGGCGCGCAAGATGGTGTATCGCGGCGGCTGCATTTTGACAGCAGATGAGATTTGCAGCCCCTTCACGTACGATGCCTGGATCGGGGTCGACCTGACCTCGTGCATCGAGGGAAGGAGTGAGAGCGATTGACCGAGCGCACCGGCCACCACCGCTACAGCTTCCCGCAAGGGCCGGG
>NZ_LMKW01000011.1 GCF_001421745.1 Sphingomonas sp. Leaf230 | reverse complement strand
CGCAACAGCGAAGTGTCGCGGGGTGGAGCAGCCCGGTAGCTCGTCAGGCTCATAACCTGAAGGTCACAGGTTCAAATCCTGTCCCCGCAACCAACTCTGAATATACCATAACCGCCCGGGACATCCTGAGGCGACTCTTTGTGTTTGTGATCCAGCGCATAGTGCCAACATCGAAGTACGCTGCCGCACAGATCGATCGCGAGATCGCCGCCTTCCGGCGTCAGCACCACTGCCTCGATGAGCGCGCGCAACCGTTCGAACGCCTGCGCTCTCAGCGCCCCGTCNCGCAACCAACTCTGAATATACCATAACCGCCCGGGACATCCTGAGGCGACTCTTTGTGTTTGTGATCCAGCGCATAGTGCCAACATCGAAGTACGCTCCCGCACAGATCGATCGCGAGATCGCCGCCTTCCGGCGTCAGCACCACTGCCTCGATGAGCGCGCGCAACCGTTCGAACGCCTGCGCTCTCAGCGCCCCGTCCTCAAAGGCCGCGGTGATCTGTTTGACCTTCTTGGCATAGACGCGACCGAGGTTGGTGAGCAGTAGTTCGGCATCGGTCGATGCGGCTTGAGCATTGTTCTGCTCTGCAACCGGAATTCTGCGCCGTTCAGTCCAAATCTCATCTCCTGACCAACATTGCCGCGACGACGGCCTTCAGGATAGCCTCCTCGGTGGCACTATCCGTTATAAGGCGCGGTGCGTTCGCCATTGCCGTCGTGCACGATGCGCTTTTCAACCGTAGGAAACCGCCGGAATATTTTCCATCGCGCGCCGACGGGCCGCGCATCTCGGGTCTTGTCGCTAGTTGCGCTCAGTGTTCGGCGTTGATGGTGCAGATCATACCGATATGCAGCGGGGTCGCTACGTCATTCCTGTGCGTCGCGAGCATGATGCCATGAAATAGAAGGCCATCGAACAATGTCGGACATCGGCCTGACTGCGCGACAACCGGTCCATCGCATCGGCGTAGACGATGACGACGCCGCCTGCCGAAACGGCCGCCAGCAGCGCACTCTTTTCGCGAGTACCACAGCAGACATCCATTCATGTCGGCCTACGCATCGACAAGCGGCCTTTGAAGGGCAGGAAGTGAGGTTTGGTTGCCGTTCGCAGGACCGTGGATAATCGACTATTTTTCGAACAAAACAGACCTGTCAGCTCGCCGCGAGGAACACGGACGACAACCAGCGAGAGTCACCAGCAAAGCTCTGACAGCGAACGATTCCTTCCGGAGAGGGGGCATTGCAGATTTACTTTAATTGCCCAGTCAATCGGTAGTGATCTCGCCCCTGTGTCCCTCCGGGGCTAGCACGGTGCGCAGGGCTTCCAGGAGAGGTGGTAGGGCCTGCGTGAAAGCGTAGGGCGGATTGATGATATAGAGGCCCGCGCCATTATAAACGCCGGGTTGATCGCCATCGTACAACCAATGCTCCACCCCCAACATTTTTGGGATGCCGAGCTTGCGTAGCTGGTCCTTCCAGCGCCAATGCGTAGTGCGGTCTTTCAGTGGATACCAGATCACTGTCACGCCGTGCGCCCATTTGCGGTGAGCAACGGCGAGGGTGGCTGTGATACGTTCGCGTTCGTCGGGCTGCTCGTACGGCGGGTCGACCACCACCACGCCCCGGGCGGTTCGGGGCGGCAGCATCGCCAGCCAAAGCTCGTAGGCGTCGCGCTCATGCACAGCAGCGGACGTGTCGCGCATCGCTCTGCGCAGAGTCGAGGCGTCCTGAGGATGCTTTTCGTTCAGAATTAGGAAATCCTGTGGACGTAGAAGTTGCGCCAGTATCCGCGGCGAGCCGGGATAGGAGTGTAGCTGGGGCCCCACATTCACCGCCTGTACGGCGGCGCGGTAGTCCCTCAACAAGGGGTTCGGATCAGCTAAAGCGCGCAGCACGCCCTGCGCGGACTCGCCGGTACGTTGAGCGTCCTCGCCGTCAAGGTCGTACAGGCCGCAGCCGGCATGGGTGTCGATCAGAGTCAGCGCGCCCTGTTTTTGCTGCAAGGCCTGTACAAGGGCAATCAGCAGGCTGTGCTTCACGACATCGGCACTATTGCCAGCATGGAAGGAGTGCCGATAATTCATTGCGATTCAAAATCCTGACAATCTATTTTGATGCGTACTGCTGGGCTCTGTTGCTGAGCACGAGGCGACCGGAGTAGCTGATCGAGTGCTATTATGAATTCGGGCGGCAACCTTCAACGCACTTCTGCGCGAGGCTTCGAGCCCCCGTTTGTGGAAGGGAAGGGGGCTTGGGGATGGCTTTCGCCTGATACAATGCGCTGTGTCGGGGCAATAGACGTCGTCTGCGCGAAGCAGTCATTCGATGGTTTACGCCCGACTTCAGGACCACCGCGCTACTGGCGAAAGAAGTTCGAGAGCAAGAAGGGGCGAACACGCGCGCTCGGTCAGAATTGTTGAGACGGTGTCATTCAGTCGGCAGGGCATCAACGGAAATCTGCCGGTGGGTGGCGCGAAACGCAGCCTACCGCGGCTGGTAGAGATGTCGATCGTCAAGGTCGAAGAGGCGGCAAAGGCATTCTCGAGTCACTCGCTGCGCGTGAGGGTTACGCGGGATTGTTTGTGGCCGGTGAGGATGGCGTGGGGATTGCCCAAGCACCTCTTTGATCGGCGTCGTCGACGGCACTTGCTAGGGGCGGAAGCTTGCCGCGGACAGCAATGTCGCAGTGCGCGCGTGTTGCTGAAGCTCACAAGTTGATCGCCGCCTTGTCCAACGCCTTATGGCACAGACAGTGGTCTTGGACACTGCCGAGGAAACCGCCTCAGGAGGACATCGGAGAGAGTTCCGCCATCAATCGAGGTATCCCCTTTTCGCGTCCCGCTTGCGCGCAGCGTAGTCGCCTGCCCCCTCCAGACGATGCGGTTATCGCGGTGTACCGAGACGCTCACCTCGAGACGGGGCACGATCAGACCGTACGATTGATCCGGTCGGCGCGCCGGCAATCGCATTCAAACTCGGCGAGTTCGCGGCGCCGAACCTGCTGGCAGCGATCATAAGTTGCTTCCTCGGCACCGGTCATTCGGCGCGGTCGACGGCAACGACGGCGATGAGGTATCGTTCGAATCTGATGTCCCCGCCGGTCCAGATATAGCCGGCGCGATACGCGTTGGGGCGCCAGGTGGTGCCCGCGACGGGCGGTATGACGGTGTTCGATCTTGCGGGGATCAGCGTTTGGCTTGGCTGTCGCTGATAAATGAGGGCGACCGCTGTCTAGCGGTGCACCTGCGATACGGTTCTGTACAGAGGCTGTGGCCGCGGCTTCTAGCGGTTTTGCTTTGCAAGGGCTTGCCGCATGATCGAAGCGAGCGAGTTCGGACTACCGGCGCCGACCTTCGATCGACGGGATGACAGCGACGACCTTGGCTTCTGCGCGCGCCTGGGTTTAGTCACGCTCAGTAACAAGGTAGCTGTCGCCGCACTGACCAGCTCGATCGTAGCTGGCGGGCAGGTGCTTGACCTTGTGTCGATCTGGTAGCCATTTGCTGAATGAGACCGCCTATGCCGAGGTGATCAGCCACGGCATAAATACGGACGAACTTGCGGCCAACTCCCGCCTAGACAGGTGCTGCGTCCAATACCTCAACGATGTGTCTGATTTGTCCGAAGAGGATGCGTGCTACGATAACGCGCCGATATGTGTAGGCGCTCAGTATCTGCAACACTTGCTAGCGGTACTACGCCACGTCGTCGCGTGATGAAGCCAGAGGCCATAGCCATCATAAGCTTTTCGAAACCGCCGCTTTCCAACCAAGGCCGCGGCAGTCTGGTGCGCTGTAAATACACTGGCCCGGGCTTCGGTGGCCCGCGTTTATCTGAAAACGGCGGGGTTCTTGGATATCACGATGTCTCTACTCGCCGACGGCTGTCTAGGCGATCAATTCGCAATAATCGGTTGCGCCTGAGGCTATGGGAATTACTCCAGCAACAAGGCGGCCGCCCGCCATTTAATCCGTTGCGCCTGTTACGAGCATGTACCAGGCGCAACAGTGACCCAGTGGTCAGGCCTCGGCGCTGGTGGTCAAAGGTGGCGTTTGCTGGTGTTGAACGACCAGCCAATCGTCGTGTCCCCGCATCCGTAACGTCGAGGTGCAGTGTGCTTCGTACTTCTCGTCGCCGCTCGCGCACCGCACGGTGTAGGCAACGGCGATCAGGCCATCCTGAGGGCGTGACACTCGTCGGTCTGACAATTCGACCGAATCCCAGTCGGGCGTCGCCTTGACGGCGTTCTTCGCTTCCTGTCCCTGGAAAACATACGGCGGACGGGGAAGGACCATGATGATCTCCTCGTCTATCCGCTCCTGATAATGCTCGTCGCTGGCATCCCATAAGCTGCCTTCGAATTCCCACACGCGCTGGTCGTCCATTCTATCTCTCCTTGGTAGCTCAAGCGCGGAGGATGGAAGACGGTTCCGGCGTTTTGGTGCTAACGCGCCGATATTCGTCGGCGTGTCAGGCCAAACGTCTTCGATAAATGAGGCGCCTGGCGTTGATGCAACAAACCTTCCGCTACAATTTCAACAGGGGGAGGATCGGCTGATCAATGAAGGATGATCGTGGTCTTGCGCAGACCGTCAGGTGCTCTCACATCGCCTCCAGGAGCGGTACGATCCCCGGGGGGATGCAGCAGTCCAATCCCTATTGCACGAGTAGAAGCCGTGAGTTCCGCCTGAATAGATCACGAGGTGAGCAGCGTTCCTCGTTGGCTACCGGCTCTTATGTATGAACAGGCTGTCGTCCAGCAGCTCCGATACTGAACAGAGTCGGGGGGTGTCTACAGATAGGGGCATTATTTCGCTGCCAGCAACCTCGCGTCGCAACGGTCGCTTTGGCGCCAAATCTCGTCGGGGTTAGTTTAAAGAAGGTGGCGGGCCTGCTGGACCTTACCATTCAGCAACCGATAGATTGGTCAACTTGGATTTGAAACTACTCTCTTTGCGCGAGGGAGGTCGACTGCGCAAAGTTGCAGGACGTATTGAGTAGAGCTATTAACACAGCCGGTGCCCATACAGGAAAGACGGTGGATGCAACGTCGGTATAGGCATGCGCTATACCGACGTTGCATTTCAAGGTCACAGTACTTCGAACAACCCGGCTGCGCCCATGCCGCCGCCGACGCACATCGTCACTACAACATACTTCGCGCCGCGACGCTTGCCTTCGATCAGCGCATGGCCGGTCGCGCGGGCGCCGGTCATGCCGTAGGGGTGACCGATCGAGATCGCGCCGCCGCTGACGTTGAGCAGTTCGTCGGGGATGCCGAGGTTGTCGCGGCAATATAGCACCTGCACCGCGAACGCCTCGTTCAGCTCCCACAGGCCGATATCGTCCATCTTCAGGCCGAAGCGCTTGAGCAGCTTGGGGATCGCCACCACGGGGCCGATGCCCATCTCGTCGGGTTCGGTGCCGCCGACCGCCATGCCGACATAGCGACCGAGCGGCTGGAGACCGCGCTGCGAGGCGATCTTCTCTTCCATCAGTACCGACGACGACGAGCCGTCCGAGAGCTGCGACGCGTTGCCCGCAGTGATCGTGAAGTCGGGCCCCATAACCGGTTTCAGCGACTGGAGTCCCTCCAGCGTGGTGTCGGCGCGGTTGCCCTCGTCCTTGGTGATCGTCACGTCCTTGTACGTGACTTCCTTCGTTTCCTTATTGACGATGGCCATGTTGGCATCGACGGGCACAATCTCGGCGTCGAAATAGCCCGCGGCCTGCGCGGCGGCGGTGCGTTGCTGCGACTGGAGCGCGTACGCGTCCATCGCGTCGCGGCTGATCCCGTAGCGCTTGGCGACGACCTCAGCGGTCTGCAGCATCGGCATGTAGACGTCCTTGTGCATCGCGATCAGCTGGGGATCGGCCGCGACGCGCATCTGCGGGGTCTGGACGAGGCTGATGCTCTCGACGCCGCCGCCGATCGTGATGTCCATGTTGTCGGTGATGATCTGCTTGGCCGCGGTGGCGATCGCCATGAGGCCGGATGCGCACTGGCGATCGATCGACATGCCCGAGACGGTCACCGGCAGCCCGGCGCGGAGCAGCGAGGTACGGGCGATGTTGCCGGCCTGATGACCCTGCTGGAGGGCGCAGCCGAAGACGACGTCGTCGACTTCCGCGCCGTCGATGCCGGCACGCTCGACCGCGGCCTTGATCGAATGCGAGGCGAGGGTGGGGGCGGGGGTGTTGTTGAAGCCACCGCGATAGGCGCGGCCGATGGGGGTGCGGGCGGTGGAAACGATGACGGCTGAACGCATGAGTGTTCCTCTTCTTCACTCCCCTCACGCATGCGGGAGGGGTTGGGGGTGGGCGCCCGGCCAAAGCGGGCGAAACGGTCGTGGAGAGCGGCAGCCCACCCCCCGGCCCCCTCCCGCAAGCGGGCGGGGGAGCAGTTTTAGACGAAGACCTGGCTGATCCATTCGGCGATCAGGGCGGGCTTTTCCTGGCCTTCGATCTCGACGGAGAAGGCGTTGGTCTGCTGCCACTGGCCGGGGCGCTTTTCGTCGAACGAGAGCAGCTTGAAGCGGCCGCGGACCTTCGAGCCCGACCGGACCGGCGTCAGGAAGCGGATCGAATTGCCGCCGTAATTGACGCCCATCTTCGCGCCCTCGATCGTCGGCGCGTCGGGGACCTTCGACGACAGCAAAGGCATCAGCGATAGCGTCAGGAAACCGTGCGCGATCGTGCCGCCGAACGGGGTCTGTGCCGCGCGGACCGGATCGATGTGGATGAACTGGTGGTCACCGGTCGCATCGGCGAACTTGTCGATCATGGCTTGCGTCACCTCGACCCAGTCGGAAACCGTCTCGGTGCCGATGCGCTGTTGCATCTGCGCGGTGGTGATCGTCGCCACGGCATTCCCCTCAAAGCTCATTTGGCGCTAAGCGCTGGAATGTCTCTAGGCGTACAGGCGAGCGGATCGCAAGCCTCACCCAACCGGAAGCTGGAAAATGTCGACTGCCGTAACGTCCCATGCCCGCGATATCATGGCGAAGCTGTACCGCGCGAGCGAACCCGATGTTCTAAAACCGTTGCTGGACCGCGCCGCGCTCGATTCGGATTCGCGCGAGCGGGTGATGGGGCATGCGCTCGGACTGCTCGCGGACCTGCGAGCGGCGCAGAGCAAGGGCTGGGTGAACCAGTTCCTCCAGGAATATCGGCTGAATTCGTCGGAAGGCGTTGCGTTGCTGTCGTTGGCGGAGGCGTTCCTGCGCGTGCCCGATCCCGAGACCGCGGATCTGCTGATCGCGGACAAGCTGGGCGATGCCGATTGGCGTGCGCATGCGGGCAAGTCGAATTCGAAGCTCGTCAATTCGGCGACCTGGGGTTTGGTGGTCGGCCGCGTGCTGGTCGGCGAGGGATCGACCGGGCCGCTGCGGCGCCTGATCAGCCGCGCGGGCGAGCCGTTCGTGCGGCAGGCGGTCGGCGCGGCGATGAAGATGATGGGCGAGATCTTCGTGATGGGTCGCACCATCGACGAGGCGATGAAGCGGATGCGGCGCCCCGAGAACAAGGGCTTTACGGCGAGCTTCGACATGCTCGGCGAGGCGGCGCGGACTCATGCCGATGCGCAGCGATACTTTCAGGCGTATGTCGGCGCGGTCGATGCGGTCGGGCGCGATCCGGCGGCGGGGCACTCGATCTCGGTCAAGCTGTCGGCGCTGCACCCGCGGTACGAGGTGGCGCGGTGGAGCGAGTGCGTGCCCGCGCTGACCGAGATGCTGGAGGCGCTGGCGGTGCAGGCGGCGTCGAAGGGCATCGCGCTGACCGTCGACGCGGAGGAATCCGAACGGCTGGAAATGAGCCTCGACATCATCGGCGCGGTCGCGGGTTTGCCGTCGCTGAAGGGTTGGGATGGGTTCGGCATGGCGGTGCAGGCCTATGGCAAGCGCGCGCGGCCGGTGATCGAATGGGCGAACGGGCTGGACCGCGTGATGAACGTGCGGCTGGTGAAGGGCGCGTACTGGGATAGCGAGATCAAGCGGACGCAGGTCGAGGGGCTGGCGGACTACCCATTGTTCACGCGCAAGGCGGCGACCGACGTGTCGTACCTGGCCGTGGCGAAGGACATGCTGGCGGCGGAGAATATCCGGCCGGCGTTCGCGAGCCACAATGCGCTGACGGTCGCGACGATCATGGAATGGGCGGGCAACTCGCGCGACTTCGAGTTCCAGCGGCTGCACGGGATGGGCGACGGGCTGTACGAGCGGCTGGTGCAGGAGAACGGCTATCATTGCCGGGTCTATGCGCCGGTTGGCGGGCACCGCGATCTGCTGGCGTATCTGGTTCGGCGGTTGCTGGAGAATGGGGCGAATTCGAGTTTCGTGCATCAGTTGGCGGACGAGCGGCTGACCGAGGCTGAGATTCTGGCGGATCCGGTGGCGAAGATCGCTGCGGTGGGGGGGAAGCGGCATCCTAGCATTCCGTTGCCGGTGGATCTGTTCGGGGCTGGGGGGCACCGGAATTCAGCCGGGTTGGATTTGAGTGATGTGGGGACGCTGGAGGCGACGGTTGCTGCCGTTAATTCCCCCCTCCCGCAAGCGGGAGGGGCCGGGGGTGGGCTCGCGCTATCGTCGGATGCTGAGGCTGGCGTTGGGCGTTCTACTGCAAACGGTAGCGTCGGGGGTGAGCGCGTGCCCACCCCTAGCTTCTCCCGCTTGCGGGAGGGGGATCAGGTTGTGGCTGCCATTACGCGTGCGCATGCGGCGTTTCCGGGTTGGTCGACCACGCCGGTCGACGAACGCGCCGCTTGCCTCGAACGGCTCGCCGACCTGCTCGAGAAGCATCGCGACGAACTGATGGCGATCTGCGTGCAGGAGGCGTTCAAGACGATTGGCGACGCGATCGGCGAGGTGCGTGAAGCGGCGGACTTCTGTCGCTATTATGCGCAGCAGGCGCGGTTGAACCTGCATCCCATCGAGCTGCCGGGGCCGACGGGCGAGCGCAACACGCTGCATATCGAGGGGCGCGGAGTCTGGGCGACGATCGCGCCGTGGAATTTCCCGCTGGCGATCTTCCTTGGTCAGACGGTGGCGGCGCTCGTCACCGGCAACACCGTGGTCGCCAAGCCTGCACCGCAGACTCCGCAGATCGCGGCGCGTGCGGTTGAGCTTGCGCATGAGGCTGGCGTGCCGGTTGATGCGCTGGTGCTCGTGACCGGCGGGCCGGAGGTCGGCGCGGCGCTGACCGCGGACGTGCGGATCCAGGGTGTCGCATTCACCGGGTCGACCGCGACGTCGCGGAAGATCGCGCGGTCGTTGCTCGACGACGAAACGCGGCCGATCGTGCCGCTGATCGCGGAGACCGGCGGGATCAACGCGATGATCGTCGACTCCACCGCGCTGCCCGAGCAGGTGGTGGCGGACGTGATCGCGTCGTCGTTCCGGTCTGCGGGACAGCGTTGCTCGGCGTTGCGCTTGCTGCTGGTGCAGGAGGACATCGCGGACGGCGTGATCGAGATGCTGTCGGGGGCTATGGAGACGTTGCGGATCGGGCGGTCGGGCGATCCGGCGACCGATGTCGGGCCGGTGATCGACCAGGCCGCGTATGATCGGCTGATGGCGTATCGCGAGAGCGTGAAGGCAAAGATCGTCAAGACGCTCGATGCGCCGGCGGATGGGCTGTTCGTGCCGCCGACTTTGGTGCGGATCGGGGCGATCGAGGACCTCAACCAGGAGTGGTTCGGGCCGATCCTGCATGTCGCGACGTGGGAGGCGGGGAAGCTCAGCGAGACGATCGCTCGGGTCAATGCCAAGGGTTACGGCCTGACGATGGGCCTGCACAGCCGTATCGCGCGCGCGGCCGAGGTGATCGAGGCCGAGGCTGCGGTGGGGAATCTGTATATCAACCGGTCGATGATCGGGGCGGTCGTGGGGTCGCAGCCTTTTGGGGGCGAGGGTCTTTCGGGGACCGGGCCGAAGGCCGGCGGGCCGCGGTATCTGTACCGGTTCTGTGCGGAGCGGGCGGTTTCGGTGGATACGACGAGCGCTGGGGGGAATGCGACGTTGTTGTCGTTGGATGAGGGTGGGATTTAGCCTCTCCTCAACCGGACACGGCCTACGCGTGGGTCACTTGTCGAGCACCTCCCCGGCGGAGGCCGGGGTCCAATTGGGGAACTGTGCTGACGACCGTCGCGCTTCGTTACTGCGACCTCGCCAATTGGGCCCCGGCCTTCGCCGGGGAGGTGTTGGGGCGTGGCGGCGAGCTCTTTATGTCCAGCTTGTCTCGGCCGACGTGATTTCACGGTATTCTAGCAAGCATTGTTTCCCCCGCGAAGGCGGGGACCCAGACTGGGCTCCCGCCTTCGAGGGAGAACAAGGTAGGGTAGGGCTGCCCTAACCGGCGCGTACATATCCGAAGGCGAAGACGACGAGCTACCGGGTGGATAATCAGGCGGGCGTTGCCTCCGCCCGTCGCCCCTCAGGATACGGCATCACCACCGAGCCATCCGGTGCGGCCATCATATTCACCTGGGTTGGGAAGGCGATCTCGATCTTCTCGTCGTTGAACCGCTTCAGGATAGCGATCCCCACCGCCGTCCGACCGTCGTAGAAGCTGGCATAATCCGGCCCCTTGCTATCGAACTGCACCTCGAAATCCAGGCTCGACGCGCCGAAGCCGGTGAAGCCGGCGCGGATGAAGATCTTGTCGTTGGCCTCGACGATCTCCTTCAGCATCGCGGGGACCTGCGAGCAGACTTCCGGGGGCGTCGAATAGGTGACGCCGATGACGAACTTCGCGCGGCGGTGGTTGCGTTGCGTGTTGTTGAGGATCTCCTTGTTGAGGAGGTTCTTGTTCGAGATCACGCGCTCCTCGCCGTCGATGCCGCGGATGCGCGTCGATTTGAGGCCGATCGCCTCGACGCTGCCCGAGGCGGTGTCGTAGCTGATCGAATCGCCGCGGCGGAACGGGCGGTCGAAGATGATCGCGAGCGCGGCGAACAGGTCGGCGAAGATGCCTTGTGCCGCCAGGCCGATCGCGATGCCGCCGACGCCGAGACCCGCGACGAGGCCGGTGACGTTGACGCCGAGATTGTCGAGGACGACGACCAGCGCGACCGCGAACACCACGAAGGTGACGAGCAGGCGGATCAGGCCCATCGCCGAGAGCAGCGCTTCACCTGAATAATGTTCGGACTGCGTGCGGTGCTCGATCGCGCCGAGGATGATCTCGCGCACCCACACCGCGGCCTGGAACACTGCGGCGACGGTGAAGAGGAAGTTGATCGTCGTCGCGACCTCGCCGGGGGCGGCGGAGTATCCCGCGACCAGCTTGGCGGCGAGCATGACGATGAAGAAATTGCCGGTCCGTGCGATCGCCTTCCCGACGACGATGCCCCAGCCGTTGAGCGCGCGCGGACGTTCGCAGAGCTTGCTGCCGAAGCGGCGCGCGGTGTGGAGCGCGACGACGATCACAGCGCCGATCCCGAACGCGATCAGGATCTGGAGCCAATAGGCCTGCACCCACGCGACGCTGGCAGTGACGAAGCCCTGGGCTTGGTTACCGACGTCGCCCGCGTCGAAGATCGGTTGCTTGGCGGCAGCAGTGGAATTGGACATGGGAATACTCGTCAGGCCGCTTTTGCGATCGTTGCAAGGGCGGGGGTGCCGGCTTCGAGGAAGGTGATCAGGCCACATTCCTCACGGCTTAGGTAGCGCTTGGCGCGGGGGAGGCGGAGCGCCTTGCGGAAGGTCGACTGACCGGTTTTCACCAGCGCGATCAGCGACGGGTGAACATAGCTCTTCCGCGCGATGGCGTGGGTGTTGCCTAGCCGCGCGACGACGGGTTCGAGCATCGACTTAAGGCTGAGGTCGCGTTCGGCGGACGCAAGCGCCTCGAACGCGGCGACGCTAGCGGCCCAGGTGCGGAAGTTCTTGGCGGTGAAATCGGTGCCGGTGACATCGCGGATGTAGCAGTTCACGTCGGTCGAGGTGACCGGGTGCGCGACGCCGGCATCGTCGAGCCAGGCGAACAGGTGCTGTTCGTCGAGGTCCTGGCATTTCTTGACGAAGCTGCTGAGCGAGCGGTCGGTGATCCTCAGCGTCCGCATCTTGCCGGACTTGCCCTTGTACTGGAGTTTCAGCGTCGAGCCCTTCACTTCGCCGTGGCGCTTGCGCAACGTGGTGGCGCCGAAGCTCTCGTTTGCTTCGGCATAGGCTTCGTTACCAATGCGGATATGGCCGCCGTCGAGCAGGCGGATGACCGCCGCGACGGCGCGTTCGCGGGTCAGCGAGCGTTTGCGAAGGTCGGCCTCGACCGCCTTGCGGATCTTGGGGAGGGCGTGGCCGAAATCGGCGCAACGCTCGTATTTGGCGGCCTCCTGCGCTTCGCGGAAACCGAGGTGATAGCGGTATTGCTTACGCCCCTTCTCGTCCCAGCCGACCGCCTGGATATGGCCGTTGGGCTTTGGGCAGAACCAGGCGTCGCGGTAGGCGGGGGGCAGGCCGACCGCGTTCAGCCGGTCGATCTCGTCGCGGTCGGTGATGCGTTCGCCTTTGGCATCCCAATAGCCCCAACCGTTCCGCATTTTCTTGCGGGTGATGCCGGGCTTGGAGTCGTCGGAATACACGATCTTGGTGGGCAATGCAGTGGTCCCTTGGGGGCGTCTGATTCTGACTATCTCTGCAAATGTTCGGCAAGGCGCATCGTTCCGGAACGACGGGCGCAGCGCGGTGTTGAGGGGACACGGGATTTCACTGGAGACATGACATGGCCGATCTTTCCCAAGCTCGCGTATTGATGCTCGCTGCCGATGGTTTCGAGACCGTCGAACTGTTCGAACCACGCAAGGCGCTGGAGGCGGCGGGTGCGAAAGTGACGCTCGCGTCGATCAAGACCGACCCGATCCAGGGCATGAAGGGCGACATCAACAAGGCCGAGACGGCAACGCCCGACCTGACGCTCGATGAGGTCGATACCGACGATTACGACGCGCTGGTGCTGCCGGGCGGCGTCGCCAACCCGGACACCATGCGCCAGGAAGAGCGCGCCATCGAGATTATCACCGAGTTCATGGAGGACGGCAAGATCATCGCCGCGATCTGCCATGCCCCGTGGCTGCTGGCCGAGGCGGACGTGATCGACGGTCGCCGCGTGACGAGCTTCCCGTCGATCCGCACGGACCTGGAGAATGCGGGCGCGGATGTGGTGGACGAGGAGGTCGTGGTCGACGGCAACCTCATCACGAGCCGCAAGCCGGACGATATCCCCGCGTTCAACAAGGCGATCATCGACGCGCTCGAGGAAGAACTGGCGGACGAGCCGGTCGACTGATTCTCGAGGGCGGCTCTTCCTTGTTCTCCCGCGAAGGCGGCAGCCCAGACTGGGTCCCCGCCTTCGCGGGGAAACAAGGGGGGCGGTCTAGAGCCTGTTGAGCCAGCGCTGAGCGGGGCGCTCTATTAGGTGATAGAGGGCGATCGAGGCTAGCAGGACTGTTGCGAGATAGAGCGCGATCTTCGTAGGCGATACCGCCGTCGCGTCAGCAACTAAGACGAGTTTGAACGCCTTCCATAAGATGAAGTGGCTGAGATAGGTCGCGTAGCTAGTCTCGCCGAGATAGTGCGTCCATCTCAGTTCGAACGGGTTACCGGGCTTGTCGGCGGTCAATGCCAGCAGCAGCAGGATCGCTGCAAATAGTGCCGGAACGGCCAGCGTTTCCGGCGTGCCGGCGATCCAGCCTCCTGCGAAAAGCACAGCCACCAGTGTCGCCCATACCGGGGCGCGCAAGACGCCACGCCAGCGCAACCACAACGCGCAGACGATGCTGCCCGTGGTGAACTCCCCTAGGCAGCGTAAGAGGCCGTAGCGCGGGATGTCGGTGCCGAGCGTCGGCGCATTCATCGCTAGGTGCAGGCCGACGAGGAAGCCGCCGGCAATTGCCAGTAACGCCCAGCTCGGCAAGCGCCGCCAGTCCACCGCCATCACGAGCAACGGAAACAGCAGGTACGCACCTAGTTCGGCGCTGATCGACCAAGCCGGGTCGTTCCAGGCGAGGTGATGCGTGAAGCCCCAGTTCTGGATCAACAGGATGTGGAGCGGCAATTCCGGGAAGACGAACTGCGGATCGCTGCGGCCGGTTGCGCGGAGCATCAGGGCCAATACGACGGCGCCGCCTAACGTGACCAGATGCAGAGGCCAGATACGGGCGATGCGTTTTTGCAGGAAGCGCGGAATGCTTGCCCCACCGTCATGGGCCCCGGCGGTACGAATGCGGTCGGACCAGGTCAGCCAGATTACAAAGCCGGACAGCAGGAAGAAGAAATCGACCGCCAGATAACCTTTGGCGAAGACGTCGCGCACACCGCTGGGCAGCCCCGCGATCGACAGGCGGATGTGATAGAAGACGACGAACCATGCGGCGATCCCGCGCACGCCGGTCAGCGCGCGCAATTCGTGAACCGGTGTGCGATCCGTCATGCTGGAGATGGCACGGCACGGCGGCGCATCGGCCGGAACGACTGTTCGCTTTGTTTGCGCGCCAGATACGTGTCGAGACCTATCTGCGCGCCGATGAGCATGTAGATGAACGGCTGGAACGCGATCGCGATGAACCCTGCGCCGAGCAGGTAGACGATGTGTCCGCTTTGCAGCGCGGCTGCGAGCGGTCCGGCCCAGGCAAATTCCCCGTCCGGATCGCGGTAGCGGCGACGGATGAGCTCCATGCGGACGATGCCGATCAGGTTGATCGCGAGCCATATCGCAAGGCCGGGATAGCCCTGCTCGCCGAGCATCTCGAAATAGGCGCTGTGATACGCGCGGGCCTTGTCGACCTCGACCTTGGGGGCCTCGGCAGCGCCGGGCGTGGTCTTCAAATCGTAGCGGATGTGGTTGCCCAGATACGCGTTGAAGCCCCCGCCGAACGGGTTCGCCTTCGCGTATTCGATGGTCCATTTCCATACCGCGAGCCGCGTCGAGGCGGACTCGTCCGCGTCATAGGTCTTGATGGTGTTCATGCGGTTGGTGAAGGTCGAGGGCAGGAACGGGATCGCTGCCAGCCCCAGCACGCCGAGCATCGCCAGATACGCGACCTTGCGCTTCACGTTGCGGATCGACAACAGCGCAAGCAGGCCGATGCACAGCAATCCGGTGCGCGTCGACGTGCCGACCGGGATCAGCAGGCAGGCGAAGACGAGCGCGAGGCAATAGGCCTTCACCCGCCAGTCCGGCCTGAAGATCGTCCCGTGATGTATGAACCAGACGATGATCGGGACGATCGCGATCGCCACCGCGCTGATCGTGCTGCCCTCGTACAGGCCTGAATTATTGTCGACCATCAGGTTCAACTGACCGTAACCGCCGCCGCCGCTGGCGATCGTCTTGATGCCGCCGACGACGATGATCGACGATGCGGCGAGGATCATGAACAGCAGCAACGCCTCGATCCGGACGCGCGTGCGCAGTGTCAGGGGGAGGAAGGCGGCGAAGGCGAGCGCCTTCCACACCCAGTCCCATTTCTCCTTGGCCTCGACCGGGAAGTCCGCGGCGATCGTCGTGCCCCAGCAATAGAGCAGCAGAAGCACGATTAGCACCTGTCGCCCACCGACGCGCGTGTCGCGCTTGTCGTCGGCGAGGATCCACCCGCCGACCGCCAGCGCGACCGCGATCAGCGAGATCGGCACGCTGTTGAGTAGCAGGTAGGTAAGCCGCTGCGGCGATACGATGTCGATATAGACATAGACGAGCACGAGCAGGAACGGCCGCTTGAACCCCATTCCGAAGAACGCGAGCAGGAACGCGATGAACGCGAGGTCACGCATCGTGGTGGGGTTTCTCGGTGGACTTGCGCTTCGAATCCGAAGTGTCGTGCGGGCTCGGCTCGCGATCGAGGTCGGGCCGCTTGAGCAGCAGGAACGCGGCGAGCATCATCAGCCCGTGGCTGAGGCCGAGCGCGAGATTGTCGATCATGGGTACGGCCTCCTTTCCGAATATGCGGACATCACGGAATCGTCTGTACGTATAGTCGGTTGACGCGCCGTTAAGCGATCTGTGGCAGACGGCATCCACGATGCGTATCCTTCATATCCTCGATCATGGCCTGCCGCTGCAAAGTGGCTACACGTTCCGCACGCGGGCGATCCTCAAGGCGCAGGAGGCGCTCGGCTGGACCGTCGCTGCGGTAACCGGCCCGCGGCATGGTGTCGCGCCTGCTTCGGTTGAGTCGGTCGACGGGCTGACCTTCCACCGTACGGATGCGGGCTTGAAGCCGGGGCCGGTCGGCGAGGTCGTCGGGATCGCGGCGTTCGCCAAGCGGATCGAGGCGGCGGTCGATGCCTTCAAGCCCGACATCCTCCACGCGCATTCGCCGGTGATCGATGCGCTCGCCGCGTTGATCGTCGCGCGGAAACGCAAGCTGCCCTTGGTGTACGAGATCCGCGCATTCTGGGAGGATGCGGCGGTCGGCAACGGGACGGGCACGGCGACATCGTTGCGGTATCGGGCGACGCGGGCGCTGGAGACGTGGGCGGTGCGGCGCGCGGATGCGGTTGCGGTGATCTGTGAGGGCCTGCGGGGCGACCTGATCGCGCGGGGAATCTCCGGGGACAAGATCATGGTCTCGCCCAACGGCGTCGACCTCGACCTGTTCGGCAACGCGCCGCCGCGTGACGATGCGCTTGGGGCTGAGCTGGGGCTCGACGGTGCCGACGTCGTCGGGTTCATCGGCAGCTTCTACGATTATGAAGGGCTCGATGACCTGATCGCAGCGATGCCCGCGCTGGTCGCTGCGCGTCCCAAGGCGCGGCTGGTGCTGGTCGGCGGTGGGCCGATGGAGGCGGCGTTGCGCGCGCAGGCACAGGCATCGCCGGTGGCGGATGCGATCCGCTTCGTCGGGCGCGTCCCACATCAGGAGGTCGAGCGCTATTACGGGCTGGTCGACATCCTCGCCTATCCACGTAAGAGAATGCGCCTGACCGATCTGGTCACGCCGCTGAAGCCGCTGGAGGCGATGGCGCAGGGGCGGCTGGTCGCGGCGTCGGATGTCGGCGGGCACCGCGAACTGATCCGCGACGGCGATACGGGCACGCTGTTTCCGCCCGACGAGCCGCAGGCCATCGCGGATGCGCTGGCGGGGATGTTCGCGGATCGCTCGGGGTGGGACGAACGGCGTGCACGGGGGCGTGCTTTCGTTCAGGAAGAGCGTAACTGGTCGTCAAACATTCGCCGTTATGCTCCGGTCTATGAACGGCTGATCGCGGCCGCGGTGCGGGAAAACTAATGGCAGAGTTTGCTCTTCGGACTTTGCAGCGTGGCAATCTGAATCGTCTGGTGCCGATCGTCGGTGCGATTGCCGGGGGCGTGATCGCGGCGGTGGGCGTGATGCTGTCGTCGGGCGATGCGCTGGAGGCGCTAGTGTCGGACACGGGTATAGCGGCGCTTATCCCGATGGCGGCGCCACCGCTCGGTGCGACTGCGCGCGCGATCCTCGCGCTGGGGGCGGGGGCGTTGGTCGCGGCGATCCTGTGGTCGTCGCTGTATTTGCTGTTCGGGCCGGGTGGGGTGTTTGCCGGTGCGCGACCGCGGGAAGACGGCGTGCCGGTGATCCGCCGCGCCGACGCGCATCCCGACGCGCCACCGCGCAAGCCTATGTCTGCGGCCGATCTCGGTACGCCCTTGATGGAGGTCGGCGTTGCGGGGTCGGTCGATGGGGCCGCGCGCGATGAGCGGACCATTCCCGCCGACCTCGACCTGCCGCTCGCCGCCTATGATCCGAAGGCGATGCGGCCGGTGCCGATGGAGCCTGCCCGGCCGGTCGCGCCGTTGACACCCCCGACGATGGTCGCGCCGGTGATCGAAATGTCGCCGACCGCCGAGGCGGACACGTTCGTGACTGCGCCCGTGCCGAAGCCGGTCGAGGCGCCGGTCGTCGAAACGTCGCAAACGGTGGAGGAGGTCAGCGCGCCGACGCCGATCGCCCGGCCTTTGCGTGCGCAGGCCGAGCCGACTACGCCGCCGACGATCGAGACGCTCTTGCAGCGACTGGAGCAGGGGGCGCTGCGTCGGGGGCGGATCGGGTCACACTGAGGTAGAGGCGCACCGCTCGCCTGGCGTACCCGGGCCTGCCGAAAGCGCTGTTTCTCTCTTCATAGCTCTGATACCCATAGCTCGAAAAACATCGGGGAGGGATCATGGCGAACGCCGAAACCGTTATGGGCGAGCCGGAGAAAGGTGCATCGCGCTACGCCTGGTACGTGTTGTCGATCCTGTTCCTCGTCTACGTCCTGAACTTCGTCGACCGGCAGATCATCTCGATCCTGGCGGAGGACATCAAGCGCGACCTGGGGCTCAAAGATCAGGATCTCGGGTTCCTGTACGGTACCGCGTTCGGGGTGTTCTACTCGCTGTTTGGCATTCCGCTGGGGCGGCTGGCGGACAATTGGCACCGCATCAGGCTGATGACGATCGGACTGTCGCTCTGGTCGGTGATGACCGCGCTGTCGGGCTTTTCGAAGACCGGCGGGCATCTTGCCGCGGCGCGGATCGGCGTCGGGATCGGCGAGGCGACGGCGAGTCCGTCGGCGTATTCGATCATCTCCGATTATTTCCCGAAGCGGCTGCGGGCGACGGCTTTGTCGATCTATTCCGCTGGATTGTACGTGGGCGGCGGCTGTTCGTTGTTCATCGGCGGGCTGATCGTGCAGGGCTGGAACAAGGCCTATCCGGGCGGCGGACCGCTCGGGCTGGTTGGCTGGCAGGCGGCGTTCATGGCGGTCGGCGTGCCTGGGCTGTTGCTCGCCGTCTGGATCGCGACGTTGAAGGAGCCAATCCGTGGGCTGGTTGAGGGGCTGCCCGAGCCGGAAAAGCATCCGGCGCCGTTCCGCGCGTTCGGGGCCGAACTGGTGACGATCGTGCCGCCGCTGACCTTGATCGGTGCGGCGATGGGAGGGGCGCGGGCGCTCGGGTATAACCTTGTTGCGCTAGCGCTGGTGGTCGCGGCTGTGTCGGGGCTGGTGGCGGCGGGCGAGCCGTGGCCGCAATGGGTGGCGATCGGGATCGGCGTGTATGCGGTGTTCTCGTGGGCCTCGGCGCTGAAGCGGCGCGATCCGCCGACGTTTGCGCTGATCGTGGGGACGCCGGCGTTTCTCTGCACGGTGGTGGCGTATGGGCTGAACGCGTTCCTGAGCTATGCGGCGAGTTTCTGGGCGGCGCCCTATGCGTTGCGCGAGCTTGGTGCGACGCCGGCGTCGGCGGGGTTCATGATCGGCAGCCTTGGCGCGACCGCTGGTTTCCTGGGGCTGACGATCGGCGGCGTGGTGTCGGATCGGTTGCGGCAAGGCAACCCGGCGGGGCGGTTGTGGGTGGTGATCTTCGGTGCGGTGGTGCCGGTGCCGTTCCTGATCCTCGCCTTCACCGCGTCGTCGCCGGTCGCGTTCTATACCGGGATATTCCTCGCGCAGTTGACCGCGTCGTGCGCGCTCGGGGCGGCGGCGGCGACCACGCAGGACATGGTCTTGCCGCGGATGCGGGGGACGGCGACGGCGACGTTCTTCATCGGGACGACGCTGATCGGGCTGGCGCTCGGGCCGTATATGGCGGGGCGGGTGTCGACGCTGACCGGGAGCTTGTCGATCGGGATGCTGTCATTGCTGGTGGTGACGCCGATCACGCTGGCGTGTGCGGTTGCTGCGTACCGGCTGGCGCCGGGGGCTGAGGCTACGCGGGAGGCTAGGGCGCGGGCAGCGGGGGAGACGGTTTAACCGCTACTGTTGAACCTATCCCGGCCACCCTCTTCCGTTCGTGTTGAGCGAAGTCGAGCCACCTGCGCCTGGGGCATGCCCTTCGACTTCGCTCAGGGCGAACGGGGAGGGGGCGGGTCGGTGCGCGAAACATGTGCTTCGAGACGAGCCGTCGATACGCCGCCTTCGGCGACTACTCGGTCTCTGCTCAGCACGAACGGACGTTGCGCAGGCGAATGTGCCCCTCCTGAAGATTAGGAGGGGCCACGTACTCACCCCGCCTGGAACACACCGCAGGCGATTCGCCCGCCGCTGTTGCCGGCCGGATCGGTCATCATGTCGTCGGGACCGGCATGCACCACGAACGCCGAGCCGTCCGTGTCCATCAGCCCCGCCATCGTCGCGCCGGGGATCGTGATGCCGATCGTGCCGCGGCCGTCGGTGCCGATGATCAGGTTGGGCAGGTCGCCCTCGTGCGGACCCTGCGGGTTCATGCTGCCGTGCTTCATGCCGGTCGGGTTCCAGTGGCCGCCCGCGGTCGTGAAGTCGGGGGCGTCGCAGCGGCCGACCATGTGGATGTGCGCGCCGTGCGTGCCGGGGGGCATCGCCTTGGCGTCGAGCGTGAAGCGGAGGCCGCCCGCGACTTCGGTGGCGGTGGCGCGGCCGACGTCGGTGCCGGTCGCGGTCTGGAGCGTGGCGGTGGCGCGCTGTCCCCCTGCAACGGGTGCGCCGGTCTCCATTCCAGTCTTCTCGCAGGCGGTGAGCCCAATCGTTGCCGCGCCGAGCAGTGCCAGTGTCGCAATCCGCATAGTGTCTCTCCCTGTTGATCTCTTGGCGAACCCTTCGCCGTGGCTCAGGTTCCACCCCCGGTATCGAGCGGCCAGCGCGCGACGGGTTCGTACGTCGCGCCGTCGCGGCCGAGGTGGCTCTGGTACAGCACGAGATGGGGTAGCGGGAAGGGCGCGCTTGACAGTGCGGCATGCGTCGCGAGCCAGTCCTCGATCGCGAACCCGACGCCCGCCGACCGTGCCAGCCGCGCGACGGTGATGTGCGGGAGATAGGCGCGGTGTTCGGGCGGGAGGCCGGCGCGGACGCACGCCTGGTCGACCTTGCGGTGGAGCGCGGCGAGCGCGTCGGGGGGCGTCACGCCGGCCCAGAGCGTATCGGTTCGTCCGCGCTTCTCGAACCGGCCGACTCCGATGAGCGCGACGCTCGGGGCCGGCGCGACGATCTGGCTCAAAGCGACCGCGACGTCCTCCGCGACCGGTCGTTCGACCTCGCCGATGAAGCGGAGCGTCACGTGCAGCTGTTCCTCGTCCTGCCAGCGTGCGGTGGGCACGCCCTCCATTATGTCGAGCAAGCTCTGACGGATAGCGGGCGGCGGGCGAAGGGCGACGAAAAGGCGGATCATGGATTGCGGCAGGTTAACCGCGAACCACCATCCCGATGCAACCACTCTGCTTGAAAAGCGTCCTGTAAAAGACGATATTCACCGTAACCGGCACCATGCCGGACAAAGGAGCTGATTTCACCATGGCTAATTGGTCTGACCCCCGGCCCCGCGCCGCGCCGTTCGGAACGACGGCCACGGGCCAGCGTACCGAGGCCTATGACGCTGGTCTCCGGTCGTACATGCTGTCCGTGTATAACTACATGGGCTCGGCTGTCCTGCTGACGGGCATCGTCGCGATGCTGTTCGCATGGGGCGGCGCAGAGTCGCCTGCCGCACAGGTGTTCATGAGCGGCGGCATCCTGAAGTACGTCATCATGTTCTCGCCGCTCGCGATCGTGTTCGGCATGAGCTATGGCCAGAACAAGATGTCGACCGGCACGATGCAGATGCTCTTCTGGGGCTTTGCCGTCCTGATGGGCCTGTCGATGTCGACCATCTTCCTGGTCTATAGCGGCACGTCGATCGCGGGTGCGTTCTTCGCCACCGCAGCCGGTTTCGCTGGTCTCAGCCTGTACGGCTACACCACCAAGCGCGACCTGTCGGCGTTCGGGACCTTCCTGATCATCGGCGTCGTCGGCCTGCTGGTCGCGAGCCTGATCAACATGTTCCTGCAGTCGGGCGTCATGCAGCTGGTCATCAGCGGCGTCGGCGTGCTGCTGTTCGCGGGCCTCACCGCCTACGACACGCAGCGTACCAAGGCGCTGTATGCGCAGGTCGCTGGCACGGACATGGTTGGCAAGGTCGTTATCATGTCGGCGCTGAGCCTGTACCTCGACTTCATCAACATGTTCATGTTCGTGCTGCGTCTGTTTGGTAGCAGCCGCAACTAACTCCCGCTAAGGGTGTGACGAACGCAGGGCTCGGCGGGACACCGCCGGGCCCTTTTCTTTTGGCCTCGGGACAGGAATGGGACGCGCAATGCGGCTCTCGATCGACGTGCGTCTGGATTACGGGATCACGGGGGACGCCGATGTGCTCCTCCAGATCGAGGCGGCGGCGATGGCCGACCAGACGATCGAGTCCGAGTCCCTTACCCTGTGGTCGGACAGTCCGATCCGGGCCGTGCGCGGCGAGGACGGGATCGGCCAGCGTTGCTGGTCGCGCGGACATGGGCGGTTCACGGCCGAGTATAAGGCCATCGTCGCGGTGAAGCGCGAGCGGGTGCAGCTCGAGCTGTATCCGGCGACGTCGCCGCGGATGCTCGATGGCGAACTGACGCCGTATCTGATGCCCAGCCGTTATTGTCCGTCGGATCGGTTCGAGGGGTTCGTCGCGCGCGAATTCGGGGGACTGGAAGGCGGACCGCTGGCGGCGGCGCTGACCGAGTGGGTGTATCAGTCGCTCGACTATCGATGCGGATCGAGCAGCGGGGAGACGACTGCGCTCGATACGTTTGCGTCGCGCTCGGGGGTGTGTCGGGATTATTCGCATCTGCTCGTGTCGCTCGCGCGGGCGGGTGGGATTCCGGCGCGGTGCGTGTCGGCCTATGCACCGGGTGTCGATCCGCCCGACTTCCATGCGGTCGCGGAGCTGTGGCTGGCAGGCGACTGGCGGCTGATCGATGCGACGAAGATGGCGACGTGCAGCGATATCGCGCGGGTCTGCGTCGGGCGCGATGCGACCGATATCGCGTTCATGACGGTGTTCGGGCAGGCATATCTGTGGGAGCAGACGGTGAAGGTGACGCCGCTGGATTGAGCCGCCCCGCGGAGCCCATCGCCGGGAAACAAACTTCGCTTCGACCGTTGGTCATCGCCAAGATTAAAAAGGGACGTCGCAATGACCGACATAGACAAAAGCGCGCTGGATAGCCTGTCCGTAGCGCCCGACGACAAGGATGCCGAGGGCAAGAGCTCGGGTCGCGATCCGCGCCAGGAGGCGGGCCAGGACAAGTCGATCGGCAAGCGCCTGCAGAAGAACCCCGACAGCGCCGACGCGCGTCTCGACAACGGGCTCGACGAGTCGATGGACGGCAGCGATCCGATTTCGGCGACGCAGCCGGGGTCTGGCACCGAGCCGGCGAAGTCGTCGGGCTATGACGAGGATGCCGAGCGGGCGCTGCGCGAAAAGCAGGCGTAACCCTCGCATTTGCTCAACGAACGGGCGTCGGTCAGCAACGACCGGCGCTTTTTTGTTGCCCAAACGCCTCGCAAGACGATCAAATCGCTTAGTTTCGTTCGGTTCGTCGCAGCCTTGTTGCAGCGCAACAGCTTTCATGGTCGCTTGGTGTTACGGAAAGATGACGCGCGATAGGGTCGTTGTTAACCATCCGAGCGCATAGTCTGCCGGTTCCTTGACGAGAGCGGGGTGACGACATGGCTTCCAGAATGAAACCGGCACAGGGGTCGATGACCCTCGCCGAGATGAAGGAATTCGCGGCTTTTCCGAGTTCGACGCAGCGGTATATCCGGCGTTCGCTCGACGTGGGGCTGGACCGTGAGGACGCGATGCAGCGCTGGTCCCGCGACGTGGTCGAGGCGGCAAGCATCCGGGCGCAGGCGCGGCTGTACAACAACCTTCCCGATCTGCGCGCGATGGTGCCGGACGATAGTGGGCTCGATGCGATCGAGCCGTTTCTGGCGCCACTGATGACGCTGGTTGCGTTTGACCTGGGGCAGGGGCGGCTGACGAGTTTCTCGGCGTTGCGGTTCCTGTACGAGCGGTTGATCGGGGCGGAAGTCCGGCCGTGGCTGCCATCGGCGTTCTGCGCGGCGGCGGCGCTGCCGCATCTGCATCCGGAACTGCGGCGGAAGCTGCTCCAGTCGATCAGCGAGGCGGCGGCGACCGCGTCGGGCTGGTCGAACCGGCAGCCGGCTTTCTTTCCGTATTGGGTCGAGAAGGTGGATTCGGGGACGACCTTGGCGAGCTGAAATCTCACGGGTAGCGAGGCGGACTGTCAGGGCGTTATCCACCCCGGCGAAGGCCGGGCCCAATTGGAGAGGTCGCAGTAACGATGCGCACCCCTTCGTTTAGCCAGGTCTCCCAATTGGACCCCGGCCTTCGCCGGGGGGGTACGAGGGGGATCGGATCACCGACACGCACGCAATCCCATCGACCCACGGTTCGCCTGGTCGAGATGCAGGTGATCGGCATGCGCGGCGTTGTATTCGGGGGATAAGGTCGTCGCGAACAGCTGGCAGGCGCCGTCGCGGACGTCGCGGAGGAATGCGGCTTTGGGATCGTCGCCTTTCCAGTCTCGCGCGACGGTGACGCGGGTGCCGTCGGTCAGGCGGAAACCGGCGATGTCGACCGCGTCGGCAGTCGCGTGTTCGCTCCAGTTGCTCGAATGACTGCCGGCGATGCGGCGGCAACTATAGCTGCCGAAATGATCGATCGTCGCGACGCGTGCGCCGAAGTGCCGTTCGGCGGCAGGCTGGACGATGTTCCATTCCCACATCGCCAGCGCCGCGGCGACCGGACAGGCGACGCCTAACCCGGCAGGTGCGAAGGCGATCTTTCGAGCACCGCCGGTCAGGCGCACGCCGTCTGCATAGCCGCATTGCCCCTCGCCCTTGCGTGGCGGCAGGACGGTGTAGCGCACCCCCGCGCGGTCGAGCAGCGCGCGGCATTGCGGGAAATCCTCGGTCAGCGCGGTGAGCTTGCGGCCCGTGAACAGGCCGATCGGCTGGCCGAGATCGAGCGGCGCCCAGGGCACGTCCTGCGGCCGGCCGCGCAGGCTAGCCCACAGCATCAGCGCGAGCGTCGCGATAACGACCAGCGCCACCAGCCACCCGATCATCCTCCGCACCGCGCGCATGTCAGCCGCGCACCGCGTCCGACATCGGCTCCGACGTTATCGGATAACCGAGGTCGTCGGGGATGCAGAGATGCTCGACGCCGTCGCGTATCTCGGTCCACGGCGTGACGGTGCGGATAGGATGCGCGCGGGCGTTAGCGACCGCGGCGTCGAAATCGGTGAATTGCGCGAGGCGTTCGAGATTGCGGCGGGTCGGGAAGATGATCGTCGCGCGTCCGGCATCGGTCTCGGCGAGAATGTGCGCCGCGGTGGCCCAGAACAGACGGACGTTTTCGGTCTCGTCGACCCGCGCCGCGGGAGCGTCGGCGGGCAGGCGGGCGAGATAGAAGCGCGTGTCAAAGATGCGCGCGTGGGCGTGCGCTGGCCGCCAGCGGGCGAAATATTCCAGTGCATCGAGATCGAGGGACGTGGCTGCGTCCGCCAATGCTTCACCGAACGCGGTTCCGGCGTGGAGAGCGGCGCGCAACCGCTCGAAGGCCTGGATGGAGGGCATCGGTGACAGGCCGATCGGCAGCCCGGCCTCCTCGATCGTCTCACGGATCGCGGCGATGCGCGCGGCGGTCTCGTCGTCGGGGCGGCCGAGCATAGCCGCCAGCGCGTGGTCGCCGGGATCGACGCGGCCGCCGGGGAATACCAGTGCTCCGCCCGCGAACGCCATCGCCTTGGCGCGCTCGACCATCAGCAGTTCCGGGGGGCCGGCTGGCGTGTCGCGGAAGATGACGAGCGTCGCGGCGGGGATGGCGGGGGGAAGCGCGTCGGTCATTGGCTTTGGTAACGCGCGAGGGCGGAATCGGGTAGCGTCGTGGGGGCGTTGGCGTTTCGGTGCTAGGGATACATGCGATCCGGCGCGGTTAACCTTGTTCTCCCGCGAAGGCGGGAGTCCAGTCTGGGTCCCCGCCTTCGCGGGGAAACTGGGAGACGCTCGGTTGTAAGCTGTCAGTCTGCGAGCATGGCGGCGAGTGCGGGGGTTAGGTATTCGCACGTGGTGCCGCCGATTTCGGTGATGAGGCGAGCGGCGATGCCGTGATTTCGCGCAAGGTCGAAGCCGTCCGGGCCGAGCACGGTGAGTGCGGTCGCCCAGGCGTCGGCGTCGAGCGCGGTCTCGTGGATGACGCTGGCGGAGACGACGCCGGTGTCGATCGGGCGTCCGGTGCGTGGATCTAGCGTGTGGGCGCCGCGGCGGTAGTCGCCGGAGGTTGCTACTGCCTGACCGTGCAGCGCGATTCTGAGCGGGGGGAGTGTCAGGCCGGGCGGGCTTTCGAGGTCGACCCACCAGGGGTCGCCGTCGGGCCTGATCCCGCGACCGACGAGTTCGCCGCCGATCTCGACCAGTGCGTTCGGGATACCCGCGTCGTGCAGCAGGTCGGCGACGGCGTCGACCGCGTGGCCCTTGGCGATCCCCGACAGGTCGAGTGCGGTGCCGCCGGGTTGGTGAAGATGCGCGCCGGTGGCGGCGAACGAGAGGCGAGACCAGCCTGATGTCGCGCGGGCCATCTCGATTTCGGGTATGCTAGGGGGGCAAGCGACGGGGACGGGGCCGAAACCCCAGGCATCGACGAGCCTGCCGATCGCCGGATCGAACGCGCCACCGGTAGCCTCCGCGATCGCCAGGCTGCGCGTCACGACGTGCGCGAAGTCGCGTGGGAGCGTCGTCCAGGTGCCGCCCGGCGACCGGTTGAAGCGGGACAGGAGCGAGTCCGGTGCCCAGTGGCTCATCTCGGCGACAATCCCGGCCAGCCGCGCGACGATCGCGGCGCGGATCGACGACGGATCGGTGCCGGGGGGCGCAGCGAAGCGCGCGCTCCACGACGTCCCCATCGTCTCGCCGTGCAGATCGAGCACCATCGCCGACGGATCGCGCGCCGCGAACGCCGCGGCGTCGATCGTCGGCGGCAGCGCGATCCTCATGCCGCCAAACTCATGCCGCACGCCTCAGGGCGTGAGCACTTCGAGCGTCGTGACGTAGCTCATCCGGCGTTCGGTCGCACGCGGGCTCGTTGCCTTGGCGTCGGTCAGCGTTGCGTTGAGCCAGTACATCCCGGCGGTCGGCCACGAGACGCTCAACACGCCGTCAGCGCCGGTGGTCAGCTCGCGTGCGCCCTCGTCGTTGCGATAGCGTTTGCCGCCTGGAATCACTGTCACCTTCAACCCCGCCTCGGGCTTGCCATCGACCAGGAAGCGGAACTTGGCGGTCTCGCCCGCGACCAGTTCGTCGGGGTGGGTGATCGGTGCGAACTCAAGGCCCTTGCCGGTCGGCTTGAAGACGGTGGTGGTCGGCGCGCCGGCGGTCACGAAGATCTCGTTGCGGCCCGATACCTCGGTGACCTTCACGTCAGTCGCGTTGGCGGGGATGTCGGCGACGGTCAGCGGGGCGGGCGCGTTCGGCTGCGGCGGACCGCGACGGCCGCCGAGGCGCTTCTCGACGCCATCGACCTTGAAGCTGCCCATGACGGCGGACATCTGCGTGCCGATCTTCCACGTGCCGGGCTTGTCGAGCTTGACGTCGAACACCGAGCGATAGCGCCCGGTCGCACCGTTCTGCAACGCGCCTTCGCTGCCGTCGGGCTGCCACACCTTCATGCCGTCGAGGCGGAGCGGCTGGTGATCGAAGAAGAACAGGTCGTTCGAGACCGCGGCGTCGACCGTCACCCAGCCATCGGTCCCTGAGAACACGGTGGCCGACGGCAACAGCCACATGCGGTGCGCAGACAGCGCGGCGGGGATCGACAGCAGCGCAGCGGCGGCCATCAGGCGTGCAACAAAAGGCTTCATGCTGTGATCCTTAGCGGGCGGAGATGGCGACGGCGCCGAGCTCGGTCTTGCCCGTGGTGCGGGCTCCGGCGGTAAGCGGTACGGAGACGAGTTCGCGACCACCGGTCTCGCGCGCAGCCTCGACATTGAGGACATACTGGCCGGGTTTGACGTCGGCGGGCAGGGGGATGGTGTACTGGCCCGGCGTCCGCGTCGCGCCGCTGACGCCGTCGGCGGGCATCGTCATGCTGCGGCCGCCCTTGCGCCACCATGCGCGCAGGTCCGCGAGCCATTTGGTACCGGGATCGTTGCCGCGCTTCTTGAGGTCGTACCAGACCGCCAGCGTCCGCGGCGCGCCGCCGCCGACCGGCTCCAGCCATACCGCGACATAGGGGCGATGATATTCGGCGACGTCGAGCCGCGGAACCGTGATCGTCACCGCACCGGGCGGCGCTGCAACCGCAGGCGACGACAGGGCAGGCGCGGTGATCGCCCCGCCGAGCAACAGGAACGCGGTAGGACGCATGGCGAAACCCCTCAATGGATGAACAGTATGGCGAGCAAGACGGGAAGCGCGAGTCCGGCCGCGACGATCGGCCAGGTCGAGGGCCGGTGCCGCGCGTGGAGTTGCAGCAGCAGGAGCCCGGTGAGCGTGAAGAGGATGCACGCCCCTGCGAAGACGTCGATGAACCAGAACCACGCCGCGCCCGCGTTGCGACCCTTGTGCAGGTCGTTCAGATACGAGATCCAGCCACGATCGGTGGTTTCCGCGGTGATCGCGCCGGTCGCGCGCGCAATGCTGACCCAGCCGTCGCCGCCGGGGCGGGGCAAGGCGACATAGGCGTCGCTATCGGACCATTCGACGGGCTTGCCGGCGGGATCGAGCCCGACCGCGTTCGCGACCGCCTTGGCGACGGGAACGGGGAGCGGCGCGTCGGCGGTATGCGGTGCGCTGAGCATGTGGAGCAGCGAGCGCGGTAACGTCCCGCTTTTCTCCACGACCACCGGTTTGGCACCGATCGACGCGGCGTGATTGAGCGTGATGCCGGTGATCGCGAACAACAGCATCGCGGTCAGCGACAGCGCCGCGCTGATCCAGTGCCAACTGTGCAATTGCTTGAGCCACCAGCTTCGCCATTTGCGTTTGCGCTTGGCGATCGTCGCGGGCGACGGGGAAGTTTGGGACGCGTTCACGCTGATCCGCCTATCGGCTCGCAACAGGCAGATCAAGGCTATTGAGAATAGTTAGCAGAAAAGGCGGGTGGTGCTTCGACGTTTCGTACGTCGAGGCACCAGCGATCAGCCCCCGCGGCGCGCGCGTTCGGCCATTTCGTTCAACTGCACGACGGCTTCCGGAAAGCGATGATCGGCTTCGGCATTGCGCAACGGCCGAACACGTTCGACGAGTATCTCGTTAGGCGTGGGCTGCTGCGTCCAAAGCGCCATGACCTCATCCGCAAACGCCTCCAGCGGCATGTAGCCGGGGCGCGTTTCCTGCCCGGGGGTAAGACCGGTCTGCACGCCGGGGGGCGCGATCTCGACCACCTCGACCTTGCCGTCCAGGACGCGACGCAAGGACACGGTGTAGGAATGGATCGCCGCCTTGGTCGCCGAATAGGTGGGTGCGGCGGTCAGTGGGACATAGGCGAGCCCGGACGTCAGGTTGACGATCGTGCCGCCGGACTGTGCCGCAAGATGATCGACCAGCGCATTGGTCAGCCGGATCGGACCCAGCAGATTGGTGACGATCGTGGCCTCCGCATCGGTCAGATCACGGCGGGTCGCGGCGTCCTCCAGCTTCATGATGCCGGCATTGTTGACCAGTACGTTGAGTGCGGGATGTTCGGCGACGACGCGCTTGGCAAAGTCCTCGATCGCGGCGGGGTCGTCGATGTCGAGCGTGATCGCACTCATGTTCTCCCGCCCTGCGATCGCCTCGTCGAGCGCTTCCTGACGTCGGCCGGCAACGATCACCGCGTTGCCCGCATCGTGGAGACGCTGCGCCAGCGCGGCGCCGATACCCGACCCGCCGCCGGTGATGAGGATAGTGTTGCCGGTTGGGTTCATGGTGCGTCTCCTGATGATAGCGGCCGTACAACGCAGGCGATGCGCGTTCGGTCCCCATCGTCCAGGGGGCGGCTTCTACATAGCCTCGACCGTGCCCACCGACGCAGGATGGCGGCGACTGCGCGTGGCAACCCTACGAACGCTGACGACGACCGCGATCAGCCCGAGAGCCGACGAGACGGCACCCGCCATCGCCACCGCCGGATACCCGAACCCTGCCGCGATCACGCCACCGCCGACTGCCGCGCCGATCGCGTTGCCCAGGTTGAACGCGCCGATGTTCATCGCGGATGCGAGGTTGGGCGCGTCCGCCGCGGCATGCATCACGCGGATCTGCAGCGGCGGAACGAGCGCGAAACTCGCGATACCCCAGAGGAAGATGAGGATCGCGGTCGGAATCTTGAACGGCATCAGCAGTGCGAACACGATCAAGATTGCCGTCAGGGAGGCGAGCGTGACGATCAACGTCCGGTCGACCGAGCGATCGGCGAAACGGCCGCCGAGCCAGTTGCCGAGCGTTAGCCCCAGGCCGTAGGTCACCAGCATCGCGGTGATGTAGCCGAGCGAGGCGTGGGTCACTTCGCGCAAGATCGGCGTGATGTAGGTGAACACGGTGAACATCGCGCTCGCGCCCACCACGGTCAGGCCCAGCGCGCCGAGCACGGGGCCCCGTGTCAGTACGCGCAGTTCCGCCATCGCATCGCTGCCCTCGGGCGCAGGCAAAGCCGGCAGCGTCAGCCGCAGCGCCGCCATCGTCGCCACGCCGAGCGCCGATATGCCCCAGAACGACGCGCGCCAGCCGAGATGGTCGCCTGCCCAGGTCGCGAGCGGCACGCCGACGACGTTCGCGATCGTCAGCCCCATGAACATCGCCGCCACCGCGCCCGCGCGTCGTTCCGCCGGTACGAGGCTGGCCGCGACGATCGACCCGACGCCGAAGAACGCGCCGTGGTTGAACGAGGTCAGGATCCGCGCGGCCATCAGCATGCCGTAGCCGGTCGATACCGCCGCGAGCAGGTTGCCGATGGTGAAAATACCGGCGAGGGCGATCAGCAACGTCCGCCGCGGCACCCGCCCGGTGGTAAGCGTCATCAACGGCGCACCGATCACGACACCGAGCGCATAGGCGCTGATCAGCAACCCCGCGGTCGGGATCGACACGCCTAGATCGGTCGCGATGACGGGAAGCAGGCCCATCGGCGCAAATTCGGTCACGCCGATGCCGAACGCGCCGACGGCGAGGGCCAGCAGGCCGGGATTGAGTTTCATGATGTCGTTCCTCAGACCAGCGCAGGGTTCAGCCGGGCGAAACCCTCTTGCTGGCGATAGGGCGTATGGGGGTAGGGTGGCAGCACATCGCTGGCCGTATCGAGCATAGCGACCTGTGCGACCGTCAGTTCCCAGCCGACCGCCCCCAGATTGTCGCGCAACTGGGCTTCGTTGCGTGCGCCGATGATGACGGACGATACGGTTGGGCGGCGCAACAGCCAGTTGATCGCGACCTGCGGCACCGTCTTGCCTGTCTCCGCCGCGACCGCCTCGAGCGCGTCGATCACGCGGTAGAGGTGCTCGGCCTCGACCGGCGGTGCGAATTGTTCGGTATCGTGCAGGCGGCTGCCCGCGGGGATCGGCCGGTCGCGCCCGATCTTGCCGGTCAGGCGACCCCAGCCAAGCGGGCTCCACACCAGCGCGCCGACTCCCTGATCCGCGCCGACCGGCATCAGGTCTGCCTCGTACGCGCGACCGATCAGCGAGTAATAGACCTGGTGCGCGACTAGCCGCGGCGAGCCGTGGCGGTCGGCGATGCCTTGCGCCTTCAGAAGCTGCCAACCGGGATAGTTGGACACGCCCGCATAGCGGATCTTGCCCGCAGCGATCAGCGTGTCGAGCGTGCCGATCACCTCCTCGGTCGGGGTCGATGCATCGAAGGCGTGAAGCTGGAGCAGGTCGATGTAATCGGTTCCTAACCGCCGCAACGAATCCTCGACCGCGCGGATCAGTCGCGACCGGGACGCGCCCCAGTCCTGCGGGCCGTCACCCATCGGCAGGCCGGTCTTGGTCGAGATCAACACCCGGTCGCGCCGCCCCCTGATCGCCGCGCCGAGCACGGACTCCGAGGCACCGTTGGAATAGACGTCGGCGGTGTCGAACAATGTCACGCCCGCCTCCAGGCAGACATCGACCAGCCGCCGTGCTTCGGTCTCGTCGCTGCGTCCCCACGCGCCGAACAACGGCCCGGTGCCGCCGAAGGTCGCGGTGCCGAAGCTCAACACGGGAACGCGCAAGCCCGATGATCCCAATTGCCGATAGTCCATGTGCGTATCCCCGATGTTCGCGTTGGTGCATAGATGGACGGTATGGTGCCCCCTTATTAGACGATGTGACGGCGAAGGATTTGTGACGTGGACGCAAAGATCGGGATAGGCGCCGACCGGGCCCGTGCGCTGGAGATCTTCGCGACGGTGATGCGCGAGGGCAGTTTCTCGGGGGCTGGTCGCGCGCTGGGGCTGACGCCATCGGCGGTGGCGCGGTCGATCGACCGGATCGAGACACGGCTTGGCGTGCGGTTGCTGCTGCGCTCGACGCGGGCCCTGACGCCGACCGTCGAGGGGCAGGTCTATCTGCAGACCGCGCGGCGGATCCTCGCCGACCTGGACGACGCGGAACAGCAGATCGCGGATCAAGGTGCGCCGCGCGGGCGGCTGCGGATCAGCGCCGCGCTATCGCATGGGCGGTTGTGCATCGTGCCTCTGCTGGGCGAGTTCGCGCGTTCGTATCCGCATATCCTGGTCGATTTCGCACTAACCGATACGCTCGTCGATGTCGCGGGCGGGCAGGCGGACGTCGCGGTGCGCTTCGGTCCGCTGGCCGACAGCCTGCTGACCGCGCGCAAACTGGGCGAAAGCGGCCGCGTCATCGTCGCGGCGCCCGACTATCTCGCACGGTGCGGGACGCCGATGGTCCCGGAAGACCTGCACGCGCACAATTGCCTCAACTTCAACTTTCGTCGCGTCGAACCGGTTTGGCCATTCCGCCGCGACGGGCAGGATATCGCGTTGTCGGTGAAGGGCAATATCGAGGCGAACAACGGCGAGACGCTGGGCCAGCTTGCCTGTGCGGCGGTCGGGATCGCGCGTGTCGGCGCGTTCAGCGTCGTCGACGACATCGCCGCGGGACGGCTCGTGCCCGTACTGGAGGACTTCAATCCAGGCGATGTCGAGCAGATCCACGCGGTGTTCGTCGGCGGCACGAACACGCCGGCGCGCGTGCGCGTGTTCGTCGATTTCCTCGTCGCCCGACTTGCCAGTTAATCGGGACGGTTAGCGCTCGATCGAGAGTACGCGGGCATAGCCTTCTAGTAGCAGCGCGCGGTCTCGCGTCAGGATTGTCCCGGCAGCCGCCTCCATCGGGACGTACATCGTGCCGCTGCGGGTGGCGTAGATAGCAGTTCGCGCCCTGTCCTCGGCATCCCGGAAGGTGATCCAGGCCCTTTGCGATTGGCGCAGGGATTGCGCTGCCGGGGCAGGGAGCCGCCGCAGCAGTGCCGCGTACGCAAGGTTCATGCGCCGATCATAGTCGCGCAGCGCTGTAGCTTGGCATTCGGTCTGGCCGGCGGTGGAGGCGTTGGCTTCGCGCTCCAGGCAACGCGCCAATCCGGTGCCGGTAGGATCGGCCGACGGCATTGCGGCAAGGTCGGCGGGCCATGCCAGCAGCGCCAGTAGAAGCCATGCGCGGGTCATCGGTTCGCCTCGATGCGGGTCGATCCGCGGCAATCTGTTCGATAGAAAAATGGGCCGGTGTTACCCGACCCATTTCACTTAGTTGCTGTCGGAGTTGTTGTCGTCTTCATGGTCGACGATCAGGTACGTCACACCAGCGACGATGCCGACGCCGATGATCAGCGGAACAATGCTCACGCCGGTGAGATTGCTTGCCTTCTTCGACGACGTGCCCGCACGAACCGGCGACGCCACCGAGAGCGACTGTGCCGAATTGGCGACAGGCGCGGCGCTGGCCGCAACTGGCAGGGCAGTCATGGCGACGGCGGACGCGCCGAGAATCAATGTTTTAATCATAAGTCACTCTTCTCATGGAACAGCCGTTGCGGCTGCGGGGCACCAACGATTCCAGACCGCGTGGGTTCCTGATGATAACATGTCCGGATCGGACGGATAATTGTATCGGTTATCGATGCGGACTAGTTGCTTACGATGAGGAGAATTCGACGCTCAAACCCAACCGATTTGGTTTTGAGATACTTGACGCGTATTTCTCAAGTGCCTCGGACGATGTTCTAATTAGCTGAAATATTTGTATAAGACGGTCGGTCCGGTGTTGCTTGCGCATCCGCATGGAAGGTGATGGCTTCGCAGAGCGCGTGCGTCGCCAGGATGTCTGCAGCCGGGGTGGGGCGTTTCTCTCGTACTGCCGTCAGAAAGTCCGCGCACATGTCCTCGAAGCCACGCTGACGTCCGACGGAGGTCCAGTCACCGCGCCGGTGGTGGCACTCCGTGCCTGCGGAGCGCACCAGTTCCGACATGTTCCGGACCGACTGCCGCACGCCGTTACCGATCACGTCCAGTCGTTCCTCATCGAGTCCGCTATCCCGGTGCATCGTGCCGATGGCCGTAAAGCCGTCACCGGCCAGCATCAGCGTCACCGCCTTGAGCAGCCCATGCTCAACATGAGTCTCGATCGTGCGGCGCAGTATTGGGGCAGGTGCCAGAAACAGCAGCGTGTCGACGACATGGATGAAGTCGTCGAACACCACTTTGCGCGGCGTGTCGGCCTGTCGGTGACGGTGCTTTTCCATGACGATCAAATCCGTGTCGGCACCACGAAGCGCCGCATAGTCCGGGGCAAACCGGCGGTTGAATCCTATTGTCAGGAGGGTTTCCTGGCGTTCCGCCAGCGCCACAAGCTGTTGGACTTCGGCAAGATTGTCGGCGAGCGGCTTGTCGACGAAGGTGGGGATACGCCGCTCCAGCAACAGTCGAACGAGCGCAGGATGCGCGCTGGTGGCCGCGTGGATGAACGCCGCGTCGAAGGTCGCCGCCTCCAATGCATGCTCTACGCTGGCATGAAGGTGAGGCACGCGGAACGAACGTCCGGCTTCACGGAGAACCCGCTGGTCGCGTGTCGCCAGATGGAGTTCCAGTTCGGGGTTGGCCGCCAGCACCGGCAGATATCCCTTGTGAGCGATGTCGCCCAATCCCGTCACCAACACGCGCATCGCGATCTCCGATCTGTCAATTCCGGTGCGCTAGATACCGCAATCGCGCTTCGTGCCGATACGTGGCTTCGCGGGGCTGACGATTTACGCAGTCGCCACAGAACCGACCCGGCCTTGCGACGTTGGACAGGGAAAGGAGACCTGAAATGCTGATCCTAGCGCTTGCCCTCACCCTAGCCGGCTCGCCCGATCTCGACCGCTGCCTCAACACCGGGGAGGCCGCGCAGGGTATCACCCCAGCGATGGCGGCCTGTTTCGGCGCCGACCACAAGCGGGCCGATGGGCGACTGAACAGGACCTATGCCGCCACCATGAAACGGTTGCCGTCTGCGCGTCGCGCCGCATTGCGCACGTCGCAGCGCGCCTGGATCAAGCAGCGCGACGCCGCCTGCCCGCTCGACCAAGGCGACGGCGTCGGCACGATCGAACGCCTGAACCATCCCGCCTGCCTGACCAAGCAGACCGATCGGCGCACCGCGTGGCTTGCGCGCTACCGCTGATGTGATCCCTGCCACAGCCGTTTGGAAGCGGAGCGGGGTCGGAGAGGGTCTTCAATTCGGTGAGATTCTCTATCCGGGCAATCCGGTCCTCAGCATGACGCTGTTCCAGCCAACGGCGCACCGGGAGCGGGCCGAACGGCCCGGATCAAGCCGCTAGCATGCTGATCGTGGCGCGGTTGCGGCCGTCACGCTTGGATTGATACAGTGCCATGTCCGCCGCCTGGATGAGTGTCGCGCCGTCCCGGTCCATGGCGTCGGACCAGGTTGCGATGCCGAACGACATGCTGGTCGAGCCCAGCGTGCGGTTGCCGTGCCGGACGGCCAGTTCCGCAATGGCGCGCCGCACGGTCTCGACGCGACCGGCAAGCGCTTCCGCGGTCGTGCCCGGCGCGATGATCGTGAACTCCTCGCCGCCGAAGCGGCAGATGACATCGCCGTCGCGGAACCGACTGCGCATCTCCGCGGCGACCATCTGCAGCACCGAGTCGCCGGCATCGTGGCCGAACTCGTCGTTGAACCGCTTGAAATGATCGATGTCGCACATGACGAGGCTGAGCGGACTCCCCGCGCGCAAGGATCGGGCGATCTCCAGCTTGAGCGTTTCTTCCATGTAGCGACGATTGAACAGGCTGGTGAGCGGATCGCGGATCGTCTGCTCGCGTAGCGATCGCTGCAAGCGGTGGTTGACCAGCGCGGATGCGATGTTCTCGGTCAGCACGTTCATCCGGAAGCGGTTCTCGGCTCCGATCCGTCCCTGGAGATAGAGCACGCCGATGACCTCGCCGCCCGCGAGCAGGGGTTCGCAATGATACACCTCGTTCTCCGCGACATGCCCGCAGACGATCTCGCGGCTGGGGTCTTCGACGGAGTGGCTCTGGCCGCGACGCAGCGCCCAGCACCGCTCTGGCGCAAAGCCTTCGATCGGCACGGTAATGCCGCCCCAGCTCGCGACGGGGGCAAGGCAATTACGCGAGTTGTTGTGCGCGTACAGCGCACCGGGGATGTCGGGAAGCACCTGCGGTACGAATACCCGGACGATCTGCGCCAACTCATCGTCGGTGCGCGCGGCCTGCATGCGATGCGCCATGCCGCCGAGCAGTTCGATCACCTCGCCGCGTTCGCGAAGCGACTTCGTGTTCTGCTCGAGTTCGGTGTTGACGATCTGCAATTGCCGCTCGCTGGTGCCCTGGTCTGCGACGGCACCCCTTAATCGGTCGGCCATCGCATTGTAGCCGACGGCAAGGCGGGTGAATTCTCGCGATCCCATCGCAGTGTCGATGCGGGCGTCCTGTTCGCCGCTGCCTAGCGCGGTCATCGCTCGCATCATGGTCGCCAGCGGGCGGCGGATCGCCCGGACGAGCAGCGCAAAGCTGCCGACGACGACGAGTGCGACGGCGATCGCGCCGAGTATCGCCAGTCTCTTGCCGCTTTCCAGCCGCTGAACCGCTGCGTCCTGCCGCGTGGACTGGAGCGCGCGTTCCTCATCGAGAAAGCCCTGTGCGCGCACGCTGATCGCATCCATCAGTTCGCGACCGCGGCCACTCGCGATGACCGCGACCGCGCCTGAAAAATCACCCCGGCGGGCAAGATTCAACGGTTGCAGCAAAATAGTGGAGCGCTCCTTCATCAGCAACGCGATTTTCTGCGCCCGTGCATGCTGAAGCGGATTGTCGTTGGTCTGTTCAACGACTCGGGCGATGGTTCGGGCAGCGCTATCCACAAGTTCGGCGTACGACCGAGCATAGGCTGGATCGCGCGTGATGACGAAGCCACGCTGGCCGGATTCGGCCTCGCGCAGATCGCCCAGCGCCGCCTCGGTCGTCTCGATGATCCCAGCGGAATGCGCGGCCCAGTGAACGCTCTGGCTGGCCTGATACGACGCATCGGCAAGGAGCCCCGCCAAAGACGCCAACGCGAGGAGGACTATGAGCCCGATCGCGGTGATACGCGCTGTCAGCGATACGAACATCGCGGCATGCTTATCCCCAAGAGCTTAGCGTTTGGTTACGCTGCGAGGGACCGGTCTTGTTTCGTCCGCGGGAAAGGGGCGGCCCGATAAAATCGGGGCGAACGGCGTTCCTCGAAAAAGGCAAACCGCTGGAGACCGACTCTTAACGGGCTTCCGCTGTGTGCGGTCATCCGGTCATAGATCGCGGCTCAACCAAACCCGCTCAACTGGTCCGCCGAAGCACGCACGGGGTTGCCATCCCGCACCCCGCATCGGCATAGGCGCGCGTTCATTGAAGGACGACGCGATGCAGACGGACGCTGGCGGCCCCGCCTTGGGGCTGGATTTCGGCACGACCAACAGCGTCGTGGCGCTGGGGACGCGCGGCGGGACGCCCGAACTCGTGACGTTCGCTGCCCCTGCCGAGACGAGCCCGGTATTCCGCTCGGCGTTGTGTTTCTGGCAGGACGACAGCGGCAAGGGGCTCGCGTCGGATGCGGGGCCGTGGGCGATCGCCGAATATATGGAATACCCGCTCGACAGCCGGTTCATCCAGTCGTTCAAGTCGGTCGCGGCGATGAAGACGTTCGAGCAGGCGTCTGTGTTCGACAAGCGCTATCGCTTCGAGGAGATGGGCCAGCTGTTCCTCGAAAAGCTTATTTCCCATGCGGGCGGCAAGCTCGACACGCGGCCGCACCGGATCGTGGTGGGGCGCCCGGTCGAATATGCCGGCGCGCGGCCCGACGAGGCGCTGGCGCGGACGCGGTATGACGCGATGTTCAAGGGCTTCGGGGCGGAGATCCATTACGTCTACGAACCGCTCGGGGCGGCGTATAGCTACGCGACGCGGCTGACCGAGCCGGCGACGATCCTAGTGGCGGATTTCGGCGGTGGTACGAGCGACTTTTCGGTGGTGCGCGTGGCCGAGCCGGGCGCGGCGCGGCGGTGTACGCCACTGGGTCATGCGGGCGTCGGGATCGCGGGCGATCGGTTCGATTACCGGATTCTCGACCGGCTGGTGCTGCCGATGCTCGGCAAGGGCGGCGCGTACAAGTCGTTCGGCAAGGAACTGGAGATTCCGCGCGCGTATTTCGCCGATTTCGCGGACTGGTCCAGGCTGGCGCTGATGCGCAATCGCAAGACGATGACCGAGCTGGAGCGGTTGCAGAAGACCGCCGTGGATCCGGATGCAATCGGGCGGATGATCGCGGTGATCGAGAACGAACTTGGCTATCCGCTGTATGATGCGGTCGGGTCGCTCAAGCGTGCGCTGTCGAGCGGTGAGGATGCGCATTTCCACTTTGCGGGCGCGGGGCTTGAGATCGAGGCGGACGTGACGCGGGCGCAGTTCGAAGGCTGGATCGCCGACGACGTGGTGCGGATCGAGGCGGCGGTCGACCGGGCCTTGGAGGTGGCGAACGTCGGTGGCGGCGAGATCGACCGGGTGTTCCTGACCGGCGGATCGTCGTTGATCCCGCGCATCCGCCGCATCTTCGTCGAGCGGTTCGGCGAGGCGGCGATCATGAGTGGTGGCGAGCTGACGTCGATCGCGCACGGCCTCGCGCTGATCGGCGAGCAGGACGATATTGCGGCTTGGTCGGCATGATCCCGCGCGTGCTTCTCGGGACGGCGCAGGTGCCGGGTGGGGGTGAGCTTCGCTTGCTCCAGCGTGGTGCGGAGTTCTCGATCATGCTCGGCGCGAACGAGTTGATGAACAGTCGGCTTAGCGGGTCGGAAGAGGCGTTGGCGGAGCAGGCGTGCGATCGGATCGGTGGGCGGCCAGGCGTGCGGATGCTGATCGGCGGGCTTGGGATGGGGTTTACCCTCCGCGCGGCGTTGGCTCGGCTTGGGCCTGACGCGGAGGTAGTTGTGGCGGAGATCGTGCCGGCGGTGATCGAATGGGCGCGCGGGCCTATGGCGGCGGTGCATGGCGACAGCCTTGCCGATCCGCGGACGCGTATTTTCGAGGGCGATGTCGCCGCGGCGATCGCCGAGGGCGATTGGGACGCGATCCTGCTCGACGTCGACAACGGTCCGGACGGAATTTCGCGGCCGGGTAATGACCGGCTTTACGGGGCGCGCGGATTGTCTTTGGCGCGGGCGGCGTTGCGACCCGGTGGCGTACTTGCCGTGTGGTCGTCGGCACCGAGTAAGCCGTTCGCTACCCGACTTGCCGAAGCAGGGTTTGCGGTCGACGAAGTTAGCGCGCGCGCTACGCGGAAGGGCGGCGCGCGGCACACGATCTGGTTCGCTACCAAGGCATGATCTGGCGCTGGGCCGTCTTGATCGCGCTGTCGGCGGTGATCGCGGGGCTGCTGGAGCTTGTCGGGCTGCCGGCGGGGTTGCTGCTCGGGCCGATGGTCGCGGCGGTCGTGCTGGCGGTGCGGGGGTGGTCGCTTAGCGTGCCGACGTCGGCGTTTCGCGGGGCGCAGGCGGCGGTCGGGACGCTGATCGCGGGGTCGATCACGACCGGGATCGTCGCGACGGTGGCGGATCACTGGCCGGTGTTCCTGATGGTCAATTTCGTCACGCTCGCCGCTAGCAGCGTGCTCGGATACCTGCTGAGCCGGTGGCAGGTGTTGCCGGGGACCGTCGCGGTGTGGGGATCGACGCCGGGTGCTGCGAGCGCGATGGTGTTGATGGCGCAGGCTTACGGCGCGGACTCGCGGCTGGTCGCGGTGATGACCTACACGCGGGTGGTGAGTGTGGCGGTGGTTGCGTCGGTGTTGGCGGCGGTGATGGTCGGCGGCGGGAGCGGGCATCATGTTGCGGGCACGTGGTTTGCGGCGGTCGATCCGGTTGCCGTGCTGCGGACGATCGCGATTGCCGGTGTTGGTGCGACCGTGGGGGTCGTGCTGAAGCTACCCGCCGGCGCGCTGCTCGGGTCGCTTGTGGCGGGGGCGGCGCTCAACGTTACCGGCGTCGCGCAGCCAGTGTTGCCGCAGTGGTTGCTGGCGATCAGCTATGCGGTGGTCGGGTGGCGGATCGGGCTGTCGTTCACGCGCGATACGCTGCGGGTGGCGGGGAAGGCGATGCCGCGGATCCTATTGTCGGTGGCGTTGCTGATCGCGTTCTGCGGCGGGATCGCCGCGGCGTTGACGCGCTGGTGGGGGATCGATCCGGTGACGGCGTATCTGGCGACTAGCCCGGGCGGGATGGATTCGGTCGCGATCATTGCTGCGTCGAGTCCGGTGGATGTGCCGTTCGTGATGGCGCTTCAGGTGTTGCGGTTCCTGGGGGTGTTGCTGATCGGGCCGCCGCTCGCGAAGTTCGTGGCGACGCGGCAGGGCGGTGTGCCGCCGCCGGTAATCCCGACTTAGCGCGGCAGGGCCTCATATGCCGTCGTCATCCTGACGAAAGTCAGGACCCAGGGTTACAGGGGACAGCGGTCGTGGCTCTGGGTCCTGACTTTCGTCAGGATGACGGGGGAGATTTGTTCGGGCGATACGCCTCGACGTCGATGTCGTGGCGCTTGAGCTTGTCGTAGAACGTCTTTCTCGGGATGCCGAGTGCGGCCAAGGCCGAGCGGACGTCGCCGCTGACCTGTTGGAGCACGGCGCGGATCGTCGCTTCCTCGAACTTGTCGACGCGGGCGGGGAGGGGGATGTCGCTGTCTTCGTCGACGGGGTCTTCGGCTTCCACGCGGAGCACCATGCGCTTGGCGAGGTTGTCGAGTTCGCGGACGTTGCCGGGCCAGTCGTGCTGGCCGAGATACGCTAGCGTCGCGGTGTCGATCGTCGGGACCTCGCGGCCGAACCGTTCCGCCGCCTGGTGGAGTAGGTGACCGAACAGCAGCGGAATGTCGTCGCGGCGTTCTCTGAGCGGCGGGATGCGTAGGCGTACCGCGTCGAGGCGGAAGAGGAGGTCGGCGCGGAAGCGGCCTTCCTCGACCGCGTGATCAAGGCCAGGCTTGGCGGCAGCGATCACGCGCAGGTCGAGCGCACGCGGGAGGTCGCCACCGACCGGCATCACCTCGCGCTCCTCGAGCACGCGGAGCAGTTTTGCCTGAAACGCCGGCAGCGTGCTCTCGATTTCGTCGAGGAACAGCGTGCCGCGGTTCGAGGCCTCGATCCGGCCGGTGCGCGGCAGGCGGGAGTCGCCGTCGTGGCCGAACAGCTCGATTTCCGCGACAGCCTCGGGCAGCGCGGCGCAGTTGACTGCCACGAAGGGCCGTGACCGTCGGTTGCTCCAGCGGTGGAGCAGGACGGCGACGAGTTCCTTGCCGGTGCCGGTCTCCCCCTCGATCAGAACGTCGATGTCGGCCTGAGCAATTTGGCGCATCGTTTCGCGGAGGCGGACCATCACCGGGGTCTCGCCGATCAGCGGTTCGGCGCCGACCGTTTCCTCGGCGGCGGCGCGGAGGCGGCGGTTGTCGAGGACGAGGCGGCGCATTTCGAGCGCGCGGCGTGCCCCCGCGATCAAATGGTCCGTGGCGAACGGCTTCGGGATGAAGTCGAACGCGCCGTTCTTCAGCGCGGCGACCGCCATCGCGACGTCGCCGTGGCCGGTCATCAGCAGCACCGGGATCTCGTGGTCGATCGCGGCGATCCGGCGGAAGAGTTCGAGGCCGTCCATCTTCGGCATGCGGATGTCGGACACCACCGCGCCGTCGAACCCGGCGGTAACGCGGGCGAGCGCGACGGTCGGGTCGCGCTCCGCGATCACCGCGATCCCGGCGAGTTCGAACGATTGCTCGAGCGCCCCGCGCAACACGTCGTCGTCGTCGACGAGCAGAACCGCCTGCTCGCTCAAGCCTTCACCAGGATCATACGGAAGATGGCGCCTTCTGGAGCGGGGACGAGGTCGAGCGTGCCGCCGAACTCGGTCATGATGTCGCGCGCGATGCCGAGGCCGAGCCCGAGGCCGTCCTTCTTGCTGGTCGCGAACGGAGTGAAGAGGTGGTCGGCGATGTCGGGCTCGATGCCGGGGCCGTTGTCGGCGACGGTCAGCACGACATCGCGGCCTTTCCGTCCGACCGTCACGCTCACCCGGGCATCTCGGCGGTCGGCGACCGCATCGAGCGCGTTCTGGAGGAGATTGACCAGCACCTGCTCCAGGCGGACGCGGCCGGCGATCACCGTCAGTCGCGCCTCGGGACCGTTCGGCAGGTCGAGCGTCACGCCTTTGGCGCGGAAGCGGTCGCCGATCAGCAGGCGGACGCCGTCGATCGCCTCGTCGAGCGCGACGGGGCCGATCGAGCCTGCGCCGCGCCGGGCATAGCGCCTGAGCCCGGCGGTGATCGTCCCGATCCGGCTGGTGAGGTCGACGATCGACTGGAGATTTGTTGCCGCGCGCGCGGGTTCGCCGCGGTCCAGGAACGCCGCGGCATTGTCGGCGAAGGTGCGGATCGCGGCGACGGGCTGGTTGATCTCGTGCGCGACGCTGGCGGTGATCGTGCCGATCGAGCCGACGCGGTTGGCGTGCGCCAGTTCCTCGCGCGCCTGGCGGAACCGCTGGTCGGAGGCCTCGCGCTGCTCGACCTCGATCTGGAGGCGGTCGGCGGTGGCGCGGAGTTCGGCGGTGCGGCGGGCGACCTCCGCTTCCAGTTCTGCCCGCGCGCCGACGTTGCGCTTGCGTCGCTCGTACAGCCACCACGCGCCGAGTATCGTCGCGATCGTCAGCATCGCGGCGATCGCGGTGGCCCAGCGCGTGCGCGCAGCGGCGGTGCGCAGGGCAGCGTCGAGCGGCTCCATATGCACCAGCCGCCAGCCCGAGATCGGTACCGGCAGCGATACCGTGATTGCAGGCGATCCGTCGGGCAGACGTGAGATCCCGTCGGCGAGCGTCAGTGGGGCGGGGGCCAGTGGCGATGTTCCGAACTGGCGCGTCTCGACCAGCTCGGCGCGACGCGAAGGCGAGAGCGGGCGGGTGGTGCGAAATTCGAGCTTCGGATCGCTGGAGATCAGGATGATGCCGTCGGGATCGGTGACGAAGGTCGCCATCCGGTCCTGGATCCACGCGCGCGCGATCTTCTCGAACTCGACCTTGACCACGACCACGCCGAGCGGGCGCCCGGCGCGGTCGATCCGGCGCGATAAGTACAGGCCGGGCCGCCCGCTGACGCTGCCGAGAGCGAAGAACTCGGTTGCGCCGGAGGCCATCGCCTTGGTGAAATAGTCGCGGAAGCGGTAGTCGTGGCCGAGGAAGCTGTCCGGGCGCCCGGCGTTCGAGGCGGCGATCGTCATGCCCTGCGTATCGAGCGCGTAGATGACCGGTGCGCCGGTGCGCTCTGCCAGCAGCGCGAGCTTGGTGTTGAGCGCGGGGTCGACCTTACCCGACGCGAGTGCCGCGCGGACATCGGGATATTCGCCGAGCATGATCGGCAGCAGGCGATAGGTCTGCAATTCGGCTTCGAGCAGACGAAGGTTGCTCCGCGTCTGCTGGACCGCGCGCATACGCACGCCCGCGCGCGCGTCTTGGGCGGCGCGCTGGCCGTAGATCGAGGCGACTCCCGCGACGATCACGCCAAGCGCTGCGAATGCCATCAGCACCGTCAACGCGGTGACGAAAAGGGAGGATCGGAGTCGCCTCATTTTGTGCGGATTATCACACACGCAGCGGTTACGCTATTACTGAAACATGACATTTCCCACACGTCAGAATAATCGGTATGCCAATAAATGGCTTAAAACCAACGTTTTGCGGGCTTGTGACCCCACTCTTGTAGTCCCCGGTCCGGCCCGGCATTACCGTCGCACACAACGTCCCGCGTGAGTGGACGAGAATACCAGGAGGCGATGTTGACCCTACCCACCCAGACATATGGCGTCGCGGAAACGCCCGCGCGGAAGCGCTGGAGCGGCCAGCTCTATATCCAGGTCCTGATCGCTATCGCGCTCGGCGCGGCGCTCGGACATTTCTATCCGGCGTACGGCGCGGCGCTGAAGCCGCTCGGCGATGCGTTCATCAAGCTGGTGAAGATGATCATCGCCCCGGTGATCTTCCTGACGCTCGTCACCGGCATCGCCGGCATGAAGGAGCTCGGCTCGGTCGGCCGCGTCGCGGGCAAGGCGTTCGCCTACTTCCTGTTCTTCTCGACGCTGGCGCTGATCGTCGGGTTGATCGTCGCCAACGTCGTCCAGCCGGGCGCGGGGATGAACATCGACGCCGCCACGCTCGATACCAAGGGCATCGCCGACTACACCGTGAAGGCGCACGAGACGACGATCACCGGGTTCCTGATGAGCATCATCCCGGACACGATGGTCAGCGCGTTCACCGAGGGCAACATCCTCCAGATCCTGCTCGTCGCGATCCTGTTCGGTATCTCGCTCAGCCTGGTCGGCGAGCCTGCCAAGCCGGTGCTGAACTTCCTCGAGCGGCTCAGCCTGATCGTCTTCAAGCTGGTCGGCATCCTGATGCGCGCGGCCCCGCTCGGTGCGTTCGGTGCGATCGCGTTCACGATCGGCAAATACGGAATTGGCAGCCTTGCCAATCTCGGCGCGTTGGTCGCGACCTTCTATCTCACTGCGGCGCTGTTCGTGATCGTCGTGCTCGGCACGGTCGCACGGCTGACCGGCTTCTCGATCTTCAAGCTGATCAAGTATCTGAAGGCGGAACTGCTGCTGGTGCTCGGGACGTCGTCGTCGGAAGCCGCACTGCCGAACCTGATCCAGAAGATGGAGGCGGCAGGCTGCGAGAAGTCGGTGGTCGGGCTGGTCGTGCCGACCGGCTATTCGTTCAATCTCGACGGTACCAACATTTACATGACGCTGGCCGCGCTGTTCATCGCGCAGGCGACCAACACGCACCTGACGCTCGGCCAGGAACTGTTGCTGCTGGTCGTTGCGATGATCTCTTCGAAGGGTGCCGCGGGCGTCACCGGCGCGGGCTTCATCACTTTGGCCGCGACGTTGTCGATCGTGCCGACCGTGCCGATCGCCGGCATGGCGCTGATCCTCGGCGTCGACCGCTTCATGAGCGAGTGCCGCAGCCTCACCAACTTTATCGGCAACGCGGTCGCGACGATCGTCGTCGCTCGCTGGGAGGGCGCACTCGACCGCGACAAGCTCGACGCTGCGCTGTCGGGCAAGCTTCCCGAGTTCGTGCCTGCTCCCATCGCTGCCGTTCCTGCCCACTGACGCGTACGGGGCCGGTTCGCCGGTCCCGCGTCCTGTACCGGATATTTGCTTATGACCTCGATGACGATCCGCCGCATGGCGTATGCGGCCGGCTTTGCCGCGTCCGCGCTTTCGACCCTGGCCTTTTCGAGCGCGGCGATGGCGCAGGCCGAAGCGCCGCCCTCGCGACAGGCGAATGCCGGCGCCAAGGACGTGTCGAGCACCGCCGAAGCCTCGCCGATCGCCGAGAGCTATCCCAATGCCGCGATCGGCGACGGGGTGACGGCGGGTGGCTACAACCAGTCGCGCTGGGCGGAGGACTGGTCGAAGCTGCGCGATCCGAAGAAGCGCAAGGACATCGTCGACCAGCTAAAGTTCATCTCGATCGCGGGTGATGGCGACGTCTATCTGACGCTATCGGGCGAGGCGCGGTTCCGCGTCAACCAGACCACCAACCCCAACCTGCGCGATGCCGAGGCACAGCGGCAGGACATCCTTCGCCTGTTCGGTGGTGCCGACCTGCATGTCGGCCAGCACCTTCGCTTCTACGGTGAACTCGCGCACGGTACTCTGGAAGGGCGGAATCTCGGCACCGCGCTGCCGAACCTGCGCAACAAGCTGGCCGTGCAGCAGGCGTTCGTCGATCTTACCGGGACGGTCGCCGACGTCGATGTCGGCGTGCGCTATGGCCGCCAGACGTTCGCCGACGGCCCGAACCTGCTGGTCGTGCCGCGTGACAACAACACGCTGTTCTTCGGCTTCAACGGCTTCCGCGCCTGGGCACGCACCGCCGGCGTCCGCGCCGACGTGTTCGATTACAAGCCGACCGCGTATGGCAATGGCGGTACACAGGATGACAATGCGGAGAGCGCGCGGCGCTTCTCGGGTATCTCGACGGGCATCGTCGTGCCGGAGACGCTGTTCGGCGGCTCGAAGTTGTACGTCGATCCGTTCCTTTGGCGCCTGCGCAACCGCGCGGCGGTATGGGGCACCGACAACGCGCGCGAAGTTCGCAACTTCTATGGTTTGCACGTCTGGGGCGATGCGGGGCCGGTCAATCTCGACTGGACGATCAACTATCAGGGCGGTTCGTACGACAATCGCTCGATCAAGGCGTGGCTGATCCTGCTGGCGCAGACCTACAAGCTCGGCGAGGGCAAGTCCGCGCCGCGCGTCGGCTTCCATGCGGACTATGCCAGCGGTGGTGGCGCATACGGGAAGGGCACGCTGCGCAACTCGCTCGCGCCGTTCGGCAACAACATCTATTACAGCTATCAACTGTTCGCGACGCCGACCAACCTGGTCGCGCTGGCGCCGAACGTGACGTTCAGCGTGTTCGACAAGCTGCGGCTGACCGCGGAATATCAGCGCTCGTGGCGCGATACGACGAGCGATGCAGTGTACCGCGCGAACGGCTCGGCGTTTGCCGGCACGCAGAATTTCGGGGGGAAGAAGATCGCCGATACGCTGCGGTTCCAGGCGGTGTATCCGTTCACCTCACGACTGTCCTTCACCGGGCGCTATGAGCATCTGATCGCGGGGCCTGCGCTGACGAATGCGGGGTACAAGAACTCCGACTTCCTTGCCGGCTGGATCAGCTATCGGTTCTGACGCTTTCTCCCCTCCCTGGAAGGGAGGGGCTGGGGGTGGGTCGGCTTCCGCATAGTCGAACACGCGGGGCTCAAGCTGGCCGACCCACCCCCGACCCCTCCCTTTCAGGGAGGGGAGAAGTAGTCGGATACCGTCCGGATTAACCTGCGTCGTTCGGCACTGCGTTTTCTTCGTTTTGGACCATACCGGTCCTTCAATTCCTCGATCGACTGTGGCACATGGACTCCAACATCAGGAGTCACATGGCCATGGATCTCAGCTTCACGCCCGAGGAAGAAGCCTTCCGCGACGAAGTCCGCGCGTTCTTCCGCGACAAACTCCCCGCGCGGCTCTCGACACTGGTCCGCGAAGGCAAGCGCCTCCGCAAATTGGACATGGAGGAATGGCACGCGATCCTCAACGAACGCGGCTGGCTGGCGAACCATTGGCCCGAGGAATGGGGCGGCCCTGGCTGGAGCGTGATCCAGCGCTTCATCTTCGATAACGAGTCCGCGCTCGCGCACGCGCCCCGCGTCGTTCCGTTCGGCGTCAACATGCTCGGTCCCGTGCTGATTAAATACGGCTCCGAAGAGCAGAAGAAGCAGTGGCTGCCGCGGATTCTCGACGGCTCCGACTGGTGGTGCCAGGGCTATTCCGAGCCGGGTGCTGGCTCCGATCTCGCGGGCCTCAAGACCACCGCTGTCCGTAAGGGCGACGTCTATGTCGTCAACGGCCAGAAGACCTGGACCACGCTCGGCCAGCATGCCGACATGATCTTCTGCCTCGTCCGCACCGATGCGACCGCGAAGAAGCAGGAGGGCATCTCGTTCCTGCTGATCGACATGAAGTCGCCCGGCATCGAGGTCCGCCCGATCACGCTGATCGACGGCGAGCAGGAGGTGAACGAGGTGTTCTTCACCGACGTCGAGGTGCCCGTCGCCAATCTCGTCGGCGAAGAGAATATGGGCTGGACCTACGCCAAGTACCTGTTGACCTATGAGCGCACCAACATCGCCGGCGTCGGCTTCTCGATCGCGTCGTTCGAGCGGTTGAAGGAAGTCGCGCAGATGCAGAAGAAGGGCGGGCGCTCGCTGGCGGATGATCCGTTGTTCGCGGCGCGGATGGCGCGGGTCGAGATCGACTTGGCCAACATGCAGACGACCAACCTCCGCGTGTTGGCGGCGGTCGCGGGTGGCGGTGCGCCTGGTGCGGAAAGCTCGATGCTCAAGATCAAGGGCACCGAGATCCGCCAGGAGATCACCTCGCTGACGCGTCGCGCCTATGGTTCGTATGCCGCGCCCTACATACCCGAAGCTCTGGAGGCCGGGTGGAACGGCGAGGATGTCGGGCCGGAGGACGCGGCGATGGCGGCGCCGAGCTATTTCAACAATCGCAAACTGTCGATCTTCGGCGGGTCGAACGAGATCCAGAAGAACATCATCTCCAAAGCCATTCTGGGTCTGTGATACCATGAACTTCGAACACACCGACGACCGCCGCATGCTTGCCGACACGCTCGTGCGGGCGTTGCGCGACGGCTATCCGATCGAGACGCGCAACGCGGGCGCGTATGGCGAGGCGGGATACGGTCCGGCAATCTGGCAGCAGTTGAGCGAACTCGGCATCGTGTCTGCACTGTTCGACGAGGCGGCGGGCGGCTTCGGCGGCAGCGGGTTCGACATTATGGTGGTGTTCGAGGCGCTCGGCCGCGCGCTGGTGGTAGAGCCGTTCCTGGGTGCGCTGATGGCCGGGCGCGCGCTGGCGAAGGCTGGCGGGCACGACGAGACGCTCGCCGGGATCGTGTCCGGCGAGACGATCGCTGCGTTCGCGCATGAGGATGCCGCGACGCCGGTGACCGCGACGAAGAGCGGCGATGGCTGGACGTTGAGTGGGACGAAGGCAGTCGTGCCGCAGGCGGGCGCGGCGTCGGTGCTTGTGGTGACGGTCGAGCAGGACGGCGACCCGCTCGTATTACTCGTGCCGGCGGAAACGGCCGGGGTATCGGTCCGCAGCTTCAACGTCGTCGAGGGTGGTGCGGCTGGTGACGTGACGTTCGAGAACGCCACGCTTGGCGCCGATGCGCGTGTTGGGAGCGAAGGGCAGGGGCAGGCGATCGTCGATGCGGCGGTCGGGGCGGGGTTGCTGGCGCTGTCGGCCGAAGCGGTCGGTGCAATGGAATTCGTCAAGGAAGCGACGCTCGGCTACCTCCGGGACCGCAAGCAGTTCGGCGTGCCGATCGGCAAGTTCCAGGCGCTCCAGCACCGCATGGCGACGGTGTTGCTCGAGATCGAGCAGGCGCACTCGGCGGTGATCAACGCGGCGTCGGCGTTCGATGGCGACGATGTGAAGGCGCGCGAGCGGGCTCTGGCGGCGGCGAAGTATACGATCGGGCGGACCGGCGCACTGGTCGCGGAGGAGACGATCCAGCTTCACGGCGGCATCGGCATGACGTGGGAATATGCGGTGTCGCACTATGCCAAGCGGTTGGTGATGATCGACCACCAGTTGGGCGATGAGGATTATCACCTGCAGCGGTACATCGCGCTAGGCTGAACCGGGCCTATTGGCTGTCTGGAATAGACCAAGCCAGCCCGCCCACAACGCGTTCCCCTCCCTGGAAGGGAGGGGGGCAGGTTAGTGCTTGGTCTCGACTGGAACGCCTTCGATGGGGACGGCATCCGACCCGGTCTCCACCACACCCGCCTTGACCGTGACTCGCTGCGCAATCATCGGGCGCAATCGCACCCCAACGCAGATCACCGTCGGCCACAGTAGCGTGTTGACGATGTCCAGCGAGGTGTCCTCCCAGCGCCAGGACCCGAAGTTAAGCCGGTCCATAATCTCGTTGAACGCCTCGCCCGCGACGACCACCCACCACGGAATGAACGTCCCGAACGACCGCCGCGTGATCAGCCGCGCGATCATCAGCAGGGCCATGCCGGCATGAATATGGAGGATGATATCGGGCAGGCCGGTGCCGTCGCCGATCGCGTCGATCATCTGGTGATAGAGATTGGGGATCAACGCGCTGCTCCAGGCCCGGCGATGCTGCCATGCAACATCGATCTATACGGCCCTCACTCGGGGGCGGCAATCGGCGGGGGCGACACGCCTAGCATCAGCGGCTTCAAGTCGCCGATCGTCGTGTCCAGCCAGGCGATGAACCGGTCGATCCGCGCGATCCGGCGGACGTCGCGGTGGACGACGAGCCAGAACGACCTTTGGATATCCACCGCGTCGGGCAGCACGCGCACCAGTCCCGGCATTTGGTCGCCGATGAAGCACGGCAGGATTCCGCAGCCCGCCCCCGCTGCGATCAGTTCGGCCTGCGCGACGATGCTCGAACTGCGGATCGAGGCATCGAGCCGCCCGTCGATCTCCGCTAGATAGCGGAGTTCGGGCGCGTAGATCATGTCCGGTACGTAGCCGATCAGGCGGTGCCGCATCAGGTCTGCAGTGGTCGCGATCGGTCCCGACCGTGCGAGGTGATCGGGATCCGCGTAGAGGCCGAGGTGATAGTCGGTGAGTTTTCGCGCCACCAACGGGCCGCTCTTCGGGCGCGCGAGCATCACCGCGATATCCGCCTCTCGCCGCGACGGGTTGAGGAACCCCGTCGACGCAATCAGGTCCACCGCGATCCGCGGATGCTGGTTGGTGAACGACGCGAGGCGCGGTGCGAGGATGCGACTGCCGAAGCCTTCCGAGACGCTCAACCGGATCGGCCCGGCGAGCACGCCTGCGTCGTTGCCGACGACTTCCTGAATACCGAGCGCTGACGCCTCCATCGTCTCGGCATGGTCGAGCAGCGCCGCGCCGCGTTCGGTCAGCGCGTATCCGGCGACGGTCTGTTCGAACAACGTCGTCTGGAGTCGCCGCTCCAGTCGCTGGAGTCGCCGCGACACCGTCGTCGCGTCCTGTCCCAGCAGTTTTGCAGCTGGCCCAAGCCGGTGCGTGCGCGCCAGGGCGAGGAAATACCGGACGTCGTCCCAATCCATAAACGCCTCACCCTATGCTGCATATTCGCAGAGCGATTCTGCAAACAACCCCGCTTGGCTGCGAAACGCTTATGCCCGACGGTGCGTGCAACAAGAAGAGGATGCCATGCGGACTATCGAGAATTTCGTTAGCGGTGCGGCCAGCACGGCCGAGCGCTTCGGCGACGTGTTCGACCCGAATTCGGGCGAGGTGCAGGCGCGCGTGCGGCTGTCGGGTGCGACCGATCTGGACCGTGCGGTCGCCGCGGCGCAGAAGGCGCAGCCGGGCTGGGCTGCGACTAACCCTCAACGGCGTGCTCGCGTGATGTTCGAGTTCAAGCGGCTCGTCGAGGCGAACATGGACGAACTCGCGCGGCTGCTGTCGTCCGAGCACGGCAAGGTGATCGCGGATTCGAAGGGCGACATCCAGCGCGGGCTGGAGGTGATCGAGTTCTGCTGCGGCATCCCGCACATCCTCAAGGGCGAATACACGCAGGGCGCCGGGCCGGGGATCGACGTGTATTCGATGCGCCAGCCGCTCGGTATCGGCGCGGGCATCACGCCGTTCAACTTCCCGGCGATGATCCCGTTGTGGATGTCGGGCGTCGCGATCGCCACGGGCAACGCGTTCATCCTGAAGCCCAGCGAGCGCGATCCTTCGGTGCCGGTGCGGCTCGGCGAATTGTTCGTCGAGGCGGGGCTGCCCGAGGGCATCTTCCAGGTCGTCCACGGCGACAAGGAGATGGTCGACGCGATCCTCGATCACCCGGCGATCTCGGCGGTGAGCTTCGTCGGATCGTCCGACATCGCGCATTACGTGTACCGTCGCGGCGTCGAGGCGGGCAAGCGCGTCCAGGCGATGGGCGGCGCGAAGAACCACGGGATCGTCATGCCCGACGCGGACCTCGACCAAGTCGTTGCCGATTTGTCGGGCGCTGCGTTTGGCTCGGCGGGCGAACGCTGCATGGCGCTGCCGGTGGTGGTGCCGGTCGGCGAGAAGACCGCGATTGCGCTACGGGAGAAGCTGATCCCGGCGATCGCGGCGCTGCGCGTTGGCGTGTCGACCGACAACGATGCGCATTACGGGCCGGTGGTGAACGCGGCGCACCGCAGCCGGATCGAGAACTGGATCCAGACCGGCGTCGACGAGGGCGCGGAACTGGTCGTCGACGGGCGCGGATTTGCGTTGCAGGGGCATGAGAAGGGCTTCTTCATCGGGCCGTCGCTGTTCGATCACGTGACGACGGAGATGTCGGCGTACAAGGAGGAGATCTTCGGGCCGGTGCTCCAGATCGTCCGCGCCGCCGATTTCGAGGAGGCGGTGCGCCTGCCGAGCGAGCATCAATACGGCAACGGCGTCGCGATCTTTACGCGCAACGGCCACGCGGCGCGCGAGTTCGCGGCACGAGTAAACGTCGGGATGGTGGGGATCAACGTGCCGATACCGGTGCCGGTCGCGTATCATACGTTCGGCGGCTGGAAGCGGTCGGCGTTCGGCGACACCAACCAGCACGGGATGGAGGGCGTGAAGTTCTGGACCAAGGTCAAGACGATCACGCAGCGCTGGCCGGACGGGTCTGCATTGCCGGCGATGGCCGAGGATGGCGGTCCGGCGCGCAATAACGATGCGTTCGTTATTCCGACGATGGGGTAGGAGGTTGCCGGCCCATCGCGTCATCCTGGACTTGATCCAGGATCCAGATTTACGAGGCGCTACGCCTGTGGCTCTGGATCCTGACTTTCGTCAGGATGACGGGATTGGGGTGGGGAACGGTTCGAAACCCCAGTCTTCGGCCAGATCGCGCCAGGTTGGATTGTCGGTTTCGATTAGTTCTATCTTCCAGGAACGCTTCCAGACCTTCATCTGCTTTTCGCGCGTGATCGCCGCCTCCATCGTGTCGGCCATCGCGAACCGCACCAGCCGGTTCACGCCGTATCGTTTTGAGAAGCCATCGAATGTACCCTCGCGGTGCTGAACGATCCGTGCCATCAGATTGGACGTCACGCCGATGTACAGCGTTCCGTTGCGCCAGCTCGCCATGATATAGACCGCGGGTTGCCTAGCCACATCATTCCCCCAAGTCGTCATCCTGACGAAAGTCAGGATTCAGAGCCACTAGTTTCGGCGTTCCTGGCTCTGGATGCTGGGTCGAGCCCAGCATGACGGAAGAGAGACCTATGACCAACCAGTTCGACCTCACCGACGACCAGCGCGAAATCCAAGAGCTGGCGCGCCGCTTTACCGCAGACCGGATCACACCGCACGCGGCCGAGTGGGACGAGAAGCACATTTTTCCACGCGAGACGATCAAGGCGGCGGCCGAACTCGGCTTCGCGGCGATCTATGTCAGCGAGGAGAGTGGCGGGATCGCGCTCGGGCGGCTTGAGGCGGCGCTGATAATGGAGGCAATGTCGTATGGCTGTCCTTCGACGAGCGCGTTCATCAGCATCCACAACATGGCGGCGTGGATGATCGACCGGTTCGGATCGGCTGCGGTGAAGGACAAGTACCTTCCCAGCATGGTGACGATGGACCGGCTTGGCAGCTATTGCCTGACCGAGCCGGGGTCGGGTTCCGACGCGGCTGCTCTGAAGACGCGAGCCGTCCGCGACGGCGACGACTGGATCGTGACCGGCTCGAAGCAGTTCATCTCGGGTGCGGGCGAGAACGAGGTGTACGTGACGATGGTCCGAACCGGTGAGGACGGGCCCAAGGGCATCTCGTGCCTCGTGATCGAGAAGGACATGCCGGGCGTGTCGTTCGGCGCGAACGAGAAGAAGCTCGGCTGGCATTCGCAACCGACGCGGCAGGTGATCTTCGACGGCGTCCGCGTGCCGGGGGCGAACATGGTCGGCGGCGAGGGCGAGGGCTTTCGGATCGCGATGATGGGGCTCGATGGCGGGCGGCTGAACATCGGCGCGTGCTCGCTTGGCGGTGCGCAGCGGTGTCTCGACGAGGCGATCGCCTATACCAAGGACCGCAAGCAGTTCGGGAAGGCAATCGCGGACTTCCAGAACACGCAGTTCATGCTGGCGGACATGGCGACCGAACTGGAGGCGGCGCGCGCGCTGCTCTACATCGCGGCGGCGAAGGTGACGGCGAACGCGCCCGACAAGACCAAGTTCGCGGCGATGGCGAAGCGGCTGGCGACGGACACGGGGTCTTCGGTGGTCGACCGCGCGTTGCAGTTGCATGGCGGTTACGGGTATCTGCAGGACTATCCGATCGAACGCTTTTGGCGTGATCTGCGGGTTCATTCGATCCTGGAGGGGACAAACCAGGTCATGCGGATGATCGTCGGCCGCGAACTGACGCGGCAGTGAGTCCGCGCAGCTTCGCTCATTCCTTCTGCTCCGCGGCTCCGCGTCTCCGCGTGAATCAAGAATTTTTGCACGCGGAGACGCGGAGGCGCGGAGATGGTGCTTTGGAGGTGACCGCGTGACCGATGATCTGATCGTCGAGAGTGAAGGGCCTGTCGGCCGTATTCGTCTCAATCGGCCTAAGGCACTGCACGCGCTAAATTTGGCGATGTGCGATGGCGTGCTCGAGGCGCTGGAGGCGGCTCGTGGCGATGCGGCGGTCGAGGCGATCGTAGTCGATCATGTCGAGGGGCGTGGGTTTTGCGCTGGCGGGGATATCCGCATGCTTGCAGCCTCGGGCGCGACCGACGGCGTCGAGGCGCGGGCGTTCTTTCATGCCGAGTACCGGATGAACCACCGGCTGTTCACCTATGCCAAGCCGATCGTCGCGTTCATGGACGGGATCACGATGGGCGGCGGCGTCGGCCTTGCGCTGCCGTGCCGATACCGGGTGGCAACCGAGAACACCAAGTTCGCGATGCCGGAGACGGGGATCGGGCTGTTCCCGGACGTCGGCGGTGGCTGGTATTTGTCGCGTTTGCCGGGGCGGATCGGACAGTATCTCGCGCTGACCGGGCACCGGCTGGATGGCGCGGAGTGTCTCGCGCTCGGGTTGGCGACGCAGTATCTCGCGAGCGATACGGTCGATACGGCCAAGGCGCGGATTGCGGAGACGCCTCAGGATATCGCGGGCGTGCTGGACGCGTTGGCCACGTCGGCACCCGACGCGAAGATCTTGGCTCGCAAGGACGAGATCGACCAGCTTTTCGCGTCGGACGTGCTGGAGGAGATTTACGCTGCACTCGACGCCGATGGTGGGGAGTGGGCAACGCAGACGCTCGCGACGCTGAAGACCAAGTCGCCGCAGACGATGAAGGTGTCGCTCCGGCTGCTCCGCGAGGGGGCGGGGATGGCGAATTTCGCGGATGAGATGCTGCAGGAATATGCGGTCGGCGCGCACGTCGTGCAGCGGCATGACTTCATCGAGGGCGTGCGGGCAGTAATCGTCGACAAGGACAATGCGCCGCGTTGGGACCCTGCGACGCCCGAGGATGTGACCGATCACGTAATCGACCAGATCTTCGCGCCGTTGCCTGAGCATGAGGCGTGGACGCCGGGCTGACTCGTCATCCTGACGAAAGTCAGGATCCAGAGTTACAGATGCCCACATGTGTGGCTCTGGATCCTGGATCGAGTCCAGGATGACGTAGTAATTGGAGAACGACATGGCCGAATACGAAACGATCCTGGTCGAGCAGCGCGGTGGCGTTACGCTCGTCACGCTGAACCGGCCCCAGGCGCTGAACGCGCTCAATTCGCAGGTGCTCGTGGACCTGATCGCTGCGTTCGCCGCGTTCGATGCGGATGCGTCGCAGGGGTGTGCCGTGCTGACTGGGAGCGCGAAGGCGTTCGCGGCGGGGGCGGACATCAAGGAGATGCAGTCGCAGGGCTTCGCGGAGATGTACGCGAGCAACTTCTTCGCGGGGTGGGAGAATTTCACGCGGACGCGCAAACCGGTGATCGCGGCGGTCGCGGGCTATGCGCTCGGCGGCGGGTGCGAGCTGGCGATGATGTGCGACTTCATCCTAGCCGCCGATACCGCCAAGTTCGGCCAGCCCGAGATCAAGCTCGCCGTGTCTCCCGGCATGGGCGGATCGCAGCGGCTGACGCGCGCGGTCGGCAAGGCCAAGGCGATGGAGATGTGCCTGACCGGGCGGATGATGGATGCCGCCGAAGCGGAGCGCTCGGGGCTGGTCTCGCGGATCGTGCCGGCAGACGAGCTGGTCGAGGAGGCGGTGAAGACCGCGACCACGATCGCTGCGATGGCGCCGCTGGCGGTGCTGGCGAACAAGGAAATGGTCAACGCGGCGTTCGAGACCGGGCTCGCGATGGGCGTCCAGTTCGAGCGACGGCTGTTCCACGGGCTGTTCGGGACTGAGGACCAGAGCGAAGGCATGGCTGCGTTCGTCGAGAAGCGCGCCGGGACCTGGACGGGGAAATGATCGTAATTCCCCTCCCGCTTGCGGGAGGGGTCAGGGGAGGGGCCTGCCGCGACTGCCGACGCTTTGATTGTGGCACCGCCCTCCCCCAACCCCTCCCGTGAACGGGAGGGGAGCAAGATTAGGAGAGAGAACATGGCACGGATCGGTTTCATCGGGCTCGGCAACATGGGCGGCGGGATGGCGGCGAACCTCGCGAAGAAGGGCCACGACGTTCGCGCGTTCGATCTGAGTGCCGATGCGCTCGACAAGGCGAAGGCCGCCGGATGCCTGCCGGTGGCGTCCGCTGCCGAAGCCGCCGACGGTGCCGAGGCGGTCGTGACGATGCTCCCCGCCGGCAAGCATGTCGCCGAGGTCTATGACGCGCTGTTCGTCGTCGCGGCGCCGTCCGCGATCCTGATCGACTGCTCGACGATCGACGTGGCCACCGCCAAGGAAGTCGCTGCGGCTGCGCAGGCGAAGGGCCTCGTCGCGGTCGACGCGCCCGTCTCCGGCGGGATCGGCGCGGCGAACGCGGGGACGCTCACGTTCATGGTCGGTGGGTCGGCGGAGGCGTTCGACCGCGCGCAGGGGATCCTTGCCGACATGGGCAAGGCGGTGATCCACGCGGGCGCGAACGGCGCGGGACAGGCGGCGAAGATCTGCAACAACATGATCCTCGGCGCGACGATGATCGTGACCTGCGAGGCGTTCGTGCTGGCGGAGAAGCTCGGGCTCGATGCGCAGGCGTTCTACGACATCGCCAGCGTTTCGTCGGGGCAGAGCTGGTCGATGACGACCTATGCGCCGCTCCCCGGCATCGGTCCCGATACGCCCGCCGATCATGACTATCAGGGCGGTTTCGCGGCGGCGCTTATGCTCAAGGACCTACGGCTTGCGATGGCGGCAGCGAAGGACACTGGTGCCGATACGCCGATGGGCGCGAAGGCAGCCGAGCGTTACGAGGCGTTCGCCGAGGCCGGACAGGGCGGTCTCGACTTCTCCGCGATCATCCGCACGCTGCGCGGTTAGGTCTTAGAGGAAGCGTATCAGCATCAGCAGCAGGCTGAGGATAGACACCGTCCAACACAGGCTGCGGACATATTTGATCCCGAACAGGTAGAGCGGGATGTACGCGATCCTCGCACCGAACCAGAGCCATGCGCCGATCGCACCCAGCCCGCCGGTGCGATCGGTCACGGCCAGCCCCAGCGCAAGCGCGATGAAGACGGGGTAGGTTTCCTGGAAATTCTTCAGCGCACGTTCGGCGCGACCAGCCATATCGCCGAGCGGCTTCTGCTCGCCGTCGCGGGGTCCCGCGTTCCAGTCGAGCCCGCGGTCGCGCGTCGCGGTCTGCCCCTGGATCATGATGTATGTGAACAGCAACACCGTCGACCAGCCGAGCAGCAGCAATTCCGTCGGTAAATGCGTCATGATCGATCTCCGCTAGGGCAGCGGGTCTCGAACGCTGCTAGCGTGCTTGTGTTGCAACCTTGATCTGCTGATCCGCAAGCGATTGGCGGGCATCGTGCTCGCGGTGAAACGCGCGGTCGGCGTCGTCGATCGCGCCGAGCAACGCGCCGAAGCAGGGGGCCTCGTCGATAGGATAGACGCGCGAAAGATCGTGGCCCAGCGCAAACACGTCGCGCTGCGTGAGGAGCCCGATCGCGACGATACGGTCTGGGTCGGACATGTTAGGCTCCCGTGGTGCAATATATGTTAACGCGCTCCACGTGTTATCGGTACCGGCCCATCGCGAAAACACGCCCATCGGAGCGTCAACCGAGGCCGAGCCGCTCGCGCGCCTGCCACCGAGCCATCATCAGCACCGATACCACGGCCAATCCGGTCGCCAGCCCGGTCCAGATACCGACGCCGCCCCAGCCGCGGGCAAAGGCGAGCCACGCGCCGACCCCGATGCCGATCCCCCAATAGCCGATCGCGGCGAAGATCATCGGCACCGTGGTATCCCCCAATCCGCGCAACATCCCCGCGCCGATCACCTGTGCGCCGTCCACCACCTGGAATATCGCAGCCACCGCGAGCAGCGAGATCGCCAGCGCCACCACTGGTGCGTTCGCAGGCGCATCGACGTCGAGGATAATGCCGATCAGCATTTGTGGGGCGAGGATCAGCAGCGCGGCGGTCAGCACCATGAAGCTCTCGCCGATTGCGAACGCCGCCCAACCTGCGCGCCCTATGCCGGCCCGGTCGCCACGTCCCGACGCCAGGCCGACGCGGATCGTCGCCGCCTGCGCGATGCCGAGCGGGACCATGAAGGTGACGCTGGCGATCTGGATCGCGATCGCGTGCGCGGCGAGCGGCACGGTGCCGAGCAGCCCCATCAGGAACACCGCGGCGATGAACACGGTGGATTCGAACCCGAGCGTGATCGCGATCGGCAGGCCGAGCGTCCAGACCGCGCGGTATCGCGGCCAGTCGGCGCGCCAGAACCGGCCGAGCAGGCGGTAGCGGCGGAACGGCGTGGCATAGACGATGACCGCCGCCATCGCGACGAAGCTCAGGCCGTTGGCGATGCTGCTCGCCATTCCCGAGCCGAGCAGCCCGAGCGCGGGGAGGCCGGCATGACCGAAGATCAGCAGCCAGTTGAGCCCGGCGTTGACGACCAGCAGCCCGACCATCACCACCAGCGACCAGGCGGGTTTCTCAAGCGCGGCGACGAATGCGCGTAGCACGAGGAAGCAGAGGCTCGGCAGCATTCCCCACATCACCGCGCGCACGAACCTTGCGGCTTCGTGCGCGAGCAGCGGATCCTGGTCGAGCAGATGGACTAGGATCGGCTCGGCGTTCCACAGCACGATCCACGATGGCAGGCAGAGGGTGGCGGCGACCCATATCGTCTGGCGCACGGTTCGCCGGATGTCGCGTACCGCATGCGGCCGCGCGCCGCGCTCGCGTGCGATCATCGGGACGGCGGCGGTAGTGAGGCCCATCCCGAAGATCAGGAAGACGAGGTAGAGGTTGAGGCCGAGCGTCGCCGCCGCCAGCGTGTCCGACCCGAGCCGGCCCAGCATCGCGACGTCGGTAGCGCCGACCAGCGCCTGGGCGAGATTTGTCGCGACCAGCGGCCAGGCGAGTTTCAGCGTGGCGGCGAACTCGGTGCGCCAGGGGCGGGGAGGGGTGGACGTCATGCGGTGGCTTTAGCCGGGTTGCGCGGCTTGTCGATTGCTCCCGTCGATCCTCCCCCTGTCAGGCAGGCGCGTTAGGTGGCGGAGGGTGAAAACGCGCAACTATGGTTGTCCATGCCGCCCCCTCCGTCAGGCGAAGTGCCTGCCACCTCCCCCTGGCGGGGGAGGATCAGGGCGCGATGCGATGGAAGGGCACGGGTCGAATTGCCCAACGCTTCCCAACCACTCCGTCATCCTGACGAAAGTCAGGATCCAGGGTAACGGATGGTGTCCTATTTGGCTCTGGATCCTGACTTTCGTCAAGATGACGGGGCGCGCGCGCGCTGACGTCCGACCCCACGCTGATCTCTATCCTACCGCATCAACCCAGCAGCGCGGAGGGCGTTCTCGATCGTCGCCTGGAGACCCGCGGGGGCTTCGGCGCGGGGCTTCGACGCAGGCTTCGGCGAGACGGGAATCGCGATCTTGGCGACGCGTTCGACCGGTGCCGGCTTGACCGCGGTTTCCACCTTTGCCGCCGCAACCAGACCCCAGGACTTCGCGATCACCGCCGTGCTAGAGATTCCGACGTCGAGCATGAACGGCCCCGCGGCGCCCAAGCGCTCGCCGCGCAACGGATCGATCGGCGTGCCGTGGCCCATGCCCGGCACGGTCCAGTCCTCGACGACATCGCGGCCTTCCGCGTCTGACCAGATCCGGTGGACGGCGGTGCCTATCCGCTCGGTGCGCACGGCCTTCGCATCGACGCCGTGGATGCCGCGCCATTGCCGCGCGATCGTGTCGGCGTTCGCCACGCTCACCGTCGCGTCCGCGCCGCCGTGCCAGATCGCGAGCGTCGGCCAGCGTCCGTCATGCCCGCGCGCGCCGCTGCGGACCATGTCGACCAGTGCGGTGTCGCTGGTATCGCCGTGCCCGCGCATCCGGTCGAGCGCCTGCGACACGCCGGTCGCGGTACCGTAGGCGAGGCCGCCGATCACCGCGCCGCCGGCGAACAGATCCGGCCGCGTGGCGAGCATCGCCATCGTCATCGCGCCGCCCGCCGACAGCCCGGTGACGTACACGCGGCTGCTGTCGAGGCCGTGGCGCGCGATCATGGTCTCGGTCATCTGCGCGATCGATTCCGCCTCGCCCCCGGTCTGCGCGGTGTCTTCCGACGCGAACCAGTTAAAGCAGAGGTTAGGATTGTTCGCGCGCGTCTGCTCGGGGAAGATAAGCGCGAAGCCTGCGCGATCGGCGAGCTTCGACCAGCCTGAGCCGTGGTCATAGCCTACCGCGGTCTGCGTGCAGCCGTGGAGGACGACGACCAGTGGGGCGTTCGCGCGCAGGTCGGCTGGAACGTAGCTGAAGCCGAGCAGCGCGCCCGGATTGGTCCCGAATTCGGCCAGTGGCGTCAGGCGGCTGGGCGCAGTGTCGCGCGGCGTCGGCGCTCCGGCGCGCGCCATGCGGGCGAGGGTATCGGCGATGTTTCTCACGGTAATCGAGCCTTTCGTCGCCAGCGTACTCGGCCGCGATCTTATCTCAACGTCGCATGTACTTCATTTGTTGCTGCAATGCAGCAATAGCGTCAGGAGTCTTGCCCGATCGTGTCGCATGCTTCGGCGATCGCCGCGTAGATCCGGTCGAGATCGGGATCGTCGATGCAATAGGGCGGCATGACGTAGACGGTGTTGCCGAGCGGGCGGAGCAGCAGGTCGCGCTCGCCGAAGAACGCGAGCAGGCGCGGGCCGATCTGCGACAGATAGCCGTCCTCGCCGCGGAGTTCGACCGCGGTGATAGTGCCGATCTGGCGCGCGTTGGCGATGCGGGGGTGGCGGGCGAGAGCTTCCAGCCGCGAGGCTTGGCGTGTGGCGAGGTCGGCGATCCGCTCGCGAACCGGCTCGTCGCGCCAGATCGCGAGGTTCGCGTTAGCGGCGGCGCAGGCGATCGGGTTGGCGGTGTAGCTCGACGAGTGATAGAACATGCGCGCACGGTCGGTGCCGTAATGCGCCTGGTAGATCGCCTCGGTGGCCATCGTCACCGCGAGCGGGATCGCGCCGCCGGTCAGGCCCTTCGACAGGCACAGGATGTCGGGCACCACGCCTGCCTGTTCGCACGCGAGCAAGGTGCCGGTGCGGCCCCAGCCGGTCATCACTTCGTCGGCGATGAACAGCACGTCGTGTCGTGCGCAGATGCGGCGCATCTCGGCGAGGATGTGTGCGGGATAGATGTGCATTCCGCCTGCACCGAGTAGCAACGGTTCGACGATGAACGCGGCGGGATGCGCCGCGCAGGCGGCCTCCAGCGCGTCGAGCGCCGCCTGTTCGTGCCCGGCGGCGGGGAAGGGGATCGTGCCGACGTCGAACAGCAACGGCGCATAGGCGCGGTTATAGACGCCGCGCGCGCCTACCGACATCGCGCCGATCGTGTCGCCGTGATAGCCGTGTTCGAGCACCAGGATGCGGTGGCGATCCTCGCCGCGATCGAGCCAGTAACCGAGCGCCATCTTCAGCGCGCACTCGACACTGGTCGAGCCAGAGTCCGAGAAGAACACCCGGGTCAGTTCCGGCGGCATGATCGTGATCAGGCCACGCGCGAGGTCTTCGGCGGGCTGGTGCGTCCAGCCGGCGAAGATGATCTGGTCGAGCTTGCCCGCCTGTTCGGCGATGGCGGCCATGATCTTCGGGTTGGCGTGGCCATGTGTCGTAACCCACCAGGACGAGATCGCATCGACGATCCGCCGGCCATCCGACGTGTAGAGCGCGGCGCCCTCGGCATGCGTGACGAGCGGGATCGGCTCGCGCAGGCCGTGCTGCGTGAAGGGGTGCCAGACGGGGGAGTCGATCATCGGAACGCTTCCAGGTCGAAGTTCGCAGCGAACGCCTGCGCCAGCGTCGCGGCGTTGAGCGGATCGAGGCGGGGCAGGCGGCCGAGCCGGCGAACTTTGCCGAGCGTGGCGATTGTCGCCTCACTATCCTCGACCGCGTCGCCGACGAAGGCGATGCCGAGGATCGGTACGCCGCGGCTGCGCAGCGCCTCGATCGAAAGCAGGCTGTGGTTGATCGTGCCGAGACCCGTCCGTGCGACGAGCACGACCGGCTTGGCCCACCGTGCGAACAGGTCTGCGAAGATCAGGTCGCGTGTCACGGGGACCATCACGCCGCCCGCGCCCTCGACCACCAGTGGGCCATCGACCTCTGGCAGCGCGAGACGGTCGGGATCGATCGTCACGCGGTCGATCTCCGCGGCGAGATGCGGCGAGCACGGCGTCGTCAGCCGGTATGCTTCGGGCAGCACGTGGTCCGCAGGAACGCCGAGCGTCACGACCGACGCTGCGTCGCTGCCGTCTGCGAGCCCGGCTTGCACCGGCTTCCAGTAGCGCGCGCCGAGGGCTGCGGTGAGCCCGGCGGCGAACACGGTCTTGCCGATATCGGTGTCCGTTCCGGTAACGACGATCGTCATCGCAATGCCTCTTCCATGACCGTTCCCAGAGCCTCTATATCCGCGACCGTCGCGTTGAGCGTCAACGATATCCGCAACCGCGATCCGCCCTCTGGCACGGTCGGCGGCCGTATCCCGCGCACGTCGAACCCCGCCGCCTGGATCGCGCCGGCGACGCGCATCGTCCGCGCGGCATCCTCCAGCACCAGGGGCAGGATCTGCGAGCCCGTTGCCGCGACGCCGTATGGGGCGAGCACGCGCTCCGCCGTCGCGATCAAGTCCCAAAGCCGCTCCCGCCGCGCCGGTTCATCTGCAATGATGCGGAGGGCTTCACCGACCGCCAGTGCCATCAGCGGCGACGGCGCGGTCGAGAAGATGAACCCGCGCCCGCGATTGACGATAAAGTCGCGCATGACTGCGGGCCCGCACAACAGCGCGCCCTCACACCCAAGCGCCTTGCCGCAAGTCCTCAAGGTAATGACGTTCTCGCGACCGTCGAGCGCTTCGGCGAGCCCGCGGCCGTCGGTGCCGAACACACCGGTCGCGTGCGCTTCATCGATCAGCAGCACAGCGTTGTGACGGTCGGCGATCTCGGCAAGTGCCGGAAGCGGGGCCTGGTCCCCGTCCATGCTGTAGAGGCTCTCGACCGCGATCCATACGCGGCCTGTGCCGCCCGACGCGCGCCATGCGGCGATCGCGTCCTCGAATGCATCGGCATCGTTATGCGCTGCGGCGACGAAGGTCGCCCGGGTGAGCCGCATGCCTTCGTGCGCGCTGGCGTGGATCAGCGCGTCGTGGACGATCAGGTCGCCGCGTTGTGGCAGCGTCGCGAACAGGATCGTGTTGGCGACATAGCCGCTCGCGAAGAACAGCGCCGCCTCGGTCCCGAAGAACCGCGCGGCATCCGCCTCCAGCGCCTCGTGCTCGGGCGCATTCCCGCGGAGCAGCCGCGACCCGCCCGACCCGACCGGGACGCCGCGCTGCAACGCATCGGTCATCGCCGCGCGCAATCGATCCGATCCGGCGAGTCCGAGATAGTCGTTCGAGGCGAAGTCGACGCCCGTACGCGGCCGGAGCGATCGGTACCGGTTGGCAGCCGTAAGTTTGGCGAGGTCTCGTTGCTGTTCGGCGAACATCATCGCGCGGCCCTAAACCCTGCGCGCCGCGAAGACGATCCCTGCTTCCAGTCTTGGGTCTAACCTGCGTTCCACGTCTCGATGAACGTCTTGGCGCGTGCGCCGACGTCCGCTGCGGTCATGCCTGGCGCAAACACGGCCGAGCCAAGCCCGAAGCCAGCGGCGCCAGCCTTCCGCCAATCCGCCATCAGTTCCGGAACGATCCCGCCGACCGGCAGCACGCGCGTGTCCTTGGGGAGGATCGCGCGCATCGCTTTGAGTACCGCGGGACTAGCGGCTTCGGCGGGAAACAGTTTCAGCGCGGAGGCGCCGGCGTCGAGCGCGGCGAACGCCTCGGTCGGAGTCGCAATGCCGGGGAGCGCGACATAGCCCTTGTCCGCCGCCGCCGCGATCACGCGCACGTTCGCGTTGGGCGCGATGATCAGGGTGCCGCCCGCAGCGCCGACCGCCTCGACGTCTTCGACGCGTAACACGGTGCCCGCACCGACGACCGCGCGTCCCTCGAACCGGCGCGCCAGTCGCGCGATGCTGTCGAGCGGATCGGGCGAGTTCATCGGCACTTCGAGGATCGTGAAGCCCGCCTCGACCAAGGCTTCGCCGATCGCCTCGACCTCGTCGGGCTTCACCCCGCGGAGGATCGCGATCAGCGGGCATTTCGCGAAGGCGTCGTCGAAGGCTTGGCGGTTGGTCATGCTGCAAGATCCTGGATGCGGGTGATGCCGGCGACGAACGCGGCCTGACTGTCTATATGGTGCGAGGCGCCGCCGAGCGCATCGATCGCGCTGGCATACAGCGCGCCGAGGGTTGCGTCGGCTAGGATGTGGACGGTCGCGCCGGGCTCGATTCGCGCGGCGGTATCGGCACCGATCAGCAGCCCGCTCGCGAACGAGGCGGCGTTCGTGTCGTCGGCGATCCCGAGTACGCCGCGCGCGCGGATCGCGAACAGGCTGGCGGCGAGATCGCGTTTCGCGCCCTCGGCGACACCTTCGAGGAACGCTTCACCCGGCTCGACCGGATGGCCGAGCTGGCGTGACAACACGCCATGCGCGCGGAGCAGGGCGAACAGCTCGCCGGTCATTGCTGTCGTGAACCGGGCGATCCTGCCGCCCTCGACGGTCGCCCATTTGCAGTGCGTGCCGGGTTGGCAGAGCAACGCGTCCGCCGGCACCAGCTCTATGGCGATCGCGCCCAGCAGTTGCACTTCTTCGCCGCGCATCACGTCGGCGTGCAACCCGTCGCGGTACGACATGCCGGGGACGATCGCGGTCCGGTCGTCGATCCGGTCGAGTGCGGCGGCAACGTCTGCAAGTCCTGCGGGGGCGGCGACATAGGGCACGCTACGCCAGCCGATGTTCGATCCGACCATCCCCGCGAGCAGCATCGGCAGATCGCCCAGCCGTTCGCGGATACCTGCAACCTCGGCGCCGTACTCGACGGCCGCTACGGCCGCGGCGCCGCGATCGTCGCGTTCGGTCGCAACGACGGTACCGTCCTCGATCCGGAACGCGCGCCGATTGGTGGTGCCCCAGTCGACTGCAATGAAAGGCTGCATAACTCTACCTCGACGTCGTCGCGAGCTTGACGATTACGCCCGCCTTTGCCCGCATAGTCGCCAATTGTACGATGATTGCCGCAAGCCTTCCACCGGATATCGTTGCGGCGCGTTGCAAGACGCGTGACACCAGGAGCGCGTTGCGCCAAAACCCGGCCGATGGCGACCGATACGACAGACACCGACGTTCTTCCGGCCACCGCGATCTTGGGCCGTAATCTGACGCATGGGATGCTCGACACGCTCGGGCGGGCGATCGTCACCGGGCGCTATGAAAACCGTCCGTTCCCGACCGAAGCGGAGATCGCCAAGACGCACGGCGTGAGCCGATCCGTGACGCGCGAGGCGGTCAAGATGCTGACTGCGAAGGGCCTGGTCAGCGCGCGGCCGCGGCAGGGGACCGTCGTGCAACCCGCAAGCTCGTGGAACCTGTTCGATACCGACGTGCTGCGCTGGACGCTGGAGCGTAAGTTCTCGGTCGAGTTGCTGCGGCACTTCAACCAGTTGCGCGTCGCGATCGAGCCGGAGGCCGCGGCCTTGGCGGCGCGGTTCGGCGACGCCGCGGATGAGGCGGCGATCCGCAACGGACTGGCGCAGATGGAAGCGGGCGAGGCGGGAACGACCGATCCGCTCGAGGCCGACATCGCGTTTCACATGGCGATCCTGCGGGCGTCGAAGAACCCGTTCTACGCGCAGTTCCAATCGGTGGTCTCGACCGCGCTGCGGACGTCGATCCGCTTCACCAACCGGATCAAGGGCCGTTCCGCCAATATCCCCGATCACGCCGCGGTGGCGGACGCGATCATCGCACGTGACCCGGCTGCGGCACGGATCGCGATGACGCGGATCATCGGCGACGTGCTGACGCTGATCGGCGACGACTAAGCACCGTTATACTGTAACTGAGAGGGTTTTAATGGCGACCGAGGCAAAGTCCGCAAAGCCGATCCGGCTGGCGATCATCGGCGTTGGCAAGATCGCACGCGACCAGCATCTGCGGGCGATCGCGAACGATCCGTGCTTCGAACTGGTCGCTGCGGTCAGTCGCAACGCGGTGGTCGACGGCGTCGATAATTACCACGACATCGCCGAACTTCTTGCGGCCGGACATGACCTCGACGCGGTGTCGATCTGCACGCCGCCGGTCGGACGATCCGCGATCGCGATGGCGGCGCTCGACGCCGGGCTGGACGTGATGATGGAGAAGCCGCCCGCTGCTACTCTCTCCGAAGTTGCACGGATCGAGGCGCATGCGGTTGCCGCGGGTCGTTCGCTGTTCGCAACCTGGCATTCGCGCGAGGCGGCGGGCGTGGCGCCGGCGCGCGCGTGGCTCGCCGATCGCACGGTCGAGCGCGTCACGATCGCATGGCGCGAGGATATCCGGCGCTGGCACCCCGGGCAGGACTGGATCCTGGAAGCGGGCGGGTTCGGCGTGTTCGATCCCGGCATCAACGCGCTGTCGATCGCGACCGAGATCCTCCCCGGCGACTGGGTGGTGCATCGTGCGGACCTGCAGGTGCCGGAAGGCCGGATGTCGCCGCTGGCTGCCAATATCGATCTCACCTGCGGCGACATCCCCGTCACGGCGGCGTTCGACTTCCTCCACGAAGGGCCGCAGCAATGGGACATCGTCGTTGAGACCGACGGCGGTACGCTCAAGCTGAGCATGGGCGGCGCGATCCTGGAGATCGACGGCGAGGTCACCGAGGCCACGGATGCCGAATATCCCGGGCTCTATGCCAAGTTCGCCGCACTCGTCGGCTCGCGCTCCCGCGACGTGGACGTAACACCGCTGCGGCTCGTGGCCGACGCGTTCCTGGTCGGACGGCGTACGATCGTTCCCGCCTTCGCATGGTGATCGAATACCCTGATCGAGGATAGTATCGCCGGAACGCACGCTGCCTGCATCACGTTCATCCTCGAAAGAAGGATGCGTATCGGTGCTTCAGGTCAGTCAAGACGTCGAGAATGCGGATATCGCGCCAGCGATAGCGGCGAAGCCTAGCGCGGCGGTGGCACCGCTGGCGGCGGTTATCGTCGAGCGCTTGTCCGGCGGGAACCTCGTCTACGTCGCGGCGGACGATCAGCGTGCGACGGAGATCGCTATGATCGCGGCGGCGCTCGCGCCCGATGCGCTGGTCGTCCATGTGCCGTCGAGCGACGCGCTGCCCGGCGACGACGCGCCGGCATCGCCTGCCAATGTCGGACGTCGCGTGGCGGCGTTGCGGCGATTGCGCGCGGGATCCGAGAGTAAGGCGGCACCCATCCTGGTGGTGACGACTGCCGAGGCGACGGCGGTACGCTATCCGCCGCCGCCGATGTTCGACGTGGCGCCACCGCGGCTACAGGTCGGCGATCCGATCGACATCGAGGCGTTTGCCGCGATCGCCGAGGAGGTCGGCTACCTGACCGACGATCGGATCGACGAACCCGGCGAGATCGCGGTACGCGGTGGCGTGATCGACGTTTTCCCCGCCGATCGCGAGACCCCGGTCCGGATCGAATTCGCCGATGGCCGCATCACTGGCCTGCGTGATTATGATCCGGTGTCTCAGCTCGGCTTGGGCGACGTCGACGTCGTCGAGATCGGCCGCGCGACCGAACCCGCGGTCGAGAAGGGCGTGTCGATCCTCGCGCACCTGCCGGATGCGGCGATCGCGTTCGACCGGGATGCGGAAAAGCGGCGCGATCGGTTCCTTGCCATCGCCGCAGACGGATTGCCCCGACGTCGTGCCTCCGCCGATCTGGTCCTCGAAAAGGTCTGGGCAACCGAGATCGCGAAACGTGAAACGGCCGCGTTCGACGTCGGCGACGAAATGCCCCCGCGGTTCATCGAACGCCGCGATCCGGCGCGTGCGTTCGCCCGGTTTGCCAAGGACGCGCTCGCGGATGGGCGTCTGCTGGTCGTGGGATCGCCGCGCGACCTGCGGTTCCTCCAGCCCAAGCTCGAGCGTGCGGCGAAAATCGCCTTTACGTCGATCGATCGCTGGACGGACGTCGTTTCGGCCAAGCCCGGCACCGCGATGCTGCTGGTTGCTCCGATCGATCGCGGCTTCGTCGCGAGCGGGACCTCGGTCGTTGCCGGCGCGGACCTGCTCGGGGGGCGGGCGCGTGGCGACGAGATCGCGGGCGGCAGCGCTGGCATGTTGCCGGGATTGACGAGCGAGCTGCGATGCGGCGACGTGATCGTCCACGAGGAGTTCGGGATCGGCGTCGTCCGTGGGCTCGAGATGCTGCCGGGGACCGACGGCGACGCGATCGTCCTGGAATATGCCAAGGAAGGCCGCCGCCTGGTGCCGGTGCGCGAGGCCGACCGGATCTGGCGGTACGGTGCGGAGATCGACGCGGTCACGCTCGATTCGCTCGATGGCGCGTCATGGCAGAAGCGGCGGGGCGCTATCGATGCCGCGATCGCCGAAAGCGCGCGAGACCTCGCCGCGATCGCCGCCGAGCGCGACGCACGCACTACCGACCCGATCGAGCCAGACCGGGCCCGCTACGAGAAATTCGCCGCGGGCTTCGCGTTCACCGAGACGCCTGATCAGGCAAAGGCGATCTCGACGACATTGGCGGACCTAGCGAGCGGCAAGCCGATGGATCGGCTGATCATCGGCGACGTCGGCTACGGCAAGACCGAGGTCGCGTTGCGAGCCGCGGCTGCCGTCGCACTGGCCGGGCGCCAGGTGGCGATCGCCGCGCCGACGACGGTGCTGGTCCGCCAGCATATCGAGACGTTCTCGAAGCGCTTCGAGGGGACCGGCGTGGCCGTCGCCGGTCTGTCGCGGCTGTCGAGCACTGCGGAGAAGGCACGGGTTCGGGCGGGGCTTGCGGACGGATCGATCGGCGTCGTGATCGGCACGGGGGCGATTGCCGGCAAGGGCGTCGCGTACAAGGATCTCGCGCTCGTGGTGATCGACGAAGAGCAAAGGTTCGGTGCGGCCGACAAGGCCAAGATGCATGCGCTGGGGGCGGGGCATGTCCTGACGCTGAGCGCGACGCCGATCCCGCGGACGCTGCAATCCGCGATGATCGGGTTGCAGGGCTTGTCGGTCATCGCCACCCCACCGGCACGTCGCCAGCCGATCCGCACGTCGGTCGCGCAGTTCGATGATGCGACGGTGCGCGCGGCGCTGCGTCGCGAGCGGGCGCGCGGCGGACAGAGCTTCGTCGTGGTGCCGCGGATCGACGACATGGCGCCGCTTGCCGCCAAGCTGGCCAAGCTCGTGCCTGAACTCGGGCTGGTGCAGGCGCACGGGAAAATGCCGGCGGGGGAGATCGACGAGGCGATGGTCGCGTTTGCGGCGGGCGACGGCGACGTACTGCTTGCGACCAACATCATTGAGGCCGGGCTCGACGTGCCGCGCGCGAACACGATGATCGTGCATCACGCGGACCGGTTCGGCTTGTCGCAGCTGCATCAGCTTCGCGGCCGCGTTGGTCGCAGTGGACGGCGGGGGCAGGTGATGCTGCTGACCGACGGCGAGGCGACGATCGCGGAGGCAACGCTGAAGCGGTTGCGGACACTGCAGGCGTTCGACCGCTTGGGCGCGGGCTTTGCGATCAGCGCGCGTGACCTCGATCTGCGGGGCGCGGGCGATCTGGTCGGCGAGGCACAGGCTGGTCACATGAAGCTGATCGGTATTGACCTCTACCAGCATCTGTTCGGTCGCGCGTTGCGGCTGGCGCGGATCGACCGCGAGGGCGGTGCGCCGATCGACGATTGGATTCCCGAGCTCCACCTCGAACTGGGCGGCAGCCTTCCCGAAGCGTGGATCCCCGAAATGGAAGTGCGGATGTCGCTCTACGGTCGCCTTGCGCGGCTGGAGGACGTCTCGGCGCTCGATCTGTTCGAGGCCGAGCTCGACGATCGGTTCGGCAAGGCGCCCGAGGAGGCGCTGCGACTGTTGCAGGTGGCGCGTATCCGGATGATGGCGCGTGAAGCAGGCGTCCGACAGATCGATGCCGGTCCCGCTGCGATCGCGTTCACGCCGCACGATCGGACTGCGGCGAAACCCCTCGACGACCTCGTCGAGAAGAACGGGCGCTGGATCGCCGCCGAGGGCATTGCCGACCCGATCGCGCGGGCAGGACGGATCGAGGAACTGCTGGACGCCCTGATCGGCTAGGCTCGTTCGGTCATTCGGCGGCAGCGGCGAGCGGGACAGGCAAGGCTTCGTCGGTGAGTGCCGCCAGGATCGCGCGGACCAGATCGACCACGCGCGCGAAGCCGGGGCCGGGCGCGTGGAGCTTGCGATCGAGATACAGCGTGCGGTCCAGCTCGAACTGGACCGCGTGAACGTTTGCGGCCGGGCACGCGTGACGTTCCAAGATGTGGCCGCCCGCATAGGGTGCGTTGATCGCGGTCGAGAACCCGCGCGCGACACACTCGGCTTCGATTCGCGCGACGAAGCGCGGCTCGGCGGAGTGGCCGAAGCGGTCGCCGATCACGATTCGCGATCCACCCGGCCCGAGCGGCGGCATCGAATGCACGTCGAGCAACACGGCTACGCCGAACCGGTCGTGCGCCGCCTTCAACGCCGACGCGAGCGCCGCATGGTAAGGGCGGTGATCGTTGGCGATCCGCGCGGTGACGTCGGCATCGGTAAACCGCCGCGCCCACAGATCGCCCGCCCCCGATGCACGACGCGGGACGAGCCCGAGCCCGCTGCGCAGCTTGGCGGATTGCTGGGCGAGCGGCATCGACGGCGCACCCTCGTCGAGCAGCGGATCGCGCTCGTCCTCGCGCCGGTTGAGATCGATCCAGGCGCGCGCGCGGGTCTGGACGATCGTCGTCTGATCGGTCCGTGCGGCACGCGCCACCGCATCAACGAGCCTGTCCTCGAGCGGCAGCAGCCCGGCAAGCGGCACGCGCAACGCCGTCTTGAGCGCAAGCGGATAGTCCCGGCCTGCGTGCGGGACGGACACCACCACCGGGCTCACGGGCGGCATTGCGCCCAGGCGCTCGAAGGAAGAAGACTGCATCGCACCACGCTAGGGCCAGCACCGGGTATGGGCAATCGACCTGGATATGCTAACCATTTTCAGGGTAGGGCGACCGCGGAATGTGCGTGTGAAAACGGGACTTTAGATCGATGTTACGAATTCTGCTGGCCGAGGACGATCAGGTCATGCGCGAGTATCTGACTCGAGCGCTCGAACGCTCGGGCTATGCCGTGACCGCGGTCGACCGCGGGACGGCGGCGATTCCGTTGCTCGAAACCGAGACGTTCGACCTGCTGCTGACCGATATCGTCATGCCCGAGATGGACGGCATTGAGTTGGCGCAGAAGGCCGGCGAGATGTGCGCGGACCTGCGCGTGATGTTCATCACCGGCTTTGCGGCGGTCACGTTGAAGGCCGGGCGGGCGATGCCGCAGGCGCGCGTCCTGTCCAAGCCGTTCCACCTGCGCGACCTGGTCGCCGAGGTCGATCGCCTGTTCGAGATGGATAATGTGACAGGCATGCATTGAGGGCTTGCACGCCGCGAAGAGCGCGGCTAGTGGAGCCCTCCGGCGGGCGTGTAGCTCAGTGGTAGAGCACTGTGTTGACATCGCAGGGGTCGCAAGTTCAATCCTTGCCACGCCCACCATTGAAAACCCCGCTAAGCCAACGGCTTAGCGGGGTTTTTAGTTTATAAAGCTTGCTCTTGCGCGTGCCGGTTTTGCGTGGTGTTTGCGTGCTATACCAGGCGGAGCATCTGTAACCACCGACTGCCCTACGGCCCGTAGCTTTTCGCTGGGACATCTGGACGATGACCCGGGATAGTAGAATGACCTGTAATCAGCCCGGCCGCCGACGCCCATCGATGCTCAGTTGCGTGCGACGTGCGTGGAGCGGGACTGCCACCTTGCGCGCTAGTTCAGCAGTGATGTCCTCGATCGCCCGACGCGTGTCGGCGAGATAGTGCGGGCTGAAGATCACGTAACGTCGCGTCGATGGCGGTAGCATCGCATGTCCCAACGCCAGCGGAATCTCCGTCGGCGAGACGCCGCGTTGCGCGACTAGCGTCGCCATGCTGTGCCGCATCAGCTTCGGTCCGTATCCGAGCGGGATGCCGAACCGCCTCGCCATGACGCTCCATGCCTTCTTAACGTCGGCCACCGGGCGCTGGACGAGCCAGCGGTCATCTCCCTCTTCGACGATGCTCTCATGGCAGACGAGCCGGTCATCCGTTGCCGCCAGCCAGTCGACGAGCAAGCCGGTGACCGGAAGCGCCGGACGATATTTGCGCGTCTGAATGCGTCCGGCCGGATTGAGATCGATCACGCCAGCGTTACGGTGCCATTGCTGCCGGGTCGGCAGGACCGAAATATCGTAGAGCGCATCCGGCCGCGCAAGCGTGCAAATCGCACCTATCAGATAGCGGCGTAATGGCATCAGCCGCGTCGCGTGCGCCGGACTGAGCGTCGGGTCGCCCTCCGCGGCATAGTCGAGCATTTCGGCAATTTGATCGAGCGACAGGCGGTAGCTGCGCTCCGGCGTCACCGCTGCCCGCGTTAGGTGCTTGAGCGTCGGCACCTCCTCCATTCGCTTCGCATTGAACCGCAGTGCCGCCTTGAGCTGAATGATGCTCTCCTCGACGGTCGACTTCGATCGCGTGCGCGTCGACACGGTCCATTCCCTCGTCTCGGGATCGCGCCGACGCTGGGTGATAGGGTCCACTTCGGTTCCCCAGGTCCGGAAACGCTTGAGCCACTCGTCATCCAGCACCGAAGGCAGGACCGGCTCCTGGAGCAGGCCCTGCGCAAGTTCATAATCGATGAACCGGTTGAGGAGTTTCAGCCGCGCGCGGATCGCGTCTGCGCTGCTCTGTGTCGATCCGTGCAGCGTCCAGTAATCGGTCATCGCCTGGTGGACGGTGTAGATGGCGCGTTCATCGTCACGAGGTTTGTGGATCGCCAAATAATGGCGGTCCAGCGCCTCTATCGCTAGCCGAAGATCAGCCGTGCGCGTGCTGCGTCGCTGCATCCGCCCGGAGACCGGGTCATACCAGCAGATGTAGAGGTTGGGACTGACGGGTTTGCCGTCCTTGCCGAGGAGCCGGTCGAGTTGGAACTCGCCGCGACGATAGAGATCATCCGATGACGGCACTGCGCTTTTTCCTTCAGAACTTCGCTTCGTGCCTTTCCCAGCAAATTCACCGCCCCCACCAACGTGAGCAGGTCGAGTTCGTCCGGCTTCAGGTTGATGCCCTTCTCCGTCTGGATCGCGCGGGCGATCTTGCGGTCCAGGCGTAGGATCGCGTCGGCGATCGCTGTGTTTTCGATATCGGGGGTGAGGACCGGATGGTGGTCCTGCAGCATCGTGGGATCGTCACGGGCGTCCGCGTCGATGCTACTCATGAGTTTTTTCCTTTTTTACGTGGGCGATGACCACGCAGAAGGCTTTTTCCCCTAATCTAAACTACCGTCCGCAGCTCTGAGGCAGCACGCGGTATCGTTCGAGAGGTATCAGGTCGTGGACGGGTGCCAGCCGTCTTGAACCTGGCGGTTGCTTACCTCGCGGTATTGAGTTCGTCAGCCCATACAGCCTCGGCGATTGCGGCAGCGTCCGCGGCGATCGCATACGCCCGTTTGTGCCGAACGAGCAGATTCAGTTCGAAAAGCCGCTTCAAATGCCAGTTAGCTGCACCTTCGCGAGGACTGCCGTTGTCGGTGCCAGCGAATTTAACGCTGGCGAGATGCGGGATGGTTCCAGCGCACGTCTTCAGTTTACGAGATATTTTATCAGCGCTTACCGCTGCGCCGACTTCGCCGCCCGTCAATTCGCAGATAAGGTGCCAGACGGCTCGGGTTCCCTCCGCCAGCGTGACGACAGGTGCCGTGGCATCTTCGTCTGCATCGTCAGAGGCAGCCTCGACGTCGACTGGTGACAAATCGTCAGTGACATACTCCAACAGCCCGCCGGGGCGGCGCACGAGGAAGTGCTTGCCGCGGTAGGAATCGTGCAGGTTCGATTTGGCGAGACGTAGCACGATGACGTCGTCGGCGTTGGCCGCAAAGCCGGCGTCAATGACTGGTTTGGCCTCAAAGGGCGTAGGCTTCCGGTTTCTGCCGGGTTGGCCACCCCGGGCACGTGGTCCGAGAGCCAAGCGCACCTCGACCGTCGTGCGCGGCGCCGTTGTCCAAAGCGCGACACCTCGTAGACGTGCGGCGGCATCTGCGTCCGGGTTGGTATGATCGATTTTCTGCACTTTCGGTGTGTGCCCGATGATAATCCAGAAGATCCCAAGCGCCTGGCACAAGCGGTTCACGTAGAAGAAGAAGTTCGTAACCGCGTCCGCGGCGTTCGCGTCGAAGCCTGCCATCGACGTTGCGGAGTCCATGATGACGCCAACGATACGGTCCTCTGGCCGCCTCGCCGCGTCGTTCCACTGTGTGATGAAGACGCGAATAGCCTTCATCGTCTCGGATGGTCCCCAGGCGCCAGCCGCAGCAAACAGACTTGGGTTGGGGCGGTCGAACTCTTTTTCGGTCATGCTGACGAAGGGCATAACGTGGATGCGGGAGCAGACCTCACGCGCGATTTGATCTGAGAAGCCGTGCATCTCCGTCAGCACGCTGCGAAGGCGCATGAACAATTGCTCTCGCGTGTCTTCAGCAGAAAGGATTAAGACGTGGCCCGTCCCACGGATGGCATGCCCCAGCCATTCCGGAACGTCCGATCGGCTGGCCGCGATTGCCGTTGCCATCCAGATCAGCACCTGGGTCTTGCCGGTGGATCCGGCTCCGAACCAGACCGACGCCCCCGTGCGCGGAAGAATGCCCTCGATGAGATAGTCGTTTGTCGTTTCGTGCTGGTCCATCGCGGCGGTGGCTTGCCAATGGCCCTCGACCGACTGTGAAATCCATGGCAGCAACTCATCCAGTTCCTGACGCTCTTCCTCGTTCATTCCCGATCCTCTGCTGTCCCGGAGACATTTAGAGAATGAGCGTTACCTACTGGTAACGAAGAGGCCGACTAGGAGCCGCTCGACGGCTTGGCGGAACGTGAGCAGCGTATTCAGCAATTCAGCGCAGCAGGGTTATATATATAAAGGGGTAGGCTTGATGCCTCCCTTTATACCTGCCGCTGAATAGCTGAATGCGTGCGTTCCGCAAATCGCCCGGTCTGCTCCGAACCGCGCATGCTCGAGCCTGCGCGACGCTACGTCACGCGCTCGCATATCACCGGTCCGTGGGCCACAAAATGACGAAGCGATACCGTCCGCTTGATACGAGGCAGAAGTGCCGTGAACCCCGGTCCGTTCCTACCGTTACCGGACTAGCACCGTCGTTTGCGGATGTCGTCTCAATGGGCAGGTCTTCCATCCCGTCACACAGATCGCGCCAGATCGCTTCTGCCCTTTCATCGGTCAGCCATGACGTGTCCATTTCATCCTCCTCAAACCATTCCGCTCGTTCCTTCCCCGTCTGAATCCTAGGCGCAAAAGTTCCGGCTTTCGCGCCGGTCTGCCGACAGCCGATTAGGTAGGTCCAAAAGGTAGGGAGGCGGTAATTGAGCGGGGTTCGGAAGTGCTGGGGTAACTTTAACCCCAGGATGAAATAGAATGAGTGAGATTGCTTATTACCGTGTGTCGACCGGCGGCCAGACGATCGATGCTCAGCGCAGCTCGCTGAGCAGTCTGTCGCAGCGACCCTTCGACAGGGAGTTCGTCGACCAAGGCATCAGCGGCACGACCCTTGCGCACAAGCGGCCCGGCTTTGCCGCGCTGCTCGGATATGTGCGCAGCGGCGACGTGCTCCATGTATTCGCCATCGACCGACTAGGCCGCGACGCACTGGACATCCAATCCACAGTGCGTCTGCTGATGGAGAAGGGGGTCGTTCTTGAGGTCCGTGGCCTTGGTCGGATCGCACCCGGCGTCGGCACACTGATCGTTGCAGTGCTGGCGCAGATCGCGGAAATGGAACGTGCCGCGATCGCCGAACGCACCGGCGCCGGCTTGGCGATGGCTAAAGAATCGCTTGCCGCGACCGGTCGGACGCATCGTGGCAAGATCAGCTTGGGGCGCCCGCCGAAGCTCGACGCCGCCCAGGTTCATGCCTGGCGCGTCGCACATAAGGCCAGCGCAGCGCAGACCGCTGATCAATTCGGTATCAACGTATCAACGGTGAAGCGCTATTCAGCGTCCCAGGTCGCCGCGCCGAAACGGGCTGGCTGGCTTGACGACGGGGAATCCCGCGATGACATGCTCGGGCAAGCGGTCGCGGTTTCTATCGCCATGTCTGGCACGATCAACCACGACACCGCCGTTCCCGGCGACGCTAGTCGGGCCGTCAACATAGGCCTCTCGAGCGCGCCAGTGGCGGTCGGCGCGGACGAGGACGGCGGCAAGCCCGTCGTATCCGCGCCAGCGAGTGACGATGTCGCAAAGCCGTTCGTCGGCGAGCTCGACGTGCCACTGCCCCTCGGTCTCGATGAGCCGGCGTCGGTCACCTGCTGTAAGGGCCGCGCCAAGCTCGGTGAGTATCCGATCTCGATCGACAGCGGGGACATCGAGCCACGGCGAACGGTAACGCTGACGCATAGCCGTGAGAACGGCGGGCGATTCTGCAAAGGCCGCGACGGAGTGGATCCAATCGGACGCGAGGGTAGCGTCGATTACGAGCCCATGCTCCCCTTCGATGACGCGCAAGGCCGGTTCGGCGACAATCGCGGCCGCTAGCGCGTTAATGGCTTCCTCGCGTGTCGAACGTGGCGTTGCTGTGGCCGACGCGGCTGTCACGGCCGGTTCTACGGCGGGACTTGGTGCGGTTGGCATATCCTGTCCGACCAGCTTGGCGAATTGGTCCCGCATACGCGTGCTCCAGCCGCCGCGCCTCGAGGTGGCGGGTCGGGACGGCGGCTGTGCCGCCTCCGCATCCGCAAGCGTGCGACGATAGCCCGGATGATCGGCATAAGCACGGGCGTGCTTCAAGGTCCGCGCCGCGTCGGCGTCCCCATTCTCTGCGGCGCGCTCGATGCCGTCCAGACCGAGGCTGGCGACGACGTTGGCGGCCGCGAACATGCGCTTGTCCTGAAGATCGGAAAGGGCCGCAAGACGGTTTTGCGCCATCTCGCTCAAAGCCGGCGCGGTGATCGCTGCGAACTCCGTGCGGGTAATACCGGGGACGCGATAGCCGGTCCCGGCGCCGTCCGGCGGTAGGATCGGTATGTCGTGTGTCATTATGCGGTCGAACAGAGCTTCCAGCGTCGCTCGCCCGTCAGCCTTGGTGGATGGAACCGGACGTGCCTGCTCGCGACGATCGAGCAATGCGACGGCGGCCGCCGCAACGGCGTCGGCATCGGCGCTTGCGGCCGCCACGGCGGCTCGCTGAATGGCAAGTATCGGCGCATTGCTGCGGTCGATCGCTGCGATTTCAGCGAGGAAAATCTCGGCTTCGCGTGAACGGTTGGCGATCGCCCGACGGGCCCGGCACTCGGCAGCCAACGCTTCACCGGCATCGACCGCCGCGAGGATACGGCGACAGGTATCGAGCGTCTTGTCCGGACGTGCCCGTGCCATGGCGAGCGTGACATCATATTCGGCACATTCCGCATCGTTCCGGCCTAGCACGGCCTCGGCCGCATCAAGCCGCGCTACCAATTCGCAGGCCGCCACGCCTTGGGCCTGCCTAGTGACGGAGCCGGCTTCCCGCTCGATCTCGACGAGCCGTCGACGCAGATCGGCACGGGTCTCCGCGCGCTGTTCGGCCGCTGCCCATGCCTCCCGCAACAGCGCGGACCAGAGTAATTCGGCATTGTCGATACCGGTCTTCGTTGGCACACCGGCCGCCTCGAGCGGAGCGGCTCGGGTGCCGAGCGGCTTCTGCGCCTCGCGATCGCAGCCCAGCGACCGCAGATCGCCTGGATGCAATTGGCGAGCGACGCTCAATCGGCATAGCTGTTCGTTGCAGAGATCGGCGAACAGCGTCCGCATGTCCTCCAGCGTCTTGCTGCCATGCGCACGATGGCCGCCGCCCTCTGGATCGCGCGACCATTCGCCGACCTTGTTCTGCCGATGCGGATAGCGCACCCGCTTGTGCTGACCGTCGACCGGTTCGGCGATCTCGAAATCCCAACGGTCCCCCATCCGTTTCGCAGGACGATCGTGGAAGGCAACATGGAGATGGTGGTTGCGGCGGTCATTGTGATGATCCGGTGCATGGATCGCAGCGACATACATCAGGCCGGCTTCCTTCATCGTCGCGCAGAAGCCTTCCGTCACGGCCCACCGCCCGGCCGCATCGAGCCCATCCGCAAACTCGGCAGTCAGGCGATATTGTGATCGGCCCCCACGCCCTTCTGAAGAGCGGACTGCCTGTTTGCCCTTTGCTGTGCCGAGAATCGTCGCAATCATGCGGACAAGGCCGCGCGCCGCCTTCCGGTCGAGCTTTATGTCGTCGAGCGCGACCATCCTTGTCTTACGCTTGGTTCTCGATGTAGCGAAGTTTGTCGCGACTTGGCGGATGGCGGCCGGTATCTCGGGGGCATCCGCCAGCCGCTGCCATGCCGTGGGCGAAGCCTTCTCGGGCGTGAGCGTCAGCCGGTCTGTCCCCGGCGTGCGTTCATGCTTGTGGACGGCGCGCCAGTAGGACTGCCGCTCCTCCGCGGTCGGGGCGATGTTGGTGAAGATCGCGCGCTCGCCATCGATCGTCTCCGTGGCGGACGGTCGCCCCGCGTAGTCGTCGAACCCTGACGGCGAGATCGTGATTTCCACGGCGTCTTGCCGCTCGATATAGGCACCGTGGTCGGCCGGAGCGCCGTTGGCGAGCCGCTTGCTTCCCTTGGGCGTCGTGATGCGGCAGCCGCTGTCGCTGGCCTTGCTCACCGCCTGCAATGTGAAATGGAAGGTGACCTTGCCGCCCGCGGATACGAAGCGGGTATGGAAGGCACCTGGCACCGCGAGGTCGGCGGATCGGGACCAGCGATTACCGCGCAACCTCCTGTCGGTCGCCCGATCCGTGGCGGACTGGCGAACCCGCACGGTGCGCCCGAGCGCCGCCTCCTCCTCGATCGCAAGCGCTCGCCGCAGCCGCGCCGAACAATGACCGATAGGACCGATAGGACGCTGAATCGACATAGCCGGGCTCCTTTTGGCAACACCAGCTTACAGCATGCGAATCACGGGGTGAATCACCCCCTGGCCACTTTTTGTTCTCCTATCCCGAGGGGCGTTGCCCTGACGGGCCGCGCGTCCACGTGCGCCCTTGAGGACGCGGACCCCGCGTCCTGGCGTTGCCTCGCCGCATGGCGACGCACGCAAATGTGAGCGACTCACGTTTGCGGAATTGCGCCTCTTTAAAAGTCAGGCTGGACGCAACAGCACCTGCACGGGTCAGTTGCGTCCATGCCCCTCATCGTTTGAAGCGGTGGTCGCGATGCCAGCGCACGAAATCAGGGTGCGGTCGGCTCGTCAAATGTGCGGGCAGGATCGCGTGTCACGTCGCGTTGACGATCGAGAGGACGCTGTCGGGATCGTTGGCTTGCCGCGACACCAGAATGCGCGTCTCGCTGTCGAACCCGATCAGTCCCCGGTCGAACATCCAGCGCGCCGTGCCGGACAACGCCATCCCGTTGCTGATGATGTCCGGGCCGTTCGCCTCGACCGGCTGGATATGCGCTGCCTCGATCTCGGCGCGGCCGCCGCCATTGATCAGCTTCAGCCCGGTAACGGCACAGCACTCATCATAGGCGCGTAGAACAACGCGGCGGAACACCCGGTCCCGCACGACCGGCCAGACCAAGGTTGCCACCCCTTCGCGTCCTTCATCGAAGAGGACCGGCGTGCGTTCCTCTCGACATAGTCGTTGGAGGATCGGTGTCGTTCATTCTCGGCAGTAGCGGGCTGGCGTCCTCAAGCCAGGCAGAGACGATGCGATTGCCCGCATCGCATCGCATCGCAGCTTGAGCGTGGGCGAGGAGCCTCGACTCGATGACGGATATACACGACGAAAGGTGCTCCCAAGGCCTGCATTCGACTTGCGCGCGCAGATCCCCGCGTCTACGATTCCGCTTCAATTTCGGGGAGGCGTTGTATGCTACTCAGCCTCTTCTGCGGCGCAGGCGGACTCGATGTCGGGTTCGAAGCCACCGACTATGATGTCGGCCTGGCTTTCGATCTGCGCAAGGACAGCATCGCATCCTACAATAACAACCGTAAGGGTAGACCCGAGCACGGGCATGTCGGCGATGTGTCGAAACTAACGCTCGCGAAGCTCGACGAGCTCCATGGCGAGGAGTTTGCGCCGGAGGGCTTGATCGGTGGGCCACCCTGCCAGAGCTTCAGCCGCGCGAACACAGTCTACCTCGACGCCGATCCCCGGCACTCGCTACCACTAGCTTATGCCAAGTTGCTGAAGCAGCTTAACGAGCGCAACCTAGTGAAGTTCTTCGTGATGGAGAACGTCACCGGCCTTCTGAGCGAGCGACATGCGCACCGGCTCCGACGATATGAAAAGGCATTCGAGGAAGCCGGTTTTTCGCTGAGCCGCGCGGTGCTGCTTGCCACCGACTACTCGACCCCACAGATCCGCGAGCGTCTATTTGTCGTTGGCTTCAACCGCGACCTCTACGGTGAGGCGAAGTGGACGCCGCCCGCCAAGATCCCGTTTATCGATGGCCGCCGTCCTGACGTCCGTGGCGCCATCGGTCACCTTCCCGACGCGACCTATTACGAGCGTGGCCTAACGCCGGACAAGATTGCCTACCACGTCAATCATTGGTGCATGAAGCCGAAGTCGGCCAAGTTCACCACTCCGGGCGCCCTCACGCCAGGCTATGGCGGCAATCGGAGCTTCAAGACACTCGGATGGGACAAACCGAGCCTCACAGTCGCCTACGGCCATCGCGAGGTCCACATCCATCCGAACTGCACCCGCCGCCTAAGTGTTTATGAAGCAATGCTGCTACAGGGTTTTCCGACGGACTACGAGTTGACCGGCAGCCTCTCATCGCAGATTGTCCAAATCAGCGAGGCGGTGCCCCCGCCGGTAGCGGGCGCGGTAGCGCGATCCGTCCGTGCGCAGATCGCTTGCCTGGACGCAATGCGCGAGGCCCCGCGAGATGAGCCCGAGGTGGAAACCCGCGCCTGCGCCTAGCGCGATGCGCCGACCGGACGCTAACACCGAGCATCCCCACGGCTCTTAAAGTGCATGGCACAAGTCCGCGCTTCGGATGAGTAGGTTAAAAACGTCCTCGAAAACAACTGCCGTTGCAATCGCTGCGACCTGCTAAGTAAGCCGGACACGTATTCCCGACACACCTCACGGCCATCCTATTGCACGGCCGCTTTGGCATCGGCATGTCGGCTGCCACTATACGAGGACGCCTACCATTAATCTCCCGCCCGACGTGATATCTCGCCGGGCGGATCTACTTCAGGCGGCGCGTATCTGCGGCCCGGCGAGCCATCCGCGATACCCCGGATCCCCATCAACGTCATAGTGAGCGGACTTGAGGAGCTCTGCGGCTTCGACCGTCACGGCCTCCATAAGCTGCTCGTCGCCAGCCAGTTCAGCATCCAGGTCCAGCAACCGCTCCGTAACATCGAGCAACGCCAACGCCTGATCTACCTCGGCAGCCGCTGCATCCCCCCCGCGATCCTCAACCAGCTCATACTGGTCTCTCGCGGGCGCCGTCCGCACGTCGCAGCGGAAGCCAAGCGACAGCATGTCGGGCCGCCCCGGGACGACGGCGTAGAAGCAGCTAGGCAGCATCGTAAGTCGCCTCTCTGGATGGGCAGCGCCCACGAAGCGTAACAGCCACTTGCCGAAGCCAATTGCGAAGAGCTTGGTGAACTCCTGTGGCTCGAGCCGCGTGGGATCGGCCAGCAATGCGCGCAGACCCTCCGCCTCTGTGCACAGCAAGGCCGCTGTCCTACCCTCAAATCCAGCGTTCGCGTTGATGTTATCAGTGACCGCTTGGATCAGGGCAGCGAGGTTATCGGCATCAATCCGGTCAGGCGCCACGCGCGTGGTTATGAACAGCAGCCAAGGGTGCATGGCGTTGCGCAGCTGCAGTTGAATAACTGCCGCAAGAGCGTCGATCACGGTATGCTTCCCCCGTCCCTGAGGACGCAGCGCCAAGTGGTCGCACAGATCAATGTTTACGGCGTGGAACGGGCCACCATCTCGGACCTCGGCAAACGCGATCGATTCTGCGTTCGCGACCGTCTCGAAGCGCTCACGCAGAATGGCCGAGCCCTGGTGGATGCCTGCAAGTCCACGAACCTCGCTCTCCGCGATATTCATCCGAATATCTCGCGCCGAGCCCGCCCGCACGGCGTTCAACCCGGTGAACCTGAGGTCGACTGCCGCAGCCTCGCACGCTTCGCGAAGGACCCGAACATCGAGAAGGTCATCGCCGGGCAGGCTCAGGTAGCGCAAGATGCGTGCATCAGCCGGAAAGTGCGTCTCCCGCAGGATTCCAACAAGCGACTCATGCCACTGGTAGCGGCGCACCCATTGCTTCCTTGGTCGGTGCCAAGGCTCGAAGGGGCGCTGCAGTGGCTCCTCGGCCACGCGCCGACGTGCGATGCGGCCGACAAGGTCGGCATCGTTAAACTCATCCATCAGCCACGCACTCCGAACACGGCGGCGATGTCGGCGAGTAGCGACTGCTGATCCTCCCAAGACAGATCGTCCAGCAGACCCCAGGCAGACAGCACTTTCGCTAGAGCCTCCAGCTGTGGGTCCTGGATCGCGGCACCGCGATTGTCGGCCTTCGCGGCTATCTCATCGGAGTCGAAAACCAGCACGCCGCGCTCTCGGTCGTCGAGCAACGCTTGGCCTCGCGGTGCCAGGCGCACTGTGGGCGGTGGCTCCGCGTCAGCTCCCCGCCGCGCCTGCCAGACTTGCTCGACGAGGGTGTCGAGACGCGAAGCCCGCGTGTCGGCCTCGCGGGCGCGCTTGGCCTCAAGATTTTCCTTGTTGAGACCCTTGAGCTTGTTCGTCGTCTGACGGACTGCGAAGTGAACCCACTTCTGCAGGTATTGGTAGTGCGGGTGGCTAAAGTTAAACGACTCGCGGTCGATGTTCAGCGCCGCATCAAGGCCCTCGGTTATGAACACTTCGGACATGAGCTGTCGCAGCCGCGTGAGTTCGGATACCTGGTATCCTAGGAAAGCGGGGTCGAAGAGCACGCCGCTTGCGTTGTTCACGCGCACAAGAACGCCGTTGTTTTCCTTCGGGGTGATCTTCTGGTTCCAATAGAGGTAGGCCTCGAACGTCAAAGCGCCTCCACCCTCGTCGGAGGGCACGGCGCCCAGGCCGGAGACAACCTTGCCGAAAAACATCAGCGGCCTACCGATGTCGCTGTTTCCACGCAGCTGGCTGTCGAAAGAGATTGGCCGCATCAACTCGATATCGTCTACTAGGACGCGAAACCCACCCAGCGGATCCTGCGAGCTTGTCAGCGCCAACTTCTCACCAATGGTCTCACCGCCGGCCAACAGGACCGGCTCTGCTGTTCTACTGGTCAGATTAAAGAAGCCGATGCCGTCGGCTGCCGTGAGGTCGAACGGGTGCCTGTCGATGTAGCGGACGGGGACTGCGAGGCTGAGAAGCCAGATCATCCCGAGATAGTCGTCGAGAGAATCTTCAATAACCGGGGTCGCCTTGCGCTCCCTGACCTCGTTGCGGACGGCGTCGTAGAGTTTACGAAAACGTGTCTTCGGGCTGTCCGCCGACGCCCAGGGCAGCCGCGGCTCCTCCACGAACACATCGAAGTCATCCGTGGCCACGCGGCCGATGTGGTAGCTCGGCCGCTTGGGCGGCGTGCCGTCGATGTCGCCCTTCTCGGCGCGGTCGAGTATCGACCAGCGTTCCATCCCCTGGAGCAGCTCACGCGCCTGATCGGTCAACTCCATCAGGATGATTTCGGTCCCCTGCGCATGCACGTCGGCGGCCGGCTCGCTCGTAATCGTAACCGTCCCAGTCTCGAAGACATCTCCGTCAGATATCGTCGCGAGCATCTCCTCGGTATGCGTCTTCATGACGATGACCGCGGAGGTGCGGAAGTCGTCTCCGCGACGCTTGGTGATGACCTGAAAATGGTGGGTGAGCTGGGCGACCGAGAACATCCCGATACCGATCTTGCCGATCAGCCTGCGTCCCCCGATCGAGAGCTTCGGGTCGGATGGGTCTACAGTGCCAAGACGCTTCCCCTTTGCGGTCCGCTTTGAGCTACCGCCGATGTGGGTAACGAGGTCGGCCAGCATCTCTGGCGACATGCCACGCCCGTTGTCGCGCACGATTATGCGCTGGAAGCGCGGTGCGTCAGTTTGGAGGATCACCTCAGTCGCGTCGGCATCGTAAGCGTTCGAGATGAGTTCTCGGAATGCGGACGACGGCCGACGGTAGATGCCGTCAGTCACGCGTGCGAGAACGCGGTCGTCCACGCGCAGTGTCGTCCGCACTGTCTGCCCGCTCTGTCTCCCCAGCCTTATCTCGCGCGCGAGATCTTCAGCACGGTCGGTCATGGCTTACCCCTTCCACATCGCCCATGCGCAGCACGGTGACCTGATGCAACCTGCAGGCCATAGCTGTCGCCCTCAATTGACCGGCCGCCGGATCGCCATGAACGTGGAGCGTCCGCCAACGCTGAGCCCGGCCTGGGCTCCAGCCGCCATCGCCGCTGTGATGGCCGGATGAGTGCTGCCCTGCCGCCCGTCCCAAAGTGGGTGAATGATAACCGTTGCCCGCCCACCAGCGACTACGGCTTCCAGTCCGGCGAGCGTCGTTCGGGTAGATCCTGGCATCGCGGCATGGATGCGGGCCGCCGCGTGGTCAGCCACACCGATCCAGTGCGCGGGTGTGAAGTCAATAGGAGCGGCGGCGTTCAGCGACAGCCGCGCCATATCGATGGCGAGCCGCCAGTCGAGAATGCTGTGATAGGCGAGATTTCCGTAGTCACGCATGCACTCGTGACATGACGTCTGACAGACAACGCCATGATCGTCCGGTCGCGCCATCGTCTGAAACATCCCGAGCATGGTCGGCGCAAGCATGTCCTGAAGAAGCGCCGCGAACTCTGACGGTGCGCCAAGGTGGGTGCTGTATCCGGCCCCGTTCTCCAGCGTGTCTGAGAGAAATACTTGGCCGATGACGTTACCCGCCTGATCACGCGTCGTGCGCAGACCCGCTTTGAGTTCGGCGTCGCTCACGTCGAGCCTGACTGCCGCGGCCCGTCGAAGAAGGAAACCAAACGAATACAGCGCGGCGCGGCCCTCCACATCGAGCGGGTTCGCGAAGATTCCGGCCGGCCACTGGTGCACGCCAGCCACAAGGACGTCGGTTTGGCTGATCGCGGCCAGCGCACGGGGGTCGGGACCGGCAATCGGCTGACCGCTAGCGGGATGCCCGATCTTTTCGAGCGCCTGTCGGGTCGCCCAAGTCTCGCCGAAAAACTTTTCGAACTCGAACAACTGTCCGTTGTTGTCGTTGATCACATGGACCGTCTGCTCTCCACTGTGGATCTCGAAGTTCAGGTGCGGCGTCAGCGGAAGTCCAGCCAGACCCAATTTCGGTCGAGTTGCGCGTGGCGTCCATTCGAACGTGCCGTCGTAATCGCGCTCCGTCCGATATCGGGTTCTGAAACCTCTCGGCTCGGATAGGTTCACAACTTGATAATGCGCCGGTCCAGCCCCGCACACGCTACAGTTCGCAGCGGGGGTCCCGCTTGCGTCTATCGACTGGCAGAAGCGGCAGATGCCCGTGGGGATTGGAGGTCCAAGGGGGTCAGCTACCTCATCGGCGCGCCCCCTAACCATCTGGTAGTTCACGACACCGATCGATGTGTGGATCATGCCTTCCTTCACGGTCTCCGAGCCTGGCGCGAATTGGCTAATCGCTAGGTCGAGTGGGCGATCCACGACGTCGGGCGGTGGAAGCTGGCCGCTGGGCCAGTCATGGTATAGGAACCGCGTCCTCGTCGGAAAACCGAACATGGGGAGCACGCCAGCATTGGCGAGCCGCTCACTAAGAAGTGGCTGCACCAATCGAGGGTTCGAAACGGCTGAATCGACGGCGAGGATTAGATCGTTCGCGGCCCATCCCTCTAGCGCACCTTGCCGTGCCTGGAGTTGAGGTTCCGCAGCGTGAAGGAGCAAGCTCGTTATGCTCGATATCCTGGTCGTGCTCGAGGCGATCCAATTTAAGATTTCAGCGCGAACCGTGTTGCCGCCGGGAACCGTTGGCTGATGCCAGTCCGCGGTCTGACCAAACTCCCCGTGGACATCGTAACCGGCTGGTTGGGTCGAAGACAGCGTCGCGAAGGCCTCTCGCAGCACCTCCTTGGCAAGCACTCGCTTGACGATGGGCTCCACGCTCAGGTCCACATATGGCTGAGGGGGGAGGTCGGCCGTGATCTTCGCCGGCCTCTGGAAGTAATAGTCGTCATGGCTGCGCCCGCGGCAGAGGGTCAACGCTAGGGAAAGCGCGCTTCCACGCCGACCCGCCCGGCCGACGCGCTGCTGATAGTTGAAGCGCAGCGGCGGCATGTTAGCCATCATGACTGCGAGAAGCGATCCGATGTCGACACCGGCCTCCATCGTGGTTGTGACGCTCAGCAGGTCTACCGTGTCGACCAGTGGTATCTCCTGGGGCGGCGGGAGGCATACGCCCTGAAAAAGCCGTTGCCGCTCGCGGGCCGCCTGCTTGCTCGTCTGCCCTGTCATCTCCTCGCAGTTGAGCCGGAACAAGTCGCCTGCGTGCCGAGCGAGATAGAGGTAGTAGTCGTCCTCCGTCGCGCCAGTCCCCAGCGGCTGCGCCGCACCGAGCGGCTGCTGGCAGTCTGTGCACACGGTCCCGCTCGGGTGCAGGTGAATCCGCCTGCAAGCCGTGCACTCCCAGGAAGTTTGCCCAGGGCGCGAGATCTCCAGCCGATCCGGCTGGATGAGCCAGTCGACGACGAGCGCGCCGTGTGTCAGGCGCGCCTCGACATCCATGGTCAGCGCGGCCGTGGTCCGACCAGCCGCCGTCGCGACGGCACTCAAGTAGTCATTTACGAACCCTGGCGCTGCCGCCCCTGGAGTGCCGATCGCCCTGAACGGTTCGCCTTCGATCCGCCTGCGCTCGCCCAGCAGCCGCAATACGCCGTTCGCCGCCTCAACGATTATCGGGTCTGTCTCGCCTGGCGCTCCCGGACCGACCGCCGCGAAGGCGATCTGGAGCGATTCCAAGCCGCGCCGCCCAGAGGCAAAGATTACCTTCAACACCTCCGCGTGAGCGGTGCGCCTCAGCCGCTGCAGATGGTCGACCTGCTGGACGGAAAGCCCGCTTCCCATCGCTGACGGAGGGGTCGTCAACCAATTGAAAAGGTTGCGCCAGCTGCCAGTCCGATCTCCGGTGTCGGTCCATAGGCTCTCGAGCCCATAACCTCCAGGATTGATGCCGGCCCCGAGCAGCCGCAGCTCCGCATCCGCGAACAGGTTTGCGACGAGGAACGGCCCGGTGCTGTTCGCCACGATCGTCGAAGCCGCCTGCGCGTAGGTCATCCCAGGGTGAAAGGGGCAGCTTGCGCCGGCCTGCGGGCCAGCAGCTGCCATGATGATGAGCGCATCCTGCAAAGAGGCGAGCTGAAAGTCAGCCGCGGCCCTTGCCTGCTCAGGCGTCAGCGCAGCACCTGACATCTGCAACTGAAAGGCGGCGGCACCCTGTCCTGCGACACCGAGAGCGGAGACCAAAGCCTGGCGCACGGAGTCGAGGTGATGAGCCTGCCGCATACCCGCGGAGAGCTTCGCCGCATCCTGCCGGCTGTCGGAGAAGACGACCAGCTTGCGCTTGTCATCCTCGCCCGATGGGGCGATGTCGCGCAGCAGTGAATCCGCGAGGATCTGTGCGACCTTTTGGAAACCCGTGCGCTGGCCCCGGATTGGAGATCCCCCAGCCGATCCCGAGCTGCGACCGCCCCAATCGGCATCGCAGCATGGGCAGCGCGAGGGAAACGCACCTGGCGTCTCGGAGACGCGCGCACCGGGGCGCGGCGGGCGGTGGCGCGACGGGATGAAATAGACGTAGCCGTTGCCGGCCGCGCCTACGGTCAGCATGCCTGAACCTGGGGCTAGCTGAGCCCGGCGCCACTGGCGATCCACGCGCTTCAGCGACCAGCTCCGTGTCCGTGGCGTGCGGCCACCGGAGGGCCAAAACACGGCGTAATTCTCGTAATCGCGCTCCGCGCCGGCGCGGTCGGGAACCTGTTCAAGGTCCGGGAAGTCCGGGGTGAGTCGCCAACGCTGGCTGTTATTCGTATCGGCGCGATATCCGCCAAGAAACACCTCGCCACAGGGCTCGCAGTAGAGAAGCTCCAGCACCCTGGCACCGCAGCCGCAGCCAGACGCCGGCACGTGGTGAAGTGCACCCACTTGAGGATTGTCGGCGCGCTGCGGTGCCTGGTTGCAGGCCGGGTCCGCGCATGCCCACAGCCCTTGGACGTTGCGGAACATGATGTGAGCGCGCACCGGCAGTAGCGGATCACCGTTCGGCAACTCCGCAGATGCGATCGCGGTGACCATCCCCTCCGCCGCTGCACTGGCCTGCTGCGGCGTGGAACCGGTAAATAGCCGGGAACCGATGTCAGCTGTCTGTCGCGGCTCTGGCCGGCTGCCGTCTTCATTGCGGCAGACTGACCTTAGAGCGTCGGGAGCCTCAGTGCTCGCCAGTGCCCGTCCGAGCCGAGCGGGCGTCGCCAACGACGAGCCGTCGCCAGCGCCTACGGCGATCTCCAGGGCCGCCGCCGCAGCGTCAAGTCCCTGCGCTTCAACCGCTGCAGGGAACGCCGCCAGAGCCGAAGCGTGCTGCGCTACGGACGTGCGCGCCGTGGGCGAAAGCGGCCGCTGCTGGCCGCCGATGACGGCGAAGCGTGAGCGGTCGCGGCCGAAGAAGCCGTGCAGGTAGTCGCGGCCGGCCTGATCATCGGACAGCGATGCTGAGGAGGCTATGATGCGGAGCTGGTCGTGATCAGGATGGAGTCCGAGCCGCTCCAAGAGCACCCGCAGGAGGTAGGCCACCTCCGTCCCGGGCGTGCCGCGGTAGGTGTGCAACTCATCGACGACGAGGTGAAAAACGTTGCGCGAGTCGAGTGCCAGCCAGTCACGTGTAGCATCAAAGATGGGAGCGTCGACGCCACGCATCAGCATGATGTTGAGCATGCTATAATTGGTAATCAGAAGGTCTGGCGGACTATCCTGCATGTCCCAGCGAGACCACATCTCGGCGCCGTCCATGCTCTGGAAGAACTTGGCCGCGTCGGTCGGGGCGACCGCCGCTGCATCACGCGCCATCGAGCGAAGCTCATTGCGCAGCTCAGTCAGCTTGGTGCCCGACGTCGGATCGCCAGCAACCGGGGTCCGGCCGGTGTAGCGGCCGAAGTATAGCCGGTTGCCGTGCCTGTTCGCGCCAAGCCATGTGCGAGCGGCCGCGCTGTCGAAGCCTAGGCGAAGTCGGACCAGCTGATCCTCGGCAAGAGCGTTCAGCGGATACATCACGAGCGCGCGCATGCCCGGCGGGCGCGCCACCGCGTCCTCGTGCCCGCGCTGCGAGACGCGCGGATGGAAGCGTTGGCCGCCGGGACCTGGATGATCCCACCATTCGTGCGCTGCCGGAATTGTGGCGGGCGGCCCCCATCGGTCAGATTCCGCAACCAACGCGGCGGCGATAGGGATCAGGAAGCACTCGGTCTTCCCTGAGCCCGTGCCGCTGGTCACGATCACGTCGCGGCCTTCGCGCATCGAGGCGTCTAAGGCGGCGAACTGATGCGCGTATAATTCACGGCCTGCCGGAAACAGTCCTTGGGAAACGAACCCCGAGATGTCCGCGACCTGCTGTGCCGGAAGAGATCCTCCAAGGATCGCCCTGACCGCCGCCGCGATGTCTAGGCCGCTCGACGCATATGGCGGGGCCGGCTCGATGAGCGGCTCGCGATACAGGCGCCCGTCTTGGTTCAGCAGAGCCCGCCGCTCGGCGACCAAACTGTCATATCGCAGGTCGAAAGGGCTATCGAGGTAGCGCAGATAGGTGTCGCGCATCCCCTCGAAGATTGAAACCGGATTGGTCAACTGTCAGCTCCCGTTGCAATAGCCCGAAGCGAGGCGGCGACTACCGCCGCTAGCGGAGCGTTAATCCCCGAATATGTCAGTCGTCCGCCCTCAAGAGCCGGAAGGGCCCCAGACGCAATTACGAGCGCGCGATCGATCAATCCCGGTGGGCGCGCTGCAATGGGGAAGCTGACCTGACCACGCGACAGATCAAGACGCATCGCTCGCTGCCGCCTACCGAGCGCCCAATACTTCGCGATCCCTGGCGGGACCTTCCGCGTAACGCCGGCCAACTTGTAAATGTGCCGGGTGTCGTAGTCAGACTTGAAGCGGAAGAGTCCGCGCTGCGCCCGCACCGCCTCAGCCACTGTAGACGCGACCCATGCCGTCTTCGAGCTCGAGAAGCGCTCGACCGCCCAGCCGCCAGTGGGAACCGTTGACTCCTCGAAACTCGCCAGTGGCGGCGGGACGAAGGCAGCCATGACGGCGAGCGGCGCATTCCACTGGATGGGGAGCCCGGCCTGACCCGAGACCCGAATCAGATCATCGGCGCATGCCATATCAATCCGGATTACGTCGGGTCCATCCCGCTGCTCGGTGACGTTAGCAGAGTCACCCGCGGCCGCCATCAGTCGGCCAAGAAGCGGAGCCGACCTCGCGCCGCATAGGACCGCTGAGACCGCTCCGGCAGGACCACCAGCCGCTAGGACCGGTGGGGTAACCCGCCACCACTCGCCAGATGCCTCACCGAACTCGCAGTGCGCAAGACTGTTGAAGCTCCATATCGCGCGACTGAAGGCGGAGGGTGCGCCTCGGCGCGCCGACACTAACTCCGTCGCGCGGCGCTTGAAGATGGAGCCGGAGCCGGAGCCAACCGCGGACGCCCAGAAAAGAAGCTCGTTCATCGGCGACGCTTCCGCAGCGAGCGGGCAGTGGCAAGATATCGGTTCCAAAGTGCACGTTCGGCACCGTTATCTCCGCCAGCGCGCCGGCTCGCGCCGATCGCACGCGCCCACCGGGACACGGCATCAGCTGATCCGACAGATGCGCCGGGCAACACCTTCCGTCCAATCATCGCAGGAATGGCGCGATGGATCCCGACGCCACCGGACAGCATCCAGACCGGTTCGAACCGTGGCGACGCCATGGCCACCCCCCCGTTAATCGACGTGAACGTGCAGATTTCGCCGGGACGGGCGCCAATCAACGTTCCGGATGCGCCTGCCTGGAAGAAGCGTCCCCCTCCCGGTCCCGATAGCGCGCCGGCCAGCGCCGCCGCGTCACGCCACGCAGGCCACCAGTCCCAGTCGGACGCCCCGGCCTCGATCGCGTAGTTCGCCGTGACACCGCCATGCTCAACTCGGTGCTGGCCGGCCGCGTCCCATCGGTCTGCCGTCCAGACGCCTTCTGCATCCTGCGTTCCCTCGTGACCATCAAACAGGACGGGGTCGTCCTCTGAGAGAAGGCCCAGCAGCTGGATCATCGGCGGATACCCTTCGAGCCACGCCGTTTGAGAGAGCTTTATGCCCCCGGAGAACTCGATCGAAACCGCAGGTAGGGGATCTAGCGCATCGAGTATGCCAGGTCCGCCGACGGGGAGGGATGGACGCGCCGGCCGGACCCCCCGCCAACAAATCCACCCGTCAGGCACATTCGGCCCCTCAATGCGCACAGGCTCCGGTGAACCGGTAGCGAGGATTTGCAAAAGCGCGACCTGAGAGAGGGCCTCCCGGCATATGACGACGCTTTCCTGACCGATAGTCACGCGCGGTTTGCTGACGAACCCAGCGACGCGCGGATCCGGGCTCAGAACATGCAGATCCCGCGAGGTGCGCTTCCAGTTCACTGGCATACCCGTGGCAGCGACGAGAAGCGGCTCGCCGAATGCGGCAGTGGCATTGGGCAGTGCGAGTGGCTCGAGTAGCTGCTCGTCGAGTTGGCCAAGCCAAAACTCGTCTCCGTCAAAATCGACAGCGACGTCGTCTTGCGCACCATTCGGCACGCGAAGAAGCGCCCAGAGTTCGACGCCCCAGTCGCCAGGGCCGATCAGCAGCTGGAGCGCGACATCGAGATTTTGGACTTCGGCGCCGCCCGAAGACCCTGCCACGGGTGCGCGCCGTGTGCGGGCGCGGTTAAGCCTTGGGCGATAATCCCCGGGCTTTCGGTTGTGCATCACTACGGCTTTGGCTGGCAGATCCGTGCCGGTCAGTTTCGCCGCTACCAACGCTGCGGATAGCTCCTGCACCTCCGCGTCGACATCTTCCGCTTCGGGGTTAAGGTTGAATACAGGCACCTCGACAACCGGATAGTGTTCATTCGGCGCTTTGAGTGAATGGGCCTCATCGACGGTTGCGCCCTCATAGAAGGATTCTGAAACTTCGGCCGCATCCCGCGCCCGGTCCGCTTCATCCATTGGCCAGCCGTCAGCCATGAATGTTGCCTCAGTTGGCGCTACGAAGTCGTCGCGTCCGCTTGGTGTGTCGGCAACGACCGGCGGCTCGCTCGCGGAACTCTCGGACGGCGGGTTAATCAGACCTCGATCAAGAAGGGGCGCTTCTGAGATGCCGACTCTGTCAGCTGGCGCATGATCCGGGTCATTGGCGTCGATCGACCCCAAAGACAGGTGCTGACCACCGGCGGACGTCGCAAGAACGGCGAGCGCCGAATGCTCATGGGACGTTGAGTCGTTTGGCACCTCGTTCTGAAGCGCGGCGCGATCGAGATGGCAATTGTCGAACTCGACAAGGTCTTGAGCCGTTCGCACATGAACTGGTGTGGACGCGAGCCCGTCTTCGGTCAAACCAAGGTAGGCCTCACGATTCTCATCGCTCGGATCCATCAGTCCGCCGACATCCCGCCCTATTTTGGGTTCGGATACCTGCGCATCATGCAATGTTCCCGTTGGCTCGATCTCGTCGCTGACGTCCTCCGAAACGACAATGTCGATGTGTGTGGGTTCGACAGTCGGCCCGCGGGTGACCTCCGGCTCAATCTGCAGCGACACTAAATGGACCTGATCGGGTCTCTGCGAAACAGGCACCCGAAGTTCGGGATCGCTCGCGATTCCCGGCGACAGGTTGGCCGGCTCCTCGACGTCGGCCGCGTCGATTGGTTCAACATCGTCAGGGCGGTCGCTACCCGTGTTGTCGGAGTTAATGCCGACGCGCAGTCTGTTTACGACATCGACATCCGTCCCGTAGATAAGCGGAACGTCATTGGGAAAGGGTGGGTTTAACTCGCTATGAGCAAACAACGCCGCGGGACGGGGAGGGATCGAGACAGTGCTGTCCCTTGTAACTTCAATCTTCGCAGTCGACGCTGATTTGCGCCCCGCCTGGAAAATCCGATCAAATAGCGCCCTCAGCCTCACGAGCAGATCTAGCACGGGCAAACCTCGTGCACGCCGCGTCGCACCGTCCAGCCGAACGGAATTCGATCCCAAACCTCTCCCGCAATCCCGTGCCTGTCCGACAATCCAACTCCCCCATCCGTCGGCACGCTAACGGATGCGGCTTCCGGGGCAATCGAAATCCACGATTTGAAAGCACCCGCCAGAGCTCGCGAACCTGTCACCCCATCCGTGGATCGCTACGATACCGGCTAGTTACAAACCCACGCGATACTTGGTTATCCTTGGAGAGCAAGAGCGGAGACCGCATCTTCTTGGTTCAAAATGGTCGCAGTTTACTCGCGGTAAAGTGTCTGAGCTGACTGCGTAAAGCATGCTCCGTAGATCCAACCTTAGCGGTCAGACCGCGGACCGTCGCCAATTCGGCCGGAGTGATGCTCAAGTTTGGTAGGAGCAACGGGCTCTGGCGCTAGGCCCTGAGCAGCATGCGCTCGCTGTAGATATCGCGGGCCTTGAGCGCGGCTATCTCGGCGACACGCAATCTGGGGCCGCCGCGCCCTGGCTTAGGACCACTGGGAACTTGCACAGGTGGCACATGCGGACCAGTTCGCGCGCCAAATCCGGGCAGTCGAGCGTCTGAATAAAAAGAACTGCAGCCGACACAATGGCATTCATGGTCAGCGCCGCCATCCATATGTCACATTGCTCGATCCAGAAAAGCCGACCCACCTCATTTACTTGTGATTCGGCTTCATCAAATGCCGCCAGCAGCCTTTATCCGGTCAGGCCATATGTCCTCGACGATGGAGCAGTTGGCAAATTCGGTGACCCGCGAACCGGTCCGTTGCTTCAGCCATGTCACCGCCCGGTGGATGCCATCACCCGGGGCCGCCGCCGGTTTGCCGTCGATGTGGATGAGCTCACGCGGCGACAGGCGAAAATGCCCGCGGGATTCTGGCCGGGGCAGAATCACCACACGGTTGCCCGCCTTGCTCAACCACAACTGACAGTTTGTCTGGACAAAGCAGCCGTTGTCGCACGGCATGTAGATCGTGATTCCCGTCAGTCCGTAGCTGCCAACGTCGGTTACGCCGAACTCCAGTCCGACGATATCGGGGTTGGAAAGCGTGGCCATCCGGGCCATCCGGGTCCGACCTTCGAAATCGAGGTGTTCGCAACCCGTGACGACGACGCCGTTGTGCATCTTGCGGTTGCCGAGCAAAAGCCGGGTCACCGCAACGGTGTGGGCGCGGAGGAAGACGTCGTCGTCGTTGGTCATGGCCGCTTACTCCTGTTTTCGTCCCGCATTCCGGGATCAGCTTCCCCTCCTCATTCTCGTGACGGTTGGTCAGTGACCAACTCGCCACCATTTGACCGTCGGCGCATCGACGGTGGCGATGGCGCTGCGCAGCTTTCGCAGGTCCTCCAGACGCTCGCCGAGCAGATCGGCGGGCGTGGAACCGCCAAGTGCATCGAGCGGTCGGTCGAGGGCATCGCGGATCGCACGGCTGTCATGCTCTAGCCGCCACTCCAGCCGCATCAGGATGTTGACGAACAGGCGCAGCCGCTCGTGACGAACGATGCCTAGCGGCGACCACAATCTGCCGAGCTGGATTAGATCTTCCGCTTCGGACCGATCGATCGCGAGCAGGCGCATGGCATGCCGGCAGTCAAGACCATGGGTCAGCATGATCCGTCCGGCGAGATCGACGAGCGTTGCGGCGGGATCTGAATGCGTTTCGGTCATCGGAACGTTGCCACATGATCCGCCCACATCGCCTCGACGATCAACTGTCCGGCATCGCGCGTTAGATCCTCGTCATACAAACCCTGCCGTATCCCGAGACCCGTGATCCGGCGGGGGACAATCAGTGCATGGGCATGAAGGGGGAAGGCAGCGTTGATCGTAGCCGGCGCGTGAAGGATCAGAACGGAAGCGAGCTGGCGGTCACGAGTGAACCGTTCTCTCAGGAATGCGCGCGCTCGCTCCCAACCGACATGCACGCGATCGACATCGCCAAGCGGCAACGTCAGGTAGGTGAGCAGCGCCTTTTCGCGATCGACCGCGTGCACGTCCATCTGCGCAAGCAACGTCGCCGGATCTGCAAGATAGTCGTCGGCCCCGCCGGGAAGTAGCACCTCGACACGCTCGACGTTCGGCGACCAGACGGCGAAGTCGGTGCTGACGGGAACGGAGCCGAGATGGGCTTTGCGATAACCGAACTCCAGCGCGCTGTTGGTGCGACCAGCATATGCCTTCCGCAATACGGCAAAGACGGTCCCTGTCGGCGAGAGACCAGCGGGGTTGAGATAGAGCCAGCTTTGCGGATCAGCGTCAGTAAACGTTGTCCTGGTGGATGCCTTACGTGGCTTGTTCGCGGCCATCTCAGCGTTCCCGCCGACGGGTGACTAGGCGGACGATCTCGTTCGCCGCGCGACAGACGCCGTCGCAGCGTTCATCCCAGGTAACGAACGGGGGCGTTGTCTGCAGCGCCAGCCCGTCCCCACGAATCTCTATAAAGGGGCCGACCTCGGCAGGCACCAACCACAGGCTGCGGTCGAAGTGACGCAGGAAGCTGAGCCCAGAGATGGTGAACGGTCCATCCGGTCCGACTAGCGCGATATCGACTGTGACCGGGTTCATCGTCTCCGGGAACAGGCCGGTGCGCACGAGCATGACATCGCGGCCGAAGCGGGCGCATACGCCTTCGACCTTGGCCCCGAACAGCGGCGCTTCGCACGGCGTCGCGGCTATGACGAGATTGGCGGAAGCAAAGTCCAGCGCCCCCGCCGGCAACCCGGCCAGTGCGCCGAGCGGGATTGGCGCTTCGTAGAGAGCGGCGAGCGGCAGCGACAGAACACGCTGCGAGGGATCGAGCGACTGACCGATTGGGGAGGTCAACATGGGGAAGGGCTTTCATCAGGGGGATCACCGGCCCGCAACGGATCCGGATCAGGCCGCCTGCCTTTTTCATTCGGCTGGCAGCTTCGCTGCGCACCGCGCTTCTCTCCTCCCGACCTCGCTTTAGCGGTCCTTAGATGCCCGAGTGATCGGTTCGATCGATTGTGCACCTTCCCTCCGCCGTTGCTCGACGAACACCTAAGTCACTGGTTCAAAACGTATTGGTGCGAAAAAGCGACTTGCGTGTAATTTGCGTGAAACACACCAGATTCCACGCTACGTTTCTGCTACGTTCTCGCTGCTTCGCGCGATTGAGTGACGTGAAATCAATAACTTAGCAGCTCTCCCCTTCGTTGACATCGCAGGGGTCGCAAGTTCAATCCTTGCCACGCCCACCATTGAAAACCCCGCTAGTCCCATGGACTAGCGGGGTTTTTATTTGCCTGGAGTGCTAGCGGGGTCCCCGAAGGGACCCTTGCCTCAGGCGGGTATCTGGTCGATCGTAGCGGTGTTTTCGGCCTTGATGCCGTTCTCGCCATGCCGCAGCTTCGACAGCGCGTGATAGACCTGCAAACGGGCGCGCATCACCGAACCGAGCGGGCGATGCGCCGCGAGTGCGTGCGCGGGGCGGAACGTCATCACATCGTCGAAATACCGGACGCGCGCGGCGCTATAGGCTTCCTGCCGGGGGATGCGGATCGTTCCGACCGTCAGGTAGCGGCTGTCCGCCTCGGGCCAGTCGACCGAGGTGTCTTCGATCGGCTGCGTGTCCGCGTTCGCCCAGAGCTGTACGCGCAGTTCGAATACTGCGTCGTGTTCGCCGAAATAGCGGACGGCGGCATGACGGAAACCGTCCTCGTCCTGCTTCGGGTCGAGTTCCCAGTCCTTCAGCGCGGCCTGTTCGGGCGAGGCGGGGAAGGTGCCGAGCTTGGCGACGTAATCGCCGTAGCGGATCGGACATTGGCTGAAATACGGTTCGGCGAGCGGATGGCTGAACGGGTGGCCGAAAAAGTCCGCCTTGGGGCTCTCGGTGCCGACCGCGTGCAGCGCCGTGTTCACGTTGCGCGCGAGGCTCGACACCGCGCTCTTGAAGCCCTCCGGCAAGGGCACGGCCGCACCGATCTTCTTGGCGTCGCTGAGAAACCCCTGCGCGGTGCCGGACGGAAACGTCGTGCCCGTCGCGAACACGAAATCCTGCGTGTCGGCATCGTGGCCCGACAGCTTGTCGCCGGGTACGTCGAAGATCTTGATCGCCATGCCGCGGTGCGTCGAGACGCGGTCGCCAAGCGTCTCGCCGGGTCCCTGCGCGAAGCGGATTGCGACGGGGTGCGGGCCGGGCGTCGCGAACACGCCTTGTGCGAGTTCGGGCGGCAGGCCGGGCGCGATCGTCAGTTCGCCGATCACGCACGCCGAACTCTTCGCATGGCTCGCGCGGACCGCATGGCCCTCGCGCTTCTCGACGGTTTCGGTCTGCTGCGACATGCCTTGAATGATGCCGTCGATCGATTCCTGCTCGTTGGGCTGGATCGTCTCGATGTCGTCGCTGTAGCGGAGATAGGTCATGTCGAGCCTTACTTTGCGGGTGCGAACGAGAACAGCTCGGTCTTGAGCGACGCGGGCGCATCAGGCTTGAACCAGTTGGTGTCCTGGATGTGGCTGGCGGTGACGTAGATGCGGCCGTCCGCGCCTTCCGAGAACGTGTCGGGCCAGCGCAGGCGGGCGTCGGTCAGCACCGGCTCGACATGATCGCCGACCAGCCGGGTGATGCCGTTGTTCACCGGCGACGTCAGGTAGAGCGTGCCCGCCTTGCTCATCCACAGGCCGTCGGCGACGTGCGTCTGCGCGACCGTCTTCACGCCCGCGGCCCGCGTCGCCTCGCTGACGCCGTCACGCAGCAGGGCTGTGTCGATCGAGTAGAGCGTCTTGCCGGTGAGCGCTTGGTAATACAGCGTCTTGCCGTCGTTGGAGATCGCGATGCCGTCCGCGGCGAAGGCGGGCTGGCGACCGTCGGGGCGGACGAGCGGCTTGCCGTCGGTCATCACCTTCACGGTCTTGTCGATCTGCGTCGAGCCGTGGCCGTCGAGCGCGCGGAAGCCCTTGCCGGTTTCGAGATCGATGACGATGATCGCGCCGCGCGTCCCGGAATCGGTGATGTAGCCGGTCTTGCCATCGGGCGAGAAGCGGATGTCATTGAGGTAGGTGCCCTGAAGCGCGACATCGAGCGGCACCTTGATGACCTTTGTCACGCGGTTGGTGGCGAGGTCGACCTTGACCAGCTTGGGTGCGCCTTCGAGGATCTTTTCGTTACCGGGCGCGCCGGGATCGAGCACCCACAGGTTGCCGTGGCCGTCGGGCACGATCGACTGCACGCAGACGAAGTAATCGCCGACCGGCATTTCCGCGGACTTCGCGTTGCGCCAGCTGTTCCACTTGGCGTCCGGATAGGCCTTGAGCGAGCCGTCCTTCATCACTTCGGCGACCGAGATCGGCGCGTCGTCGGTCCAGCGCGGGAAGTTGACGAAGCGGCGGCCGTCGGCGGTGACGGCGACGCCGGTCGCCTGGTGATCGAACTGCGCGACCTGGGTAAGCGGGCGACCGCTGGTCTGCGATGCGGTCTGCGCACTGGCGACGCCGATCGCCGCGGCGGCGACGACGGCGATCGCGGCAGCGCCGGCGAGGAAGGGCTTGGTCTTGGACATAATGAGGCTCCGGTCGGTGGTGTCGGACAGGTCGGCGGGATTGCCGGTGAAAAGCTGGATGAGATGGCGCGCGACCGCGTCGGGGGCTTCGCGCTGGATGAAATGACCGACGCCGTTGAGCGTCACGAACGCGAACGGGCCGGTGAACTTGGCGGGTACCGAGGTGCTCGCCGATGGCGGGTTCACGCCGTCGACCGCACCCTGGAAATACATCGTCGGCAAGGAGAGCGTCTTGGTCGCCTTCACCTTGTCCTCGAGCCACTGGCTGCGCGGATCGGGCTCGGCCTCGTTCCAGCGCGCGCGATAGCTGTGAAGCGTGACGTCGGCCCAGTCGGGGTTCTCGAACGATCGTGCGACACGGGCGAAGGTCGCCTCGTCGAACCAGCCGGGGGGCGACCAGTTGACCCAGTGGATGTGCGCGAAGCCCTTGTGGTCGTCGCGAACGGCCTGCGCACCGCGCGCGGTGGCCATGAACCAGTGATACCATTGGCGCTGCGCCTGCTCGAACGGCGGCGTCGGCATGCCGCCGAGACGGGGCGGGGTGGCGAGCATCGCCATCCGCTCGACGCGGTCTGGCCAGCCGACTGCGAGCGCCTCCGCGGTATTCGAGCCCCAGTCGTGCCCGGCGACCATGAATGTCTCAATACCGAGCCCATCCATCAGTGCGATCATGTCCATTGCCAGGATTGCGCTGTTGCCGGTGCGCGGTGCATTCCCGACGAACCGAGTTTCGCCGAAGCCGCGCAAGGTCGGCACGATGGTCCGCAATCCGGCCGCATTGAGCGCTGGGACGACGTCATCCCAGGTCGATGCGTCGTCGGGCCAGCCGTGGATCAGCAGGACCGGCGCGCCGTCGGGCGGCCCGGTATCGGCATAGGTGATTGCGAGATCGTCGGTGGTCTGGATCGGCATGATGGTCCTCGTCGGATCGGGGCGTCGGGCTCGCGGTGGAAGCGGGCGACGCGAAGGGTCCTGGTACCAAAACAGTCTCGGAAGGCTGCTGTTCCGGCGGCTAAGCCAATGATTCGCAATGATGATCGGGCGGCGCAACGTGGTGGGCCGAATTGCGATCCACGCGTTGTGGACGGCAGAACTTCAGGAGCACGACGATGGATTCACGACGTATGGCCGGCGCGGTCGCAGGTGGCCTGGTGGCCGGGCTGGGCATCACCGCGCTGTTGATGGCAGGCGAGCGCAAGACTGGCGAACCGTCCGAGATCGTCACGCTCGAACGCAAGACGGCGGAGAAACTGGGCATCGACACGCCGGCCGCGGATGCCCTGCCGTCGTCGCGCGAGCAGGCGGTCACGCAGGGCGGTCACCTGTTGCTGTCTGCGGCGGCGGGTGCGGTCTATGCCGCGACCGTCGACGAAGAAGCGTCGGTCGTCGGCTCGGGCCTGGTGTTCGGCGCGGCGTTCTATGCGGCGATGCACTGGATCACAGGGCCGTTGCTCGGCGTGAAGCCACCCGAGTGGCAGGCCGATGCGAAGACGATCGGCATGCACAGCGTGAACCATGCGGTGTTCGGGCTGGTCACGGCGCTGGGCGCGAAGCTCGCGACCCGGCGCTGAAGAGAAGTCTCGTCAAGACGTGACGGTGTGCCCGTGCGGCACACCGTTCACGCGCCATCGTCAGCCTGCCGCGTCGACCTGCGGCAGGTATGCGGCATACCCGTTGGCTTCCATCTCGGCGCGCGGGACGAACCGCAGCGACGCCGAGTTGATGCAGTAGCGCAGGCCGCCCTTGTCCTGCGGGCCATCCTCGAACACGTGGCCGAGGTGGCTGTCGGCACCCGCCGAACGGATCTCGGTGCGGACCATGCCGTGGCTGCGATCGTGCAGTTCGGCGACGTGCTCGGGCATGATCGGCTTGGTGAAGCTCGGCCAGCCGCAATGCGAATCGAACTTGTCGGCGGACGCGAACAGTGGCTCGCCCGAGACGATATCAACGTAGAGGCCGGGCTCGCGCGTGTTGAGATATTCGCCGGTGCCCGGCCGCTCGGTGCCGCTCTGCTGCGTGACGTGGAACTGCTCGGGCGTGAGCTTGGCGATCGCCTCGTCGGTTTTCTTATAGTCGGTCATGGTGATCCTCTCGCGCTCAGGAGAGCGCCGGTTGGCCGTTCGAGGCGGACAGGCCGCCGTCGACCGGCAGGTTGACCCCAGTTATATAGTGCGCGTCGGCGCTAGCCAAAAACGCGATGGCGCCGGCGATGTCTTCGGGCTGTGCTCCGCGTGCCATTGGGATGCGCTCCTCGAACTTCGCGATCAGGTCGGGCTGGTCCTTCATACCGGCTGTCAGCGCGGTGTAGGTCAGCGAGGGGTTCACCGCGTTGACGCGGACGCCGTGCTTCGCCTCGTCCATCGCGAGCGCGCGCGTGAAGTTGGTCACCGCACCCTTGGCGGCGCAGTAGAAGCTGTGGTTCCAGTCGCCGCCGAGGCCCGACACCGACGAGACGTTGACGATGCATCCCTTGTTCGCGCGCAGCGTGGCAATCGCGGCGCGGCTCATGTGGACGACGCCGTAGAGGTCGGTTTCGATGACCTTGGTGAATTCGGAAAGGTCGCCTTCGTCGAGCTTGCCGAGATGGTCGACGCCGGCATCGTTGACCAGCACGTCGATGCGACCGAACTTATCGATCGCGCGGGCGACGAGCGCCTCGCAGGCGGCCATGTCGGAGACGTCGGTTTCGAGCGTTTCGACGGTCGTGCCGTCGAGGCTGGCGGCGACCTTCGCGAGACCGTCCGTGTCCTTGTCGCCGAGTACGAGCGTCGCGCCCTCCGCGGCGAAACGACGCGCGGCGCCTTCGCCGATGCCGGAGGCGGCACCGGTGATCACTATGATCTTACCATCGAATCTCATCGATCTGTGTCCTGAAGCTTTGGGAGATACCGCGATGAACGACCGACATGCGTTCAGGTTTCCCTGTCGAATCAAGGGGATCGGCGGCGGACCCCGGCTGGTCCCGCGTGCGTTAATGCGATTGAACCTGCTTTTCCGGAGATCATCATGCTCGCATCCTTCCTGATGGGCCTCGTCGGTGGCCAGCGCGCGATGACGCCGCTCGCCGCGGTCGCCATCGCCGCCGCTCGCGACGAACTGCCCGCCGACAATGGTGCGCCGAAGCTGCTGTCGCATCCCATCGTCGCGGCGGGTGCGCTGGCGCTCGCGATCGGCGAGATGGCAGGGGACAAGCAGAAGACCGCGCCCGACCGGATCGTCGCGATCGGCCTGGCCGCGCGGTTCGTCACGTCGGCTATCGCGGGCGCGTCGCTCGTCCCGCGGCGGCAGCGGTGGATCGGTGCAGCGGTCGGCGGACTGACGGCGGTGGCCGCGTCCTATCCGGGCTGGCGTGCGCGGATGGCGGCGATGTCGCAGTACGGCCAGACGCCGACGGGTTTCGTCGAGGATGCGGTGGTTCTTGGCGGCGCGGCGGCGATTGCGCGCAACGCGGCGAAGCTTGGCGCGGCCTGACGCCGGACGTGTATTCCGGGCGGGCCGAAAAGCTGCCATGCGGCGGCGATGATCCGTATCTCGCTCTCTACGCTTGCCTTCGTATTGATTTCGTCCGGGGGTGCGTTCGCGCAGACGACTGTCGCGCCTAGCGACCAGCAGGCTGACATCGTCGTCACCGGGCGCGGGCTGGCCGATGCGCCCGGCGATCGTGCGTACGACGTCGTCACTATCGATCGTGCGCGGATACAGGCGAATGCGAGCAATCGGCTGGAGAGCGTGCTGGCCGACGTCGCGGGGCTCCAGCAGTTTCGTCGGTCGGACTCACGCAGCGCCAACCCGACCAGCCAGGGGATTTCGCTGCGCGGGATCGGCGGCAATGCCTCCAGTCGCGCGCTGCTGATCTTCGACGGCGTGCCGCAGGCGGATCCGTTCGGCGGCTGGGTCGCGTTTCCGGCGTATGCGACGGGGCGGCTCGGGCGCATTCGCGTGACGCGCGGCGGCGGGAGCGGGTATCAGGGGCCGGGGGCGTTGGCGGGGACGGTCGAGCTCGAGAGCGCGACGCCGGACCAGGCGGCGCCTTTCCAGGGCAGTGTCGCGTATGGCAGCCGGGATTCGGTCGATGCACAGGGCTCTGCGGCACTGGTGCACGGGTCTGGGTTTGCGACCTTGTCCGGAGCCTATGCGCGCGGGGACGGCTTCACGCCGACCGTCGAGGAAAGCCGGGGAATCGTCGATCGCGCCGCGCCGTACGAGCAGGCGTCGGGCGCGCTGCGGACCGTCGTCGGGATCGGCTCGAAGACCGAATTGCAGATGAATGCGAGCGCGTTCACCGATCGGCGCGACCGGGGGAGCGACTTTACCGACAACAAGAGCGAAGGCGCGGACGCGAGCGTCCGGCTCATCGGGCGCGGGCGCTGGGGGTATTCGGCGCTGGCGTATCTGCAGACGCGCGCGTTCGCGAGCAGCTTCAACAGCATCAATGCCGCGCGGTCGACCGCGATCCAGTCGTTGAATCAGTATAATACGCCCGCGACCGGGCTTGGCGGACGGATCGAGATTGCGCCGCCGCTGGGCGAGAGCATCACGCTGCGTCTGGGCGCGGATGTTCGCGAGGTCAGCGGCAAGACGCAAGAGCTGTATACGTTCGTCAATACCGTGCCGACGCGGCGGCGCGAGGCTGGCGGGAGCACGACGACGACCGGCGTGTTCGCGGATGGGAGCCTGGTCGCGGGCGACTTCACGTTCAGCCTGGGTGGCCGGGTCGACTGGTGGTCGATCGACGGTGGCTATCTGTCCGAGCGGCCGCTGGCGGGTGGCGCGGCGTTGACCAACCTCCGGTATGCGGATCGCGACGGCAGCGAGACGACCGGCCGGGCAGGCGTTGCGTACCAGCCGGTCGAGGCGATCACGCTGCGCGCGGCCGGGTATCGCGGGTGGCGGTTGCCGACGCTCAACGAACTGTATCGCCCGTTCCGTGTCGGCAACGATGCGACCGCGGCGAACGCGCTGTTGGCGCCGGAGCGGCTGACCGGTGTCGAGGGCGGGGTGACGCTGACGCCTGCGCCGGGGATGAGCATCGCCGCGACGTATTTCTACAACCGGCTGAAGGATGCGGTGGCGAACGTCACGACGACCAACCCGCCGCAGGTGTTGCCGGGGGTGACGACCTACCGCGTTCGCCAGAACCTCGACGCGATCCGCGCGCATGGGTTCGAGCTGGATGCGTCGTATCGACCGGGGCCGTTTGGCGCGCAGGCATCTTGGTCGCACACGAATTCGAAGGTCGAGGGTTCGGGGATCACCGCCGCGCTGGACGGCTTGCGACCGGCGCAGACGCCGCGCGACCAGGTGTCGGGGACGGTAGACTGGCGGCGCGATGCGACTGCGCTGTCGCTGACGGTGCGGCATATCGGGCGGCAGTTCGATGACGACCAGAATACGCGGGTGCTCGATCCGGCGACGACGCTGGACGGGTATGCGGCGCTGCCGATCATGCGCTCGCTGGTTGCGGAGGTGCGCGGGGAGAATCTGTTCGACGAGCGCGTCGAGGCGGGGATCAGCGGTGCGAACATCGTCGAGCGCGCGACGCCACGGACGATCTGGGTCGGGCTGCGCTACGGGGGGCGGTGATATCCTCCCTGCCAGGGAAACGAAGACAGCATGTTTCCCCGCGAAGGCGGGGACTAGACTGGCCTCCCGCCTTCGCGGGAGAACATTTTGGGCGAGCACTGCCATTCATTAAAGCCACCACCCCGGCGAAGGCCGGGGCCCAATTGGAAAGGTGGCAATAACGAGCCACCGCGCTCCGTTATCGACGTCTCCCAATTGGGCCCCGGCCTTCGCCGGGGTGGTGGGATGGACCATGAGCCTGCTGACTCAGCGCCACTCCGTCCGGCGGGGAGGATGAATAGGCGCCGCGTTGACCCGTGTCTGGCGCGCGACTAATGTCGCCTACGTGAAGGGTTCCCGGCGACGGGATCAAAAGGGAAGTCGGTGCGCGGATATGTCCGCAAGACCGGCGCTGTACCCGCAACTGTGACCGGATAGCGGCCACCCCGAATATGCCACTGGGTCTCGACCTGGGAAGGCGGGGTGGGCGCGGCGACCCGGAAGCCAGGAGACCTGCCTCTCACGGTCGATCCACTGCGCGGGCGGGTGTCCGGCGCGGACGAGTGCTCCGGTCATGCCGGGTTTCCTCGAGCGAGAGACGTCTGGCCGCCCGGCGAATGGTCGCTGGCGGTTCTGGTTAGGACGCAGCCGATGACGAAATTCTTCCTTCTCCTGAGTGCCGCGGCGATCGCATCGCCCGCCTATGCGCAGGACATTCCCGACCCCGACGCCCCCGAAATCGTCGTCACCGCGACCCGTGCAGCGCAACCGCTGAGCGAGATCGGCCAAGCCGTGACCGTGATCGACCGCGCCGAGATCGAGCGCCGGCAGACCACCATCGTCTCCGACCTGCTCGCGACCACGCCCGGCGTCACGGTCACGCGCAACGGCACGGTCGGCGCGCTGACCAGCGTCCGCATCCGCGGTGCCGAGGCGGACCAGACGCTCGTCGTGATCGATGGCGTGCGCGTCAACGATCCGTCGTCGACCGGCGGCGGCTTCAATTTCGGCAATCTCCTGTCGAGCTCGGTCGAGCGGATCGAGATCCTGCGCGGCCCGAACTCGGTGCCTTGGGGCAGCCAGGCGATCGGCGGCGTCGTCAACATCATCACCGCCGCGCCAACCGAAGGCGTGCAGGCGCGCGCCAACGCCGAGTACGGCTATGCCGACAGCGTGTTCGCGAGCGCGGGCGTGTCGGGCAAATCGGGTCCTGTGTCCGGATCGCTGACCGGCGGATATCTGCGCACCGACGGTATCTCGTCCGCGGCGAGCGGCACGGAGCGCGACGGCTATCGCCAATATGGCGCGACCGGGCGGGTCGGCGTCGAGTTCGCGCCGGGCATCGGCCTCGACCTGCGCGGCTATTTCGCTGACAGCCGCGTCGACATCGACGACGGTTTCGACCCGAAGACCTACGTGGTCGCCGACAGTCCCGCCTACGCCACCACCCAGGAGCTGTACGGTTATGCGGGGCTGTACGCGAACTTCGCGGACGGCCGGTTCAACAACCGCGTGGCGTTCACGATCGCCGATATCAACCGCGACAATTACTCGCAGCCCGGTGGGGACGTGACGTTTCTCGGCCGCGGCCGCAGCGAACGCTATGAATATCAGGGCGACTTCCGTCCGCTCGACCAAGTGCGCGTCGTCGCCGGCGTCGAGCGCGAGAACAGCCGCTTCAACGACGGCGTCACCTTCGCGCATACCGGCATCACCAGCGTCTATGGCCAGCTGATCGTCAAGCCGCTCGACGTCCTCACGGTCACCGGCGGCGTCCGCAACGACGACCACGACGATTTCGGCAGCCACACGACGTTCGGCGCCAACGCAGCGTTGGCATTGCGGACCGGCACCACCGTCCGCGCGAGCTATGGCGAGGGCTTCAAGGCACCGACCTTGTACCAGCTCTTCTCCGACTACGGGAACCGCGGCCTCGATCCGGAGACCGCGCGCAACTTCGATGTCGGCGTCGAGCAAGCCTTCCTCGGTAACCGCGGCCGCGTCGGGGTGACCTACTTCAATCGCCGCACGCGCAACCAGATCGACTTCCGCGATTGCAGCCCGACCGAGCTGACGACGCCCAGTTCGATCTGCGCCAATCGCCCGTTTGGCGTCTACGACAACGTCGCGCGTGCCGAAGCGGATGGCGTCGAGTTTACGCTCGCGCTGCGCCCGGTCGACGCGCTGAAACTGACCGCCAACTACAGCTATATCGATACCGAGAACCGCTCGATCGGGGACAATTTCGGCAATGATCTCGCGCGCCGGCCCAGGCACACCGCGAGCGTCGACGCCGATTACGGGTTCGCGTTCGGCCTCTCCGTCGGCGGCACCGTTACGATGGTCGGCGACAGCTTCGACGAGGCGAGCAATACCACACGTCTCGACGGCTATGCGCTGGCCGGCGTGCGTGCGGAACTGCCGATCGGCGAGCGGTTCGCGGTCTATGGCCGCGTCGATAACCTGACCGACTCGCGGTACGAAACGATCGCAGGCTACGGTAATTACGGCCGCGCGGCCTATGGCGGCGTGCGGTTGCGCCTGAAGTGAGGCGCGCGGCGATTCTCCTTGCGCTCCTGCTTGGGGGCTGCGGCAAGCCCCCAGGTGTCGCCGCGAGCGGAGGCGGGGGGATCGTCTCGACCAATCCGTGCGTGGATTCGGTGCTCGTCCGCATCCTGCCGCCCGCAAGGATCGCCGCGATCAGCCATTATTCGCAGGATCCCTCCGCGACCTCGATCCCGATCGCCGTCGCGAGGCGGTTCCGCGGGATCGCCGGGACCGCGGAGGAGGTGATCGCGCTGCACCCCGATCTGGTCATCGCCAGCACCTACACGCCGCCCGCGACTCAGGCGGCCTACGCGCGCGCCGGACTGAAGACGCTGCTGGTCGGCATTCCCGACTCGATCGCGGAGAGCCAGGCGCAGGTGACGCAGATCGCCGACGCTGCCGGAGCGCCGATGGGCGGCGCGCGGATCAATGCCGAGATCGACCGCGCAGTGGTACGCTGGAGCCGCAAGGATGGCGCTTCGCCGAGCGCGTTGCTCTATATCAGCGGCGATCTCGCGACCGGGGGGAGCACGTTGCTGAACGACATGATGACGCGTGTCGGCTTTCGCAACGCCGCCGCGAGCTACGGCCTGACGCATACCGGCACGCTGTCCGCCGAGACGATCGTGACGCAGCCGCCCGCCGTCGTGATCGCCCCTGAACGCGCCAGCCGTGGCACGACACTGCGCCGCCGCCTGCTGCCGAACACGCCGCAAGCCGTCTTCCCGCGCGTCCTGATCAATTGCGGCGGCCCGACCATTCCACCGGCGCTCGAACGCCTCGCCGCCATTCGGGCGGGGCTGTGATGCGGCGACTATACCAGAACCACCCCGGCGGCGGCCGGGGGCCAATTGGAATGGCGGAAGTAACGGAGTGCCGCGCGCCGTCACGACCGTCCCCCAGTTGGGCCCCGGCCTCCGCCGGGGTGGTGGCGGTGGTCGGCATGGGCGAGGAGGCGTTTCGATGACCCGCACGCTCAAAGTTATCGTGCTCGTCCTGCTTGTGATTCTCCTATTCGGCCTGTCGCTCGGCTGCGGCAAGGTCTGGGTGCCGGCCTCTGCCTGGTTCTCGACCGACCCGCGCTGGTGGATCATTCTCGAGCTACGTCTGCCACGTGCGGTGCTTGGGCTAGCGCTCGGCGCCACGCTCGGGCTGTCGGGTGCGGTGCTGCAGGGCTATCTCCGCAACCCGCTCGCCGACCCGGCAGTCGTTGGCGTGTCGTCGGTCGCAGCGCTCGCGGCAGTAGCGGCGATCGTGTTCGGGCTCGGCTCGAGCCCCGCGATCTTCGCCGCCGCGATGCTGGGCGCAGGCGGTGCGGTCGCGCTGCTCGCCGCGCTGACATGGCGGTCGCCGAGCGCGATCACCTTCATCCTCGCGGGCACGGTGCTCTCGAGCCTTGCCGGCGCGCTGACTGCGTTCCTGATCTCGATCGCGCCGAACCCCTATGCGGTCGCCGAGGTGATCGACTGGATCATGGGCGCGTTGACCGATCGCGGCTGGGACGACGTGACGCTCGCGCTCCCGCCGATGGTCGTCGGCGCCGTGCTGCTGATGCTCACCGGCCGCAGTCTCGACGCGCTGTCGCTCGGCGAGACTGCGGCGCGCTCGCTAGGCATACGGATGGGTCGCGTCCGGTTGCTGGTGGTGCTCGGCACCGGCCTAGTGGTTGGCGCAGGCGTCGCGGTGACCGGCGTGATCGGCTTCGTCGGGCTGGTCGTACCGCACCTCCTGCGGCCGATCTTCGGCCACCGCCCGAGCGCCTTGCTACTCCCCTCCGCACTCGGTGGAGCGGCGCTCGTGCTCGCTGCCGACAGCCTCGTCCGCCTCGCACCCGGCGCTGGCGAAGTACGGCTCGGCGTCGCGATGGCGATGATCGGCGCGCCGTTCTTCCTCGGATTGCTGGTCAAGGAACGGGGCCGCGCATGGATCTGATTATCGACACACTGCGCGTGAAGCTCGGCAAACGTACCGTCCTCCACGACGTCTCCGCGCATCTCCGCCCCGGCCGAGTCACCGCGATCCTCGGCCCCAACGGCGCCGGCAAGAGCACGGTTGTCAAGGCGGCTGCCGCGCTCGTCGACCGCAGCACCGGCAGCGTCCGCCTCGATGCGCAGGACGTCGCCAGTATGGACCCGCGCGCCCGCGCACGCGCGATCGGCTATCTCCCGCAGGACGCAACGGTCCACTGGAACATCGTTGCGCGCGATGTCGTCGCGCTCGGCCGCCTTCCGCACCTCGGCGCCCATGCTGCCCCGTCGCCCGAAGACCGCGACGCCGTCGACCGCGCGATGCACGACACCGAGACCACGCACCTCGCCGATCGCCCGGTCGGCGAACTCTCCGGCGGCGAGCGCGCGCGCGTCCTGCTTGCGCGCGTGCTGGCGGGCGAGCCGCGCTGGCTGCTCGCCGACGAACCGCTCGCGAGCCTCGACCCGTCGCACCAGATCGACCTGCTCGCCCGCCTGCGAGGCTATGCGCTCGGCGGGGCAGGGGTGGCGATCGTCCTCCATGACCTCGTCCAGGCACAGCGCGCGGCCGACGACGCGCTGCTGCTCGCCGATGGCCGCGTCGTCGCGTTCGGTCCCGTGGCCCAGGTGATGACCGCGGAAACGCTCGGCGATGTATTCGGAGTCCGGGTGGCCGGGTTGGACGACGGCAACGGCTGCCTGCTCGTGCCGGTCGGACGCATCGAGGCGGCATAGACGGTCGACGCGCCGCGCCCGCGGCACTATCCCACGCCGGGTGATCGATATTCATGCCCCCCTCCGCCTGCGCCTAGACGGCGACGCTCTCGTCCAGAACTGGCGCACGCTCGACCGCATGAGCGGCACCGCAGCGTGCGGCGCCGCGGTGAAGGCGAACGGCTACGGTCTCGGTGCGATCGAAGTCGCGAGCCGCCTGGCACACGCAGGGTGCCGCGACTTCTTCGTCTCGAACTGGCAGGAAGCCGCCGAACTCGCGCCGCTGGGCCTGACGGTTTCCGTCCTCCACGGCGTCCGCGCGGAAGACATGCCCGCCGCAGCCGCCAGCTTCGCCCGCCCGGTCCTCAACACCCCGACACAAGTTGCGCGCTGGAAGGCAGCCGGGGGCGGCGTGTGCGACGTCATGGTCGACACCGGCATGAACCGCCTCGGCGTGTCGGCGGACGACGTCGCAAGCGGCCTACTCGACGGGCTCCAGATCGAAACGCTGATGAGCCACCTGGCCTGCGCTGACGAGGATTCGCTGATGAACGCGGAACAGCGCGACCGGTTTGCGGCGTTGGTCGGTAGGACGATGGCTAAACGCATGAGCTTGGCAAACTCGGGGGGAGTCGCGCTTGGCGAGCGATATGCGTTCGACCTGACACGGCCCGGCCTTGCTCTGTATGGCGGCATCCCCCGGCCCGAACTGGGCGATCTGATCCGACAAGTGGTCAGGCCCGAAGCGCAGATACTACAACGGCGTCGCGTCTCCAGGGGTGGGAGCGTCGGTTACAATGCGCAGTGGTATGCGGCTGTCGATACCGAGGTGGGAATCGTCAACCTCGGCTATGCGGACGGCTATTGGCGGGGTTTTTCCAATATCGGAACAGCGTCGTCCGTTGCGGGCAACGATTTGCCGGTTCTGGGCCGCGTTTCGATGGACCTGGTGGCGATCGCCCTGGCGGGGGACGAGATCGAGGGGGACTGGGTGTCGTTCGACTATCGACTTCCTGCGGCGGCGGCGGCGTCAGGCATGAGCCAGTACGAGTTGCTGACAGGGCTGGGCGGCCGGTTCGTGCGGATGTGGAATTGAGCGATCATGCCGCGTTTTCGGGGCCGGTCCAGACACTGAACGGTCGCGCGCGAATCCAGCGTGTTGCGAGCCACTTGACCCCGGCGGTGACCGGTTCTCCCGCATGTTGCGTCGCCGGATCGATCGAGCCATCCGCGCGAACATTGTCGAAGATGATCGCATCGCCGGTGCGTGGCGTCACCCTGAGTGCGTTGTTCACGAAATAGGTCGCGCCGCCAGCAAAGCCTTCGTTCAGATAGACCAGGACAGTCCGGATGCGCTGGTTGCTCGTGACCGGCAATGCATCGACATGCGGTCGGAACTGCTGGCCGGGTTGGTAGCGTAATATCGACAGCGCTTCGCCTTGCCGCCAGTCTGTCCCGGTGACGGCCGCAAGGCGTCGGTTCAGCGCCTGGACGACCAGCGTCTCGCGGGTCGGGCCGATGACGGCGCCATCGGACGTGCGGACCGGGTTGGCGACGTTACGCCCGGTCCGCGGATCGGCGACCGTCGCGGGTTGAAGCATATCGGCCGCGCACTGGGCGATATGGAGGCACTCCTCCTGCGTGAATAGCCGGGCGATATGCCGAACGTCGGGGTTCTCGCCGATCCTCTGCGCGCGTGGTGGATCGATTGGCGCACCGTCTTTGGTTAGCGTCATTGCATCAAGCAGGGTCAGTTGGTCGGCGGCGACCTGATCGGTTCCCGCCGCCGCGTCGAGCAAAGCGCGGGCGCCGGCCCAATCCGCTGGGGCGCCACTGCCGTTCGCAGTCAGTGCGATCTCGACGAGCGCCGCTTCTGGATTGCCCAGCGACGTCGCCTGTCGAAGCAGGACGCGCGCGCCGGGCAAATCGCGCGGGATGGGAGTACCCGCGAGCTTCCACGTCGCATGCCGGAACAGCGCATCGATGTTGCCCGAATGGCCAGCCTGCTCGATCAGCATCACGGCGTCGCGAACGCGGCCTGCGGCGAGCAGGCGATCGGCTTGCGCAACGGGATCGTGGATCATTCGTCACCCATAAAAAAAAGGGGGCCGGTGGAAACCACCGACCCCACAATATCGCACGTCTGGTTCGTTTGGAACCGGATCAGAAGCGTGCGCGGACGCCCGCATAGAAGTTACGCCCACGGATGTCGTAGATCGAGCTGCCGGCGCCGGTGCCGGAACTGCCGAGCGGCGGCAGCTTGTTCAGAACGTTGTCGACACCGAAGTAGAACTGGAAGTCATCGCCGGCACCGCCCTGGTTCGACAGGTTCCAGGTGAACCGTACGTCGTTGTAGAAGACGTTCGGGTACTTGCGGATATCCGAGTAATCCGCGTTGACTGGTGGACAACCGGCAGGCGTGCATGCCGATTGCAGCGCGTTGAAGTCTTCGTACGCGTTCACCCACATCGGCCCAATATAGCGGAGCCGATAACCGAAGCTGACCGCACCTACGCTAAGGTCGGTGTCGAAGCGGACTTCGTCGACCGGATCGCCGAGTTCGCCGAGCAACCTGTTCTCGAATGACGGGATTGCCGGGTTCTCGAAGTTGCTGCTTTCAAGGCCATGGACATAGATCACACTCGAGTTGATCCGGACGTCGTTGGCAATTTCCGCACGGTAGCCGACGTTGACGTCGATGCCGCGACGGACGCGCTTGGCAAAGTTTACGCCTGCCGACACCAGCGAGTTGCCGAGGATCTGACCCGGCTGCTCACCGAACGATCCGGTGCCTGGCCCACGGAAGCGCGTGAAGAGCGAGCAGAAGATGTTGCTGGTCGTAGCCTGGTCATAGCAGTTGTTAGCGATCGTCTGTGCCGTCAGCGAGACGATGACGTTGTTCACCTTGATGTCATAATAATCGACGCTCAGCGACAGGCCGGGCACGGCACGCGGGGTAAACACGCCGCCCAGAGTGAGCGACTTAGAGGTCTCGGCATCCAGGTTCGGATTGCTGCCGCTGATGATGTTCAGCGAATATGAGACGTTTGGCAGTCCTGCGAGCAAGCCGGCACCGAGGTCGGCGAGGCAGTTGCCCGCACGATTGGGGTTGTTGGCGATGTTGCCCGACGCGCAAGGATCGAGGAAGCCCGGTGCGAAGTTGGGCACTGCCGGGAAGCCGGTTTCCGACACGTTCGGTGCACGAACCGACTTGCCGTAGTTCGCACGGAAGCGGATGTCGGGGATCGGAGCCCATTCTCCGCCAAAGTTGTAAGTATAGACCGTGCCGACGGAGCCCTTGTAGTCGGACACGCGCCCTGCACCGTTGAACGTCAGTTCGTGGAAGAACGGCATGTTCTTCAACAGCGGAATGCGGATTTCGCCGAACGCTTCCTTCACCTCGAACGCAGGCGGGTCGAACTCGCCGATGATGACCGCATTGGTCGCGCCGCTCTCGACGAACGGATCGTTCTGGTAACGTGCACGCTCCTTGCGATATTCGCCACCGAGCGAGAAGCCGATCGGACCACCCGGCAGTTCGAACAGCTGGCTCAGATCGCCTCCGACAAAGCCCTGGATATCGAGCTGCGACAGGCTTGCCTTGTGGCGGGCGTTGTAGCGGAAGTAGTTCGCCGCTGCCGAGTTGTCCGCGCCACCGAACGGGTTGTAGGGAACGCACGCCGCGATGTCGCTGGCGAGACGCGCGTCGCTGCCGGCGAACGGCACCGCGGAAGCCGCATCGAACTGTGCGCGGCACTGGATCTGGCCGTTTGCCGGGTTACGGCCTGCGTCGAGCGACAGCAGGAAGCGCTGCTTGTCGAGATAGCCGAACGTCGTCGTGTCTTCCTTGAACTTGCCGTAGTTGCCCGAGATTTCGTAGTTCCAGTCGTCGTTGAAGTTGCCGCGTACGCCACCGACGATCCGGTAGGTGTCACGACGGAACTTCTCGTCGCGAATTCCGGAGTCGGCAAGGACACGCGAGTCCACGAAGCGATAGGTTCCAGCTGCGATTGCCGCGCGATCCGCTGCGTTCAGAGGGCCGCCGATACCTTGACCGCCGAACGTCGAGCGGCTTCCCGTCGGCGAGCAGGCGGCCGTCAGGCTGGTGTTGCAGCCTGACGCTAGGATTGCATTGGCAAGCGTTGCGCGGTCAGCCGGATTGAGGAACGGGTTGTCGAGGCGAACGCGCTCGCGCAGATCCAACTGGCTAAAAGTCCCCTGGATGAACGACGGTCCAGCGTTGGATCCGACCGCATCGACACGATTCCACTTGGCTTCGATAAAGGGCACGAATGCATCGCTGACCTTGAAGTGGCCAAGGAGGTTGAAGTTCAACCGCTGCTGGTACGGCAGCACCGACAAAAGTTGACCTTCTCGACCGGTCTGGCCGTTGCCGCCGAGAATGCCGCCGATGATACCTTGGCCGTAACGGGTGCCGGTCTGGGGCGTGAGGCGTCCGTCCTGCGAGAAGACGTAGGTGCAGTTATACGCCGTGCCACCCGTTGTGCCGGGCGCCCCGTTGGTGGAGCCGATCCCCGTACCGCAACCGGGGTTGGTCGACAGCTGCGTGATCGGGACCAGACCATAGCGGTTAATGGCGGCGCTACGGATGTCGCGGAGGAAGATACGATCTGGGAAACCGTCGCTGCCGTTGGGCAGGCCTGCAGGATCAACATCGACGATGCCAAGTCCGTCAACGCGGCGGAACGAGGGAATGTCCGATCCGAAAACACGCTCCTGATGCGAGTATTCACCGTGCAGCGTCAAATTGCCACGGCCATCGGCGAAGTTCTTGCCGACCATCGCCGACACGTACTGATTGCCGCCGAAGCCCTTTTCGGAAACGCCAGCCTGGCCGCGGATCTGCGCGCCGTCGTAGCTGTCGCGCAGCACGAAGTTGACGACACCGGCGATCGCGTCAGAGCCGTAGACCGACGATTGAGCACCGGTAACGATGTCGACCCGCTCGATCAGGTCGTTCGGAATTGAACTGACGTCGGGCGAAACCGCGTTGTTAAGGATATCGGCTGGAACGTGACGACGGCCATTGACCAACACCAGTGTACGCGACGTGCCGAGTCCACGAAGATCGAGCAGGCTGAGACCGGCGATGCCGATGCCCGAGCCGGGATTCTGCTGCGAGAACGTGCTGCGCAGCTGCGGCAGATCGTTCAGCGTGTCACCCACGTTGGTGTTGCCGCGCTGGAAGAAGACGTCGCCAGCGATCGAGGTGATCGGGACGGCCGAGTCTAGGTTAGGGCGACGAATGCGTGAGCCCGTAACGGTGATTTCACCATTTTTGGCTTCTTGGCCGTCTGCGCTCTCCAGCGTCGTGCCGTCCGGGCAAGGCGACCCCGGGGTTGGCGTGCAAGCCTGAGAATTAGCACCGTCGGGCACTCCTCCGGCCGTCGCGGGTGCGACCTGCGCGGATGCCGCGGACGGCAGGATGACAGCTCCGGCCGCAAGGATCGTCGCAGATAGGAAATCACGTGCTCTAGACAATTAATGTCCCCCATTTTCCGGCACTTTTGCCGTTATGGGTGACATACAGCCCGCATAGCAGCGAACTGGCAAGCCTGTGTTCAGGTTGAGATGAGCTCACCTGTACGTTTGCAACCGGATGTGACAAAATCGTCACAATTTGTCACACCCGGTAGCGCTATCGATACAAAGTTACGGGATTTTGGGGTCTTACCGCTCGATACACATGGCGATCCCCATGCCGCCGCCGATGCAAAGCGTGGCGAGTCCCTTCTTCGAATCGCGCTTCTGCATCTCGTAGATCAGCGTCGTCAGGACGCGGGCGCCGCTGGCGCCGATCGGGTGGCCGATCGCGATGGCGCCGCCGTTGACGTTGACCTTCGATGCGTCCCAGCCGAGTTCCTTGCCGACCGACAGTGCCTGGGCGGCGAAGGCTTCGTTAGCTTCGATCAGGTCGAGGTCGGCTAGCGTCCAGCCGGCCTTCTCCAGCGCGCGCCTTGTGGCGGGGACGGGGCCGATGCCCATGATCGACGGGTCGACGCCGGCCGAGGCCCAGCTCTTGATCGTCGCGAGGATGGTCGAGCCGCGGCGTTCGGCTTCGTCGCGGCGCATCATCACGAGCGCGGCGGCGCCGTCGTTGAGGCCGCTGGCGTTGGCGGCGGTGACGGTGCCGTCCTTCTTGAACGCCGGCTTCACACCGGAGACGCTCTCGATCGTCGCGCCGGCGCGGATGTACTCGTCGTCGGCTACCACGGTGTCGCCCTTGCGGCCCTTGATCGTGACGGGCGCGATCTCGTCCTTGAAACGGCCTGATCCGCGTGCGGCCTCGGCCTTGTTCTGCGACGCGACCGAGAAGGCGTCCTGCTCGCCGCGCGTGACCTGGTATTGCTCGGCGAGGTTCTCGGCGGTGATGCCCATGTGATAGCCGTTGAAGACGTCGGTCAGGCCGTCGCTGACCATCGTGTCGACGAGGCTGAGATTGCCCATCTTCTGGCCGCCGCGGATCGATTGGGCGTGCGCGGAGAGCGACATCGATTCCTGGCCGCCCGCGACGACGATGGTCGCGTCGCCGGTCTGGATCGCCTGTGCGGCGAGTGCGACCGCGCGGAGGCCCGAGCCGCAGACTTGGTTGACGCCCCAGGCGGGGATTTCCTTGGGCACGCCGGCCGCCATCGAGGCCTGGCGGGCGGGGTTCTGGCCCTGGGCTGCGGTGAGGACCTGGCCGAGGATCACTTCGGAGACGTCTTCGCCGGCCACACCCGCCTGTTCGAGCGCGGCTTCGATCGCGATGCGACCGAGTTCGTGCGCGGGTACGCTCGCGAACGCGCCGAGGAAGCTGCCGACGGGGGTGCGCTTGGCGGCGGTGATGACGACGTCGTGGGGGTTCAGGTCGGTCATGTCGGGATCCTCTATGGTTGGACCCCATGTAGGTCAGCCGAGCGCGGCGATCCAGTTGGCGAGCGGTTCCCAAAGGCGCGCGCGTGCAGAGCGGCCGACGATCATGCCGACATGGCCTGCGCCAAGATCGCGGCGGTCGGCGAGGCCGATCGCGGTGGCGGCGGGGACGATGCGGTCGCTGAGCGATACGAACTCGACCGTGGGGCAGGCTAGTGTGAGCGGGGCGACCGGGGTGCCAGCGATCTCCCAGCGGCCCTTGCCGGGCAGGTCGTTGGCGATGCAGTCCTCGAACAGCGAGGCGGCGGCGGCGTAGGGTAGGGGCGCGCCGGCGTTGGCCCAGTCCTCGAGCCGGACGAATGCGCGGGCCGCGTCGCTGTCTGGGGCGAGATCGGCGAAGGCTTCGTATTTGGCGATCGTGCGTGTCGGGTCGAGTTGCCAGAAGCCGGCCTGGAGCACTTCCATCGGGAGGAGGCCGAGCATCGCGGCGGCGGGCTGGACCGCGGCCCAGGTCGCGGCGAGCGTGGGACGGCCTTCGCCATAACCAGCAAAGTGCCACGGGGCGGCGATCGTCGCGACACCGGCGGTGGGCGTGATCGCAGCGGCGCCCAGTGCGAGCGTACCGCCGAGGCAATAGCCGACCAGTACCGGCGGCTCGGGGAGTGCCTGGAGCAGCGGGACGAGCAACCGCTCGACATGCGCCGCCAGATCGAGGTCGCGGTCCGCGTCGCCGGGCGATCCCCAGTCGACCAGCCAAACGTGGAATCCTTGCTTGGCGATCCATTGCACCAGCGAAGACTCGGGCGAATGATCGAGGATGTCAGGCGGGTTTATCAACGATGGTACGAACACGACGGGACGCCCTTCGCCCCCATAGTCGCGCAGCGCGACCCGGCCGGCGCGGTGGATCGCAGGCCGCGGAACAGGGCGTTCCTCTCGCGGTGCGCCCTGATAAGCGCGCAATCCCGCTAGCGCGCGGGCCATGCGTTCCGGCGATGCTGCAGTCTCGTTGCGCAGCACGGAAAGGAACAAGGGTAAGGGCCTCGGACCTTGTTGCGGTGCGTCATCAAAGACTGTAGCCTCCGTTTCAAACATAAGACGGGGGATCCATGAAGAAGCAAAAGGCTGCCGACGGAATCGTCATCATCAAGAAGTACGCCAACAGGCGGCTCTATAACACCGAGTCGTCATCCTACATCACGCTCGATCATCTCGCGACGATGACTCGCGAGGGACGCGACTTCAAGGTGGTCGATGCGAAGACCGACGAGGACATCACGCACAACGTCCTCACGCAGATCATCATGGAGGAGGAGAGCCGCGGCGAGACGATGATGCCGGTGAACTTCCTGCGCCAGCTAATCTCCATGTACGGCGATTCGATGCAGACGATGGTGCCCGGCTATCTGGAGGCGTCGATGGACAGCTTCCGTCGCAACCACGACCAGTTCAAGTCCGCGGTCGAAGGCGCGTTCGCGAACTCGCCCTTCGCCGACATCGCCAAGCGCAACCTCGAGATGTTCGACGCCGCAACACAGGCGATGACGCCGCCCGCACCTGCGCCTGCACCCGCCGCCAGCAAGGACGACGAGATTGCGGCGCTGCGCAACGAACTCGCCAAGTTGCAGGAAAAGGTCGAGAAGCTCGGCTGAACGCTTGGACTGATGGGGGCGCCGGTGTTGTGGAGTGCAAGCGGCGGACTGGCCGTGCTGGCCGTTGTGGCGGGGCTTGGCGAACGCAGACGGCGCCGTCGGCGCGACCCGGATTCGGTGGGCTGGGTCGACTGGCCGACCGTCCAGATGCTGGCGCTGATCGGACTCGCGGTGACGATCGGCCTCGCGTTCAAGACCTGAGGTAACCGCGCCTCGTCAACGGGCAGCGTCGGTGCGCAGTCGATAGACGCTCTGCGGCAACCCGCCGATCTTCACCGAGCCGACCAGTCGATACCGCGTGGCGATCGCGCGCAGTACGAGCGCCTGGGTCGCGAGGTTCGTGGTGGGCTTGGGCGCGCGTACGACGATCACGCCGGGCCGGGCTGCGAGCAACCGCGCGACTTCCACGACCGGATCGATCCCCGTGCCGTGCGATTCGGCCGCCTGGCCCAGATGACTCCGGAAGATATACGGCGTCGGCAGGCAGGACCGGGTCAGGAAATAGAGGATCGGTTCGCTGCCATAGGCGAACATGCAGCCGCGGGGTTGCTGGCCGATCATCTGGACAAGTTCCGCGATCTGGCGCGCATTGCCGCGCCGTCCGATGCGGACGCTGGTCATGATTGTCGCCGCGAGCGCGCCGAACACCAGTACGGCGGCAAGGCGGACCATGGTCGTGCGGACGGTCGGGCTGCTCAGCCCCGTGCCGGCCGCGACCGACAGCGGCAGCGCGAGGGGCAGCAGATAGAGCAGCTCGAACGTGTGCATGATGAGGATCGCGATCACCGCTGCCGCGAGCCATCCGAGCGCGAAGCTTCCCGCCCGACGGCCACGCCACGCAAGCCAGGCGAGCGGCAGGCTCATGCCCACGCCGCCCAGCAGCTTCAGCAGGTTGGAGCTGAGCGTATCGTCGTCCTGCTGACCGAAGATCGACAGGAAATTGGCGAAGACGAAGGCGTCGCCGTGGCCGGCCGCGGCATAGACTGCCCAGGCAAGCGCGGTCGGGAACAGCGCTGCGCCGATCCACAATCCGGCATCGGCCGCCAGGCGACCGATAGACCGCCCCTCGCGATACGCGGCCCACACCAGCGTCAGGCCGAAGAATATCCCCTCGAACATGGCGGTGTACTTGATCTGCATCGCCAGGCCGATCAGCAGCATCGCACCGGCACCGCGCAAGGAGATATGCCGGTGGCCGCGCGTCGTATCGAGCACCAGCAGCGCGGCGGCCGCCATCAAGGCATTGCCCCATATTGCCGACTGCCCGCCCGCACCGTCGAACACGATGATCCACACGAGATAGATCAGCGCCGCGCCGACGCTCGCCACCGGGTTCGCATCATCGGAAGACAGGCGGCTGACGATCCGCGCGACCAGGAATGCCGTGGCGGTGGCGACGAGCGTCGCGGCAAGCTGGTACATCAGCACGCCATCGCCGCCGACGCTGCGGATGGCGGCGAAGATCAGGAACAGGCCGACCGGCTTGCGATCGAAGATGTCGACGAATGGCCATGCGCCGTGCAGCAGGCGATCGCCGACCAGCAGGTAGAATTGCTCGTCGCTATGGATCACCGGATTGCCGAAGAACGGACTACGGAGCGCGAAGGCGACGAGGAGCAGCAGAATTGCCTGCCCCGATCGGTGACGCAGGCTAAACATGGGCAGTCCTAATAAAAATGCGTCAATTCGAGCTTGCGTATGGTGCCGTCGCACAGTCCGAGCGTCACGACACGGCCGGGCATACCCGCCGTCCATGACGCGATCGGGCTCGTCGAATAGCCGCTGGTGACGGGTGTGCCGTCGATCGTGCAGATCAGGTCGCCGTCCTTCCAGCCCGATGCCGCCGCCGGGCCGCCACGCATCACGTGAAGGACTTTCAGTCGGTCCTTCTCGATGCCGATGAGCAGGCCACTGGTCGAACGCGGCGGCGGCAGGTCGGCCTTGGGACCTCGGCTGAGCACCATGCGCCGTGCGCCGGGATCGAGCAGGACGCGGTAATTCTGGAGGAAGCCGGAGCCGATCCGCCCGGCGGTGCCGATCGCCTGCGAGAAGCCGCCGGCCGGCTCGATCCGGACCTCGGCCTCGCGTGCGATCATCTCGCCGACGCGAATCTCGGGAACGATCGCAAGGCCGCTGACCGCCGGGCCGGCGAGCCCGAACGCGATCGCGCTGGTGGTGCGCAACGCCTTCAGGTCCGCCGCCTGCCATCCCGCCGCGGTGACGGTGATCGACGAGCCGTCGCCGGTATCGACCACGATCGGCGCGAGGCGCCGGCCGCCCAGCGTGAGCGCGCTTTCATACACGCTGCGTTCTGCGGAGACGCGCAGCGGTGCGCTCTCGCCCTTGAACGGCAGGCGGCCGGAGCGGAGCAGGCGGAAGCGCTTGGCGGCGTAATCGATGTCGAGCGCATGGCCGGCGAGCATGTCGGCACCGACCAGCAGGTCGACCGCGGACGCGCTGCCCGTGGCGATCGCGGGCAGATCGGCGACAGTCACGCCGCCGCCGGTCCGCGCGAGGCCCCCGAGCGCGACCGAGCGCGTCGGCATCCAGCCGAGTGCGACCGATCCGCCGATCGCGGTCGCGCTGCCACCCGCGACCAGCTTGGCGGGATCGACCGCGGAAGAGGCCTTGGCGAGCAGCGTGTAGCTGACGCCGGTGTCGAGGATCGCGGTCACGTCGCGGCCGTCGAGCTGCATCTTGAAGCGGATCTGGTTGCCGGGGGTGAGGTCGAACGCGATCCAGCGCGCTTCGGCGTCCGCCGCGAGATGGTAGACGCCGCGGTCGCGTGCGGCGGGGGAGGTCGCGGTTGCCGGAGCGGATTTCGAGGGCTCGCGCGCCGAGACGAAGAGGACCGCGATCAGCGGGACGAGAGTGAGCAGGGCACGACGCATGTGGCGCTGTCCCCTAGCGAGTCGGGGGACGGGTACAAGCGGGGGCTTCGCCGGGGCGGGGCGGAGACGGGGTGGATAGCGATGCGGCGTGCTTGCCTGCGAGACAGTATCCGCTTGGCACGGTGCGCTTTATCTTGGTCCAGTTAAGCCTGGCCTGGCGAAACAATAATTGTCCTTCCAGGAACGCGGGGGGCCAGTGTCACAAGCGGAGACGTTCGTGGATCCTGGCCCCCCGCGTTCGCGAGGGAACGGTATAAGGCGGGCTAGCCTGCCGAACCTAGCTCTAGGAAACTGGTGATAATCAGGCCGATGAAGGCCCAACCGAGATGCGCGCAACGCCTGCAGAGCACACCACCCCGGCGAAGGCCGGGGCCCAGTTGGGGGACGGTGATAACGTCGGGCAGCACCCCGTTTTTGGTACCTTCCCAATTGGGCCCCGGCCTTCGCCGGGGTGGTGGAAGTGGAGCTAGAGATACTCGATTTCGGCACGCTTCGCCCCTACAGGCACGCCTCCAGATACGCTTGGTCGAACCCGAACTGCTTGGCCTTCTCCAGCGTATACGGCCGCAGCCCCATCGACCGGTACTCGCCCAGGATCTTCCCGTCCGCCGACTCGTCCATGTATTCGAACTTGAACAGCTCCTGCGTGACGATCACCGGGCCCTCCATGCCGATCACCTCGGTAATGTTGGTCACCCGGCGCGAGCCGTCGCGGAGGCGCTTCACCTGGATGATCAGCTCGACTGAATCCGCAATCTGACGCGAGATCGCTTCCTTCGGCACCTTGATGTCGGACATCATCACCATGTTCTCCATACGCGCGAGCGCCTCGCGTGGGGAGTTGGCGTGGAGCGTGCACATCGAACCGTCGTGACCGGTGTTCATGGCCGCGAGCATGTCGAAACACTCGGAGCCACGAATTTCGCCTAGGATGATCCGGTCGGGACGCATACGCAGCGCGTTCTTGACGAGATCGCGGATCGAGATTTCGCCCTGGCCTTCGAGATTGGCGGGACGCGTTTCGAGCGGTAGCCAGTGCGGCTGTTGCAGGCGAAGCTCGGCGGCGTCCTCGATCGTCAGCACGCGCTCGCCCGGGTCGATCATCTTCGACAGCGCGTTGAGCATCGTCGTCTTGCCCGAGCCGGTACCGCCCGAGATCACGACGTTGAAGCGCGAGGCGCCCGCGATCTTCAGTGCAGTCGCCATCTTGGGCGACATCGAGCCGAACCCGGCCATCATGTCGAGCGTGATCGGTTTCGCGGAAAATTTACGAATCGAGATCGCCGTGCCGCGCAAGCTCAGCGGCGGCACGATGACGTTGACGCGCGAGCCGTCCTTCAGACGCGCATCGGCCAGCGGCGAGGTCTGGTCGACGCGACGGCCGACCGAATTGACGATCCGCTGCGCGATCTGGAACAGATGCTCCTCGTCACGGAACTGGATCGGCGCGAGTTCGAGCTTGCCCTTGCGCTCGACATAGGTCTGGTCGGGGCCGTTCACCATGATGTCGGTGATGTTCGGATCGGCCAGCAGCTCTTCCAACGGTCCGAGCCCGAGCAGTTCGTCGACCAGCACCTTTTCCAGCGCGAACTGTTCGCGGCGGTTGAGCGTCAGCTTCAGCTCGGCGAGTACTTCGCCGATGATCGGACGGAATTCCTCGGCCAGCTCGTCCTTGTTGAGCGTTGCCGCGGCCTCCGGGTCGACGCGTTCGAGCAGGCGCGGGAGCACCTGTTCCTTGATCTTGTGGATCGACTGTTCGAAGCCCTCGGTCCGGCTGTTGCCCGCTTCCCCGCTCGCATTCTGGCGATCGGACAGGCGCTGCATCGCGTCCAGCTGTCCGGCGGGCATCATGCCCGAGCTGAACCCGTCAGTCTCCCCGGGCATCGGCAGCGAATCGATCGGCGGGAATTGGGCACCGCCCTCGGGTTCCGCGCGCGCCACGGGATTGCTGCCCGAGCTTCCCTGCATCGGACGCGCGACGCCGAATGCGGGACGGGCCGACTGCCCCCCGCTGATGCCATTACGACGCCCGAATGCGCTCATGCCTGTATCCCTGGATGAATGCCGACCGGGTTAGGCGCGAAGGCTTGATAATTTGCTAACCAAAACAGGCGCGTGAAAGCGCCGCTGTCGCGCGGTGCGATGGTCAGGGTTGATCGCCGCCGCGAACTCCCCGAAGGCAGGCACATGATCCGCCTGCTGCTTCTTCTCGCGCTCACCTTCGGGTTGGCGAGCTCCGCATCTGCGGACGACATCGCCGCCACCGGGCGCGGCGTCGTGCGCGTCGTGACGATCGCGGTGGTCGACGACCAGGTGGTCGGCTTCGGCCATGGCAGCGGCTTCGCGATCGCGCCGAACCGGATCGTCACCAACGCGCACGTCGTCGATCTCGCCGAGCGCTATCCCGACAACGTCGTCGTCGGCATCGTCCCGACCGAGGGCAGCAAATCCTACCAGGGCAAGGTGATCGCGTATGATTCGCAGCGCGATCTGGCGCTGATCGAGTTCACCGGCGCGCGCCTGCCGCCGAGCGCGCTGTATACCGGGCCGATGACCGAGGGCGACCCCGTGGTGTCGCTCGGCTTCCCCGGTAACGTCGACTTGGCGACGGCGCGATCAGCAGCGGATTATATCCGGCCGATGACGCCAGTGCGGTCGGAGGGCGTGCTCTCCGGTCGCCGGGTGTTGAGTAGCGTCGAGGTTCTGCTGCACACGGCGAGCATCGCCCGGGGCAATTCAGGTGGTCCCCTGCTTGACCGGTGTGGGCGGGTGATCGGGGTGAATTCGGCGATCACGCGCGGCGAGGAGGGCGATTCGACGTTCGGGTTCGCGATAGCGGATACCGAGCTGGCCGGTTTTCTGCGCGATGCGAAACAGCCTTATGCGTCGATCGGAACGGGATGCACGTCGATCGAGGATCGCTTGCGGCAGGACGCCGACGCGGATGCGAAGGCGACCGCCGATGCGGCGTCGGCCAAGCGCGACGCGGCGACGCAGGATGCGATGACCCGCGAGGTCGCGCTGGAGAAGGCGCGGACCGAGGCCGGGCGGGCTCGCGAGAACGTCATGGCGCTTGCCGGGCTGTTGCTGGTGGCGGGGGCGCTGGTGATCGGAAGCGCGGGGCTGCTCGAATCGCGTGGCCAGCGGCGGCAGGCGGTGTGGGCGCTGGGTATCGGCGGGCTGAGCGTGCTGGTCGCGATCGTCGTATTCGTGCTGCGGCCTTCGGGCGAGGTCGACGTGCCGCTGTCCGCGCTGCCCAAGACGCGAATATCGACGCCCGATGCCGCGCTCGGCAAGCTGATGTGCACGCTGATCCCGGAGCGCAGCCGGATCACGATCTCGTCCAGCGAGGACGTGCCGATCGACTGGGGCGCGAAGGGGTGTGTGAACGGCAAGACGCAATATGTCGGCGCGAATGGTCGCTGGGACCGCGTGCTGGTGCCCGACGCCGAGCAGACCGTCTCGGTGCTGTCGTTCGATCCCGCGACGCGCGTCTATTCGAACACGCGCTATCTGATGTCGGCGGCGGGGATGGAAGCAGCGCGGACCGCGCGGGGCGTCGTACCGAACGTGTGCAACATGGATGAGGCGGCGTTGAGTCGGCTCACGGGGCAGCAGGCTGCGGTGCGTGCGGTGTTGCCGCCGTTGCCGAACGAGAAGCTCGTCTATTCCTGCAAGTCGGCGCGCTGAGCCTCGGAGGCGAGTAGTGCGCGCTTGCGGTCCAGCCCGTAGGCATAGCCGCCCAGTGCACCGCCGATCCGCTGTGCGCGGTGGCAGGGGATGACGATCGACACGGGATTCTGGCCGCACGCGGTGCCGGCGGCGCGGACCGCGGCGGGGCGGCCGGCCAGGGCTGCGAGTTCGCTGTAGGTGCGGGTTTCGCCGATCGGGATGGTGCGTAGGGCTTGCCAGATCGCCTCCTGGAACGCGGTGCCGCGGACGTCTAGCGGGAGGTCTTGGTCGCGCTCGGGGGATTCCACCGCCGCGACGACTTGTGCCGTCAGGTCCGCGAGGGCTTTGTCGCCGAGCTCGATCGTGGCGTTGGGGAAGCGGCGGCGGAGTTCGTCCGCGTCTTCGTCGAACGACACGCGGCACAACCCCTTGTCGGTGGCGGCGACGAACAAGGCGCCCAGGCTCGTGTCGGCAGTGGTCCAGCGGATCGTGACGCCCTCGCCGCCGCGCGCCCAGGCACTGGGCGCCATGCCGAGCCGTTTCGCGTCCGCCTCGTAGAAGCGGCTGGGGGCGGAATAGCCGGCGTCGTAGATCGCTTCGGTCACGGTCGAATCCTTCGATAATGCGTTTGCCGCACGGCCGGTGCGGAGCGCGCGGGCATAGGCGGCTGGGGTGACGCCGGTGGCGCGCTTGAACAGGCGGTGGAAATGATGGGGGGCGTAGCCGACTTTGGCGGCGACCTCGTCCAGCGAGAGGCGGTCTTCGGCGGCTTCGAGCAGCGCGATGGCTGCGGCGACGGCGGTGCGGTCGCGGCCGACTTCGTCGGGCGTGCAGCGCAGGCATGCGCGGAAGCCGGCGGCGCGGGCGCTGGCTGCGTCGGGGTGGAAGGTGACGTTCTCGCGCTTGGGGTGGCGCGCGGGGCAGCTTGGCTTGCAGTAGATGCCGGTGGTTTTCACGCCGACGACGAACCGGCCGTCCCACGCGCGGTCGCGGCGCTCGAACGCGGTCCAGGCGGTGTCAGTGTCGGGGGCGGTGCTCATTGGATCGGTATAGCCGGTCGCGCGGCGCGCGCATCCCGTGGCTTGCGGTCAAAGCGGAGCCAATCGGTGGTCCGGCCGTTCTTCCGTGCATATCCCCTAACGAAAGATGTCTCATGGCCTCCGACACGCCCGTCTGGTTCATTTCCGGCTGCTCGACCGGTTTCGGTCGCGAACTCGCCAAGCTCGTGCTCGCGCGCGGCTGGCGTGCGGTGGTGACCGCGCGGGATGCGGATCGGGTCGCCGATCTGACGGAGGGTGCCGAAGATCGTGCGCTGGCGCTGTCGCTCGACGTGACGGAGCAGGTGCAGATCGACGATGCCGTGGCGCAGGCCAAGGCCAAGTTCGGGCGGATCGACGTGCTCGTGAACAATGCGGGTTACGGCTATCAGGCGTCGGTCGAGGAGGGCGTCGAGTCCGAGATCCGCGCGCAGTTCGATGCGAACGTGTTCGGGTTGTTCGCGCTCACGCGGGCCGTTCTGCCTGTGATGCGTGGGCAGAAAAGCGGCAATATCATCAACATTACGTCGGTGGCGGGTCAGGTCGGGTTCCCGGGGTCGGGCTATTATGCCGCGTCGAAGCATGCGGTGGAGGGGTGGTCGGACGCGCTGCTCGCCGAGGTGAAGCCGCTTGGGATCGAGGTGACGTGCGTGGAGCCGGGGCCGTTCCGGACGGATTGGGCTGGGCGTTCGCTGAAGCAGACGCCGGTGAAGATCGCGGACTACGCCGATACGGCGGGCAAGCGGCTGGATGGTACTCGGGAGGTTAGCGGGACGCAGGCGGGTGACCCGGTGCGGGCCGGTGAAGCTATGATTGCGCTGACCGAGGATGCGAACCCGCCGCGGCATCTGGTGCTGGGGGCTTGGGGGTATGATGCGGTGACGACGAAGCTGGCGGCGCGGTTGAAGGAGATCGAGGCGCATAAGGCGGACAGTTTGGGGGCGGATTTTCTAGAGAAGTAATCTCGACCGAGCGAAATAGAATTGTTTCCCCGCGAAGGCGGGGACCCAGACTGGGCTCCCCCCTTCGCGGGAGAACAAGGAAGCAGGGAGTGGCCTTCACGTCTGTGATGCTGCCCTGCGCCGGATTCTTCCTCGTGAGCACTCTACGAGAGCCACCACCCCGGCGAAGGCCGGGGTCCAATTGGGGGGACGTTGCTAACGGAGCGCGTCCCCCAATTATTGCCACCTTTCCAATTGGGCCCCGGCCTTCGCCGGGGTGGTGTCAATAGGATGCAGCCGCTCAGCCGCCGTTGGCGCGGAACAGGTCCAGCGTCCGCTGTTTCGCCAAATCCGCACTCGGCTCGTGATAATCCTTACGCCGGTCCGAGTTGAACCCGTGGCCCGCCTCGTAGACATACACCGTCGCGTTGGGCCAATCCTTCGCGATCACCTGCTCGACCCCCTCCATCAGGATACCGTGGTCGTGGCGTCCGAAGTGCAGGATCACCGGCACCTTCGGTTCCTCGTCCGCCGCCGCCGGGATCATGCTGCCATAATAGCCGCTCGCCGCCGCGACGCCGGTGAGCTTGATCGAAGCGAACCACGCGACCGAGCCGCCATAGCAATAGCCGACCACGAACACCGGCCCGGCGGGGGCGAGCGTGTCGATGCAGGTCTGGACGTCCTTCAGCGACAGGTCGAACGGGTGGAGTTGCCGCGCGAGTTCGACGCCACGCGCGAGGCCGTCGCCCGAATAGTCCGCCTCGAAGCCAGGATGCTCGCGGTCGAACAGCGCGGGGGCCAGGACTTCGTAGCCGTCGGCGGCGTACTCGTCGCACAGGTTGCGGATGTGGTCGGTCACGCCGAAGATCTCCTGCACCAGCACGAGGCCACCGCGGCGCTCGCCGGTCGGCTGCGCATGATAGACCGCGACGGTCGCGCCGTCGGACATCGTCATCGTTTCCATCGTGCCGGTCATTCTTGCGTCCTCGTCGATTGGTCGTAACGCCTGCCAATACCGTCATTCCCGCGGAGGCGGGAACCCATAGTGGCAGGCCGTGCGGTGAAAGCGCCGATTCCAGAAGATAAGGATCCCCGCCTGCGCGCGGATGACGGAGAGGAGAGGAATCGTGGCCTTTCAACCCCTGATCAATGACAAAACAGTCACAAACCCGCCCCTCTAGCCCTCCCGCCGGGTTGCCAATCCGCGAACCCGATGCTAGCCGCGCCGCGTCCCATGAGAGGTGCTTTCGCGCCCTCTTCCCCCATGGGGCGGCACTATTTTCGGTTTCAGGCGAGGATTCAAAGGTCCGTGGAGACATCCCCCGGTAATGTCGGCGGCGCCATTCAGGCGAGCTTGGGCGGGCGTTATGCGCTGGCTCTGTTCGAACTCGCCCGTGACGCCAAGACGATCGACGCGGTCGAATCGAGCCTGGCGAACGTGCGCGACGCGCTCGCGCAGTCGGAGGACTTCCGTACGCTGACGTCCAGCCCGATGGTGTCGCGTGGCGCTGCCGTGAAGGCGGTCTCCGCGGTCGCCGACGAACTCGGTGTCGATGCGACCACCAAGAGCTTCCTCGGCGTCCTCGCCGAGAACCATCGGCTTGGCGCGCTGCCGAAGATCATCAAGGCATTCCGGACACTTGCCGCGCAGCATCGCGGTGAGATCGCCGCCGAGGTGACGTCCGCGCATCCGCTGACCGACGAGCAGGTGATCGAGCTGAAGCATCAGCTCCGCCAGCGCGTCGGCCGTGAAGTTTCCGTCGACCTCAGCGTCGACCCATCGTTGCTGGGTGGACTCGTCGTCCGCGTCGGCAGCCAGATGATCGATTCGTCGATCAAGACGCGTCTCAACACTCTCGCGCACGCGATGAAGGGCTAAGCTAATGGATATCCGCGCCGCAGAAATCTCGAAGATCATCAAGGATCAGATCGCCAATTTCGGCACCGAGGCCCAGGTCAGCGAGACCGGCCAGGTGCTGAGCGTCGGCGACGGCATCGCGCGCATCTTCGGCCTCGACAACGTCCAGGCCGGCGAGATGGTCGAATTCTCGAACGGCGTGCAGGGCATGGCGCTCAACCTCGAGGCCGATAACGTCGGCGTCGTGATCTTCGGGAGCGATTCCGAGATCAAGGAAGGCGACATCGTCAAGCGCACCGGCACGATCGTCGACGTGCCGATCGGCAAGGAGCTGCTCGGCCGCGTTGTCGATGGTCTCGGCAACCCGATCGACGGCAAGGGTCCGATCCACACCACCGAGCGCAGCCGCGTCGAAGTGAAGGCACCGGGCATCATCCCGCGCCAGTCGGTCAGCGAGCCGGTCCAGACCGGTCTCAAGGCGATCGACGCACTCGTCCCGGTCGGCCGCGGCCAGCGCGAGCTGATCATCGGCGATCGCCAGACCGGCAAGTCCGCCGTCGCGATCGACGCGTTCATCAACCAGAAGATCGCCAACGCCGGCGACGACGAGTCGAAGAAGCTGTATTGCGTCTATGTCGCGATCGGCCAGAAGCGCTCGACCGTCGCACAGCTGGTCAAGACGCTCGAAGAGAATGGCGCGATGGAATATACCATCGTCATTGCCGCGACCGCGTCGGACCCCGCACCGCTCCAGTATCTCGCACCGTACACCGGCGTCGCGATGGGCGAGTATTTCCGCGATCGCGGCATGCACGCGCTGATCTGCTACGACGATCTGTCGAAGCAGGCGGTCGCCTACCGCCAGATGTCGCTGCTGTTGCGTCGTCCTCCCGGCCGTGAGGCGTATCCGGGCGACGTGTTCTATCTTCACAGCCGCCTGCTCGAGCGTGCGGCGAAGATGTCGGACGCGAATGGCGGCGGCTCGCTGACCGCGCTGCCGATCATCGAGACGCAGGCGGGCGACGTTTCGGCGTACATCCCGACCAATGTGATCTCGATCACCGACGGCCAGATCTTTCTCGAGACCGACCTGTTCTTCTCGGGCGTGCGTCCGGCGATCAACGTGGGTCTGTCGGTGTCGCGCGTCGGCTCCGCGGCTCAGACCAAGGCGATGAAGAAGGTGTCGGGTTCGATCAAGCTCGAGCTGGCGCAGTACCGCGAGATGGCGGCGTTCGCGCAGTTCGGGTCGGATCTCGATGCGTCGACGCAGAAGCTGCTCAACCGCGGCGCGCGCCTGACCGAGTTGCTGAAGCAGGCGCAGTTCTCGCCGCTGCCGTTCGAGGAACAGACCGTGTCGATCTTCGCTGGCACCAGCGGCTATCTCGACAAGGTGCCGGTCGCCGACGTGACGCGCTACGAGCAGGCGCTACTGGCCGACATGCGCGCGAACCACGCCGACGTGCTGAAGCTGATCCGCGATACCCGCGACCTGGGTAACGAGGCGAAGGACAAGCTGAAGGCAGCGCTCGAAGCGTTCGCGAAGACTTTCGCTTAAGTAAAACTCCCTCTTCCCGCTGGGGAGAGGGTCGGGGTGAGGGGTAGTACCGCGAGGTGCCGCTCCCGTGGCAGCCCCTCACCCCAACCCTCTCCCCGGAGGGGCGAGGGAGCAGGAAGAGAAGATGGCATCACTTAAGGCCCTCAAGATCCGCATCGGCTCGGTGAAGTCGACGCAGAAGATCACCAAGGCGATGAAGATGGTCGCCGCCGCGAAGCTGCGCCGTGCGCAGGACGCGGCGGTTGCCGGGCGTCCGTATGCCGAGCGTCTCGAAGCGGTGATGGCGAGCCTCGCGGGGCGCGTCGGCATCGCGCCGGGCGCCTCGCCGCTGCTAGCGGGCACGGGCAAGGACCAGGTCCACCTGATCGTCATCGCGACGTCGGAACGTGGCCTAGCGGGTGCGTTCAACACCAACATCGTCCGCGCCGCGCGCCGCAAGGCCGAGGAGCTGATCGCGGCGGGCAAGACCGTGAAGTTCTACGTCGCCGGCAAGAAGGGGCGCGTGATCAAGCGCTTCTTCCCGAACGACATCCTCGCCGATCACGAGATGGGCCAGATCAAGCGGCTCGCGTTCAGCGATGCGCAGGAAATCTCCGAAGACCTGATCAAGCGCTTCGGCGAAGGCCAGTTCGACGTCGCGCATCTGTTCTATGCGAAGTTCGTCTCGGCGTTGGTGCAGGTGCCTACCGGTATCCAGATCATCCCGATCCCGCTGTCGGCGATCCCCGGTGCGGAAGCCAAGCCGGGTGCACCCGCCGAAGCCGTGGTCGAGTACGAGCCCGACGAGGAAGCGATCCTCGCCGATCTCCTGCCGCGCAACGTCGCGATCCAGATTTTCCGCGCGCTGCTCGAAAACGCAGCGTCGGAGCAGGGTTCGCGCATGAACGCGATGGACAACGCCACGCGCAATGCCGGCGATATGATCACGCGCCTCTCGATCCAGTATAACCGTACCCGCCAAGCCGCGATCACGACCGAGCTGGTCGAAATCATCTCGGGCGCCGAAGCGCTCAAGTAAGTCCAAGGAAGCAGACAATGGCAACCGCCCCAGAGACCCTCGGAACCACGCTCGCCCCCAAGGCCACCAACAACACCGGCCGCATCTCGCAGGTCATCGGTGCGGTCGTCGACGTGCATTTCCCCGACAATTTGCCCGCCATTCTGTCGGCGCTCGAAACCGACAACAACGGCAACCGGCTCGTCCTCGAAGTCGCGCAGCATCTCGGCGAGAACACCGTTCGCACGATCGCGATGGACGCCACTGAGGGCCTGACCCGCGGCCAGACCGTCACCGACACCGGCTCGCAGATCCGCGTGCCGGTCGGCCCGAAGACGCTCGGCCGCATCCTCAACGTCATCGGCGAGCCGATCGACGAGCGTGGCCCAGTCGGCGCAGAGACGACCGCCCCGATCCATGCTTCGGCGCCTTTGTTCGTCGACCAGTCGACCGAGAGCGCGATCCTGGTCACCGGCATCAAGGTCATCGATCTGCTCGCACCTTATGCGAAGGGCGGCAAGATCGGGCTTTTCGGGGGCGCTGGCGTCGGCAAGACCGTGCTGATCCAGGAGCTGATCAACAACATCGCCAAGGGGCACGGCGGCACGTCGGTGTTCGCAGGCGTCGGCGAGCGTACCCGCGAGGGTAACGATCTGTACCACGAGTTCCTCGACGCGGGCGTCATCGCCAAGGATGCCGATGGCAATCCGCAGTCGGAGGGCTCGAAGGTCGCGCTGGTGTTCGGCCAGATGAACGAGCCGCCAGGCGCACGTGCCCGCGTCGCGCTGTCGGGCCTGACGATCGCCGAGTATTTCCGCGACGTCGAAGGCCAGGACGTGCTGTTCTTCGTCGACAACATCTTCCGCTTCACGCAGGCGGGCGCAGAGGTTTCGGCTTTGCTCGGTCGTATCCCGTCGGCGGTGGGCTATCAGCCGACGCTGTCGACCGACATGGGCGCGCTGCAGGAGCGCATCACGTCGACCAACAAGGGCTCGATCACTTCGGTGCAGGCTGTGTACGTGCCGGCCGACGATCTTACCGATCCGGCGCCGGCGACGTCGTTCGCGCATCTCGATGCGACCACCAACCTCAACCGTGCGATCTCCGAGCTGGGCATCTACCCGGCAGTGGATCCGCTCGATTCGACCTCGCGTCTGCTCGAGCCACGCGTCGTCGGCCAGGAGCATTACGACACCGCGCGTGCGGTGCAGTCGACTTTGCAGAAGTACAAGTCGCTGCAGGACATCATCGCGATTCTCGGCATGGACGAGCTGTCGGAAGAGGATAAGCTGACCGTCCAGCGTGCGCGGAAGATCCAAAAGTTCCTGAGCCAGCCGTTCCACGTCGCCGAGGTCTTCACCGGCATCAGCGGCAAGTTTGTGCAGCTCGAGGACACGGTCCGGTCGTTCAAGGCGGTGGTCGAGGGCGAGTATGATCACCTGCCAGAGGCCGCGTTCTACATGGTCGGTGGCATCGACGAAGCCGTCGCCAAGGCCGAGAAGATGGCCGCGGAAGCTTAAGCCAAACTGCTCCCTCCCCTTTCAGGGGAGGGTTGGGGTGGGGCCTGACCGCGCGCGTCGCGCCTGCCGCACTCCCCCACCCCGACCCTCCCCTGAAGGGGAGGGAGTGAGAAGATAGACATGCTGCATTTCGAACTCGTCACGCCAGAAAAGCTCGTCCGCTCGGAGGAGGTCTACATGGTCGTCGTCCCCGGCACCGAAGGCGATTTCGGCGTCCTCGAAGGCCATGCGCCGTTCATGTCGACGGTCCGCGACGGCGGCGTGCAGATCTTCCGCACGCAGAACGGCACCCCCGAGGTCATCGCGATCAAGGGCGGTTTCGCCGAGGTCAATGCCAAGGGCCTGACCGTCCTCGCCGAACACGCCGGCGAGTAACTCCTGTCAGGCGAGCGCTGGTGCTCGCCTGATCGATACTGACGGGCGACGCTGCAACCGCGCCAGCAGCGGCCGCTCGATCCACCGATGCACCGCCAATCCCAGCATCGTCGATGCGACGATGAACGCCAGCGCGAACAGATAGGGTGACATGGTCGGGGCATAGCCTCCGACCATCCAGAGCAGCGCGATCAGGCAGGGATGGGTCAGGTACGTCGAATAGGACGCATCGCCCACGCGTGCGACGATCCGTTCGAACCGTCCCTCCGCCGATGTGTCGATCACCCCGACTACCACCAGTGCCCAGGGAATGCCCCACGTCCAGGTTCGCGCGAGACCCGAGGTACCGGCAACGGCAACTTCGATCTGAAGTGAGAGCGGCACGCCTAGCCCGAAGGCGATCCCGACCACCAGCAGCACGGTCCCGATGACGAGCGCAGGCGTCGCATAGCGTGCGCTGATCCCGCTGCGCCAAGCCATCCACACACCCACGCCGAGCGCAAATTCGAGCAGGAGCGGGTTCAGCAGCAGCCTCAAAGGTGCCCAGCCGGGATGAACGACGCTGCCGATCAGCGCCAGCGCCGCCGTGAGGGCCAGCAGCATTTCGACACGGCGCTGCGGCGCCCGCATGGCAACCGCCACGATGGCGTAGAACCCGAATTCGAACCCGAGCGTCCAGCCGGGATACAGCGCGGGAACATGGTAGCCCGCTCCGTCGAGAACGGGCAGCACGGTGATCGACATCCACGCCGCCGGTGCGGTCAACGGGTCGTGCATGATCAGCATGTAGACTGCGCTGACGCACGCGAACAACGGTACGATCCGCAACCATCGCTTTGCCAGGAACCGCCACGAATCAGCGTCCGCGGTCGCCAGCGATTGGGCCATGACGAACCCGCTGATGACGAAGAACAGGTCGACCCCGCTCGCACCGAACATCGACAGATTGGGGACCGACGGTACGAACTTGCCGGTCACTGCGACCGGCCCGGAATCGATTATGTCGGACGCGTGCATTAGCAACACGAGCGTCGCCGCGAGTGCGCGAAGCCACTGGATGGGTGCGATGCGGGACGGCGTCATCGGGCACGCATACCGGGCGGAGCGTTAAGGCCGCGTTGCCCGCACGATCAGAGGAAATTATACGGGTCGACGTCCACCGTCACCCGCGCCTTGGAAGGCCATTCCAGCTTCCCCAGCCAATCCCGTATGACTTCCTGCACGTCCAGCGCGCGCCGCGCATGGACGAGCAGTCGGTAGCGATGCCGGCCGCGCAGCATCGCCAGCGGGGCGGGGGCGGGGCCGTAGACCTGCATGCCGTCGACTTCCGGCGCACTGCGGCCGACGAGCTTGGCCGTCTCGTGCGCGCAGGACTGGTCCTCCGACGACACCACGATCGCGGCATAGCGCCCGAACGGCGGCGCGCCTGCGTCCTTCCTTGCGTCCGTTTCCGCGGCGTAGAACGCGTCGGCATCGCCGGTGATGAGCGCCTGCATCACCTGTGCCCCTGGACTATGCGTCTGGATGAACACGTGCCCCGGCTTTTCGCCACGCCCGGCGCGCCCCGACACCTGCCGGATCTGCTGGAACGTGCGCTCCGCAGCCCGCAGATCGCCGCCGTCTAGCCCCAAGTCTGCATCGACCACGCCGACCAGGGTGAGGTTCGGAAAGTGATAGCCCTTGGTCACCAACTGCGTGCCGACGACGATGTCGATATCGCCGGCTTCCATCCGCCCGACGAACTCCGCCGCCTTGGCGGGCGACCAGATCGTGTCGGACGTGACGACGGCCGTCTTCGCCTCGGGGAACAACGCCGTTACCTCGTCGGCGATTCGTTCGACGCCGGGCCCGCAGGCGACCAGCGTGTCCTCGCCCTTGCACTCGGGACACACCCGCGGCGTCGGCTCGGCATGCCCGCAATGGTGGCACGCCAGGCGGCGCGTCAGGCGGTGCTCGACCATCCAGGCGGTGCAGTTTGGACATTGGAACCGGTGCCCGCATGTCCGACACAAGGTCAGCGGCGCATAGCCCCGCCGGTTGAGGAACAGCAGCGATTGCTCGCGCCGTTCAAGCGTCTCCTGCATCGCCTTCACCAGTCGCGGGGCCAGCCAGCGGCCGCGTTCGGGCGGTTCCTTGATCAGGTCGATCGGCTCGATCGTAGGCATCTCCGCCGCACCGAACCGGCCGGGCAGCTTCAGTTCGGCGTAGCGCCCGGTCGCGACCTGTTGACGTGTCTCGATCGCGGGCGTCGCGGAGGCGAGGATGACCGGGCACCCCTCGAACTTGCCGCGCATCACCGCCACGTCGCGCGCATGATAATGCACGCCCTCTTCCTGCTTGAAGCTGGTTTCGTGCGCCTCGTCGACCACTATCAGCCCGAGGTCGCGGTAGGGCAGGAACAGCGCCGACCGCGCGCCGACCGTGACCAGCGCCTCGCCGCTCGCGATCGCGCGCCACGCGCGCCGGCGCTGGGTCGAGCGCAATCCCGAATGCCACGCGATCGGCTCACAGCCGAACCGGTCGTGGAAGCGCTTGAGGAACGGCTCGGTCAGCGCGATCTCGGGGAGCAGGACGAGGGTCTGGCGCCGATCGCGGATAGCCTGGGCCACCGCCTCGAAATACACCTCGGTTTTGCCTGACCCGGTGACGCCGTCGAGCAGCGTCGGGTGGAACGCATGCTCCGCCACGCCAGCGACCAGGACATCGGCTGCCGCGCGCTGGTCTTCTGAGAGCGTCGGCTCATGATGCTGCGGATCGGGGAGGGGGTAGGGGTTGTCGATACTCACCTCGACCGCCTCGATCGCGCCGACCTTCACCAGCCCGCGGATCACCGCGTCGCTCACTTCGGCGATCGTCGCCAGTTCGCGGATCAGGCCCTGGCGATCACCGATCCGCTCAAGCGCCTGCTCACGCTGTGGTGTCAGGCGGGGCGGCACGACTCCGGTCGAACGATACTCGACGGCGGTCCGCGCGCCCTCCAGCGCGGAGGTCGAAGCGAGCGTCATCCGCAACACCGACGCAGCCGGCGCGAGGTAATAATCCGCGGTCCACTCGACCAGCCGCCGCAACGGCGCCCCCAGCGGCGGCACGTCGGCGACCGCGAGCAGGTTGCGCAACCGGTTGTCGCCGACCTCCGCATCGGACGGCATCCGTTCGGCTTCCCACACCACACCTAGCAACTGCCGCGGTCCGAGGGGGGCGACCACGATTGAGCCCGGTCCGACCTCCATGCCGGCGGGCACGCGGTAGTCGAGCGGCCCGAGGGCGGCGTTGAGGATCAGGACACGGGCACGGGACGACATCGTGTTCGTATATGGGGACAGATCGACTCCGCGTGAACCGCTTACGTCGGGTTGGTCGATGCAGCCTTACGCGGCGTCGCGGTTCGGACGGCGTCGTTCGCCGACACGCGCACGCTTCGCCTGGTACAGGATCGTATCGGCGCGGTGGATGAAATCGCGCACCGAAAGGCAGTCGCGGTCGAGTGCGGTGATACCGACCGTGCCAGCGCTGACCATCGCGAGGCCATTCAGTGCGATCGGAAAGCGCAACGCTTCCTCCAGCCGGGCAGAGATATAGCCGGGGTTCGCGGCCATGCCGGGGTCCTCGATCAGGATCGCGAATTCGTCACCACCGACGCGGGCGGCAAAGCTGTTCTTGAGCCAGGGAGCTTTCAGGATCCGGCCGACGCCGCGCAACACGTCGTCGCCCGCGGTATGGCCGAGGGTGTCGTTGATCGCCTTGAACCCGTCGAGATCGACCAGCGCGAGCAACAACGGCGTGCCGTCGGCATGCGACCGCGTCATTGCTGCATCGAGCGTACGATCGAACGCCGCCCGATTGGCGATGCCGGTCAGTGAATCGGTATTCGCCGAGCGCCGCAAATTGACCTCGAGCGCGTGGCGTTCCGTTACGTCTTGGAAGACGCCGACCAACGCTATGGTCTGGCCGTCGACGGTCTCGCACTCGCCCAGCACGCGGACACGGCGCTGTTCACCCTGCGCGTTCTTGAAATCGACTTCGATATCGAACGGGGCACCGGTTTCGATCGTCCGCCGAAGCGATGCGTTCATCTCGTCGCGGGCATGCGGCGGATAGAATTCCATCGCCACCGGCATCTCGGGCAGGTCGCCGATCGGCAGGCCGTGGATGTGGTAGACCCCGTCGGACCATTGCAGCTTGTCGTCGGCCAGCGACACGCGCCACGATCCGATCGCCGCCATCCGTTCCGCCTGTCGGAAGACGCGGTCCTGACGGGCCAACGCAGCCGCCTGGCGATCCGCGGTCGTGGCAATCGCGATGGCCTCGCGTGCAGCGGACCGCGCGGCGATCATCGCCTCGGCCAAGGTCGCGAGATGGGTCAGCGCCTTGCGCCCGGCGTCGTTCAGCGAACGCGGTACAGTATCGACGACGCAGATCGAGCCGATCGCATAATATTCACCGCTCGCGTCGCGCGCATTGACCGGCGCGCCCGCGTAAAACCGAATACCGTCAGGCGGTTGCGTCCAGGGATTGGCCACGAATCGTAAATCGCTCGACACGTCTTCGATGACCATCGGTTCTTTGCCGAGGATCGTGTAATTGCACATGCCGATTTCGCGGGAGATCTCACCGCGTTCGCCGTCGCTCGCAGCCTTGATCCAGAGCCGATTGCTGTCGACGAGTGTTAGCAAGGCGTTAGGGCAACCCAGCATTTCTGCGGCCAACGCGACCAATGCATCGAATTCACGCTCGGGTTCGCTATCGAGCAACGCCAAGGCCTGAAGCGCAGCCACGCGCCGTGCTTCGTCTGAAAAGTTGTCTGTGATGAGATCGACAGGCGACATGAAACTCGAATATAGCGGCTGGGTTAATTTTCTTTGCCTGTTCGGGGCGTTACTGTCCACACATGCCCACCGATAAAGACCAGACGCTGGAAATTCTGCCGCCGTCGATGCTCTGGGCGGAGCATCTCGGGCGTGATCGTCGGCGATCGGTCCACACGATCCGGGCTTATCGGGCGTCGGCCGAACGGCTGACGGCGTTCCTGGTCGGACATTGGGGGGAGCGGATCACGCGCGGGGCGCTCGCACGAGTAACCGCGACAGACCTGCGAGCGTATCTGGCGCAACGCCGAGAAGCCGGGTTGGGTAACGCGTCGGCGGCGCGGGAATTGTCCGCGGTGCGCGGGTTTCTCGCCTGGGCGAACGAAGGTGCGGAGCAGCCGCGGATGCGGGGGCCGCGCGTGAAGGCGGGCGTGCCGCGACCGATCTCGCCGGCCGAAGCGGTCGCGCTGGCTGAGGAGGTGGCCGACGATGCCGCCGAGCCGTGGATCGGCGCGCGCGACTGGGCGGTGTTGCTGCTGCTGTATGGCGCGGGGTTGCGGATCGGCGAGGCGTTGACGTTGCGGGGCGATATCCTGCCGCTCGGCGAGACGATCCGGGTGACGGGCAAGCGCGCCAAGACGCGCGTGGTGCCCTTGTTGCCGCAGGTGCGTACGGCAATCGAAGCATATGTCGCGCAGACGCCGTGGCCGGTTACGCGCGGCGAACCGTTGTTCCGTGGGGCGAAGGGCGGGGCGTTGTCGCCAGTCATGATCCGCCGCGCGGTGCAGTCGGCGCGAGCACGGTTGGGGCTGGGCGATCGGACGACGCCGCATGCGCTGCGCCATAGTTTCGCGACGCATCTGCTGGGGCGGGGGGCGGATCTGCGCGCCCTGCAGGAGTTGCTTGGCCATGCGAGCCTGAGTTCGACACAGGTCTATACGCAGGTCGATGCCGCGCATTTGATAGACGTGTACCGCAACGCCCACCCGCATGGCGGGGTCTAGCCCTTCGGCTTCCAGGTCAGCACGCGCCAGCCATAGCCGATGATGATCACCACGAAGGTCGCCACCGCGACCGGGCCGACATAGCGGTCGAGTTCCTCGAAATGCGAGCCGAGCAGGATGCCGGCATAGGTGAGCACGGTGTTCCAGATCGCGCTGCCCGCCGCGGTCCAGATCACGAACTGCCAGATCGGCATGCGCGTCATCCCCGCTGGCAGCGAGATGACGGTGCGGAAGGTCGGCATGAACCGGAACACGAAGATCACCCAACCACCGCGCTTCATGAAGAAGCGGTGGATCTTCTCGACGTCGGACCATTCCATCGTCAGCCAGCGGCCGTTGCGATCGATGAACGGGCGGAAGCGCTCGTAGCCGATGTTGCGGCCGATATAATACCAGAAGTAATTGCCGACGACCGAACCCGCGGTGCCCCAGGCGATCAGCGGCACGACGCTCATGTTGCCCCGCGCGACCGCCATGCCACCGAGCCCCATGATGACTTCGGATGGCACCGGGGGAACGATGTTCTCGAGCGCCATCAACAGGAAGATACCGAAATATCCGCCCCAGGCGATGAGATCGAGGATGAATTCGGTCATGGGTATCACATACTGCCGGGATGCCGGATGTGTTCCACCGACATCACACCACCCCGGCGAAGGCCGGGGCCCAATTGGGGGACGGTCATGACAAAGGGCGGCGCTCCGTCACTGCGACCTTTCCAATTGGGCCCCGGCCTTCGCCGGGGTGGTATCCTCGCTTCGACTACCGCGCCGCGACCTTCGCTTCGATCGCATCCCAGATCATGCCCGCAACGTCCGTCCCATCGAACTTCTCGATCGCGACGATACCCGTCGGCGACGTTACGTTGATCTCCGTCAGCCACGTCCCGCCGATCACGTCGATCCCGACGAATAGCAGCCCGCGCTTCTTGAGTTCGGGCCCGAGCACCGCGCAGATCTCGCGCTCCTTGTCCGTCAGCACCGACTTCTCCGCCGACCCGCCGACCGCGAGGTTCGAGCGGATCTCGCCTTCGCCCGGCAGGCGGTTGATCGCGCCCGCGACTTCGCCGTCGATCAGTACGATGCGCTTGTCGCCCTTCGCCACGTCGGGGAGGAACGCCTGCACCATGTGCGGCTCGCGCCAGGTCATGTTGAAGACCTCCATCAGTGCCGACAGGTTGGCGCCGTCCGACTCGACCTTGAAGATCGCCTTGCCGCCATTGCCGTGGAGCGGCTTGATGACGATCGCGCCGTGCTCCGCGAGAAACTTCCGCGCCTCGTCGAGCGAGCGCGTGACGAGCGTCGGCGGCATGAACTGCGGGTAATCGAGCACGAACACCTTCTCGGGCGCGTTCCGCACCTGCGCGGGGTCGTTCACGACGAGCGTCTTGTCCGCGATCCGCTCGAGCAGGTGAGTCGCGGTGATGTAGCCGAGATCGAACGGCGGATCCTGCCGCATCAGCACGACGTCGGCCTCGTCGCCGAGGTCGAGGTTGACGGGCTCGCCGACGCTGAAGTGATCGCCGACGACGCGCTGCACGGTGACCGGATGCGCCTTCGCCCAGACCCGGCCGTCGCGGTAGTTCAGGTCCTCGGCCGAGTAATGGAAGAGCGTATGGCCACGGTCCTGCGCGGACAGCATCAGCGCGAAGGTCGAATCGCCGGCGATGTTGATGCTGTCGAGCGGGTCCATCTGGACGGCGACGGTGAGGCTCATGCGTCTTCCTTCTGTTCGGTCGAGCGCATGTAGGCGCGGGCGGGCGCGAAGTCACCGGGCGGCGTCACCCGATCCAGGCATTCTCGATATGGCGTGGTCGCGTGCCGGGGGCGAGCAGGATGACGTCGACGCGGATGTCGTCGCCGGGTCCGGCGTAGCGCGGCATCAGATACTCCGCCGCTGCGGCAACGCGCGCGAGGCGGCGTTCGTCGATCGCGAAGTCGAGTTCGGCGGAGGTCGCGCGGGTTTTTACTTCGACGAACGCGATCAGGTTGCCTTTGCGGGCGATGAGGTCGACCTCGCCGGCGGGGGTGCGGACTCGGCGATCGAGGATGCTCCAGCCCTTCAGCCGCAGCCACCAGCCAGCCAAGCGCTCGCCGCGACGGCCCGTCGCTTCCGCAACCTGTCGGTCCTGCGTGTTCCCCTTCCGTTTGCGGGAGGGGCTAGGGGAGGGCGGGGGCGGCACGTGGATGGCATGCCCTCCCCCGACCCCTCCCGCAAGCGGGAGGGGAGATCAGGCCTTCGGCTTCAATTCCAGCGCCCGCGCATACAACGCCTTCCGGTCGAGGCCGAGCTTCTTAGCCACCTCGCTCGCGGCCTGCCCGGTCGACAGGCGGGTGAGCGCCTCGGCCAGCGCAGCATCACCGTCCTCCGCACTCGCTGGCGGCGCCTCCCCCGGCGGTGCGACGACGATCACGATCTCTCCTCGCGGCGGCGCATCCGCATAACGCGCCGCTAGGGTCGAGAGCGTGCCGGTCACCGCCTCCTCGAACTTCTTGCTGATCTCGCGCGTTACCGCCGCCTCGCGGTCGCCGAGCCCCTCCAGCAGAGCCGCGAGACACGTGCCAAGACGCGGCCCCGACTCATACATGACGAGAGTCGCGCGGATCGTCGCAACCTCCGCGATCGCCTCCGCCCGCGCGTGCATCTTCGACGGCAGGAACCCCACGAACAGGAAACGGTCGGTCGGCAGCCCCGCCAGCGTCAGCGCCGCCACCGCCGCGCACGGCCCCGGGATCGTCACCACTAGATGCCCGGCCGCGCGCGCGTCGCGCACCAGTTTGAACCCAGGATCCGAAATCAGCGGCGTTCCGGCATCCGACACCAGTGCCACCGCCTGCGTCGCCATCCGCGCGATCAGCGCCGGGCGCACGCCTTCCGCGCTGTGATCGTGATACGGCACCATCGGCGTCTTCGTGCCGATGTGGCGGAGCAGACCGGCGGTGACGCGGCTGTCCTCGACCGCGATCACGTCGGCGCGGCGGAGGATGTCGGCGGCGCGCGGCGACAGATCGCCAAGATTGCCGATCGGGGTCGCGACGATGTAGAGGCCGGGATCGAGAAGAGTTTCAGGGTTCATGGGGACGGTCATGGCAGACGCGACGACGATAGGGCAATCCGCACGTACTGCAGGGCGATGGGCGACCCTTGTCGCGGCGTGCCTGCTCGGCGCGTGCCAGACGATCGTCCCGCGTGGTCCCGTCGAGCCGACGCAGCAGCGCCCGACCACGCGGCCCGTCGATCGGCCCGAGATCGGCGTCGAGACCGGCATCCCGCGCGATGCCGAGCGTAACCGCGTCGCGCTGCTCGTGCCGCTGTCGGGCAGCAACGCAGGCGTCGGCACCTCGATCGCCAATGCAACGATGCTCGCGTTGCTCGATACGCAGAACCAGCGCGTCCGCATCACCAACTACGACACTGCGACCGGTGCCGCCGCCGCCGCGCAGCGTGCGATCGCCGAGGGTGCGCAGCTGATCCTGGGGCCACTGCTCGCCGACGACGTCCGCGCGGTCGCGCCGATCGCGCGCGCCGCGAACATTCCGGTGCTGAGCTTCTCCAACGATCTCGGCGTGGCGGGCAACGGCGCTTACCTGATGGGCTATGTCCCGACCCAGTCGATCGCGCGCGTCGTCGACTTCGCCAAAGAGCGCGGCGTCAGTAACTTCGCCGGCCTCGTCCCCAACGGGCTGTATGGCGAGCGTGCCTCCACCGCCTTCCTCCGTGCGGTCGAGGGCGCGGGCGGGCAAGTCGTCTCGCTCCAGACCTACGCGCGCGGTCCCGGGGGCGTTTCCGGTGCGGTCACGCGGCTTGCGGCGAAAGCCCCCTATGATGCGGTCCTGATCGCCGACGGCGGCGCCACCGCAGCTTCGGCCGCAGCGATGGTCAAGCGCGGCAGCGGCGCTTCGACGCGCATCCTCGGCACCGAACTCTGGAACTCCGACACCGCGATCGCCGCCAAGGCAGCGCTCAACGGCGCCTGGTATGCGAGCGTTTCGGACACGCTGTACCGCCAATACGCGGCCAAATACCGCGCGCGGTTCGGGGCAGGGCCGTACCGCCTGTCGAGCCTCGGTTATGATTCGGTACTGCTGACGGTCCGCATCGCGCGCGACTGGAAGCCCGGCACGCCGTTCCCGGTGAACCGCCTGCGCGACGGCGATGGCTTCGCCGGCATCGATGGTGCCTTCCGCTTCGGCAAGGACAGCGTCGCCGAGCGCGCGCTTGAGGTGAAGGAAATCCGTGGCGGCACGACCACGGTGGTCTCGCCCGCACCGGCTGGGTTCGGGAAGTAAACTTGTTCACCCGCGAAGGCGGGTGCCCAGACTGGGCACCCGCCTTCGCGGGTGAACAAATTAGGCGGTGACGATCTCCGGCAGGATCGCGTCGAGTAGGAGGGCGCCGGCTTCAGTAACCCGCAGGCGCCCCGGCGAGTGAACGATCAATCCGAGCGCCTCCAGCCGAGCCACCGCAGCCAGGTCGACCGGTACCACGCCGGCGTTCAGCTCGGTGATCCGGTCCAGATCCACGCCTTCCGCCAACCGCAACCCCATCAGCAACGCCTCGGTCGCGCGCGTCGACGGCGTCAGCGGATCCTCGACCTCCATGCCGTGGCCATTGCGCTCGATCGCCGCCAGCCAGTTCTCCGGCTTCTTCCGTCGCACCGTGGCCAGTCCGCCGCGACGCCCATGCGCGCCCGGCCCGATCCCGGCATAATCCTGGTACCGCCAGTAAGCGAGATTGTGGCGGCTCTCCGACCCCGGCCGTGCATGGTTCGACGTCTCGTACGCCGGCAACCCCGCCGCGGCGGTATCGGCGCGGGTCGCCTCGAACAGGTCGGCCGCCGAATCGCCGTCGGGGATGACGATCCGCCCCGCCAAAGCCTCGGTCGCGAACCGTGTGCCGGCCTCGATCGTCAGCTGATACAGTGAAAGATGCTCCGTCCCGAGACTCAACGCGCGCGCCAATTCCGCACGCCAGTCGTCGAGCCGCTGCCCCGGCAATGCATAGATCAGGTCGAAACTTACCCGTGGGAACACGCTCTGCGCGGTCGCCAGCGCAGCCTGTCCCTCGTTCACGTCGTGCGCGCGCCCCAAAAACTTCAGCGCCTGATCGTCGAGCGATTGCAGCCCCAGCGACACCCGGTTCACGCCAGCACGCGCCAGATCGGCAAACCGCGCCGCCTCGACCGAAGACGGATTCGCCTCCAGCGTGATCTCGATCCCCTCGGCGAAGCCCCAGGCCTTCTCCGCCGCATCCAGCACCGCAGCGACCGTCGACGGCGGCATCAGCGACGGCGTGCCACCCCCGAAGAAGATCGACTGCAACCTCCGCCCCGGCAACACTCGCGCCTCATGCGCGAGGTCGGTGAGCAGCGCATCCCGCCACGCCGCCTGGTCCACCTCCTCGCGAACATGGCTGTTGAAGTCGCAATACGGGCATTTCGACACGCAGAACGGCCAGTGGACGTAGAGCGCGAGGTCGCCGGGGGAATTGGACCGGGGGCTTGGTGTTTCGAAGACGGGCATTATCTCGCGCATATGGTCGCACGGGGCGGCCGAAGGAAGCGCAATGACGGCACGGATGGGTTTGGCGATCGCCGGGGCGCTGTTGATGGCAGGCTGCGCACAGGGCCCCGAGCGTGTCGTCGAGCGTCGCGATACCATGGCGCCGGCACCGCGTGGTGCGAGTCTGCTCAAGACCGCGATGATGGACGGCCACAATGCCGCGCGCGCCGCCGTCGGCGTGGCGCCGCTCACCTGGAGCGATACGCTGGCGACCACTGCGCGCGCCTATGCCGAGGAACTGGCGCGCACCGGCAAATTCGCGCACGCCCCGCAACCCCAGGGCATGTCGCGCGAAGGCGAGAACCTCTGGACCGGCACGCGCTATGCCTATGCGTATACCGAGATGATGGGGCACTGGGTCGCTGAGAAGCGCGATTTCATCAACCAGCCGACTCCCGGGTTCAGCCGGACGGGCAAGTTCGAGGACGTCGCGCACTATACGCAGATCGTCTGGCGCGGCTCGACCCAGGTCGGTTGCGCGATGGCGAGCAACAAGACCGACGACTATCTGGTGTGCCGCTACTCGCCCCCCGGCAACGTCTTCGGCGAGCGCGCTTATTGATCTGGAGCAAATGGTTAGACCCAAAGTGGTGGCACTTTCTTAAGCGGTCGTCGCTTAATCTGGTTGAATGATACCAGTATCCAAACCTGATGGCTCTCGGCCCACTGGCTGCGTCGGATGCCGAGACGGCGCCGGCCTGTCCTTCGCCTTCTCGATGGCGTTCCAGCCGATCGTCGACGTCGATACCGAGACCGTCTTCGCGTACGAAGCGCTCGTGCGTGGTCCCGAGGGCCAGTCGGCGGCGAGCGTCCTCTTGCAGGTCGACGGCGCAAATCTGTACGCGTTCGACCAGCAATGCCGGGTGCGCGCGATCGAGGCTTCCGTGAAGGCCGGGTTGCTCGATACACCCGCGCGGCTTTCGATCAATTTTCTCCCGAACGCGGTGTATTCGCCGGCGGCGTGCATCCAGTTGACGCTGAAGACCGCGGCGGCGGTGGGCATGCCGACCGACCGGCTGATCTTCGAGTTCACCGAGAACGAGGAGATGCTCGATCCCGCGCATGTCGCGAACATCATCGCGACGTATCAGAAGATGGGTTTTGGTACCGCGCTCGACGATTTCGGCGCGGGGCATGCGGGATTGAACCTGCTCGCGCGGTTCCAGCCGGGCATCATTAAGCTCGACATGGAACTGATCCGCGACATCGACACGAGCCTGCCGCGGCGGATGATCGTCGAGGGCATGCTGCGGATGTGCACCGCGCTGGGGATAACGGTGATCGCCGAGGGGGTCGAAACGCTCGGCGAGTTCGAGGCGCTGCGGGGGCTCGGCGTGCGGTACATCCAGGGGTATCTGCTGGCGAAACCGGCGTTCGAGGCGCTGCCTACGGTGACGTGGCCTGTGAAGCAGGCGATCGCGGTCTGAAGCGTGACGTAATTTGCAATCCTCCCCCGCCAGGGGGAGGTGGCTGGCCCTTGCCAGATGGAGGGGGAGGAAAGGGAAACGCCTGCTCCGTGTCCTCCCCCTCCGTCACCTACGGCGCCACCTCCCCTGGCGGGGGAGGATCGATCGTTCCGCCCTCGGGGCAAATCAGAACACCGCGGCTTCGAGCAGTTTGAACGCCTCGTTCCGATGGCTGATCGCGTTCTTCGTCTCGTGCGGCAGTTCGGCATAGGTCTGGTCGTAGCCCAGCGGCACGAACACGGGGTCATACCCGAACCCGACATCGCCGCGCGGCGGCCAGACGAGCGTCCCCTCGGCACGGCCCTCGAACCATTCGACATGCCCGTCGGGCCAGGCCAGCGCGAGCACGCTGACGAAATGCGCGCCACGCGTTGCTTCCGGGCCCTTCGCGACCACCGCGTCCTCGACCTTCTGCATCGCCATCATCCAGTCGCGACCGTTCGGCGTTTCCGCCCAGTCGGCGGTGTAGACGCCAGGATCACCGTTCAGCGCGTCGACGCACAACCCGCTATCGTCGGCGAGCGCGGGGTAGCCCGATAGATCGGCCGCCGAGCGAGCCTTCAGTTCGGCGTTCGCGAAGAAGGTGGTGCCCGTCTCGACCGGCTCCGGCAGGTCGAGCTCGGCGGCGGAGACGACTTCGAGCCCCCGCCCTTCGAGCAACGCCGCGATCTCGCGGACCTTGCCCTTGTTGTGGCTGGCGATCACCAACTTGCCAGGCTGGAGCTTGCGGATCGCCTGCGGGACCTCGCCCTCGCCGCTCACTTGGCGACGGCCTTGGCCTGCGCCGCGAAGATGTCGGTGCAGCCGATCCGCGCGAGACGCAGCAGGCGGAGCAGCGCCTCCTCGTCATAGGTCGCGCCCTCGGCAGTCGCCTGCGCCTCGGCGATGTTGCCGTTTTCGAGCAGCACGAAGTTCGCATCCGCATCCGCGCCCGAATCCTCGATATAGTCGAGGTCGAGCACCGGATTGCCCTGGTAGATGCCGCAGCTGATCGCCGCGACCTTCTGCGTCAGCGGGTCGGCGGTCAGCTTGCCGCTGGCCAGCAGGCCGTCGATCGCGAGCCGCAGCGCGACCCAGCCGCCCGAGATCGACGCGGTGCGCGTGCCGCCATCCGCCTGGATAACGTCACAATCAATCACGATCTGGCGCTCGCCGAGCAGCTTGAGATCGACCACCGCGCGAAGGCTACGCCCGATCAGCCGCTGGATTTCCTGCGTGCGCCCCGACTGCTTGCCCTTGGCGGCCTCGCGATTGTTGCGCGTGTTGGTGGCGCGCGGGAGCATGCCGTATTCGGCGGTCACCCAGCCTTCGCCCTTGCCGCGCATGAACGGCGGCACCTTCTCCTCGACGCTGGCGGTCACGAGCACTTTCGTGTCGCCGAAGCCGATCAGGACGGAGCCCTCGGCATGCTTGGTGAAGCGCGGCTCGATCGTGATCGCACGCATCTGGTCTGGGGCGCGGCCGGATGGGCGCATAGTCTTGTCCTAACGGGAGTGAGTGGTTGCCCGCTGCCTAGCCTTTCGTTTGGTCGCTCGCCAGCCTTCCCCGTCATCCTGACGAAAGTCAGGATCCAGAGCCACGAAGGACAGCACTCGGTTACTCTGGATCCTGACTTTCGTCAGGATGACGGGTGAGGAGGGTGCATTCCTCTTTGTACGCCCGTCGATCAGCCCTAGATCAAAGCGATGGCCACGCCCCCCGTCACCGAACTGACCGATCGCGCGCGCGACATTTTTCGTGCGGTGGTCGACAGCTATCTCGCCAGCGGTACGCCGGTCGGGTCGAAGACGATCGCGCAACTGACCGGCCTCAGCCTTTCCCCCGCCTCGATTCGCGGCGTCATGGGCGAACTTGAAGGTCTCGGCCTGCTCGCCAGCCCGCATACCAGTGCCGGTCGCATGCCGACCGACCGGGGCCTGCGACTGTTCGTCGACGGCATGATGCAGGCGATGGAACCGTCGTTCGAGGAGCGCCAGACGATCGAGGCGCGTGCGGGCGTCGGTGGCCCGGTCGAGGAGGCACTCGCCGCGACCACGCTCGCGCTTTCCGGGCTCTCGGCGTGCGCGGGGCTGGTGATGGTGCCGAAGCGTGAGTTGAAACTCCGCCAGATCGCATTCGTCGCCCTGTCGCCGGAGCAGGCGCTGGCGGTGCTGGTCAGCGAGGACGGCTCGGTCGAGAATCGCGTGATCGCGCTGCCGAAGGGCATGTCGCCGTCCGCGCTGGTCGAGGCGGGCAACTACATGTCGGCGACGCTCGGCGGCCTGACGCTGGCCGATGCAAGGACCCGGATCGAACGCGAACTGGCGGACGGTCAGGCAGCGCTCGATGGTGCGGCGCGGACGCTGGTCGAGCGCGGGATCGCGGTGTGGAGCGAGGATGCGGATCGCCGCCCGGTGCTGATCGTGCGCGGGCAGGGGCGGTTGATCGATGCTGCCGCTGCGGCCGATCTCGACCGGGTCCGCGACCTGCTCGACGATCTTGAGGGAAAGCAGGAAGTCGCATCGCTTCTGGACAGCGCGCGGGCCGGTGATTCGACGCGGATTTTCATCGGCGCGGAGACCAAATTGTTTGCGTTGTCAGGGTCTTCGGTCATCGCTCGGCCCTTCCGCGGATTGGACGGTCGCGTCGTTGGTGTCGTCGGTGTCATAGGCCCGACGCGGTTGAACTATGCGCGCGTCGTGCCCATGGTGGATTTCACGGCTGCAACGCTCGCCCGGTTGATGGGTTGAGCCGGCCCAATTTATAGGGAAAACCATGTCCGACATCGACCAGAACACGCCTGCAGACCTGCGCGAAGAAACCGCCGAGGCCGCCCCCGAAGTGGCCTCGAACGACCGCGTCGCCGAGCTCGAGAACCAGCTCGCCGAGGCCAAGCAGAACGTCCTCTACGCTCAGGCCGAGATCCAGAACGTCCGCCGCCGCGCCGAGAAGGAAGCGCAGGACGCTCGCGCCTATGCCGCGACGGCGTTCGCGCGCGATGTGCTGTCGGTTGCCGACAATCTCTCGCGGGGGCTGTTGGCGATTCCGGCGGACCTGCGCGCGGACGACAAGATGAAGGGGCTCGTCACCGGGCTGGAGGCGACCGGTCGCGAGCTGGAGAGCGTGTTCCAGCGCCACGGCATCACCAAGATCGCCGCGGAGGGCCAGATGCTCGACCCGAACAAGCACCAGGCGATGCTCGAAGTGCCAAGCGACCAGCCTGCCGGGACGATCGTCCAGGAGATGCAGGCGGGCTACATGATCAAGGACCGTCTGCTGCGTCCCGCTATGGTCGGCGTCGCCAAGGCTGGGTAACGTGTAGGGAGAGCGGCGTGCACGATCTGGTCGGAGTGCTGATCGAGGGACTGGGCGCCGCAATCCCGGATACGTGGAAGCAGTTTTTCATTTGGCTGGCGGTGGTTGTGGTACTGACCGGTATCGTCTTCATGTTCATCTAAACACTCCGTCATGCCGGGCTTGTTCCGGCATCCACCGCGCCGCGCATTCACGGCCGCTTGGTTCGCGGATCGGTGGCCCCCGGAACAGGTCCGGGGTGACGGAGGTTTTGAGCTTCGTCAGGATAAAAAATGAACCAGAACCTCACGACCGATCGCCAGACTTTCGTCACGCATCTCGAATGCTCGATTACCGGCGAGCGATATGAGGCGGATCAGCTTCACGGGCTGTCGCGCGCCGGGCGACCGTTGCTGGTGCGCTACGACCTCGACGCGGTGCGGTCCGCGGTTTCTCGCGACACGATCGAGGCTCGCCCGACCGACCTGTGGCGCTGGCGCGAGCTGCTCCCCGTCCGCCACACGTCCAACATCGTCAGCCTCGGCGAGATCGAGACGCCGCTGGTGCCGCTGACCAGGTCCGGCGGCCCCAACGTGCTCGTCAAGGACGAAGGCCGTCTTCCTACCGGCAGCTTCAAGGCTCGCGGTCTCGTCATGGCCGTCGCGATGGCGAAGGAGCTCGGCGTCACGAAGATCGCGATGCCGACCAACGGTAATGCGGGCGCGGCGCTGGCGGCCTACGCGACGCGCTGCGGGATCGAGACGATCGTGTTCTGTCCCGACGACACCCCCGAGATCAACGTTCGCGAGATCGCGATGCAGGGCGCGCGCGTCTGGCGGGTCAACGGCCTGATCGACGATTGCGGCGCGATTGTCGGCAAGGGCGCCGCGGAAGGCCGATGGTTCGATTTCTCGACGTTGAAGGAGCCCTATCGGATCGAGGGCAAGAAGACGATGGGGCTCGAACTCGCCGCGCAGTTCGGCTGGAAACTGCCGGACGCGATCTTCTACCCGACCGGCGGCGGCACCGGGCTGATCGGGATGTGGAAGGCGTTCGACGAGTTGGAAAAGCTCGGCTGGATCGGCTCGGAACGCCCGAAGATGTTCGCGGTGCAGGCGAGTGGCTGTGCTCCGATCGTCCGCGCGTTCGAGGCGGGCGAGGAGCATGCCGAGCGTTGGGAAGACGCGAGCACCGTCGCGGCGGGCATCCGCGTGCCGAAGGCGGTCGGCGACTTCCTGATCCTCCGCGCGGTCCGCGAAAGCGGCGGGCAGGCGCTCGCGGTCGGCGATCCCGCGATCCTGAAAGCGGTCGACGCGGCGGCGAAGCAGGACGGTCTGCTGCTATGCCCCGAGGGCGGCGCGACGCTGGCGGCGTATCATCAGGCGCTGAACACCGGGCTGGTCGACGAGGACGAAAGGGTCGTTCTTTTCAACTGTGCGACCGGATTGAAATATCCGATGCCCGAGGCGCCGCAAGCGCTTGATAGAACACGACCTATCGATTTCGACGCGCTGTAAGCGGCGGATTTCTGCTGTTTGGGTGGGTCTCGATCTACCAGATCGGTGGTTGAAATTGATCCATGTTGGCTGCAACGGGGCGCCCTTCTTTACAAGAAGGGTCCCCAATGCAGAAAATCGTCCAGGTCGTTTGTGTCGTGCTCATCGCGGCGGCGGTGATGTTCGGCGGTCGCTGGTACATGTACGTCGCGCGCGGCTCGAGCCCGTATGACGAGGTCGGCATCGCGCTGAACGGCTATGCACCGGGGCCGATGCGCGCCTGGGGCTGCCACAAGATGCAGGCGCGGTTCCCGGGCCAGTTGCCACCTTACGGGTGTGCCGGGCCGGATGGTCGTAGCTGGCTCTGATCCGCGATCGTCATCCTGACGAACGTCAGGACCCAGAGCGACGGCCGGCGCGCTGAGTTACTCTGGGTCCTGACTTTCGTCAGGATGACGTGGTGTGTCAGGATGACGGGGTGTGTTGGGGTGATGAGCAGGCGTGAACGGCAGCACCGTCTCGTATTGCGCGAGCGGCGGCGCCCCCGCCACCTTCGCTCCCGCGCGCAGCAGGAAGGCGTGTCGCACAATCTCGCCCTGTTGCTCGATGCCGTAGCGATGCAGCGCCACGCCAGGCCGGAACGCATAATCGTACCGACACCACGGATGCCGCGCCAAGGGCAGGAACACGCCGCGCTGGTGCTGCCAGATGTGTGTCATCTCGTGGATGAACAATCCCTGCAACGTCAGGTTGGCGTGCGCGAAGTCGTCGCACCACAGATCGCCCTTGGGGTGGAAATGGATGCACCCCCGCGGTGCCATCACCGTATCGCGCGGCTGGAAGAACGCCCATTTGCTGCGTACCAGACCTACCTGGGAATACTCGATCGCGCCCCCGAACACCGATGCCGCGAGCGCCGTCTCTCCCTCGGTTAGCGTGCGCCTTGAGCCTGCTCCGGTCACTTGCCGACCGGGGTTCCCGCCGCGACCACGGTCGCGTTGTTTATGATGCGCGTCCCATCGGCAAACGCGAACGTCAGCGTCACGCGATCGGCGGGCTTGATCCCCGAGTTCATGTCGAACAGCATCACGTGCCGCCCACCCGGCGCGAACGCCACGTCCGTATTCGCTGGAATCTCGACCTTCGCGAGCGGCGTCATCGTCGACATGCCGCCCTTGTCCATGGTCTCGTGCATCTCAGACCTGATCGCGACGTCGGTGGTGGCCGAAATCAGCGTCGTCGGCGTAGGCCCCCCATGCACCGTGAAGTACGCCGCCGCAGGCCGTCCGGTCACCGCGCCAAGCCGCACCCAGGCCCCGTCGACGGACAGCTCCTTGGGCGGCGAGCACGATGCCAGTGCCATCGCGGCAACACCCAGTCCGAAAACGATACGCATAGGTTACTTTTCTCCGGGCCCGACCACTTGCGCATCCTATGACCGGTACAATCTTGCGGCAAGCGCGAGGCCACCTATATCGCGCCCATCATCAGAAAGGTTCCACTGCCGTAACGGGGTGGAACCGGTTTCGTATTTTCGTTTCAAGTGAGGGGCTAATCAGAACTCATGGCTAAAGTAATCGGTATCGATCTCGGCACGACCAACAGCTGCGTTTCTGTCATGGAAGGCGGCAAGCCCAAGGTCATCGAGAATTCCGAGGGCGCGCGCACCACGCCGTCGATCGTCGCATTCGCCAAGGATGGCGAGCGACTGGTCGGCCAGCCAGCCAAGCGCCAGGCAGTGACGAACGGCGACAACACCATCTTCGCGGTGAAGCGCCTGATCGGCCGTCGCTTCGACGATCCGATCACCAAGAAGGACACCGAGCTGGTCCCGTACAAGATCTCGCGCGGGCCGAACGGCGACGCATGGGTCTCGGCTGGCGGCAAGGATTATTCGCCGTCGCAGATCTCGGCGTTCACGCTGCAGAAGATGAAGGAAACCGCCGAGTCGTATCTCGGCGAGACGGTCACGCAGGCGGTCATCACCGTTCCCGCGTACTTCAACGACGCACAGCGCCAGGCGACCAAGGACGCCGGCCAGATCGCCGGCCTCGAAGTGCTGCGCATCATCAACGAGCCGACTGCGGCGGCGCTGGCCTACGGCCTCGACAAGCAGGACGGCAAGACGATCGCGGTCTACGATCTCGGCGGCGGCACGTTCGACATCTCGGTGCTGGAAATCGGCGACGGCGTGTTCGAGGTGAAGGCCACGAACGGCGACACCTTCCTCGGCGGTGAGGATTTCGACAACAAGATCGTCCAGTACCTCGCCGACGAGTTCAAGAAGGCCGAGGGCATCGACCTCGCCAAGGACAAGCTGGCGCTGCAGCGCCTGAAGGAAGCCGCCGAGAAGGCGAAGATCGAGCTCAGCTCGGCGCAGTCGACCGAGGTCAACCTGCCCTTCATCACCGCGGACCAGAACGGCCCGAAGCATCTGGTGAAGTCGATCACCCGCGCCGACCTGGAGCGGATGGTCGAGGATCTGGTCAAGCGTACGCTCGAGCCTTGCCGCAAGGCGCTCGCAGATGGCGGCCTGAAGCCCGAGGACATCTCGGAAGTCGTGCTGGTCGGCGGCATGACGCGCATGCCGCGCGTGCGTGAAGTCGTGAAGCAGTTCTTCGGCAAGGAGCCGCACACCGGCGTCAACCCGGACGAGGTCGTCGCGATGGGCGCCGCGATCCAGGCCGGCGTGCTGCAGGGCGACGTCAAGGACGTGCTGCTGCTGGACGTAACGCCGCTGTCGCTCGGCATCGAGACGCTGGGTGGCGTGTTCACCCGGATGATCGATCGCAACACGACGATCCCGACCAAGAAGTCGCAGACCTATTCGACCGCCGACGACAACCAGGGCGCGGTGACGATCCGCGTGTTCCAGGGCGAGCGCGAGATGGCCGCCGACAACAAGATGCTCGGCAATTTCGACCTCGTCGGCATCCCGCCCGCACCGCGCGGCGTGCCGCAGATCGAGGTCACGTTCGACATCGATGCGAACGGCCTCGTCAGCGTTTCGGCCAAGGACAAGGGCACCGGCAAGGAGCAGCAGATCCGCATCCAGGCTTCGGGTGGTCTTTCGGACAACGACATCGACCAGATGGTCCGCGACGCAGAGACCTTCGCCGAGGAAGACAAGAAGCGTCGTGCGGGCGCCGAGGCGAAGAACAACGCCGAGTCGCTGGTCCACACCACCGAGCGTCAGCTTGCCGACAATGGCGACAAGGTCGACGAGTCGCTGAAGACCGAGATCCAGGCCGCGATCGACGCGACCAAGGCTGCGGTCGAGAGTGGCGATGCCGACGCGATGACCGAGAAGAGCACCGCGCTCGCCCAGGTCGCGATGAAGCTCGGCCAGGCGATCTACGAGAAGCAGGCCCAGGCTGACGCATCGCCGTCGGCCGATGGCGACGCGGCGAAGAAGGACGACGACGTCGTCGACGCCGAGTTCTCGGAAGTCGACGATAACCCGAAGGCGTAACCGAAACTCCCTCTCCCCCTCGGGGAGAGGGCCGGGGTGAGGGGCAGTTCCGCGCGCTGCCGTGTGGAACTGCCCCTCACCCAACCCTCTCCCCGGAGGGGAGAGGGCTAAGAGGGCCGCTATGAGTACCCAGATAGATTATTACGAACTGCTCGAATGCGAGCGGACCGCGGATGCGGGGACGATCAAGTCGTCCTACCGCAAGCTCGCGATGAAGTATCACCCGGACAAGAATGCCGGCTGCAAGGATTCCGAAGCGCAGTTCAAGGCGGTCAGCGAGGCGTACGAGTGCCTCAAGGACCCGCAGAAGCGCGCGGCCTATGATCGCTTCGGCCATGCCGCGTTCCAGAACGGCGGCGGCGGTCACGGTGGCGGCGCGCAGGATTTCGGCGGCTTCAGCGACATTTTCGAAAGCGTCTTCGGCGAGTTCATGGGTGGCGCGCAGCGTGGCGGCGGCCGGTCTGCGGCACGGCGCGGCGCGGACCTGCGCTACGACATGGAAGTCACCCTGGAGGAAGCGTTCCACGGCAAGACGACCGAGATCACGATCGACGTCTCCGCGCTGTGCGACACCTGCGACGGCTCGGGTGCAAAGGCCGGGACGCGCGCGAAGACCTGCCAGCATTGCGGCGGCCACGGGAAAGTCCGTGCGCAGCAAGGCTTCTTCGTCGTCGAGCGGGCCTGCCCGGTCTGCAACGGCGCTGGTGAAGTCATCGCCGACCCATGCCCGGACTGCCGCGGCGAAGGTCGAGTGGAGAAGACCAAGACCCTATCGATCAACGTCCCCCCCGGCGTCGACGAGGGCACGCGGATCCGCATGTCGGGCGAAGGCGAGGCGGGTGCCCGCGGTGCGCCGTCCGGCGACCTCTACATCTTCCTCCACGTGACCAAGCACAATCTGTTCGAACGTGAAGGCACGACGCTCTTTGCGCGCGCACCGATCAGCTTCACGGTCGCGTCGCTCGGCGGGTCACTGTCGATCCCCGGCCTCGACGGCCGGACGCACGAGGTGAAGATCCCCGCCGGCATCCAGTCGGGCAAGCAACTCCGCCAGCGCGGCGCCGGCATGCCTGTGTTGCAGGGCCGTGGACACGGTGACCTCGTCGTCCAGATCGACGTCGAAACCCCAACGCGCCTCAGCAACCGCCAGAAGGAACTGCTCGAGATGTTCCGCGAGACGGAAACGGGTGACGAATGCCCGGCGAGCCAGGGCTTCTTCGCCAAGCTCAAGGGCGTGTTCGCCGGGGAATAAGCCGCACTACGATACTGAACCGAGGGGGGCGCAATGTTGGCATGTCTTTTCACCGCGATAGCCTGTTGGCTGGTCATGGCCACCGCCCCCCAGACGCCGATCGGCAAGGCGATGCGCCGAGCGCTGATCGACAAGCCTGCCGCGCGGTTGGCACGGTTCACGCGAGGCGATGCCGCGGTCATGTTCCTGCTGATGCTGACGGCGGCGATGGTTACGCTCGTCGGCGAAGGCGACGGTATCAGGCTGCTCACGCTGGCCGCCCCCGATGTCGCGATCTGGATCACGACGTTCGAGGTCTCAGCCTATGTCGACATTCTCATGGCGCTGGCCGCTGCGGCATCCAGCCTGCGCGTTCGGGGTTTCATGACGCGCTGGCTCGGCGTCTTTACTTGCCGTTCGGGTGCAAAGGCGCACCAGCGCGCGATCCGCTCGCGGAAAACGCGATCGACGGATGCCGACAACGACGACGACAGACATTGGCGTCAAACCGCGCTCGCTGCCTAATCTGGCAAGGCATGAGTTCGAGCTTGCCTGATCCACATCATCCGCCAGAATGCGAAACGAACACCGAGGAATAATATGCGCGGACAGGTTTTAGGCGTCGATCCCCGCACGGGCGAAGGACTCGTCGCGGGACAGGACGGACAGCGTTACCGGTTCGCGCGCGAAGACTGGGCGCATCGTGGCGAACCCGCGATCGGTCTGGAAGTCGATTTCGAGGCCGCCAACGATCGCGCGCTCAGCGTCTTCCCGATGCCGACCGCACCGGGCCCCCGTCGCGCCGTGCCGCCCGAGGCTCTCCCGATCAACGATCGCAACAAATACGTCGCGGCGGTCATGGCGTTCGTGATCGGCACGCTGGGCATCCACCGTTTCTACCTCGGCCGGACCGGCTCCGGGATCATCATGCTGGTGCTGAGCATCACGGTGATCGGGTTAGTCATCAGCGCGCCTTGGGCGTTGATCGACATGATCCGCTATCTGATGATGTCCGACGAGGAATTCGCCGCACGCTATCCTCGCAAGCGGTAAAGACCGGCGATCCGGTGACGTGAACTTCGTGCGATCCTCCCCCGCAAGGGGGAGGTGGCTGGCTCTTGCCAGACGGAGGGGGAGGCACGTACAAACCCCGGCTCCGTGTCCTCCCCCTCCGTCACCTTCGGCGACACCTCCCCCTTGCGGGTGAGGATCGCGTAAGCGGATCAGTCGCGATCGCGCTCCAGCTTCGTGACCTTGCCGTTATGCGGGTCGACGTGGAATTCGTACTGCGCGCCACGCCGCGCGGCTTCACCTTCCCAATGGCCGTCATCGGCCTCAATTTTGGTGACCTTGTAACCGCGCTTGGCCAGCATCGTCGTGACGCGCGCGCTGCTGATCCAGCCACGGCCCGGTTCGTCGGCAAAGGCGGGCGCGCTGGCCATTGTGGTCATGGCGAAGGCTGCGGCGATCAGAATGGGTTTCGACATGATACGATCTCCTTGTTGCGCGTATCGAACGCGAGGAAATCGATTTGGTTCTAAGTCAGACACTTACGCGGCCAGATCGACCGCGCGAAAACTCGGGCCCTAGCCGCGCCCCCTTGGAAGGGGGCGGGCGGGCCGATGGATCAGAAGGCGGTGATGACCACCCCGACCACCAGCGCTTGAGCCGCGATCGCCAGCATGGTGCTGGTCACGGTTTCGAACATGCGCATGGGTAGGTCTCCGATGCCGGAACAATATCCGGCAAGCGGGATATGGGCTTAGTTGCGCGTTGTCGCAATTTTGTAACACGTAATCGCAATTGCGTTACCTGCATTTGGGTCGTTTCGGACGTTACATCCGCCGATCCGCAACGGTCTCCCCTCCCTGAAAGGGAGGGGCAGGGGGTGGGTTGGCATCCGCAAGCGCCAGACGGGTGTGGCTCGAGCCAGCCGACCCACCCCCAACCCCTCCCTTTCAGGGAGGGGAGTAACCTTTGCCTTTAGTCCTCAGGCCGCGCCGAACACCCGTGCGAAGATCGTGTCGACGTGCTTCAAATGATAGCCGAGGTCGAACTTGTCCTCGAGTTCCGCATTCGACAGCGTCACTTCCGGATCCGCCTTCAGCAGTTCGAGCAGCGACAGCGCGCCGTCCGAGTCCCACACCTTCATCGCATTGCGCTGGACCAGCCGATACGCGTCCTCGCGGCTCACGCCCGCCTGCGTCAGTGCCAGCAGCACGCGCTGCGAATGGACGAGACCGCCCATCTTGTTGAGGTTCTTCAACATCCGCTCGGGGTACACGACCAGCTTGTCCATCACCCCGGTCAGCCGCGCGAGCGCGAAGTCGAGCGTGATCGTCGCATCGGGCCCGATGTACCGCTCGACCGACGAGTGCGAGATGTCGCGCTCATGCCACAGCGCGACGTTCTCCATCGCTGGCGTGACGTACCCGCGGACCATCCGCGCGAGGCCGGTGAGGTTCTCGGTCAGCACCGGGTTGCGCTTGTGCGGCATCGCCGACGAACCCTTCTGGCCGGGCGAGAAGAACTCTTCCGCCTCGAGCACCTCGGTACGCTGCAGATGACGCACCTCGGTCGCGAGTCGCTCGATCGAGCTGGCGATCACGCCCAAGGTCGCAAAGAACATCGCATGGCGATCGCGCGGGATCACCTGCGTCGAGACCGGCTCGACGGACAGGCCGAGCTTGCCCGCGACGTATTCTTCCACGAACGGATCGATGTTCGCGAACGTGCCCACCGCGCCGGAGATCGCACAGGTCGCGACGTCCTCGCGCGCCGCCACCAGTCGAGCCCGGTTGCGCGCGAACTCGGCATGCGCCTGCGCCAGCTTCAGCCCGAACGTCACCGGCTCGGCGTGGATACCGTGGCTGCGACCGATCGTCGGCGTCATCTTGTGCTCGCGCGCGCGGCGTTCGAGCACGTCCAGCAAAGCGTCGAGATCGGCGATCAGGATGTCGCTCGCCTTGGCCAGCTGCACCGCGAGGCACGTGTCGAGCACGTCCGACGAGGTCATTCCCTGGTGCATGAAGCGCGCCTCGGGGCCGACATGCTCGGCGACGTTGGTCAGGAAGGCGATGACGTCGTGCTTGGTCTCGCGCTCGATCTCGTCGATCCGGTCGACTTCGAACGCGCCCTTTTCCCAGATCGCGGCGGCGGCTTCCTTAGGGACAACGCCCAGTTCGGCGAGCGCGTCGGTGGCGTGCGCCTCGATCTCGAACCAGATCTTGAAGCGCGCTTCGGGCGTCCAGATCGCGACCATGTCGGGGCGGGAATAGCGGGGGACCATCGGGTTTCCTCGGGAGCGTGAAGGGTAGGGCGCGTCGCGTGCCGTTCGGCCCGCGGTTGCATGCGAAACGCGGTAGCAGGACGCAGGAGAAGGTTCAAACACCCGTCGCGAGGTATAAATCCGGGCATGTGCCGCGTATATAGTGAGCAAGCGGTTCGCTATGCCGAGTATATATCGGGCATGGTCGCAAAATCGCTTAGTAGACGCGTAGAACACTACCGGAGAGACGCAATGTTGAAATATGCTATGCTGGCCGGCGCGGTACTGGTTGCTGCACCCGTATTGGCGCAGACGACCACGACATCCCCGCAGACTTCGGCGCCGGGCGGTGCTGCTGTCGGGCAGGCCGCCCCATCTGGTACGCCAACCGATGCGGTGCCGATGCAACCCGCCGCGCGCGAGCAGCCCGCGACCGGCAGTCAGGTCGCACAGGTCGTCGACACCGAGTTCCCGACCTACGACAAGAACGGCGATGGCAAACTCAGCGCGACCGAATTCGGCGGCTGGATGGTCGCACTGAAGAGCAAGACCGATCCCTCGACGAAGCCCGACGCGCCCGAGACCAAGAAATGGGTCTCCGCCGCCTTCGCGCAGGCCGATACCGACAAGAGCAAGTCGCTGACCAAGACCGAGGTCACCAGCTTCCTGTCGCAGGGCTGACCGCAACGACACGTCCGCAAAGTGCCATCTCACGGATCGAGGCCGTCGGGTTTACGCCCGGCGGCCTTCGTCACGTCAGCCGTCCAGCGAACCCGTCGCCATCAGCGCGAGGAAGGGATCGCGCACCCGCTGCGACGCGCCGCTGAGCAGGCGCCGCATGCGCGCATCATACGCATCGACAGGATCGTCCGCGCGCCTGTGTGCCATCGTCCAAGCACCGAACTGCCGTTCATGGATTGGGATATTGTGCTGGAGCGACAGGTCGTAATGACGATCGTCCTGCGTAATACGGCCGAACGTCGCGTCGACGAATGCGGTAGGCCCCTCGATCACCTGCAAAAAATGCGTGCCGTCCGACCACAACAACCCAGTGATGTCATGCAGCGCATTATTGTGCCGGGACTGCTGCAATATTCCCACGAGATCGGCCTTGTCGCCGGCTATGGTGCTCGAACTCATGTAGAGAATCTTGCGCATCGCGTCTCCGGTCGATAGTCGCGCTGATCGCTACTATGGATCGAAGAGAAGCGACTTGCGGTAGATCAGTCGGCTTTGCGCACTCGATCTTTAGCGACTCGAGTTTCAGCCAAAATCTGCCCCTGCGCCTCGACGGCGGCATTGAGCAGCCGATCGGAAGTTTCGGCCGCGGCGTCGGGCGTCAATGATACCGCGACCCCGTCCGGCCCGTCGACCATGACCTGACCGTGCTCGGCGGTTACCTCCGAGGCTTCGTCGTGCAACTTGTTATCCACATGCAATTCCTTTGCCGTGACAACGAAGATACGGATGAAAAGGCACGAGGAGTTTCGGATGTTTCTCCTTTATCTGATTGCGTCAGATCAACCCCTGCGCGCGCAGGCTGACATGGCCGCCGGTGCCCATCACGATATGGTCGTGGACGGTGATGCCGAGCCGCTTGCCTGCTTCCGCGATCGTCCGCGTGATGTCGATATCGGCGCGGCTGGGGGAGGGGTCGCCGCTCGGATGGTTGTGGACGAGGATGATCGACGCGGAGCCGAGGTCGATCGCGCGGCGGATGACTTCGCGGACATACACCGCGGCCTGGTCGATCGAGCCCTTGCTCATCACCTCGTCGCGAATCAGCATATTCTTCGTATTGAGATGCAGCACGCGAAAGCGCTCGATCGCGTGGTGCGCCATGTCCGCGCGGAGATAGTCGAGTAGCGCTTGCCAGTTGGCGAGCACGGGGCGGTCGCTGACGTGCGACTGGAGCAGGCGGATCGCGGCGGCATGCGCGATCTTGATCGCGGCGGTCGAGATTTCCCCCATGCCCTTCACCCGGCCTAGCGCCTCGGCATCCGCGGTCAGCACGCCACCGATCCCGCCGAACTCGCGCATCAGCGCCTTGGCGAGCGCCTTGGTGTCGCCGCGGGGTATGGCGATCGCTAGAAGGTATTCGATGAGTTCGTGGTCGAGCAGTGCGTCGCTGCCGCCTTCGAACAGGCGTTTGCGGAGGCGGCCGCGATGGCCCTTCAGATCGTCCCCCCGGACGTCAGCGTCTTCGTCCGGTTCGGCCATTTTGCGATGCTAGCACATCCCTGGGCAATTGCATGACGACCTCGCTCCCGCCTATGCAGAGACCTCGAATATGGCGGAGTGCGTTGGTGAGCGAGACGAGCGAGACGGGGGCCGACCCCGGGGCCCATCCTCGCCGTACCGCGACCGCCCGCCGCGTTGCGCTGGGGATCGCGCTGCTGCTGATCGCCGCGCTGGTCGTGCTGTGGCTGGTGCGGAAGCCGATCGCCGAGGGTTTCATCGACCGCGAACTCGCCAAGGCCGGCGTGCCTGCGCGCTACGACATCGCCGATCTTGCGCTGGGCGGCCAGCGATTGACGAACGTCGTAATCGGTAATCCAGCGCATCCCGATCTGGTCGCCGACTGGGTTGAGACGCGAACCGGTGTCGGGTTGTCGGGACCGTATCTGGTGGGAGTACGCGCGGGGAAGGTCCGGCTGCGCGGGCGGCTGGTCGACGGCAAGGTCTCGCTTGGCGCGATCGACAGGTTGCTGCCAGCGCCGTCGGGGAAGCCGTTCGCGTTGCCGGCGCTCGACGTATCGGTCGCCGATGGGCGCATGCGGCTGGAGACGCCGCAAGGGATCGTCGGACTGAAGCTCGCCGGTTCCGGCAAGCTCGACGACGGGTTCCGCGGTACGCTGGCAGCGATCAGCGAGCGGCTCGATGTCGGCGGGTGCGTGATCGATCGGCTCGCGGCAACGGTGAAGCTACGGATCGACGCGGCGAAACCGACGATCACGGGGCCGGTGCGCGTGTCGCGGCTCGCCTGCGGGACGACGCAGGCGGAGCGGATCGTGGCGGATCTGGACGTCGGCCTCTCCGCCGCGCTCGATCGCTGGCAGGGTAAGGCGACGCTCAAGACAGGCGCGGCCCGGACGCCGGGTGCGACTTTGGCGGGTGTCGGGGGCACGATCGACTTCACCGGAAGCGCGGCGACGACCGGCGGCAAGGCGAACATCGCCGCCGATACCGTTCGCACGATCGAGGGCGGCGCGCGGCGGGTTTCGTTCGCGGGCACCTACCGGATCGGGCAGCAGATCGCGTTCGACGGGCGCGTCCAGGCGAGCGGGGCGGCAGTGGCGCAGAAGCGACTCGCGGGACTGACGGGCATCGGTGATGCGGGCGCCGGGACGCCCGTCGCGCCGTTGGCTAAAGCGGTAACGCAGGCGGTCCAGAAGGCCGGCCGCGGATTTGCCGCTGACGCCGACCTTCGCGTGCGGGTCAACGGTGGGCGCGGCCAGGCCGTGCTGTCGCGTCTGGCGCTCGCGTCCGCCAGCGGTGCGCGAGTGGCGCTCGGCGGCGGAACCGGGGTCGCGTTCGGTTGGCCGAACGGCGGCGTCCGGCTCGACACGGTACTAGCGATGCGCGGCGGCGGCTTGCCCGAGGCGCGCGTGTCGCTGGCGCAGGCGAAACCGGGCGCGGCGATCCGCGGTGTCGCCACCATCGCGCCTTATGCGGCGGGTGGCGCGCGACTGGCGCTCAACCCCGTCACCTTCAGCGCGACGCCGGGCGGGGCGACCTCGATCATGACGCGTGTCACGCTCGGGGGACCGATCGGTGCGGGCGGTCCCGGCAACCGGGTCGATGGTCTGTCGATGCCGGTTGCGGCGCTTTGGGACGGTCGCGGGCGGCTGGTCGTCAACACTGGTTGCGCGCCTTTGGCATTCCAGCGCTTTGCGATCTCCGGCCTCGTGCTCGATCCGTCACGGCTGACCTTGTGCCCGCTCGACCGTGCGTTGGTGCAGGTCAACGGCGCGCGGGTCAGCGGCGGCGCGAAGATCGCCCCGGCCAAGCTGGGTGGGCGACTCGGCACAACCCCAATCACGCTCGCGACCGCGGGAGCGACCGTGCGGCTGGCGGATCGCGGTTTTGCGATCGACGGCGTGCAGACCCGGATCGGCGTCCCCGAGCGAGTCACGCGACTCGATTTCGCCACCGTCACGGGCCGCATGACCGGGCAGGGCGTGGTGGGCGCGTTCACAGGTGGCTCGGGACAGATTGCCAACGTGCCGCTGCTGCTCGGCGAAGCTGCCGGCGACTGGACGCTCGTCAATGGCGCGCTCAACCTAACCGGCGCGATGGGGGTATCTGATGCCGCGCCGACGCCGCGTTTCAAGTCGCTCGCCGCGCGCACCGTGACGCTCGCGCTCGTCAACGGCACGATCACCGCGGCGGGCACGCTGTTCGAGCCGACCACCAACACCAAGGTCGCCGACGTCACTCTGACCCACGCACTCGGCGCCGGCGCCGGCAAGGCCGACCTGAATGTCCCCGCGATCGCGTTCGCCAAGGACAAGCTGCAACCCGACGCGCTCACCCCGCTGACCTTCGGCGTGATCGCCGATGTCAACGGAACGGTCAGCGGTGAGGGGCATATCGTCTGGAACCCCGACGGCGTGACCAGCACCGGCGTGTTCCGCACCGCCGGCACCGATCTCGCCGCCGCATTCGGCCCCGTCACCGGGATCGCCACCGAGATCCGCTTCACCGACCTGCTCAACCTCCAGAGCGCGCCGGGTCAGGTGGCGACGATCCGCACGCTCAACCCTGGCATTCCGGTTACCGACGGCACGATCCGCTATCAGACTCTCCCGGGCGCGCGCGTTCAGGTCGAAGGCGGCGCGTGGCCGTTCGCGGGCGGATCGCTGACGCTCGACCCGACGCTGCTCGACTTTTCCGCGCCGAAGGAGCGGCGGATGACGTTCCACGTCGCGAACATGGCGGCTGACCAGTTCCTCCAGCAGTTCGACTTCAAGAATCTAGATGCGACCGGCATCTTCGACGGCGTCCTGCCAATGATCTTCGACGAGAGCGGCGGGCGGATCGAGGGCGGCGACCTGCGCGTGCGGCCGGGCGGCGGCACGCTCGCCTATGTCGGCGATCTCAGCCAGAAGGATCTCGGCGTCTGGGCGAACATCGCGTTCCAGGCGCTGAAGTCGCTCCGCTACCAGTCGTTGCGAGTCGGCATGAACGGGCCGCTCGCGGGCGAAATGGTCACCGACGTGCGGTTCGCCGGGATCAGCCAGGGCGAGGGGGCAAAGGCGAACTTCATCGTCCGTCGCCTGCAGAAACTACCGTTCATCTTCAATATCCGGATCAAGGCGCCGTTCCGCGGGCTACTCGATTCGGCGCAGAGCTTCTACGATCCGAAGCGGCTGATCCAGCGCAACCTGCCGGCCTTGCTCCAGCAGCAGGCCGCACCGCCTCCTCCTAAGCTCCCAACCATTCAGCCTCCCGCAAGCAGGATCGTGCCATGACCGAAACAGGATTGAAGAAGCTGGAGCAAAGGCCGATCTTGCAGATGATGACGAGGACGATCGCACTAATCGGGCTGACGGCGGCCTTGCCGGGCTGCATCAACGTGTCGGCGCCCGACAAGCCGATCGAGATCAACCTCAACATCAACGTCACGCAGGAAGTGGTCTATCGTCTCGATGGCGAGGCGAAATCGTTGATCCAGCAGAATCCGGGGATATTCTAAGATGAAGACCAAGGTCCTTATGATGGTTGCCGCAGCGGCGGCTCTCGGTGGCCTGTCTGTCGCGGCGACCGCGCAGCGCGATCCGGCCTACGCCGCAGCGCGTGCGGGCGGTGAGGTCGGCGAGCAGCCCGACGGCTATCTGGGGCTGGTCGGCGCGGCGAGCGGCGATCTTCGCGCGCTGGTCAACAACATCAATATCCAGCGCAAGTCGGCGTACACGCAGAAGGCGCAGGCAAGCGGGGCTACAGTCGAGCAGCTTGCGTTCACGAGCGGCTGCAACCTGATCCTGCAGACCAACCCTGGTGAGAAGTACAAGACGCCGAACGGTGTCTGGAAGACGCGCACCGCCGGCGCCCCCGAACGCGATTCGCGCTGCGTTTGACCTAACGTGCTCCCCTCCCTGACAAGGGAGGGGGTGGGGTGGGTAGGCTGCTTGGGGACCGTGACGCCAGCCAACCGGCCGACCCACCCCCGGCCCCTCTCTTCCAGGGAGGGGAAAGAAGTAGGGGCGGCTCAATCTCATCCGCCGCCTCGATTAATGACACCCCTGTCACACCGGTTGACTTGCACCCCCCCCTTTTCTAAACGGACCGCGCCTTGGCGGGATCGCTCGTCGCTGCTTGCTTCCTCCCCGATGCGAAATCAGGTGGAGGAACGTGCGTGGCGGAGATCGAACCCGGACAGGACCCCCAGGGTGTTGAAGATCCGCGACTTTCCGCGCTCGATGAGCGATTGCGAGAGGCGCAGCATCGGGAAACGCTGACAAAGGGGCAGAAGGGGGCGGATGCCGAGCGGGGTTACTCGCAAGGCAATCGCGTCATTTCCGCTCTGATCGGGAGTCTCGTCGGCAGTGCGCTGATCGGATGGTTGATAGACCATTGGTTCTGCACTGGCCCTTGGGGACTGATCGTGTTGCTGTTCCTCGGGATAGCGGTCGCGTTCAGGCAGATCATTCGAATTTCAGGCGAACGCCCGGAGTAACCGGGCGTTTGTCGTATCAAGACGGCAGGGATTCCACGTGGCGGCAGAACAGGGCGGCAAGATCGATCCGATGCACCAGTTCCTGATCGAGCCGGCGTTCGGCTCGCACTGGATCGTTGGTGGCTATGACCTGTCGTTCACCAACTCCGCATTGTGGATGGTGGTGACGCTGGTCGCGCTTTGGGCGTTCATGATCGGTGGCATGAAGCGCGAGCTCGTCCCCGGTCGCTGGCAGATGGCGGTCGAAGGCTTCACCGGCTTCATCTCGGGCATGCTCGAGCAGAATGTCGGCCCCGGCGGCAAGCGCTTCGTGCCTTACGTCTTCTCGCTGTTCATGTTCATCCTGTTCGCGAACATCATCGGGCTCCTGCCGTTCGGCATCGTCCCGGGCGTGCATCCGTTCACCGTCACCAGCCACATGACCGTCACCGGCGTGCTGGCACTGATCAGCTTTGCGATCGTGCTGCTCGTCGGCTTCGGCAAGCACGGCTTCCACTTCTTCTCGTTGTTCGTGCCGAGCGGCACCCCGGCGCTGATGATCCCGCTGATCTTCGTGGTCGAACTGATGTCGTTCCTGGTGCGTCCGTTCTCGCTCGGTCTGCGACTGTTCGTGGCGATGACCGCGGGGCATATCCTGCTCAAGGTGCTGGCCGCATTCGTGATCAATGGCCTGAACCTCGGCGGGATGTATATCGGTCTGGTGAGCGCGCCGAGCATGCTGCTGATGATCGGCATCACGCTGCTCGAACTGCTGGTCGCCGCGATCCAGGCATACGTGTTCGCGTTGCTGACGTCGGTCTATCTGAACGACGCGGTCAATCTCCACTAAGTTTTCCATTACCTAACTGATTTTCAAAGGGAATTTACCATGGACGCACAAGCAGCAAAGATGATCGGTGCCGGCCTCGCAGCGATCGGCATGGGCCTCGCAGCACTCGGCGTGGGCAACGTGTTCGCCCAGTTCCTCGCCGGCGCTCTCCGTAACCCAGGCGCAGCCGACAGCCAGCAGGGCCGTCTGTTCATCGGTTTCGCAGCAGCCGAGCTTCTCGGTCTGCTCGCCTTCGTCACGATGATCATCCTCGTGTTCGTCGCCTAACAACTCGCTGAATTGGCCGGGCGACCGCGCCCGGCCGTTTCACGAAGGACCGACATGCCCCAGATTTCCCAGATAGCCGCTACCTACGCCTCGCAGATCTTCTGGCTGCTCCTCACCTTCGGCATCCTGTATTTCGGGATCGGCAAGGGAATGGTGCCAAAGATCGTGTCCAACGTGGACTCGCGCGAAGGCCGAATCGCGGGCGATCTGGCGGCAGCGGTCGCTGCCCGTACGCAGGCCGATACGGTCCAGGCGAACTGGCAGGCCGAAATGGACGCGGCTCGCGTCGCGGCGCAGGCCGAGACCGCGGCAGCAGCCAAGCGCGCGGCGACCGCGTTCGAGCAGCAGGTCCATGCGGCCGACGCCGAACTCGCCGAGCGTCTGGGTCATCACGATCTGGCGGTCGCGAACGCTAAGGCCGAGGCGCTCTCGAACTTGCAGGGTGTCGCCGCCGAAGCAGCACAGCAATTGGCCGCCAAGGTAGCCGGCCTCCAGGTCAGCCTGGACGCGGCGACCGACGCGGTACGCAGGACGACGGCGCATGGCTAATCCAGATTCGGCCGCAAAGGTCATCCACGGCGACGGCATGGCGCCCGAGGGTGCGATCGACAATCAGGGCCTCCAGGGTCACACGGCCGCGCCCGGCGGCGTCGAGCATGTGCCCGATCCGACCGCGCTCGGCCTGACCTCGACCGGCTGGGTCGCGGTGGCGATGATCGTCGTCATCCTGCTGATGATCTGGAAGAAGGTTCCAGGGATGATCGGCCAGATGCTCGATACGCGCATCGCCGGCATCCGCACGCAGCTCGACGAAGCCAAGGCGCTCCGTGCCGAAGCCGAAGCGATCCGCACCGAGTACGAGGCAAAGGCCAAGACCGCGCACGTCGAAGCCGAAGCCATGAAGGCTCACGCGCACCACGAAGCCGCGGCGATCATCGCTAAGGCGAAGGCTGGTGCCGAAGACCTCATGACCCGCCGCGCGAAGATGGCCGAGGACAAGATCGCCGCCGCCGAGCGCGCCGCGATCGCCGAAGTCCGCGCGCGGGCGGCTGATGCTGCGGCGAAGGCTGCCGGTATCCTCATCGCCGAGCATCACGACGCCGCCGCCGACCGCATGATGGTCGACCGCTCGATCTCCGGCCTAAGCCGCCTAAACTGATCCTGCTCCTCTCCCCTCGGGGGAGAGGAAGGGGCCCGCTGCAAAGCAGTGGGAAGGTGAGGGCACGTTCCTCCCGCGACCCATCATTATTGACGGCCGTCTCTTCCCGGGTTTCCGGCGGCCGAGTCTCCAATCTGAGCCCGTTGGAGAATATTCATGTCCTGGCTCATCCTCGCCGTCGCCGTCGTCACCGAAATTTGCTGGGCGCTCAGCCTGAAATGGGCGGCCACCGTCGCCACATGGCAGGCCTCCAGCGTCCCGATCATCCTGAGCTTCGTCAACATGGGCCTGCTCGCGCTCGCCATGCGCGGCCTTCCAGCGGGCACAGCCTATGCGATCTGGACCGGCGCAGGCGCGATCGGTGTCATCATCGGCGGCGTCATCCTGTTCGACGACAAGGTCAGCGGCATCCAGGCCTGCTTCATGGCCGTGACCGTTGTCGGCATCGTCGGCACCAAGGTCTTCGCCCAAACCTGACCTTCTGCCTTCGCCCGTAGGGCGCGTAAGATTGATTCACGCTAAGGCGCGAAGGCGCGAAGAAAAGGTGGGTTCACGCGGAGACGCGGAGCCGCGGAGGTGTTGCGGCTCGGGATGATGTACCGAGCAGCCACGAGCGGATGTAAGCCTTCGGCAGCGTGAGAGCGAACGCCGGGCGCTCGAACCTTCTCTCCGCGGCTCCGCGGCTCCGCGTGAACCAACTCCTCCCTTCTCTTCGCGCCTTCGCGTGAACATCACTGCCTTAAGCTGGCATAACCCCCTCGCACTCCCTAGATTCCTGAGCGATGTCCTCCCCCAATTCCCCCGACCGGTTCAACGAAGACAAGTCCACGTTCGCCGTCCGCGGTGGCGGTGAAGCGCCAGACCTCGCGGCAGGCGTAGCGGCGATCCGCAACGTGCTAGACACGCTGCCGATCCGCCCCGGCGTCTACCGCATGCAGGACGCGCGCGGTGACGTGCTCTATGTCGGAAAGGCGCGTGCGCTTCGGAACCGCGTAGCGAATTACGTCCAGGTCGAGCGGCTGACGAAACGCCTCCAGCGGATGGTGTCGCAGACCCGCTCGATGACGATCGTCACCACCAACAACGAAGCCGAAGCGCTGCTGCTCGAATCGCAGCTGATCAAGCGCTATCGCCCCGCCTACAACGTGCTGTTGCGCGACGATAAGAGCTTCCCGTTCATCCTCCTGCGCGACGACCACGCCTTCCCGCGCGTCCAGAAGCACCGCGGCGCGCGCCGGGCCAAGGGCAATTACTACGGCCCGTTCGCCAGCGCCGGGTCGGTCAACAACACGCTCAACGCGCTCCAGAAGCTGTTCCTCCTGCGCAGTTGCACCGACAGCTTCTTCAAGACCCGCGACCGACCGTGTCTGTTGTATCAAATCAAACGCTGCTCGGCGCCGTGCGTCGGCCGGATCGACGAGGCCGCGTACAGGGAACTGACCGAGGATGCGAAGGCGTTCCTCGGCGGCAAGTCGACCGGCGTGCAGGCCAAGCTCGGCGCGCAGATGCAGGCGGCTGCCGAGAACATGGACTTCGAACTCGCAGCTTTGCTCCGCGACCGTCTCCGCGCGCTCACGTTCATCCAGGGCACGCAGGCGATCAACGCGGAGGGCGTGGGCGACGCCGACATCTTCGCGATGGCGTGCAAGGACGGGCTGATCGGCATCCAGGCGTTCTTCATCCGCGGCGGCCAGAACTGGGGGCATCGCAGCTTCTTCCCGCAGCATACCAACGACGTCCCCGAGGACGAGGTGCTGACCAGCTTCCTCGGCCAGTTCTACGAGGAGGTCCCGCCGCCCAAGCAGATCCTGCTCGACCGCGAACTGGCGGAAGGCGCGCTGCTGGCCGAAGCCCTAGGCGAACGCGCCGGCTACAAGATCGCGTTGCAGGTTCCGCAGCGCGGCGATCGGCGTCGTCTGATGGACCAGGCGAAGCGCAACGCGATCGAGGCGATCGAGCGCCGCCAGGCCGAATCGACGACCCAAGCCAAGCTGCTGCGCGAAGTCGCCGACCTGTTCGACCTCGCCGAGCCGCCCGAGCGTATCGAGATCTACGACAACAGCCACATTCAGGGCACCGCTGCGACCGGCGCGATGGTCGTCGCGGGGCCGGAGGGCTTCCGTAAAGGCCAGTATCGGAAGTTCAATATCAAGAACAAGGATACCGCGCCGGGCGACGATTTCGCGATGATGCGTGAGGTCTTCACCCGGCGGTTCTCACGCGCGCAGGCCGAGGACCCCGATCGTGATTCAGGCGACTGGCCGGATCTCGTCTTGATCGACGGCGGCAAGGGCCAGCTCAACACGGTGAAAGCCGCGCTCGAGGAGATCGGCGTCGAGGACGTGTGCCTGGTCGGGATCGCCAAGGGCCCGGAGCATGGCCGCGATGGGCGAGAGGTGTTCCACATGCTCGACGGTCGCGAGTTCCAGCTCCCCGTCAACGCCCCGGTGCTGTTCTACCTCCAGCGCCTGCGCGACGAGGTCCACCGCTTCGCGATCGGCGTCCACCGCGACAAGCGCAGCAAGGCGATCGGCGCCAGCCCGCTCGACGAAGTCCCCGGCATCGGCCCCGCGCGCAAAAAGGCGTTGCTGATGCACTTCGGCACCGGCCGTGCGGTCCGCAACGCGAGCTTGCAGGATCTTCAGCAGGCACCCGGCGTATCGGCAGGCGTCGCCCAGCAGGTCTACGACTTCTATCATTCACGGTAGCCGCATGGACTTGGCCGTCGATCGAGAACACACAGATGGTCGTGCGGACCTAAAGACGATGACGTCCCGGATCGGGAAAAAATTATAACCCAAATCAAGTTGATTTGTATAAAATCGCAACGCCATTTTCACTACTGATTGTTACATACTAATCCGTGACTACGCCTGTCTTCCTGACCATCGATACCGAGTTCGCGTGGCGCCACCATGCCGCCGGTCTGGATTGCGACGCGATCTACGCGCGTTCGCTGGAGCCGGCGGGGGTCGGTCTGGGGTATCAACTTGCGGAACTCGCCCGGCACAATCTGAAGGCGTGTTTCTTCGTCGATCCGATGCCCGCGATCACGTTTGGGCCTGCCCCCATCCGCCGCATGATCGAGACGATCCTGGACGCCGGCCAGGAGGTCCAGCTCCACCTCCACCCCAACTGGACCAGCGCGCGGGCGGGCGATCGCGGCGTCGCGCACGACCGGTTCCAACTGTACACGTACAGCCTTGCCGAGCAGACCGACCTGCTCGTTCGCGCGACGGAATTGCTGGTCGAAGCCGGCGCGCCGCACCCGATCGCGTTTCGCGCAGGGAGCTATGCCGCGAACGACGACACGCTGACCGCGCTCGAAGGCCTGGGCTTTGCCTATGACAGCAGCCACAACGGGTCGGAGGCGCCGCACACCAGCCGTATCTCGCTTCCCGCCCGCCAGATCGCCCCGGTCCGCCGCACGAACGGCACCGGCATCGTCGAAGTCCCGGTGACGGTGATCGAGGACCTCCGCGGCAGGATCCGCACCTTCCAGCTCTGCGCCTTGTCCGCGGGCGAAAGCTACGACGCGCTCGAACATGCGGCGGTGTCGCACCATGCCGCGGTGACGATCGTCAGCCACGGCTTCGAACTCGCCAACCGCCGCGGCACACGCGCGAACGCGGTCCATGTCCGCCGCTTCCAGGCGTTGTGCACCATGCTCGCAGAGATGCGTGACGTGCTGCCGACCACGCATTTCACTGATCGCCCGGTGCTCGAACTCGACCGGGGCGACGTCCCGCTCGGCCCCGACCCGGTGCGCACGCGCTGGCGACAAGCCGAACAGCTGTGGTCGAACTGGATCTCGGAACGCCCCCGGTCGCGGCGCACCTGACACGCGTCGGTCGTGGCACAGAGGGTTCGGTTCGGCTTGCGAACGCTCGGCGTGACGGCGGAGCCTATCCGCGGCTAAATCTCTCTTCTCCTTCGAGCGAGAGCGGTACAGGGTAACCCATGCACCTCCGCGCCTCCGCCATCGTCGTCGCCGTTCGCCAGCATGGCGAGCATGGCGCGATCGTGCGCGCGCTGACCCGGAACGATGGCGTGCAGCCTGGCTACGTCCGCGGCGGGCGGTCGCGCGCGATGCGGCCGGTGCTGTTGCAGGCGAACGTCATCCAAGGCGAGTGGCGTGCGCGGACCGGCGAGCAACTGGCCTCGCTGACCGCCGAGCTGATCCACAGCCGCGCGACGCTGCACGGCGAGCCGCTCGCAGCCGGTGCGCTCGAATGGGCGACTGCGCTGGCCGCCTCCGCTCTCCCCGAAGCACAGCCCTATCCGCAGATCCACGACGCGCTCGACGGCGTGCTGGGTGCGATCGAGAGCGCGCCATCCGCCCGCGGTTGGGCGGCGGCGCTGGTCCGGTACGAATTACTGGTGCTGGCTGAACTGGGGTTCGGACTTGATCTCGACCGCTGCGTCGCGACCGGAGCGGAGGACGATCTCGGCTTCGTGTCGCCAAAAAGCGGCGCAGCCGTCTCGCGCGGGGCGGCGTTCGGGTATGAAGGCAAGCTCCTGCGATTACCCGACTTCCTGCTGGCAGGCGGTGAAGCGGCATGGCCGGACATCTTCGACGGCCTGCGGTTGACCGGTCACTTCCTCGCCCGCGACATTCTCGTCGACCGCCGCGCCGATCCGTTGGCGGCGCGCGACCGGCTGGTCGATCGCCTCAAAAGGGCGGTTGCGTGAGCGCGCACCGCCCGGCAAGGGGCCGCGCAGGAGAAACGCACATGCCCTTGATCGCGATACTGGCCGGCGACGGCATCGGACCCGAAGTCACGGCGGAGGCCCGTCGCGTGCTCGATACGCTCGGCCTCGACCTGACCTATGACGAAGGCCTCGTCGGCGGTGCCGCGTACAAGGCGGTCGGCCATCCGCTTCCGCCCGAGACGCTCGAACTCGCCCGCCGTGCGGATGCAATCCTGTTCGGTGCGGTCGGTGATCCCGACTGCGACGCGCTCGAACGCCAGTTTCGCCCCGAGCAAGCCATTCTCGGCCTGCGCAAGGACCTTGGCCTGTTCGCCAATTTGCGTCCCGCCAAGCTGTTCGCCGGCCTGGAGGACGCCTCCGCGCTCCGCCCCGAGATCGCCCGGTCGATCGACATGGTCATCGTCCGCGAACTGACCGGCGACGTGTATTTCGGCGCCAAGGGCATCCGCACCACCGCTGATGGCCTGCGCGAAGGCCATGACGAGATGCGCTACGACGAGACCGAGATCGCGCGCATCGCCCGCGTCGGCTTCGAGACCGCACGCACTCGGAAGGGCAAGCTGCTCTCGGTCGATAAGGCAAACGTCCTCGAAACATCGCAGCTCTGGCGCGACGTCGTGATCGAGGTGTCAGCCGACTATCCCGACGTCGAACTCAGCCACATGTACGTCGACAACGCGGCGATGCAGATGGTCCGGAACCCAGGGCAGTTCGACGTGATCGTCACCGGCAATCTCTTCGGTGACATCCTCTCGGACGAGGCATCGATGTGCGCCGGCTCGATCGGCATGCTGCCGTCCGCCGCGCTGAACGGATCGAACAAGGGCATGTACGAACCGATCCACGGCAGTGCGCCCGACATTGCAGGGCAGGGCAAGGCCAACCCCTGCGCGGCGATCCTGTCCGCGGCGATGATGCTGCGGCATTCGCTCGATCTGCCCGAAGCGGCGGATCGGATCGAAGCGGCCGTCGCTGCCGCGATCCTCGACGGCGCGCGCACGCCCGATCTCGGCGGCACGCTGTCGACTCGCGACATGGGCGATGCAGTGCTGGCTAACCTCGTTTGACGGGTGACCTGCTGCAACTCGCGGTCGTCATCCCGACGTTCAATGAGAAGGCCAATGTCGCGACGCTGATCGCAAAGCTCGATCAGGCACTGGTCGGGCTGAACTGGGAAGCGATCTTCGTCGACGACGACAGTCCCGACGGCACCGCCGACGCCGCGCGCGAGATCGCACGGCTCGACAAGCGGGTGCGTGTGATTCAGCGGATCGGTCGGCGGGGGCTGTCGTCGGCCTGCATCGAGGGGATGTGCGCGACCGCCGCGCCGGTCGTCGCGGTGATCGACGGCGATCTCCAGCATGACGAGACATTGTTGCCGGCGATGCTCGACCTGTTGAAGGACGGCGAGACCGACGTGGTGATCGGTTCGCGTTTCGTCAGCGGCGGCGGCACCGGCGAGTGGGACAACGACCGCGTCGCCAAGTCGGCGCTCGCCACAAAGCTTTCCCGCCGCGTGCTGAAATGCGATCTCAACGATCCGATGAGCGGCTTCTTCATGATCCGCACCGACATCGTCCGCCACCTCTCGCCGTCGCTGTCGGCGATCGGCTTCAAGATCCTGCTCGACCTGCTCACCGCCTCGCCGACGCCGCTGCGCTTCGTCGAGGTGCCGTACACGTTCCGCTGTCGGACCGAGGGCGAGAGCAAGCTCGATCACGTCGTCGCGATGGAGTATCTGATCGCGATCTACGACCGGATGTTCGGCCGCGTCGTGCCCGTGCGGTTCGCGATGTTCTCGGCGATCGGCGTGCTCGGCGTCGGCATCCACATGGCGGTGCTGACCGCGTTGTTCGTCGGGTTCGGCACGCACTTCCTGGTCGGCGAGATCGTCGCGACGCTCGCCGCCCTCACCTTCAACTTCTTCCTCAACAACGCGCTGACGTACCGCGACCGGCGGTTGAAGGGGTGGCGGCAACTGGTCGACGGCTGGGTGTCGTTCGCGGTGATCTGCTCGGTCGGCGCGGTCGCCAACGTCGGCATCGCCGCGTTCCTGTACGAGATGCGCGACGGGGCCTGGGCGGCCTCGGCACTGATCGGCGTTCTGGTCGGTGCGGTGTGGAACTACGCGCTGTCGTCTAAATTTACGTGGGGACGATACTAATCTTCTCGCTCCCCTCCCTGGAAGGGAGGGGCTGGGGGTGGGTAGGCCAGCTCAAGTCGCGACCGTTCCACGATCCGGAACCCGACCCACCCCCAACCCCTCCCTTCCAGGGAGGGGAGAATGACGGCCCTTGGAACAGGGCTTCACACCCGCAAGGCTTGTCCCCGGGCTTGTCATCGCGGCTCCCCCCCGGCAAAGCGGCGCGCATGAAGCGCAAGACCGGCCAGGATCGTTCGATCACCCAGAATTGGCGTCCCACGACGCGCGCCATTCGCGGCGGCACCGCCCGCAGCGAATATGGCGAGACGTCGGAGGCGTTGTTCCTCACCTCGGGCTATTGCTACGACAAGGCGGGCGACGCCGCGGCACGCTTTGCCGGCGAGCAGGAGGGGATGACCTATTCCCGCCTCCAAAACCCGACGGTGCAGATGCTCGAGGAGCGGATCGCGCTGCTGGAGGGCGCCGAGGCATGCCGGACGATGGCAACCGGTATGGCGGCGATGACCGCGTCTCTGCTGTGCCAGCTCCAGACCGGCGACCATCTCGTCGGCGGCCGCGCGGCGTTCGGATCGTGCCGCTGGCTCACCGACACGCTGTTGCCGAAGTTCGGGATCGCCACGACGATCGTCGACGCGCGCGATCCGCAGGCGTTCCTCGACGCGGTCCGCCCCGAGACTAAGGTGTTCTTCTTCGAGACGCCCGCCAACCCGACGATGGACATCGCCGACCTCAAGGCGATCTGCGACATCGCGCGCGAACGCGGCATCACGACCGTGGTCGACAACGCGTTCGCGACGCCGGCGCTTCAGCGGCCGATGGAGTTCGGCGCGGACGTCACCGCCTACAGCGCGACCAAGATGATGGACGGGCAGGGCCGCGTGCTCGCCGGCGCAGTTTGCGGGACCGAGGATTTCATCACCAACACGCTGCTGCCGTTCACGCGCAACACTGGCCCAACGCTGTCGCCGTTCAACGCGTGGGTGGTGCTCAAGGGCCTCGAGACGCTCGACCTGCGCATCCACCGCCAGTCCGAAAACGCGATGAGGATCGGCGAATTCCTCGAAGGCCGCGTGCCCCGCGTGCTGCATCCCTTCCTGCAGAGCCATCCGCAGCACGAACTGGCCAAGCGCCAGATGGACGCCTGCGGGCCGATCTTCGCGTTCGAGGTCGAGGGTCGCGATCAGGCACACGCACTGCTCGACGCGCTGGAGCTGGTCGATATCTCGAACAACATCGGCGACTCGCGCTCCCTGATGACGCACCCCGCCTCGACCACGCACGCCAGCGTTTCGCCCGACAAGCAGATCGAGATGGGCGTGACCGAGGGGCTTCTCCGGATTAACGTCGGGCTCGAAGACGCGCAGGACGTGATCGACGACCTCGATCAGGCCCTAAAGCAGGCCGGTCTATGAAGGCGCTGTTCCCCAACGCGGCGACGACCGATGGGGTGACGGTGCGCGTGTCGGTCAGCTATTTGCCCGAACAGTCCGAGCCCGAGCGGGACCGCTGGTTCTGGGCGTATCATATCCGCCTCGAGAACGAGGGCACCGAGACCGTCCAGCTGCTTACCCGCCACTGGGTGATCACCGACGGCCGCGGCGCGCGTCATTCGGTCGAGGGCGAAGGCGTGGTCGGCGAACAGCCGGTGATCGAACCGGGCGCGAGCTTCGACTACGTCTCGGGCTGCCCGCTCGCGACCCCGTCGGGTGCAATGCAGGGGAGCTACCAGATGGTCCGCGAAGACGGCGCCGTGTTCGCGGTCGAGATCCCCCGCTTCTCGCTGTTCGCCCCCGCGGTGCTGAATTGAAGCGCACGCATCTCCCGCTTAACGGCCTGCGCGTGCTCGATGCGGCCGCGCGGCATCTGTCGTTTACGCGAGCGGCCGATGAGCTGGCGGTGACGCCGGCGGCGGTCGGGCAGCAGATCCGCGCGCTGGAGGATACGCTCGGCGTCGTGCTGTTCCGCCGCACCACGCGCGGACTCGAACTGACTCCCGAGGCTGAGGCGGGGCTAGGCGCGCTCCGCGGCGGGTTCCTCCAGTTCGAGGAAGCCGTGCGCGCGATGCAGGCGGGGCAGTCGTCGAAATCGCTGACCATCGCAGCGCCGCGCGATCTGACCGAGAAGTGGCTGATGCCGCGGCTCGCGCAGATCGCGGAGGCGGATCCCGAACTGCGTTTCGTGCTGATCACCGCGGACGAGAATGTCGACTTCACCGAAGCCAATCTCGATCTCGCGATCCGCTGGGGTGATGGTCCGGGCGAGCATGAGGGCGAGGCGCTAGAGTCGGAGGGCATGGTGACGATCGCCAAGCCCGGCACCGACACCGAGTCGGCAATTGCCTGGTCCGGAGAAGACGGCGTCGCGCTGGTCCGCGTCACCGACGCCGGGCTCGCGATCGACGCGGCGGCGGCGGGGCTTGGCCGCGCGACCGTGCCCGAACTGCTTGCCCGCCGCGATCTGGCGCAGGCCCGCGTACGGCTTATCGGCGAGTCGCAGCCCTCGAAGGGGGGGTATTGGCTGGTCGCCCCGCTCCCGCAGTGGCGTCAGAAGAAAGTCCGCGCGCTCGTGGATGCCCTGACCGCGTGAGGCAACCCGGACGCAGACCACGGCGCGCCGGCGTATCGCCGGTGCTGAAGACGCGACGGCTTCGACTGCGACCGCTGGTCGAGGGTGACGCGACCGCGCTGCACCCGATGCTCGCCGACGCGGAGCTGATGGCCTATTCCGCCGACGGGCCCTTGGGCTCGGTCGACGACGTCCGCACGTATCTCGCCGAGGAAGCCGCACCGGGCAACCAGCGCACCTGGGCGATCACCCGCACCGGCGACGACCGCGCGATCGGCTGGGTCTCGGGTAGCGAGGCCGACGGGGCAGGGGTGACGGAGATCGGGTTCATCCTTGCGCGCGAGGCCTGGGGACGGGGGATTGCGCGGGAGGCTGTGTCGGCAGTGATTGATCGCTTGTTCGCGGAAGGCCGGAGCCGGGTTTTTGCGGATGCAGATGCCGAGAATACTGCGTCGATCACGTTGTTGGAACGCTTGGGTTTCCGCCGCGAGCGCCTGTTGCGCGACGAATGGGAAACGCATCTGGGGTTGCGCGACAGCCTGATCTACGGGCTCTGTGCTGATAGCTGGCAGGCGGCAGGGCGGGCCTGATCCCCACTTAATAAGCTGTTCTCCTGCGAACGCAGGAGCCCAGGATCACAAACGCCATCTTCAGTTACCCTGGACCCCCGCCTTCGCGGGGGAACGGCATGGGTTGGCGGTCGCGCTGCAATTAATCAGCCTATGGGGGCATTCAGCGAAAAGCAGCGAATCCTACCGCGCCGCCAGCAACGCCAACGCTCGCCCCATCAGCCCTGCAAACCGAACCTCGTTCACGCCATCATCAGCCCGGTGCCAGTTCCCGGTCGCCGCATACCAGCGCCCATCCTTGGCCTGCACCAGATAGTTCAAGCTCAGAACCCCCGGCTCGCCGCCACCCTTGAACCCGACATACCCAAACCGCTTGGCGATCGCCGGATCGACCCCCGCATTGACCGCCAGCACCGCCCGTGTCGTGGCATCCGCCCCGCGCAATCGATCCAGCAGCCCCGCCATTGCCGAAGGACTCGCAAACCATTCGACGCTGTCGATCGCCACCGGCTTCCCCGCGAACACGGTCGGATCAAGCTTGGCCGTCGCGATCTTCACCGCATTGTCCACCAGCAGCGCCCGCCGCTCGTCCACCGACCCAGCCGCCCAAGCCTTGGTCAGCGCGGGATCCCCCTTCAGCGCGAACATCTCGCGCGTCGTCATCACCGGCACGCTGCCGCCTGACGCCGCCGCCATCGCATCGACCTTCGCGCGTCCGAGCGTCGTCAGCAGCGCATCCGTCGCGGTGTTGTCGCTGATCGAGATCATCATCGTCGCGAGCGTCTGCACAGTCACCGGCGATCCGGCAGGCCAGGTCTGCAACACCCCCGACGGCAGGGATGGCGCCCCGACCTTCACGACGTCATCCCAATGCCGCTCGCCCGCCGCAACCTGCCTTGCTAGTTCCGCCAGCACCCAGAGCTTGAACGCCGACCCCAGCGGTGCAGCGACATCGGCACGGTATTCGAGGATCAGCTCGGGCTTACCCTCGCCGAGCGCGTAAAGCCCGAACCCGCTAGCCCCCGGCAGAGCACGAAACTCCGCCTCGACCTTGGCGAGGCTATCGTCGCGCGCGCCCGTGCCGGTGATCAGCAACCCGGTCGCAGCATGCTGCGCCGTGGGATCGATCACCAGCCGAACGCTTGCCGTTCCCCGCGCATAGCCAACGACCAGATCCGCGGACCATGCCGACGTCGCCGTCAACGACTCGATCTTCTGGGGCGCGCCTAGTGTCGCCTTCAGCTTCTCGACAATCGCCAAGAACTGCGCCTTCGGCACCTTCTCGCGGAAGCTCGCAGCGAAATACGCATCATATGCGCCGCGCCCGTCAAGGATCGCGACCAGCGCATCCGCCTTCGTCCGCAACGCCGGGTCCGCCACCGCGCTCTGCGCCACCGCAGCGACCGGCAGCAAGGCCACCGCCAACGCCACCAGCCAGAGCGCGAGCCTGTGCATCAGTTCTTCAGCTTCCAACCGCTCTTCAGCAACCGGTAGCAGAGCGTCGCCAGCACCAAGTCGATCACCAGGATCACGATCCCGCCGATCATCACCGGCGAGTCGGCGATCCCCAGGAACCCGTAGCGGAACCCCGAGATGATGTAGAAGAACGGGTTCGCATGACTGAACGCGCGGAACGCCGGCGCCAGCTTGTCGACCGAATAGAACGTCCCCGACAACAGCGACAGCGGCGCGATCACGAAGTTGGTGACCGCCGCGGCGTGATCGAACTTGTCCGCCCAGATCGACGTCAGCACGCCGAGCAGCGCGAGGAACGTCGCACCCAGCAGCCCGAACCAGATGATCGCGAGCGGCGCATGCGGCGTCACGTGCACACCCGGATACAGCGCCATCGCCGCCCACACGACGATCCCGACGATCACCGCGCGAGTCACGGCGCCGGCGACCAACGCGCCCAGCAGCTCACCCGTCGACAAGGGCGGCTGGAGGTAATCGACGATCGTCCCCTGCATCTTGCCGACGAGCAGCGAGAAGCTCGCATTGGCGAACGCCGGGCCCATCATGCCCTGCGCGATGATCAGCCCCGGCGCGATGAAATCGGCGAACGCGACGATCTGGCCATCGACTGGAACCGGGCTTTTCGCACCGGTCGCGATGGTGAACACGATCAGAAACAGGAGCGTCGTGATCGCCGGCGCCCACACCGTCTGAAGCTGCACCTTGAAGAACCGGCGCACCTCCTTGATATAGAGGGTTCGCAATCCCTCCCAGTTCACGCTCTTTATGACGGGAACGCCGGGGGCGGAATGCACCGCCGAATGGATTTCACCGATTGGGGGCTGGCTGCTCATAGGCGTTGCGGGTAATCGCTGCCGCTGCCGCCCGCAACCCGGCTGAGCAAGACTAAGGAACGAACATGTCCTGGACCGACGAGCGCATCGCGACGCTCAAGACGATGTGGGAGGCCGGCCAGACCGCCAGCCAGATCGCCGAAGCACTGGGTGGCGTGAGCCGCAACGCCGTCATCGGCAAGGCCCACCGCCTCGAGCTGCAGGCGCGCCCGTCGCCGGTGAAGCCGAACGATCCCGAGGCGAAGGCGGCTGCTGCTGCCGAAGCATCGGCGTCGGCTGCTGCGGCGGCCCCCGAGCCGGTTGCGACTCCGGAGCCGGTCGAGGTCGAGGCCCCCAAGCCCGCGCCGGTCGCAGAGCCCGTCGTCGCAGCGGCCAAGCCTGTTGCGCCGGTCGAGCCGGAGTCGGTCGCGGAAGAGCCTGAGGACGACGAAGACGACGACGAGGATGAGGACGAGGCAGCTCCGGCCGTCGTCGCCCCCGTCCGCGCGCCTCAGCCGATCCTGCGCTCCGTCGGCCCCGGTGGCTTCCTCCGCCAGGCGCCTGGCGAGCAGCAGCCTCCGAGCACGCCCGCACCGCCGCGTCGCCTCGTCCCCGCCAAGCCGTCGGCCGAGATGGCGAACAAGACGAGCCTGCTCGAACTGAACGACCGCATCTGCAAATGGCCGCTCGGCCATCCCGGCGAGCCCGACTTCCACTTCTGCGGCAAGGCGGTGAACCCGGGGTTCCCGTATTGCGTCGATCATTGCGGCCATGCGTACCAGGCACAGTTGCCCCGTCGCGATCGTCGTCCCACGCCGCCGCTGCCGTTTGGTGGTCCGCGACCAAGATAACATTCTAATTTGATGGCAAACGGCTCTTCCAAGAGGTGCCCCCCCGGCGAAGGCCGGGGCCCAATTGGGAAGGTCGCGGTAACTGAGCGCCGCCCGCGTTTAGCAACGTCGCGCAACTGGGCCGCGGCCTCCGCCGGGGTGGGGCACATGGAGGGGGTGGCACCCTTCCTTGTTCTCCCGCGAAGGCGGGAGCCCAGACTGGTCCCCGCCTTCGCGGGGAAACAAGCTTGCGGCTGGCAACTGGCTATCGAATGGCGGAAGCTACAGCGAGCAACGAAAAGGCCGCTTCCCGTGTGAGGAAGCGGCCCTTTCTATATCAGCTAGCCATGGGCAAAGCCCATGTCGTCGGCCGCGGCTAGCCGCGCCGGCCGGGCTTGGGCGAGTCCTGCACCAGCTTGGTGCAGGCCGCCCTTCGCCGCGCCTCAGAACCTAAACGCCACCGTGCCGCGCAGGCTGTGCCAGCGGAAGTTGTCATCCGAGCGCTTGAACGCCGTCCCGGCCGTGTTCGGCGCGAGCACGAACGGGTTGTTCGCAGGCTGCGTGCCGCGGGTCACGAGAACGCGGGCATCGTCGTCCTGATACTGGTGGAACATATATTCCATGCCGACCGAGATGTTCTTGCCGAGCTTCTGCTCGATGCCACCGCCGCCGGTGATGCCGAACTGGTTCTTCTTGCCGCTCTGCGCATAGGCGTTGGCGGTGTTGCTCGAATAGAAATCGCGGTTGATGCGCGCATAGCCCGCACCGAACGTGCCGTAGAACAGCGTCGTGTTGACCGCATAGCCGGCGCGGCCGCGGATCGAGGCTTCCCAGTCGAGGTCGCGCGTCATCGTGTAGAAGGCGGGCGTGGTCGAGAACGCGGTGACGCTGTCGCGGATGTTCGACTTGCCGAACTCGCCGACGACGCCGACGACGATGTTCCCGCGCTGCTGGTCGATGCCGACGCGGGCGTAAAAGGCGGTGTTGTCCTTGTCGTTGCGGCAGCCACGGCCACCGACGGCAGGAGCAGTGCTGCTCCGCGCTGCGCCGTTGCAGAAGCCAGGCGAGAAGGCGTTGGCACCGGCAGCGGTCGTGACGGCGTCGCCGAACCGGCCATCGAGGTTGCGATCGAACAGGATCGACGAACCTTCGTCGTTCGGCTGTACGTCATAGCCGCCCGCTGCACCGAAATAGATGCCGCTGAACGGTGCGTCTTCGGTCATCTCCTGTGCGGCGGCAGGCATTGCGGCAAACCCCAGTGTAGCGGCGCCAGCAAGCGCCACCATCATCGTCTTAGTCATATTCACTCCCGGAAACTTCATGACAGGTTTTTCATAAACGGCCGGTTCCGCGAAAGTTATCCCCCCAAAGCAACAATCTATATCAATGTGACTTTTCGATCACAGGGAGAACAAACGGAGCCTGTGGCTTTGTCCGACGCCTGCGGCTACGTTCCCGCCATGGCTGAAGATCTGTTCGCGTCCCCCTCGACGCCCGGCGCCGGCAAAACCGCCGCCAACACCTATGACGCGTCCTCGATCGAGGTGCTCGAAGGCCTCGAACCCGTGCGTCGCCGCCCCGGCATGTACGTCGGCGGCACCGACGAGCGCGCGCTGCATCACCTCGCCGCCGAAGTGCTCGACAACGCGATGGACGAGGCGGTCGCCGGTCACGCGACGCGCATCGAAGTCACGCTCGAAGCGAACAACCGCCTGACGATCGTCGACAACGGCCGCGGCATCCCCGTCGATCCGCATCCGAAATTCCCCGACAAATCCGCGCTGGAAGTCATCCTCTCGACGCTCCACTCGGGCGGCAAGTTCGCGGGCAAGGCCTATGCGACGTCGGGCGGCCTGCACGGCGTCGGCATCAGCGTGGTCAACGCGCTCTCGTCCGACACCGTCGTCGAAGTCGCGCGCGACCGGCAATTGTACCGTCAGCGCTTCGCCAAGGGGCTGACGCTCGGGCCGATCGAGCATCTCGGCCCCACGCCCAATCGTCGCGGCACCAGCGTCGCCTTCACGCCCGACACCGAGATCTTCGGCACCGAACTGAACTTCAAGCCGCAGCGCCTCTACAAGCTCGTCCGCTCCAAGGCGTATCTGTTCGCGGGCGTCGAGATCCGCTGGCACTGCGCCCCCGACCTGATCGGTGACGACACCCCCGCACAGGCCGTGTTCCAGTTCCCCGGCGGCCTGGCCGACCACCTCCGCGACCAGATCGCCGGCCGCGAGTGCGCGACCTCCGACTTCTTCTCCGGCTCGCAGGACTTCCCGAGCGCGAACGGCGAAACCCAGGGCCGCGTCGAATGGGCGGTCGCATGGCCGCTGTGGAGCGACGGCTCGTATAGCTGGTATTGCAACACCATCCCGACCCCCGACGGCGGCACGCATGAGCAAGGCCTGCGCCAGGCACTGGTCCGCGGCCTGCGCGCGTTCGGCGATCTCGTCGGCAACAAGAAGACCAAGGATATCAGCGCGGACGACGTTATGGTCGGCAGCGAACTGATGCTGTCGGTCTTCATCCGCGAGCCGCAATTCCAGAGCCAGACCAAGGATCGCCTGACCAGCCCCGAAGCCGCCGGCCTCGTCGAGAAGGCCATTCGCGATCATTTCGACCATTTCCTCAGCCACAACATGGATCGCGGCAAGGCGCTGCTGAACTATGTGCTGGAGCGGATGGACGAACGCCTGCGCCGCAAGCAGGAGCGCGACGTCAAGCGCAAGACGGCGACCTCCGCGCGGAAGCTCCGCCTGCCGGGCAAGCTGACCGACTGCTCGGCGAACTCACCCGAAGGCACCGAACTGTTCATCGTCGAGGGTGATTCGGCAGGTGGCTCGGCAAAACAGGCGCGTGACCGGAAAACGCAGGCGATCCTCCCGATCCGCGGCAAGATTCTCAACGTCGCGTCGGCGACCAGCGCGAAGATCTTCGCCAACCAGGAAATCGCCGACCTCACCCTCGCTCTCGGCTGCGGTACGCGAAAAGACTGCACGCCGGACACGCTACGCTACGAACGCATCGTCATCATGACCGACGCCGACGTCGACGGCGCGCACATTGCCACGCTGCTGATGACGTTCTTCTTTCAGGAGATGCCCGAACTCGTCCGCCGCGGGCATCTCTACCTCGCGCAGCCCCCGCTTTATCGCCTGACCGTCGGCACCAAGAGCGTCTATGCAAGAGACGACGCGCACCGCGCCGAACTCGAACGCACAGTGTTCAAGGGCAAGAAGGTCGACGTCGGCCGCTTCAAGGGCCTCGGCGAAATGAACCCGAGCCAGCTCCGCGAAACCACGATGGACCCGGCGACGCGCGGCATGCTCCGCATCACGCTCCCGCAGGAATACGAGGAGCGCGCGCAGGTGAAGGACTTGGTCGACCGCCTGATGGGCAACAACCCCGCGCACAGGTTCGCGTTCATCCAGGAGAATGCGGGGCGCATGGACGAGGAAGCGATCGACGCGTGACGTAACGGTACAGCGTGTCGAGAACGGGTGGCGATGTCGCGCCAGTCCGAAAACGCCACGGAGGCGGCCCGAGTTCGCCAAGCTTGCCACCACCACTGTGTTCACCCGCGAAGGCGGGTGCCCAGCCTTGGCTCCCGCCTTCGCGAGAGTGCAATCTAGCTGGGCACCGACGTCGCTTTCAGACGATCAGCTACTGCTTGTATGCGACCAACGTCGACGTCCGGCCGTATTTGATGTCGTTGACGTCCATCGTCATCTTCTTCCCATCGGGGGAGACCGTCATGACGTATTTGCCGATCACCTTGCCGTCGAGATAATCGGTTTCGTGCAACGTATTGAGGTTGGGCTGACTGAGCGACACCGTCGTCCAGCCGGGATCTCCGGCGACGGCGACCGTCGGGCCACCCGTCGTCGCGACGTAGGATGTGCCGGTCGGCGTCGAATACGTCACGACCTTGCCGGCCTTGGCGAAGGTGAACACGAGGCCGCTGTCGGAAACCTGGGTCTGGTTCGTCTGGCGCCACGATCCTGACGTTGCATGAGACCCCGCCGGGCCTGCCGTGACACGCTCGCTGACCGTCATGCCAGTGACGGCAATACCGTTGGGGGCGCTGGTATCGTTGAACACGGTGGTCATCGAACTATTGTCGGCGGACAGCGTCGCGGTGGCGTCGCTCATCGGCTTGCCGCCCTTGCTCGTCGTATATTTGACGGTGGCCGGATCGACGACGGTCACCGACATCGCGTCGTAATAGGCGTGGCCGGCGACGGGATGCGGCGCACCGTCGGCGGCGATCTTGACCACGGGGATGCAGCTCGAGCAGGTATAGACCCCCTGGTCGATCAGTGCAGCCGAAGGTTTGGTCGAGAGCGCGCTTTCCTTGATGTCGCCCTTCCAAGTTCCGGTGAAGGCGTCTTTGGCGTAGGCGGGCGACGTCGTGGCGAGCAGAAGTGCGATACACTGTAATGTTCTAGACATGGTGATCTCCCCTATAGTGCGGCGGGGTGATCCGAATCGAATCAAAGCGCACAGGATCCTGGCACCACGTCCTGATGATCATGCGCCTCTTCTGCCAAGTGCGGCAAGAGCTATGGTGAAATCACAAGCATCCGGCCGGTCGGCGTTTGCCGCGCAATGCCACGCGGTTGTTGCTCCCAGCCTCATGCGCTCGTATCAGGCGGTTCGGGCGGCCGATAAGGGTCGCCCTTGCTGTTTGAAGGAGCTTGCCGTCGTGACCATCACCCCGCTCATGCCCGTCTACCCGCGGTGTGGCGTGCGTCCGGTCCGAGGCGAGGGCGCGTACCTCTTCGGCGAGGACGGCCAGCAGTATCTCGATTTCGCCAGCGGCATCGCTGTCAACGCGCTCGGCCACGCGCATCCGCATCTGACAAAGGCGATCGCCGAGCAGGCCGCGACGCTGATGCACGTGTCCAACCTGTACGGGTCGCCGCAGGGCGAGCACCTCGCGCAGCGCCTCGTAGACAACACATTCGCGGACACCGTGTTCTTCACCAATTCTGGTGCGGAAGCGGTCGAGTGCGCGATCAAGACCGCGCGCCGCTATCACTTCGCCAACGGCAATCCGCAGCGGCACACGCTGATCACGTTCGACACCGCGTTCCACGGGCGCACGCTCGGCGCGATCTCGGCGACCAACCAGGCGAAGATGCGCGACGGGTTCGAGCCGCTGCTGCCGGGATTCGCCTATGCGAAGTTCAACGATCTCGAAGGCGCACTCGCGCTGATCGACGACAACACCGCGGGTTTCCTGGTCGAGCCGATCCAGGGCGAGGGCGGTATCCGCCAGGCGAGCCACGAGTTCCTCACCGGTCTGCGCAAGGCATGCGACGAGCACGGCCTGTTGCTGGTGCTCGACGAGGTCCAGTGCGGCTACGGCCGGACCGGCAAGTTCTTCGCGCATGAGCTGTACGGCATCACGCCGGACATCATGGCGGTCGCCAAGGGTATCGGCGGCGGCTTTCCGCTCGGCGCGTGCCTCGCGACCGAGGAAGCGGCCAAGGGCATGGTCGCTGGCACGCACGGCTCGACCTATGGCGGCAACCCGCTGGCGATGGCGGCGGGCGAGGCGATCCTCGACGTGATGCTGGAGGACGGCTTCCTCGACAACGTCACGGCGATGGGCGACCGGTTGCGGCAGGGGCTCGAGCAGATGATCCCCAACCACGATCATTTGTTCGACAGCGTCCGTGGCACCGGACTGATGCTTGGGCTGAAGCTGAAGAGCGACAGCCGGGCGTTCGTCGCGTTCGCGCGCGACAACCATAATCTGCTGCTGGTGTCGGCGGGCGAGAACGTCGTCCGCATCCTGCCGCCGCTGGTGATCGACGAGAGCCATATCGCCGAATGCATCGACAAGCTGTCGACTGCCGCGCGTGTCTACGTGCCCGCTGCCGACGATTGAAACTGATCCTCCCCGGTACGGGGAGGGGGACCATGCGAAGCATGGTGGAGGGGGCTTTCCCCGCAGCGTAGCGCCCGTGGAGGTCCCCCTCCACCCCGCTCTGCGAGCGCGGTCCCCCTCCCCGTGCCGGGGAGGATATTATGACCCGCCATTTCCTGAATCTCACCGACGCCGGAGCCGACGGCATCGCCGCGATGCTGTCCGATGCACTCGACCGCAAGGCGGCGCGCGCGGGCTTCCCCAAGGGCCGCGCGGACGCCGATGCGCCGCTCGCGGGCCACACGCTCGCGATGGTCTTCGAGAAGAGCTCCACCCGCACGCGTTTCTCGTTCGACATGGCGATCCGCCAGCTCGGGGGCAGCTCGATCGTGTCCGACGGAGGCTCGATGCAACTCGGCCGCGGCGAGTCGATCGCCGACACCGCGCGTATCCTGTCGGGCTATGTCGACGCGATCATGATCCGCACCGACGATCATGCCAAGATCGAGGAGATGGCGCATTACGCCAGCGTGCCCGTCATCAATGGCCTGACGGACGCGTCGCATCCGTGCCAGATCATGGCCGACCTGCTGACGATCATCGAGAGCGGCAAGGTGCTGCCCGGCCTCAAGGTCGCGTGGCTCGGCGATGGCAACAACGTGCTCGCCTCGATCGTCGAGGCCGCCGGGCTGATGCAGTTCGACGTCGTCGCCGCCTGTCCGCAGGGGTTCCAACCGGAGGAAGAGGCGATCGTCCGCGCATCGGGCCGCGCCCGCGTCGTGGCCGACCCGCGCGAGGCGGTCGAAGGCGCGGACATCGTCGTCACCGACACCTGGATTTCGATGGGCCAGGCGCATGCCGAGGCCAAGCTGAAGGCGCTCACCCCGTACCAGGTCGACGCCGCGCTGATGGCGATGGCCAAGCCCGACGCGAAGTTCCTTCACTGCCTGCCGGCCCACCGCGGCGAGGAGGTTACGCCCGAGGTGATCGACGGCCCACAGTCGCTGATCTGGCAGGAAGCGGAGAATCGCCTCCACGCGCAGAAGTCGGTGCTGCGCTGGTGCTTCGGGCAGATCGGTTGACCTGAACGGGCAGGGTCACCATCTGGCGGACGATGAACGATACGCCAAAATTCGATCCCAACGTGACCGATCTCGACCGCGCGCTGGCTTTCGCGATCCCCACGCGGAGTGCCCGCGGCCGGATCGTGCGGCTCGGCACCGCGCTCGACGAAGTGCTTGCCGCGCACGCCTATCCGCCCGCAATCGAGAAGCTGCTCGCCGAAGCGCTGACGCTCGCCGCGCTGATCGGCTCGACGCTCAAGGATTCGAGCGGCCAGCTGACGATGCAGACGCGCACCGACAATGGCGTCGTCCAGCTGCTCGTCTGCGACTATCGCGGCGGCGAAGTGCGCGGCTACATCGAATACGACGCCGGCAAGCTCGCCGAGGCCCCCGCCGAGCCCTCGTTGTTCGCACTGTTCGGCGCCGGCTATCTCGCGATCACGTTCGACATGGCGACCAGCAATGAGCGCTATCAGGGCATCGTTCCCCTCGATGGCGATACGCTGTCGCAGGCCGCACAGAGCTATTTCACGCAGTCCGAGCAGATTCCGACGATGATCCGCACCGGCATGGCGAAGGGCCCCGACGGTCGCTGTATTTCCGGCGGGCTGTTCCTCCAGCATCTCCCCGAGGGCGAGGACGGGCGCGAACGCCTGCATACCAAGCTCGATCATCCAGAATGGGAGCATGTCGCCACGCTCGGCAATACGATGGGCGTCGATGAACTCACCGACGCGACGTTGCCACTGGAAACGCTGGTGTGGCGCCTGTTCAACGAAGAGGAGGACGTCCGCATCCTCGCCGATATCCCGATCATGCGCGGTTGCCGCTGCGATCCCGAGTATATCCGAGGCGTGATCTCGAAATTTCCGTTGGAGGAACGCCAGTCGATGGCGGACGAGTCTGGCTTCATCATCGTGGATTGTGCATTCTGCGCGAAGAAATTCCCGGTGCCGGTGGAGGGGTAGAACCCTCTCCCTGCAGGGGAGAGGGAGGGGCCCGCGACGCAGTCGTGGGAGGGTGAGGGCACGGTCGCGTCCATCACGTGCCCTCACCCTCCCGCAGCCAAGGGGCTGCTCCTTCCCTCTCCCCCAAGCGGAGAGGGCAAACAGGCGTTAACCGCAATTTTACCCCTCACCCTTACCACTGGTCACGTGCTCTTATTCAGCACGTTTCTCCCTTGTGGCGCGCGTCCGCGCCAAACTCGGGGCCGCTCCGCCGGGCGGCCCCTTTCTTTTTTGCGCTCGCCGGCCTAGCGAACACGCATCATGACATCCCCTGCTCCCTTTGCGGTCGCCCTCGTCTCGGGCGGGCTCGACTCGATGGTATCCGCCGCGCTCGCGCGCGAAGCCGGCCAGCGCGTGCTCGCGCTGTCGTTCGATTATAACCAGCGCCACCGGATCGAACTCGACGCCGCGCGCCGCGTCGCCAGCGCACTCGGTGCCGAGCGCCACATCGTCCTGCCGATGGACCTCTCCGCGTTCGGCGGCTCCGCGCTGACCGCCGATATCGACGTGCCGAAGGACGGCGCGGGTACCGAAGACGGCGGCGGCATTCCCGTCACTTACGTCCCCGCGCGCAACACGATCTTCCTCAGCCTCGCACTCGGCTGGGCCGAAGCGGCTGGCGCGCGCGACATCTATATCGGCGTCAACGCGCTCGATTATTCCGGCTATCCCGATTGCCGCCCCGAGTTCATCGCCGCGTTCGAAGGTCTCGCCGAACTCGCCACCAAGGCCGGCGTCGAGGGCGAACCGTTCCGCATCCAGGCGCCGCTCCAGATGATGACCAAGGCGGATATCGTCCGCGAAGGCACGCGTCTCGGGCTCGATCTAGGCCTGAGTTGGTCGTGCTACGATCCAACGCTTGCCGGTGAGCATTGCGGCGAGTGCGACAGCTGCCGCCTGCGTTCGCGCGGCTTCGACGAAGCCGGGATCGCCGACCCGACGCGCTACGCCGTCAAGCCGGCCTGACATGAGCTACGCCGTCAAGGAAATGTTCCTCACGTTGCAGGGGGAGGGCGTCAACGCCGGTCGCCGCGCAGTGTTCGTCCGGTTCGCTGGCTGCAACCTGTGGTCGGGCCGCGAACAGGATCGCGCGACCGCGGTCTGCAAGTTCTGCGATACCGAATTCGTCGGCACCGACGGGCTTGGCGGCGGCAAGTTCGCCGATGCGCAAGCCTTGGCGTCAGCGGTAGCGGGCTTCTGGGGTGAGGGCGAGCGCGACCGCTTCGTCGTCCTGACCGGTGGCGAGCCGATGCTCCAGATCGACGACGCGATCGTCGATGCGCTGCATGCGTACGGCTTCCGCATCGCGATGGAGAGCAACGGCACGATCCCGGCGCATCCCGGTATCGACTGGATCTGCATCAGCCCCAAGGCCGGCAGCATCGTCGTCCAGCGTGCCGGGCACGAGTTGAAGCTCGTCTGGCCGCAACCGGGTAGCGACATCGACGAAGTCGAGACCTGGGATTTCGCGAACTTCCTGCTCCAGCCGCTCGACGACCCACGTGCCGATGCGAACCGCGAGGCGTGCGTGGATTTGGTGATGGAACGCCCGCAATGGCGACTGTCGCTCCAGACGCACAAGCTGCTCGGTCTGCGCTAACCCTAGCCTCACGCACCACTCCAGCTCGGCTGGGTATTGCGTAACGCTAGGTGATCAGGATGTTGAACAAAGGGAAGGCCCGGCGGCCGGTTGCCAGGTGCGAAGGGTGAGGACTGGGAGGTACTTTTCCAGATCACTCAGCCCTCGGCCAGCCCTCTCAGCGAGTCGCCATACCCAAACCGACCGGCGGCCAGTTCTGCGCGCCGCACTTCTTCACGACCCATTCGCCCTTCTTGTTCCAGCAGATCGGATCGAGGCGGATCATCATCGGTGCCCCCCGCTCGCGACCGATGTACCGGGGAAAGCGCTGCTCGCCCCACGGGATCAGGCTGTTGCGCAACTCGCGCGAGCGGGCGAGTGCGACCTCGAAGAAATGCCCGCGCGGTGCGAACACCGCATCGCGCCCGATCGACCCTGCGGTCTGGCAAAAACCGTACTGCGCCGCCACGGTGGCAAAGCTCGAATAGGTCCGCGTCCCGAACTGGTCGAGCGCGCTCTGACCCGCCCTAGGCCCCGCCGCCTTGTTCACGCGCAGGAAGTATTTGGTGAGCGTGTCGAACGCCCCCTTCAACTCGTCGCCGTGATCGGCCAGGATCGAATTATAGTTCGGCACGGTCAACAGCGTCGGTTCGAACTGGCACTGCAATGCCGCGACGTTGAGCGCCGCACGCATGTGCCACACCAGCGCCGCCCGCATCTCCGCCGACGTCGCGCCGGGCAGGGCTTGGCCAAGATCGGATTCCTCACCGGTGACGGCTGCGCCCGAGAAATCGCGCGACTGTAAAAAGAACTGCGCCGACGCCGACTGCGCCACAGCGAGCCCGCTCGACGCCACGCAAAGCGCGAGCGCGGTACGCAACACCTTCATTCCAACCTCCCCAGGGCGTTCCAAGTGATCGAATCTAAAGCGTTTCCGTGAAACTCCCAAGCGATTTTAACCTTTTCGACCCGTCGTCCGACGCCGTTGCCGGGTGGGAACGTCAGAAATTCGTCGGCGCCGAAACGATCGCTCGACGACGGAGCTGTGGGGGTGCCCCTGCACGCGCTGCGATCGCCGAAACCACCGCACTTCGCCGATAACGAAAAGGGCCGCCCGGTTGCCCGGGCGGCCCTACACAACGTCGTAGTTTCCTTGCGGAAATTACATTGCGTTGGTGGTCATCGCGTTGTTCGTCATCATGGTGTCGTTCGACATCATCGTGTCGTTCGCCATCATGGTGTCGTTGGCCATCATGCCACCGTTCGACGCGCCGTCGACTGCGGTCATGTTGTCGGACATCGTGTCCATGCCCTCAGTGGCGTTCATGTCGGTGACCATCGTGTTGTCGGTCGTGGTCTCGGTCTTGGGACCGCAAGCCGAAACAGCGAGTGCTGCGCTGGCGATCAGCGAACCGGTCAGAACCTTGGAAATGAGTGCACGCATGTGGAAGCTCCCTAGATAGAGGATTTGGCTGGCTGCTCGCCCTTAATACCCAAATCGTAGTGGACATTAATCCGATAACGCTTTGCCCTCAAGCCTCGTTTTCTCAAGGACAAGAAACTGTTTCAAGGAAAGCATCGGCCGTCAACGCCAGGGCCGCGTCGAAAGTTGCAAGGTCGGCCGGAATGCCGAGCGATTGCAGGCTGGTAACGCCGTATTCCGGCAGGCCGCAGGGCACGATACCACCAAAGTGCGACAGGTCCGGGTCGACGTTGACCGAGAAGCCGTGGAGCGTCACCCAGCGCTTCACCCGCACGCCGATCGCCCCGATCTTGGCCTCGCGACCCCGATCGAGCGTCCAGATGCCGACCCGGCCATCGACTGCGAACGCTTCGACGCCGAGTTCGCCCAAGGCTGCGATTACCCAGGATTCGAGCGCATGGACGTAACACCGCACGTCACGCCCGCGCTTGGTCAGGTCGAGCACGACATAGCCGATCCGCTGCCCCGGCCCATGATAGGTGTATTTCCCGCCTCGCCCGGTCGAGATCACCGGAAAGCGTGCGTCAATCAGGTCGCCCGGCTCGGCGCTGGTGCCCGCGGTGTAGACCGGCGGATGTTCGAGCATCCACAGCAGTTCGCGCGCGTCACCGGTGCCGACTGCGACCGCGCGCGCCTCCATCTCGGCCAGCGCATCCGCATAGGGGGTAAGGCCGGCGTTGGTCCGCCATTCGATATCGGAGAGGGGAGGGGTGGTCACCGGACCCAATTGCGCACCCGTGCCGCAAGTTGCAACCGCGACGCGCGTTTCAACCATGTGGTCAAGCGCGGGACCTTGGGCTAGTCCGCGCAGGAACGGGAATGGCGGGAGCAAAGGCATGGCGACGACAGGCGCGACGACGGGCATAGTCAACGCACGCGTGAAAATGGGAACGGTCTGGGATCGCACGATCGAGGTGCTCAACGGGCGCACCGGCATGATCGCGCGGATCGCGGTGCTCGGCATGTTGCTGCCGACGGTCGTGCGGGACGGATTCGTCGCGTTCACTTCGCGCGCAAATCCGGTTTCGATGCTGGTCGGCGCAGTCCTGACGATCGGCGCGCTTGTCGCGATGATCTGGGCGCAACTCTCGATCGTCGCGATCGCGACCGATCCGGCGGTCGATGCCGCGTCTGCGCGTCGTCAAGGGAGCGCGCGCGTCTTGCCGGCGCTTGGCATCACCGTCCTGTTGACGATCGTCGCGTTCCTGCTCGCGGTGCCGCCGATCGTCGTTCTGGTGCAGTCCGGTTTCGACTTCGCCGCTGCCGCCAATGGCTCCAGCGCACAGATGACGCCGCCCAGCGTCGGTGCCGCCAGCTTCACTGCGCTCTACGGTCTCGCCTATCTCCTCGTACTACTATGGATCGGCGCGCGATTGGTGCTGCTTAATCCGGTCATTCTCAACGAACGCCTCGGTGTCGGGGCGATCCGTCGGTCGATCCAGCTGACCAAGGGGATGACGTGGCGGATCATCGGCGTCCTGGTGCTGTTCTGCATCGTGCTGCTGGTCGCGACCGGCGCCGCGCAGTCCGTCACGGGTATCGTCTTCCGACTCGTGCTAGGCGCGGATTCCGTCGCAACGGCGGCCTTCCTTGCCGGGGTTGCGGGCTCGATCGTCACCACCGCCTTCACCGCGCTCGCCGCCGTCTTCACTGCGCAGCTCTATGTCGCGACCAGAGAGAAACACGCCGTCCCATGAAGCTCGATTTCGCGACCGTCCTCACCGACGCCTGGACGCTGTTCAAGCGCGACCGCGACCTGTTGCTGCGGATCGCCGCACCGTTCCTGTTCCTGCCCGCATTCGCACTCGCGCTGGTCGTTCCCGACCCGCCGATGCCGGACGCGGCGGCGGGTAATAACGAAGCGCAGGCGATGGTCTGGGCCGATGCGGTGCAGACGTGGGCGGCGGCGCATGGCGGCTGGTATCTGCTCGCCTATGTGATGAGCTTCTTTGGCACGTCGCTGTTCTACGCGCTGTATCTCGATCGCGATCAGCTGGACCTGCGTGGCAGCCTGACGCGCTGCCTGCGAATCTTCCCGCGGTTCCTGCTGGCGATGGTGATCGTGTCGCTGCCGGCGGGGGCGGGGCTGTTGCTGTACGCGATCCCCGGTCTCTACATTCTCGGTCGGACGATGCTGACCGGCCCGGCGCTGTTCGCCGAAGCCCCGCTCGGCGCGCTGGCCGCGATCCGCCGCAGTCTCGTACTCAGCCGTGGGTCGGGGTTGCCGCTGATGGGGCTGGCCGCGTTCAGCTACATCAGCGGCTGGCTCGTCGGCGCGCCGTTCATGATGGCCGACCGAGCCCTCCGCGAAGGCGGACAGGCCAACCCGGTAGCACTCGCGATCGTCGATGCCGGCGCCGCGGTGGCGGCCATGGCGGCGGGTATAGCGATGGCCCTGATCGCGATCTCCGCCTACCGCCGCTTGGCGCGGTAAGGAGGCGGCCCGTCTAATAGAACAGCACCTCCCCGGCGAAGGCCGGGGCCCAGTTGGAGAGGTCGCAGTAACGACGCGGCACCTTCGTTAGCAACGTCCCCCAACTGGACCCCGGCCTCCGCCGGGGAGGTAGAGATGGGCTAACGGATTGGCGACGAACTGTTCGACGAGACCGAGTGCATTAGCCCTCAGGCTTCTTATCCAGATACGGAATCTGCGGCGCCGTCTCCGGCGGCAGTAACCCGGACGCGCGCGGGTCTGGAAACGTCTCGATCGTCCGCTTCACCGCCACAAATCCCTGCGCCCGATAAAACCCCAACGCGCTCGGATGATCGAGTGTGCAGGTATGCAGCCAGACCCGCTCCACCCCCTTCGCCCAGGCCCGCGCGCAAGCTTCGGCCATCAACCACCGCCCATGACCTTGCCCCGCCAGCTCCGGGATCAACCCGAAATACGAAATCTCGCACGCACCCGCCCCGCGAAAGTCGAGTTCGAGCATCCCGACCTCGATCCCCGCCGGATCGAGCACCGCATACACCGCGATCCCCGGATCGTGCACGATCGCCGCCAGCGCATCGTCCGCCATCACCAGCCGCGAGAACCACAGCCACGGGCTCCCCACCCGCCGGAACAGCGCGCGGTATTTCTCCAGCGTCGGCCGCTCCCACTTCACCAGCCGCAACCGCGATCCCGGGCTCGGCCGCAGCGGCGGTCGCTTGCGCATTTCCAATGTCGTGACGATCGTCGCGAGGACGTCGTCGGCAACCGGGATCAGCGCCACTGGATCACGACCACGTAGCGCGCGGCGGCAGGCTCATCAGGATCGCGTCGATGTTGCCGCCCGTCTTGAGCCCGAACAAAGTCCCCCGGTCATAGACGAGATTGAACTCGGCATAGCGCCCGCGCCATTCGAGCATCTGCGCCTCTTGGGCCGCATCGAAGGGCGTATCCATCCGCCGCCGCACGATCCGCGGATAGGCATCTAGGAACGCCTCGCCGACATCGCGCGTGAACGCGAAGTCGGTCTCGAAATCGCCGTCGAGATGATCGAAGAAAATCCCGCCGACGCCGCGGCTCACCTTCCGATGCGGGATGTAGAAATAGGTCTCCGCCCACTCCCTGAACTGCTCGTAATGCGCCGGGTCATGCGCGTCGCACGCCGCCTTCATCGTCGCGTGAAAGTCGGCCGTATCCTCCTCGATCGGCAAGGGCGGGTTGAGATCGCCGCCGCCGCCGAACCAGCGCTTGGTGGTGTTGAGGAAGCGGCAGTTCATGTGCACCGCGGGCACGTGCGGGTTGGTCATGTGCGCGACCAGGCTGATCCCGGTCGCAAAAAACCGGGGGTCTTCGCCGGCCCCGTGGATCGACTTGGCGAAATCGCCCTCGAACGTCCCGCCGACGGTCGAGACGTTGACGCCGACCTTCTCGAACACCTTGCCCTTCATGACGCCGCGAACACCGCCGCCGCCCGGCTCGCCCGACGGATCGATCCGGTCCCACGGCGTGTACTCGAACGACGCGTCGGAACCCGCCTCCCGCTCGATCGCCTCGAACTCCGCGCAAATGCGATCGCGCAGGGATTCGAACCAGGTTCGGGCGGCGGCTTGCTGGGGGTCGAGATCGGTCATGCGCGGGTCTCTACCAAATCCTCCCCGGAACGGGGAGGGGGACCGTTCGGCTACTTGGCCGAAGGGTGGAGGGGGATTTCCGCGAGCGTTACGGTTGTGATGGCGAAGCGGGACGTTCGCGGTGAACCCCCTCCACCATGCTTCGCACGGTCCCCCTCCCCGCGTGCGGGGAGGATCAGCTCGGCCAGCCGCCCGTCTGCCGCAACGCCTCCGCCGCGACGATCCCCGTCGCCACGGAAATGTTCATCGACCGCAACCCAGGCCGCATCGGGATCAGCACCCGCACGTCGGCGCGCGCATGCACCTCCTCAGGCACCCCGGTCCCCTCGCTCCCCATCAACAACACGTCGTCGCTACGAAACTCGGCAACATCCAGCCGCACCGCGCCCTTCGTCGTCAGCAACACGATCCGCCCGCGCACCTGCGCCAGAAACGCGTCCCAATCGACATGCCGCACCACGTCGACCGCCCCGACATAATCCATCCCCGAGCGCGCCACGGCCTTCTCACTCCAGGTGAATCCCATCGGTTCGATCAGGTCGACGCCGATCCCCATGCACGCGGCGGTCCGCAGGATCGCGCCGACATTTCCGGCGATATCGGGCTGATAGAGGGCAATTCTCATGCCCGATCCCTTAGCGCGAAGAGGGCCGGACGGTAACCCAAAGCAAAATGCAGTTGGCAAACCCGCACCCCGCCGTCTATCAAAGGCCAGCCTCCGTGGGGACGGTCGGGCAGGGTGGGCAACGGTTCGTCGAAACCGGAAGCCCCGCCAGGCCACGAAAAAAATAACGTGCAAGGGCGAGATGAATGGCGACAGTCGACGACATGGTTCCCCCCGGCGAATCGCCAGAGCCGTTTCACGAAGAGGCCCATGATTCTCGCCGCCGTGATTTCATCAATATTGCAGCCGTCTCGTTCGCCGGCGTCGGTGCGGTCGCGATCGTCCTGCCGCTGATCAACCAGATGAACCCCTCGGCCGACGTGCTCGCACAGTCGACCACCGAGATCGACTTGTCGAAGATCCTCCCCGGCCAGGCGATCAAGACCTCGTTCCGCAAGCAGCCTCTGTTCGTGCGCAACCTGACGCCGAAGGAAATCTCGGAAGCCGACGCGGTCGACATCTCGACGTTGCGCGATCCGCAGACGCTCGAACAGCGCACCAAGGCCGGCAAGAAGAACTGGCTGATCACGCTGGGCGTCTGCACGCATCTCGGCTGCGTCCCGCTCGGCGCCGGTGAGGGCGAGAACAAGGGTCCGTTCGGCGGCTATTTCTGCCCGTGCCACGGCTCGGCCTACGACACCGCCGCACGCATCCGCAAAGGCCCCGCTCCGTCGAACCTCCACGTTCCGGACTATGCCTTCAACTCCGACACCGTCGTCACGGTAGGCTGAGGAAAACGACATGAGCTTTCCCTGGGCCAAGCAATACGAACCGAAGCTGCCGCTAACGCGGTGGCTGGATGAGCGGCTTCCCGTTCCCCGGCTCGTCTATAATTCACTCGGCGGTGGCTATCCCGTCCCGCGCAACCTCAACTATTTCTGGAACTTCGGCGTGCTCGCCGGCGCCGCGCTGGCGATCCAGATCGTCACCGGCATCGTCCTGGCGATGCATTACGCCGCCAACGGCGCGGTCGCGTTCGACTCGGTCGAGAGCATCATGCGCGACGTCAACGCGGGCTGGTTCCTGCGCTACGCCCATGCGAACGGCGCCTCGATGTTCTTCATCGTCGTCTACACGCACATCTTCCGCGGGCTCTATTACGGCTCGTACAAGGCGCCACGCGAGATGGTGTGGCTGCTCGGCGTGGTCATCTTCCTGCTGATGATGGCGACCGCGTTCATGGGCTACGTCCTTCCATGGGGCCAGATGAGCTTCTGGGGCGCACAGGTCATCACCGGTTTCTTCTCGGCGATTCCATTAGTCGGCGACACCATCCGCATCTGGCTGCTCGGCGGATTCGCGCCGGACAACGCCGCGCTCAACCGCTTCTTCTCGCTGCATTACCTGCTGCCGTTCGTGATCGCGGGCGTCATCATCCTGCACATCTGGGCGCTGCACATCCCCGGCTCGAACAACCCGACCGGCGTCGACGTGAAGGGCGAGCAGGACACCGTCCCGTTCCACCCCTATTACACGGCCAAGGACGGCTTCGGGCTCGGCATCTTCATGCTGATCTTCGCCGGCCTGCTGTTCTTCTTCCCGAACTATCTCGGCCACCCGGACAATTATATCCCGGCGAACCCGCTCTCGACGCCCGCGCACATCGTCCCCGAATGGTATTTCTGGCCGTTTTACGCGATCCTGCGCGCCTTCACCGCGGACTTCATCCTGCCGGCCAAGTTGTGGGGCGTGCTGGCGATGTTCGGCTCGATCCTGCTGCTGTTCTTCCTGCCCTGGCTGGACAGCTCGCCGGTTCGCTCGATGAACTATCGTCCCAAGGCGCGGATCGCGTTCTGGGTGCTGGTCGCGGACATCTTCGTGCTCGGCTATTGCGGTGGCGCACCGGCCAACGCGTTCTACGTGATCCTCAGCCAGATCTGCGCGGCCTATTACTTCGCGCATTTCCTGATCATCCTGCCGCTCATCTCGCGCTCTGAGCGTCCGCGGCCGCTGCCCAACTCGATCACCGAGGCCGTGCTGAACAAGCATGGCGGCACCAGCCCGGCCCACACCGCGCTGTCGACGGCGCCCACGTCGCATGGTGCGCCCTCCGCGCCGCACGCCGCGCACTGATACGAACTCGAGGACACACACATGGTTCGTCTCATCGCATCCATCGTCGGCGCGGCCTTCGTGCTGGTGCTCGGCATCGCGCTCTTCGGCAGCGTGGCGGGGGTCATCACCGATCCCGTCGCGCCGACCGCGGAAAGCGTCGCGCACAAGCACCCCAAGGAACTCGAGCTCGCCTCCAACGGCGTGTTCGGCAAGTTCGACCGTCGCCAGCTCCAGCGCGGGTTCCAGGTCTACAAGGAGGTCTGCTCGGCCTGCCACTCGCTGCGGCTGGTGTCGTTTCGCGACCTGACCAAGATCGGCTATACCGACCCCGAGGTTAAGGCGATCGCCAACCAGTGGGTGATCGAGCAGCCCTCGATCAACCCGGAAACCGGTGAGCCCGCGACGCGCAAGAATATCCCGTCGGATCACTTCCCGTCGCCGTTCGCCAACGAGATCGCCGCCCGCGCCGCGAACAACAACGCGTTGCCGCCCGATCTCTCGCTGATCACCAAGGCACGCGAGGACGGCACCGCCTATGTCCATTCGCTGCTGACCGGCTACACGACGCAGCCCGCCGCGCTGCTGAAGGAGTTCCCGGACATCAAGACGCCGACCGGGCTTCACTACAATCCGTATTTCGCGAACCTCAACATCGCGATGCCGCCGCCGCTGACGTCGGATGGCCAGGTCGCCTATGCGGACGGGACCAAGGCAACGAAGGAGCAGATGTCGACCGATGTGTCCGCGTTCCTGACCTGGACCGCCGAGCCTAACCTCGAGGCGCGCCATGCCGCCGGGTTCGCGTCGATCATCTTCATCCTGATCTTCTGCGGCCTGGCCTGGGGCGCCTACCAGAACGTCTGGCGCGACGTTAAGCATTGATGACGGCCCGGCTCCCGCGGTAAGGGCGCACGGATAGAGGGAGCGGCGGACGGGCGACAAGCCTGATCCGCCGCTTTTGTTTTGGCCGTCGCGCAACACAGCGTGTCGGCACGTCCGCCGCCCCCGCGCGGAAAGAAGGAACGCCCATGTCCGATACCGACGCGCGCAACGCCGATCTGAAGGCCCTGATCCGCACCATCCCGGACTTCCCCAAGCCCGGCATCCAGTTCCGCGACATCACGACTTTACTGCTCGACCCGCAAGGTTGGGCGACCGCGATCGAGCGGATGGTCGCGGCAGTCTCCGGCCCGGTCGATCTGGTCGCTGGCATCGAAGCCCGCGGCTTCCTGTTCGCCGCCGCGCTCGCTGCGCCACTCAAGGCCGGCGTCCTGCTGATCCGCAAGGACGGCAAGCTCCCCGGCGCCACCATCGCCGAGGACTATGCGCTCGAATACGGCACCGACCGCATCGCGATCCATGCCGACGCCTTCGCCCCCGGCGCGCGCGTCCTGCTGGTCGACGACCTGATCGCCACCGGCGGCACCGCCCGCGCCGCCGTCCGCCTCCTCCACAAAGCCGGCGCGGTGGTCACGCAGGCGCAGTTCCTCGTCGACCTCCCCGACCTGGGCGGCGCGGAAGCACTGCGCACAGACGGCATCGAAGCAACCGCCCTGATCCACTTCCCCGGCCACTGACCGCCCGGAGGACATGACCCCCATAGCCGTTCCCCCGCGGACGCGGGGGCCCAGCTAAATACCGTAGCGCACCGCTACCCTGGACCCCCGCGTACGCGAGGGAACAGTAAGGAGAGAGCGCCCCCGTGCGCACAGGCGCTGCGCCAGCCCCCAAACCCGTCAGACCCCATTCATGGAACTTGCGACATAACGACTCCGTTGTGCGATGAATGGCGGCGCGTTGTGTCCGCTCTCCACGTACGGGAGAACCTCCATGTTTATGAAGCGCTTCGGCATTATCGGCCTAGCCCTGGGTCTCGGACTAGGCGTCGCAGGCTGCACCGACGGTTACGGCTATGGCGGCGTAGGCGTCGGTTATGCCAGCGACCCCTATTACGGCGGTGGCTACGGCGATGGCTATTATGGCGCAGGCTACGGCGGCGGCTATGATGGCTTCGCTGGTTACGGCGGCCTGAACTCCTATTACGGCTGGAGCGGCGATTATTATTATCCCGGTTCGGGCGTGTACGTTTACGACCGCTACCGCCGCCCACACCGCTGGAACGGCAACCAGCAGCGCTACTGGCAGGGCCGCCAGCAATATCGCGGCAACCGCAACGACGGTGGCCGTGGCAATTGGGGCGGCTTTGGCAACCGAGGCAATGGCGGCCGGGACGGCGGCTGGCGCGGCAACCGTCCGGGCTATCAGAATAATCCCGGCACGCCCGGTCAGGGTCAATTCGGCAACGGCCGTCCCGGCCGCGGCGACGATCGCGGCCGTGGTCCCGGTCGCGACCAATTCGGTCAACCCGGCCAGCCTCCGCAGCCGGGTCAGGTAGCCAACCCACAACAGCCACAAGCGCAAGGCGGTTTCCGCGGCAATCGCGGCGACGGCGCATTCCGAGGCAATCGCGGCGGCGGTGGCCAGCGTTTCGGCGGCGGACAGCGCTTTGGTGGCAGACGTCAGGGCGGTGGCAACCGAGGCGGCGGTCGTCCGGCGCAGTAACTAGAGCAGATTTGGTTCACGCGAAGGCGCGAACAGAAGGTTTGTTCGCGCAGAGGTGCAGAGGCGCAGAGAGTAATTTAGTACGAGTGGGCGAGCCTTCGCGGTGGCAGCGAAGCTTACCCAACGCTCTGCCATCTAATATCTCTCTGCGCCTCCGCGCCTCTGCGCGAACAAACACTATCTTCGCGCTCGTTCGGCGAAGCTCAGGACGGCTTAGCGCTTTCGCGTAAATAATTACTGCATCGTCAATTCCGTCAGCCGCCCATCCGGGCAACAGCTCGGTAATCAGCCGTCGTTGGCATCCGACGGGCGCGTCGCAACTAGCCCATTAGACACGAACGTCATCACCATCACGTCGTCCTGATTGAACACCCGCATCCGGCTCTTGAAGATCCCCATTTCCGGCCGACTCGCCGATACGCGTTTCTCCAGGATCTCGGTCTCGCAGCGCAGGGTGTCCCCCGGATACACCGGCTTCACCCACTTCAACTCGTCGATCCCAGGCGACCCGAGCCCAGCCTGCTGGTTCTCCTTCAGGTTCGCGACCACCATAGACATCACCATCGCGCACGTATGCCAGCCGCTCGCCGACAACCGCCCGAAATGCGTCTGCGCGGCCGCCTCGTCGGACAGATGAAACGGCTGCGGATCGTATTTCGCGGCGAAGTCCATCACCTCCTCGCGCGTGACCGCGTAGGAACCGAACGACGCGGTCCGACCGACCTCGATATCCTCGAAATACTGCATAGCCTCTCCTCTTATCGTTGCAGCACCTTCTGGAAGGGTGCGTCGGTGCCGTCCAGCCCCGCTTCGGCCGGCAACCCGATCAGATCGCGCAGCAAAGGTTCGATCGCGACGTTGTCGAAGCTCGCAATCGTCTTGCCGCGCGCAAACGCCGGCCCGTTGGCGATGAACAGCGCGCGCATCTCCGGCGCCATATTGTCATAGCCGTGCATCCCGCCGACCGAGGCCTTGGTCGGCGCGCTCGGATCGACCCGCCAGCCGACATCGGCGAGGCACAGATAGCTCGGCACACGCGGGTTGCGTCCATAATGGAACCGCGCCGGGATCTCCCCCTTCCGCCAGCATTGCAGATGATCGTGGCGGGTCAGCAACCGTGCCTCCAGCGCAGCCTCATGCCCCGGCACCGCGAACAGGGTCGCGTACGGCCCCGTCTCGACGGTGCGATAATCCGCCTTGTCCGCGATCGCATCCAGCGCCACGACCCGCGTGCTGCTAGTCGCCGCCATGCCGTGATCCGCGACGATCACCAGGTTCGCCCGCTGCCCCAGCGCGGCAAGCCCGTCGACCAGCGCGCCGATGCTCGCATCGACATCCGCCACCGCCTGCGTCACCCCAGCACTGTCCGGCCCACCCGCATGACCCGCGCTGTCGACCGTATCAAAATACAACGTCACCAGTTTAGGCCGGATCGCGGCCGGCCGCCGCATCCAGTCGAGCACCGCGTTGACGCGCTGCGTCCCCGACACCTGCTGGTTGAACTGCTGCCAATCCTCCGGCCGCGTACCGCCGTCGATCGCGCCATGGCTGTCGGGCTTCACCTTGCCGCCGACGGCAACGTTCGCGCCCGGCCAGAACATCGTCGCGGTCCGGATCCCGGCCTTCTCCGCATCGACCCAGATCGGTGAACTCTCGCTCCACCAGAACGGATCGTCCGTCGCCATGGTGAACGTCTCCCCCGGCCGCGCCGGGTCCTCCATCCTGTTTCCAACGATCCCGCTGCGATCGGGCCGCAGACCGGTCACCAGCGTCCAGTGATTGGGAAAGGTAATGCTAGGAAACGACGGCCGCATGCTCGCGAACACCCCGCCGGCGCGCAGCCGGTTGAGATTGGGCGTCACCCCCCGGTCGAGATAATCCGGCCGAAATCCGTCGATCGACACGAGAATCGTGACCGGCGCCCGAGTCTCGCCCGGCATCGCAGCCGCCGCCATCGTGGTCGGAGCAGGTGCAGTAATCGGCGCAAGGGCAGGGGGCGTATACGGATAGGCACACCCAGCGAGCGTCAGCCCGAGTGCAGAACCGAGGAGAGCCAGCGCGTTCTTCATCATAACCGTTCGTCCCGACCAAGTGGCGAATTCGCGCGATCCCTACTCGGCACGAACGACGAGAGAAAGCGACCGTTTGCGCGGGGGTACCGGTCGCCCAACGGGCAGCACCACCCCGGCGAAGGCCGGGGCCCAGTTGGGGAACGTAGCTGAGAGGCGTTGCGCGCCGTTACTCCCACCTACCCAACTGGACCCCGGCCTCCGTCGGGGGGTAAAGGAGGTGCCGAGACGTACAGGTGAGGTGGCCACCCGCAAGACTCAGCACGGGTCGTCTACAGCCCCACCGCCAGCTTGCTGAACAACGTCCAACTCACCGGCGTCTTCCCATACGCCGCCTCCAGCGCCGCCGGCTTGGCATACGCCGCCACCGTCCCCCCGAGCGCCAACCCAAGCGGCCCCACGATCGGCACCCGGTAGGCATACCCGACCTCAGCCTTCGTAACCCGGAACTTCCGATCGTGCAGCGGATCGCCCTCGTCCGGAAAAAGCTCGTCGTTCGCCACGTTCTCGACCCTGCCAAACACCGCATGCCGCGCCGAAAGTTCATACGTCGCCTCCGCCAGGAACGCGCTCAGCTTCTCCCCCGGCACCCGGTCCTTGAGACTATACGCAAACGTCGCCGCCAGCCCGCCCCGCGCATATTGCACGCTGGCGGTCGAGCGGTTCTCGTCCTCGCCCGGATGCTGCGCCTCGGGCTCCTTCAGCCGACCATGGCTGACCTGCACCGCCCAGAACGGCGACGGCGTCCACGTCCCCCGCACGCTCCACGAATCGAGCCGCGGCGTCTCGATATTCCAGCGATGCTCGTCCGGCTCGCGCCCCTTGAACGCCGACGCCTCGAGCTGGAACGCGGGCGTCGCATACCCCGCCGTCACCACGCCGTAGGTGATGTGCGTCGAATCGAACCAGTGATGCGTGATCGGCGACATCGGCTGATACCGCGCCGACCCCCGGTGCATGAACGCGCTCGGCCCCAGCGCCGGCTCGCCGACCGGTCCGCCGTACAGGAACACGCTCGCGCCGTTCCCCAGCCGGTAATCGACCTTCGCGGCCAACTCCATGAACAGGTCGTGCGGATGCTGGCGATCGACCAGCGGCCGGTCGTTCGCCAGCTCACCCGTCGCAAACAAGTTCGTATAGCCCCGCGCGCCCATCAGCGGCTCGAGGCTGTTCATCGTCCGCAGCTGGATATGGAACCGGTCGCCCAGGTCGCGATCCGCCATCAGCATCGCCATCGACTGCACGAACGCCTCGCTCTTCCCGCGCGGGCCGCCCTGGTCGGTCGCGACGCCCCACGCATAGCCATGCGCCATCAGCATCCATTCGCCGACCTGCGCCATATACCCGCGCATCGGCCCCTCGGCCGCCGGCAGCCGCGACGTCCCGCTACCCTGGCTGTAGAACCCGGCGGAAGTCCCCATCGCCATCCCCGCCATCGCCGAACCCGCCGGCATCTTCGCCACCGCCGCATCGGACGCCGCGCGATAGGCGGGGTCGGCGATCATCGCATGCCCCATCGCGCCATGATTCATCGCCATGCCAGGCATCGCGGAATGGTCCATCTGCGCATGGTCCATGCCGGGCATAGCCTCGGGCATCGCGGACGGCGTGGTTGGAGTCGGAGGAACAACCGGAGCGGGGTGGCCCATCGCTGAATGATCCATCATCGAATGATCAACGGCACCCCCAGACCGCGACGGTTGAACCGCCGGAGTAGCCGAACGCTTAGACACCGGCCGCGACTTGGCCTTCTTCACCGTCTTCGCGGAAGCCGCATCCGGCATCGTCATGCCCGGCATAGACATGGAATGTTGCGCCACCGCAGCAACCGGCAACACCGCCGCCACGACACCGCCCGCAAGCAGCATCGCCCTCACGGCCCCAGCCGCGAGAAACCTCGATCGAGTCATAAGTATATCCTTGGAAAAGCCTGAAAATCTGGGCGCCTTAGCACCCGACGATCAAGCCTTCCGCGGAGGCCGCAAAGCCGGCGCGACGCCCGCCCCAAGATCCAGCACCGCCACGCGCTCGGTCACCATAACCGGCTCCCGCAACGCCACGCCGAGCACCCGAGCGGCATTCCAGTTCGAAGGCGGCACGCACCCGATGCACCCATGCAGCGGCGTAGCCTTCCGGTCGGGCGCCTCGTGATCCGGCATAGCTGCCGGCGTCCCGCCCATCGCCGCCATGTCCATGACGACGTCACTTCCCCGCGAAGCAGACGCGTCATGACACGCCGCCGGCGCCACCGCAGGAAACGCAAACGCTGCAAGGAGCAAAGCCAGGATCAGGCGCGCGAGCATGCCGCCGGTCTAACCCCGCGCACGACCCGCGACAACCGCGCAGTATTTCCTCGAACCCGGGAAAGCCACGGTCGCGCCAATCGCCGACTTGCCCGCGAGCCGCGAAAGGTTCAGCCTCGACCCATGAAGACCCCAACGCACCCCGAACGAACCAAAACCCCGAGCACCCCCGCCGCCAAAGTCTCGATCAGGATCGGCAAGCGCACGACCCTCGACGCCTCGATGACCACCGCCGGCCTGCTGTCGGTCGGCGCCCTCGTATCCAGCATCCTCCTGTCCAGCGCAGTCATAGTCGTCGCTGCCGGCCGCAAGGCCGCAAGACGACCACTGGCATTGCCTGATCATACCAAGGCCAACGGCTAGGGCTCAATTGCGGTCATAGACACAGTAGGGAAACATTCGGTCATGCCGATATGCTCACTTCGTTACGCTCGAACCATGGCGGCCCTACTTGTTACCGTAATTGCTGGAAGTTGCAGCAGCTTGCCTAAGCGCCTGAATGTGTCGGAAAGCCGCACCTGCCTAAGCCAAGGAGGATATGAAAGCCGCAGCGCTTTCGGCTTTCCAATCTGTCAATTCCGCTACGCCGATGGCGGAAAGGTGTGTGCCGACAAGGCGGATTGCCAAGGTCAGTGTCTCAGAAGCGTCGATGGACCGCGGCAGACACCTATTCCACCGGCCGGCGAAGCCGCAGAGGGGCTATGCCAAGCTGAACGATACAATCCCGGATGCTTCGCGACGATCGAAGGTGGTAAAATCACAGTAGAAGGCGAGGTGTGCGAGGACTGATAGCTACGTCTGCAATCTTGTTAACATCGACATCAAGTCTTTCACCATCTTTGCCTTGCCCTAAAACAGCAACCCAACAAACATTCGTAAACCACTACGCCCGTACGGTGGCGTCATGGAGCGTTCCTTTATCGCGGTCACGGCGATCGCCTCGACATTGATGTTTGCCGGTGTCTGGAAAGCCACTGAGCCGACATCGATTCCAGCCCCGGCTATCGTCGATACCAAGGCGGTCCCCGATGTGGCGATCGCCGCGCCGCCGGTACTGCGGCGACACGCCGTCGCGCCTGCACGACGCGTCGCAGACGCCGAGCCCTACAACGTCGTTCGGCCGGCATACGGATCATCGCCACCGGACCGCCGTTCGACCGGCTCCGGGACGGAAAGCTCCGTCTTCTACAGCGGATGTCGCGCAGTACGCGCGGCAGGGGCCGCGCCGCTCCATCGTGGCCAGCCGGGCTATCGTGCCGGCATGGACGGCGATGGCGACGGGATAGCCTGCGAAAACTATCACTGAGCTACCCGCCGCCGCCGAACCCTCAGCTATGCAGGAAGTGCATCACGTCGCCGTCGTGCACGACGTACGCCTTGCCTTCCGCGCGCAATTTGCCCGCTTCACGTGCCTTCGATTCCCCACCCAGCGCGATGAAGTCGTCGAACGCGATCGTCTCGGCGCGGATGAAGCCCTTTTCGAAATCGCCGTGGATCTCGCCTGCGGCCTGCGGTGCGGTGGCGCCCTCGTGGACGGTCCAGGCACGCGCTTCCTTCGGGCCGACCGTGAAGAACGTCAGCAGGTGCAGCAGCTTGTACCCCGCGGTGATGACGCGCGCGAGGCCGGTCTCCTCCAGCCCCAGTTCGCCGAGAAACTCGCCGCGATCCTCGGCCGGCATCGTCGCGATTTCCGCCTCGATCGCCGCCGACACGACGACCGCCTCGGCGCCCTCGGCCTTCGCCTTTGCGAACACCCGCGCCGACAGCGCATTGCCGTTCGCCGCATCGCCCTCGTCGACGTTGCACACGTACAGCACGGGCTTCGCGGTCAGCAGCTGCGCCTGCGCGAACACGCGCGCCTCGTCCTCGTCCTTCGGCACGGTCAGCCGCGCGGGCTTGCCCTCGCGGAGCAGCTCGAGCGCCTGGCCCAGCACGGCGGCACCGATCTTGGCCTCCTTGTCGCCCTGCATGCCCTTCTTGGCGAGGTTCGGCACGCGCTTCTCGAGGCTTTCGAGATCGCTCAGCATCAGCTCGGTGTCGACCGTCTCGGCGTCGGCGATCGGATCGACCTTGTTGTCGACATGCGTCACGTCGCCATCCTCGAAACAGCGCAGCACGTGGACGATCGCGTCGACCTCGCGGATGTTGCCGAGGAACTGGTTGCCGAGCCCTTCGCCCTTCGACGCGCCGCGCACGAGGCCGGCGATGTCGACGAAGCCGAGCTGGGTCTCGATGATCTTCTGCGATCCGGCGATCTTTGCGAGCGCGTCGAGCCGCTTGTCGGGCACGCCGACGTTACCGACGTTCGGCTCGATCGTGCAGAACGGATAGTTCGCCGCCTGCGCCGCGGCCGTCTCGGTCAGCGCGTTGAAGAGAGTGGACTTGCCGACGTTCGGCAGCCCCACGATGCCGCAGCGAAAACCCATGATATGCCCTTGGTATAAGAATGTGGTGGCGCTTTAGGGCAGGGCGCGAAGGAAGGCCAGCAAGGACGCAGGCGCGCATCGTTGGACGCCACTCGGATTAAGGCCACCACCCCGGCGAAGGCCAGGGCCCAATTGGGGGACGTTGCTAACGATGGTCGGCACCCCGTTATTGCCACCTTTCCAATTGGGCCCCGGCCTCCGCCGGGGTGGCGTCCCTGCTTGATGCGGGCGTGATCGACCCACTCGATTGCCGCAGTGCAGCAAAATAATCATACCGGTCGGTAGTTATCATATGGTCGACGCTTATATCCCGATCCCAGCTCGAGATAGACTAGGAACTCCATGACCACGACCGCCCACGGCTACGCCGCGCAATCCCCCGAAACCCCACTCGCACCGTTCTCGTTCGAGCGCCGCGAGCCCGGCAAGACCGACGTCGCGATCGACATCGCGTTCTGCGGCGTCTGTCATTCCGACCTCCACACCGCCAAGGGCGAGTGGGAAGGCACGCTCTACCCCTGCGTCCCTGGCCACGAGATCGTCGGCCACGTCACCGCGGTCGGCAGCGACGTCACCAAGTTCAAGGTCGGCGATGTCGTCGGCGTCGGCTGCATGGTCGACAGCTGCGGCGAGTGCCCGTCGTGCAAGGACGGCGAGGAGCAATATTGCGAGACCACCGGGTTCGTCGGCACCTATAACGGCCCCGATCCCGTGCTCGGCGGCCACACCTTCGGCGGCTATTCGGACAAGATCGTCGTCGACGAGGGCTTCGTGCTGAAGGTCTCGCATCCCGAAGCCGACCTCGCCGCGGTCGCGCCACTGCTGTGCGCCGGCATCACCACCTACTCGCCGCTCAAGCACTGGAAGGTCGGGCCCGGCCAGAAGGTCGGCATCGTCGGTCTCGGTGGTCTCGGCCACATGGGCGTCAAGATCGCCAATGCGATGGGTGCTGAGGTCTATGTGTTCTCGACCTCGCCGAACAAGCGCGACGACGCCAAGCGTCTCGGTGCGAAAGACCTGATCGTGTCGAAGGACGAAGCCGCGATGGCCGAACACGCCAACAGCTTCGACTTCATCCTGAACACCGTCGCGGCGAGCCACAACCTCGACACGTTCACCGCGTTGTTGAAGCGCGACGGCACGATGACTCTGGTCGGCGTCCCCGAGCACGCGCATCCGTCGCCTTCGGTCGGCAACCTCATCTTCAAGCGCCGCGCGATCGCCGGCTCGCTGATCGGCGGCATCGCCGAGACGCAGGAAATGCTCGATTTCTGCAATGAGCACGGCCTGGTATCGGACATCGAGATGATCCGCATGGACGAGATCGAACCCTCGTATCAGCGCATGGTGAAGAGCGACGTGAAGTACCGCTTCGTCATCGACATGGCGACGATGAAGACGGCCTGATCGGGCAGGGCGCGGCGTGCGCGTCGGGTGCCGCCCCCATTGCTCCCTCCCCTTCAGGGGAGGGTCGGGGTGGGGCAGTGCCACGAAGGTTAACCTATGCGGCCAAGCCCCACCCCAACCCTCCCCTAAAGGGGAGGGGGCAAGAAGGTGCCGAACGCTCCCCCAAACACTACCACCCCGGCGCAGGCCGGGGCCCAGGTGGGAAGGCCAGCGTGATGAAGCGCAGCCCTTCGTTAGCAACGTTTCCCAATTGGGCCCCGGCCTGCGCCGGGGTGGTACTTTGCACGCCGAGCTGGCTCAGCCCCCCATCACCACCGATAATTAAAACTAATACTAATCCGCTCACCCTTGGCGGCATTCGGCACGACCTCATGCCGCAACCAGCTCTCCCAAAGAAACACACTCCCCGGCTTAGGCTCGGCATAAACAAACGTCCGCAGATTCTCCGCAGCATCCTCCAGCCGCGTCGGCGCCGCCATCATCATAGGCAACCGCGGATCCTCCAGCTTCAACGCCCCAGCCCCCTCCGGAATCGCCACGTACATCGTCCCCGACACGACGCTATGCGGATGAATATGCCCCGAATGCGCGCCACCGGGCTTCAGGACGTTCACCCAAAGACTATCCAGCTTCAACTTCCGCCCGCCCAGATCGAACGCACAATCCTTCGCGAACTGCGCGACGTGCTTGTTCAGCCGCCGCACCAGATCCCCGAACCGCGGATCGCGCAGCGGCAGGTCGTTCAGCGACGCATACGAGGTATACCCGCGATACCCATGCGCCTTCGACCACGCGACGCCCGCGCGATCCGCCTTCGCCAGTTCGAGCGCCGCGTCCTCCAGTTCCTCGACCAGATCGGCGTCGCCGAGATCGGCCTCGTAGAACCGCGTGGCAAACAGGGAACGGGTGGTCATGGCTGCATCCTCAACGCGACATCGTTCATGAAGCGGACGTCGTCGCCTTCCGCCAGCCACTTGGCCTCCGCCGCGACCGCGCCGAGCATGTCGGACAACGGCTCGATCTCGGCTTTCGCATAATTCCCGAGCACGTAGCCTGTCACGCGATCCTTGTGCCCCGGATGCCCGATCCCCAGCCGCACGCGCCGAAACTCCGGTCCCAGATGCTGGTCTGTCGAGCGCAGCCCGTTATGCCCCGCGGTCCCGCCGCCGGTCTTCACCTTCACGCGGAACGGCGCAATGTCGAGTTCGTCGTGGAACACCGTCAGCGCCTCGACGCCAAGCTTGTAGAACCGCAGCGCTTCGCCGATCGCGCGGCCGCTCTCGTTCATGAAGGTCGCGGGCTTCAGCAGCAAGATCTTCTCCGCGCCGATCCGCCCCTCCTGCGTCCAGCCCTGGAACTGCTTCTTGACCGCGCCGAAGCCGTGCACCTCGGCGATCGCGTCGGCGACCATGAACCCGACATTGTGCCGGTGCATCGCATATTGCGCTCCCGGATTGCCGAGTCCCACCCAGATCTGCACGTGTGATTCTCCATAAGACGCGTCAGCCACTTAACCGTGTTCTCCCGCAGACGCAGGAGCCCAGGGTAACGGGCGATGGCGTTGCTTGATCCTGGACCCCCGCGTTCGCGAGGGAACAGGAGGGCAGGGCAAGCCCCGTAAAACGAAACGGGCGGGAAAGCCCTAGCTTTCCCGCCCGCCAGATCATCCTAAGACGAAGGGCTGAACCCTCAGTCCTTCTTCTGCGGCGTGATCTTGTCGTCGTGGTTGTCGTCGTCGTTCGGCTCAACAACCGGTTCTTCGTCCGAAGCAGCCTCGGCAGCCTGAGCTTCGGCGACTTCAGCCTCGAGCTCTTCGTCCTCGACGGTCGGCACGGTCGGCGGCACGATCGTGGCGATCGCGAAGTCGCGGTCGTCGATCGCGGGCGTCGCGCCCTTGGGCAGCTTCACGTCGCTGATGTGGATCGAATCACCGATCTCCAGACCGGCGAGCGAAATCGTGATCTCGCTCGGGATGTCCGAAGCGTCGACGACCAGCTCGATCTCATGGCGCGTGATGTTGAGGACGCCCTTGCCCTTCTTGATGCCCGGTGCGTCGTCCTCGTCCGCGAACACGATCGGCACCGCGACCGTCACGGTCGAATGCTCGCCGATGCGCAGGAAGTCGACATGGATCGGGCGATCCGAAACCGGGTGGAACGACACGTCCTTGGGAAGCGTGCGCACGCCGTTGACCATCACCACGGAATTCATGAAGTGGCCGGTCATCAGCGCCTTCATCAGCGCCTTTTCCTCGAGGTGAACCGAGGTTGGTTCCTGGTTCAGGCCGTAGATCACGGCAGGCACGCGGCCATCACGACGCAGCGCCCGGGAGGCTCCCTTGCCAACCCGGTCACGCGTCTCGGCTGCGAGCGTCAACTGGTCGCTCATCTGTATTCTCCGAAACTCGTTTGTTGTCCTTCCCGCCCACGCCTCCAGGGATGACCATGGACCGGAAGCGCGGGCGCATAGCGGAAAGCAGCGTTAGAATCAACTAAACCTGCACCCTCGCCCCTCCGGGGAGAGGGAGGGGCCCGCACGCTCTTGCGTGTGGGAGGGTGAGGGGAGGTGAGGCTCGGGACGTTTATCCCAACTCCCCCTCACCCTTCCGTCGCAAGGGCTCCTCCCTCCCTCTCCCCGAGGGGAGAGGGACTCGGGCACCTCAATACTTGACCCGCTCAGCCTTCACCCCAAGCTTAGCCAACTGCGCCTGCACGCTGTCCTTACCCGCCAGATGCCCCGCACCGACCGCGATAAACACCGTCCCCGGCGACTTCATCCGGTTGGCGACCCACTCCGCCCACCGCGCATTACGGTCCACCAGCAGCACCTTCGCCACCTCCGGCGAATCCTTGAGGCTGTCGTTCATCTCCTTGGCGAGCGCCTCGGGATCGCCCTTCGCCCATTCGTCGACCATCGTCGCCATCGTCTTCTCAAGCGTCGGCAGCTCGTCGATCGTGCTCCCCAGAAACTGGATCTGCGCGGTCTGCGACAGTCCCCCGAAATACCCCAACTGCTGCTCCGCCGTCTCAAGCCCGATCACCGGCTTCCCCGCAGCCTTAGCCGCCGCCGTGATCACCTGCTCCGGCCCGTTTGCCGCATCGTACCCAAGCTTCGACAAAGGCGCGATCGACAGGTTGGTCGCCGCCAGCCAAGGCTTGAATCGATCGAACGCATTCGCCGGCAGCCCCAGATCGGTCACCGCCTTCGCATACGCCGCACGCTTGTCCGCGGGCAGCTGCTCGGTCAGCGTCGGTCCGTCCTTCGACACGCCGGTCGCCATCACCAGCGACTGCATCTTCGCCGGATCCGGCATCACCAGCTCCAGCACCACCTGGTTCGAGCGGTCGAACGCGGTCTTCACCGCCTCGTCGAACCACGTCATGCCGGGCTTCAACACATGGATCGTCCCGAACAGGTAGATCGTCGTGTCCTTGTCCTTCACCACCCAGAGCGCCGGATCGGCATCGTTCGCGGCTTGCACAGGCTTCGGCGCGACCTGCGCACAGGCGGGCAGGGCGAACGCCATGGCGATGGCAGACAGCGCGGATCGGAACGAAACGATCTTCGAAAACAGCTTCAAGACGACGACATCCTCATTGTTGGTTTGGCCCCATGTAGGACGCCCGGCCGCAACGCACCACTTGCCTCCCGCACCCCCATCCGCCAAAGCCCGCGCGTGACCCAGCCCGTGACCCAGCCACCGACAAAGCCTCTTAGCTTCCAGCGCATGATCCTCACGCTCCACGATTACTGGAGCGAACACGGATGCCTGATCCTGCAGCCCTACGACATGGAAATGGGCGCGGGCACCTTCCATACCGCCACGACGCTCCGCGCGCTCGGGCCGAAACCGTGGAACGCCGCGTTCGTGCAGCCCTGCCGCCGCCCGACCGACGGCCGCTATGGCGAGAACCCCAACCGGCTCCAGCATTACTATCAGTATCAGGTCATCCTGAAACCGAGTCCCGCCAATCTCCAGGAACTCTACCTAGGCAGCCTCGCGGCGATCGGTATCGACATGCTGAAGCACGACATCCGCTTCGTCGAGGACGACTGGGAAAGCCCGACGCTCGGCGCCTGGGGTCTCGGCTGGGAGGTCTGGTGCGACGGCATGGAGGTGACTCAGTTCACCTATTTCCAGCAGATGGGCGGCTTCGACATGAAGCCCGTCGCCGGCGAACTCACCTACGGGTTGGAGCGCTTGGCGATGTACATCCAGGACAAGGACTCGGTCTACGACCTGGCGTTCAACGATGCCGGCGTGACCTACGGCGACGTGTTCCTGGAGAACGAGCAGGAGATGTCGAAGTGGAACTTCGAGATCGCCGACACGGACTCCCTGTTCGACCAGTTCCGCAAGCACGTCGCCGAATGCGAGAACAGCCTCTCCGCCAAGCTCCCGATCCCAGCCTACGAGCAGGCGATCAAAGCCAGCCACATCTTCAACCTGCTCCAGGCCCGAGGCGTAATCTCGGTAGCCGAACGCCAAGCCTATATGGGCCGCGTCCGAGACCTCGCGAAGGGCGCCTGTGCCGCCTGGATGGACAAACACGGATGGGCGGCGTGAGCCTCCATCCTTCCTCCCCTCCCGCAAGCGGGAGGGGGCCGAGGGGTGGGCACGCGCTCACCACCACCGCTACGCCAGCCATGACGCTCCCCACCGCCGCGCCACGTTCCACGCAAATGCTGCGCATGGACGGGCCGGGCGCCCACCCCTCGATCCCCTCCCGCTTGCGGGAGGGGAGGTGAAGATATGACTGATTTCCTTCTAGAACTCCGCTCCGAAGAAATCCCCGCCCGGATGCAGTCCAAGGCGCGTGAAGATCTCGCCAGGCTGTTCACCGCCGAGCTCGCCAAGGCCGGCATCGCCACCAGCGCGATCGTCACCTACGCGACCCCGCGCCGCCTGACGCTGATCGCGCGCGACCTGCCGCTCGAGACCGCCGCCGTCTCCGAGGAAACCAAAGGCCCCAAGACCTCCGCACCCCCGCAGGCGCTCGAAGGGTTCCTCCGCAAGACCGGCCTCACCCGCGAGCAACTCATAGACCGCAACGGCACGCTGTTCGCAGTCACCGAGAAGCCCGGCCGCGCCACCGCCGCCGTGCTCGCCGAGGCGATCCCCGCGATCGTGCGCGCATTCCCGTGGCCGAAGTCGATGCGCTGGGGGGATGCCTCCGCCAGCACCGAATCGCTCCGCTGGGTCCGCCCGCTGCAAGGCATCGTCGCGTTGCTCGGCGAAGCGATCGTGCCGTTCGAGATCGCCGGCATCGCCAGCGGCGCCGCCACGCTCGGCCACCGCTTCCACCACCCGTACCAGATCACGATCGGCGGCGCGCACGACTATGTCGAGAAACTGCGCGCCTGCCACGTCATCGTCGACCACGACGAACGCGCCACGCTGATCCGCGACCACGCCCGCGAAGCCGCAATGCAAGCCGGTCTCGAACTCATCGAGGACGAGGGCCTCGTCGCGGAGAATGCCGGCCTGACGGAATGGCCGATTCCCCTGCTAGGCCAGTTCGACCCCGCGTTTCTCGACGTCCCGCCGGAGGTGATCCAGCTCACGGCACGCGTGAACCAGAAATATTTCGTCTGCCGCGGGGCCGATGGAAAACTGGCGAACGCATTCGTCTGTACCGCTAACATCGCCGCGCACGACGGCGGCGCGAAGATCGTCGAGGGTAACCGCAAGGTCCTCGCGGCGCGGTTGTCGGACGCGAAGTTCTTCTACGACACCGACCTGAAGGTCCCGCTTGCAGAGCAGGCGGCCAAGCTGTCGAAGATCGTCTTCCACGAAAAGCTCGGCACCGTAGCCGACAAGGTCGACCGCGTAGCGAAGCTCGCCCGCTGGCTGGTAGAAGAGGGCATAGTCACCTCTGCTTCTGCTCCCCTCCCGCTCGCGGGAGGGGTCGGGGGAGGGCCCGACACAACCACCACCGCCGCGTTTGAGGCTAGCCCCTCCCCCGACCCCTCCCGCAAGCGGGAAGGGAGCAGTGAGTTGGCAACCCTAGCAGACCGAGCAGCCCGCCTCGCAAAGGCAGACCTCGTCACCGGCATGGTCGGCGAGTTCCCCGAGCTGCAAGGCCTGATGGGCGGCTACTACGCCGCCGCGCAGGGCGAGCACCCGGCCGTCGCCACCGCCATCCGCGACCACTACAAGCCGGTCGGCCAAGGCGACGACGTCCCCACCGACCCGGTAACGGTGGCCGTAAGCTTGGCGGACAAGCTGGATACGCTGGTCTCTTTTTTTGCTGCCCAAGAGTTCCCGACGGGGTCAAAGGATCCGTTTGCACTCCGGCGCGCAATGCTCGCAGTAATTTCAATCATCGAGACTTGTGAGTTGCGGTTGAACTGGCTGGCAGTTTTTGCTGAGGCCGCCGACCAAATTTACCCGCCGATCATTCAATTGAAGCTTTCCCACTTGGGGGCCGATCTTGCGTACGGCTTTTCGCTACATCGCTATCCAGATCGCCCGGACCAAGATGAATACGGATATACTCAAGCAGCGATTGCCGAGTTTTTTGACGTAGCGCGAGGGGTGGATATCGCGGTTGAAAATGCTTCTCGTCAATTAGGCGCATTTTTAATCGACCGCCTAAAAGTCCAACAACGCGAAGCCGGCGTCCGCCACGACCTTATCGACGCGGTGTTCGCGCTCGGCGGCGAGGACGATCTCGTCCGCCTGCTCGCGCGCGTCCACGCGCTCCAGGCGTTCGTGACCACCGAGGACGGTGCGAACCTGCTCGCCGGCTACAAGCGCGCCGCCAATATACTCAAGAAGGAAGCGCCGAAGGACGACGCGGCCTCTTCTGCTCCCATCCCTGAAAGGGAGGGGCCGGGGGTGGGTAGCCCTCGTGGGAACGCCGCGCCCGCCTCGGACCGACCCACCCCCAACCCCTCCCTTCCAGGGAGGGGCGAAGAGAAGGTGCTGTCCTACACCCCCGAACCCGCAGAGACTGCGCTGATGACCGCGCTCGACTCCGCCGAACCCCGCGCAACGGCCGCGATCGCACGCGAGGATTTCGCCGCCGCCATGGCCGCGCTCGCCTCGCTCCGCGCGCCGATCGACGCATTCTTTGATAGCGTTATCGTCAACGATTCCGATCCCGCCAAGCGATCCGCTCGTCTCGCGCTACTTGAGCGAGTCCGCGCCGCAGTGCACAACGTCGCAGATTTCTCGAAGATCGAGGGGTGATTTAAGGCGAAGTGCAGATGCTCCCAGCGTCTGCACTTTGTGCACTTCCGCGCCGTCTTGCGGGTAAAAACAAACACTTAGAGGACCGACCATGACCCAATATGTGTATCGCTTCGGCGGCGGTGTTTCGGATGGCGGCAAGGGCGACAAGAACCTGCTCGGCGGCAAGGGCGCGAACCTCGCCGAGATGGCGTCGATCGGCCTGCCGGTCCCTCCGGGCTTCACGATCTCGACCGATTTCTGCGCGGTCTATTACGACGAGGGCGGCCAGTTCCCGCAGGGCCTGCGCGACGAGGTCGCGACCGGCCTCGCGCACATCGAGGGCGTCACGGGCAAGACATTCGGCGACCCCGCCGACCCGCTGCTCGTCTCGGTCCGTTCGGGCGCCCGCGCGTCGATGCCGGGGATGATGGACACCGTCCTCAACCTCGGCCTCAACGACCAGACCGTCGAAGGCCTCGCCGCCAAGTCCGAGGACGCGCGCTTCGCGTGGGACAGCTATCGTCGCTTCATCCAGATGTACGCCGACGTGGTGCTCGAACTCGATCACGGCGCGTTCGAGGAAGCGCTGGAGATCGCCAAGGAAGACCAGGGCTTCACGCTCGACACCGAACTCTCGGCCGACGATCTCCGGAAACTCGTCGCGGAGTATAAGGGCCTCGTCGAGAAGCTCTGGGGCAAGCCCTTCCCGCAGGACGTCCACGACCAGCTCTGGGGCGCGGTCGGCGCCGTCTTCGGCTCGTGGCAGTCCGAGCGTGCGAAGGTGTATCGCCGCCTCAACGACATCCCCGGCGGCTGGGGCACCGCGGTCAACATCCAGGCGATGGTGTTCGGCAACATGGGCGACACCTCGGCGACCGGTGTTGCGTTCACGCGCGACCCGTCGAAGGGCGACCGCGCCTATTACGGCGAATTCCTGATCAATGCGCAGGGCGAGGACGTCGTCGCCGGCATCCGCACGCCGCAGTATCTCACCAAGACCGCGCGCGAAGACGCCGGCGCCAAGCCCGCCTCGATGGAAGAGGCGATGCCCGAGGTCTACACCCAGCTCGCCGACGTGTTCGACACGCTCGAAAACCACTATCGCGACATGCAGGACATCGAGTTCACGGTCGAGAAGACCAAGCTCTGGATGCTCCAGACGCGCGCCGGCAAGCGCACCGCCAAGGCCGCGCTCAAGATCGCCGTCGACATGGCGAACGAAGGCCTCATCACCCGCGAGGAAGCTATCCTGCGCGTCGAGCCGATGGCGCTCGACCAGCTTCTCCACCCGACGCTCGACCCCAAGGCGCACCGTGACGTGTTGACCAAGGGCCTCCCCGCATCGCCGGGTGCAGCCTCGGGTGCGGTCGTGTTCGACGCCGATGCCGCGGAGAAGAAGGCTGCGGACGGCGTCGCCGTGATCCTCGTCCGGACCGAGACCTCGCCCGACGACATCCACGGCATGCACGCGGCCAAGGGCATCCTGACCGCACGCGGCGGGATGACGTCGCACGCTGCAGTCGTGGCGCGTGGCATGGGACGCCCCTGCGTTTCGGGCGCCGGCACGCTGTCCATCGACGCGAAGGCGAAGATCATGCGCTGCGGCGGTCGCGAGGTGAAGGAGGGCGACCTGCTCACCATCGACGGCACCACCGGCGAAGTGATGATCGGCGCGGTCGCGACCGTCCAGCCCGAGCTGTCGGGCGATTTCGCGACCTTGATGGTCTGGGCCGACGAGGTCCGCCGCCTGAAGGTACGCGCCAACGCCGAGACCCCCGAGGATTGCCGCGTCGCACGCGAATTCGGCGCCGAAGGCGTCGGCCTCTGCCGCACCGAGCACATGTTCTTCGAGAGCAGCCGCATCACCAACGTCCGCCAGATGATCCTGGCGAGCGACGAGAAGGGCCGCCGCGTCGCACTGGAGAAGCTGCTCCCCGAACAGCGCAAGGATTTCACCGAAATCCTTGAGGTGATGGCTGGCCTGCCGGTGACGATCCGCCTGCTCGATCCGCCGCTCCACGAGTTCCTCCCGCACGAGGAATCGGAATTCGCCGAAGTCGCGACCGCGGCGGGCGTCGACGTCGACACGCTCAAGCGCCGCGCCGCGGAACTGCACGAGTTCAACCCGATGCTCGGCCACCGAGGCTGCCGTCTCGGCGTGACCTATCCCGAAATCTACGAGATGCAGGCCCGCGCCATCTTCGAGGCGGCGGTCGACGTCGCGGAGAAGTCCGGTGCGGCCCCGATTCCCGAAGTTATGATCCCGCTCGTCGCCACCCGCCGCGAGCTGGAACTGATGAAGGCAGTCGTCGACAAGGCTGCGCAGGCCGTGTTCGCCGAAAAGGGCCGCACGATCGAGTATCTCGTCGGCACGATGATCGAACTCCCCCGCGCAGCACTCCGCGCCGGCGAGATCGCGGAAGTCGGCGAGTTCTTCTCGTTCGGCACCAACGACCTGACGCAGACCACCTTGGGTGTCAGCCGAGACGACGCCTCGCGCTTCCTCGGGGCGTATGTCGAGCAGGGTATCTACGCCAAGGACCCGTTCGTCAGCATCGACGTCGAAGGCGTCGGCGAACTGATCGAAATTGCCGCGGAGCGTGGCCGCAAGACGCGCGCCGGCATCAAGCTCGGCATCTGCGGCGAACACGGCGGTGATCCGGCAAGCATCGCGTTCTGCGAAAAGGTCGGTTTGGATTACGTCTCGGCCAGCCCCTACCGCGTCCCGATCGCGCGGTTGGCAGCGGCCCAAGCGGCGCTCAACAAGAAGTGACGTGAAACCCCTCTCTCCCGACCCGCGGGAGAGAGGGGCGGTAATCAGCTACAAAGCCCCGCCGGCGGACCGGCCAGCGCGGGTAGGGTAGGCGGACCGGCGAGCGACGGCGTCGGCCCCGGCAGCGAAAGGTCGATCGCCCGCGCATAATAGGGATCGGCTTCCGCCTCGGGCAGCGTCACGAAACGGAACCCCATCTCGCGGTACAGAGCGAGCAGCTTGGGTAACATCCGCGCATCGAACGCGCCGACATGCATCAGCAGGACATAGGGAATATCCCGCCCCACCTGAGCCTTGGCCCGCGCCCGCGCCGCCAACGCCGCAGTCCGCGCATCGCCCAGAAAGCTGGCCTCCAGCTTGGCGATCGCCCCCGCATCCCGCTTGACCGAGCAGGCGGCGTAAACCGGGTTCCAGCTGAAATCGCTAAAACTCATCGTCACCGCCGCAGCCCGATACCCGCGAGCCCTGAGGTCGGCACGAGCCGCGTCGCGAACCGCCGGCGAACTACCCTCGGAAAGGAACGGATACCGAAACCAATGCCAGTCGGTCCCCTTCGCGGCGGCGGCAAGCGGTGCCTCGTTCCGCACCACATCGGCCGCAAACGCCGCCACACCCACCGTATCCAGATTGGCATGCGAATAGGTATGATTGCCAAGCGGCAGTCCGGCAGCACGCCACGCCGCTATCGCCTTCGCAGCATCATCCGGCGCATCAAGCCCGAACCCCGCGTTCAGAAACCCGAACGCAGGCGCCTTCGCCGCGGCCAGCGCCCCGGTAATCGCCCGAATCACATCCACCCGAGTCTGTCCGGGCACCAGCGGCCCATGAGCAGGAATATCGTCGAAGGTAAGTGCAATGGCAGGACGTTTGTCCGCGCGGTTCGAGGGGCCGACCGGCACCGGCGCCGCAACGCCAATGACCGATCGCGGCCGGTTCGACGCGCGCGAATTACCAAACAGACTCAGCGGTACGGCCTCGCCCATCGTCCGATAGCCGGCCTCCGACGGGTGCAGGTGATCACCCGAATCATACGCGGGGGACAGCCGGTCGGGATGCGCCGGATCGCGCATCACCTTGTCGAAATCGATGACGGCGTCGAACACTCCGGACGTGCGGATGAACGTGTTGACGGCCTGCCGATCCGCCTCGTTCTCCGCGGTCGGATGATAATAGGTATTGCCGCCGAACGGCATCACCGTCCCGCCGATCATCTTGATCCCGTGAGCATGTGCACGCGCGACGACCTGCGAAAAGCCCGCCGTGATCTGCGCGACGATCGCGGCATGTTGCGCAGGGGTTGCCGGGGCCTCGCGCGTCAGGACGCCAAGGTCGTTGATGCCTTCCAACACGATCGCCCAGCGCACGCCGCTGCGTGCGATCACGTCGCGATCGAAACGCGCGAGCAGATTGGGGCCAAGCCCGTCGAGCAACACGCGATTGCCGCCGATCCCCGCATTGACGACGCCGATCGCTCGTGTCGCCGTCGTTCCGCGAAGTCTTTGTGCTAGCACGTCAGGCCAGCGGGTGTTGCGCTCGGGCTTCACGCCGTAACCATCGGTGATCGAGTCGCCGATCGCGACGATCGTACCCGCCGCCGGCGCGGCAGCGACCTCGACATCCGCGATCGCATACCAGTGCGTCGTCGGCGTCGCGCCCGCCAACGTCGCGTCCGCCACTGCGTTGCCGGCCAGCGTGAAACTCGTCGCGCGAGAGCCGGGGTGGCCGGTCTGCGGGCTGGCGGCGTCCGGCAGATATAGGCTGATGGCGATGTCTGCACCGGCTGCAACGGGCAACGCGACAGCGTCGCTATACATTTCCGCGCCGGCCGGGATGACCGCGTCGCTACGGCCGGAGAAGGTCAGCCGCGCGCCGCCTTCGATCCGCGGTGTGCCGGGGGCGACCGATCGGGCGACGTGCGCACCGCCGATCGCCAGTGGGCGCGTGCCGAACGCGTTGGAGAGTCGAATGCGTACGCGTTCGCCGCCGGCCGAGACCCGCACCACCTGCCGTAGCGTGATCGCGCCGGCCCGATCGGCCGGGAGCGCATTGTCCCCCTCGGCGATCATCTGCGACGATCCCCATGTTGCAATCCAATGTGCGTCTCGGGTCGACGCAGTGTCCCGCGCGCCTGCGCCCGTCACGATCAGAGCGCCCAACACCAGCGCTACCGGCCACCGTCTCATCATCGCGTCCTCGTCCTCATATAGTGTCAGCGCGTCGCTATTGCGGGTTGCCGGGCGCGTACGGAAAGCGCTGCGCCTTGTACCATGCAAGGTCATGCGCGGGTGCCGCGGCTCCAGCCGGCAGCGGCAGGCCGTTGACCGACATCCAATAGGCAAGGCTCGCATCGCGCCACCAGCGCGCCTCGCGCTCTTGGACCGCTAGATACGTCGCGGTCTTTGCCCAGCGCTCGGCATCGACCTGCGGCTTCACGCCGTCCCACTGCCGACGCATGCCGGCCACGTAGCCGACGCCTGCATCGTAATCATGGACCATCTCCGCCCAGACCGATCGCCCTGAGTTCGTCCGGTACGTCCAAGGCACATGGTGGAACCACAACAGGTCGCGCTCCGGCGTCGTTGCAGGGGCGGCCAGCTTGCGGGCAAGCTCCGGCGCATATTGCGCAACCGCGTTGCTCCCCGTCTTGGTCCGGTCGAAGCCAATCCCGGCCTTGTCGGCGCGGTGGTAATAGACCGGGTTCCATTCGGGGCGCTTGAGGTCGGCCACCCACGGGCCGGGGCCGTAGTGATGCCCCGTCGCCATGACGTGCGCGAGGCCGAGGGGTGTCATGTAGTCGATTACCGCCTCGCGCGATCCCATCATCATCGCGACCACGGGATCGACGACGGCGGGGGAGGGCGCGAACGTCATCGCCGCCCATTCGCGCGCGACCGGGGCGGCGCCGAGCGTCGGATCCCACGCCATCCGGCCGAACGCGTACCAGTTCGCCTGGTTGAAGGTGGAGCCTGCCCAGTCGCGGTCGCGGCCGATATTCGCCACGCCCGCCATGCCGGTAAGTCTATGACCTTCGACCGAGCCATCGACGACCTTCGCCACGGTTTCGCCGGGCGTCCGCATCGTCTCGCGGCCGAGCGTCTCGGCGAACAGCGGCCCGAGATAGGCGAGGTGCGTCGCGAAGCCGAGATACTCCTTGGTGATCTGGAACTCGATCATCAGCGGGGTCTTGGGCATCGCGCCGAACAGCGGGTGGAACGGCTCGCGCGGCTGAAAGTCGATCGCACCGTTCTTGACCTGAACGATGACGTTCGGCGCGAACTTGCCGTCGAGCGGCTTGAATTCGGTATAAGCCTGCTTCGCGCGGTCATCGGGGTCGGTCTCGGCATAGACGAACGCGCGCCACATCACGATCCCGCCATGCGGTGCAACCGCGGCGGCGAGCATGTTGGCGCCGTCCGCATGGCTGCGGTGATAATCGCGCGGGCCCGGCTGGCCCTCGCTGTTCGCCTTGACCAGGAAGCCGCCGAAATCGGGAATGCTGCGATAGATTTCGTCGGTCTTCGCTTTCCACCACGCAGCGACTTGCGGATCGAGCGGGTCGGCGGTCTTCATCCCGCCGAGTTCGATCGGGGCCGAGAACCGTGCCGACAGATATACCTTTATCCCGTACGGCCGGAATACGTCGGCAAGCGCAGCAGCCTTGGCGATATACCGCGCGGTCAGGCTGTCGGCCTTCGCGTTGACGTTGTTGAGGACGGTCCCGTTGATCCCGAGCGACGCGTTGGCGCGCGCGTAATCGGTGTAGCGCGGGTCGCGGAAGTCGGGGAGCGTCCACCAATCCCACAGCGACGCGCCGGCATAGCCACGCTCGACCACGCCATCCAGATTGTCCCAATGGTTGAGCACGCGCAGCTTCACGCGCGGAGTTGAGGTCAAATCGATTCGGTCGATGCCGCCGCCGGTCTGCAGGTGACGCAGCAGCGCGAAGCTGCCGTATAGAATACCGCGATCGGTGTTGGCGGTGACGAGAAGCACACGGCGGGAGCCGAGCGTAACTCGTCCGACGCGGTACCCCTCATCGCCGAGCGCTGCCAGCGGAAGGCGAAGTGCTGCGACGTCGCGATCGCTGGTGGTGGCCAGCAGGATCGGCAGCGTGCTCGTCCCGAACAGGCCTAAGCCGCGGCGTAATTCCGCTGCTGCCGCCTTGAGCGTAGGCGTATCGCCGCGCGTCTCGATCGTGGTTGCGCCACGCGCGCCTGCCGTCGCTGAAGCCGGATATCGCAGCCAGAGATCATAGCCGTCTTCAGCTTGCGCCGGTCCGGTCAAACCAATTACCGCTCCGAACAGAAGCACGAACTTACCGATCCATCGGCCGAATATCGTCATAATCCTCTCCCGCCGTTCCGCACCACATTGACAGGATCGCGGATGATCAGCCATGTTATCGCTATCACGACGACGGCTTCGACAGCAATGCCGCGTTTCACATTAGGAGATAATCTTGGCCGGTACGAAGACAGTAGGGAGTGCCCCGACTTTGATGCCGACCCGGCGTGACCTTTTCGGCCTGCTCGGCTCGGTCTCCATTACAGGGCTCATTCCCGGGGTTGCGTACGCCGCGACCGCGTCACCCACCTACCGCGATTCCCGCGCGCCGGTCGATCTTCGGGTCCGCGACCTGATGGCGCGGATGACGCTGGAGGAGAAAGTTGGCCAGACCATTTCCCTGTGGGCGACCAAGGCTGACGTGATGGTGCCAGGTGGCCTCGATTTCGATCCGGCGCGCGCGACCGCGGCGTATCCGGCGGGGTTCGGGCAGGTCACGCGGCCGTCCGACAAGCGCGGCGGGCCGTCGGTGGCGGTGACGGCCGGCGGCACTGGGGCCGCGTGGCGGGGGACGGCTTCGACGATTGCGTTCGTCAACGCGGTCCAGCGCTGGGCGCGGGGCACGCGGCTCGGCATCCCGGTGATCTTCCACGAGGAATCGCTGCACGGATACATGGCGCCCGACGCGACGATGTTTCCGCAGGCGATCGGCATGGCAGGCAGCTTCGACCGCGACCTGATGCGCCGCGGACAGGCGATCATCGGCCGCGAAGTGCGCGCACACGGCAGCCACCTCTCGCTGTCGCCGGTCGTCGATATCGCCCGCGACCCGCGCTGGGGCCGGATCGAGGAGACGTTCGGCGAGGATCCGTATCTGTGCGGCGAGATGGGGGTCGCCGCGGTCGAGGGGCTGCAGGGCGACAGCACGACGCTGGCGCCGGGCAAGGTCTTCGCGACGCTGAAACACATGACCGGGCACGGCCAACCCCAGGCGGGCAACAATATCGGTCCCGCTCCGATCGGCGAGCGCGAACTGCGCGAGAGCTTCTTCCCGCCGTTCCGCGCCGTCGTGACGCGCACCGGGATCGGCGCGGTGATGCCGTCCTATAACGAGATCGACGGCGTCCCGAGCCATGCGAACCACTGGCTGCTCGGCGACGTGCTGCGTGGCGAATGGGGATTTTCAGGCGCGATCGTCAGCGATTACGGCGCGATCGAGGAACTCGACACGATCCACCACGTCGCGCGCGACCTGAACGGGGCGGCGAAACTCGCACTGGCGGCCGGCGTCGACAGTGCGTTGCCTGATGGCCTGGCCTACCGCACGCTCCCCGCCCAGGTGCGCGCGGGGACGGTTCCCATCGCGCAGGTCGACGCCGCCTGCGCAAGCATGCTGGCATTGAAGTTCCGCTCCGGCCTGTTCGAGGAGTCGCCGGTCGATCCCCGCGCCGCCGCTCGTCTGACCGGTAACGCGGAAGCGCGCGGCGTCGCGCTGGAGGCTGCCCGCAAATCGATGTGCCTGCTCACGAACGACGGCACGCTGCCGCTTGCACCCGCGGGCAAGATCGCAGTGATCGGCCCGAACGCGGCGATCGCCCGGCTCGGAGGCTATTCCGCGCCGCCGCGCCAGTCGGTATCGCTGCTCGACGGCGTGCGTGCGTTGGTCGGCAGCACGGCGACGATCGTCCATGCGCAAGGCGTGTTCATCACCCAGAGCGAGGATCGATCGCAGGACGAGGTGTTGCTCGCCAATCCGGAAAAGAACCGCGCGCTGATCGCCGAGGCGGTCGAGGTCGCACGCGGGGTCGATACGATCATCCTTGCGATCGGTGATACCGAGCAGACCAGCCGCGAGGGGTTCTCGAAGAACCATCTCGGGGACCGCACCACGCTGGACCTGCTGAGTGAGCAGAACGCGCTGTTCGACGCGCTGCATGCGTTGGGCAAGCCGATCGTGATCGCGGCGATCAACGGCCGTCCACCGAGCTGGCCGGGCGTGATCGCGAAGGCGAACGCGGTGCTGGAATGCTGGTATCCGGGGCAGGAGGGCGGCACCGCGATGGCCGAGGCGCTGTTCGGGCGGATCAATCCGGGCGCAAAGCTGCCCGTGACCGTGGTGCGCGAAGTCGGCCAGGTGCCGTTCTATTACAACCGCAAGCCCTCGACCCAGCGTGGCTATCTGTTCGCGGAGACGGCGCCGTTGTTCCCGTTCGGGCACGGCCTCAGCTACACACGCTTCGAGGTTAGCGCACCGCGGCTGTTGGCAGCGAAGATCGGCATCGCCGGCAGCGTCGGTGTCGAGGTCGACGTCGCCAATATCGGCCAACGCGCCGGCGACGAGGTCGTGCAGCTATATGTCCGCGACCAGGTATCGTCGGTCGCGCGACCCGTGATGGAGCTGAGGGGCTTCGAACGCGTGACGCTCGCGCCCGGCGAGCGGCGGACGTTGCGCTTCACGCTCGGCCCCGACGCGTTCGCATTGTGGGACGTCGACATGCGCGAGGTCGTCGAACCGGGCCTGTTCACGATCATGGCCGGGCCGAGTTCGGCACAGCTGAAATCCGCCATCCTCGAAATCGCCTGAAGGACCTTCGATGCCCAAGATCGTTTCCGCCCGAGTCATCGTCACCTGTCCGGGACGCAATTTCGTCACGCTGAAGATCGAGTGCGACGATGGCACCACCGGACTCGGCGACGCCACGCTCAACGGCCGCGAGTTGAGCGTCGCGAGCTATCTAACCGATCACGTCGTGCCGTGCCTGATCGGCCGCGATGCGCACCGGATCGAGGACGTCTGGCAGTATCTCTACAAGGGTGCGTATTGGCGCCGCGGCCCGGTGACGATGGCGGCGATCGCTGCGGTCGACACCGCGCTCTGGGACATCAAGGGCAAGCTCGCGGGGTTGCCGGTGTACCAGTTGCTCGGCGGCGCGGCGCGCGATGCGTGCATGGTCTACGCGCACGCCAACGGCACGACGATCGAGGACACGATCGAGGTCGCAAAGGCGGAACAGGCCAAGGGCTACAAGGCGATCCGGCTGCAGTGCGGCGTACCGGGGCTCGCCTCGACCTACGGCGTCGCCAAGCACGGCGCGCGCTACGAGCCCGCCGACGCGGACCTGCCGAGCGAGAGCGTCTGGTCGACCGAGAAATATCTCCGCGTCGTCCCCGAACTCTTCAAGGCCGCGCGTGAGGCGATGGGCTGGGACGTGCATCTGCTGCACGATATCCATCACCGGCTGACCCCGATCGAGGCGGGACGGCTTGGCAAGGCGCTCGAGCCGTACAACCTCTTCTGGATCGAGGACCCTACGCCCGCCGAAAACCAGGAGGCGTTCAAGCTGATCCGCCACCACACGACGACGCCGATCGCGGTGGGCGAGGTGTTCAATTCGATCTGGGACGCGAAGGACCTGATCCAGAACCAGCTGATCGACTATATCCGCGCGACCGTCGTGCATGCCGGCGGCATCACGCATCTGCGCCGGATCGCGTCGCTCGCCGACCTGTATCAGGTGCGGACCGGCTGCCACGGCGCGACCGACCTGTCGCCGGTCGCGATGGCGGCGGCGCTGCATTTCGGGCTGTCGGTGCCCAATTTCGGCGTGCAGGAGCATATGCCGCACACCGACGAGACCGATGCGGTGTTCCCGCACGCATACAGTTTCGACGACGGCATGATGCATCCGGGCGAGGCGCCGGGGCTCGGCGTCGACATCGACGAGGATCTTGCCGCGACCTACGACTACAAGCGCGCCTATCTCCCGGTCGCGCGTCTCGAGGATGGCACGCTGTGCAACTGGTGAACGAGACCGCCGCTCCCGGCAGCGAGAAGCCGCGCGGCAAGGTGCGGTGGATCGTCTGTGCGTTGCTCTTCGCCGCGGTCGCGCTGAGCTATATCGACCGGCTCGTGCTGCCGGTGCTCAAACCCGAACTCCAGGCGCGCTATAACTGGAGCGAGCAGGGCTATGCCGATCTCGCGATCGCATTCCAGGCCGCCTACGGCATCGCCTATGTCCTGTTCGGGCGGTTCGTCGACCGGGTCGGCGCGAAGATCGGCTATGCGGTCGCGGTGACGCTGTGGACGATCGGTCATGTCGCGCATGCGCTGTTCACCAGCGCGGGCATGATGATCTTCGCGCGTATCCCGCTTGCGATCGGCGAGGCCGGTGCGTTTCCGGCGGCACTGGCGGCGGCGAACGAATGGTTTCCGCAACGCGAACGCGCGCTGGCGATCGGCATCTTCAACGCGGGCTCGAACGTCGGGGCGATCCTCACGCCGTTGATCGTGCCGGTGATCGCGGTGACGTTCGGCTGGCGGATGGCGTTCATCGCGACCGGCGCGCTGACCGTGCTCTGGCTGGTCGCCTGGCTCGCCTTCTACCGCTCACCGCGCAAGCATCCGCGCGTGACGCCTGAGGAACTGGCATGGATCGAAGCCGATCCGGTCCCCGCCTCCAAGCCGGTCCGCTGGCGTACGCTGCTGCGGCTGCGACAAACCTGGGCGTACATGCTCGGCCGGTTCCTGATCGACCCGGTGTGGTGGACCTTCCTGTTCTGGCTCCCTGACTTCTTCAATCGGCAATACGGCGTGAAGATGCTCGATTTCGGCCCGCCGCTGGTCGCGGTGTACGTGCTGGCCGACGTCGGATCGGTCGCGGGCGGCTGGTTCTCGTCGCGACTGCTGGCACGCGGCCAGACGCCCAACCGTGCGCGAAAGACTGCGCTGTTCGCCTGCGCGCTGTTCGCCCTGCCGATCATCTTCGCCGCGCAGGCACCCGGGCTGTGGTGGGCGGTCGCGGCGATCGGCTTGGCGTGCGCGTGTCACCAGGGCTTCTCCGCCAACGTGTACGCGATCCCCGGTGACCTGTTCCCACGCGGCATGGGCGGATCGGTGATCGGTCTCGGCGGGCTGGCCGGAGCATTCGGCGGCATGCTGATGGCCAAGTTCGCGGGTACTATCCTCGCCGGCGTCGGTAGCTATGGTCCTATCTTCGTGGTGGCCGGATGCGCCTATCTTGTCGCGTTGCTGGTTATCCACCTGCTCGTACCGCACTATACTCCCGTCGATCCGGAACGCCTCGCATGACCCATCCGCTACGCCTCCATCCCGATCGCCTCTTTCCCAGCGACGGCCGTACCCGCGACATCGCCCGCGCGCTGCATGCGGGCGTGAAGGACCTGCCGATCGTCAGCCCGCATGGGCACACCGATCCGGCATGGTTCGCGCGGAACGAAGCGTTCAGCGATCCCGCATCGTTGCTGATCGTGCCCGATCATTATGTGTTCCGGATGCTCTACAGCCAGGGCGTGCCGCTGGAAGCGCTCGGCGTGCCGACGGTGGACGGTAGCGCGACCGAGACCGATCCGCGAAAGATCTGGAATATCTTCGCGGCAAACTACCATCTGTTCCGCGGCACGCCGTCGCGGATGTGGCTCGACTGGGTTTTCGCCGAGGCGTTCGCGATCGACGTCCGTCTCGAACCTGCGACCGCGGACCTGTATTTCGACACGATCGATGCCGCGCTGAAGATCCCCGAGTTCCGCCCGCGCGCGCTATTCGACCGGTTCGGCATCGAACTGATCGCGACCACCGAAAGCCCGCTCGACCCGCTCGACCACCACGCCGCGATCCGTGCGAGCGACTGGAACGGCCGCGTCGTCACCGCCTATCGTCCCGACCCGGTCGTCGATCCCGAGACGCCGGGCTTCGCCTCCAACGTCCGCCGTTTCGGCGAGACCGCGGGCGAAGACGTCGGCAGCTATGCGGGCTATCTCGCCGCGCACCGCTTCCACCGCGCGCGCTTCCGTGATGCGGGCGCAACCTCGACCGATCACGGCCACCCGTCGGCCTCGACGGCAGACCTGACGCCCGCCGAAGCCGAGGCACTCTATGCGCGCGTCATGGCGCAGCCGACCGCAGCCGAGGCCGAACTCTTCCGCGCGCAGATGCTGACCGAGATGGCGGCGATGTCGGTCGAGGACGGTATGGTGATGCAGCTTCACCCTGCCGTCTCGCGCAGCCACAACACCTCGGTGCTGGCACGCTTCGGTCGCGACAAGGGTGGCGACATCCCGCTGCCCGGCGAGTTCGTCCGCGCGCTGAAACCGCTGCTCGACCGGTTCGGCAACGATCCTCGCCTGACGCTGATCCTCTTCACGCTGGACGAGGACACCTATTCCCGCGAGCTCGCCCCGCTCGCCGGGCATTATCCGTCGCTGCGGCTTGGCCCGCCCTGGTGGTTCCACGATAGTCCGGAGGGCATGCGCCGCTTCCGCAAACGCGCGACCGAGACCGCCGGCTTCTACAACACCGTCGGCTTCAACGACGATACGCGCGCCTTCCTGTCGATCCCCGCGCGACACGATGTTGCGCGCAGGATGGACTGCGCGTTCCTGGCGAAACTCGTCGCCGAACACCGGCTCGAAGAGGATGAGGCGCACGAGGTCGCCCGTGCGCTCGCCTACGACCTCGTCAAGCAAGCCTATCGACTATGAAGCAGCCCGACCTTGAGCTTTGCGCGAAGGGCACGTTCCGGCCGGGACGTCGCGACATCCTGTTCGGAGCGATGGCGATGGTCGCCGCGCCTGCTTTTGGTTCTGGCCCCGCCGCCGAGCCGCGTATCCAGCGTCTGTCGCCCGCGTTCGACCGAATGGTCGCGCCGGGCACGCGGGTCGAGACGATCGCGACCGGCATTCGCTGGGCGGAGGGGCCGGTATGGGTGGAAGCCGGCCAATATCTGCTGTTCTCCGATCCGCCTGCCAATATCGTTCGTCGCTGGCACAAGGGTGGCCCCCCCGTGCCGTTCCTCGATCCGTCGGGGGCAGTCGGTACCGATCCGAAGCTCGTCCGGGAGCCGGGTGCGAACGGACTGACGCTCGATCGCGAGGGGCGGTTGCTAATCGCGAACAGTGGCGGGCGTTCGATCGACCGGGTCAATCTGGTTACGCGGCGGCGCGAGGTGGTGGTCGACCGGTATCAGGGCAAGCGGTTCAACAGCCCAAATGACATGCATGTCGCATGCGACGGGACGATCTACTTCACCGATCCGCCCTACGGCCTGACCGAAGGCGATACGTCGCCGTTGAAGGAACTGGCGATGAACGGCGTGTATCGGCTGCGCCCCGGTGGTGTGGTCGAATTGCTGGAGGGAAGCCTCACGCGACCGAACGGCATCGCGCTGTCGCCTGACGAGACGCGACTCTACGTATCGGTATCGGACGAGACCGCACCACGGATCATGGTCTACGACCTGGATGCGAAGGGCGTGCGCAATACCCGGGTGCTGCTCGATGCCAAGGCGATGAAGGCGCGGGGCGGGGCGGGGTTGCCCGACGGCATGAAGGTCGCGCGGGATGGGACGCTGGTGTGCTCGGTGCCCGGCGGGATGATGTTCATGACGCCCGATGCGGAGCCGCTCGCGCTGGTGACGACCGGCGCGCCGATCGCCAACTGCGCGTTCGGGGAGCGGGGGCGGGCGCTGTACATGACCGCCAACGACCGCGTCCTGCGCCTGCCGCTCCGTGCGGGTTGGCAAGGCTGAGATACCCCCGGTAGCAATCGCTACCGGGGTCGAGGTCGATCAGAACCGGGCGCGGACCCCGAGCCGGTAGATGCGGCCCAGTGTGTCGTACAGCGCCGGATTGACGTCGAGCCCGGTGTTGGTCTGCGGTGCGGGCGCGGGGTCGTGATCGAACAGATTGTCGACCTTGAAGAACATGCTGACCTGCTTGGTCAGGTTCACCGAACCGCCGAGGTCGATGTAGAAGGCACCCTTCATCTTGTTATAGTCGATGGTCGGGTGGTTGGCGGTCGAGGCCGGGCAAGCGCTGGTGCAGACGACATATTGATTGCCGAACACGCCGTCCGAGAACCAGCGCTCCTGCAGGTTGAGGCTAAAGACGTCGTTGTCGTAGCTCTGCGTCGCCAGCCACTTCCAATCCGGCGTCGCGCCGTTGTTGGCCCCGGCTTGGTCGACCACGTCAACGCCGGCGATCCCGGCGTCGACGAGGAACTCCTTCACATGCGTACCCAGCACGCGGAGCGTGAAGTTGCCGGGGATGCCGAGCGGCTTTTTCCACTGATAGCTCGCCTCGATATCGAACCCGCTGGTCTTCCACGATGCCAGATTGAACGGCTGGACGTTGATGAAATTGCCGCCCTGGGTCGGGCTGTTCAGCACGAAGCCGCCGCAGAACGCCTGATTGCCCTCGAAGCAGAAGCGGACGATCTGGTCGGGCGACAATGTCGAGACGACGCCGTCGAGCTTGATCTTGTAATAGTCGAACGACAGGCCGAGACCCGGTGCCCATGACGGATGCGACAGGACGATACCGACCTCGGTGTTGCGCGCGATTTCCGGCTTCAGATCGGGGTTGCCGACGGTGTTCTGGAACGCCTGCACGCCGCTACCGGAAAAGGGATTGGTGAAGTTCGGCAGCGTGGTGACGGTCGGTGCGGCGAACAGTTCGGACAGGTTCGGCGCGCGGACGTCGCGCGACGTGACGGCGCGCAACCGGATACCGTCCAACGGCGTATCCCAAGTGCCGCCGGCCTTCCACGCCCAAACCGTGCCCGACGTTGAGTAGTGCGTCACGCGACCGGCGCCGTTCAGGTTGGCACGACCGATGGCTTCGCTGTTGAACAGGGGCAGGTTGAGCTCGAGGAACCCCTCGTAAACTTCGTACTTGCCGCGGCCGTTCTTGTAGTTGCCTGCCGCCCAGTTGCTACCCAATGCAGAATTCAACAGCGGATCGGCGGGATAGGCGGTGCTGTTGGGGCTGAGTGCGGTGACGCCCGCACCATAGGGGTCGCCGTGGACGCGGTAGAATTCGCGACGATACTCGCCACCGAAGGCAACCGCCAACGGCCCGGCCCACAAGTTGAGCGGCTCGCCGGAGAAGTTGAGGCTGGCGACGTCCTGCGTCAGCTTGGTGCGCTGGAGCGGGCCGTTGGCAGGCGTGACATAGGCGAGCGCCGATGCCGACGGCACCGCACCGCCGAAGATGTTGATAGGCTGGCACCCGGCGGCGCGCGCGGCCGGATCGGCGCAGACAATCGCGCCGTTCAGCGTGATCGCGTTGGTCGCCGCGACATAGCGGGGCTGCAACACGGTATTGTCGACGTCGATCGCCGCCTTTGTGATGCCGTGCTCGTAATAGGCATCGTAGGTCCAGGGCGTGCTGCCGATCTCGAATTTGCCTTTCAGCCCGCCGACGAAACGGTATTGGCGACGGTCCGTCTGGACCAGCGGATCGGGGAAGTTGCCGTTGCTGGTACCGAAGTTGAATTGCGTGATCCCTGGAGTACCGGTGGCGGGATTGATCGCCGTCGCACAACGATCCCGCACCAGCTGTGGCAGGAAGGGGTTGGCGCATTGCACGGCCAGGTTCGGGCGGTTGTACCCTGGGCTCGGCTGGTTGCTGGTCTTCACCTGTGCGACGTTGACGGTGACATAGGCCTCGTTGTTTTCGGCAAAGTCGAAGCCGATCCGCCCGAAGCCGTTGAGCCGTTCCAGCGAGGATTTGAGCGATGCGCCCGAGCCCGGCGCGCCCGACAGGTCGCCGCCGACGCAGAAGCTGTTGGCGGGGAAGCAGTTGGTGACGCCGCCGGTGCCGGTCGGACGACCGTTCGAGCCATAGTTGAAATTATACGGCGCGCCGTTCTGGTCGAACGCGATGCCCTGCAACGGGCCGTTGTTGATCAGGCCGAAGCGCGCATATTGATAGGGCTGGGCATAGTCGCGGTAGTTGAACTGCGGCAGGCCGTTGTTGGTCTGGCCGGTGTTGACGAGCGTGGTCGCGCGATACCAGTCGCGACCCTTGGCGAGGTCGGTGCCGAAATCGCCCGGCCCGACGCCGTCCTCGTCGTCATATTCGCCGCTGACGATCAGGTGCAGTTTGTCGCCGAACAGCGACGTGCCGAACGCGGCCTGGACCAGGCCCTGCTTGTCGTCGCCGTAATTGGTGATGCCGCCCTGCACGTTCGCCTTGAAGCCCTTGAAGCGCGTGTCGGTGATGAAGTTGACCACGCCGCCCACCGCGTCCGAGCCGTAGGAGGCAGATGCGCCGCCGGTGACGACGTCGACGCGCTTGACCAGCAGCTGCGGGAACATGCTGATGTCGGGCACGCCGGAGACGTTGGCGCCGACGACGCGCTGGCCATCGAGAAGGGTCAGCGTACGGATCGGGCCAAGGCCGCGCAACGAGAACGAGCTCAATCCTTGCGTACCGCTCGACGTGCTGAACGTGCCGGTGGAGGCGCCGGTCGAGCCTTGCAGCGACGGCAACTGCGCGACGGCGTTGAAGATGTTTGGCTGCGCGTTCTTGAGGATCTGGTCCTCGCCGATCACGGTCGTCGGTGTTGGCGCGTTATAGCCACTCGAGACGATGCGAGACCCCGTGACGACGATGTCCTTGTCCGGCGCGGCCTGCTCTTCTGCGGCGGTCTGCGGGGTCAGGGGCTGAGGCGGTGCTGCCGGATCGGCCGATTGAGTCGAAGCGGGCAGGTCGGACGGCGGGGCAATTGTCTGGGCTGCGGCAGGGGCGCAGAGCAACGCGGTGGCCAGCACGATCATGCTGGTTGCGTTAACATTGAAAGATCCGACTGACCGTCGACCGCGCGTAACCTTGTTCATCCGTCCATCCCCTTGTCGCACGTAGCGCGTGCCGTGGTCCGGCTTGGCGACGTGTCATTCTTGTCGTTCTCTACGATATACTGAGCGCGGTATCATCTACGACCATGGTCGCAGGTGCGGCGCGCGAGCCGAAGCCTGATGCGTCAGGGCATCAGGCGCTTGCGGCCTTGCGAGAGATGCCAGCGCATCGCCAGCGCCGCGCCGTCCGCATCCTGCGCGCGGATGGCTTCGACGATCGCGTCGTGCTCGTCCATCATCGCCTTGATCACTTCCGGCGCACGCGACCGCGAGATGTCGACCCCGGCGCGGAGGATCCGCATCACCGCATCCTGGAGGTGATCGAAGACCGGCAGGAACGCGGCGTTGGCGGTCGCCTCGGCGATCGCGCGGTGCAGCACCCAGTCCTCGTCATGCGCCGGCGCGTTCGACAGCAACGCGGTGCGCAATGCCTCCAACGCGTGTTCGATCGCGTCCATCTGGTGGTGCGACCGGCGTTGTGCCGCGAGTCGCGCCGCCTCCGCCTCCAGTACGAAGCGGACTTCGTAGGTGCCGAGCGTCGCCGCGATGTCGGCCATCTGCATGTGCGACCCGAGCCGCTCCGACGGTCGCCGCTTGACGTAGGATCCCGCACCGCGCCGCGCCTGCGTGATGCCGTCGGACGCGAGCCTCGCCAGCGCCTCGCGGACGATCGTGCGGGACATGCCGAACATCGTGGCGAGCTTGTCCTCGGCGGGAAGCCGGTCGCCGACCGCGAGCTGCTCATCGAGGATGATCTGGACGATCGCGGTATAGGCGCGGTCCGCCAGCCTTATGCCGTTCGCGGCGGGCTTGTCCGGAACGGTCGGCGGCGGGGTGCTCGGAGTCTTAGACGACATGGCTGAGCGCCAGGACGAACGCGAGGCCGACGACCGAGATCGACGTTTCCAGCAACGACCAGGTGCGGAACGTGTCCGCGGTGCTGGTGCCGACATAGCTCTTGACGAGCCAGAAGCCGGGATCGTTGACGTGACTGAAGAACACGGAGCCCGCGCCGATCGCGAGCACGACGAGTTCGGGCGACACGCCCGAGCTTGCGACGACGCCTGGCATGATGCCTACCGCGGTGATCGTCGCGACCGTCGCGGAGCCGGCAGCAAGGCGGATCCCGACTGCGACCAGCCAGCCGAGCAACAGCGGCGAGATCGAATACATCAATACGGTGCGCGCGAGCAGGTCGGACAGGCCTGCGGTCACCAGCACCTGCTTCAACGCGCCGCCCGCGCCGATCGCGAGCAGGATCGCCCCCGCGGCCCCCATCGTCTCGTGCCACACCGCGTTCTGGATCGCAGCCTCGCGCAGCCGGCGGCCGAACAGCAGCGGGAGCGCGATGAGGTTGGTCAGCAGCAGCGCGACGACAGGGTTGCTCGCGGCAACCAGCCATGCGGTTCCTTTCATGCCCGGGATCATCTGTCCCAGCTCGCCGGTCGCGATCATCAGCACCGGCAGGAGCACGATCAACAGCGACCACAGCCGCGGCGGCGGGGCGATGCCGAGCCCCGGATCATGCAACACCGGTGCTTCCAGCCGCACGCCGCGCGTCGTGAACTTCGCGAGCAGCGGACCGGAGATGATCGCCGTCGGAATGGCGATCGCGATGCCGTAGAGCATCGTCTTGCCGAGGTTGGCGCCCAACGCCTCGACCGCGAGCAGGGGGCCGGGATGGGGCGGGACCAGAGCGTGGACCACGCCGAGTCCTGCCAGCGCCGGCATGATCAGCCTCAACTTGGCGGCATCGCGTTCCGCGCCGTCCTTGCCGGTCATTTCCTCGGCGGCCGCGACGACGATCGGCAGCAGCAGGACGAGGCCGGTCTCGAAGAACAGCGGAAGCCCGACGATGATCGCGATGCCCAGCGTCGCCCAGGGTGCGGCCTGCTTGCCGGTCAACTGCAGCGCGCCTTTGGCAAGCGACGCAGCCGCGCCCGACAGATGCAGCATCGCGCCGAGCGACAGGCCGAGCGCGACGACCAGCCCGGTGCCGCCGATAATGTCGCCGACCCCCTTCTGCACCGCCTTGGCGACGTCGGGGAGGGGGAGCCCGGCGAGCAGGCCGACGGTGAACGCACCGCACAACAGGCCGATGAAGGGGTGGAGTCGACCGCGAACGATCATCAGGACGGCAAGCAATATCCCCGTGAGTGCAGCGATCACGAGTCGCATGTCGGGGCTGATCATCGGCGTACAGATCGCAGTCGCGCGCGCTCGTCCAGTGCTCGTGACATCACGCCCCTCCCGTTGGTCGGCGGCGCCTTCGCCTGCCAATATGATGGCAGATCTGTACGACAGGTCTTTTCGATCTGACAACAAAAAAGGCTTGATTGCGTCCGATAGCGCGGCCCATAGTCAAAACCTGTCCAACCGAATCCGCGTAACGGATCACTGGATCAATAGCGGCTGCCACCGCGTCTCGGCCACCCATCGGCCGCTACGACTTCGGCCGGCGCACAGGGAGGGATGACCATGGAACGGCCTGGATACGATACGCACCAACCTTCGGCCGCGACCACTGCCGTGACGTGCGCCGCGTCGCCGCGCCTGACGCCGACGCAGATCAGGGTCCTTCGCGGCGTCCATTCGGGTTTGCTCAACAAACAGATCGCGTTCGATCTCGGGATCGCGGAGGCTACCGTGAAGGTCCACATGACAGCCCTGATGCGCAAGCTGAACGTCCGCAACCGGACGCAGGCTGCGATCGTCGCGCAGACGCTAGCGATCTGACATCCGCTTTATCCTCCCCCGCCAGGGGGAGGTGGCGCCATAGGCGACGGAGGGGGCGGACGCGGAACAGACGTTATCCTTACCTCCCCCTCCGTCTGGCAAGGGCCAGCCACCTCCCCCTTGCGGGGGAGGATTGAAGGTTCCGAATACGACCTTCGTCGCAGATGAAGCGGGCCTCCACGAACGGTAGGACTGCTGTCCTGATAACGGGAGACGGACGATGGTTGCGAAATGGCTGCTCTGCGGAACAGCGCTTCTTGTCGCCAGCCCGGCTTTCGCAAAGACCGTGTCCGCAAAGACCGCGGCGCCGACCCGGTCGGTCTCGGTCTATCTCAGCCAACCCAATGATCCGCGCGCGATCACCGTCAAGGGCGTCGGCGACGGCCGCGTGGACGACAGCGTGGCGATCCAGCAGGCGATTGACGCGGCGGCGGCTGGTGGTCATGGCGGCGTCGTGTTCCTGCCGTCGGGACGCTACCGGATCACCCGCACGATCTTCATCCGGTCCGCCGTCCGTGTCTTCGGCGTCGGCGCGACTCGCCCCGAGATCGTACTCGCCGACAACAGTGCAGGTTTCGGGTCCGGGGTGGCGGCGATGGTCAGCTTCACCGGCGAGGACCAGTACCGCGTCGGCAAGGCACCCGTACCGCCGCGTACCAGCGTGCCATTCGATCCGGCGATCTTCGACGCGACATCGAGCACCTTCTATTCCACGCTGTCCAACGTCGATTTCCGGATCGGCGACGGCAATGCCGGTGCGGTCGCGGTGCGCTTCCGAGTCGCACAGCACGGCTATCTTCGGCACGTCGACTTCCATATCGGATCGGGTCTCGCCGGCGTCTATCAGGCGGGCAACGAGTTCGAGAATCTGCGCTTCTACGGCGGTCGCTACGGCATCATGTCGGAGAAGACGTCGCCCGCGTGGCAGTTCACATTGCTCGATTCGGAGTTCCAGGGGCAGCGCGACGCCGCGATCCGCGAGCATGAGGTCGACCTGACGCTGGTCAACGTCGCGATCCGGGATACGCCGGTTGGAATCGAGATCGACCGCGGTTATTCGGATTCGTTCTGGGGCAAGGACGTCCGGTTCGAGAACGTGTCGCAGGCGGGCATCGTCGTTTCCGCCGAGAACAGCGTCTTCACGCAGATCGGCTTCGACAATGCGGTCGCGAGCAACACGCCGACCTTTGCGCGCTTCCGTGACAGCGGCAAGACCGTCGCGGCGGCGGGGCCGACCTACCGAGTCGCCGACTTTTCCTACGGTCTGAAGCTCGCGGGCCTCGGCACGATCGGCGAATATGCGACCGACGTCTCGATCGCGCCGCTCGCACGCCTTCCTGCCCGACGCGCGCCGGCGATCCGGGCCATGCCGGCCGTGCGCGAATGGGCGAACGTGCATGATTTGGGCGTCAAAGGTGACGATACCACCGACGATACCGCAGCCTTGCAGCGCGCGATCGACACCCACCGTGTGCTGTATCTTCCGGTCGGTCGCTACCGCGTCACCGACACGCTGAAGCTGCGGCCCGACAGCGTGCTGATCTCGCTACACCCGAGCCTCACGCATCTCTATCTCCCCGACGAGACGCCGGCCTATATGGGCGTCGGTGGCCCGAAGGCTCTGCTGGAGAGCGCGAAAGGCGGCAACGCTATCGTCTCCGGCCTGGGCTTATGGACCGGCGGCGTGAACCCGCGTGCGACCGCGCTTCTCTGGAGGGCGGGCGAGGCGTCGATGATCAATGACGTCAAGATCCAGGGCGGCGGCGGCACCGTGCTGACCAAGGGCAGCCCGATCGGATTCGGCGATCCGCGTGCGCGCTTCGATGGCCAGCATCCGAGCATCTGGGTGACCGACGGCGGCGGCGGCACGTTCGCGGCGATCTGGTCGCCGAACACGCTGGCATCGGCTGGATTCCACGTCTCGAACACCAAGACCCCCGGCCACGTCTACGAACTCTCGGCCGAGCATCATTATCGCGCGGAAATCGTACTCGACAACGTCGAGAACTGGGAATTCCTCGCGCCGCAGACCGAGCAGGAGGTGCGCGACGGCGTCGATGCGATTTCTACGGAAATCCGCAATTCGCGCAACATCCTGTTCGCCAATTATCACAGCTACCGCGTCACGCGGTCGATCAAGCCGATGGACGCCGCGGTAAAGCTCTACAATTCCGGCGATATCCGTTTCCGCAATGTCCATGTGAACGCCGAAAGCGGGTTTGCGAGCTGCGATGCGAAGGGCTGCGGCACATATCTGCGCGCGAGCAAGTTCCCGTTCGAGAACGCGATCAAGGACATGACGCGCGGGCAGGAAGTGCGCGAACTCGAGTTCGCCAAGCTCGACGTGCCGGCCGCACCTGCAACGGCGGTCCAAATCCCGATACCCGCAACGCCTGGCGTCGAGAAACTCGCCGACGGTTTCTATTCGATCGCCGGTGGCGCGGTCGATGCGCAGGGCAAGCTGTACTTCATCGATCGCCGCTTCCAGCGGATCCATGGCTGGTCGAAGACCGAAGGCCTGTCGATAGTCGCGGAAGCGCCGCTCGACGCGGTGAACCTCGCGGTCGACAAGTCCGGCGATCTGCTGGTGCTGTCATCGGCCGGGCGAGACGGGACCGTCTACAGCATCGACCCGACCAAGCCCTCCGACGTCAAGGTCATTGCGCCGACCCCAGCCAAGGCGCGACGCGGTGCGGCGACGGTGCTGCCCGTCAACGTCTGGGCGAATGGAGAATTCGCCGACCGGATCGATCCGACGACGTACCAATATCCACCGCTCGCCGATTTCTTCACGAGCAAGATGGGCGAGGCGAAGGCGCAGGAATATGTCTCGCCCGACGGTTCGCTGGTGCTCCCGGCGTTCCGCGTGTGGAACCAGGGGCCTGACGATCATCAGGGTTGGCGCTGGTCCGATACGCTCGACTCTTACGGGTTCGTCACGGCGCCCCCCGGCGAGCGGGTGGTGCTGACCAACGGATCGGAGAACCGCACGTACAGCGGCCTGGTTGGCGACAATGGCCGGGTGACGGACCTCAAGGTCGTCGCACCGCGCGGCGGTGAGAGCGCGGCGCGCGACGCGGCCGGCAACCTGTACGTCGCCAATGGACAGGTGTTCGTCTACCGGCCGGACGGCACGCTGTTACGCCGTATCGACGTACCGGAACGTCCGCTGCAACTCGTCATCGGTGGCGCCGATCGTCGTACGCTGTTCATCCTGGCGCACCACGCACTCTACTCTATCGGACTGTAAGCGCGCCGGGCGGTCGGTCAGATCGCCCGCTTGCGCCGAACCAGGCTGACCGTCTGGATCAGCGTCGCCAGCGCGGTCAGCACGATGCCGAGCATGGCCACGCCGGACCAGCCGGCCGCGGCCCAGGCCTGCGTCGCGGCAGCGGACCCGACCGCGCCGCCCAGGAACATCCCGCCCATGAAGATCGTGTTGAGCCGTGCCCGGGCCTCCGGGCGCAGCGCGTAGACGATGTGCTGGTTGGAGACGAGCGCGCTCTGGACCGCGAAATCGAGCACGATGACGCCGACGACCATGCCCACGATCGACGTCCACACGCCGAACAGGATCCACGACACCAGCGTCAGCGCTGCGCCGAGCGCGATCACCGTGTGCGGGCCCTTTCGATCTGCGTACCGTCCGGCGATCGGTGCGGCGAAGATGCCGACTGCGCCGACGATGCCGAACAGGCCCGCGACGTCGGCGCCCAGCGCATAGCGCGGCTCTTGAAGTCTGAGCGCGAGGATCGTCCAGAACGCGGTGAATGCGGCGAAGATCAGCGACTGGGTGACGGTCGCCAGTCGCAATGCGCCGAACTCGCGCCACAGCCCGACGAGCGAGCGGAGGAGGCCGCCATAGGACAGTGTGGCGGCTGGCTGGCTGCGGGGCAACTTGATCGCCATCCAGAGGCCGACGGCGAGCGCCATCGGCACGCCGAGCCAGAACATCTCGCGCCAGCCGGCATGCGTGGCGACGAAGCCGGCGAGTGTTCGGCTCAGCAATATGCCGCACAACAGGCCCGACATGACCGTGCCGACGGTTGCCCCGCGTCGGTCCGGCGCGGCGAGGTTGGCGGCCAGCGGGACGATCTGCTGCGCGACCGTGGAGGCGATACCGACCAGCAGCGATGCAGCCACGACGAGCCCAGCGGTGGGCGCGACTGCGGCGGCGACCAGCGAGGCGGCGAGGACGGCGAACTGGATCACGATCAGGCGCTTGCGCTCGATCAGGTCGCCAAGCGGTACGAGGAAGAACAGGCCGGCGGCATAGCCGAGCTGTGTGGCGGTGGGGATCAGCGTGGACAGCTTGCCCGGCAGGTCTTTCTCGATCACGCCCAGCATCGGTTGATTATAATAGATGTTGGCGACCGCGACGCCGGCAGCGGCCGCCATCGCGAACGTCACGCTGCTGGTCAGGACATAGCCCGTCGTACGAGGTTCCGGGCGGTCTTGCGCGGTCGATGTCATGGTCAATTCCGGTGTACGGCGCCGCGCCTGACGGGCGCGCCATGCTTGCAGGTGAATGGGTCGAGCGTTGTTAGCGGGCGGCGACGCGCGCTCGGGTTAGATGGGCAGTTCGCCCGTAAGGTAAAGTGCGGACGGCAGGCCCGATGGCAGCGTAGGTTCGGGCGCGGTACGCGTTGCGGCGGCGTGAAGCCACTCTGGGCCACCGTCGCGGTGCCGGGTCGAGCCATCCGACCGCGTCGGCACCTTGCCGTAAATCGGCGGCCCGTCGCGACCGGGCGATCCTGCGCCGAACGACGCCGCGATGTTGCCGTAGGTCGACGGATCGCGCCCGTCGAGACTGAGCCGGTCGTTCAGGTAACAGGCGGTCGCCCACGCCGTCTCCGGATCGGGGGTCAAGGCGATGATCCGTTTCGCCCAGTACATGCGCAGGTTGTTGTGCATCCAGCCGTCGACCAAGAACTGGCGCTGGCAGGCGTTCCAGGTCTCGTCGCGGGTGGTTCCGTTGAGCAGGTCGGCGAGCGTTTCCACTTCCGGACGCGGGTCAGAAGCGTGAGCGGCCAGCGTTTCGCGGGCCCATTCCGAGACGCGGTCGTAGCGCTCGGGCGAGGGAAGCGCGCGAGCCTGGTAGTGGAACCACTCGCGCCATGTCAGCAGTTCGTCGGCGAATTTGGTCTTGGCGGCGGCGGGCGCATCGGCGGCTTCGACGGTGGCCATGACTTCGCGCGGGCCGATCACGCCGAAATGCAGATAGGGCGAGAGCATGCTAGCACCGACCGGCTTGGTCGCATCGTTGCGGGTCGTCGCATAGGTCGGCAGCACAATGTCCATCAGCCGTTCGAGCTTGCTTAGCGCGCCCTCGCGACCGGCCGGGAAGTCCGGACTGAGCGCAAGCGAATGATCGATCGCCGCGCTTTCGACCAGACGGTCAAGGTCGTCATCGCTGCATGACTCAAGTCGATCCGATGTGAAGGGCAGGGGGCCGTCATACGCGGCAACGCCCGCCTGAAGGTCGTCGGTCGCCAGCCAATCCGCACGCACTGCCTCGTGCTTGCGCCGGAACGCGGTGGTCGAGCCGATGCCGTCGCCGAGCAGCGCGGGGGGTACCAAGCATGCGGCATTGACCGCGAACATCGCGACTTCGGTACGGGCGGCGACACGGTCCGATTGCCAGCGCGCGACGAAAGTCGGCTGGTCCTCGACGAACACCGCGGCGCTGTCGGCGGCCAGACGGTAGACCAGACCCTTCTCGCGTGCGTCGGCGCTGTCGACATGCTGGACGCAGGCAAGGCGGCGCTGCCGGCAGTCGCGCGCCAGATCGCGGCTTGCGCTGAGAATGAAGCGGTGAAGGCGATCGGACGCGTAGGGGTAGTCCTCGCGCAGCCCGTGATAGACGAGGACCGGCAGGCCGAGATCGTTGCCGAGACGGATCGCCGCGTCGATTACCGGATTGTCCCGCGCCCGCAACGCCTGTTGCAGCCAGCAGAGAACGTAGCGTCCGCTTGGTCGGACTTCGGCTGCGTTCATCCGGCGAACGCGAGGCGCCTCCGACCAGGATTGTAGCGGCGGGACGTTCGAGGCTTGCGGAAATTGCGGTATCATTGTCGCCCAACACACAGGCTTCGTTCTACGATCCCTTAAGGTCGTGAGTATGCATTGCATCGAGCGCCTCGGAGATCAGCGCGGCGACGACAGTCTGGCCAAGCGCATCCGCCTCCACCAAGGCATCCTCAAGATGCTCGCGAAGCCGTTGATCGGGATTTAGCATCCGTTGTGGCATATCCGAATATACCGACCGAAACGTCTGGCTACAGAAGTCGTCTCTTCTACTAGTCCCGCAAAAATACCACTTCGGCCCATTAATTCCAAAAAAGGTATCGCTACCTTACGCGGCGGCCGAATTTTCGAATCATAAATCGCGGTAGTAAAAGATTTCTGGTTCGTCTGCCGGACGTAAGCCGACGATCTGCCCTGCCGGTTGCCAGTTGGTAAGCCTCAAAAGTCCGATTGCTGCGCTGTTGTCGGCACCGGTCGAGATGAAAACCCGCCCGTTCAGGATCGAATTAAGCTCGGCTATCAACGATTGGGCGATCCCGTGGCGACGATAGTCGGGATCGACCACCAGTTTGTTCACATAGTCCATGCCGATGCATCCACCGGTCTGCCACGCGATATAGCCTGCGATGACGCCGTCCACTTCAGCTACAAGCATGCGGCGCTCAACGATCTCTGCGATCCGGTCTCCGGGGAAGGAATCGAACGCCATCAACCGGGACAGGTCATAGGGTTCGGCGGCTCGGATCGCGGTCATGGTCTCTCCCTGCTGCCACCGATCGCTGGGTCCAGGTCGGCGGCTTGAAGGGCAGAACGGACGTTCCGGCTGGAAGTCTCACGAGTTGCTTTAGATTATAGAGATTCCTGGTACGTTCTCGCTGCGGGTAGCGGCCGTGCGCGAACGAGTTGCCTGGACCGTGTTCGCGCGGATAAGCTGGCGGAATGGAAAACACCGCACCGCAGCTCGATCTGTTCACCCGCCTCGAAATCGCGATCGAGGAGCGCAACGAGGCCGCCGAAGCCTTCGACGTCTTCAAGCAGGATGCCGTGATGGCACACGCCCCGGCTGCCGGAGCGGACCCGGCCGTGACGAGCGAGGACGCCGCCGATGCCGCGGCGGGCGAGGTCGACGACTTCAACGCCGAGGTGAACGCGCTGTTGCAGGGCGCGACGGACGCGGAGCTTGCCGGCGCATACGAACAGTCGGGTGGCGAGGTCGGCCACCCGGTGGCCGAGGCGCTGCTGGGCGAGATCAAGCGTCGCGAGGGTCGCGCCTAACCGTCCGACGCCGCCGTTAGCCGGGACATTTCACGGCACGATGAGTCTAAATGCCGCGCTGCAACGTATTTGTCATACCGTTGCGGCGTTGGCGCTCCCTTGCCGGCCCGGACGGTGCTCGTTGATCGAGCTGCCGAGGCGGTCGGCCTACCTTGTTTTCACAGCATGTTTTCTGGGTAGGCCGGCGGCTGCGCGCCGTTCTTTGCGATTGGAATGCAGTTCGCCAGCGCACGGCGTGCGGCACTCCAGCCAGATCAACGCGATAGCCCTTTCCACCACTCGCCCAACCGCCTAAGCGAAACGCATCCCCGGGGGGCCGCTGATGTGCGGCTGAGAGGTGGGCAACAGCCCATGACCCGCTGAACCTGATCCGGCTTATACCGGCGTAGGGAGGGTCTGCGGCTGGCCCGTCGTCCCTCCGATTGGAGTGGACGTGACGTTTTTTATTGCTGGTTTTTCGTTGTGACGCGCCCGTTTATAGCGCGTGGCCGCCCCGCTCTTCTGGTAGTGCTGACCCTCTCGGCGAGCCTTGCCGCGTCCTGTGCAAGCGCGCAGGTAGCGTCCGAGCCGGTCGAACCCGCCGAAATCCGCGTGGTCGGCAAGCAGGACCCGGCCGGCTTGTTGCCCGACCAGAAGGTCCCGCGCGCGCAGAGTGCGATTTCCGCCGACTTCATCGTCAAGCAGGCGCCGACGCTCAACGCGTTCCAGCTCGTCACGCTGCTGCCCGGCGCGAACGTCGCATCGAGTGATCCGTACGGCCTGTCGACCAGTTCGAGCCTGACGTTGCGGGGGCTTGGCCAGGACGAGATCGGCGTGCTGATGGAAGGCGCGCCGCAGAACGACATCGGCTATTATTATGCCTATCCGTCGCAGTTCGCGGATCCCGAGAATCTGAAGCGTATCTCGCTGGCGCAAGGATCGGTCGATATTGATTCACCTACGCTCGGAGGGGCAGGGGGGCTGTTGTCGCTCGCACTCGACGATCCGAAAGCACGGTCCGGCGCGCTCGTCGATCTGTCGCTCGGCAGCTACGCGGCGCGGCGCGGCTTCTTCCGCATCGATAGCGGGACGATCGGCAATACTGGGCTGAAGGCGTTCCTGTCCTATTCGAACACCCGCGCGGACAATTGGCGGGGTGCCGGTTTCGACACGCGCCAGCATATCGACGCGAAGATCCTGGGCGAGTGGGGCGCCGGCAACCGCGCCAGCCTCGCGCTGTCGTACAACGACGCGAACTCGTCGAGCTACCCGAGCCCGACACTCGCCGAATGGACCGCGCAAGGTCGCGGCTTCAACTACGACAAGCGCTACACCGCGGGGAACACCAACTACTGGCGCCTGTACCGCGCGCCGTTCCGCAATCTCTATGCCTCCGCACCGGTGCATCTGGTGCTGACGGACCGCCTCGCGCTCGACACCACCACATACCTCCAGTTCGGTTACGGCAACTCGCCCTACGGCACGCAACTGACCACCGAAGGGAATTTCCTCGGGACCGAAGAACTGGCGCAGCCGATCGCGCTGCCCGGTGCGGTCGACGGCGTCGCGACCGTGCTCGGCAATTACACCGGCGACCAGATGCGGACCGGCAACGTCAGCAAACTGACCTTGAAGGCTGGCACACACACGCTCACGGCGGGACTCTGGTTCGACTACGGCACCGACCGCGTCACGCAGTCGTACACCTCGATCGACACCGATGGGCAGCCATTCGATCGCTGGGGCTATCGCGCGGAGGCGATCCGCACCGCCGACGGGCGCCTGCTCGCCTATGAGAACCAGCGCACCGTGACGGTCACAAAGGGCTTCTTCTTAGCCGACAGCATCGCGCTGACGCCGCGGCTGACGATTGATGCCGGGTTCAAGGGCGTCAACGTGCTGCGCAACGGGCGCAATTACCTGCCCGGGCCGCAGAACAAGGTGCGCAACGACAGTTTCGCCGCCTTGCCGCGTGCCGCGATCCACTACCGGCTCGACGATCGCCAGCAGCTGTTCGCCAACATCACCACCAACTTCCGCACGCCCAACGAGTTCACGCTCTACAACAGCTATTATGGCGGCGAAGTGGTCGTGCAGGGGACGAACGCGCTCAAGAACGAATATTCGGTGTCGCAGGAGATCGGCTATCGCTTCGTCGGCGAACAGCTCTCCGCCTCGGTGACCGGCTTCCACTACAAATTCCGCAACCGCCAGCTCGCCACCGTGATCGACCAGGGCGGCGCACAGGTCAACGCGACGATCAACGCCGGCGGACAGACCTCCTACGGCGTCGATGCGGAGATCGACTACCGCCCGGTCGCCGGGGTCAGCCTGTATCTTTCCGGCGAATATCTGCGCGCGCGGATCGACGACGACTTGCCGGTCGGCGCGGACTTCCTGCCGACCAGGGGGAAGCATGCGGTGTCCAGCCCGACCGTGCAGTTCGGCGCAGGCGGGATCTACGATGACGGCCGGTTCTTCGGCAGCGTCGCGTCGAAATATATCGGCCGGCAATATGCGAGCTTTATGAACGACGAGCGCATCAAGGGCTATGCGACGCTCGACCTGTCGGTCGGCATGCATCTGGCGGACTGGCTCGACGGCAAGCGGACCGACCTGCGCGTCAACGCGATCAACGTCACCGATCCGCACGTCCTCGCCGGCGTGCAGTCGGTCAGCACCAACGCGCAGGACACGATTGGCCGAGGCGGCACGGTCATCGCCGGCGCGCCGCCCGCTTATTATGTCGGCAGCGGCGCGGCGGTCATGGCGACGATCTCGCGAGCGTTCTGAGGTGGCGTCGCAGCTGAAGCACCTCGTCCACGGCATGGGAACTGCGATGGAGGCGCCGACTTGGCCCGCCATCGCTGCGGACGAGGCCGAGGCGGTGCTGGCGCATTTTCCGGCGGCGGGGCGGATGACCGGGCTACACTGGCATTCCCCGCGCCCCTTCTCCGCCGCGACGCTGGTGCACACGACGAACGGCTCGTTCCTGTTGAAGCGCCACCATCATCGAGTCCGCACGGTCGAAGGGCTGGCAGAGGAACACGCGTTCATCGCGCATCTCGCTGGCACGGGCGTATCGGTGCCCGAAGTGATCGCGACCGCAGGGGGAGCGAGCGCCGTTGCGATGGGGCCTTGGTCGTACGAGTTGCACCGTCAGGCGCCGGGGGAGGATCTGTATCGCGATCGGCTGTCGTGGACGCCGTTCCTTTCGCTCGACCACGCCCATGCCGCCGGCGTAGCGTTAGCGGAAGTGCACGTCGCGGCGCGCGGATTCGCGGCGCCAGCACGACGCCAACACCCTCTGGTCTCGAGTTTTACGATACTCCCTGCCGCCGATCCCGTGGCCGCGGCGAACGCGTATGTCGCCTCCCGCCCTGCGCTGGCCGCGTTCCTTTCCACCCGGCCGTGGCAGGCGCAACTCGCGCGACTGTTCGAGCAGGCCGATAGCGATCTTTCGTCGCTTCTCGCGAAACAAGCGCCGTTGTGGACGCATAACGACTGGCATCCCTCTAATCTTCTCTGGACGCAAGAGGGCGCGGTGCGGACCGTGTTCGACTTCGGGTTGGCGGATCGCACCAATGCCGTTCACGACATCGCGACGGCGATCGAGCGAACGGCGGTGCGCTGGCTGGATCTGGGGCAGGGGGCTGACGATGCGATCGCCGATCCCGAGACGGCGCTGGCGCTGATGGCGGGCTATGCCGAAGTCCTACCGCTGAGCGATGAGAAGATCGCCGCGGTCGTGTCGCTGTTGCCGCTGGTCCATGTCGAATTCGCGCTGTCGGAGGCCGATTACTTCACCGCCGTCGTGGCGGACACCGCGTCCGCCGTCATGGCCTGGGATGATTATCTGATCGACCATGCGGCGTGGTTCTTTTCGCCTCCGGGCCAGGACTTTCTGCGTCGGATCGCGCTGTCATGACGCCGCTAGAGATCGTTGCGGTCGTCGTGAGTTTTGCCGGGATATGGCTGACCGCCAAGCGCAACATGCTGTGCTGGCCAATCAATTTCGTCGCCTGTGCGCTCTACTTCAAGCTGTTCCTCGACGTACGGCTCTATGCGGACATGGTGCTCCAGGCGCTGTTTGCGATCGCGATCGTCTATGGCTGGCTGGCATGGGCGCGCGGCAAGGACGATAAAGGCGATGTCGTCGTGGAGCCTTTGCGGCCATCGCGTGCGCTCGCCAGTCTCGGCGCGGGCGCGGTAGGGGCGTTCGTGATCGGCTGGTTCATGAGCCGTTACACCGACGCGGCATTGCCATGGGCCGACGCGACGCTCAGCAGCTTCAGTCTGGTCGCGCAATATTGGGTCGCGCGACGTCATTCGGCGAACTGGCTGCTATGGATCGCGGTGGACGTCCTGTATATCGAGATGTTCGCCTACAAGGGGCTCATGCTCACGGCCGGCCTGTACGCGGCGATGGTCGTGCTGGCCGTGATCGGATATCGGCGCTGGCAGGCGCGCTCCACCGGCTAGTGTGCGCGAAACGGAGATTGGGCGTTGGTGGACAAAAAGGACTGGGACGGCGACGCGGTCCGCAAATGGCTGGACGCACGGGCGATTGCCGCACGCTCCGAGCAGGTTGTGGCCGAGCGTGGCGGCCGTGAATTGCAGGATGACTGCGACAAGGCATCAGCCGAGGAAATGGTCTGTGCGCTGATGAGCCGGAGGGGCGTAGCGGACAGCCAAGCCGCGTTTGCCGCCGCGCTTGCTGCGCTGTTGGAGCGCAACGAGTATATCTGGCGCGGCGTCTACAACGATACGCGCTTCGACCGGCACGTGCGGTCCTACGCTAGAAAGCTGGTTAAAATGGCGAAGACGAACACCGGGTTCGAGAACGTCGCACATTACCAATAGGCTTCGATAAGGCGGCCCGCTCGATGGAGAGCGGGCCGCCTTAAGATATTAGCGACGGTCGAAGTCGAACCAGCCGCGCTTGGTGCCATCATTATTGTAGGCCGGGCGCGCCGACGACGCGGCTACGGGACGCGTGTCAGGCGACACGAAGATCGAGCGATCCTCGACCGGCGCACGGGTCGTCGTCACGGGGGCGACCGGCGCTACCGGCGTAGCCTTTACCAGCCGCGCATGCTCATGCTCGGCCTCGACCGCGCGCTTTTCGGCGGCGGCGGCGCGGATGTCGGCATCCTTCTTGGCGACCGCATGGGCATCTCGCTCGGCGTGATAGCGCGCCTTCCACTTCTTGCCGCCGGGATGGCTCGCCAATCCGAAAAGCCAGCCGGCGACGAAGATCAGTGCGAGCGCGGCGAATTGCGTAGGCGTGGAAAACAACGGCATCGAAAAACCCTCCTGTTACGGGGGCTCAACGATCCGTTGGCGTTGGGGTTGCTTACCCCTTCAGCAGCGCGTCGGAGATCGAGCAGGCGGCTGGCCCGAGGATGACGACGAACAGCACCGGCAGGATGAACAGGATCAGCGGCACGGTCATGATCGCGGGCAGACGTGCGGCCTTTTCCTCGGCGCGCATCATGCGTTCGTTGCGGAATTCGCCCGACAATACACGCAGTGCAGAGGCAAGCGGTGTGCCGTATTTCTCGGTCTGGATCATCGTCGTCACGACGCCCTTCACCGCGTCGAGCTTCACGCGCAACGCGAAGTTCTCGAATGCGCTGCGGCGGTCGGTCAGGAAGCCCAGCTCAATCGCGGTAAGGGTGAATTCCTCGCCCAGCTCGGGATAAGCACGGCCGAGTTCGCGCGCGACGCGGTGGAACGCGGCATCGACGGTCAGGCCGGCCTCGGCGCAGATCACGAGCAGGTCGAGCGCATCGGGAAGGCCCTTGCGGATCGCATCCGAGCGCTTCTTGATCTTGTTGTCGAGATACAGGTCCGGCGCCTTGTAGCTCAGGATGAAGCTCATCGCGACGAGCCCGTATTTCTTGAGCGGACCCCAGGTCGCGAAACCGTCGGTGCCATAGACCCAGTAGAGCATCGCCCCGCCGATCACGATCGGCAGCACGAGCCGCCCGAAGATTACCGCGGGCGCCCATTCCTTCGAACGGATGCCGGCCTGCATCAGCTTGACCTGGACCGCCTTGACCTGGCTGTCCTGCAGCACCTTCATCGACGACAGGATGCCGCGCATCCGGTCCGCGGTGTCGTTGCGCGTGACCAGTTTGGCGCGGCGCTTGGTCGAGGCGGTGATGCCGGCCTTCAACTGTTCGCGCCGGTCGTTCAGCGCCTTGACGCGCTTCGACATCGGATCGTGTACGGTCGTCACCGCATAGATCGCGATCATCACGGCGAACGCGGCGACGCCCGACAGGATCGTCGCGACCCAGAGTACGTCGACCCCGAGCAGGGTAGGTCCGGCGGTCTCGCCCATCGTCAGTCCCTCAGATCTCGAAGTTGATCATCTTGGCCATGATGAAGGCGCCGATCGCCATCCACGTCATGCCCCCCATGCCGATCATTATCAGCCGCTCGTCGACGAAGAACCGCTGCATGTAGGTGCCATTGATGAACCAGATCAGCCCGAACACGATGAACGGCAGCGCGCCGATGATGTACGCCGACGCCTTCGATTCCGACGACATCGCCTTGATCTTCAGCTTCATCTGGCCGCGCATGCGCAGCACGTTGGCGAGGTTCGCCAGCGTCTCCGCAAGGTTGCCGCCGGTCTCCCGCTGGATCGCGATGGTGATGACGAAGAACTGGAATTCGGGCGTGCCGAGCCGGTCCGCGGTTTCCTGAAGGGCGGCGTCCATCGTCCGCCCGATCTTCATCTTGTCGCTGACCGAGCGGAATTCCTCACCGACCGGGCCGTCGAGTTCCTGGCCGACGACGCCGATCGTCTCGCTGATCGGCAGGCCGGAGCGCAAGCCCCGGACGAGCAGTTCGATCGCATCCGGAAACTTCGCGGTGAACTTGGTGACACGCCGCTTGATCGTCTTGCCGACGACCAGATGCGGCAGGCCGATGCCGACGAACAGGCCGAACAGCAATGCGAGCAGGATCGGCATGCCCTTGAACAGCATGAGTGCGGCGACGACCAAGGCGATCCCCGCGGTCGCCATGCCGTATTGGCCGACGGTCCAGTCTTTGCCCGTCATCGCGAGCCGCTTTGCGAGCTGCACCGGGTTGGGCAGGATGCGACCGAACGCCAGGTCCATCTTAGTGTCGCGGGCATGCGAAATGCGCCGCATGTGCGCGTCCGCCACGGTGATCTCGTCGCCGTGGCGTTCGCGTAACGCCACGAGCCGACGCGATTTCGCGCGGCCCGGCGATGGCCCGGCGAACGCGAACACGATCATCCCCAGCACGATGCTCGCGCCGATCATCACGAGCAGCAACGGCGCCATGCCGGTCATTGTTCGGCGCTCGTCATCTGGGCGTGACCATGCGCGGTCATTTCGCTTTTGCCGGCTTCAGCGTGCGCTTGGTCATGAGCCCGCGGAGTTCGCCGAACTTGCCCATCAACGACCGACCCCTTGATGCCTTCGCACCGTCGAGGCCGCAGTCCGCGACCGCGGCGGCGAGCGCGCTGGCGAGCGCGACGATCGGCGTGATCGTCTTGCTAGCCTTGCCGACCTCGACGATCGGCTTGCCGAGCTTGGCCGACTGCGCCGCGAGCTTCTGGTCGAACGACACGAGGTAGTCGATCTTGCGCTCGATGGAGCCCTCGAAATCCTTGCGGCTGATCTCGAGCTGACCGCCGGTGTGCACGCGGTTGGCGACGACGAACAGCTCGATCTGCGGCGCATTCGTCTTCAACCACGACAGGATACGGATCGTGTCGCGCGCGGCCGCCAGCGTCAGGTCGGTGACGATCACCGCGAGCTTCACGTCGCTGATCAGATGCGGGTGCTGGATCATCATTGCGCGCGGCAGATCGACGACGGTGCATTCGAAAGCCGCGCGCATCTCCTCCTGCAACTGGTAGAAGGCGGAGCCGTCGGTGACCACCGGCGAGCTGATCGGGGCCTCCGCGCTGAGCACCGACAGGTTCTCCGTCGCCTTGACCATCGCGCGTTCGATGAACAGCCCGTCGATGCGGCTCGGGTTCTCGATCGCATCGGTGAGGCCGCGGCCGGGCTCGAGGTCGAGGCTGAGCGCACCCGTGCCGAAATGGACGTCAAGATCTAGCAGTGCGGTCGAGCGCTTCTCCTTGTCGGCGAGCAGCCATGCGATCGAGGTCGCGATCGTCGATGCGCCGACGCCGCCACGCGTGCCGATCACGCCGACCGAGCAATGCGGACGCTCCGGCGATAGGTCGACGGGCTTCGGTGCATTGAGCATCATCTGCGCATGAACGAACGCCTCGCGCAGCATGTCGGGATGGAGCGGCTTCAGGAGGTAATCCTGGATACCGCTCGCGACGAGGTCACGGTACAGGCGAACGTCGTTCACCTGGCCAGCGGCGATCACCACGGTGCCGGGCTCGCAGACTTCGGCAAGCGCGTGGATGTCGTTTAGCGGATCGCCCGACTCGGCGAGATCGACGAACAGGATTTGCGGGGATGCGGCAACCGACAGCGACTGGATCGCGTTGCGCAGTCCGCCCTTGTAGATCTTGTCGACCGACCAGCCGAGTTCGGTCGCGATCGGGCGCAATGCCGCCGCGGTCGTCTCGTCGCAGACATAGGCGGTGAAGGGATCGCGACTGGCGGCGCCAGCGGGCTTCCACGGAGCGTTCATCACTTGCCTCCCGGCGTAGCTGCGGCGAGCGAACCGGCACCGGTCGGCGCTTTCTTGCGGTACGTGTCGATCGCCTTGTACGAGGCGGCGGTATCGGTGGTCTCCGCCCCTTCCTTGCCGCGCACTAGGTCGGCCGGGTTGGCGATCATCGCCGCGAGGTTGCTGTTGATCGCGCAACCGAAGTTGGACGACGTGTTGGATTCGAACTCGTTGGTCGCGTTGCGCGACCAGTCCGGGCAGTGCGGCACCTGCGCGCGCATCCGGCTGACGACCACCCGGATCGATCCCGGCGTGACCGAAGCCGGGGTGACCGGCGCGTCGTCGCTGAGCAACAGGCCATAGCTCGCGACCACCGCGGCGACGTCGCCGTGCGCGGCAGGGCCTTCGCCCGCGGGATCGTCGATGGCTACGCGGTCGCCATAGCCGAGTCGCATCGCGTTCATCCAGCCGGCAAGCCGTTGCTGTTCGCCCGGCGCCAGTGCACCGCCCGACACGCCGAGATCGAGCGCATAGTCGGAGCGGCTGACGACCGGTTGGTGGATCGATTCAAGACCGCGATTCTCGGTACCCATGCATCCGCCGAGCAGCAGCGCGGGGACGAGGGACGCTAACAGGATCGACTTGGTGATCATCGGAAATCCTTGATGCGGTGTTCGCGATCGGCGGGGCAGGGGCCGGCTCAATTCGAGAAACCTGGCGCCGGCACGGCGCCCTTCTTGGTCTTGGCGCCATTCCCGTTGGCAGGGCGCGCGGCGATATCGTCCTCGCTGCGGCGAACGTCGCTACGCGGCATCGGCATGACCGGGGCGGCGGCACCGATCGCCGGTGGAACATAGGAAGGCCGCGCGATCGTCGGCACAGGCCGCTTGCCGCCGCCGGTGGCGCTGAGCGTTCCCAGCAGCACGCGGTCGATATCGGTCGGTGCGCGCGCGCCATCGGTCGGCAGCGCGATGTCGCTGGCGTTGTTGACCGGCTTCACCAGATACGGCGTGATGACGATCACGAGTTCCGTCTCGTTGCGCTGGAACGCGTTCGAGCGGAACAGCGCGCCGATGATCGGCAGGTTCGAAAGGCCCGGCGTCTTGTCGTAGCTGTTGTTGTTGTTGTTCGATAGCAGTCCGCTGATCATCATGCTCTGGCCCGAGCCGAGTTCGACCGTCGTCTCGGTACGACGCGTCGTGATGCCGGGCACGCGCGTACTACTGAGCGTGATCGCGTTGGCATAATCGAGCTGCGAAACCTCCGGACGTACCCGAAGCGAGATTCGACCATCCGACAAGACCGTCGGCGTGTAGGCGAGGCTGATGCCGTATTGCTTATACTCGACCGAGATCGTGCCGAGCGCCTGTGCCAGCGGGATCGGGATTTCGCCACCGGCGAGGAACGTGCCCGTCTCGCCCGACAGCGCAGTCAGGTTCGGGTTGGCGAGCGTCGTCACCTGACCGATTGTCTCACCCAAGTCGATCGCGCCGATGAGGTCGAGCCCGAGCAGCTTGCCGGCAAGGCCGAAGGTAGAGCCTAGCGTCGATTGCGTGACACCGCTTTGAGTGGGGGCAGTAAAGCCTGTCGACAGCGTGCCGCCCGGAAGGAATTGTGTGCTGGCGCCGCGGCCTTGGGCAACGCCAAATTTGAAGCCGCCCGTGCCGTCGCGGCTTTGTATGTTCACCCCGATGTTCTTGATGAAACTCCGAGAGACTTCGGCAATCCGCACTTGCAGATTCACCTGCAAAGGCGTTGCGGTCTTCAGTCGCGACAGGACCTTTGTCGAATCACCGACGAACGCCTGCACCAGCCGCTCGGCTTCGGCGGCATCCTCGGGTGCGGCGACCGTACCCGTGAGCAGGATCAACCCGTTCATCGGCGTCGCGACGACCTGTGCTTCGGGCATTGCGAGCCCGAGCATCTGCTGCACCGAATCGAGGTTGTTGCCGACGCGGATGGTCGAGGCGTAGACGACGCCGCCGCCCTTCGCGGTTGCCGAGATCGTCGTCTCGCCGGTCTTCTTGCCGAACACGTAGAGCTGAGTCGGCGAGCGGACCTGAACGTCGGCGATGGTGTCGTCGGCGACGAACAGGTCGCTCATCGGCCGCGCCAGCGTGACGAGACGTCCGCGACCGGTGTTGACCTGGACGACGGGCAGTCCCGAGGGGGCGGCGTGCGTACGAGCCTGAGCCCGCTGGGCGAGTGCAGGGGCGGAAGGAGCTGCGGTCGCAGCCACCAGCGCGATTGCGAGCGGCCAGCCGATATGGGGCAGGCGGCGCGTCATGGAGATACGCATCTTAATTCTTCCCCCCGACCGGAACGAAGGTCACTGCGTTGCCGCGGGCGACCCGTACTGCCGGGCCTTGCGTCACGACGGTGCCGCCGCCGCTCGGCTGTGGACTGTTCATGACCTGCATCGGTCCACCATTTGGTCCGCCGCCTTCCGGTGGCCGGCCGGGCACCGTGCTGCGCCGATAGCGCGAGACGTCGGCGCCGGTCTGATAGCTGGATGCGCCGGAGATGGGCTGGCTGGCGACCCGCACCAACATCGCCTTCTCGGCTTTCGGGTCGGTGCCGTTGGGCACGCTAACGGCGCCCGACGCGATCGCTTCCTCCAGCTCGGCGGAATTGTCGGCGATCGACCGCAGCGACAATGACAGCGAGCCGAGCGTCTGTGCGAGCGCAACCTGCTCCGCGATCTTCGGCGTCGCCTCGATCGTCACGTTGGAGAAGGTCTTGACCTCGGTCTTGCCGTCGGATCCCACCAGATTGTCGGTACGCTGATCGGTCGCGAGCACGCGGATGTTGCGCAGGATCGTCTCCGACACCTTGAGCGGCTCTCCGTCGCCACCGCCCTTGACCTCCTGTGTAAGGACGAGATCGATCCGGTCGCCCGGGAACACGAACCCGGCGACGGCGGCCTGTGCCGAGACGGGGACGGTGACCGCGCGCATGCCGGGCCCGAGTGCCGCGGCGAGGAACCCGCGATCGCCGGGCTTCACGAGGGCACCCTGCGTCACCGGCTGCCCGGCGGTGATGATGCTGCGCACCACCGTGCCCTGGAGCGATTTCAGGTCGGTCTTGTCGCGGAGGTAATAGGCGTTGTCGACCAGCTCCTTAGGCCAGGGCTGGAACTTCAGCGCCGTGGCGTCGAGGATCGTGCCGACCGGGAGCGAGCGGGTTGCGACCAGAACTTCGGGGCCGTCGATGATCGGCGCGGCGATGGCGGTGGCGCCAGCTTGCGGCGCCGAACTGCCGGCGATCAGCGTTCGGGCGAAGAAGGCCGTGACGGCTGCGACTATAAGCGCGCCGACCAGCAAAATGATCTTGCGTGTATCCATGACTAGATCGTGCCTTTCAGGCGCCGCGAATGTATTTCGACGTTAATCATCACTGAAACTGGTTAAGGAGTGGTTCGCGCAGCGCGAGAAGGCCGGCGATTGCTATTGCGACGCCGTAGGGGACCTCGATCTGACCGGCGTTCTTCTTGGCACGATGCTCGATCATCATCACGAGCGTGACGAGGCCGCCGACGATCGACATCACCATCAGCATCGACAGGAACGCCGGGAACGGCAGCCACAGCGAGAGCGCGACGATCAGCTTAACGTCACCGCCGCCCATCATGCCGAAGTGGAAGGCGAGCAGGAACAGAGCGAAGACGATGAGCGCGACGCCGATCTGCAACGCCATGTCGGGCCACGGATCGAGTCCGTTCGCATACCACCACAGCGGCGCCAGCAGAGCGACCCCCGCGGTCTTCCAGTTCGCGATTTCCCGCGTTCGCGCATCCTGGATACCCGCCGAGACCAGCAGGCCACCGAGCACCAGAATCAAAATTGGAAGAGCAATGTTCCATCCCATCGGCTAGTCCCTAACGGACATGGCTTTCGAAAAAGTAACCGTCCCTGGAGAATTTCGAATGGTGGCACGGGTTTGCGCATGACGATCGATCCGCCGGCGGTGCGTCGGACGATTCCCGACGAAGCGCGCATCGGCTATTGGACCGCGCCAGACGGCTGGAAGTTGCGCCGATTCGACTGGCCTGCGCAGGCGCCACGAGGGCGGATTCTGTTCCAGACGGGGCGTGGCGATATCTTCGAGAAATATCTCGAGACGTTCGCGTACCTGCATGCATCGGGGTGGTCGGTGACGGCGTTCGACTGGCGCGGGCAGGGCGGTTCCGGGCGCTTGTCGAGCGATCCGCATGTCGGCCACGCGAGCGACTATCGCGTCTTCGATGCCGACCTCACGGCGTTCTGGTCGGATTGGAGCGCGGAGGACGCGGGCCACGGCCTGCCACGCATTATACTCGGCCATTCGATGGGCGGGATGATGGTGATGCGCGCGCTGGCCGATCGGTCGATCCAGCCCGATGCGGCGATCCTGGTCGCGCCGATGATCGGGTTGAAGGGGCCGTTCGGCGCGGCCTTCAGCGCACGGATCGCGCGGTGGATCGCCGGCCGCGGCGACCCTGCGCGCGCGGCATGGCGCAGTAACGAGCGGCCGGGATCGGTCGCCTCGCGCCAGTCGCTTTTGACGCACGACGCCGATCGCTACAGCGACGAAGGCTGGTGGCAGGCGGCGCATCCCGACCTCGTGTTGGGTCCGCCGAGCTGGGCGTGGCTCGCACAGGGGTTCGCGGGCGCTGCGGCGCTGGCGACCGATGCGCGGGTCGAGTCGATCGATACGCCCGTGCTGATGCTGATTGCGGAGGCCGACAAGCTGGTCGATCCGCGTGCGGCGCTCCGGCTTGCGGCGCGGCTGCGTAATGCGCAGGTCGTTCGGTTCGGTCCGGAGTCCGCGCATGAGATCCTGCGCGAGGCGGATGGCGTGCGAGATCGGGCGTTGTCGGCGATCGATTCGTTCCTGGCTGCGTGCGTGGCCTGACGGTGACGGGCGTGTACGATGTCGCGATCGTCGGCGCAGGCATGGCGGGGACAAGCTTGGCCGCGGCGATCGGGTCGCAGGCGCGGGTGCTCGTCCTGGAGGCAGAGGACACGCCGGGTTACCACGCAACGGGGCGCTCGGCCGCCTTCTGGTCGGAAACGTACGGCGGACCGGGTATCCAGCCGCTGACCACCGCGTCCGGTCCGTCGTTACGTGCGGGCGGCTATCTTGCTCCGTTGGGCTCGCTCCACATCGGCCGTGCCGAAGACGAATCGGCGATGGACGCGTTTCTTGCCGAGTTCGCGGATAGCGACGTGCGCCTGGACCGAGTCGATCCTGCCGATTCCGTGCCCGGACTGCGTTCCGAATGGACGCTCGGCGTGCAGGAGGCGAGCTGCGCCTATATCGATGTTGCCGCGCTTCATGCCGAAAGCATCGCCACTGCCCGGCGCGCCGGTGCGGACTTCGTCACCGATGCCGCGTTTGCCGGAGCGACGCGCGCCGACGGGATCTGGACGATCGAGACGAAGGCAGGTGCGTTCCAGGCAAGGACGATCGTCAACGCGACCGGGGCCTGGGCGGATACGGTCGCAGCGCGGGCCGGCGTCCGCCCGCTAGGCTTGCAGGCCTATCGCCGGACGATGGTGCAACTGCGTACCGACCCCGGCGCACCCGAAGGGCTGCCGCATATCGCCGACATCGCCGGGCGCTTCTATTTCAAGCCCGAGCCCGGCGGTCGGCTGTGGCTGAGCCCGCATGACGAGACGCCGACGGACCCGTGCGACGCCGCTCCCGAGGAGATCGACGTCGCGATCGCGATCGATCGGTTCGAGCAGGTCGTCGACTGGCGAGTCGCCGCCGTCGAGCGTCGCTGGGCAGGCCTGCGCACATTCGCACCCGATCGCCTGCCGATCTATGGTTTCGACCGCGACGTGCCGGGCTTCTTCTGGTGCGCGGGGCAGGGCGGCTTCGGCATCCAGACCGCCCCCGCGGCTGCGTTGCTCGCCGCCAGCCTGCTGCTCGGCGTTAGTCCGGACCCCGCGGTCGCAGCAATCGACGCCGCACGGTATTCGCCCGAGCGGTTCTAGCTTCTACTTACGCCCGGCAGCGACCGCGGCATCGCTCGCCAGCTTGTCGGCGCGCTCGTTTTCCGGGTGGCCGGCATGACCCTTGACCCACTGCCACTCGATCTTGTGCCGTGCCACCGCCGCCAGCAGCGCGTGCCACAGCTCCGCATTCTTTACCGGCTTCTTGTCGGCGGTCTTCCAGCCGTTGCGCTGCCAGCCCTTCACCCACTTGGTGAGGCCGTCCATCACGTATTTGCTGTCGGTATACAGCGTCACCGCGCATGGCCGGGTCAGCGCGTTGAGCGCCTCGATCGCCGCGGTCATCTCCATCCGGTTGTTGGTCGTCGGCGTCTCGCCGCCCGACAATTCCTTCTCGTGCGCGCCCATGCGGATCACCGCACCCCAGCCGCCCGGCCCGGGATTACCCTTGCACGCGCCGTCGGTGAAGATCTCGACCTTGGTGATGGAAACGGGAGCTTCGTCAGTCATGCAAACAGGTCGTCCTTGAGATACGTCTCGAGCCGCCGCCAATAGGCGAGTGGATCCTTGCGCGTCACCAGCGCATCAGCCGGCGTGTTAAGCCAGTCCCACGCGCGCGTCAGCAGGAACCGCAGGCAGGCGCCCCGCGCCAGGATCGGCAGCGCGGCGCGTTCCGCATCGGACAGCGGGAAGCGGCTGGCATAGCCGTCGATCAGCGCCTTGCCGATCGCCGGGTCGTAATTCTCGCCATTTCCGTCGAACGCCCACGACGTGTGCATCACCGCCAGATCATAGGCGCGAATGTCGGTGCAGGCGAAATAGAAGTCGATCACCCCGGTCACGCGGTCGCCGAGCATCAGCACGTTGTCGGGGAACAGATCCGAATGGATCGCCGCCATCGGCAGGTCGCGCGGCCATTCCGCCAGGACCGCCGTCAATGCCGCCTCGGTCCGGTCGAACAGCCCCGGTTCGATCGTGTCGATGTCGCGGCCGCAGCGCTCCAGGAACGGTCGCCACGTATCCGCGCCGAGCGGGTTGGCGCGGACCTGATCGAACCCTGCGAGGCTCGTGTGCATCTGCCCCATCGCCGCACCCGCCGCAAACGCCTGCCCCGCGGTTGGATGCGATACCGAAACCCCGGTCAGGAACTCGATCAGGCATGCCGATCGCCCGGCGAGCTGCTGGATTGCCGCGCCGTCACGATCGGGCAATGCGCGCGGTACCGGATTGCCGTCGGCCGCAAGATGATCGAGCATGTCGAGGAAGAACGGCAGGTCGTCGGTCGACGTCCGTTCCTCGTACAGCGTCAGGATGAAGCGGTCTGCGGTCGTCTCGACGAGGTAGTTGCTGTTCTGCACGCCCTCTGCGATGCCCTTGGCGGACAGGAGTTCGCCCCGATCGTACCGCTCGAGGAATGCGCCCAGTGCCTCCGCCGACACCTGCGTGTAGACCGCCATGCTAGGCGGCCGCCTCCAGTCCGCGTGGCAGCTTGAACGCGATCGTCTCGCGGTTCGTCTCGACCTCGCGCTCCGACACCGTGAAACGCTCCGACAGCCGATCGACCAGTTCGCGGACCAGCAATTCAGGCGCCGAAGCGCCGGCCGTGATGCCCAGCGTGCCGACGCCCGCCAGGAAATCCCAGTCGAGTTCGCTCGCGCGCTGGATCAGCATCGCCGGCGTACCCTCGCGCTCGGCGACCTCGACCAGCCGCACCGAGTTGGAAGAGTTCGGCGCACCGATCACCAGCACCGCGTCGACGCTGTGCGCGATCGCCTTGACCGCGGTCTGGCGGTTCGACGTCGCGTAGCAGATGTCCTCGCCACGCGGCGGCAGCATCTGCGGAAAGCGGCGCTGCAACGTCGCCACCACCGCGGCGGTATCGTCCACCGACAGCGTCGTCTGCGTCAGGAAGGCGAGATTGGTATGATCGATCGGCATGAACACCTCGGCGTCCTCGACCGTCTCGATCAGCGACATCGCGCCCGCCGGCACCTGGCCGAACGTGCCGATCACCTCGGGATGCCCGGCATGGCCGATGAACACGATATGCCGCCCCTGCGCGACCAGACGCTCGGCCTGGCGGTGCACCTTCGACACCAGCGGGCACGTCGCGTCGAGATATTCGAGCCCGCGATTTTGCGCGTCGAGCGGCACCGACTTCGGCACGCCGTGCGCGGAGAACACCACCGGGGCACCGTCGGGCACCTCGTCCAGTTCCTCGACGAAGATCGCGCCTTGCGCCTTCAGCGTGTCGACGACGAACTTGTTGTGGACGATCTCGTGGCGAACATAGACCGGCGCCCCGTGTTTCTCGATCGCCAGTTCGACGATCCGGATCGCGCGGTCGACGCCTGCGCAAAAGCCTCGGGGTGCTGCGATCAACAGTTCGAGCGGCGGCTTGTCGATTGGGCTCATGATGCCACGCCTCTACGCGATTGCTTGCCTGGACGATAGCCGGTTCCTATGGTGCGCCGCGACAGGGGCCGCTTGCGACATGCGGTGGCCCTTTCGCTCGTTCGAGAAGGTAAGCGTCGCCGTGAAAGCCCCCATCCTAGCCGTTTCTGCGTGTGCGATCTTGTTGAGCGGGTGTGCCGGCAAGGGCGAAGTCGATGCGACCGGCGGCATTTCCGCAGTCCGTTCGGTCTGCCCGCCCGTGGCGATCCCGGCAGCGACCGGCGACATCACGCTGTTCGATCCGGTCACCAGCCGCGACCAGGCGGCGATCGACGTCGCCGGCTTCATGACCAACGTCCGATCGACCTGCGCCGATGCGACCGACCAGGTCGTGACCAACGTGACCTTCGACATCCGCGCCCGCCGGACGCGCACCGAGGCGGCGCGCGACGTGACGTTGCCGTATTTCATCACCGTCGTGCGCGGCGGCAGCGCGGTTGTCGCCAAGCGCATCGGCCGGGTGGCGTTGCACTTTGCCGCCGGACAAGCGCTGGCATCGGCGTCGGCCACGACGACGGCAACGGTATCGCGGGCTGCGGCCACCTTGCCGGAAGACGTTCGGGAGAAACTGACCCGCAAGCGCAAGGCAGGCGATCAGGACGCTGCGGTCGATCCGCTGAGCACGCCGGAAGTTCGCCAGGCCGTGCTGCGTGCGAGCTTCGAGGCGCTGGTCGGGTTCCAGCTCACCGACGATCAGTTGAAGTATAACGCCACGCGCTGAGCACGTCGGGCGGGCTATCGCCCACGGCATTGCCGGAACGAAAGTACGGCCCCCTCTTCGCATGAAGAGGGGGCCGTAATCTTACTTGTCGCTGCGGACCAGTTCGGTCGCGGCGAGGTGTTCTGCGAGGAACCACACCTGCGGCTCGTGTGTGCGGATGATGTTGCTCACCAGCAGATCGTTGGTGCCGTCGTCGCCCGATTCGTCGGCAGCTTCGGCGCCTTCATGGGCCTGACGCAGGATGATCTCATGCGCTTCGAGCAGGCGCGCAAGCTGCGTCGGGACGTCTTCGCGACCCTTGGGCGGGCGGGGGATCGTCGTCATCTCCGCAACATCGTGCGACATCGCGATCGAGATACCGCCAAGCGCCATGATCCGTTCGGCGATGAGATCGACGAGTGCCGCCTGCTCCTCGTAGTGCTTGTCGAGCAGCAGATGCAGTTGATAGAAGGTCGCGCCCGACATCTGCCAGTGATGCTTCTTGTACATGTCGCGGATCGTCATCGTGTCCGCGAGCACCTGGTTAAGCGTCGCGACGCTCTGGGCACGGGCATTGTCCTCAAGTGCGATCGGGAGTTTCTTCAGCGTCCCATAAGGCTGGATCTCGCGATATTCGACCTTGTACTGTGGCTGTGCCTCGACCGATACATCGGTGTCCGTCTTGATCAGCTTCGCGGGTTTCTTCGCCATTCGGAATTCCTGTCTGTTCGGGTGAACTCGACCGGCATAACGCACGAACGGACGGATCGACAGCAGATCAAATCCTCGTTCAGCGTGATCGTCAGAACCGACCTGCTCTTGACTGGACGGCGTCGGCGAAGGAAGCGGGCGCGGTAACGTGTTGGGAGTTGAGGATGACGGAAGCACCGCTGGTCGCAGGTATCGAACTTGGCGGCACCAAATGCATCTGCATTCTTGCGCGCGGACCCGACCAGATCGAAGAAACCGTGCGGATCCCGACGACCCGCCCCGAAGAGACGCTGGCGGCGATCGAGGCGGTACTCGATCGCTGGAGCGGGTTCGTGGCGATCGGTATCGCGAGCTTCGGGCCGGTTTCGATCGATCGCCATTCGGGCGATTACGGCCATATCACCTCGACGCCGAAGCCGGGCTGGGCCGGGACCGACATCGCGGGACGGCTGAGCCGGCGCTACGGCGTGCCCACGGGTTTCCATAGCGACGTGGTCGGCGCGGCGCTGGCCGAAGCATTCTGGGGGGCGGCGAAGGGCCTGCCGGACATCGCCTATGTCACGGTCGGCACGGGCGTCGGCGCCGGCATGATCGCGGGCAACCGTCCGGTCGATGGCCTCACGCACTCGGAACTCGGCCACATCCGCCCCGCTCGGTTCCAGGGTGACGACTGGATCGGCAATTGCCCATTCCACGGCGCGTGCATCGAGGGACTGGTAGCGGGACCCGCCATCGCGGCACGGATCGGCTTCCCCGCCGACGAAGTGCCTGCCGAGCATCCGGTTTGGGATAACGTCGCCGACGCGCTCGGGCAGCTTTGCCACACGCTCGTGCTCACCGGCATCCCGCGGCGGATCGTGATGGGCGGCGGCGTGATGGGGGCGTCGCACCTGTTTCCGCGGGTCCGGGCGGCGATGACGCGGAGCCTCGGCGGGTACATCACGCTGCCCGAGGTCGCGCTCGTCGATACGTTCATCGTGCCGCCTGCGTTAGGCAACAACGCCGGGCCGCTCGGCGCAATCGTGCTGGGCGCTCAAGCACTTGGACATAAGTTACAAACATCGTTCACAGCGTCTTAACTGCTTTAGGTTACTATCCTTCGTAACGATGAAGGCACTTGGCGTACCGCAAGGCACGGATGCGGTGGCCAGTGAGGAACTGTATCGATGCGCATTCTGATCGTGGACGACGAGCCAGCGATGCATGACAGCTACCGGCGCAGCTTCGCCGGTCAGCGATCGGAGAGCGGCGAGGCGCTCGGCGCGATGGCGGCGGACCTGTTTGGCGGGAACGCCAGTGAGCTCCGCCGCGGGGACATCGCCGGCTTCGCGCTGACGCATGCGCATCAAGGGCTGGACGCGGTCGCGGACGTCGCGCGGGCGTTGGCGGACGGCGAACCGTTCGCAGTCGCGTTCATCGATATCCGCATGCCGCCGGGTATAGACGGGCGCGAGACGGCGCAGCGCATCCGGGCGCTCGATCCGGAGATCAACCTCGTCATCGTCACCGGTTTTTCCGATTTCTCACCGATCGAGATCAGCAAGGTTGCCGGACCCGCCGACAAGATTTTCTACATCGCCAAGCCGTTCGAGGTCGCCGAGGTGACACAGACCGCGACGGCGCTTGCGAAACGGTGGGAAATCGATCGCGAGTTGAAGGCGGCCCGCGTCACGCTGGCCGCGCAGGTTGTTCAACTCGAAGAGCAGAGCGCTGAGCTTGCGGCGAACGAGAGTCGCGCGGTGCATATGGCCACGCATGACTCGCTGACCGACGCGCCGAACCGGCTCGCGTTCCTGCGCGCGCTTGCCGAGCGGACGCGTGCGGCGGGACTGTTCGCGACGGTCATGGTCGATCTGGATCGCTTCAAGCTGGTCAACGATACGCTTGGCCATCTGGCAGGCGACGCGCTGATCCGTGAGATCTGCACGATCCTGCAACGATCGGCGCCGGAGGGAGCATTGGTGGCCCGGCTCGGCGGCGATGAGTTCGGCATCCTGTTCGAGACGTCCGGTGAGGCGGCGGGCGTCATGGCGTGCGAGCGTGTCGTCGCGGCGTGCTCGGTCAGCCTGCAGGTGTTCGGCAATTCGGTGCAGGGCGGGGCGTCGGCGGGCGTGGTTGTCAGCGAGGGTGGGCAGGGCCGCGATCCGGTGGATGTCATGCGACGGTCCGATCTCGCGCTTAACGACGCCAAGCGTGGTGGGCGAGGGATCGTCCGCCTGTTCGACGAGAGCATGGACGAAGGCATCCGTTTTCGCCGGCGGGTCGAGGGTGGGCTGAGCCAGGCGATTGCGAAGGGCGAACTGAGCCTGGTCTATCAACCGATCGTATCGCGCGACGCGGTCGAGGTGATCGGTTTCGAGGCGCTCATCCGCTGGAACACCGACGAATATGGCGCGATGAGCCCGAGCACGTTCATCCCGATCGCCGAGGAATCGAACCTGATCCACGAGCTTGGCGACTGGGTACTGGGCGAAGCGCTCGACGTCCTGAAGCAATGGCCCGGCCAGTATGTCTCGGTCAATTTCTCGCCGCGCCAGTTTCGCCGACACAATTTCGTCAGGCACATCATGGAGAGCGTCGAGCGCGCGGGGATCGAGCCCGCGCGATTGCAGATCGAGATTACCGAGACCGCGATCTTCGACGATGCCGAACGGGCGGCGGAAACGCTCTACAAGCTGCGCCAGATGGGGTTTCGGATCGCGCTCGACGATTTCGGGACGGGCTATTCGAGCCTCTACAACATCCGCAAGTTCGCGCTCGATTGCCTGAAGATCGACCGTTCGTTCATCGACGGTATGGGTAGGGAGCGCGAAAGCGCGGCGATCGTGCATTCGATCATCCATCTCGGTCGCGCGCTGGGGCTGGGCGTGATTGCGGAAGGCGTCGAGACCGACGCGCAGGTCCAGGCGCTCAAGCTGGCCGGGGCGAGCCACTTCCAGGGGTATTTCTACTCGCGACCGGTTGCGGCGGATGTCGCACTCGGCATGGCAAACGCGCGCTATCTCGGCGGCGAAGACGATGTGGCGGGTGACGGGCCAATGGCACCGCGGCAATTGGGCAACGGAATGCTGAACTGATGCCGACGGTCGGGATGGGTCGCGTCCCGGCGACGCTCGGCCGGCAATTCGGCAAGATGCGGCGGCCTGCGTCGCTCGGTGCGAAACTCGTGCTGATCATGACGGGCGTGGCACTGTGCGGGACGGTCGCGATCACGGTGTTGCTGGCGTCGATCATCACGCCGAGTTTTACCAAGCTGGAAGACGCGGCGATCGCGGGGCAGGTCGAACGGACCCGCGCGATGCTGACCAGATACGCTGCAGAGGTCCAGGCGGAGGCACGAGATCGCCGAGATGTACCGAAGCTGTCTGGAGCTCGGCTTGCGCCCAATAGTCGCGCTGCGCCGGTCACGCGATTACTCCCCGCAGATGGTCTCGCCGAGATTGCCGTGGACGGGCGTATCGCCCTCGCTGAATGGAGTGGATCGTCAGGTTCGAGTCTGCGGGGGCCGTGGGTATCGCTGCTCGATCGTACCGACTTCGCACGCGTGCTTGGCGATCGGCGCTCGACTCGGTTCTATGCGCGGCTGGGGAATAGTGTCGCAGCGGTAGGTGTCGCGCGAATGGGGGGGGCGAGCGGCGTGGATGCCGGGCAAGGCTATATCGCTGTCGCGCGCGTGATAACTGCCAAGCAGATTTCCGAAGCTTTGGGTGTCGACGCGACATTAGATGTCGGTTCCAGCAGTTCGAGGGTGGCGACCTATCAAGGGTCGAGAGCGGCAATTGCCGTGCCACTGATCGGCGCCGATGGGCGCGCCGTGGCCACGGTTCGGTTTGCCGTGCCAAGTGATGCAACGCGGCTCGGCAGGCGCGTGCTGGTGTTTGCGATCGTGGGATCGATCGTGCTTCTGCTGTTCGTGCTCATCGTGCTGCGTCGTCTCATTGCGCAACTCGTGTTGCGTCCGTTGCTGCGTATCGAGAATCATATGCGGCGGGTTCGCGCGTCGGGATCTCTCACCCTGCTCGAAGAGGATGAGCGGCGCGACGAGATCGGTTCGCTCGGGCGCAACTTCAACGCGATGTTGCAGCAATTGAAGGATCTGCGCGAACAGATCGGCGTGCAGTCGTTCGATCTCGGGCGGAGCGAAAGTGCGGTGGCGGTGATGCACAACGTCCGCAACGCGCTGAACCCGATCAGCACGATCCTCAGCCGCGAGATCGCGCAGGTGCCGCCGATCGATCGCGCCACGCTCGATCGGGCGATCGAGGAACTCGCTCGTGGCGACGTTTCGGACGAACGCCGCGCAAAGCTTGCCGCGTTCGTCTCCGCAGCCATCGACGCGGACGCCGCCAACCGCGAATCCACCCGTCACGAACTCAGCATCGGCCGCGAGGCGATGGGGCATGTGCTCGAGATCATCGGGCAGCAGCAGCAGGGCGCGCACGAACGTCCGGCGTTGGAGATATGCGACGTCACCGCGATCATCGCGCGTAACGCGACGATCGTCCGCTATCTGGACGGCGCATCGATCGCGTTCGGGTTTCCCGCAGGACCCAATCTGGTAATGGCGAACCGGCTGATCCTGAGCCAGGTGATCGGCAATCTGTTCGCCAATGCCGCCGAGTCGATCGTCGCGCGGGGGACCGGCAGCGGATCGATCGTTACCACCATCGAGCAGGTCGACGGCCGCGTGGCGATCGAGATTCGCGACGATGGCGAGGGGATCACGCCCGAGGTCGCAACGACGCTGTTCCACCGGGGCTTCTCGACGCGCGCGCACAAGTCTGGCGGGCTGGGGCTGCACTGGTGTGCCAATTCGGTGAACGCGATGCAGGGTTCGCTGCGTCTGGAGAGCGAAGGGCCGGGGCAGGGCGCTGTCGCGATCCTGACGTTGCTGGCGCCAGATGCGGGGGTCGCCGACGTCAGTTGAAGCTACAACAGGCTTGGCTGCACTTCGTCGTCCTCGCCCATGATGCCCGACAACGTCAGCCCTAGCAGGCGCACGCCGCCTGGTACGGGCAATTGCGCGATCAGCAGGTCGAGGCCTGCCGCGAGGAATGCGGCCTTGTCCGTCACCGGGGCCTGTGACGATCGTGCGCGCGTGATCGTGCGGAAGTCGGCGTGACGCAGCTTGAGCGTGACCGTGCGACCACGCGTACCGTGCCGTTCGATCCGCACCCACGCGGCATCCGCCACCCGGTGCAACGCCGCGCGCAGATCCTCCGCGGTCGTCAGGTTCGTCTCGAACGTCCGTTCTGCGCCGACCGACTTGGCGGCACGGTTGACGCGCACGGGTCGGTGATCGATGCCGCGCGCCGCACCGTAGAGATAGTCCGCATAGCTGCCGAAATGCGCCTGAAGGAACGCGAGCGTCATGCCGTAGAGGTCCGCACCGGTGAGGATGCCGAGCCGCTCCATCTTTTGCGCGGTCACCGGCCCGACACCGTGGAAGCGCTTGACCGGCAGCGACTGGACGAACGCCGCGCCGCGCTTCGGCGTGATGATGCAAATGCCGTCGGGCTTGTTCTGGTCCGACGCAAGCTTGGCGATGAACTTGTTGTAACTCACCCCGGCGGACGCGGTGAGACCGGTGTCGGCCTTGATCCGAGCACGGATTTCCTCCGCGATCGCGGCGGCCGTGCCGAGCCCGCGGATATCTTCGGTGACGTCGAGATACGCCTCGTCGAGCGACAGCGGCTCGATCAGGTCGGTATAGTCGGCGAAGATCGCGCGAATCCGGTCCGAGACTTCGCGGTACACGTCGAACCGAGGGGGCACGAACACGAGGTCGGGACATTTTCGGATCGCGGTGACCGACGGCATCGCGCTGCGAACGCCGAACGCGCGCGCCTCGTAGCTTGCCGCCGCCACTACGCCCCGCGCGCGCGATCCGCCGACCGCCACCGGGCGGCCCTTCAGCGAGGGATCGTCGCGCTGTTCGACCGACGCGTAGAAGGCGTCCATGTCGACATGGATCACCTTGCGCTGCGCCGGCGGCTGGGTAGGAGGAGCGGCCATCGTCATCCCAGATAGGGCGGCAGGGCGCGACGATACAGGGCATTGACGCAACCAAACCGCGCGCCACGCATATCAGTCGGCAACGGACGAAGGGACACCGATGCAGGTTGGGACGGAGTGCTGGCGGATCGAACGCGCCGAGCGGATGGCGGTGATCGTCGATGCGGCGGACTATTTCCGGACGGCGCGCGTCGCGATGCTGGGAGCGAAGCGCCGCATCCTGCTGATCGGCTGGGACTTCGATGCGCGTATTTCGCTCGAGCCCGGCGTCGATCGGCCGGGCGAACCCAAGACCCTGGGCGCGTTCATGCACTGGCTGGTCGAGCGCGAACCCGACCTCGAGATCTTCGTGCTGCGCTGGGATACCGGGGCGATCAAGTCGCTGTTCCGCGGGTCGACGCTGTTTACGATGATCAAGTGGATGCAGCACAAGCGGATCCATACCAAGCTCGACGGGCATCACCCGACCGCGGCGTCGCATCACCAGAAGATCGTCATCATCGACGATGCGCTGGCGTTCTGCGGCGGGATCGACATGACCGGCGACCGCTGGGACACGCGCGAACACCGTGACGGCGATCCGCACCGTGTCCAGCCATCGGGCAAGCCGTACAAGCCGTGGCACGACGCGATCAGCGCGGTGCAGGGCCCCGTCGCGCATGCGCTGGGGGAGCTGTTCCGGCGGCGCTGGCGGCTGGCGGGGGGCAAGCCGTTGGCGGCAGGCGTGCCGGGCGGGACGTTCTGGCCTGAGGGACTCGCGGTTGATTTCCGCGACGTCGATGTCGGCATCGCGCGGACGGAGCCGGAGATGTCGGACCAGGCGCCGGTGTACGAGAGCGAGGCGCTGTTCCTGGGGCAGATCGCTCGCGCGAAGAAGCATCTGTATATCGAGAGCCAGTATTTCGCGTCGCGTAAGGTGGCGGAGGCGGTAGCGCGGCGGCTCGACGAGGCGGATGGGCCAGAGATCGTCATCATCAACCCGACCGTGGCGCAGGGGTGGCTGGAGCCGCTGGCGATGGATACCGCGCGGGCGCGGTTGATGGAGGCGCTGCACCGGCGCGACACGCACCGGCGGCTGCGGATGTATCATCCGTACACCAAGGACGGGGCGCCGATCTATTGCCACGCAAAGATCCTGATTGCGGACGACGACGTGTTCCGGTTGGGGTCTTCGAACGTCAACAACCGGTCGTTGCGGCTCGATACCGAGTGTGACCTGGCGATCCGGGCTGGCGACGCTGCGACCTCGAAGGCTGTTGCGGCCATCCGGGACGGGTTGCTCGCGGAGCACCTCGGCGTCGCGGTGGAGGTGGTCAGTGCGATGATCGCCGAGACCGACTCGTTGATCGAGACGATCGAGCGGTTGCGTCAGGAACAGGTCGGCGTGAGCAAGACGCTGCGGTGTTACGAGGTGCCCGATCTGACTGCGGTCGAGGCTTGGTTGGCGGATAACGAGGTGCTCGATCCGGAGGGGCCTCAGGAGATGTTCGAGTCGCTCAGCAAGCGGGGGCTGTTTCGGCGGTGGCGGCGTAAGACTTAGAACGAGTTCCAGTATCCTCCCCCGCCAAGGGGGAGGTGGCGCCGTAGGCGACGGAGGGGGAGGATGCGGAACGGAGGTTTCCCTTTCCTTCCCCTCCGTCTGGCAAGGGCCAGCCACCTCCCCCTGGCGGGGGAGGATGAGAGGGGCAGCTTCGCACCCCATACGTAGGAATAACTAGGAAAGGCCGCGGCACCCCCCGATGCCGCGGCCTTCGTGCTCCCGAAAACTGGGGAGTTACGCGACCTGGGATTCGAGCACTTCGTCGGGCTCGCGCAGCACGTAGCCGCGACCCCAGACGGTCTCGATGTAATTCTCGCCGTCGCACGCGAGGCTGAGCTTCTTGCGGAGCTTACAGATGAAGACGTCGATGATCTTCAGCTCGGGCTCGTCCATCCCGCCGTAAAGGTGGTTGAGGAACATTTCCTTGGTCAAGGTGGTGCCCTTGCGGAGCGAAAGCAGCTCCAGCATCGCATATTCCTTGCCGGTCAGGTGAACGCGGCTGCCGTTGACCTCGACCGTCTTCGCATCGAGATTGACTGCCAGCTTGCCGGTGCGGATGACCGACTGGCTGTGACCCTTCGAGCGACGGACGACGGCGTGGATGCGCGCGATCAGTTCCTCGCGGTGGAACGGCTTAGTGACATAGTCGTCGGCGCCGAAGCCGAAGCTGCGGACCTTCGAGTCCATCTCGTTGACGCCCGACAGGATCAGCACCGGCGTCGCGACACGGGCGACACGCAGGCGTTTCAGCACGTCATAGCCGTGCATGTCGGGCAGGTTGAGGTCGAGCAGAATGATGTCGTAATCATACAGCTTGCCCAGATCGAGGCCTTCTTCCCCGAGATCGGTGATGTAGACGTTGAACCCTTCGGTCGTCAGCATCAGCTCGATAGCCTTGGCCGTCGTCGGCTCGTCCTCGATCAGCAGCACTCGCATGCGTCGTCCCCTGTTCGCGAGACCGCCCGACACCCCATGTCAGCAGCTCGACTTCCATTCATTAACCACACAACATCTGAAGGCAAAAGGTTAATTTCGGACTAAGGTTGACGCGACGAATCGGTTGGATCGCCGCCGAGCAGTTGAATTCTTTACAAATCTTCGCTCGGAGGGCTCGGCGTCAGGTCGGGGCCGAGCAACGTCCGGTGGACCGTCTTCGGGATATCTTCGCCCAGAACCTCGCGCAGATACAGGCTGCGGACGAGCGTGAAGATGACCACCAGCAGAGCGGCCGAGAAGAACAATCCGAACAGGCCGAAGATCGTACCGATGCCGATGATCGCGAAAACCGTGATCGCGGGGGGGATCGAGATCACCCGGTTCTGCACGTACGGGGTGATGAAATTGGTCTGGACGAGCCGTACGACCGCATATGTCACGAGCGTGCCGACGATCGACGAGGTCCCTTGCGTCGCGGCGAGCCCAAGCGCGGGGATCATCGCCGCGGTGGGGCCGATATAGGGAATGAACTCGGACAATCCGGCGAGCAGGCCGAGCGCGGCGGCGCTGGGGACGCCCGACAACCAGAGCCCGATGCCGACTAGGATGCCCATCGTCGTCATGAGGATCAGCGACGAGCCGAGCCACAGCCGGAGCGTCGAGCCGACGTCGAACAGCGCATCCTCGACCGCGGCCCGCTTCGAGCGCGGGATCAGCAACAGGAAGCCGCGCTCATACACCTTGGGATCGGCGGCGAAGAACAGCGCGCCGACCAGCAGCAACAGGCAGTTGAGCACGAGTTCGCCCGCGCCCGTCACGAGGCCGCCGACATCCTGCGCGACCTTCGACCCGGCATAGGCCTGTTGCACGGCGTCGACGAGCTTCGCGCCGACCGCGCTTTGCGAAAGATACGCGGCGAGTTGGTCGAGCAGCGCCGGCGTCTGGGCGATCAGGACGTTGACCTGGCTGCGGAACTGCACGCCGAACAACCAGACCAGGAACGCAATGACGCCGAGCACGGTGGCGATGCCAAGGCCGAGCGCGGGCTTGCGCGGAACGCGGAGATGGTCGCGGTAGAGATCGGCGATCGCGTGGATGACGATCGCACCCAGGATCGATCCGAAGGCGAGGATGAGCAGGTCGCCCGCCTTGTAGAGTGCGGCGACGACCGCGACGATCACGATGGTCAGGATGACGCGACGGATGAAGCGCGAATCGTCTGCATCGGGGGCCAGGCGGTTCATGCTGCGGCCCGCCGAAAAGCCGGAAGTTCACAAAGTGCACACGCTGGCGCGGTTTGCGCGGAGTGTGCACTTCCGGCTTTTGGAGCCGATCCTTGGCCGGATCGGTGGTGGATTTGCGAGGGTGGCGGGGCGATCATCTTGCGACCGTGGCAGATCGTCGCAGCGTAGGACAGCCGTTCCAAGGACTTAAGGTACGTTCCGGAAACGACACTCGCTGATCCTCCCCCGCCAGGGGGAGGTGTCGCCGAAGGTGACGGAGGGGGAGACATGCAACGGCAGTCATCGCCTGCCTCCCCCTCCGTCTGGCAAGTGCCAGCCACCTCCCCCTGGCGGGGGAGGATTGTAGAATGGACGTCGGTATAGCTTAGAGCGCGAGGTCGGGGCTGCGGTCTGGCTTTACGCGCATGGCCGCGGGGCGTGGGCTGGCTGCGACGCCGACCGTGGGCGAGGGGATGGCGAGTTGCAGCGTGTCCGCGGTCGAGGCCCAATGCTCGGCGAGGACGTCGGGGGTCTCGTTGAGCATTACGCCGTAGGTCGGCACGATCTCGCGGATCTTCGCCTGCCACCCCGCGGTCGCCAGATGGTTCGGGAACACCTTCTTCAACAGGTTGAGCATAATCGACGGTGCGGTCGAGGCCCCCGGCGAGGCGCCGAGCAGCGCGGCGATCGAGCCGTCCTTCGACGCGACGATCTCGGTGCCGAGGCGCAGCACGCCGCCCTTTTCCGGATCGCGCTTGATGATCTGGACGCGCTGGCCAGCCTGCCACAGGCGCCAGTCGCCGTCCTTCGCACCCGGGAAATACTCGCGCAGGGCATCCATCCGGTCGCTGTCCGACATGATGAGCTGGCCCGCGAGATATTCGACGAGGTCGAAATCGTCCCAGCCGACCGCGAGCATCGGCCGGAAATTGTCGAGCGTGACCGACGCCGGAAGATCGAAATACGAGCCTTCCTTGAGGAACTTGGTCGAGAAGGTCGCGAACGGGCCGAACAGCAGCGCCTGCTTGCCGTCGAGGAAGCGCGTGTCGAGATGCGGCACGGACATCGGCGGCGAACCGACCGCCGCCTTGCCGTAGACCTTGGCGAGGTGGCGGTGGGTGATTGCGGGCTTGTCCGCGACGAGGAACGAGCCGCCGACCGGGAAGCCGGCATAGTCGTCGGCCTCCGGAATGCCCGACTTCTGGAGGATCGGCAGCGCGCCGCCGCCCGCGCCTGCGAACACGAAGCGTGCCTTGATGACCTGCTTCTCGTCGGTCTTCATGTCGCGCGCGGTGACGCGCCAGCGCGCCTTCTTGCGGCCGATCGTCTCGCGTTCGAGCGAGCGGACCTCGTGGCCCGTGGTCAGCGTGAAATTGTCCTGCTTGGCGAGCGAGGCGATATACTGGCGCGTGACCTCGCCCCAGTCGCAATCGGTGCCGAGCGGCGAGCGCGTCGCGGCGAGCTTCGTGCCGGGCGCGCGGCCCTCCATCATCACCGGCACCCACTGCGCAATCTGCTTCGGGTCGGTGGTGAATTCCATGCCGGAGAATAGCGGGCTCGCCTGGAGCGCGGCGTGGCGCTTTTGCAGGAAGGCGACGTTGGCATCGCCCCACACCAAGTTCATGTGCGGCGTCGAATTGATGAACGAGCGCGGGTTGGCGAGGATGCCGGTATCGACCTGGTGGCTGAGGAACTGGCGGGTGACCTGGAACTGTTCGTTGATCTCGACCGCCTTGGCGATCTCGACCTTGCCGTCGGCTTTGTTGACCGGCGTGTAGTTCAGTTCGCACAGCGCGGAGTGGCCGGTGCCGGCGTTGTTCCAGCCGTTCGAGCTTTCGTCGGCGACCTTGTCGAGGCGTTCGACCATCTCGATGGTCCAGGTCGGCTCGAGTTCGCGCAGCAGGACGGCGAGCGTCGCGCTCATGATGCCGCCGCCGATCAGCAGGACGTCGACCGTCCGCTCGGTGGTCGCGGCATCGGCGTGCGCGATCGGCAACGCCGCTGCACCGCCGGCGACGATCGCCGAGCCGAGCAGGTTGCGCCGCGTTACGCCGGTACGGAGGTTCGGGGAGTTCACGTCGTCGTTAGCGTCACGCCGCATGGTCATGCCTTTTCGTTTCGGCATGGTCCGCTGTCCCGACACAGGCCGAGGACGACGAGAATCCATAACCGGATTATCGGGTCAGCCACGCGGGAATCACGGAATCGATACACATACTACCGACTGAGCGCGGCCGCTGCTCAAAGTCCTCATCCCGGTATCGGGTGTCGTTGGGATCGCGCTGGGGTGCAAACTCGAGCGTCTATCCAGCCTCTTACATGGCATCCGGCCCGGTTTTGCGCAAGGTCGCCGCTTTACGCTTGCCCTGCGTTCGGATCCCGGAGGCGTGCGGCGAGGAAGTCTATCAGTGCCTCGACGCGCGCCGGGCGGAGCGGGCTTGGCGGGGTGAGGAGATGGAGCCCGATCTTCGCGGGCGCCCAGTCGTCGAGGATCGTGACGAGTGCGCCGGACGCGATATGCCGGTCGACGATGAAGTCGGGCAGGCGCGCGATGCCGAGGCCGGCGATCAGCGCTGGGACGATCGCCTCGCCGCTGTTGGCGGTGAGCTGGCCTTGCAGGCGGACCGAGACGTCGGCGCCGCCGGGGCCATGGAAGCGCCACGGCCCCACGACGTTCGAATAGCCGACCAGCTGGTGCTCGCCGAGCTGTGCCGGGTGCGTCGGGGTGCCGTGCTTGGCGAGGTAGCTTGGTGCGGCGACGGTGTGCGCCTGGATGCTGCACAGGCGGCGGGCGCGAAGCGAGCTGTCCGGGAGCTCGGCGATCCGCAGTGCTACGTCGAAGCCTTCGGCGACGATGTCGACGCGCGCATCGGAGAGGTGGAAATCGACCTCGATACCCGGGTGCGCGACGAGGAACTCCGCGAGGATCGGCGCGACGTTGGTGACGCCGAAGCTCATCGGGGCGGCGAGGCGGACGCGGCCGGTATGCGCGCTGGCGGCGTCGTGTGCGGACTCCTCGGCGGCGCGGGCTTCGGCGAGAATGCGCGCGGCGTGCTCGGCGAGCGGCTTGCCGGCTTCGGTGAGCGCGAGGCGGCGCGAGGTGCGGTGAAAGAGCGACTGGCCGAGATGCGCTTCGAGGCGGGTGATCGCCTTCGACACGGTTGCCTTGCTGAGCCCGACCGCGTCGGCGGCGGCGCTGAACGAGCGGTGCTCGACGACACTGGCGAAGATCGCCCAGGCTTCGAGATCGGGCAGGCGCATCTCTGGTCTCCGCAAACATCCGTAGAATACCACCCCGGCGGAGGCCGGGGCCCAATTGGAAAGGCCAATGTAACGACGGACGGCGCGTCGTCATCGATGTCCCCCAATTGGGCCCCGGCCTTCGCCGGGGTGGTCGATTGGCTGGCACAGGATAGCCACCGAAACGATCGGTTTCCAGCGTTTCTATTTACGGCGTAATCGCAGCGCCTATCTTGGGGTCAACCAGTGGAGACCTATCATGACGACCACGACCCTTTCCAAAGTTGAACGTCGCCCCTTCGACAGCCTCGGCCACGCCGATCATGGCTGGCTGAACGCACGCCATCATTTCTCGTTCGCGAGCTATTACGATCCCGCCCGGATGGGCTGGGGCGCGATCCGGGTGTGGAACGACGACCAGATCGCCGCGAACTCGGGCTTCCCGCCGCATCCGCATCAGGACATGGAGATCATCACCTATGTCCGCTCGGGTGCGATCACGCATCAGGACTCGCTCGGCAACAAGGGCCGTACCGAGGCGGGTGACGTGCAGGTTATGAGCGCAGGCACCGGCGTGCGGCATGCCGAGTATAACCTTGAGCCGGAGACGACGACGATCTTCCAGATCTGGATCGAGCCTTCGCGTAAGGGCGGCGCGCCGAGTTGGGGTGCCAAGCCGTTTCCGAAGGGCGAGCGTTCGGGCCAGTTCGTGACGCTGGCCAGCGGGTTCGAGGGTGACGGCGATGCGTTGCCGATCCGGGCGAATGCGCGGGTTCTGGCGGCTACCCTGAAGGCTGGCGACAGCGTCGACTATGCGGTCGGTGAGGGACGCCACGTGTATCTGGTGCCGGCGACCGGTGCGATCACGATCGGCGACGACGCCTTTGGTGCGCGCGACGGAGCGGCGCTGCTGGGCGGCCAGACGGTGACGATCACGGCTCAAGAGGACGCCGAGATCGTTCTGGTGGACTCGGAGTAAGACTCCCCTCCCGCTTGCGGGAGGGGTCGGGGGAGGGGCTTCCTCCCGCGATCCCGCCCGGAACTGCCCTCCCCTAACCCCTCCCGCAAGCGGGAGGGGAACTCGAAGGAAACACATATGACCAAGGTTCTCGTGCTCTATTACTCGTCCTACGGCCATATCGAGCAGATGGCGGATGCCGTCGCCGAGGGCGCGCGCGCCGGTGGTGCGGAAGTCGATATCCGCCGCGTCGCCGAAACCGCACCGCAGGCGGTGATCGAAGCCGCGCATTTCAAGACCGACACCGCGCATGCCGAGATCGAAGGCCCCGCCGCGCTCGAGCAGTATGACGCGATCATCGTCGGCGCGCCGACCCGGTTCGGTCGGATGCCCGCGCAGATGGCGCAGTTCTGGGATACGACCGGCGGCCAGTGGTTCTCGGGCGCGCTTATCGGCAAGGTCGGCGGTGCGTTCACCTCGACCGCGAGCCAGCATGGCGGCCAGGAAACGACGTTGTTCTCGATCATCACCAACCTGATCCATCACGGCATGACGATCGTCGGGCTCGACTACGGCTTCCAGGCGCAGATGGGCGTCGACACGGTCAAGGGCGGCTCGCCCTACGGCGCGACGACGATCTCTGACGGCGACGGCAGCCGCATGCCGAGCAAGGACGAGCTCGATGGCGCGCGCTACCAGGGCAAGCGGATCGCCGAGACGGCGGCCAAGCTGAAGGGCTGATCCCCCGAGTCTTCGGTGGCTGGAGAGACGAAACTTACCCCGCGGTAAGGGCGTTTCCCCACCACCGGAGCATTTCGCTTCGCGTGCACCAGCTATGCGAGGATATGATCATGGGCTTGTTTTCCAAGGACATCGCGACGTTCGAAGACCTGTTCCTGCACCAGTTGCAGGACGTGTATTACGCCGAGCACCAGATCACCAAGGCACTGCCGAAGATGACCGACAAGGCGACCGCGCCGGGTCTGAAAGCCGGGTTCGAAACGCATCTGCGCGAGACCGAGGGCCAGATCGTTCGGCTCGAGCGGATCTTCGAACTGCTCGGCGAGAAGGCCAAGGCGGTGACCTGCCCGGCGATCGACGGGATCATCAAGGAAGCCAACGAAGTCGCGGGCGAGATCGCCGACAAGGCGGTGCTCGATGCGGCGCTGATCGCGTCGGCGCAGGCGGTCGAGCATTACGAGATTACGCGCTACGGCACGCTGATCGCGTGGGCGAACCAGCTTGGTCGCGGCGAGATCGCGGCGATCCTTAAGGAAACGCTCGACGAGGAATATGCGACCGACGACAAGCTGACCGCGATGGCGACGTCGAAGGTCAATCCGAAGGCCGAGGCGGTTACCGCCTGAGGCTTTCGCGACGTAACTAAGAAAACGGGCCGGCGATCATGTGATCGCCGGCCCGTTTTTCGTTCAGGCCTTCTTGCGGGCGCGCTTGGGCGCGGCGGCGGCGGCGACGTCCTCTTCTTCGTCCGGTGCGTCTTCACCGGCTTCGGTCAGCGCTTCGCCGAGTGCCTTCAGCTTGTCCTGCGACTTGTCGGCCTTGTCGGCGATCTTGGTCGTCGCGGTGCCGAGGCGGTGGAGCAGCGCATGGACGCGGTCGGCGTCGGGCGTGTCCTTCTCCAACTGCTTGCGCAGCGAGCCGAGGTCGCGAAGGATGCCCTTGGCGCCGGAGACGTCGGTATCGGCCAGCGCGGCTTCCCAATCCTCGACCATGTCGGCACCCTTGGTGGGCTTGGTCGCGTCGAGCCCGCGATTGATCGCGTTCATCGTTCCTGCAAATTTAATGGCCATGTGATCTCTCTCCGCATGCCTTTGTGGCAACCGTCAACGCGACATGGCGGCGGAAATGTCCCCTCGATCGTATCGACTTCGATCAGTATCGGGGCCCAAGTTAACGCAGGATATCGGGCCCCTCCGCCTGCCGGATGACGTCGGCGAGTGCGGCGTCCGGCACGCGGTCCGCGAGCACCGGCGAGCAGGCGAGCAGGCCGTTGGGGCAGTAGCGATCGTCGTCCCAGCCTGGGTGGTCGAGGATGGGGTAGAGGCACACGCCCTCGACGGGCACGCCGAGCGATTGGGCGATCTTCACCTCGCGCAGGATCATGCGGAGCCAGGCGGGGCGGGCGCTGCCCTCGATACCGGTTTCGGCGATGAAGATCGGGCGGCCGTAGCGCGCGTAGGCGTCGGCGAGGATCGCGTGGAGCGGGCGGCTCAGCGGATGGTCGTACGACAGCGGGGGGCCGCCGTGGATCCACTGGTTGTTGTGGTAGAAATTGACGCCGACGATATCCAGCAATGGCGCGCGGCCGCCGATCTGCGGCCATGCTTTCCCCGCGATCATGTCCCACGCCTGGTATTGCGCCAGGCGGTGGCCTTCTGCGGCGGGGGCGTCGTGCGGGCGCGTGGGGTCGGTGATGACGTTGATGACCGGGTCGGCGTGGACGAACCTTGCGGCGGGGTCGATCGCGATGATTGCCTCCATCGCGGCGATCGATGCGCGGGCGAGTTGGACCTTCAGTTCGTAGCCGCGGCCTCGAGCGAACGGGTTGAGATAGGCTGCGTCGCCGCCGCCCCAGGCGAAGAACGAGATCTCGTTGACGGGGGCGTAGAAGCGGGTCTCGCCGGGAGCGGCCGGGCCGATGTGGCGGGCGGCGAAGGCGGCGAAGGCGGCGAAGCGGGTGACGAAGGCAGGCGTCCAGATATCGATGTCGTCGGGCCAGCCGTAATGGAGCAGGTCCCAGATGACTTCGGTGCCAATCGTCTTGGCGGCTTCCAGCTGGCGGTCGAGGCTCGACCAGTCGTAGCGGCCGGGTTCGCGTTCGATCAGATGCCAGCGCAGGCCATCGCGGACGGTCAGGATGCCGAGCTTGGCGAGCTCATTGTAGTCGTGCGCGGCGAGGGTGTCGTGGTGGCTGGCGGCGATGACGTCGACGCGCTTGCGGTCGTGTGCGCGGCGGTGGGTGGAGGATTCGAAGCCGCCTTGCAGGAAGCTTCGGAAGAGTCCGGTTGGGCGGGGGCGAGGCGGGCGGTCGGACAGGACTTCGACGAACAAGGCTTCCCAGCGGGGGACGACGGCGGCGACGGCGTACTCGCTGTCGACTTTTGCGCGGAGGGCGGTGCCAAGGCGGGTCCGGAGTGCCTGGTCTTGTAGCAGTTTGCCGATCGCGGCTGCAACTGAGGGCGGGTCTTCGTGCGGGACGAACAGGCCGCTGACTCCGTCGACGATCTGTTGTTCGGAACCGTTGTCTCGCGTTGCTATGACGGGGAGGCATGCGGCGCCGGCTTCGGCAATGACGTGCGGCATGCCTTCGCCGCGGGAAAGCCAGACGAAGACGTCGAGCGCGGCGAGCAGGTCGGGCACGTCGTCGCGGTCGCCAAGGAAGGTCAGGGCGGTGTCGAGGCCGAGCGCGTGCGCTCGGTTGCGGAGGGCGGCGGCGTATTCGGGGATGAAGGCGTCGGGGCCGCCGATTACCACGAAGCGCGCGCGGGGGTGGCTGGCGTGGACGAGCGCGGCGGCTTCGATGAAGTCCTCGACGCGCTTCTTCGGGTCGAGCCGGCCCAGCCAGCCGATCAGCGGTACGTCGTCGGCGATACCGAGGGCCGCGCGCACGGGGGCGCGGCGGGCGGGGTCGAAGGCGCGCGTGTCGACCATCGACGGGATCTCGACGGCGTGGTGTTCGCGGCCGGGCATGCGGCTGGCGGCGGCGTCTCGGATCGACGCGCAGACGCCGACGTAGCGCGCGGTGAAATGCTTGGGGCCGGCGAGTGCTTCGGAGACGAGGCCGCCATGTTCGATCAACGGCGGTCGGAGGTGCATGCGTTCGAGCGCGGGATAGATGTCGGCGACGTTCTGGCACGAGACGACGACGTCGTACGCGGGCAGCTTGCTGGCGAGGTAGGCGACGGTCTCGTCAAAGCCGAGCGCGTAGGGCGTGCGGTCGACGGGGACGCCGATCGCTTCCAATTGCGCGTGCGTCTGCTCGGGCATGCCGTCTTTCCGGAAGCAGGCGACGACCTCGATCCGGTAGCGGGTCGGGTCGAGCGCCTGGGCGAGCAGACGCACTTCCGTCTCCTCGCCGCCGACGACGAGCCAGGCGAAGACGAACAGGATGCGGATCGGTCGGGCGTCGGCAGTGAGTGCGGTACTCAATCGCCGACCTTGAAGACGATCTGGAGGAATTCGGGCCGCTCGCCGACCAGCCGCGCGATGAAGGCTGGCGCGTCGTCATAGGGCACGACGTGCGTGATGAGCTGCGCGCGGATCTCCGGGCCGCGGGCGAGGAGGAGCTTGACCGTCTCGTTGGCGAGGCGGCGGCGGTCCCACTGGAAACCGAGCCCGCGGGGGACGCGGTTGATCTGCGCGCAGCGGAGGTTGAGGCCGTTGTGGTGGAATTCCTCGCCGAGCCTGAGCCGATCCGCGCCGCCCTGGTAGAAAGCAAGGTCGATCACCGTGCCCTGCGGTCTCAGCGCGCGCATCGCGGCGTGGAGGCTGGCGGCGTCGGCGCGGGTTTGGAACACGACGTCCGCGCCGCGATCGTCGCCGCCGTGGAGCCAGCGTGCCTTGGCATACGCCCAGGCCTGATCCTCGGTCATAGCGGTGATGCCGAGGCATTCGGCGCGCAGGCGGCGGAAGGGGGACGGGTCGGCGATCACGACTTCACTCGCGCCGGCGGCCTGTGCGAACAGGGCCGTCAGCATGCCGACGATGCCTGCGCCGATCACCAAAGCGGGACGGCCACGGATGCCGTCGCCTAGGTTGACGACGTTGGGTCCCAGCAATTCGAGTTCCGCGTGGAGAATGCCGTTGGCGGCGATCGGACCCATCTGGCCGATATAGATGCCGAGGATCGGATCGAGCTCGGGCGGGAGCTTGGTCAGCAGATCATTGAACGGGTCTGCGGTGTGGCCGGTCTTGTGGCCGAAGACGGTGCCGACGACGTCGCCGTTCGCGAAATCGTCGACCCGGCTGTCGCTGACGCGTGCACATTCCATGTAGCCGAGGAACGGCACCGGATAGTGCGCGCTCGATTCGCCGGGGACGAACACGCCGCGGCCTGCGTCCCAGCGCGAGTGGAAATACGGGTTGCTGTTCTTGACGAAGGTGAGTTCGGTGCCGGCGGAAAACCCGGTGTAGAGCAGGTCGAGGCGGACCTGGCCGTCGCCCGGAGGTGCTTCGTCGTAGCCGAAGAAATAGGCCTGGCCGGGACGTTCGACGCCGAGCGAGCGGACGTGGCGCCACTCAGACATGCCCCATCTCCTTGGTTGCCTCCCGCTCGCGGACGTCGATCGCGCGGCCTTCGACGGCGGAGCGTTCGATCGCCAGCGCGAGGCGGAGCGTTTCGAGGGCGGCGGGGTAGGGACAGCGGATGCGGTTTTCGCCGCCGCGGACTGCGTCGATAAAGTCGCGATCCTCCAGCACGACCGGATCGCTGCCGGTGCCGCGGACCGGACGTCCGCGGCCGATGTCGATCATGACGTCGCGGTCGGTGAGTTCGATCGCGAGGCCTTCGCCAAACAGGTGCAGGCCGACGCGGTGGTTCCAGTTGAGCAGGCAGGTCGAGGCAAAATTGGCGATCGCGCCGCTCGCGAAGGTGAGCATCGCCGTACTGGTGGTGGCGACGTCGAGGCCGGGGAAGGCGGCGCGGTCGATGTGGCCCGATTGGCCGTAGACGCGGACGACGTCGCCAACGAGGTAGCGCGCGAGATCGACCAAGTGCGTCGTCTGTTCGAGCATCTGGCCGCCCGATGCGTCCTTCTTCCACCACCAGCGCGGCGGCGGGGTTGAGTCGAGCCAATAGCCGGAGAGCAGGCGGGCGGGGGTTGCCGAGAGGAGCGCCTTCACCTCGTCCACGGTATCGAGATAGCGCCAGTGATAGCCGACCGCGGTGACGAGACCGAGCCGGTCGACTGCCGCCGCGACGTCCTCCGCGGTGCCGAGGTCTAGCGCGACGGGCTTTTCGACGAAGAACGGGAGCTTGTGCTCGATCGCGAGGCGTTCGGGTTCACCGTGCGCGAAGGGTGGCACGCAGATGTAGAGCGCGTCGAGGTCGACCGCGGCCAGCATCGCGGACGCATCGTCGAAGGCGCGCGCGCCGAAGCGGGCGGCGGCTTCGGTCGCGCGCGCCATGTCGACGTCGGCGACCGCGACGATCGCGACGTCGTCGAACTGCTCCAGCACGCCGAAATGGCGGTTGGCGATGCCGCCCGCGCCGATGAACCCGATCCGTGTCCGCTCCACGCCGTCTCCCTTATGTTTGGTGTCTGTCTCGTCGTGCACGGCGGCGTAGACCGCGCGCGTGTCGGCGATCATGCGATCGGCTGAGAATAGGTCCTGCTGGCGTTCGATCGACGCGCTGGCCATCGTTTTCAGGCTGTCGCGGTCGGCTAGCAGCGTGACGATCGCATCGGCGAAACTGGCCGGGTCCGCGGCGGTCAGGCGGCCGGTGACGCCGTCCTCGATCGCTTCGGCATTGCCGGGGGCGACGGTGGCGACGACGGGGAGGCCGGCGGCCATCGCCTCAAGCGCGACCAGCGGCAGGCCTTCGAACGCCGACGGCAGCACGAGCAGGTCGGCGAGCGTCATCAGGTCGGCGACGTCGCTGCGGGTGCCGAGCATTCGGACGGTGCCGGCCAGACCTTTCGCTGCGATCGCTCGTGCAGTCTGGGTGAGGAGGGGGCCTTCGCCGGCAAGCAGCACGATCAGGTCTGGATGCGCGGCACGGATTGCGGGCAGTGCGTCGAGCAGGAGCGCGTGGCCCTTTTGCTCGGCGAAGCGTGCTACCATGAGCAGGACGGGGGCATCGGCGACGCCCCATTCGCTGCGGAGGGCTTCGCGGGAGCGCGAGGGTTTGTGTGCGCCGACGCCGTTATGGATCGTGGCGACGAGGGCCGGATCGACGCCGGCTGCGCGGTGGCTATCGCCGACTGCGTCCGAGACGCAGATCAGGCGCGCGAGTGCGGCCGAGGTGTCGCGGTGTTCGTCGCGCTGCGCGGTGTCGGTGAGAAGATAGGGGAGGTGTTCGGTGCGGATCACGGGGACGCCAGCCGCGTGCGCAGCGCGGACGGCGGCGTGGCCTTCCCAGCCTATGCCGGCATGGACGTGGACGATGTCGGGCGCGGCGCGATCTAGCCAGCGCGCGAGATTTGCATCGTCGTCGAGCGCTTTCACCGCATAACCCTTGGCGGCGGCGTGTTCCAGCAGGCCGGTGCCGGGACGCGCGGCGACGACGATCTCGTCTCCGCCCAGTCCTTCGGCGAGCGTCATCATGTGTGCACCGACGCCGGACGGGGCGAGGCTGTCGGTCAACAGGCAAATGCGGGTCATTCGGCGGCCATCACGGGGGTTTCGAGGACGGCGGATTTCGCGACCATGCGGCGATAGGTGGCGAGCGCCTGGCCCACGACCTGGTCCATATTGTAATAGCGGTAGGTCGCGAGCCGGCCGACGAAGGTCACGCCCTCTTCGGCATCAGCGAGCGCTTCGTAGCGTTTGAACAGTGCTTGGTTCTCGGGGCGGGGGATCGGGTAATAGGGATCGCCCTCCGCGCTCGGGAATTCGTAGCTGATGCTGGTCTTCGCGTGGAGCTGGCCGGTCAAATGCTTGTATTCGGTGATCCGCGTCTGCGGCACGGCTTCGTCGGGATAGTTGACGACCGCGACCGGCTGGAACTGCGCGACGTCGTGCGTCTCGTGGCGGAACTGGAGGCTGCGATAGGGCAGCTTGCCGAAGCGGAAGTCGAAATATTCGTCGATCGGGCCGGTGAAGACGATGTGGTCGACGTCGATGCGGTCGATCACGTCGCGATATTCCACGCCGAGATCGAGCGTGATGCCGGGGTGGTCGAGCATCGCCTCGAACATCCGGGTGTAGCCGTTGGCGGGCATCGCCTGGAAGGTGTCAGTGAAATAGCGATCGTCGGTCGAGGTGCGGGTTGGCACGCGCGCGGTGACGGCGCGGTCGAGTTCGGATGGGTCGAGGCCCCATTGCTTCCGCGTGTAGCCGCGGAAGAATGTCTCGTAGAGATCGCGGCCGACTGCGGCGACGACGACGTCCTCGGAGGTGCGGATGTCCTCGACCGATTCCGCGCGGCTGGCGAGGAAGGCGGCGGCTTCCGCGTCGTCCTCGAGCGACAGGTCGTAAAGGTCGTTGAGCGTGGTGCGGTTGATCGGCATCGGCACGAGCTTGTCGTCGACGCTGGCGAGCACGCGGTGTTCGTACGGGCGCCATGCGGTGAAGCGCGACAGATAGTCGAATACATCGGCGGAATTGGTGTGGAAGATGTGCGGGCCGTAGCGGTGGATCAGCACGCCGGCCGCGTCGTGCTCGTCATACGCGTTGCCGCCGATGTGTGGGCGGCGATCTACGACAAGCACGCGCTGGCCGCTGTCGCTGGCCAGGCGTTCGGCCAGGACCGCGCCGGCGAACCCTGCACCGACGATCAGCGTGTCGTAGCGTTCGCGTTTCGGCGCTGGGCGGAAGGTGCGTTTGGCGCGAAGGATGCGGTCGATCTCGATGGCCATGGCGGTTTGCGTGCGGTCCCAGGATTGCGTGGCGAGCAGGCGGTCGGCTTCGTCGCGCCATGCGCCTTCGCGGGAGAGCGCGAGCGCGGCTTCGCAGGCGGCGACGAACGCGGGCGCATCGGCGGCGATCGCGACGGCCGCTGCGTCGCCGTAGTGGCGGATCACATCGACGATCGGTGTCGAGACGACGGGCAGGCCGCCGGCGAGATATTCGGGTGTCTTGGTCGGGCTGATGAAGCGGGTCGCGGCGTTGATCGCGAAGGGCATCAGCGCGACGTCCCAGCCGGAAAGGTATGCCGGGAGTTCGTTGTAACCGCGTCCGCCGAGCCAGTGGATGTTGGCGCGGCGTGGCAGGTGCGCGGGGTCGATCTTCACGACCGGGCCGATCATGATGAATGACCAGTCGGGTCGCTGAGCGGCGACCGCGTCGAGCAGCGCGAGATCGATGCGTTCGTCGATGACGCCGAAGAAACCGAGCTTCGGGCCGGGGATGTGGCGCTGGTCTTCGGGTTCGGTGTTGCCCGTCCGCGCGCGTGCAAAATGCGCGACGTCGACCGCCGAGGGGAAGGCGTGGACGTCGCGGTGGCGGTCGCGCTTGGCTTCGTAGAGGCTGTAGCCGCCGGTGAAGACGAGGTCGGCGCGCGCGAGCAAGCGGGCTTCGCGGTCGAGCAGGGCGGGGTCGGCGAAGCGGAACGCGGACAGTTCGTCCATGCAATCGTAGACGACCGCGGCGGCTTCGAGATGCTCGGCGAACGGGAGCATCATTGGCGTGTAGAACCAGAGGACGGGCTTCGCGCGAATGCTCGTCGCGACCAGCATGTCGAGCAGTTGCCGCAAGCCTGCCTCGATCTGCTCGGCGTTCCACCAATGCGGGAGGCGCGGGCGCAGTGCGATCACGTTGTCGGCGGGAAACGGGTGGTGTTCTAGGAAGGGCAGCGGATGGTCGCAGGGGATGTGTTCTTCCCAGACGAACACGCTCTGGGCTTGCGCGAACCGCTTCATCAGATGCTGCGGGCGCTGCGTGACGAAATCCCAGCGGAGATGCGAGAAGCAGATCAGCGGCGGCGGGGGGCTCGTATCGTCTGTCGTGGCGAGGGTGGGAGTAGGTCCGATACCGTGCACGCTCTTCCAATCCGCGAATCCGCGGTCATCCGCGTTGTTGATCGAACCTAAGCCCACGCCTCAGACCTGACTATGCAAATGTAATTGCTTTCATCATGTATTCGCTGGATAATTGCACCCAAACGCACAACGCAATGCTGCCAAGTCCAACGCTCCAATACGGCGTCGCGGGGCCGGAATTCGGCGTAGGTTTCGCGCATTGTAAGGATCGCATCGGCAAACCCGGTCGTCGAAGCGGTCATGCCGGTCTCAGGCAGAATAAACTGCAATCCGCAGCGTAATTCTGCGTTGGCGAGCACGGGCAGGCCGGCGAGCATGTATTCGGTGAGGATCGCGGGCGCGCCGTCGTCGATGCCGCAGACGACGCCGAACCTCGCGCGGTTCATCAGGCGATTCACCTCGTCGATGGGTACGCCCGGCGGTCCGACGAACTCGATCGAGAGGTTCTGGTCGCGGGCGCGTTGGCGGAGCGCGTCGGCATCCTCGCCGTAACCGAATACGCAAAGTGCACGCACGTCGCGCGGCAGTTGCGCTAGTGCGTCGAACAGGATGTCGTGGCGCTTATACGGTTGCGCGGCGGCGACGTAGATCAGGTCGACGTCCTTGGGTGTGCCGAGCGGGCGGAACTGGTCGATCGCGGCGAATTCAGGGCCGACGGGCAGGATCGCAGTGCGCATGCCGGGGTGGCGCGCCTCGACCTCGTCCGACTGCCACTGCGCGCCGGTGATGACGAGATCGAAATGCTCGCTGACTTCGGGCGGCACGCGCAACGAGGGCGCGTCGATCGAATTGTAGAGGATGATGCTGCTTTCGCAGAGCGCGAGCAGTTCGGGTGCGACGCCTAGCCCGAGCACGACGAGGATGTGTGGCGCGCCAAAAGTCCGCACGAAGTCGATCATCTCGGTGGAGGCGAACGGTGCGTGGTCGTGGTCGAGGCGGAAGGCGCGGCGCGCGAGCACCGGGCTATCGCGGTGGAATGGCGGGTCGCCTTCGCCGCGCCAGTGATGCCAGATCTCGGCCTGCTCGACGATGCCGGCTGCGACGAGCGCGAGCGGAAGGCGTTCGAGATACCCGCCGGTGACAGGCACGCGGTGGCCGGCGGCACCCGTCCAGGGTCGGCTAGCAGGATCGAGCGCGCGCCATGCCGATCCGTCGCGAGGAGGCGTTGCGGCGGAGGGATCCGCAGGGGGCCAGCCGTCGACCCAGTCGCTGATGACGACGACCGATCGCCGTTCGCTCAACGCCACCATGCATGCATCCCCTGCATCGGTATCTCCCCTGGTCTTGCACCCTTTCGTGGCAGGGCAGGCACTTAACGGGCGAAATCGAGAAACGGGATCATGCAGCTTAAATTTAGTCGGCGCGCGTATTCGCAATCACGCTCGACCGCCGGCGGGGCTTGCGCCATGTTAGTGCAAAGACGTCCATGAGTAGGGGGGGCGATGACTAGGCGAGGGCAGCGCGGACGATGCTAATCTGGATGGCGATAGTCGGTGCTTTGCTCGGCTGGGTGCTCGGAAGCTTTTCAGAAACCGCTTTATTCTTGGGCGGGGCGGTTGGCTTGTGCATCGGCTGGGCGTTGCGGCGGGCGATGCGGATCGAGATCGTGCGCGAGACGGCCGTACTGAGCGCCGAGGTCGCCTTGTTGCGGGCCCACGTCAACGAACTGATGGACGCGCCGCGTTATCGCACGGACGGTGTCGCCGATGTGCCCGAGGTCCGCACCACGCCGCGATCGATCGAGCCGTTGGTGGCCGAGCGGCCGACCGGGATGGTTGCGCCGGAGGTCGTATCGCAACGTGAAGCACTAACCGATTTCGATACCGCGGCGGGAAGCCGTTGGGGTTCGCCGCCTTCGGGCGACCGCGCTGCGTCTGTACCTGCGCCCGCCGAACCACGCGAGCCGGGCTGGCTGGCGAGCGGCGTGGCGGCCGCGCGCGGCTGGCTGTTCGGCGGCAACACGATCGTCCGGCTCGGGCTCGTGATCCTGTTCGTCGGACTGTCGTTCCTCGCCAGCTATGCCGCGGCGGCGGGGCTGTTCCCGATCGAGTTCCGTCTCGCGGTGGTCGGCCTGTTCGGCATCGCGCTGCTCGGCATCGGCTTTCGGACGCGGACCAAGCGTCCGGATTTCGCGCTGGCGTTGCAGGGCGGTGGCGTCGCGATCATCTATCTGACGCTGTTCGGGGCGGCGCGCTTCTACGACCTCGTACCGCTGTCCGCGGCGTTCGTGCTGATGATCGCGGTCTGCGCGCTCGGCTGTGCGCTGGCGCTGTTGCAGCGATCGCAAGCCCTGGCGGTGACGGCGTTCGCGGGCGGGTTCGCGGTGCCGTTGCTGCTGGGCGGGGAGGGCGGCAATGCGCTCGGCCTGTTCGGGTACGGCACGATCCTGAACCTCGCGATCCTGTTCATCGCACGGGCACGGACCTGGCGCGTGCTGAACCTGGTCGGGTTCTTCGCGACCTTCGGGATTGCGAGCCTGTGGGGCGCGACCGCGTATCGGCCCGAGCATTTCGTGATCGCGCAGATATTCCTGATCGTCTCGGTGCTGATCTACGTCGTGACCGCCGTGCTTTATACGCGGGCGACGCCGGGCAAGTTCGGCAACGCGGTCGATACGACGTTGTTGTTCGGGCCGGCGCTGGCGGGGTTCGGGCTCGAGGTAGCGCTGATCGGCGACCGGCCGTTCGGCAGCGCGTTCGCTGCACTGGGCTTTGCGGCATTGTATCTGGGTGTCTCGCTGGTGGCGCGGCGCCGACAACAGGAGGGGCTGCGCGTGATGAACGAGGCGATGCTGGCGATCGGCATTGGCTTCGTCACGATGGCGATCCCGCTCGCGCTGGGCGCGCGCTGGACCTCGGCGGCGTGGGCGCTGGAAGGCGCGGGCGCGTTCTGGGTGGGGATGCGACAGGCGCGCTGGATGCCGCGGCTGTTCGGGCTGGCGCTGCAGGTCGTCGCGACCTTGCTGTATCTCGGCACGCTCGACGACAATATCGCGGCGCTGCCGTTCGCCAATCCGGCGTTCGTCGGTGCAATCCTGGTGGCGCTCGGCTGGTTCGCGACGGCATGGTTCGCGCGGAAGACGATCGCGCGGGAGACGATCGCGCCTGGGGAGACGCGGCTTGCGCGGGCGTATGCGCGGGGCGAGGGGGTAATCGCGACGCCGGCGTTCCTGACCGGGTTTGCGGCGTGGTGGATCGGCTGGATGATGGAGGCGACGCGGCTTTATCCGGCGGTCGAGCGATCGTTGGCGCCTGTGCCGGTGTTCTCGACGAACGTGCAGATCCTGTTGGCGATGCTGGCGTATCTGGTCAGTGCGGCGGCGTTCCAGACGATCGCGCGGCGGCGTGACTGGCCGGTCGCGGCGTGGCCGGCACGCGTCAGTGTGGGCGCGTTGTGGATCGGCTTCGTCGCGCAGGCCGATCGGGGCGGCACCGTGCTGTCGTCGCCCGGCTGTTTCCTGTGGATCGCCGCGCTCGCGGTGCATGGCTGGATGCTGTTCCGCAGCGACCGTGATGGCGTCGAGACACCGGGCACGCGGGCGGTGGCGTCGGCAAGCCATGTCGCGGGCGTCTGGCTGGCGGTGGTCCTGCTCGCCGACATGCTGTGGTACGGGATCGATCGCGCAGCGCTGTGGTCGACGGCGTGGAACGAGGTGACGTTCTTGGCCGGCGCAGTGGCGGTCCTGGCGGGCCTCACCTTGTGGGCGGGACCCGCGTTGCGCGGCGACCGGGCTGCAACGCGTTGGCCGCTCGATCGCCATGCCCTGCACTATGCGTGGACGGCGGCGGTGCCGATCGCGCTGGGTATCTTCGGTGGCGCAGTCGCGATCGCGCTGTTTTCGTCGGGCGATACCGCGCCGTTGCCGTTCGTGCCGCTGCTCAATCCGGTCGACGTGATGGTCGCGCTGGCGGCGGGCGTGCTGTTGCTGTGGCGGCGGACAGTGCTGGCTGCAGATGCGGTGCCGGCGGGCGCGGCGCTGTTGGCGAGCAAGCGCATCTGGCTGCCGATCGCTGTGCTTGGTTTCGTTGCGGCGAACGGCGCGTGGTTGCGGACGGCGCATCATCTGGCGGGTGTCGCATGGGAAGCGGATACGCTGCTCGGCAATGCGCTGGTCGAGACCGGGATCGCGATCCTGTGGACGGTGATCGCGCTGACGCTGATGGTCGTCGCGCATCGGCGTGCAACGCGCAGCCTGTGGCTCGCGGGGGCAAGCCTGTTGGGGGCGACCGTCGTCAAGCTGCTGGTGGTCGACCTGTACGCGACCGGCGGCGGCGCGCGGATCATCGCCTTCATCGCGGTCGGGATGCTGATGCTGCTGGTCGGGTATCTGGCGCCGTTGCCGCCCAAGGTATCATCGGACGATACGAAACGCGGGGCGGTGGCATGAGCAGGGTTCGGTGGCGGTTGGGCGCACTGGTCGGCGCCGTGTTGTTGGTCGGTGCGGCGCCGGCGGGATCGGATGGCGAGCCGGACGGCTACGCGCTTCGCCTGCCGCTGTCGGTGGAGGCAGGTGCGAAAGTCCAGCGACTGGCGTTGCCGGCCGCGGTGCTGGCAGGATTGCAGACTGGCGACGGGCATGATTTGCGCGTGTTCGATGCGAAGGGGCGCGCGATGCCGATCGCTCGCACAGGCGCGTCTGCGGTGGTCGACCATGTGTCGCTCGATCCGATGCCGATCCTGGGCGCGCCCGATGCGCTGAAGGTGTCGGGGGTGTCGTTGAGGCTCGATGGGCGCGGTGCGGCGCAGGTCGCCGAAGTGCGCGGCGAGCCGGTTGCGGCTGGCGCCGCGCCCGTGCTGCTGGGCGTGCTGCTCGATGCGCGGCGTGTGTCGGGCGCGGTCGCGCGGGTTGCGGTTGCCGCGGACTTGCCGGTGGGGCAGCCGGTGACGTTGACGGTCGAGGCCAGTGCGGACCTGCGCGAGTGGCGACTGTTGGGCGAGGCGACGGTCTATCGGCGCGCGGGCGAGGCGGTGCGGTCGTCGATCGTTGCGTTGGACAATGCCGCCGTGGCGCGGGAGTATCTGCGGATCACGTGGAGCGCGGGGTCGCGGTTGCTGGCGCCGGTCGCGATCCGTGGTGCCGTGCTCGACGTGCGGCCCGACGGTGCGGCGGCGTCGGAAACGGTCGAGGCTCAGGCGCCCGCTCCGGCGTCCGGGAATGCGCGCATCGTAGATTTCGCGGTGCCGTTCGCGACACCGATGGCGAGCCTCCGGGTGATACCGGTCGAGGGCGATGGCGTCGTACCGGTTCGGATATTGGGGCGGGACGACCGCGAGCAGCCCTGGACCTTGCTGGGGCAAGGCGTTGCGCGCAGCGATGGCGGGCGCGACATCACGCTGTCCGGCGATGCGCCGCGTGCGATCCGGATCGAGGCCGATGGCCGCAGCGCGGGGTTCACCGTCGCGCCGCGCTTTCGGATCGGCTTTGTGGACCGCAGCGTGATCTTCCTCGCCAGCGGCACCGCGCCGTTCACGCTGGCGGCCGGGCGCGTTGCGGCGAAGGACGTGTTCCTGTCGCCCGCCGATCTTGCCGATGGACAGGGCAGGCCGGGCGAAGCGCGCCTAGTGTCGACGCCGTCCGCGACGGTAACGCTGTCGGCGCTCGGCGATGCGGGAGCGCCGACGCGGAATATCGTGCTGTGGGTGGTGCTACTTGCGGCGACGGCAGTGCTGGCCGGGGTGGCGTGGATGCTGTGGCGGCAACAAGCGACGCAAGCGCCGCGCGATCCGAGCTGAGGTCGTGGTCCAAGGTACCGGCCCGCAGCGGGATTTAGATCACGCTGCGGGCCGATCGTGGCGGGTGTTCAGCTCTTCACGAACGCCAGCAGATCGGGGTTGAGAACCTCGGCGTGCGTCGTCAGCATGCCGTGGGGAAAGCCCTTGTAGATCTTCAGCGTGGCGTTCTTGAGCAGTTTCGCCTGTACGAGCGAGGCGTCTTCATAGGGGACGATCTGGTCGTCATCGCCTTGCAGCACCAGCATCGGCACGGTGATCGCCTCGAGATCCGCGGTCTGGTCGGTCTCCGAAAACGCCTTGATGCCGTCGGAATGCGCGAGCGCGCTGCCCATCATGCCCTGGCGCCACCAATTCCGGATGACGCCGTCCGAGACTACGGCGTTCGGACGGTTGAAGCCGTAGAACGGCCCCGATGCAACATCGAGGAAGAACTGCGCGCGGTTCTCGGCGAGAGCTTTGCGGAACCCGTCGAACACCGCGATCGGCGTGCCGCCGGGATTGGCGTCGGTCTTGAGCATCAGCGGCGGGACCGCGCTGACGAGGACGGCCTTGGCGACGCGGCCCTGGGGCTGGCCGAACTGCGCGACATAGCGCGCGACTTCGCCGCCGCCGGTCGAGTGGCCGATGTGCACTGCGTTGGTCAGGTCGAGATGCTCGGCGACAGCGGAGGCGTCGGCGGCATAATGGTCCATGTCGTTGCCGGTGTCGGCCTGCGACGAGCGGCCATGCCCGCGGCGATCATGCGCGACGACGCGGTAGCCCTCGGCGAGGAAGAACAGCATCTGCGTGTCCCAGTCGTCCGACGACAAGGGCCAGCCGTGGTGGAACACGATCGGCTGCGCGTCCTTCGGTCCCCAATCCTTGTAGAAGATGTCGACGCCGTCTTCGGTTTTGATGAAGCCGCTGCTCATTTCGATAACTCCGTCTTGTCATGGAAGTGCAAGGAAGCGTGCGATTCAGGGTCAAGTCTCTCCGAACACAGGTTTTCCTGATCTGCCGGGCGTTTATCACGTCTACAAATGGCAAACAGACACTGCGTCGTCAGGGGAATGACACGCCGCGACGCGATGTAAAAGCCCGGATCAGACTGGGATAGATCGGTCGATCGTTTATAGGTCCTAGTATCGAAACGGCCGAGACCGAGCCGGTTTATTGCAAGATACTGAGTTCACATTTCTTATTGTGGCCAAGCTCACGGTGAGAGCTGGCGGGGGGCGACTATGAGCGGACGACGACTGGGGCCGGGGAGAGTCGAGGCCTTCACCGACGGCGTGGTCGCGATCATCATCACGATCATGGTGTTGGAACTGAAGGTGCCGGAAACGGGCGACCTGCACGCGTTGATCGGGAGTGCGCCGGTGTTGCTGGCGTATGTGTTGAGCTTCGTGAACGTCGGGCTTTTCTGGAACAATCACCACCATATGTTTTCCGCGGTCGAGCGCGTCGACGGGCGCGTGATGTGGGCGAACCTTTTCCTGCTGTTCTGGCTGAGCCTGGTGCCGTTCGTGATCCGCTGGCTCGACGAGAGCGCGTTCGCGGCGGGGGCGACGGCAGCCTATGGCATCGTCCTGGGGCTCGCGGCGATCGGCTATTCGCTGACCGAACGCGCGATCATCGCCTGCAACGGCAAGGAGTCGGCGGTTGCGCGCGCGATCGGTTCGGACTGGAAGGGGTGGGGCAGTATCGCGCTGTATTTCACCGGCGTGCCGCTGGCGTTCGTCAGCCGCTGGTTCGCGATCGCGTTGTACGTGGCGGTGGTTGCGCTGTGGCTGATTCCCGACCGGCGGATCGTGCGCGCGTTCGAGGGTGAGCTTCGAGGCTGAGTCCTCCTCCCCCAAGCGGGGGAGGATTTGCGCGTCATTTCCTGGCGCGGAGACCCCACAGCATCGTCCCGATCAGCGCGATGCCGGCCGCGGTGCCGCCGACCGCGACCGCTGCCATGACCGGCGAGATGCTGCCGTCGGCACGGTGGAGGTGCGGGCGCAGGTTCTTGAGCAAAGGCTTGCGGCCAGACAGTCCCTCGAACATCTCGCCCGGACCCTCGGGATCGAGGATCTTGTTGTCGGCCAGCCACTCGCGCACGGAGTCGAGTTCGGGAACCTCGTAAGGGCGGAGCGAGCGGCCGTCGCCGCGCAGCCGTTCGATCGTTTCGATCAGCGAGCCCGTTTCCGCGATCGACGTCTCGATCGTCGCGACGTCGGTGTCGAGATGTTCGGCGAGCAGGCCATTGCGGATGCTGGCGATCGTGTCGCGCTCACCGGCGTTGCGATCGCGCGCGGCGTCGATGACGACGTCGCATTCGCTGTCGAGCCGCAGCGAGCGGTTGTTGAAGTTGGACGAGCCGACGCGGAGCACTTCGTCGTCGACCACCGTCACCTTGGCGTGGACGTAGATCGGCTGCCCACCCGCGGTGAACGGGTGGTAGAGGCGCAGCCGATTGTGCGGATCCTGTTCGTGCAGCGCCTCGACCAGCCGGGCGCGCGCGGAGTCCATCGCGATCGGTTCGAGCCAGCCCTCCGCGGTGGTCGGGTGGACGATGACGAATTCGGGACCATCGGGTTCGCGCAACCGCTTGCCGATCGCCTCGGCCACTTTGCGCGACGCGAAATACTGGCTCTCGGCGTAGAAGAAGCGCTTCGTCCGCGCGATCAGGTCGACGTACAGTGCCTCGACGTCGTGGCGGGGCTCCTGTTCGGCCATTTCGGGTATCGTGAGCGCGATGCCGACTTCGACGTCGGTGAAATCGGCCTTCACATGATCGGGCCAGCAGTCGGCGCCGTCAGTCACCGGCTCCAACGCGCCGCCGCCGGACACTTCCCAGCGTCCACGGCACATGTCGCCGAGTGCGCGGGCGACCGGGCCTTGCAGGATCGTAGTCGCGTCGTGCCACGGACCGTAGGGCGAGCCGTCTGGCTCGATCCGGCGCGGTTCGTCGTCGGCGTGCGCGCGCGTATCCCAGCGGTCGACGGTCATGTCGATCCCGCCGCAGAACGCGACGTCGTCGTCGATCACTACCACTTTCTGGTGATGCGAGCCGGCGGGGGGATGATGGCCGTCGAGCCGCAGATGGACCTGCGGGTCGCGGATCCACTTGGCGATGCGCAACAGCGTCTGGCCGTGGAACAGCGTCTTGATCGCGCCGGTATCCCAGCGGAGGATATGGATGTTGAGCCCCGGCGTGCGACGTGCGAGCCAGGTGACGAACTCGCCGACGCGCTCGGGGCCGCCATCGTCATCGTCACCACTACCGAAGCGGATGCGCGCGTCGAAATCCCAGCCGACGAGCAGGATCTGCTTCCTGGCCTTCATCATCACCGCGCGGGCGGCTTTGAAATAATCGTCGGCGTCGACGATGACGGTGGCCTGCTTGGCGGGTTCGATCCGCCAGCAGTTGCGACCGGGCTCGAGCAGTGTTCCGTGAGAATTCATGGTGCTGCCATCGCAGGCTTGGTGCGATCAGCCAACCCACAGAGGCGAGTTTTGGCCTTCGGTGGACCGACGGACGGCAGCATTCATTATAAAATGTTCGTGGCGCGCACGCACCATCGGTACTTTATTCGGACAGCTCGTTCTCGGCTGCGTCGAGCGCCTGCGCCAGCAAGGCCGCCACGAGATGGTCGTCCTGGGCGTCGGCAAGTTGCAACGCGCGGACGATGGCAATGCGAAGCGAACGGCGATCCTGTTGCGACGTGGTCATCTCGGTACCCTTAGATTTCTATCAGGTCCTCGCCGCGGCTCCTTACCCGGTCGGCAGCGACGATGTAACCTGTTTGACGAACGAACGGCCGCGCGATTGCGCGGCCGTTCGCCGAATGGGATGCCGTCCCGTTACGCGGACGGCGCCCCGTTACACGAACCGATCGACCGTATCAGACGGCGTCGGTGTAGACGCGGCGGCGGGCGGCGGTGGTGGCACCGAAGCCTGCAGCGGCAGCGCCGATGAGCAGCGCGATCACGATCATGAACGACGTGCCTGCGGCTGCACCGGCGGCGGTGTCGGTCGCCGACTTGGCGGTCTCTACGGTCTTGTTCTTGGTCTGGACGAACTGTGCCTTGGCGCGCGTCACCTGGGCCTGAGCCTCCGGACGGCTGATCTTGCGCTGGGCCGCAACGATGTCGACGATGCGGCTTTCAGCCTGCGCGCCGTCCTGGCCACCCTTTGCGAGTGCCGGCAGCTCCTTCGCGATTTCCTTCTGCGCCTGCTCCGGCGTCATCTGCGCAGGATCCGACGGTGCGTCCGACAGATACTGAGCAGCTTCGGCGCGAACGTCGGTGACGTCGACGTTGGCGACGTCGGCAACCTTCGGGGCTGCTGCGCCGATGCCGGTGCCGGCTGCCGACGCGACCGAACCGACGGTGCGGAATGCGCCGCCGATGATGCCGCCGACGGCCGAGGTGAGCAGGTACATGGTGAGGATCAGGGTGACGCCCCAGACGACCAGGCCGTGGATCAGGCCGTCGAACCGGTCATGTACGCCAGCGCCGCGTGCTGCGGCATAACCGCCCGCGCCGAGAGCGATGATCGTCGTGATGATCCAGTAGATCCCTGCGCCGATGCCGAAGCCGGTCGCGCCGGGGGTCGTGCCCTCGACCGGATCGACCAGGCTGAGGCCGATGCCGGTGCCGAGGATGCCGAGCACCAGCTGGATCGCGATCGCGATCACGACGCCGGCGAAGATTGCGCCCCACGAGATGCGGGTCGGGGTCTTCACGCGACGGAAGTCGTCCGTCGGCAGGACGCCGGGATTTACATGGTTAGCCATAATTCACTCCTGTTATTCACGAAATTCGAGGAACGGCGTCAGTCTTTGCCGTGCCTATCGATGGGTGTGTCGATCTGTTTGTCGGCCTTCGCGGTTCCGGCCTTCGAGCCTTTGCCAGCCTTGGAGGCTTCGTCGGCCTTGGCTTCGCGGGCACCGGCTTCGCTCTCCTGCGAGCCACGCTGTTCGATCGCGGCATTGCCGATGATCTTGCCGATCGCCTCCTGGATCGAGCCCTTCGCCTGGCGGGTGCGGGCTTCGTCCTGGTCCGATTTATCCTTGTCGCGCGTCATGCTGCGATCTCCTTCGAAGGCGCCTTGAGGTGGAGCGCGTGCGGGATGGAATCGCCATCGAACCCTCGCGCGCGCGCCCAGGCGGCGGCGGCGTTGCGGCGGTTGACGCCGATCTTCGAATAGATCCGCGCGACATGGTTGCGCACGGTGTTGCTGGAAACGTCGAGCGTGCGCGCGATCGACTTGTCGTCGAGCCCGCGACAGATCAGCGCCAGCACCTCGCGCTCGCGCTGCGTCAGTTCGTCGAGCCCGACGCCGACCGGCTCGGCGTTCGGCGTGCGGATTCGCGCAAGCTTTTCCATGATCGACCGGCTGAGCCAGCTCGTGTCCTTCATCACCGCCTCGATCGCGTTGACGAGTTCGCGCTCGGACGCTTTGCGCGTGCTGATGTCGCGCATTGCCCACAGCACGCAGGCTTCGTCGTCGAGTTGGATCGGCTCGGTCGAGACGATGCAGTCGATGATGTCGCCGTCCTTGCCGCGGATGCGGACTTCGCGGTCGCGAATCGGGAGGCCGGCGTCGATATCGGCCTCGATCGCATGGCGCAGCGCGGGCGTTTCCCACAGGTCGACGTCGCCGAGCGGGCGACCGATGATCTCCGCCGAGGAATAACCGGTGAGGCTGGTGAAGGCCTCGTTGACGTCGCACAGCCGGTGACCGTCGCGCGCGCCGATCGCGAGCGCTACGGGCGCGAGGGAGAAGGTCCGCATGAAGCGCTCCTCGCTATGGCGCAGCTGCGTCTCCGCTTTCCGGCGCGGTTCGAGGTCGGCGAAGGTGAACAGCATGCACGGCTGATCGCCCATGTCGATCGGCTGGCCGGCGACGATCACGAGCTTGGTCGCGCCGTCGGGCAGGCTGAGCTCCGCCTCCATCTGCGGGATGGTGCGGCCCTCGGCGAGGCGCTCCTTGCCAAGATCGCGCTTCTCGCCGCGTTCGAGGACGTCGATATCGTAGACCGTGCGCGACAGGACGGCATCGCGGTCGTGCCCGGTCATGTCGATAAAACCCTGGTTGACCTTCACGAAGCGAAGATCGCACAGGCGACAGATGACCGCGGGCGCGGGATTCGCGTTGAACGACTGTTCGAAGCGATCCTCGGCCTCGAACTGTGCGGACACGTCCTGGATGATCATGACGAGGCATTCGGGCTCGTCGTCGTCGTTAGTCAGGACGAGGCTGCGCACCTGATGCACCCAGCGGGGTTCGTCCTCGCCGGCGACCGCGACCTCGACCACGACCTCCGAGAAGGCCTCGCCCGACACGACGCGCTCGATCGGGTAGTCGGCGTCGTTGAGCTTGTGGTTGTTGCGATAGCGCAGCTGGAAACGCTGGCGATAATCGTCGACCGTGGCACCAAGATCCTCGACCGAGTCGACCCCGTGCATTCCGAGTGCGGCCGTGTTGGCCCACAGGATGTCCTGGTCGGGATCGACGAGGATGACGCCTTCGTCTAGCCCCGCGATGATCTGGCGCAGATGGCGCAGATCGGCGGAGTCACGAAGCGACTTGAGAGGCGGCGCCACGGTCATGCGATCAGTCGCGCTGGCCGTGGACGAGCCAGGCGAGGCCGTAGCCGATTGCGGCGGCGCCGAGCGCCCAGAGGACGGGGGCGTCCTTGGCCGATGCCTGTGCGGTCGAGGCGGCGCGACGAGCGGCGTCGGCGGCACGATCGCCGGCTTCGCGCGCCTCGCTGCCGATCTTGTCGGCGAGTTCGGGGGCACCGTCGACGGCGTCCTCGATCGCCGACTTGGCGCGGCCGTACAGGTTCTGCGCACCGCCGGCGACCTGATCGACGACGCCGTCGACCTGCCAGTCGCGGCTGTTCACGGTGTCGCCAACGGCCTTCTCGACCTTGCCGCCGACATAGCGGGCACCGCCCTGGAATTCGTCCTTGTTCATGTCAGGTCCTTCAGTTTGAATTTAGGGGAAGAAGATCGCGTTACGGCAGCACGCCGCAGCCCGCGGCGGCCTTGCCGACTTCGAGCGCGATCTTCGGATCGCGGAGCTCGGAGGCGACGCGGATGAGATCGGACGGGGTGAGCACGCCGGGCGTGGTGTCGCCCTGGCGGTACGCCGCAACGGCCTTGCCTAGGCGCTGCAACTGGCCGAGCGATAGGTTCGCCTGGAGCCGACCGCCGACGCAATCGGAGCGCGACTGATCGAGCCCGTAGCGCTGGAGCCCGCTCGAGATACGCGTCGCGGGCGCGGCGCAACCGGCAATGGACACCAGCAGGGCCAGGGCCCCGGTGGCGGACGTCATGCGCTTCATGTGAGCAGCTCCAGTACATTGCCGCACGCGGGGTATCGCGACGGGACTGGACGCATAAACCTACCGGTAACCTCTTGGTTCCTGGTAGTTTTGTGTAAGAATACTAGCTGTAATGTACCATATCAGGACGTCGCGCGCGCCGTATAGAGCCGCGCGAACCGCAGATGCAGCGACCGTGTGCTCGTATCCTCGGCGACCTCGGCGCGGCCTTCATGCCACTCGGCTCGACGCTGAAAATAGCTCGAATCGTCGTTGTCGTCGGCGGGAAAGTGGCTGTCGTCTTGAACCTTCGTCATCGCATTGCCCTTGGTAACCTGCGCCTTCAGTACGAAATTGCAGGCGCCCGCGCGTGATCGGAAACGACTAGGCGATACGGTAGTATGATCAGTCTGGCGGGAGGAGCAGCGACGCTGTGGGGACGCCGCCGCGGCCGAGGCGGCCGGGCGACGACGTCGTCTTTATGTCGGACTGGTTCGATCGATTACTTGGCCATTGCCGCGGACTGGTCGAGCGGGACGACCGGCAACCAGACCGCGCTCGCGGATGCGCCGCCGCGGACGATCGTCACCGTTGCCGGCTTATAGTCTGCTTTCTTCGCGAGGAAGATGTTGGGGACGAACGTCTGCGGGTTGCGATCGTAGAGCGGGAACAGGCTCGACTGGACCTGGATCATGATCTTGTGGCCCGACTGGAACACGTGGTTCACGGTCGGCAGGCGGAACTTGTATTCCTGCACCTTGCCCGCCGGGATCGCGGTCGGCTTGGCGAAGCTCTGGCGATAGCGGCCGCGGAAGATGTCGAGGCTGATTGGCAGTTCATACCCGCCCATCTTCGGATCGGTCGCGTTCTCGGCCGGGTAGACGTCGATCACCTTGACGACGAAATCGCCGTCGGTGCCGGTCGTCTTCGCAAAGATGTCGGCGATCGGCGCACCCGACACGCGCACCGGCGTGGTCAGCACTTCGGTGGTGTAGGTCATCACGTCGGGTCGACCATCGACGCCGCGCTGGTCGCTGACGAGCCAGTCGCCCCAGCGACCGTCGCCGAAGTTCACCGGGCGGGGCAAATGCGGCACGGGCTTCGACGGATCGGAGACATAGCTGTCACCGCCGGTCGCGGCCTTGCCGAACCCGAGTGCGCCACCCTCCTGCAGGTAGATCGGCTTGAGCGGCGACGTGCATCCCGTCTCGCAGGCGAGCGGCCACGTCGCGAACTTGTCCCAGTGGTTCTCGCCGGTGTTGTAGATCGCCGCGGCGGGCAGCGTGACGGCCGGGCCATCCTTCAGATACTGGTTGAAATAGGGGAGCAGCATGTCCTCGCGGAATTGCTGTGCGGTGTCGCCATTCCACTGGAACGGCCCGAGGCTGCGGCCCTCGCGGTTGATCTGGCTGTGCCGCCATGGACCCATGACGAGGTGGTTGTTGCCGAGCTTGCCCTTGGCTTTAAGCGCCTCCCACGCAGTGATCGTGCCGTACATGTCCTCCTGGTCCCACAGGCCCTGTTCCCAGACCGTTGGTACGTTCGACGGGTTGGCGGCGAGCAGCTTGTCGAGCGCCTGGCCCTGCCAGAAACCATCATAGGCGGGGTGCGACACCATCCGCTGCCAATATGGAAGCTGGTCATAGCCCGACTTCTTCGCCCAGTCGCCGGCCGAGCCGACCTCGCGGAAATTGTCGTAATCGTCGTAGCCGCCGGTGGGTGGCGCCTTGCCCGCGCCCTTGTAGCCGGTCTGGCTGCCGAGCCACGCGATGTTGGCGAGACGGAAGGCGCCGTAGTGGAACCAGTCGTCGCCCATCCAGCCGTCGATCATCGGGCTCTCGGGCGCGGCGACCTTCAGCGCGGGGTGCGGGTTCAGCAGCGCCATCGCGACCGTGAAGCCTTCGTAGGACGAGCCGATCATGCCGACGCGGCCGTTGCTCTGGGGCAGGTTCGCCTTGTTCACCAGCCAGTCGATCGTGTCGTACGCGTCGGTGACGTGATCGACCTTGGTCGGGTTGAGCGGGCCGATCACCGGACGTGTGACGACATACTCACCCTCCGACCCGTATTTGCCGCGGATGTCCTGATAGACGCGGATATAGCCCGCCTTGACGAACATCTCGTCGGCGAGCGGCAGCGTGGCGAGGATGCTCGCACTGTCGGAGCGGTTCGCGCGACCCTTGGCGTTGTAGGGCGTGCGGGTGAGGACGATCGGCGCGTTTGCGACGCCCTTGGGATAGACGATGACGGTGTAGAGCTTGGTCCCGTCGCGCATCGGGATCATCACCTCGCGCTTCACGTAATCCTGCGCGGCGGTCGGCGGGACGAACTTGGCGGGGATGTCGCCGCCGACGGGTGCGGTCTTGTCCTGCGCGATTGCAGTGGTGGCGAGGGCGATCGAGGCGAGCAGGACGAATTTGACGGTCATTTGCGACGGACTCCGGAAGCGTTGGGGCGAAGCTAGGCGCAACCGGGGCGCGGGGGCAATCGGTCTGACGGTCTTTAGTGGCGCGGCATGGTCGATGGCGCGGTCGAGGACGAGAACGGGCGGGCCTTCGCGCCCTTGCCCCAGAGCTTGTTGGGTTTCGCTGCCATCACGAAGCGAAGTTCGCCGCCCTGACGTATCTCGTCGTCGCGCAGATAGCTGCGGGTGAGGGGCGTGCCGTTCAGCGTGACCGAGCGGATGTAGGGGTTGGCGTCCGACAGATTATCCGTGCGAATCGCGAACTGCTTGCCGCCGGGTAGCGCGAGCGTTGCCTGCGACAGGAACGGGCGGCCGATGACATATTCGTTCGATCCCGGCGCGACCGGGTAGAAGCCGAGCGCGGTGAAGACGAGCCATGCGGACATCTGGCCGAGATCGTCGTTGCCGCTGAGCCCCTCCGGTTTGGCGCCGTACTGGCTCCGCACGATCTGGCCGAGCCGCTCCTGCGTCCGCCACGGTGCGCCAGCGTAATTGTAGAGATAGGCGACGTGGTGGCTCGGTTCGTTGCCGTGGATATACTGGCCGATCAGCCCGGCGATATCCTCCGCGTGGCTGTAATCGACCTTCGAATTGTCGAAGTCGAACATCGCATCGAGTTTCCTGACGGTCTTCGCATCGCCGCCGAGCAGCCGGAACAGTCCCGCCTGATCCTGCGGCACGAACCAGCTATATTGCCACGCATTGCCCTCCGTATAATCGGAGCCGTAGTTGATTGCGGTCGGATCGAAAGGCGTGCGGAACGTTCCGTTCGCGAGCCTCGCGCGCAGCCAGCCGGACTTCGCGTCGAAGCTGTTGCGCCAATTGCCCGCGCGCTTTTCGAACCGCTCGGCGATGTCCGTCTTGCCCATCCGCCGCGCCATTCGCGCGATCGTCCAGTCGTCATAGGCATATTCGACGGTCTTCGACGCGGCCTCCGGCTCCTTGTCGATCGGGACGTAGCCACGCTGGATATACTCGCCGAGCCCGCCATAGGAGGCGTGGTCGGCGCTCGCGACCATCGCCTGCAACGCGGCGTCCGCATCGAAGCCGCGAATGCCCTTCATATACGCGTCGGCGATGACGGGGACGGCGTGATAGCCGATCATCGTCCATGTCTCGCGTCCGGCGAATTGCCAGACCGGGAGGATGCCGTCGGGGCTGTGCTGCTGGCTGGCGATGAGCGAGCGGACGATGTCGCTATTGGTCTTTTCGGGTTGGATCAGCGTCAGCAGCGGATGTTCGGCGCGGAACGTGTCCCAGAGGGAAAAGGTCGAGCGGACGGTGAAGCCGGACGCCTGATGCACCTGGTCATCGGGGCCGCGGTAGCGTCCGTCGCTGTCGCTCCAAACGCTCGGGGCGAGCAGGCTGTGGTAGAGCGCGGTGGCAAAGATGCGGCGCATCGGTGCCGCGGCCTCGAACTTGACCGCACCGAGTGCGGTATCCCAGTCGGTTTGCGTCTTGCTGCGGACGGCGTCGAAGCCACCGGGTTCGCTGTCGAGATTGGCGAGCGCGCCGGCTTCGTCGACGCCGGAGATCCCGACCTTCACCTCCAGTGGTGCGTCGAGCGGACCGAAATCGAGCCGCGCTTCCAGCGCCTGGCCGAGTTTTTCCGCGACCGCATCGCTGCCGCGGCCTGGGCCCTGGAACCCTTTGTACGGGATGTCCTTCTCGCGGTTGACCAGCGCGTGGCCGACCAGCGGCGCCGAGAACCGCATCGCGAAGTAGAGCTTGCGGCCTGGTGCCCAGCCGCGGGTTTCGCGAAAGCCGGTGAGCACGCCGTCGTCGCGCAGGTGCAGCCCCGACCACAGGATCTTGCCGGGGTAATTATAAAGCGACGACCGAAGATCGACGACGAGGTGCGCGGCCTTGCCCTTGAGGAAGCTGTAGCGATGCACGCCGATCCGGGTACCGGCGGTCATTTCCGCGCGTACGCCCGGACCGTCGAGCGTGACCGCGTAATAGCCCGGCTTGGCGACCTCGCTGGCGTGCGAAAAGCGCGAGCGATAGCCAGAGGCGGCGGGCGTGCCAGGGTCCATCGGCACATTGTCGCCCGATACCGGCATGACGAGGATGTCGCCGAGATCGGAATGCCCCGCGCCCGAGAAATGCGTGTGGCTGAACCCCTCGATCGTCGGATCGTCGTAGCGATAGCCGGCGGCGTGGCCATAGCAGGTGCGGATTACGCACGAGGTATCGGTATCCGGCGATAACTGCACCATGCCGAACGGAGCGACTGCGCCTGGGAAGGTGTGGCCCTCGCCGCCGGTGCCGATGAACGGATCGACCGCATCGCTCGGTTTTGCGGCATCCTGCGCGAAGGCGGGGCCGGCGAGGATCGTGGTGAACAGCGTGCCCACGAGGCACGATCGCGTGAAGATGGACATCGAGGTCACCCGTTCGGAGGGAAATAGGCGGGGGAGCTTGCCGGGTGCCAGGTGAACCATGTCGCGCACATCCCCTCTATTCGTTCGGTCGCCAGACTGGCTTCATCGCCAGCTCTTGCGCAACCGCAGAAGTGGATTAGAACATCAAATTGGATAATTCAAACAAACAGTTTGAAAGCGGGGGGATGCAGAAGATGGTCTTCAGACCGGGTCGATATGCCGCGAGTTCACTGAACGCCAATAGTGTGCACTTGCCAAGCCTTCGCAATCGCGGAATCACTTCGTCGCCAACGCTGAAATCGCTATGTTGCAGCGCAAAGCGGCTTCGTTTTCTGTTCTCCAACCTGGATGATCGGTCCGCATGACTCTTCAAACGCCGCCGCGTCTGTCGGGGACCAACCTCGAGCGCGCCGCCGACCACAACCAGCGCGTGACGCTGCATGCCATTCGCCTCGGCGGATCGCTGACGCGGATCGACCTTGCGAGGATCACCGGGCTGACCGGGCCGGCGATCGCCAACATTACGCGGCGTCTGCTACAGGAAGGGATGATCGAGGAGGCGGGGCAGCGTCGCGGCGGGCGCGGCCAGCCGCCGACCAAACTCGTCGTCCGGGCCGATGCGTGCTATTCGATCGGCGTCAATATCGACCGCGACCATATCACGATCGTGCTGGTCGATTTCCTCGCCCAGATCCTCGCGCGCAAGTCGATCGAGATCAGCTTTGCGCTGCCCGACGACGTCCGCGATCTCTTTCGGCGCTCGGTCCGCGCGATGCTGAAAAGCGCGAAGGTAGATCCCGCCAAGCTGGTCGGCATCGGCGTCGCGCGTCCCGACGACCTCGCGCTGGTCGCGATGCCGGGCCGTCCGGCGGCCTATGCGGCGTGGGACGGAATCGACATGGCGACGCTGTTCGACAAGCCGCTGTCGCTGCCCGTGTTCGTCGAGAACGATGCTGCCGCCGCCGCGATGGGCGAGATGCAGTTGGGCTTCGGACAGAATTACAGCAGTTTCTTCTATATCCTCGTGTCGTCGGGGCTGGGTGGCGGCTTCGTTGCGGATGGCGCGTATGTTCGCGGCACGCACGGGCGCAGCGGCGAGCTAGGGTTCATGGCGGCCGGCGGCGGCAAGCGGGGACGCGAGACCGTGCAGAAACTGGTATCGCTATCCGGACTTGCCGAGCATCTGGCGAATGCGGGATTCGAGATCGGGCAGGTGCTGCATCAGTCCAATTGGGCGCCGGATGTCGAGCGTTGCCTGGAGGAATGGGTGGAGCGGGCGGCGCGCACGCTCTGCACGCCCCTCGACGCGATCAACTGCCTGATCGATCCGGCGGTGATCCTGATCGGCGGGCGCCTGCCGAGCCGGTTGGTGGAACGGGTGGCGGAGCGGGTCAACGCGCTGATCCGGGACGCCACCGATGCGCCCGCGATCGCGCCGGTCCGCCGTGCCGCGCTGTCGGAGGATGCGCCTGCCGTTGGTGCGGCGATCCTGCCGTTCAGTCATTTCCTGCTGCCCAAGGCCGCTGCGCTCTGGAAGGATTCCGGCGCGGCAGCCGACTGACGCCGGTAATCGGTTTCGGTACCGCTATCCCGGCATGAAGGGACTCCGCGCGCTTGGCGTTGCAGAGCGCATGCTGCTGTCGTTGTACGTGTGCGACTACACGAAGGCAGACGTGAATCGTTGCGGTGTCTTCGCTCAGACTATCGGCCCGTCAAAGGGTATTCGGCGAGTTACGTCCACAGCGGGCCAAAACTAGCGCAACAATCTATTTGACAACTTGCTTTTACAATTGGCAAATAGACGGGTCGAGACTGCACGCCGCCAGGATCCGATTCAACCGGACAGCCCAACCGAAAACGGGGGCAGGCGCGCTATTCGCAGGGGTAAGTGAGGGGGGCGCAGGCATCCTCACGAGGAAGAGGAAAGTCTGATGACCGCAAGCATAGAATCGTACTCGATCGTGGCGCGCCGCCATCGTCCGTTGTCGTTCCTGTTGGCCACGGTCAGTCTTACTGCTGCGTTGGCCGGTGCGGCGCAGGCTCAACAGGCCGCGCCCTCCGCTATGCCTCCCCAGAGCGCGACGCCGTCCGACCAGGCGCAGCCCGCCTCGACCGCTACGGCGGAGTCCGGGCTAGCCGCCGGCACGACACAGCCGGATGGGTCGGCGCAGGACACTGGCGACATCGTCGTTACCGGGTATCGGCGCTCGATCGAGAAGAGCCTTACCCAGAAGCGCGAGGCGAACGCGTTCGTCGACGTGATCACCGCCGAGGACGTCGGCAAGTTCCCCGACAAGAACGTCGCCGATGCGTTGCAGCGCGTGCCGGGCGTGGTCATCACCCGTGACGGCGGCGAAGGTAGCCGGGTCAGTATTCGCGGGCTTCAGTCGGGCCTGACGCTCACCTTGCTCAACGGCAATTTCCTCGCCGGCGCGGACAGTGGCGAGCCGCAGCGGTCGTTCAACTATGTGCTGTTGCCGTCCACGTTCATCGCCAGCACCGAGGTCTATAAATCGCCCGAAGCGCGGCTTGAAGAAGGCGGCGTCGGCGGCACGATCATCCTCAACACGCGGCGGCCGTTCGACGTGCCGGCGTGGTCGGGTTTCGTCTCCGCCGAAGGGACCTATTCGGACACGACCGAGAAGTACGAACCGCAGCTTGGCGGGCAGGTGTCGTGGAAGAACAAGGAGGAGACGTTCGGTCTGCTGGTCGGCGGCGTCTGGCAGAAGCGCACCAACCGCGAGTTGCGCAGCTCGTCCGAGAGCTGGCTGTGGTGGAGCGACCGCGACGCGCAGGGCAACGTCCTGAAGCCCGCGACCGACGTCAACGGCAAGACCTTCGCGAACAACGACGCGATCTCTTATTGGCCGGGGCAGGGCACGACTGCGCGCGATGGCACGCATTATTCGGGCTATTGGGCGCCGCAGTCGGTCAACGCCGAAGTCTTCGACCAGGAGCGCGAGCGGTACGGCATCCAGGCGACCGCGCAGTTCAAGCCGTTCGAGGCGGTCACGGTCACCGCGAACTATTTCCGGTTCGGCTATAGCAGCAACTATACCTCTAACGTGCTGAAGATCCCCGAATGGGGCTACGACAACTTCTTTACCGGCGCGACGTTCGACAAGAGCGGGACGATCTTCCAGTCGGCCAATTTCGCGGTGCCGGCGGCGGGAACGGGCTGTCTCGCGCGCCCGACCCCGTGCACGATGGAGACGCCGCAGATCGCCGGCACGTACAGTCGCGAGAAACAGGTTTCGAACACGTTCGAGACCGAGGTCAAATATAGCCAGGATCGCTTCGACGCCGTCCTGAAACTGGGCAAGACCAAGTCGAGCGGTGGCCCGTCGGTGCGCTTCAGCGTCGCCGCCAAGCCCCGCCTGACGACGCCCGGCCGGGAGCAGAACGGTAATCTGGTCAGCAACTGGAACATCTCTGACGGCATCGCCAATTTCGAGTTCTCGCCCGAGCTGCAGAACAACATCCGCAACGGGATCGCGCAGATCGACGTGGGCTCGACCGGGTCGAGCTTCGTCAACAGCGACCTTGGCCAGCGTTATGCTCAGCTCGACCTGACTCGACGGTTCGACGGGTTCCTGAAGTCGGTACAGATCGGCGGCAAGTGGCGCGACCTGAAGATCGGCCGCGAGACCGGTCGCAACGACTGGTATGCCGATCCGGCGACGCTGCTCCGCTATCAGGATACCGCAGCGGGCGCGGTCGCCCGTCCCGAGTTCTTCTACGCAAACCAGATCGGCAACATCAACGGCGGCTTCAACGCGAACGTCGTGCCGGGCATTAATTTCGACGAATATCTGACGTATCTGAATTCGACCTACGGCCAGGCGGTGCGGGTCTACGAGCCCGACTTCGTCTACGCGCTGGGGGAGCGGGTCTTCGCCGGCTATGCGCAGGTGAACTTTGGGACCGGTGGACTTCGCGGTAACGTCGGCATCCGCATGGCGAACACGAAACAGTCGGGCAACACGTCCGATCGCCTGCAATATCTCAACGACTATTGCGTCAACGGCCCCGGCGGGGCGGCCGATCCCAACCGTCCGCTCGGCCCCGATGGCAATTGCCAGGTGCTGCCGCTCAGCGTGCGCGAGACGATCGTTAACACGCGTGCCGACCAGTCGAAGACGTACACGGACTGGCTGCCGAGCTTCAACGTGTCGTACGAAGTCACTCCTGATCTCCTCGTCCGCGGCGCGGTCGCGAAGGTGATCGCGCGGCCATCGTTCGAGAATTTGGGGTCGCAGCGGTCGTTGACGTTCCGCTCGGACGCCTATGCGTTCGATCGTGGCCAGTTCGGCGAGTTTGCCGGCTGGTCGGGCAGCGGCGGCAATTCAGACCTGAATCCGTTCTCCGCGTGGCAATATGATCTGGGCATCGAATGGTATTTCCACCGTGGATCGGTGCTCGGCGCGACCTTCTTCCGCAAGGACGTCTCCGATTTCGTCGTCCCGCTGGTGTTGAACGTCACCCGCGACGTCAACGGAACGCAGCAACTGATCCAGCCTTACTCGACTGTCGCGAACGGATCGAATGCGCGGTCGCAGGGTGTCGAACTGTACGCGCAGCACACGCTGTCGTTCGGTCTCGGCGCGCAGGTCAACTTCACCTACAACGACACCTCGGTGGCCGACGTGACGCTCGACGGGCAGAAGGTCGGCTCGTCCGCGCTCGTCGGCAGCGCCAAGACGCAGGTCAACGCGTCGGTCTTCTACGAACACGGCAAGGTGCTGATGCGTGCCTCGTACAACCGGCGCGGCGAAGTCGTCGGCGGGTTGCAGTCGGGCCTGAACGAATACACCGATCCGTATGCACAGGTCGATCTCAATGCGGCCTACGCGCTGACCGACCGGCTGAACCTCACCGCCTCGGTGATCAATCTCACCAAGGCCGAGGAAAGCCGCCATCTCGGCAACGATACGAAGGACCGCTTCACCTACCGGAATTACTTCGGGCGGCGGGCCTATGTGGGCGTGTCGTTCAACTTCTGATGACCTGGTTTGATCGGCTTGTCTGTCGGGTGGCGCCTTCGCGGCGCTACCCTCCCTTTTCTCGCGGCGTCGGGTCACCGCATGTGGGCGAAACGCGCGGTCGGCGCGGGGTTCGGATCGCGCTGACCGCGTCGGCGCTGATGATGTGCGGGCTGGCGAGTGCGTCGAACCCGATCGTTCCCGGCTGGTATGCCGACCCCGAGATCCGCGTGTTCGCTGGCCGCTACTGGATCTATCCGACCTATTCGGATCACTACGGCAAGCCCGACGTCACCAGCCGTTTTTCGGCCGCGCAGAAGCTGGCCCGCCAACGCAAGACGGTGCGGCCCTCCTACGGGATGCAGACCTTCTTCAATGCGTTCTCGTCGCCGGATCTAGTGCATTGGACCAAGCACGAGCATGTGTTCGACGTGCGGAACGCGGCGTGGGCGGCTTATGCGATCTGGGCGCCGTCGGTGATCGAGGCGAACGGGCACTATTACATGTTCTTCAGCGCCAACGACATCCAGAGCGATGCGGAGCTTGGCGGGATCGGCCTCGCGGTCAGCGAGCGGCCCGGTGGTCCGTTCAAGGACGCGATCGGCAAGCCGCTGGTCGGCGCGTTCCACAACGGCGCGCAACCGATCGACCCGTTCGCGTTTCGCGATCACGATGGCCAGGTCTATCTGTTCTACGGCGGCTGGAAGCATTGCAACGTCGTCCGGCTCAGCCCCGACCTCACGCGCATCCTGCCGTTCGCCGATGGCTCGACCTACAAGGAAGTGACGCCACCCGGCTATGTCGAGGGCTCGTTCATGATCGAGCGCAAGGGCGTCTATTACCTGATGTGGTCGGAGGGCGGCTGGACCGGCCCGGACTATAGCGTCGCCTATGCGACCGGGCCGGGGCCGACCGGTCCGTTCACGCCGCGCGGCAAGATCCTGTCGCAGGACCTGCGCATCGCGCGTGGCGCGGGGCATCATTCGGTGGTCAACGTGCCGGGTACCGACGACTGGTACATCGCGTATCACCGCCGCCCGCTCGACACCGATCGCGGCGAACACCGGCAGATCGCGATCGACAGGATGGTCTTTGCCGCCGATGGTCGGATCGAGCCGGTGGTGATGACCGATGCGGGCGTGAAACCGCGACCGATTGGCGTGCAGAAGCCGACACGAAATTCAGGGAGAGCGATGTGAGAAACAGGGTGATCGCCAATTTGCGCGGCACGGTAGCGGCGGTCGCGTCGCTCGCTCTCGTCGCGCCCGCGCCGATTCTGGCTCAGGCTGCCCCCGGCGCGCAGGTGCAGCCGCAGGACCAGCCTTCGGTCGATCTGGTCAACCCGCTAATGGGGACCGATTCCGACTACACCTTGTCCTACGGCAATACCTATCCCGCGGTGGCGGTGCCGTGGGGCATGAACTTCTGGACGCCGGTCACCGGCAAGACGAACAGCGGCTGGGGCTACACCTATGACGCGAACAAGATCAACGGCATCAAGCAGACGCACCAGCCCAGTCCTTGGATGAACGACTATGCCGCGTTCTCGCTGATGGCGACGACCGGTGCGCTGAAGGTGAAGGAGGACGAACGTGCGTCCTGGTACAGCCACAAGGCGGAGGATAGCCGGCCGTACAGCTACAAGGTCTATCTCGCCGATTACGACGTGACCGCGGAGGTCGCGCCGACCAACCGCGCCGCGCAGTTCCGCTTCACCTTCCCGCAGAGTAACGACGCGCACATCATCCTCGACGGCTATGCCGGCGGCTCGATGGTCTCGATCGATAAGGCCAAGCGCCGCATCACCGGCTATGTCCGCAACAACCACGGCGGCGTGCCCGACAATTTCCACAATTACTTCGTCGCCGAATTCGACCACGACTTCACCGTCAGCCAGACCTGGGATGGCAAGGGCCAGGTCACCGCGACGTCGACGCGCGAGGGCGATCATGTCGGCGCGGTCGTCAGCTTCAAGACGCGTAAGGGCGAGCAGGTCGGCGTCAAGGTCGCCTCGTCGTTCATCAGTCTCGAACAGGCCGAGCGAAACCTGCGCGGCGAGATCGGCGGCGACGGGTTCGAGCAGACCAAGACCAAGGCGAAGGCGATCTGGCAGCGCGAGTTCGACCGCGTCCAGGTCACCGATCCCAACCTCGACAACCGCCGGATATTCTATTCCGCGCTGTACCGCATGCTGCAGTTCCCGCGGATGTTCCACGAGGTCGATGCCAAGGGCCAGACGGTCCACTACAGCCCGTATGACGGCAAGGTGCACCCGGGCTTCCTCTACACCGACAACGGTTTCTGGGACACGTGGCGCGCGGTCTTCCCGTTCTTCGCGCTGATGTATCCCGAGCGCGACAGCGAGATCATGCAGGGGCTGGTCAACACCTACAAGGAGTCCGGCTGGCTGCCCGAATGGGCCAGTCCCGGCCACCGCGACGTGATGATCGGATCGAATTCGGCCAACCTGATCGCCGACGCGTATTTGAACGGCGTGCGCGGGTTCGACGTCGAAACCTTGTATGAGGCGATGGTCAAGAACGCGACGACGTCGCAAGGCCGCCCGGTCGACAGGAAGGGCAAGGTCGTCGGCGCGGTCGGGCGCGAGGGCGTCGAATATTATAACCGGCTCGGTTATGTGCCGTATGACGTCGGCATCAACGAGAATGCCGCGCGCACGCTCGAATACGCCACTGCGGACTTCTCGATCTCACGGCTCGCGGCGGCACTCGGCAAGACCGAGGATGCGAAGCTCTACGCCACGCGCGCGCAGAATTACCGCAAGCTCTACGATACGCAGAGCGGCTGGATGCGCGGGCGCAAAAAGGATGGCAGCTGGTCGACGCCGTTCAGCCCGTACAAATGGGGCGACGCGTTCACCGAGGGGAATGCGCTGCATTACAGCTGGTCGGTGATGCAGGACGTGCAGGGGCTGGCCGACCTGATGGGCGGGCGCGAGGCGTTCGTGAAGCGGCTCGATTCGATCTTCACCACGCCGCCGATCTTCGACGACAGCTATTACGGGCAGACCATTCACGAGATCCGCGAGATGCAGATCGTCGACATGGGGCAATATGCGCACGGCAACCAGCCGATCCAGCACATGACCTATCTCTACGACTGGGCCGGGGCACCGTGGAAGACGCAATATCACGTGCGCGACGTGATGAAGAAGCTCTACTCGCCCGCGCCCGACGGCTATCCGGGCGACGAGGATAACGGCCAGACCTCGGCATGGTACGTGTTCTCCGCGCTCGGCTTCTACCCGGTCACGCCTGCGGTCGGGCAATATGCGATCGGCAGCCCGCTGTTCCAGACCGTGAAGCTGACGATGCCGGGCGGCAAGACGCTGACGATCGAGGCGGCGAACAACGGCCCCGGCAATGTCTATATCCAGTCGGCGAGCTTCAACGGCACTCCGCACGACAAACCCTGGCTGACGCGCGCGGCGTTGCAGCAGGGCGGCACGCTGCGGTTCGTGATGGGGCCGACGCCGAACACCGCCTGGGGTGCGGCAAAGGCGGATGCGCCGTTCTCGATGAGTGCACCGGTGGCGGGACGTTGACCGTGGAGACCGGAATGCGCTTTCGTCGACGCGACGTCATGACCGGTGCCGCCGCGCTGGCCGTAACCGCGAGCGTGCCGCGCGCTGCCTCCGCCGCCGCGCCCCTCGTAAGCAAGCGACCGCCACGCGGCCAGCGCCGCTTCGTCAGCCCCGCGGTCGAGGCCGAGATCGCGCGCGTGAAGGCGAAGATCGCCGACCCCGAACTCGCCTGGCTGTTCGAGAATTGCTACCCCAACACGCTCGACACCACGGTCAAGGTCGGCACGGTGGACGGCAAGCGCGGCGGCAAGCCCGATGCGTTCGTCATCACCGGCGATATCGAGGCGCTGTGGCTGCGCGACAGTTCGGCGCAGATGCAGACCTATGTGCACCTCGCGCCGAAGGATGCCGGCCTGCGCCGCGTCTTCACCGGCCTGATCGCGCGGCAGGCACGCTGCATCCTGATCGACCCTTATGCCAATGCGTTCATGGAGGATCCGACCGCCAGGTCGAACCTCGGCGCGCGGACCGACCAGACCGACATGAAACCAGGCGTCGCCGAACGGAAGTGGGAGATCGACTCGCTCTGCTATCCGATGCGGCTCGCGCACGGCTATTGGAGCGCGACGCGCGACAAGACGCCGTTCGACGATCTCTGGGCAAAGGCGATGCGCCGCGCGGTCGCCACCTTCCGCGAACAGCAGCGCAAGCACGGCAAGGGCCCGTATCATTTCCAGCGCCTGAACGTCTCGCCGACCGAGACGCTGATGTTCGAGGGTTACGGTGCCCCGACGCGGAAGGTCGGCCTGATCCATTCGATGTTCCGCCCGTCGGACGATGCGTGCCTCTATCCGTTTCTGATCCCGTCGAACCTGTTCGCGGTGTCGGCGTTGCGCATGCTGGCGACGGTCCAGCGCGAGGCCCGCGGCGATATGGCGGGCGCGGCGGATAGCGAGGCGCTGGCGACCGAGGTCGAGGCGGCGTTGCGCAAGCATGGCCGGATGCCGGACGGGCAGGGCGGCGAGGTCTGGGCGTATGAGGTCGACGGCTTCGGCAACGCGATCTTCATGGACGACGCCAACGTGCCGAGCCTGTCGGGCCTGCCGCTGCTCGGCGCGGCGGATCGCAGCGACTCGCTGTTCCGCCGCACCGCCGCGCTCGCGTGGAGCGATCGCAACCCGTATTTCTTCACCGGCACCGCCGCGCGCGGGATCGGCGGGCCGCATATCGGGCTCGACATGATCTGGCCGATGTCGATCATCACGCACGCGATGAACAGCGACGACGACGCCGTGATCCGCCAGTGCCTTGCGTGGCTCAAGACGACGCACGGCGGCACCGGCTTCATGCACGAATCCTTCCACAAGGACGATCCGGCCAAGTTCACGCGCAGCTGGTTCGCATGGGCCAATGGTCTTTTCGGCGAGCTGATCCTCGACCTCGAGCGCCGCAAGCCTGCCTTGCTGGCCGCCCGCTACTGATATGAATTCCGGGAGATACACATGACCACCGCCAACCGCCGCCAAGTGCTCGCCGGCACCGGGCTTGCGGGCCTCGCCGCCGCGTTGCCCGTCACCAACGCCGTGGCCGCGCAGGCGCCTGTTGCGGGCAAGCCAGACCTGTTCGTCGGTACCGGCGGGCACGGCCATACCTATCCCGGCCCGTCGCTGCCGTTCGGGATGGTCCAGCTTGGCCCCGACACCGACAACAGCCGTTGGGATGCGTGCTCGGGTTATCACCAGGACGATGGCTCGATCATGGGCTTCAGTCACACGCATCTATCGGGCACCGGGATCGGCGACATGCTCGACGTGCTGGTCGTGCCGACGCGCGGGCCGTTGCAGCTGAAGCCCGGTGCGCTCGGCAAACCCGAACAGGGGTATCGCCAGCGTTTCACCGACGAACTCGCCGAGCCCGGCTATTACCGCGTAAAGCTCGAATCGGGCGTGCTCGCGGAACTGACCGTGACCGAGCGCACCGGCCACCACCGCTACAGCTTCCCGCAAGGGCCGGGGCACATACTGGTCGACTTCGCGCACATGATCCTCGACGTCTGGGACAAGGGCACGTTGATCGACGAGGCCTCGCTGGCGATCTCCCCCGACGGGATGCTGACGGGCAGCCGCCGCGTCCACCGTTGGGCGAAGGGCCGGCGCATCCATTTCGCGATGCAGCTGTCGCGCAAGCCCGACCGCGTCCAGTTCTTCGGTGACGACGACACGCCTGCACCCGCGGGCGCTAAGGGCGTTACCGGCAACCGCCTGAAGGTCGCGTTGTTCTTCGACCAAGCCGGCGGCGCGCCGATCCTCATCAAGACCGGCATCTCCGCGGTCGACGTCGCCGGTGCCAAGGCCGCGCTCCAGGGTGAGGCGGCAGGGTGGCAGTTCGACGCGGTGCGGCGCTCGGCGGCGCGCGCGTGGCAGGCCGAACTCGACCGCGTCCGCGTCGATGGCGGCACGCCCGAACAGCGCACGATCATGGCGAGCGCGCTGTACCACGCGTTCCTTTCGCCGACGCTCTTTACCGACCGCGACGGCCGCTATGTCGGGCTCGACCGCAAGGTGCACCAGACGACCGCCGCCGAACCCGCGTTCAGCACCTATTCGATGTGGGACACCTACCGCGCGCTGCATCCGCTGTTGACCCTGGTCCAGCCCGACAAGGCGGCGCAGTTCACCCGCGATCTCGTTCGCCAGACCGTGCAGAGCCCGACCGGATCGCCGGTCTGGCCGCTACAGGGCGTCGAGACCGCGTGCATGATCGGCTGGCATTCGGTGTCGGTGCTCGCCGAAGCCTGCGCCAAGGGGATCAAGGCGGATTACGCCGCGGCGTGGCCGCAGATCCGCAGCCGTGCGTTCGATCGCAATTTCCCCGACGTCGACAGCACGCTCGGCCGCGGCTTCTATTACGACCTCGGTTTCGTGCCCGCGGACAAGACCTGGGAATCGGTCAGCCGCACGCAGGAATACGCCTATGACGACTGGGCGATGGCGGTGCTCGCCGACGCGGCTGGCGCCAAGGCCGACGCCGCCGCGCTGCGCAAGCGCAGCCTCAACTACCGCAACGTCATCGATCCCAAGATCGGCTTCGCCCGGCCGCGCTTTGCCGATGGCAGCTGGTGGGTCGATTACGACCCGATCCAGCTTGGCCACAAGCCCGAGAAACAGCGCGACTATACCGAGGCGAACGGGTGGCAGGCGACGTTCCTCAACCAGCACGACGTCTATGGCCTGATCGCGCTGTTCGGCGGTGATGCGGGGTTCGTGACGAAGCTCGACGCGCTGTTCACCGCGCCGTCGACGCTCCCCGAGAATGCGCCGCCCGACATCACCGGGCTGGTCGGGCAATATGCGCACGGCAACGAGCCGGACCAGCACGCCGCCTATCTCTACGCCTATGCGGGCGCGCCGTGGAAGACGCAGGCGATGGTCCGTCGCCTGCTGACCGAGATGTACAAGGCCGAGCCCGACGGCGTCATCGGCAACGACGATTGCGGCCAGATGAGCGCGTGGTTCATCCTTTCTGCGCTCGGCTTCTACCCGGTCGACCCGGTCAGCGGAGTCTATGTCTTCGGCTCGCCGCTGTTCGACGCGGCGCAGGTCGATCTTGGCCAAGACCGCACGTTGCGCGTCGTCGCGAAGGGCAATGCGCCGGCCAGCCCCTATGTCCAGTCGGTCCGCTGGAACGGCAAGCCCTGGACGCGGAACTGGATCGCACACGCCGACCTCGCACGCGGTGGCGAACTCGAATTCACGATGGGACCGAAGCCGTCGTCGTTCGGTACTGCCAAGGCGGACCGCCCGCCGTCGTTCGGATCCCAGCCGCGATAAGGGTGCTGCGCCGGGCGCCAGCAGGTAGACGTCGGCGTCCAGTCAGCCGTCGAGCCCGTACCGCGCCGCGCGTTTGGCGACGTTCGGGTTGATCGCGAGCGCGGCCTTGCGGTCCGCGTCCGCCGCTTCGATCTTGCCAGCGCGTCGTTCGGCGATCGCGCGGGTGTAGAGCGACCAGGCGTTGCGCGGGTTGGCTTTGACCGCGGCGTCATAGTCGACGAGCGCGGCGTCCAGCTTGCCGAGACGCAGGTTCACCAGCGCGCGGCTGTCCAGATAGGCGGCATAGCCGGGGCGGAGCTTCACGGCGGTGTTGCAGTCGGACATTGCACGATCGAGCTCGCGGTTCAGCAGCGCGCGCGCCCAGCATCGGCCATTATATGCGGTGGAGCGGGCGGCGTCCTCGGGATGCATCTTCAGCCAGGCATCGTAATTGACGATCGCGAGCTCGGGCTGGTCGAGATTTTCGTACAGGCCGGCAAGCTGGAGCCGGCGATCCGACCCGGCCGGCAGCGCGCGATCGGCGACCCTGGCATCTTCGCCCGCGCCATCCGGATCGCGGCTCATCAAGCGGAGGCGTGCGCGCAACAGGCGGACATCGGTATTGTCCGGCATGAGCGTCACGGCCTTGTCGAGGTCGGCCGCGGCGAGCAGGAGCTGGCCGTGCGCGAGCCGGGCCTGCGCGCGCTGATACACATAGCGGCCTTCGGTCGGCGCCATCGCCACCGCCTTGTCGAGATCGGCGAGACCTTCCTCGATCCGGCGTTTTGACAGGAAGACCGCGGCGCGTCGGCTGAACCCCTCGGCATCGGTCGGCACGGCGGCGGTGTCGGTCAGGTCGAGCTTTTCGCCCGCGGTGGTGCGCGCGCCGCTCGGCGTCAGCCCGAAGACGGGTCCGCCTTCATAGGTCATGTAGAGCAGGTGGTTCGCGTTCGACACGAAGATGCGGTGCGTCAGGAAGAAATCGAACCCGATCAGCATGTCGCCGTCGATCCGGATGTCGGCGATCTCGAATTTCGGGTGCGGCACGGTCTCGCCGCCGAGGTCGATCGTATCGAACGGAGCGCGCCAGGTCGCGAGCTGCTTCGAGCCGATGCCCGAGTTCAATCCGACCGCGGTCACGCCGGGACTGGTCGGTGTGATGCCTGCCCGCTTGGCCGCGGCGAGCGTCATGACGGTGGTCTGCGCGCCCGAATCGAACACCGCGCGCATCTTGACGCCGTTGACCAAGACGGTGCCGATCGTGTGCGGCTTGAACGGTCCGGTGCCGCCGCGTTCGAGCGGGATCGTCGAAAACGGTTTTCCCGCGGCCCAATAGGCGAGCCCGACATTGCCGCAGCCATCGACCCGGATCAGCCGCACCGCGCTGTGCGGCAAATCGTATTCGACATCGGCGAGGCCGAGGATGTTCTGGCCGAGCAGACCGGCCGTCCCCGTGTCGGTGCCGCCGACGATGAAGCTCACCCGCGGGATCGGCAGGCCGGCGAGCGAGAAGTCCTTTGCGCTGGCGATCGCTGCGGACGTGTCGCCGTTGACCCCGCGCAGCCGGAACCAGGGGGGAGCCGGCTCGCTCGACAGCCCGAACTCCGCAGCCGACGCGCGCGACACCGTACTGTAGAAGGCGCCGCTATCGACGATGAATCGCGTGTCGTGCGTGCCGAACTTCGCATCGACCATCGCGCGGCGACCGGTGAGGGTCACGGGCAGTTCGGCGATCTTGCTGACCTTGCACGCGGCCACCGCCGGGCCAGCCGCCGTCAGGCCCAACAGTGCGAGCACACTCAACCGAACCCGTCCGCGCATGCCCGTCTCCAAATCCCGACTCTCGATCCCAGGCGGAAGACTATCGGAGCGACTGCTGCGGGCAAGTGACGACGGCGTCACGCGGAGCATTTGATGATCGAAGGAAAGCGGATTTCGGCATGAAGTTTTTGTTAAGGAGCAGCCGGACCGGCAGTCGCGCGTTGCGGCAGTGGGAACCTTAGAGCATCACGCCATAAGACGGCTTCTTCACGCAGCCGGCGCGAAACCGTTCCTGGGCGCGGGCGGTGCGACAAGGGGGCTAGGTGAGCGTTCGATTGAAGTGGAATCTATCGCGGTTGGCGCCGCTCTCGATCCTGATGGGTCTAGGGGGCTGCACGGCGCTGTCGCACGGGTTCTTCAACCCGCAGGGGCCGGTGGCGGGGCACGAGCGCGACCTGTTCGTCACCGTCTCGATCGTGCTGCTGTTCGTCGCCGGGCCGGTGCTGCTGCTGACGCCGCTGTTCGCGTGGCATTACAGGCTGTCCAACCGCGGCGACGCGTACCGGCCGAAGTGGAATTTCTCCTGGTGGGTGGAAGGGCTGATCTGGATCCCGCCTGCCGGGATCGTCATCGGACTCGCTGTGCTGCTGTGGCACTGGACGCAGATCGACGATCCGTATCGGCGGTTGCCCGGCGCGGCGCCGGTCGAGGTGCAGGCGATCGCGCTCGATTGGAAATGGGTGTTCGTCTATCCCGACCTCGGCGTCGCGTCGGTCGATCGGCTGACCATTCCCGCCGGGCGTCCGGTGCATATCAAGCTGACCAGCGGCACGGTGATGCAGTCGATGCTGATCCCGCAGCTCGCCGGGCAGATCTATGCGATGGGTGGGATGACGACCGAGCTGAATATCCAGGCGCACCGGCCGGGACGGTTCCGCGGCGAGAACACGCAGTATAACGGCGCCGGCTTCCAGCAGCAGAAGTTCGATGTCGTTGCAGTGTCGCCAGCCGACTATGACCGCTGGGCGGCGGCTGCACGAAGCGGCAAGCGCACGCTCGATGCACAGACGTGGCGGCGGCTGTCCGCGCGGTCGATCATCACGCACCCCGTCGAGTTCGCTCACGTCACGCCGAACCTGTTCGACCACGTCGTCGCCGCGACCGGTGGCATGACCCATTCTCCCGCGCCCCATTCTCCGCTGAAAGCCGTTCGATGACCGTTTCCGTTCCCCTCTGGCCCGCCGTGCTCGGTCGGTTCGGCTGGCAGGACCTGCCGTTCGTGCGCGCGTGGGAGAATCCGACGATCAGCGAGATCATCGGCGCGTTCGCGGGCGCGCTGGTGGTGGTCGGCGCGATCGTCGTCGCCGCGCTGCTGACGCGTTATGGCAAGTGGCGGTATCTGTGGACCGAGTGGCTCACCAGCCTCGATCACAAGAAGATCGGCATCATGTATATCGTCGTCGCGTTCGTGATGCTGTCGCGGGCGCTGGTCGAGGCGGTGCTGATGCGGATGCAGCAGGCGGTGGCGATCGAGAATCCCGGCTTCCTGTCGCCCGATCATTTCGGCCAGCTGTTCTCGACGCACGGATCGATCATGATCTTCTTCATGGCGATGCCGTTCCTGACGGGGATGATCAACTATGTCCTGCCGCTCCAGATCGGCGCGCGCGACATGGCGTTTCCCTGGGCCAATTCGATCGCGCTGTGGCTCACGATCGGCGCCGCGGGGTTGATGATGGCGAGCCTAGTCGTCGGTGAGTTCTCGACCGGCGGATGGAGCGGCTACCCGCCCTATACAGAGCGCGCGTTCAGCCCCGGTGTCGGTGTCGACTATTGGATCTGGGCGGTGACGTTGGGGTCGATCGGCTCGACGATGGCGGGGATCAACATCGCCTGCACCGTCTACAAGCTGCGCGCGTCGGGGATGCGGTTCATGCGGATGCAGATGTTCGCATGGACCAGCCTGTGCACGTCGATCCTGATGATCTTCGCGATGCCGCCGCTGACCGTCGCGACGCTGCTGCTCGCGCTCGACCGCTATCTGGGGTTCCATTTCTTCACCAACGACCTTGGTGGCAACATGATGAACTATGCCAACATGTTCTGGCTGTTCGGTCATCCCGAGGTCTACATCCTGATCCTGCCCGCGTTCGGGGTTTATTCGGAGGTCGTGTCGACCTTCTCGACCAAGGATTTGTACGGCTACACCTCGCTGGTGATCGCGACGATGGCGATCGCGGTGCTGAGCTTCACTGTGTGGGTCCATCATTTCTTCACGATGGGGCAGTCGGCCAACGTCAACGCGGCGTTCGGGATCGCGACGATGACGATCGGCGTGCCGACGGGGGTCAAGATTTACGACTGGATCTGGACGATGTTTCGCGGCGAGGTGCGCTTCGCCGTGCCGATGCTGTACGCGATCGCGTTCATGATGACGTTCGTGCTGGGCGGCTTCACCGGGATCATCCTGGCGATGCCGCCGCTCGACTACCTCGTCCACAACACGCTGTTCCTAGTCGCGCATTTCCACAACATGTTGATACCGGGGCTGCTCTACGGGATGCTCGCGGGTTATCATTACTGGTTCCCCAAGGCGTTCGGGTTCCGCCTCGACGAGCGTTGGGGGCGGATCGCGTTCACCTGCTGGGTGGTCGGCTTCTACCTCGCCTTCTTCCCGCTGTACGTGCTCGGCGCGAGCGGGATGGCGCGGCGGACGCAGGCGATCTTCGAACCGTCCTTCCGGCCGTGGCTGTATGTCGCGGGCGTCGGCGCGTTCGTCCTGCTGGCGGCACTGACGTCGCTCGGCATCCAGCTGTGGGTGAGCATCCGCGACCGTGCCAAGACGCGTGTCGAGGCGGGCGACCCATGGGATGGCCGTGGGCTCGAATGGTCGGTCAGCGCCCCGCCGCCCGAATATAATTTCGCGGTCCTGCCGCTGATCGACGGCCGCAACCCGTTCTACGATCACAAGCATGACGAGGACCAGCCTGACCCTTACGCCTCACCAGCCGCATACGAGGACATCGTCGTGCCGCGGGGCAGCGCGACCAGCGTCGTGATCGGGCTCGCCGCTGCGGTGGCCGCGTTCGGGCTGATCTGGGAGATCTGGGGGCTGACGATCGTCGCGCTGCAGGTGATCGTCGCGGCGGTCGTGCTGCGCAGCTTCGGGCGCGACCAGCACCGGACTATTCCCGCCGCCGAAGTCGCGCGCGAGCATGAGGCCTGGCTCGCGCGCGTCCGGGCCACGCCCGCGATCCCGCGCCAGCTGGAGACAGCCGCCGTCAATCGTGGCCTTGCGGAGATCGTGGCGTGAGCGAACCCGAACTGGCGCATGCCGGCCTCAACCTCGGCGACACCGGCGCGCTGACGCAGGACCAGGCGGAGAACGCGATCTTCGGCTTCTGGATATTCCTGATGAGCGATGCGGTGATCTTTGCGCTGCTGTTCGCCACCTATGGCACGATGATCGCCAGCACCGTCGGCGGCCCGACGCCCGCCTCCGAGTTCAAGCTGCTGCCGGCGTTCGTCGAGACGCTGCTGTTGCTGACGAGCAGCGCGACGTTCGGCCGGGCGACGATCGCGATGAAGTACGACGAACCGCGCCGCGTGCTGTTCGGCTGGCTCGGCGCGACGCTGGGATTGGGGCTCGTCTTTCTGGCGCTCGAGGCGAACGACTTCGCGACGATGTTCGCGCACGGGGCCTATCCGATGCGCAGCGGATTCCTGTCGTCGTTCTTCGCGCTGGTCGGGTTGCACGGGCTGCACGTCGCGGTCGCGTGCTTCTGGCTGGTCGTGATGGTCGCCCAGGTCTGCGCCTATGGCCTCGACGCGCGGGTGAGGATCAACCTGTTGCGGCTGGGGCTGTTCTGGCACCTGCTCGACATCGTCTGGATCGCGATCTTCTCGGTCGTCTATCTGCAGGGGAACATCGGATGAGCGACCGGACCCGCGAACTCAGAACCTATGCGATCGGCTACGGCCTGTCGCTCGCGCTGACGGTGGCGGCCTTCGCGATGGTCCGCTGGCCGCCGTTCGGTGCGCGCGCGATCTTCGGCGGCGTGCTGGCGCTGGGGCTCGTGCAGATGGCGGTGCAGTTCCGTTGTTTCCTCCACATCAGCCTCAAGCGATCGTCGCGGCACGACCTTCAGCTGATCCTCTTCTCCGCGTTGATTATCGCGCTGATGGTGTCGGGAACGCTGGTGATCCTGTTCAACTTGCGCGGGCGGATGATGGGGTGAGGGCGGGTCACTGCGTAGCGGGGTGAACCGAACGAGGGCCCGCAGCGTTTGAATGGCAGCCGACACGCGCGACGTGCGCGGCGCAGTAGGAGAGTAGAGCATGGCGCAATCACCGTTCCTGAACGATCCGCGGGAACAGCTGGCCAGGCATATCGCTGCGGCGGTCGCCTCACCGATCAACGAGGTCCGCGCCATGCACATCAGGGCGGCGGAGCATCTCTCCGAACTGGCGAAAGAGAACCGCCTGCCGGCGCGCTCGGGCAAGACCAAGACGGGGAAAGACGCCTAGGGGTTTCGGACCGTATCGACCTGTCGGCGAATCGACGAGGATGACATCGATCGGCTGGATGCCGGCGGCTCGGCGAGCCTGTGAGAATTTTCGCGCCGCGACCGCCGGTTCGCGCAACGCCAAGCACTCCGTCTATATCGCGCTGCTGCATGACTCGCGGTTTCCGGAGCGGTGGGGACTGTATGTCGGGCAGACGTCGCGTGATCCGGACTGGCGGTTCGATCAGCACAAGCTGGGGTACAAGGCCAGCGGCGCGGTCAGGAGGTTCGGGGTGCATCTGCTCCCCGAACTCGTCGAGCATCTGAACCCTATGCAGCAATGGGAGTCGCTGGAACTCGAAGCCGCGCTCGCCGATGCGTTTCGAGAGGCGGGCATTCCGTGGGTCGAGGGCGGCCATTAGCGCACGACCGGCATCGGTGCGGAGAGTATCGTTCGATGCAGTGATCGACCTGGTCGTTGGGGCGGAGAAATAATATGCGGCGTAACTGCATGGAAACGCCTCGCTTCTTGGGATACGCGCTATCTCGATCAACGGGAATGGCACGCGCATGACGACAATCGGGACAGTAATCGACGAGACCGGGATGCTGCTTCGCGATGGCGGTGCATTCTATCTGCGTCGGGACAGCGGCGGCCGCTATCAGCTCGAGCTGCACCGCGTACCGGTCGATCTGGTCGAGAAGCGGGTGCGCGTGCGCGGTACGCTCGTCGGCACCGACCTGGTCAACGCGGACGGCGTGGCCCCGGAATAGACGCATTAAGGTATGGATGGCGGCGTGAGGCCTGGGCCGGAGCCGGGACGGGCTCAACTGCCAAAGTCGTTAGCCAGCCGTCATCGTCAGCAGCGATGATGCTGCTGTGAACTCACAGTTACGTCGGCAGGATGTCGGGATCGAGTGGATACGCGATGTCGCGAATCAATCGGCCAGTGCCGCAGGCGCCATTCCGGAACGGCGCATGATGTCGGACCGGGCTTGCACGACCATTCTCATGCCAGCCCGGTCCGGGAACGATCAGTTATCGCGCTCGGCGCGCTTGCGATCGGCCTTGCGTGCACGGCTGACAGCAGCAGCATGCTCGCGGGCACGCTTCTCCGACGGCTTCTCGTAATGACGACGAAGCTTCATCTCGCGGTACACGCCTTCGCGCTGCAGCTTCTTCTTCAAGGCGCGGAGGGCCTGGTCGACGTTATTGTCGCGAACGATTATTTGCATGCTATCTAGGGCTCTCGGCTATCGTGACGGTCTTTCGAATCAACGCCCGCTTTATGAGCGCCGCGACAGGAAGCCAAGTCCCTATCGGCCTAGCCGACCACGCGGCCGTCATTGAAGGGGACTTTTTGCCTGTTTGGGTCGGTCGTCACAGCTTGAAGTTGACGCCGAACGTCACCGTGCGGCCGATCCGGGTCTGGAACAGCGTGTCCTGACGGACGCTGTCGGTATAAAGCCGGTTCTGCTCGTCGGTGAGGTTGGTGCCTTCGACGATCAGCTTCACGTTGTCCGTGACCGCGAACGAGGCGGAGGCGTCGACGAACAGCGTGCTGTCGTTGCCCTGGAGATCGCTGCCGGGGGAGGCCGGGATGCCGCGGATGAAGCCGTCGCGGTAATTGGCGGTGCCGCGGATGCTGAACTTGCTGTCCTCGTAATAGAGCGTGCCGGACGCGGTGTTCTTCGACAGGCCGATCAGGTTGGCAGTGGTCGTGACGGTCGGCACGCCGTTCACGCTGGCGAGGATATAGTCGATCCGCGAGGTGACATGCGTGTAGTTCGCCAGCGCGCCAAAATTCTTGAGGAACCCTGGCAGGAAGGTGAAGGGCACCTGAGCATTAACCTCGACGCCCTTCAACGGGCCACCGGGCGTGTTGAGCGGCTGCGCGATCGTGAACTGTTCGCTCGGCAACGTGTTGCTGCCCGCAAGGAGTTCGTTCGGCAGGCCGAGATCGCTGAACGGGATGAGCGTGTTGACGCTCTGCACGTAGGATTTCAGATCCTTGTAGAAGAACGCGGCGGATAGCAGCGCGCCCGGGCGGAAATACCATTCGATCGCCGCATCGAAGGTGTTGGCGCGGATCGGATCGAGTTGCGGGTTCTGTACGCTGCCGTTGCGCGTGATCGCGTTGACGCCGCTGGTGGGGGTCAGCACGCCGAGTTCCGGTCGGGCGAGCACCTTCGCGCCCGAGAAGCGGAACAGCAGGTCTTCGATCGGTTCGATCACGAGGTTACCGGAGGGCAGCCAGTCGCTGTAGCGCTTGTTCGCGGTGGCGAACCGACCGGTCACACCCGTCGGTGAGCCTGCGAGTGCGACCGAGATGAAGCCCGACGACAGCTGGTCGGTGTGGACGAAGCGGACGCCCGCATCGCCGCGAACGCCGATGCCGCCGAGCCGGTCACCGAGATCGAACGCCGCCATCGCATAGGCCGACGAGACTTCCTCGAGCACGCGGCTGGACTGCGCGCCGCATTCGGTGCCGCAATAGCGGACCGCATCCAGGTTGAACGTGCTGATCAACTTGTCTGGATCGAGCGAAGCCCAGCTCGACGGCGCGCCATTGCCCCAGAGATTGCCGACGCCGCTGATCTGGTGCGTGATGTCGGCGAGCGTGGTGCCGGCGGGCAGCGCCCTGGTGAGCGTGTCGGCAGTGTACGGAATAACGTTGCGCAATGTGAAATCGCTGCGGCGATATTGGCCGCCCGCCTTCAGCGTCAACACGTCGGCGACCTTCCAATGCAGGTTCGTTTCCGCGGTCAGTCCGTTGTTGGTGTTGGTCGAGGGACGCGCCTGGAAGCTGTAGCCGCCGCGCACTGTGCCATCGGCAAGCGCAGGTCCGTAGTTGAAGCGGGTCGGATCGGACACGTCGAAACCGAAGCCGAGCTTTGGCGTATCCTTGCCGTCGCGGTAGTCGATCGAGAAATTGGGTGTGTCGATCGCATCCATGAAATACTGGAAGCGCCGTTTGCCGAACGCCTTGGCCTGGTTGAGCCCGAACAGCGCAGTAATCCCGAAGCTGTCGGTGAAGTCGTGCTTGATGTTGAGATTGGCTTGCTTGAACGTCGACGTGAAATCGTCGACCAGCCCTTCGGAGCGAACGTCGACGCCGTCGAACAGGCCGTAGATCAGGCCGCCTTGCGGTGTCAGCTGGACGTCCTTGATCGACATCACCGGCTGGCCGTTGTTCGCCGCCGACCGCGCGAACGAAATCGCTTCGATGTAATTGTCCCGGCGCACGACGTGGAAGCGCGAATAGAGCAGGTCGAGCGAGATGTCGGTCGCCGCGTCGGGCTGGAACTGCAAGCTGAGCGTGCCACCGAGCCGCTTCTGCTTCTGCTCCGAATTCAGATAGCGCGGGATGCGCGGGAAAAACGCGCCACTGCCGGCGGTGTTGGGCAGGTCCGGCCGGCGCGCGGCGAGCACCGTGTTGAACGCCGCCGTGGTGCTGGTGCGTGGCGTGCCGGGATAGCAGTTCGCGGCATCGGCCCCCTTGCTGCCGATCGCCGGCGTGGCGGGCGCGAAGCCGACCGGCGAACAGAACAACCCGTTGGTATTGGCGGACAGGATGTCGACCGCGGAATAGCCGACTTCGCGGATGTCGCGCTCCTGATAGGCGACCGAGCCGAGGACACCGAACCTTCCGTCGTCGAACTTCTTCGCGACCAGCAGCGAGGCGCGTGGGTTCACCTTCTTCGCCAGTTCGCTGTAGACGCCGCGGACGGTCGCGCTGAGCGTGAAGTCCTGCTTGCCGGCCAGTGGCTTCGGTGCGGAGAGGTCGACGGTCGCACCGAGCGAGCCTTCCTCGACGTCGGCGGACGGCGTCTTGCGAACCGCGAGCGACGAAAAGATCTCGGTCGGGAAAACGTTGAAATCGAAACTGCGGCCGTTGTTGCCGCCGCCATAGATGTCGGACGATCCGGTCTGCGATGTGCCTTCCATGCCGTTGATGCGGACGCGGGTGAACGCCGCGCCCAGCCCGCGGACCGAGATGTTGCGGCCTTCGCCACCGTCGCCGCGCGCAAGCGCGACGCCGGGAATGCGCTGCATCGATTCGGCCAGGTTCGAGTCGGGGAACTTGCCAATGTCCTCCGCGACGATGCTGTCGATGGCCGCGGTTTCGTTGCGCTTCTGGTTGATCGCGGTGGTGAGCGAGGCGCGGAAACCCGTGACGATGATGTCGTCGGTCTGGATTGCGTCGGCGGGCGTGGCGGGTTCGGGGGGCGTCTCCGCAGTTGTCGTCGTCGGCGGGGATGCCTGCTGAGCCGTGGCGGTGGTCGCAACCCCGGCAGAGAGCAGCGCGAGCATCGATGTGCCGCTACGAATGCAGGCCGTGAGACGTAAACCGTTCATTGGTATCCCCCCCTTGCGCAGAACCACTCTTCGGTGATTTACCACATTGTAAGATGGATAATCATATATCATCAATTTACGGCCGTGTCAGGCCCTTTTTCCGTGGGGTGGTCGGATGCGTGGCGGTCCGCAGACATGCACGAGGGAATTCCAGTATCAGTTCAAGTCTGCGTTTGACGCGGACATTCTCATCAAGTAATCATTCGTCTCACAAAATGAGATGATGCAAATCATCGGATGAGACGTGGATATGCTGCGTTGCCGGGTTGAACGAGACCGGGCGGGCAGGACGCGGACATCGTTCGATGGTGTGTGCGACGCGCCTCCGGTGGGGCGCGGGGGATGAGGAGCGTTGAGCGTGGCGATTGTGACTTTGCCGAAGATCAAGCACGTCCGGGCGTTCGTCGTCCGTGGTGGTGGGGCGGACTATCACGACCAGGGCGCGGGGCACTGGATCGATGACCACATCGCGACGCCGATGAGCCGCTATCCCGAGTACCGCCAGTCGCGCCAGAGCTTCGGGATCAACGTGCTCGGTACGCTGGTCGTCGAGATCGAGGCGGAGGACGGCACGGTCGGCTTCGCGGTCACTACCGGCGGCGAGCCCGCGGCGTTCATCGTCGAGAAGCACCTCGCGCGCTTCCTCGAAGGGCGCTCGCCGACCGAATACGAGAAGATCTGGGACCAGATGTACTTCTCGACCCAATATTACGGCCGCAAGGGGCTGGTCGTGAACGCGATCTCCGGCGTCGATCTCGCTTTGTGGGATCTGCTCGGCAAGCTGCGGCAGGAGCCGGTCTATCACCTGCTCGGCGGCGCGGTGCGCGACGAACTGCAATTCTATGCGACCGGCGCACGGCCCGACGTCGCCAAGGAACTCGGCTTCATCGGTGGCAAGATGCCGCTCCACCACGGCCCCGCCGAGGGCGCTGAGGGGATGAAGAAGAACATCGCGATGATCGCCGACATGCGCGAGAAATGCGGTCCCGATTTCTGGCTGATGCTCGATTGCTGGATGGCGCTTGACGTCGACTACGCCACGCGGCTTGCGATCGCGGCGCACGAGCATGGCCTAAAGTGGATCGAGGAAGCGATCAGCCCCGACGATTACTGGGGCTATGCCGAACTGAAGCGCAACGTGCCCAAGGGCATGCTGGTCACCACCGGCGAGCATGAGGCGACGCGCTGGGGCTTCCGGATGCTGCTCGAGATGGACTGCTGCGACATCATCCAGCCCGATGTCGGCTGGTGCGGTGGCGTCACCGAACTGCTCAAGATCAGCGCGCTGGCCGATGCGCATGGCAAGATGGTCGTGCCGCACGGGTCGTCGGTCTACAGCTATCACTTCGTCATCACGCGCCACAATTCGCCGTTCGCCGAGTTCCTGATGATGCATCCGGGACCGACCGAGGTGGTGCCGATGTTCCACCCGCAGCTGCTGGGTGAGCCCGTGCCGCAGAACGGCCGGATGAAGGCGAGCGCACTCGATGCGCCGGGCTTCGGCGTCACGCTCAACCCCGAGATCGCGATGCACCGCCCGTACACGCATTGATTCAGTCTCTCCTTTCGCCATTCTCTTTTCCGAAAGTCCCCTCATGAAACTCTGCCGCTACGGCCAACCCGGCCAGGAAAAGCCCGGCATCGTCGATGCCGATGGTGCGATCCGCGACCTGTCGGGCGTGATCGACGATCTCAGCGTCGCAACGCTGGCGCAGGCGCTCGCGGCCGATCCCGCGTCGCTGCCGGTCGTCGACGGCACGCCGCGCTACGGCGTCCCGATCAAGGGCATCGGCAAGATCGTCGCGATCGGCCTCAACTACCGCGATCACGCGATCGAATCCGGCCTGCCGATCCCCACCGAGCCGATGATGTTCATGAAGCCGCTGTCCAGCCTCAGCGGCCCCAACGACGACGTCGTCCTGCCGCGCGGTTCGACGCATGGCGACTGGGAGGTCGAGCTCGGCGTGATCATCGGCAAGACCTGCCGCTACGTCGCGGAGGACGAGGCCCTCGACAAGGTCGCGGGCTATGTCCTCGCCAACGACGTATCGGAGCGCTTCAACCAGAAGCAGCGCGGGTCGCAGTGGAGTAAGGGCAAGGGCCACGACACCTTCTGCCCGGTCGGCCCATGGCTGGTGACGCCCGACGAGATCGGCGACGCGCAGGACCTCGACATGCACCTCGACGTCAACGGCGCGCGGATGCAGACCGGCAACACGAAGACGATGATCTTCGACCTGAAGCAGCTCATTTCCTACGTCAGCGAATACATCACGCTGTACCCCGGCGACCTGTTGATCACCGGCACGCCGCCGGGCGTCGGCGAGGGCAAGAAGCCCGAATCGATCTTCCTGAAGGCCGGCGACGTGATGGAACTCGGCATTGCCGGGCTTGGCACGCAGCGTCAGTCGGTCGTCGAATGGCGCCATCTGGGTGAGGGTTCGATCGCATGACGATCTATGGGGGACGGTTTGCCGGTCGCTGCGCGATCGTCACCGGCGGCGCGTCGGGGCTCGGCAAGGATGTCGCCAAGCGGATCGTCGCGGAGGGCGGCAGCGTCGTTTTGTGGGATCTCGATGCCGCCAAGCTCGCGGTCGCGAAGGACGAGGTTGGTGCGGCGCACGTCGTCGCGCTCGACGTGTCCGACGTCGACGCGGTCGTCGCGGCGGCGGCCGAGAGCGCGGCCGTGCTCGGCAAGGTCGACATCCTGATCTGTTCGGCCGGGATCACCGGTGCGACCGCACCGGTCCACGAATACCCGCTCGACAGCTGGAAACGTGTCGTCGACATCAATTTGAACGGGCTGTTCTATTGCTGCCGGACGGTCGTGCCGCTGATGCTGGCGAACGGTTATGGCCGCATCGTCAACGTGTCGTCGGTGGCGGGCAAGGAGGGCAATCCCAACGCGTCCGCCTATTCGGCGACCAAGGCGGCGGTGATCGGGCTGACCAAGAGCCTCGGCAAGGAACTCGCGGGCAAGGGCATCATCGCCAACGCGCTGACCCCGGCGACGTTCGAGAGCCCGATCCTGGAGCAGCTTCCGGCGAGCCAGGTCGAGTATATGCGCTCGAAGATCCCGATGGGGCGGCTCGGCGAAATCCCGGAATCGACCGCGATGGTATGCTTCATGGCGTCCGAGGAATGCAGCTTCACGACGGCGTCGACCTTCGACACGTCGGGCGGAAGGACGACGTTCTAGAAGGACTTTTGCATCCTCCCCCGCCAGGGGGAGGTGGCTGGCACTTGCCAGACGGAGGGGGAGGTAAGGGTAACCTCTGTTCCGTATCCTCCCCCTCCGTCGCCTTTGGCGCCACCTCCCCCTGGCGGGGGAGGATCGTTCCGACTGTCATCCCAAATCCCCCAGCAAAGCTGCCCGACACGAGGCGGCACGCCAGCAATATCCCAGGAGAGAAGGCGATGATCCCGTTCGTCGATGCGCACATCCACCTGTGGGACCTGAGCCATATCCGCTATCCGTGGCTGTCGCCGCCATTCGCCAACGACGGCCCCAATGGCAGCGTCGCGCCGATCGCGCGTGACTTCGGGATCGCCGAGTACCGTGCGGCGCTCGCGCGGTGGAATGTCGTCGGCGCGGTGCATGTCGATGCAGGTGCGGATCCGGTGCAAGCGCTCGACGAGACGCGCTGGCTGGAGGGAATCGCCGCCGAGCACGGCCTGCCCAACGCGATCGTCGCCTACGCACCGCTGGACGATCCCGACGTCGAGACGCACCTCGCCGCGCAGGCTGCATTCCCCCATGTTCGGGGCATCCGCCAGATCGTCAACTGGCATGCCGATCCGGCTCGCAGCTACACGGCGCGCGACCTCACGCAGGATGCCCAGTGGCAGGCGGGCTACGCGCTGCTGCGTACGCATACGCTCTCGTTCGACCTGCAATGCTATCCCGCGCAGATGCCCGGCCTCGCACCGCTGATCGCGCGTCATCCAGATATCCCGGTCATCATCAACCACCTCGGCATGCCGGTGCTCACCGATCCCGATGGCATCGCGGAATGGCGCGAGGGCCTGCGCGTGCTCGCCGCGCTGCCGCATGTCGCGATCAAGCTTTCGGGGCTTGGCTTCATCGCGCGCGACTGGACGCCAGAAAGCGTGCGGCCCTTCCTGCTCGACGCGATCGACCTGTTCGGCACCGAACGCTGCCTGTTCGCCAGCGACGCGCCGACCGACACGCTGTTCGCGCCGATTGATCGCTACCTCGAAACATATCACGCGCTGGTCGCGGACTTCGCCGAAGACGAACGCTGCGCGCTGTTCGGCGGCAATGCGAACCGGATCTACCGGCTGGGTCTCGACCTGTGAACCCATTGCTCGGGGTACTGTATCACTGGCTTGGCGGGCTCGCGTCGGCGAGCTTCTACGTGCCCTATCGCGGCGTGAAGCGCTGGTCGTGGGAGATCTACTGGCTGACCGGCGGTATCGTTTCGTGGCTGGTGGCGCCGTGGTTCTTCGCCAGCCTCCAGACGCAGGACCTGCTCGGCGTGCTCGGGCGCGCACCGGACGGCGCGTTCTGGTGGCCGGTGATGTTCGGCGTGCTGTGGGGGTTCGGCGGACTCGGTTATGGGCTCGTCATGCGGTATCTCGGGCTGTCGCTCGGCATGGCCGTCGTGCTCGGATTGTGCACGGTGTTCGGCACGCTGATCCCGCCGGCGTTCACGGGCGAGTTCCACGAAAAGCTGATCGCGACAACCTCCGGCAACATCGTCCTCGCCGGTATCGGCCTGACGCTGGCCGGCATCGTCGTCGTCGCGATCGCGGGCGCTATGAAGGATGCGCTGCTGACGCCGGAGCAGAAGTTGGCGGTCGTCGCCGAGTTCGATTTCCGCAAGGGCATCGTCGTCGCGATCGGCGCCGGCATCATGTCCGCGTGCTTCGCGTTCGGGCTGGCCGCAGGCGAACCGATCAAGGCGCTGTCGGCGACCGCCGGGACCGGGCCACTCTGGACCGGACTTCCCGTACTGTGCCTCATCATGGCGGGTGGGCTCGTCACCAACGGCGCCTGGTGCGCGTGGCTGATTGCGAAGAACCGCAGCGCAAAGCAATGGCTCGGCCGCACGACCGACGGCGGCCGTCCGCCGCTCCTGCGCAACTACGCACTGAGCGCACTCGCGGGGGTGACGTGGTATTTTCAGTTCTTCTTCTACACGATGGGGGAGAGCCAGATGGGACGCCTCGGCTTCTCGAGCTGGACGCTGCACATGGCGAGCATCATCATTTTCGGCACGCTGTGGGGCTTTGCGTTCCGCGAGTGGAAGGACGCCGGCGCGCGGATCCAGGCCGTGGTCTGGGCGGGCGTCGCGCTGCTGCTGATCGCGACCGTGGTGATCGGCTATGGCAACAGCATAGCGGTGGAGACCGTCGCATGACCCGGATCGCGCACCTGATCGCCGCCAGCCTGCTGGCACTCGCGGGGGCGTCACCTGCAACCCCGCCGCGGGAGCCCGACGCCCCGCTGGTCATGACCGCGATGCACCTGCACGATCCGTGGATCGTCGCCGACAAGGCCAGTCGCACTTATTACCTCTTCACCCGCAACGAGGTCGCGATGACCGGCGACTCGCGGCTGGGCACGATGATGTATGCGAGCCGCGACCTGAAGCACTGGACAAGGCCCAAGCTCGTGTTCGTGCTACCCGGCGACGTCTGGGCGAAGGCGGGAAGCTGGGCGCCGGAAGTACACCGCTGGAAGAACCGCTTATACCTTTTCGCCACCTTCCACGATCCCGCCTCGCCGCTGACGCCCAACGGCAAGCGCGCGACCTATCGCCGCGGTACCGTCCTCGCGGTCGCGGACAAGATCGACGGGCCCTACGCATTGGTTCGGGGCGGCGAGCCGATCGTGTCGAAGGACCAGATGTCGCTCGATGGCACGCTGTACGTCGACCCGAAGGGCAAGCCGTGGCTCGTCTACGCGCATGAATGGTGGCAGACGACGATCGGCACGATGGAAGCGCTGCCGCTGAACGACGACCTGTCCGCGGCAGGCTCGGCGAAGCGCCTTTTCAGTGCGAATGACGCCGCGTGGGTGGTCGGCCAGAAGCAGCCCGATGGCGACACGGTCTATGTCACCGACGGCCCGGAACTGTATCGCAGCAAGACCGGCGCGCTGCTGATGCTGTGGTCGAGCTATGGCAAGAAGGGCTATGTCGAGGGGCAGGCGCGCTCGCGATCGGGCGGCATCGAAGGTCCGTGGGAGCAACTCGGTCCGCTCGTCGAACGCGACAGCGGCCACGGCATGCTGTTCCGCGCGTTCGACGGCCGGCTGATGATGATCCTCCACCGGCCGTTCAACTTCGCGCTCGGCAAGCTGTACGAGATGCGCGACGAGGGCGATCGGCTGGCGGTGGTACGCGAGGCGACCGAACTCGACGGCGAGGCGTATCCGACGCATCCCTGCACGCCGGGGCACTCGTCGTTCGACAACGCTAAACCGGGGTGTTCGTGATGCTGGGTGCAGATGATGTGTGGCCGCTGTGGGCGGACGAGCCCGCGGTGACGTTCGAGGATACTTCGGTCGCGGCCGAGGTTGCGGTCGTGACGACGGTCGACCAGCCGGTGCTGCTCGGGTTCCGTGCCGCCAAGCCCAATGGCCGGGCGATGCTCGTGCTTGGCGGCGGCGGCTACACGCAGTTGATGGCGGGCAGGGAAGGGGTGCAGGTCGCCGCTTGGCTGACGGGGCTCGGCTATCACGCGTTCGTCCTGATCCACCGCTTCCCCAATGCTGCCAACGGCATCACCGCACCGCTCGACGACGCGCGCGAGGCTATGCGGTTGATCCGTGGAAGCGGTCTGGCGGCGGCGGGGCTCGGCACAGTCGGATTGTCGTCGGGCGGTCATCTGGCTGCCTGCCTCGCCGCGGCGTATCCGGACGGGTGGACGGCGCCGGTATCGCGTCATCCCGACGCGCCGACGCGGCCCGACGTGATGGTTATTGGCTATGCCCCGATCTCCACCAACGCGGCGGGACGGACGATCATCGCCGACAAGCCGCCTCTGCCGCCGGTCGAGAAACAGGCGATGTACGATCGGCTGCAACCCGATGCGCAACTTCTGCCGTCCCCGCCGCCTGCGTTCATCGTCTACGCCGACAACGATCCCGTCGTCCCGGTCGAGAACGCCCGCCGGCTTCACACCGCGTGGCAGGACTCAGGCGGTGCGGCCGAACTCCACGTCTTCGCCGACGCGCCGCATGGTTTCGCGCTGGATACGCAGGGGCTACCCGTCTCGATCTGGCCGACGCTGTGCGAAGTGTGGCTACGGCAGGTCGGCTTTCTCGACTAGCGGCGCGCGAGCCGGATCACGGTCGGCGCGTCGCGGTCGACCGTGAGGATGCCCTCGTTTTCCTTCAGTTCGGCGATCTGCAGCACGCTGCGGCGGTGCCATTCCGGGTCGCGCGCGGACTGCGGTTCGCCGGACTGCTGGACGAAATAGACGATGTAGGCCCGGTCGCCGGCGACGATCACGTCGGGATGCTGTCCCTTGGCGCGATCGGTCTCGGCCCGGCCGGGCGTTGCGAGCAGATAGTCCGGTTGTCGCGTCCAGTGCTCGCCATCCGTCGAGCGCATCGCGAGCAATCCCTTCCACGCGTCGGAGATCAGCCACCAGCGGCCTCTCCACCGGAACGCTTTCGGTCCCTCGCCGGGCGTTTCGACGATCGTGCCCTTCACGCGCCAGTGCACCAGATCGTCGCTGTCGGCGTAGCGGATCGCCTTGTTCAGCCGCTCGTCATTGTACCAGAGCCGATAACCGCCACCGGGCAGTGCCGCGACGCTCGCATCGATCACCCGGTCGGAGTCGAGCGACAGCCGCTCGCCGCAGGTCCAGCGCTTCAGGTCGCGCGAGGTCAGGTGGACGATGAACCGCGGCGCGTTCCAGTCGCGGAAGACGCCCGGCACGACGGTCAGCCACATATGCCACCGGCCCGCGAGATACTGGACTTCGGGCGCCCACAGCGTCGCGCCGGTGCAGGACGCGGGGATCGCTGCGGTGCCCCCGTAGCGCCAGTGCACGCCGTCACGCGATCGCGCGGTGCCGATCGCAGTACCGTGCACCCAGCGCACGTCCTTCGCGTCGGCCATCGGTAGGTCGGCGCGGCGGTTGGTGTAGAGCATCACCCATTCGCGGCGGGCGGGATCGTAGACGGTCGAGGGATCGGCGGCGCCGTCGTGCACCGGATCACGGAACAGAGGTTTCGGCGCGACTGGCGAGGCTGCGCCGGCGAGCAACGCAACGGCGAGCAGGATCACCGCGTGCCAGCCGCCGCGACGGGGTTGTTGCCCCAGAGCTGGTCATAGGACCAGCCCGACAGGTCCTCGACTACGCGCGCGTTGTCCGGCGTCGATGGCGTCCGCTCGCCGCGCCGCAGATGCTCGATCTCCTCTAGCAGGATCGCATGCGTGGCGGGCGTCAGGCGGAACCGCGTCGATACGAGCACGCCGAACACCAGCATCGCGATCGTCCCCGCACCCAGCACCGCGACGATCGCGTAGATCGCCTGCGGGCTCTGCGCGGTCGCCTTCGAGACGAAGCCCGACGCCTGCATCACCTGCCCGACGAGGATCACCGCCAGCGCCTGGCTCATCTTTCGCACGAACGTCATCACGCCGGCGAACGCGCCTTCGCGACGGCGCCCGGTGACGATCTCGTCGACGTCGGCCATATAGTTGTACGTCGCCCACGGGATGTAGTTCAGCGCGCCGCGACCGAGCCCCGCGAACACCACCGGCAGCCAGAACAGCGCTGACGTCGCGGTATACCCCGCCGCGTACATCGCAAGGAAGATCACCACGCCGATCGCGAAACTCAGCGCTGCGAACCGGTAGGCGGCGGCAGGTGACAGGCGCAACGCAAAGTTGATCGCGAGCACCACTGCGACAAGCTGGACGATGTACGTCACGCCGACCAGGTTCGCGACAATCGCTGTCGATCCCGCGAGTGCGAAGATCACGAAATAGGTGAATGCGGCGTTGTAGATGTCCTGGCTGATATAGCCGCCCAGATACATGCCGAGATGCAGGCGAAACGCGCGGATCCGCAGCGTCGAAAACAGGTTGCGGTAGAGCGCCTTGAACGCCGCGCCGAGCGACGGCTTCTCGACGGCCTGGACCTCGTCGAGCCCCTCCGGCCGCTGCCGCTCCCAGCTGAACGCGTACAGCAATCCCGCGGCACCCATGAACAGCACCGAGAAGATCATGCCCATATACAGATACGTGTCGGGCGAATCCGGTCCGAGATACGCGATCAGCCAGCCCGGCAGGAACGCCGCCGCGATCGCCGAGCACTGGCCGCACAGGATACGCGCGCCGGCGAACTTCGCCTTGGTGCGGTAGTCGGTCGCCATTTCCGACGCGAGCGTCTCGTACGGGATGATCTCCATCGCGTAGACCATCTCGAACAGCACGTACGTCACGAGGTAATACCAGAAGCCTTGCCCCGCGACCCACATGATCGCGAACGACGGCAGCAGCGGGATCGCGGCGAGGATGAAGAATCGCCGCCGCCCGAACTTGCGCCCCAGCCAGCTCCGCCCGAGATTGTCCGACAGGTGCCCGATCGTCGGGCTGGTGAACGCGTCCAGCACGCGCGCGACGCCGAAGATGATCGTCGCCTGCGCCGCGGACAGTCCGCAGAAGCTGGTATAGAAGATCAGGATCCACGTGCTGATGACCGCCATCGACCCCGCGCCGAGCACGTCGTTCGATCCGTAGGCGAGCAGATTATACCAGCGTACCGGACGGGCAGGCGCGAGCGGCATTGCCGGACTGGCGGCGATCGGATCAGTGGCCATGCGAGAGTCCTTGGGTACCGGCGTTGGCTGGAGATGAAGTGGGGGCGGGAAGCGGATCGAAGCGCAGCGCGTCGAACAGGATCGCGGGGTCGTCGATCCCGATCGTCACACTGTGCCCTCCGGCCGCAAGCGGTGTCGGGAGCGTGAGGTCGAGGCGGTTGTCGAGCACCGCGAGCGCCCATGCCCGGTCGCCGGTCTTGCGCGGAGCACCGACGTGTACGGGCGGCCCGCCGTCGATCGCGACCGATACCGCGAGGTCGGCGCCTTCGGTCGTAGGATAGGTCGGCAAGATTTCCGCTGCGAGCCGCCAGCGACCGGGCGGGAGCGTGACAGTATACGACAGCGTCGCCGGTACGCTGGTCGCTACCGCCGCGCCGTTGCGGCCGAGGCCATCGACCACGCGCCAGCCGGTGTGTGGACCTTCTGCCTCTTCCGCCTCGATCACGATCGTTGCCGTTGGCAAAACCTCCCGGTTCCCCGGCGAAGGCCGGGGCCCAGTTGGAACGACTGAGGTAACGGAGGGCGGCGCGATCTCACCAGGGACCTTCCAACTGGGCCCCGGCCTTCGCCGGGGAGGTGCAGTTGGGGCGGGCAGGATTGGAACCGACAAGCGGTAACGGCGCCATTGCCCGTCGGCAGGTTCGACCGCCATCATCCCCTGCCACTTCCCGCCGGCGATCTCGCTATTGTAGCGGCTCGTCAGCGCGGTGATTTCAGCATCCGCTGCGCGCGAACGCTCGCCAGCGACTGCCGCACCAACCGGATCGGTGTCGCGCAGGCGGTCATGCGCCTCGGCATCGAACACGCGCGTGTTCGCGAGCGCCGCCGCGGTCACCGGATAGTCGACCAGTTCGAAGAACGCGTCGCGACGGTCGGACGCAATGCGGGACGCGATCGACCGGACGCGTGCGCGTAGCGTATCGAAGGCGGCGAGGCGGGTTGCGATCTCGGCAGGGGCAAGCGGGCTCGGCTTCGAGAGTTCGCCGGGCAGCCACCATTGCAGATGCTCGGGCCGGCGCTGGAAATTAAGCCGGTGATGCTCGGCCATGATCGCGGCGATCTCCGACGCGACATCGGCGCCAACCGTGCCCGCCGCCCAGTCCGCGACGACCGTATCGATCGGCTTCGCACGCGTGCCTGCAACGTCCCACGCAAGCTGCAGGAAATAATCGGTCGCGAGTTCCGCGGGCTTGAGATCGCCGACATTGGCGATCCACATCCGCCGCGCGCCCGCATCCCAAGCCCGCCCCAGTTCCTCGCGGATCAGCGCGGGCGGGGTGGTCGACAGCCAGAGATACGACAGCGGCGCCCCGAGATAGGACAAGTGATAATAGATGCCCGATCCGCCCGTTCGCGCGCGCTCGGCGGCATCGGGGACGTGGCGGATATAGCCGAAATTGTCGTCGGGCCACATCAGCGTGACGTCGTCGGGTACCTTCAGCCCGCCGCGATATACGTCGAGGACTTCCTTGTACGGCGTGAAGACCTGCGGGACGCGCGTCAGATCCCGGTTCACGCCGCGCGCCAGCATCGCGCGCTGGTCGGCGAAGATGCGTTCGAGCAACGATTGGCGCGCATCGTCGGTGGTCGGGCCGACGATCCCGCTGTCGTGGATGCCGCGCATCCCGAGCGTCCAGACGCTCTCGTACTGGCCGTTCGCCCTGACGCGCGTGCGCCAATAGTCCGCGACGCGGGCGGGGTTGGTCAAATAGTTGAACTCTGTCGCTGGCGCCGTCCATTCGCCGACATTGTTGCGCAGCATCGGCTCGGCATGGCTCGATCCCATGACGATCGCATAGCGGTCGGCCAGGCGCGCATTCTCGGGGTTCGCGTTGAACGGCGCGGTGACCTTGTGCATCGCTGGCCAGACGATGTTCGCCTTCAGCCGCAGCATGAGCTCGAACAGTTTGGCATAGGTCTTCGGCCCGATCGTGCCGGCCTCTGGCTCGAACGTGCCGACAGCCCAGGGTTGCAGCCCCCAGTCCTCGTCGTTGAGGAAAATCCCGCGATACCGGACCGACGGCGGCCCGAAGCGGTGGAGACCGGTCGCCGCATAAATCGCGGCGTGATGCTCGGGCGTGGCGTCGGCCCACCAATGCCACGGCGACACACCGATCGCGCGCGACAGCTCGTACGCGCCGAACGCGGTCCCGCGACGATCGCTGCCGACGATCACCAGCACTGCCGGGATACCGGGTGCGGGGTTGGCGACGGTGGCGATCACGAAACTCTCCCACGCGTCGCGCAGTTTCGAGACGTCGAGTATGCCACGCCGGACCAACCGGTCGATCGCGGGGTTGCGACCGAGCGTGCCGAGCCAGATCTGCGTGCCGTTGGCCGTCGTGGCACCGGTCACGCGCCGGAGGTCGCTCGTCAGGTCGGCGGCGGCGATCCGGACGACCTCGTGGTCACCCGGCGCGGTCACCACGCGCGCGATGCCTTGCGCGTCCGCCAGTGCGAGACCCGCCCCGGGCTCGAACGACACGAGACGTGCGACCGGCTCGGCCGAGGCTGGTGCCCCGAGCCACAGCGCGGCCGCGAACAAGGCACGCCGCAGGGTCAGATATAGGTCCGCAGGAACTCGGCGAGCGCGACCATCGCGAGGCTCTGGCCGTAAGGCATCGAGGTGAGCGCGATGTCCTTGTAGAATTGCTGCGTGTCGCCCATCGCGGTGCCGAAGCTGACCTGCTTCAGTTCGCCGGCCTCGTCGATATTGGCGAGCACGCCCTGCACGGCCTTGATCCCGACCGCTTCGTAGTGGCGCGGCAGATAGCCCTTCCGGACGCCCTTCAGGATGCCGTAGGCGAAGCCCGCGGTCGCCGATGCCTCGAGATAGCTGGTCGGGTCCATCACCAGCGTGTGCCATAGGCCGCTCTCGTCCTGCGTCTCGGCCAGCGTCTTCACCTGCGCTGCGAGCGTATCGATCAGGAAGGTGCGGAACGCATCGCCCACCGGCAGTTCGAGGATTTCGATGATCTCCGGGATCGCGATCGTCACCCAGCAATTGCCGCGCGCCCACAGCGCTTCGGCGAAATTATGCCGCCCGTTGAAGTCCCAGCCGTGGAACCAGAGCCCGGTCTTCTTGTCGAACAGGTATTTGATGTGGACGAGGAACTGCCGCTTGGCCTCCTCGACATAGTGCGGGCGGTTGAGCAGCAGGCCGATCTTGGCGAGCGGCAACACCGACATCATCAGCGTGTCGTCCCACATCTCACCCGGATTCTCGTCATTGTAGACGATATGCTGGAACCCGCCCTCCTCGGTCTTGGGCAGCCCGTCCGGCGCCATCAGCCACTCGGCCCAGGTGTCGAGATAGGGGATGTAGCGCGGATCCGGCTCGCGTTCGTAGAGATAGGCGAGCGTGATGAACGGCGCGACGGTGTTGATGTTCTTGGTCGGCGTGCCTTCGGCGAAACGATCCTCGAACCACTGCTTGATGATTGCCAGCGCGCCCGCGTCGCCGGTCTGCTCGTAATAGCGCCACATCCCGAACAGGCCGACGCCGTGGGTCCATTCCCAGCCGGCCCAGCCCTTGGTGTCGATGACCCGGCCGTCTTCTAGGCGCAGCAGGAACTCGCCGGTCTCGTCCTTGATGTTGACGAGGTTGTCCATCAGCTTCGCGATCGCGGCGGTTACGTCCGCGCGCGGTACGTTATGGGTGAGGGCAGCCACTTATAGTCTCCTGTTGGGACGCGCAGGGCTGAGCCCGTAATCGCGCGCCATCGTCCGATAGAGGGTGAGAAATTCGGGGTCCGCGTCGTAGCGGCCGCCATGACCGGTCGACGGCGTCGTGCCGTTCGGTGGTGTCGGCGCGGTTGGCGCTGTCACGGCGCCGGGCGCTTCGGCGGCGTTGATCCCCTGCGAGAGGAGGTCGGGCTTGGGCCCTTCGCCGGCGGGCGTGCCGTTATGCGTGAAGATCGCTTCCTGGTGCCGCGTCGGCTCCCAGATGAAGCTGCCCCAGCCGTGCGGCTGCGCGTGGACGAGGTCGTTCACGTACCGTTTGCGCGACGAATATTCGAGCGAAAGAAAGCCGTGGTCGGGATAGGCCTTGGCGAACTCGGTAAAGGTTCGCGCCCAGTCGCCCTGCGCCTGTTGCTGGTAGCAGGAGAAGCCGGTGGCATCGAATTTGACGCCGCGCTGGAGCAGATTGTCCATCCAGTAGCGGACGATTGGCCAATGCCGCCCGAGATGATTGTGCACCGCCACCCGCGCCTCTGGCGTCGCTTCGCGTGCGCCGGCGATCCCGGCCTTCAACAGCATCGCGAACCGGTCGTACCCGCCGGCGCCGGGCACGTTCATGTGCACCGCATCGGTCTGCGGATTGCCGGTTGGAATCGTCAGCGGCACGCGTCCGTCGGGCCAGAGCATGCCGAAGGTCGTCTCGTTGCCGATCACGACCAGGTCGGGGGCGGCGCCCGCCCGCTTCATCGCCGACAGCGCGTCGACGGTATGGCGGTGGACCGCCTCGACCAGTTGCGGGAACGCGAGTGCAGCCCAGGCGGCGGGCTTGTCCTGATGCTGCGGGTCCGCCCAGGTGTCCGAATAATGCAGCGTCAGCGACAGGTCGAAACCCGCGGCCTTGATCCGCTTGGCGAACGCGATCGTGCGCGGCAGGTCGCACCACGGCCCGCCCGGCTTGCCACTCGAATACCCTTTCGCGGGATCAACGAAGAGTCGCAGCTTGATCGCGTTGAACCCGGCATCGCGGAGGATCTCGAGCGGGTCCTTCGCCACGCCAAAGTCGAAATACGTCGCGCCGGCGAACTCGTCCTCCGGGATCCACGAGACGTCCGCGCCGATTAGATAGGGCCATGGCCTCGCGCCGCTTGCGACCTTCGCGGCTGGTGCGATGCTGGCGAGGCAGGCCGCCCCAGCGCCCGCGCCAAATGTTCTGCGCGTGATCATTTGGCGGGGCCCAGCCGGTCGGGTGCCGCGACCATCCGCACCGGCACGCCGCCCTTGACGTTGCGCATCGTCACCAGGCGGACCTGCTCGATCGTATCGCCCGGCGCGCCGTCGGACGTGACCGCGAGCGCGACGGTGTTCGCGCCGTGGTGGTTGAGGATGCCCTCGGGGATCGGGAACACGCGCTGCGGTCCGACATGCGCGATAAATTGCCCCATGTTCCAGCCGTTGACGAACAGCAGCGCACGGTAGCGGGCGACCGAGCGCGGGGTGGTCGTGTCGCCGAATGCGAGGGCGATCGTCGTGTCCTGGCCCTTCGGCACGGCGAGATCGAAGCGTGTGCGGTACCAGGTCGTGCCGGGCGTCGCCGTGGTGGCCGGGATGGTCGCTGCGGCCCAGGCCTTGTCGTCGAAGCCGGGCAGGTGCCAGCCGACCCGTTCGCCATATTGGCCGCCGTTGTTGGCGGGGCCGCGCGCCGGATCGGGGAGGTCCTCGCCGCCAAGCTTGCCCTGGATCTTCCACGCGATTGGCACGCCGAAGTTGCGCCCGCCCGGCGCCTCGATCGATGCGGAAATTAGCCCGCGGGCTTCCTTGTGATAATCGTCGGAATCGAGGTCCCAATTATGCCCGTTGTTGCGCACCATGACGCTGACGACGTGCTCGCCGCTCGACTGTGCGGAGGCGGGCAAGTCGAACCGTGCGAGCCCGGTCGTGATCGGCCGCGGCAGTCCGCTCGGCAGCTCATTCTGGCCGAGGAACTGACCATCGACCCAGACTTGCACCATGCCGGAGCCGCCCGCGCCGTAAAACAGCGCGATCTGCTTCGCATCGGGCGTGCCGGTGAAGCGGCCGCGATACCAGACGTCGCCGTCGTGGAAGCCGTAGGAGTCCATCGTCAGGTTCGGTTGGCCGTCGGGTTTGGCGGTCGTCGTCGCGCTGCCGCGTCCGTCGATTGCCTGCCAGCTGGTGTCGTCAAAGCCAGGTGTGGCTTCGGGCGAACCCTGCGCCGTCCGCCAATTGGTCAGCGCCGGGATTACGACCGGGGCGGGACCGGGCAATGCCGCCGTCGCGGTTCGGCTGCCGATCACCGTCGCTTTCGTAGCAACCGCGGTGCCGTTCCATTGCACCGACCGAAGCGTGGCGGGAGCCCAGACTTCGAGCGGCGTCGTCTCGGCAGTATCGCCGGTCAGCGCGAGCGTGCCGCCGGTCGCCTTGGTCGAGCGCAGCAACGCGGGCCCACGCACGAGCACCGCGTCGCTACCCCGCCAATAGCGTACCGCCTCGGCTTCGTCGGCGAGGATCAGCGTGAGGGCAGGACGCCCGCCGCCGGTAATCCGCACCACCGCGCGCCCGGCATGCGTATAATCGAGCCGGAGATCGCCCTTCGCTGCGTCGAACGCGCTGGTGGCGGTGCCTTCGAGCAGTGTCACGGTCGGCGCGGACGTGTAGCGCAGTACCGTCTCGCCGGTCTCTCCCACACGACCGTACAGCAACATCACGTCGCTGCGATCGATCGTTAAGGCGGTCTGCAATTCGGAAGTCGAATAGACCAGCCGCTGCCCGCCGACATTCACGCCCGCGACCAGCCATTTCGCATCGAACCCGTTCAGCCGCATCGGCTCGGCCTGCGGGAAGGTGTAGCGCCCGTCCGGCAGGTCGGCGGTGATCGTGAAGCGGTCGTCGGTCTGGCCGTTGGACGGCTTGTGCGTCACCATCAGGAAGCGCGCATCGCTCTCCGGACTGCGGTTGTGATGCGCCTGCACGTTCGGCGACGACACCTGTACCGGCGCGGCGGGGACCATGCCCGCTAGGTCCGGAACGGCGGCGATCAGCCCACCGAGCTGTTTCATCTCGTCCGCCTTGCTCCGCACCTCGCGTGCTTCGGAGATCGCCGCGCCGTAATCGTAGCTCGTGAAAACGACGGGGGCGGGGAGCCAGCCCCAGCTCGTCCCGCCATAGCCCATGTAGAAGCTCTGGATATCAATGCCGTTGGCGAGGTTGGTGCCGTAGAACACGCGCTGGAACCGCTTGCCGCGCTGCACCGCGTTGCATTCGTAGCCGCCGTTCGAGCCCCAATAGTCGAACCAGCCGCCACCGAACTCGGCGAGGAAAGCCGGCGTATCGGGCGAGGCGGATGCGCCACCCTTTGCACCGCCGGGACCGTAGAACCCCCAGTCGGGGGCCGCCACGCCGCGCGTCGGCTTGCCCGCGACGGTGCAGGTACCACCTGGATAGCCGTCGAACGCGTAGAGATCGCCTGGCCCCTTCACGACGTTCGCGACGGTGGAGGACTCGGGGACCCAGTATCCGTTGCGACCCTGGTCGTTGTGGAACAGCGGCACGGTGATGCCGTCGGCGCGGGCCTTGGCGTAGAGATGGTCCATGTAGCGGCGCTGCGCCGGCGTGGTCAGCGCCAGTTCGTTCTCGATCTGGTGCAGGATGACGCTGCCGCTATGGCCCTTGCCATCGCCGTTGATCTGGTGCCGGGCGATGATCGCGTTGACGTGGGTGAGCCACTCGTCGACCGCGGCGAGATATGCCGGATCGTCGGTCCTCGCGCGGGCCTTCTGGTTGACCAGCCAGCCCGGAAAGCCGCCGCGCGACAGTTCCGCGTTCACATACGGCCCGGCGCGGGTGATGACGTAAAGCCCTTCTTCCTGCGCCATCGCCAGCACGCGCTCGACGTCGCGGATGCCGGTGAAGTCGTACACGCCCTGTTTCGGGCTGTGATATCCCCAGTCGAAATACAGCGCGACGGTGTTGAAACCGCTCGCCTTCATCTTCTGCAATATATCGCGCCACAGATCGGGGCTGGGCAGGCGGAACGGGTGGAATTCGCTCGACCAGATCACCTGACGCTTGCCGTCGATCATCAGCGACCGTGCGTCGTACGACACGCGGCCGAAGGTCTTGACCGGCGCGGCGAGGTTCTGCGTCGGGCGTGCGACCTGCGCCGCCGCGGTGACCGGTGTCAGCGCGGTGGCGAGCGCCAAGGCGATCAGGCGGGTGCGATCAATCATGGTGGAAGATCAGCGGGAGCGACCATTCCTTCGGGCGGTTGTTATCCTCAACCTCCATCAGCGGCGCCATGTGATCCCACCAGCGTTTCATCACCGGGTGATCGGGGAGGGCATCGCGGGTGTTCGGTTCGGCGAGCTTCAGGACGGCGAACAGCGCCAGCGTCGCCTCGTCGAGGAAGATCGAATAGTCATGGATGCCGCTTTCGGTCAGCAACGCGGACAGTTCGGGCCAGATTTCATCGTGGCGCTTGCGGTATTCATCGACCACGCCGGGCTTCAGCTGCATCCTGAACGCATGGATCGACATCGCACCCTTCCAATCCACTATGTGGTATTGCTATGTACGATTTGGTAAAGACGTTCGATGCTCAGGTCAAATGCTAACCGCGCCAGAGTTGGGTCCGTGTCACCGAAAGTCCGGTGGTGTTCTCGATCACGAAGGGCGGACGGGCGTCGGGTCTGGCGGCGGCGAGATCGAGGCGGTCTATCACGAGGCCCTTCGCGTGCCGGACCCACAAGCCCCAGGCGGGGAGTACACCGAACATGCTCGGCTCCGGATAGGCGCCCGCGAGGTCTTCAGGCCTGCGTGAGGCATCTTCGGGCGTGCCGCCGCCGCAATAGGACAGATGGATGCGGGATAGCAAGACGTCCTCGACCGGATGGCCGGGAAGCCCCGCGATCGCCGCGGCGAAGCGGTGATCGATCCCCGTCGCGTCGATGTCGCTTAGCATCACCCGCCGGATCGCACCTACCTGCGTTCCGGCCGGACCGCGGCGTCGGTCGCCGATCCGCAGGAACAGCGGCGCAGTCGTCACGTCGCGCATCGTGATGCGGCGCACGACGACGTCCTCCATGACGCCGCCGTCGACGGTCTCGAGGGCCAAGCCGCGGCAATGCGTAAAGCTGCAATCCTCGATCAGGATGCGCTGGTATCCGCCGTTGCTCTCGGTGCCGAGCTTGATCCGCCCGGTGACACGGTCGCGGTCGGGCGCGAGCAGTTGCGTCGTGCGCCGCGTGCCGTCGAGCATGGTGCCGAGGTCGTAGCCGGACACGGCGCAATGCCGCACGGTCACGTCCTCCGAAGCAACCGCGCGGCCGAGCGCAAAACTGCTCTTGATGACGATCGCGTCGTCGTTCGGCGTGTTGACGCGGCACCGCTCGACGATCGTGCGCTGGACGCAATCGAGGTCGATCCCGTCGCGATCCGTGTCGATCGTCAGGTCGTGGATGTGCAGGTCGCGCGTGCCCGTCGCGAGGATGGCGAAATGCCCGCATTTTAGCATCGAGAAACCGGACAGGCGGATATTGCGCCCGTTCCGGAACGCGATCGCCTTGTTGCCAAGGCCGTTCATGCGCGCTGCATCGGGTTCGAGCCGCGCGATCTCGGCCGCGCTCATCTGCCGCATCGACAGCGGCCGCTCGCCCGTCTGCGCCTTCCACCGCGCACCGGGACCATCGCGTGTCAGCCCGAGCCCGTGGATCAGGCCGGGGCCGACAATCGCGACGTTCTCGACATCCTCGCCCCAGAACAGGCTGTTACGCCAATGGCTGTGGCCGAAGTCCTGGTATAGTTGCTCGCCATTGTCCTCGGGCAGGTCGTAGCGTCCGGCATGCCGCACCGGATCCGCCGCCTCGATCACCGTGCGCTTGGCAAGCTGAATTGTTACATGGCTCCGCAGCCGGATCGAGAAGCACAGATAACGGCCCGCGGGGATGGTCACGGTGCCCCCGCCGGCCTTGGCGGCGGCGGCAATAGCGGCATTGATCGCGGTGCTGTCGATCGTCCGCCCGTCGCCACGCGCGCCATAATCGCGCACGTCGATCATGCTCGCGGCATGCGCGGGAAACGGAAGCAACGCCGCGCCTAGCCCCAGTCCGACGTCGCGGCGTGTCACGGACAAGGCCCCGGAGCCGCTTATTGCAGATTCACGTACATGCCGCCGTCGACCAGCAGCGAGGCTCCCGTGACGTATTGCGCGAGATCGGACGCGAGGAACACCGTCGGCCCGACCAGATCGTCGGGCTTGCCCAGCCGGCCGAGCGGAATGCGCTTTTCCATGTACGACCGCTTGGCCTCGTCGGCGAGGTCATCCTTGTTGATGTCCGTCAGGATCGTGCCCGGGAACAGCGAGTTGCAGCGGATCCCGTGCTTGCCCAGCGCGATCGCGACCGACTGCATCAGCGAATGCAGGCCAGCCTTGGTCGGGGTGTAGTGTGTCTGATACTCGCCGCCGACGAGCGCCGAGATCGACGACATCGCGATGATCGACCCGCCGTCGCCCTGCTTCACCATCTGGTTCGCCGCCGCCTGCACCATGTAATAGGCGCCGTGAAGATTGACGCGCATGGTCCGCTCGAACGTCTCGACCGGCATGTCGAGGAATGCGTGGAACGGGCAGATCCCGGCGTTGTTGACGAACACGTCGACCCGCCCGAGCACCGCCACAGCCTTGTCGATGAAGTCGCGCGCGGTCTCCGGATCGGCGACGTCGCCCTGGATCGCCACGGCTTTCCGACCGAGTGCCTCGATCTCGGCCACGGCGCTCTCGGCACCCGCCACGTCACGCGCGAAATTCAGCGCGATATCGGCGCCGTGTCGCGCACAACCGATCGCGACCGCCCGACCGATCCCTGCCGATGCGCCGGTCACCAGCACGGTCTTGCCTTCGAGCAACATCATCTTCTCCCAATTAATCGGTTGGCGGCTCGAAGCCGAGTTCGCGGCTGATCGCGCCCGCGGTGCCGCGCACTTCGTCGGTCAGCGTCGTCATGCGGTCGTCGCTCATATATTGCGCGGCGCTGGACACGCTGATCGCGCCGACGATCTTGCCCGCGGCATCGCGGATCGGGGCGGCGACGCAGCGGATCTGGTCCTCGTTCTCCTCCAGATCGAACGCGCGCCCGCAGGTTGCATAGCCTTGCATCCGCTCGCGCCACACTTTCGCATCGGCCCTGGGCGCACCCGCCGCCTGGTCCGCGTCGAAGCGCTCCTGCCAATATTTTGGCGGGGAATCGATCATCAGCGCCTTGCCGAGCCCGGTCGAGCTCAGCGGCTGGCGATCGCCGACCCGGCTCGAGATCGTGATCCGCCGCCGCCCCGGCACCTTGTCGAGATACAGTGCGAAGTCGCCGTCGAACACGCCGAGGTGCACGGTGTCCTCGGTGGAGGCGGCCAGCTCCTCCAGATAGGGTCGTGCGACCTGCACCAGATCGGCCTGCGCCTGCGCAAGCGTGCCGAGCAGCAACAGCTTGGGTCCGAGCCGGTATCCGGAGCGCGGCGTGAAGGCGAGATAACCGCGATCGACCAGCGCGCTCAGCAACCGGTGCGTGGTACTCTTGGTCAGGTCGAGCTTTACCGCGAGTTCGCTCAGCGTCAGTACCTCGTGGCTGACCGCCTCGATCAGATCGAGCCCGCGCATGAGGGTCTGGCTGCCGGCACCGACGCCGTTTCCGGCCGACTCCGACTTGTCGATGTTCGTCGTGGAAGTGTTCATGCCCACTCCATAAGACGGCCTCCTACATGCTGGCAATCGGCGAATCTTGAGTCGATTCCGGCCGCGCTACACGATTGGAAAACCGAGAAAAAATGGCCGACCGTCTTGCGGCGGTCGGCCGAGGAGGGAGCGCTCTAGAATTTAAGCTGGAGACCGGCAAAGAACCGCTGGCCCGCGTAATAATATTCCACCGGCCGCGCCTTGTCGATGTAGCTCGCCGACGACTCCTTGTTGATGTTCTGGATCTCCATGAACAACTGGGTGTGCTGCTCGGGGAACCGGAACGTCACCTTGGCGTCGAAATAGCCTTCGCCACGACGATAGATCGGGCTGTTGTCGAAGTTGACGTCGGACACTACCGCCAGCCAGTTCGACCGGTAGTTGTAGTTGACGCGGATGTTGAGCCAATCCTTGTCGTAGAAGATGCTCGCATTCGCGGTCCATTTCGACAGGCCGGGATAGTCGTTGAGCGGTTGACCTGTGGCGACGTTGGTCAGGTTGGTCCGGATCGCGCGTGCATAGGTGAAGTTGCCGCTGGCCCCGAGACCATCGAACGGTGCGGGGAGGAACGTGAAGGCGGTTTGTACGCTCCCTTCGATCCCGTCCAGCAACGCGCCGAAGCCGTTGACCGGCTGGCGGACCGTGAACAGCGAGCCGTCCTGGAAGAGATCGACATCGCCGCGCGTCACGTTCGAGATGACGAAGCTCTTCTCGTATTTCTTGAAATAGCCAATGCTGACCGCGGTGTCCCTGTTCGGGAACCAGCCGAGGTTCACTTCCCACTGATCGGCGCGATACGGCACGAGATCGGGATTGCCCGCGGTACAGGCGTCCTGCAGCCCGGTGATATCGGTCGAGTCATCGAGACAATTGACGTTGGGCACCAGATCGGTCGGCTTGGGACGGGCGAGATTGCGAGCCCAGTTTGCGCGGAAGGTCAGGTTAGGCGTGATTTCCAGCGCGCCGTTGAACGCGGGAAGCCAGTCGGTGTAGCTGTTCTTCAACGACAGCGAGTTTGCAGCAAGCGTGACCGTTTCGATCACTGCGGGAATACCGGGCACGCCAGTGCCGGGACGGATCCGGGTCTGCCGGCTGATGTTGGTGCCGGTGCCCTTGTCGGTCGTCTTGATATAGCGAACGCCGGCATTGCCGCTGACCCGCATGCCGAGGACGTCCTGTTCGAAATTACCCTTCAGATATGCGGCGGCAACGGTTTCCTTGATGAAAACGGTCGGAATCTGCGACTGGCCATCGGCGTTGCGCACCAGATCCTGATCGAAGCCCGAGAGGTCATAAATCTGGCCCAGTCGGTCGAAATTGATGGTCGGTACCGACAGTTGCGAGGGCAGGCCGGCCGGCGCACCCTTGAGCCCGGTGAACAGGCCCGCACCCGGCAGGCCGCCGGTATTGGCCGCGATGAACTGTGCGTACTGGGCCTGCGTCATGTAATAGGTGTTCGCGGCGCGCACGGCCGGCGGCGTATCGGTGACGACGGTGGTATACGAAACGTTGGCGCTCGTCTGATACACGGCAGGGACGGCCGCCGCGCCGGTTGACGGATTCGCCGAAACCGCGGGGGTCAGCAGGCGCGAGCCGCCGCCGTTGTAGTTCTCATACTCCTGCCAGCGGAACTGCCCGCCATATTCGATGCTCGTCAGGAACGGCAGGTTGGTGTTCCAGTCCGCGTCGAGCTTGAGCTGGTCTTCCTTGTTGTTGTTGTCGCTCGGGCGATACTGGACCGTCGGTCCGGCCTGTCGTCCGGGTGCGTTGATCGTGCCGGGGCGGACATAGGCGCCGGTTGAATTCGGGTCGAAGTTCTCGGGGAACACGAACACCGGAATGCCGAGGTCGTTGCGACGGTCTATGGTAACCCCGCCGATGCCGGTCGAATAGGCGAGCAGGTTGGTATCGTTGACGGTTCGGCCAGTCGAATGCGACGCGAGTGCCTTGATCTTCAGATCGTCGAAGGTCCAGTCGAACCCGGTCAGGTAATAGCGGGTGCGCTGATCGTATTTGAAATCGCGACGCTGGACGCCGAGGATGTTGCTGGCACCGTTCCAGACCGGTGCAGCGGCTGTGCCGACATTGACCGAATTGAGCGCGGTCAGCGCGCTGGTGACGACGTGGTTCTCGCTGGTCGATGTGCCCGCGGTGATCTGCGGACGCGACGTGGCGCCATTCAAGCCGACCGGCAGCGTGGCGTCGTAGTTGAAGCGCTCGAAACGGCCGAGATCGAGCGAGTAGTTGACGTCGTTGAACTGCTGCTTGCGGTTGGTGATGATCGCTTCGGCGTACGCGCGGAAGTTCGGCGCGAATTCATACTGGACCTGGAGATCGGCGGACAGCCGCTGGTCGTCGATCCGGCGCTGGCGCAGGCGCGGCACGGTCGGGACCCAGTCGAAGAACTGCGTCTCGCAAGCCAGCCGGCGCGTCGTCGCCGCTGCCGCATTCGCTCCGCCGACGCCTGCGCAACTGCCATAAGTGTTGAAATTGGCATAAGCGGGGTTGGCGACGGTCTTCTCGTCAGAGCGGTCGAAATCCGCGATCCGCTTCCAGTTGGTGTTGCTGATATAGTCCTGGCGAAGCTGCTTCTTCTCGTAGTTGACGGTCCCCAGGATGCCGAGGCCATCGAGCAGGAAATGGGGTGTCCCGAAGATGCCGGTGAGGCGGGGACGCCATTTCTGTGCGGTGTCGAGATGCTGGGCGGAGGCCACCGCGCTGAGGAGCGGCTTTGCCAGTTCGAGCGGGCGGCGCGTTTCGACGCTGACCGTGCCGCCGAGGCCGCCTTCGGTCAGGTCGGCGCTATAGCCCTTGTAGACGTCGATCGACTTGACGAGTTCGGTCGCGAGATCGCGCAGATCGCCCGAGCGGCTGCCATCGGCGCTGGCCTGGGTGACGCCGTTGATCTCGATGCGGTTGAGATCGGGTTCGACGCCGCGGATCGAGATCTTGGTGCCCTCGCCGAAGTCGCGGTCGAGCTGCACGCCGGTGACGCGGGCCAGCGAGTCACCGAGGTTCTTGTCGGGAAAGCTCGCAATGTCGTCGGCGACGATCGAGTCGACCACGGTGCCGGCCTTGCGCTTGCGGGCGATCGCCGACTGCAGCGAGGCGCGCGTACCGACGACGAGGATGTCTTCGGAGGTCGCGCCGTCCGGCAGGGTCGCGTCGGGCGAGGGCTTCTGTGCGGGTTGCGCAACGTCTGTCGCCGGCGTCGTAGGTGCGGTCGTCTGGGCGGTAGCGGCGGTCGCCGAGCCCAGCATCAGCGCCAGTGCCGACGTCGTGATCGCCAGATTGCGCACCGAACAAGTGTGAAGTGTCATCATATTTCCCCCGAAAGACGTTCCGGGCGGCGACGCATGCGGTAGCCGGCCCATCGTGAAGTCACCATGCTAGGTGGCTGGGCTAGCCGGCTGGGCGCGTCGACAAGGCACGGGCGCGGCAGGCCTTGCGGCATGTTGCGCGATCGATTTCTGTGCTGGGTCCAGTCATCATCATCCCCTCGTCTCGGCGCGGTCGTTACCGTCGCCAATGCCGGTACCATGACCGACTAAAAACCATATTGTGAAGCTCTGTCCCGTTTATTAGTTTGCCATTTCCTGAAGGGCAATCATAATAATTGGGATAAGTGCGATAATTGGCACGCCGCGATGGAGATGATGATGACGATAGGCAGCCGCGCGTTTCTGGCGCTCGTGGTCGGTGTTGCGACGCCCGCGCTGGCGGCATCGCCGTCCCGCGCGGTAGAGCGGCTGGATCGCGGCGCCGTTGCCACGCCCGCGAAGGACGGCGGCTGGCTTATCAGCTGGCGGCTGTTGCGGGACGATCCGTCCGCGACCCGCTTCGACGTCTATCGCGACGGCCGCAAGATCACGCCGCAACCGATCGCCGACGCGACGTCGTTCGTTGATCGGCAGGGCAATGATCGCGCCCGCTATACCATTCGTGCCCTCGTCGGCAGCAAGGCGGGGGCGCCGAGTGCCCGCGCGCTGATGGCACCGAACGGATATCTCTCGATCCCGCTCGTGCCCCCGCCCGGCGGGACGACGCCCGACGGCGAAGCGTTCACTTATACCGCCAACGATGCCAGCGTCGGCGATCTCGATGGCGACGGGCGTTACGAACTGATCCTGAAATGGGACCCGACCAACAGCCACGACAACAGCCAAGCGGGCTATACCGGCAACGTCTTCGTCGACGCCTATACGCTCGACGGCAAGCGGCTCTGGCGGATCGACCTTGGGCGCAACATCCGTGCGGGCGCGCATTACACGCAGTTCCAGGTCGCCGATTACGATGGCGATGGTCGCGCGGAAATAGCGATGAAGACCGCGGACGGCACCGTCGATGGCACCGGAGTCACGATTGGCGATGCGAAGGCGGACTGGCGCGGTCGCGACGGCGAAGTCCCGCAACCGGACAAGACCGGCGCTAAAGTGCTGGCGGATGGCACCAAGGTCGCGCCGCTTGTCGGCCGCATCCTGAAGGGTCCGGAATATCTGACGGTGTTCGACGGCCGCTCCGGCAAGGCGCTCGCCATCGCGGCCTATGATCCGCCGCGCTTTCCCGGCGGCAATCCTAGCTTCGACCAGATGCGCGAGACGTGGGGCGATGGCTATGCCAACCGCTCCGACCGGTTTCTGGCCGGGACAGCGTATCTGGACGGGCAGCATCCCAGCATGATCTTCGGCCGCGGCTATTATGCGCGCACCGCGATCGCTGCGTGGGATTATCGCGGTGGCAAGCTGACCAAGCGCTGGCTGTTCGACAGCGCCGCGCCGGGTAACGCCGACTATGCCGACCGCGGCAACCACCAGCTGAGCATCGCCGATGTCGACGGCGATGGCCGCGACGAGGTGATCTACGGATCGATGGCGGTCGACGACGACGGCAAGGGATTGTGGACCGTGCCGCTGTTCCACGGCGACGCGATGCATGTCGCCGATCTCGACCCGTTGCGTCCGGGTCTCGAGAAATGGGGCGTGCATGAGCAGGTAAAGACCAATGGCGGGATCGGCTCGGCACTGCTCGACGCGCGCACCGGCGCGGTCCTGTGGACCAAGCCTGCCGATACCGACACGGGCCGCGGGCTCGCCGCGGATATCGACCCACGTCATGTCGGGGCCGAGCTATGGGGCTCGAACAGCCGCGACCTGTTCGACGTGAAGGGTCGCGCGATCGGTCCGGCACCGCGCCAGACCAACTTCGCGCTCTACTGGGACGGCGACCTGCTTCAGGAATTGCTCGACGGTACGACGATCAGCAAATGGAACTGGAAGACAGGTACCGCCTCGCCGTTGCTGCATCCGACCGACGTCGCATCGAACAACGGCACCAAATCCAACCCTGCGCTACAGGCGGATATTCTCGGTGACTGGCGCGAGGAGGTAGTGTGGCGCTCGGCCGACAACCGCGAACTGCGCATCTACGTGACGCCGTACCCAACCAGGCACCGCCTCGTCACGCTGATGCAGGACCCGGTCTACCGCGCGGGCGTCGCTTGGCAGAACACTGCCTATAATCAGCCGCCGCATCTTGGCTATTTTCCGGGCAGCCTCAGGCCGTCGGACGACGCCGACTGAGGCTGCCGGCCGTCAGGACCGGGGCTTGGCGATCTCCACCGCGTAGATCGCCGCCTTGCCCTCGATGTTCGCGCGGAAGATCAGCCATTTTCCGTCCGGCGAGAAGCGCGCGTTGGGCTCGAGCTTGTAATCCTGCTTGCCCATGTCGACGAGTTTCTCCGCGGCGAAGGTTCCCGCTTCGATCAGGCTGTCGGCATTGTCGGCGCGGATCCCGGCGACGTCGGGCACGGGCTTTGGGCGGAAAAGGTACATCCATTTCCCGTCGGGGGCGTGCGCGACCATCTCGCTGTCGCCGCCGTCGCCCGAGAACAGTGTCTGGTCCGCCGAGACGTTATAATGGACCGACCATTCGTTGCGTTCGAGGTGGTACCAGCGGCGCTTGGCGGTGGCGACGTCATAGCCGGCCAGCCAGAAATCCTCGCCGCGCGGCGTTTGCAGATCGTACCAGATCGTCTTGCCGTCGGGCGACCAGAATTCGTGGCCGGCGATCTCCATGTTCATCGTCCGCGTGTGGACCTTGGTCATCTGGCTGCCGTCGGTGCGGATGGTCCAGATTCGGTCGACGCGGTGCCACGGCCCCTCATGGCAATACATGAGCAGCGTCGAGTCGGTCGGCGAGAATTGCAGGTGATTCAGCCAGTCGGTCGCCTTCACCACGCTGCGCCGCTGCCCGGTCGTCACGTCGATGGTGAAGATCTCCATCGGGATCTTGGCGTCGAGCCGCTGGTTCAGCCGGAACTCCTTGGCGTCGGCATAGACCATTGGCCGGCCGTCGGGCCAGTTCGCCGCGTACGCCGTCTGTCCGGTTTTGATATCGACGCCCGCCGCGTTGGGCTGGAGCGGCATGTCGCGCGAGGCGACCTGCCCGCCGAGCAATGTCTCGTCGGCGTTGAGCGTATCGATCCGGCTGCCCTTCGGCACCACCGCGATCTTGCGGACCTTGGCCGTATCGATGTCGGCGGCATAGATCGTGATCGGCGCGTCGTCGCCACCCTTGGCCTGTTCGGAGAAATACGCGGTGCGTGTCTTGTGACCGGCGAACAGCAGGTGAGCGCCCGGCCGGTGCAGCAAGGATCTGACCGCCCATGTCTTCGTATCCGCCACCGAGATACCGTCGGCAGTCTGGAATATCATCAGGTCGCCCTGCGGCGTGTAGGCGTTGTAGTTGAAATAGAGCGCGTAATTGCCGGGTGCGTCGGACAGCCGAAGGACCTTGTGGCCGGTCTTGGCATCGATCCACGACGCGGGCGCCGCCGCGATCGAGGGCGCGGCGACGGCGAGCGCGATGCTCAGCCCGAATACAGTGTTTCGCATCGTCAGATCCTTGTCGTCACGCAGGCCAGCCATGGTCGCGCGACCAGGCCAGGAAAAGGTCCATCCACGGTATCGGCGTGCCGTCGCGGTGCGGGGCAGGCGGGCCATGGCCACCTTTTTCGAACATCAACAATTCCGTGGGGATCTTGGCGGCATGCAGCGCTTCGTACAGCAGGATACTGTTCCGCGCCGGCACCGCGGGATCGTCGGCGTTCGCCATCACGAAGCTCGGCGGCATGTCGGCCGGGAGATCCAGCTGTGTCGAATAGCGGCGCTGCCACGCGGAATCTGCGGCATGCGCGCCGAGCAATTCGCGGCGCGATTGCGCATGCACGCCGTCATCGAGCATCGTCACGACGGGAAAGAACATCCCCGCGATAGCAGGCTTTGCGGACAGGTGATCGGCCATGTCGATCGGCGCGTAGCTCGGCATGGCCGACCGGGACGCCAGCCGCGCCGCGAGATGCCCGCCAGCGGAGAAGCCTGTGACGGCAACGCGCGCCGGGTCGACCGTCCAGCGCGTGCCCGCACCCGCGCGGATCACGCGCATCGCCCGCTGCGCATCCTGCAACGGCGCATCTGGTCCCGCGGCCCAGCCATCGTGCGGCAGGCGATAGAGCAGCTCGAAGGCGGTGATCCCGCGCGCCGCGAAATCGCGCGCGATGCCGCCGCCGGTCCGGCCAACCGCTACGCGCGCGTAACCGCCGCCCGGACAGATCAGCACCGCCGCGCCGTTGGGCTTCTCCGGCCGCACCACCGTCAGCATCGGCGCTGCGACATGCGGCCAGGCGATGTCGTCCGCCGCACCGGTCGGCGAACGCTTGACCCACTGGTCGACGACCGCCGGTGTCGGGGCTCCGGGTGCCGCACAAGGCCAGAGCGCAAACCTCTCCACCGCAAGCTTCGTATCTTGAGCGAATGCGCGGAGCGGCAGCAGGCTGGCGAGCCCACTGGCGAGACCACCGGCCAGGATCGTACGTCGCGTGGTCATCTCAGTTTCCGTCCGGTCGGGTGGAATCATGCGCCACGCTCGGCGCAAGCCGGAACGTGGCAGGGTCGGGCGGATAGCCCGCATCGAATGCTGTCAGATCCAGTTTTAGATGCTTAGCGAGCGGCAGTTTCGCGGTAGCAATGCCCGCCGCTACCGCCCGCGCGAGCATCCACGCGCCGTAATTGTCGTGATGCGTCGCGTCCTTGCCGCCATCGTTGAACGCGAGCGGCGCGCGGGTCGGGCCGAGCGCTTCGTAGAAGCGGATGCTCGCGGCATTCAGGTCGATCACCGGCACGCGTAATTCCGCGCCGACCGCCTTCACCGCCGCGGCATAGTCCGCAAGCGTCGGGCGGATCTTGTCGCCCGCCCACATCCGCCGTTCGGGCGAGGTCACGAGCACAGGCTCGACGCCCCGCCGACGGAACTCCGCGATCCACGCGCGGAGGTAATCCCGATAGGTCGTCTCGGCAGCGGCGTAGGTCTGCGGCCACTGCACCTTCTGGTCGTTGTGGCCGAACTGGATCAGCGCCCAGTCGCCCGGCTTCGCGGACTCCAGCACCTTGGCGAAGCGAAGTTCGGTCATGAACGACTTCATCGTCTCGCCCGATTCAGCGTGATTGGCGACGGCGATGTCCGGACGGAAGAGCGCGGGGAGCATCTGCCCCCAGCTCGCGGCAGGCTCGGCAGGCTGGTCGGTGACGGTGGAGTCGCCGAGCAGGAAGATCGTCGGCACGCTGACCGGCTCGATCGTGATCGTGGTCACGCCGGGCCTCGCGCCGAGCATCTCCAGCGTCAGCCGGTCGTCCCAACTGAACGAACCGCGCTCGCGTGGCTTGAGCAGCACCGCGGTCCCACCCGGCGCATTCAGCGGCGGCGGGGTGAGCGCGGCGTTACGGACGTTGACGACGAAGCTCTGCGTGATCGATCGCCCTGCCGGCACGACGACCGTATCGAGCATCAAGCGTCGCGACTCCGCCTTGATACTGGTGTCGGTGCGTACCTTTGGCAGGCCGAGCGTCACCGTCACCCGATAATTGCCTGGCGGAACCGCAACCGAGAACAGCGCGGGGTTGCCGCCCTCGAAACCGAAGCCGTCCGCATAAGCGCGCCCGGCCGCCACCGGCACGGCGTCTTTTGTAGCCGAGGCATCACCGAACACGAACCTCCGTACCTGCGCTTCTGCCGCCGTACTCATCAAGGCAAATCCTAGAGCCAGCGCGCCGATCAGCCGCACGACGGGCCACCCGCTGGCGTCGCGCGTGTCAGGGCAGGAGTCCCAGGCGTCACGTACCGCGCGATCGGCAGCTTCAGACGGTGGAGCCCGGTTGCCACAAGATCGGCAACCCGCCGTGCGCCGATTTCGCTGAAATGCGTGTCGTCGGCCACGCCGGTGGGATAGCCGGGCGCTCCTGCTGCGCCGGTGTAATGCAGGTAATACCCCTTCGCCGCGTCGGCCCCGGCCGCCTGCACCCACGCCTGTGACGTCTTGCCGAGATCGATCAGCGGCGTCCGCGTCTCGTGCGCAACCTGTCGCGCCGCATCGGCATAGGTCGGAAAGCTCGGTTGCTCGACCCCGTCCTTGAAGTCGCGTCGCGCGACCGGGGTCAGGATCACCGCCTTCGCACCCGCATGGCTGGCGACGTCGAGAAAGCGGCGGAGGTTCGCGCGATACTGCTCGACAGTCGTGAAGCGTTCGGGCTTGTCGACACTCGCATCGTTGTGACCGAACTGGATCAGGAGCGTGTCGCCCTTTCGCAGGTCCGCGGCGATCTTGTCGAGCCGCCCCTCGCGGATGAAGCTGTTGGTGCTGCGCCCGCCGATCGCGCGGTTCTCGATGCTGACGTTTGACGCCACGGCACAACGCAGCATCGTGCCCCAACCCGACTGCGGATAGCGATCCGCCTTGTAATCCTGTGCGGTCGAGTCGCTGGCGATGAAAATCCGCATCGGGGCAGGGGAGGCACCACCCAATGAAGGCGCAACCAGAGCGATGGCTATCAACAGGCCGTTCTTCACCCACACTCTCCCGCGTCTTCTTTCCCGCATGATGCGACGCCGTTCCGCAAAGAGCAACCGTCATCTCGATTAAATAACCATCATGTGGAATGACTAACTAATATTCGGAACGAACTTGGCGGCGACGATTTCGCGGCCTATGCAATGGCGGAGCGCGATGACAGCGCACGGGGAGGGCAGCATGCGCTTGAATGCACGGCTTCACATCGCAGCGGGTATCCTCGCCAACGTGCCGTCGATGTCGATCGCCCGCCAGCCGCTCGCCGATTGGGTCGTCGAAGCCAAGGACCCCGCGGCGCGAGTCACCGAACGCCGCGGGATCATCGATATCGATACCGCGAAGGGCCTGACGCTCTGGTGGCGCAAGCCGGTCGCGGGACCGGTCGTCATTCGGTTTCAGGCGATGGCGGTATCGCAGGGCGGCGTGAACGACAAAGTCAGCGACCTCAACGCGTTCTGGATGGCCCGTGAAGACGACGGCAGTTCCGTTCTCGTCCACCGCCGCAGCGGCGCCTTCGCGGACTATGACAGCCTGCGCACCTATTATGTCGGCATCGGCGGTAACCGGAACACGACGACCCGCTTCCGCCGCTATGTCGGCCGCGCCGGCGATCGCCCTCTGCTGCCTCAGCACGACAGGCGCGACACCGCCGACATGCTTCAGCCCAATCGCTGGACTACGATCCGGCTGATCGCGGACGGGCGGACGGTGGCGGTCGAGCGCGACGGGCGGCGGGTGTTCACGCTCGCCGATCCCGCACCCTATGCGTCTGGACAGTTCGGGCTCCGGACCACGTGGAGCCACCTGCGCATCCGCCACCTGTCGATCACGCGCCGCTGATGGAGACGATCATGACCCCGATGAACCCAACGCGGCGCGATACGCTGAAGGCGGCGCTGCTCGGCGGGGCGACCGCGTTGCTGCCGGTCCGGCTCGATGCCGCGCCCGCGCCCGCGTTCCAGCCCGCCCCGATCCGCTGGATCGACGGTGCTGCGCCGGCGGTGCACATGGGGCAGACGTTCGGCGTCGCCTGGCCGCGTGGCGTGCTGAAGCGCAACACCGCGCTCGCGGTTCGTAACGCCGACGGCGCTGACATACCTGCGCAGACCTGGACCACCGCGAGCTGGCCCGACGGCTCGATCAAGTGGAGCGCGCACGCGATACCCGCCGATGTCGCGCCCGCTGGCCTGATCGTCACGCGCGGTCGGGCGACGGCACCGGCGCGCGCGGTGAAGGTCACCGAGACGACCGATGCGGTGGTCATCGACGTCGGCGACCTGCGCTGGGAGATCGGTCGCACCGGCCCCGCATTGGTCCGCTCGGCGAGCCAGTCCGGGCGGCTCGTACTCGGTGCGGTTTCTCTGGTTGGTTCGGTAAAGTCCGACCCGCTCCACGGCGAACCCATGTCGTTCGCCGGCGAGATCGAAAAGGTGACCATCGAGCAACGCGGCCCCGTCCGCGCGGTCGTCAGGATCGAGGGGCGGCACGCGATGGCCGATCGTCGCTGGCTCCCCTTTACGGTGCGGCTCTATGCCTATGCCGGATCGGCGGCGTTGCGGATCGTCCACAGCTTCGTGTTCGACGGCAATCCCGGTCGGGATTTCCTCGCGAGCCTCGGCGTACAGGCGTCCGTGCCGATGCGTGGCGTACTCCACGATCGCCATGTCCGCATCGCCACCGACGGCCAGATGTTCGCCGAGGGCGTGCGACCGCTTACCGGTCTGCGGCGCGACCCCGGCCGAGCGTTTCGCGACGCGCAGGTCGCCGGTCGCGCAACCCCGCCGCTGGCAACGATGGCGCCAGCGGTGCGCGACACGCTGGAGCGAATCCCCGCCTGGGGCGACTTCCGCCTCGAACAGCCCAACGCCAATGGCTGGCAACTGACCAAGCGGACCGCGCCCGGCCAGGGTTGGATCGACGCCGACGAGGGCGCGCGGGCGCCGGGTCTTGCGTATGTCGGCGGTCCCGACGGCGGCGTCGCAATTGGCCAACGCTATTTCTGGCAGCGTCATCCGACCGCGCTCCACATCGACGGTGCGGATGGCGATGCGGCGCGGCTGACTGCGTGGCTGTGGTCGCCCGAGGCGCCAGCGATGGACCTGCGCCCCTATCACGGCGCGATGGGGATGGAGGGATTTGCCGCACAGAACGAAGGGCTGTCCGTCACCTATGAGGATTACGAGCCAGGCTGGGACGACGCATCCGGCATCGCGCGGACCAGTGAACTGACGCTCTGGGCGTTGTCTGCAACGCCCGACACCGTGACGCTCGCGCAGATGGCGAAGGCTCAAGCGACACCGCCGCAATTGATGGCGAGCCCCGAACACCTCCACGCCGCGCACGTGTTCGGCGACTGGGGCCTGCCCGATCGCTCGACGCCGAACCGCACCGCGATCGAGAACCAGCTCGACAATTTGATCGACTTCTACGCGGGCGAGGTCGACCGCCGGTCCTGGTACGGGTTCTGGAACCACGGCGACATCATGCACACCTATGACATCGACCGGCATCGCTGGCGGTATGATATCGGCGGGTTTGCGTGGGACAACAGCGAGCTCTCGCCCGACCTGTGGCTCTGGTATTCGGTCCTGCGCACCGGCAACGCGCAGGCGTTCCGCTTTGCCGAAGCGATGACTCGCCACACCGGCGAGGTCGATGTGTATCATGGCGGGCGTTTCGCCGGCATGGGCACGCGCCACGGCGTCCAGCACTGGAGCGACAGCTCGAAACAGCCACGCGTCAGCAACGCGAGCTATCGCCGCATCTTCTATTATCTGACCGCGGACGAGCGCGTCGGCGACCTGATGCGCGACCTGCTCACCTCCGACCAGACGCTCCAGCAGGTCGAGATCGGGCGGAAGGTGCCGGGGGCGAAGAAGTCTGTGCTACCGACGGGTACGATCGAGATGACTTTCGGCACGACCTGGTGCCCGCTCGCTGCGGCTTGGCTGACCGAATGGGAGCGGACCGGTGACTCCCGCTGGCGCGACCGAATCGTCGCGGGGCTTGATAGTATCGGCCGCCTGCCGCACGGCTGGATGACCGGTAGCGCGCCGTTCGATCTCGCCTCGGGACGGTTCATCGACCAGAATCGCGGTATCCGGCTCTCGCATCTCAACGCGGTGTTCGGCGCGGTCGAGGTGAGCTCTGAACTGATCCGCCTGCTCGATGTGCCCCGCTATCGCACCGCCTGGCTCGATTACTGCCGATGGTACAACGCGCCGCAGGCCGAATATCTGGCAAAGTTCGGCGCACCGTTTGGCCCGCGCAACCTCCGTGAGGCCCATTCGCGGCTCACCGCGTACGTCGCGCACGAAACGCAGGATGCGACGCTCGCTGCCCGAGCGGCGGGCGAATTCCTGTCGGGCGATGCAGGGCTTGGCACATGGCCGAGCGATCCGCGGCATACCGAAGGGCACGTCACCGAATGGCCCGGCGTCTCGACCAACGCGTCCGCGCAATGGGGTCTCGCCGCAATCCAGTGTCTGGCATTGATCCGCGAAGCGCTCGACCGTTCGACCATCCAATCGCCGGAGGCGTTGGGCAAACGCCGTCTTGGGGACGCAGGTCGCGATTGATTTGAAAATCCCGTATTGTGGTCACTTGCGCCAAAATATGCGGAGCGGTATCGGTTCTATCAACTGAGGTGTCGCTTCCGGCACCCATCTCTCGGCCATCGGAGTCCCGCATGTACGACCGCACCTATTACGCCACGCATCCTGACATGATGGAGTGCGTCTCCAACGACGAACTGCGCGACCGGTACCTGATCCAGGACCTGTTCCGCGAAGGCGAGTGCGTGCTCAACTACACGCATGCCGAGCGCTTCGTGATCGGCGGCGTCGCCGTCGCGAGCGGAGCTGTGAAACTGCCCGACCAGGCTGAGCCTGCGTCGGCGGCAGGGCACCCGTTCCTGGAGCGTCGCGAGCTTGCGGTCGTCAATGTCGGCAAGGTCACGGGCACCGTCACGGTCGACGGCGAGACGTTTACGCTCGGCAACAAGGATTGCCTGTACGTGACGATGGGCGCCAAGGACGTGCAGTTCTCCGGCGACGGCGCGCGTTTCTATCTGGCGTCGTGCCCCGCGCACAAGGCGTTCACGACGCGCGTGATCTCGGTCGGCGATGCGACGACGCTGGAGCGCGGGAGCCTCGAGGACTCGAACGAGCGGACGATCTACCAGATGGTCATCCCGGGCATCTGTGACAGCGCGCAGCTGGTCATGGGGCTGACGGTGTTGAAGCCCGGTTCGGTCTGGAACACGATGCCGCCGCACATTCACGAGCGTCGCAGCGAGATCTATTTCTACTTCGAACTCGACGATCTCGAGAAGGATCGCGTGTTCCATTACATGGGCGAGGGCGAGGCGACCCGCCACATCGTCATGGCGAACGAGGAAGCGGTGATCAGCCCGCCCTGGTCGATCCACATGGGTTCGGGGACGAAGGCTTATGCGTTCATCTGGGCCATGGCGGGCGAGAACCAGGATTATACCGACATGAACGTCCTGGATATCTGCCAGCTGGCGTAACTTTTGCTCCCCTCCCGTTCACGGGAGGGGTCGGGGGAGGGCGTGTCCACGAGCGTTGGTCCGCATTTCCCCTCCCCTAGCCCCTCCCGCAGGCGGGAGGGGAACGAGAGAGAAAGCATGACCACTTCTTCCGTACCTGACCCCTTCAACCTGACCGGCAAGGTCGCCATCGTCACCGGCGCCAACACCGGCATCGGCCAGGCGATCGCCGTGGCCCTCGCGACCGCTGGCGCGGACGTCGCCTGCGTCGGCCGCACGCCTGCCGAAGACACGGTAGCGCAGATCCGCGCACTCGGACGGAAAGCCGAGATCGTCTCCGCCGACCTGTCGACGATCGAACCCGTACAGCGCGTCGTCGACGAGACGATCGCGAAGCTCGGCGGTCTCGACATCCTGATCAACAACGCCGGCATCATCCGTCGCGCCGACGCGGTCGATTTCACCGAAGCCGATTGGGACGCGGTGATCGACACCAACCTCAAGTCGGTGTTCTTCCTGTGCCAGGCCGCCGGCCGCCACATGATCGCGAACGGTGGCGGCAAGATCGTCAACATCGCCTCGATGCTGACGTTCCAGGGCGGTATCCGCGTGCCGAGCTACACTGCGTCCAAGTCGGGGATCGGCGGCCTCACCAAGCTGCTGGCGAACGAGTGGGCGGCCAAGGGCATCAACGTCAACGCGATCGCACCGGGATACATCGCGACGAACAACACCGTCGCGCTACAGGCGGACGAGACCCGCAACCGATCGATCCTCGACCGCATCCCGGCAGGGAAATGGGGCGACGCGAGCGATCTCGGCGGTGCGGCGGTGTTCCTGTCGTCGGCAGCAGCCAACTACGTCCAGGGCCACATCCTTGCCGTCGATGGCGGCTGGCTCGCACGGTGATCCTCACGTCATCGTCGAGAATTGCGAGACGTTAGGGTTCCGTCTCCTCCCGAGCCTTTGCCGAAAACTATAAAATTTAGCGCAAAATTGCTCATACGAACTGCGCCGTGAGCTAAGGCATCCGCGTAACATTGGTTGGGTCGATGAGCATCGCCAGGAACCTGTCGAAATCGGCTTCTCTGGCTGGCCCTGTCGCGATCACGCGATCCGTCTGTCTACCGCCGAAACGGGTGTCTTTGGGCGTTGCTGAAGCGGCGTGACGAATGCGATCGTCTTTGCGAAGATCTGATAACCGGCGCTTTCGCAGACCGCCTCGCATACGTGTGTAGCGCAACGGCCACAGACGACGAGCGAGGGCGGGTTCCGTGTAATTGCCTATGAACAACATAGGCCAGTCACAGCTAAGCCGTGGTGTTCCGGAACATTGTCCGACCCACCACGGCTTATATTCATGTCACCGAAGCTCAGGTCGCCTGGTTGGACGACACGGGCTTGGCCGTGACGTCGAAACGGTCGGCGTTCATGACCTTGACCCATGCCTTGACGAAGTCGCGCACGAACTTCTGCTCGTGACCGTTCTCGGCATAGACTTCAGCCGTCGCGCGCAGCTGCGAGTTCGAGCCGAAGATCAGGTCGGTGCGGGTCGCCTGCCACTTCTTCTCGCGACCGCCACGATCGTAGCCGATGAACTTCTCGTCGCTCGACGTGTCGACCAGGTCCCAGAAGGTGTCGTTGTCGAGCAGGTTGACGAAGAAGTCGTTGGTCAGCTGGCCCTTGCGCTCGGTGAGTACGCCCTCTGGCGCATCGCCGAAGTTCGCACCGAGTACGCGCAGGCCACCGACCAGCACGGTCATCTCCGGCGCGGACAGGCCGAGAAGCGAAGCCTTGTCGAGCAGCAGCTCCTCGGTCTTCACCGGATGACGCGTCTTCAAATAGTTGCGGAAGCCATCGGCCTGCGGCTCCATCCACACGAAGCTCTCGACATCGGTCCACTCCTGCGTGGCATCGCCGCGTCCACCGAGGAACGGCACCGATACGTCGTGGCCGGCATCCCGCGCTGCCTTCTCGACCGCAGCCGAACCGGCCAGCACGATCGCATCGGCGAGCGACATGTTGCCGCGCAACTCGTTGAGCTTGGCAAGGACCTTGCTCAGCTGCTCTGGCTCGTTGACCGGCCAGTCCTTCTGCGGGGCGAGCGCGATGCGCGCACCGTTTGCACCACCGCGGTGGTCCGACCGACGATAGCTCGATGCCGATGCCCAGGCGGTCTTGACCAGCTGGCCGATCGTCAGCCCGCTCGACAGCACGGCGTCCTTGAACGCAGCGACGTCGGCGTCCGACGGCGCGGTGCCCTCGGGAACCGGATCCTGCCAGATCAGCGTCTCTTCCGGAACCTCGGGCCCGAGGTAGCGAACGCGCGGACCCATGTCGCGGTGCGTCAGCTTGAACCAGGCGCGTGCGAACGCGTCGTCGAGTGCCGACTGATCGTCGCGGAAACGCAGCGCGATCTCGCGGAACTCGGGGTCCATCTTCAGTGCCATGTCGGCGGTGGTCATCATCGTCGGCACGCGCTTGTTCGGATCGCGCGCGTCGGGTGCCATGTCCTCGGGTGCCGGGTTGACTGGCTGCCACTGCTTTGCACCGGCCGGGCTCTCGGTCAGCTCATAGTCGTACTTGAACAGCAGGCGCAGGTAATCGCCGGTCCACTTGGTCGGGTTGTTCGACCATGCGCCCTCGATGCCCGAAGTCGTGATGTGGCCCTGGCCGATCTCTTCGCTGTCGGTCAGCCAGCCGAGACCCTGCATGTGCACGGATTCCGAAGACGGTGCCTTGAAATGCGGCGCGGGCTTGGCGCCATGCGACTTGCCGAACGCGTGGCCGCCGGCGGTCAGCGCGACGGTTTCCTCGGAGTTCATCGCCATCCGCAGGAAGGTTGCCTTCATGTCGCGTGCCGACAGGAGCGGGTTCGGATCACCGCCCGGACCTTCCGGATTGACGTAGATGAGACCCATCTGGATCGCAGCCAGCGGGCCTTCGAGCTCGGGCATGTCCTCGCTGATGCGCGTCTGCGCACCCTCGTTGACCCACAACTCCTCGGCGCCCCAGAATGTATCGCCCTCGGAGGCGAAGACGTCCTTGCGGCCACCGGCAAAACCGAAGATCGGTCCGCCCATGCTCTCGATCGCGACGTTGCCGGCGAGGATGAACAGATCGGCCCAGCTGATGTTCTTGCCGTACTTCTGCTTCAGCGGCCACAACAGGCGACGCGCCTTGTCGAGGTTGCCGTTGTCCGGCCACGAGTTGAGCGGCTCGAAACGCTGCTGGCCCGACGAAGAACCACCGCGACCATCGGTCACGCGGTAGGTGCCGGCGGCGTGCCATGCCATGCGGATCATGAAGGGGCCGTAGTGACCGTAATCGGCAGGCCACCAGGACTTGCTGTCGGTCATCAGCGCGGTCAGGTCCGCCTTCAATGCGGCATAGTCGAGCTGCTGGAACGACTCGGCATAGTCGAACTCTTCGCCCATCGGGTCGGGGGAGACGCCATGCTGGTGCAGCATGTCGATCGGCAGCGCATCCGGCCACCAATCCTTGTTCGTACGGCCGAGCAGCGAGCGGGCCTTGACCTCGCCGCCACCGTTGGGGCCCATGGGGCAACCGCTGCTCTTGGGCTGTTCGTAATCGGCCATGTCGGCGTCCTCTCTCAATCAGTGTTACCTGCGTGATCGGAAGATGCAGGAAATGACCGACATTTGTCCAATCGATTATTCGGATACGATTGATGACAGCAGTCGATCACCAACGGTGGCCGAGTGTCGCGTTGTGGAGCGCAGGGCAGCCGTGTGTCTGCCAAGGGCTTCGAAACGCTAACCCCCTAGAAAGTAGGAAGATTGCGTTGTCCCGGTTGGTCGCTGCGCTTAGACGCGTTGGCTGGCTTATCTGACCCCGGGGGAAATATGGCAACCAAGGCCGCGAGGGGCATCGTCGAGCGCATGTTCGCGCGCAAATCCATTGCGCAGGTGCAACGCGAAACCGCGGCGAGCGAGCTGAAGCGTACGCTGGGCAAATGGAACCTGCTGATGCTGGGCATCGGCTGCATCATCGGCGCGGGCATCTTCGTGCGCACCGGCTCGGCGGCCGCGCTGCATGCAGGACCGGCGGTGCTGTTGTCGTTCGTCGTGGCGGGCATCGTCTGTGCGTTTGCCGGGCTGTGCTATGCCGAGCTGTCGTCGACGTTGCCGGTGTCGGGATCGGCGTACACCTATGGCTACACGACGCTGGGCGAGTTCGTCGCGTGGATGATGGGCGCGCTGCTGATGCTCGAATACGGGCTGGCGGCGTCGGTGGTGGCGGTCGGCTGGTCGGGCTATATGGTAAGCCTGCTGGGCGATTTCGGCGTGCACATTCCGCCGCAGTTCACCGGACCGGCCGGGTACCCGCTGATGCGGGGCGGTGTGCCCGTGCTGCTCGACGGACGGCCGGTGACGACGATCTTCAACCTGCCGGCGTTCCTGATCTGCCTCGCACTCGCCGCGCTGCTGGTGCGAGGCGTGGCGGAATCGGCCAAGGTCAACACGATCATCGTCGCGATCAAGGTCGGCGTGCTGGTCGCCTTCATCGCGGTCGGCGGCGCGATCGTGCTGTCGCACTTCAACGAATTGGTCGCGCGCAACTGGACGCCGTTCATCCCCGCCAGCCAAGGCGACGGCAAGTTCGGCGTCGACGGGATCATGCGCGCCGCCTCGATCGTGTTCTTTGCCTATGTCGGCTTCGAGGCGATCTCGACGGCGGGGCAGGAGGCGAAGGATCCCAAAAAGGACATGCCGTTCGGGATCATCGGGGCGCTGGTCGTCTGCACGCTGATCTACATGCTCGTCGCCGCGATCATGACGCTGCTGGTGCCCTATACCGCGCTCAACGTGCCCGATCCGGTCGCCGTGGTGGTCGACAGTTTCGGCCCGACCTGGAGCTGGCTCGCCAAACTCATCAAGATCGGCGCGATCATCGGCCTGACGTCGGTGGTACTGGTGCTGATGTACGGCCAGACCCGGATCTTCTACACGATGGCGCGCGACGGCCTGTTGCCGCGGGTGTTCGCGACCGTGCACCCGACCTTCAAGACGCCCTATGTCAACACGGTGCTGGTCGGCGTCATCACTGCGGTGGCGGCGGGGTTCTTCGACATCAACGTGCTCGGCGACATGACATCGGTCGGGACGCTGTCGGCGTTCTCGATCGTCTGCCTGTCAGTCATCTATCTGCGCCGGGCCGCGCCCGACTTGCCGCGCGGCTTTACGGTACCGCTTTATCCGGTAGTACCCCTGCTGGGCATCGCGTCGTGCGTCTACCTGATCACCACGGTGCCGATGAAGGTGCTGATGTTCTTCCTCTGGTATCTGGCGGGCGGGGTGGTGCTGTATTTCGCCTACGGCATCCGCCATTCGAACCTGCAGCGCGGCGAGTTGCAGGATGAGGCGCCCGACATGGGCGAGTATGTCGCCCCGGTTGGGGAGCAGCCCTAAGCGAGAGCAGAGACTGGCAAAGGCCCAGCGTGCATGCCCGCGATAGCGGGTCATTTGCAGCATGGGGGTGATCGCCCACGGCCGCTCGGCGTTCGCAGGCCATCGGCTTTCGATGGCCCGATTGGTTCGGGTTTGACGAGTTCGCTCTTGTCTATCTCGTCACACCTTGCTCGTCGCGATCGGACTCGATCCGGCCGGCGAGTTTGTTGACCTGAGCGGTCCTGATCCTGGCAAATAAGGTTCACGCAGAGCCTTCACCGAAGCTGGATCGTTGTTCCGGAATAAGGGGGACGATTGCGAACGGCATGGACCACCGCTTTCCAAAAACCAACGCGTGCCGCCGCTAGAGACCCGGACCATAACGATGCCAATCCGGGCTTGCGCGTCGGCAGGCAACGTCGGCTTGAGCACATCGCTTTCATGCCCGACAGCCTAAGTCTTCGCCGACGCAGCGAGCGATGCCGCCGGCCGGTTTTCGGACGATAGCAGTGCGCGAACATCAGGATCGGGCGTATCGGGGGCATGCTCCCGCTTGGCGGCACCCGATTGAGAGCAGCTTGCGGCGCTACACCATTCCCCAATGTTTGCAGGCGCCTCTTCGCGCCGTGCCAGCAAAGGTCTAGATGTCGCGCCGTTCGTTGGAGATCGCCCGATGCCGCTGTCAGACCCCGTCCGCGCCGCCATCATCAAGGTGCCTGCGGTCACGCTCGGCTTCTGGATCATCAAGATCCTCGCGACCACGCTGGGCGAAACCGCCGGCGATACCGTCAGCATGTCGATGAACCTCGGCTATCTGATCGGCAGCGCGATCTTCCTCGGCGCGCTGGTCCTCCTGGTCGCCTTGCAGATCGGCGCGACACGCTATCGGCCGTTCCTCTATTGGGCGACGATCATCGCCTCGACCACGGCGGGCACGACGATGGCGGACTTCGCCACGCGCTCACTCGGGATCGGCTATGCCGGTGGGTCGGCGCTGCTACTGACGCTCGTCCTGGTGGCGCTGTTCGCCTGGTATCGCACGCTCGGCTCGATCGCGGTCGAGACAGTGCACGAACCGCGTGCGGAACTGTTCTACTGGATCACGATTACCGTCTCGCAGACGCTCGGCACCGCGCTAGGCGACTGGTTCGCCGATACCGGCGGGCTCGGCTACATAGGCGCGGCAGCCATCTTCTCGGCCGGCCTTGCCCTGCTGGTGCTGCTGTACGCCAAGACAAGCGTCAGCCGGGTCACCCTGTTCTGGACCGCCTTCATCCTGACCCGCCCGCTAGGTGCCGCGGTGGGAGATTTCCTCGACAAGCCGGTCGATCATGGTGGGTTGGCCTTCAGCCGTCCGCTGGCATCGGTCGTTCTCGGGGTCGCCATCGTGCTTCTGATCGCCCTCGCTAGGGACAGGGACCGTTCGGCTGCCGTGACTCTGGGACCTGCCTAATAGATATCGCGACAATATCCGCCCTGTTCGGCCATCTCCTCAAGTCGCGCATCGCCTAGGATGGCGCGCAACGCCGCATCGACGGCGCTCGCCATGCCGGCAAGGCTGCCGCACACAATAGATGGCCGCGCCACGATCCGCCCATTCGAGCATCTCGTCAGCAGCATCGGCGACGAGGTGCTGGACGTAGCGGCCACACTCCGCGTCGCGCGAAAAGGCACGATCGATCCGGGTCAGTGACCCATCAGCGGAAAGCGTTTCCAGTTCCGCGGCGAAAGGTCGGTCGTGAGCACCCGACCGCTCGCCGTACAGCAGCCATGCCGGGGCGCCGCCGACGGCTGCGCGATCACGCAGATGCGCCATTAGGCCGGCAAGTCCTGTCCCGTTTCCGATCAGGACGATCGGTACCGTCGGGTCGGCCGGCCCGAACCCTGGGTTGTCGCGGATACGCAGAAGGATGGCGCCACCGATCGGCGCGACCTTCGTCAACCAGCCGGAACCGATCCCGAGCCCTCCATCTGGAGCGGGACACGCACGGACCAGCAGTTCGACCGCGCCGGAGGCTGCGATGGAGGCAATCGAGTAGTCGCGGTGCGCGAGGGCTTGCAGCGGAGCGTCGCCGTCGTCGTCGCGCAGCACCTTGTCCAGCAGCGTTTCACGTAACGCGGGGTCGTCGCACCGACCAACGCGGGCGAGCCATCGCTCCACACGTGCCGGGTCGTGGCGCGGCAGAACCTCCGCGATCGCGCCGGGTGTCCAAATGGTCGGCGCGTAGGGTGTCAGCACTATCCGGTAGACCGCGCCGCCCGGACTGCCCGGATTGACGTGCTCGCGCGATACGAGCGTCCACGGCGCATAGTCCGCGCGTTGCCAGTTGGACCGGATCGCCGCGCCGGCGATCGCGGACAGCTGTTGCTGCCATTGCCGTTCGGCGTCGATGTCCGCGCCATCGAGATCGACGCGGTCGAACAGCAGTCGACCACCGCTTGCATGAAGCCACGCGTCGACACGGTGTCCGAATGCACAGAAATCCGGATATTCGCGGTCGCCAAGTGCCAGCACGGCATAGTCGAGCGCACCGATGTCGATCGGGGCGGCCATCGTCGTTGCTTCGAACTTGCGGGCGCGATCGGGGGCGTCGCCTTCGCCGTAGGTCGCGACCACGAACAGCGCGCGGCGGGCGGCGCGCAGGCTGTCCTGGTCCAGCGTCGCCAGCGCACGGACGGTCGCGCCGGGAAAGGCGGCGGCGCTCAACCGGGCAATGCGTTCGGCATTGCCGGTCTGCGAGGCGTGGACGATGAGCATGTCGCTGCCGAGCGTACCGGTCGACGGAATGGTCCAATTGGCGACAGGACGGAGACCCACTGGCGGACGCTCGCGGGGAGCGGGGGCGTACACCAGACATAATGCCGAAGCGGATCGGCGACAGCCGTAACTCCATTCACCTTGTCGAGCCCCCCAAACCAGCGCGGGCCGCGACGCAAGATGCGGAAGGAAATCATGGCGCTTGAGCTAAGGCCGAACTGTGAGTTCTGTGATCGCGATCTGCCGCCCGAGGCGACGAACGCGCGCATTTGCACTTGTGGATGTACGTTCCGTACGACGTGCGTCGAGACAGAGTTGCTCAACGTCTGCCCGAATTGCGGAGGAGGGTTTACGCCGCGTCCTATCCGCCCTGCGACAGAATGGCGGCCGGGACTATCCGTCGCGAAGAGGCCACCGTCGACGCACCGTCGACAGCTGAGGTTCGAGCCAACTGACATCAGTGATTTGTCAGCCCGATTGCGAGACATACCGCCTGAGCAGCGATGAATCGCCGGCATTCTGGCGCTGAGCTCACCAACCCGGCCCGTCTCAAAACTCAATCATTCACAACAGTTGATTTTTGCGGACCCCGAGACCCTCTTCATCATCGTGCATCTGAAGTTGGGAGGCGGGGACAGGAAGCTGAACGTCCGTGAGTGCTTCTACCGGGTGACCACGTCCGGCTTCATAACGGCAAGCTTGCCGAGGAAGGCGTTTTGAACTGGAAACGGCACACCCTCGCGACGCATGGCGGCCTGAAGGTTTTCGACCAGCGCGTTCAGGTCCTTGGCCTGGATGCCGAGGTTCTTGTGCGCGGTCGCCATGTCGCGACCGGTGTAACGGCAACCGCCGTTCAGCAGGGCGCAGAACTGCTCCTTCAGCGTGCGGCGCAGGCGGATCATGTCCTGCCCCTTGAAGATGTCGCCGATCCGCGCATCGGCCTGGCTCGTCGTCACCAGATCGTCGACGATCCGGTCGATTCCGGCCACCCCGTTAAACGCCTCGAGCATGGCAACGCCTTTGAACGGGCGGCCTCCGGCATTGGCATCGCTCATTGCATGGGGCGCGACCGGGTCCTCGCCGGGCGGCGTGGGCGCGGTCTGGAGGAGGGCGAGCAGGGCAAGGAAGAGCATCGAAATCGTTTCCTAGAAGGCGGTCTGGAGCGACAGGAAGCCGCCGCGTTGGCGCTCGGCCGTCGCGATCGATCCGAGATCGACATAGGCCGCGGTCGCAGTCAGGTTTTTGCTGATCGCATACGCGGCATAGGCGGTCTTCCAGTCGTTCTCCTTGGCGAACCCGAGATTGTCCGGTTTCGACCGGTATTCGCCGCCGACGACCAACTGGCGCGAGATCTGATAGCCCAGCGTGCCCTCGACCTGGACAGTGCGATTTGAGCCACGATCGCCCCCGAACCCGAGCAGGCCGTTCTGGTTGGCCTTGGTATAGCGGATCGTGGTGCCGAACAGGATGCTCTGTCGCAGCAGCAGCTTCGTGGCAGCCACGTAGATGTCGGTACCACTGGCGTGACGTCCACCGACCGCAGCGACGATCTGCGGATCGAGATTGTGCTTGTACTGCGCGCCGATTGCGATCTGCGGCAGGTAGGGGCTGCCATAGACGGCATCGCCGACGACGCGCAGCTTGGCACCGAATACGTCCTGGTTGAGCGTATAGCCGCGGCCGATACCCAGCTTTTCACCTACGTCGCGCGTGTCGAGATTCTGTCGGGCATAGCTCAGTTCCAGCCGGTCGTGGACGCCGATAGCTGCGCCGTGGCTTTCCCACCGATAGTCCGGCAGCAGGATGACCGAGACATGCGCGGACCCGCCGATCCCGTCGACGGTCTCGTTACCGGCGATCAGCGCCCATGTGGAGATGCCGCCGCCCGAACTGCCCTCGATCGTGGTGACGCCGTTGGTCAGCATGAGCTTACCGCCGGCACGACCCTCGCGCGCCGCGGCGGGGGATGCTGTCACGACGGTGATCGCCACTGCGAGCTTGGCGATGCATCCGGCGACGGTCGATGGCGACATGCGAATCATCCGGTATCTCATGGAGACTATTGGTTAATTGTTGGTCTCCCACGCCGGGTTATCGATGCGGAGCCCGAGCGAAAAAGACATGACCGGACGTCAGTGGCGTTTACGGCTTCGCAATCTTCGGACCGTTAGAGGCCAAGCTATGTACGCATCCGTCCTCCGCCTGACCTCGATGATCGTCGTGCTCGCACTGCCGATGGCGGCGCATGCCGCCACGGTGGCGATCGACGTCCGTGGTTTCGACGGCAAGCCGTTGCCGGGCGCGGTGGTCACGATCGAGACGCCCAAGGCGCCGGCGGTGACGGTGCGTGGGCCGTACATGATCGAACAGCGCGACATCGCGTTTCAGCCGCATGTGCTGATCGTCCCCGTCGGCGCGACGGTCGGCTTCCCCAATCGCGACCGGGTGCGTCACCACGTCTATTCGTTTTCGAAGACCAAGAAGTTCGATCTGAAACTCTATGGGCAGGAGGATGCGCGAACCGTCCTGTTCGACCGTCCGGGTGTGGTCCCGCTCGGCTGCAACATCCATGACTCGATGAGCGGATTCGTGTTCGTGTCTGCCACCCCGTTTGCCGCGCTGACCGACCAGGCGGGGCATGTCAGCATCACCGGCGTTCCCGCGGGGACAGGCACGGTCCGTGTCTGGCACCCATCGATTCGCGCGCCCGGCAGCACCGCGTCCCAGCCGATCGACGTCGCCGCCACCGGCTTTGCCACGACTTTCGTGCTGCACCGGTGATGAGTCTGCGCTGGCCGCGGTTCCGTCATCTCCGGACCAAGCTGTCAGTGCTGTACGCAAGCCTGTTCGCGGTGACGCTGGTGCTGCTTGCCGTCGTCGCGCAGGTGATGATCTGGACGCACGCGCGCGATTCCGTGCGTCAGGAACTCGTTACCAGCGGCAGCGTCTACGACCGGCTCTGGTCGCTCAGGTCTCAGTCGCTGATCGCCTCGGCCGATCTCTTGTCGCGAGATTTCGGATTTCGCGCGGCGGTCGCTAGCGGCGATCGGCCGACGATCGCGTCCGCGCTTGCCAATATCAGCAACCGGGCAGAGGTTACTGCCGCGTTCGTGGTCGATCAGGACGGCCAGGTCACGGGTCCCTCAGGCGCCCTGGCTGCGACGGTCGCGCGGTTCCCCTTCGCGGTTCCGGACGGTCGGCGCGACGCGGTCGTGGTGGTGGCGGGGCAGGTGTACCGACTCATCATGTCCCCGGTGATGGCACCTATGCAGGTCGGCTGGGTGGTCTTCGCGGTGCAACTAGACGGCATGGAGATGCAGGGGCTCGAACGGCTTTCTGCGATCCCGCTGATCGCGACGATCATGCGCAGCGACGGCGCAGGGCGCTGGCACGCGGCAGACAGGTCGGTCGGATCGGACGCCGCGGTCGACGATCTGGTCGAGGCATCGCGGTCGTCTCGGACACTCGCCACCCTTAATCTGTCGACCGGCCGCGCGTTCGCGATCGCCAAGCCGCTCGCCGGCCTGACAAATCGACCGCAGGCGGCGATCCTGATCCGCTATCCCCTCAACGCCGCACTGACTCCGTATCTGCCATTGCAGGCGGGCATCGCACTAGCCGGGCTGGCCGGGCTGATCCTCGTCGTGCTGGGCAGCCGGCGCCTGGCGATGGGAATCGCCGGACCGATCGCGGCGCTGGAGGCCGCGGCGCGAGCGCTGGAGGAGGGGAGTCGCGCGCATATCGTCGTGAAGGGGCGCGACGAGATCAGCAGGCTGGCCGCCAGCTTCGACCGGATGTCCGCCGGCATCCTCGAACGCGAGAACCGGATCACGCATCTCGCGTTCCACGATGTCCTCACCGGCCTGCCGAACCGAACCTTTTTTCGACAGTCGCTCGACCAGGCGATCCTCCAGGTCCGGCGCACCGGCGGGGGGATCGCGGTGCTGTGTCTCGATCTCGATCGCTTCAAGGGCGTGAACGACACGCTCGGTCATCCGGTCGGCGATGCGTTGCTGAAGGCGATCGGCACGATGTTGAGCGAGGTCGCACCCGACGGGCTGGTCTCGCGGCTCGGCGGCGACGAATACGCGATGATCCTCTCGGGCCAGTTCGATGCCGATCGCCCGCGCATCCTTGCACAGAGCATCCTCGACATAATGCGCCAGCCGGTCGTGGCCGATGGCCACCATATCGCGACCGCGGTCAGCATCGGCATCGCGATCGGCCCGGTCGATGGCGAGGACGCCGACGAACTGCTCAAGAATGCCGACCTCGCGCTGTATCTCGCCAAGGAAGACGGCCGCGGCGTGTTCCGGTTTTTCGAACCCTCGCTCGACGCGGCCGCGCGCTGGCGTCGGCAAGTCGAGCTCGACCTTCGCGCGGCGATCCAGGCAGGCCAGTTCGTGCTCAATTACCAGCCGGTATTCGACCTGAAGGCGGACCGGATCGGTGGGTTCGAAGCGCTCGTGCGCTGGCATCATCCGGAGCGCGGCATCGTTCCCCCGGCCGAGTTCATCCCGATCGCCGAGGATACCGGGCTGATCATCGCGATCGGCGAGTGGGTGATGCAGGAAGCCTGTCGACAAGCGATGCACTGGCCAGAGCATATCCGCGTCGCGGTCAACGTCTCGCCGCTGCAGTTCCGAAACAGCGGGTTGCAGGCGATCATTCTCCAGGCGCTCGCACATAGCGGCCTGGCGCCCGACAGGCTCGAGATCGAGATCACGGAATCGGTCTTCCTCGACGGCGAGGGCCCGGTCATCGCGTTGCTGCACACGCTGCGCGCGATGGGCATCCGCGTCGCGCTCGACGATTTCGGCACCGGCTACTCGTCGCTCAGCTACCTGCGCAGCTTCCCGTTCGACAAGATCAAGATCGACCGCTCGTTCATCACCAGCATCGCCACCGATCCGAGCGCCGCGGCGATCGTCCGCGCGATCGTCGACTTGGCGACCGCGCTGGACATGGAAACGACCGCCGAGGGCGTCGAGGATACCGGGCAGCTCGACCTGCTGCGCGGTGAGGGCTGCGGTAACATTCAGGGCTATCTATTCAGTCGTCCGGTTGAGAGTGGCCGCATCGCTGGGCTGCTCGAGAACAGGATCAGCCGGGCAGCATAGCGGAAGGAAGAGCGCGCATCGCGCTCGTTGCCGGCTGTTCCTCGGGCTTTGCCTTGAAAACCGCATCAGCACTCACCGCGCGAGCAAGGCTGCGGTAAATACACTCACCGAGAGCCTCGCCTTTCGTGCTGCCGGCCCGTCCGCCGACGACCCAGTTCGGCGCCAATGCGATGCCCCTCCCGCGCGGGCTCGATAACTCGACTACAAGTTGTTGATCGAGGGGATGATGACGCCGTTCCACGAGGGCACGGGACCGGTCATGCATGTGGGCGATGTCGTTGCAACCGGGTTCGAGGTCGCCACCAATCCCGCGACGCCGCTCAAGATCGCCGCCGATGCGGTCTCGGTTGCCTGATACGCGAGCCCAGCGGCCGACGGGTGCGAACCTGCCGACCGCTGGGCCCTGCCTGAGTATCATTCGGCAGCGATCCGGGCGGCGGTCTCGCGGTAGCCGTGGAGAGGGCGGCCAAGCAGCGTCACGAGACGCTCGCGGTCGCCATCTTCCGGGATCATACCGTCGCTGACGTAGCGCTCGGCCATGAGACGCATCTCATAAGCCATCCATTCCGGCATGAACGTCGCCATGGTCTGTTCGAAGCCGCTGGGATCGTCGCCACCATAGGTGACGGTGCGGCCGAGGACGTCGGACCAGATCGTCGCGACGTCGAGCCCGGTCAGCGTCTCGGGGCCGACCAGGTTGATCGTCTCGATCGGCAGCGTGTGCGGTGCGCGCTCACGACGGATCAACTCGATCGCCGCGACCTCGGCGATGTCGCGCGCGTCGACCATCGCCACGCCCCTGCCGCCGATCGGTATCGGGTAGACGCCGTGCTGCAGGATCACGTCCTTCACCATCACCTCATTGTCGATGAAGTAGGTCGGGCGCAGGATGGTGGCGCCGAAGCCCATCGCGACCAGCATCCGCTCGGCCCCCGATTTCACCGCAAAGTGCGGGACATTGACGGCGCGGTCGGCGTCGAACACCGACAGATAGACGACGCGATCGACGCCGGCTTCGCGCGCGACGTTGAGTGTGAGGATAGCCTGGGTGAATTCGTCGCCCGTTACCGCATTGAGCAGGAACACCGTCCTGACGCCGGAGAAGGCGGCGCGCAGCGCGCCGATGTCGAGCAGGTCGCCTTGCATCACCTCGACGCCGACCGGGAACGCAGCCTTGGCGGGATCGCGCGTGAGCACGCGTACCTGCGCATCGCGCTGTATGAGTTGGTCGACGACATGGCGGCCGACGCGGCCGGTGGCTCCGATCACGAGAATGGTCATGGTGTTCGCTCCTTCGTTTTGTCTTGCTGACGATGCAAAGATGCGTGATCCACGCTCGTGCAAATAGATGCGTAATCTGGACGCATGGTCTCACTGGTGGAACGTTATGGACCTGCTCGCGCTTGCCGACTTCATACTCGTCGCCCGTCATGGCGGGTTTGGAAAAGCCGCTCGTGCCGCGCGCCGGCCCAAGGCGACGCTGTCCCGACGCGTGGGGGAGTTGGAGGCAGCGCTCGACCTGCGGCTGTTCGAACGCGGACGACGTGATCTCAAGCTGACCGAAGAAGGGCGCGCGCTGTTCGAACGCGCCGGCGCGCTGCTGACCGAATTGGAGGAAACGGCCGCGGCCATTGCCTCGGGCAGCGAACGGGTACGCGGCCGGCTGCGGATCAGCGCACCGCTGCTGTTCTCGCAGACGGCGATGGGCCGGTTGGCTGCAGAGTTCTCCCGCCGCCACACCGAAATACGGCTGGAAGTGACCACTGAAGATCGTGCCGTGGACATGATCGAGGAAGGCTACGATCTGGTGATCCGCGTCGATCCCGCGGCAGATGATGCGCTGGTCGGCCGCCCGTTTCTCCACGACCGACTGGTGGTGGTGGCCGCGCCTGACATGCCGCGCAGTGCGGGCGTCGTGACCGCCGTGGTGCGCGGTGGCGATGCCGCGCAAAACTGGCGGCTTGCCAATGCGGCTGGGACGTCGACGATCGCGGTCGATCCGGTGCTGCGCCTGTCGTCGTTGATCATGATCCGCGACGCAGTGCGCGCTGGGGCAGGGGCCGCCCGGCTACCGCTGTCGCTGGTCAGTCGCGATATCGCCAACGGGTGGCTGGCGCATTGGGGCGACATAGCGGACTCAGATATCGCCCTTTGGGCACTTTACCCGTCGCGCAGACTGCTCAATGCAAGGGTGTCCGCCTTTCTCGACTTTCTGCGGCAATCTTTCCCGCACGCCGCGCCCGAGGAACTCGCTGCCTATCTCGATGGGTGAGGCGGGAGGACATTTCGCCAACACGCAATCATCCGACAGGTTTTATAATGTTTCGAGGGTCACCTCGACGCGGCCGATCCCCGCACAGCACCCGCCGCGGCGGTGATCGATTCGGGCACATTGATGATGGCGGCGCCCGGGCAGGGTATCCCTTGCGCACCGTAACGCCAGTGGCAGCATTAATGCTTATGTGATCTGCCCGAGGAATGGCTGGCAGCAAACCAGCCAGTCGCGACCGCCCGGATAGCGACTTTGTTCAACGGCTGGGTGCCATCGATGCGTGCCCTGATCACCTGCGGCGAAAAGGTCCTGGTGGTCCGCCGCATCTACGTGTTGCCGCCCTTGCCGTGCTGGCCGCGAGTAACGGGCGTGACGCTGCTAGGCGACGCCGCGCACCTCATGTCACCGTTCGCGGGGAGGGTGCCAATCTTTCAACGCTCGATGCGGCAGGGCTCGCGTGCGCGTTGACCATCACGGCGATACCGAGGGTGCCCTAGCCATCAACGAACAGCATCCGGGTGATGAACTGGGGCAACTCATTCAGCCGCCCTTCCTGCGCGAGCCAGTCGAACCGTGCGCGCCAATAGTCGGTGAGCCGCTCATGTCCGCGAGCCCGACACCGGACCGCGACCCTCCCGCGTCATCGTTATTCCATATTTCAAAAATTCCCTGTTGACGTTCTGAGTTCGCTCTCTTAGATACATCGAACCGCAGCGGGGTGCCTCACCGGCTACCGCTTCGGTCGCAAAAAACCAGATGCTCCAAGCTTTCTCGGAAGAGAGGGTTATGCGAGTGTCGGTATTTTTGTCGGCTCTTTGACATTGTAGGTTAAGATGAAGGGACATGTGGGCGGCGGCTTGCGGTTTCCGGGCTCCTCAAGGGTTCGGGGTATCGTTTAAAGCTAAGTCGTTCTCATATGTCCTTCACATATTCCATATGTAATGGACGCTCTGTCTGGCTTTGGTCGG
>NZ_LMKW01000010.1 GCF_001421745.1 Sphingomonas sp. Leaf230 | reverse complement strand
TGAGGTGGCCCCCTAAATGACCTGACAGGGCCCCGCTCTTAGATAAGAGTGAGGCATATGACTGACGGTACGACCAGGCGTTACAACGATGGCGAGGTTCTCTCCGGTGTTCAGCGCCGGAGGCGGTGGACACCGGAGGAAAAGGTCCGGATCGTCGAGGAGACGTATCTACCGGGGATGAGCGTGTCGCTCGTCGCCCGCCGGCACGGCATTGGCGGCAATCAGATCTTCACCTGGCGGCGCCTGATGGCGCAGGGTGCGCTGACCGCCGCGGCAGCTGGCGAGGAAGTGGTGCCGGCGTCCGACTACCGTGCCCTCGAGGCGCAGGTGCGCGAACTACACCGGTTGCTCGGCAAGAAGGCCATGGAGAACGAGCTGCTCCGCGAGGCCGTGTCCCGGGCCGCAGGCCCAAAAAAACTGCTGTTGCGCTCGACCTCGTTGCCACGGGATGGACGGTGAGCGCGGTCGCCGAGGCGGTCGGCATCGCTCGCCCACACCTGTCCGCAATGCGCCATCGCCCAGCGCCCCGGCCACGCGGACGACCACCACTGCCGGATGCTGAGCTGGTCGCCGACATCCGCGCGCTCGTCGCCGATCTGCCAACCTATGGCTATCGCCGCGTTCATGCTCTGCTGCGCCGGGAGGCCGAGAAGACCGGGCGCGAAGCGCCCAATCCGAAACGCGTCTACCGCGTCATGAAGGTGCACGGGCTGCTCCTACAGCGAGGCGGCGAACGCCGCGAGGAACGGCGTCACGACGGCCGGGTCGCCGTCGACCTCCGCAACACCCGCTGGTGTTCCGACGGGTTGGAGATCACCTGCGACAATGGCGAGAAGGTGCGTGTCGCCTTCGCGCTCGACTGCTGCGACCGTGAAGCCATGGGACACGTGGCGACGACGGGCGGCATCACCGCCGAGGACGTCCAGGACCTGATGGTCGCCACGGTCGAGCATCGCTACGGCCAGGTGAACCGCGTGCCCGAACCAATCGAGTGGCTCACCGATAACGGCAGCTGCTACACCGCTCGCAACACACGTGCGTTCGCCCGGGGCATTGGGCTGATCCCGCGCACGACCCCGGTCAGCAGTCCTCAATCGAATGGCATGGCTGAGGCGTTCGTTCGCACCCTCAAGCGCGATTATGTCCGTGTGAACCCCAGGCCAGATGCGCAGAGTGTCATCGACCAACTGCCTGGCTGGTTCGCCCACTATAACGAGGTGCATCCGCACCGCGCTTTGCGCTATCGATCACCCCGCGAGTTCATCGCGCGAACCTGCGAGGCCCTGTCAGGCCTTTAGGGGGCAACAACANAACGAGGTGCATCCGCACCGCGCTTTGCGCTATCGATCACCCCGCGAGTTCATCGCGCGAACCTGCGAGGCCCTGTCAGGCCTTTAGGGGGCAACAACAAGGGCTCCGGCGATGCAAAAGACTGATGCAACTGGGAGATCCGTTCAGAGGTCGGTTTCCTGAAGTGTGGCATCCAAAGCGGAAGGTCCGCTTTCCGCCCATATCGGCCATTCCGCTATCGCCCAAATGCCGGACGCTCGGGTTGCAAAATACGGCTCCCGAAAGCGGTCATCCGTTCAGCGCGATCTTTTCCGTCCGGTCACCCCTGATGCAAAAGTCAGGCTGGATAATCTTGTTTACGGTGGGCAAGGGGTTAGTTTGGGACGATGGAATAAAAATTGCCATATGGCACTCCTTTCCCGGCAACGCCGACCACTCTGAAACGCGTGACGTTTAGATTTATCATGATATTCTAGGGGTAGGTAATGAGAAATATCAGACTATGTTCAGATTTTCTCGTAGTGGAGATGGTTCGCCGTGGTTTTTATACTATTCTAGATGATAGCGAGCCGCTCTTTTTCTATAAATGTGCCAATGGGTTTTATAGATTTATTCAGGTTGAATTCTTGTCTCGTCGTGAAGGAATTCGGGTTGGGGGGTCACTCGGCATCGCCCTCAATCCTTTGGCAACCTGTGAAGAGAATCAAGCGAGGCGCACGCTTGATTCTCGAAATGGCCTATCAATTTCGGTTAGAGTCGAGAATTTCCCTGATGTTATGGTCGCAATGGTCTTCAAGGAAGTTACCACAGCCGCAGCCGCCATGGTGGCCGATCATATATCCGCCCTAATAGAAAAAGAAGTTCCTGCAGATAGGGCGGACGCAAAAGCAAAAATGGAAAGTAACATTGGATGGCTGTCTGCCATTAAAATAAGCAAAATTCATCCCGGGAATGAAAACTGGCATATTGGAGATAAGTTATTTGACGCAATCAGATAGTTCGCCGCCTAAGAGCCCCTAACTATCACGTCGTGCCGTTCCGGCGGTTCCGAGCCGACCGGATTACCCGAAAGCCGACGGACCGCTATCGAGCAGGAAAGCTGCCGGACGGCTCCCGCCCACTTGCGTTGGGGTGGACGCCCCCTGACGGCATCGATGTGCCATAGTGGAGGTGTTGAAAACACCACTGAAGGAGGCGTCCATGGGTGAGGTTAGCACAGTCGGCATCGATCTGGCCAAGTCGGTTTTCCAGGTTCACGGCTCGGATCCGAGCGGTGCTGTCATCTTCCGCAAAAAGCTTCGGCGTGATCAGGTTCTGTCATTCTTCTCGACCTTGCCACGATGCGTGGTGGCAATGGAGGCCTGTGCGAGCGCCCATTACTGGGCTCGCGAGATCGCCGCGGTAGGTCATGACACGCGGCTCATTCCGCCAGCCTATGTGAAGCCGTTCGTGAAGCGACAGAAGAACGACATGGCTGATGCTGAAGCAATCTGCGAGGCAGCACAGCGCCCGACCATGCGGTTCGTGCAAGGCAAGAGCGCCGAAGCTCAGGCATCCGGCGTAATCTTCCGTACGCGCGACCTGCTCGTGCGCCAACGCACGCAGCTGATCAATGCCCTGCGCGGGCACCTTACCGAGTTTGGCTACATCGTTCGGCAGGGCGTCGGACACGTCGCCAAGCTGGTCGATATTGTCGGCGACCCTGCTTCTGAAATTCCGACCGAGGCCCGACCGGTGCTCACCGTTATCGCAGAGAGCTTGCAAGCGATGCAGGCGCAGATCGCTGTGTTGGACCGCGAAATCGCAAGCCGGGCAAAAGCTGATCCCGTGGCGAAGCGGCTTACGACGATACCTGGTGTTGGTCCCGTGATTGCGACGGCGCTGGTTGCGCTGGCGCCGGCCGCCAGTACTTTCCGCCGCGGGCGAGACTTTGCAGCCTGGCTCGGCCTCGTCCCACGGCAGCACTCCAGTGGCGGCAAGGAGCGGCTGGGGCGAACGACCAAGATGGGCGAGCGCAGTTTGCGACGACTTCTGATCCTGGGCGCGAGCTCGGCAACCAAGGTTGCGGCCCGTGACCCCGACAAAGCCGGAGCGTGGTTGGCCGGCATGCTGGCGCGTAAGCCTCGCATGCTGGTCACCGTCGCGCTGGCCAACAAGATGGCGAGAACCGTCTGGGCGCTGATGGCGCACGGCGGCTCCTACAGAGCTCCGGCCGCGGCGGTGTAACCGCCGAGGCTTGAGGCGTCAGGGACGCAAGGAAAGGTCAGTAGAGAGGTATGGCGCAACGGTCAGAAGACGGGGTCGGGAAAACCAGTGAAATGTCCAGGCGCCTCGAGCGCGCACTTGCGGTCTGGACCCGATCCGCGATCTCCATACAGGCCAGCAGCCGTGATGATGGCTGCATCAACAGGCCGGACACACGGAAGCACCTGAACCTGCGCGTACAAATCTCTCGAAAACCCCCTTGTATCCAGCGGGGCGTCCACACACGGACATTCCTTAATTCCCGGAGGATGCCGGATGAACAGCAGCGATAAGGTAAACGTAGGGACGGTCGAGCGCTTGGTGCGATGGGCACTGTGGCCCGCATTATTCCTAACCGTGGTGTGTATTGCTATGCTCTATACGGGAGTACCAGACAAGACATGGCAATGGTTTTTGCCTGTGTACCTGCTTGTGGGCACGCCAATCGTAGTGGGGTCGTTCGTAAGCGACTTCGAGGGTTTGCGAAGTATTTTGCGTTCTCGGAAGGGGAATGGCGAGGACCGTTGGTAATGTCCGCGATCCCTCCCATTTCGGCCATTCCGCTTCCGCCCAAACTACGACATTCAAGCACATCGGGATAATTTCAAAAGCGGTCGGTAATTCAGCTAGCCGCTTATTGTCTATGGAGTGGTCCGGCGCAGGTCGGGAACGAACACAACCGGCCGGGTATGGATACTGTATATCGCGTTACCGTTTGAATCGATCGAGAACGGGTCTGCCCGGCGAAGCATCTCTGCATAACGAAGCTGAATTCGATCGAGTTTGACCTGTAACTGAGCGCGATGTTCGGGGGTTAGGGTTCCTCCGTCAATAGCCTGCATCTCGAGCGCTTCGGTACGAAGTGCCGCCAGGCGGGTACTGTGCGTCGTGTCCGCTGAAACAGTGAGCGGCGTTGGCATGTAGAGAATGCCAATCGCTGGATTGGGAGGACGTGCATCCACATCCCGATTCGGTAAGACGGTGAGAGCGTTTGACGCTACAGCAGCGGCGAGCAGAATGGGAAGCATCGAGTCCTCCGGTTATCGTCAATCGTTGAACATCAGCGACATCATTCGTACACAACGCGCCGAAGTGTCAAATTGCTGCCAGCGCCGGCGTTTGTCGGGCAATTTTGTTAACTGGCCCTCTACTCTCTGCACTGGGATCGGAGCGGCCACCCCCCGGACACTCTGTATAGTACGCGGTTGCTCACAAATCGGTGATCCTCAACGTCCGCTTTCCAGTATATCGGCCCGAAAGCCGCCCGTCCGGTTTCCTTCCCAACCCGGACATTCCCGAAATTCGATCGATTCCGGGAACGCCTATGACGTCTTGCTATCCGTTCCGTTCAGGACTGCGTAAGCTGTTAGTCCTGACTAAATGTCTTTTGGTTTGGAATGGCGATAAAGCAGCCAACCAGCGAAACCAGAGAGAACGCCGAGAGTACCTCCGAAGACGTACGCGCTTGTGGCATTGTCTGGCGTGAAGAAACCGCCAGTCATATAGCCAAGCATGGCGGCCGCGCTTGTTCCAGCGCTATATATCGCTGCAACCTTGCCACGTGATTCTGCTGGGCCTTCTCGTTGTAGCATTGTGCGAACTGCAACATTTTGCAAGCTGTTGGCTGCACCGCCGAACACGAACGCAATGCCTATAAAGACGATCCCACCCGCCAACGTCAGAGCGGCGATACCAATTGCCAACATCGTTGCGCCCATCACTACCGCGGAAACGAATGCGATCGGAGCAGGACGCGGCATCGCCAACGTACCTGAGGCGATAGCACCGGCCATCATCCCCCCGGCCCAACACGCGGTCAGCAAACCAAACGCGGTCGGTCCGGCCGCTAGCGTAACGGTGATGAGGAACACGAACGCCACATCCGCGATCGAGATCGCGTAGACCTCGAGCATCAGCGCTCCGATCATGACCGTGGTTCGCCGGTTTCGCAGAACAGGCATATATTCCGACAACAGAGTCCGCTTTTCGGCGTCCTTCGGTTCGACCGGGCGACGCAATCCGCTTCCCAGCACGACGGCAGCTAATAGCGCGAAGCTGGCCGCATCAATCAGGAGCGCCCTTCCGACACCTCCCCAAGCCACGAGAGTGCCGCCCACCACCGGTCCCGCCAACATCCCGGCACTGCGGACAAACTCCAACACTGCATTTGCTCGCGGTAGCGTCATTCCAAGTCGCTCGGCCAAAACCGGAATGAGAACGAAGCTCGCGGTCCCGCCGATCGCGAATGATATGCTGAGAACGCTGGCTCCGAGGATAGTCGTTACCACATCAGGATGCCAAGCTATCCATGCTATGACGATGGCATCGATCAACGCCGTTACCGTCAGCAGCCGGCCGGCATCACGTGCATCCACAAGCCGACCGATGAATGGTGTCGCAATCAACCCCGGCAACAATTGCGCGACGAGCAGCATCGGCACGGCGAACGGCGTACGATTTTCAGCGGTCCGGAACATGAGAGTTATCAGCGAAATTTCGTCGCCGATGGTCGAAAGCGTGATCGCGCCCAGAAGTAGCCAACCCCATCTCTTTCTGACATCGATTGCCTGCATGTTCGCACTCCAAGCGCCAACCTCAACATCGCTAATATTCACGGTGGTATGATTGAATGAGGTGGTGCCTGGACTGATGGGCAACCGTTCGTTTTAGGCCGCTAGCGACAGCTCCGCCCCATCCTCATCGTCGTTCACGGGCGAAGCGCAACTGCGGCGCAGATTGCGGCGAACCCGTCTAGCCTTACCCTTTGCAAGTGCAGCAGAGCGAAAAGGAAGGATCGCAAGTACCGCTGAGACGCTCACTCGGCGTATAGCCCCCCATGCTACTGCGAAACCAGTAGCCATCTCAATAACGGTGCTGATTTCGAAGGTTGTAAGCCAAATTGTCAAGTCAGGGACGGCCAAGCCCGCCATCCGGATTCGATCACCGTCTTCCGCAGTTACGTGCAGTACGATCAACAACAGAACGGCGATCGCAATCGCGACGTTGCCCCGCGTAAGCCGGTTTGCCGCAACAGCAGGTTGCTGCACCATCACACTGTGCAGCGACCGCCCGATCTGCGTGTCCTTGGCCACGGTTAAAGCTGCCCAGCACATTAAGAACAGAGCTATCGGCGTCATATAACCGCACCCCGTTTTGCGCCTTCGGGGGTATGAACATTCGACGGGTTCAGATCGCTAGGATGCACGGTCCAGCCCCGCCAGGTCAGCCCGGTCCTCACTCCGACGAACATTGCAGAGCCGACCAGCGCTGCAAATAGTCCGACCCACAGTGCATCGAAGAGCATGAGCATCCACACGATCGGCAGTGGCCGTCCCAAAGCCAGCTTGTGGTTTGCCATGTGAAGCGCCTGCGATGGCGCGAATGCCACGGCGACCAGCACGCTGAGCATGATCGCGGCGGGCAGCAGCGACGTCATAGCGCGCTTCGGCGTCACGGACACGTCCTCTACCAACGCGCCAATGACGTAGATCAGGAAGCCCCCCTGAATTACGGCAGAAACGATCTGAAGAGGTATGTTGATCACGGGTGACAAGCCTTGCTTTCCCAGCCAACCGAACGGCCACGCAACCGCGAACCCTATGATCAACCCCGCTGCGACGCGCAGCAGAGTTGCTGGCGGGACCAGTAGTGTTCGGGGGATCGACCTCACCGACCAGAACCGCGCGACAGCGAGCATGGCGATCATGAACCCTACCAGCTTCACGTAACCGAAACCCCAACGAAGGGGATCGTTAGCAAGCGCACGGAAACGCCCTGCAGAGTCGAACATACCCAGATGGATCTCCGCGACATGCTGCATCAATTCCGGCAGCACGGCGATGCCTAGGATCAGCGGCGCGGTCACCACCGTCCGCCCGCCATGCTGATAGGTTTCGAGTACGGCAAGCCCTACGCCACGAAGCGCGCTCCCAATCCCCCTTCGCGTACCGGCTTTCTCCGCATGGTCGATCAATCCGTTTCCCCCATTTGCGTGAAACTAAGGATGTCACCCGGCTGACAGTCGAGCACCTCGCAAATCGCCTCTAGGGTCGAGAAGCGGATCGCCTTCGCTTTGCCAGTCTTCAGGATCGATAGGTTCGCCATTGTGATATCGACCGCTTGCGATAACTCGGTCAACGTCATCCGCCGAGCCGCAAGCATGTCGTCGAGTGTGACGACGACGGGCATCAGACGGTCATCGCCAGATCGTCACGCATCGCCGCACCGACGCGGAACACGCGGGCAAGCACGAAGAGCATCACCACGCCGATCCAGCCGGTAAAGCCGGGAACCCAAGTCGCGTGATCGATACCAAGACGATCAAGCGCGAACACGATGGCACCGAACGCTAGATCAAGCACCTGAATGGCGAATAAGGCCCAGCCAATCCGCTGAAGCCGATCCGCGTTGGCAACGATGAACGGATCGCCCGCGCGCACCGTTTCCATGATCGATAACAGGCGGCTGAAGAGCTGATAGACTGCGACGCAGACGACAACGCTGAGTAAGCCTGTGGCCCGCAGCAAAGTGATCGTCTCAGCTACATGGCGGCCGTGATATTTTGTGGAAATCTGCGCGGACAGCGCGTCGCCGAAAACGAAGGACAGGACGACCGCGATTATAAAGCCGATTGCTACCGCCCAGTTCAACCAGTGCGCGAACCGTACCAATCCGTTTGCGACGACGAGAATTCGATCCTGCACAAAGGCCTCCGTTTATCGAAAAGCGATATGTATCGTTTTTCGATAAACGTCAATCATGTGGGCTCCACGCCTAGGTTTGATCGGGTAGTATCGGCTCGCATGAGCGGGAAGCTATATGCCTCCTGCATTCCAAACGGAGCGCCCAGAGAGTGAGGGCGAGGTTTTCTCAAAACACCATCCTATTTCGAGAACCAAAGCTGGCACGAGCCGCGTTGCAAAAGGGGTCCCTTTTGCGACGGCCGGAACCGCCCATATCCGGACACCCGGGCATGCGATCCAAGCTCCCTATAAAAGCCACTCGTTCAGCACATCTTTCTCGGTTTGGAGTTGCCCAATATGCCCCAACCTGCTGCCCCAACTTTCACTGTCCCATGAAAGTCGTCGTGCAAACTAACTTAAATCAAGTTATGTTCGGCAACCTATGGTATAAATCATAAATTGCTGACCGATCGCGGCCCTTGGCAACTGAGAGACGCAATGCTCCCGCCAATGTTACGGGAACCCTGTTTTGATCTCGGAAATTGACCCTCATGGTCTGATTGCGAAAAGCCTATCGGCGTATTCGCGGATACAAGTTTTTGACAGCGAAGCTTTAGGCCGTCTGAAAGCTCGAACAAAAACGTTTGAGTCGGGAAGCTACGTATTCAGGGAAGGCTTGTCATCTTCCGACTATGTGTTTGTAATATCGGGCTATCTATTTCGTCAAAAGCAAACATTGGACGGTTATCGACAAATTGTATCGCTGATAATTCCCGGAGACATGATTAATCCGGAAAGCAGATTTGTGAATAGTTTGGACTACAATGTGGTTTGTGCAGAAAAATCGAGCATCATCTACGTTCAAAGATCCGAGTTTGAAGAATTAATAGATTCACACCCATCCATTCGGTTGGCTTTGGATCTAAGAACAATTGCGGAGTCGCGACAACTGCGGGAGTGGTTGTTGAATATTGGTGGGCGTTCCGCACGGACTCGTGTAGCTCATTTTTTGAACGAATTTGCCGCCAGGACTAGGTTACGGGGCTTAAGTGATGGGTTGCGTTTTTCCTTACCTATGTCGCAGGAGCAGATGGGGGATAGCGTCGGAATCACACCTGTCCACGTTAATAGGTCTATCAGGTCGCTAGTCGAAAGTGGCTTAATCAATCACGCCAACCGAAAATACGAAATAATTGATCTCGACGGCTTTAGGCAAGCTGGTCAATTCTCGGAAAGGTTTCTTTTGGTCGATGATTTGCCTCATTAATTTGCCATGTGGTGGATACCATGATGGCCGACGTTCGACGAAAAAACGCCAGTAATGTGTTAACTGCGTTCGGCCGGTCCCTGGACCCATCGAAGACGGCGCCATAGTCAACCGACTTGATCCAGATTAATCCTATATTGGTAGGGTCATCTCGCTTTCTTAATCTAGGTTATTTCCGGTGCTCACGGTACATGTCGGAATACTAGATAGGAGGCCGGGGATGACGTTCGACCAACAGGAAAAATTGAAAGCGCTCCTGCTGGAAGCGCTGGTCATAGCCGACAAAATGGAAGGGCGTGGTGTTCTCGCCCTCTACATTGTTCAGGCACTAGATACCCTAACGCCCAAGGTTCGGCGTTAAGCGGTTTAATGTCCGTTATCGCCGCCTGCCTCACGATAAGAGGACGGTCCGCTTTCCTTCCCATTTCGGCCATTCCGCTACCGCCCAATCTCAGGCATTGCCGCGACGATTATGAGGAGGCACAAGTGCGCCGGCTATGGCGTGGAGAACGGCGATGCATAAACGCGGTGTCACATTCATGGGAGACCTTCGCGCTAACCGCTGGGGCTATGCGGCCACATCAGTGAGTATCGGAACGTATTTTGGTTTGGTGGCGCTAAGAGCTAACCTCTGGATTACCGTCGCGGTTCCTGTCCTGATTGCTACCGGCCTTGGGTTCGTGATTGGACGCCATCGATAGGTATTTGGCGATCTCTACTAACGCCCAAACGCGGACGATCGAGCCGCCTATTGCCTCTCCCGATAGCGGACGTATCATTTCGCTATGAAGCGAGGCGTTCCAGATAAATTAGCGAATAAAATAAAGCGCTGGCTTGACGGCAACTCGCCATCTGACGGGATAGCTCTGGTCCGCCACCTTGCATTGCGAGGCGATCCCGATGCCATCACGGAACTGGACCGGCTCGCGGTTGATCGCCGATCATCAGCGACGGCGCTTTCTGCGGCTGGAATGGCTCACCGGGCAGCAGAGCGAGGCCATCAGCCGGCTGCGTACAATCTAGCTATGCAGCGCTTCAACCAAGGGGATCTGCGAGGCTATAGGTATTGGCTACGCCGGGCGGCCCGGGCAGGCGACACTGATGCAGGCAACCAGCTTGCTCGCTTCGAAGTTCGACGGCCTCATGGCGCAGCCAGAGACATCCATCGGGGGCGACCATACAAGCCTTACGACTAGACGACTCCGCCCATTCTCAGGCATTCGTACTTACCGCTACCGTCGGCGACAGCGGACGTCATTGGTCCATCGAGGGTAAACCGGCACCGCACCAAGGGCAGAACGCGATTTCAACGGCGCTGCTACCGCCATCGTGAACCATCAGGCCGTAGCCTCCGTTCATTTCCGCGATGAACGCATCGGGACAGTCCGACCGATCCGCATGAATCGTACAAACTCGGTTCAAATCTTCGGCCGTTCGGGCACAGCATGGAGTCGAGGTCATGCCGCTGTTTGGCGCTTACCTAGCCGTGTAAGCAATGTCCGTTGTCCCAATGGCGTTCGCCAAAAGCAGCCAGTCCGCTTTCCTCCCCAACCCGGACATTCCCGAAATTCGATACTCTTGCCGTATCGGTCACGCTGCAGCAGACCGTGGGGATGCGGTTCTTTTCCATTCTCCTTTTTGCCTTGGCGGCTTTTGTCACCGGCTGTGCGGTCCTGTTCTACTTTTACCTGTCAAACTTGGCATGTGGCTATTCGTCAGGTGCCTCAAGCTGCCATGCCTGGCCTTGGGATCTTGGAAACGATGACAGGTTCTGGCTGGTACAAATACCGGCAGGTATTGTGGTTACCCTGATAGTTGGTGGCCTACTGCTCCGCCGTAAGGCGGCAATGAGACGAGCGCGACAGACTAGCTGAGGACTTGGGTCGTCGCATAGCATTGCCGCTGCCCCGGTGGTTTGGGAAGCGCCCGCGGGGCTATTCTTTGCCCGTGACGCTTCCCGAGGTTTGATCCCGTAGAGAAGACTCCAGCGATTCAACGTGCCGCCCGGCGTTGTGCGAGACGCCTGTACCAGACGGTCCAAAGCGCGAGCGCGCCCATTGAGCCGTAGCCGACAAACGGGCTGACCAGCATGTAATCGTGAATGCTGAGGACGAAGACGAGCACGCAGGCGAGCGCCGACGACGTGAGCAGGCCGACACCCCAGACCAGCGTCATGATCGTCATCACGCGACGGAAGCGGGGCGTGTCACGCTTGGCCTCGAACGCCGCGACCTCGCCCGGCGATTTGCGCGCCAGGCCGGCACGAGCCAGTTGATAGATCAGCGGGCGACCGATCGCAGCCGATCCAAGGAATACAAGGCCGATCAATGCCGACACGAGGTTCTCGCGTAATTGAAGAAAGCGGACGGACCCGCCCCCGAGCATGGCGAGCAGCGACAGCGCAATGCCGGCCAGCACAAGGATCGACAGCGCATCGACACGACGGCGACGAACGAACTCGACGAGCGACCAGAGCAAAGGCGGCAGCGAGGAGGCCATCAGCGCGATTACGTCGCCTGACAGCGGCGCCACGCGATCGTAGATCAGCAGCGGTAGCCCGAAATTGACGCCGGCTTCGATGGCGAGAAGGCCGATGCGGCTGCCGGTTTGGCGGTTCATTACAGTGCTGTCCTTCATGGTCGTGACGATCGTGTTCATTGTGCTTCTCCCCCGTTGATCCAGTTGCCGTGAAAGCCCGGCGGGATGCGGTGCGGCAGGCGGATCGTGGCGACCGGCGCGTGCTCGAACCGGCTTGCATCGAGGATGACCAGCTCGGTGGTGTCGTTCGGTGCGTCGATGACGAAGCCCATCAGCCATCCTTCGTCTTCATCCGCAGTGTCGTGCGCGGGAACGAAAACGAATTCGCCAGGATGACGGCCGGGGCCGAAGTCGTGCACTTGCCGGCCGCCCGCTACGAGGTCGTGTTTGTAGAGCCGGCTAGCGCTCTGGAAGCGTCGGTCCGATTGTGTGCCCATGGCATAGGCATAGCGGTAGGCTTGACCGAACCGGCGCTCGTCGACGCGGGGAAACTCCTGCGGTGTGGCATCGATAGTGCGGATCGCTGTCGTGCCGGTAGCAGGATCGAGCGTCCAGCGCTCCAGCCCGCGCGAGGCCACGTCCGGGCCACCAGGCACACCGGCGAACATCGTCGGATATGCACAAACGTCGAGCACCACCCGACCATCGGGTAGGTCGAAGGCGTTAGCGACGTGGAAGACATAGGCCGGATCGACGTCACACCAGATGATGGCATGCTGATCGCCGTCGCGCGGCATCAGTCCGACGCGGGCACGATGCACAGGGTTCCAGGCATAAGGCAGCGGCTGGCCAGCCAGATGGGTTGCCAGCGAGAAGGTCACCGGGAGGTCGAGGATGACGACGTAACGCGCGGTGACCGCGCAATCGTGAATCATTGGGCCATGCTCGACCGCGATCGGCGCCTCACGGACGACCTTGCCGGTGGCATCGAGGACGACGTGGCGGATCTCGTCGAGACGCCTGCCCTCATAGCAGATGCCGTGATACTCGCCGGTTAGCGGGTCGCGGTGGGGATGCGCGGTGAACGACCCGACGAGCGAACCAGCGAAATCGTCGTAGCGCTGCTCGTCGAGCGTATCGGACAGTGCAACGGGGTAACTGCCGCCTTCGACGACCGCGAAGACGCGCCCGGCCAAATCTATTACATTGGTGTTCACCGTGTCGCTGGAACCGTGCCGCGGCCCTGATGCCGGCGTCGTTCCGCGGGCAGCCGCGTTGCTGCGCGATCCGATCCAGCGATTGCGATACCACAGGGCCTTGCCGTCGCGGATCGCCAGGCCGTGAACCATGCCGTCGCCGGTGAACCAGTGGTACGATGCGGGATCGGCTGCGACCGGGTTAGGACCGGTCCGCAGATAGCGACCCTGCAATGCTGGCGGGATGGTGCCGCGCACCGCCAGCTCGGTCAGCGTCAATTCCTCCGCCATCGGCCGGTGGATGCCAGACAGAAAGGGGTGCCCCGTCCGAGGCCCCTCCCCGTTTCCATCATCAATCTGCGCCAGAACGCTAGCCATGCCCGCCTCCAATGTTTACATCGTGAGCATAGTTGAGAAGGTAACAGTGTCAACATGGAAAAACGCTATCATCATGGCGATCTGCGGGCTGCGCTGATCGAGGTCGGGCTGCTGCTGTTGGCGGAACGTGACGTGGAAGGCGTATCGCTGCGAGAGATGGCGCGCGAGGTCGGGGTTAGCGCGACGTCGGTCTACCGACATTTTCCCGACAAGGCAGCGTTGATGCGGGCGCTCGCTCGGGAAGGGTTGGACCGGCTCGCGATTGCCCAGCGAGATGCGTCAAACGGCAAGGACGGTGCTGCTGCGTTTGCCGCGACCGGCCGGGCCTATGTGCGTTTCGCACTCGCCAATCCGGCCCTCTTCCGTCTGATCTTTACCTCGTCCGCGCAGTTGCAGGCCACGGGTGAGATAGAGGCGCTACAGATGTTGCGCGTTAACGCCACTTCGGCATCGGCGAACGATGCTGGTTTGGATCAAGTGGAGAATGGCGCGCTACGAGCCTGGTCGCTGGTTCATGGCCTCGCCATGCTGATGCTCGATGGGCAACTCCCTGCTGAAGACCGGCTTATCGACACGCTTATTCAAGGATGACTAAGGCTCGCGAACATTCTCGAAACGCGATCCCAATCGGGAAGGCTGATCGTTCAACTTACCGCGATGACCGCCCGCATTAGCGCGATATCCCGTTCGGCTTGAATATCGGCAATTCGGGCCGACACGGTGATATCGGGCATGGTTCCAGCATCCGGCTGCGGCGTCTCAGGCCAATAGGCGATCAGCGGCAGATCGACCTCGACGCCCGATGCCGGCAGCCCGACGAAGAAGAAGGCACCGCCGTTGATACCACGGCGGTTGCCGCCGGTCTGCTCACCAACCAGCGTTCCCAATCGCTGACGCTGCATGAGGCCTGCGAAACCGAAGGTGGCCGAAGCGTTCTTCGGGCCGACGAGAACGGCGACCCTGCCGGCGAACCGGCGACCCTTGGGCTGGATAGTGTCGGTGTCGGAGGCGTCGCCGGGACGGGTAAGAGTGTAGAAGCCGGCCGCGTCGGGACCAATCGCCGACGCTCCCCAATCCTTGAAACTGCGGTCCCAAGTCTTGAGGTAGGGAGCCAGCCGGTCGGGTATCTTGCGGTAGCGTACATGGCGGGAATAGCTGTCTACGGTCAGGGGCGCTTCGATCAGGCGGGCGACGATCGCCGCCCCGCAATCGAGGCCTCCCCCGTTATCGCGCACGTCGATAACGATGCCCGAGATCTGGCGATCGACCGCGGTATCCAGACTGGTGTCGATGAAGCCCTGCCAATCCCATTTTTCATGGAAGACCGCCCAGGTCGGCATGGTCAGGATGCCGACCTGGCCGCGCACCTCGAACGTCCAGCCATAGGGGGAATCCTTGGAGGGATGGCGCAACGCACTGTTGCGCGCTGCGGCCGTCATCAAGGGGCAAACGATCGTTTTGCCTCTGCCGGAGATCCGCACCATGACACGGGCCGAGGGGCCGGACGATGGGAACAGCAGCGCCCGGAGCACGTCGAATGTCGGCTCATCGGCATCGCCGGGTATGCCGAGGTCGGCGACCTTCCGCGCATCGTTGCTGCCGTCCGTGCGGGCATAAGGGAGCATTTTCGCCAGCATGTCGCGTGCGCTGATACCGTCGATCGCGACGACCTCGCTTCCGATCGGCAGATGATGCCCGCTGCCGAGATCGGCGGTGACGATCATGCGCTGGTCCAGCCATCTGAAGGCGAACGGTAAGCGATCGGGCTTGCCGAACAGTGCCGACGCGACGGCCGGAGTCTGGTTGGCGGGATTAGGAAAGCTGTGACCGCACCGGACGCTTGCGGTAAACCCCGACAGCGCCAGGTAGAAGTCTCCCAGCGTATGGGGAGTCGCGGCGAAGCGATCGAGGCGCTGGCGCTCGCGCTGGAAGTTCGCTGGGCTCAGATAGCGATAGAGGCCGGGATGCAGACTGGCATAGGCGTCGCACAGGATAGCGATATCTGATCGCATCGCCGCGGGTGGCAGCAGCGTATCATTCGCCTTGGCTGGAGCGGGCAGAAAGGCGGTGGCGACGAAGCCTGACGCTCCCGTCAGAAGGTGCCGGCGATCGAGGTGTATCATGGTGTTGCTCCGAGCGGGTATGCCCCGAGCCGATGCCGTCGCAAGTCAGGCGGTGCGCTGCAAATCCGGGTGTTCCGCGTCGTTTTTGTCGGTTGAGACGCGGCGATAAGCCGAGGGCGTGATGCCGAACCGATCCTTGAAGACGCGGTTGAAGGTCGCCTTCGACCCGAAACCGGCATCGATCGCGAGCGTCAGGATATCGCTATTGGAGCCGTCCCGCAGCCGGGCAGCAACATGCTCGACGCGAAGCCCGTTGATCGCTTCGGCGAACCCCAGCCCCAGCCCCTCGTTGAGGCCGCGGGACAGATAGGCGGTGTTGGTCCCCAGCCTGCGGGCCAGCTCGGCAAGATCGAGGTCTGGATCGCGCCACCATCCATGCGCTTCGATCCGGTCCATCCACCCGGCCGCGATCGGCCGCCAGTCGCGCTCGATCGGTTCCACGATCGGCTGCGGTCGGGCGTCCGCCTGCCGCCAGCCCTCGATCGCCAGGTAATTGCCGACGACTGCCAGCACGACGTAGAAACCGAACATATCGAAGTAAGAGAGCGGCGCGATTAACGTATCAGCGATCAGGTATCCCGTCCGCACCGTTACGATCGCGGCGTAGGCGATCAGCACGGCCCGCACGCGCCTTGCCGCGGCGAGGTCGGATCGGCGCGCCACGAGCCAGCCTCGATGCCGGCGCAGCTCACGCAGGGCTGCAACGGCATATCCGACCATCGACGCGAGCAGCAACGCCGCCAGGATTGGATCAAGCCAGGGGCGTTGCACCTGTCGGTCGAACGCGCCGCGCAGATCGAGCGGCAGGCAGAAAGCGACAGCCTGATAAGCGAACTGGGCCACTGGTAACGCGGCGTGCCAACGGGGTATCGGGCGATCGAAGATCAGGGCGTTCAGGTGCGCGTAGAGCAATGGCCCCATCGCCAGAGGAACGGCGAACGGCGCGAACGAAAGCCACGGCCATCGATCGTAGAAACCTGCATAGCCGATAGTGAACGGCGTCAGCACGCCGCACAGGACGATCAGCAACGCTCCGAGAGAGCGTCGCGCCATCCCGCCCTGCCCGATGATGGCAGCCGCCAGCACAAGCATTTGTGCCTCGAACAGACCGAGGATGAGGGACATGGGACCGATGCTCATATGACCATCAGCCCCGCCCCACCGACAACGTCAATGGGTGATCGAAGTGGACAGGCGCAGGCGTTAGGGTTCTCCAAATACGGGGCTGGGCGGCTTGCGAGAACACTGGCGATTTATCTTTTCCCGATCCCTTTGAGAAAGCGCCGGCCCTCCTGATCACCGTTCGTTTGCGGTAATATAGCCTTCGCGATCTTAACGATGATATGCCGCTTTTATGCAAGCTCCCCCCTACACATCGCTGACGTTCGATCGGCGTACTACGCTGATGGGTGGGGCTGCCCTGCTGCTTCCCGGCTGCCTATCACATGCGCGAACGATACTACCGGAAACCACCAGCATCGGCGAACTTCGTGCGCTTGAGCAGAACGCGGATGGTCGTCTCGGGGCGTATGTTCTCGATCCTGTGCGGGGAACAGCGTTTGGCTGGCGAGAAAACGAGCGTTTCACCCATGCCAGTTCGTTCAAGATGTCCTTAGCTGCCATGCTGCTCGCTAAGGCCGACGCAGGCCAAATCGATCTGAGGGAAACTCTTCATTGGACGAAAGAGGATATGCTCTCCGTCAGTCCGGTGACCACGGTGAACCTGGGCAAAGGTCTTTCCGTCCAGGAGTTAGCTCGGGCGGCACTTGTCACTAGCGACAATACGGCAGCTAATGTCCTGATGCGTCGGTTCGGCGGTCCATCGCAACTCACAGCGTTCTGGCGATCGATCGGCGACAAGAGTAGCCGGCTTGACCGATACGAGCCCGAACTTAACGTCACCCCGCCGGGGACCGATCTCGATACATCTACACCCGCCGCCATGGCCGCAACGACGGCCGCGATCGTCCATGGCACCATCCTCACCGCAGATAGCCGCGCGATGCTCCGGGCATGGATGGCAGAAGTCAAAACAGGTCAGGACCGGATCCGTTCGGGCTTCCCTACCAACTGGATCTCCGGAGATAAAACGGGGACCGGGATTGGTAAGACGAAGCACATCTACGTCGATCTCGCCTTTGGTGGACCGGCCGGGCGGAGCCCCCTGATCGTCACGGCTTATTTTGAACCGGCGCGACTTGCCGAACCAATGGCCCGGGATGCCGTTGCCGTGCTTGCAACAGTTGGGCGCATCGCAGCCGCGAGTTTGTCCGACACCTGATCCTCAATTTCCAATTACGGACTTTCCCATAATTCGATCCCAATCGAGAAACCAGACCTGCAGAAATCATTCCCGGGCACTTATGGGGCGGGCAGAGTAGGGAGAGGCTCGTTGGCTAGCCTGACAATCTCCGCGGCTAGATCGTCGGATGATGCTGCCGCCTTAGGCCAATAAATTATGTCGCAGATAGGTACGTTAGGGAAAGTGCGCTCAAGAATACCGAGGCAAAAGCTGCTCCTTGGTTCGTCCGCAGCTTCGATGACGCCGATGCATTCCGCAACTTCCTGAACGGTAAGGTCGGGGATGCCTGGAGGAGGTCCCATCGCTGCCAACACCGCAAAATCACGTTCGCTGGTCCAACTGTTCAGGTTGCTAAACGTGATGCTATCATACCCCTGCGATCCCGCCAGCGCATCGGCTTCGGCGATGAGCGCGTCGCACTCCTCGTCAGCATCCAAACAATCGACGATCCGAAGGATGAGATTCTGCAATGCGTCGATCCGCTCCGGCGGGGGCGTCGGTATCAGCGCCTCAATCCTGCTGGGCATCGAACCTCTCCTAACCTTCGAATAATATCCGACCATGAACACCGCTGTCGAATAATCTCAATTCATCGAGCCTAGCTATTCGTTGCCGACATTCCGTTTCCCATTTCTCGATCCCTCGCGAGAATGTCGGCTCGGGCAAGAACGCCCATGTGTGGACACCCGGGCATGCGATCCAAGCTCCCGATAACGGCCACTCGTTCAGCGCATCTTTCTCGGTTTCGAGTTGCCAATATGCCCAAACTGCTGCCCTAACTGCCGCTGTCCCGTGGAAGTCGGCGTGAAAGTTAACTTAAATCAAGTCCTATTCGGCAACCTTTGGTATAAATCATAAATTGCTAACCGATCGCGGCCCTTGGCAACTGAGAGACGCAATGCTCCCGCCGATGTTACCGGAGCCTTGTTTTGATCTCGGAAATTGACCCTCACGGTCTGATTGCAAAAAGTCTATCGGCGCATTCGCGGATACAGGATTTTGACAGCGAAGCTGTGGGCCTTTTGAAAGCTCGAACAAGAACGTTTGAGTCAGGAAGCTACGTATTTAGGGAAGGCATGTCATTTTCAGACTATGTGTTCCTAATATCGGGTTATTTATTTTGCCAAAAGCAGACATCGGACGGTTATCGGCAAATTGTATCGTTGATAATTCCCGGAGATATAGTTAATCCAGAAAACAGATTTGTGAATAATCTGGACTATAACGTGGTTTGTGCAGAAAAATCTAGCATCATCTATGTTCAAAGATCCGAGTTTGAAACGTTAATAGATTCCCACCCATCCATTCGGTTGGCTTTGGACCTAAGAACAACTGCGGAGTCGCGACAATTACGCGAGTGGTTGTTGAATATAGGTGGGCGTTCCGCACGGACTCGTGTAGCTCATTTTTTGAACGAATTTGCCGCCAGGACCAGGTTACGGGGCTTAAGTGATGGGTTGCACTTTTCCTTACCTATGTCGCAGGAGCAGATTGGGGATAGCGTCGGAATCACACCTGTTCACGTGAATAGGTCTATCAGGTCGCTGGTCGAAGGTGGCTTGATCAATCACGCCAACAGAAAATACGAAATTATCGATCTCGACGGCTTCAGGCAAGCTGGTCAATTCTCGGAAAGGTTTCTTTTGGTCAATGATTTGCCTCATTAATTTGCCATGTCGTGGATACCATGATGGCCGACGTTCGGCGAAAAACGCCAGTAATGTGTCAACTGCGTTCGGCCGGTCCCTGGACCCATCGAAGAGGGCGCCATAGTCAGCCTGACCTGCTCCCCGTTTTCAGGCCGCTGATAACTTAGCTTCGGTGTCCATATGCCCCTGGCGGGGGCGGTTCGTAAACTCGGCGGGAGCCATCCCGCCAAGACTGCTGTGCGGACGCACGGTGTTGTAGTCCGTCCGCCATGCCTCGATGATCCGTCTCGCCGCAGCCAGCGAGGGGAACAGGTGTTCGTTCAGACACTCGTCGCGCAAGCGACCATTGAACGATTCCACAAAGCCATTCTGCTGCGGCTTCCCCGGGGCGATGTAGTGCCACTCGACCCCGGTGTCCTGACACCAGGCGAGGACGGCATGACTGGTCAGCTCGGTGCCGTTGTCGCTGACCACCATGCATGGCAGCCCGCGACGCTCGGCGATGGCGCTCAGCTCGCGAACGACCCGCCGACCCGACAGCGAGGTGTCGACAATGCATCCCAGGCATTCCGCTGTCGACCAATGCCGTGCGCTTGATCCCCCGCTCACGCGGCCCAATAGCGGACGCGAAACAAACACGGATAGATGACGCATGAAAGCACGCATAAACGGGTTGAACCACGTTACGCTGGCATTTGCCGACGTCGAACGGTCCTTAGCGTTTTACAGAGACGTTCTCGGCTGTGCCGTACGGGCGGTTTGGGCAGATGGCGCATATCTTGAGGCCGGATCGTTATGGCTCTGCCTCTCACGTGACGAAAACACGCGATCATCACCCCATCTGGATTATAGCCACATCGCATTTAGCGTGCCTGACGTCGATTACGTCGCGCTGAGCAAGCGTGTGACAGCCGAGGCCATAGTTTGGAAGGAGAACAAGAGCGAAGGCGCCTCTACCTACTTCCTCGATCCGGACGGACATAAGCTCGAAATTCACCTTGGCCTGATCGGCAAAGGTCCCGCCGCGTTTCGGCACCGCGGCGTGACCGAGTTCAGGGCGGGGGCCGGTTCTTACGCGACAACAGGCTTTTGATCGATATCCCCCATGCGACCACGGACGAACGTTTCGACGCCGTCCAGTTTTCGGCGAAGGGGTCCGGCTTTCGGGCCGCTGCGATCAGGCCCGCCTTGAGTTGATCGAAACCGGCAATGATCGTGCGTGAATCGAGGTCGCCGATCCCATCCCCCAGTTCGTCGAACAGTTCTTCCATGGAGAGCAGGTTGATCATCATCAGCTTGTTTTCGCAGCACGCCATGGCCATGGCGTCGGAGCCGAACATCGTGCTCGTCTGCATCGCGACCGGATCGACATCGGCAAAGGCGGCGAAACGCTTGATCCGCTCGAAATGGATGCGCGCGTTACCGGCTTCGAGATTGGTATAGGTCCGGGGCGGCATCCCCAATGCCTCTGCGACCTGGACGACGCTCAATTTGCGATGCTGCCGCAAGCGACGGAACACACGTCCCAGCAGGGCGGGATCAGGTTCGTCGGTGCTGTCGATTGTCATGTTCGACCTTCCCGCAGCCGATCTGCCTGGTTGCCTGCGCGCCACTCAACGCTCTGTCGTGACCTGAGCATATCCGTGATCGTGCAGCGCTGCCACGCGAATCAGGGCACGCGCCAATGTCTGGCCAACGGCTCCCAACAATCGGCCACGGTGAGCCATGTGATGGGATCAGGCCGGCCATGATGTCGCGAGCTTCGGCCAGAAGATGGCCAGTCACCTATAAACACACCGTTCTTGGCGATTTATCCTCGCCTGCAGGAACGCCCCGTTCGAACGTTGATTGCCGCACCGACGCGGCGACTTCGACAAAGGACTGACACAATGGATACGAAAAAGCCCACGCTGCTCGTCTATCTCGGCAAGGTCTCGAAGGAGACCAAGGCCCCGGCGATGTTCGGTTCGCCCGAGATCGGCAATCTCATCTACGCCTACCGCGTTTGACAGTGGTGGACGGGGAGCGGTCCGCCGCTCCCCGTTTCTCGGCTGTCCTCTGTTTCACCGCGCGGGAGCTTTCGATGATGACGATCGTCGATGTCGATGGCGACATCGTTCTGATGGACACGGCTGCGGATGCGTATCTGTGCATAGGCCGCGAACATGCTGTCGACAATGGCACCGCCGACGGCCAAGCGACTGGCGAGTTTTCTGCTTATCCTGTCGCCGAGAGTCTCGCCGCTGCGGGTCTCAGTCCCGCGCAATGGAAATGGGCGGACCCAGCCCTTGCCCGCGAGCGGCATGACGTGATCCATGTCGAACGGGTTGATGCGTTTCGGATCATGACCGCCGTGCCGCGCATGATCGTCGCCGGCATAATCACGCTCATACGCTTGCGAGGACCCGTCGCCCACTATCACAGTCGTTCGCCCGGTCGGATGCCAGCGGACCGCGCGCAGGTTGGCGCACTTGTAGCGATCTTCGACGCGCTGCGTCCCTTCATCCCAAAGCTCGGCCGATGCCTACCGCACAGTCTGTATCTGCGTAACTTTCTTGGCCTGCACGGGATCGCGGCGACGTTAGTGTTCGGCGTTCGTACACACCCGTTCGAGGCACATTGCTGGGTCGAGCATGACGGATGTGTTCTCAACGATACCGCCGATCACGTCGCCTGGTTCACCCCGATCTACGCATGCTGACGCCGTCCGCCCTTCGCTTCCTGGCATTCCTGCCAGACCATGCGGGCAATCCGCTTCACTTTGGCAGCGACGTGGCAAAGGCCGTGACCGACCTCACCAAGAGCATCACTCGACATGATCCGGATCTCGGGCCGCTTCGCAACGTGGCGGGATGCCTGCTGTGGACGGCGGTGCGGCCGGTCGACGTTCCGATCCTGGTTTCCGCTGACGGACGTTCGTGCTCCGTCGGTTGGAGTTTCGACGATACGCGGCGCGCTTCGTCGGTCGGCCGATGGGGCGGGTTCGTCACGATTGCCCGAGATCCTCAAGGACGTTGGTCGGTATATCGGAGCGCGGACGGCGTGATGACGGCGTGTGCGATCAGGATCCGCGGGGGGCTGATCGTTGCGTCGCAGATGCCCGCGTGGCTGCTGAAGGCCGTCGGCATTGTACCAGACATCGATTGGAACGTGATCGCCGCGGTGCTCGGCGATCCGACCATCACCGGGCATCAGTCCGCACTGCGCGGCGTCGTCATGATCCCGCCAGGCTGTCGAATGGACGGGGATGTGTCAGGTGGAGATGTTGTGGGTGCCCACGCGGCAAGACATCTACGGATCAAGACGATCTGGGATCCCTGCGCGATCGCTCGCAAGGCGCGCGCGATGCCCGTTGCCGTAGCGGAAAAGACGCTCCGCGGGGCTGTGGACGAAGCCGTCGGCGCTTGGGGAAGCGTTGCTGATCATATGCTACTGGAGTTGTCCGGTGGTCTGGATTCCTCGATCCTCGCGGGTACGCTCGGGACTCTCTTGCCGGACCGCCGGATCACCCTCGTCAACGCCAGCACGATACAGGCGGGCGGCGACGAACGTCGCTATGCGCGCGACGTTGCGAAACTGTGCAAGCGGCAGCTTGTCGAAATCGACGCCGACCGCCGCGTTCTCGATGTTGCCGAGCTACGTGATCTCGCACATCCCTCGGAGCCGATCCTTTACGGGCTCGATGCAGGTCATGACATGCAGATGACGGCGCATGCCCATGCGGTTGGCGCAGACGCGATCTTTACCGGGCAAGGCGGCGACGCGATCTTCTACCAGATGCCCGACCTTACAATCGCGGTCGACGCCTTCAAGCTCTGGGGATGGCGTGCGGTGTTTTCTACGCGCACACGCGACATTACCCGCCGCGCACAGCGTTCGATATGGTCGGCATGGGCGTCAATGCTTGCCGACCAGTTCGGTCGATCGTCGTCTTCCGAACGGTTCCCCTCGCCAATGGCAACGCCGGCTGCAGCGGAACAGGCAGGAACCTACATACATCCCTGGCTGACTGGTCTGAAGGACCTGCCACCCGCGAAAGCGCGACAAGTCGAGGCGATCGCGCATTCACAGATCTTTTACGGACCGACCCTGCGGGCGCAATCAACTCTGTTCGTGCATCCCTTACTGTCACAGCCCGTGGTCGAGGCCTGTCTGTCGATACCGATCCCCATATTGACCGGCGGGCGCGGCGATCGCCAGCGCGCGCGCGCAGCCTTTGCCGATCGGCTGCCGACGTCCGTCGCACAGCGCCATTCGAAGGGTGAGGCCGCAAGCCATTACAGCCTCGCCGTGATGAACGCCGTCGCGGACCTGCGGTCGCTTCTCCTGGACGGTCGTCTGGTCGCACAAGGGCTGCTGGATCGGGATGCGTTGCACGCGGCGTTGAATGCCGACACCTTGCTATGGAAGGACGTCGCCCGTCCGCTGATGCTCTATGCGTCGATCGAGGCGTGGATCCGCTACTGGGAGCGCGCCTGACCCTGGCTTGGGGCCGGGATCAACCGCGAACGATGCGGTGGTCGGCATATTCATCCGGTCAAGCCATGTGAAGATATGTCGCCACTCGTCTCGAATATTAGCCGGGCTACGGATCGTATGCCCCTCCGCCGCATACCGCAGTAGAAACGCCGTCTTGTTCTGCCGGTAGAGCGCCATGAACATCTGCTCAGCGCCCGCCACGGGAATATAATCGAACTCGCCGTGAATGAGCAGAGTTGGAACGGTCATCGCACCAGCCTGAAACAGTGGAGAGGCCTCAATGTAGCGCTCGGGCGCAACCCAGGGCGGTGCACCAAGCATGCCCTGCCCGCCTTCGAACCACCCAAACGCTATCGTGGTCGAGATGCCGCCATCTTGCGTTTTCGCGCGAGGGTCGATGACCCCGTAGGCTGCGACAAGGTTGCTCGGCGCGGCCGAGGCAATGACGGACCGGACGACATTGCCGTGCGTGGCCATCGCTAGAGCGGCGTAGCCGCCATAGCTGTGGCCGTAGACCGCAACCCGTGTTCGATCGATCCGCCCGGTGGCCACCGCGACCTTGATCGCTCCTGCGATCTGATCGGCAATTCTGTCGAGCGAGCTGATCTTCCCCTCCGCCTGCGCCACCGTCGGCAGCGGCATACTCGGTTCGAGCACCGCATATCCTTTCGACACCAGCAGTTGGACGTTCGCGACGGGCATGAACGTCGCTACATCAAATGCGGGCGCGACCGACGGGAGAACGGTTCCGGGATAAGGCAGGACGACAAGCGGTAGAGCGCCGATGCGATGTGGCGGAAGGTAGAGATAATGGTAGATCGGGTGCCCGTTCTGGTCCTGATCGCTCAATACGACCGCGGGCACGGGTATCACGTCGCTCAGGTTGCGGTTGATCGTCCCGAACCTGGTAACGTGGCCCGGCGCAAGCAGCGCCAGCGTACTGGCCCCACCCGTAAGCTTGGCGATCTCCAGCACGGCGTTCTGCGCGGGAAGCGTCGCAATGATCTGCACAGTCGATGGCAAATCCGCATAGCGGTGCCGCACGTCCCCGGTTCTGGAAAGGTCGATGGGCGTGGACGTTGCCCCGTGCCGGACGACCAGCGAGGCCCCGTTCGGATCAGGATTGAGTATTTGCCGCGTCCCGTCGAGTAGCGGATCGAGTGGCACGATCGCCGCCTCGATATGATCGTCAGACAACAGCGGACGCGGCGGACCTTCGGGCGTACCGCGCAACAGCCGGCCTTTCGCCAGATAGGTGAGATGGCCCGAAGCGCTCGCCAGCACCTGCGCAGATGAACCGGCGCCTGCGGTCAGTGGCTGAAATCCGTGCGATCCCGAAACATACCAGTCAGTTACTGGCCTCGATACGGCTAACGACCTCGAGGGCGTTCCCAACAGGACAGGCTGCTCTCCCATCCACCGGGCGTGAACGGCGACCACGCCCGGCGCTGCCGGATCGATCAGCGCGGTGAAGTTGGGAAAGGGCGTTGCTGGGCGCGCCTTGGGGTCGCCATCGCGGTTGGTCGCAACGAGCAGCGCGCCCTTCGACCAGGACGCACCCGGCGACCGTGCGTAGAAGAGCAGCCGGACGCTTGATGGTGACCAAGCCAGCAGATTGGGCAACACGTCGCAGTGATCGCAGGCGGCCGTGATGCGTCCGGTTGGCAGGTCGACCAGATCGAGCTGGTGGGCGCGGGTAAGGTCGGCCGGGTCGGCGGGATTCGTCTGATCGATTTTCAGATCGCCGCTCTCGCGGACAATCGCTGCACGGCGACGATCGGGCGATAGCAAGACGTCGGCAATGTCACCTTGCAACAACCGTCTGACGCTGCCCGAACGAAGGTCGTAGATCGTCAGGTCGCGGGGCGGCGCACGGTCGCGTTGGCCAAGCATGTAGCCACTGCCCAACGCCGAAACCGAGGCGCGCAGGCCTTTCGAGGTCTGCTCCCACGCTGCTGGCGATCGGCGTGCAGGCTCGAATGCGAAATCGAACATCGTCGGGAGACTGCGATCGGGACGCGTGACAAGCAGCAGATGGTCGTCGTCGAGCCATGCCGGATTGGGGTTCGCATAAGGCATATCGGGCGCGACCCTGGCCCAGCGGACAGTACGCCGCGCAAGATCGACTACGCCCAAATCGAGCCAATTACGCCTCAGCCGGAAGACCGCAAGGCGCTGACCATTGGGAGACAGGCCCGCTGCCCAATATCCCGTACCGGTCTCGCCGCCGAGAAGTCGGACGAGAGTCGGCCGCGCGGCCGTAAAGGTCCACAACTCCGACAGGGCGCGGCGCGTGAACCAGTCGTACCGATAGTCGTCGCCATTCTTGTAGGGGCGCGTGCGGCCGACCACGACGACGCCTGCACGCGGTGCCGACAAGACCTGCGTATATTGCTCGTTGGCGAGCAGGTCTTCCACCGTCAGCCCTCGGGCGTGCGCGGTGGTGGTCAGAATGCAGGCGAGCGGCAACAGCCACGCTGGACGCATGGAATACTCCTTGGCGACTTCGGATGGGTGGAGAGGCTGGCGCTACCAGCGTTTGACGAGTTGCAGCGCGGCCTGTCGCCCGAGCGCACTGGCGTTGGTGGCGTCGTAACCAATGCCGTTTGCGGCGTTCACGAAGGGCGGATCGGTCGCAAGCAGGTTGGTGACCGTGACCCCGAGCGAGACGCCGTTCAGGGCGCCAGCCTCCGGACCAAAGGTGCGCGAGACCTGCAGATCCAGCGTCGTCCAGCTGCCGATGCGCTGTGGCGGCGACGATACCCGGTCGCGCGAGCGCGAGACGTAATTTGCGGCCAGCAACGTGCTCCACGTCTTGCCGTCCCAGCCAACGGTCGTACGTATACGCAGACGTGGCGGATAGCCGTAGGTCCCGGCGCGCTGCACCGCCCGCGCCTCGCTCGTCGTCTTGTCATCGAAACCGAGCAGATAGGAGGCGTTGGTCGCCAGCGCTGCTCGGCCACTGCCCAAAGCGAACCCGCCATGCGCACTGACGTCGAAGCCCCGCACGCTCACCGAGGATGCATTGACGTAGCGTCCATCGACGACCGCGCCGAAGACCTCGGCCGGGAGCCCCGCCGGTACCAGCGAGTTCGGATCGGCGAGCAGGCCTTCGACCAGGGTACGATCGGCGGCGTTCGACAGTGGCGACACGATCCGCACGAATGGCGTGAGCGAAGCGTCGATCAGCCCCTGAGCGATATTCTGATAGGCCGGTTGTGAAATGCGCTGGGTAAAGCGGGTCGAGGACACGTTGGCCTCGATGCCAACGCCGCCGAGGCGGCTGGGCGCTACCGTGAAACCCAAGGTTTTCGACGTTGCCCGCTCAGGCGTGAGGTCGGGATTGCCGCCCGACAGGAACAGCACGAGTGTGCTTGATCCGTTCGCCGTCGGTAGCTGCGTCGCGCTGATCCGTACCGGGTCGCGTGTCTCGCGCAACGATGGTGCCCGAAAGGACCGGCCGTAGCTTGCGCGAACCGCGATGCCACTTGCGGGTTCGTAACGCAGCCCGACCTTCGGATTCGTGCTGCTGCCGAAGTCGGTATAGCGTTCGTGGCGGACCGCGAGCGACAGTCCAAGTCGCGATACGCCCGGCATCGCATTGCCGTCGCCGATGAGCGGGACCGCCAGTTCGCCGAAGATCGCATTGATGTCACGGCTGCCCTCGACCCGCGCCAGAGGTCGTGGCGCATCGGAGGCATAGAGGCTCGTGCCGTCGCGCAGAAGCGCTTCGCGACGGCGCTGGGCTCCTACCGCAAGTCGGAGTTTGCCACCTGGCAGCGACAGAAGCGAGCCGTCTCCCTGCAGGTTGATCGTCGATATGCGGCTGCGTACCGCTTCATTCGAATAGCCACCGCCAATGAAGGCGAGGACCGCCGGGCTGTTGACGACGCCGACGCCGTAAGGATTGAAATAGCCGTCCCGCTTAGGGTCATAGCCAGAGCCAGCATCATCGGCGCCCCCGAGCGCCTCGGCGACATGCATCTGGTTGGCCAGACCCGATAGCTTGTTGACCGAGCGTTCCTGCGCGCGACTATAATAGCCATCCACATGCCAGTCGGGGCCGATCTCGGCGGTCGCACCGCCGGTCAGGCTGTAGGATTTGACGGTACCGTCTGCACGCGTTGCGCCGAGTTCGTCCCCGAACGAATAGGCGATCAGTGATGAGGGCGATCCGTCGGGGCTGACGAAATAAGGATTGCGCGCGTCGATTGATAGGAAGCCGAGATCGGGCGCTCCGCGGTAGGAGAAACGACGATAGGCCCCGCGCCCTTCGGCATAGAGCGAAATGCCGCGCCCCACTTGCTGCTCGGCCGTCACGTAAAGCGCGTGCCGCTTCTGGTCGGGTAGGAGATCGGTTCCTTCGCGCTGATTTTGCAGATTGCCATGACCGGGCACGAAGTCCGAAGGCGTCAGTCCGACACCGGACGTGCTGGCGGGGATCGCATAGGTCGGGACATAGCTGTTGCTGACGGGGTCGTAGCCGAGGATCGTGCCCGGGCGGGCGAAATAGGACCGCCAATCGGAGCCGCCGAGAGCGCGGAGATCGGTGGTGCGGGTATAGTCGCGTGCGGCACTCGGGAGCCGCTCGCGACGCTCATACTCATAGGCACCGAGCACGCGGCCCGTCTGCCAGACCGTTCCCGCGACCTGGCCGACCTGATATTCCTGCATGCCGCCGCTCGTCGTCGTGCCGGCTCGCAACCGAGTCTCGGCGCCGCGATAGGTCTTGCGCAGGATGATGTTCACCACGCCGGCCACCGCATCGGACCCGTAAAGTGCGGAGGCACCGTCGGTCAGCACTTCGATCCGGTCGACCGCCGCGAGCGGGATGGTGGACAGATCGCTGAAGTCGCCCTTGCCGCCCGAACCTGCGGTGCGGCGTCCGTTGACCAGAGTCAGCGTCGCGTCACTGCCGAGACCGCGCAGATTGGCACTCGAGGCCAGACCCGTATTGTCGACGGTGCGGTCCGTACCGGTGAGGCTCGTCTCCTCGTTGCCTGTGCCGCCGAAATTCTGGGGTAGTGTCGACAGCACGCCGGCGATCGTGCCGCGGCCGTTGCGGTCGATGGCGGCGCGATCGATAGTGATGACCGGCGAGGTCCCTGCACTTTCGCCGCGTATATTTGAGCCCGTTACAACGATATCCGCTCTCGATGCTGCGCCGGGGTCGCTATCAACGATCACGGAGCGTTCGGACGAACGCGGCGGGCGCGGCTTCGGGCTTGTGCGGGTGACCGAGGTAGGGCCCCGTGGTTCAGCGGTATCTGTCAGGACGAGAAAGCTGGTTGGCCCGGTCTGCCGCATCGAAAGCCCCGTGCCCTTTAAGATACGTCGCAGGGCATCTTCGCCAGAAAAGCGCCCGCGCAGTCGAACGCTGCGGCGCCCCTCGACCACGCCGCTGGCGAACAGGATCTGCAATCCCGTCTGACGTCCGAGCTGGATGAGGGCGGCATCCATGGCCCCCGCTGGCACGTCGATGGCGGCAGCAGCGGTACCCTGCGCAGACGCAGGTGCCGCCGCTATGAAAACCAGTGCCATTGCTGGCGCGGCGAGGCCCTTTGCCGAAAACGCGCTCATGTCGATCCCCCTGTGCGATCCGGCGTCGCGGCACACGGCCACGGCATTTCCGGTCATGAAGAGGAAACGCTTCAGGGCTGGCGCAACCCTAACACGTGTCTGAACGATTATTCGGTATCGAGCACATAGCGACCGCTCTGTTCCTTATCGGGGTGCAAGAACGATCGCGCCGTCGGACCGCGTGTCACGTAGATTGAACATCGCCGCGACCGTATCGGCAAAGGTCTGTCCCTCACGCGCCGTAAATGTTCCGCTAATCGGCTCACCGAGAAGACGCGGATCGCTCACCACGATCTTGCGCATGGAGTACCGGTTGATCTCGGCGATCGCCGTGCCAAGCGGGGTGTGAGAGAAGACGACCCGGCCCTCGCTCCAATCAGCTGCACCCGCCGGGATCGTCGCTACTGCGCTTGGCACACCGGCTGCGACCGTCACGCTTTGCCCCGCCACCAGATCGCGGTGTTTGGCCGGCTCGGTTTTGGATTGAACCCGGACGGTGCCGTCAAACAGTGCGACCGATATGGCGACGCCGTCGGCGCGAACGTCGAACCGCGTGCCGGTGGCGATCACGCGTGCGCCCTCGAAATCGACGGTAAACGCGCGCGGGTCGCCGTGATGAACGCTGAATCGGGCCCGGCCGTGGCCGAGCGTCACACCGCGCGTATTCTTCGTGTATCGGACGGTCACGTCGCTATCGGCATCCACGAGGATACTGGATCCGTCATCAAGGCTCACAGTGCGCTGCTCACCAACACGGGTCGTGAAATGATCTGGTTGCAGGAGAAAGATCCAGAACGCGAGGCCGACCGCGAGTATCAACGCACCGATTGCCCAGTGCGCGGCAAATATCGGGTTACGCGCCGACGTCGCACTTGCTGCAACCGCGTCTGCGACCGCGGCACGGATCGCCGCATCATCGCCGAGGTCGCCACTCTTGCGCCAGACGGCTTCGGCGCGAGCATAGGCTTGCGCGTTCCGGGACTCACGACGCCATGCGTAAAAGGCCGAGATCGTGTCCGTCGAAACGGTTGGCGTGTTGAGGGCGACGAGCCACTCCGCCGCTTCACGCGACGCGGCTGCCCCCAATTCTTCTTCGCTCGGTGCGGTCACCGGTCCTCGCCCTCATGGTCGATATGCGTTGCGCACATCTCGACCGCTCTGCTGATACGCCATTCGACCGTTTTCACCGAGATATTAAGCCGCGTGCCGATCTCCTTGTTTGTCAGCGGCGTGAATCTGCTCATCAGGAAGGCGTCACGGTACAAGGGTGGGAGCGACAGGATTGCATCGCGAAGCGCCAGATCGGCTTCCTGGCAGGCGGGCGTACTCGCATCGCCCCGCCTGGCGCTATCCTCGGCGAAGCGCTGGGCGCGGCCAATACGACGCATATAGTCGTAAGACAGGTTCACGCCGACGGTGCCCAGCAAGGCGCGGGGATGACGCCCGGCGTCATCGGTCGCATAGCGCGCGATCCGAATATACGCGTCCTGTGCTATGTCCTCCGCTGCATCGGCATGACGTCCGAGCACACGCCGGAGACGACGCACCAGCCATGTCGAATGCTCCCGATAGAGCGCTTCCAGTCCCGCTCCGTCGGGAGGATCCCACCCTGTGTCGCTGCTCATCTCGACCCGCTCCATCTCGTGGACGTGAAGAGGCGCACCCCGAACGACGCAGGGTCGGAAAACACGCTGGTGCGCGGACGGTTCGTCCGGGGACATGGCTCTGCCGAGAACAGGCCCCCTATCGAGAACGAGCAAGGTCAACGCCTCCGATAAGGATGCCGACACGACCCACACACAGAGGTTTCCACGCCTCTATCACCGCGGCTGCGATGATGTCCCGATGATGAACTACGTAAACCATCAGTGCAATAGAGCGGATCCCGAACGGCGGGAGGTATCCGCGCCATCACGACCAAGCGTCGTCGATGCACGACCTGAGTTGGGGCCGGGTGTTGGAACCTCTGTGTAAAGGCCCGTTATTTGGATCGAACCCTCGCGCCATAACCCAGGCACATCAAAGGAGCGCCCTGCATCACGGCACCCGGCGATCGAATGATATGCGGCACGAGCGCGCGGGGCAACTGATAGCTTTACACCGATGAAGCCTCAACCGCGGGACAGCGAGGTGTCGGTCCGCACGATCGATTGGCAAGTAATCGTACTCGTTTGAAACCAACTTGGCATAGCGAAAACGCAAAACGAGTAGGTGTTGAAAAGGCCATCGCTTAGTTCGATATGTCTGTGTCGGCGTTATTTTACAAACCGTTCACACGCGGCACTGCTTATTTAGACTTATGTTTCTCGGCTTAAATTTTCATCCCTGTATCGTCAGAACAGTCAGATTTATTAAATTAAATTAAGATTTATAAATAATAGTTACGACCTTTGATGACGAGCGGTTTCTTGCCCAAAGAAAAACGGGACAGCAAAAATGACAAATACAGACATGTATATCATGAATGACGATACTGCTTGGTGCGCTGTGCAAGTTTACGGACCAAAATCACAGATCACTCGCCTGAAGCGGCTTTGTATCACGCCAAATCTCTCCGGTACCAAAAAAATCTATTGGGACTTCTCTATCCGACAATTATTCCCAACAGCGAGTAGCAGCTTTCCGTCCGTGCAGGCATCCAGGTTCGAAGCGCGTCCAGATCATGACCCCAATCATTACGCCTTCAAATTCGATACTAGTAACCAATTTCCGAGTGATGTTTTCAAACACCTCGCTGTATTTTTCACGGAATTAGCGTTCGATTGTGATTGCATCGACTCCCTGGATGAATTCATGGGCTACGGCTGGTTCAACCCACCCTCCGGAGGGGAAAATTTCAGACAAAATATGCGGGTTCCATCGAATTACTGGACAACCGGCCCCGGCTTCAAACGCTCCCCGGCCAAACAAAAGATGCATCAGGATCGCATCGCAAAGCTGCTCATGGAACTACGCAATGCCAGTTCAAAAAAAGCCATGCCGACGTCTAAAACAGTACGATGATAGATATAATCGCCCCTCCGCGCCGTTTCTACGAAAAGGGCCCGCCGTTGCCGACGAGCCCCGTAAACTTCGCGTCGCGCTTTAGAACCGGATGGTAGCGCCAACCGCGATGTTACGACCGAGCGAGTCGTAGCGCGCGGGGATCGTGTTACTCCGTGCGAGGCTGATGTCGTACGAATTCGCGAGGATCGGCGGAGTCTTGTCGAGCAGGTTATTGGCAATAAACCGCAGCGAAAAGTCCTTGGCGATCGCAAACGAGAGCGCCAGATCGAAATAGCTGGCCGGTGCGATGTGGTAGAAGGTCGTGCGTGCCCGATCCGGCGTGCCGCCGATCGCTTCGTCGCCAGAATTATCCGCGCTGGTCAACGAACCGACATAGCGCCAATTGAACGACGTGCTGAAGATGCCATCGCCCGTGGTATAGGTGGTGCGCAGGCCGTGCGACCATTTCGGCAGCAGCTGACTGCAGCCATTGCCGTAATAGCCGGCGCAGTTGCGCTTGGGCAGGAGCGGCGAATCCTGGCTACCGGCAAAAGTCGTCAGCGACCCGTTGAAGTTCCAGTCGACCTTGCCCGCGCCGCCAAGAGCGAGCGTGTATTGCGCCTGGAAATCGATCCCGCGTGAGATCGACTTGTAATAGTTGGTCGTGCCCTGGCGAATGAAGCCGCTGGTCGGGTTGCTGCTGGCCGGTGCGTAGAGGATGCCCGTGCCCGGCTGGCGAACGATGCCCGAGCAGAAGAACGGATCACCGTTCGAACGCTGGCAGCCGTCGGTATAATAGGTATAATCGTTATACCCCAGCGAGTTGTCGATCCTGATCTGGTAGCGATCGACCGAGAAGACGAGCCCGCGGATGAAGCTTGGCTTCACCACCAAGCCATAGGTCAGCGTGTAGGCGGTCTCCGGGTCCGCGGTGTAGCCACCCGACTGGACGGTGCACTGGTTGCCGTCGCCCTGCGCGCACAGCAGCGTCGGACTGCCGTACAGTGCATCGGACAGGCCGGTCGCGCGGCAGACGTCACGCGATGCGACCGGCGTTCCATAGGTAATGGCACCGGTCGCCGGGTTGGTGGTGACGGTCGGTGCACAGAAATCGTTCTGCGAGCCGCCCTGAAGGCCATAGCTGACGTTCTTCGCCTGGCCGATCTCGATCACGGTCGGCGCGCGCTGCGCCTTGTTGTACGAACCACGGAAGGTCAGGTCGCTCACAGGGGCGTAGATGCCCTCTATCTTCCAGGTGTTGAAGGTCTTCGGGTTGCTGCTGTATTTCGAGACGCGGTAGCCGCCGTTCGCCTGCAACAGATGCGCGAACGGCCGATCCTCGATCAGCGGCGCCTGGACTTCGATGTTTGATTCCCAGACGTGTTGCGAGATATCCAGATCGCTGCCGCCGTTAAGCGCGCGATAGTCGGCATCAGCGGTCGAGGTGTAGTTGTCGTTGCGGTATTCCGCGCCCAGAGCGATCGCCACGCCCTGGTTGGCGAGCGGCGAGGTGATGCCGTATTTGCCGAGATCGCCTGTCACCGAGATCAGCCCGTCCCATAGCGTGCCGACGCCTTTGGTCTTGCCGCCGGGGGTCGTAAACAGCCAGTCGACAAGCGGCTGGCCCAGCGTGTTGGCGGTGAAGGCGTTGAACGGAACACAACCCGCCACGCCTCTGGCGCAGGTCGGCACGCCGTTGACGTTGACGACGTCGAGCGACTGGTTGATGCGATCGTAATTGGGCAGGACGCCGGCTTCGACGACCTGCTGGTTGCGCGCGTAGACGCCACCGAAATCCCAGGTCCACGCAGCGCCGACCTTCCCGCGGAACCCACCGGTCGCGCGCACGCCGCTGTTGATGTAGATGTCAGGAACATCGGGAACGTCGTTGAAGCGATAGCGCAGTTCGAGTGGCGCCTTCGTCGCCGTGCCGGCGGCGGCGCCGCAGATCGCGGTCGCCTGCGAGCCCGACAGATACGGGTTGTTGCAGTTCACCTGATAGGGCTGATCGCCATAGACGGTGTAGCTATAGATCCGCGCGGGAAAGACGTTCTCGGACTTGTCGCGGAACCAGATCGCCGATCCATAGGCCTCGATGTCGGAGGTGATGTCGGCGCTGACGAAGCCGCCTGCGTTCCACCGTTCGGAGGCGCGCTGATAGGAATAGCCGTCATACGGGTTGGCCGCATTGCCCGCGCCGACGCCGTAGGGGACGAAGGTCCGTGAACCGTCAGGGTTGTTGACATAGGCGGCACCGCTATTGGCACCCGAGCGCGGCGAGACGTAGCCGCTCCGCGAATAGGTCGACAGCGAGCACGACAGCGGACCGTCCTTGCCGGTCTGGATCAGCTGACACGCTGACGTCGAGCGCGCATCGTAATCGACGGCGTCGGTGTGGCGATAATTGACGAAGCCGGACATGCGGAGCTTGCCGTCGAACAACTTCTTGCCGGCGGTCACGGTGATGTCGGCACGACCGCCGTCGTTGGTCATGCCGCGCGGGCTGCCGAAACTGTTCGCGCGCGCCAGCGACGACACGATCGTGTCCTTGTTGTCGTGGTTGTAGAAATTGTAGTTGCCGTCGATCTGGAGCCCTTCGAAGTCCTTCTTCAGGATGAAGTTGACCACGCCCGCAACCGCGTCCGAGCCATAGACCGACGAGGCGCCGCCGGTCAGCACGTCGACGCGCTCGAGCAGCGACGGCGGGATGATGCCGACGTCCCCACCATTCTGCGTGCCGATGCGCTTGCCGTCGATGAGCGTCAGCGTGCGCTCGAAGCCGAGGCTGCGGAGCTTGATGCGCTGGCGCCCGTCGGAATCCTGATAATTCTGCTGCGCGTCTGGCGCGATCTGCGGGAGGCGGTTGAGTACGTCTTCGATGTTGGTCGGCGCTTGCGCGCGAATGTCCTGTGCGGTGACCGACGTAATCGGCGCGGCGGACGTCATGTTGGGGCGCTGAATGCGGGATCCGGTCACGACGACCGTGTCATCCGATACGGACGCAGGATTGGGTGCGGCAAGCGCGGTCGCGGCATCCGCTTCGACCTTAGCCTGTGCCGGTGTCTGAGCGGAATCCGCTGCAACATCCTGATTTTGCGCCGTTGCCGGGACAGCGCAGAACAAAAGCGACCCCGCAAGAGCGATACGCGACACAGTTTGGTCGAAGTTCATATACTTACCCCTTATCCGGCTGCGCCCTAACGCTTTGACCGTTTCGAACGACAGATTTCGTTAATTTGTCATATCAGTCAATACCCAAACAATACCTTTTAGATACATTTATGCTGAATTGTTGCGCAATAGTATCCTCTATTCGCTCAATGTCGTACGCGCACGGAGGGTCGCTCTCGACGCGCTAGAGGCGGAAGTCCGGTTATGTTCTCTCAGCGCCAAAACCGACAGGCGGGTCTCCACAAGGGTCTGGCCAATCAGCCTCTTGGTACCGCTCGCTGAACGAACGGCAGCTTACCGCTGATCGCCACCGTATCCGGACAGGCCGCTATCCTTCCCAACCCGGACATTCACGGCCGACGACGCATCAGATTTCTGCATCAACCGATGCCACGATTTCCGCGGCTTCGCGGCTGATGCATATCTCGTGATTTTTGCATCGTGACCCGCTGATTGCTTCGTTAGGTGTTTAGTCCCGGAACCCTGATCAGAGGCTTCCCATTCAGCACATGCATATCCACGAACACGTTTTGGTCATTCATCTGCGTGCGCGGACAAAGGCGCGGGTTCGCGCGAAACGTCAGGTCCGCTCGCATTCAATCCGGCCTCTCATACCGGTGAGTTCGGATACTGTAGAACAGAGAACGTTATCTGTCCGTCACGCCAGCCGGACGTCAACATTAACGATGTAGTTGCTGGTTGGAGAGGATGGCCGTCAGAAACAGCGACAGCGTGCTCCGGTTTAGGAAACGAAGGCCCACCGACGCGCAGCCGAGTGCGAATGGCGCCCTGGTCATGCGCAGGAAGGGCGCGACCCTGGCCTTCGCCATCATGGACGCGAGTTCCAAGGCCTCGACGATGCCTGTCGGATCGGTCCTGCGACGGTCGAAGGTGTAGGACGAATCGCCGTTGGCTGCCGAACCGAGATCTCGGCGTGGTGTCGGCGGTTTCTGGATGTGACCGGGGAGGCGACGATGTTCGCCGCCGGGTCGGCTCCCTGAGGTCATGCCGCGACCTCGTCGAACGATGTGCGGATCTCGGTCCGGCAACCGCTGGCGAGGACCCCGCGATCCAGAGGCCCAGCGATAAAGACTACGTTTCCACGCAGTCTCTCCTCGTTGATGAGGAAGCTCAGATAGGTCTTTTGGGAAATCGGAGGGCACATTTTTCAGCCGCAGCTTTCGCAAACGGACCGCAGGTATGCTGCTGTTGCACAATCAAATGGTCGGGGAGACAGGATTCGAACCTGCGACCCCCTGGTCCCAAACCAGGTGCGCTACCAGCCTGCGCCACTCCCCGACAGCGCTGCGGTTAGGGAAACATGGCCAAATACGCAAGCGTCCTGTCATCGCAAAGCCAGAATGCCGCGATGACGATCCCCCGTCGGCGTAGAAGATACCGTACATCACTTCCGCCGCCACCGCTTCTCGCCGATGGCCTGAAAGATACCGAGCCGGTCCAGCCCCGTGAAGGCGCCGGATCGAAACGTAAGGCAATGCGCAGAGTAGGAGTGCGAAACTGATCCGGTTTTCCGGCCGGCGTCGCCGGTCGATATGGATCAGGTCGTCCGTCAGGATCCACTACCGCAGCAGCGACGCCTCGTCGGTTGGCAGATCGAGCAACGCTAACCGCTGCCGGACGCCTGAATATTGCATCTTGGCGTCAGCGAGTGTCGCGGTTGAACAGGTATCTGTTTTGGACAACATTGACCACACGCAGATCATGGGTCTTCGATGCCCTATTCCAAGAAGGTTCAATTGGGACAACGCGCCGCCCTATATGCCCACGTCTGGACCGAGCGTGCCGGCTATGACGTGGTCGAGGTGGTTCGGGAAACTGAGTCCGGCATGAAGGCCAACCGCTCGCGGGCCAATCGGGAAGGGGCAATCGCATGAGCGATCATCCTGCCGCACGCGTCACCGACACGTTCGGCCACGATGCGAAGCTGGAAGGCCTTGCCGTCGGGATCGCAGTAGACGCGTTGCTCGCGGCAGGCGTAATTGCGACCGGTGGTCTGAGCGCGATCGCGGTCCGAGCAGCGTTAGCCACAGGCGGCACCACCGCTTTCGCAAGAGAGGCAATCGGCAAGCAGCTGATGGGGCCTGCGACGGGCATACTAACGGCAGGCTCGAACAACGTGGTTATCAACGCCCTGCCTGCTGCGATGGTCGAGCTGGCAAGTGACGACTGCTACAAGGATACCGGTAGCCCGCGTCGGGTCGCGGACGGATCGTCCACGGTTCTTATCAACGGAAAGCCTGCTGCCCGCGTCTCGGAGACAATGGACTTCGGTGCGGTGATCCTGACCGGCTCACGCAACGTGACCATCGGTGGGCCGCGCCAGTCGGCGGTATGCACCGCCCTTCGTGGCGAGGCGGCCACGTTCTAGCGCTTTTGAATCGATGCCCAAGCCGCGAGTGCAGCTTATGAGACGCCGGAGACACGCAAGCGCCCGAGGGTTACTGTAACGCTACGACGGAGGATTTGCGCAAGCTGGGTTTAATGCCCGACATCTCGATGATCGGTGCCGTCATGACTCCAGAGCCGAAAGGTTCGTGAACTCGCCGCCAAAGGCATCGGCCTCAACGAACGTGCGCCAGAAGATCAATCTACTCCGATGACCAATGCCGCGCAGACTGATCAATGGCCAGTGATCGAAATCCTAATCGACCACGGCGCGGATGTCTGGCCGCATGACGAGTTCGGCATTACCGCCGCCCAGCGCACCATCACCAGCCGCATTCTGCGGCTCGGACGAGGACAAGGCGCGGCTGCGCGTGATCGAGAAGCTCAAGGCGCGGGGCTATCCTTTCCCGCCACCCGGCCGTGATGAAATTCTCGCACTCTACGAAACGGGCAATTGGCCGCCTGTGGGTGCGTGCCAGTTACCCGCGTGCAGGGCATGACCATCGAGTGCCCAGAAGGATGGCAGGACAAATCGATGCTCGTACTATTGGCCGATCCCGGTACGCTTGGCATCGCCCCCAGCTTCGTCGTAACGCACGAGATCACGCCCAGCGACCTGCCCGCCGATCGTACGAAACGTCTGGAGGCCTTCGCCGACCGACAGGCCGAACAGATGCGCGACACGCTCCGGTCGAGGTTCAACGACGCCTAGCCTATATCCCCGGTTCAGTTCCCGAACTCCGCCTCGACTGGATATCGAACGGCATCCCGATCCGGCAGTGGATCACTTATACCAACGCTCCGGACGGCAGCGTGATGATCTCCACCGGCACCGCCGCACGTGCAGATTATGACATGGCAGATCCAGTATTCCGCACCATTCTCAATACCTTCCGTCTCACCTGATCGGCGGATCGGCATCGATGGTCTATATTGCAGCACTTAGGGTGTCATTGCGCATTTAGCCGGAACCGAACCTAGGACGCCTGATGCCTGGGTCCGCGGCCTAGGCATGCCAAAGCCGCCCGTTACCCTCGTAAATACAGCCATATCATCAGCGGGCAGATCCGTCTGTCGAAGGGTTACTTTCTCTGCACAACCGATCAGGTTTCGACGCCGATTTCATCGCCAAGATCCTTCGCGCAGGCGAATCCTAGAGCTAACGCATAATCGTCGGTGATAAAGTCGGACCATCCTACTCGGGGACGACAGAGGCCGCGTTCAATACGCGAGAGCGTTGCTTCGGTGACATTCCCGAGCATCCATGCCAGAAGGGCTAGACGTAGCGGCCCGCGGGCGCGACGCAGATCGCGCAGTCGTCGCCCAATTGCGACGTCGCTCATGTCGCGATCTGCGTCGTCACCGCCTTCGGCGGTCGGCGGCAGAAGCCCCAGCGCATGCTGCAGTGCCAGCTTGCTTTCCGACGATACGGGAGCACCCGCCTCGATTCTCGTCACGGTACGGGGCGCCAAGCCCGCTCTCGACGCTAGCTCGCGCTTCGTCAGACCGAGGCGCGATCTTCCTTTGGCTACGCGGTCGGCAAAGGTGATGCCTGAATCAACTACTGCCGTGCCGCCGGATACCGCGGAACGTACGCGCTTCTCCGCTCTCAACATCATAGCACCCTGCCGAAAATAGTTCGGGCAGATGGCTCAAGCCCAAAAAAATGACATATCAGACAGGACTTTCTTACACAAGGTCCGAGGAAGCCGACCCTTGTTGCTAGAAGGATGCACCCGTCGAGGCGTGGTCGGGAAGGGTCGGGCATGGAAACAGGATCGATGAAAGAGTGGAGAAGCAAGGAGGTCAGCGCGCTGCAAGCGTCAGCCGGCCCGGCGTCCGGCCAAGCAACCGCCTCAACGATAGCGCACAAGTATCGACGCGCACTGAAGAACGGCACCGGGGCTCACCTGACGCTGCCTGAACTTCAGTTGCTCGCGCACCTGGGCGCTCTGGATCTCGTGACCCGTGCAGAAAATGAGGAGCTCACGAATTGGCAAGAAATACTAGCCCGTATACCGTCGGGGACCACTGGCTCGACCAACGCCGCGATGGGAAAGCCGCCGGCATCTGGCAGATCGTCGCAAAGTCCCGCGACGGACGATCGATCGTATATAAAAGCACTCGGACTCGCGACCTAGAGGTCGCCAAGGCAGCGATTCACGCATTCGTCGAGACCAAACGCGCCATGGGGCTTCAGAGCAGCGAGGACGCCGAGGTCCTCCCCCATCTGTTCCTGTACTGGAAGGAACACGGTCGGCACACGCGAAATCCGGACACAATCGCTGGAAGCCTCCGGGCGTTTATCGGCTTCCTTCTACAGGACCCGGTCCGCGCGCGGGTACGGTTCTCGGAACTCACGCGCACCGTCTTCAGGCGCTTCATAAATTGGCGGATGAAGCCCCACTCCTTCACCGTCGACTGGCTAGGGCGAGAGATGCTCCTCGTATCCAAGGGCGTTAAGGGCGAGAGCGCTCAGCGAAACATCGACGACGTTCGAGCCGCCTTGAACCACGCCGTGGAGATGGAGCGGGTACCGTCCGCGCCAAAAGTGCCCAGCGTAGCGAAGGAACATCGCTCGCCTCCGAGAGACGTAAGGATGTCGCTCGATGAGTTGGGCGCCATTGCAGGGTACGCTTCGCAGGTGTCGTCGGACACCGACGACAAGGGCTTTGGCCGGTGGTTCTGGCTCATGATCGGAACCGCTTGCCGTCCGGACGCGGCACTGGCTTTCGATCCGCTCGTGCAGTGGAAAGAAGGACTTGTGGACACTCATCCAGAGGGTGCACCTCGAACAAAGAAGCACAATCCCGTCGTCGCCGCCGCACCCGCACTTGCAGCGATGCTTGACGCCTGGCGCGAACAGAGTCTGGCCGAACGTAAGAATAGCCCGCCGCCAAAATCGAGAGGCAGGGCTTGGCGGACCATGCGACGGGCGTTGGGGCTGCCAGACCAGTACATTCCGAAAACAATCCGCCACACCGTGGCCACAGAACTGCGGCGCAGAGGTGTTCCGGCGGAACAGATTTCGGTCCTGCTCGGTCATCGACCGGCCGATTTGGAACGTATGACTGCCGTCTACGCTAAGTACGATCCACGCTATCTCGCTGAAGCGGTCACCGCGCTTCAATCGCTACTGATAGAGGTAAACCAGAAGGCGAAAAATTGGTCCGCGGGACATCGTGTCGTCAAGATTGGGAACGCGCCGGTAGCAGTCATCGTGGTGGACGTCATCGACCAGCAGCCATCGTAATCATTTTCGAAGGCGGAGACGCGAAAATCGAGGTCGCAATCCATGCGACTCATTCCAATCGACGGTCCGTTTGCTGACCATTTGCTGTCCATCGGGAGATTTCCTAGATCGGAGCAGACCCACTATAGCCAGCAAAGTATTGATTTTACCGGAGATTTTGGTGGGCGATGACGGGCTCGAACCGCCGACATTCTCGGTGTAAACGAGACGCTCTACCAACTGAGCTAATCGCCCCTCTCGGGTGGACGTCCGATGCCAAAGCCGGGCGGCCGGGGCAAGCTAAAATCACGGAATGCGAAGGTCGGCGCCCCTGGTGGCCACGATATACCCACGCATCGCCTCGCTCGCGCGATCGGAGAGAACCATAAAGGCGCGGCGACGGTCGAGCAGGTCAGGGCGGCGTTCGAACAGCCCGGTGTCGGTCATTCGCGCGATCCAGCGCAGCGCGGTCGTCGGTGCGACTGCCGCCGCGATGCACAGGCTCGACACCGACACGCGGCCCCGCTCCAGCTCAGCGGCGTAGAGATCGAGCAGCATGTCCCAGCCGGGATCCTCGAACAATGTCGCGCCGAAGAACTGGTCCCGCAATCGGCGCGCGCGGATTGCTCGACGGACATCCGCCGCGCTCGGCTCGACCAAGGCGGGCGGTGCGCCGTAGCGATTGGTGCGGTCGCCGACGATCGGCGCGGCGGGTGCGTCGCCCTCGATCTCCGCCCGCGTCAGTTTGGCGAGCGCTTCGGCGATCCGCGCGACCTCGGTGTTCAGTCGCTCGAGCCGGGTGCCGTCGGTCTCGCGGTGGAAATCGAACACGCCCGCCGGCGTGCGCGCAGCTTCCGCCGCGACCACGATCGCCGCGACACAATCGCCGACGGTGGGATCGACCAGCAACCGCGTGCTGCCGCCGAGCGTCGCCGCGGCGACAACGTCGATCTCGTCGACGCTCAGGGCGACCACCAGTCCCGCCTGCATCGAAGCCGCCTGATGGACGATTCCGGGCAGGCGTTCGGCTAGTATCGCGGGGTCGACGCCGGCCGCCTCGACGACGATCACCTGCGGCGTCGCATGATCACCGAAGCCTGCCGGCCAGTCGAAACGGGCGACGATCCGACCATTTAGCGCGGCGAGGGCCACGGTCAGCCGGTCCGGCGCGCCGGGCGCGGCGATGAGGATCGCGTCGATCCCCGTGTCGTAATTCGCCGCGTCAGGCGGGCCGTCAGATAGGGTCATCAAGGTCTCCGCTGTGATGCGGAGACTAACCTGCGTCAGGTGAGGAGTTACACCCGAACTGGATCGAGTTCCGTTGCAGTTGGGAACCCTACGCGAACAACTCAGTCGAGCGCCTTGACGATATCCTCGACAATCTTCTTCGCGTCGGCCAGCAGCATCATCGTATTGTCGCGGTAGAACAGTTCGTTATCGACGCCTGCATAGCCGACGCCGCCCATCGATCGCTTGATGAACAGCACGGTCTTGGCCTTCTCGACGTCGAGCACCGGCATGCCATAGATCGGCGAGGTCTTGTCGGTCTTGGCGGCGGGGTTGGTCACGTCGTTCGCGCCTATCACGAACGCGACGTCGGTCTGTGCGAACTCGCTGTTGATGTCCTCCAGCTCGAACACATCGTCATACGGCACGTTCGCCTCCGCCAGCAGGACGTTCATGTGCCCCGGCATGCGCCCCGCGACGGGGTGGATCGCGTATTTCACGCGGACCCCCTCCGCCTTCAGCTTGTCGCCCATTTCGCGGAGGACGTGCTGCGCCTGCGCGACCGCCATGCCGTAGCCGGGGACGATGATGACCTGTTCGGCCTGGCTCATCAGGAACGCGGCATCTTCCGCCGAGCCGCGTTTCCACGGCCGATCGACGGCTGAGCCGCCACTTCCCGCGCCTGCATCGCTCGTACCGAAGCCGCCGGCGATCACGCTGATGAAGCTGCGGTTCATCGCGCGGCACATGATGTAGCTGAGGATCGCGCCCGAGCTGCCGACCAGCGCGCCGGTGATGATCATCGCGCTGTTGTGCAGCGTGAAGCCCATCGCGGCGGCGGCCCAGCCCGAATAGGAATTGAGCATGCTGACCACCACCGGCATGTCCGCGCCCCCGATCGGGATGATCAACAGGAAGCCGATGACGAAGCTCAGGATCACGATCGTCCAGAAGATCCACGGCTCTTGGTTCGTAACGAAATACGCGATCAACCCGAGGATGCCGGCGAGCAGCGCGATGTTGATGACGTGCCGGCCGGGCAGCATGATCGGCTTGCCGCCCATGTTGCCGTTGAGCTTCAGGAACGCGATCACAGAACCGGAGAAGGTGATCGCACCGATCGCCACGCCGAGGCCGAGTTCGATCCGGCTGACGGGGTGGATCACCGCGAACGGCTGGCCGATCAGCGGAATGACGAGATCGGAAATCCCGAACGCCTGCGGGTTGAGATAGGCCGCGACGCCGACCAGTACCGCGGCGAGACCGACGAGGCTGTGGAATGCGGCGACAAGCTGCGGCATGGCGGTCATCGCAATCCGGCGAGCGGTGACGAGGCCGATCGCCGCGCCGACGCCGATCGCCGCAAGAATTTCGACGACCGTGGTCCAGTCGATAGCGCGCACGGCTATCGTAGATCCGGTGTCGGAAACGAGAAGGTGCTGAACGAATGGCACATGCGTCACCAGCGTCGTCACGACCGCGATCGTCATGCCGATGATGCCGAACCGATTGCCGCGCTGGCTTGAGGCCGGGCTCGACAGCCCACGCAGCGCGAGGATGAAGCACATCCCCGCCACCAGATAAGCGAGCGATGCCCAGGGGCTGACCGTCAGTTCATGCATCGCGCGTCCCCTTCACGTCCGTATCGCTCACTTGCTCGCAGCAGGCGCGACCGGCCGTTCCTTTTTCTTGTACATCGCCAGCATCCGCGCGGTGACCGCGAAACCGCCGAAGATGTTGATGCTCGCCAGCACCACCGCCAGCAACCCGAGCGCCTTTGCCACGCCCGATCCGGCGCCGATGCCAGCTGCGGCGGCGGCGATCAGCGCGCCGACGATAATCACCGAGGAGATCGCGTTGGTCACCGCCATCAATGGCGTGTGCAACGCCGGCGTCACTGCCCAAACCACGAAATACCCGACGAAACACGCCAGCACGAAGATCGACAGGATCGCGATAAAGTCCATTGTTCGGTCTCCGATTCTCTCAGGCTGCCGCGCGCGCAGCGGCGGGGATAGTGCGTCCCATGTCTTCGGCAGCTTCGATCCAGCAGGCGATCGCATCATAAGCATTGGCAAGCGCGTCCTGCGGCGTGTCGCCGTCGGACTTGCACCCAGGGAGTGCCGGGACAACCGCAAGATATCCCCCACCAGCTGAAGGCGACAGCGGCCGAATCACGACCTCATAATCTTGCGGGCTCATCGTTCCGTTCTCCGCACCGCATCGATGAACCTGACGAGATCGCGAATATAGACCGGCTTGATCGGCCGGTGCGCGGGGATCGTCAGGATTTCGACCTGGCTTGTATGCTTCACCTTGTAGTGTGAGCCGTTGCGGGGTGGGCTGCAAGATATCCCCGCCTCCGCACACGCAGCGACGACATCCTGGATACGCCAGTCCCGCGGATTGGCCCGCATCGCATCGAGAAGCCGCTCGCCACGGGTCATGCTCTCCGGATCATGTCAGCAGCCTTGGGTTCACGATCTTGCCACCCTGCGTCAGCCGGATCGCATCGCCGATCTCGGCGTCGAGCACGGGTCGCCCCGCCTCCTTGTCCCAGAAGGCGTTGAGGAAATTGAACAGGTTGCGCGAGAACAGCGCGCTGGCGTCTGCCGCCAACCGCGACGGCACGTTGCGGTGGCCGACGATCTTAACGCCGTTTACCACGACCACTTCACCCGCGACCGAGCCCTCGACATTCCCGCCCTGCTCGACCGCAAGATCAACGATCACCGATCCCGGTTTCATGCTGGCCACTTGCGCCGCCGAAATCAGCCTAGGCGCAAGACGCCCAGGGATCAGCGCGGTGGTGATGACGATATCCTGCTTGGCGATATGACCCGACACCAATTCGGCCTGCGCCGCCTGGTATTCGGGGGACATCTCGCCGGCGTAGCCGCCCGTCCCCTCGCCTTCGATCCCCGCGACGTTCTCGACGAAGATCGGCTTTGCACCCAACGACTGGATCTGCTCGCGAGTCGCAGCGCGCACGTCGGTCGCCGACACCTGCGCGCCGAGCCGCCGCGCGGTCGCGATCGCCTGGAGCCCCGCCACGCCGACGCCCATCACGAACGCCTTGGCCGCCGAGATCGTCCCCGCCGCGGTCATCATCATCGGAAACGCGCGGCCATATTCGGCCGCCGCGTCGAGCACCGCCTTGTAGCCCGACAGGTTGGACTGCGACGACAGGATGTCCATCGACTGGGCGCGCGTGATGCGCGGCATGAACTCCATGGCCAGCGCTTCGTAGCCCGCCGCGGCATAAGCCTCGACTCGCGCACGCTCTGCAAAGGGATTGAGGCTGGCGACGATCCACGCCCCAGGCGTCACGCCTTCCAGCGAAGCGGGATCAGGTCCCTGCACACCGAGCACGATATCCGCCCCCGCCAGCGTCGCCGCACGGTCGCCCACCGACGCGCCCGCATCCGAATACGCGGCATCGGCGATCGAGGCGGTCTCACCCGCGCCCGCTTCCACGGCCAGCGTCGCCCCCAACGCAATGAATTTCTTGACCGTTTCCGGCGTCGCGGAAACCCGCCGCTCGCCGTCCGCTTGCTCTTTCAGGACGGCGATCTTCATGGCGTTACGAGATCAGCCAGATCACGAGCGCGACGACCAGCGCACACCCGACTGCGCCCCATTTCATCATTCCCGTCACGCTCGAATAGGTCGCGACGTGCGCCTTCATGTCCCCGTTGCCGGCCATGGTTCGTGCCCCAATCCTGTCAGTGCCATCCTCTATGGCCGAGACCTTATCGCGCGTATCCTGGAACGCCAAGCAGGACATTTAAGTCGCTCTTTACTTGCGCTAGCTATTGCACGTGCCGGACCGGGACAGGATTCGCCATGACGCGCAATGGCCAGCGCCTATTATTGCTGATCGACGATGAGCCCGCACAGCGGCGGCTGGTGGCTGCCCTCGCGGCGCGCGGCGGCTGGCGCGCGGTCTTCGCGGCGGACGACGAGACCGCGATCGCCACGCTCGGCACGCAGGACGGCATGCAGCTCGATGCGATCGTGATCGATCACTGGGCGCCCGACGAGGATGCGACCACCCTGATCGCGACCCTGCGCGAGCGGCGCCCGGCGCTGCCGATCCTGGTCATCACGGCGAACGGATCGGTCGCGCACGCGGTCAGCGCGATGCGCGCCGGCGCCACCGATTTCCTGGTCAAGCCGCTTGCCCCCGATCGCCTGCTCGCGGCGCTGGACGCAGCGGTAGCCGGCAAATCGTCGGGCGAGCTCCGCCCGCTGACCGAGAAGATCCCCGCCCTGCTCGCCTTCGACGAGATCGTCGGCTCTTCCCCCGATTTCCGCGCTGCCCTCGCGATCGCCGCGAAGGCCGCCCGCGCCCGCGTCGCGATCCTGCTCGAAGGTGAGATCGGCGTCGGCAAGGACGTCATCGCCGAGGCGATCCATGCCGCCTCCCCGCGCGCGAAGAAGCCGATGATCAGCGTCAATTGCGGCGCGATCCCCGCGAACCTGATCGAATCGGAAGTGTTCGGTCACGAGAAGGGCGCGTTCACCGGCGCGTTCGAGCGCAAGATTGGCCGGTTTCACGATGCCGATGGCGGCACGCTGTTCCTCGACGAGGTCGGCGAGATGCCGCTCGAGGCGCAGGCTAAGCTGTTGCACGTCCTGCAAACCGGCGAAGTCCTCGCGATCGGTGCCCGCCACCCGCGCGAAGTCGACGTCCGCGTGATCGCCGCGACCAATACCAAACTGCTGGACGAGGTCGAGGCCGGGCGCTTCCGCGAAGACCTGTATTACCGCCTCAACGCCGTCCAGGTGACGATCCCCCCTTTACGCGAACGCACCGGCGACATCCCCGCGCTCGCCCGCCACCTGCTCGCACGGATCGCCGAGCAGCCGGGGTTGCGACCGCTCGGCATCACCGATTCCGCGCTCGCTCTGCTGGTCCAGTACGACTGGCCCGGCAACGTCCGCCAGTTGCAGAACGCGCTCTTCCGCGCCGCCGTGCTGTGCGAGGATACCGCGCTCACCGAAGAGGATTTCCCGGAGATCGCCGCGCTCGGCACGCGCGAGCGTCCATCCGCGCCGGCAGCGGTCGGTGGCGGCGGCGTCACGCTGTTCCGTCCCGACGGCAACCTCCGCGCGCTCGAGGAGATCGAAGCCGACGTCATCCGCCTCGCGATCGGCCACTACCGCGGCCGCATGACCGAAGTCGCCCGCCGCCTCGGCATCGGCCGCTCGACGCTCTACCGCAAGCTCGGCGAACTCGGGATCGACAACGCGGCGTGATGTAGCGGCTGGGTTGGAGAGGAAAGCGGACCGTCCACTTTGAGGTCCAAACATGAGGAAACCGGCCAGTGAACGGGCACCCCCGCTGCATTAGTCTTTAGCATCGGCGAATCCGACGGTTTCTCGCCGTTCTTTGGTCAATGCATAACCTGTGATTTCTGCATCATGCCGACTGCCAACATGTCGGCTGGCTCTTTGCCACCGCGGTCGTAAGTTGCTCCGATCAGGGAGTAGCAGATGAATATCAAGGCATCAGCATTAGCCCGCGCAAGCGCGGGGATTACCATAGCCGTCGCGGCGATCAGCGCTCAGGCGCAGTTTGTCCCGCCCGCCGGATACAGTGGTAACGGATCGCGACCAGGTGTCGCGGTGCCATCAGATCCCAGCGCACCGTCACTAGCTCGCATCCCTGATGCGGCGGTATCAAACGTGTTCCGCGTTGATCCGGCTTACAAGCGCGGCTTGGCTGTAGGCCGTGCCAAGGTTGTTGGCGCATTTGCGATAGCCGAAACGAGCAAAGCGCATGTCGTAACGGCATGGTCCCCAGGTTTTCTGCCCGTCACTCTCTCATTAAGCGATGGTCGCTGCTACGTGCTCCAAGCTGATTATGAGGGAGGCACACTCTCTAACGGCCGGTTGAGCAAAGCAGGATGCGAGGGCCCACGACAGTTTTATGAGCCAGCCGTTCCTCCGCCACCTCCCGGCCACTCACTACGGTTCATAGGGGCAGCATGGGGTTACGGCGCCTGGGTCGATGATCGGGCAAAGGTCACCATTGTTACCGCGCCGGGAGCAACAACCTTCAAACCTCTTTTCACGGCCCAAATGACGTCCAGCACCATCATGGCAATGAACAGCCCTGACTCGCCTGGTGGCAACGTGACGTTGGTTGGCAAAATCAAAGGTCGGCTGACGGTCGTGACGCTGGAAGTAGGATACTAACATTGATGCAAAATTTTTGATTTCTCCATCAGGAATGACCGGGATGGGAAAGATAGCCCTGAACGAATGGCTGCTTTCGGCTGGCGAGCCGACTACCTGAGCGTCCGGGTGTGGGTGAAACGGTCGGTTTGACTCTGGAGCAGCTACAAGACCTTCCAACCACAGCACTTAGAGCCGTAAGTACGGATCACTCGCTTTGTAGCGGACCGAAGCCCCCTTCGCGTCGAACACGTGCTTGAATACACGACCTTTTGACGCGTATGCGACGGACAATTGGCCGGGTGCCGTCCAGACGACCTTCAGCCAAATGGCGCCTCCTGGACCTTCCGCGGCCGCCCCATGGTTGCTGTCTGCAACGAAAACTTCCGTTACGGCCGATTGTGGTTCGCTCGCGCGACCGATGCGCACGATGGTCGCATAGCCAGTCGTGGCACCACAATTCCGTGTCGCCGTAACAGTATAACGGTCGCTCCCGATATCACGCGCGACGCGTATCACATCGGAGGAAACAGAGCGGCTCCGCCCCACACCCGGCCAAGCTCAAAATAGCGAAGCACCACGGGCGCGCCATCTTCATCGCCGCAACCTGACCAAGCGGCAGCTTGGCGCAAGCTCAGTCGGACAACGCTGATCGGGCAACTACGAAGCGGTGTGCGAATGACCGCGTTATTTACCCCCGCACTCGATCGATCAGCGCCATCGCCGCATGGGGGGCACGAACCTTCGCGCCGTTGATGAAGAACACGAACGTCTCTCGCGGCGTCTTCGCCGGCGCGGTGTCCTCGACATAGGGCAAACCCTCGGGTCGTCCGCCGGCTGCCCAGGTCTTCGCCTTGTCCGCCCATTCGTCCAGCGCGGTCGGCGCGTAGCCGGCGACGAAGCGCTCCTCGGCATCCTCCAGTCGCGTATAAACGAAGTCGCCGGTCACGTCGGCGATCGCGGGATATTCGGCCGACTGCGCGAAGACGATCGCGACGCCGGCGTCGCGGCACATCGCCACGAACTCCGGCACCGCGAAACTCTCGTGACGAACCTGTATCGCATGGCGCAGCGCGAGCCCGTCCTGCTTGGCGGGCAACAGCTTGAGGAATGCGGCGAAATCGTCGGCGTCGAATTTCTTGGTCGCCATGAGCTGCCACAGGATCGGCCCGAGCCGGTCGCCGAGCTCGACGATCCCCTGCCCGGTGAACTTGGCGATCGACTCCCCCGCCTCGGCCAGCACCTTCCGGTTGGTGCAATAGCGCGACGCCTTGAGCGCAAACACGAACCCGTCGGGCACCGCCTTCGCCCAGGATGCGAACGTCGCGGGCTTCTGGCTGCCATAATAGGTGCCGTTGATCTCGATCGCGGTGACGTGCTCGGCGGCATAGTCGAGCTCGCGCTTCTGCGGCCATTTCTCCGGATAGAAGGTCCCGCGCCACGGCTCGTAGGTCCAGCCGCCAATACCGATTCTGATGGTCATGGGCGGGAGTGTAGCGCGCGGGAGAAGCGCTTGGCGATGCCCTATTCGGTGATGACGCCACGCAGCCCCGGCAGGTCGAGAATACGGACCTGCGCATAGGCCACCGCGACCATGCCATCGCGCTCGAACCGCTTCAGATGCCGGTTGAGCGTCTGGCGCGCGATACCGACGACGCCGGCGAGCTCCTCCTGACGGATCGTGATCCGACCATCCCCCGCCTGCGACGCGCGCATCAGCGCCTGCGCCAGTCGCACGCGGATCGACTGCCCGACGCTCTGCGCGATGAACCGCAAGGCGGTGCGCTGATGTGCGCACACCAGCAGCCCGAGATCGCGGTAAAGCTCCGGGTCCGCCGCCGCCGCCCGCGCGAACGCCGCCACCGGCACATGAAGCAGTCGCGCCGTGCCGAACGCCGTCGCGTCGTGCGGCCTCGGATGCCCGTCGAGCGTCGACAATTCCCCGAACCATGTTCCCGGCCGCACGATCAGCGCGAGCAGTTCGGCACCATTGGCGGACAAGCCCTTCAACCGGACCTGCCCGTCCAGCACCGCCCACAATCCGTTCGGGGGATCGCCCGAGCCGTAGATCCGCGCGCCGTTCTCCAGCACCTCGACTCGCGCCTCCTGCAACAGGCGCTCGCGACGGCCCGCCGGTATCGCGCCGAACCAGCTGTCGGTGGCCAGTATCGCGTGATCCGGATCGTGCATCGCGCAAGGCTAGGCGAAATTTCGAGATTGTCACCATCGAGACAAAGTTTGTCGAAGGCCGGTCGTACAAGGGGCCAAACATAAGGAGGCGGATAATGGCAACGGCATTGAAGGCGATGGAACCGGCGGCAGCGGCAACGACGATCAAGGACCAGGTGTCGGCCGAGGAATGGGCGCTGCGCGTCGATCTCGCCGCCGCTTACCGGCTGGTCGCGCTGTACGGCTGGGACGATCTGATCTTCACGCATCTGTCCGCGCGCGTCCCCGGCCCCGAGCATCATTTCCTGATCAACCCGTACACGCACATGTTCGAGGAGATCACCGCATCGTCGCTGGTCAAGATCGACGTCGATGGCAACAAGGTCATGGACACCCCCGCCCCGGTCAACCGCGCGGGCTTCGTGATTCACTCGGCGGTCCACGCCGCGCGTCATGACGCAGTGGCAGTGCTGCATCTCCATACCCCGCACGGCCAGGCGGTATCGGCGATGGCCGAAGGGCTGCTCCCGCATACGCAGACGGCGATGATTGCCGGGCACGACGTCGCCTATCACGACTTCGAGGGCATCGCGACGGAGCTGGAGGAACGCGAGCGGCTGGTGCAGGATCTCGGCACGAAGAACGCGATGATCCTGCGCAACCACGGCACGCTGACGGTCGGCGAATCGGTGCCGCAGGCGTTCCTGCGGATGTATTTCCTCGAACGCGCCTGCGAGGCGCAGGTCCTGATGCTGAGCGCCGGTCGCGAGAATTTGAACAACCCCAACCAGGGCGTCGCGGAAAAGGTCGAGGGCCAATCGAGCGGTGCAGGCATCCGCATGCTCGCCGACGGGCTCGCCTGGCCGGCGCTGTTGCGCAAGCTCGACCGCGTCAATCCGGGCTATCGGGACTGACCGCCACCAGTCTGGGAGGGCAGCGCATGGCGCATTACGGCGATTACCAGAACGAAATCTATTTCGCCGGGCTCGCCGGTGTCGTCCCGACGGTCCCGGTCGACTTCGCATCGCTCGAGGCTCGGGCGGCAGCGGCCTTGCCACCGTCGGTGCTTGGCTATCTGCAGGGCGGGTGCGGCGACGAGTTCACGCAGCGCCAGAATGCCGACGCGTTCCGGCACTGGGGCATGACGCCGCGGATGATGGTCGATGCCACGCGTCGCGACCTGTCGATCGACCTGTTCGGGATGACGCTGCCCAGCCCGATCTTCATGAGCCCGGTCGGGATCAACGGGCTGTGCACGCAGGACGGCCACGGTGATCTCGCCGCCGCGCGGGCTTCCGCGCTGACCGGCGTCCCGCTGATCCAGTCGACGCTGTCGAACGATCCGATCGAAGACGTCGCCGCGGCGATGGGCGACACGTCCGGCTTCTTCCAGCTCTACACGCCCAAGGACAAGCCGCTCGCCGAAAGCCTCGTCCACCGTGCCGAGGCGGCCGGATACAAGGCGATCGTCGTCACGCTCGACACCTGGGTCACCGGCTGGCGCCCGCGCGACCTGAACGTCGCGAACTTCCCGCAGCTGCGCGGCCATGTGCTGGAGAATTACTTCAGCGATCCGGTCTTCCGCGCGATGCTTGCCAAGCCACCGCGCGAGGACCTGCCCGCGGCGGTGCGGCAATGGGCCGGGACGTTCGGCAAGGTGCTGACGTGGGACGACATGCCGTGGCTGCGGTCGATGACCAAGCTGCCGATCGTCCTGAAGGGAATCTGCCATGCCGACGACGCGCGGCGCGCGATCGATCTGGGGGCGGACGCGATCTACTGCTCGAACCACGGCGGTCGCCAGGCGAACGGCGGGATCGCCGCGATCGACATGCTGCCCGCGGTGGTCGCGTCGAGCGGGACCGTGCCGGTGCTGTTCGACTCCGGCATTCGGTCAGGGAGCGACGTGGTCAAGGCACTCGCACTCGGCGCCACCGCGGTCGGGATCGGTCGGCCCTACACGTACGGCTTGGCGCTCGACGGCGCGAACGGCGCGGCGCATGTGCTGAAATGCATCCTCGCCGAAGCCGACCTGCTGATGGCGGTGAACGGCTACCCGACGCTCGCTGCCGTACGGGAGGCTGGCGCGACGCGGATGGGGTATTGAAGCAAGACGATCAGGCGGCGGTTTCGTCGAGCCGGCGGGCTTCCTCGACCAGCATCACCGGCACGCCGTCGCGGATTGGGTACGCGAGCCCGGCAGCGTCCGAAATCAATTCCTGCGCGGCTTCGTCATAGCGGAGCGGCGTGCGCGTCATCGGGCAGACGAGACGTTCGAGCAGCCACGGATCGAGCGCGCTCACTGCAACGTCACCGATTCGTCGCCGTCGTGCCGCCCGAAGAACTGCATCAACTGGATGATCAGCTCGGCGCGCTGCTCGATGTCCGGCGCCTCGAGCAACGCCTGTTTCGCCGCGGCATCGAACGGTGCGATCTGCGCGATGCCGTTGACCAGGCTCTCGTCGTCGAGCCGTCCGACCGCATCCCAGTCGACCGCATAGCCCTGCATGTCCGCGAACCGACGCGACTCCAGTTCCAGCGATGATCGCCGGCCAAGCGACAGCGCGTCGTCCTCGATCAACGGCAGCAACTCCGCCTCGACCTGGCGGAATGCGGTCGTCACGTCCAACTCGCGGACGATCCGGAACAGCGCGATGCCCTCCAGCACGACGTTGTACCGCCCGTCGTCCAGAGCCTCGACCTCCGCGATCTTGCCGACGCAGCCGATGTCGTACAGCGCGTCCGCGTCATCATGCGGTCCGCCCCGCGGCTGGATCATCCCGATCCGCCGGTCGCGCGCCATCGCATCGCTGATCATCGCCCGATAGCGCGGCTCGAACATGTGCAGCGGCAGGTGCATGCCGGGGAACAGCAGCGCCCCCGGCAACGGGAAGATCGACAGTCGCGTGGTGGCGCGCGGGGGGGCGGACTCGGTGGTCATCCGAACAGGATCGCAGACAGGCGGCGTCGCTGTCCAGACACCCACGGGTCTTCGAGTCCGACGACCTCAAACAATTTCAACAACTGCGTCCGCGCCGCGCCCTCGTTCCAGTCGCGCTCGGTGGCGATGATGCCAAGGAACGTGTCCGCCGCCGCATCACGGTCGTTCGCCGCCATCTGCCCGTTGGCGAGCGCGAACCGGGCCTGCAAGTCGTCGGGGTTCGCCTCGACCGCGGCCAGCAGCGGCGACAGATCCTCGACCGGAGGGGCCGACTGCGCGAGTGCGAGCGCCGCCTGTGCGCGGGCGATCGCCGGGTCCTTGGCGATCGCCGGATCGAGGTTCGTCAACCAGTCCGAGGCCTCGTCGAGCTGCCCGGTCGCGACCAATGCGCGAACGAAGCCGGCATGAACCTGCGGATGCTCGGGCGCGATCTCGGCGATCTCGCGGAAGATGCCGAGTGCGCGCTCGCCGTCATTGGCCGCGAGCGCCTCTTCACCGATCGCGATCAACGGCTCGACGTCGGGCACCGCGTCCGTAGCGCCCGCTTCGATCGGCAGCTGCTTGAGCAACTGGTCGAGGATCACGCGCAACTGCGATTCGGTGCGCGCACTGGTCATGTCGGCGACCAGCTGACCCTGGAACATCGCATAGACGGTCGGGATCGACTTGATCTGGAATTGCGCGGCGATGAACTGGTTCTTGTCGGTATCGACCTTGGCCAGCACGACGCCCTTGTCGGCATAATCCGCGGCGACCTTCTCCAGCGTCGGCGTCAGCGCCTTGCAGGGCCCGCACCATTCCGCCCAGAAATCGATGATCACGAGCTTCGTCATCGACGGTTCGACGACATCGCGACGGAACGCCTCGACGGCATCCTTCTCCGCGGGGGACATTCCAAGCGTGGCCAAGTTCAACTCCCGTGTAATCCAGACGCGCTATCTGGGGCGCGCCCGCGGCGAATGCCACCTTTAGGATGGATGGGCATGCACGACAAACGTGCCTTGGCATTCGGCTCGCGCGTCGAGGCGTCATTTGTCTTGCTTGCGGTTCCGACATCCATGGGTGCGCATGGGCATAGATACGGCCTTGCGAGACGGTGCTCCCCAAAATTGGCCAGCATTTCCATCTTCAGACAAGCCACCTCCCCGGCGAAGGCCGGGGTCCAGTTGGAAAGGTCGCAGTTACGGAGCGCAGCCTTTATCAGCAGCGTTTCCCAACTGGACCCCGGCCTCCGCCGGGAGGTGCCGCTATTCGGAGGGGTAGGCGCCAAACCGGTCCGGGTGACAGAGCGTTCGGCGATGTTGGGCACCACACCAACGAGCACCGATAAAGCTCAATGAAAGTCGCGCGACTTGGGGAGGACACGCACATCGCGAGGATGCGTCGCCCGCGGATGGTGCGCCCGAGCATCGGGACTCCGCGTGAGGACGGGCCGGATAACCTCGTCCACCCGCGCCAGCGGCGGCTCCAGCGCGTGATCCTCCGACAACAGTCGCAGCATCTCGGTGCGGTCCTGCACCCGCGACGTCATCAGGTGTGTCACGCCTTCCTCGCTGCGCTGGATCACGCCCTCCAGCACCATCAGCCGCGACGCCATCACCGCGCGGCGGTTCGCCTCGAAATCGCGCGCCCACATCAACCCGTTAGTGATCCCGGTCTCATCCTCGATCGTCACGAAGATCGCATTGCCCTTGCCCGGCCGCTGGCGGACCAGCACCACGCCCGCGACCTTTGCGCGGCGCCCGTCCTTGGTCGCATTGGCCTGCGCACTCGAAAGGATTCCTTCGGCGGCAAAGCGTTCGCGGAGGAACTGCATAGGATGCGCCTTCAACGACAGCCGCGTCGTCTGGTAATCCGCCGCGACCTGCTCGGACAGCGGCATCGCCGGCAGATGCGCGTCAGGCTCCACGCCAAGCTCGGGTACCTCTGCCGCCGCGAACAGCGCAAGCTGCTTGGGCGGCGTCCGACGCACATCCCACAAAGCCTCGCGCCGCTCCTTCGCCACCGACCGGAACGCATCCGCATCGGCCAGCAGGTTCATCGCCCGCTGCGGCAGGTTCGCCCGCCGCGCCAGATCCTCGATGCTAGCAAACGGCGCAGTCCGAACGCGAACGATCTCGTCGGCCCAATCCTTCCGAAACCCATCCACCTGCCGAAACCCCAGGCGCAGATCCGCGCCCCCGGCTTCAAGCGAGTTATCCCACCCACTCGCATTCACGTCGACCGGCAGCACGCACACCCCGTGCTCGACCGCATCGCGCACCAATTGCGCCGGCGCGTAAAACCCCATCGGCTGCGAATTGAGCAGCGCGCAGCAGAACACTGCCGGATGAAAGCATTTGATCCACGATGACACATACACCAGTCGCGCAAACGACAGCGCATGGCTCTCCGGAAACCCGTAGGACCCGAACCCCTCGATCTGCTTGAAACAGCGCTCCGCGAACTCTGCCTCATACCCCCGCGCAACCATCCCACCGATTAGCTTGGCCTGGAAATTGTTCATCCCTCCGACCTTGCGAAACGTCGCCATCGATTTCCGAAGTTCGTTGGCCTCATCGGGTGTGAACTTCGCCGCGACGATCGCAAGCTTCATCGCCTGTTCCTGGAACAACGGCACGCCGTATGTCTCGCCGAGCAGCACTTCGAGTTCGTCGCTTCGGCCATGCTCGGGCGATGGCGAGGGATAGACCACCACTTCCTTCTTCGCCCGCCGCCGCAAATATGGATGCACCATATCGCCTTCGATCGGCCCGGGCCGGACGATCGCGACCTGCACCACCAGATCGTAGAGTTTGCGGGGTCGCAGGCGAGGCAGCATGTTGATCTGCGCGCGGCTCTCGACCTGGAACACACCGATGCTGTCCCCATCGCACAGCATGTCATAAACCTTGGAATTCTCGTCGTTGGCGATCGTCTTCAGTTCATGATCGCCGAGCCCGTGCTCCCGCATTAGATCGAAGCTTTTACGGATGCAGGTCAGCATGCCGAGCGCGAGAATGTCGACCTTCATCAGGCCAAGGCAATCGATATCGTCCTTATCCCATTCGATGAACGTGCGGTCTTCCATCGCGCCGTTGTGAATTGGCACGATCTCGTCGAGCCGGCCCTGCGTCAGCACGAACCCACCGACATGCTGCGACAAGTGGCGCGGGAATTCGAGCAACCGTTCGACCATGTCCTGCAACCGGGCGATTTCCGGATTGGCGATGTCGAATCCCGTTTCGGCAAAACGCCGTTCCGGGAATCGGTTCGAGAAACTGCCCCACACCGTGCTGGTCAGCCGTTGTGTGACGTCCTCTGTAAAGCCCAGCGCCTTGCCGACTTCACGCACCGTACTACGCGACCGAAAATGGATGACAGTCGCTGCGATCGCCGCGCGCTCCCGACCGTAGCGCCCATAGATATACTGCATCACCTCTTCGCGCCGCTCATGCTCGAAATCAACGTCGATATCGGGCGGCTCGCTGCGTTCAGCCGAGACGAAGCGCGAGAACAGCAGATCGTGCTTCATCGGATCGACCGACGTGACGCCGAGCACGTAGCAGACCACCGAGTTGGCGGCCGATCCGCGCCCTTGGCACAGGATCGGCGGATCGGCGCTGCGTGCGAACCGGACGATGTCGTGGACCGTCAGGAAGTAATAGGCGTATTCCTGTTGCCGAATCAGCGCGAACTCGTCGCGCAGCGATGCCAGCAGCTTGTCCGGCACATAGCCGTCATATTGGTCGATCGCGGATTGCCAGGCGAGATGCTCCAGCCATCCCTGAGGGTCCCAGCCTACGGGGACGGGCTCATGCGGATATTCGTATTTGAGCTCGTCGAGCGTGAAGTCGATCCGCGCGAGCAGCTTTGCCGTCTCGGCGATGGCGTGCGGCCGGTCGCGGTAAAGGTGTGCGATCTCATCCGCATCCTTCAAATGGCGTTCGCCATTGGCACCGAGCCGTTTGCCGGCTCGCTGAATCGTCGTGCCCTCGCGAATGCAGGTGACGATGTCGTGAAGCGAGCGATCGTCCGCTACCGCATAGCGTACGTCGTTAGTCGCGAGTATCGGCACGCGCGCCTTGGCAGCGATTCGAGCAAGCCGGGTCTGGCGCCGCCGATCGCGACCGCCGTGCGGCATCGTCACACCGAGCCATATCGATCGCCGTACATATGGGCGCAGGGCGACGAGCGTGGCTTCAAGACCGGGATCGGCGCGCTGGGGAAGTGTGACGTCCTTCAACGCAACCACGGGCCTTGCCGTGCACTCTGGCATGACGATCAGCAGGATCTCACCCAAGTGCTCGATCAGATCGTCCAGACCGAGGATGCAGCTGCCTTTCTCGGCCCGCCGGTTGCCCAGCGTCAGCAGCCGCGTCAGCCGTCCCCACCCGGCACGCGTCGCGGGGTAGGCGACGATGTCGGGCGTACCATCGGCGAACACCAGACGTGCGCCGACCACCAGCTTGAAGTCGAACGGCGGTAAATTCGCGCCGAGCTGACCTCGTTTTGCACGTTCCAGCGCATCATAGGCGCGGACCACTCCGGCGACCGTGTTGCGATCGGCTATGCCAATACCGGCCAGTTTCAACTCGATAGCACGCCCGACGATATCGCTGGGGTGGCTGGCGCCGTCGAGGAACGAGTAGTTGGTCGCGGCAACGAGCTCGGCGAACCGGGTCATGGCGCCGCGCCGTTCACGCGAAGACGCCGTGGAGGTACCAGCGCGGCGCCTCCATCTCGGAATACAGGCCGTGGCGGAAGATCCAGAAGCGGCGGCCGCGGCGGTCTTCGATGCGGTAGTAATCGCGCGTCGGTATGTCCTGGCGTCGCCACCATTCGCCGGCGATCCGCTCCGGGCCTTCGCTGTGCGCGACGTCGTGCACGGTACGTCGCCAGCGGAAGCGGTGCGGGGGCCCGTCGGGGACCTCGGCCATCATCGATTCGATCGGTTGCGGCGGATCGAACAAATAGATCGGGCGCAGCGGCGGTTCGCCCGTCTCCGGCGCAGTCCACGGCGTCGGGGCGGGCGCCTCGGCGGCGGGCAGCATCAGCTCCGCCTGTTCGGGGATATGACTATCGCGCGCCGAGAACCGGCGGACGCGGGTTCGCCCCAGTCGCGTGCCGAGCTGGTCGACGAGTTGCGCGACCTCCCCCTTCTGTGCCTCTCCGCCCTCAAGCTTCAACTGCGACGCATCGAGCTTCTCCGCTAACGCAACATCGAGGCGGACGAGATCATAGCCGAACCCCGGATCGAGCGGGTCGGCGAGGCTGTCGATCCGCTCGCGGAACAGCCGCATCAACAGCGCCACGTCGCGCGTCGGCTGGCCGGTCTCGATCCGCAACCGCTGGACGAGGCCGTCCGCACGGAACAGGCGCGCCTCCCACCGCCGGCCACCTTCGTGACGGTCGGCAAGCTGAGCCGCCGCTTCGGTGGCGAGTTCGGCGAGCATCTCCAGCGCGTATTCGGTGCGCGCGATGGGTTCGGCGAAGCGGCGTTCGACACCGATCTTGGCCACGGTGCGTCGAGCGACGATCGGTCCCTTCACCGACCCGTCGAGCCGGCGGATCATCATCGCCGCCTCCCCCCCGAACCGCGCCGCGATCGTTGCGAGCGGCCGCGCCATCACGTCGCCCACCGTCTTCAGCCCGGCACGCGACAAGGCGGTCGTCGCATCCTCATCCAAGCCCAACGCCGCCACCGGCAACCGCTTCACCGCCCGCTTTTCATCCGGCGCCGGCGCCCCCGCATACCGCGCCAGCGCCCGCGCCGTATCGGGGGTGTCGCCGAACGCATGACGCACCAGCAGCCCGCGCCGCGCAAGGCGCTCCTCCAGATCGGCCGCCAATCGCCGCTCGCCCTCGAACTCGTGCACGCACCCGGCGATGTCGAGGATCAGCCCATCGGGCTCATCGAGCGCGACCGAGGGCGTGTACCGCTGGCACCCATCCGCGAGCCGCTCGAGCCATTCGTGATCGGCATGCGCGTCATGCTCGTACACCTCCAGTTCGGGCACCCGCGCCCGCGCATCCGCCAGCGTCAGCCCCGGCTGGAGTCCTGCCCGCACCGCCTCGCGGTCGAGCGCCTTTAGTCGCACCCCGCCCGAGACCGTCTCGACGAACGCGATCGGCGTCTCAGCCCGTCCGACGAACAAATGCGGCCGCATCGTCCGCAGCCGCTCGATCGGCAGCCACGGGAATACCAGCGCCAGGTAACGCCGCGGAATCGTCAGAGGCGAAGGCGGTTTGGTCGAAGATGTGCGCGTCACGGTCCCACTCCACACGCCAGCGAAGCCCGGCCTGGCCTCCGCGTCGACGCAGCAATTCGATGTCGAAGGCAGGTTTGCCCGGTGCGTCGGCTTCCAGCGGCCGCGAGCGACACGCGGCAACCTGCCAGCGCGACGCGGCCGCACTCGGCACCGGTTCGGCACCGATGCGAAGGCTTAGGATAGTCACACCCGACGCTTCCGCGGCCAGCATCAGCCGCCGCGTCGCGGTCAGGTCGATCTTCGGCGCACGTCCCCAAGACTCGATCAGCAACGTGCCGAGCCCGTGGCACCGCGCAGCATCGGCGGCGGCGCGCAGCAAGCTCGCCTCGTCCTCGACCAGCCCCAGCACCAGCGACGTCACGTCGAGCCCCATCTCGACCAGCCCGGTCGCATGCAACCGCCCGCCCTGGCGCTCGCTTGCCTCGGTGCGCAGCCACATTACCGGCGCCGCCTTTGCCGCCAACACCGAAGCGATCGCGAACCCCGCGCCACTCGCCGAATCGTCGACCGTCGCGAAAATCTCGTGCAGCTGCGCCTTCGCCATCCCCTGCGTCAGCCACGCATCGTCCGCACGGCCATCACCCTGAGTCGGCATCCCCGTCGTGGCAATCCGCTTCAGGCGGGCTATCAAGGCAAGCGACTCGTTCACAATTGTTCTTGTAATGTTCTAGTGCAGGAGTCGCCAAGCGGAATCTCGTTTGCGTCGAATTTCATGCGAAAGTTGAAAAGGCGCTTGCCGTCCCGGAAACACCGGGCTAACAGCGCGCCTCACCCAGTCACCGTGTCGCTTCAGACCGGAGACATAGGCGCCAGAGCGGGCGTAGCTCAGGGGTAGAGCACAACCTTGCCAAGGTTGGGGTCGAGGGTTCGAATCCCTTCGCCCGCTCCAGTTTTCTCAGGAAAACAGCGGTCCAGCGCGAGGCGACGTAGCCTCAGCCTTCCGCTCCACCATCTTAATCACCGTCACTACGCATGGCATTTCCCATGCGGTCGCCTTACGCTCGGCACATGGCAATCCCTCGGCACGCGCGTCACCCGTTGATCCTGTCGGCCCTGCTGCTGGCCACCCCCTCCTCCGCCACCCCCATTTCGGCGCCCACCGACATGCAGCGATGGCAGGCGCAGGCCAAGCGCGTGACGATCACCCGCGACGACTGGGGCATCCCGCATATCAAGGGTCGGTCGGATGCCGATGCGGTGTTCGGGATGATCTATGCGCAGGCGGAGGACGATTTCCCGCGGATCGAGGCGAATTACCTGACCGCGCTCGGCCGGACCGCCGAGGCGGCGGGTGCTGACGTGGGAGAGGACGCGGTGTGGGCGGACCTCCGCCAGCGGCTGTTCGTCGATCCCGTCGCGTTGAAGGCGGACTACACCACGAGCCCGGCCTGGTTGCGCACGCTGATGCAGGCCTGGGCGGATGGTCTGAACTATTATCTCGCGACGCACCCGCAGACAAAGCCCCGCGTGCTGACCCGGTTCGAGCCGTGGATGGCGCTCAGCTTCACCGAAGGCAGCATCGGCGGCGATATCGAGCGGATCTCGCTCAGCGACCTGAAGACCTTCTACGGCCAGCCGACCCCGCCGACGCCGGAGGAACTGGGGATGATTCCGCGCGAGCCGTCCGGCTCCAACGGCATCGCCATCGCGCCCCGGCTGACCGCGAACGGTCACGCGCTGCTGCTCATCAATCCGCACACCAGCTTCTATTTCCGGTCCGAGGCGCAGATGACCAGCGACGAGGGGCTGAACGCGTATGGCGCCAGCACCTGGGGCCAGTTCTTCGTCTACCAGGGCTTCAATCCGAAGGCCGGGTGGATGCACACCTCGGCGACGGTCGACAACGTCGACGAGTTCGCCGAGCGGATCACGCGGCGTGGCGGCGACTATGCCTATCGCTACGGCAAGACCAGCCGGCCAGTCGTCGCACGCACCGTTACGCTGCGAGTCCGCCAGCCCGATGGGACGATGGCCGAGCGCAGCTTCACCACCTATCGCACGCATCACGGCCCGATCGTCGCCTCCAAGGCCGGCAAATGGATCGCCACCGCGCTGATGTGGCGCCCGGTCCCCGCGCTCGAACAAAGCTACCTTCGGACCAAGGCGACCGATCTCGCAGGATACATGAAGGTCGCGGCGCTGAAGGCGAATTCGTCGAACGACACGCTGTTCGCCGACAGCAAAGGCGAGATCGCGTTCCTGATGCCGCAGTTCATGCCGATCCGCGACGATCGCTTCGACTATACCCGCCCGGTCGACGGCAGCGACCCCGCGACCGACTGGCATGGCCTGCATACGCTCCCCAGCCTGCCGAGCGTGCTCAACCCGCGCATAGGGTGGGCGCACAACACCAACGACTGGCCGTGGAGCGCGGCGGGGCCCGACAGCCCCAAGGCGGCGGACTATCCGCGCTACATGGACCAGGTCGGCGGCAATGCGCGCGGCGTTCATGCCGACCTGTTGCTGACGGGGAAGACCGGCTGGACACCCGACACGCTGCGGGCCGCCGCGTTCGATCCCTATCTCCCCGCCTTTGCGCGGCTGCTGCCCGGATTGGTCGCGGCATGGGACGCGCTTCCCGCCAGCGATCCGCGTCGCGCTGCGCTTGCCGCACCGATCGCGTTGCTCAAGCGCTGGGACCATCGCTGGGCCTATGATTCCACCGCGACCAGTCTCGCGGTCTTCTGGGGCGACCAATTGTGGCGCGAGGTCGGCAGCTTCGCGCAGGCGGAGCGGCTGAACGTGCCCGACTATATTGCCACGCGAGTCGGCCCGGATGCGAAGCTCGCCGCGCTGAGCACGGCCGTCACTCGACTCAAGCAGGATTTCGGCGACTGGCGGACGCCGTGGAAGGACATCAACCGTTTTCAGCGGCTCGACGATTCGATCGCGCCGCATTTCGACGACAGCCGCGCCTCGACCCCGGTGCCGTTCACCTCGGCGCAGTGGGGAAGCCTCGCATCGTTCGGCGCGAAGCCGTGGCCGGGGACGAAGCGCTATTACGGCACCAGCGGCAACAGCTTCGTCGCGGTGGTCGAGTTCGGCCCGCGGGTGAAGGCGATGGCGGTCATGGCCGGCGGCCAGAGCGGCGACGTCCGATCGCCGCATTTCGCCGACCAGGTAGCGCGCTATGCCGAGGGACGGTTGCGGCCGGTCTATTTCCATCCCGACGAACTGACGGGCCACGTCGAACGAACCTATCGGCCGGGTAACTGATCTACCGCATATCCGGCGATGTCGACGCTTGCGGAGCCTCCCAGGCTATTGCACGGACTGGATATGCCTGACGCCCCTCCCCTTCTCGCGGTCCGTGCGCTCGGTAAGTCGGTACCGGGGCCGCGGCGGTTGTTCCGGCACCTGGATCTGGAGGTCGGCGCGGGCGAACTGGTCGCGATCATCGGCGAATCCGGGGTCGGCAAATCGACTTTGCTCAACATCCTCGCCGGGCTGGACGAGGCGGACGAGGGCAGCGTGGCGATCGACGGCATCGACCTCGGCATGCTCGACGAGACCGCGCGGACCCGATTGCGGCGCGAGCGGATCGGCTTCGTGTTCCAGGCCTTCCACATCCTCCCCTATCTGACGCTGCGCCAGAACGTCGCACTGCCGCTCGCACTCGTTTCGCCGGATAATGCCGCGGCATCGACGCGCGCGGAAGAGATGCTCGATGCCGTCGGCCTGGACGGTCGCGGCGACGGGTATGCTCGCGATCTGTCGGGGGGCGAATTGCAGCGGGTGGCGATCGCCCGTGCGCTCGTCCACCGCCCCGCGCTGATCCTCGCGGACGAGCCGACCGGCAACCTCGATCCGGAGACCGCCGCGCGCGTGCTGTCACTGTTCGCCGATGCGGTGCGCGGCAACGGTGCGGCGGGCGTGATGGTGACGCATTCGGACGCGAGCGCGGCGATCGCCGACCGCGTGCTGACGCTGGGTGCCGAGGGACTGGTGGAGCGGCGTGACGCCTAAGCCTGGCCTGAAGTCCGGGTCCGGGCTCTGGTCGGGACGGCTGGGACTCCGCTGGCTGATCGCGGGCGAGTGGCGGTTCCACCCTGCCCGCTTCCTGTTGACGGCGGTCGCGATCGCGGTCGGCGTGGCGCTTGGCTTCGCAGTGCATCTCGTCAACGGATCCGCGCTGGCGTCGTTCGATGGCGCGATGCGCGGCGTCAGCGGTGCCGCCGAACTGTCGGTCCGCGCGACCAGCCCGCTCGGCTTCGACGAACGCCTCTATCCCCGCGTCGCGCGTGCCGATGGCGTCGGCGATGCCAGCCCGGTGCTGCGGATCGATGCGCGGATCGGCAAGGCTCGCCTGACGCTGCTGGGCGTCGACGTGATCCGGGCGGCCACGGTGACACCGTCGCTGATCGGCATCCGCCCGCGTGGTCCCGATACCGGCAACGATACGGCGTTCGACGAGTCCGCGCTGTTCCTGTCACGCGCGGCGCTGACCCAGGTCGGCGCGAAGATCGGCACGCGATTGGTCGTCGTCGCCAATGGCCGGTCGGTGCCGTTGCGGGTGGCGGGCACGCTGCCGGCGACGGACGAATCGACCGCGGTCGGCGTCATGGATATCGCCGCGGCGCAGTGGCGGTTCGGACGTCTCGGGCGGATCGATCGGCTCGACCTCGCGCTGTCGGATCGCGCGATCGCGGAGCCGGCGTTGCGCGCGATCCTGCCCGCGGACGCTATCCTGTCGACCGCCGAAACGCAGAACGCGCAGGGCGATGCCCTGTCGCGCGCGTACCGTGTCAATCTCGACATGCTGGCGCTGGTCGCGCTGCTGACCGGCGGTTTCCTCGTCTATTCGGCGCAGTCGCTGTCGGTGGTGCGGCGGCAACGCGCGTTCGCACTGCTACGGACGTTGGGCATGCCGCGCGCCGGGATCATCGCCGCGGTCGTGATCGAGGGGCTCGCGATCGGACTGGTCGGCGCGGCGGCGGGACTGGCGGCAGGATACGGCCTGGCATGGGCGGCACTCCACTGGTTCGGCGGCGACCTCGGTGCGGGCTATTTCGGCGGCAGCACCGCGCGCGTCGTGATTCAGCCCGGTGCCGCGATCGGGTTCTTCGCGCTCGGCCTGCTCGCGGCGATCCTGGGCAGCGCGTTGCCCGCACGCGTCGCGGCGCGGGCTGCACCGGCCGCCGCACTCAAGAACGCCGGCGACGTACTCGATCCTCGGCGGCCGGTCGCATGGTGGCCCGCCGCCGCGTTGCTCGTCGCGGGAGGCGCCGCGTCGCTGTTGCCCGCGATCGCCGGGCTGCCGCTGTTCGGATTCCTGGGGATGGCGCTGATGCTCGCGGGCGGCGTCGCGGGGGTGCCGTGGTTCGCGCGCACGCTGCTGACCCCGCTGGCAAGGCGGACGCGAGGCAGCGTGCCCGGCCTGCTTGCGGTCCGTCACCTTCACGGCGCGCCCGGCGAAGCGGCGACCGCATTGTGCGGGATCGTCGCCTCGACCGCGCTGATGATCGCGATGGCGACGATGGTGACCAGCTTCCGCGGCGCAGTCGACGAGTGGCTCAACCAGGTGCTCGGCGCGGACCTGTATCTGCGCACCACCGCCGGCGCGACGTTCGATCCGGCGACCCGCACGCGTATCGCAGGCACGCCGGGTATCGCCCGCCTCGCCTTCAGTCGGCAGATTCCGCTGACCATCGCCGCGGATCGCCCACCCGTCAGCCTGATCGCGCGACCCGAGCGCGGTGGCCGCGATCCGCTACTGGTGCTGATCGATCGCGGGCCGCCTGTACCGAAGGAGGCGGTGCCGATCTGGGTCTCCGAGCCCGCGCACCGCCTGTACGGCTGGGATGCGGGCGAGCGCATCACGCTGCCGATCGCCGGCCGCACGCAGTTCACCGTCGCCGGCATATGGCGCGACTACGGGCGCCAGGCGGGCGCGGTGCTGATCGACGAGGGCGATTACCAGCGCCTGACGGGCGACGATCGCCGCGACGAGATTTCCGCGACGATCCTGCCCGGTGCGGATCCGGCCAAGGTCGCGCGCGCGATGACCGATCGCCTGCCCGCCGACCTGCGCCCCCAGGTCGAGGTCGGCCAGCCGGCGACGCTGCGGAAACTCGCGCTGACACTGTTCGATCGCAGTTTCGCGGTCACCTATCTGCTGGAGGCGGTGGCGATCCTGGTCGGGCTGGCGGGCGTGGCGGCGACGATGTCGGCGCAGACGATCGCGCGCGAACGCGAGTTCGGAATGCTCCGGCATCTCGGCCTCACCCGCGGCCAGCTCACCAGAATGCTCGCGACCGAGGGTGCGATCGTCGGGCTTACCGGCGCGCTCGCGGGGATCGGGCTCGGCCTGGTCCTGTCGCAAGTGCTGATCCACGTGATCAACCCGCAGTCGTTCAACTGGACGATGACCACCCGCATTCCGCTCGGCACGCTGATCGGCGTCGCGACCGCGCTGACGGGTGCGGCGGCGGCGACCGCGATGCTGGCGGGGCGGCGCGCGACGGCGAGAAGCGCGGTACAGTCGGTGCGGGAGGATTGGTGATGCTGCGACCTTGGGCCCTGCTCGGCTGGATCGCCGCGATCGGTGTCGCCGCGCCCGCCGCCACGCCGCCCGCTACCTATCCGGTCGTGCGGCCGGGGATCAGCTTGCGTTTCCCCGCGGATCACGGCGCGCACCCGGCGTTTCGCACCGAATGGTGGTACGTCACCGGCTGGCTGCGGACCGAGGATGGCAAGGATCTCGGTTTCCAGGTCACCTTCTTCCGCACCCGCCCGCCGGTCGATCCGCGCAACCCGAGCCGGTTCGCCGCACGCCAGGTCCTGTTCGCGCACGCCGCGCTGTCCGATCCGACCACCGGCAAGCTGCTTCACGGCGAGCAGGCGGCACGCGAAGGCTTCGGTCTCGCGCAGGCGCGCACCGGCGATGCCGACGTCGCGATCCGCGACTGGCGGTTGCGCCGCGCGGGGAATGGCCGCTGGACGACGCGTGTAAACGCGGACGGCTTCGGCCTCGCGCTCGATTTCCAGCCGACCCAGCCTCCCCTGCCGCAGGGGATCGGAGGCTATAGCCGCAAGGGGGCGCGCCCCGAGGAAGCGAGCTATTATTACTCGGTGCCGCATCTCCGCGTGACCGGCCGCGTCCGCAAAGGTGGCGGAACGGTCGCAGTAACCGGCGAGGCGTGGCTCGATCGCGAATGGTCGTCCAACTACCTCGCCCCCGCCGCGCAAGGCTGGGACTGGACCGGGCTCAATTTCGACGACGGCTCCGCGCTGATGGCGTTCCGCATCCGGCGCAAGGGCGGCGGCACGGTCTGGACGGGCGGCTCGCTCCGTCGCGCCGACGGCAGCATGACGGTGTTCGGCCCCAACGACGTCGCCTTCCGCCCGCTCGCGACATGGCGCAGCAAGGCGACCGGCGCGCTCTACCCGGTCTCGCAGGAACTGAGCGTCCGCATCGCGGGCAGCATCCAGCGCTGGCGCCTCGTACCGATGTTCGCCGCACAGGAACTCGACGCCCGACGCAGCGGCCTGCCGGTCTATTGGGAGGGCGCGGTCCGCACCCGCGGCGGTCGTGGCTATCTCGAACTCACGGGGTATGAGCGCGCGCTCGAAATGTAAGCGCGCAAAATTTGCGGCGGCGGCGGACGAAACGCGTGCCAGCGCGTTGAGGTCGCTCGAACCGAAACGGGAGAGGACCGGGTTTGCCGCATTTACTGGTTGCCGAAAGCGAGACTGCGGACGAGCGCGAGGCGCGTCGTCGCCATGCCGGCAAAAGCTCGGGCGAAACCTATGCGTCGACGCTTCGTCAGCTCCGTCCCGATGCCGAGATCACGATCGTCGCGCCCGCCGACGACGATGCACAAGTCTATGAGGCCAATGCCCTTGGCCTGTTCGACGCGGTGTTCATCACCGGATCGCCGCTCCACGTCTATGACGACAGCCCGGAGGTCCGACGACAGTTGACCTTCATGCGATCGGTATTCGCATCGGGCACGCCGTCGTTCGGATCCTGCGCCGGGCTGCAGCTCGCGGTCGCCGCCGCCGGTGGGAAAGTCCGCAAGATGCCGCAGCGGATGGAGGCCGGGATCGCACGCCGCATCACGCCGACCGACGCCGGCCGCGATCATCCGCTGCTCGCCGGCCGTGCTGCCAGCTGGGACGCCCCCGCGATCCACGGCGACGAGGTCGAGACGCTTCCCGCCGACGCCACTCTGCTGGCGAGCAACGCCGTCACGACGATCCAGGCCGCCGAGATACGCCACGACGGCGGGACGTTCTGGGGTGTGCAATATCACCCCGAACTCGCGCTCGGCGAGATTGCAGTCGCGCTGCGGCGCCAGGCCGAGGACATCGTCGAAGCCGGGCTTGCGGAGACGGCCGACGATGTCGAGCACCGCGCGGACCAGCTCGATGCGCTCCACGACGATCCCGATCGCCGCTCGCTGCTATGGGCGCTCGGCGTCGACCGCGAGTTCGCCGACGAGGCGCGCCGCCGCACCGAACTGACCAACTTCCTCGATCACCTCGCGGACATCGACGCCAGCGATCGCGCACACGCCGCATCGCCCGATCTGTGTCCCGCCTGACCTTTTAACCGCAACTAGGAGCGACCAATGTCCACCACTCTCAAGGCAAAGTTCGATACCCGCCGCGAAGCCGAGATGACCGTCGAGCGCCTGGTCCAGGAGCAGGGCATCGAGCGGACCGACATCTTCATCACCACCGACGGCGCGGACAACAGCGTCGGCGACGAGAAAGCCGGTTCGGATACCGAAGGCAAGAACCCAACGCCGGAATCACGCGACGATGCGGCGCTGGAAGGCAAGATCGTCGTCTCGGTCGACATCGCGGACGATGCCCGCGCCGCCGAGGTGAAGGCCGCGTTCAAGGAATTCGACGCGAGCGATATCCAGGGCTGAAAGCCAATCGGGGTACGGCGCCACCCTGCCGTACCTCGCACCAATCAGTGCGGGGCGAGTCTTCGGAATGTCGCGATGACCGCGGACTCCATGATCGGCTTGTCGAGCACTTCGGCCGGCGGATCGCAGGGCATGCAGGCTTCGGGTGTCCCGGTTATGAACATCACGGGTATGTTGCCGTGCGCGGCGATGATCCGTTGCACCGCCAGCGGCCCGGTCCCCTCGCGCAGCCGGACGTCGGACACGATCATGTCCGGGATGCGCGCGCCCGCAGCGAAGACCGCGTCGGTCTCGCAATCGGCCTGATCATAGGATGTCGCGCCCGCTTGCTCGATCAAGCTGATGATGTGATCCGCGATCAGCCAATCGTCTTCGATCACAAGTACGTGGCACATCTACGTTTCCCGGATACCTAGGGTCACTCAACGCGCCGGCTGCCGGTCGGACCCAGCCTTGACATAGATTAAGTCGAATTGCGTAATTTGGTTACGATGCGTCATCCACTGTCGCAAACCAGTCGGCATAGGGCGTCGTCCGCGCCATGTGCCGGTTCAGGTCGGGCGCACCGTCCGTCCACCACACCGGCCCGCGCTCGCCCAGACCATGCTTCGCCGCATCGACCGCGGACCGCGCAGCCGCCTCCGCCGCGCTGTCGCCGCCCCGCTTCGCCGTGGCGACGCCCCGCCGCCCGTCCATCAACGCCGCGACCAGTCGAGCGCGTTCGTCGTCCGACAAGCCGGGGTTAGCGGTACGCCAAAGCCGTCCGCGCACCACGATATATCGTCCGTCGGGGGTCGTCAGCGGGGGCGGTTTCGGCATCGACGCAAGCGAGCCTAGAGCGGCGCGTCGATCGTGAAGACGACGCCGGTGTCGCGATACTCGATCCGGGCGGTGCCGCGCATGTGCTGTGCAAGCACGCGTTCGATCATCCGCGATCCAAACCCTGTACGTGTCGGCGGGGTGACCACCGGGCCACCGGTCTCCTCCCACATGAAGGCCAGCCTTCGTCCGCCTTCACCGATGCCGACGCTCCATGAAATCGTGACATGCCCGCCCGCGACGTGGAGCGCGCCATATTTGGCGGCATTGGTCGCCAGCTCGTGAAGTGCCATCGACAAGGCAAGCGTCACGCGCGGCTCGAGCCGGACATGCGGCCCCTCGACCGAGAACAGGCGACCGCCGCCATCGTCGAACGGCGCCATTACCCCGGCCACGATATCCGCGATCGTCGCACCCTCGACCTCGTCGCGCAGCAACAGGTCGTGCGCGACCGCCAGCGATCCGATCCGCGCCCCGATCGTGTCGCGTGCCTCGGACATCGACGCGGCATCGCGCAACGTCTGGTTGACGATCGCGCTGACCGTCGCGAGCGTGTTCTTGACCCGGTGCGTCAGCTCGCCCGCCAACAATGCGCGATGTTCCTCGGTCCGCTTGCGCTCGGTGATGTCGGTCGAGAAGCCGGTCATCGACAGCGCCGTGCCATCCGCGCGCGTCAGCAATTCGCCGCGGATCGCGACCCAGCGAACCTCGGCCGTCGGCGTCACGATGCGGTATTCGATATCGTAGTCGCATCCCGTCGCGATCGTCTCCTGGATCGCCTCGACGACACGCGCGCGATCCTCCGGATGGATCGTTTCGAGGAACTCGGGATAACCGAACGCCGCGCCCGGATCATAGCCGAAGACGATCTTGCAGCCGTCCGAGGCGTCGAGATGCTGGCTGGCGGGATGGAAGGTCCACGCCCCCAGCCGCCCCGCCTTCAACGCGAATTGCAGCCGCGCGGCGCTGTCGGCGAGCCGAACCTGCGTCTCCGCTGCAGACGCCTCGAGCTCGCGCTGCTCAGCCTCCAGCAGCGCGAGCGTTTCGCGTTCGAGCGTCACGTCGTGCTGGGACGCGACGTAATAGCGAAGATGCCGGCCGCGATCGAACACCGGCGCGACCAGCAACCGGTTCCAGAACGGCGTCCCGTCCTTGCGATGGTTGAGCAGGTCGATCTCGATCCGCTCGGACCGCCCGATCGCATCCCGCAGCCGCGACACGTCCTCGGGATACGTCTCCGGCCCTTGCAGGAACCGACAATTCCGCCCGACCACCTCGTCGCGGGCATAGCCGGTCAGACGCTCGAACGCCGCGTTCACGTGAATGATCGGGTTGTCGGGAAGCGTCGGATCGCTGATCGCCATAGGCAAGATCGCTTCGTTGAACCCGACAACGAAAGGATCGGCCGCGTCCAGCGAACGGCCGAACGCCGCCATGATCAGCGTATGATCCGCGTCCTCGTCCCGCAAGGACGTCTGGTTCACACTCTGTTCCAAGCGACTATTTGCTACCCAAAGTCTGACACGTCCACAATAGCATACCGTCATTACGGCGAAGCAATTCAACGGCCTGACATTATTCGCGACGTGACACTATTTCATGGGACGTGCACAACCACCGTTCAGGTTGATCGCGGTAGCGCGCGTGCCGCACCGATGGGGTGCGTGGCAGGAGAGCAATCGTGAAAAGTCTCATGTTCGTCGTCTTGGCGGTCGGCGCGACCGGTGCCGCGGCGCAGACCCCGCGACAGGATTATCCGAGCTGCAACCGGACCGAGCAGCACGCGGTCGAGGGCGAGCTAGGTGGATCGATCAAGGACCCGCGCCAGGCGCATATCTCGGTGCGCGCGAACATCCTCCAGGCGGATATCGGCACCGCGCGGAAAGCCCGCCGGATCACCGAGCGTCAAGGCACGCAACTCTGGCAGCGAGTCGACAGGGTCCGCCGCGCCACCGACCGCTTCGTCGCAAAACAGGGCTTCCTGAGCACGGCCGAGCGCGCCAGCTACGACCGCGAACTCGACGCGATCGCGCTGCGGATCTGCCGGTAAGGGGTCAGGCGGCGATCCGTGCGACAGCCGCCGGATCGTCGCCTGACGGGCTGGGGACCATGCCCACCGCCGCTGGCACGAGTGTGGCGACCGCATCGGTGAACGGCACGACCGGCCGCCCGACCAGATAGCCCTGCACCGCGTCGCAGCCGATCGACCGCAACAGTTCGAGCTGTTCGCGCGTCTCGACTCCCTCCGCGTGCGTCAGGACGCCGAGTTCCTGGCCGATCGCGACGGTCGCGCGCAACACCGCCATGCACCGCGCGTCGGAGCCCGCCTCGATCACGAAGCTTCGGTCGATCTTGATCCGGTCGAACTGGAAATCGCGAAGATGCGCGAGCGACGACTGGCCGGTGCCGAAATCGTCGAGCGCGACCTTGATCCCGGTCCGGCGGATGCGCGCCAGCATCGCCGCCGTGCGCGCGGCATCGTCGATCAGCGCGGTCTCTGTGATCTCGACCTCGACCCGCTCCGGCGCGATACCATAGACCAGGATCGCCTGCGTCAGATGGTGCAGCAGCGCGTCCGACTTCAGCTGTCCCGCAGACACGTTGATCGCGACATGCAGGTGCGACGACCAGCCCGCCAGCTGGCGGCACGCTTCCATGATAACCCACCGCCCGATTTCCTCGATCAGGCCGCAATCCTCGGCGATCGGGATGAAGGTATCGGGCGATATCCAGCCGCGCGTCGGGTGGTTCCAGCGGATCAGCGCCTCGTATCCCGTCGTGATGCCCGACGACAGCGCCACCACCGGCTGGAACGCGAGCGAGAAGCCGCCATTCTGCACCGCTTCGTACAGGTCGTCGGTGATGTGCTGCCGTTCGACCAGGCGCTCGGCGAGGCCCGAGACATAGGGTTGCGCACGCCGGCGCCCGCGTCGCTTCGCCTCGTAGAGCGCCATGTCGGCGCGCTTCATCAGTTCGTCGGGCGTCAGGTCGTTGGCAAACCCGGCGATGCCGATGCTGCATCCGGGCAGCAGCCGGCGTTCGTCGATGATCACCGGCGCGCTCAGCCGGACGACGATCGTGTCGGCCAGCGCGGTCGCCGCGTCGCCCAGCTGCGTGGCGATGATCGCGATCTCGTCGCCGCCCATCCGCGCGACGAAGCTGTCGTCGGGCAACAGGCTGGTCAGCTCGGCCGCGACATGGATCAGCAACGTATCGCCGACCGCATGGCCGTACGCATCGTTGATCCGCTTGAAATCGTCGAGGTCGATCAACAGCAGCGAGAACGGCTCGCCGAGACCGATCCGTGCCTCCTTCTCCTCGCGCAGCGCGCGGCGGTTGCGCAGGCCGGTCAGCGGATCGTGATAGGCGAGATGCGTGAGGTTATCGAGCGCACGGCGTTCGGCGCTGACGTCGTTGAACGTCAGCACGATGCCCTGTCGCGGGATCGACCGGCACTGCATCTGATAAGTGCGGCCATCCTCCATCTCGCACTCGCGGTCGAAATCGTCGTCGAGCTGCACCCACTGCTTCATCGCGCCCCCGACCAGCGTACGCTTCTCCGCTGCCCAGCCGCGGCATGTCGCGATGACGTCGAGGAACTGGTCGATCGTCAGCCCTGGGCCGATCGCGTCGACCGGCGTGTTGAACAGGTCGAGGAAACGCCGGTTGAAATGACGCAGGCGGCCTTCGCGGTCGATGAACACCAGCCCGTCGGACATGCTCTCCATCACCGACTTCAGCGTCTGCGCCTCTTCCTCGCGCGTCGTCTTGAACCGCGCGAAGGTCAGCAGGCTGCCGAGGCAGGTGACCGACACCGCGAAGGTCATGCAGGCCGCGACCAGTCCCGGCGACAACACGCTGCCGGGCACGTCGTTTATGCTGCCGAGGACGAGGTCACCCGACAGCGACAGGAAATGCGTGACGCAGATCGACAGCGCGAAAACCAGGCACCCGATCGGCCGCGAGCGCGACCATCTGCGGTTGATCTGCCACGACGACAGCAGCAGCGTCCCCATGATCAGCCCGGCGGCATTGGTCGGCCACGAAAAGACGTGGATACAGTCGGTCATGCCGGTGATGCCGACCGCGTGCATGCACCAGATCCCCGCCCCCGCCGCGCCCGCGGCGACGATCCGCCCGTTGTGCGACCGCAACCGCGTGATCGCGACGATCGGCACGCCGACGGTCAGGATCCCGACCAGCGCCGACACCGTCGTCACCAACGGGTCGTACCGCAGCAGCAGGTCGGGCCGATATGCGAGGATGGCGATGAAGTGCGTCGCCCACACCCCCAACCCGGCGGCCAGCGCCAGCGCGCCGTGACGCCAGCCGAACGGCTCGCGCTGCGAGGCGTTGGCCATATCGGTGGTCAGCAGCGACACCGACCAGCTCGCGGTCAGGCAAATTCCGATCGCGACGACGACCAGGTAGCCGGAGTGCTGGAAATGGAGATTGAAGAGAGTGGGTAGCATGGTCGCTCGGTCGTTTTTTCCCGAGTGACACGAACACCTTAACGAAAAGGCACGCGCCGCTGCCCGCGTGTTGAGCCGCGTTGATGCAGGTTACTCGCTCGCGTGAAAGAACCGCAGGATCACGCTCGTGCCACTGGCCACCTCGCCGAACGCCACGGTCGCGTTGAGGCGAGTCGCCGCCGACCGCACGATCGCCAGGCCGAGGCCGCTTCCCTCCGGACTCCCGGGCGCGCCGAGCCGGACGAACCGGTCGAACGCCATCTCGCGCTGGTCGATCGGTATCCCCGGCCCATCGTCGACCACCGCGATCGTCGTCTCCAACGGCGTCGTCTGGAGCCTCACCGACACGGTGCCGCCGCGCCGGTTGTAGCGTATGCCGTTGTCGATCAGGTTCGACACGATCTCGAAGATCAGCGTCCGGTGGCCGGGAACGACGTGGCTGACCTCGGGGTCGCCCTCGATCGTCAGGTCGATGCCGGCTTCGATCGCACGGTTGATCTGTCGCGTGATGACTGCGGCCGCCACTTCGCGCAGATCGACCGCCTCGAGTGGCGCGGACACGCCGGCCTCCTCGGCGCGCGCCAACGCCAGCAACTGCGTCACCAGGCGTTCGAGGCGCACCACCGCGTCGGCGATCTCGTCGAGCGCGACGCTGCGTTCAGGACCCGAGCCGCGGCGGGCGAGTGCGACCTGGACTTTCAGTACCGACAGCGGCGTTCGCATCTGGTGCGAGGCATCTGCGGTGAAGCGGCGGACGCCGACAGTGGCGGTGTCGAGCTGCGCCAGGAGCCGGTCGAACGCGCCGGCGAGCGGGCGGAGTTCGCTGGGGAGGGGCCCCGTGTCGAGCGGCGAGAAATCGGGGCGCGCGCGTCCGTCGCGCGCCTCGACCGCGCCGCGCAGGCGGGCAAGCGGGCGGAGGCTCCAGCCTAACGCAGGCCGGATGAGCAACGCCGCGGCACCGACGAGGACGCATTCACCGATCAGCAACGCCAGCATCAGGCGCCGAGTGAGCGCACCGCGGTTGTCGAGCGTCTCGGCGATCTGGACGATCACGGGCTTGTCGATGCGGGGGAGCGAACGACGGACCTCGGCGATGCGGATCTGCTGGCCGCGGTAGTACGCGAAGCGATAGCGCGGCACGTCGATGTCGAGCGTCGCAGGATCGGGGGCGGGCAAATCCGCATAGCCGGTCAGCAGGTCCGGCCCGACGGCGACGCGGTAATAGACGTTGTCGCGTTCGGTGTTCTCCAGCATCCCGAACGCGGCGGAGGGAAGGTCGAGCGTCACCTCGCCGCGTTCGACCTGCACCGTCTCGGCGATCGCACCGAGCGCGCCACCGAGCACGCGGTCGTTCGTGCGGCGCACGACGTCGGCGATCAGCGTCGCACCGACCACGCCGATCAGGATCGCCGCCGCCAGCAGCGGTCCGAGCACCGCGACCAGCAGGCGCGTACGCAGCGCTGGGGTACGCGTCTCAGCCGGCATCGAGCATGTAGCCGACCCCGCGGACAGTGCGGATACCGGGGCCGTCGGGCGCTAGCTTGCCGCGGAGGCGCGTGACATGGACCTCGATCGCGTTGTCGCCGACCGGCTCGTCGAACCCGAACACCTCGCCGATCAGCAATTCGCGCGGGACGACGCGGCCGGCGCGCGTGGCCAGCGCCTCCAACACCGCGCGCTCGCGCCGACGCAGGTCGAGCGCGCGGCCGGCGATGTCGGCGTCGCCGGTCGAGCGGTTGATCGTCAGTGTACCGACGCTGAGCACCGGCAGCGGATCGCCGCCGCGCCGCCGGCCGAGTGCGCGCACGCGGGCTTCGAGTTCTTCGGGTTCGAACGGTTTGCGGAGGTAATCGTCGGCGCCGAGGTCGAGCCCGCGCACGCGGTCGTCGAGTGCATCGCGCGCGGTCAGCATCAGCACCGGCACGCGCTCGCCGCGCCGTCGCAGCGTCTCCAGCACGGTGAACCCGTCGATCCCGGGCAGGCCGACGTCGAGGATCACCAGCGCATAGGGTTCGCCCGCGACGACCGACAGTGCGTCCTCGCCGGTCGCGACGTGATCGACTGCGTTGCCGCCGGCGCGCAGCAGGGCCGCGATGCTGCGCGCGAGGGCCGCGTCATCCTCGATCAGCAGGATGCGCATGAAAAACCATGAAAGGTTGGTGACAGGTTCGCTTCGTACTCCACCGTTGCAGTCTATCCGAACACAGAGACGGAAGGCGAGGAGAGTGATGATGGCACGAATTTTTATGATCGCAGTGCTGGCAGCTACGTTCACCGCGACCGCCGTCGTGGCGCAGCGTCCGGCCAGTTATCCGCGATCCTACGACCAGCTGATCTCTGACGCGCGCGCCGAACGGCAGGTCCGGATCTACGGCAATGCCGATCGCGCCGAATTGCTGCCGGTCGTCGCCGCGTTCCGGAAGCGGTATCCGGGGATCACCGTTCTCTACGCGGACCTCGGCTCGACCGAGATGTACCGCCGCTTCGTCACCGAAACGCGCGCGAAAAAGATGTCCGCCGATCTCGTCTGGTCGTCGGCGATGGATCTCCAGGTCAAGCTGATCAACGACGGCTTCGCGCAGGGCTATGCGAGTCCCGAAAAGCCCGCGCTGCCGCCGGTGTCGGTGTGGAAGAACATGGGCTTCGGCGTCACCGCGGAGCCGATCGGGATCGTCTACAACAAGCGTCTCGTGCCGACCGGACAGGTGCCGCGCACGCACGCCGCGCTGGAAACATGGCTGCGGAAGAATGCGCGCGCGCTGACCGGGCGCGTTACGACGTTCGATCCGGCACGCTCCAATGTCGGCTATCTGTACCTGTCGGAGGACCTCGCGATCACGCGCGATACGCGGTCGCTGCTGGAAGCGATCGCGGCGACCAAGCCGGTGTTGTCGCGGACCAGCGAGCCGATGTTGCGCGGCGTCGCCGAGGGGCGGCAGGCGATCGCGTACAATGTCATCGGCTCGTACGCGGTGGAACGCGCGCGGACCGATCCCCGCATCGGCGTCGCGTTCCTCCAGGACTATACGATCGTCACTTCGCGGATCGCGTTCATCGCGCGCGAGGCCGCGCACCCGGCGGCGGCTAAACTCTTCCTCGATTTCCTGCTGTCGCGCGAAGGCCAGTCGCTGCTCGCGAAACGCAGCCTGTGGCCGGTCCGCACCGACGTTGCCGCGCGCCGTCTTCCCTCAAGCCAGGCGCGACCGATCCGCGTCGGTCCACAACTTCTCGTCAACCTCGACCGCGTCAAGCGCCAGCGTTTCCTGCGCGACTGGACCGCGATTCTCGCCACCGGAGCCCAACAATGACTCTCTTCCGTACCGGGTGCGCCGCACTCGCGCTGATCGCCGCGACGCCGGCGCTGGCCCAAGCTCCGACCGACGCCGACCTCGCGGCGCTGGTCCGTGCGCAGGCCGCCGAGATCGCTGCGCTGAAGTCGCGGCTCGACCGGCTGGAGAACAATGCCGCCGTCGCGCAGGCGTCCGCTCCGGTCGCGCCGTTGCAGCCGGCACCGCAGGCGGTCGCGCAGAACAACGAGCCGCGCCGCACCCTGCCGTTCGCGCCGCAGCTTGCCCCTCCCGGTCCCGCCGATCGCAGCGTCGCGCAGGCGGTCGCCGCACGCGACAATCCTTCGGGCGTGACCACCGAATGGGGCGCCGGCCTGCCCGTCTTTCACTCGGCGGACGGCGTCTACACGTTCAAGCCGCGCGGCCGCATCCTGACCGACGTCAGCTCGAGCTTCGGCTCGAAATACGACGGCCGCAACATCACGACGACGGGCATGCGCGCGCTGCGCCTCGGCCTCGAAGGCGGCGTCGGCACGCATTTCTTCTACCAGTTCGAGAGCGACTTCTCGGAGAACGAGGTCGACGTCGTCACCGCGTTCGTCGGCTGGCGCAACAAGATCAAGCCAGGCCTCGATTACGACGTCCGCGCCGGTCACCTGTTCAACGATCGCGGCTTCGAAGGCTCGACCGGCTCGGATTCGACCCCATTTCTGGAGCGCACCACGGTCGCCACCGCGATCATCCCGCAGCGTGGCTTTTACGGCATCGGCGTGATGCCACGCATCTTCTGGAAGACCGGCCACGCATCGGTGACGATCACCGGCGACCGGATCGACGGGACGCAGACCGTTGGCGACAGCCGCACGGTGCTCGGCCGCGCGCACTGGAACCCGATCAAGTCCGATACCGGCGTGCTCCATCTGGGTGTCTGGGGCTTCGACGAGTCGCTCTCCTCGGTCGCCGGAACGCTGACTCGCAACACGGTGATCGGCGGGCGCTTCAACGGGGCGCTGCGCGTGTCGACCGGGCCGCTGATCGGCGGCACCGGCACGACCGGCTACGGCGTCGAGCTCGGCGGCTATCGCGGTCCGTTGTGGGTGATGGGCGAAGCGGGCCGCCGCAACGCGCGGCTCGACGGCGGGCGTCCCGATTTCGTCAGCAAGGCGTGGAGCGTCTCGGGCGGGCTGTTCCTGACCGGCGACCTGCCGCCGTACAACCCGCGGCTCGGCAGTTTCGGCCAGCCCAAGGTGTTGAAGCCGACCTTCGACGGCGGGGTCGGCGCGATCGAGCTGACCGCGCGCTACGAAAGCCTCGATTTCGACAATCTGCTGACCGGTGGTGACGGCTGGGCGGCGACGGTCGGGGTCAACTGGTACCTGAACAGCTTCACCCGCTTCCAGGTGAACGCGATCCAGTGGAACACCGACAACCGCGCCGGCGACTATGTCGGCAACGACAGCGGGCAGACGCTGAGTGCCCGCGTTGGAGTTACGTTCTGATGCTGGCCGGCATGCGATCTGCCACGACGGCCCGGCCCCACCGCTCCGTCATCCTGACGAAAGTCAGGATCCAGAGCCACGAGGGACCACGCTCCGTAACCCTGGATCCTGACTTTCGTCAGGATGACGGGGTGCTTGCGGCTGCCCGTGTGGCGGCTCCCGCGACAGTAACGTCTGCGACGTCTGCCACCCCCCCCCCCCTATTCACGCCCTTTTCTAGGACGATGCGATGAACCTTGCCCTGCTCGGCTTCCTGATGGTCGCCACGTTCATGACGTTGATCATGACCAAGAAGATGACGCCGCTGGTCGCGCTCATCGTGATCCCGTCGATCTTCGGCGTGTTTGCGGGCGAGGCCGCGGGTCTCGGCCCGATGATGATCGACGGAATCAAGAACCTCGCGCCAACTGGCGTCATGCTGCTGTTCGCGATCCTGTTCTTTTCGACGATGACTGACACGGGCCTGTTCGATCCGCTGGTCGGGCGGCTGATCCGGATGGTCCACGGCGATCCGATGCGGATCCTGATCGGGACGGTCGTGCTGTGCGCACTCGTCAGCCTCGATGGCGACGGCTCGACCACCTACATCATCACGATCGCCGCGCTGCTGCCGCTCTACAAGCGCTTCAACATGAACCGGTTGTACCTCGTCTGCCTTTTGATGACGACGAGCGGGATCATGAACCTGACGCCGTGGGGTGGCCCGACCGCGCGCGCCGCAAGCGCACTGAAGCTCGATCCGGCGACGCTGTTCCTGCCGCTGATCCCCGGCATGATCGCCGGGCTCGCCTTCCTGATCGGTCTCGCCGTGTATTTCGGGCGCAAGGAGCGCGTCCGGATGGGCGAAGCCGGCATCACCGCGGACACCGAGTTCACCGGCATGGCCGTCTCGCAATATCCCGAGGCACGCCGCCCGAAGCTGATCTGGTTCAACGCCGCGCTCGTCATCACGCTGCTGACGTTGCTGGTATGGGGCATCCTGCCCTTGTCCGTGCTGATGATGCTGGCGTTCGCGATCGCGATGATCGTCAACTATCCCGGCGTCGCCGACCAGAAGGAGCGCATTTCCGCGCATGCCGGCAACGTGCTGGCGGTCGTTTCGCTGATCTTCGCGGCGGGCATCTTCACCGGGATCCTCGGCGGCACGGGCATGGTCGAGGCGATGAGCAAGGCGGTGGTCGGCGTGATCCCGCCCGCGCTCGGGCCGTACATGGCACCGATCACCGCGGTGCTGAGCATGCCGTTCACCTTCTTCATCTCGAACGACGCGTTCTATTTCGGGATGCTGCCGATCCTGGCGGAGGCCGGCGCGCATTACGGTGTCGCACCAGAGGCGATCGCCCGCGCGTCGCTGATGGGCCAGCCGGTCCACCTGCTCAGCCCGCTGGTGCCGTCGACCTATCTGCTGGTCAGCCTGGTCGGCATCGACCTCGCCGATCACCAGCGCTTCACGCTCGTGCCCGCGATCGCCGTTTGTGTGGTGATGACGATCGTCGGCATGATCGCGCTCGCCTTCCCGTTCGTCGCCTGAGGTGAGCATCCCCGCAACCCGCCGCTACCGGAGATTTCGCATGGTCCGACCGCGTACACCGTTGATGCTGCTCCCCGCGATGGGCTGCGACGGGCAGCTCTGGGCGCGCCAGATCGTCGACCTCGCCGCCGTCGCTCAGGTCGATTTCGGCGACCTGTCGCAGGACGATACGCTGTCCGAAATGGCCGCGCGCGTGCTCGCCAGCGCACCGCCGCGGTTCGCGGTCGCCGGCGTCAGCCTTGGCGGCTACGTCGCGATGGAGATGGTGCGGCAAGCCCCCGACCGTATCGAGCGGATCGCGCTGTTCGGCACGCGCGCGTCGATGGAGGTGCGCCCGCGCACCGTCGTCGGCCAGGGCCTGCTCGCCACCGCACCGCACGCCGACCCCCGCCTGACCGCGATCGTCGCCGGCCCCGCACAGGCGATGGCGGAGCGCGTCGGCCAGACCGTCTTCGAACGCCAGCAACGCGCGCTGCTTGCACGCCCCGACATCAGCGAGGCGATCGCCGCGATCCACGTCCCGACGCTGGTAGCCGTCGGCGACCGCGACCTGATCTGCACCCCCGACGACGCACGCGCGCTGAGTGCCCGGATCGAGGGTTCGCGGTTCCACATGCTGCGCTCCTGCGGCCACCTCGCGCCGATGGAGCGTCCCGGCGAAGTCACCGCACTGCTCCGCCAGTGGCTGAAGACCGGCTGATCGATTAGGAAGGCCTTTGCCAGGACCGTCCAGGCGTCGTTCGCTCAACGGTCGGCACGGACCCTGCCCTTCGATGAGGATGCATCGTGACCTCAACCGACGACCGGCGTCCCGTATCGGCACCTCTGTGGTCAATCGGGCTCGTGCCCGCCGTCGTCCCCCGCTCACGACAGGCGTTTCCCAGCTAGGCGCCTGCCTCTGCCGAGGAGCTGTGAAACGGTCGGCTCCTGTATAACTCCGGGGAATGGAAGCTACTCGATCACCCAGGCCTCGCCGACTACGGGCGTGCGAAAGCGGTTGATCGGGATGTGTTCGCGTAGCAGCGCCGCGCGGAGGTGGTCGGGGGGTTCGTTGATACCCTCTGACGTCAGTTCGAACGTGCCCCAGTGGACGCCGATCGCATAGGCTGCGCCGAGCTGTTCGAACGCGGTCACCGCCTGGTCCGGGCCGATGTGGTTGTCGGTCTCGTGACCCGCGAAATGATACGCGCCGATCGGCAGGATCGCGAGGCGGACCGGGCCGGCTGCGCGCGCTTCGGCTGCCCAGCGCATGTCGCCGGGGCCGGTGTCGCCTGCGAAATAGAGGTTGCCGCTGGGCAGCGTCACGGTGAAGCCAGCCCAGAGCGTCTTGTCGCGGTCGCCGGGGTCGTATTCGCTCCAGTGGTGCGCGCGGTCGACGATCACGTCGATGCCGGGACGTAGCGTCACCCGGCCGCCCCAGTCGCGCGCGACCGCACGGACGCGGCTGCGCGCGAGGATCTGGTCGTTGCCGAGGCCGGTCACGATCAGCGGCTTGTCGCGGTGCCAGAGCGTTCGCATCGCACGCATGTCGAGGTGGTCGCGGTGGTTGTGACTTAAGAGGATGAGGTCGATCTTCGGCAGGTCCGCGAGACGCACGCCGGGCTGGCGGACGCGCTTCACGCCGACGAACTGGACCGGGGACGAGCGCTCGAGCCACATCGGATCGGTCAGGATGTTGAGCCCCTGGGTCTGCACCAACACGGTCGAATGTCCGATCCAAGTGACGCGCATCGTCTGGCCCTCGACGCGCGCCGGCGGGCGCGTCGGGGTTACGGGGACTTCGGGCCAAGTTCGGTAGGGCGGCTTCACCAGGTTGCGGAGCAGCGCGACCGGGCCCTGCTTCTGCTCGCCGGTGCTGCCCTGCACGCCGTCGGGGTTGAAGAAGCGCGTGCCGTTGAAGTGATCGCTCGGCGGAATGGTCTTCACGGACGGCGTCGCGCAGCCGGCGAGGAGCGCGAGAGCGAGCAGTATCGAGCGAGTGCGGATCATTTCGCGCTGACGACTATGTCACGCGATCATCAGCGTCCAGTCACGCGCGGAGGGCCATAGCGACCAACATGGATGATGATTTCGAAGTGCGCGGGTTGCATGAGCAACTGTCGGAGGAGCGCGCGGCCCAGGGTGAGGCGTTCGACCAGCGGATCGCGCTGTTCACCGCGATCCTGGCGACGCTGGCGGCGGTGACCAGTTTCCTCGGCGGGCATACGCAGAACGAGGCGTTGCTCCACAAGAACGAGGCGGTGCTAATCAAGGCTCAAGCGTCGGATGCGTGGGGCTATTACCAGGCGGAGGATTTGAAGCGGCATATCGCGCAGATGGAGGTCGACCTCGCGCCGGTCGGGTTCGGTGCGACGCAAATGGCGGCGCACCGGGCGGATATCGCGCGGTACACGGCGCGGGGGACGGCGTTGAAGCGGGAGGCGGAGACGCTCGATCGGCGATCGGCGGCGGCGGATGGGGAGTCGGACGAGGCGCTGCGGCCGCATACGAAGCTGGCGCTGGCGGTGACCGCGATCCAGGTGGCGATCGCGCTGGCGTCGATTACCGCGCTGACCGGGCGGCGGTGGTTGCTGTGGGTTGCGGGGGCTGCTGCGCTAGTGGGGGCGTTGTTGGCGGGGTTGGCTTGGTTGTGATCCTCCCCCGCCAGGGGGAGGTGTCGCCGAAGGTGACGGAGGGGGAGGACACGGAACCTCGGTCACCCTTTCCTCCCCCTCCGTCTGGCAAGCGCCAGCCACCTCCCCTGGCGGGGGAGGATCGATGGGTCAGATGTCCTGGACCAGACGGCCGTACAGATCCGGGCGGCGATCGCGGAAGAAGCCGAAGGCGGCGCGGTGGCGCTTGACGATGTCGAGGTCGATCGTGGCGGTGATCACGCCTTCGTCGTCGCGGCCGAGTTCGGCCAGGATGTCGCCGCGCTCGTCGGCGATGAAACTGGTGCCGTAGAAGGTCTGGCCGTGTTCCACGCCGACGCGGTTGGCGGCGACGATCGGCACGACGTTGCTGACCGCGTGGCCGACCATGGCGCGACGCCAGAGCCGGGCGGTGTCGAGCGAGGTGTCGTGCGGTTCGCTGCCGATCGCGGTCGGGTAGAACAGCACCTCGGCGCCCATCAGCATCATCGCGCGCGCGGTCTCCGGATACCATTGGTCCCAGCAGACGCCGACGCCTAGCTTCCCGGCAGGGTGCGGCCAGACCTTGAAGCCGGTGTTGCCGGGGCGGAAGTAGAACTTTTCCTCATAGCCGGGGCCGTCGGGGATGTGGCTCTTGCGATAGACGCCCTGGACGTTGCCGTCGGGGCCGATCATCGCGAGGCTGTTGTAATGGTGCGGGCCGTCCGCTTCGAAGAAGCTGGTCGGGATGGTGACCTTGAGCGCCTCGGCGAGCGCCTGCATCGCGAGCACCGCCTTGTGCTCGCCGACCGGGGCGGCGTTGGCGAACAGGCCCTCGTCCTCGACGCGGCAGAAATACTCGCCCTCGAACAGCTCGGGGGGCAGGATCACCTGCGCGCCTTTCGCGGCGGCCTCGTGGACGAGGCGCGACACGTTGGCGATGTTGCGGTCGATGTTGGGCGTGAAGCCCAGCTGCAGCGCGGCGACGGTGATCTCGGTCATGGGCGCGCATATAATGGCGGGTGCTGGGAAGTGCGAGCCTTTCGCTTTGCCGTTCCCCCGCGGAGGCGGGGGTCCAGGGTCTCGGGCGGTACCGTGTGTGATCCTGGGCCCCCGCCTCCGCGGGGGAACTAGAGCGGCGATTGACACTCCCCTGCCCTGTCCGACATGCGGCAGGGATGATCGATCATACGCTCCCCGCAAGTTGGCAGGCGCTCGCTGCCGAGTTCGACGCGCCGTACATGCGGGCGCTCGATGCGTTTCTGGAGGCTGAGCGGGCGGCGGGGGCTCGGGTGTTTCCGGAAGTTGCGGACCGGTTTCGAGCTCTGGAGCTGACGCCGCTGGATCAGGTGCGGGTCGTGATTCTGGGGCAGGATCCGTACCACGGCGAGGGGCAGGCGCATGGGCTGAGCTTCTCGGTGCGCAAGGGCGTGCGGACGCCGCCTAGCCTGGTGAACATCTACAAGGAGCTGGAGGCGGATCTCGGGATTCCGCGGGCACGCCATGGCATGCTGGATCATTGGGCCGCACAAGGCGTGCTGTTGCTCAACGCGGTGCTGAGCGTGCGGATGGGGGAAGCTGCGTCGCACCAGAAGCGCGGGTGGGAGCGGTTTACTGACGCCGTTATTGCGGCGGTGAACGCGCAGGACAAACCGGTCGTGTTCCTGCTGTGGGGGGCGTATGCGCAGAAGAAGGCGGCGTTCGTCGATGACGTTGCGAAGGGCGGGCGGCATCTGGTGATCCAGTCCGCGCACCCGTCGCCGCTGGCGGCGCGGACCGGGTTCTTCGGATCGCGGCCGTTCAGCCGGGCCAACGACTTTCTCGAAACCCATGGGCGCGCGCCGATCGACTGGGCGCTGCCGGAGACCGACTAATGAGCGACGAATATGTCTATGACGAAGCGACCGGCGAGTGGGTTGCGGGCGGTGCTGCGACCGCGGTGGCGGCGGATGACGGCGCGGTCGTGGTGCGGGATTCGGTCGGCAACATGCTGGCGGACGGCGACCAGGTGACGTTGATCAAGGACCTGACCGTGAAGGGCGCGGGGCAGACGCTGAAGCGCGGGACGGTGATCAAGTCGATCCGGTTGACCGGCGACGCGCAGGAGATCGACTGCCGGTACGAGGGGATCAAGGGGCTGGTGCTGCGCGCGGAGTTCGTTCGGAAGCGTTAGGTCGGGAGATAGCCGGCGCCAAAGGTCACGATAAAGTTACGCTCGGAAACGGCGCCGGCCAGGACCTTCATGGTTATCCTCACCTTCCTGGAAGCGGACCCTCTCGGGATATTTGGGCGGGATCGTCGCCTTCGCGGCGGCGAGTTGCGCCTCGAACGTCTGGACGGACGGTGCGGAACCGGCTGACGCGGGACGGCGCCTGGCGACGGGTTCGGCGCGGATATCGGCGACTTCGAGCGCCATCACCAGCGCCTCGGGGGCCATCAGGCGGTGCGGTTCGGCGGGCATCGGCGGCGCAAGCGCGGCTAGCGTGGTATCGACCGGCGGTACCGGGATGGGCGCCGGCGCAGGCGACTGGCCGGGGGTGCGATAGCGATCGGGTTGGTGCGCCCGCAGGAGGAACATCAGCAGGCGATCGTTGTAACGGACGCGCTGGCCGACGCGGTTGCCTTCGCGGTCGAACACCGGCTCGGGCGATCCGTTGATCGCACGATCGAAGGCGAGATCGACCAGCCGCAGCGACGCGGTCTGCACCGCCGCATCCCACGCCGCCGCGAACGCCGCGCCGTCGGCCGCGCGGCGCAGGCGGTAGCAGGAGGTGGCCGACATGTTCACCTCGCGCGCGGCCTGCGTGACCGAGCCGGTATCCGCCAGCACGCCGATGAACGCCTGCTGCGTCGCGACCGTCCAGCCATCGTGCCGCACCTTCCGCCGGACTGGCACCCAGTCGTATTCGGCGAGGTCGAAGTCCTCGACCGTCGGGAGGTGCTCCGCCTCGATGATGGTCATCGCGGTGGTCTGTGCGGTTGGCTCGGGAGCGGCTGGTTCGAGAGCGGGGGCGATGTCGGGCATGACATCGCGGCGAGCGCGCGTGCGCGTGGGTTTGGTCATGGCCGGAGCGGATCAGGCGGGCGGCGTGTAGGACAGCGTTTGCGTGGGCTGTTGGACCGATTTGTGCGTGGTGTTGCCGTGGGGCATCCATCACGCTGCGCTGTGTGCCGAGGTGCAACGTCGGGCGGTCACTTTTCACGAGATACCCTTTTCGTAGAAAATGAGTGGGATCGATGGGGTTTGACATTGGACAATATACTGTCCACCTTCCATGCATGCAGACCGTCACCTACTCCGAAGCACGCGAGAACCTGAAGTCCGTGATCGACAAGGTCGCGGCGGACCGCGCGCCCGTGATGATCACGCGCCAGCGCGGGGAGAATGTCGTGCTGATCTCGGCGAGCGAATGGGCCGGGATGGAGGAGACGCTCTATCTGTTGCGCTCGCCCGCCAATGCAAAGCGGTTGCTGGAGAGCATCGCCGAACTGGATGCCGGTGGTGGCGAAGTCCACGCGCTAGTCGATCCTTGAACGTCCAGTTCTCATCGCGCTCCTGGGCCGAATATGGCGACCTCAGGACGAGCGATGCCAAGCTGTTCGACAAGCTGAACGCGTTGATCGAGGAATGCCGCCGGCATCCGTTCAAGGGCACCGGCAAACCCGAACCGCTCGGCGGCAATCTGTCGGGCTGGTGGTCGCGCCGGATCAACCATGAGCATCGGCTGGTTTACCGCGTGACGGGAAGTGGTGACGCTCAGACGGTGCAGGTTGCGCAGTGCCGGTATCATTATTGAGATTGGGCGATCAACATATTCCGAATGATACCCCGTATTCATTTTAGATCACAAACTATATAAACGGCCCAAAACTTGACATTGCCGTACTTTTGTTTTGAAGGACAAAGTCCTGAGCAAAAGCGTCGCAAAGAATTTTTCTAATCCTAGCTTGATCGCATCCAAAATTCTTCGACAGCTCTAAAATTAATTCTTTTAAAACTCTTTTTGCCATGTCTCGTAATTGCTTTCCCGCAAGTCCGTCCATCTTTTCAAATTCGACAAGCGACAGTTGAAATTGGCTATCCATAAACTCGGTACGAATCTTTGACCTGTAATAGTCTTTGTTCGACATCATTGAAGCGCTCAAAGCTACTTCAGGAGTCCAGGGCAGGAAGTGAATTCGATCTTTTATTTTTTTAAACTCGGCAAGCCTAGCACTATCCCCCTGAGTAGTCCAATTCTTCAACGATTCGCTTTTTACGTCTTCATCAAGAGCGGCCATTTGCGACACATGAGCTGGCAGATTTCCTAGATTCATCCGAAGAAATTTCACAACGGCATGAAACGCGCCGATCGGCAATACCCGGACAGTTGGAGCTAAGTCATTGCCGTTGTATTTCTGAAGTATGCAAAGTTTTAATATTGGCTCAACTATGTTTAAAGCCATTTCGTCTTCTACATATACAATGGAATCTGGCAGCCTTTCTTCATCGAGCGCGATATTTCCCAGAGCAAATGTTGGAAAGCAACCATTTACTACCTCGACAGTACCACTTCCTGTATTATTCAGAAGAATAATTTGAGATCTTTGTACGGCTTTTAGCAAACTTACGGAATGTGTCGAGAAAATGACAGTCAATGATTTTCTTGAAGCTTCCGCCGTTAGGAACCTGAGAAGTTCTATCTGCGCTCGAGGATGTAGAGCTAGCTCTAGCTCATCAATAAGTAGTAGTGAATTATTTGGACAGTCGACAAGCTGTTTAAGCAGATTGAGTATGCACAACTCTCCCATACTGAAGTTTTTTTCAGAATGATAGGTTTTTGGGCTGTCCTCATGCCCCATTACAAAAGCTTGATTACCAGCGCCCCGCGTTACGTTCACAGTCCGAAGATCAGAAAATCTATCGGTCGCAAAAATCGTGTTTGCATTGTCGACAATATAGCGTTTTGCTCGCGCCGTCCTTCTTACGTCGAAATCCTCCGGTCGAGGAGTAATCCTATCGGCATTCGCGGCTATATATAACACTCTCTTGAAGCCAAAATTATCGAGCACCTCGCCGCCCTTTTTCGGCGTAGGAACCCATCTAACGCCACTATAGGCGTAGACAACAGAGTCGCCATTAAGCTCATATGTGATTTTAGCGCCCGAGAAGCTATCCAATTTATCAGATCGCTGAGAACCGGGAAAATGAATCGGAAATGCCAAACGGTAGCCTATACGCCTAAGACACGCCAAAAGAGAACTTTTCCCGGCGCCGTTGCCGCCAGTTAACAGCCAAACTCCGCGATCGGGAATCGCAAAGTCCAGTTCTGAAACGCTACGGATATTTTCAAGCTTGATCTTTCCTGGCACCCGAAACCCCACCTTTTTACGCTACCTGCCATATGTCACGATCGTGACGGAAGATAAATCTCCCCTCCGTTCTCGTTGAACATATTGCTCATCGCCGCCATGCCCTTATCGGCATCGGCATGCGTAACGCCCTTTGCGAAAACTGCGCGAGGATTATCGGCCTTAGAGATATCCCCGGCGGACAAGAACGTATTTACCGGAGCATTCTGCTTCGCTGCAAAGTCCCTCACTTCCTGCGTGATCTTCATCGAGCAGAACTTCGGGCCGCACATCGAGCAGAAGTGGGCGGTCTTGGCGCCTTCTGCGGGGAGCGTCTGGTCGTGGTATTGTTCGGCGGTGTCGGGGTCGAGGGAGAGGTTGAACTGGTCTCTCCAGCGGAACTCGAAGCGGGCGCGGGAGAGGGCGTCGTCGCGCATCTGGGCGGCGGGGTGGCCTTTGGCGAGGTCGGCGGCGTGGGCGGCTAGTTTGTAGGTGACTACGCCGACCTTGACGTCGTCGCGGTCGGGGAGGCCTAGATGCTCCTTCGGCGTGACGTAGCAGAGCATCGCGGTGCCGTACCAGCCGATCATCGCGGCGCCGATGCCGCTGGTGATGTGGTCGTAGCCGGGGGCTATGTCCGTCGTCAGGGGCCCTAGCGTGTAGAAAGGCGCCTCTCCACATACTTCGAGTTGCTTGTCCATGTTCTCCTTGATCTTGTGCATCGGCACGTGGCCGGGGCCTTCGATCATGACCTGGACGTCGCTCTTCCACGCGCGGTGGGTGAGTTCGCCTAGCGTGTAGAGTTCGCTGAACTGGGCTTCGTCGTTGGCGTCGGCGATGCTGCCGGGGCGCAGGCCGTCGCCGAGGCTGTAGGCGATGTCGTACGCCTTCATGATCTCCGTGATCTCGTCGAAGCGCTCGTAGAGGAAGCTCTCCTTGTGGTGGCTGAGGCACCATTTCGCCATGATCGAGCCGCCGCGCGAGACGATGCCGGTGACGCGTTTCGCGGTCATCGGGATGTAGGCGAGGCGCACGCCGGCGTGGATCGTGAAGTAATCCACGCCCTGTTCGGCCTGCTCGATGAGCGTGTCACGGAAGATCTCCCAGGTGAGGTCCTCGGCGACGCCGCCGACCTTTTCGAGCGCCTGGTAGATCGGGACGGTGCCGATCGGGACGGGCGAGTTGCGGAGGATCCATTCGCGCGTGTCGTGGATGTTGCGGCCGGTGCTGAGGTCCATGACCGTGTCCGCGCCCCAGCGGATCGACCAGACGAGCTTGTCGACTTCGGCGGCGACGTTGCTGGCGACCGCGCTGTTGCCGATGTTGGCGTTGATCTTGACGAGGAAGTTGCGGCCGATCGCCATCGGTTCGGATTCGGGGTGGTTGATGTTGTTGGGGATGATCGCGCGGCCGCGGGCGATCTCGTCGCGGACGAATTCGGGGGTTACGAAGTCGGGGATGCTTGCGCCGAAGGATTCGCCGTCTCTCGCGTAGTCTTTCAGCATGGCGCGGCCGAGGTTTTCTCGGGTGGCGACGTATTCCATTTCGGGGGTGATGATGCCGCGGCGGGCGTAGTGCATCTGGCTTACGTTGGCGCCGGCGCGCGCGCGGAGGGGGCGCTTGATGGTGGCGGGGAACTGGGGGACGCCTCCCGAGCGATCGGGGCCTAGCTGGCCGTTGTCTTCGGGCCGGAGTTCTCGGGCTTCGTAGGATTCCACGTCGCCTCGGGCTTCGATCCAGGCTCGGCGGAGCTGGGGGAGGCCGGCGTTGATGTCGATTTTCGCGCGGGGGTCGGTGTAGGGGCCGCTGGTGTCGTAGACGCGCAGGGGGGGCTCGCTGCAGCTCGGGTCGAGGACGATTTCGCGCATGGCGACGCGGACGTCGGGACTGGACGGGACCGCGACGTGGATTTTGCGCGAGCCTCGGATCGGGCCGGTGGTTACGCCGATGTCTGCGGTCTTGGATTGCGTATCGATGGCCATGCGCTTGCTCCTACGGGTCTCGGAGCAAGGATTGCGGTTCTGTGGCGACCGCTCCCTCCCTCCGCCGGTATCAACCGGATCAGGTTCAGCGGGTCGAAGGCTCCTGCCTTCCTCTCAAGCGCGGATAAGCGCTCCCCCGGGGTGGGGTGAGCATAGGGGGGTTGGGGTGGGGTGCAATGGGAAACTTGGGGGCTTGGTGCGCGGGGTGTGCGAGGTTCAATGATCATCGCAACGTTCGATATGCTCCACCCCGGCGGAGGCCGGGGCCCAGTTGGGGGACGGCGGTAACGATCGGCGGTCCTCCATTATTTCCACCTTTCCAACTGGGCCCCGGCCTTCGCCGGGGTGGTAGCGGTGTAGGTGGTGGGTGGTTGATCTTAAGCGCACGTTTGCTGAAACGAGAAAAGGCCGCTGCCCGGTTTGGGGCAGCGGCCTTTTCGACGTGCATACGCGATCGCCTCCCCCTCCCCGTTCGTCCTTCGACTTCGCTCAGGGCGAACGGGAGGTGGGGGGTGCTTCTACTTAAAAGCGGAAGCTCACCGTGCCGCGCAGCGAGTGCCAGCGGAAGTTTTCGTCGCTGCGGCGGAAGGCCGTGCCGGCGGTGTTGGGGGCGAGGACGAACGGGTTGTTCGCGAGCAGGACCGGGCTGCCGGTGATCGCGCTGCCAGCGGTGACGAGGACGCGGGCGTCGTCGTCCTTGTACTGGTGGTAGGTGTATTCCATGCCGATCGAGATGTTCTTGGTCAGCTTCTGCTCGATGCCGCCGCCACCGACATAGCCCCACTTCTTGTCCGAACCGGTGGCTGCGAACGCGTTGGCGGTGTTGGTGGTAAAGAACAGATTGTCGATCTTGGCATAGCCGGCGCCGCCGGTGGCGTAGAACAGCGTGTTACGCGCGGCGAGACCGGCGCGAAGGCGGGCCGAGCCTTCCCACTTCAGCTTGCGCGCCATCGTGTAGCTGGCGGGCGTGGTCGAGAAGGCGGCGACGCTGTCGGTGATCTCGGACTTGCCGAATTCGCCGACGATGCCGACCACGAACGCACCGCGCTGCACGTCGAAGCCTGCGCGGCCGTAATACGACCAGCCGTCATCGTCGTTGCGGCAACCATAGGCCGGCACCGCGGTGCGGGCCGAGCCGTTGCAGAAGCCCGGCGAGAAGGCGTTGGCGCCGGTGATGGTGTTGACGCTGTCGCTGAAATTGCCGTCGTTGTTGCGGTCGAACAGGATCGACGAGCCGACGTCGTTGCCCTGGACGTCATAGCCGCCGGCCGCGCCGATATAGACGCCCGAGAACGGATTGCGGTCGCTGTCCGTCGTCATGTCCTGCGCGGCGGCCGGAACGGCAAAAATGCCCGCGGCGGCGAGACCGGCGAGCATGGTGAGCTTCGTTAGGTTTTTCATGGTCGTTCCCCAAACGAGGGCCGCGGCGCTCCCATTGCTCGCCGCGGCCCAAGGTTTCAGTTTCAGGCAGTGATCGCGATCACGCGTTGGCGCCGCTGGTCCGCAGCGAGTCGAGGCGGTTGTTGGTCCCGTTCGGGAAGAAGCCGCCGCCGATCTTCGCAGTGGGCGTCAGGTAGACGATGTTGTGCACCTGAGCGACCGAGCGGCTGTAGGCCAGGCCGTTGGCGTCGGTGGGCACGATGTTCGAGATCGTCGGATCGGACCCGGTGATGCCCTGGTCATCGTCGCCGATCACGCCAGTCGTCGCGTTGGTGACGGTGCCGTCGAGGCTGTCGCGTGCGTCGCTGATCTGGTTGGCGGCGGTGATGAGCGACGGGATCGGGTTCGGCGTCTGCAGACCCTTGCGGTACAGGATCGTGCGGATCAGGCCTGCGTGATACGCCTCTGCCGCGAGGATGCCGGCGGCCGCCTCGAGATAGGTCTTGTTGGCGATCAGCGGTGCTGCGCCCTTATAGGCCGAAACACCGACGTCCTCGAAGATGTACGCGCCGAGCAGGAAGCTGTTGTCGTCGGCATAGGGGTTGAACACACCCGTCGCACCGGTGACGCCAGCCGCACGTGCGGCAGCGGTGAACGCACCCGGAGCGGCTGCCGTGCCGACCGAGATGTCGATCGCAGGCTGGGCGACGGCCGCGCTGCCGAGGGCCGAGCGCAGGAAGGCGACATGTGCGACTTCGTCGATCGCGATTTCGCGCGCGTATTCACGGACGACGGTGTCCTGGAACGGCACTTGTGCACCGCCGGTGACGGCACCCTGCGTACCGATGCCGGTCAGCATGTTGGCGTTGAGGCCGACACCGAATGCCGCGAACGCGTAGAACTGCGCTTCGAGATATTCGAGGTTCAGTGCGACGTTGAGCACGTCGGCGTCGTTGAGTGCTGCGACCGGCGCCGGTCCCGGAGTCGGGGTCGGTGCGAGATCGGAATCGTCGCTGCCGCATGCCGAGAGCAGCGTGGCGCCGCCGATGGCGAGCGCGGAACCGCCGGCGAAGCGCAGGAAGTTACGACGTTCGTTGCGACGGCTGGCGATCGCGTCGAATATTTCCAGCTTGGTATTGAGATCGGTCATTGGGTTAATCCCCTGAATATCGAAGAAGAGCGGGTGATCGGATGACCGATCAGCTTGCCGCGATGCTCGTCTTGATGTTGCCGTTCATGCCGTTCGGGTAGAACCCGCCTGCCGATGCCGCACCCTTGTTGAGGTACACGATGTTGAGCACCTGGCTGGCCGAGCGGCTGAAGGCGACGCCGTTCGCATCGAGCGGAACGATGTTCGACGCGGTGACCGCGGCCTGCGTCGTGCTCAGGTTGATCGGCGTCTGCGAGATGGGCGAGATGCCCTGATCGAGATCGGTCGTACCGTCGAGGCTGTCGCGTGCGTTCGAGATCGCGTCGGCCGACTGGCGCAGCGACGGGGTCGCGATGCCCTTGCCGTACAGCGTCGTGCGGACGATCGCGGCGTGATACGCCTCGACCGCGAGCAGGCCGGCGGCGGCTTCGAGGTAGGCCTTGCTGGTGAGCAGCGGGGCAGCGCCCTTGTATGCGGTCACGCCGACGTCTTCGAAGATGAACGCGCCGAGCAGGAACGCTTCGTCCGAAGCGTACGGATCGAACGCGGTGCCGGCGGGGACGAGGCCAGCAGCCTGGGCCGCGAGCGAGAACGCGCTGGTCGGCGAGACGCTGACGTCGATCACCGGCTGCGCAACGGCGGCGGTGCCGAGTGCGGTGCGGAGGAACTTGACGTGAGCGATCTCGTCCTGCGCGATCTCACGTGCGTACTGGCGCACGATCGGGTCGGTGAAGTTGACCTGACGGCCACCGCGAACCGCACCCTGCGTGCTGGTACCGCTGAGCAGGCTGTTGTCGAGGCCGGTGCCGTAGGCGGCGTAGGAATAGAACTGCGCCTCGAGATATTCGAGGTTGAGTGCGAAGTTCAGGACGTCCGCATCGGTGATCGTCTGTGCCGACGCCGACGTGGAGAAGGACAGCGCGGTCGCACCGGCTGCGGTCATCGCAGCGGCGCCCAGCGCGGTCTTGAAGAATTCACGTCGCTCGCTGCGGCGTTCCACTCGCGCATCGAGGGCTTCGATCAGGTGCACGCTCTCGGTCATATCAGGGTCCTCCCCTTGCTGTTGCGGACGTCGAAATGCTCTGCGGCAGTCGCGCAACGGAGCATGCCCCGATCAGGTCGATTGCTCGAATCCCGCTCGTAACGCGCTCAATTACGGACATAAAAAAAGCCGTCCGTGGCGAGGAACGTACGCGGATGAATAATGGATGCACGGTTCAAGGGGGTGCGATGAAATAAATTTCACGACCCGACAGAGAGGCTTACCTGCTTGCGATGATTGGGGTTTTGGTGGCGGCTACATGCCGGCTTCACCTTTCCCTGGTCTTCCCGGAAAACGCCCGGCAGGCCCCTTCTCTCTCCCTACGGTAAAGGGAGCAGAGGTAACGCGTTCGGCGGATCGGACCGAGCCGGATCCGCCGAAATCGATAGCTTAGAAGGTGTAGGTCAGGCCGAGGGCGTAGAGCCACTGGTCCGCGCTGCCGACGTCGGCGACGATCGGCGTGTTCTTGTACTTGCCGAGCATGCGACCGTAGAGGACGCCGGCACCGACGCCGAAGCCGTGACGCAGATCGCCCGAGAGACTCTGCACGACGAACAGCGAGGCGTTCGCGCGACGGAAGCCGCTGTCGTTGATGTCGTAGGTGCGCAGGCCGCTGTTCAGCGTACCGATCGGCGTCACGGCCGCGTAGGTGCGGCCGAAGCCCTTGCCGGCGTAATCCGCCGACACGCCGAGCGAGACGAGCGTGCGGACCGACAGCGGCGTGGTGTAATTCACCTGCGGGGTGATGACGTAGCTGTCATAGGTACCCGAGACGTCGTGGACGTACGCGACGCGCGCGGTGATCGTGTCGTAGTCGCTGGTGATGACGCCGGTCTTGCCGATGCCGACATAGCCGCCGAGCTCGTACGCGGTATCGATCTTGCCGAGCGCGCGGACCTGGCGGTTGTCGATGTCGCCGGTGCGATCGCGGCGGATGCCGCCGATGACGCCTACTTCGTAGTTGATGCCGACTTCGCCCGTGTTCGGGATCAGGTTGAAATAGAGCTGCGTGCCGCGGAGGAAGAAGTCATGCCCGCGCACCGTGCCGACGATCGCGCCGGCGGGGGTGAAGGAATTGCTGTCCGCACCCTCATAATCGGGCATCGACACCGCACCGACCGCTATGGTGATACGGTTGTTGTCGCGCGGATCGGTGATCGTTGGCGACGGGTTCGGATCGGTCTGGGCGAGCGCCGGGGTGGCGGTTGCCAGCACCGCGATTGCGGCAGACATGAGAAGGGTGAATGCGCGCAAGGAAATGCTCCGGAGAAAAAGGTTCCACGTCGCAACGCGGTAAAACCGTTTTCGGTCCGCTGCGATCGGTCAGAAGATGTAACGCATTTTTACCTGTTGCATTTCGGCATCACCGGCAAGCATGAACCGGGCGGCATCGAAACGCGGCGGGCCGAAGCGGACGGCGGCATTGCGCGAGAAACCATAGCCCTCGCGCGGGATGCCCGCGATCGTATCGAGCTTCGCGTTGCTGTTCTCGTCATGGATGATCGCGAGCGCATAGCCGCGCTGCGGCAGGCCCGAAAAGCTGGTGGCGTGGATGCTGGCGGGCAGCGTGCGCGTCAGTGCCTTGGCATCGTTGACGCAGGCGGGAAAATTATCGGGGTCCGCGGTGAGGCAGATCCGGATCATCCCCTTCGACGAGCGGAGATTGTCGACCTGGACGTCGAGCCGCGTGACGGGCGCCGCCGCCGACAGCATGGCCCACGTCGTTGCAGCCGCCACGACCAACAGCCGCTTTCGCATGCGCGCCGGCAAGATCGCCGCGTTGCTTGTCGGTGCCGCAGAGCCGATCCCAGAAGCGGAAATTGAGGCCATAGTTGCACCCGTGTCGTTCGTGATGTCGCCGATGATGGCTCGCCGTGATCAGCCAGCCGCCCCATGCGCCTCGCCACATGAACCGGGGGAAAACCTCCCCACGTCATGCGATGCGTTACCCCATAGCCGTCGTGATCGTCAGTACCAGACCCGGCGCACCGATGTTGATCGGAATCAACCGCACCCGTAGCGGAATTACCACAGCGCCGGTGATTGGCGCGCCTCGACCAGGGGGGCCGCGAGACGTCGTCGCAGGTGCGTGATAGTCTCGGGCGATTACATGATGGAGACGTCGATGGTTCTGCTCGCGCTGATCCTGACCGTGACCGGGTATTCCGGTATGCCCCCCGCGACCCGTGCAGGGTTCGAGGCGCTGGGGCGGCGTACCGACAGGCTGTGCCCGGCACGCCGTGTTCGGACGATTACCCCCGGCGACCTCGATTATCTCCAGGACGGGTTCGAGCGGAGTCTGTCGCGGCTGGACCGCGCGCGGCTGGCTGCCGTCAATACCGCGGACCGGCGTTGCGCCCACCGCGACGGGCTGGCGTGCCAGACCTCGGCGACGATCGGCGCGATGCAGACGACGCGGCTCGTGCCCCGGTTCGCCGGCTACGTCTGCGCGCACCGGGTACCCTGCCCCTCTGCCTCTTTCGCCTGCACGGCCCGCCTGCTACTCAGACAAATAATGAGAGCATAAGAGGGTGACGTTATGGTCGAGCTGTGCCGCGGGGGCCAATCCCGCCGGAAATTCCTGACGGGTGTCGCGACCGGTGCGCTGACCGCGGGCTCGCTGTCGATCGGTTCGCAGGCGTTTGCGTTCGTGCCGCCAGAGGTGCTGCCCGTGACGGTGCCGACCGCGACATTGCAGGCGTTCGACCTGGCCGACGTCACGCTCGGCGAGGGGCCGTTCCTGCATGCGCAGCGCAAGACCGAGGCGTATCTGCTCGCGCTGCAACCCGACCGGATGCTCCACAATTTCCGGGTGAATGCCGGGCTGGCACCGAAGGCACCGGTCTATGGCGGCTGGGAATCGGATCCGTTGTGGGCGGACATCAACTGCCACGGGCATACGCTGGGGCATTATCTGTCGGCGTGTGCGCTCGTCTATCGATCGACCGGCGACCGGCGGTTCAAGGCGCGGATCGACCATATCGCGCGCGAACTGGCGGCGTGCCAGGCGGCGTCGGGGACCGGGCTGGTCTGTGCGTTCCCGGACGGGCCGGCGCTGGTGGCGGCGCATCTGCACGGCGATCCGATCACCGGCGTGCCGTGGTACACGCTGCACAAGGTGTATGCGGGCCTGCGCGATGCGACGCTGCTGGCGGACAGCGACACGGCGCGCGCGGTGCTGCTGCGGCTGGCGGACTGGGCAGTGGTCGCGAGCCGGCCGCTGAGCGATGCGCAGTTCGAGACCATGCTGGATACCGAGCATGGCGGCATGAACGAGGTGTTCGCCGATCTCTACACGATGACCGGGACCGCCGAGTATCGGACGATGGCGGAGCGGTTCTCGCACAAGGCGATCCTCGCGCCGCTGGCCAAGAGCCGCGACCATCTCGACGGGCTGCACGCCAATACGCAGGTGCCGAAGATCGTCGGTTTCCAGCGGGTGTGGGAGGTGACGGGGAAGCCCGAATACCGCGAGGCGTCCGAATTCTTCTGGAAGACGGTCGCGCTGACGCGGTCGTTCGCGACCGGCGGGCACGGCGACAACGAGCATTTCTTTCCGGTCGCCGATTTCGCCGAGCATGTCCTGTCAGCGAAGGGATCGGAGACGTGTTGCCAGCACAACATGCTGAAGCTGACGCGGGCGCTGTTCCTGCACGATCCACAGGCGGGCTATGCCGATTATTACGAGCGGACGCTGTATAACGGGATCCTCGCGTCGCAGGACCCGGACAGCGGCATGGCGACGTACTTCCAGGGTGCGCGGCCGGGGTACATGAAGCTGTATCACACGCCCGAGAACTCGTTCTGGTGCTGCACCGGCACGGGGATGGAGAACCACGTCAAATACCGCGACTCGATCTACTTCCACGATGCGTCCGCGCTGTACGTGAATTTGTTCGTGCCCTCCGCCGTGCGGTGGAAGGACAAGGACGCGGTCCTGACGCAGGTGACGGCGTTCCCCGATACCGCGGCGACGACGCTGCGCTGGACGTTGAAGCGACCGACCGAGCTGACGCTGAAGCTGCGCCATCCGGGGTGGAGCCGGACTGCGGTGGTGCTGGTGAACGGGGTCGAGGCGATGCGGTCGACCAGTCCGGGGCGGTATCTGGAGCTGGCGCGGGGGTGGCGCGACGGTGATACGGTGGAGATGCGGCTGGATATGCGCGCCGGGGTCGAGCGATCGCCGGCGGCGCCGGATATCGTCGCGTTCACCTATGGGCCGCTGGTGATGGCGGGGAGCTTTGGGCGTGATGGCCTGGCGCCGGGATCGGACATCATCGTCAACGAGCGCAAATATGGCGAGTATAACGCCGCGCCGTTTACACCGCCGACGCTGGCGGGCGATCCCGATACGATCGCGGAAGGGATGCGTGCGGGGGACCGGCCGCTGGAATTCACGATCCTTGCGGCGGACCGGCAGCCGGTGCGGATGGTCCCGTATTTCCGCGTCGCGCATGAGCGGTATGCGACCTATTGGCCGATCGCGCCGGGATTGGCGTAGGTCGGGCGGTGTTTTCCCGGCGCGTTCGATGCGGTTGCATTAGCCTCTATGCAGTGCGGCGAAACCTGATAGCCTCCCTTTCCAGAGCAGGACGACCTGCCAATACGGAGAGAGATGCATGGCACATCAAAACGCCGCGCGCGGGGATACCGGCACGAATACCAGCGCCCATTCCGGCAGGGATCACAAGAGCCTGATCTATGTGATCGCGGGGAGTATATTGGCACTGGGGCTGGTGTTGATGGCGTTCTACGATCGGGCGGGCGATCCCATGCCGATCGCGTCGGTGCAGACTCCGGTGGTTACTGCGCAGAAATAACGTCGGGTCTTTACGACGCCGCGGCTCGGTCGAAGATCAGGATCGGGGCGTCTCGGTAAGTGCCCGTGGTGCGCAGGCGGTAGCCTAGCCGTTCCGCGAGGCGGATCGAGGGGGCGTTGGCGGGGTTTATGATGCAGGTCGTCGCGGGGATGCGCGCGTCGGTCCAGGCGAGGATCGCGGCGAGCGCTTCGGAGGCGTAGCCTTTGCCTTGCGCGTCGCCGGCTAGGGTCCAGCCTGTTTCCGGAATTGCGTCGATCGAGGGTTCGATGGCTCTGCGCGCCTCGATGAGGCCGAGTTCGCCGATGAGGTGGCCTGTGGCGGTGTCTCGGGCGATCCAGCTGCCGTAGCCGAACAGCGACCATTGGCCGATCGAGCGGAGCAGGCGGATCCAGACGTCCTCGCGCGATCGGGGCTGGCCGCCGATCATCGTGTAGACGCGGGGGTCGGTCCACATCGCGGCGCAGTCTTCGAGGTCGGTGGCAGTGTGGGCGGTTAGGGTCAGGCGGGCGGTGGTTAGCGTGGGGGCCGATGTGGGTGCGGGCATTCTTACTGTCTACGGCGGATCTTGGTTTAGGGGTATCCGTCGCTGCGCACTCTCCCCTCCCTGGAAGGGAGGGGGCGGGGGTGGGTCGGCCCGCTTGAGCCGCTCGCGTTCCGGTTTGCGGAGGCCAGCCCCCCTACCCCCAGCCCCTCCCTTCCAGGGAGGGGGGCAGGTTGGGCTTTTTCTCGTCGTACGGTTTGCACAGTTCAGGCGTGGCGATGATCCATCGTTTGATCCTCCCCCGCCAGGGGGAGGTGTCGCCGAAGGTGACGGAGGGGGAGGATGCGGAACGGAGGTTTCCCTTTCCTCCCCCTCCGTCTGGCTAGGGCCAGCCACCTCCCCCTGGCGGGGGAGGATTGAGGTGAGCCCCTCCCCTGCCCTCCCCCGGCAACGCAGGTTGTCTTCGCGGGCGATTGGTTCGGAAAGGTTGTTTTCGTGTCCTCCGCTTTGCGCTAGTCGGAGGCATGGCATCGACGATCTCCTGCGACGTTGCGATCGTTGGCGCGGGTTTGGCCGGCGGGATGATCGCGCTGGCGCTCAAGGCCAAGCATCCGGCGCTCGACGTGCGGCTGATTGATTCAGCGCAGACGGTCGGCGGCAATCATCTCTGGTCGTTCTTCGGCAGCGACGTGGCGCAAGGAGACCGCTGGATCGTCGCGCCGCTCGTGGTGCATGCGTGGCGCGGATACGATGTGCGTTTCCCGGCGCATGAGCGGACGATCGACGCGACCTATTATTCAATCGAGAGCACGCGGCTCGACCGCGAAGTTCGCCGCGTACTTCCTGCAGATGCTTTGATGCTTGGGCGGAAGGTCTCGGGGGCTAGTGCGACCGCGGTTGTGATGGCGGATGGCGACCGGATCGAGGCGACTGGCGTAATCGACGCGCGGGGGGCGGGCGACCTGTCGCTGCTCGATCTCGCGTGGCAGAAGTTTCTCGGGCGCGAACTGGCGTTGAGCGTGCCGCACGAAAGCCCGCGGCCGATGGTCATGGATGCGACCATTCCGCAGATTGACGGGTATCGCTTTGTCTACTGCCTGCCGTTCTCACCCGAGCGGATGTTCGTCGAGGACACTTACTATAGCGACACGCCCGATCTTGATATTCCGGTGCTGGGCGCGCGGATCGATGACTATGTCACGGTACGCGGCTGGTCGGTCGAGAGCGTCGTGCGCGAGGAGTCCGGCGTGTTGCCGGTCGCGATGGGGGGCGATTTCGAGGCGTATTGGCGGTCGGGCGGTGCTCGGGTGGCCAAGGCCGGCATGCGCGCGGGGATGTTTCATCCGACGACCGGCTATTCGTTGCCCGACGCGGTGCGGACCGCGGCGATGCTTGCAGGGCTCAGCGATTTTTCGGGCGCGAAACTCCACGATGCGACGCATGCGATGGCGCGGGCGACGTGGAAGAGCCGCGGGTTCTACCGGATGCTCGACACGATGTTGTTTCGCGCCGCCGAGCCGGAGGAACGCTACCGCATCCTCGAGCGCTTCTACCGCCTCTCCCCCTCGCTCATCGGCCGTTTCTACGCCGGACGCTCGACGCTTTCCGACAAGGCGCGCGTTCTGACCGGCAAGCCCCCCGTCCCCATCGTGCGCGCCGTCCGCGCCATCGCAGGCAGTATGTCATCATGAAGACCGCAATAGTCATCGGCGCAGGTTTCGGCGGGCTGGCGCTCGCGATCCGGCTGCAATCCGCGGGCGTGCAGACGACGATCGTCGAGAGCCGCGACAAGCCGGGTGGGCGTGGGTATTTCTGGGAACGCGATGGCTTCACCTTCGATGCGGGGCCGACCGTCATCACCGATCCGGATTGCCTGCGCGAGCTGTGGGCGCTGACCGGGCGCGACATGAGCGAGGACGTGACGCTCGATCCGGTGCTGCCGTTCTACCGCCTGAACTGGCCCGACGGAACGAACTTCGACTACACCAACGACGACGTGCAGATGCGCGCCGAGATCGAGAAGCTGCATCCCGGCGACTGGGCGGGGTACGAGAAGTTCCTGCAATATTCGGCGGGTGTGTTCCATGAGGGCTATGAGAAGCTCGGCCATGTCGCGTTCCTCGACTTCGGGTCGATGATCAAGGCGGCGCCCGCGCTGGCGAAATACCAGGCGTGGCGGTCGGTCTATTCGATCGTGTCGAGCTTCGTGAAGTCCGAGAAACTACGCGAGGCGTTGAGCTTCCACACGCTGCTGGTCGGCGGCAATCCGATGACGACGAGCGCGATCTATGCGCTGATCCACAAGTTGGAGCGTGATGGCGGGGTGTGGTTCGCACGCGGCGGGACCAACCGGCTGGTCGCGGCGCTGGTGACGCAGTTCGAGCGCTTAGGCGGCGTGCTGCGGCTCGACGATCCCGTGACGTCGATCGAGACTCTGGGCGACCGGGCGACGGGCGTGACGTGCGCTAGCGGCTGGTCGGGTCAGGCGGATGCGATCGCGGCGAACAGCGACATCATGCACACGTATCGCGACCTGCTGGCGACGTCGCGCAGTGCCAAGCGGAAAACCGGGTCGCTCGAGCGGAAGAAATATTCGCCGTCGCTGTTCGTGGTGCATTTCGGGATCAAGGGCACGTGGCCGGGCATCCCGCACCACATGATCCTGTTCGGGCCGCGCTATAAGGGGCTGCTCGAGGACATTTACGACCACGGCGTTCTGAGCGAGGACTTCTCGCTGTATTTGCATCATCCGACTGTGACCGATCCTTCGTTGGCGCCGGAGGGGCATTCGACGTTTTACGCGCTGGCGCCGGTGCCGCATCTCGGGAAATTCCCGGTCGACTGGGACGAGATCGCGCCGATCCTGGAGAAGCGCATCCTCGACGAGATCGGGCGGCGGTTGATCCCGGATATCCATGAGCGGATCGTGACGAAATTCTCGTACGCGCCGAAGGATTTCGCGGAGGATCTGAATGCGCATCTGGGTAGCGCGTTCTCGCTGGAGCCGGTGTTGACGCAGAGTGCGTATTTCCGCGTGCACAACCGCGACGAGCATATTCCGAATATGTACTTCGTGGGCGCTGGGACTCATCCGGGGGCGGGCATTCCGGGGGTAGTCGGGAGTGCGAAGGCTACGGCTCGGTTGATGCTCGAGGGCGAGAAGTAAGGTTGGTTCACGCGGAGACGCGGAGACGCGGAGGTGTTGCGCTTGTCGCGTAGCGACCGTGTCTCCAACGGGTTACGGAACGAGCATGAAGACAGCGCGAGCGCTGTCCGGAACGCGACACCTCCGCGTCTCCGCGTCTCCGCGTGAACCCATTCTTCTCTTGCGACACCCCGCGCGCTTCCCCTAGCGGTGCGGGATGAAGAGACTTGCTGTGTATTGCGGGTCGGCTACGCCGGCTGATCCCACCTATATCGAAGGCGCTCGGGCGCTGGGGCTGGCTTTTGCCGAGCGGGGTATTGGCCTCGTTTATGGCGGTGGGCGGACCGGACTGATGGGCGCGATCGCGGATGGGGCGCTTGAGGGTGGTGGCGAGGTTATTGGGGTTATTCCTCAGGCGCTGGTCGATGCGGAGGTTGCGCATCGGGGGCTGACCGAGTTGCACGTCGTCAGCGGCATGCATCAGCGCAAGCAGATGTTCACCGATCTCTCCGACGGGTTCGTGACGATCCCGGGTGGGACGGGGACGATGGACGAGCTGTGGGAGGCGCTGAGCTGGGCGCAGCTTGGCTATCATGCGGATCCGGTCGGATTGCTGAATACCGCTGGGTATTACGATCACCTGATCGCGTTCTGGGCGAAGATGGGCGAGGTTGGGTTTTTGCGGCCGCAGCACCGGGATTTGTTGATCGTGGCGGATACGCTGGACGTTCTGCTCGACCGGATGGCGGAGCATGTGCCGACGCAGCCGATCGTGCGGATGAACGCGTCGGATTTGTGAGCTTGGAGACGGTGAACTTCGCCGCTTCTTGTTCTCCCGCGAAGGCGGGAGCCCAGGAGTCGCGGGCGGCGCGTTTGTGGTCCTGGGCCCCCGCGTTCGCGGGGGAACTAGAATGAGCCAGGCACTCCCGAGCCGCGAGGCGATCGTCGCTACCGCGCATGAGTCGATCTCGCGGGGGTCGAAGAGTTTTGCGGCGGCCAGCTTGTTGTTCGATAAGCCGACGCGGGAGCGGGCTTGGCTGCTGTACGCGTGGTGCCGGCGGTGCGACGATATCGCCGATGGGCAGGATCATGGCCACGGCATGACCGTGGTCGACGACGCGCCGGCGCGGTTGGTGCAGTTGTCGGCGATGACCGAGCAGGCGCTGGCGGGCGAAGTGGTTGGCGAGCCGGCGTTCGATGCGATGCGGATCTTTGCGGCTGAAACCCGGCTGCCGAAGCGGTTTGCGCGCGACCTGATCGAGGGATTCGCGCTCGATGCGCGCGAGTGGCGGCCGCGGTCGGAGAACGACCTCTACAAATATTGCTACCATGTCGCGGGCGTCGTCGGGTGCATGATGGCGATCGCGATGGGCGTCGATCCCGACGACGAGGATACGCTCGATCGCGCGTGCGACCTGGGGATGGCGTTCCAGCTCGCCAATATCGCGCGCGACGTGGAGGAGGATGACCGGGTCGGGCGGTGCTATCTGCCCGAGGAGTGGCTGGTCGAGATGGACTTCCCGCCTGGGCAGCACATGAAGCCGCCGTTCCGGTCGCGCCTTGCGGTGTTGACGAAGCGGATGGCGGATCGCGCTGCGGCGTTCGAGGCTAGCGCGCGGGAAGGGACGCCGGCGCTGTCGTTCCGTTCGGCGTGGGCGGTGCTGTCGGCGGCGGGGATCTATGGGGCGATCGGGCGGACCGTGGCGGCTCGGGGGGAGCATGCGTGGGATCACCGGGTGACGACGTCGGGGATGCAAAAGCTCGGGTTTATCGTGACCGCGGCGTGGGAGGCTGCGCGGCGGAATACGCTGTATCCAAGGACTGTGCGCAATGCTCGGTTGTGGACGCGGCCTCGGGTTTGATTTTTCGCTCCCGTCCCACCCCCATCCGTTCGTCCTGAGCGAAGTCGAAGGACATGAGACTCAAGTGCTTCGACTTCGCTCAGCATGAACGGGGGTGTGGTGCCCGCGCGTTGCAGGAACCGATAAACCTCAGCCCTGCGACTTCGCCTTGCCGGTCTTCGCCATCAACCGGCCTTGCGCGCGGCAATTCGCGCCGATCATCGGGTACGGAACGTCGGTGTTCTGCGCCAACTGATCGGGGAGCGCCGCGCGGCACTGCGCCATCGTCTCGTAGCGTGCCGGGATCACCCGCGCCTCGGTGCAGTTCACATTGCCGTCACCGCAGCCCATGATGGCCATGACGTAGAACAGCGGTTCCATTTCATTCTCCAGTGGATCGCGGTGGCCGACATCGGACACGGTAATTAAAGCGACGAAGTGGCAGGATTGTTCCCCCAACTGCTTTCGCCGGGGCTTGACTGCGCCTACATCGCATCGATCCATGCCACCTGACACCTACACCTCCACCCGCGCGGACCAGCCCTTGCTGCCGACGCTCCGCCGCTTCCTGCCGTTCCTGTGGCCGGCGGGGCAGCCCAAGCTGAAGGCGCGGATCGTCGTCGCGATGCTGCTGGTGATCGCGTCGAAGCTGATCCAGGTCTTTGGCGCAGCGTTCACATTGAAATACGCTGTCGACCGGATGGCGGGGAACGATCGCGGGGCGCTGACCTTGGTCGTGCTGCTGGTGGTCGGGTACGCGGCGTCGCGGTTCGGGACGACGCTGTTCGACAATCTGCGCAACGCGGTGTTCGAGCGCGTCGGGCAGGACGCGTCGCGGCGGCTCGCGGCGCAGGTGTTTCGCCATCTGCATGCGCTGAGCCTCGACTTTCACCTGTCTAGGCGGACGGGTGCGGTCACCAAGGTGGTCGAGCGCGGCACCAAGAGCATCGACACGATGCTGTATTTCCTCCTGTTCAACATCGCGCCGACGGTGTTCGAACTGGTGCTGGTACTCGGGCTGTTCTGGACCAAGTTCGGCTGGCCGCTGGTCGTCGCGACGGTCGTCATGGTGGTCGGCTATATCGCGTTCACGCGGATGGTGACCGACTGGCGCAATGCCTTGCGCGCGCGGATGAACGACCTCGATACCGGCGCCGTCGCGCATGCGGTGGATTCACTGCTGAACTTCGAGACGGTGAAGTATTTCGGCGCGGAGGAGCGCGAGGCCAAGCGTTACGACAGCGCGATCACGGCGTATTCCGAGGCGGCGGTGAAGAGCGAGAATTCGTTGGCGTGGTTGAACCTCGGCCAAGCGCTGATCACGAATGTGATGCTGGCGGGCGGGATGGGCTTCGTCGTGTGGCGGTGGAGCCGCGGCGAGGCGTCGGCGGGCGACGTGGTGTTCGTGTCGACGCTGCTGGCGCAGCTGTTCCGGCCGCTCGACCTGCTGGGGATGGTGTATCGCACGATCCGGCAGGGTGCGCTCGACATGGCGGCGATGTTCGACCTGATCGATACGCCCGCGACCGTGGTGGATGCGCCGGGTGCGCCTGAGCTGGCGGTGAGTACGGGGCATGTGCGGTTTGAGAACGTGTCATTCGGGTATGATGCGGGGCGGCCGATTTTGCGCGATCTGGAGCTGGACGTGCCGGCGGGATCGACGTTGGCCGTGGTCGGGCCTTCGGGGGCGGGGAAGTCGACGCTCGCGCGGTTGCTGTACCGGTTTTACGACCTGACGGGCGGGCGGATTACCGTCGACGGGCAGGATATCGCGCAGGTGCGGCAGGCGTCTTTGCGCGCCGCGATTGGGATCGTGCCGCAGGATACGGTGCTGTTCAACGACACGATCGGGTACAACATCGCCTATGGCCGCGAGGGTGCGGAGATGCCTGAGGTCGAGGTTGCGGCGAAGGGCGCGGCGATCGCCGGGTTCATCGAGCGCCAGCCGCTGGGGTATGAGACGCGGGTCGGCGAGCGTGGGTTGAAGCTGTCGGGCGGCGAGAAGCAGCGCGTGGCGATCGCGCGGACGCTGCTCAAGAACCCGCCGATCTTGATTCTCGACGAGGCGACGTCGGCGCTGGATAGCCGGACCGAGGCTGAGATCCTGGATACGCTGGAGGCGATCGAGCGCGGGCGGACGACGATCGTGATCGCGCACCGGCTGTCGACCGTGGTGCATGCGGACCAGATCGTCGTGCTGGAGGCGGGGCGGATCGTCGAGAAGGGGACGCATGCGGATCTGTTGCGGCATGGCGGCGTGTATGCGGAGATGTGGAACCGGCAGGCGCAGGAGCGCGCCGGGGATGATGATGGGGCGCTGGCGGCGGAGTAGGTTGGGGTAGTCGGTGAGGAATGCTCGCCACGCCCTACGTAACGTCAGATGCTTGCGGCATTTGGCTCGTAACACCGGGGCGGCCGCGTTTCACCGGTAGCTTACCCCTCCTTGTTCTCCCGCGAAGGCGGGAGCCCAGCCTGGGTCCCCGCCTTCGCGGGGAAACAAGATTGGCGACAGCGTCTTGGAACTCGGGTGTTCCCCCGTCAAACGCCACCCCGGCGAAGACCGGGGCCCAATTGGGGGACGTTGCTAACGACGACTGCGCTCCGTTACTCCTACCTTTTCAATTGGGCCCCGGCCTTCGCCGGGGTGGTAGGTCTTTGGATGCGGGGGAACGATCGGGAGCGCGCCCTACGCTGGGATCGAGGGATCCAACTCGCGCAACCTTGCCTCGATCGCATTCGAATATTGATAGATGTGCGTCAGGTCCGATAGCAAATGCCGCGTTTCGTCCTTGCCCGCGAACATGCCGAGATACTTGGTGGTAATCCCGTTGAAATGCATCCGCGCGATCGTCTTGCGGTTATTGTCGTCGAGCAGGATCGCGCAGTACGACTTCGCATCGCGGACGATCACGCGTTTGGGGTCGACCAGGCGCGACGCGATCGCCTGGATGATGTGGAAGCCGGAAATCTCCTCCTGCGTGGTGACGATGCCGTCGCCATCGGACGGGTCGTCGTCAGCGCCTAGCGGCAGGTCCTCGACCGGGCTCGACGCCTTCAGTGCGGACGACAGGCGTTCGTTGACGAAATCGCGGATCAGCGCGGCGATCGCGGGGGCGAGGAGCTTGGCGAAACCGTCCTTGATTGCGGGCGTCAGGCGCCCGCCATGGACGCGTTGCGCCATCATCCGGACGAACTCGTCGGAGGGCTCGGCGAACTCCTTTTCGAGTTCGAGGCGGATCAACGACTGCGTCTTGAGGTTGCCGGCCTCCTGGACGATCTTGTCGATGTCGAACGCGGCCTTGGTGAATTTCTCGAGCGTGCGGATGTCGGCGGGCTTGATCGCGTCCATCGTGAAGGTGAAGAACGGCTTGTCGTCCATCTTGTTCGGGCGCTCGATGTCCGAATAGAATTGGTAGACGACGCCGTTGGTCAGCACCGCGAGCCGCGCGTCGGTGACGCTGAAATAGCGGAACAGCTGGCCCGCGTGGTTGACGTTGAGCTGGACCGAGGACGGCTTGCACTCGATCAGGATCGACACCTTCCCGCCGGCGCAGATCGCGTAATCGACCTTCTCGCCCTTCTTGGTGCCGACGTCCGCTGTAAATTCGGGGACGACCTCGGACGGGTTGAAGACGTCGTAGCCGAGCGACTGCAGGAACGGCATGACGAGCGCGGTCTTCGCCGCCTCTTCGGTCAGCAGGACTTCGCGGTGTTCGATCGTCCGCTTTTGCAGCTCGGCCAGCCTGATGTTCAGTTCCATGCGCGTCTCCCCCCGGATTGAACGTGGGAGGATGCAGGCACGGAGGGTCGCGGTCCATGATCGGACCGCGATAGACTGGCCGGATATCGACCGAGTCTAGCCGCAGGTCAGGCGGATCTGCTTGGCGGGTTTGTCGAAGACGATGGCGGAGCAGCGATCGAGCAGGTCGGCGCCGATCGTCAGGCGATCGCGGTTGGCGTCGCGCTTGCCCTTGGCGATGACGACGATCTCGTCGGGGTCGGGTGGTGGCGCGTCGGCCTCGGGGATCCCGGCGGCGCTGCCGACGTCGGTGGTGCGGACGCCTAGCGACGATAGCGCGAGCGGGCCGACGAGGAGCGGGGTGGCGAGCGTCATCGTGCGGACGGGTCGGGCGATACCGAAGGCGATCTCGACCGGTGCGGTGAGGCCGGCCAGCGTGCCGCGCTGCGCCTGCGCGATCAGCGTGGCGGCGTTGGCGGTGACGGTCGTGCTTGGATGATAGGGATCGAAGCGGACCCGGATCGGCTGGCCGCCGATCGTGATCTGCGCGAAGGTCCCGGAGAGTTTGCCCAGCAGGCCGCCGCCGTCGACCATCGGCAACGCGACGGTCCGCTCGCCGGCACGCGGCGCGTTCAGGAGGATGCGCACGACGGGTTCGGGTAGCGACGCCGGGCCGATGCTGCCGTCGCCGACATCGGCATAGGGCCGCCCGACCCAGCGGGGGTCCGCAGCCTTTCCCTTGGCCTCGTGCTTGCGGCTTGGAAAGCCGATCCGCCGCTTCACCGCATCGATCCCGAACGTCATCGGGCGGACCGTCGTCGCCTGCATCGCGCCTTGCCCGCCGACCGAATAGCCCAGTCCCAATGCGCCGCCCTTCAGCGCAAGTCGCTCGGCGACCGCGGTCGTGACGAAGACCAGGCCAGGCGCGGCGGGGTCGACGCGCAGCGTGACGGGCTTGCCGTCGATCGTTGCGGCGATCATCCCGCCGACCGGTACGTCGCGGATGGCCGGGGCCGTGTCGCCGGCTAGCGCGACGCTGCTCACGAGCACCGATGCCGCCACGCCGGTTCTAAGGATATTGGCGATCATCGTGAGGTCTCCGGCGTCAGGCGCCGCGATCTTGCCGCGTCATATCGTATTCGCAACGAATTTATAATCGGTAATGATTGGATAACCAATGCAGGCTCGCCCCTCGACGGGCGACTGCGCGACGCCTAGATCGCATGGCAATGGCACTCGACCCCCTTCCCGATCTTCAGCGCATCTTCGGCTTTCCTGATTTTCGTGGCGTGCAGCGCGATGTCGTCGATCGGGTGCTCGCGGGGCAGCGGACGTTGGCCGTCATGCCGACGGGGGCGGGCAAGTCGCTGTGTTACCAGTTGCCGTCGACGATGCTGGAGGGGACGTGCGTGGTCGTGTCGCCGCTGATCGCTTTGATGCATGACCAGTTGCGGGCGGCCACTGCCGTTGGGATCAAGGCGGCGACTTTGACCTCGGTAGATACCAATCGCGAGGAGACGATCGCGCGGTTTCGGGCTGGCGATCTGGACCTGCTGTATGTCGCGCCGGAGCGGGCTTCGAACGAGAGTTTTCGCAATCTCCTGTCGCAGGCCAAGCTGTCGCTCTTTGCGATCGACGAGGCGCATTGCGTATCCGAGTGGGGGCATGATTTCCGGCCAGACTACCGGTTGCTGCGGCCTCTGCTCGACAGTTTTCCGGACGTGCCGCGCCTCGCGCTGACGGCGACCGCGGATGCGCATACGCGGGCGGATATCCTCGAGCAGCTGGGGATTTCGCAGGAGGGGCTGATCGTGTCGGGGTTCGACCGACCGAACATCCGCTATGCGATTTCGGGGCGCGACAACGTCAACCGGCAGATCGCGGACATCCTGGAGAAGATCCCGGGGCCGGGGATCGTCTATGCGCAGACGCGCGCGGCGACCGAGAAGCTGGCGGAGGCGCTGGGGCGGAGCGGGCGGCCGACGCGGGCGTATCATGCGGGGCTCGATCCACAGGTGCGCGCGAAGAACCAGGCGGATTTCGTCGCGAGCGAGGACATGGTGATCTGCGCCACGGTCGCGTTCGGGATGGGAATCGACAAGCCCGACGTCCGGTTCGTGGCGCATGCCGGGCTGCCGAAGTCGATCGAGGCCTATTATCAGGAAACCGGGCGCGCTGGGCGTGACGGCGATCCGGCGATCGCGCATCTGTTCTGGGGCGCGGAGGATTTCGCGCGTGCCCGGCAGCGGATCGGTGAGGTCGAGCCCGAACGGCAGGCGGGTGAGCGGCAGCGGCTGACCGCGATGGGCGGGCTGGTCGAGACGGCCGGGTGCCGGCGGCGGATCCTGCTTAAGCATTTCGGCGAAGAGCGGCTAGAGGATTGCGGGAATTGCGACAATTGCCTCGGCAATGTCGATGCGGTGGACGCGACCGAGACGGCGCGGAAATTCCTGTCGGCGGTGTTCCGGACCGGGCAGATGTACGGCGTAGGATATATCGAGGGCATCCTGACCGGGGTGTCGTCGGAGCGGAGCCTGATGAACGGGCACGAGGCGTTGTCGGTGTACGGGATCGTCGAGGGCGACGAGGTCGCGCTGCTGAAGCCCGTGTCGCGCGCGTTGATGCTGAAGGATGCGCTCAGGACCAATCCCCATGGCGGCCTCGAGTTCGGGCCGGCGGCGAAGGCTATCCTCAAGGGAGAGGCGGCGGTGTCGATCGTCGTGCCGCCGAAGCGCGAGCGGCGGCGCAAGGGGGCGGTTGGCGCCACGCCGAACCCCGTGGACGATCCGCTGTTCGAGGCGTTGCGCGTGCGGCGGCGCGATCTGGCGAAGGAAGCGGGCGTTCCGCCGTATGTGATCTTCCACGATTCGGTGTTGCGTGACATTGCGCGGCAGCGGCCGGCCTCGCGTGCCGAGTTGAGCCTGTTATCAGGCATTGGCGCGCGCAAGCTCGACGCCTATGGGGATGCCTTCCTCCAGGTCATCCGCGAGTCCGCATGATACGGCAAATAAACGAAAGTATTTCGGTCGCGCCACAGATCGCGGTCGAGCAAGTCGCGGAAATCGCTGCGGCGGGGTTCAAGACGATCGTCAACAACCGGCCCGACGACGAGGATGCAGGGCAGCCTTCGGGTGATGCGATCCGCGCGGCGGCGGAAGCGGCCGGGCTGAAATACGTCTCGATTCCGGTGACGCATGCGGGGTTCTCGCATCCACAGATCGACGCGATGACGCAGGCGCTGACCGATTCGGACGGGCCCGTGCTGGCCTATTGCCGGTCGGGGACGCGGAGCTGCAATTTATGGGCGCTGGCGGCGGCGAAGGCTGGGCGCAACCCGAACCTGCTGCTCGCGCAGGCCGAGGACGCCGGGTATGACCTGCGCGGAATCCGGCCGATGCTGGACGCGCTCGCAGGGCCGCGATGACGCCTGCGATCGTCGGCGGCATCGTGGCCGTCGTTGTGCTGTTGCTCGCGGGCCTGGCCTGGGTGGTCGTGCGGATGCGGCGGGTCGTGAAGATCGAAACTCCGGAAGAGGCGGCGGACGCGGCGCAGGCGCAGCTTCGCGGGTTTGCGGTGGCTGGTGCTGTCGTCGGAGCGGACGGGCAGGGCGCGCTGGCGATCGCCGACGATGGGCGGGTTGCTGCGGTAAAGCGGATCGGCAAGACCCTGACGGTGCGCGAGGTATCGTGGCGGACGGTGCGCGCGACGCATGAGGGGATATTGGTCGAGACCGGGGACAAGGCGCTGGGCGCGGTGATGCTCGCGCAGGTCGATGTCCTCGACATCCGCCGGTTGGCGCCGAAGAGCGTGCGGGTCTAGCGAGCCAGACGCGCCGCGGTCATTCTGCGGCAGCGGTCCTGACGCTTGCGGAACGTTTCTCGTTTCGACGCGTCGCCGCAGTAGATGAGAAGATGGGTCGCCAAGCGCTGGGTGAAAGTCACCGGCATCGTCGTCGTGGCCGTGATGGCCACGGTCATAATCGGGCTCGCCGTGTTCCCCTGGGGATCGCTGAAAGGCGTGATCGAGCGGCAGCTGACCGCGCGCTTCGGGCGGCCGGTGACGATCGGCGGGATCGAGCGCGTCGACGGGTTCGGTTTCTCGCCGACGATCCGCATCACGCAGGTGCGTATTCCGCAGGCAGCCTGGGCCGGGACGGGCGATTTCGTGCGGTTGCGTGAGGCGGAGGCGACCTTCTCCGCGCTGTCGCTGTTGAAGGGCGGGTTCGGGCCGCGCGACGTGAAGGCGTCCGGGCTGTACCTCGCGCTGGTGCGTGACAAGCAGGGGCGGACCAACTGGGATCGGCCGGGCAAGGCCAAGAGCGGCGGCAGTTCGAACGACCTGCAAGGGCTGGTCATCCGCGACAGCGTGGTCTCGTACCGCGATGCCAAGCAGGGGCGGCAGGTCACCGCGCGGTTCTCCTCCGATCCGGTTACGGGCATCCGTGCGAACGGCACCGGCACCGTGCGTGGGGCGGCCGTTCGGATCGCGGTCTCGGGGCCGTCGATCGAGCGATCGCAGGGCAAGCCGTGGCCGTTCACAGCGTCGATCGTCGGGGACAAGCTGTCGATCTCGGCGAAGGGCGTGATGGACCGGCCGCTGGATACCGACGTGATGACGCTCGACGTGACGGCGCGCGCGACCGACCTGAAGCTGATCGACGCTGTGATCGAGGCGGGGCTGTTCCGGACGCAGCCGGTGTCGTTCAGCGCGCACGTCCGCCACGATGCGCCGAAATGGGCGATCACGCAGCTGAAGGGCGTGGTCGGGCGGTCGGACTTTGCGGGGCATGTGACCGTCGACAAGCGGGACGGACGGAGCAAGGTGAACGGCGATATCGTGTCGCGCCAGTTCGACTTCGCGGACCTGTCGTCGGACGAGGCGCAGGCGAAGGGCGCGGCGCTAGAGCGTGCGATCGGGCCGAGACTGGTGCCGAATACGCGGATCGACATCGGCAAGATCGACACGACCGACGCAGAGTTCGGGTTCCGCATCCAGCATATCGTCGCGGCCAAGGGGACGTCGCCGATCGTGTCGGCCAAGGGGACGATCGCGATCGATCACCAGCTGCTGACGCTGGATCGGCTGATCGCGAGGCTGCCGCAGGGAACCGTTACCGGCAAGGTCACGGTCGACCAGCGAGGCGATCGCAAGACGCCGACCGTGGCGATCGACCTGCGGTTGCGGGGGAGCAGCGTCCAGGCGCTGGCAGGCGGGCGCGGCGATTTCAGCGGGAATGTGAGTGCGCGCGTGCGGCTTAAGGGACTAGGGGAGACGATCCGGGCTGCGGTCGGGAACGCCGATGGCAGCATCGGGTTCGTCGCGCAGGACGGGCAGTTGCCGCAGGGGATCGCCGCCGCGCTGGGGTTCGATGCGGCGCGTGCGTTGCTGGCGAAAGATGGCGAGCGCGCGGGCTTGCGCTGCGTGGTGGTGAAACTCGACGTGACGCGGGGGCGCGGGCGCGTCGATCCGATGATCGTCGATACCACCGCCAGCCAGCTGCACGGGCAGGGGAGCGTGGTGTTTCCATCCGAAGCGATCGACATCCGGCTGAGCGGCGCGCCGAAGCAGCATGCGCTGCTGCAGTTGCCGGGGTCCGCGTACATGACCGGGACGATCCAGCAGCCGCACGTGACGATCCCGCCGGAGGTGAAATCGGTGGGGAATATCTTCAAGGCGATCGGGCGTGCGATCACGGGCAAGCAGGGTCCGACGGCTAGCGATGCGGATTGCGCGGGGTTGGCGGCACGAGTGCTGCGATAGGCCGAGGCGATAGACTGGGCGTTGGCGGATATGAGAAACCCCGCCCCGCTGGGTGCGGGACGGGGTCGAACTTTAGCGTTATCCGGGGGATATCAGCGATAGAAGATGTGGTTGCCGATCGAGGCGACCTTGATCGCGCGGACGCTGGGACGGCGATCGGGGGTGTTGAAGTAGAGCGCCTTGTCGGCAGGGCTGTTCCACGCATCGGCGAGCGCGACCTTGGCGACTGCAATCGCGGTGCGGTAGGCGGTGCCGGCGTTGATGTTGGGAATCTGGCCACCGCGGACGAAGCTGAACTGGCCGCGCTGCTTGACGACGGCGCAGACGTTGGCGGGAAAACGACCCGACTTGGCGCGATTGATGATGACTTCGGCGACCGCGAGCTGGCCGGTCAGCGGCTCACCCTTGGATTCGAAGTAGATCGCGCCGGCAAGGCACTGAAGCGCTTCGTCGGCGGCGGCGCTATCCTGCGCGGCAACGGCCTGGGCGAGCGTGTCGAATTCTTCGGCTTCTGCGACCGCGGGGCTTACGGCAGCGTTCTCGGCGTTCGTCTCGACAGGTGCGACGGTGGTGGCAACTGGAGCGATCTGCGGAACATTCTGCGGCGAGAGCGCGTTTAGATTGGCGAGAGCAGTGAGATTGGTGGTCGAGCGATCGATACCGGTTGCCTGACCGGGAGCGCTGTTGCCGAGCAGGCCGGCGAGAGAGAAGGTCATGACCGCGATCGTCGCAGCCCGCTGAAGAATCGTCATTCAAACTTATTCAGATGCGGTTGGACCGCGGAAGCAATCGTACGAGCCGATCGTCCAGGCATCCCCCCGACTGCGTAACTGATCCGGATCGCACCCGTCCCAGCACAACGCCAATCAATGTTGCAATTCCCCTCTATTGGGGGGGCTTTCGAGTCAATCGTCGAGGATCGTTTCAGCGGCGAACCGTTCCGCCGCTGCGATGTCCACCTCGATTACCCAGAGATCCGGGTCGCTTGCGCGGCGACGACGCCAATATCCGTCGAGGTCTTCGAGAGGGGTGGAGTCGATCAGCGCGGTCCGTCCGTCGGGTCCGATGCCGCGTTCCAGCAGACGGGGAAGGGCGCCCTTGTCGACCGCGATGACCAGGATCGCGCCGCCTTGCGGGTCGCCTTTCGCCATCACCGCACCGAACCCGCCGGCATCGTTGACGCGCCGCAACAGCGCGCTGACGAGGACTCCGCTGGGGAGACGGCCACTCATGCTGCGCTGCGGTATCCGGGGAGACCGGCGAGCGCGATCCGCGAGCGCATGAAGGTGCCGGTGCCTCTTGCCGCTTCTTCGCCGTCCGCATCGATCAGCCGCGCGTCCGCGACGAACACGCGTCGCTTGCCGCTGATCCAGCGTCCTTCGGCGATCACCGGGCCGATCTTCAGCGGGCGCGTGAGCAGCAGGTTGAAGGCGGTGGTGAGCAGGAAGCGGTCGGTGACCAAGCTGTTGCAGGCGTAGAAGGCGGCGTCGTCGAGCATCTTGAAATAGCTCGTGCCGTGCGCGGCACCGCCGGCGTGGTAATGGCGCTCGTCGATCGTGAAATGGATGCGCGCGACGCCGGCTTCGGGGATTTCGAGCGAGGAGTCGAAGAAGCGATTGATCGGCGCTTGCGCGTAGAGCGACTCCAGTGCGCGGAAATGCGCGTCTGCCCCGGCTGTGTTTGGGGCCGAACTGGGAGCCAACTCAAGCTGCATCGCGGACCTCGTCGGCGGTGAACAGCGCATAGACCGCGTCGGGCGAACCGCCGCCGCGCAGTTTTTCGAGGAACGCCTTGTCGCGCAACCGCCGCGAGACGCGGGCGAGCGCCTTCAAATGGACCGCGCCGGCATCGGTGGGGGAGAGCAGCATGAAGACGAGATCGACGGGGAGATCGTCGACCGCCTGGAAGTCGACCGGCTCTGCCAGCCGCGCGAACACGCCCGTTACCTGCGCGAGCCCTTCGAGCTTGGCGTGCGGAATCGCGACGCCGCCGCCGAACCCGGTCGAGCCGAGCTTCTCGCGCGCAGCCAGCCGGTCGGCGATCATCTTGGGGTCTGCATCGAGTATCTCAGACGCAACCGTGGCGAGATGCTGGAACACTGCCTTCTTGTTTTTGGCGATCACGCCCGTCTGCACTGCGTCGGGACGCAGCATGTCACTAAAATCGGTCATTGTGTTCAATGTCTCAAGCGCCCCCGCGCGCGTCCGCCTTAGCGGGTTGCGCGGGGGCGTAAAGGCGCGGCCTTGAGACCCGCGCCTTTATGGACCCTTCTTTATTGGGCCGGGGTGGCCGCTGCTCGCTGTGGCTCGACCCAACCGATCGTGCCATCGCCGCGACGATAGACCATGTTGTGCGCGCCGGTGCCCGCATTCATGAACAGCAACGCGGCGGTGTTGCGCAGGTCGAGCATCATCACCGCGTCCGATACGCTGGCCTCGGGGATATCGACGCGCGTTTCGGCGATGATGAGCGGTGCGTCCGCGACATCGTCTTCCTCGATGCTTTCCTGGAACAGCGTGTAGCCGGCATTGTCGTAGCCGTTGCTCTCGGCAATCGCGACTGCTTCGCCGGCGTGGCGATCCTTCAGGCGGCGCATGTAGCGGCGGAGCTGAGTCTCGATCTTGGCGGCGGCGGCATCGAACGCGGCGCGCGCGTCATAGGCGTCGCCGTGGCCCTTGATCACGAGGCCCTTCATCACGTGCGAGACGATGTCGCATTTGAAGCCGGCGTCGTGCGGGCCCTTGCCGAACGTGACCTCGGCCGAAATGGCGCGCGAGAAATACTTGTCGGCGATACCCTGGAGTCGGTCTTCCACGTGGCTGTTGAGTGCTTCGCCAGTGTCAACCTGATGACCAGAAATCCGGATATCCATTGTCGTCTCCTTGTCGGCGTTACAGTCTTCGGGCGGTCCTATTGGCTCCACCCTGCCAGCGTCATCCGGACGCCACGGCCCCCCAGATCGGATCCTTGATCCCCTTCATAAACGCAGCATGGGCCGCAAGGTCTCCCTCGCTCACCGCGAAAACGCGCGCTGGGCGAACGACCCGAGGCGCCTGTGCGACGATCGGAGTCGACGCGGTGCTGCCGGTATCGCTCAGCAGGCCTAGGCCGATCTGGCGACCGCCCATCAGCTCGACATAGACCTGCGCGAGCAACTGCGCGTCGAGCAGCGCGCCGTGCAGGACGCGGTGGCTGCGATCGATTCCGAAGCGCGAGCAGAGTGCGTCGAGCGAATGCTTGGCGCCGGGGTGACGGCTGCGCGCGATCTGCAGCGTGTCGACCATCCTCTTCATGTGGACGATCTGGCGCCCGCACTTGGTCAACTCGCCGTTGAGGAACGAGAAATCGAAGCCGGCATTGTGCGCGATCATCGGCGCGTCACCGACGAATTCGAGCAGGTCCTCGACCGCGTCGGCGAACTTGGGCTTGTCGGAGAGGAACTGCGCGCTCAGCCCGTGGACGTTGAACGCCTCGACCGGCATGTCGCGCTCGGGATGATAATAGGCGTGGAAGGTGCGGCCGGTCTCGACCCGGTTGAGCATCTCGACGCATCCGATTTCGACCATGCGGTCGCCGCCGGAAAAACTGAGCCCGGTGGTTTCGGTATCGAAGACGATCTCACGCATCCCGATGGTATCGGCTCAGATTTCCAAGGATGCAAGCACCGCCCGGACTTGCGCGCGTGTTGCTTCGAAGCTGGTGTCGGTGTGGATGACGTGATCCGCGCGGGCACGTTTTTCGGCGTCGGGGGTCTGGCGGGCGAGGATCGCGGCGAACTTCTCCGCGGTCATGCCGGGGCGGGCGAGGACGCGGGCGCGCTGGACGTCGGGGGCGGCGGAGACGACGACGATCACGTCGACGTTGCGGTCGCCGCCGGTCTCGAACAGCAGGGGGACGTCGAACACCACTCGCTTGCCGACGTGTTGGGCGAGGAAGGCGGCGCGTTCTTCGCCGACGGCGGGGTGGACGATCGCTTCGAGGCGCTTGATCGCGGCGTCGTCGCCGAACACCGCCGCGCCGAGTTTCGCGCGGTCGACTGCGCCGTTGCCGGTGGTGCCGGGGAAGGCGGTTTCGATGGCGGGAACGAGTCGCCCGCCGATGCCTTGCAGTCGGTGGACGGTTGCGTCGGCGTCGAACACGGGGACGCCTTCGTCCGCGAACATCGCGGCGACCGCGGATTTGCCCATGCCGATCGAGCCGGTGAGGCCGATGATCATTTGGTCAGGAGCGCGCGGAGGTCGTCGTCGCGGTCGCGCGGTGGTTCCACGTGGAACAATATCTCGAACGCGACGGCGGCTTGGCCGATCAGCATCTCCAGGCCATCGACGGTCTCAAGGTCGCGCGCGCGCGCCGCTTTCAGGAGACCGGTTTCGAGCGGGGAGTAGACGATGTCGTAGACCAGCGAGTCCGGATCGAGCGCGCCGAGATCAATGTCGAGCGGTGGCTGACCGGCCATGCCCAGCACGCTGGCGTTGACGAGCAGTCGCGAGGGCGGGGCGGCGGGGCCGATCGGGAGCGCCTGGCCCTTGAGGCCGAAGTTCGACAGCAGCGCCGCGCCCTTCAGCGGATTGCGGTTGAGGATGGTGACGGGGCCGACCCCCATTCGCGACAGTGCGAACAGGATCGCTCGGGCGGCACCGCCGGCACCGATCACCGTGACGGGTTGGCCGGCGATGTCGAGGTCGTCGATCGGTGCCCAGAATCCGGCGGCGTCGGTGTTGGTACCGATGCAGTCGCCCGCCTGGTTGCGGAACACGGTGTTGATCGCGCCGATCGTCCCCCGGACGTTGCCAGGGTCGGAGACGTGGTCGAGCGCGGCGAGCTTGTGCGGCATCGTGATATTGCACCCGCGCCAGGCGGAGTCGGCTTTGCGTTCGGCGAAGTAGGCGGGGAGGGCGTCCGGGGTGACGAGCTTGTGGCGGTACTCCGCGTCGATCCCGAGCGCGTCGAGCCAGAAGCCGTGGATCAGCGGCGATTTCGACTGTGCGATCGGATCGCCGATCACTTCTGCATAGGGACGGGTCATTCGAGGCTCCGTGTTTCCCCGCGGAGGCGGGGATCCAGTCTGGGCACCTGCCTTCGCGGGTGAACGAGGTTTAGTCTAGCGCGGGCGGATTGCCATGTGCAGCTCCTACTCAATCCTCCCCCGCAAGGGGGAGGCGTCGCCGAAGGTGACGGAGGGGGAGGACACGGAACGCGGGTTTCGCATGCCTCCCCCTCCGTCTGGCAAGAGCCAGCCACCTCCCCCTGGCGGGGGAGGTTTACAGTGCGCCCTCCCGATTTTAAATTACGCCGGCAACTCGCCGCGGACGCGGAGGAAGTCGAGGACGTTGAGTAGGGGCATGCCGAGTACCGTGAACTGGCTGCCCTCGATCTTGGCGAACAACTGCGCGCCGGGGCCTTCGATGCGGTAGCAGCCGACGCAGCCCGAGATCGCGGGCCATTCCGCATCGAGGTAGGTCTCGATGAACGCGTCGGACAGCGGTCGGACGTGCATCTTCGCGCGCTCGACGTAGCGCCAGATCGCCTGGCCGTTCTCGGCAATGACCGCGGCGCTCCACAGGTCGTGGCGCTTGCCGGACATCAGTCGCAGGTGGGCCGCCGCGTCGGCGCGGTCCACGGGCTTGTCGAGGATACTGCCGTCTTCCAGTGCGACCAGCGAGTCACTGCCGAGGACGAGATAGCCTGGCATCCGCGCGGAAACCTTTAGCGCCTTCAGTTCGGCCAGCGCATCCGCAAGATCGCGCGGGGACAGGTCGCGCAGCGCCGCCTTCGCCGCATCCTCGTCGACGCCGGCGAAGGTCGCCTCGAACGGCACGCCGGCGGCGGTCAGCATCGCGCGACGCGAGGCGCTTTGCGAGGCGAGGATCAGACTCACAATTCGACCTTCGGAGCGGCGTCGGCGCGGCGCTGGTTGCACAAGGCGATGATTGCCGCCGCGGTTTCCTCGATCGAACGCCTGGTGACGTCGATTACCGGCCAGCCATTGTCGGCGAACATGCGGCGCGCAAAGGCGAGTTCGCGCATCACCGCTTCCTCCTCGACATAGGACGTGTCGGGCTGCTGGTTGAGCGACAGCAGGCGGTTGCGGCGGACCTGGATCAGTCGGTCCGCACTGGTCGTAAGGCCGACGATCAGCGGGTTGGTAAGCTTGTAGAGATTCAGCGGCGGTGGGCTTTCGACCACGATCGGAATGTTGGCGGTCTTGTAGCCACGATTGGCGAGGTAGATCGAGGTCGGCGTCTTCGACGAGCGCGATACACCCGCCAGGACGATATCGGCCTCCTCCCATTCTTCCGAGGCGATCCCGTCGTCGTGCGCGATCGTCCACTGGATGGCGTCGACACGGGCGAAATAGGCGGCATCGAGGACGTGCTGGCGTCCCGGCCGCGCCTTCGCCTGCTGTCCGAGCAAGCCGGAAAGCGCGTCGTTGACCGGGTCGAGAGGGGCGACTGCGGGCAGCCCTAGCGCGAGGCACCTTTGCTCCAGGATGCGCCGGGTCGCGGGGTTCACCAGCGTGAACACGACCAGCCCCGGGTTCTGCGCGATCTCCTGGAGGATGCGCTCGAGATGCGCTTCGGTGCGGACCATCGGCCAGAAATGGCGGACCGTCTCGACGTCGTCATATTGCGCCAACGCCGCCTTCGCGATGTTCTCCAGCGTCTCGCCGGTCGAATCCGACAACAAATGTAGGTGGAGCCGCATCATCGGCGTTTTATCCCCAGCGGGTGGGCCTGTGGGCGTGAATCTGTGGATAACATGGGGAGAACGGCTAGCGTAACTCGTCCGCCTCGCCAAGCGACGGGTTCGCCGTGGATAACACCGATTCTATCCACACCGCCGCGCACAGGGCCGGATTTTATCCACAGGCTGTGGGTAACGGGGAGCCTTGAATCGAATCAGCGTGTTTGTGGCGGTGCGCGAGGGTCAAGCTGTTGGCAATTCCGGGATCACCGCATAAGTCCCGGGTTCAACCGCCCAACCACTGCAACAACCTATTTCTTGAATCTTCTTATAGTAGAAGAAGGGTGCTCCGCTGACCGATCCGACCCCCAATACGCCTGCCTTCAAGCCTCTCCTGGCGACTCTTCGCGGGGAGCGTCAGGCCGTGCCACCGCTGTGGCTCATGCGGCAGGCGGGGCGGTATCTCCCCGAATACCGCGAACTCCGCGCGGAGAAGGGCGGGTTCCTCGCGCTCGCGACCGATCCGGATGCGGCGGCCGAAGTCACGCTCCAGCCGATCCGCCGGTTCGGGTTCGACGGATCGATCCTGTTCTCGGACATCCTGATGATCCCGTGGGCGCTTGGGCAGGATCTGAGTTTCGGGGTCGGCGAGGGGCCTCGGCTCGAGCCGGCGCTGGTCGATCATGCGCTTGATCGGTTGCAGCCGGTGATGGGGCGGCTGGAGCCGGTCTACGGCACCGTCGCGAAGGTCGCGGCTGCACTGCCTCCCGAGACGACGTTCCTGGGCTTTGCGGGGTCTCCCTGGACGGTCGCGACCTATATGGTGGCGGGGAAGGGTTCGAAGGATCAGTCCGAGACGCGACGCTTCGCCTATTCCGACCCGGCGGCGTTCGGTGCGATCATCGATGCGATCGCCGACAACACCGTCGAGTATCTCGCGCGGCAGGTCGAGGCCGGCGTAGACGTGGTGCAGCTGTTCGACAGCTGGTCGGGCTCGCTATCGCCCGCGCAGTTCGAGCGCTGGGTGATCGCGCCGACCGCGTCGATCGTCGAGCGCCTGCACGCGCGCTGCCCCGGCGTGCCGATCATCGGCTTTCCGAAGGGCGCCGGGGGTAAGCTTCCGGCTTACGCGCGTGAGACCGGCGTCGATGCGATCGGGCTGGACGAGACGGTCGATCCGGTGTGGGCGCATGCGTCGTTGCCGGCGGACATGCCGGTGCAGGGCAATCTCGATCCGCTGGCGTTGATCGCGGGCGGCGCGGATCTCGATGCGGCGATCGACCGGATCCTGGCGGCGTTCGTCGAGCGTCCGCACGTCTTCAACCTCGGCCACGGCATCCTCCCCGACACGCCGATCGCGCATGTCGAGCAGCTGATCGCCCGCGTAAGGAGCACGACATGAGCGGTTTTCTTGGGGGCACGTATGACTGGGTGAAGGCCGCGCATCTGATTTTCGTGATCTTCTGGATGGCGGGGCTGTTCATGCTGCCGCGCTATCTCGTCTATCATCAGGAGGCGCTGGCGGCCGGCAACACGACCGAGGCGGCGAACTGGGTCGAGCGCGAGAGCAAGATTCGCCACATCATCCTGACGCCGGCGATGATCGTCGTGTGGGTGCTGGGGATCGCGCTGGCGCTGAACCTGGGGCTGGCGGACGGCGCGCCTGGGCTGGGGTGGCTGCACCTGAAGCTGGTGCTGGTGCTGCTGTTGTCGGGGTATCACGGCTGGGCGGTCGGCTATGCGAAGAAGCTCGCCGCGGGGAAGCCGACGCTGGCGGGGAAGCAGTTGCGAATGCTGAACGAGGTGCCTGCGCTAGCGGTGACGCTGATCGTGGTGCTGGTAATCGTTAAGCCGTTCTGATCTTCCCCCCTCCCTGGAAGGGAGGGGCCGGGGGTGGGTCGGCCAGTTTGAGCTAAAACGCGTCCTTCATGCGGAAGCAAACCCACCCCCAACCCCTCCCTTCCAGGGAGGGGGGTAAAGGCCTGCTTGACTAACCCGCCCCCCAATTCTAACTCCTTCTCCCAACACGGCCTCCTGGCGTCCTGCCCGGTCGTGCCTTGCCAGACTCGTCTCGCCCAGTTCCGCTTCCCAAGCGCACCGCCGACCGAGCGTTCTCCCGTTGATTGCTATCCGGAAATCCCCATGCATCTCAAAGACCTGAAGAAGAAGAAACCCGCCGAGCTGGTCCAGCTGGCCGAGGAACTGGGGGTCGAGAGCGCCTCGACGCTGCGCAAGCAGGACCTGCTGTTCGCGATCCTGAAGGTGCAGGCGGACAATGGCGACCAGATCATGGGGCTCGGCACGATCGAAGTGCTGCCCGATGGCTTCGGCTTCCTGCGCTCGCCGGAATCGAACTATCTCGCCGGCCCGGACGACATCTACATCTCGCCGAACCAGGTCCGGAAGTTCGGCCTGCGTACCGGTGACACGGTCGAAGGCGAGATCCGGGGGCCGAAGGATGGCGAACGCTATTTCTCGCTGGTGAAGCTCACGGCCGTCAATTTCGACGATCCCGATGTCGTCCGCCACCGCGTCAATTTCGACAACCTCACGCCGCTCTACCCCGAAAGCAAGCTGACGCTCGATCCCGCCGACCCGACCGTCAAGGACAAGTCGGCGCGCGTGATCGACATCGTCTCGCCGCAGGGCAAGGGCCAGCGCACGCTGATCGTCGCCCCGCCGCGCGTCGGCAAGACCGTCATGTTGCAGAACATGGCCAAGGCGATCACCGACAACCACCCCGAGGTGTTCCTGATCGTCCTGCTGATCGACGAACGCCCCGAGGAAGTCACCGACATGCAGCGCAGCGTGAAGGGCGAGGTGGTCAGCTCGACCTTCGACGAACCCGCGCAGCGCCACGTGCAAGTCGCTGAAATGGTGATCGAAAAGGCGAAGCGCCTGGTCGAGCACAAGAAGGACGTCGTGATCCTGCTCGACTCGATCACGCGTCTGGGTCGTGCCTACAACACCGTCGTGCCGTCGTCGGGCAAGGTCCTGACCGGTGGTGTCGATGCGAACGCGCTGCAGCGTCCCAAGCGCTTCTTCGGCGCCGCGCGCAACATCGAGGAGGGCGGTTCGCTCTCGATCATCGCGACCGCGCTGATCGATACGGGCAGCCGCATGGACGAGGTGATCTTCGAGGAGTTCAAGGGCACCGGCAACTCGGAAATCGTGCTCGATCGCAAGGTCGCGGACAAGCGCATCTTCCCGGCGCTCGACGTCGGCAAGTCGGGTACCCGCAAGGAAGAGCTGCTGGTCGACAAGGCCAAGCTCAGCAAGATGTGGGTCTTGCGCCGTATCCTGATGCAGATGGGTACGATCGACGCGATGGAGTTCCTGCTCGACAAGATGAAGGATTCGAAGACCAACGAGAATTTCTTCGACAGCATGAATCAATAACCGAGTGCGGCCTGCGCCAAGCTGGCGCAGGACTCGCACCGGTTCGGCCGGCGGGGGCGGGAGCCTCCCGACCGACGACATGGGCCCAACTTAATAGAGGGGGCCCATGTCCGGCCAAGCAGACCAAAGCGGCACGCGAGAGCATGGCTTTCGCGTGCCGCTTTGCTATTAATCACTATGAAACCGTCACCATCGCTCGCCGCTGGTGACCCACGTCACCGGGAGCTGACATCTTGAGTATCATCGCCATGCTGGCCGCCGCCGCACCGAGCACCGCGGGCCCCGGCTCGCCGCTGGAAATCTGGCAGCATATCGTCGCCGACTTCTCCAACCTGGGCGACCCGAAGGCGCTCGCCGCGTTCGGATCGGTCCTGATGATCGACCTCGTCCTCGCGGGCGACAACGCGATCGTCGTCGGCGCACTCGCCGCCGGGCTGCCGACCGACCAGCGCAAGAAGGTCATCCTGATCGGCATCGGCGCCGCGCTCGTGCTGCGCATCTTCTTCGCGCTGATCGTGACGTGGCTGATGGGCATCGTCGGCCTGATCTTCGCAGGCGGCCTGTTGCTGCTCTGGGTCAGCTGGAAGTTCTGGCGCGAAATCCGCGAGGGCGCGGAGAACGCCGGCTCCGAGGAGATCGAGGGCGACGAGCGATCGGGTATCCGCTCCTCGAAGGGCTTTGCGAGCGCGGCCTGGGCCGTGGCCGTCGCCGACGTCTCGATGAGCCTGGACAACGTCCTGGCGGTCGCAGGCGCGGCGCGTGAGCATCCCGGCATCCTCGTCATCGGCCTGCTGCTGTCGGTCGCGATGATGGGCCTCGCCGCGAACTACATCGCGCGCGTCATCAACAAGTATCGCTGGATCGCGTATATCGGCCTCGCGGTGATCCTCGTGGTCGCGCTGAAGATGATCTACGAGGGCTGGGTGGGCACCGGCGAGACGCTCGGGATCATCTCGCTGCTGCGTTGATCGCGGTGCGGTTGGGATAAGGAAAAGGCCTCGCCGGGATCGTCCGGCGAGGCCTTTTTCATGTCTGTCTTCGGCGCCCCGTCATGCCGGGCTCGTTCCGGCATCCACCGTTCCGCACGCTCGATAGTCGTGAGTATGTGGAACCGTGGACCCCGGAACTAGTCCGGGGCGACGGAGGGGTTTTAGGCGAGGTTCTCCGCGAAGAATTTTGCCGTACGCTCGTCCGCCAGCTTGGCCGATGCATCCGAGCGACGCTCGCCGAACTCGGTCGCGAAGCCGTGGTCTTCGCCGGCGTAATCGTAGATCGTCACCTTGGGGTGATCGTCGAGCCCCGCGTGCATCGCCGCCTGCGCGTCCTTGTCGACGAAGTGATCTTCCTCCGGCACGTGCAGCAGCACCGGATGTGCGATCGCGTGCTTTTCGCCGAGCAGGCCGTCGATCCCGACGCCGTAATAGCCGACGCTCGCATCGACGTCGGTCCGCGCCGCGGTCATGAACGCCAGGCGCCCGCCGAGGCAGTAGCCGACTACGCCGACCTTTGCGTCGTCACCGAGTTCCGACCGGACCGCGCGGATGCTCGCTTCAATATCGGCGACGCCCTTGTCCTGGTCGAACTGGCCCATCAGTTCGAGTGCACGGTCGAACTCGGGCTTGATGTCCGGATCGAGCTCGATGCCGGGCTCCAGTCGCCAGAACAGGTCGGGGGCGATTGCGAGATAGCCGGCCTCGGCGAGCGTATCGCACTTGCGGCGGATCCCTGCGTTCACGCCGAAGATCTCCTGGATCACGACGATCGCGGCCTTTGGTGTGCCTGCCGGAGTCGCGCGATACGCGGTGAATTCGCCATCGCCCGCGAGCGTGGCGATCTTGGTAGTGTTCGTCATAACAGTCCTCCTGGCGGCCGCTCATGGTCGAGCAGCCGGGATTTGGTGATCGGGCCTTCCCCCGCGGAGTACGCACCAAGCGCTCCGCCGGCTCCAAGGATTCGGTGGCAGGGGACGATGATCGGAAAAGGATTGCGTGCACACGCCTGGCCGATCGCGCGCGGGCTCGATCCGATTGCCTTGGCGAGCGCGCCGTAGCTGGCCGTCGTGCCGTAGGCGATGTCGACGATAGCCTGGCGGACGTCGGCGCCGCGCGGGGTAGGGGAGAGCGCGAGGGGCAGGTCGAACTCGGTCAGCCGTCCGGCGAAATACGCGTCGATCTGGCGGAGTGCTTCCAGGATCGCGGGCGCGTCGCTGGTCGAACCATCCTCCACGCCGATATCGATCGCGTCGATCCGGTCCCCGGTGCCGGTCACGCGGACCAGACCGATAGGCGTTGCGATCGAGGCGGCATCGCGCGCATACATTCCCCCGCTATGCAGCGCCGCGATGGACCGCTCAAGCGCCATCGAGGGTGCGTCACATGAAGATGAATATCGAGATCGAATGCACGCCGGAGGAGGCGCGCCGCGCGGTCGGGCTGCCCGACCTGACGCCGATCCACGATCGCTATATCGCGATGATGATGGAGGCGATCCCGGACGGCCAGATGAAGCCGGAGATGCTCGAATCGATGATGCGCGGCTGGCAGCCGATGGGCGAGGCGGGAATGGCGATGTGGAAGCGCCTGTTCGACAGCGCGACGAAAAGCGGCTGAGTTTCCCGTGAAGACGATTTTCGCGGTATCGAGCGGACGACCGCCAGCGGCGATCGCTGTCGTCCGGGTGAGCGGTCCCGAGGCATTTGCGGCGGCCGAGGCGTTGGCGGGACCGCTGCCGGCGCCGCGCCATGCCGGCCTCCGGGGATTGCGGGACACCAATGGGGCGTTGCTCGATCGCGCGCTGGTGATCGTGGTTCCTGGACCCGCGACGGCGACCGGCGAAGACTTGGTCGAGTTTCACTGCCACGGTGGTCGCGCGGTGATCGCCGCAGTCGAGCGTGTGTTGTCGGTAATGCCCGGCCTTCGTCATGCCGACCCGGGGGAGTTCACGCGTCGCGCGCTGACCAATGGCCGCATCGACCTGACCGAGGCCGAGGGGCTCGCCGACCTTCTCGAAGCCGAGACCGAGAGCCAGCGTGTCGCGGCGATGACCGCGGCGGAGGGGCGGGTGAGCCAGGCGGTTCGCGGCTGGATGGACTCGGTCGCCATGCTGTCCGCGCGGATCGAGGCGATGCTCGACTTCGCCGACGAGGACGACGTCGCGAGCGATACCGCGGCGTTCGATGCGATCGTTTCTGATATCGACGCACTCGCCTCGGAGATCGAGGCGGTGGTCGACGCACCGCCGGTCGAGCGGCTGAAGGATGGGCTGCGGGTCGTCATTGGCGGTCCGCCGAACAGCGGCAAGTCGACGTTGCTCAACCTGCTCGGCGAACGGGACGCGGCGATCGTCTCGCCGATCTCGGGAACGACGCGTGACCGCATCGACGTGCCGGTTACGCGGAACGGGGTTGCCTATGTACTGACCGACACCGCGGGCTTGATCGATACGCTGGACCCGATCGAGGCGATCGGCGTCACGCGTGCGGAAGGTGCGCTCGCCGCGGCGGACATCGTGATGTGGCTGGCCGATACAGCGCCGCCCCGCGCCGATGCGATCTGGATTCATGCGCGCGCCGATCTGCCGGGGCGGGGAGAATTACCGTCTGGTCGGACATTGGCGGTCTCACAAAACGACCGGGAATCGCTCGATGCCCTTTGGGGTGAACTGCATCGGCGAGCGATTGCGATGCTGCCTCGTGGCGATGAGATCGCACTGAAGCAGCACCAGCGTCGGCAGTGCGCTGCGGCAGTCGAGGCCCTGCGGTATCGAAGCTCGGACGCGCTTATCGTCGCGGAACACCTTCGACAGGCTCGCGCGATCCTTGCTGGCGTGCTGGGGCTTGATGCGACCGGGGAGATGCTCGACGCGCTGTTCGGACGTTTCTGCATCGGGAAGTGATGTTCCACGTGGAACATCTTTGACGCGTCGGTCGCGGCGTTCTACGGCCGTGACATGTTCGATGTAGTGGTGGTTGGCGGTGGCCATGCCGGAACCGAAGCCGCAGCCGCGGCGGCGCGGAGGGGCGCGCGTACCGCGCTCGTGTCGTTCGACGCTGCGCATATTGGCGCGATGTCGTGCAACCCGGCGATCGGTGGACTCGGTAAAGGGCACATGGTTCGCGAGGTCGATGCGTTCGACGGGCTGATCGGTCGCGCGGCCGATGCGGCTGCGATCCACTATCGGATGCTCAATCGGAGCAAGGGTTCGGCGGTGCAGGGGCCTCGGGTCCAGGCTGATCGCCGTCTCTATTCCGGTGCGATCCAGGCGATGCTTGCGGCCACGGAAGGGCTGTCGATCGTCGAGGGCGAGGCGACGGCGTTGCATTTCGAGGGCGATCGCGTGGCGGGTGTCGTGCTGGCGGATGGCGCGATCGTGGCAGCACGAGCGGTCGTATTGGCGACCGGCACTTTCCTTGGGGGACGTATCTTCCGGGGGGATGACCGCGAGGAAGGGGGCCGGATCGGCGAGCGTGCCGCCAAGCCACTCGCGGACCAGTTGCGCGCGCGGGACCTGCCGATGGCGCGACTTAAGACCGGGACACCACCGCGGCTCGATGGCCGGACGATCGACTGGGCCGCACTTGCCGAGCAGCCGTCGGACCTCGATCCCTGGACGATGTCGCCGATGACTCGCGCGCGTCCGCTGCCGCAGATTGCATGTGCCATAACGCGTACGACCGATCGGACGCATGCGATCATCCGCGACGCTTTCCACCGGTCGCCGTTGTTCACGGGCGCAATCGAAGCGGCTGGCCCGCGCTACTGTCCGTCTATCGAAGACAAGGTGCATCGGTTTGGCGACCGGGACGGGCATCAGGTTTTCCTCGAACCCGAAGGCCTCGACGATGCGACGGTCTATCCGAACGGGCTGTCGACGTCGCTGCCGGTCGAGGTTCAGGCGGCGATGTTGGCCAGCATTCCTGGGCTCGAGCGCGTGACGATGACGATGCCGGGTTATGCGGTCGAGTATGATTATATCGATCCGCGTGCGCTCGATACGCGGTTGGCGCTGGGTGCGATCGAGGGCGTGTTCTGCGCGGGGCAGATCAACGGCACGACGGGGTATGAGGAAGCGGCGGGGCAGGGGCTCGTCGCTGGGCTCAACGCGGCGGCACATGCGTGCGATCTGGCGCCGGTGATCCTGGATCGTGCGTCGAGCTATCTTGGGGTGATGATCGACGACCTGACGCTGCAGGGTGTGACCGAGCCGTATCGGATGCTGACGGCGCGGGCGGAGTTCCGGTTGTCGTTGCGCGCGGATAACGCCGAGACGCGGCTGGGTGGAATTGCGGAGGCCGCTGGGTGTCTTGGACCCGAGCGGTTGGCGCATCAGCATGCGCTAGCCGAGGATCGTGCTCGTTTCCGCTCGGCGCTCGATTGCGAGCGGACCGCGACCCACGTGGCCGATCAGGGTGTGGCGATTGGCCGGGATGGTGCGCGGCGGACGGCTTTCGACTGGCTCCGGTTCGAGGGGGTAACGCTCGCGCATGTCGCGCCGAACGCTGCGGCGGGAATCCCGATGGCGGTCGTTGACGAAGTGTTAGAGGACGCGCGCTACGCTCCGTATATCGAGCGGCAGGCGCAGGAGGTCGCGCGGTTGCGCGCCGACGAGGCGATCCGTTTGCCGAAGGACCTTGCCTATGACCGCGTGCCCGGGCTGTCGAACGAGATGATCGATCGCCTGAGCGCGGCGCGGCCGACGTCGCTGGCGGCAGCGGCGCGGGTGCGGGGTATCACCCCGGCGGCGTTGTCCGCGGTATTATTGCATACGAAACGAGTGCCAGCATGACCGAAGACGACGCACAGAGCTGGACGACCGAGCGGTTCGGGGCGGAGGCTACCGAGCGGCTGACAGCGTTCGTGGCGATGGTCGTCGAGGAAGCGCCGCATCAGAATCTGATCGCACCGTCGACGATCCCGACGATCTGGGATCGGCACGTGGTGGACTCGCTCCAGCTCGTCGCGCTTGCGGGCGCGGATACGTCGGCGAAGCGGTGGCTCGATATCGGCACTGGCGGGGGGTTTCCCGGCATGGTCGTTGCGCTGGTTCGCGAGGGGCCGGTCGATCTGGTCGAGCCCCGTCGGCGACGTGCGGACTTCCTCCAGCTTTGTGTCGCTCGGCTTGGGCTTGGCGAGCAGGTCCGCGTTCACGGATCGAAAGTCGAGAATGCCACGGCCGACGCTTCGATCATTTCCGCTCGTGCGGTCGCGTCGCTGCAAAACCTTTTGCGTGGCGCGGCGCACTGCGCCACAACGGAGACGCGGTGGTTGCTTCCTCGGGGGCGTTTCGACGAGGAGGAGCTGGCCGCGCTCAAGCAGCACTGGCGGTTTATGTTCCACGTGGAACAAAGCGTCACGAACCCGGAGTCGTCGATCGTGGTTCTGGATCGGGTAAGCGCGCGATGATCACCATCGCGGTCGCCAATCAAAAGGGCGGGGTGGGCAAGACCACCAGCGCCATCAACCTCGCGACCGCGTTGGCCGCCACAGGCATGCGTGTGCTGCTGGTCGATCTCGATCCGCAGGGCAACGCGTCGACCGGGCTCGGCATCGGTCATTCGCAGCGCGAGCGGTCGAGCTATGACGTGCTGGTCGGCGAGACGTCGATCGAGGACGCGGTGGTGCATACACGCGTGCCGCGCCTCGATATCGTCCCGGCGACGGTCGACCTGTCGGGCGCGGAGATCGAGCTGGTCGATTTTGATGCGCGCACGCACCGGCTCGATCGCGCGGTGAAGGCGGCGCAGGGGCCGTGGGATATCGCGCTGATCGATTGCCCGCCGTCGCTGGGGCTACTGACGATCAATGCGATGGTCGCGGCGGACTCGCTGCTGGTGCCGCTGCAATGCGAGTTTTTCGCGCTCGAGGGGTTGTCGCAGTTGTTGAGTACGGTCGAGCGGATCCGCCAGCGGTTCAATCCTGGGTTGTCGATCCTGGGGGTCGCGCTGACGATGTTCGATCGGCGGAACCGGCTGACAGATCAGGTCTCGGCGGACGTTCGCGCGGTGCTGGGCAAGGTCGTGTTCGAGACGGTGATCCCGCGCAACGTGCGACTGTCGGAGGCGCCTAGTCACGGATTACCGGCCCTGATCTACGACCATCGGTGTTCGGGGTCGCAGGCGTATATAGCGCTAGCCCGTGAGCTTATCGGGCGGCTTCCGGCAACTGCGCAGGTTGCGGCATGAGCGACGGTAACAAACGCGGTCGTCCTGGGCTGGGCAGGGGGCTCAACGCGCTGCTCGGCGAGATGGCGCGCGAGACTCCGGTGTCGGCTGATGGTGCGGCGCAGCAATCATCGGGTGTGCGGATGCTGCCGGTCAGTTCGCTGTCGCCGCATCCCGATCAGCCGCGGCGGCATTTCGACGAGGCGATGCTCGACGAGCTGGCCGCGTCGATCGCGTCGCGCGGGCTGATCCAGCCGATCGTGGTTCGGCCGCACGGGCATGATTATCAGATCGTCGCGGGCGAGCGGCGCTGGCGGGCGGCCCAGCGCGCGCGGCTGCACGAGGTGCCGGTCGTCGTCCGCGACTTCGACGATGCCGAGACGCTCGAGATCGCGCTGATCGAGAACATTCAGCGCGAGGACCTCAACGCGATCGAAGAGGCGCAGGCGTATCAGCGGCTGGCGGGCGAATATGGGCATACGCAGGAGGTGCTCGCCAAGATCGTCCACAAGTCGCGCAGTCATGTCGCGAACCTGCTGCGGCTGCTGGAGCTGCCGGCACAGGTGCAGTCGCAGGTGGTCGATGGATCGCTGTCGATGGGGCATGCTCGGGCGTTGCTGGGGTCGCCGGATGTGGAGTCGCTGGCGGATCAAGTCGTGTCGCGGGGGCTGTCTGTGCGCGAGACCGAGAAGCTGGCGCGTGATGCGAAGCCTGGGCGGAGCCGTGGCGGTGGTGGGTCGTCCGAGCCTCGGGTGCCGGATGCGGATATCGCGGCGTTGGAGCGGCAGTTGGCGGATCTGCTCGGGCTGCAGGTGAGGGTGGCGCATACCGAGACTGGGGGGACGCTGACGTTGAGTTACTCGACGTTGGACCAGCTGGATATGGTTTGTCAGCGGCTTACGGGTGGGGCGATCTAGGTCGCGGACCAACCTGAGCCAATTACCCCCCGGCCCGTTCGTGCTGAGCGAAGTCGAAGCACCTGCATCCCGGAGCATCCTTCGACTTCGCTCAGGACGAACGGGGATAGGGGAGCGTGGAGGGGAGAGGGTGGACCAATACTCTCCGTCATCCCGGTGGAAGCCGGGACCCATGGTTGCGGTCCGCTTCGTTGGTGATCGCACGCTATCCATGGGTCCCGGCGTACGCCGGGATGACGGAAGGTGGGGGGCGGAAAGAGGGAAGCGCAAGCGGAGGCAGACGCAGACGCAGACGCAGAACCAGACGCGAATGCGGTTGCAGACTCGGGTGCGCGTTAGTTTCGCCGTGCGATCGCTTGGGATAGCGCCACCACCGCTGCCTCCGCCACAACCCCACCAGCATTCCCCGACGCCATGATTGCGCGCTCGGCAGTCCGGACGCGCTGGATCGCGGTGGCGAGCATCACCGGCGACCAGCGGCGCAAGGACCGCGCGGTGCTGGCCTCTTCCTTGAAGAACACGCGGTGGCGTTTCATGACCGCGTCGACCGCTTCACCGCGGTCGATTTCGCCACGCATATCGGCGAGCGCGATCAAGCGGCGGACGAGTTGGCGGAGCCACGGGATCGGCGAGGTGCCGGCTTCTTCGAGCACCGCGAGTTCGGCGCCGAGATCGTCGACCCGGCCTTCGATGACCGCATCGATCGCACGGCTCATTTCCGCATCGCCGAGGTCTGCGCCGACCGCATCGAGTGCGTGGTGATCGAGGTCCGCAGGCCGATCGGGTGCGGCGTCGAGGTATAGCGCGAGCTTCTCGATCTCTCGCGAAATGACGGCGCGGTCGCCGCCGGTCGTATCGACGAGGCGGCGGGCGACGCCGGGGGCGGGGCGGAGGCCGTTCTCGTTGGCGATCGTCGTCGCGAGGCGTTCCGCGTCCTGCGCGGTCGGGGCGTAGCAGGCGAACGCCATCGCGCGCGGGGAGTCGATCGCGAGCTTGACGATCTTGGCGGTGGATTTGACGGTCGGGGCGATCGCGACGACCGGGTTGCCGACGCGTTCGGCTGCGAGGAGGTTGGTGAAGGCTTCGAGGCTTTCCTCGCCGGCCGACGCGACGCGGACGAACCGGGCCCCGGCGAACAACGATAGCGAGGCGGCTTCGTCGGTCAGCCGACCAGGGTCGCTTTTGAGCGTCGAGCCGTCGAGATCGACGCGTTCGGCATCCGCGCCCATCGCCTTGGCCAGTACGCGGGCAAGGTCGCTTGCGCCGGCCTCGTCGGGGCCGTGGAGCAGGTACAGGCGGATGTCGCCGCCCGGTTTGGCCAGCGCACCGCGGATCTGGCCGGCGCTGGCCTTCACTTGGCGGGCGGAGTGGCCTGCGCCGCGGCGACCGCAGGCGTGTTGCGCGCATACAGCGCAACGCGCGCGACGATTTGGTCGGCGACGATCTGCGACAGGCGTTCGAGCGCGGTGTTCTCGGCGGCGATCGTCGCATATTCGGAGCGGACGACGTCGATGCCGGCGTCGGAGCCGGCGGTCGCGTCGAGCAACACCGAGTTGTCGCCGATCCGCACGAGTTGGTAGCGCGCGCGCAACGTGCGGCGTTCGCGCGAGACGCTGTCGTCGGTGCGGACGCCGAGGCCGCTGATCGTGTCGTCGAGGCGGATGTCGATCCGGTAGAGCGCCGGTGCGCCGTTCGAGGGCAGGCGGTCGCGCAGCGCGGTGGCCATCAGCCAACCGTTCTTCCCCGCGATCGGTGCGATCTCAACCTGGCCGAGCGCGCCCGCGACCGGACCGCTGCTGCCGCCCGAGTAGAGCGGGTGCAGGCCGCAGCCGGACAGCGCAGGGGCCAGCGCGAGCGCGCCAAGGATCGCTAGGCGCTTCATGCGACGATGTTCACGAGACGGTCGGGCACGACGATCACTTTCCGGGGCGGCTTGCCCTCGAGCAGGCGGACGATCTTCTCGGAGGCGAGCGCGGCGGCTTCGACCTCATCCTTCGGTGCGCCCTTGGGGAAGACGAGCGTGTCGCGCAGCTTGCCGTTGACCTGCACCGCGATCGTGACCTCGTCGTCGACCAGCATCGCCGGATCGACGATCGGCCACGCGGCGTCGGCGATCAGGCCGTCGTTGCCTGCGGTCGCCCAGGCTTCCTCGGCGACATGCGGGACCATCGGGCTGACCAGCAGCAGCAACGTGCGGATCGCCTGTTCGCGGTCTGCGGAGGGCGCCGCCTTCTCGATCGCGCTGCACAGGCTGTAAAGCCGTGCGACTGCCTTGTTGAACTGCAAGGCGTTGATATCGCTCTCGATACCGACGGTCGTGCGGTGGCAGAGTTTGCGTAAGGCGATGTCTTCGCCCCCGGCCTTGGCGGCATCGTCGGACTCGATCAGGCGCCAGAGACGCTGGACGAACCGCCACGCGCCTTCGATGCCGGACTCGCTCCAGGGGAGATCGCGCTCGGGGGGCGAGTCGGAGAGCACGAACCAGCGCACCGCGTCTGCGCCGTACTGGTCGACGATCGGCTCGGGATCGACGGTGTTCTTCTTCGACTTCGACATTTTCGTCACGCGACCGACCGTCACGGGGCCTCCGGTCGCGATCTCGATATATCCCGCATCAGTCTTGCGGACCTCGTCGGGAGACAGCCACTTCGTCTTCACCGGTGCGTCGCTCGAATCGTCGTCGTCGGTGTCGACCTCCGGCTGCACGTCGCCGGCGTCGCCTCGGCTATACGTCTCGTGCGTGACCATGCCTTGCGTGAACAGCCCGGCGAACGGCTCGGCGATGTCGAGCATGCCGATATGCTTCAGCGCGCGCGTCCAGAAGCGGGCGTAGAGCAGGTGCAGGATCGCATGCTCTACGCCGCCGATATACTGGTTGACCGGCAGCCACTTCTCCGCACCCGTCCGGTCGAACGGTTTGGCGTCCGGTTGGCTGGCGAAGCGGATGAAATACCACGACGAATCGACGAACGTGTCGAGCGTATCGGTCTCGCGCCGGGCAGGGCCTGCGCAGGACGGGCAGGGGACGTGCTTCCAGGTCGGATGGCGATCGAGCGGGTTGCCGGGAACGTCGAAGCTGACGTCCTCGGGCAGGACGATCGGCAGTTGGTCCTTGGGCACCGGCACCGCGCCGCATGCGTCGCAGTGGATGATCGGGATCGGCGTGCCCCAGTAACGCTGGCGGCTGACGCCCCAGTCACGCAGGCGGAACACGGTCGTGCCCTTGCCCCAGCCTTCGCCCTCGGCGCGCTCGATCACGACGCGCTTGGCGTCCTCGATGTCGAGCCCATCGAGGAAGTGCGAGTTCACGATCGTGCCGGCGCCGGTCCAGGCGGTGTCGCCGACGAACACGGGGGCCTCGTCATCGCCTTCGCTGACGACGCGCTTGACGGGCAGGTCGTATTTGCGCGCGAAATCGAGATCGCGCTGGTCGTGCGCGGGGACGCCGAACACCGCGCCGGTGCCGTATTCCATCAGCACGAAGTTCGCGATGTAGACGGGAAGGTGCCATGTCTTGTCGAGCGGATGCACCGCGCGAATGCCGGTGTCGAAGCCGAGCTTTTCCTGCGTGTCGAGTTCGGCCGCGGTGGTGCCGCCACGCTTGCAGAGTTCGATGAAGGCTGCGGCGTCGGGGTTCGTCTCGGCGATGGCGCGCGCGATCGGGTGATCGGCTGCGACCGCGACGAAGCTGGAGCCGAACATCGTGTCGGGGCGGGTGGTGAACACCTCGACGCTCTCTATTCCCCTTCCGCTTGCGGGAGGGGTCAGGGGAGGGGAGGCATCCTCGGACGCTGCCGCGTTCGTGTCAGGCCCTCCCCCGACCCCTCCCGCGAGCGGGAAGGGAGCAGTGAGGTCGAACTTGAACTGCAGGCCTTGGCTGCGGCCGATCCAGTTCTCCTGCATCAGCTTGACCTTGTCGGGCCAATGCTCGAGCGCGCCGAGGCCGTCGACCAGTTCGTCGGCGAAGTCGGTGATCTTCAGGAACCACTGTGACAGTTTCCGCCGCTCGACCAGCGCGCCCGAGCGCCAGCCGCGGCCGTCGATCACCTGCTCGTTGGCGAGCACGGTCATGTCGACCGGATCCCAGTTTACCGCCGATTCCTTGCGATAGACGAGGCCGGCCGCGAACAGGTCGAGGAACAGCGCCTGCTCATGCCCGTAATATTCAGGCTCGCACGTTGCCAGCTCGCGCGTCCAGTCGAGCGCGAAGCCCAGCCGCTTCAGCTGCGCCTTCATCGTCGCGATGTTGGCGCGCGTCCAATTGCCCGGATGGACGCCCTTTTCCATCGCCGCGTTCTCGGCGGGCATGCCGAACGCGTCCCAGCCCATCGGATGGAGCACTTCCATGCCCTTCATCCGACGGAACCGCGCGAGCACGTCGCCCATCGTGTAGTTCCGGACATGCCCCATGTGGATGCGCCCCGACGGATAGGGGAACATCTCGAGCACGTACGATCGCGGCTTGGTCGACAGGTCGTCGGCGGCGAACGTCTTGCGCTCGTCCCAGACCTTCTGCCACGCCGCGTCCGCCTTCAACGCATTGAAACGCGACGCCATTATATCAGTCCTCAGCCCGCGATCGAGGCGCGGCGCAGGTCGCGGGCCTTGGTCAGGATGATGTCCTCAAGCTTCTGCGTGGTCGCGGCCTGCACCGGCGACGAGACCCACTGGCCGTTGCGGTTGACTTCGCGAAGGGCAGCGACACGCAGCGCATCGGCGCGCAGATCCTGGTCGAGGATCGAGACGGTGACCTTCATGCGCTCGGTCGGGGTCTGCGGGTTGATGTACCAGTCGGTGACGATCACGCCGCCGTTGGAATCGGTCTGCAGCAACGGCATGAAGCCCAGCGTGTCGAGGCTGGCGCGCCACAGATAGCTGTTCACGCCGATCGTCGTGATCTTCGACGCGGCGAGATCCGCCTTGGGACGCGCCGATCCGCCGCCGCAAGCGACGAGAGGCAGGGCAAACAGCACGACTGCGATACGCGAGCGGCGGAACATGGGCATCATCCTGGCAAGAAAATCAGCCCTTGCTCTACAGGCGAGCCCGCGCGCCCGCAAGCAGACGCCGGCGTGCGCGACGAGCGTATGCGCGGGGGCGGCCCCGACTGGGAGAGCAACCGATTCGGTAGCGCTATCGCGGCGATCTGTGTGCTGATTGCAACACTGTCCGACAATTCGGCGACGAAGGGTGGGAATGGGCGGTTCTGCGGCCTTTGCTGTGGATCAATTCATGTTAGATGCGGTTTAACAGGATCCGATTACGGGATTCGAAGGACAGATTCGTTGTGATGACGCGTGGGGGAATAGTTGGGGTGGTTGCCGGGGCGCTTGTCGCCACCGCCGCAATCGTCGCGCCTGCCTTCGGCGCCAGCGAACAGCCCGCCCGGATCGCCAAGCATAACGTCGCCGCGGTTCGCGGTATCGGATCGTTTACGCCGGCCGCTGCCGACCCCCGCCTTGCCGCGATGTTCGCGCGCGGTGGCTTCGACGCCGGCAGCTTCAAGTTCACGCCCGCCGAAACTCGGCAGGACAACCGGGCGGTGACCGTTGCGGTCCGTGCGCAGACCAACCGCGGTGTCGCCAACACGGCCAGCCTTGCTTCGACCACGCCGACCGTCGGTATTGCGCCGATCGCCTACAACCTTGGCATGTCGGTCGGCTGGAAGCGATTCGCGATCTCGGGTGACGTGAACAAGCTCGATCTCGGCGTGATGCCGGGTGGGCGTGAGGCGGCTGACCTTGCGGTGAGCTATAGCGCCAAGCGCTTCAGCGGGACGGTGAAGGCTGCGGCGGATCGTCCGCTGTCGAGCGCACCGCGGCTTGTGGAAGATGCGCCGAGCTATTCGGTCGATCTTGGCGGGTCTTACGCGTTGACGCGTAGTCTCGCGGTGACGGCTGGCGTGCGGTATCGGTCGGATCGCGAGCGTTTCGTGAAGGTCGATGACGACCGTCGTGACAGCCAGGCCGTGTATCTGGGCACCGCCTTCCGCTTCTAGGCGTCCGACGCAGCTAGGCTCGTCGGAAATCAAGACTGATCGTCGCGAGCTGGATCCGAGGGGCGCAGCTCTCCCTTCCCGTCATCCTGACGAAAGTCAGGATCCAGTGCCATGAGACCCAGCGATCGATTACTCTGCATCCTGACTTTCGTCAGGATGACGGCGTACTATAGGCAGCCAGGCATCTATCGCGGCCCAGCCGTGGAAGCCGAACCGCCGGATGCGCCGCCAGTGCGAATCGGTCATTCCGCCTAGCGCGATCATTGGTATCCCAAGTCCTCTTCCGAACCGCATAGCCTGCGCCGAGCCGATGCCGGCCGTGCCGTCGTGCGACCGGGAGGGATGGATCGGCGACACAAACAGGGCAGCAGCTCCGGCGCGCTTACCAACCAAGGCCTCGCCCCTCGAATGCGCTGGCCAGGTTCTGATCCCGTGAGTCCGTGCCCGACCATGCACCCCGTTGGCGTCGATCGTAGACTTTCCGGCCACTACCACGGTCAACCGTCGTGCGTGCGCGACGCGAATAACCCGCCGCAGCAATTCCCGCCGTTCCCGCGCAGGGGTAGCATAATGCCGAAACACCACGCCGGATCCCGGCGGCAATCGCCTGAGCGCAGGCCACAAGGCGTCGCCCATCCGCTCGTCGGTCATCAGCCAGCGCGCGGGAATGGGGTTACGACGGGCCACGCCGCTGCCTATAGCGCGCCGCATGATTGCTGACGACACCACCAAATTGCAGGCCATCCGCAGCCGGATCGCCAAGGCCGCCGAGATCGCCGATCGCCGCGCGGACGACGTGACGCTGATCGCGGTCTCCAAGACGCATCCGGTCGAGGCGATCGAACCGCTGCTCGTCGAGGGTCAGCGCGTGTTCGGCGAGAATCGTGTGCAGGAAGCGTCCGAGAAATGGCCGGCGTTGCGTGAGAAATATCCCGACGTCGAACTGCACCTGATCGGCCAGCTTCAATCGAACAAGGCGGCCGAGGCGGTGGCGTTGTTCGACTGCATCCACGCGGTCGATCGCCCGTCGCTGGTCGCCGCGCTGGGCAAGGCGATGGAGGCGAGCGATCGTCGGCCGGACTGCTTCCTTCAGGTCAACATCGGCGACGAGCCGCAAAAGGGTGGCTGCGCGATCGCCGACCTGCCGGCGCTGGTAGAACAGGCGCGCGCCGCCGGCCTGCCGATCGCCGGGCTGATGTGCCTGCCGCCTGCGGACATCGAGCCGGCGCCGTATTTCGCGCTGCTGGCCAAACTCGCGCGCGATCACGGGTTGACCGGCCTCAGCATGGGCATGTCCGACGATTTCGAGACCGCGGTGACGATCGGCGCGACTCATGTCCGGATCGGCAGTGCGTTGTTCGGCGCGCGGGGGACGGGCGCGTGAGCATTGCGGTTCGGTTCGACGCGCTGTTGTTCGATTTCGACGGGGTTTTGATCGACAGCGAAGCCTTCGGCAACCGCCACATTGCCGAATGGCTCACCGCTGCGGGGCACCCGACCAGCGCCGAAGATTCGATGGCGAACTTCATGGGGCTCGCCGGGCCGCAGTTCATCGACGCGGTCGAGCGCTGGATCGACCGACCGCTCCCCGAGGAGTTCTACGCCGCGCGGAAGGCCGAGGACGAGCGCGTGATGGCGGCTGGCGTCGACGCGATCGAGGGCGCGGTGGCGTTCGTGCGCTCGCTCCCTGCCGACTTGCCCAAGGCGATCGTGTCGTCGAGCCCGGTCTCGTGGATCGCGCGGCATCTGGAGCATATCGGCTTGCGCGATGCGTTCGGCGATCACCTCTATAGCGGCCGCGAACACGTGACGAACGGGAAGCCCGCACCCGACCTGTATCTGTTCGGCGCGCGGCAGTTGGGCGTCGATATTGCGCGTACGGCTATCCTGGAGGATTCGCCGGTGGGTGCGACGGGGGCCGTGGCTTCGGGGGGCTATGTCATTGGTTTGTCGGCGGGATCGCATTGCAATGCCGAGCATGGTGCTCGGCTGAAGGCGATCGGTGTTGACGCGCTGGCGGAGAGCTTCGACGACGTGGCGCGGTTGATTGGAAGCATTTGATCGGAGCCCTGGGGTCTCCTGCCTCCTTGTTCTCCCGCGAAGGCGGGAGCCCAGCCTGGGTCCCCGCCTTCGCGGGGAAACAAACTAGACGACGGCCAAGCGTGCTCCGCTCGACCAGCGTGGAGGCGATGATCGCTTAGCCAACCCGCTTCCGCCGCCAGATCGCACCGATCCCCGCGACCAGATCATACGGGATTGCCGCCGCTTCCCGCGACCGCATTTTGAGCTGGTACTGTCGGCTGCCGCCATGCGGCACGTGGATCGCGCTTGCGGGCATGCCGAGCATCGCGAACAGCATGCGAATGCGGGGCTGGTGATAGCCATCGGTGCAGATCATGCACTGCGCATATTGGCCCGCGCGCGCGAAGGCGGTCGCGGCGACGACGCTTTGCAACGTGTCCACGCTGGCTTCGTCGAGATGGATCCGCGACCGGTCGACCGTTTCTGCCAGCACATCCGCCATCACCGAGGCTTCCGAAGGCCCATGCGTGCCCTTCGCGCCCGAGCAGAACAGGTCCGCATCGACGTAGCGCGCCGCCGCCGCCGCTGCGAACGCGATGCGGCGGGCGAGGGTGGGGCTTGGGTTGCCATCGGGACGAACCGCCGCGCCGAACACCACGATCAGGCGCCGTGAGGGAGGAATGTCGGTCAGAACTGATGCCCCGTGCGATCGCGCTTGGTCGCGAGATACTGCGCGTTGTGCGGGTTCGAGGGGAGGAAATGCGGCACGCGTTCGATCACCGTCACGCCCGCCGTTTCGAGCCCGGCGACCTTGGCGGGGTTGTTGGTCAGCAACCGCACCTCACGCTGTCCGAGCAGCGTCAGCATCCGGGCCGCCACACCGAAATCGCGCGCATCGACTGCGAACCCGAGCCGCGTGTTCGCATCGACTGTGTCGAAGCCTTGGTCCTGCAACGCATACGCGCGCAGCTTGTTGACGAGGCCGATCCCGCGGCCTTCCTGTCTCAGATACAGCAGGATGCCCCATCCGCCATGCTGGATCGCGTGGATTGCGGCGTGCAACTGTGGCCCGCAGTCGCACTTTAGGCTGCCGAGCACGTCGCCCGTAAGGCACTCGCTGTGGAGGCGGACGAGCGGCGGCTGGCCGTTGGGTTGGCCGATCAGCAGCGCGATGTGCTCGTCCGCGCTTTCGGGGCTGCGGAAGGCGACGATCTCCGCATCCTCCGCGCCCTCGACCGGAAGCCGCGCGCGTGCCGCGAGCGTCAGGCGGTTCGCGTCTTCGTGTGCGTCGATGTCTGCGCGGGCGATGCGGACCTCGGGTTCGCCGGTGCCGAGGAAGAACGCCGGCAGCAATCCCGCGATCCGGGCAAGTCGCAAGGCAGCTGCCGCCGCGTCCGGATCGGCGAGCGGGAGCGTCTGGAACGGACCCTTGAGGGGGGTGGCCAAGTCGAATTGCGGATCGGCCAGCGCGGTCGCGGCGGCAAAGTCGATCCAGGGGGCGCGATCGACGAGTACGGGCTCGGTCGGATCCGCGGCCGCGAGCTGGTTCGCGAGCTTCAACGTCGCAGCACGCCCCGACGAGATCAGTACGCCGCCATTCGCGTCGGGATCGAACGCCGCCAACCGCTCGGCATCCGCCGTCTCGACCGCGAGCAGCACTAGCCCGTCGATCGCGATCGGCCAGCCGCGCCTGAGCGCGTCGACCGCGCGGGCGGCGGCGCGGGGATTGCTCAAAACGCGAACTCGGTCATGATCGGGACGTGGTCGGACGGCTTCAGCCAGCTCCGGCAGCGTTCGTAGACGTGGTGCGACACCGCGGCTTCGGCGGCGGCACCGGTTGCCCACATATGATCGAGCCTTCGCCCGCGATCCGAGGCCGCCCAATCCTTGGCGCGGTAGCTCCACCAGGTGAACAGTCGGGCGGGGGCGGGGTGGAAATGGCGGCCGAGATCGACCCAGTCGCCTGCCGCCTGCAACTTGCCGAGTGCCTCGACCTCGATGGGGGTGTGGCTGACGACGTCGAGCAGCTGCTTGTGGCTCCAGACGTCGGATTCGAGCGGGGCGATGTTGAAGTCGCCGACGAGGATTGTCGGGCCGGGCAGTGTTTCGGACCAGGTCGTCATGCGGTCGATGAAGTCGAGTTTCTGGCCGAATTTGGGGTTCACCTCGCGATTGGGGACATCCCCGCCGGCGGGGACGTAGACGTTTTCGAGCCGTACGCCGTTCTCGAGCCGCACGCCGATGTGACGCGCCTCGCTGTTCGCCTGCCAGTCGAAGCGGTCGTCCTCGACGATCGGGACTCGGCTGAGGATCGCGACGCCGTGGTGCATGCGCTGGCCGTGCAGGACGATGTGCTCGTAACCAAGCGCGCGGAACGCCTCCAACGGGAAGTCGCCGTCGATGACCTTGGTCTCCTGCAGGCACAGGATGTCGGGCTGCTCGTCGCGCAGAAACTGTTCGACGATGGCGATCCGAAAACGGACCGAGTTGATGTTCCAGGAGACGATCTTCACCGGCGCGATGTAGCGTTGCGGGGGGGTGGGGACAAGGAAGCGGGTGCGGACCTTGAAGAAGGGAGAAGGCGCCATCGGCAAAGCCGCTGTCGTCGACCGGGCTTTGCCCGTCGGCCGCGCTTGAGCGAGTCAGGCAAATCTTTTTGCCTGCCGCTCTACGCGAATGACCCCCGCTCCGGGGGCATGGAGCGAGGGCCGACTCAGCGTTCGTCACGCAGGCGAGAGGTGAGGAAACCATCCGGGCAACAGGGGGAAAAATCCCGAATGCCCCACATCCGCGAGCCACTCTCTAGGGGGCCGAACCTGTCGCTTGCATGAATGACACAAATTTTATGTTATTTTCTTACACCCGTGCGGCGCGGATCGTTCCAGCGGAAGCTGTTGTCGCTGACAGGTTCGCCGAACTTCTGGTTGGTCAGGCGGATCGTCGTGCGGTTGTTCTGGCTGTCGAGCGCGACCCAGCCCTGCAGCATCAGCCCGCCCGGCGCACTCGCGTTGCGGACGAAAACCAGCGTGATCCGGCCATATTCGGGATGCTTCGGATCGTTCGCCTCCACCGACACGATCCGCTGGTCGTAGCCGGGAACGAGTTTCGCATACCGCGTGATGTCGCGGGTCGGATCGAGCAGCACGCCGAGCGGCGAGTTCTTGATCGGCCAGCGCTGCACCTGCTTCACCGAATAATCGATGAAGGTCAGCGCGCCGCCCTCCGCGACGATCAGGATCGGCACGCCCTTCTCATACTGGAAACGCAGCTTGCCGGGCTTCTTCAGCGTCAGCACGCCGGTCAGCACCTTGCCATTGCGATCCGCCTGCGAGAAACTGGCGGTCATCGTCTCGACCGATTGCAGGTGCTTCTGCACGGCGGCCAAGTCACCAGTCGCCTGCGCGGCGATCGGCGCAGGCACGGCGGCGACGGACAGAGCGGCGATCGTCGCGATCACCGCGGGGCGGGTATTGAACATCGAAATCTCCTCAAGGCGCGACCGTTGCCCGCCTGCGCTTGAACCGCCACTGAATTCGGCGGGTTCCGTCAGGGCGCGCGGACTACAGCGTAATCGCGCCCTTCAGTCCGAGCACCGCGACGTCGTTTGCGTCGTGCACGCCGCCGGGGTTGTGGATGAACTGCACGTTCGGGCGCAACTCGAGCCACTTGGTCGGATGCACGCTGTAATAGATCTCCGACGCGTACTCCGCATCCTGCACCGCGGGCCGCGCCGGATCGAGTTCCTGGCCCTTCGCCACGCGCCCGTTCACGTTGGTCCGCGCCACGCCAAAGCCGAGGATGTCGTTCGGCCGCCACGGCACCAGCCCCTTGTAGAACAGCCCCGCGGCGATCTGGTTGTCGGTGGTCGAGGTGGCACGATCGGCCTGCGTCGCGTTGAGGAACACGCTGAGCCCGGTGACCGACTTGCCGTCCTTCGAGGTGCCGGTGACCTGTTGCTGGATGTTGAAATACACCCCGTAGCGCGCGCTGCGGCGGAGCGGTTCGAGCCCGGTGATCGCGATCGGCCGGCGGTTCAGATCGTAGAACACGTCGTCGCCGTTCGAGGTGTTGACCCAGCCGCCGACCTTGTACGCGCCGACCCGGCCGTCGTCATCGCCGCGTCGCCATTCGGCCTCGACGGGGATCAGAGCGCCGGTCGCGCCGTGGAAATGGCCGATCACGAAGTCGTTATCGAGGTTGCGCGGGTTCACTTCGTAGGCGGCGGTCTTCAGTGTCAGGTGATCGTTGACGTCGTAGCGCAACCGCGCCCCCCATTGGCTGATTGGCCAGTTCTGCCAGTAATCGCCGTTCAGATTGCCCGGCGGCGCACCGCAGAAGCTGAGGTTCTGGAAATAGCACGAGAAGGACGCGAAATCCTCGCCCGGATTGGTTCGGCCGATCTTGAGTTCGAGCTTTTCGCCGAGCATTTGCTCGTACCAGAATTGCGTCAACCGGACGGTCTGCCCGCGGCCGTACACTTCCTGCACCTGTTGCAGCACGCCGAGATTGGCGTCCGCACCCAGATCGCGGCCACGGCGGTAGGTAACGGTCGCCTGGAACGCGCCGCCCCTAAGGCCGACGACCTTGTCGAGATCGAGCAGCACGCCGACGTCGAACTGGCCGGTCTCGCGCAGCAGCTTCCGGTCACCGCCGGAGAAATTATACGCGCTTTCCGAGGCATAGCGTGCGCTGAGCCCGATGCCGCGATCGGCCAGACGTTTGCGGATATCGAACCAGTCGGCGAACAGGCCAGGCGGCGGTGTACGCTGCGTATCGGCGGTCAGCGCGGAGGGCGACAGATCGCTGTCACGGCGCACGCCGGAGCGCGGGCGGTGCTGCGTGTCGGTCGCACTGCTGCCGGGGGTCTGCTTGGCGGTGTCCTGCGCGGAGACCTGACCGGGTAGGGCGAGCGCCACCGCTGCCGCTGCACAGAACCGCCGATACCCCATCACGCCCACCTGTTTTTCGGAACTTGTATCAGCCCCGTATACCGAGCGTCGGCGGTCCGAAACCCTCGACAAGCCAAAGGGACTTTAGGAATCCTCCCCCGCCAGGGGGAGGTGGCTGGCACTTGCCAGACGGAGGGGGAGGGGGCGACAACGTAGGTTCCGTGTCCTCCCCCTCCGACACCTGCGGTGCCACCTCCCCCTGGCGGGGGAGGATCGATCCGACCTTAGATCGCATGCCCCTCGGTATCGCGCAGCACTTCGCGGCGGCCGACATGATCCGGGCGGCCGACGATGCCGTCTTTCTCCATCCGCTCGATTAACCGCGCGGCCGAGTTGTAGCCGATCCGCAACTGCCGCTGGAGCCACGAGGTCGACGCCTTCTGCGACTCGCACACCAGCTGGATCGCCTGGCGATATTGCTGGTCTTCCGCGGAATCCTCACCGGTCGGCGAGCCCTCCAATGCGAAGCTCTCCTCGGGCTCCTCGGTAACGGAGGAGATATAATCCGGCAGCCCCTGCGAGCGCCAGTGATCCGCCACCAGCCGCACTTCGTCGTCGGTCACGAACGGGCCGTGGACGCGGACGATGCCCTTGCCGCCCGGCATATACAGCATGTCGCCCTTGCCGAGCAGCTGCTCCGCGCCCTGCTCGCCGAGGATGGTGCGCGAATCGATCTTCGAGGTGACGTGGAAGCTGATCCGCGTCGGCAGATTGGCCTTGATGACGCCGGTGATGACGTCGACCGACGGCCGCTGCGTCGCCATGATCAGGTGGATGCCCGCCGCGCGCGCCTTCTGCGCGAGCCGCTGGATGAGGAATTCGACCTCCTTGCCCGCGGTCATCATCAGGTCGGCGAGCTCGTCGACGATCACCACGATCTGCGGCAGCACGTCGTATTCGAGCTTTTCCTCCTCGTACATCGGCGCGCCGGTATCCGGGTGATAGCCCGTTTGCACCTTGCGCCCGAGCGGCTGCCCCTTGGCCTTCGCGCCGCGCACCTTGTCGTTGAAACCCGCGAGACTGCGCACGCCGACGGAGGACATCTGGCGATAGCGATCCTCCATCGTCTCGACCGCCCATTTCAGCGCGCGCACCGCCTTGGCCGGGTCGGTCACCACAGGCGACAACAGATGCGGAATGTCGTCGTACATGCTCAGTTCGAGCATCTTCGGATCGATCATGATCATCCGGCACTGGTTCGGCGTCAGCTTGTAGAGCAGCGACAGGATCATGCTGTTCAGGCCGACCGACTTACCCGAGCCGGTGGTGCCCGCGACCAGCAGATGCGGCATCGGCGCGAGATCGGCGATCACCGAATCGCCCGCGATGTTCTTGCCGAGGATGATCGGCAGCTGCGCCGACTGGTCCTCGAACGTCTGGCTGCCGACGAGTTCGTGTAGGCTCACCGCCTCGCGCCGCGCATTCGGCAGCTCGATACCGATCACGTTGCGCCCCGGAATAACCGCGACGCGCGCGGAGATCGCGGACATGTTGCGCGCGATGTCGTCGGCGAGCGCGATGACGCGGCTCGCCTTGATACCCGGCGCAGGTTCGAGTTCGTACATCGTCACGACCGGGCCCGGCCGCACCTCGATGATCGATCCCTTGACGTGGAAGTCGTCGAGCACGTTCTCGAGCAGCCGCGCGTTGCGCTCCAGCCCCGCCTTGTCGATCACATTGCCCTGGCTCGGCGGCGACGGCGTCAGCAGGTCGAGGCTCGGCAGCGTGAAATTGTCGCGCAGGTCGAGCGACGACTGGCGCTCCTTGGGCTTGGCCTGCGACGGTGCGTTCTGGCGGTCCGCGATGACGGGAGCGGGACGCGGGTCGGGCTCGGCGACCGCGCGCGGCTCGACCGGTTTGCGCGTCAACGTCAGCGGTTCGTCGTCGTCCTCGTCGATCTCCGCAAAGCCGTCATAGCCAAGCGCTTCGGTGCGATTGCGGCGGGGCAGGCGCCATTTGCGCTCGCCGAGATCGATCTCGATGCTCTTGCCCCAGACGATCGCGCCGGCGATCGCGGCGACCAGCCCGATCGCGCGCGCGGACCAGAGCTCGGCGACCGGCTGGCCGATGAAGCTCAACGCCCAGTGTACTGCGCTGGAGACCGACAGGCCGATCACGCCGCCCCAGCCGGCTGGGAGCGCCAGCACCGACGTGCCGGACACGAACGCCAGCGCGCTCGCCATCAGCGCGACGCCGATCGCCGCGCCGCGCACCATCCGCACCCAATGCCCGAGCGGCGCGTCACGCCACAGTCGCATGCCCAGAATCGGCCCGATCGGCAGCAGCAACGCGACCGCGGGTCCGAACAGCGTGAGCGCGATATCCGCGAACCATGCACCCGGCGGCCCGACCAGGTTGGCGGGGTCGCCGCCCGATGCGGTGTTGAGCGCGGGGTCGCTCGGGTGATAGCTCGCCAGCGCCAGCGCCATCAGCAGCGTGCCGACGAACAACGCGATCGCCGCGATCAGCGCGCCGCTGCGGACGGCACCCGCCTTCACCGTCTCACGCCACAAGGCTGGCTGCGCGCGGCTGGCCATGACCCGTATTCTCCAGATTCACTTTGATAGTGATCTTGCATCGCGCTGGGTTGCTCGGACGTCAAGCAACCACGCTGAAACACGGGTTAAACCGCGTCGGGAACGTCGTTGGCAGCGACCCGCGGTCGGGATAAAGCGGCGGCATGGACACAGATGTAATCATCCTCGGTGGCGGGCTGGTCGGCGCGACGCTCGCCGTGGCGCTCGACGTGCACGGCATCTCGACGATCGTGATCGACCCCGCCGACCCGGCGGTGACGCTGGCGCCGGGCTTCGACGGCCGCGCCTCTGCGGTGGCGAGCGCGAGCCACCGGATGCTCGACGCGATCGGCATCGGCGCGACGCTGGCAGGGCAGGGCTGTGCGATCCGCCAGATTCGGGTGAGCGATGGCCTCGAACCCGGCGCGCTCGATTTCGTCCCCGCCGCGGACGATGGCGCGCTTGGCACGATGTACGAGAACAAGCTGCTCCGCCGAGCGCTGTTCGACGCCGCGACCGTCGCGCCGCATGTCGACCTCCGCATGAAGACGCGCGCGACGTCGGTCGACCGTGCCGAATCGGGCGTCACCGCCACGCTGGACTCGGGCGCCGTCATTCGCGCGCCGCTGTTGATCGCCGCGGAAGGCCGCAACTCGCCGACGCGCGAAGCCGCGGGGATCACGATCGCCCGCTGGTCGTACGAGCACACCGCGATCATCGCCGCGTTCCACCACGAGCGTTCGCACGAGGATGTCGCGTACGAGATCTTCTACGCAAGCGGCCCGTTCGCGCTGCTCCCGCTGCCGGACGATGCCGATGGCCACCGCTCCGCGATCGTCTGGACGGTCGACGCGAAGAACGCCCCCGGCATGCTCAAGCTCGGCGACCGCGCGTTCCTGGCCGAAGCGGAAAAGAGCATGGGCGGTTTCCTCGGCGCGCTATCGATGGCGACACCGCGGTCTAGCTACCCGCTCGGCTTCCACCACGCCGCGCGGATCACCGACCAGCGTCTCGCATTGGTCGGCGACGCCGGCCACGGCATCCACCCGATCGCCGGACAAGGCCTCAACCTCGGCTTCCGCGACGTCGCGACGCTCGCCGAAGTGCTGGTCGAGGGCAAGCGGCTCGGCCTCGACCTCGGCGACGCGGCGCTGCTCGCGCGCTACCAGCGCTGGCGCGGGCTCGACACGTTCATGACCGCCGCCGCCACCGACACGCTCACCCGCCTGTTCGGCCTCCCCGGCAAGACTGCCAGCGCCGTCCGCCGGTTCGGCATCAGCGCCGTCAACGCGATCCCGCCGCTCAAGGACAGCTTCATGGCGGAGGCACGCGGTGAAAGCGGCGATCTCCCGAAGCTGTTGCAGGGTCTCAAGATCTGAGACGGGCGATCTGCCGCTGATCAGCGGCAGCGCTCTGTCACGACGATCTCACCAACTGGACCCCGACCTCCACTGGAAAAATGCGTCTGTTCTACCGCGAGAGGCACTTACCGTATTGGCGGCCGGAATTAGGTGAGCGTTTCAAACCGCCCCACGTAACTCCAGCGCCCGCGCAAACACCGCGTCGAACATCTCCGCCGTCAGTACGCCCGTATTCACGTTGTACCGCGAGCAATGGAAGCTATCGATCAGCACGCGACCATCGGGCATGACATGCTCGGCACCGTGTGCGAACCGCGCCTTCGGCAACCGCCCGCCGAGCATCTTCACCGCCGACTGATGCGCGATATGCCCCAGCGCCACGAACACCCGCGCACTAGGCACCGCATCCGCCTGCGTCTCGAGGAATGGGCGGCAGGTGCGGATTTCCTCCGGCGTCGGCTTGTTCTCGGGCGGCAGGCACTTCACCGCGTTGAGGATGATCGCGCCGTCGAGCGCCAGCCCGTCCTCGGCCTTCGCACCATATGTCCCGGTCGCAAGCCCGAACCGCCCAAGCGTCTCGTACAGGAACTGCCCTGAATAATCGCCGGTGAACGCGCGGCCCGTGCGGTTCGCGCCATGCTTACCCGGCGCGAGGCCGATGATGCCGAGCCACGCGGCCGGATCGCCGAACGCAGGGACCGGTGCGTTCCACCATGTCGGGAACTCGGTCCGCAACTGCTCGCGCACCGCGACGAGCCGCGGGCAGAGGGGGCAGTCGTGTGGCGGCTCGGTCTCGGGCAGTGCGGAGACCGGCGCAAAGACGGTCGTGACGTCGATGTCGCCGGCGAGTTCGTCGGCCGAGTCGATCGCGTGCTCGGGAAGCTCGGTGCTGTAAGGTGTGGAATCCATGGGATTGCGCTAGGCGGACCAAATGTCGCCTGCAACCCCGCTCCCGACGATCGCGCCTGCCGCAACGACTTACGCGATCGCGCTCGGCTCCAACCGACGCGGACGTCACGGCGCACCAGCGCGCGAGATCGCCGCCGCGCTGGAAGCGCTCGGCGATGTCGTCATACGATCGCCGACCGTCGCGAGCGCTCCACTAGGTCCCTCGAACCGCCGCTACGCCAACGCCGTCGCGTTGATCGAGACGGCTGAAGATCCCGCCACGCTGCTCGTCCGCCTGAAAAGTATCGAACGCGCATTCGGCCGTCGCTCGGGACGCCGCTGGGGCAGCCGCGTGCTGGACCTCGACATCGTCCTGTGGTCGGGCGGCGCATGGTCGTCACCCGGCCTCACCGTACCGCACGCGGCGTTCCGAGAACGCGGGTTCGTCCTCGCCCCCCTCGCAGGGCTCGTCCCGACATGGCGCGATCCGCTCACCGGCAGAACGATCCGGCAATTGGCGCAATCGGTTGACCGAAAGCGGCCACGCGATTAGGTGCGCGGTCCACGATGGCGGGGGTCCGTAGCTCAGTTGGTAGAGCAAGCGACTTTTAATCGAGAGGTCCCGGGTTCGAGCCCCGGCGGACCCACCATCGATGCCTCGGGCGATGCGCCGAGCAGGCGGCGGCATGTCCCGGCGATTCTTGCGGGCGCCTCGGTCGCCGCGGTCGGCATCATCTTCATCCTGCTGGTCGGTCTCGCGGTAGATCATTGGCCGTTCGCGTTCGACCGTGCGATCATCCTCGGCCTGCGCGCATGGCACGGGCCGTCCTGGCTGCCGAACGTCGCGATAGACGTCACCGCGCTCGGCGGCGGCATCGTGCTGACGATCGTCGTGGCCGTCGTCACGGGCCTGCTGGTCGTCCAGCGGCTATGGCTGACCGCGCTGGCGATGCTCGCATCCAGCATCACCGGGGGAGTGATCGTCGATTTCGTCAAGGCGCAGGTCAACCGCCCGCGGCCCGATATCGTCGAGCACCTCGTCACCGTCTCGAACATGAGCTTCCCGAGCGGGCATTCGGCGAACAGCGCGATCGTCTATCTCACGCTCGCCGGCCTCGCCTCGCAGGTGACTCGGGACCGTGCGACCCGAGCGTATCTGCTCGTCGTCGCGATCCTGCTGGTCGGCGCGATCGGCTGCAGCCGGGTGTATCTCGGCGTCCACTGGCCGAGCGACGTGCTGGCCGGGTGGAGCTTCGGCACGCTCTGGGCGCTCGCCTGGTGGCTGGCCACCGCCCGCGCGCGACGGGCGATCGGCGGCGAGCGCCACGCGTTCGGCACCCCGCCCGCCGATCCGCCCCCCGATCTGTCCGCGTCCTAGCGGCCCTTCTCGGCGAGCGCCCGCTCCCATGCCAGCGCATCGCGGACGATGCCGTCCAGATCGGCATGGCGCGGCGTCCAGTCGAGCGTCTCCAGGATCGCGCGATTGTCCGAGATCAGCATCGCCGGATCGCCCGCGCGACGCCCTTCGAGGCGACGTTCGATCGTCCGGTTGGTAACCTTGTCGACCGCATCGAGCACCTCGAGCACCGAGAAGCCCTTGCCATAGCCCGCGTTGAGCGTGTGGCTCTTGGCGGGGTCCGCGACCAGGACTTCCAGCGCGGCGACATGCGCGGCGGCAAGGTCGGTGACGTGGATGTAATCGCGCACGCCGGTGCCGTCGGGGGTGTCGAAGTCGGTGCCGTAGACGCCTACCGCGTCGCGCTTGCCGGTCGCCGCCTCGACCGCGATCTTGATCAGGTGGGTGGCACCGACCGTCGACTGGCCGCTGCGCCCCTGCGGATCGGCGCCGGCGACGTTGAAGTAGCGCAATGCCGCATAGTTCATCGGATGCGCCGCGGCGACGTCGCGCAGCATTGCCTCGGTCATCAGCTTCGACATGCCATACGGGTTGATCGGCACGGTCGGATCGCCCTCGGCCACCGGCACCTTCTCGGGCGTGCCGTAGGTCGCGGCGGTCGACGAGAAGATGAAGTGGGCCACGCCCTCGACGACCGCGCTCTCGATCAGCGCGCGGCTGGCGGCGGTGTTGTTGCGGTAATATTTGAGCGGATCGCTGACCGATTCGGGGACCACGACCGAGCCGGCGAAATGCATGATCGCGCGGACGTTGTGCTCGCGGATCGCCGCGCGGACCTTGGCATCGTCGGCGACGTTCGCTTCGACGAGTGCGGCACGAGGATCGACCGCCCAGTCGAACCCGGTGACCAGATTGTCGAGCACGACGACCTCGTATCCCGCATCGAGCAACGCCAGCACTGCGTGGCTGCCGATATAGCCGGCCCCGCCAGTCACCATAACCTTACCGTCAATCACGCGCGTCTCCTCTTTGTTGCGGGGTAGCGACTTCCTACATTGGCGGAAAGGAGATCGTTATGACGGATTATGTAACGCTGGCCGGCGGCTGCTTCTGGTGCACCGAGGCTGTGTTCAAGGACGTGATCGGCGTCGAGTCGGCCGAGAGCGGTTATATCGGCGGGCATGTCCCTGACCCGACGTACAAGCAGGTGTGCGGTGGCGACACCGGCCATGCCGAGGCAATCCGCATCGGCTTCGACCCGGAGCAGTTGAAGCTCGGCGACCTGCTCGACATCTTCTTCGCGACGCATGACGCGACGACGCTGAACCGGCAGGGCAACGATGTCGGCACGCAGTATCGCTCGGCGATGTTCCCGGCGGACGATGCGCAGAAGGCCGAGATGGAAGCAGCGCTGGAGCGGGCTCAGGCGGATTCGCCGAAGCCGATCGTCACGACCATCGAGCCGATGGACACCTGGTACGAGGCCGAGGGCTATCACCAGGATTACTGGGAAACCTCGGGCCGCTCGAACCCGTATTGCATGGCGGTGATCCCCCCCAAGCTGCAGAAGCTCCGCAAGAGCTTCGCCGCAAGGTCGAAGGCGGCAGTGAACGCGTAGATTGGACCGATAGCCGTTCCCCCGCGGAAGCGGGGGCCCAGCTAAATACCTTCATCCGACCTGACTCCTGGACCCCTGCGTGCGCAGGGGAACGGACTATCGATGTGCGGCACGGCGCAAGCGGTCGTTGATCGCTTCGCCGATGCCTTCAGGCGGGATCGGCGCGATGGCGATCGTTGGACGTTCATTCGCATCGGCAGCGTGGAGCAGATCGAACAGCTTCGCCGCCGCTTCGACCAGGTCCCCCGATGCGGAAAGGGTCACGTCGCCCGCCACTTCGCCGAAACCGATCAGCCATTCGTTCGACGCTGCCTCGGTAGCATTTAACCGCAGCAGCTTCTTGGGAGCATAGTGGCTCGCAAGCTGCCCCGGAGCGATTATCCCACCGTCACTCCCCCCCGGCGAAGGCCGGGGCCCAATTGGGGGACGGTTATGCTTGGCGTTGCGCGCAGTTATCTCAGACGTTTCAATTGGGCCCCGGCCTTCGCCGGGGGGGGGCTGTTCACCGGGGGGGTGGTGGAGTTGCGCCAGAAGCGCCTCCGCCGTCACCGGCCCCGGCCGCAACACCGTCCGCCCAGCCACGATCGTCGACTCCAACCCAGCCTCGGTAGCCCCGTCGTCGAGGATCAACGGTACGTTCCCCCCCAAGCTTCCCGCAACATGCCCGGCGGTAGTCGGACTGATCCCCCCGCTCGCATTGGCCGAAGGCGCCGCCAAAGGCCGCCCCGACGCCGCAATCAACCCCTGCATCGCCCGATGCCGCGGCACCCGGATCGCGATCGTATCCAACCCCGCCGTCACCAGCGCAGCGATCCCCGAATCCCCCCTTACCGGCAGCACGAGCGTCAAAGGCCCCGGCCAGAACGCCGCCGCCAACGCCCGAGCATCCGCATCGAACACCGCAATCCGCTCCGCCGCCGCCAAGTCCGCCACATGCACGATCAGCGGATTGAAACTCGGCCGCCCCTTGGCTGCGTAAATCCGCGCCACCGCCTCCGCGTTGGTCGCGTCCGCGGCAAGCCCATACACCGTCTCGGTGGGCACCGCGACGATGCCGCCATCGCGAATCAGCGCAGCGGCTTCGGCGATCGCGGCCGTGCCGTAGGGTAAAATTCGAGGGTGTGGACGGGTCATTCCACAGGCGTATAGCGGGTCCAAACCGTAGCGATAAGAGGATGCGATGGCCTTCACTCCAGCAACCACCGAACAGCGTTTCGTGCTCGACCATGTCGTGCGGATCGGCGAGATCGCCGCGACCGAACGCTATGCCGCCGCCAGCGACGATGTCGTCGACGCGGTCCTCGAAGGCGTGGGGCAACTGGCGTCGGGCGAGTGGGCCCCGCTCAACCGAACCGGCGATACCGTCGGCGCGAAATGGACCCCAGACGGCGTGGTCATGCCCGACGGCTTCGCGCAGGCGTACAAGGATTATGTCGAAGGCGGCTGGGGCGGAATCGGCGTCGAGGAGGAATGGGGCGGGCAGGGCCTGCCGTTCGCGATCCAGACCGCGGTGCTCGACACATTGGGCTCGGCCAACATGGGCTTCGCGCTCTGCCCGACGCTTACCGTCGGCGCGATCGAGGCGCTCCAGCATCACGGCAGCCCCGAGCAGCAGGCGCTCTACCTCCCCCATCTCGCGACCGGCGAATGGACCGGCACGATGAATCTCACCGAGCCGCAGGCCGGCTCCGACGTCGGCGCGCTCCGTGCCACGGCCACCCCGCTCGGCGACGGCAAATGGAGCATCAAGGGCACCAAGATCTACATCTCGTTCGGCGATCACGACATGGCACCGAACATCGTCCACCTCGTCTTAGCGCGGACCCCCGGCGCCCCCGCGGGCACGAAGGGCATCTCGCTGTTCCTCGTCCCCAAGTTCCGCCTCCAGGAAGATGGCACGCCGGGCGAGTTCAACGACGTCCGCGTCGTCTCGATCGAGCACAAGATGGGCCTCCACGCGTCCCCCACCTGTGTCTTGAGCTTCGGCGACAACGACGACTGCATCGGCGAACTGATCGGCGCCGAGCTCGGCGGCATCCGCGCGATGTTCACGATGATGAACAATGCGCGATTGAACGTCGGCCTCCAGGGTGTGCAGGTCGCCGAGGGTGCGACGCAGGGCGCGGTAGCCTATGCGCTCGACCGCGTGCAATCGGCGCGCGCCGGCTCGCCGAACAAGGACTCGGTTAAGATCGTCGAGCATCCCGACGTCCGCCGCATGCTGATGCGGATGAAGGCGCAGACCCAGGCGGCGCGCGCGCTCGTCTACTACGCGGCGGGGCAGGTCGACCGCGCCAACCTCGGCGATTGTGCCGCGCGCAACCGCCTCGAACTCGTCACGCCGCTCGCCAAGGCGCACGGCACCGATCTCGGCAACGAAGTCGCGTCGCTCGGCATCCAGGTCCACGGCGGCATGGGCTATGTCGAGGAAACCGGCGCCGCGCAGTATTTCCGCGATGCCCGCATCACGCCGATCTACGAGGGCACGAACGGCATCCAGGCGGCGGACCTGGTTGGGCGGAAACTCGGCCTCGACAATGGCGGCGCGTTCGCCACACTGATCGCCGACATCCGCGCTGAAGCGAAGGACGAGCGGCTCCTGGCGCTGGTCGACGCGTGCGAAGCGATCGGTCGTAAACTCGCCACCGCGGACGCGGACGACAAGCTCGCCGCGAGCTACCCCTTCCTCACGATGCTGTCGGTCGCCACCTGCGGCTGGCTGATGGAGCGGCAGGGCGGCGTCGCCGGCACCGACGACTTCGGCCGGATGAAGGCGGCAGCGGTGCGCTTCTACCTCGACCAGATCGTCCCCGAGGCGATGGGCCTCAACGCCGCTGCCAACGCCAGCGCGGCAGTGCTGTACTCGATCGAGCCGGAACTCTTCGCGGCCTGATCTCTCGCGGGCCCGTCTTCCCCCCCCGGCGGAGGCCGGGGCCCAATTGGGGGACGGTCGCGATCAGCGCGGTCCTCGGTTACATCCGACGTTCCAATTGGGCCCCGGCCTCCGCCGGGGAGGTAGCTAGTGGGAAGGCGGTACAGGCTGTCGCGGAGGGGCACCCGGGCGGCCCCCTCGATCCTCCCCCGCAAGGGGGAGGTGGCACCGAAGGTGACGGAGGGGGAGGAACACGCAACGAAAGTGGCCCTTCCGCCCCCTCCGTCTGCCAAGCGCCAACCACCTCTCCCTGACGGGGGGGATCGAGAGGGACGCCTCTGTTCGCGACAGCCCCAAACAACCGTCATGCCGGGCTCGTTCCGGCATCCACCGTTCCGCAGACCCGAGAGAAATGAGAACGCGGAACTGTGGTCCCCGGAATAAGCCCCGGGCAATGGAGCAAGCAGGGATGTCGCCCCGTTTCCCGTTCGCCCTGAGCGTAGTCGAAGGGCATGCCCAACGCGCAGGTGCTTCGACTTCGCTCAGCACGAACGGGGAGGGGCACTGCGTCACATGCAACATCCGGTGCCCCGCACTCGACGCCCCCGCCCAACGGACGGTATGGGGAAACAGAAATCTGTGAAAGCCCGACCGATGTTCGACCTCGACGCCTATCTCCTCCGTGTCGCGATGCCCGCGCGCCCGACGCTCGACTCGATCGGCCTCGGTCGCCTCCAGCACGCGCACCGTCTCGCCATCCCGTTCGAGGATCTCGACGTCGTCCTCGGCCGCGGCATCGCGATCGACACCGATTCAGTCTTCGCCAAGCTCGTCACCGCACGTCGAGGCGGCTATTGCTTCGAGCATAACCGGCTGTTCCTGGATGCGCTCAAAGAACTCGGCTTCACCGCCCGCCCGTTGCTCGCCCGCGTGTGGATCGCCGTCACAGACGTACCGCCGCTCACCCACACCTTTGCGCTGGTGACGATCGATGGCCAGGACTGGATCGCCGACACCGGCTTCGGCGGCAGCTACACGCCCGTCCTCCCGCTCGCCGACGGCGCCGAGGCGACCGCCCCCGACGGCGCCCGCTTCCGCCTCGAAGCGACCGAACAAGGCTGGATGCTGCTCCGCGACGGCGATCCGATGACAACCGACGGTCGCGGCGAGACGGGAGGATTCCAGCCGCAATACAGCTTCACCCTCGCGCAAGTGTTCGACGCGGACCTGGCAATGTCGAACCACTGGACCTCGACCGCACCGTCCAGCCGCTTCACCCACACCCCGATCGCCAGCATCGTCCTGCCGAACGGCTTCGCGTCGCTGATCGGGCGGAACTACCGCCGGCGCTCGGGGACCGACACGACCGTCGGCGAGATCACAGACCCGCGCGTGTACCGCATCCGCATGAGCCTGTTGTTCGGGATCGACCTGAGCGTCGAGGACGTCGCCGCGCTGGGATTATTCTGAAGCGCGGGGGCTGGCTCCGAGTATCGCCCTGCCCCACCGTTCGTGCTGAGTAGCGACCGAGTAGCTGCGTCAGCAGCGTATCGAGGGCGCGTATCGAAGCATGGGTTCCCCGCGCCAACCTGTCCTTCGATACGTCCTCTCGATATGCCGCTTCGCGCCTACTCGATGACTACTCAGGACGAACGGGGGAGGGGGAGCACGAACGGGACAGGGTGCAGACAAACGCAAGGGGCAGGGGAGGCGAAGGAAATCGCTCGCAGCGACTCAGGCCCGCTCGCGCTCCAAAAGATCATGCGCATCCAATCCCAACAGATCGATATGCCCCAAGATCCGCGGCCACTGCGTCGTCACGAAATTCTCGCGCTCCGCCACCCGCAAAGCCTCCGCCGCACCCGGCATCACGAACATCCCGACCCCGCGCCGAACCTCGACATACCCGTCGTCCTGAAAGCTCTGATAGGCCTTGGCGACCGTCAGCGGATTCGCCCCCTGCTCGGCAGCGAACGCGCGGACCGACGGCAATTGATCGCCCGCACGATAGTCGCCGCGCAAAATCCCCGCAGCGATCGTGCTGCGAAGGCGGATATATACGGGGCTGTCGTCGCTGCTGAGCGCTGTCATGCTGTTCTAATACAGCAATCTGGCGGAAAGTCGAGGCTCAAGATTCCCAATGGCTTACGAGCCGTGCCATATCCGGGCGAGGCCGTTCGTCGAGCGCCCGCGACGGCGTGCCGATGAACATGAACCCGGCGATCCGCTCCGCCGCGGACCCGAAGGCATCGCGCACCAAGTCAGAATAGGCCGGCCAACCGGTCAGCCAGCCCCCCGCAAACCCCTCCGCATGCACCGCATGGAGCAGGTTCATGCAGGCCGCCCCCGCCGAAAGCTCCTGTTCCCAAAGCGGAATCTTGCTCTCCTTCGGCGACGACAGCACGACCACCAGCGTCGGCGCCTGATGCGCGAACTGGTCGAGCGACTCGAGTTCGGTCCGCGACGCTGAAGGCCGTTCCGCGAGGTACGCATCCGTGATCAGCGTCGACAGTGCCGCGCGGTGTTCGTCACCCACGACGACGAACCGCCACGGCGCGAGCTTGCCGTGGTCGGGCGTTCGCGCCGCGATCTCGAGGATCGTCGCCAGCTGGTAGGAATCGGGGCCGGGCGCGATCAGGTCGCGGGGCTTTCCCGATCGGCGGGTGGCGAGCAGCGAGAGCGGCGTGGAGCGGTCGTTGAGCATGTCCCGGAAGATAAGCCCTGATGTGCGATATTTACAGGCCGAGCTTTGCCGCTAGGTTGCGCGCCATAACGGCCCCGCGTTCGACGGCGGCCAAGACGAGTATCAGGGAGCGTAAGAATGGTGGACACCCCGACCGCGGATACCCCGCGAGAGCCGGATATCACCCATATCAACCCGGCGTCCGGCGAAACCTGGTTCGGGCACCCCCGCCAGCTCGCGCGGCTGTTCACCACCGAGGCGTGGGAGCGGTTCGGCTATTACGGCATGCGCGCGCTGCTCACGCTGTACCTCACCAAGCATTTCGTGTTCGGCGACCGCGAGGCGACCGGGCTCTACGGTGGCTATACCGCGCTGGTGTATCTGACGCCGCTGGTCGGCGGCTATCTCGCGGACCAGTATCTCGGCTCGAAGCGCGCGGTGAAGTTCGGCGCGATCATCATGGCGCTGGGCTATCTGCTGCTCTGCTTCGGCGGCGAGACCGCCAAGCCGTACGCCACGATCGCCAACCAGCGTTACGCGATCGAAGTTGTCGACCAAGCCGATAGCGAAGTCCGCTATCTCGTCGACGGCGCGAACAAGCTGAAGATCAAGGGCAACGACGACGGCACCGTCTCGCTGCTCGCCCCCGACGGCTCGACCGCACGCACGGTCGAGAAGGGTGGATTCGAATCCGGCGCCGAACGCAGCAGCTTCTACGTCACCATCATGCTGCTCGCGCTCTGCATGATCTCGGTCGGCAACGGCTTCTTCAAGCCCAACATCTCGACGATGGTCGGCGAACTCTACGCGCAGGGCGACAAGCGCCGCGATGCCGGCTTCACGATCTTCTACATGGGGATCAACCTCGGCTCGCTGTTCTCGCAGCTGCTCTGTCCGTTCCTCGCGGTCGCGGTCGGCTGGTGGGCAGGCTTCGGCCTCGCCGCGATCGGCATGCTCGCCTCATGGACGCTGATCCAGTTCGATGGCGGCAAGCTCAACGGCTACGGCGAGCCCCCGGTCCGCACCGGTCCCGACCGCGCGCTCGGCATCTACGCGCTCGCGCTGCTCGGCATCCCGATCTTCTACCTGCTGTTCGTCAACCTCATGAACGCGGTGCCGCCGGTGCCGGGCTCCGGGATCGTCGGCTACATCGCCTCGCTGTCGCTGATGGGCAAATTGCTGTTCGGCACGTTCCTGATCGCGGTGCCCGGCATCCTGATCTGGTCGTTCATCAACGGCGAGCGTCGCGAGTTCCAGATGATGCTCGCGGCGATGGTCCTGATCGTGTTCAACGTCGTGTTCTGGACGCTGTTCGAGCAAGCCGGGTCGTCGCTGACGCTGTTCGCGGATCGCAACACCGACCTCAGCGTGTTCGGCCTCTTCAGCATCTCGGCCGGCCAGACCCAGTTCTTCAACGCGTTCTTCATCGTCGCGCTGGCGCCGGTGATGTCGATCCTGTGGACAAAGCTCGCCGCCAAGGGCCTGGAGCCGTCGATCCCCGTCAAGTTCGGCATCGCACTGATCGGCGTCGGCGTCGGCTTCCTGTTCCTCGTCTGGGGCGCAAGCATGGTCGGGCCGACGTTCAAGGTCGCGATCTGGTGGCTCGCCGGGCTGTATTTCATCCACTCGTTCGCCGAGCTCTGCATCTCGCCGGTCGGTCTCAGCATGATCACCAAGCTGTCGATCGCGCGCGTCGTCGGTCTGATGATGGGCGTGTGGTTCCTGTCGATCTCGGTCGCGCAATATGTCGCCGGCGTCGTCGCGCAGGTCGCGAGCGTCGAGACGGTCGGCGGCCAGGTGACCAATTTGAAGGTCAGCCTGGATACCTATGCCGGCGTGTTCTGGACGATCGGGCTCGTGTCCGCCGGGATCGGCGTCGTGCTGCTGCTGATCTCGCCGCTGATCAAGAAGTGGATGCACGGCGTTCAGTGAGCGACTGTTCCCCTCCCGCTTGCGGGAGGGGTTAGGGGAGGCCCCGACCCCTCCCGCAAGCGGGAGGGGAGGCCGTCAGATCCGCGTCATCGACATCGCCCTCTCGCCGTAGCGCGGCCCGGCAGTCCCACCCCGCGGCGCGGCCGCATCCAGCTTCGCCAGATCGTCGGCCGACAGCGCAACGTCCGCCGCTTTCATGCTGTCCTCGAGCGTAACCCGGCGCTTCGACCCCGGGATCGGCACGATATCGTCGCCTTGCGCCAGCAACCAGGCGAGCGCCACCCGTGCCGGCGAAGCCCCATGCGCATCGGCAATCGACTTCACCACCGCCACTATCTCCATGTTCTTGGCGAAGTTCTCTTCCGAATAGCGCGGGTCATTCCGCCGGTAATCGCCCTCGGGCAGATCCGACCGCGCGGTAATCTGCCCCGTCAAAAACCCGCGCCCGAGCGGCGAATACGGCACGAACCCGATCCCCAATTCACGACACAACGGCAGGATCGCGTCCTCGACGTCCCGCTCCCAAAGCGAATATTCGCTCTGCAGCGCCGCGATCGGATGCGTCGCCGCAGCCCGCCGAATGGTGTCGAGCCCAGCCTCCGACAGCCCGAGATGCCGCACCTTGCCCTCGCGTACGAGGTCGCCCATCGCCCCGACCGTATCCTCGATAGGCACGCCCGGATCGACACGGTGCTGGTACAGCAGGTCGATCGTCTCGACCCCGAGCCGCTTCAGCGATCCCTCGCACGCCCGCCGCACATTGGCCGGCGTCGAATCGACCCCGGTCATCCCGTTCTCGTCATAGCGAAACCCGAACTTCGTCGCGATCACGACGCCGTCGCGCTTGCCGCGGATCGCCTTGCCGATCAGCTCCTCGTTGACCAGCGGGCCATAGATCTCGGCGGTATCGAACAGCGTCACGCCCAGCTCGATCGCGCGGTGGATCGTCGCGATGCTCTCGTCGGCGTTCGCCTCGCCGTACATGCCCTTGCCGATGCCGGCCATTGGCATACAGCCGAGACCCAGCGCGGAAACCTCAAAATCAGGGCCGAGCGTGCGATACTTCATGCGGAATCTCCTGTGAGCCACTGCGGGCTGAAACGGAGATGGTGACGGCGGTGTCCATCGTCACGTTGCCGACGGTACGAAATAGGTCGGGCACGGTCTCGACTGCGATGAACAGCCCCAACGCCTCGATCGGTACCCCCATCGCGATCGCGACCGGCGCGACCGAGGCGATGAAGCTCACCGTACCCGGCAGCGACACCGAACCCATCGTCGTGATCGCCGCGGTTGCGATCCCTGCGGCGAGCTGCCCCGGCCCGATCGGCACGCCGACCAGATGCGCGACGTAGAGCGCCACTGCGAGGTTCATCGCCGGACTCGTCGCACGAAAGACGGCAACCGCAAGCGGGAGCACGATCCCCGCGGTGGCGGGCGAAGCCCCCAGCTCGACCGACCCTTTCAGCATCGCCGGCAGCGAGGCGAGCGACGACTGCGTGCTGATCGCCACCGCCTGTGCGGGCGCGACCGCGCGCGCAAAGCGCCCGAACCGCACGCGTCCGCCGATCATCCCGACCGGATACGCCGCGATCAGCACGACCACGCCGATCGCCGAGACGCAGACGATGTAATGCACCAGTGCACCGAACGCCGCGGTGCCGGTCCGCGCGCCGACACCGTAGGCGAGCGCGAAGATGCCGATCGGCGCGAGCTTCAACACCCAGCCGATCACGATCAGCAGGGCGTCGACCACCGCCTGGAAAAACCCGGTCAGGATACTGCGCTGCGCTTCGGGCAATTGCGTGACCGCGAACGCGAACGCCAGCGCGAACACGGTCAGCGGCAGGAACGCGTCCCCCGCCGCCGCCGCGACGACGTTGGTCGGCACGATCGTATCGAAGAACGCACCGATCCCCGGCACCGACCCAACCGGCGCGGTGGTCGTCAGCGCGGTGCGCAGTGCGCCCGCGAGCCCAGTGGGCAACGGCCACGCTTCGAGCAGCAACGGCGTCACCAGTGCGGACATGATCGTCACCGCCCACAGGATCGCGACCATCATGACCAGCGCGCGGATCGTGATCCGTCCCGCGCGTGCCGCCTCGGCCGTCGCTCCGATTCCCGTAACGAGCAATGAGACGATCAACGGCACGATCACCATCTGCAGCCCGTGCAGCCACGCCGAGCCGATCGGCTGCGTCACCGCGGTGACCGCGATCGCCTGGGACGGCGCGAGCGCGGCGGCGAGGATGCCGATCGCGATGCCGCCGATGAGGGCGATCAGGATCCGTGTAGCCTGCGACATGCTCGCCCTTCGTGGTTTACCGCGCTATCAACGGTGCAAACCCCGATACCGGACGGAAAGCACGTGTGATGGCAAGGAAATATTTCGGCACCGATGGCATTCGTGGCGCCACCAACGTCTCGCCGATGACCGCAGAGATGGCGATGAAGGTCGGCATGGCCGCCGGCGCATACTTCCTGCGCGGCGATCACCGCCACCGCGTCGTGATCGGCAAGGACACGCGGTTGTCTGGCTATATGCTTGAATCCGCACTGGTTGCAGGGTTCACCAGCGTCGGCATGGACGTCGTCATGGTCGGCCCGATGCCGACACCCGCCGTCGCGATGCTCACCCATTCGATGCGCGCCGATATCGGCGTCATGATCTCTGCTAGCCATAACGCCTACGCCGACAACGGCATCAAGCTGTTCGGTCCAGACGGCTACAAGCTGTCGGACGAAGCGGAGGAAGCGATCGAGGCGCTGATCGACGGCGACATCCCGCTCGTACCGTCGAGCCAGATCGGCCGCGCGCGCCGCATCGACGATGCGCAGGGCCGCTACATCCATTTCGCCAAGTCGACCTTCCCCGAGAATCTCCGCCTCGACGGGATGCGGATCGTGATCGATTGCGCGAACGGTGCCGCCTACAAGGTCGCACCGTCGGCGCTTTGGGAACTCGGCGCGGACGTCGTCGCGATCGGCGTCACCCCCAACGGTACCAACATCAACGACGGCGTCGGCTCGACCGCCCCGCAGACGCTCGCCGAGACGGTGGTCGCGAGCGGCGCGGACATCGGCATCGCGCTCGACGGCGACGCGGACCGGTTGATCGTCGTCGATGAGACCGGCACCATCGTCGACGGCGACCAGCTGATGGCGACGATCGCGGCAAGCTGGGCGCGGCAGGGGCGGCTTGCGGGCGGCGGCCTCGTCGCGACGGTGATGTCGAACCTGGGCCTGGAGCGCCACCTTGCGGCCCAGGGCCTCGGCCTCGTCCGGACCAAGGTGGGCGACCGCCACGTGCTCGAGAAGATGCGCTCGAGCGGCTACAATGTTGGCGGCGAGCAGTCGGGCCACATCATCCTGTCGGACTATGCGACAACCGGCGACGGACTGGTCGCGGCGCTGCAGATCCTGGCGGAGGTCAAGCGTTCGGGCGCACTGGCGAGCGAAGTGCTGCACCGGTTCGAGCCGCTGCCGCAGTTGCTGAAGAACGTCCGTTTCGCCGGTGGCAAGCCGCTTGACGATGATGCTGTAAAGGCGGTGATCGCGCAGGCCGAGGCCGAACTCGCCGGCAACGGACGTCTGGTCATCCGTCCATCGGGCACCGAACCGGTGATCCGCGTGATGGCGGAAGGCGACGATCCGTCACAGGTCGAGCGTGTCGTCGACCGCATCTGCGACGCCGTCCGGAAGGCTGCCGCCTGATGCTCGAGATGCGCCCCGCCTGCGAACGCTGCACCACCGACCTTCCCGCCGACGCGCCGGGCGCATTCATCTGCTCGTTCGAATGCACCTTCTGCGCGGAATGTGCCGATGCTCTCGACGAGCGCTGTCCCAACTGCGGCGGCGAATTGCTCGACCGCCCGACGAGGCTGGGCGAGGCACCACCGCAAAAGCCGGCGGGCGCGCGGCGGCACTAGGAACGGTTCGAGTAAGCGCCACCCAACCACGTCTACCACCCCGGCGAAGGCCGGGGCCCAATTGGGAAGGTCGAAGTAACGGAACGCAAACCTCAGTCAGCAACCTCTCCCAACTGGGCCCCGGCCTCCGCCGGGGTGGTGAAGAGAGCTGCACCCCTGTCCTACATCCGACCGATCACGCCATAGCCGATCCCATGACCGCCAACCGCGCCAACCCCAGTCCGGTATCCCCATTCCAGCCCTGCCTCAGGCAAGGTGCAGACCCGCTCCAGCGTCTGCACTTCGTGCACTTCGCCCCGATCTGGGACACTTAATGACAGCGCGGGTTCTCATAATAGCCGGCTCCGACTCGGGCGGTGGCGCAGGAATTCAAGCGGATATCAAGACGGTAACCATGCTCGGCGGCCACGCGATGACCGCCGTCACCGCGATCACCGCACAGAACACGCTCGGCGTTCAGGCGGTCCACCAGATCCCCACCGAGATCGTCCTTGCGCAGATAGACTCCGTCGTCTCGGACATTGGTGTGGATGCGATAAAGATCGGCATGATCGGCTCCGCTGAAACCGCGAATGCGGTCGCCGAATATCTAGAGCGTTTTTCCCCCCTCCCTGAAAGGGAGGGGAGCAGACTTCCCATCATTTTCGACCCGGTGATGATCGCAACCAGCGGCTCCGTCCTCGCCGACGCCGCCACTATCGCCGCCTTCACCCGCCTCATGCGGATCGCCACGCTCGTAACCCCCAACCTCCCCGAACTCGCAGCCCTCGGCGGGGAGACCGCAATCCGCGCGCTAGGCCCGGCCGTCCTCATAAAAGGCGGCCACGCCGAAGGCCCCTCCGTCATCGACCGTCTCGTCACGGACGCCGGCGAAACCCGCTGGACCAACCCCCGCATCGAAACCCGCCACGCGCATGGCACCGGCTGCACGCTCGCCAGCGGCATCGCCACCGGGCTGGCCCAAGGCCTGCCGCTCGACGCCGCAATCGAGCGCGCCATCGCGTTCGTCCGAGCCGCGCTTGCCAACGCACCGGGGCTAGGCGCAGGCCACGGCCCGATGGGCCACGCACTCGGCACCAGTCCGTTCGACCAGTTGAAAGACCGCCAATGCCCGGCATGAAACACGAAAAGCTCTGCGTCGGCCCCGTCGCCGGTGTCGACGAAGCCGGTCGCGGTCCGCTCGCCGGGCCAGTCGTAGCCGCCGCCGTGATCCTGCCCGCCAAAGGCGTCCCCCGCGGCATCGACGACTCCAAGAAGCTCTCCGCCTCCGAGCGCGAACGACTCTGCGCGCGCCTCACGCGCTGCGCGATCGTCGGTATCGGCATCGTCCAGCCGGACGAGATCGACACGCTCAACATCTACTGGGCGACGATGAAGGCAATGACCCTCGCGGTCGACGCGCTGGCGGTCGAACTCGGCCAGGCCCCCGGCCACGTCCTCGTCGACGGCAACCGCTTGCCCCGCTGGACCTACCCCGCCACGCCGCTCGTCGGCGGCGATGCGAAGTCGCTGTCGATCGCCGCCGCCTCGATCGTCGCCAAGCACACGCGCGACCTCATCATGATCGCCGCCGCCGACGTGCATCCCGAATATAACTGGCATTCGAACAAGGGCTATGGCTGCGCGCACCACATGAAGGCGCTCCGCGAACACGGCCCCACGCCGATTCACCGCCGCAGTTTCGCCCCCGTCGCCGCCGCCTATCTGGCGCGCGAGGGACTTTTCGCACAGGAAACGACGAGCTGAGTCTTTCGCGCCACACCCCAAGGGCTTGAGCCGCGAGTCTCCCACGACTCAACATCTGGGCAACGGCGACTCGATTGGTCGCAGCGACGGAATCACGCCGAAACGCCGTTAACGAATGTTTGCTTGACGGAGTCGGACAATTCCGCCGCTATGGGCGTCGATAAGGGGCGGAAAACATGGGTTTGATCGACACGATCGCACGGCCGCGTGCGAAAAAGGCAGGGGAGCCGGCGGTTCAAGCCGTCCTTCCGCTCGACCAGATCCTGCGCGGCGACTGCATCGAGCACATGAAGGCGCTCCCGTCGAATTCCATCGACATGATCTTCGCCGACCCGCCCTACAACCTCCAGCTCGGCGGCGAACTCTATCGTCCCGACGGATCGCATGTGGATGCGGTCACCGACGACTGGGACAAGTTCGACACCTTCGCCGCGTACGACCGCTTTACCCGCGCCTGGCTCAAGGAAGCACGCCGCATCCTCAAGGACGACGGCGCGCTCTGGGTCATCGGCAGCTATCACAACATCTTCCGCGTCGGCGCGGCGGTGCAGGATCTCGGCTACTGGATCCTCAACGACATCGTCTGGCGCAAGACCAACCCGATGCCCAACTTCCGCGGCACCCGCTTCACCAACGCGCACGAGACGCTGATCTGGGCGTCGAAGGGGGAGAAGGCGAAGTACCACTTCAACTACCGCGCGATGAAGACGCTCAACGACGAGCTCCAGATGCGCAGCGACTGGGAATTCCCGACCTGCGGCGGCGCCGAGCGGCTCAAGAAGAACGGCACCAAGGTGCATCCCACGCAGAAACCTGAGGCGCTGCTGTACCGCATCCTGCTGGCGTGCACGAAGCCCGGCGACGTCGTGCTAGACCCGTTCTTCGGCACCGGCACCACCGGCGCGGTCGCCAAGCGTCTCGGCCGCAACTGGATCGGCATCGACCGCGAAGGCGACTACATCGAAGCCGCGCAGGAACGCATCGAGGCCGCACTGCCGCTCGACGAATCGGCACTCGCGACGATGATGAGCCCGCGCACGCAGCCCAAGGTCGCGTTCGGCGTGCTGGTCGAGAACGCGTATCTCGCCCCCGGCGCGGTGCTGACCGACTCGAAGCGTCGCTGGCGTGCCACCATCCGCGCGGATGGCTCGCTGCTCAGCGACTGCGGCACGATCGGTTCGATCCACAAGCTCGGCTCGACGCTCCAGAACGCCCCCGCCTGCAACGGCTGGAGCTTCTGGCATTACGAAAGCGACAAGGGGCTGAAGCCGATCGACGACCTCCGCCAGACGTATTTGCTGGCGAACACGATCTGACTTTTGCTCCCCTCCCGGGAAGGGAGGGGCTGGGGGTGGGTTGGCGGCTTGGCGGGCGATACGTAAACCAATCGGCAGACCCACCCCCGACCCCTCCCTTCCAGGGAGGGGAGCAGGAGAACGATCATCCACCTACGCCCCGTCCAGTTCGTCGACACCCCGATCGGCTACGAAGACAACAGCGTCGCGCGCCTGGCGGGCGGCCTGCAGTGGTTCGCCGCGTACGAAGTAATCGAAGGCCGCGCCCGCCGCACGATCCCCGTCGCCGATGTCGCGACGCTGGGCGAGCGCGCCGCGCACCTCCACGCCGCTATCATTGCCCCCCGCGCGCGCCTCCAGCTTGGCGAACGCACGCTCCGCTTCGACCAGCCGATCATCGCCGGCATCCTCAACGTAACCCCCGACAGCTTCTCCGACGGCGGCAAGCATGTCGATGACCCCGCCGCCGCCGCGGCCGCAGGCATCGACATGGCCGCCGCTGGCGCGACGCTGATCGACGTCGGCGGGGAGTCGACCCGCCCCGGCGCCCCCGCGGTCTGGGAAGGCGACGAGATCGCGCGGCTCGTCCCCGTCGTCGAGCGTCTCGCGCGCGCCGGTGCGATCGTCTCGGTCGACACGCGAAAGGCCGCGGTCATGGAGGCGACGCTCGCCGCCGGCGCGCACATCGTCAACGACGTCGCCGCGCTCCTCTGGGATGACCGCGCACTTGATGTGGTCGCAAAAAGCGGCTGCCCGGTCGTCCTGATGCATTCGCCCGACCCCAAGAAAGGCGGTCACGGCGACGGCGGATACACCAACGTCCTCACCGACGTGTTCGACTGGCTCGAAACCCGGATCGCCGCGGTCGTCGCGGGTGGTGTCGACCGGTCGCGGATCATCGTCGATCCCGGCATCGGCTTCGGCAAGACGCTCGCCGAGAACCTCGCGCTGCTCAACGGCCTCGCGATCTTCCACGGGCTCGGCTGCCCGATCATGCTCGGTGCCAGCCGCAAGCGTCTGATCGGCGCTCTCTCGAACGAAGCGCCGGTCGACCAGCGCCTCGCCGGTTCGCTCGCGCTGGCACTTAAGGGCGCCGAGGCCGGCGTCCAGATCCTGCGCGTCCACGACGTCGCAGAGACGGTGCAGGCGGTAAAGATCTGGCGCGGTCTGCGCGATCAGTCGCTCGTTGGCGGCTAAGCGGGGCGGCTGATCGTCGCTGCATTGCAGCGAAACGCCTCTTCGCGCATTAAAAGCCCTGTTAACAAGGGAGCTTTCGTTTGATCGTCACTGCAACACCGCGCCTCAGTCAAATCTTGAGCGAGGTCTGGCGCCCGCTGCTGGGTCTTTTCGTCTGGGACGTCGTCGTCACGATCACCTATTACGTCTTGCCGTTTCATGCGCCGGCCCTGCCCCTGACGCTGTTCGGTACCGCGCTGGCGCTGTTCCTCGGCTTCCGCGACAACTCCGCGTATCAGCGCTGGTGGGAAAGCCGCGGGCTGTGGGGCCTGATGATCAACGCCTCGCGCAACTTGGCGCGAATGGCGCGCAACATGCTGCCCGAGCCCGAGGGCCACGATATGAAGCGGACGATCGTGCTCCGCCAGATCGCGTATGTGAACGCATTGCGCTGCCAGTTGCGCAAGCAGCCAGCGCCTCCCGAAGTGTTGCGCTTCCTGTCGAAGGAAGAGGCGTCGTTCGCGCTCGATCGCACCAATATTGCCAACGGCCTGCTCGACGGCACCGGCCGCCGGATTGACATTGCGCGGCGCAACGGCTGGATCGACACCATCCAGCAGACGCAGTTCGAGGCGATCCTCGTCGATATTGCCAACGCACAGGGTGGCATGGAGCGTATCAAGAACACGCCGCTGCCAAACCAGTATCGCTTTTTCCCCAGCATCTTCACGCGTCTGTTCTGCATCCTGCTGCCGATCGGCCTGGTCGAGACGCTTGGGTTCGCGACGCCGATCGGCTCGACGATCGCCGGGTTGATGTTCCTCGCCGTGCTGCAGATCGGTGACGATCTGGTCGACCCGTTCGCGGACACGATCCACGACGTCCCGCTGAACGCAATGTGCCGAACGATCGAGATCGATCTGCTTCAAGCAATCGGCGACGAGGCTCCAGAGCCGTTGCAGCCTGTCCGCGGCGTGTTGTGGTAGGAAAGACAGGGGTCGACGCTATGGAGCGTCGACCTCCTCTACAGAACGGCTGTCCCACTGGCCGCGTTGAAGAAGATAAAGCCGGATCAAGCAAAGTCTGTCCCGGACTGTCGTAGATCGAAACACACCGCCGACTTCAGTGCGTGACCCCGAGGGTGTTCCCGAAACGATCCGTCCGTACGCCACTATTCCACAGCTATCCTGCAATGGGAAAGAGATCGAACGGTCTCGCCGTTGAATCTCGGACAGGCGAATGAAAAGCCATTGGCCGTAGATCGCTGTTCACAAGCGAGACGAGTTCGGCTCAGATACCCGACGGGTCCGGGGCGGTGTCCGTTTCGGTTGCCGTTTGTGGCGTTGGCATGACGACCGGCGCCGGCTGGGGCTGTCCCGCCTGGCCGATCAATGCCGTGTTCTCGATCAGGTCGAGCGCCTGGTGGGCCACGACGTAGCGGCGGGCCGCGTCGATCCAGTTGCCGGCTTGCGCGGCGCCGGGCAGGCGGGCGACTTCGGCGCGGGCTGCCTCGACCTGACCGGCACCAAGCAGCCGCCGCGCGCGCGCGAGGCGGTCGGCGGGCATCGGCGACGGCGTTCCCGCCTTGCGCAGCACTATCAGTGAGTCGATCTGATGCTGAATCGTGTCGAGCCAGTTCTCACTGGTCGAACTCGTGATGTCCGGCGCAATCGCATCGAGGCCCTGGCGTAGGTCCTCGAGCGTCACCGGCTGGCGCGCGGCCTGGATAAGCAGCATCGTTGCACGCGGCTGGGCCTGGCCGAACCGCAGGCGCAATTGCTCCTCCAGATACCCAAGGCCGACCCCGCGATCGAGCGCACGCCGCACGGCGAAGGCCACCAGCAGGCCTTCCGCCCGCGTCGCCTGCGCGCCAGCAGCGGCTGCGTCGGTGGTGATCGCCGCGGTGCGCGCCTCGAGCGCGGTCAACTGGCCCGCCAGCGTCGCCTCGCGCGTTGCCAGCACGGCGGTGTCGACCGGCGCGGCTGCCTGGGGCTGGCCATCCGGGCCGAGTGGTTGCGACGGGATATACCCGGAATTGCTCGCGCCGGCTTTCTGGCCCGCGACGGGTGCGCCAGCGGTGGTCGACGCCGTGGCGCCAAACCAGGGCAGCTTCCTCGCGGCATAGGCCATCAGCGCCAGTCCGGCGATGAACGCAAGCGCGGTCAAGGCGATGATGACGCCCATTTTGGGTCCGCGTGCCCGTGGGCGATCGGTCGGCACGTAGTCGCTCATGGCGTGCTTATCCCCGCCGCGCACCGGATGGTCAATCGCGCGTATGTTCGCACGCGCAGCAGCCAGCGCGACGAGCGCCGGATCGCTCGGTTGCGGGGCGATCGAGACGGTCGCCCAGCCGGTTCCGGCCGCTTCGGCGACGGCGGCGCTGATCGCGGCGATCTCTATCCCGGACCGGTCGATGCCCGCCGTATCGAGCATAGCCTTCAACCGGATCGCGGCGCGTTCGGAGTGGAGCAACACGACGGCATCGGCGAACGACTGCGCCACCGTCGCGTCGATCGGCACATCATCGCTCGCGTAGACCGTGAGGGCCTCGATCCCGTCGCCGGTCGGGGCACGATCGCGCCCGGCCAAGTGCAGCAGTCGCGCAAAGCCGCGATCGCGCGCTTCGGAAACGGCGTCGCGGGCATCGCCCGATCCGGTCACCGCAACCGCAAAGCCCGCGTCGATCGCTGCTGCGGCAGTCGCCGCGCCGACCGCCACCACCGGCAGGCGCTTTAACGCGTCCAGTCCCGTGCCGCCGTGCCGTACCGCGTTCGCGCTGGTCAGCAAGAGCCCGTCGAACCCTGCCGGATCCGGCACGCTCCAGTCGACCGGCGTCACGGCGAACAGCGGAACCTGCCGTACGTCGAGCCCGAGGGTCCGCAGAGCCGCCGCAGTCCGCGCATTGCCGGGCTCCGGCCGCACGACGACGACCGCGTGAGGCGACGTCATGCCGCGAACAGCCGGCGGACGCTCGCGGGCGCCCTCGTGAGCAGGTCGACCGCCAGCATCGTACCCAGGTCTTCGCCCGCACTGCCCTCGATCGATCCGGCGACGTAGCACGTCCCGTCCTCGGCGATCAACTCGGCGCGCAACGTGAGCGTCTCGCCCGCCAGCGACGCGAGCGCCGCGACCGGCGAGTGGCAATCCGCGCCGAGTCGCGCGAGCAACGCGCGCTCGGTGAGAACGCAAAGGCTGGTGTCGGCATGGTCGATCGCGGCGACGATCGCGTGCGCGGTACTGCCGTCGAGGACCTCGATCCCGACCGCGCCCTGCGCCGGTGCGGGCAGCATGATGTCGGTCGGGATCGCATGGCCGTCGTCGCGCCCGAGGCGATCGAGCCCGGCGGCGGCGAGCAGCGTGGCGTCCATCTCGCCGCTCGCGACGCGACCAAGCCGCGTGTCGACGTTGCCGCGGATCAGCACGATCTGCAGGTCGGGCCGCAGCCGCAGCATCTGCGCGCGGCGTCGCGGCGAACTCGTGCCAACGACGGCGCGCGGGCGCAGGTCGGCGAAGGTCTCCGCACCGATCAGCCGATCGCGCACGTCGGCACGCGGCAGCATCGCGGCGATCCTCAGCGTGTGCGGCCGGATCGTCTCGACGTCCTTCATCGAATGCACCGCGCAGTCGATGTCGCCGTCGTGCAGCGCGCGATCGAGCTCCTTGGTCCACAACGCCTTGCCGCCGATCTCGGCGAGCGCGCGATCCTGCACGCGGTCGCCGGTGGTGCGGATCACGACCGTCTCGACCTTGTCCGCCGACCAGCCATGCGCTGCGCAAAGGGCATCGCGGACCAGGCCTGCCTGGGTGAGCGCCAGCGGCGAACCGCGCGTACCGAGCCGAAAAACTGTCATCCTGCGTGCCATGCAGAAAGGGGCCCCCTTCGACAAGCTTCACGCAGGCCTATACAGACACGCGATGATCATTCTCGGCATCGAATCCTCCTGCGACGAAACCGCCGCCGCGCTCGTCACCGGCGACCGGCAGGTCCTCGCGCACCGGTTGCTCGGGCAGGAAGCGGCGCACGCCCCGTTCGGCGGCGTCGTCCCCGAAATCGCCGCGCGTGCGCATGTCGAGGCGCTGGAGCCGCTGATCGTCGCGGCGCTGGCCGACGCGAAGCTGACGCTGGCCGACGTCGACGCGATCGCCGCGACCGCGGGGCCGGGACTGATCGGCGGGGTGATGGTCGGGCTCGTCACCGGCAAGGCGCTCGCGCACGCGGCAGGCAAGCCGTTGATCGCGGTCAACCATCTCGAAGGCCACGCGCTCTCGCCGCGGCTGTCGGATCCGGACCTGGAGTTCCCATACCTGCTGCTGCTCGTGTCGGGCGGACATTGCCAGTTGCTGCTGGTCGAGGGCGTTGGCGCGTATCGGCGCCTTGCCACAACGATCGACGATGCGGCGGGCGAGGCATTCGACAAGACCGCCAAGCTGCTCGGCCTCGGCTTCCCCGGTGGCCCTGCCGTCGAACGCGCCGCGGCGTTGGGAAATCCCAAGGCCGTCCCCCTGCCGCGCCCGCTGAAAGGTTCGGCCGAGCCGCATTTCTCGTTCGCCGGCCTGAAGAGCGCGGTCGCGCGCGTCGTCGGCCAGTATTCGCCCGAGGATATCGCCGCCTCGTTCCAGGCGGCGGTAGTGGACTGCCTGATCGACCGCACGACCAAGGCTTTGCGGACATCGCATGGCGCCACCGCGCTCGTCGTTGCGGGTGGAGTCGCGGCCAACACGGCGGTCCGTACCGCGTTGCAGGGGCTCGCTACGGCGCACGGTCTCCGCTTCGTCGCGCCGCCCTTGTGGCTGTGCACCGACAACGCTGCGATGATTGGTTGGGCGGGGGCCGAGCGGTTTGCCGCTGGCCTCACCGATCCGCTCGATGTCGCCGCCCGCCCGCGCTGGCCGCTCGATCCGAATGCAGAGGCGGTTCGCGGCGCGGGGGTTAAGGCATGAAAATCGGCGTCATCGGTGGGGGGGCGTGGGGCACGGCACTCGCACAGGTCGCTGCCTATGGTGGTCGCGAGGTGATCCTGTGGGCGCGCGAGGGCGCGGTGGTCGAGTCGATCAACACCGCGCATGAGAACACGCTGTTCCTTGGCGGCGTCGCGCTGTCGCCGACGATCCGCGCGACCGACGACCTCGCCGCGCTCGCGGACATGGATGCGATCCTCGTCGTCGCGCCCGCCCAGCACGTCGGCAGCGTCCTCGCCGCCGCCCCGATCGGCCGCATTCCGCTTGTGCTGTGTGCGAAGGGGATCGAGGCGGGGAGCAAGCGGCTCGTCGGCGAGGTCGCGCGCGCGGTGCATCCCGATGCGCCGATCGCGGTTCTCTCGGGGCCGACCTTCGCGCACGAAGTCGCCGCCGGACTACCGACCGCGGTGACGCTGGCCTGTGAGGATGCGGAACTCGGTGAGCGGCTCGCGACCCGTCTCGCGGCGCGGCATTTCCGGACCTATGCCTCGACCGACGTCGCGGGTGCGGAGATCGGTGGCGCGGTGAAGAACGTCCTCGCGATCGGCTGCGGCGTGGTTGAGGGGGCCGGGCTGGGCCAGAACGCCCGCGCCGCGTTGATCGCGCGCGGGTTCGCCGAAATGACGCGGTTCGGCTTGGCACGCGGTGCGCTCGCGGAAACGCTGGCGGGGCTTTCGGGGCTGGGCGATCTCGTGCTCACCTGCTCCTCGACGAGTTCGCGTAACTTCTCGCTGGGTGTCGGCCTCGGGCGCGGAGATTCGGCGGCGACATTACTGGCGGATCGCCGAACCGTCGCGGAAGGCGCCTTTACCGCCCCCGTCCTGCGCGAAGCCGCCCGTGATGCGCGCGTCGACATGCCGATCACCGAAGCCGTCTGCCGCCTGCTGGAGGGCGCGCCGGTGAGCGACGTGATCGGCGACCTGCTCGCCCGGCCGCTGAAGGGCGAGGCGGGCTGACCGGCAGGCGATCCGCGAATGGGCTTGCCTCGTTCGCGGATTGTTCTATTTCCGGCGCATGCTCGATATGCCGCCGGACTCCTGCATCGACGAACCTGGATCACCCTTATGTGCGGCCGACGTGGCGCGCGGCGTGATCCGGATGTTGCTGCGCCACGACCTCACCGCGATGACCGAAGTGCCGCTCGACGGTGGCCGTCGCGCCGACCTGATGGCGGTGGACGCGCGTGGCCAGATCGTGATCGTCGAGATCAAGGTGTCGCGCGCGGACCTGCTAGGCGACGGGAAGTGGCCCGATTATCTCGGGCATTGCGACCGGTATTTCTGGGCGGTCCCGGCAGGGTTCGACGTCGGGCCCCTGAACGGGCCGGCGTTCCTGCCGGAGCGGACGGGGATTATCGTCGCTGATCGCTATGACGCGGCGATCGTGCGGGAGGCGCATACCGTGCCGCTGCCGGCGCATGTGCGAAAACGGTGTACGCTCGCGTTCGCGCGACGCGCGGCGCGGCGGCTGATCGCGCAGATGGACCCGGATGCCGACGGGCTGGCATTCTGACACTAAATCCTCCCCCGCCAGGGGGAGGTGGCACCGCAGGTGACGGAGGGGGAGGAACACGCAACGACCGTGACCCTTTCCTCCCCCTCCGTCTGGCAAGCGCCAGCCACCTCCCCCGGGCGGGGGAGGATCAGAAGTTCAGAACTCAGAACTTCGGACCCGACACGGCTTTCCGCACCTTCTTCGGCGCATCTTCCAGCAGCTTGCTCACGATCGGGTTGCGCCCATCCTGCTTGGCATAGGCGCGCGCGGACATGCCCGCCATGATGTCCGCCTGATCGGGATCGGCGTTCTCGGCCAGCAGCACCCGGATCATGCCCACGTCACGGCGCTGCACCGCGCGGATCAGGGGAGTCTCGCCCGCCGAATTGGCGAGGTTCGGATTCGCCCCTGCCGCGGTCAGGATCGGGATCATGTTCGTCTGGCCCAGCGTCACCGCGAGCAGCAGCGGCGTGTTGCCCTTGCCGTCGCGCAGGTTCGCGTCCGCACCCTTTTGCAGCAGGAAGCGCAGATACACCTCGTCGCCCCGCTTGATGACGATGTGCAGCGCGCCTTCGCCGCTGGTCACGTCACGCGTGTTGATGATGTTGCTGCCGGGTTTGCCGAGCATCTCCAGCACGTCGTTGTTCTTCGCATCGCGCACCGCGGACAGGAACTTGTACCCCTCCGACTGGCCTTGCGCGAACGCGGGCGCCGCGACGCAGGCGAGCGCAGGCGTCAGGAGGGTAGCGGCGAGCATCAGGCGGATACGCATCGAGAGACTTCCTTGGTTCGTCCTGGATATCGGGTGACGCTTGCGCCGCAGTAGCGAACAGATCAAGGCTGGCGGCACCATGACCCTCCGTTTCCTTCTCATACCGGCACTCGCCTTATCGGCGTGCACCGCCTCGGCACCGCCCGCCAAACCGCCGCTCGAAGGCGCCAGGATCGGCGGCGCCTTCACGCTGACCGACCAGAACGGACAGACCGTCAACGAGCAGGCGTTCGCGGGCAAATACCGGATCATGTATTTCGGCTACACCTTCTGCCCCGATGTGTGTCCGACGGATGTCCAAGCGATCGGCGCCGCGGTGAAAAAGCTCGAAACGAGTGATCCCGTGCTGGCCGCGAAGATCGTGCCGGTGTTCGTGACGGTGGATCCGGCACGCGACACCCCCGCGGTGCTCAAGCAGTTCGTTTCGGCGTTCCACCCGCGGATGGTCGGGCTGACCGGCACCGACGACCAGATCGCCAGGATCAAGACCGAATACGCGGTGTATTCGAGCAAGGGCGACGCCTCCCCCGGCGGCGGCTACCTCGTAAACCACTCACGCCAGGCCTATCTGATGGACCCGGACGGCAAGCCCCTCGCTTTGCTGCCGCAGGAACAAGGGCCCGACGCAGTGGTGACGGAAATCAAGCGCTGGGTCCGGTGAGCGCGCGCTTCTGGGAAGATACGCCGATCGACCAGCTCGATCGCGGCCAGTGGGAAGCCTTGTGCGACGGCTGCGGCAAATGCTGCATCCACAAGCTCGAGGACGAGGATACCGGCGAGCTCGTCGCGACCAACGTCTCGTGCCGCCTGCTCGACCGGCGCAGCGGGCAATGCTCCGATTACCGCCACCGCCACGCCTATGTGCCCGAATGCGTGCGGCTGACGACCGGCAACGTCCGCGGGATCGACTGGCTGCCGTCGACCTGCGCCTACCGCCTGCGCGCAGCCGGCGAGCAGCTGCCCGAATGGCATTACCTCGTCTGCGGCGACCGCGAAGCCGTCCACCGCGCCAAGCAATCGGTGCGCGGCTGGACGATCAGCGAGGACGAGGCCGGCGAGCTCGAATATCACGTGATCGACCGCGAGCTCTGACCCGGTGACAGCCCGATGATCGAGGGCCTGGAGATTGTCCGTCACCCGCGCGCACGCCGCGCGCGTCTGTCGATCGATCCCGCGAGTGGCCGGGCGCGCCTCGTCCTCCCCAAGCGTGCGGCGTTGAAGCAGGCGCTGGCCTGGGCCGAGGACAAGGCGGGCTGGATCGCCGAACAGCGCGCGTTGCTTCCTCAGCCGCACCCGTTCGTGCCGGGCGCGGTCCTCACCGTTGCCGACGAACCGCTGACTATCGAGTGGACGCCGGGCAGCCGCCGAACCGTGGTTCGTGAGGGCTCGGTCCTGTCGCTGTCTGGCCCTTCCGAAACGATCGCCCGTCGCGTCGAAGCATGGCTCAAGCGTACCGCGCTCGCCGTCCTGGAAACCGAAACCGCAGAATACGCCGCCAAGGCGAAGGTCAGCGTCGCGCAGGTCGCGGTCGGCGATGCCAAGGGTCGCTGGGGCAGCTGCGCATCGAGCGGCGTCATCCGCTACAGCTGGCGGCTGATCCTCGCACCAAGCTGGGTCCGCCGCGCCACCGTCGCGCACGAAGTCGCACACCGCGTCCACATGAACCACGCGCCGGTCTTCCACGCACTCGTGGAGCAATTGTACGGCGAAGACCCGACGCCCGCGAGGGTCTGGCTACGCACGCACGGCGCGGGGCTTCACTGGTTCGGACGCTCTTCCTGATCGCTCTGGAAGCGCTGCGTCTGCACCTGATCGCGCGGCACATCGCGTTGGAGCGGTTGCCGCCCCGCGGGTGACGGCTCACGCCGCTCACGCCCGATCACTCGGTCGATCCAATCCTGGTTCATCTGCTGTTGAGGCGGAGCAGGTGCCACCTCGGGCTGATCCGCATCGGGCCGCGGGATCGTGTCGCCGGTCTGCGCATCGGTCGGGACCGGCGGCTGGCCCTGCTCGATCGGATTGCCATCCGCGTCGACTGCCATCTGGCCGTTGTCGGGCTGCCCGAAATAGCTCTCCTCGTCCGGCTCCAGCTGCCATTCGGGTAGCGTGACCTTCGTATCGAACTGCTCGATCGGACGGTTGGCCGTCGCTGGCTTCATGAACGCCGCCCACGCCTTTGCCGGCGCGGTGCCGCCGTGCAGGCCGGCGATCGGCTTGGCATCGTCGCGACCCATCCACACACCCGTGGTGATCCCGCTGGAGAAGCCGAGGAACCAGCCATCCTTCGACGAGCTGGTCGTCCCCGTCTTGCCCGCGACCGGACGGCCGATCTGCGCCGCACGCCCGGTGCCGGTGTTGACCGCGGTCTGCAACAGGTCGGTCATCTCGGCGGCGACATAGGGCGCGACGAGCACATGGCTGCGGTCGACCTCATGCGTGTAGATCGTCTGGCCGTTCGCCGTGACGCGCGTGATCCCGTACGGCGTCACCGCAACGCCCTTGCTCGCGACCGACGCAAACGCGCGCGTCATGTCGATCACTCGGACTTCGGAGGTGCCGAGCACCATCGACGGGTGCGTGTTGACCGGCGTCGTAATGCCGAACCGCCGCGCCATGTCCGCGACCGTGTTGAAGCCGACCTCCTGCCCGAGTTTGGCCGCTATGGTGTTCAACGAATAAGCGAACGCTGTGCGCAACGAGACCGCGCCGGAGTTGCGCCGCGAGTCGTTTCGCGGGCTCCAGCCCTGGATCGTTACGGGTTCATCGACGATCGAATCCTCGGGCTTATGCCCTGCTTCCAGCGCGGCAAGATACACGAACAGCTTGAACGACGAGCCCGGCTGGCGGACCGCCTGCGTCGCGCGGTTGTAGATCGACGAGACGTAGTCCTTGCCGCCGACCATCGCACGCACCTCGCCGCCGCGATCGAGTGCGACCAGCGCGCCCTGCGCTCCGGGGGGGGCATTCGCGCGGATCGCATCGTCCGCCTGGCGCTGCATCGTCAGGTCTAGCGTCGTCCAGACCTCCAGCGGTTCGGTGGTCTCGTCGATCAGCGTATCGAGCTGCGGCAACGCCCAGTCGGTGAAATACCGCACGCTGTTCTGCTTCGGCTCGGGCGCTAGTTTCAGCCCGGACACGTCCGCATCGGCAGCCTCGGACGCGGTGATCGCGCCGGTTTCCTGCATCGTCTCCAGCACGACACCGGCGCGGCCCATCGCGGCTTCGGCATCGGCGGTCGGCGAGTAATTGGACGGCGCCTTGACCAAGCCGGCGATGACCGCAGCCTCGGCGAGGCTCAGGTGATCCGCGCCGTGGCCAAAAAACTTCCGCGAAGCCGCGTCGATCCCGTAGGCGCCGCCGCCATAATAGACTTTGTTCAGATAGAGTTCGAGGATCTGGTCCTTCGAAAACTTCCATTCGAGCGCGAACGCCAAGATGCCCTCGCGGAATTTACGCCCGAACTTCTTCTGGTTGTTCAGGAAGACCGTCCGCGCGAGCTGCTGCGTGATCGTCGAGCCCCCTTGCGTCCAGTGTCCGCGATCGAACCGTACCTTCACCGAGCGCGCGATGCCGACCGGATCAACGCCGATATGCGAGCGGAAGCGGCGATCCTCGACCGAGACGGTCGCGTCGCGCATCACCTTGGGGATCTGTCCGTAGGGCAGCCACTCGCCGAAACTCGGCCCCATCGACACGATCACCGTGCCGTCGGCGGCATGGACGCGGATCATCTGGCCGTTGGGCGAGGACTTCAGGCTGTCGAAACTGGGCAGCTGCGACATCGCAATATACACCGCGATCGCCAGCGCACCGAGCGCGAGGATGCCGATCCCGACCATGACTTGGAGAAAGACGACCAGCCGCCGCCGCCAGCGTGACGCCGGGGGAGTTGGGGACCGACGGGACGGGGGAGCAGAACGCGTACGAGCCATGTGGCCGCAGAATTACGCGCGATGGTCCCGCCCTACAAGCGACATCAGGCCGCGACGTTCGCTTTGCGCGGCCGGAATTCGAGCGAGAGCGAGTTCATGCAATAACGCTGCCCGGTCGGCGGCGGACCGTCCGGGAAGACGTGCCCCATATGGCTGTCGCAGCGCGCGCACCGCGTCTCGATCCGGGTCATGCCGTGGCTGCGATCAGCGTGATCGGTGACCGCATCGGGGCGGGTCGGCTGGGTGAAGCTCGGCCAGCCCGAGCCGGAATCATACTTGTCCGCGCTGTCGAACAGCTCGTTGCTGCAGGCCGCACACCGGTAGATCCCGTCGGCCTTGTTGTCGTTCAGCACGCCCGCAAAGGCGCGCTCGGTGCCGCCCTCACGCAGAACATGATATTGCTCGGGTGTGAGCCGCTTGCGCCATTCGGCCTCGGAAAGATTGAGCTGGTCCATGGACATGCATCTCGTGCTGGCGGGGCGGTTTTCAAGATTGCCCCAATCTGGTTGCGTTGGCGATGACCTGGATCAGTGTGGGGCGCAGGAAAGGAAGCAGCCACGCGGCGCGTTCGCTCTCGGCGATGTGGCGGACGATGCTGGCGATGCCGATCGGGCGGGCGAGGCGGCGGGCGAAATCCTCCTGCCATGACGCTGCGGCGGCGGGGCCACCGTTCTCGTAGGCGCGCGCGGCTGAGACTCCGCTGGCGAGCGCGATGCCCATGCCTTCGCCGGCGAGCGAGGGGATCACGCCGGCCTGATCGCCGAGACGGAAGAGCGCGTCGGCGCCGGTGCGTTGGCGCCAGCCGTAAGGGACGTTGGCGATCGCATCGATCTGTGCGCTCGGGTCGATCAGCACGACCCATTCGCCGAGCGCGGGCATCTCTCGGCCGAGGGCTTCGAGCAATTGCGCAGGGGATCCGGCTGCCTGAAGCCTTGACCGGTGAACCGCCATGCAGAGGTTCGCGGCGCCGTCCTCCTGCATCGCCAGGCCGGCATAGCCGCGGTCGAACAAATGAAGCTCGATGCCACCAGCGAGCGATTTGCTCAGCGCAGGCGAGGGGGCGATCCTCACCCGGATACCCAAGGTCGGGTCGGCACCGCGCGCATCGTCAGGGCGCGCCATGCCGCGAACGTCGTGCTTGCCGCTGGCGAGGAAGAGCGCGTCGGCCGCGATCGTCGCGCCGTCCGCGAGCCGTGCGCTCGTCGCGGCGATCTCGCGTACGGTGACGCCGCGCTCGACCGGCGTGCCCAGCCGTTCGGCTTCAGCCAGCAGGACCGTATCGAGCCGGTGGCGGGTAACCGAGACCGCCGGATGGGGCAGGGCAGCCTCGGCGCGGCGACTGCCCGCGAAGATGCGCGCACGCGTCACGCGTTCGGGGTTGAGCGTGTCGGGATCAATCCCGAGCCCGGCTAGCGTCTCCAGCGTCCGCCAACTCAGGAACCCGCCGCAGATCGCATCACCGGTCTCGCGCGATCGCTCGACAAGCAAATGCGGCAGGCCGGCACGCGCCAACCGAATCGCGGTCGCGGCGCCGGCGAGCCCGCCGCCGACGATCAGCGCAGGCGTTCGACGCATAACCGGAACGGAAAGACGCGACGGACCTTCGCCTCGGTGATGCCGGCCTCGGCCAGCAGCGGCGGCCATTCGTCGGGGCGATAGCTGCGTGCGATCGACAGCGTGCCGTCGTGCCGGACGATGCGGTGCCAGCGCGCGATCGTCGCAAGCACTGGAAAACCCCAATGCGCAAAGCCGTGGCGGTGGAGGTCGTTGACGAACCACCCCGCGCTCGCATGTCCTTCCATGAAGCGCAGGAACGCGATCAGCTGGTCGTGGCTCATATGATGCGCGACCAGGCTGCTGACGATCACGTCCCATGGCTCATGCGCAAGGTCGGCATAGTCGCCGGTCACATAGCGGATCGCCCCGCCATGCGCCCGTGCCGCCTGCTCACTTCGCGGGTTGAGGTCGACCCCGACCAGTTCCGCCTCGATCCCCTTCGCCTTCGCCCAACGCGCGACCCGCCGCAGCATGTCGCCATCGCCGAACCCGACGTCGAGCAGCCGGAAGCTTTTCCGCCCCTTGGTCGCACGCGCAAGGAAGTCGAGCGTCGGGCGGCGCGCCATCGTCACCGTGTTGACCGTGGCGAGATCGCCGACGACGTCGGCATAGGTCGCTGCGTCGAGGTCGTCGGCGTCCATCAGCTCTTCGGCCTGGCTGCGAACCGCGAGGCTCATGCCGCGCTCCGGAACCCGAAGCCCTCCGCTGCCAGCCCTGGCCCGAACGCCAACGCAACGCCGTGTTCGACCGGCGGCCCGGCCAGCAATCGCTCGAGCACGAACATCAACGTCGCTGACGACATATTGCCGTTGTCCGCAAGAACCTGCCGCGATGCCGCCAGCGCCTCGGGCTTCAGGTGCATCGCATGCTCGACCGCATCGAGGATCGATCGCCCACCTGCATGCACCGCCCAACCGTCGATCGATTCGGGTGGCTGGCCGGCACTCACGATCGCACGAAACTCCTCGTCGGACAGCGCGGCGGCGATGCGCGCCGGCACCTCGCCCGACAAATGCATCGCAAAGCCGGCATCGGTGACGTCCCAGCGGATCAGTTGCTCGCTATCGGGCAACGATGCGGCGAACGGTGCTTCGAGCGCGAACCCGGTCGCATCTGCCGTCACCAGCGCCGCCGCAGCCCCATCGCCAAACTGCAGCATCGCCAGCAGTGCCTCGATGTCGTTGGCCGGTTGCAGATGCAGCGTGGAAAGCTCGACCGTCACCACCAGAACGCGGGCGTCAGGCTCGGACCGCACGATATGCCGCGCACTCCGCAACGCGACGATTGCCGCGTAACAGCCCATGAAGCCGATCAGCAGCCGCTCGACGCTCGATGAAAGGCCAAGCCGACGCGCGATGATCTGGTCGATCCCCGGCGCGACGAACCCGGTACAGCTAGCGACGACCAGATGCGTAATGCCCTCGACCGCGACTTTCTCGCGCAAAGCCTCGATCGCGCGGATCGCGAGGTCGGGCGCATGCTCCGCGTACAGCGTCATTCGTGCGGCCGTCCCCGGATGCGGCTCGCCGGCGTAGAAGCCGGCATCGTCGACCGGTGAGCCACCGTCCGCGGTCGGCGGCAACACCGACCAGCGGTGCCCGATCCCCGACCGCGACGCCATCCGGTCGAAGACGCGTTCGGCACGGGCATCGACGCGCGATCGCGCCCAGGCGATGAACGCCGCGTGGATATCGTGACCGGGAACGGCGGACCCTACGGCATTGAGATAAGCGGACACGATACCCTTTCCTGCGATCGACGTCCAACGCATGGCACGTTCGATCGGACTATGGGACGCACGCTATATCTGTTCGTCGCAAATCGGTTTCGCGTCTGAAGCGATATGTTGGCCGTGAAGCATCCTCAACGCCAACTTGCGCGTTGTTATGAACATAGCGGTTCGTGGTTCTCATCCAAACCCAAAACGGACTGCTAGGTAACTTATAAGACCCATAACGATTTGATTAATATAAAATAAGTTTGAATATCATACCTAGATATAGTTCTATTTGTTGACGTGCGTTTTCGCATTTAACAAATCGGCAGGACGGCGCTGAAGTTTTGGCGTCTAGTTCGAGGGGCGGGGTGTCTCAGCCTTTATCTGGGGTGGTCGAGGATTGACGTGCGATAGCAGCGACAGGTTGCGTGCATGGCGGTTCCGATCGAGGGTCGATGGTAACGGGTCGATGGTAACGGGTCGATGGTAACGGGTCGATGGCAATGGGGAGCCTTTGGTGAAAAACGAAACCGTCGTGGAATTGATCAAGGATCTGACTGCAAAATTGTCGGCCGTCGCCGAAGAATTCAACGGACGCGTTGCCAAGGCCGCGGAACCGGTGCCGGCGGGGAACGAACCGAACGATGCCGCGCTCGTCGAGCATGCGAATGCCGTGCTCGAACAACGGCGACTGCGGCGGAAGTTCCTGCCTGGCGAGCTGTTTCACGAACCGGCCTGGGACATGCTCCTGGCGCTGTTCGCATCGCGCGACGACCGTATGCCGATGAACATCAAGGCGCTGGTCAGCATGTCCGACGCGCCCGTCACCACGTCGCAGCGCTGGATCGAGCATCTCCACAAATTGAAGCTGATCGACCGCGTCACCGACCCGACCGACCGGCGGCGCGTCGAGATATCGCTGAGCTATACCGGCGATCAGCAGATGAAGGCCTATCTGCGCGCGCTTCTTCGCGGCTAACTCGATCACTACGCCTGTCACGGCCGGCCATGACGCGTCTTGTCCAGGGACGTCGTCTGGCCGGTCTTTTTGCGTCTCGACGGTATCTGCATAAATAAAGCCACTACGGTTCTGGATTGCTCAACAATAGAACAGAAATGACGATAGATACCGTTTTGATATGTTATGTAACAACCGATCATCTGAAAACGGATGTTGTCACATTAACTATCATAGTTTGGCTTTATGATCCCATTATGATTTCGTAGTATTTGATTAAGTGGCTTCGGACAATTTGTTCCCGATCGAAGGGAAGAAAATTGATTCGTCTGATGTCACAGCATGGAGGAAAGAGCGGGCGGTTTCGACGCGCTGCGGCACCTTGCCTGCTGTCCTGCATACTGAGCGCGGGATTGCCGCAGCCGTTGCTTGCCCAGACGCCAGCGACAGTGACGCCGATCGGCACGCCAGCGGGTACGCCGATCGTCAATACCGCCGGCCTGCGGTACGATGCCGATGGTACGGCGCAGTCGACCAGTTCGAACACCGTGACGATCATCGTCGCCGAGCGGCTCGACGTGGCGCTGGTCCGCGACGGCCGGGGCGCGGTCGTCGTCACCGCGCAGCCGGTCGCCATTCCCTTCACGCTGACCAATCTCGACAATGGTGCCGAGTCGTTCGTGCTGGCCGCCTCCGTATCGCCCGGCGCAGCCGTGTTGCGTACGCTGGTGATCGATACCGACGGCGATGGCCTCTACGATCCTGCCAAGGACGTCGCGCCGGTCGATGGCAAGACGCCGCTCCTGACACCTGGCCAGTCGATCAAGCTGCTCGCGATCCTGGTCGCGACGCCGGACGGTGGCGCCACGAACGCCGTGCTGACCGTCACCGCGCGCTCGACGACGGGATCCGGCGCGACGGGCAACGTATATCCGAGCGCGGGTGATGGCGGTGGCGATGCGGTGGTCGGACCGACCGGCGCCCTCGCTACCGTCTCGGTCCCGCTCGGCACCGCGCTCGCGGGCCCGGTGCTGCTCAAGAGCCAGTCGGTGCGGGCCGCCGACGGATCGCAGACCGCGGTGCGCGACGCGGTCATCACCTACACGCTGGAGGCGCGCTTCACCGATGCCGTCACCGGCGCGCGGATCGCCGACCCGATCCCTGTCGGCACCGTCTTCGTCCCCGGCAGCCTGACGCTCGACGGTGCGCCGCTCAGCGATGGCGCCGACGACGATGCCGGACGCTTCGACCCGAGCGCCGCGCAGGGCGCCGGCGTCACCGTCGCGCTCGGCCGGGTCGCCGCCGGATCCAGCCACACCGTCCAGTTCAAAGCCAAGATCCAATGAGGAGCCAAGCCATGATTACGCGTCCAATGACTGCCGCCGTTCTGGTCGCCACGGCCGCCGCAGCCTCCGCGGCTGCCGGTCCGTTGCAGGTCAGCAGCAGCATCCTCGTCGAGGCCCGCAGCGCCGCGGCCGACGGCACCACGCGGGTTACGCTGGTGAAGCCGACCAAGGTGACGCCGGGCGACAAGGTGATCTTCGTTCTCGCCTATCGCAACAGCGGCGCGCAGCCGCTGGCGAACGTGGTGCTCGACAACCCGTTGCCGCGCCAGATCGCCTATCGATCGGCCAATCCCGGTTCGCCCGCGCCCGACGTCTCGGTCGACGGCAAGACTTACGGTTCGCTCGCCACCCTCCGCGTCCGCAGCCCCGACGGCAGCACGCGCGCGGCGAGCCCCAACGATGTCACCAGCGTCCGGTGGCGCCTCGCGAGCCCGTTAGCGGCGGGTTCGCAGGGCCAGTTCGCGTTCCAGGCCGTCCTCAAATGATCCGGCCGATCTCTCTCTCCACACCCGACCAAAACCATCACAGAAGGAAGACCTAAACGATGTACGCAAAAGGGGTAATACGCACGCTGCTGGCCGGTACGGCCGCCATCGTGTCGGCCGGTACCGCCATGGCACAGACCGGACCGGGACCAGCAGGTACCGCCGCCGGGACGACCGTCACCAACACCGCGCAGGCGAGCTATCTGGTCAACGGCGTCCAGCAATCGGCGACGTCGAACGCCGCGACGTTCGTGGTCGATCGCAAGGTCAACCTGACAGTCGCCACCAACCAGCCCGCCAACACGCAGGTCTCGGTCGGCCAGGCGGGCGCCGTCCTGACGTTCAAGGTGACGAACAACACCAACGGCATCCAGGATTTCCTGCTGTCGACCAGCCAGACGCCGATCCAGGGGCTGTTCACCGGCGACAATTTCGACGTGACCAACATCAAGGTGTTCGTCGATTCGAACGGCAACGGCACCTATGACGTGGGCGCAGATACCGCCACGTACATCAACGAACTCGGTGCCGATCAATCGGCGATCGTGTTCATCGTCGCGGATGTGCCCAACGTCCAGGCGGTCTCGCTCGCGGGTGTCACGCTGATCGCGCAGGTCGCGGCGGGCGGCGATGCGGCGGCGCAGGGCGCGGCCCTGGTGCCCAGCCTTCTCGCCAACGACGACAACGCGGTCGACGTGGTCTTCGCAGACAATGATTCGGATGGTCTCGGCCCCGATATCGCCAGCAACGGCTATGGCCGTGCGGCACTCGGCTATGAAATCACGACGCGCAACGTCAACCTGACGGTGACGAAGTCGTCGGTGGTGATTTCCGATCCGGTCTCCGGCCTGTTGCTGCCGAAGGCAATTCCGGGCGCGGTCGTGCAATATTGCCTGGTCGTCAACAACGCGACGCTGCTGGTGCCTGCGAGCAACATCAACCTCACCGATATCATCCCGGCCAATACGACCTATCAGCCGGGATCGATCACGATCGGTGGGCTGGGCGTCGGCGGAGCATGCGTGCTGAACGGCTTCCCTGCGAACGACGACGGATCGGCGATCCCGCTGACTCCGTTCACCGGCTCGTACAATGCCGGCACGAAGAAGGTGACCGCGACGATTCCGACCCTGCTCGGCGGGACGTCGGTGGCGGCAAGCTTCCGCGTGACGATCAACTAAGTCCCACCACCCAGACTCCGCTCCTCACGAACAAGGAACGACCGATCCCGGCGCGTGGAGACGCGCGTCGGGAGAGGACCCTTCATGTCCAGCTTCCGTCGCCTTTCGCGCCTTTGCGCCCTGTTCCTGACGCTCCTGCTTGGGCTGATCGTCGGCACCCTGCCGGCGGCCGCGCAGACGGGTGTCCAGACGACTCGTATCCAGAATACCGCGACGCTGTCGTTCGACGACGCGGCCAGCGATTCCGGCGTAGGCACATTGCCGTCCAATACGGTTTCGCTCGACGTGAACCGGGCCAAGCGCCCGACCACGCTCACATTCCACCTGCCGCCGCCCAATTACGACCTGACGGGCGCGACGTGCCAGACGACCCCCAGCTTCCAGTTCACACCCGCGCCGATCGATGCCGCGACCTTCGCCAAATCGCCCTGGGTCGCGGCGATCGACATCTATGCCGATATGATCCTGGTGCTCGACAACCAGGCCGGCAACCACGACCCGGACGTGCGCGAGACCGCAGTCATCGCGGTCGATGTCGGTAAGATCCACACGACGCTGACGCTCACCGAGACCGCAGCCGACAGCGGCATCTTCGCGGGCGGCATCCCCGCGAGCGCGACGGGCAAGCATCCCGAACTCGCCGCCTGCGACATCCGCAACATGCGCGGCGCGACGATCAAGCTGAGCTTCGCCGAGGATGGTTACAGCCTCGCCTCGATGGCGTCGCTGCTGATTGATCCGGCCGGCTACACCTTCGATTCGCGGACCGGTGCGCTGGTCGACGGCACCACCGTGTCGCTGGTCGACGATGCCGGCCAGCCTGCCACCGTGTTCGGCGACGACGGCGTCAGCCGCTATCCCTCCACCGTCGTTACCGGCGAGAGCGTCACCGACGCCAGCGGCCGCGTGTACCCGGGCGAGACCGGCCGGTACCGATTCCCGCTCACCGCACCGGGCCGCTATTACCTGAAGGTGACGCCGCCCGGCACCTACACCGCGCCATCGACCGTCGATCGCGCGACGCTCGCCGCGTTGAAGGACCCGCAGGGCACGCCGTTCATCCTCAACGACACCAGCTTCGGCGGATCGCTGACGCTGTCGACGCCCGAGCCCTTCTCGGCCGACATCCCGCTCGACAGCCCCGGTGCGGGAACGTTGTTGCTGACCAAGGTGGCATCGGTGCGTGAAGCGGCGCCGGGCGATTTCGTCCAGTACCTGTTGCGAATCACCAACCGCGATTCGGTCCCCGCGCGCGGACTCCACGTCGCCGACACGCTGCCCAAGGGACTGCGCTACGAACGCAATTCCGCGCGCGGCGGTGACGAGCCGACCGTGTCGACCGACGGCCGCAGCCTCGACTTCGTCATACCCGTGCTCGCCGCGGGTGCGTCGGCCGAGCTGAAATACGTCGTCAGCATCGCTCCCGGCGCACCCACCGGCGAAGCGCTCAACCGCGCGCGTGTCGTCGGGCAGGGCATCGTCACCAGCAACGAAGCCGCGGCATCGGTCCGCCTGCGCCCGCTGCTGTTCACCGACGCGATGACGATTATCGGCCGCGTGACCGAGGGGAATTGCGGCGATCCGGTCGACAAGCGCAAGGGCGTGCCCGGAATCCGCCTGCTGATGGAGGACGGCACGTTCGTCTCCACCGATCGTGACGGGCTGTACCATTTCGAGGGCGTCCGCGCCGGGCGCCATGTCGTCCAGATCGACACGTCGAGCATCCCCGCGACGCACGCACCGGTCGCCTGCGACATCGACACGCGTCAGGCGAACAGCCCGATCTCGCGCTTCGTCGAGGGCGACGGCGGCCTGCTCAAGCGCGTCGACTTTCAGCTCAAGCCGACCGGCAAGGCTGCGTCGGCGGACGCGGGCCTCCCCATCACGGTCGCCGATGCCGCCGTCGCGGCCGGCAGCCGCGACTGGCTGGCGGGCGAGCAGACCGCCGGCATCGACTGGCTGTTCCCACAGGCCGACCACAACCCGCGCGCACCGATCGTTCGCGCGGTCGTCAAGCACGCGCCCGGCCAGCGTGTCGCGCTGACCATCAACGGCAAGCAGGTCGAGCCGCTCGCGTTCGACGGCACCGATCAGCGCGACGGCACCGACATCGCGGTCTCGCGCTGGACGGGTATCCCGTTGATCGACGGCGACAATCGCCTTCAGGCACGCGTGCTCGCCGCCGATGGTAGCGTGGTGAAGACGCTCGACCGGGTGGTGCATTATTCCGGGCCCGGCGTCCGCGCGGTGTTCGATGCTGCCAGCAGTCGCCTCGTCGCCGACGGCCTTACCCGCCCGCTGATCGCGGTGCGCGTGACCGACAAGACCGGTCGTCCGGTGCGCGCAGGCACGCTGATCCCCTTCACCGTCGACCAGCCCTATACCGCGGCGGTCGAGGCCGAACTCGAACAGGGCCGCCAGCTTGCCGGTCGCGAGCGGTCGTCCACTACCGCGCAGGTGGTCGGCGACGACGGCCTCGCCTTCATCGCGCTCCAGCCGACCACGCAGGCCGGCGCCGTCCACGCGATCGTCTCGCTGACCGAGGACAAGATCGTCCACAGCAGCGAAGTCCGCGCCTGGCTGGCCGCATCGCAAAAGGATTGGGTCGTAGTCGGGTTCGGCGCAGGCTCGCTCGGCTACGACATGCTCAGCAAGCGGCAGTCGGGCCTGCCGCGGTCGCAGCGGAACAGCGTCGTCACCGATGGCCAGCTTGCTTTCTATGCCAAGGGTCGCGTCAAAGGCTCGTGGCTGGCGACGATCGCCTATGACAGCGACCGCAAATACGATCCCGACCGCGGGCTGCTCGGCACGATCGACCCCGACCGCTATTACACCGTATACGGCGATGGCTCACGCCAGGGCTATGACGCTGCGACCCGGCGGAAGCTGTACTTGCGGCTCGAGCGTCGTGAGTTCTACGCGCTGTTCGGCGATTTCGAGACCGGGTTCACCGATACGCAGCTGACGCGCTACAACCGCACGCTCAACGGCATCAAGACCGCGTATGAGGGCAAGCGCGTGCGTGCGACCGGATTCGCCGCGCATACCGACACGCTGTATTCGCGCGACGAAATCCAGGGCAACGGGCTGAGCGGTCCCTACCGCCTGTCGGGGCGTAACATCGTGCCGAACAGCGATAAATTACGACTCGAAACCCGCGATCGCTTCCGCTCCGAACTGATCGTCGCCAGCACCGAACTCACGCGGCACATCGACTACGACATCGACACCTCGATGGGCACGGTCCGCTTCCGCCAACCGATCCTGAGCCGCGACGGCAACCTGAATCCGATCTTCATCGTCGCTGACTACGAGGTCGAGGGCGGCAGGTCGGCGAAATTGGCGGCCGCTGCGCGCGTCGCGACCAAGCTCGCGAACGGCCGCGTCGAAGTTGGCGCTGCGGTGATCCGCGACGAGACCGTCGGCAAGGCCACCGTGCTCGGCGCAGACATCAAGGCGCACGTCACCGCCAATACCGAACTGCGCGGCGAGATCGCCAAGGGCGGTCGCGGTGGGCTTGGGCGTGGGCTCGCCTATCTGGCCGAGGTCGATCACCACGGCACCAAGCTCGATCTGCTCGCCTATGCGCGCCAGCAGGATACCGCGTTCGGCGTCGGCCAGCAGAACCTCGTCGAGGCGGGGACGCGCAAGTTCGGGCTCGACGGCCGACTGCGGCTGACCGATCGGCTGAGCGTGACCGGGGTTGCCTGGTACCAGCAGCAGTTGACCAACCCCGGCACGCGCGCCGCCGGCGAGGCCCGCCTGGAATATCGCCGCGACACCGGCACGATCTTCGTGGGCGGCCAGTTCGCGTCGGATCGCGGGATGGACGGCAAGAACCGCGACAGCCGGCTGCTGACGGTTGGCGGCACGCAGGCGCTGTTCGGCAATGCGGTGACGCTCACCGGGCAAACGCAGTTCGCGCCCGGCGGCGACAGTGACAGCGTCGACTTCCCAATCCGCCACCAGATTCAGCTCGCCTACCGCATCAAGCCCGGCATCCGCCTGATCGGCGGGTACGAGATTGCGAACGGCGACGGCTATGTCGCGCATACCAAGCAGTTCGGCGTCGACGTAGCGCCGTGGACCGGTGCCAAGCTGATGAGCACGCTCAACCAGCAGGCGATCGGCGAGAACGGCGCGCGGACCTATGCGCAATACGGGCTCAGCCAGTCGGTGCCGCTCGGCAAGAACTGGACCGTCGATGGCACGCTCGACGCGAGCAACACGCTCAAGGGCGAGATTCCCACGGGCGCGGTGGTCAACGCGTTCCAGCCGGTCACCTCGGGTGGCTATGTCGGGCAGGACCAGACCAATGGCGATTACGCCGCAGTGACGCTCGGCGCGACCTACCGCCAGGCACGCTGGTCGGTGAACGGGCGCCTGGAATATCGCAACGCCGACAGCGGCGATCGCTGGGGGATCACGACCAACTTCCTGCGCACGCTGGGGCAGGGCAAGACACTCGCGTCGAGCATCAAGGGGTACACGATCAAGGACAAGACCGGTGCGGTCGCGACCTATGCCACCGCCGACGTCGCGCTCGCGTTGCGTCCGCTCGACAGCCGCTGGTCGGTGCTCGAACGGCTCGAGCTGCGGCACGAGAGCGCGGATGCCGGGTTCTCGGACTCCAATTCGCTCGGCGTGCCGGCGTACGGAGGCGGCGACCAGGTGACGTCGCGGATCATCAACAACCTGGCGGTCAACTATCGCACCGGTCCGGAAGGGCTCGGCCACGGCACCGAGGCGACGCTGTATTACGGCGCGAAATACGTCGCCGGACGCTTCGCCGACGATACCTATGACGGGTATATCGACGTGACCGGGTTCGAGTTGCGCCAGGATATCGGCACGCGGTTCGACATCGGCGTCAGCGGTTCGGTCCAGCATGCGTGGGAGCGCGGCGCGTGGTCGTGGAGCGGCGGGCCGTCGGTCGGCGTGTCGCCCGCGCAGAACACGTGGATCAGCGCCGGCTACAATGTGTCCGGCTACCGCGACCGCGATTTCGAGGACGACCGCTACACGCGGCAGGGGCCGTACGTCACGATGCGGCTGAAGTTCGACCAAGCCTCGATCAGTGGCGCCACGCGCGCGCTGTTCGGTGGTCGACGTTAATTACAGGGAGAAAGACCTATGCCGATGCCGAGCCAGCCGACACCCATGCCGCTGCCGCGCGACTTCACGGACCACGGTCCGTGCGTCGAGGACCTCGCACGGGCGTTTGCAGCGCAGGATGCGGCGACGAGTGAGGCGCTGATAGAGACGCTGGCGACTCAGGCGATCCGCCAATGGCGGCTCGACGACGCGACGTTCTGGCAACGCGTTAAGTTCCAGGCGCGGATGATCCGGGCGAGGCAGGGGTCAGGGAGTTCGGGGAAGCACTGAGCGACAAACACACGATCTCGCTGCTTCCCCCCTCCCTTCCAGGGAGGGGCGCGCGTCGGCTTATCGGTCGGGAATCCGAACCCCAGCCACCGCTATTTCTCGTCGGTGGTCAGCTTCACCTTGTTAGGCAGCTTCTTCCCCTTGGTCCGGCGCGAAGGCAGCTGGACCGGGTTCTTCTTCTTCCACTGCGCAAACGTCATCGGCCCCTCGGGCGTGTCGATGATCGTGTCGTCGATCGAACTCATGCAATGCCTCCGCCAAGCCCAACGCACGGCCGCGAAAGGGGGACCCTCGAAGGGGGTGTTTACGCTAATCTGAAAAATGGTGCGGCCAAGAAGACTCGAACTTCCACGGGCTTTCGCCCACAACGACCTCAACGTTGCGCGTCTACCAGTTCCGCCATGGCCGCCCATGAAACATCACCGGGCGGACCCGGCATCTGGTAGGCGAGCGCCACTAGCAAGGGTTTGAACGCTACGCAACGCCCTTTGCGAAAAAGCGTTCGTCCAGTACCGCAAACAATGCCCGCGCCCTTTCTCTCGAACGATACGCAGGCTGAAACACGGCGCATCCTCGCACTGGCTTGGCCGGTGATGCTGACGAGCCTCAACTGGACGATCCTCCACGTCACCGACGTGATCGTCGTCGGGCTTGTCAGCGCGCATGAGGTTGCGGCGCTGGGTGCCAGCCGGTCGCTGACGTTTATCGCGATCGTCACCGGTCTCGCATGGCTGTCGGGCGTGCTCGTTCATACCGCGCGCGCCGACGGGGCAGGGGATCTGCCGCGGACCGGGCAGGTACTTCGCGAAGGACTGGTGCTGGGGCTGCTGCTCGGGCTGGTGGTCGGCGGCGTGATGTTCGTGTTCGCGGACGCGATGCTCGCCGGGATCGGCGTCGCGCCCGCGCTGGTCGAGCCGGCCGGGCGGGTCGTGCGGGTCATGGCGTTCACCTATCCGCCGCAGTTGATGATCGTCGCCGCGAGCTTCTTCCTGGAGGGCGTCAGCCTGCCGCGCCGTGTCGCGGTGGTGAATTTGTCGATTCTTCCGCTGAACGCCGTACTCGCCTGGGCGATGTCGGGCGGTCATCTCGGGCTGCCGGCGATGGGGGCTGTCGGGGCAGCGACGGCCACCGCGATCGCGTCGGGATTGGGGGCGGTCGGGATGATCGCCGCGGCGCTGACCTTGCCGCGCGCAAAGGAGCGCGGCGTTCGGCGAATCGATCTGGCCGCCTGGCGCGGGGTGCCAGCCGGGATCGCGGCGCTGGCGGTGTTCGGGATCGTGCCAGCCGTTGCTTCCGGCCTGGAGCTTGCCGGCTTCTCGATCCTGATCGCACTGTCGACGCAGTTCGGCGACGACGTCGCGCACGCGTTCCAGATCGTGTTCTCGGTCCACAACGTCACGTTCGGGTTGGCGCTTGGGCTTGGCTCCGCGTGTGGCGTCCGTGTCGGCAATGCGGTGGGCGAGGGGGATCCCAAGACCGGTATCTCGCGCGCGCTGATCGCGACCGGGCTGTCGATGCTCGCGCTGGGTGCGTGCGGGATCGTGCTGATCGTCGCGCGGGGGCCGATCGTCGCGGCGTTTCCGGCCGATGCCGCGACGCATGCGGTCGCGCTGGCGATGCTGCCGGTATGGGCGCCGTTCATCCTGTTCGACGGGGCGCAGGTGGTACTGGTCTACGCGCTCCGCTCGCTCGGCTATCAGGTCGTGGCGGGCGTGAACAGCATCGTAGCGTATTTCATCGTCACCGGTGGCGCGGGCTGGTGGCTTGTTCGCGCCGGCGTGGGGCCGATGGGGCTGGTCTATGCCTCCGGTCTGGGGATGCTGACCGCCGCGCTGTTGCACGGCGCGCGGTTCTGGATCGCAAGTCGGCGTTTGCGGCGCGCCTAGCGCGTTGCCTCGCCGGCAAAGCTCAGCTCGAGGCGCTTCGAGTTCGCGGGCACGTTCAGCGTCGCGGAGTTGAAGTCGATCGCACCGCCCGGCGCCAGCGTCCGCTGCTGCGGGGTGATCGTCCAGCTATAGACCAGCCGCCCCTGCGCATCGCGGAGTTCAGCGCGGATGTCGGGCACGCGCTGGCGCTGGTTCGACGGGTTGGTGACCTGGCCACTGACCGCGAACAGCTCGGAGCCGTTGTCGAGTTCGCGGCGCTCGATCGGATTGTCGCGCAGCCGTAGCGGTGTCTCGTCGCTGCCGGTCCCGAGACCGAGCTTCGCCGCGACGCCGGGTGCACCGAGATATACGATCGCTCCCGCCGCGATCAGCATCAGCAGCCCGGCAAGTACCGCAACGATCGTCCAGCGCCGCGTCGTGTTGCGACGCAGGCGAACCGGCAGGTTCTCGATCTGCGGCGTTGCGGGCGGAACGAATGTGGGTGCTACCACCGCAGGCTCGGGCGCGACCGGTGCGGCAGGAGCGAACGGCGCGAACCGTTCGACCGGCTCCGCGATCGGCGGCCTTGCCAGCGGGGCCAGCGGTGGCGGTGCGGGCGCCAGCGGGGTAGATTCCGGGAGCTCCAGCGCATCCTCGACGTCCGGTGCGGCGGCCTGGAACCAGCTATGCTTGCAATTGGCGCAGCGCACGGTGCGCCCCTCGGTCCCGATCGCGCTGTCGGGGACCAGATAGCGCGTGCTGCACTCGGGACATTGGAGGATCATGGGTACGCTTCACCAGCGGCCGCCGGAGCGCGACCGTATCTCGTGGCGAATAAGCACGCGGCCCGCATATGTGGCAAGCTTGAAGCGGCGCGGGCTTTCATGGCAAAGCGCCGATACGGGCATTGGCACGGGCATCAAGCGGGCGAGAGCGGGCGCAACCACGTCATGGCGAATATCGTCCAATTCGAAAACGTCGGGCTTCGCTACGGCACGGGCCCCGATGCAGGGCCGGAGACGCTGGCGGACCTCAGCTTCACGCTGCGCAGTGGTGCGTTCTACTTCCTCACCGGCGCGAGTGGGGCGGGGAAGACCTCGTTGCTCAAGCTGTTGTACCTTGCACAACGCCCAACGCGCGGCGTGATCCGGCTGTTCGGCGAGGATGCGGTGGTGTTGTCGCGCGACAGGTTGCCCGGATTCCGCCGGCGGATCGGCGTCGTCTTCCAGGATTTCCGGCTCGTCCCCCATCTGTCGACCTGGGACAATATCGCGCTGCCGTTGCGCGTGGCGGGGATGCCAGAGGCGGACATCGAGCAACCGGTGCGCGAGATGCTCGCTTGGGTCGGGCTGACCGAGCGTGCGGATGCGCGGCCGGCAACATTGTCGGGCGGCGAGCAGCAGCGCGTCGCGATCGCCCGCGCGGTGATCGCGCGCCCCGAGATCCTGGTCGCGGACGAGCCAACCGGCAATGTCGATCCCGACATGGCCGAGCGACTGCTCCACCTGTTCGAATCGCTCAACAAGCTGGGGACGACCGTGGTGGTCGCGACGCACGACTTCCACCTGCTTGGGCGGATTCCGGGCGCGCAGATGATGCGGCTCGATCGCGGGCGGCTGCTCGATCCGACCGGCTCGCTCCGCTATCCGCCGACGCGGCCCGAATGATGGGGGTGTCGAAGGCGCGATCATCGGTCGAGCGCCGCGTGCTCGACGAAGCGGGCGGCCTGCGCGCAATGACGTGGGTGATGGCGATCATGCTGTTCCTGACGATGCTAGCCGCCGCCTTGGGACTGGCGACCGCGGGCGCGGCGCGCTTGCTCGATCGGCAACTGGCGGGCCGGCTGACGGTGCAGGTCGTCGATGGCGATCCGGTCCGTCGTGACGCGGTTGCGGCGCGGGTGCTAACGGCGTTGCGGACGATGCCGGCGGTGGCGACGGCAGCGCCGGTCGATCGCGCCGAACTCACGCGGCTGCTGCAACCCTGGCTCGGGTCCGACGGCGCCGATCCGCAATTGCCGGTGCCTGCGATGATCGACGTTGACCTAGCTGATCACGACGAAGCGGCCGCGGCGCGGGTCGCGACCAGTGTCCGCCGCCTGAGCCCGATCGTCCGTGTCGATCGCCACGAAAGCTGGATGTCGCCGGTCAACGACGTGATGCGTTCGCTGACGTTCCTCGCGCTGGCGCTGGTTCTGCTGATGGCGAGTGCGACCGCCGCGGTCGTGGTTCTGGCCGCACGCGCAGGGTTGGAGACGCACCGCGAGACGATCGCGGTCATGCACATGCTCGGCTCGACCGATCTCCAGGTCGCGCGTCTGTTCCAGCGGCGGATCGCGCTCGACGCGACCATCGGCGGACTCGGCGGCGGTGTCGCGGCGTTGCTGGTGGTCGCGTTCGTCGGGATCCGGTTGCACGGACTGGGTTCGGAACTGCTCGGCGGGGTGACGCTGGGCGGAGTCGACTGGGTGGCGCTGGCGATACTGCCGATCGCGTTCGTCGTCCTCGCCACGCTCGCCGCCCGCGTGACGATCGTCCGCGCGCTGAGGCATATCCTGTGATCGTCCGGCTGTTCGGCATCATGGCGCTCGCCTGGGCGTTCGGGTTCGCGCTGTTCATGCTGCTGCTGCCAAAACCGCTCGACGGGTTTACCTCGGACGCGATCGTCGTACCGACCGGTGGGGCAGGGCGGATCGATCGCGGTATCGCGCTGCTCCGCGATCATCAGGCGAAGCGAATGCTCGTGACGGGTGTAGCGCCGGGGGTGCGGCCGATCGATCTTGCGCTGGAATATCGGACGTCGCCCGCATTGTTCGCATGCTGCATCGATCTCGGTGCAGACGCGGTCGATACGCGCTCCAATGCGGAGGAGACCGCGCAGTGGGTGCGTGTGCACAAATACCGCTCGGTGCGGCTAGTGACCTCGGATTGGCATGTCGCGCGCGCGCGGATGGAACTGGCGGCGGCGCTCGATAAGAACGTCGTGATCCTCGGCGATGGCGTGCCGGGGACGCCGCGGCTTGGGACTTTGGTCAACGAATATAACAAGTTGATCCTTCGCCGGATCGCGTTGTGGATTGGATATGGCGGATGATCTGGCTGCGTAACTGGGCGTTCATGCTCGTTTTCTACACGATCTCGGTGCCGATCGTGGTGACCGTGCCGATCTCGGCGCTGTTCGGCTCGCGCGCGGTGATCGTGCATTCGACGATCTGGACGCGCTTCCACAGGTGGTGTGCGCGGTGGATTCTCGGTGTGCATATCCGCGTGGAGGGGACACGGCCGACCGGGCCGGCGTTCTATGCGTGCAAGCATCAGGCGATGTTCGAGACGCTCGAGTTGCAGGCGCTGCTCGACGGTCCGGCGATCGTGTTGAAGCGCGAACTGGCGGATATCCCGGCCTGGGGTTGGGCGGCGCGGCGCTACGGTGCGATCGTCGTCGACCGCGAGGCGTCGGCGAAGGCGATGCGGAACATGATGCGCGAGGCGACCGCGGCGAAGGCGACCGGACGCTCGATCCTGATCTTTCCGGAAGGGACGCGGGTGTCGCCGGGTGAGCATCCGCCATTGAAGCCGGGGTTTGCCGGGCTGTATCGCGCGCTGAAAATGCCGACGGTGCCGATCGCGTGCGACAGCGGGCTGGTGTGGCCGAAAAAGGGGCCGAAGGTGCCGGGGGTGATCACCTTCCGTTTCGGCGAGGTGGTGCCGCCGGGCCTGCCGCGCGAGGAAGCGGAGCAGCGGGTCCACGCGGCGATGAACGCGCTGGACTAACGTCGGGGGAGGCACCCCCCCAGCAGTCCACCACCCCGGCGAAGGCCGGGGCCCAATTGGGGGACGTTTTAATGTGCGTTGCTCGCGGTTACTCGAGCCTACCCAATTGGGCCCCGGCCTTCGCCGGGGGGGGCATTCTTAGGTACTGCGCGGGCTCAGCCCTTACCCGTGCGTACGCCCGAAATCCTGGACGTCATCGTCCTGCCCCTGCTCGACGATGCTCCGCCGGATCGCCCGAGTCCGCGTGAACAGGTCGAACAGCGCATCGCCATCGCCCCAGCGGATCGCGCGCTGGAGATGGCTCAGGTCCTCCGAGAAGCGTTGGAGCATCTCCAGCACCGCCTCGCGGTTGTTGAGGAAGATGTCGCGCCACATCGTCGGGTCCGACGCCGCGATCCGCGTGAAATCGCGGAACCCGCCGGCGGAGTATTTGATGACCTCCGACTGCGTCACTTCCTCGAGATCGCCCGCCGTGCCGACGATCGTATAGGCGATCAGATGCGGCAGATGGCTGGTGACGGCGAGGACACGGTCGTGATGCTCGGGCGCCATCGTCTCGACCTGCGCGCCGAGCCTGCGCCAGAATTCCGACACGCGCTCGACTGCGACGGGGTCCGCGCCTTCGGGGGGCGTGACGATGCACCAGCGATGGCGGAACAGCGTCGCAAAGCCGGCTTCGGGCCCGCTTCGCTCGGTACCGGCGACCGGGTGCGCGGGGATGACGGTCGCGTTGGGCAGTGCTTCGGTGAGCGCGCGGACGATTTCGGCCTTGCAGCTGCCGACGTCGCTGACGATCGCATCCGCGGGAAGCTCAGCCGCGAACTCGGCGGCGACCTCGCCCATGATCCCGACGGGCACGCACAGGATCACGAGGTCGGCGTCGATTACCGCCGCGCCGGCCGAATCCGCGACGTCGTCGCAGAACTGCAGTCGGTCGGCGGCTTCGCGCACGGTCGCATCGGCATCGTAGCCAGTGACGCGGACCGTCGGCATCGTCGCCTGCACCGCGCGCGCCACCGACGAGCCGATCAGTCCCAGCCCGATGATCGTGACGCGCGCGAACGGCAGCATCAGGCCGCTTCGACCAGATTACGCAGCGCCGCAGTGACGCCGCGCGTTTCCGCCTCCGTGCCGATCGTGATGCGCAGTGCGTTGGGCAGGCCCTGTCCCGGCAGCCAGCGGACGATGTAGCCAGCGTCCATAAGCCCGTGATACGCGGCATCGGCGGTCAGCGTGCCCTCGAACAGCACGAGCACGAAGTTCGCCTTCGACGGCACCGCACGAAGCCCCGCATTGCCCATCTGCCCGATCTGCTCGACGAACCAGCCGCGCCACGTGTCATTGTGCGCGCGCGTCGCGTCGACGAAAGCGGTGTCGCCGATCGCGGCGACCGCCGCCGCTTGGCCCGCCGTCGTCACGTTGAACGGTGCGCGGATGCGGTGCATCGCGTCGATGATCGGCGCGCAGGCATAGCCCCAGCCGATCCGCTCGGCAGCCAAACCGTGAATCTTCGAGAAGGTCCGCGTGACGAGCACGTTCGCCTCGGTCATCGCCAGCGCGAGGCCGGCATCGTCCTCCTCGGGCGACAGATATTCGGCATAGGCCTGGTCGAGCACGAGCAGCACCGACTTCGGCAGTCCCGCATGCAGCCGCGCGATTTCCGCCCGCGGCGTGAACGTGCCGGTCGGATTGTTCGGGTTCGCGACGAACACCACGCGGGTGCGCTCGGTGACGGCAGCGAGGATCGCGTCGACGTCGGTCGCATAGTCGCGGTCGTCGACGATGACGGGCTCGGCGCCGACGCGGCGCGTGGCGATCTCGTACACCGCGAATCCGTAGCGGACGTGGATGATTTCGTCGCCCGGGCCGGCATAGGCGCCCGCGACAAGATGCAAGATCTCGTCGGAGCCGGTGCCGTAGATCACGCGCGCCGGATCGAGGTCGTAATGCGCCGCCAGTGCCTCGCGCAGTTCGACCGCGCCCGCATCCGGATAGCGTTCCAGCGTGCGGTCGGCGGCATCGAACGCGGCTTTCGCGGCAGGGCTGGTGCCGAGCGGGTTCTCGTTCGACGACAGCTTGATCACCGAGCGGCCATCGTCGGTCGTCGAACGGCCGGGCGTGTACGGCGCGATCCCCAGAATCCAGGGCTTCGGCGCAGGGGCGGGCGTGATGTTTGTCATGGCCGCGGGACATAGCGGGCGGTGTGGCGCGGTGGCAAATCTTTGTGCGTGGCAAGGACGGAGTTCACGATCCTCCCCCGCAAGGGGGAGGTGGCGCTGAAGGCGACGGAGGGGGAGGGTGACGCAACAGCTGTTTTCCTTACCTCCCCCTCCGTCTGGCAAGGGCCAGCCACCTCCCCCTTGCGGGGGAGGATCGAGGAAGCGGCGCTGGCATGACGGCCGCCGCTTATGGTAGCGCGCGGCATGCTCGACACGCCTGCCATCGACTCCGGGACCCGCCATGACACCGACCAGCGCTTTGGTCTCGCGCGGCGCGTCACGTTGCCGGGGCCGCTCAGGCTCGATGGCGGCGTGCTGCTGTCGCCAGTGGATATTGCGTACGAGACCTACGGGACGCTCAACGCCGACGCCTCGAACGCGGTCCTGATCTGTCACGCGCTGACCGGCGACCAGCACGTCGCCTCGCATCACCCCCGCACCGGCAAGCCCGGTTGGTGGACGCGGATGGTCGGTGAAGGCAAGCCGATCGACCCTGCGCGGCACTTCGTCGTCTGTGCGAATGTGCTCGGCAGTTGCATGGGCACTTCGGGACCCGCGACGATCAACCCGGCAACCGGACGGCCGTGGGCGATGAGCTTCCCGGTCATCACGATCCGCGACATGGTGCGTGCGCAGGCGATGCTGCTCGATCATCTCGGCGTCGGCGTGCTCCACGCAGTGGTCGGCGGATCGATGGGCGGGATGCAAGCGCTGAGCTGGCCCGCGACCTTTCCCGACCGCGTGAAGGCCTGCGTCGTGATCGCCTCGACCGCGCGGCATACGGCGCAGAACATCGCGTTCCATGAGGTCGGGCGCCAAGCGGTGATGGCCGATCCGAACTGGCGCGGCGGTGAGTATCACGACGACGACGCGCCGACCGCCGGGCTCGCGGTCGCGCGGATGGCGGCGCACATCACCTATCTGTCGGAGGCAGGGCTGACCGAGAAGTTCGGGCGTCGGCTTCAGGCGCGCGACGCGAAGTCGTTCGGGTTCGACGCGGATTTCCAGGTCGAGAGCTATCTGCGCCACCAGGGGCTCGCGTTCACCGACCGGTTCGATGCGAACTCGTACCTCTACATCACGCGCGCGATGGATTATTTCGATCTCGCGGAGGAGCATGGCGGGCTGCTCGCCAACGCGTTCCGCGCCACCAAATCGCGGTTCTGCCTCGTCAGCTTCGACACCGACTGGCTCTACCCGACCGCCGAATCGCGCGCGATCGTCCAGGCGCTCAACGCTGCCGGCGCGCCGGTCAGCTTCGTCGAGCTGTCGAGCCCGTATGGTCACGACGCGTTCCTGCTGGAGGCGCCCGATCTCAACCGCGTCGTCGACGGCTTCCTGAGGGCCGGCCGATGACGGTCATCCTGTCCGACGACGCAGGCAAGTTGCAGGTCGACCGCGTCCACGGCTGGCTTGCGAGCAGTTACTGGTCGCCAGGGATCGAGCGCAGTCTGGTCGAGCGCGCGATCGCCGGGTCGCATTGTCTTGGCGCGTACGAGAACGAGCAACAGGTCGGCTTTGCGCGAATGATTACGGATCACGCGACGTTTGCGTGGCTGGCGGACGTCTGGGTCGACGAGTCCGTACGCGGGCAGGGGCTCGGGCGGCGGATGGTGAACTGGTTCCTGGAGCATCCTTCGTTTGCCGGGTTGCGCAGGTTTGGGCTCGTTACCGCCGACGCGCACGGCGTGTATGCGGACCTTGGTTTCCATCCGCTGGTTCATGCCGATCGCTACATGGAGAGGCTCGCACCGGGCCTCGCCGAGCAATTGCGGAGTGCGCCATGACGCCCCCTGAGACATTGCGGACCGACCTCGCCGTCATTGCCGAGAACGTCGCGCAGGGTAGCCGCGTGCTCGACATCGGCTGTGGCGATGGCGCGCTCATGGCCGCACTCCGCGATACCCGCGACGTCGACGCCCGCGGGCTGGAGATCGATGCGCACAACGTGGCGTCGGCGGTCGCCCGCGGGCTGTCGGTGATCCAGGGCGATGCGGACATCGACCTGGCCGGCTACCCCGACGCCAGCTTCGATTACGCGATCCTGAGCCAGACGTTGCAGACCGCACGCGCGCCCGATCTCGTGCTCGATCACCTGTTGCGGATTGGCCGGCGCGCGTTCGTCAGCTTCCCCAATTTCGCGCATTGGCGCGTGCGGTTGTCGCTACTCTGGGGAGGGCGGATGCCGGTGACGCGGCAGTTGCCCGAGAGCTGGTATGACACGCCCAACATCCACCACGTCACGATCGACGATTTCCGCGCCTTCGTGAATGCACGCGGGATCATCGTCGAGGATGCGTGGTTTTTGTCGGGCGACAAGCGCACCGGCGCGGGCGGTGCCAACCTGCTTGCCGAGCATGCGGTGTTCCTGCTGCGACGGTAATCGTTTGTAAGAGTTGGACCATATCGGGACGAACCGTTGATCCAAATCACCAAAATTGCGGAACCGATCGGTGGGCGACTGGTTACTCCGCCGATGACCAAGACCGCCCTCATTGTCGAAGACGAGATTTTCGTTGCGCTAGATCTCGAGAGAATCCTCATGGATGCCGGCTACGGCGTCGCGGGGATTGCGGCTGACCGCGACAGCGCGATCGCGGCGGCACCGGGATGCAACTTCGCGTTCGTAGACATCAACCTGCGCGACGGACCGACCGGGCCGGAAATTGCCAAGCGGATGGCGCAGGATTACGGCGTCAAGGTTGTGTTCGTGACTGCCAACCCTGCGCAGATCGGCGATGCGGAGTGCCTCGGGTACATCCGCAAGCCGTTCAGCGACGCAGCAATTTTGGCCGCGGCGGCGTTGGCCTGCAACGACGATCCTACCGCCCATGACGACGTGATTCGGGTCGCTAACGGCTGAACGCAGCTTTCGGGATCATCAGGTCCACGATCAGCCCCTCGTTATTCCAAGTCCGACTCACGCTACCACCCAACTGGCGTACGGCGCTCATCTCGATCAATTGTGTGCCGAAGCCCGCTGGCGTCATCGGCGTCGTGACGGACGGGCCACCCTGCTCACACCAGTTCAGCGCCACCGTCTCGTCGTTGGCCGTGACAGTGATCCGAACCGTGCCGAGTTCGGTCGCCAGCGCCCCGTATTTCGTCGCGTTGGTCGCAAGCTCGTGGAACATCAAAGCAAGCGGCGTGGCCGAACGATCGTCGATGCTGACGTCGTCGCCCGTCACGCTGATACGCGCGCCGTCGATCCGCTGATACGGTTCGAACAATTCCTGCAACAGGCCGTGCAGGCTGTTCTGCGCGGCGGCGGGACGCGAGTTCGCGCTGTGCGGGCGGACGAAGTCGTGCGCGCGGCCAAGCGCGTTGATCCGGTGGCGGAGATCGGTCGCAATCCCCGCGAACTCGGGTTTTCCCCGTGCGGAAAACGCGATCAACCCGGCGATCACCGCAAAGATGTTCTTGATGCGGTGGCTCAGCTCCTGGCTGATGACCTCGCGCTCCTCATAGGCCAGCTTCTGTTCGTGGATGTCGGTACAGGTGCCGAACCAGCGCGTAATGGCGCCGTTTTCGTTACGGACCGGCAGCGCGCGGCCGAGCACCCAGCGGTACGTGCCGTCGAAATGCCGAAGCCTGTATTCGATGTTGTAAGGCTCGCCGGTGTCGAGAGACTGGCGCCAGATCGCCCAGGCGCGATCCTGGTCGTCGGGATGGAACATGTCGTTCCAGCCTTCGCCATCGGTCGTTCCTACGGGCGTGCCGGTAAACTCGTACCACCGCGCGTTGAAGTAATCGTGGAAGCCATCGGGCAGCGTCGACCACACCATCTGCGGCATCGTGTCGGCGAGCGTGCGAAACTTCAGGTCGCTCGCCTCGAGCGTACGACGCGCCTCGGCCTCGGCCATCGCCTGCTCGCGTGCGGTACGGCGGTCGTCGAGCCGGCCCATCGCCGCCTTGGCCAGCAGCGTGAGGCCGTCGCGCTGGAACCGTGTGAGGCCTTCGCGAGGCTCGTTCGCGAGCACGCAGAGTGCGCCCAGCGGCACGCCCTCGCTGGAGACGAGCGGCGCGCCGGCATAGAACCGCACATAAGGCTCGCCGGTCACCAGCGGGTTGTCGACGAACCGCGGATCGGCCTGCGCGTCGGGCACTTCCATCACCTCGTGATGGTGCATCGCGTGCGCGCAGAACGACATGCTGCGCGGAGTCTGCTCCAGGTCGAAGCCGGTCCGCGCCAGAAAACGCTGATATTCCTCCTCGACCAGGCTCAGCAACGCGACCGGGGCGCCGCAGAGCTCGGCTGCGAACGCCACGATGTCGTCGAGCTGGCCCTTCGCGCGCGCACCGGCAACGTCGTAGGCCGAGATCACGCGAGAGCGCTCTGCCTCGTCGAACGTGGCGGTATTGGGGACGGAATACAGCGTCGTCACGGAGATCAGAACGGCACGTCGTCGTCGAGATCGTCCGAGAAGCCGCCGGTCTGGCCGAAGCTGCCGCCCCGTGCGCCGCCACCGCTACCGCCACCCGAGGGTGCGCTGCCGCCACGACCACCGCCACCGCCGCCGTAACCGCCGCCGCCGCCCGACGAACCACCGCCGAAGTCGTTGCCGCCACCGCCGCCGGCCCAGTCGTCGCCACCGCCGCGGCTACCACCGCCGCCGCCTGCACCACCGCCTGCGCCGCCGTTGGGACCGTCGAGCATCGTCAGGACGCTGTTGAAGCCCTGCAGCACGATCTCGGTCGAATATTTGTCCTGGCCCTGCGCGTCCTGCCACTTCCGGGTCTGGAGCGCGCCCTCGATATAGACCTTCGAGCCCTTGCGGAGATACTTCTCGGCGACGTTCGCGAGACCTTCGTTGAAGATCGCGACCGAATGCCATTCGGTCTTTTCCTTGCGCTCGCCCGACATCTTGTCCTTCCAGGACTCGGATGTCGCGATGCGCAGATTGACGACCTTGCCGCCGTTCTGGAACGCCTTGCTCTCCGGGTCGCGACCCAGATTGCCGACGATGATGACCTTGTTGACGCTGCCTGCCATGATGCCCCTCAGAGGCCGGCGAACACCGCCAGCCAGTATGTAATGCCAGCCATGATGTAGGCGGCGGCGAACAAATAGCCAACCATGAAGGCGGGCCATTTCCACCCATTGGTCTCGCGACGGGTGACGGCGATCGTCGAAATGCACTGTGGCGCGAACACGAACCACATCAGGAAGGCGAGCGCGGTCGGCAGGCTCCAGCGACCGCGGAGGTTCTCGATCATCGCCTTTCCGCCCTGGTTGCTGTCGGGGTCGTCGATCGCATAGACGGTGCCGATCGCGGCCACGGCGACCTCGCGCGCGGCCATCGCCGGGATCAGCGCGAGGACGATGTCGCGGTTGAAGCCGATCGGCGCGAAGATCGGCGCGATGCCGTTGGCGATGCGGCCCGCGACCGAATAATCGACCGCCGAGATCTTCGGAGCACCGGCGGGCTGTTCGGGCGGCTTGGGGAAGCTCAGCAGCACCCACAGGATGATCGTCGAGGTCAGGATGATGCCGCCGGCACGCTTCAGGAAGATCTGCGCGCGGCTCCACAGGCCGATGCCGACGTCGCGCCACTGCGGCCATTGGTATTTCGGCATCTCCATCATGAAGCCCGACGACACGCCCTTGGTCACCGTCCGGCGCAGTACCAGCGCGGCGACGAACGCACCGACGATGCCCATCACGTACAGGCCGAGCATCACCAGCCCCTGCAACCCGACGAACGGCAGCACCTGCGTGTTGGGGATGAACGCGCCGATGATCAGCGTGTAGACCGGCAGGCGCGCGGAGCACGTCATCAGCGGCGCGATCAGGATCGTGGTCAGCCGGTCCTTCTCGTCGTCGATCGTCCGCGTCGCCATGATGCCCGGAATCGCGCAGGCGAAGCTCGACAGCAGCGGGATGAACGCGCGGCCGGAGAGCCCGACGCTTGCCATCACCCGGTCCATCAGGAACGCCGCGCGGACCATGTAGCCGCTCGCCTCGAGGACGAGGATGAAGAGGAACAGGATCAGGATCTGCGGCAGGAACACGATCACCGCGCCGACGCCTGCGATCACGCCGTCGACCAGCAGCGAGCGGAGCAGCGAATCGGGCAGTTCGGCGGTCAGGAAGCCCTGCAACGCGGTGAAGCCCGCATCGATCGCGTCCATGAACGGCTGTGCCCAGCTGAATACCGCCTGGAACATCAGGAACATGATCGCGAGCAGCAGGATCGGGCCAGCCACAGGATGCAGCGCGACCGCGTCGAGCATGTGCGTCCAGCGACGGACCTGCGTCTCGGATACGGTCGCGGACGTGGCGATCTGGCGGGCGCGGCGCTGGAGCGTGACGATGTCGTCCTGCACGCTGCCGTCGGATTTGCGGAGGCGCATCGGTCCGTTGACGACGATGCCGGACAAGGCCGCCTTCAACTCGTCGAGGCCACGCTTGCGCACCGCGACGGTCGGGATCACCGGCACGCCGAGTTCGCGTTCGAGCACCTTCGGATCGAGCTTCAGGCCATCACGCTCGGCGAGATCGACCATGTTGAGCGCGACCACGACCGGCAGGCCGAGCGCGATCAGTTGGAGCGTGAAGCGCAGGTGGTTATCGAGATTGGCGGCATCGACGACGACGACCAGCGCATCGGGCAGGCGCTCGCCGTCCTGCGTGCCGGTGACGACATCGCGCGTCACGCGCTCGTCGGGGGAGGAGGGTTCGAGGCTGTACGCGCCGGGCAGGTCGACCAGTTCGATCGGCCGCCCGTCGTCGAGCATCAGCCGCCCGACCTTCCGCTCGACCGTGACGCCCGGATAGTTGCCGACCTTCTGGCGCGCACCGGTGAGCGCGTTGAACAGCGCACTCTTGCCGGCATTGGGATTGCCGACCAGCGCAACCAGCGGTGCTGCGTTCATTTTAAAGGATTATTCGGCCGCGGCAGGCATGGGAGAGACCTGGATCGCGCCGGCGACGGCACGACGGAGCGCGACGGTCATGCGACCGATCCGGCAGGCGATCGGGCCCTGGCCGAGCGTTGCGCGGTGCAAGACCTCAACATCGACACCCTCGTCGAAGCCCAGTTCGCGTAAGCGACGCGCCTCTGGCCCCGCGAGCCGCGCCCACTCGATCGCCGCAACAACGGCGTGCTGCTTGCGCGGCAGGGTTTCGAGGCTGACGGAACGATCGGGGCGAGTGTCCATGATGCGAGTGATTATCAGTAACGCCCGGGGAAGGGAAGCCCTAACCGTCGTGGGTTACGACCGTCTCAACGCCTCGCGATCCCAACGAAAGCTTGGCGCCAGAGACACTTAGTCGAAGGTTGGTGGCTTCAGGCAGTCGGATAGCGCAGGCGGCCGACGAATCGCGACAGGCTGAAGCCGTGTTCGGTGCGCTTGAGGAAGCCGGCCTTGGCCTTTTCGAACTGAATGATCCCATCGATCCGGCGACCGAGGAACGCGCGCGTTTCGGCCAGACCTTCGCTTTCGTCGTCGAGGAACACCGTGATCGTGGATGCATACACGCCGAGCAGGATCGTCCGCTTGGTGTAGTAATTATAGTCGGTCGAGACATCGCCGGCCGCGCGCCAGATCGTGTCAACCGTCCGCCAGCCGAGCCGCGTAGCCTTCGCAAGATTCTGCGGAAGCGCGAGGATTGCCAGCGCGCGCCGCAGCGATTCGCGATCGATCGACGTTGCGTCGAGCCGCGCCTCGATCAGCGCGGTGATCTTCTCGCGAATCTTCATCAGCGCGAGCCGCTCGGGGGGCATCGTGGCGAGCATCACGCCATCGATATGCGCGAACCATGCGTCGATCATGTCGACCGGGCCGTCCTTGAACGCGAGCGCGGCGATGTCGGTGTCGATCCCCTCGGCCTGCGCGGCCATGTCGCGCGCGGCGTCGCTCCAGCCGTCGAACGCCGCGTTGGCGGCGATGCCGGGGGCGAGCTTTGCGCGGATTTCGTCGAGCGTAAGGTCCTGGGTCATACCGTCTCCTGCCGTTCAAAATCAGGCGTATCAAGCGTGTCTTCAAGAGGTAATTCGGGGGGAGGGCCCTGGCGGACGAGCACCAGCGCGACCGCGACCATCACCACCCCGACCAGATCCGCCGCGCCGAGCCGTTCGCCATAGACCAGCCAGCCGACCAGCCCCGCCACCACCGGCTGGATCAGCAACGCGATCCCGATCACCAGCGGCGTGAACCGCCCGAGCGCATAGATCATCAGCCCTTGCCCGAGCACCTGGCTGCATAGAGCGAGTCCGATCAGCGGCCCCCAGTGCGCCGGCATCACGCGCTCGCCCATCGCCAGCGCGAACAGCAGCAGCGGTACGATCCCCGCCAGCGTCGACAGGGTCAGCGCGGACAGCGGCGCGAGCGTCGCCCGCGCGCGCGCCATCAGGATGAAATAGACCGTGTAGAGCAGCCCCGCGAGGATGCAGAGCAGGTCGCCCACGAGGTTCTTCGCATCGAGTTGATACGACCGCCCGAGCAACAGCGCAGCGCCCGTCGCCGCCAGCACCAGCGCCCAGCCCTGAGTACGCGTTGGCCATGTCTTCGCGATCAGGAAGCCGTAGATAGGGAAGATCAGCGTCGCCGCATTGCCGAACAGCGTTGCATTGGCGAGCGTCGTGCGCCGGATGCCGAGATGCCACGCACCGAGATCGGCCGCAAAGCACACGCCGCCGACGATCAGCCCGATCCATACGCCACGGCTCAACCGGGTCGGCCGTGCGCCCTGCTGGACCGCCAATGCGATCAGGAACGGCACCGCCAACGTCAGCCGCCAGAACCCCGCGGCCACCGGGCCGACCTCGGTCGCACGGACGAACCACGGCCCGAACGCCAGCGCAACGTTCGCCACCACCAGCGCGGCGAAGGCGATAAGTCCCGGCGCGGCAACACTTTCCGCAACCGGCGTCAAACCGTGCGGCGTATCGGGCACGCTAGATAATCTTTGCGGGTCGGGGCGATGCATGCCGCCCTGTAGCCTCCTATCTTCCGCCCGTCAGGCCAATAAGGAGCTTCCATGCCTAGCCTATTCGATCCGATTACCCTTGGTGCCGTCGACGCGCCGAACCGCATCATCATGGCGCCGCTCACCCGCGGGCGTGCCGACAGGGATGCGGTGCCGACCGACATCATGGTCGAATATTATACGCAGCGTGCGAGCGCCGGCCTGATCATCTCCGAGGCTACCGGCGTCAGCCGTGAAGGCCTCGGCTGGCCGTTCGCGCCGGGTCTGTGGACCGACGCGCAGGTTGCCGCCTGGAAGCCGGTCACCGACTCGGTCCATGCCGCTGGTGGCCGGATCGTCGCGCAGCTCTGGCACATGGGTCGCCAGGGCCATTCGTCGGTCTACGAGACGCAGCCCGTGTCGTCGTCGGCAACCGCGACCGAAGGCCAGGCGCACACCTTCGAGGGCAAGAAGGACTTCGAGGTCGCGCGACCGCTCGAAACCAACGAGATTCCGCGCTTGCTGGCGGACTACGAGCTGGCAACCAAGAACGCGCTGGCAGCAGGCTTTGACGGCGTGCAGATCCACGCGGCCAATGGCTATCTGATCGACCAGTTCCTGCGCGACAACGCGAACTTCCGCACCGACGAATATGGCGGCTCGATCGAGAACCGCGTCCGCCTGCTGCGCGAAGTGGCCGAGCGCGTGATCTCGGTCGCCGGCGCCGACCGCGTCAGCGTCCGCCTGTCGCCTAACGGTGATTCGCAGGGTGTCGACGACAGCAACCCCGAGGCGCTGTTCACCGCAGCCGCCAAGGCACTGTCCGATCTCGGCATCGCGTTCCTCGAACTGCGCGAGCCCGGCCCCGATGGTACGTTCGGCAAGACCGACGTGCCCAAGCTCAGCCCGGCGATCCGCAAGGTGTTCAACGGCGTGCTGATCGTGAACTCGGACTACACGACCGTCGAAGAGGCGCAGGCCGAGCTCGATTCGGGCAATGCCGATGCGATCACCTTCGGCCGTACGTTCATCGCGAACCCGGACCTGCCCGAGCGCCTGCGCACCGGCGCACCACTCGCACAGGACGACGCGAAGACGTGGTACAGCCAGGGCCCCGAGGGCTACATCGACTACCCCGCGCTCGAAACTGCGAACGCGTAAGCTTAATCCTCCCCCGCAAGGGGGAGGTGGCAGGCGCCAGCCTGACGGAGGGGGAGGCACGCGCGAACCGTCGTTCCGTGTCCTCCCCCTCCGTCACCTTCGGCGACACCTCCCCCTGGCGGGAGAGGATCGTCAGGGCCCTAGTCACTGATGATGTCATCGCCTAGCAGCGCGCTTCCGCGCCTCTAGGTGGCGCACCGGTGACGACAGGATTAGACATGACCGACGGCTGGGGCTGGCCGAAAAGCGACAGGCTGGCGGGGACGCCGCTGTTCGAAACATCCGACCGCGCCGCACGCCGCGCGGAGGATCGAGACCGCCGTGCACAGGAACGCCTTGCCGCTGCCGAGCAGCGTTCGGAATCGCGGATTGCCCAGCGTGATGCGCTAACCCAGGAACGCGAACGTGCCCGCGAGGCGCGCCGGATCGAGGAATCCGCGCGGCACGAGGCGCGACTGAACGCGCCGCCGACCAACGATGTCGAAGCGCTAAAGATCTCGAAGCGCCGCCGCTCGGGCGCACTCGCGCGGAGTGGCGAGGAGACGAAGAAGGAGCGCGATACGCGCGGCTACACCACCATCGTCGATCCGAAGCGGATACGGACCTTGGCGGATCGCGGCGCGTCGCCGTCGGCGCTCGCGGGGGCGTTCGGTATCAGCGTCGAGGAGGTCGAGGCGGCTTTGCTGGAAACGGCCAGCGAAGGCTGACCGCGACTCAGGCGGGCGGGTGATCCCCGGCCAGCCACGCCTTCGCCTCGTCGATGTCGAGGAACGTCCGGCAATTCTCGGCCTTCAGATAACGTTCGGTCTGGAGCTTGGCCAGATGCGAGGCGACTACCGCAGCGATCGGTGCCGACGTCACCTTCAGCGCCTTGGGCATCATCGCCTCCAGCGCATCGACGACCTTCAACGGCTGGATCGCGGCCTTGCGCAGGTCGGCGAGCACGACGAACCGGCCGTGATACAGCCGCGCTGCCGATCCCCGGGCTAGCAGTTCCGCCGAGAACGCCGCCGTCGTCGCGACCGACCAAAACCCCTCGGTGACGATATTGAGTGTCTTGGTCGGGACGTCGAAGTTGATCGTGTACATAGTGGTTTCCGGTAACATCAGCGTCTTAACGAGACCCTGATGACTAGGGATCTTTCGCCGCCGGCTATCTTTCTTGTTCTCCCGCGAAGGCGGGAGCCCAGGGTCACGAACGCCGTCGTGTCCCGCCTGTGCGGGGGAACGGATATGGGGATAAGAAAGCTCTAATCGGTACCCGGCAGGTCGACATGGATCCGGCGGAAGCGCGCCTCGACCAGGCTGTACGCACCGAACAGCGCCAGCCCGATACCGGTCAGCGCCAGCAGCCACTTGCCGCCCGGTTGCGATTGCAGCCGCTCCAGCGCCTCCGCGACGCCGCCCGCGTCGCTCGCATGCGCAGTCCAGGCGGCGAGCGCGAACAGCCCCGCGACGATCAGGAAGACGAGCGCGCGCGCGCCGTAGCCGATTCGGCCCATCGTGCAGACATAGCCCGGCGCAGGGGCGTCGCCGCGCAGGTCGTGGATGAAGTCGCCGCGCCACGCCTTCTGCGCCTGCTGGAACGCCGCAACGAGGATCCCGACTGCGACCGCGCCGACCAGAACGCGCCCGGCCGGCTGGTCGAGCAGCAACGCGGTCCAGTCGCGCGCGCTCTCGTCGCCGGGCGAGACGGCGGCGTCGCGCGATCCGGTCTTCATCGCGAGCTTCGCGGCGGTCCAGGCCAGAATCAGGTGCGCGATCCCGCTGATGACATGACCGATCCGCTTGAGGCTGCCCTTGACGTCGCTGCCGATCTGCTCGGGATTGGCCGCTGCCTCGGTCAGCCGCCAGATCGCGTAGCCGAGCAGGCCGGCGGCGACGATCGCGAGCAGCACCGGGCCGAACGCCTCGTCCGCGATCGACCCGATCGCGCCCTGGTTGTCGGCGATCTTGCCACCGCGCAACGCCGCGTCGACCGCGAACCAGCCGACGAGCATATACACCACCCCGCGCGCGGCGAAGCCGAGTTTGGCGAGCAATGTCGCATTCGCATCCGAAATCATGAGCGCCCCTTTGTTACGGAGGCATAACGGCGCGACGCGCGTGACGTTCCTGTGATGAGGCAGTTGAGGACGGTTGGCTCGACACCTGATGATCTTGTTTCGCGGGAGAACAAGGATGGCATCATGCCGCACAACTACCGACACGTACTCGCTCAACGGACATCGGCACCGTGGTTGTTGCGGGCGGCGCGGCTTAGGGTTCGAGGGCCGACCTGCCTTCGGTCCCACCAAAGCTATCACCATTTTTGCCGTTCTAGGGCGCAGACCTGATCAATCCTCTTCTGGCGGGGCAGGATTTTAAATCGGACGTTGGTTCGGTTTGACGCTGCCAAGGGAAAGGGGGCCCGGCGACGACTTCGCTGTCGGAAGGGTGAGGGCGAGGTTATTTCTCGAACGTGTCGGAGGTGGAATCGAGCTTCGCGCCGTCGAGCGTCCTATCGATCCGAGTCTTCGCGGCCGCGTCCGCAGCCTTCTGCGCCATGGTCCGCCCGAACAGCCTGCGGTTCCGATCCGCCTTCGATGAAGCCTCGTCACGAGTCCGCTGCTTCCGAACGAGGCGCAGGTTGATCACGTCACCCACGCCCTGCTCTCCGCGCCCGCCAGTCGGCGGCGCTCTGGCCCCAATCGTCCACCGGCAGCGATTCGAGCGGCGGGGGAAGTGTCGTTCGACCGCGGTTGGTCGACCCGAGCCGCTGCGCGAGCGCGATCGACTCGGCGTTGTCGGGTGCGATGGTGTGGATGATGTCGGTCCAGCCGAGCACATCCACCGCATAGTCGATCGCCGCCGTCGCAGCCTCGAGCGCGAACCCGCGACCGGCGAACTGCGATGCCAGTCCCCAGCCGATCTCCGTACCCGGCCAGTCTTCGGGCTGCCACGGACCAACGCGGCCGATCCATTCGCCGGTATCGCGTAGCGTCACCGCGAACATCGAGAAGCCGCGAATGCTCCACGCACCTGCCATCGCGCACAGACCACGCCAGGCGACGCTGCGCGACTGCACGCCGCCGAGATGGCGCATCGTGACGGGATCGACGTGGAACGCATACCACGCCTCGGCATCCTCCGGTCCCAAGGGTCGGAGCAACAGGCGCTCCGTCAGGAGCACCGGCGCGGTCATGCGATGAAGCGGTCCTTGAGTGCGAGCATCGCCAGCGCCGCGTTCGCCGCGCCACCGCCCTTGTCGCCTTCGGTGGGCTTTGCGCGGGTCAAGGCCTGCGCCTCGTTCTCAGTCGTGAGGATGCCGTTGCCGATCGGCAGGCCGTCCATCGTCAGCTGCATGATCCCGCGTGCGCTCTCGCCCGCGACGATCTCGAAATGATAGGTCTCGCCGCGGATCACCACGCCAAGCGCGACATACGCGTCGAACGTCTCGCTCTCGGCCGCCAGCGCGATCGCGCCAGGGACTTCGAGCGCGCCGGGCACGGTGATCGTCTCGTGGGTGTGGCCGGCGGCTTCGATCGCGGCCTTCGCACCCTCGACCAGCAGGTCGTTGAGGTGATCGTAGAACCGGGCTTCGACGATGAGGAGATGCGCCATCAGTTGCTCTTTTCCGTGTTCAAAGACGCGATCGGGCGCTCGCCGACGATCGACAAGCCATAGCCGTCGAGGCCGACCAGCGTATGATGCGTGTTGGTGATCAGCACCATGTCGTGGACGCCGAGCTCGGTCAGGATCATCGCGCCGACGCCGTAGTCGCGCAGTTCCTCCATGTCCGGGGTGATCTCCGCGCCCGCCTTCTTCATCACCGCCGAGGTGAAGGTGTTGCTGCGCGGACGGTTGATCACGACGATCACGCCCGCGCCCTCGTCCGCGATCATCTGCATCGAGCGCGCAAGGATACGGCCGCGTTCGCCCGATTCGCCGAAGATGTCCGCGAACGGCGACAGTGCATGCATACGGACGAGCGTAGGCTTGGCGGGGTCGATCTTGCCCTTGACCAGCGCGACCTGTTCGGTGCCGGTCGCCTTGTTCCAGAACGTCAGCGCGCTCCAGTCGCCGCCCCATTCCGACGTGAATTTGGCCTCGGCGCGCTTCTCGACGAGGTGATCGTGGCGGCGGCGATACGCGATCAGGTCGCGGATCGTGCCAATCTTGACGTTGTGGAACTGCGCGAAGGTGACGAGGTCGTCCATCCGCGCCATCGTGCCGTCCTCGTTCATGATCTCGCAGATCACGCCCGAGGGGTTGAGCCCGGCGAGCCGCGCGACGTCGACTGCCGCCTCGGTATGGCCGGCACGGATCAGCACGCCGCCATCGCGCGCGACCAGCGGGAAGACGTGGCCGGGGGTGACGATGTCCGGCTTGCCCTTGGTCGCATCGACCGCCACCGCGATCGTGCGCGCGCGATCCGCGGCCGAGATGCCGGTGGTGACGCCTTCGAGCGCCTCGATCGATACGGTGAACGCGGTCTCGTGCCGGGTGCCGTTGTTGCGGCTCATCAGCTCGAGCCCGAGTTCCTCGGTGCGATCCTTAGTGAGCGCGAGGCAGATCAGGCCGCGACCGAACTTCGCCATGAAGTTGATCTTTTCTGGCGTCGCCATCTGCGCGGGGATGACCAAGTCGCCCTCGTTCTCGCGGTCCTCGTCGTCGACCAGGATGAACATACGGCCGTTGCGCGCCTCGTCGATGATCTCTTCCGGGCTCGACAGATAGCCGTGCTTGAGACGGGCTAATTCAGCTGGCTTTGACACGGTAATGCTCCATGCGTTGGAGATAGCGGGCGAGGACGTCGATCTCGATATTGACCGACTGCCCCATCTGGATCGTCCCGAGCGTGGTGACTGCCCAGGTATGCGGGATGATGTTGAGGCCGAACTCGACCTCGCCGTCGATGTCGCGCACCGTGTTTACGGTCAGCGAGACCCCGTCGATCGTCACCGAACCCTTGGGTGCGATGAACGGCGCGATGTCGGCCCCGGCGCGGATCGTGACGCGGTGCGATCCGCCTTCCTCCGCGAGCGCGACGACGGTGCCGAGGCCGTCGACATGACCCGTGACGATATGGCCGCCGAGTTCGTCGCCGAGCTTCATCGCGCGTTCGAGGTTGAACTTGCGACCCTCGGTCCATTGGTCCTTGGCGGTACGGCTGATCGTCTCGCCCGAAACGTCGACCGCGAACCAGTTTGGCCCCTTGTCGACGACGGTCAGGCAGACGCCCGAGCAGGAGATGGATGCGCCGAGATCGACGGTGGTGGTATCATAGGCGGTCGAGATCACGACGCGCGTGTCGCCAGGCGACTCCACGCTCGCGACAGTGCCGATGTCGGTGACGATTCCGGTGAACATTATGCCTCGTTTCGTTCGCGCTCGTAGACCTCGAGCCGGTCCATGCCAAGTTGCCGCGCATCGACGATCGCCCACCGGCCATGTGCTTTGGTCAGGTCAGTGAGGCCGATGTCGCGGAGTGCGGGCTTGCCGCCGCCGATCAGGATCGGCGCGCGGTAGAGTAGGAGCCGGTCGACCAGGTCAGCTGCGAGGAACGCCGACGCTACGGCCGCGCCGCCTTCGACGAGGATGTGGTCGACGCCCGGAAGCGTGGCGATGTCGTGCGGCGCGGCGATGACGGTCCAACCGGACATGTCTTGGACCGTCGAAGATAAAAGCACGCGCATCGGTCCGCGAGCTTCCAGCCCCGGTAGCCGCACGTCGAGTCGCGGCGCATCTGCGTCATACGTGCCGCGACCGACGAGGATCGCTTCGTGCCGACTCCGCTCGAGATGCGCGTGGGCGCGGGCCTGCGGGCCGGTAATCCAGCGACTCGACCCGTCCGCCATCGCGATACAGCCGTCGAGCGATGTTGCAAGCTTCAGGGTGACGTGCGGGCGGCCGAGCGCCTGCCGGGTGAGAAAGCCGGCCATCGAACGTCTAGCTTCGTTCGCGCGAACGCTGCGCGTCACGGCGATGCCAGCGGCCTCCAGCCGGGCAAAACCCTGCCCTGCCGTTCGTGCATCGGGGTCTTCGAGAGCGGCAACGACGCGCGCAACGCCTGCTTCGATCAGCAAGGTGCTGCATGCGGGTCCCCGCGGGGACTGATGCGCGCACGGTTCGAGTGTGACGTAGGCCGTAGCCCCCCGGGCGTTCGTGCCGGCCTCGGACAGCGCCATCGCCTCGGCATGCGGACGTCCGCCCGCCTGCGTCCAGCCGCGCCCGACCACGCGGCCTTCGCGCACGATCACGCAGCCGACATTGGGGTTGGGCACGGTCCGTCCTCGGCCGCGCTCGGCGAGTGCCAGCGCGGCGCCCATCCAGCGCGTGTCGGCCTGGGTCAGATCCCCATGGCCTTCAGCTTGTCGTCCAGCCGCTTGAACGACTCGCGCTGCGCGTCCTCGCGGGCCTTCTGCTCGGCGACCGCCTTGGCCTTGATCGGTGCGTCGATCTTCTGCTGAGCTTCGATCTGCGCATCGGTGCGGTCCGCAGGCCATTGTTCGACATAGATGATCTTCGGGCGGTATTCCTTCTCGACGTAGGAGTCCTTCATGAACGCGTAGATCAGGAAGCTGGTGACGCCGAGCGCCGCCACGAGAAAAAATAGCTCGTACGGCCGGCGCTGGCTGAAGAAGAGCCGCAGGTCCTGGTATGCGGCGATCGGCGAGAAACGACTGAAAAAGCCCATGCGCGCCAAGATAGGGGGGCGGAGCCGGCTAGGCCAGCCCCGCACCCCTCAAGCTTTAGTTCTGGAGCACGAACGTCAGCGCCATCGATCGCCATGCCTCGACCGGGACGCCGTCGCGCGTCGCCGGCTTGAACCGCCATTTCGCCAGCGCCCGGTCCAGCGTCGCGCGGTAGAACGCGTCGGTGGTCGCGCTGACTCGCTCGACCTGCTTCACGCGACCGTCGGTCCCGACCAGCACGCGGACCACGACCCGGCCCTCGCGTTCCGCGCGGCGTTCTTCGGACGGGTAGCTAGGCTGGAACTCGGCGGCATAGCGCGGGTCGATACCGGGCTGGACGAATACCGGTGAAGGCTTGGGCGGATCGACTGTGACGGTGCCCGTTCCGGTGCCTTCGATCCCGATCGGCGGTGTGTAGGGGAGCGGGTCGGGGGCGACTTGGAAGCCCTCGGTCGAGGGCGTCGGCATCAGCGGGCTCGGCGCGTCGGGACGCGGGGCGGGGCGCGGTTGCTGGCGGATCAGAGGATCGGTGGGCGGCACCAGCTCGGGCGGCGGCGGCGGGGTGTACGGCACATAGGTCACGAGGGGCTTGTCGGGCACGAACGGCAGCACGTTGGGCGCCGCGAAAAACAAGGCTCCGATCACCGCGCAGTTGATGGCCAGCGCGACGCCGAGGCTCCCGGGATTGAATCCGCCCGTTCGGTTCAGTCGATCCGCGTACATTACCGTCTCCTTCGCATCTCCTCGAGGATGGCGGCGAGATAGGTACCGCCGGTTGGGATGGTACATCATTACATTCTGGGGGCAAGGGGTTTGGAAAGAGGTGAGGGAATGTCTTGGGCGCTATTTTATTGGCGTTTTGTAAGCGCCAGATACGATCGCAGTTTGCTTGGCCAGGCGGAATGGTTCGACGCACAAATCGGACCAGTTTTGCAGCGGTCTCAGCCCCACCGCTACCACCCCGGCGGAGGCCGGGGCCCAGTTGGGGGACGTCGCTAACTGAAGCAGGCGCTACGTTACCGCGACCTTTCCAGCTGGGCCCCGGCCTCCGCCCGGGTGGCGGCGTTGGGGAGGGGCGGTGCTTCTTCGATCACGGGCAAAGTGACCCCCGGCAAAGTTATAGCCCGTTGCGATCGGATCGACCGTCAGCCCGCCCCTCCTTGTTCTCCCGCGAAGGCGGGAGCCCAGACTGGACTCCCGCCTTCGCGGGAGAACAAGCTTTCTGAAAGACCGGACTTGGGGGGACGCTTGATCAGCGCACCGCCAACCGCTCCAGCGCCCGCTCGTGCCCGATCAGCGGCAACAACGCCGCCATGTCCGGCCCGTGATCCCGCCCCGTCAGCGCCAGCCGCAACGGCAGGAACAAAGCCTTCCCCTTGCGCCCTGTCTCCGCCTTCAGCCGAGCGGTCAGCGCGTGCCAAGGATCGCCCGACCAGTCGATCTCCCCAGCCGCCGCGAACGCCTGATCGAGATACTCCCCGTCGATATCGCCCTCGACGGCAACCGGTCCCTCGATCACCCCCCACCAATCCGCTGCATCCGCCAGCGTCACCAGGTTCGGCCGCACCGCCTCCCAAGCCGCCAAATCCATGCCCTCCGGCAACCGCTCGGCCACCGCCTCGAACGGCAGCGCATGCAGGATCCGCGCGTTCAACGCCGCCAGTTCCACCTCGTCGAACCGCGCCGGCGCGCGTCCGAACCGCGCGAAGTCGAACCCCGCGATCAGCGGCGCAGCGTCGGCGATCGGCTCGACCGGGTCGCTCGTCCCGATCCGCGCCAGCAGCGCACGCACCGCCTGCGGCTCGATCCCGACCTTGCGGAAATGATCGACGCCGAGCGAGCCCAGTCGCTTCGACAGCTTGCCCTCGGCGCCGGTAAGTAGGGCCTCATGCGCAAACTGGGGTGCGGTCGCGTTCATGGCGGCGAACATCTGCAACTGCAGCGCGGTGTTCGACACGTGATCCTCGCCGCGAACCACGTGCGTAATCGCCATGTCGATGTCGTCGATCGCCGAGGGAAGCATGTAGAGCCACGACCCATCTGCGCGACGCACGACCGGATCGCTCATGGTCCGCGGTTCGAACGCCTGCGGCCCGCGGATCAGGTCGATCCAAGCGATGGGTGCATCATGATCGAGCTTGAACCGCCAATGCGGCTTCACGCCGTCCGCCTCCAGCTTCGCCCGCGCGTCGTCGTCCAACGCCAGCGCAGCGCGATCGTAGATAGGCGGCAACCCTCGCCCGGCCTGGATCTTCCGCTTTAGGTCGAGTTCCTGCGTAGTCTCATACGCGGGATACACGTGCCCGCTCGCAACGAGCGTCGCGAACCGCGCCTCGTACAGAGCGAACCGCGCCGACTGCCGTTCCTCCGCATCCGGCGTCATCCCGAGCCAGTCGAGATCGGCGCGGATCGCGTCGACGAAGCGCTCTTCGCTGCGTTCGGGGTCGGTATCGTCGATCCGCAGCACGAACTTCCCCCCATTGGCGCGCGCGAACATCCAGTTGTGGAGCGCGGTGCGGATGTTGCCGACATGCAGCCGGCCGGTGGGCGAGGGGGCGAAACGAGTGATCACGGTCATCCCGCCGCTGTACGGAGCGGCGCGGCGGCGGGCAAACCCTTCCACCACGCGATTCGTGCGCCTAAGGGGTGCGGAATATCGAGCGGGAAATAGCTTCATGAAACTGATGACCGGCAATTCGAACCTTCCGCTGGCGCAGGAAATCTCCGCCTATCTCGAGATCCCGCTGACCGACGTCAGCGTGCGGCGGTTCGCGGACGAGGAGGTCTTCGTCGAGATCAACGAGAACGTCCGCGGCGAGGACGTGTTCGTGATCCAGTCGACCGGCTATCCCGCCAACGACAACCTCATGGAATTGCTGATCATGATCGATGCGCTGAAGCGTGCGTCGGCGCGGCGCATCACCGCGGTGATCCCGTACATGGGCTACGCGCGACAGGACCGGAAGCCGGGCCCGCGCACGCCGATCTCCGCCAAGCTGGTCGCGAACCTGATCACCGTCGCTGGCGCGAACCGCGTGCTGTCGGTCGACCTGCATGCCGGGCAGATCCAGGGCTTCTTCGATATTCCGACCGACAATCTCTACGCGGCGCCGGTGATGTCGGCCGATATCCTCGCGCGATTCAAGGGCAAGAACCTGATGGTCGTGTCGCCCGACGTCGGCGGCGTGGTCCGTGCGCGCGTGCTCGCCAAGCGACTCGACAACGCCCCGCTTGCGATCGTCGACAAGCGTCGCGAGCGCGCGGGCGAGTCGGAGGTGATGAACATCATCGGCGAGGTCGAGGGGCGCTTCTGCATTCTGGTCGACGATATCGTCGATTCGGCGGGCACGCTGTGCAACGCGGCGGCGGCGCTGAAGGAGGCGGGCGCCGAGGACGTGGTCGCCTATGTCACGCACGGCGTGCTGTCGGGCGGTGCAGTGGCCCGAGTCGAGGGCTCCGAACTGCGCGAGCTGGTGATTACCGATTCGATCGGAAACCACGAGGTCATCAAGGACGCGCATGGGAAGATCCGGCATCTTCAGATCGCACCGTTGCTGGGTGAAGCGATCAAGCGGATTGCGGACGAGACCAGCGTGTCGAGTCTGTTCGACTGAAGAAAAATTGTTTCCCCGCGAAGGCGGGGACCCAGACTGGGCTCCCGCCTTCGCGGGAGAACACACTAAGGCAAGTTACGGTCGGCAAAGCCGCCGTCGGATGGGTTCGCTTGGGCGACCCACCGGCCGAGCCTGCGATTGCGCATCGCTAACGCTCGCGCATCGGCGCGGACGTAGCCGCGCCTATCGCTGGCTCAGTGCCACGATATGCTCGAACACCGCCGGATGCAGCGGCTTGGCGAATGCGCATCCGTATTTGAACTTGTCGCGCCACGCGACCACCGCCTCAAGCGCGGCCAACCCCGGCAGCGTCAGCCAAACCACCGTCCCAGGCCACAAGGTAAAGCTCGTCTCCGCGCGAAACCCCGAGAGCGACAAATCCGTCACCTCGATCTCGAATCGCGTCTGGCCCCGATCGCGCAGATGCGCGCGCATCTTGACGGCCTTGCGTAGCGCCTGACGGAGCTCCTCGCCGGTAGGTTCGGCGGGGGGGATGGGGACGGGCTGTGTCATGTCCGGAACACTGCTCCCCAAGTGGTTACTAATCTCCAAACGCCTTACGATTCGGCCGCTTGAGGTTTGGCCGCGCGTGGCTGGGCGAATGTACCACCGGCACCGGCGGGGTAACTGCGGAACGCAATGATGCGGAGTCGGATCGCCATGGCCCTCCTGTAGAGGTGGCGGGGCGCGACGCCAAAGGAATTGCTTTAGATCAGGGCACTCGTGGTCATTAAATCGATCTAATGATAACGACACGCAACTGCAAATGCCTTAAGGGTGGATTTGCTGGCCGCCCTGTGCTTTACGCCCAACCAATTCCCGAGTTTCCTAAAAATTGCGTGGAGCCTTCCCGATGAACATCCATGAATACCAGGCCAAGGAACTGCTGGCCAAGTTCGGCGTCCCCGTGCCTGCCGGTTTCGCGGCATTGACCGTCGAGGAGGCCGTCGAGGCCTCGAAGAAGCTCCCCGGACCGCTCTATGTCGTCAAGGCGCAGATCCACGCCGGCGGCCGCGGCAAGGGCAAGTTCGTCGAACTCGGCCCCGATGCCAAGGGCGGCGTCCGCCTCGCCAAGACCGAGGACGAGGTTCGTGCGGCGGCGACCGACATGCTCGGCAACACGCTCGTCACGATCCAGACGGGTGACGCGGGCAAGCAGGTCAATCGCCTGTACGTCACCGACGGCGTCGACATCGACAAGGAATTCTACCTCGCGCTGACGCTCAACCGCACCACCGGCCGGGTGATGATGGTCGTCTCGACCGAAGGCGGGATGGACATCGAGGCGGTCGCGCACGACACGCCCGAGAAGATCCAGTCGATCGACATCGACCAGGCGACCGGCTTCATGCCGCATCACGGCCGCGCCGTCGCTGCTGCGCTGAAGCTGACCGGCGATCTCGCCAAGCAGGCCGCGAACACCGCGTCGAAGCTGTATGACGCGTTCATGGGCACCGATGCCGAGCAGATCGAGATCAACCCGCTCGCGGTCACCAACGACGGCAAGCTGATGGTGCTCGACGCGAAGGTCGCATTCGATGGCAACGCGCTGTTCCGCCACAAGGACCTGCTCGAGCTGCGCGACGAGACCGAGGAAGATCCTGCCGAGCTCGAGGCGTCAAAGTACGACCTTGCCTACATCAAGCTCGACGGCGACATCGGCTGCATGGTCAACGGCGCCGGCCTCGCGATGGCGACGATGGACATCATCAAGCTCAACGGCATGTTCCCGGCCAACTTCCTCGACGTCGGCGGCGGCGCCAACAAGGAGAAGGTGACGGCGGCGTTCAAGATCATCCTCGCGGATCCGAACGTTAAGGGCATCCTTGTCAATATCTTCGGTGGCATCATGAAGTGCGACATCATCGCCGACGGCATCGTCGCCGCGGCGAAGGAAGTGAACCTGTCGGTGCCGCTCGTCGTCCGTCTCGAGGGCACGAATGTCGAGAAGGGCAAGGAGATCCTCGCGAACTCCGGCCTGGCGATCGTGCCTGCGAACGACCTCGGCGATGCCGCGAAGAAGATCGTCGCAGAGGTGCAGAAGGTCGCGGCCTAACCGCCTTCGACCTCGCATACTGATTCTGCGAAAAGAGGGGCTCGGACGGAAACGTCCGGGCCCTTTTTCGTTGATGTCGCACACTGTTCGGCAGGTAGTCCGATCGGCATCTCGCCGTGACGCTACGGCATAGCGATGTTTCCATACCGGACTTGCGAAAACGGCTCGAAACGGCCATCTGTCGCGCCAACGCTCGCCCGGCAACAGGTGGGCGAAACGAATGATTTCACCTTGGAAGGAACCCCGATGAAGGTGCTGGTGCCGGTCAAGCGCGTGCTTGACTACAACGTGAAGCCCCGCGTGAAGGCGGACGGAACGGGCGTCGATCTGGCGAACGTCAAGATGAGCATGAACCCGTTCGACGAGATCGCGGTCGAAGAGGCCATCCGCCTCAAGGACAAGGGCGTGACCGAGATCGTCGTCGTCTCGATCGGTGAGCAGAAATCGCAGGAAACGCTCCGCACCGCGCTCGCGATGGGTGCCGATCGCGCGATCCTCGTCGTCAGCGAGACCAAGGTCGAGCCGCTGGGCGTCGCCAAGATCCTCGCCAAGATCGTCGAGGAAGAGAAGCCCGACCTCGTGATCCTCGGCAAGCAGGCGATCGACGACGACAACAACCAGACCGGGCAGATGCTCGCCGGCCTCCTCAACTGGGGCCAGGGCACGTTCGCGTCGAAGGTCGAGATCGCCGACGGCTCGGTCAACGTGACGCGTGAAGTCGATGGCGGTGCCGAGACGGACACGCTAAAGCTTCCCGCGATCATCACCACCGATCTTCGTCTCAACGAGCCGCGCTACGCCTCGCTGCCGAACATCATGAAGGCGAAGTCGAAGCCGATGGCGCAGAAGACGCCGGCCGATTTCGGCGTCGACGTGACGCCGCGCCTGACTACGCTGAAGGTGGTCGAGCCCGCCAAGCGCTCGGCCGGGATCAAGGTCGCCGATGTCGACGCACTGGTCGGCAAGCTCAAGGAAATGGGAGTCGCCAAGTGAAGACGCTCGTCTGGGTCGAACATGACGGTCAGGCCGTCAAGGATGCCACGCTGTCGGCGGTGACTGCCGCCTCGCAGCTCGGTGAAGTCCATCTGCTGGTCATCGGCCAGGGCGTCGACGGCGTCGCTGCCGCAGCCGCCAAGATCGCCGGCGTCGGCAAGGTGCATGTCGCGGACGACGCTGCGTTCGCGCACGCGCTCGCCGAGAACGTTGCGCCGCTGATCGTCGAGCTGATGGGCACGCACGATGCGTTCGTCGCGCCATCGACCACGCACGGCAAGAACATCGCGCCGCGTGTCGCCGCGTTGCTCGACGTCATGCAGATCAGCGACATCCTGTCGGTCGAGAGCGAGGATACGTTTACGCGCCCGATCTACGCCGGCAACGCGATCGCTACCGTGCAGTCGACCGACGCGAAGAAGATCATCACGGTACGTGGCACGGCGTTCGCCAAGGCCGCGACCGAGGGCGGTTCGGGCGAGATCGAAGCGGTTGCCTCGACCGGCGATAAGGGTCTCTCGACCTTCGCCGGCTCGGAGATCGCCAAGAACGAGCGTCCCGAGCTGACCAGCGCGAAGATCATCGTCTCGGGCGGCCGCGCGCTGGCTTCGAGCGACCAGTTCCATGCGATCATCGATCCGCTGGCGGACAAGCTCGGCGCCGGCGTCGGTGCCTCGCGCGCGGCGGTCGACGCTGGCTACGCCCCGAACGACTATCAGGTCGGCCAGACCGGCAAGATCGTCGCCCCGGAAGTGTATGTCGCGGTCGGTATCTCGGGCGCGATCCAGCATCTCGCGGGCATGAAGGACTCTAAGGTCATCATCGCGATCAACAAGGACGAGGACGCGCCGATCTTTCAGGTCGCGGACATCGGCCTGGTCGGCGACCTGTTCAAGATCGTGCCGGAGTTGACGGCGAAGCTGTAGGCGAATGCCGCTGCGCAAGGCGAAGCCAAGCGCAACAGCAAGCCCGGCCGGCGGCGCTCCAGCGCCGACCGACGACGCGGGATTTACTCCCGCGTCGCGCGCCAAGAACGGGCGGTGTGGCCTAGGTCGCGCCGCCCGTTCTAGTGTCTACCGAACATGAAGGTCTGCGGATGTCGAGCCGATGCGCTCACAAACCGAGGCCTAATTTCGCCCAAAGCGACCACCGCCCCGGCGCAGGCCGGGGCCCAATTGGGAAACGGCGGCAACGACCGACGGTCCTTCGTTACATCGACCTTTCCAATTGGACCCCGGCCTGCGCCGGGGAGGTGCATCTGTCGAAGCGGGATACGTACCGAATACGTCCGGAGTACGAGATCGTTCTCGCTCCCTCGTGCGCAGTTGCCTCCCACCGCACGCCTCCCCAATTGACCAGCATGTACGGCGTCCACCCGAACCCGCGCGACCGCCTGATATCCGCGGCCAGCGCGGCGATACTCTGCGCCGTCATCGGCTACGCGCTGATCCTCGGGCTCGGCGTCAGCATCCCCACCGCTATCCCAGCTGCGCTGAAGACATTCGTGGGCGGCCCGAAACCCCCTCCACCGCGGCCTGACCAGATCATCCCCCGCCCCGCGAAAAGCCACCGCCCCGAAGGCGCCGCGTCCCCCGCCAACCTCCGCTCGAAGGCGACCGAAGTCGTCGTCCCAAAACCCATCATCTCGCCGATCGTCCCGCCGCCCCCGGTTATCGTCACACTGAAATCAGGCCCCGGCAGCGACGCCACCAGCGGCGCGGCTCCCATCCCCGGACCCGGCACAGGAGCAGGCGGCGAAGGGAACGGCACCGGTAGCGGGCGCTCCGGAAATGGCGACGGCGACGGTGGCGACGAGACTCGGCCTCGTCTCATCAAAGGCCGCTTCAAGAACAAGGATTTCCCCAACGCCGAAGCCATAATCGGCGCGGGCGGGATCGTCGGCGTGCGCTACACGGTCGAGACCGACGGCAGCGTCACGCACTGCCTGATCACGCGCTCCAGCGGAAACGGCGTGCTCGACGCGACGACCTGCCGGCTGATCGAACTGCGCTTCCGCTACCGCCCCTGGCTCGACGCCGCCGGCCGGCCGGTTCGCTCGACCGTCGTCCACAACCAGGAATGGGTGAACGAGCTCGATCCGCCGTCACGCGGTAACTGAAGCCGATCGCCCCAGCCGGCCGCCACTGAGCACCCGTGCGACTGCGGGCGAGAGCGCCATCAGCACCCGCCCCAGCACGATCGTGACGCCGAGCACCAGCAGCGGTTGGACCAGCAGATAGGCTGGATACAACCCCGCCCCCAGCGCGCCGGTCGCCAGCCCGATCATCGGCCCGAACAGCCACAGCAGTAACAGGTGGTCGCAGAATGCTAGAAATCCGTACCGCTCGATCCCGCGCAATCGGTCCGCAACGTTGCTTTCAGCCAAGCCCCAGGCGAGCCGCCAGAACAGCACCGCCGACGCCAGTCGAAACACGATATCGAATGCCGCCATCACATGCGGATGCGCGTCGAAGAACGCGTTCCCCAGCAGCGCGGTCCACAGCCGCGGCGCGATCAGTGCGACGAATGGCAGCGCGCATAGGGCGACAGGCCACCCCGCTACCCGCTCCGCCACGCCAAATCGCCGCGCGGCGATTCCAGCGGTAAAGAAGAGCAGGATCTGCGGTCGCAGCAACAGCGGGACGTGCACCCCGGAAACGCTCCACACGATCACGATCGATGCGACCAGCGCCAGCCACGCTGCCGACGCACGTACCAGAACCGGGGCGAGCATCATGCAGACGAACAGGTCGCGCAGGAACGGCATCTGCACGTTGACGTCATTCGCATGCACGAGCGGCACCAGTTCGTTGAGCGTCCAACCGATGCTCGTCGGCGTTGGTGCCTTCAGGTCGCCGAACGTCGCCGCCGCCCCCACCAGCACAATCGCGATCGCATTCCACAGCAGCATCGGCAGCAGGATCGTCCGCGCCTTGCCGAGCAGAAATGGGCCGTAGCCCTGGCGCGTCGCGGTCGAGACGACCAGCCAGCCGGAGATCATCCCGAGCAGCGGCACTGCGCTCCGCCCGAACACTTCGCCGAGCACCGTTCGCAGCACCGCCTGCCAACTGAACGCCACCGCCGCCAATTCCTCGGCGGTGCGTCCGGTCCAGGCGTGGACGTAGACGATCCCCATAATCCCGATCAGCCGCGCGATCGCGATCGCGGTGGAGAGCCGGCCATCCGCCTCGCGCGCCGGTCCGGCCGTCCCCGTGTCCAATTCCGCCCCTCCATCTGCGTCCGGCGAGCGCCTTACCCGGCTTGTCGCGCGCGAACACCTCCTTCAGGATGGAGTGGACGCCATGGGGGACAAAGACATGATCGCCGCATTCCTGCTGCTGGCCGCGCAGGCGAGCCCCGACGCTGCCCTATCGCGACGCGTCGAACGCGTGCTGGAGCGCAGCCCGGTGATCGACGGGCATAACGATCTCGCATGGGAGATCCGCGACCTGCACGACGCGAAGGTCGAGGCGGTCGATCTCTCCGCCGACACCGCGCGGCTGCCGAACCCGTTACAGACCGACATTCCCCGCCTGCGCGAAGGTCATGTCGGCGGACAGTTCTGGTCGGTCTACATCCCCGCCGATGCGCCAGAGCTGGTCAGAACGACGCTGGAGGAGATCGACATCGTCCGCCGTTTCGTCGCCGCCAACCCGGCGACGTTCGAACTCGCCACCACGGCAGCGGACATCCGGCGGATCGAGAAGGCCGGGCGGATCGCCTCGCTGATCGGCGTCGAGGGCGGGCACCAGATCGATGGGCGGCTGTCGGTGCTGCGCCAATATCGCGCGCTCGGCGTCGCCTATATGACGCTGACGCACGGCAAGAGCCTGAACTGGGCGGACAGCTCGACCGACGCGCCACGTGCGAACGGACTGAGCGACTTCGGGCGGCAGGTGGTCGCGGAGATAAACCGGATCGGGATGATTGTCGACGTGTCGCACGTGTCCGACGCGACGATGGCGGCGGCTTTGGTGGCGAGCAAGGCGCCGGTGATCGCCTCGCATTCCAGCGCACGCGCGATCGCCGATGCGCCGCGGAATATCCCCGACGACCTGCTCCGCGCGATCGGCGCGAACGGCGGCGTGGTGATGGTGAACTTCTACCCGTCGTTCCTGTCGGCCGAGTGGCGTGCCTGGGACATCGCGCGCTCGGCCTATGCGAAGTCGGTCGGCGTTCCGGCGAACGTCTATGGCGCCAAATCGCCTGCGCCGCTGGTGGCGTGGGACGCGGCGCATCCGGAACCGCAGGTCACCGCCGCGACGGTCGCAGATCATGTCGAGCATATCGCGAAGATCGCTGGTCACGATCATGTCGGGATCGGCGGAGATTTCGACGGGATCCAGGGGACCGGGCCGATCGGCTTGAAGGGCGTCGACGGCTATCCGCTGCTGTTCGCCGAACTGGCGCGGCGGGGCTGGAGCGATGACGATCTGGCGAAGCTGTCCGGCGGCAACGTTCTCCGCGTCATGGAGCGGGTCGAAGCGGTCGCGAAGGGAATGGCGGGCATGCCGCCGGTCGACGCGACTGACGTGGGGTCGCGGTAGAGGGGCGAGTGCACGTTGCTCGAGTTCGACCAAACCCGCCAGATCCCGTCACCCCAGCGAAAGCTGGGGTATCCCTCCGTATCAGATAACGTGGGCCAAACGATGATATCCCAGCTTTCGCTGGGACGACGGTTCGAGGCCGTCAAGGATCCGGCATCCGCTGCGGCGCGGGCGGCTCGACCACCAGTGGCGGTACCGTGCGCAACACCAGCCCGATCACTAGCGCTGCCACGCCGAGCAGCAGGCAGAACGCCGTTACCCCCGGCCACCCGGCATGCGTCCAGGCGAACCCGCCGGCGGATCCCAGCACGCTCGACCCCATGTAATAGAAGAACAGGTAGAACGCCGCCGCCTGTCCGCGCGAGCCGCCGCCGCCTGCAACCTGGGCCCGCCGCCCGACCCAAGCGCTCGCAATCGAATGCGCGCCGAAGAAGCCGATCGTCACCACCGCGATCCCTGCGATCACGAGCACCAGCGGCGTCATCGCGGTCAGCGCCACGCCGGCGATCAGCAGCACGACCGGGATCCAGAACACCTTTCGTCGCCCGAGCCGCCCCGCGAGCGTCCCGAACTTCGCCGAACTCACCGATCCTAGCACGTACAGCAGGAACACCCCGCCGACCGCCGCCTGGCTGAGACCGTAAGGCGGGCTCATCAGCCGGAAGCCGGCATAGTTGTAGACCGTGACGAACACGCCCATCAGCAGGAACGCCTCGAGATACAGCAGCGGCATCGCACGGTCCGTGAACAACGTGCCGGCACTGCGCAGCAGCGCGCCCGGTCGTCCAACGCTCGGCGTGAAATTACGCGAGAGCGGCGCGAGCCGGCGGAATGCCTCCGCCATCGCCAGCCCCGCTATGCCGACCGCGGCGAGCGCCCAGCGCCAGCCTTCGAGATCGGCGACGACGCTCACGACCAGCCGCCCGGCCATCCCGCCGATTGCGCTACCGGCGATATACAGCCCCATCGCCGCGCCGACCGAGCCGGCATCGACCTCTTCGGCGACATAGGCCATCGCCACCGCCGGCACACCCGCGAGCGCGACACCGGTCAGGAAGCGCAACACCAGCAACCCACTCCACCCCGGCACGACCGCCGCCGCCAAGGTCAGCGCGCCGGCTGCGAACATCGCCGCGATCATCAGCGGACGCCGGCCGACCCGGTCCGAGACGAACCCCGCGAAGAGGATGCCAATCGCCAGCGGTCCCGTCGCCAGCGATACGGCCAGTGATGCGCCCTCCGCGGTCAGCCCGAACTGCGCGGTGAACAGCGGCAGCAAAGGCTGCACCGAATAGAGCAGCGAGAAGGTCGAGAACCCCGCGAACAGCATCGCCAGCGTCAGCCGGCGATAGGCAGGCGTACCCAAGGCAATTGGGGCGTCAGAATCCTTCAAGGAAACTCGCGACGTTATAGCCTAGCGCGTCGACCGCGTATCCCCCTTCCATGACGATGACGGTCGGCCAGTTGCGTGCTGCGATATCGCGCGCGAGGTCCGCATAGTCGGGCGTGGTCAGCTTGAAGTGCGAGATCGGATCGCCCTCCCACGTATCCGCGCCGAAACTGACGACGAGCAGGCCGGGATCGAACGTGGCGATCGCGTCGAGCGCTGTGGTCTGCGCGACCCGGAACGCGTCGATTTGCGTGCCGTGGGGGAGGGGCAGGTTCAGCGTGGTGCCGAGCCCTTCGCCTTCGCCGGTTTCGTCGGCGTGCCCCCAGTAGAACGGGTAGTCGGTCTTGGGATCGGCGTGGACGGACGCGTAGAACATGTCGCCTCTTGCGTAGAAGATGTCCTGCGTGCCGTTGCCGTGGTGATAGTCGATGTCGAGGATCGCGACGCGTGCGATACCGGCGTCGCGCGCGGCCTGCGCGGCGATCGCGGCGGTGTTGAGGTGGCAGTATCCGCCGCAATAATCCGCGCCGGCGTGATGGCCGGGCGGGCGGCACAGCGCGAACGCCGCGCGGTCGCCGTCGAGGACCGCGTGCGTCGCGGCGAGGGCGGACTGTGCGCTGCCATAGGAGGCGGCCCAGGTCTGCGGCGTGATCGGCGTGGTCGCGTCGAAGCTGTGCGCGCCGATCAGCGCGTCGATCCGGGTGAGGTCGAGCGGACGGCGGCCGCGGATCGGGAAAGTGTAGGGGATCGTATCGCCCTCTCGTCCGGCTTCGCGCCAGAGTCGCGCGGCATCCTTTAGGAAGGTAAGGTACGGCGCGGGATGGATGGCCAGAATCGGCGCCTCGCCGCGATCCTCTGGCGCCTCGACCGGACCGAGCGCGCGCAGGATCGCATCGACGCGCGCGGGCGTCTCCGCATAAGCCGTGAATGCGCCGTTATGCAGTTCCCACGCTGGTGCATGGGTCCGCTGGGCGTCATCGAAGAACAGCCGCATTGTTGCTCCTTGGTGCGCGGTCACGAGGGAAGAACCAACCGATCGCGTCCTGGGTCCTACGGGATCTCGCGCGCCCGGCAAATTCGAAGGCTCAGAACAGCGCCAGTTGCCGATCGTCGTCGCCGCTCAGCAACCAGCGCCCGATCACGTCGTGCCGGGTCCGGCCGACATGGCTGTGGACCAGCACGAACGCATCCACGTCCCAGCCGATCGGCGCAATGGGTTGTGTGAACGACACGCCGTCGCGGTAGCCGAGCGTCATGTGCGGACTGAACCGATAGCCTTCGCGGGCGCGTAGCCCTGCCGCCTCGCGTGCCACCGCAATCCGCTGATGCAGTGCGGCGAGCGAGGCGTTCTTGTGGCGCGGACGCAGGGCGATGGAGCGATCGCTGCCGACCGCGGTATCGAACTGGAGTGCGAACGGTACTGCTTCGACCGCATCGCCGATCGCTTTCAGGTCGCGTTCCAGCGTGGTCGAGACGCGATCATGGTCGTCGAGGATATCGATCGTCACGTGCAAATGCTCGGGGCGCAGCTTGTCCCGGTCGGTTTCGAACCACGACGCTGCAGCGGTGATCTGGCGCGCTAGCGGGAGTGGCGGGCGGATCGCGAAGAACAGGCGATGACGCGCGAGTGTTCGATGAAACATGCCGGTTTCCGAATCGGGGGAGGCGGACTTGTTGCTAATATGTTCTCGCTAAGCTGTCGAGGCGATACGGCCACTCGGTCAACCTGAAACCACCACCCCGGCGAAGGCCGGGGCCCAGTTGGAAAGGTCGTGGTAACGGCGCTCTGCGTCCAGTTATGAACGTCCCCCAACTGGGCCCCGGCCTCCGCCGGGGTGGTACTTCTTCGAACGCGCCCTCCTACCGCGCCAACGCTTCCGCGATCAGTTTCCGCGAGTTCGCGACGCCGTACAGCGCTATGAAGCTACCCATCCGCGGGCCCTGCTCCGAACCCAGCAACGTCTCGTACAGTGCCTTGAACCAGTCGCGCAGATTGTCGAACCCGCCGGTCTTGCCGATTTCGTAGACGATGTTCTGGATGTCCTCCGCGCTCGCCTCCGCCGGCAATGCGGCGAGTTCCGCGTCCAGTCGCTCCAGCGCCGCGACCTCGACGCCCTCGGGCGCACGGCGCTTCAGCGTCGGCGCGACGAAATCGCGGCTATAGGCCAGCGCATAGCCGATCAGCCGGTCGAGCTCGGGGTATTTGGCCGCGGACGCGTCCGGCACGTAGTTCGCCAGATAGCCCCAGACCTGCTCCTTGCTCGCATCGCCCATCACCCCGACGAGGTTGAGCAACAGCCCGAACGTCACCGGCAGTTCGCCGGTTGGAAGCTTGCCGTCGTGGATGTGATGGACCGGATTGCCGAGCTTCTGCTTCAGGTCCTGGTCTGCATAATTGCCGCGGAACTGCCAATATTCGTCTACCGCGCGCGGGATCACGCCCATGTGCAGCGACTTCGCCTTCTTGGGCTCGCGATACGCGTAGAACGCGAGCGATTCCTCGGGACCATAGGTCAGCCACTGTTCGAGGCTCAGCCCATTGCCCTTCGACTTCGAGATCTTCTCGCCATTTTCGTCGAGGAACATCTCGTAGTTGAAACCCTCTGGCGGGCGCCCGCCCAGCACGCGTGCGATCTTCGACGACTGGGTGACCGAATCGATCAGGTCCTTGCCCGCCATCTCGTAATCGACGCCGAGCGCGACCCAGCGCATCGCCCAGTCGACCTTCCACTGGAGCTTGGCCTTGCCGCCGAGCACGCTCTGCTCGATCCGCTGGCCTTCGTCTTCAAATGCGATCAGCCCGGCTTCGGCATCGATAACTTCGATCGGCACCTGCAACACGATGCCGCTGGTCGGCGAGATCGGAAGCACCGGCGAATAGGTTGCGCGACGTTCTGCCCGCAGCGTCGGCAGCATCACGTCCTGGATACCCTGGAAGTGACGGAGCACGCCCTTCAGCGCCTCGTCGAAGCGCCCCCCGGTGTAGTATTCGGTGGAAGAGGCGAACTCGTAGTCGAAGCCGTAGCGGTCGAGAAATTCGCGCAGGATCGCGTTGTTATGCGCGGCGAAGCTCGAATGCGTCCCGAACGGATCGGGGATCTGCGTCAGCGGCTTGCCGAGATGTTCGCGCAGCATGTCGCCGTTGGGGACGTTGTCCGGCACTTTCCGCAGGCCATCCATGTCGTCCGAGAACGCAATCAGCCGCGTCGGCGTATCGCTCAGCGCGTGAAAGGCGTTGCGCACCATCGTCGTGCGCAACACCTCGTTGAACGTGCCGATATGCGGCAGGCCTGACGGTCCGTAGCCCGTCTCGAACAGCACCGGATCGCCCGACTTGCCGTTCGGATAGCGCTTGAGGAGTTTGCGCGCCTCCTCGTACGGCCAGGCTTTGGACTCGAGGGCGGCGGTGCGGATATCATCGGTCATAGCGTTCGGCGATTAGCGCCTGCGCCCGTGTCCGTCACCCCACCGCCGCATGCGTCTTAGCGGCAACGATCCTTCGCGGTGATCGTCCGGTCGACCGCACGGCCACCGAGCGCACCCGCTGCGCCACCAGCGAGCGTGCCGAGCAGCCCGCCGCCGACCGCATTGCCGAGCACCGCGCCGCCGACGCCGCCTGCGACCAGGCCGGTCGTGCCGCTCGAATGACGGCAACGCTTGGCGCGGTAACGACGGTCATGCCCGCGATATTCGCGCTTCGAACGGGCTTCCGCCTTGCCTGTGGGGATCACGGCAGCCGCCGGGATTGCGAGCGAGAGCGCGCTCAGCGCCATGAGAAACTTCCGCATGATGATCGTCCCTGTTGATGTAGATAAAGTTCGGTATCGATAAGGGCGCAACGCACGTGAACCGTGCCGGTTGCGTAACGGCCGATATGGGTGAGTTTGCCGACGGAGGTTTGCACAACCGCGAAGGGTGCAGCACTTCAGGCTGAAACCGACGACAGCGTGTTTCCCCGCGAAGGCGGGGATCCAGACTGGGCTCCCGTCTTCGCAGGAGAACAAGCAGCGAGAGGTTGCCCTTTCGTTCTCATTGCAGCAAGGTCTTGCGGTGTTTCGCTATCCTGCCCTCCACGCCAGCCACGCCGGCATCTGGATCGCGAATGCGGACGGCGCGCGTCCGATCGGACGGGGCGAGGCGATCCGGATCGCGGCCGATACGCCGGTCATCATGCTCAACGCGCCGCTGGTCGGGCAGCGACTCGGGTATCCCGATCTGTCGGGGCTCGACCTGCTCGAACTCTACGCGTTCCTCCGCCCCGCGCAGTTCGCGGTGCCGACGCCGAAGGGGATTGCGCGGGTCACCGGCCTCGACGTGCCGAGCGAGGATGCCGAGGTCGCGCCGTTCCTGCTGCGCGCGGCCGAGGCGATGCTGGCGCTTACCGATGGCGACTGGCCCGAGCGTGAGGGCGCGTGGACGGCGGCGCAATCGCTGTTCCGCCTGCGGTGGCCCTGGGCGCCGGTCGTTGCGGAGCGGCTGAAGAAGCCGGCGGTCAACGAACGCTGGCTGTTCTCGTCGCTGCCCGAATGGGAGGAGCACGCGCCGCGACCTGCGCCGCGCACTGTGACCATCGAGCCGGGCGATGCCGAGGCACGCCTCGTCGACCTCACCGGCCACGGCGCCGAGGAGCGTCCCGGCCAGCGCGCCTATGCCGGCGCCGCCACCGCCGCGTTCGCCCCGCGCGCGATGCGCGACACGCCAAATCTCGTCCTCGCCGAGGCTGGGACCGGGATCGGCAAGACGCTTGGCTATCTCGCGCCCGCCTCGCTCTGGGCGGAGAAGGCTGGCGGCGCGGTGTGGATTTCGACCTACACCAAGACGCTGCAACGCCAGCTCGGCCAAGAAACCGCCCGGCTCTATCCCGACGCCGCGATCCGGAAGGCCAAGGTCGTTACGCGGAAGGGGCGCGAGAATTACCTCTGCCTGCTAAACCTGGAGGACGCGTTGCAGGGCGGGTTCGCAGGCCGCGCTGCAATTCTCGCGCACCTCGTCGCGCGCTGGGCCGCATATAGCGCAGATGGCGACATGGTCGGCGGCGACCTCCCAGGTTGGCTGCCGACGCTGTTCCGCCGCAACGGCTCGACCGCGCTGACCGACCGGCGCGGCGAGTGCGTCTATGCCGGCTGCCCACACTACCGGAAATGCTTCATCGAGCGCGCCGCCCGCGCCTCGTCCGACGCCGACATCGTCATCGCCAACCATGCGCTAGTGATGGTCAACGCCGCGAGAGGTCGCGAGCTCGCGACTCGGCCGACGCGGTACGTGTTCGACGAGGGCCATCATATCTTCGATGCCGCCGATTCGATGTTCGCGACCGCGCTGACCGGTGCCGAGACGATCGAACTGCGGCGCTGGATCCTCGGCCCCGAATCAAGCGGTCGCGGGCGCAGGCGAGGACTTGCCGCACGCCTCTCCGACCTCGCCAGCTATGACGAACAGGGCGCGCGGGCGATCGGCGACGCGGTGACCGCGGCGGGCGCCTTGGCGTCCGACGGCTGGCTGCAACGCCTCGGAGAAGGTGCGCCGTTCGGTCCGATCGAGACGCTGCTCGCTGCCGTCCGTGGGCTCACCTACGCGCGGGCTGAGCAGCCGGGCGACGCGGGGTACGGCCTGGAGACCGAACTCGCCGAACCCGACGCGACGCTGATCGAGGCCGCCGCGCCCGCCGCCGCCGCGCTCGACGCACTCGTCCGCCCGCTCGTAACGCTCGGCCGTCGCCTCGAAGCCGTGCTCGCCGAAGCCCCCGACTGGATGGACGCGCCCGCCCGCGCACGAGTCGAAGGCGCGATCGCCTCGATCGGCTGGCGGGCGGAGACGGTGGCGTCGTGGCTGTCGCTGCTCGCGCGCGTCGGCGGGCCGGTCGATGGCGATTTCGTCGACTGGCTCGCGGTCGATCGGATCGAAGGCCGCGAGTTCGATATCGGGCTGCATCGCCACTGGCTCGACCCGACAAGGCCGTTCGCCGAGATCGTCCTGAAGCCCGCCCACGGCGCGCTCGTCACCTCCGCGACGCTGACCGGCGGCGGTGATTGGGAGGTGGCCGAAGCTCGCACCGGCGCGCCGCATCTCCTCCGGCCCGCCGCCCGGTTCGAGGCGAAGAGCCCATTCGATTATACCCGCCAGGCCGAAGTCCTGATCGTCACCGACGTGAAGCGGGGCGATATCGGCGCGCTCGCCAACGCCTATGCGCAGCTGATCGTCGCCAGCCGCGGCGGCACGCTTGGGCTGTTCACTGCGATCCGGCGTCTGCGCGGCGTGCATGGTCGGATCGCCGATCGCCTCGCACGCGAAGGACTGCCACTCCATGCGCAGCACGTCGATCCGATCGACACCGGCACGTTGGTTGACATTTTTCGCGACGATCCGGGTGCGTCGCTGCTTGGCACCGATGCGCTGCGTGATGGCGTCGACGTGCCCGGCGAATCGCTGCGGTTGGTAGTGATGGAGGGCGTGCCCTGGGCGAAACCGTCCGTGCTGCACGCCGCGCGCAGGCTGGCTGGCGGTGGTTCGGCGTATGACGACCGGCTCGTTCGCGCGCGTCTGGCGCAGGCATTCGGCCGGTTGATCCGCCGCGCCGACGATTCGGGCGTATTCGTGATGCTGTCCGCTGCAATGCCCTCGCGGTTGCTCAGCGCGTTCCCCCCGGGGGTGCCGATCGCGCGCGTCACGCTCGAAGAAGCGGTGGCCCGAGTCGCAAGCCGGCTTTCCTCCAGCCCGCGCGTAGGGCATGAAAGCCGCGAACCCGCTTGAGGATTGCCATGAAGACGTTGACGCTGTTGCGCCACGCCAAGTCCGGCTGGGACGATCCGGTCGCGCGCGATTTCGACCGTCCGCTCAACGCCAAGGGCAAGCGCGCCGCGGCGATGGTCGGCCGGCACATGCGGTCGCTTGGGCTTACGTTCGATCATGCGATCGCGTCGCCCGCGGTGCGCGTTTCGGAGACCTTGGAGCAGATCGAATCGGGCTATGGCCGGACGATCGCGCCGACGCTGGACCGGCGGGTGTATCTGGCGTCGGCAGCGACGTTGCTCGACGTGGTGCACGGATTTCCGGCCGAGGCGGAGAGCGCGTTGCTGATCGGGCACAATCCGGGGTTGGAGGATCTCGTCCTGATGCTGGTCGCCGATGGGGCCGATCCGTTGCGCGATGCGGTCGAGGACAAGTATCCGACCGCCAGCATTGCCGAGCTTCAGTTCGAGGGGGAGTGGGGGGATGTCGCGGCGGGTACGGCTCGCCTGACCCGCTTCATCCGACCCCGCGATCTTGATCCGACCCTAGGTCCCGACGCGGACTAAACCGTGTTTCCCCGCGAAGGCGGGGACCCAGTCTGGGCTCCCGCCTTCGCGGGAGAACAAGAGGGCCGAGGTTTCCCAAAACACGCACCACCCCGGCGAAGGCCGGGGCCCAATTGGAGAGGTGGTTGTAACGGCGGACCGCCCTACCTCACTATCGGCCCTCAATTGGGCCCCGGCCTTCGCCGGGGTGGTGCAAGTTGTTGGTAAACTAATCTCGAACAAGCCGAGACCGCGCCACCGTTCAGCTCTTCCCCGCCATCCGCGCCTTCAGGTCCGAGAACGCATTCGCCGGCCGGAACTCGTCCTCGCTGATCACACCTGCCGCCGCCAGAGCCGCCGCCGCGTTCGGCCCCCGAGGAAACGGATCGATCGCCAGCGCCAGCGTGTCTGCCGCCGCTTCGCCAAGATCGATCGTGCCGCCCTCGATCGCGACCGTATCAAGCGCGTCATCGGACAGTTCGACCTCGTCGCCTTCCGAAACCAACTGATCGACGAACAGCAACGCAACCGGCTCGTCGATCTGCGTGTCGAGCGGTTCGTCGGTCACCGAGCACGCCTGCACCGCCGCGCCGGTCACGCGGCCCTTCACGACGATGCCGCTGTCGGTGCGCTTGATCCCCAATCGCGCGTCGAGCCGCGTGATCGACAGCAGCGCGAACCGCTTGGCCAGTGCCGCGCGCTCGTCCTCGGTCGCGGCGATCTCGACGATCCGCTCGCGCTCGCCGATCGTGTCGAGGCGTTCGGGGCGGCTGAACTCGGGCTTCACGGCAATTCTCCAGATAACAGATTCGGGAGTGGCGTCGCAGCCAGACCCGCATGAAACGCCATCACCGACTCGCGGACATGCGCCAGCGCGGCATCGTCCGGCGCCGCGCCCCGGTACAGGTTGCGCACCAGGGCCGGCGCGATATCGCCCGCCGCCAGTCCGTCGCGGTACGCGCCGAGCCGCCCGCCGAGCATGCTCATCATCTTGCCGATATGCTTGCCGACGATGATGTCACCGATCCCGATCTCGCGCAGCTGCCCGTCCATGTCGTCGACGAAGCGTTCGGCCAGACGCGCCGCGGGTTCACCGCCCAAGGGCTCGGTCTCGAGCCGCAGCATGACGATCGCCAGCAACGTCGCGATCATGTCGAACCGGCCGTCGACCGTGTCCGGCACCGCGCCCTCCCGGTACCAATGTTCCGCGCGCGCCCGACCGACGACGGCGTTGTACAGCGGCAGCGCCTCGTCGGGCTTCTCGCCGAGCAGTCTTCCCAACCAGCTCAAAATCTATCGTCCTCAACACGAAGCCGCGCTTCGGCTTGTTTGCCCGCGCATCCTCGCATATCGAGGCGATCGGCGGCCGATGCAATCGCATGGGACTCGTCACGTGTTTTCGCGTGCCCCGGTTGGGAGTTTATATGAGCGTGTTTTCCGCCCGTACGGGTCTCGCCGCCGCACTTGCGGTCGCCGCATTGGCCAGTGGGGGCTGCACCCAGCTGCGCTCGCACCAGGGCTATGTCGTCGATACCGACCTCGTCAACTCGGTCCAGCCGGGCGTCGACAACCGCCAGTCGGTGCTCGCCACGCTCGGCAAGCCGACGCTCGCCGGTCAGTTCGACCAGGGCGACTGGTATTATCTCGCGCGGGACAGTCGCAACCTCGCGTTCCGTAACCCGCGCGCGAACGCGCAGATCACGTTGCAGATCAGCTTCGACCAAAAGGGCACCGTCACCGCGATCCGTCGCGGCGGGCTCGATCAGGTCGCGTCGATCGCCCCCTATGGCAAGAAGACGCCGACGCTCGGTCGCGAGCGCGGCTTCTTCCAGGATCTGTTCGGTAACATCGGCACGGTCGGCGCCGCGGGCGCTGGCGGCGGCGGTGGCGGCGGTAGCAACACCGGCGGCGGCGGTCGAAATCGACCATAGTTGGTCGGTCTGAGGGGTAAGACCGGATTCGGTTAGGCCGCACCGCGTGCTACGCAGCGGTGCGGCCGGGCCGGGCATCATCGGCGCCGATCCCGAAAGGGGGGAAAGGGATCATCGTCGTAACGCACGTTCGACGCGATGGTTCGCCGTGTCAGGCTGTAATTCGCGAAAACGACAAACATCCGTTCTCGATAAGACTATGTCCGTTACGACGGTGACTTGCGGTACCCTTGGTTCGGGGGTGTGGCTTGGGCGAGTCGCTGTGGATTATCGACGCGTCCGCGCGCGAGATGCTGCTGTTTGCGGGCGTCGGACTGCTACTTGGTGGTATCGATGATCTGCTGGTCGATCTTGTCTATATCGGTCACCGGATCAGGCATGGCGGCCGGGCTCGCCTGACCCTCGCCACCCTGCCGTTACCACGCAACGCCGGCCGGATCGCGGTGTTCGTCGCGGCGTGGGACGAGGTCGCGGTGATCGGCGGGATGCTGACGACTGCGCTCGATCGCTACGATCACGATAATTACCGCATCTATGTCGGCGCCTATCCGAACGACCGGGGAACGATCGATGCGGTTGCCGCGGTCGCCGAGCGCGACCCGCGTATCCGGCTCGTGATCGGGCCACGCGACGGACCGACGACCAAGGCCGACTGCCTCAACACGCTGTGGCATGCGCTGTGTCGCGACGATCTGCGAGACGGGGCAGGGACAAATCTACCCACCAAGGCAATCGTGCTTCACGATGCCGAAGACGTCGTGCACGCGCAGGAGTTGCGTGTCTTCGACAGTCTGATCGAGCAGTATGACGTCATCCAGCTTCCCGTTTTGCCGCTGGTCCACTGCGGTGCGCGGCTGGTGTCGGGACACTATGCCGACGAATTCGCCGAATCCCACGCCAAGCAGATCGTCGTCCGGACCGCACTGGGCGCCGCGATGCCGCTTGCCGGCACCGGCTGTGCGATCGCACCCGCCGTCCTCGCGATGATTGCGCAGGCACGGGGCGGTGATCCGTTCGACGCGACCAGTCTGACTGAGGATTACGAGCTGGGTTTGCGGCTCGCCGAGCTTGGCGCACGAGGCATCTTCGCGCGTGTCGCGACGGACGACGCCGGGACGGTGGTCGCGGTACGCGCGTATTTTCCGTGTACGCTCGGCGGCTCGGTGCGCCAGAAGACGCGGTGGATGATGGGTATCGCGCTGGCCGGCTGGGATCGTACCGGTTGGGGGCGGCCTCGCGCGGTCGCCGATCACTGGATGCGAATGCGCGATCGGCGCGCGCCGCTGGCCGTCGTGATCCTAGCGGTCGGATATCTTGCGGTGCCGATATGGTTGTTGTCGCTACTGATGCACGGCCAAGCCGACGGCGCGTCACCCTACGCGAACGGCGCCTACCCGATCGCGTTCTGGCTGCTCGTCGCCAATGGCGCCTTGCTGGCGTGGCGGTTGATCGTGCGGATGATATTCACGGGACGCAGTTACGGCATGCGCGAGGCGATCTGGGCGCTGCCGCGATTCCTGGTCGGCAACCTCGTCTCGCTGATCGCCGCACCGCGCGCGGTGATCGTCTATATCGGCATGCTACGCGGCGCCGCGCCGGTCTGGGACAAGACGCGGCATGAGTTTCCCGACCTGCCGCCCGACGACGTCGTCACCGTCAACGATTCAGGCCTCGCCGCCGCGGCACGATGAGTGTCGGGCGCCCGCTGCGCTTTCTTGCACTGGCGTTGGGCGGATGGGTGATGGTCCGCGTGGCGTTGTTGTTGCCGGAGGTCGCCTCGCTTCCACCGTCGGAAATGATCCCACGGGTAATCGAAGTGCTCGTGCCACAAGTCGCCGCGGCGATACTCGGGCGACCGCGCGTGCCTCCGCGAGTGGTGACCACGCCACGCGTCGCCGTTGCATCGCCGATTTCTGCCAAGGGTCAACCATGGCAGGCACCGACCATTGCGCTGCCGGGCCCCGTAGCGTGCGTTCTTCCCGATTTGCCAGCCGTCGCAGAGCCTCGGACATACCTCGTTCCGTCACCGGTAGCGCCGCCCTTGGTCCTCAGAGGACCGAGTCGTCTCAACGGAAGCGCATGGCTGCTCGCGCGTGGCGGTCCCGCGGGTACGGTGTCGGGCGGGCAGCTCGGCGCATCGCAGGGCGGCTTGCGACTGGCCTATGCGCTTGGCAGCCGTCGCAAGGTCGCGCTGGTGGCGCGCGTCGCCACGCCGCTCAAAGGTGCCGGACGGGAGGCCGCGCTCGGGATCGAATGGCAACCAACGCGGTTACCGATCCGCCTCGTCGCCGAGCAGCGATTCGCGCTCGATGGCGGCCGCGGCGGACCGACGGTGGGCGTCATCGCCGGCTATGGTCCCGCCGAGGTCGCGCCGGGTATCCGCCTGGAAGCGTACGGCCAGGCCGGCGGGATTGCGCGTGACGGGATCGAAGGTTTCGTCGACGCCTCCGCACGACTCACGCATCCGCTGGGAAAGCTTGCCGGCGCGACCATAGACATCGGCGTCGGCGCGTGGGGAAGCGCGCAACGCGACGCCGAACGCTTCGATGTCGGGCCGTCGATTGTCGCAACGTTGCCCGTCGCGCGCAAGACGATCCGCCTGACGCTAGACTGGCGCGAACGCATCGCCGGCGGCGCGCGTCCGGGCTCTGGACCGGCCCTGTCGATCGGCAGCGACTTCTAAGCGGTCGAGCCTAGCCCCGCCCGCGCAATCCGGTGTAACGCTGCGGTCGTGGATCTGTATCTCCCCGTCGCCAACCTGTCGGTCAACGCGCTCGTCATCATCCTGCTCGGCGGGGGCGTCGGGCTGTTGTCGGGCATGTTCGGCGTCGGCGGCGGCTTCCTGACGACGCCGTTGCTGATCGTCTACGGCATCCCGCCGACCGTCGCCGCCGCCTCGTCCGCCAGCCAGGTGACCGGCGCCAGCGTCTCCGGCGTGTTCGCGCATTTCCGGCGCAAGGGCGTCGATACCAAGATGGGCGGGGTGCTCGTCGCAGGTGGCATCCTCGGCTCGTTCTTCGGGGCATGGCTGTTCCGGCTGCTCCAGCAGAGCGGCCAGATCGATACGGTGATCGCGATCGTCTACGTGATCATGCTCGGCTCGATCGGCGGCCTGATGGCGAAGGAATCGATCGGCACGATCGGCCGCGCGCGGACCGGGCGGCCTCCGAAGGCACGCAAACGCCGCCATCACCCGCTCGTCGCTGCCCTCCCGCTCAGGACGCGCTTCTATGCTTCGGGGCTTTACATCTCACCGCTCGCGCCGCTGTTGCTCGGCTTCTTCACCGGCATCTTGACCATCCTGCTCGGCATCGGCGGTGGCTTCATCCTCGTCCCGGCGATGATCTACCTGCTGGGCATGGCGACGTCGGTGGTGGTCGGCACGTCGTTGTTCCAGACGCTGTTCGTGACTGCGGTCGCGACGATGGTCCACGCGACCACCACCAAGGCGGTCGACATCGTGCTCGCCGCACTGCTCCTGCTCGGCTCGGTCGTGGGGGCGCAGGTCGGCGCGCGGTTCGCGACCAAGTTCCGCCCTGAATATCTCCGTCTCGGACTTGCGGTCATGGTGCTGCTGGTCGGCGCACGCATCCTGCTGGGCTTGGTCTGGCGCCCCGAGGAGATCTTCTCGGTCGCGCTGTCGTGAAGCCGGGCTGGCTATTTCTGCTCGCGCCATTGCTAATGGCGCAGGCCAAGCCCGTGCTCGTCCCCGACGTGTCGCAGCGCAATATCGAGATCGCGTACAGCTTCACCGGCGCCGAGCTGCTGCTGTTCGGTGCGATCCTCTATCCCGGCGGGCGCCTGCCGACCGGTGAGCAACCCACCGACATCGTCGTCGTCGTGAAGGGTCCGACCCAGTCGATCCTGATGCGCGAGAAGGAGAAGGTCGCCGGCATCTGGGTCAACGCCGCGCGCCTCAGATACCGCTCCGCCCCCAGTTTCTACGCGATCGCCTCGTCCAAGCCGATCGACCGCCTCGTCGACGACCGGACGCGCGCGATCTACGAACTCGGGCTCGACAGCCTGCAATTGTCGCCGGCGTCGAGCGCACCGGCGCCGATCCAGGACCGCTTCCAGAAGGGGCTGGTCGACCTCAAGCGCCGCGCCGGCCTGTATTACGAGGCGCCGCGCGCGGTCGAGATCACCGACGGCGTGCTCTATCGTGCGCGCGTATCCATTCCCGCCCGCGTGCCCGTCGGCCGGTTTACCGCGGAGACGTTTCTGATCCGCGACGGCCGCGTTCTGGCAGCCGCAGTACGCGACATCGACATTCGCAAATCGGGCTTCGAGCGATTCGTCGCGCGCGCCGCGGATCGTTCTTCGGTGACCTACGGGCTGGTCGCGGTCGCGCTGTCGGTGTTCCTCGGCTGGGCGGCAGGCTGGATCGCGCGCCGGGTCTAGCGCGTCGCGGCGACTAAACGCGGTGGTTTTCTCAGCAAGTTCAACACCGTCGTCATCGGATATTTACAATTATCGCGGCAGGGTCGGTCCGAAATGACTGGAGACTTTGCGGCGATGAGCGACATGCCGGGACCTGGCGCATTCTTGCGCGCGGCACCCCTGACGGGCGGATTCGCTGGCACCAGCGCTGCGGCGGCACCCGTGGGCGTCGTCTTCGCGATCGCCGGATCGAGCAGCCGTATCCTGCTCGATCGCGCTGCGATCGCGGTGCTGCATGACGATTCCGATCCGGTCGTCGCAGCGGCCGGACAAGTCGGCAGCCAGATCAAGATGCGCGTCGGCGCGACGTGGCTGGTCGCCAATATCCGCTCGCTCAAGCTGGAGGATGCCGCCGGCACCTGCGTCGCGGCGGAGATCGACTATCTCGGCGAAGGCGACGAAGAGCAACTCACCGGCAAGCTGTATCGATTCCGCCGCGGCGTCACGCGCTATCCGATGCCCGGCTGCGAGGTGTTCCCGATCACCACGGCCGACCTGCAACAGGTCTATGCCGCCGACGACCGCGCGAACATCACGATCGGTACGGTCTATCCGACCGCAGATATCCCCGCCGCGCTGTACGTCGATGCGATGCTCGGCAAGCATTTCGCGCTCGTCGGTTCGACCGGCACCGGCAAGTCGACCAGCGCCGCGTTGATCCTGCACCGCATCTGCGAACTCGCGCCGCAGGGCCATATCGTGATGATCGATCCGCACGGCGAATACGCCGCGGCGTTCAAATCGAATGGGGCGATCTACGACGTTTCGAACCTGCAGATGCCGTATTGGCTGATGAACTTCGAGGAGCATTGCGAGGTCTTCCTCACCAGCAGCGGCTCCGCGCGACAGTTCGATGCCGACATCCTCGCTAAATGCCTGCTCGCGGCGAAGGCGAAAAGCCGACTCGGGCAGGAGATCGCCAAGCTCACAGTCGACGCGCCGATCCCGTATATGCTCAGCGACCTGACGACGATCATCAGCGCCGAGATGGGCAAGATGGACCGCGCCGGCGACACCGCGCCCTATCTGCGGCTCAAGTCCAAAATCGACGAGATCAAGGCCGATCCGCGCTACGGCTTCATGTTCTCCGGCATGCTGGTGGCGGACACGATGGCGAGCTTCCTCGCGCGCATCTTCCGCCTGCCCGGCGACGGCAAGCCGATCTCGATCATCGACGTCTCTGGCGTACCGTCGGATATCACCTCGGTGGTGGTTGCGGTACTCGCGCGGATGACGTTCGACTTCGCGATCTGGTCGCGCAACGAACCGCAGCGGCCGATCCTGCTCGTCTGCGAAGAGGCGCATCGCTACATCCCGGCAGGGCAGGAAGCGAACAGTTCGGTCGGGCGCATCCTCGGCCGAATCGCCAAGGAAGGGCGCAAATATGGCGTGTCGCTGGGCCTGATCACGCAGCGTCCGTCGGATCTCGCGGAGGGTGTGCTGTCGCAATGCGGCACGATCATAGCAATGCGCCTCAACAACGACCGCGACCAGGCCTTCGTCCGCGCGGCGATGCCCGAGGGCGCGCGCGGCTTCCTCGATTCGATCCCCGCGCTACGCAATCGCGAGTGCATCATCTGCGGCGAAGGCGTGACGATCCCGATCCGCGTGAGCTTCGACGGATTGGAGGAGGAGAAACGCCCCGCCTCGGGTGATCCGCTATTCTCCGAACTATGGCGCGACGTCGGCGGTGAGGACCAGATCATCGGCCGCACGATCCAGCGCTGGCGGGCGCAAGGCAAATAGGTGCGATCGGTCAGTGCAGGGATCGACAAGCATAACCCGTCGTTAGCTGTATTCCGGTAAAAGAGGGGGATCTGATCGTGCACGTGATCACATGCCGTTCTTTGCTTTCCGGTCGATCAGGACGGCCTGCTGCCATCGGCTCGGGGCCTTGTCGGTACGGTGAATGCAGCCCGCCCAGCAACAGGGGCGCTTCTTGCCCTCGAACAGCTCCTGACCCGTACGCTCTATGCGGCGCTGGCGCGTTTTCGGCTGTTTCGCGTCCTCTATCCAGCAGATGAACTCGTTCCGGCCGAGCGGCGTCAGCGTCTGCCACAGTGCAAAGAGGCTTGGATCGGAGCAGATCGCCGACTGGAGATCGTCGCTGGCGGTATGGACAGTGCCGTGAAGAAAAGAGTTCGCCACGAGTCCTCCGAGCAATGTCGGCCAATGCAACGGGCCATTCGCGCGAAGAATAGCCGTTCCTCACGTTGATGACGAGCGCACGGTTCGCAATGGGCAACCAACAACAAATTCCGTCGATGCCGCCGTCGCGCACCGCGTCGACGTTCATCAGATGGTTAGGCGCCGACCCGTATTGCCAGCAGCTGAGCGACCCTTGCCTTGAACGCGCGCAGTTTCTCCCCCGACAACTGCGCCACGCTCGCAAACGAGACCGATCGCGGGTTGATGGCCGCGCCGTTCTTCCACACTTCCCAGTGCAGATGCGGGCCGGTCGACATTCCCGTCGAGCCGACATAACCGATCACCTGGCCCTGCCGGACCCGCGTGCCCGATGACACCGCGATCCGGCTCATATGGCCGTATCCGCTCGCCATCCCGCCACCGTGCATCAGTTTGACGAAATTGCCGTAGCCGCCGGTCCGGCCTGCGAACGCCACGATGCCATCGGTCATCGCGTGGATCGGCGATCCGTACGGTGCGCCGATGTCGAGGCCCTTGTGCATCCGCGTGAAGCCCAGCAGCGGGTGGAACCGCATGCCGTAGTTCGACGTGATCCGGCCGGTGACCGGCATGCCAGAAACGGCGCGGCGTTCGGTCTGGCCGTTCGCATCGAACCAGCCGCCGCGACTCGACTCGTCATCGGCATCAACGTTCGTCGCGTCCGGCGCGAACCGCACGAGTTGCACTTTGCGTCGTGCCTGATCGATCCCGGCGAACAGCAGCTCGCCGATCCGGGTCTCACCGGTTGCGGCACGCTCACGCTCCACGATGACGTCGAAGGTGTCCGCCGCCGTCACGTCGCGGCCGATCAAAAGTCGCGTCGAGATCGCCTTGATGAACGACTCTACGGCCTTTCCGGGAACACCGGCGGCACGCGCGGATCGGTATAGGCTGGAGCCGACCAGGCCCTGGATGCGCAACGGCGTCGTATCGACCGCGATCGGCTTGCGGTTCACGGTCAGCCCGCCCGCGCCGCGCGTCAGCGACAGCGCCAGATCGAACCGCGCACGGAAATCGAGCTTGTCCAGCGGCCGCGCGACGGTGCGATCCGGCCGCCGCCCGAGCGTCAGCGCGATCCGCGTGCCCGCCGGAATGGCCCTCGGATCGACCGACTGCGCGACCAGCGCCGCGGCGGCCTCGGCATCGTTCCGACCGACGCCCGCGCGTATCAGCGCCCGGTCGAACGCATCGCCCTGGCCGAGCGTCGCGGACAGTTCGAGCGTCGGCCGTTCGGGCGCATCGGCGAGTGGCGCGACGAGATCGTTCGCCGCCATCCGCCGCCCGGTGGTCGCGCCCTGGCCGAGCGGCGCAATGCCCTGCGCGCGCGTCTCCTCCCACTCGGCGCCGGCCAGTGGCGACGGCACTGCACCGAGCAGCGGCTTGAACCCTGGCGTTAGCATGACGGTCGCGGCACACAGCACGGTGCAGGTCGCGAGCCCGCGCCACCAGTCGCGACTACCGATCCGAGTACCGAGATCGGGCACCCAGTCGATCCGCGAGGGGGCAGCCTCTGGACCAATATCCGGTTGCCGATCGAGCGCGCGACCAAAGCCGCGCGCCCCGCCGCCCGCCAGTTCCAGCGCCTGATCCTTCTGCAAGTACACGCGTGTCCGCCCCGAAATCGTCCGAATGCTCGTGCGCCGTTTCATCCCCAGCGCGAGCGTCGGGTTGTGGCGAGGACATGCTAAAGTCAAATTAACCGGGCCGATTGTTGGGCTTGGCGGCGGCGGGGCGTGCTCGGGTCGGGGCGGGCGAGTTTAGGGACTGATGATCCTGCTTCCCTGTCTGGGTTTTAGAAGGCGTCCGAACTTTATCCACCACCCCGGCGAAGGCCGGGGCACAATAGGGTAGGCCAAGGTGATGAAGCGCGGACCTCCGTTAAGCCTGTTCCCCAATTGGGCCCCGGCCTTCGCCGGGGTGGTTTTAGATTGAGGCGGACACCGAAGCTCGATGATCGAACGAACCCAACATTCACCCCGCCAACACCGCGCAATTCCACCCAGGTCATTGCGCCAGCCCACTTTACCCCCGATGTTGCCCACCATGAGCGACGAAGTCTCCGCTGGCGTGACCGCGATTCTCGGCCCGACCAACACGGGCAAGACGCACCTCGCGATCGAGCGGATGTGCGCGCATTCCAGCGGCATGATCGGTTTCCCGCTGCGCCTACTCGCGCGCGAGGTCTACGACCGCGTCGTTGCCATCAAGGGTGCGAACCGCGTGGCGTTGGTCACGGGCGAAGAGAAGATCGTGCCGCCCGATGCACGCTGGTTCCTGTGTACCGCCGAATCGATGCCCGATCGCGACGTTGCCTTCGTCGGACTGGACGAGGCGCAATTGGGCGCCGACCCGGAGCGCGGGCATGTGTTTACCGACCGCCTGATGCGCGCGCGGGGACGCGAGGAGACGATGATCCTCGGATCCGAGGCGTTGCGGCCGATGATCAAGAAGCTCGTCCCCGGCGCGGAGATCGTCAACCGGCCGCGCTTCTCGACGCTGACCTATGCGGGCGCGAAAAAGATCAGCCGCCTGCCCAAGCGGTCGGCGATCGTCGCGTTCTCGGCGGAGGAAGTGTACGCGGTCGCCGAGATGCTGCGGCGTCTGCGCGGTGGTGCGGCGGTGGTGATGGGGGCGCTGTCGCCGCGCACCCGCAACGCGCAGGTCGCGATGTTTCAGGCAGGCGAGGTCGATTACCTGGTCGCCACCGACGCGATCGGCATGGGTCTCAACATGGACGTCGCGCACGTCGCGTTCGCCAGCCTAAACAAGTTCGACGGCAAGCGTCAGCGTCGCCTCACGGTGGCCGAAATGGCGCAGATCGCCGGCCGTGCGGGGCGACACCAGCGTGATGGCACGTTCGGCGCGCTGTCGGACGACGGCCCCGGCGCGTTCCTGCCCGAGGAAGTGCTGGCGATCGAGGAACACCGGTTTCCGCGGCTGGAAAACCTCTACTGGCGACAGGGCGAACCCGATTACGCGAGCATCGACGCGCTGGTCGCAAGCCTCGAAGCGCGCCCTCCCGCGGGTGTCCTGCGCGCCGCGCCTCAGGCGCTCGATCTCGGCGTGCTGAAGCGGTTGGCCGAGGAGGGCTGGGTCCGCGAGCGGGCGCGGCATCCGGCGATGGTCGCGCGACTGTGGGCTGCTTGCGGGTTGCCCGATTTTCGGAAAGTCGGCCTCGATCCGCATGCGCGGTTCGTATCACGGGTGTTCGGGCACCTCAGCGAGGGGCGCGGGCATATCCCGCACCAGTGGTTCGCGGACGAGATCGCGCGGCTTGATACGGTGGCGGGCGACGTGCCGGTGATCGCCGGGCGGATCGCGGCGACACGGATCTGGGCGTATATCGCGCAGCGCGCCGACTGGCTCGCCGAGCCTACGCTGTGGGCGGCGCGCACGGCGGCGCTCGAAGAACGCCTGTCGGATGCGCTCCATGCTAGCCTGACGCAACGGTTCGTCGACAAGCGCACGACCGCGCTGATGCGTCAGATCGGTGCGGATGCGGGCGCGCTGCCGGTGGTGATCGGCCCCGAGGGCGAGGTGATGGTCGAGGATCATCCGATCGGTCGCCTCGACGGGTTCCGCTTCACCGTCGCGGCGGACGCGCGGGCGAGCGACAAGCGCCTGCTGCTCGCGGCGGCGGAGAAGCGTCTCACCGGCGAGCGGTCGCGGCGCGGGCAATCGCTGGTCGATGCGCCGGACGCCGATATCGCGCTCGACGATGTGGCGCAGATCATCTGGGCGGGTCACCCGGTCGCCAAGCTTGGCGCGGGGCCGTCGTTCGCGCGGCCGAAGCTGATCCTCGACCGATCGCTCGACTGCCTCGACAAGCCCGCGCGCGATCGAATCGAGGCGCGGCTGTCGCTGTGGCTCGGGGTGATGCTCAAGCGGCGGATCGCCGTACTGGTCCACCTCGCCGAACTGAGTCGTGATCCGAATGCCACGCCGGCGTTGCGTGCGGTCGCCAGCGCGATCGAGGAGGCCGGCGGGATCCTGCCGCGGTTGCCGATGCGGCTCGCACTCGACGCCATCGATCCCGAGGAGCGCAAGCGGTTGCGCAAGATCGGGATCACGGTCGGCGCGCTCGACCTGTTCGATGTGCGGTTGCTCAAGCCCGAGTCGGCGCGCTGGCGGCGCATCCTCGCGGCGGCACGCGGTACGACGATAGCCGCCCCGCGAGATGGGGCGACCGTGCTGACGCGTGGCAGCACGGGTGCGGTTCTGGAGGCGGGGTTCCGTCCGCTTGGACTCCAGGCAGTCCGGATCGACCTGATCGAGCGCATCGCACGTGCCGCGCACGACTCGCGGCAGGGTCGTACGCCGTTCGCGCCCGATCCTGCTCTGGCGACTTCGATCGGCGTCGATGCCGCGTCGCTGGAGCGGTTGATGACCGAACTCGGGTTCAAGGCGCTGGCGGGGGACACACCGCGCTGGGTCTGGCGCGGGCGTCCGCCGGCGCGGGCTGTGGCTCCGACGCCGATCGATCCGTCGCGGCAGAACGCCTTTGCCGGGCTGGCCGCACTGGTTCGCCATGGTTGAAGGCGCGATGCGGATCGATCGGTTCCTGTGGTTCGTGCGGCTCGCGAAGACGCGCAGCGCCGCGCAGGCGATCGCCGAGAAGGGGCATCTGCGCATCGATGGTCGTCCGATCGATCGCGCGCATTGCCCGGTTCGGATTGGGAATGTGCTGACGTTTGCAGTGGCCGATCAGGTTCGGGTGATCCGGGTCGAGGCGCTGCCAGCGCGACGGGGGCCGGCGCCCGAGGCGCAAGGATGCTATCAGGATTTGATTGCGGGGAAGACGCCGGCCGGTACCGTCCGTGATCAGGCTTCCGAGTGACCGACGAGGCTCGACACGACCGATCGTCGTCATCCTGACGAACGTCCGGACCCAGAGCCACGAGACGCCATCCTTGGTATCCTGGATCCTGACTTTCGTCAGGATGACGGAAGGGGGTTGGGCAGTGTGAAATCGAAGCGACAAAGCGTGATAACGTCTCGCAGAAGGCTTGCTATGATTGACGCGACCGGCATGCGCGCATAACCGCTGGCACGTTCGTCGCCGGAAAGGAATCCGGCCCAGGAGTTCTGCAATGACCTACGTCGTCACCGATGCCTGCATCCGCTGCAAGTACATGGACTGCGTGGAAGTGTGCCCGGTCGACTGCTTCTACGAAGGCGAGAACATGCTGGTGATCAATCCCAGCGAGTGCATCGACTGCGGCGTGTGCGAGCCGGAATGCCCCGCCGAAGCGATCCTGCCCGACACCGAGAGCGGGCTGGAGCAGTGGCTCGAGCTGAACACGACGTTCTCGGCGCAATGGCCCAACGTCACGCGCAACGACAACCAGACGCCGCCGGACGCCGACGCGATGAAGGGCGTCGAGGGCAAGTTCGACAAGTATTTCTCGCCCGAACCCGGCGCAGGCGACTGAGAAGAGGCGGCGAATCCCGAAAAGGGCAAGCCGCCTGCCACGTTCGGCTGGTAATTTTGTTGCAAAGCTGCTAGATGGGTCCGCGACGGGCGCGATGATTCACGTCATCCGCTTGACGTACAGACCTATCCCTCCCCCGATGCAGCAGCGACGAGTCCTTCGTCGAGGCGTCGCGTGGAGGCCTGATCCGGAAAGGCCCCAAATGGCTGCCAAGGCACTGTCCTTCGATGTCGGTGATTTCGTCGTTTATCCCAAGCACGGAGTCGGCCGTGTGATCGAGCTCCAGCGCTCGGAAATCGCCGGCATGACACTGGAACTCTACGTCCTCCGGTTTGAGAAGGAGCGCATGACGCTCCGCGTTCCGACCAACAAGGCCGAAAGCGTCGGCATGCGCAAGCTGTCGTCGGACAAGACGATGCGCGAGGCGATGGACACGCTCAAGGGCAAGCCCAAGGTCAAGCGCACCATGTGGTCGCGCCGTGCGCAGGAATATGAAGCGAAGATCAACTCGGGCGACCTCGTGTCGATCGCCGAAGTGGTCCGCGATCTGTTCCGTGCCGACGACCAGCCCGAGCAGAGCTATTCCGAGCGCCAGATCTTCGAAGGCGCGACCAGCCGCCTCGCCCGCGAACTGGCGGCGATGGAAGAGCTCGACGAGCCCAAGGCGCAGGAGAAGATCCTCGACATCCTCCGCGCCGCGGCCGCGATTTACAACAAGGACAAGGTGCCGGCATAACCGCCGGGCGCTTTGCCGAGACGAAAGGGCGGTCCTGCGGGGCCGCCCTTTTTCGTTCTGCTGCTTCCTTCCTCAAGATAGGGGGCCGTGCAGCGAGCCAGCGCCAGACAAGTTTCTCATTGCGCCGTCCAGTAGCGGGTGTATTGTGTTAATAATACACAGGAGGATGCGATGAACTTTCTTGCGCTCGGACTGATCATTCCTCTCGCGGCCTGCTCGTTCAGCTGGAACGGCGACAATGAAGGCTCGGGGGCTGCGGCGGCGGGTTCGGGGACCACCCGGACCTTCCAGGTCGCCGGTTTCAACGGCATCGACCTTCGTGGCTCGGACGATGTCGACGTCCGCGTCGGCACCGGCTTCTCGGTTCGCGCCGAGGGGCCGAGCGAACAACTCGATCGTCTGCGCATCGAGCGTGACGGCGATACGCTCAATATCGGTCGCAAGAACGGGGCAAGCTTGGGCTGGAGCAAGGGCGCCAAGGTGAAGGTGTACGTCACCCTGCCACGGCTGACCGACGCGAGCGTTTCGGGATCGGGCAACATGGCCGTGGACCGTGTCGAGGGCGGTGGGTTCGAGGGCGGAATCGCCGGATCGGGCAATCTCGATATCGCCGCGATCAAGGTCGACGTTGCGAAATTCTCGATCGCCGGATCGGGTACCGCGCATGCGAGCGGCACGGCACGCGATCTGAAGGTGGACATCGCAGGCTCGGGTGATCTCGACGGCACGCGATTTGAGGCGCAATCGGCGACCGTCGAGATCGCCGGTTCGGGAAGCGTGCGCGCGGTGGTGAACGGCGCTGCCAAGGTCGCCATGTTGGGCTCGGGTGACGTCGATCTCGGGCCGCAATCCCGCTGTACGATCTCCAAGATGGGTTCGGGGCGGGTCCGCTGCGGGCGGTAAGCCGCCGCCGGACTTGCGCGAGGGTACATAACCGGCGACGTTCGCGGGCATGAGATATCTGCTCGCCGCGTCGCTGATCCTGTCCTCGCCGGCATTCGCCCAGTCTTCCGCGACGAGCCGGACGGTCTCGGTCGGCAGCTTCGATCGCGTGCGGGTCGAGGGGCCGTTCGAGGTCCGCGTCACGATAGGCTCGCCGCGTGCGACCATCACCGGCCCGGGCAGGGGGGACGATGTGGCCGTCCGGGTCGATGGTACCACGCTGTCGGTGCGCAAGGGCACCGGCGGCTGGGGCGAGCAGACGCGCGGCGGCGGCGGGGCGGGGCCGACCGTCGTGACGCTCTCGACACCCGAGCTGACCTCGGCCAGCGTCGCGGCCGGCGGGCGGCTGACGATCGCGAAGATGCGCGGCATGCGCGTCGACGTGACGGTCAGCGGTAACGGGAGCTTGGCCCTCGCGGCGGCCGATACCGATCAGCTGAACGCGACGCTGATCGGCACCGGTCAGATGACGCTCGCCGGCCGCGCGGCGCGCGCGCGCCTCGTGACGAGCGGGCCGGGCGCGATCGACGCATCGGGGCTGGCGGTCAACGACCTGACCGTCCACCTCGACGGTGTCGGCGAGACGAAGGCGGCGGCGCGCTATACCGCGCAGGTGACCAACAGCGGGCTGGGAACGGTAACGATCACCGGCAACGCGAAATGCCGCGTCGATGCAGCGGCCGGTGGGCCGGTGGTGTGTGGGAAGCCGGGGGCGGGAGTCTCTGCTCCGTAGAAGAGGATAGTGTGCTGCTGCCCCATCCACACCGACCTCTCGCGGGCAAAATCGGCATCTGGATCGAGCGAGTTACCCTATCCGTATCGGCTCTCATACCTTCCGAACGTGTATCGTCATTCCCGCGGAGGCGGGAACCCATACTGGCTGACCTTTCACTGAGATCGCTATCCTCTGAGGATACGGATCCCCGCTTGCGCGGGGATGACGATGGAGTTCATCGTCGGGTGGGATGAACCTCGACGAGTTCTGGGCCCCACCCCTTAAATGAGCGCCAATTCCGCCAGCTTGGTCATCAGCGCGGGCGGCATCACGTCCAACCCGGTCGCATCGCCGCCCAGATCGAGCGGCGCATCCGCACCCTCAAGATACCGCCACCCCTGATGCGCACGCTTTGGCCGCGCTTGAACCAGCACCAGCTTCGGATCGATGTGGATCGCGACGCGGCCCTCTTCAGCTTCACCAAATCCGAGGATCGGCGAGCGCGCGATCAGCTGGTGCTTCAGAATCCAGAACATCGAACCCTGACCAGCGACCTCCTCATGCCGCTTGGGCAGATAGCGCGTGGTGAGGAACACCGGCCCCTCTTCGCCACGCAGCCGGAGCCGCTCCGCCAGATGGTTGACGCTTTCCGCGCCGAACGCGACTTTGGTGAGGTGGAGCGGCATAGCGTTGGAAATGGGCGTTAATACCGGACGATCAACCGTGTAGACCCCACAAAGACGCGAGCCCGAGGAACGAGAAGAACCCCATCGTGTCGGTCATCGTCGTCACGAACACAGCCGACGACACCGCAGGGTCGATCCGGAACTTGTCGAGCGTCACCGGTACCAGCACGCCACTCAGCCCCGCCGTGATGTTATTCACCAGCATCGCCGCCGCAATCACCAGCGACAGGTCGGTATTGCGGAAAATAACATACGTCCCAAGTCCGATCAGCGCGCCCAGCATGACGCCATTCGCGGCGGCGATGCGGAATTCGCGGCCGATCATCCGCGCGGTGTTCGAACTCGTCAGCTGGTTGGTCGCCAGCGCGCGCACCACCACGGCGAGCGTCTGCGTGCCGGCATTGCCGCCCATTCCCGACACGATCGGCATCAGCACAGCGAGCAATGCAAAGCTCGCGATCGTTCCCTGGAACAGACCTACGACGGACGACGCGACCATCGCGGTACCGAGATTGACCACCAGCCAAGTGAACCGCGTGCGCACCGTCAGCCGGATCGGCTCGTTGATGTCGCCATCGCCGGCGCCTGCCAGACGCAGCGTATCCTCACCCGCCTCCTCGGAGATGATGTGGACGATATCGTCGACCGTGATCATCCCGACCAACCGGCCGCCATGATCGACCACCGCAGCCGAGATCAGCGCGTATTTCTGGAAGCGGAGCGCGACTTCCTCCTGGTCCATGTCGACCGGGATCAGCGTCTGCTCGCGCTTCATCACGTCGGCGATCGCGATCCCGCGGGGGGTGCGCAGCATCCACGACAGCTGGCATGTGCCGATCGGCTTGTGCGCAGGGTCGACGACGAAGATTTCCCAGAAATCGGTCGTCAGTTCCTCGTGGCCGCGCAGATAATCGATCGCATCGCCGACGGTCCAATGCTCGGGCACCGCGATCAGCTCGCGCTGCATCAGGCGACCGGCGGACTCCTCGGCGTAGCTCAGCGCCTCCTCGATCGCCGCGCGATCGTCGGGATCGAGCGCACGCAACACCGCGCGTTGCTCGTCCTCGTCCATGTCCTCGATGATCGCGACCGCATCGTCGGTATCGAGTTCGGACGCGAGATCGGCGACTTGGTGCGGTTCGAGCGCGTCGATCAGATCCTCGCGGACGTAATCGTTCATCTCGGCGAACACGTCGCCGTCGAGCAGGTCGGTGACGGCACGCGCCAGCGCCGCGCGATCCTGTTGCGGGGTCAGCTCGAACAGATCGGCGATGTCGGCCGGGTGCAACGGCTCGACCAGCGTACGCGCCGCCTCGTCGTTGCCGTCCTCGACCGCATCGAGCACCGCCCGCACGAATTCCGGCCGCAGATGGTCGTCGCGATCGAGCTGGTTTTCGGGCTGGGTGTCGGTTTCGACCTCGGGAAGCTCGAGTTCGCTCATGGCTGCCTCCCTTAAAAGATGCGCGGTTGGGCCCTAACGCGGTGCGCGTGCATTTGCCAGTCGGAGTGCGGCTCCCTATCTGCCGCGCATCAATTCAGGAGAACATGAATGGCTGACACCCCCGAAACGCTGACGCTGACCCTCGATGGCGGCGACGTCACGATCAAGTTGCGCCCCGATCTGGCGCCCAAGCACGTCGAGCGGATCGTCGAGCTGGCGAACGAAGGCTTTTACGACGGCGTACCTTTCCACCGCGTGATCCCGGGCTTTATGGCGCAGGGCGGTGACGGTGGTCGCGGCGACGGCACCGGTGGGTCGAGCAAGCCCAACCTCAAGGCGGAATTCTCGGCCGAGCCGCACGTCCGCGGCGTGTGCTCGATGGCACGCACGAACCAGCCCGACACGGCGAACTCGCAGTTCTTCATCGTGTTCGACGACGCGCGCTTCCTCGACAAGCAGTACACCGTCTGGGGCGAAGTCACCGACGGCATGGACCTGATCGACGCGCTGCCAAAGGGCGAGCCGCCGCGTACGCCGGGCAAGATCGTCAAGGCACGCGCTGCGTAAGCTGAATTCCCCTCCCGCTTGCGGGAGGGGCTACGGGAGGGCGCGACGTACGTACCGGCGCCCGGTGCGCGAGGCACGCCCCCCCCCGACCCCTCCCGCAAGCGGGAGGGGAGTAGCGCTCAGACCTCCGCCACCGTCCGTATCAGCCAGTCGTGGAACAGCTTGACCGGCTTGGTCTGCAACGCCCGCGGGCGGCATACGAACCAGTAGCTGTACGGGCTCTCCACCTCGATATCGAACAACCGTACCAGTCGCGGATCGTTCGCATCCTCGAAGTGGCTCGCATGCATGAACGCGACGCCGAGCCCCTGCGCGGCTGCCTCCAGCATCAGCGCCCCCGAATCAAAATGATCGATCGCTAGAGGCTCGATATCGTCGAGCCCCGCCGCCGTCCGCCATGCCGTGAACGTATCCGTCATGTCGCGGTGCACCAGCGCCGTCAGCGTCGAGAGCTGTTCGGGCCGCGTGACCGGGTCCGCGCGCTCCAGCAAACTCCGCGCACCGATCACATAGACCGAGTTCCGATCAAGCCGCCGCGCGTAGAACGACGGATCGATCTCGCGTGACAGCGCGATCACCGCGTCGAGCCCATCGCCGAGCCGCGACACCAGATGCGCCGCGGTATCGATATCGAGGTGCAGTTCGGGGTGCGACGTGCGTAGCTCGCCCAGACGTGGAAACAGCTTCTGCGACGCATAGAGCGGCAGGATTCCAAGACGCAACCGCAGCACTTCGGTCGTGCTGGTCAGCGATTCGACCGCGTCCGACAGCGAATCGAGCACCGGTGCGATCTGCGCCAGCAATCGTTCGCCATCCGCATTCAGCACCATCGCCTGATGCCGCCGCGCAAACAGCGGCTTGGCGATGAACCGTTCCAGGCTTTGCACGCGCCGGCTGAGCGCAGGTGCGGACAGCGCCAGATCCTCGGCCGCGGCCTTGATCGACCCCAGCCGCGCGACCTGCACGAACGCCTCGATAGCCCCCAATGGCGGCAGCCTGCGCATGATTCCTCTTTCGACTCGACGAGTGTGACAATGGCCGCTGGACGCATTCATGCATGCGATTGCAGTTAGCGCAATCGTAGCTGATCCCTTCGCACTTGCAACACGAACCGTCTCGACGCAAAAAGACCTCGCCTTTCAGGCATCCTCTCCTAAAAACTTTCACGGGCTGGCCTTCATTGGCCGGCCCTTTTTTTGTGTTTTCAACCCCTGACAAGGCTGGAACCGGCCCCCTATCTCGGACGCTACGAGATCGAATGGAGTCGACATGGCCGATAGCGAAATCCCCACGCGCAAAATCCAGGTCGCCAACGCGCGTCCCGAAGACAGCGGCCGCGGCCTGGCGCACCTCCCGCGCGCGTTGATGGCGACGCTCGGTATCGGCGAGGGCGATGTCATCGAGATCCTCGGCAAGCAGAACACGCCTGCGCGCGCCGTCGGCCCGTATCCGGAGGACGAGGGTCTCGACATCCTCCGCCTCGACGGTCTCCAGCGGGCCAATGCCGGCGTCGGCTCGGGCGATTACGTCGAGGTGCGCAAGGCCGAATCGAAGCCGGCGACGCGCGTCGTGTTTGCGCCGGCGCAGCAGAATCTCCGCCTGCAGGGTTCCACCAACGCGCTCAAGCGCACGTTCCTGGGCCGGCCGATCTGCCAGGGTGATATCGTCGCGACCGCGGGGCATCAGCGCGTCGGCAACATGCCGCCGGGCGTCCAGCAGTTCATGAACGCGCCGGCGTACGCGCTCCAGGAAATCCGCCTCGCGGTGATCGCCGCCAGCCCCAAGGGCGTGGTGCACATCGACGAGAATACCGAGATCGAACTGCGCTCCGAATACGAGGAACCACAGGCCGCACGCCGCGCCGACGTCACCTACGACGACATCGGTGGCATGGCGCAGACGATCGACCAGTTGCGCGAGATGGTCGAACTGCCGCTCCGCTACCCCGAACTGTTCCAGCGGCTCGGCGTTGATCCACCCAAGGGCGTATTGCTGCACGGTCCTCCCGGCACCGGCAAGACGCGCCTCGCGCGCGCCGTCGCCAACGAATCCGATGCTCAGTTCTTCCTGATCAACGGCCCCGAGATCATGGGTTCGGCCTATGGCGAGTCCGAGTCGCGCCTGCGCGAGGTCTTCGAGGAAGCGGCGAAGGCAGCGCCTTCGATCGTGTTCATCGACGAGATCGATTCGATCGCGCCAAAGCGTGGCCAAGTGTCGGGGGAGGCGGAAAAGCGTCTCGTCGCGCAGTTGCTGACGCTGATGGACGGCATCGAATCGCGCGCGAACCTCGTCGTTATCGCCGCCACCAACCGTCCCGAGGCGATCGATGAAGCGCTGCGTCGTCCGGGCAGGTTCGACCGCGAGATCGTCGTCGGCGTGCCGGACGAACGTGGCCGTCGCGAGATCCTCGGCATCCACACGCGTGGCATGCCGCTCGGCGACCGGGTGGATCTCGACGAGCTGTCGCGCACCACCTACGGCTTCGTCGGTGCAGATCTCGCCGCACTGACCCGCGAGGCGGCGATCGAGGCGGTCCGCCGGATCATGCCGAAGCTCAACCTCGAGGAGCGGACGATCCCGCCCGAAGTGCTCGACGAATTGTCGGTCACGCGCGAGGATTTCCTGGGTGCGCTCAAGCGCGTCCAGCCATCGGCGATGCGCGAAGTCATGGTGCAGGCGCCGACCGTACGCTGGGCCGACGTCGGCGGTCTCGACGATGCGCAGATGCGGCTGAAGGAGGGTGTTGAACTCCCGCTCAAGAACCCCGACGCGTTTCGCCGCCTCGGCATCCGGCCGGCCAAGGGCTTCCTGCTCTACGGCCCGCCCGGCACCGGCAAGACGTTGCTGGCAAAGGCGGTCGCGCGCGAGGCGGAGGCGAACTTCATCGCCACCAAATCGTCAGACCTGCTGAGCAAATGGTATGGCGAAAGCGAACAGCAGATCGCCCGCCTCTTCCAGCGCGCGCGTCAGGTCGCGCCGTGCGTGATCTTCATCGATGAGCTCGATTCACTGGTGCCCGCACGGGGCAGCGGTGCTGGCGAGCCGCAGGTGACCGAGCGCGTCGTCAACACGATCCTCGCCGAGATGGACGGGCTGGAGGAGTTGCAATCGGTCGTCGTGATCGGCGCGACCAATCGGCCCAACCTGATCGACCCGGCGTTGCTGCGCCCGGGGCGGTTCGACGAACTCGTCTACGTCGGCGTCCCCGACAAGGCCGGTCGCCGCCGCATCCTCGGCATCCAAACGCAGAAGATGCCGCTCGCGTCCGACGTCGATCTCGACCGTCTCGCGGACCGCACCGACCGTTTCTCGGGTGCAGACCTCGAGGACGTCGTCCGCCGCGCCGGCTTGGTGGCGTTGCGCCGCTCGATCGACTCGACCGACGTGACGATGGCCGACTTCGAAGGCGCGCTGAAGGAGTCGCGCGCTAGCGTCACCCCGGAGACGGAACGCGAATACGAACAGATGGCCGCCCGCCTGAAGCAGGACGCGACGGCCATCCAGCCCCTGGGCTTCGCGTTCCCAAACAAGGCGGACGACTGACCCTTACTTCCCACCCGGTTCCCGTCGGGTGGGAAGATGAGCGATCTTGCCACCGGATCATCGTTGCACGCAGCATGGCCATGTTGTACCATTTGGTACAAGTTGATCGATAGGTGCCGCCATGTCCCGACCGCCACTGCCTCCATTCACGCATGAGACCGCCGCGCAGAAGGCGCGCATGGCAGAGGACGCGTGGAACAGTCGCGATCCGGACAAGGTGTCGCTGGCCTACACGCCCAACAGCGTCTGGCGGAACCGGGCCGAATTCTTGACCGGGCGCGACGCGATCGTCGCCTTCCTGACGCGCAAATGGGCAGCGGAACTCGACTATCGCCTCATCAAGGAAGTCTGGGCGCATGACGGCAACAGGATCGCGGTGCGGTTCGCCTATGAATGGCGCAACGACGCCGGCGACTGGTTCCGCTCCTATGGCAACGAGAATTGGGAGTTTGACGATGCCGGGCTGATGGCGCGCCGCATCGCCTCGATCAACGACTGCGCGATCGCGGAAGGCGACCGCAAGTTCCATTGGCCGCTCGGCCGTCGCCCCGACGATCATCCCTCGCTAAGCGACCTCGGCCTCTGACCGCGAAACGCATCCTGACCGATCGCGCCGACGCCCTTCCGGCACTGGCCGAGGCGTTTCGCGAACATGGCTTCGAGGGCGCCAGTCTGGCGACGCTTTCGAAGGCGACCGGGCTCGGCAAGGGCAGCCTCTACAACTTCTTTCCCGGCGGGAAGGTGGAGATGATGGACGCCGTCCTCGCCGAGATAGACGATTGGTTCGCCATGACGATCTTCGTGCCGCTGGAGCAGGCGGCTGACCCGGCATCGGCAATCGGCGCCATGATCGAGGACGTGACGGCGTATTTCCAGTCCGGGGGGAGGGTCTGCCTCGTCGGCTGGCTCGGTTTGGGCGCCTCCGGTGACGTTTTCGCAGTCCGGATCAGCGGGTATTTCTCCCGCTGGATATCGGCCTTGGCGCACTGCCTCGAAGCGAGCGCTCTTCCGTCATCGCTAGCCCTGCGCCTCGCCGAAGAGACGGTTGCAGGGATTCAGGGCGCGATCGTCCTGGCGCGCGCTTTGCGTGAGGAGGCCGCGTTCGTGCGGATCGTCCGTCGGCTGGAAGGGATTTTGCTCGACGCAGTGGCATGTCATGGCAGGTCCGATGCGTAACCGGCCTGATTCAGCCTAAACGTCCTTCGCATCACGCAGCGAAACCCAGGCATAGGCGATCATCACGACACAGGCCGCGCCCGCGACGAGATAGGGGAGGGAGTGCTGTGCCTCGTACAGGCCGACGCCGATCGAGGGCCCCAGTACGAAGCTCGCGCCGTTGATCGACGTCACCTTGCCCGCGACCGAGCCTTGTGCGCTTGCACCGACCGCCAGCGAAGAGCCCGCCGTGAACCCCGGTCGCGTGAAGCCGAAGCCAAGGCTCGCCAGCGCATAGGCGGTCGCGATCGTGTAAAGCGACGTGGCGATGCCGGTCAGCGCTGTGCCGACGGCCGCGAGTACGAGACCGGTCAGCACGAGTTGCCGCGGGGTCATGTTGAGGCGCGGGATGATGCCCCATTGCGCGAGCAGCGCGGCGCCTGCGCCCATCATCAGGACGATGCCGGTCGGCTCCAGCGCGAGGGCGGGGGCGAGGTGGAGGCGGTCGATCACTAGGAAGCCGATCGCCTGCCCCGTCATCGCCTGCGCGTGGCCCATCACCAACCCGGCGATCATCCACGCGCGGATGCGGGGATCGGTATACCCCACATGCTCGACATGCGATCCGGTCGCGGCGGCAACCGACGCGCCGGTCGGGGCGCCGCCGATCGAGGGATAGGCCGAACTCGCGCCGTGCGTCTCGTGCGGGGCGACGATCTTGTCGTCGGGCAGCATCCGCCGCACCGTGATCCAAACCGCCACGCCGAACACCGCGAACAGGAACGCGGGGCCGGCGAGCCCGATCTCGACCCCGCCGATCGAGCCGAGGATCAAATACGGCGCGATCGCCGGCCCCAATATGGTGCCGAGCCCGAATGCCGAGGCGAGCAATGTCAGCGCCTTCGTCCGCTCCTCGCGCGTCGTCTCGCCGGCGACGAGCGCCTGCACGGCCGGCGGTGCGGCCGCGCCGAACGTGCCGTAGATCAGCCGGCCGCCGATGAAGCACAGGAACGCGGTCGTGCCGCCGATCCAGGCGTTGATCCCGGCCAGCAGGAACACGCCGCACAAGGTCAGCGACACGCTGAACCCACCGACACCGAGCAGGATCATCGCGCGCCGGCCGTGCTTGTCAGACCGGTTCGCCCAGAACGGCGCGGCGATCACCCACAGCAACGCCGAGACCGAGAACGCCGCGGCGACCGCGCTATCGGCCACCCCGAGCGACCGCCCGAGTGCCGGCAGGACCGATTGCAGTGCTGTATTCCCCGCGGCGATCGTCAGCATCACGAGGAACATCAGCGCGAAGCGGCGGTCGATCTTCGGGCCGTCCGTCGATGCACCGGTCATGCTCGTGTCCAGTGATAGGCGCGCTCGATCCGCGCGACGTTGACCGAATAGCTATCGTACCAGAGCGCTCGCCCGAACTCGCGAATCGCAGTGTGCTCGGGATGGTCGCGCCACGCGATCGCCGCGGCGTCGTCCGCCCAATAGCTGACGGTGATCCCCATACCGCCCGCCTCGCGCGCGCTGTCGACGCCGCGATAGCCAGGCTGAGCCGCGGCTAGCGCGTCCATAGCCATGGCGGCCTCGCCATAGCCGGCGGCGTCCGCGTCGTTACGGATCGACACGAAAATAACCGCAATCTGTCCTGCCCGATCGTCGTTCATGATCCGTGCTTAAGCGATGCCGTACGCTTGGCAAAGCTGCCAGAACCACTTGGCGCAGCACGACTTCCGCTTCGGTTCGTCGCCCGATGCAACCTGCGGCCCTTGAAACGCGTTCGGAATTCGTGCGACGGGAGGGCCAAAGCCTCGCCAGCGTGCGGGACCCCTGACCGTAAGGAACGCGATGCCCAGTTCGACCACCGCCACCCGGCGTGCACGCAGCCGACCAGCCGGCGTGCCGTCCCCGTGGCAGATGTTCTTTTCAGGGTTCCTGAAACACCCGGTGATGGTCGGCTCGATCGTGCCGTCGTCGGACAAGCTGATCCGCAAGATGCTCGGTCCGGTGGACTGGGCGAACTGCAAGCTGTTCGTCGAATATGGCCCAGGCGTCGGCACGTTCTGTCGCCCGATCCTCGACCGGATGGCGTCCGACGCCAAGCTGGTGGTGATCGATACGAACCCCGAATTCATCCAGTATCTGCGCCACACGATCACCGATCCGCGGTTCTTTGCGGTGCTGGGATCGGCCGACGAGGTCGAGACGATCGTCGCCGACCATGGTTTCGAAAAGGCGGACTACGTGCTGTCCGGCTTGCCCTTCTCGACGCTGCCCCCCGGTGTCGGCCCTGCGATCGCGGCTGCGACGCACTCGGTCCTGCGAACCGGCGGTGCGTTCCTGGTCTATCAGTTCTCACCCAAGGTGAAGGATTTCCTGACCCCACATTTCCAGTCGATCGACCACGACATGGAGTGGTGGAACGTGCCGCCGGCGCAATTGTATTGGGCGTGGAAGGACTGACGCAGGCGCGGCCACGCCCGCGCCGATGCGCAAAGCGCAGCGTCAGGCCCGGCCGGCGGGTCGGCTAAGATAGCCGAACCCGTCCGACGGCGGCTTTGCCGTCGGCGCTGGTGTAACTCATCCCAACTTGTCCTTCGATACGCCAGCTCGATACGGCGCTTCGCACCTACTCGATGGCTACTCAGGATGAATGGGGAGGGCTACTCGTCGATCCCGAAGTTCAGCCCGCGCGACAAGCTCGGGTCGACCACCGCCACCACGAAATACGCCCCGAGCTGTTTGATACGCTGCATCCAGCCGGTGTTCGCCTGGTACAGTTCCTTGGTCACCTCGACCGACTTTGCCACTTCACCATCGATATACCCGCGGACATGCGCAGCGAACGCCGCATCCTCGATCCGCAGCATCAGTTCGAGATTGATGAACAGGCTGCGCATGTCGAAGTTCGCCGAGCCGATATGGACGGCGTCGTCGATCACGTAGAGCTTCGTATGCAGCTTGGTCGGCTGATACTCGAACAGCCGCACGCCCTTCCGCAATAGCCCCGCATAGGTGAACCGCGCCGCCGCGATCGTCGCGTTGTTGTCCGATTTGCTGGCGGTGACGACCCGGACCTCGGCCTGCCGCCGCCCGGCCTTATCAAGCCGACGCAGCAGCGCGGGGCTAGGCGTGAAATACCCGGCGATAATATCGATCCGCCGCCCGCGTCGCATGTCGTCGCGCACCGCACGTGCCCAGGGCGACAGCTTCCGCGTCGGTCCACCGATCAGCCAGCGGGTTGCGCCCTTGGTCTCGCTCCAATGAGACAGCGCCGCGTTCAGCCGCCGCAGCTTGCCCTTCGGCTCATGGATCCACTCCTTCAGCGCATCGAAATAGCCGGCCAGCCGCCCCGCCGCCGGACCCTCGACCAGCAAACCTAGGTCGCGCCACGCCTGCTCGGCGGCGGTCCCGAAATAATCGTCCTCGATGTTGAAGCCGCCGATGATGATCCGCTTTTCGTCGGCGAGCGCGAGCTTCTGGTGGTTGCGCAGCAGATAGCGGCGGCCGAACCGTGCCGAGAACCGGCATACCGACACGTTGGCGGCTTCGAGCGGTTCGAAGAAGGCGTGTGGGGCATCGTCGCTACCGAACCCGTCGACGATCAGCGCGACCTCGACCCCACGCTTGGCGGCGGCGATGAGCGCAGCGTTGACGCGCTTTCCGGACTCGTCGTCGGCGTAGATGTAATAGAGGATGCGCAGGGTTCGCTCGGCGCCGTCGATCAGCGCGAGCACCGCGTCCAGCCGGCGGGGGCCGGTATCGAGCAGCGTCATCTGGTTGCCGTCGACGCTGAAAGTCGGCTGGTCTGCTGGATCTTCCATGGCAGCCTGATGGACATGGCGGGCACCGGAGGCAAGCCAAGGCGCATTTCTTGACTTTGCAGGCCACTCCCCGTAGGCGACGCATTCTCATTCTATCGTTGTTACGAAGGAAGCCGCATGGCGCGCGTTACCGTCGAGGATTGTGTCGACAAGATCCCCAACCGGTTCGACCTGGTGTTGTTCGCGGCCCAGCGTGCGCGCCAGATCTCGGGTGGTGCCGAACTGACGCTCGACCGCGACCGCGACAAGAACCCGGTCGTCGCGCTGCGCGAGATCGCAGACGAGAACGTCAAGCCGGCGCATCTCAAGGAACAGGTCATCCAGGGCCTGCAGAAGGTTCGCGTCGACGACGACGACGAGGTCGATGCCGTGGGCAGCCTGGCTGCTTCGGCCGAGGCACTGCGGCTTACTGCTGCTGCGCCGCCGCGGAACCAGAATCTCGGGGCTGATTACGAGGGTTGAGGCAGGGGATTAGCGAAAGCTAATCCGCGGCTTGGCCGAAACCCCGGCCGGCGGGCATAGCCCGACCGACGACGCGGCTTTGCCGCGGCGCGCGAAATAGAGAGAGCCCGTGGACCCAAGTCCGCGGGCTTTTTCTATACCCTCCCTCTGAAGGTGAGAGGGAAGGGGCTTGCGGCGTTTGCCGTGGGAAGGGTGAGGGCACATGCTTCAGGCAGACCGTCGAACCACGACCCCTCCTTGTTCTCCCGCGAAGGCGGGAGCCCAGTCTGGATCCCCGCCTTCGCGGGGAAACAGTCTCAGCCGTGACGCTTCGGTATCACCCTGAGGTACAGCGCCGCGGCAAAGCCGCGTCGTCAGTCGTTGCTGCGCAACGCTGACCGACCCTTAAACCCCTGCGCAACAACAAACCACTCGACCGAGCCCTTGCGACTTGCCGGCGGCTTGGCATGCTTCACAGTCTTGAAGTTCCGCTTCATCTCCGCGACCAGCTCGGAATCCGCACCACCCGCGAACACCTTCGACACGAACGTCCCGCCCGGCTCCAGCACCTCGCACGCAAAGTGCAGCGCCGTCTCGACCAGCGCCATCGTCCGCAACGCGTCGGTCTGTGGATGCCCGACCGTGTTCGCCGCCATATCCGACAGCACCAAGTCCGGCGCGCCGCCCAGCGCCTCGATCAGCTTGCCAGGGGCCGCATCGTCGAGGAAATCCATCTCGAAGATCGTCACGCCCTCGATCGGATCGACCGGTAGCAGGTCGATGCCGACGACAGTCGCCTTGGGTATCCGCCGCCGGATCACCTGCGCCCAGCCACCCGGCGCGAGGCCGAGATCGACCACGCGCTTCGACCCGCGGATCAACTCGAACCGCTCGTCGAGCTCGATCAGCTTGTACGCCGCGCGGCTACGATACCCGTCAGCCTTGGCACGCTTCACATACGGATCGTTCAGCTGCCGCTCCAGCCAGCGCGTCGACTGCGCGGTCCGCTTCCGCGCGGTAAGCACGCGGACATGACCGCCGGAACCACCGCGGCTCATGCCACCGCTCCCGTGGCTTTGCCGGGCTTGGGCGAACCCATCAGTCCGCGCAGGATACCCTCGCGAATGCCGCGGTCGGCGATGCCGAGCCGTTCGGCGGGCCACAAATCCATGATCGTCTCCAGAATGGCACAGCCCGCGACCACCAGGTCGGCGCGCTCGTTGCCGATGCACGGCAGCTTGGCGCGCTCCGTGATCGACATATGGGAAAGGTCGGCGCTGATCTTCCGCATCGCCGAGGCGGGCACGATCAGCCCATCGACCACCGAGCGGTCGTAATGGCTGAGTCCGAGATGCACGCTGCCTAGCGTCGTCACCGTGCCGCTGGTGCCGAGCAAACGCGGCCGCTCGATATGCCGGGGCAGGCGGGCTGCAAACCCCGCGAAACTGTCGGCAACGACCTGACGCATCTTCGCATACGCGGCACGACGGCCGCCTTCGCCCTCACCGCCGCCGGCATGCTCGGTCAGCGAGACCACGCCCCACGGCGCCGAATGCCAGTCGAGCACGGTCGGGATCGGCGTCGAGGTATCGACCAGCACGAGCTCGGTTGATCCGCCACCGATATCGAACACAAGCGCGGGATCCTCCCCGGGCTCGATCAGCGCATGGCAGCCGAGCACCGCCAGCCGCGCCTCTTCCTCGGCGGAAATGATGTCGAGATGGATGCCCGTCTCGGCGAGCGCGCGCGCGATGAACGCAGGCCCGTTCGACGCCTGCCGACACGCCTCCGTCGCGACCGATCGCGCCAACGTGACGTTGCGCCGCTGGAGCTTGTCCGAACACACGCGCAAGGCAGCGATCGTCCGCTCGATCGCCGCATCGCTCAGCTTGCCGGTCGAAGCCAATCCCTCGCCCAGCCGGACGATTCGCGAGAACGCATCAATCACCGCGAAGCCGCCAGCCTGCGGCCGTGCGATCAGCAATCTGCAATTGTTGGTGCCAAGATCCAGCGCGGCAAACGCCTGCGCATCGGCCCACCGCCCACGAGAGGGCCGGGTCGCCGCCGGACGGGCAGGACTACCCTGCCGGAACGGCATTCGGGCGGAAACATCCCCCATCGCCGTAAAACTCGCTATCTATGTCTGCCGCCGCGGGAAAATACCCGCCCGGTGCTTGGATGCGAATGTAGCGCGGCGGCGCGATTACGCAAGCGAAGTGGCGAAACGGCAACATCTTGGCGTTGACAGCCTTGGCGGCCCCTCGTAGAGCCCGCCCTCGCTGATGCCCCGTCGTCTAATGGTAAGACTGCGGTTTCTGATACCGCCTATTGAGGTTCGAATCCTCACGGGGCATCCAGCGCCTCCCGCCTGAGCGGTCGAGGCAATTCCAAAGCAACGACGAGTTCAATTAGTACCTTGGCGCTTGATGATCTCTGCGTGCGTCGACCGGCCACTCGGTCGGGTAAGCGCCGTCTTGCACTCGGTCGAGTTAGGCGACACGGAAGCCGCTTGCCCGGATTCGCTTCGGGACATGAATCCGCCGGCCACGATGCAAGACGCAGTCGCCATGCTTCACGCCGCCTTAGTGCCAAGAAACTTGCCCACTGAGGCCAAAGCCAGGGGCTCAGATCGGCTAAAACGCTCTCAGCCAGCGTCACCGATAAGGCGGTATCCTCTGTTCGACGTCGTTACTTTCACATTCTTGGGGCGCTGATATCCTCGCGTTCATTCCCTTGCGTCGCGCAGCTCTTCCAACTGAACCAGTCTTACCGGATCGTCGGCTGCGAGCGCCTCTTCGAGATAAAAGTTGTGCGCTATATCTCGCACCACCCCCTGCGCCTCGCCGCTATATTCCTCGGCGATTATGGCGAAAGCGTCGATCAGTTCACGTAGAAAATCTTTATCTAAATTTTCGAGCTGGTCCGCTAGCGCTTCCATCATCGTGACGGCCGTATCAAGGTTTAGCTCCTCTTCCTCGGTCAGCTCAAGAAAAACGACATAATCCGCAATGATGTGCGCGATCTGGGTAACTATCATGGTTTGACTACCCTTACCTTGATGTTGGTGACGTTCATCCTCTTTAGGAGCTTGAGGGCCTTAATCTTCTGCACAGGAGTAGGAACTTCCCATACTCCAATAAGGCGATGTTGTGCCAAGACTTCCGATTGTCGCAAAATCTGGGACCGTGCACGTGGTGCGGTGACTATTTTCCATTTCCGGTCGATCACGTAATCGCCCTGGATTCCGTCGAACTTTACGGGTCGCTTTGAGCTGTCCGGCATCGTTCGTATCAACGTCGGCGCTTGACCGGGGCGCGAGCCAACCGCAGTATCGTTATACGTTTTCCAGGGTTTGTTGGACGTGACAGTCTCCTTCACCCAGCCAATCTGTGGCGGATCGTAGGTCGTGCGCGGCCTTGCCATGCGCACGCTGCGAAGTGCCGAAACCTTGGAGAGCACCGCCCCAGGTGCGACCGCCAGAGCAATGTTTCCAGCGACTGATCCCGTGGCGCGACCGATCTCGCGGGCCGAGGCGTTGTCGACCGCGGCTGCCGCGCGCGTAAGCTGGGCACGAGCTGGCGTATCTTCGGCAGCGATCGCAGTGTCGATCATGCCCGCTATCCCGCGGCCGGCGTTGCGAACGGTGGTGACCGGATTTGTCGTCAGCGCAGCACGGACGCCAGTCACCGTTCCCGCGCCGACATCGTAAAGCCCCTGACCGACTCCACCAACGAATTCGCCGACAGGGTTCGACTGGCTACCAGGCGGCATCCCCGGAGCGCGCGGGGCCGGCATTCCGACCGACCCGCGCTCTAATGATCTCTGGCCAACTCCCGCTAGCGGTCTCGCCTCCGGCACTTTGGCTTTCGGGTGCGCCGCAGTCCGCGACCCGATTCTTGGAGCGCGACCGACATGGGAGGACGTGCGACCGTTCCCGGCGTTAGTCGTATCGCCGTTGCTCGATCCATCATGGCGTCCCGCGCCTGCGAAGGTAAACTGGCCGTCCGCCAGATCATGCCATGGATTATATTTGAGTTCGAGACCGTCAGGGCCCAGCGCCGATGGCACCTTACCCGTTCGCAACCACCGCGAGAACGCGTTCCGCTCGCTACTGCCTGATGCCTGGACCATGCCATCCCCCGCTGTCTTTGCGGTGAGAACATCTGAGCAACATTGTCCTACAAGTCAAGCGCGGCACCCAGTGATGCGCAGCTTGATCGTCTATAAGGCGCAATGCTTATAGTGTGGTGCCCGGAAGAGGACTCGAACCTCCACGACCTTGCGATCGCCAGCACCTGAAGCTGGTGCGTCTACCAATTCCGCCATCCGGGCACGGGGTAGGAGGGCGCCTCTAGGGGAGGGTCGCGATGCTTGTCAACAACCCTATCGCTGGGGCAAGGGGTTATTCGTGATTGGCAGGCAAAACAAAGTGGACGGACGCGCGATGAACGACAAACTGGTGACGCTGATCGGGGGCGGCGGTTTCGTCGGCCGCTATGTCGCACAGGCGCTGCTGGCGACGGGCGCACGCGTCCGCATCGCGCAGCGCGATCCACGGCAGGCGTTCTTCCTGAAACCGCTCGGCGGGCTCGGCCAGACGCAGTTCGTCGGTGCCGACGTCACCAAGCCCGAGACGATCGCGCATGCGGTGCACGGGTCGGACGTGGTGGTGAATCTGGTCGGCGTGCTCGCGGGCGATTTCCAGCGCGTTCAGGCACTTGGCGCGCAGATCGTAGCGCAGGCGGCGGCGAAGGCCGGCGTAGGCGCGCTTGTGCACGTCTCGGCGATCGGCGCGGACCGAGAGTCTGCCTCCGCGTACGGCAAGTCGAAGGGGCAGGGCGAGGCAGCCGTGCTCGAGGCGTTCCCCAACGCGACGATCCTGCGGCCGTCGATCGTGTTCGGCCAGGAAGACCAGTTCGTGAACCGCTTCGCCGGCATGATCGCCAAGGCACCGGTGGTTCCGGTGCTGCGCGCAGGCGCGAAGTTCCAACCGGTGTTCGTCGGCAACGTGGCGGACGCTGTGGTCGCAGCGGCGTCCGATCCCGAGGTGTTCGGCGGCAAGACCTTCGAGCTCGGCGGGCCCGACATCATCACGATGGGCAATCTCATCCGCTGGATCGCCAAGACAATCGGTCGCAACCCTTCGATCGTCGAGCTGCCGGACTTTGCCGGGGCGCTGATCGCCAAGGGCGGCTTCCTGCCCGGTGCGCCGATCACCAAGGACCAGTGGACGATGCTGCAGACCGACAATATCGTCACCGGAACCGATGGCCTCGCCGCGTTCGGGATCGAGGCGACGCCGCTGTCGACGGTGGCGCCGGGCTGGCTGGTGCGGTTCCGCAAGGCTGGGCGGTTCGGCCGTCGCGCCGAGACGCATGCGGAAGTCCATGTCGCCTGATCGTTCGCGTGCTACGTACTCCTGAGACTGCCTTGATCTACCGCGCCGGAGCTCCCGCTTGACCGAACTTCTCACCGTCATCCTCCTCGGCATCGTCGAGGGGATTACCGAATTCCTGCCTGTCTCCTCTACCGGGCATTTGATCCTCGCGACGCGGTTGCTCGGCTATGACGCAGGGCGCTGGGAGGTGTTCAACGTCGTGATCCAGCTCGGCGCGATCCTGGCGATTGTCGTGCTGTACTGGCGAACGTTCTGGGCGGTCGGCATGGGGCTGTTGAAGCGTGAGCCGAAATCCTGGCTGTTCCTGCGCAACCTTGTGGTCGCGTTCATTCCGGCGGCGGTGATCGGCCTTGCGCTGCACAAGTATATCGAGGCACTGCTCGGGAATGCGGAGGTCGTCGCGATCGCGCTGATCGTCGGCGGCTTCGCGATCCTCGCGGTCGAGCGGTTCGCGCCGCGCAGCGACATCAGCGGCGTCGCGGACATTCCGCTGAAGACCGTGATCGGCATCGGCTTCCTCCAGTGCCTCGCGATGGTCCCCGGCGTCAGCCGCTCCGGTGCGACGATTCTCGGCGCGTTGGCTCTGGGTGTCGAGCGGCGCACTGCGGCAGAGTTCAGCTTTTTTCTCGCCATCCCGACGATGCTGGGGGCAAGCGCGCTCGAACTGCTAAAGAACCGCGATGCGATCGCGAGCGGCGGCGGGGTCGGGCTTGGCGCGATCGCGATCGGCGCTGCGGTGTCGTTCATCGTCGCGCTGCTGGTGGTGAAGTGGTTCGTCGGGATCGTCACCAAGCACGGGTTCGTGCCTTTTGCCTGGTACCGGGTAGCTGCCGGCTCGGCTGCGCTGGTCTGGCTGCTCAGCAAGTAGGTCCGTTTCGGTATAAATAAGCCTTGTTGAGAATTGTTCTTACATATCTTCGCCGATTTGATCGAAAAATATGGCAGTCATGCTGACATACTGGTCGATTTGACGGTGACAAGCTTCCGATGGCGCAATAACGCGGCTGTCGGAGGCATGTATGGCGAACGATTCGATGCTAAAGTTTGTCGGGCGGGAGCAATCCTATCCGGCAAAGCGCACCGCGGATGAGCGGCAGGAGGATTTCCGTGAGATCGCGCAGCGATACGCGGTTCAACCCGCCGAGGAGCAGGCCGGACGCTGTTCGCAGTGCGGCGTGCCCTATTGTTCGGTGCACTGCCCGCTGCACAACCACATCCCCGATTGGCTCCGGTTAACCGCGGAAGGGCGCCTCCGCGAGGCGTACGAACTCAGCAACGCGACCTCGACGATGCCCGAGATCTGCGGCCGGATCTGCCCGCAGGACCGGCTGTGCGAAGGCAATTGCGTCATCGAATTCACTGGGCATGGCGCGGTCACGATCGGCTCGGTCGAGAAGTTCATCACCGATACCGCCTGGGAAAATGGCTGGGTCGAGCCGCTGGTCCCCGGCAAATCGCGCGGCCAGTCGGTCGGCGTGATCGGTGCCGGTCCGGCGGGCCTGACGGCGGCGGAATATCTGCGCGGGCATGGCTATGACGTGCATGTCTATGATCGCTACGACCGCGCGGGCGGGCTGCTCACCTATGGAATCCCCGGCTTCAAGCTCGAAAAGCCGATCGTCATGCGGCGCGTCGAGCGTCTCAAGGCCGCCGGCATCGTCTTCCACGAAGGCTTCGCGGTCGGCGACGACGCGAGCCTCGACGATCTGCGTCAGCGCCACGACGCGATCCTGATCGCGACCGGCGTCTACAAGGCGCGCGCGATGGACCTGCCGGGTGGCGGATCGAACGGCGTGGTCGCGGCACTCGACTTCCTTGTCGCCTCGAACCGCAAGGGCTTCGGTGACGCCGTCCCCGCGTTCGACGACGGCAGCCTCAATGCGGAGGGCAAGGACGTGGTCGTGATCGGCGGCGGCGATACCGCGATGGACTGCGTCCGTACCGCGATCCGCCAGGGCGCCAAGTCGGTGAAGTGCCTCTACCGCCGCGACCGCGCCAACATGCCCGGATCGCAGCGCGAAGTCGCCAACGCCGAGGAAGAAGGCGTCGAGTTCGTTTGGCTTTCAGGCCCGCAAAGCTTCGACGGCGGTGACGTCGTGTCGAGCGTCAAGGTGCGGAAGATGCGTCTCGGCGCCCCCGACGCGAGCGGCCGCCGCGCGCCCGAACCCGATCCCGCCGGCGACTATTCGGTCGATGCCGATCTCGTCATCAAGGCGCTCGGCTTCGACGCCGAGGACCTGCCGACGCTGTTCGCCACACCGGAACTGGGCGTGAGCCGCTGGGGCACCGTGCTGGTCGACGGCAAGACGCTGATGACCTCGCTCGACGGCGTGTTCGCAGCGGGCGACATCGTCCGCGGCGCAAGCCTCGTCGTCTGGGCGATTCGCGACGGCCGCGACGTCGCCGCGACGATGCACAAATGGCTGAAGACCAAGGCGGCGAACGCGAAGGTCGCGGCATGAGCAACGAACAGGGTTTTCCGATGATTGATCAACGCGCCCGTCTCGCCGCTGAAGGCATGTATCGCCCCGAATTCGAGGGCGACGCGTGCGGCGTAGGCCTCGTCGCCGCCACCGATGGCCGTGCGTCGCGCCGTGTAGTGCAGTCCGCGGTCGATGCGCTCAAAGCCGTGTGGCATCGCGGTGCGGTCGATGCCGACGGCAAGACCGGTGACGGCGCAGGCCTGCACATCGACCTGCCGCTGCGCTTCTTCGACGATGCGGTAGCAGCCTCCGGACACAAGGTCCGGCCGAACCGTCTCGCGGTCGGCATGATCTTCCTGCCGCGCACCGATCTCGGCGCGCAGGAGGATTGCCGGACGATCGTCGAGAGCGCGATCATCGAGGCGGGTTACACCATCTATGGCTGGCGGCAGGTGCCGGTCGACGTCTCGGTGATCGGTCAGAAGGCGCAGGCGACGCGTCCCGAGATCGAGCAGATCATGATCGCCGGGCCCTTGCCCGAGGAGCAGGACGCCGCCGAGTTCGAGAAGACGCTGTATCTCGTCCGCCGCCGGATCGAGAAGCGCGTCATCGCGGCGCAGATCCAGGGCTTCTACATCTGCTCGCTGTCGTGCCGCTCGATCATCTACAAGGGGCTCTTCCTCGCCGAATCGCTGTCGGTCTTCTACCCGGACCTGTGCGACCAGCGCTTCGAAAGCCGCGTCGCGATCTTCCATCAGCGCTATTCGACCAACACCTTCCCGCAATGGTGGCTGGCGCAACCGTTCCGCTGCCTTGCGCATAACGGCGAGATCAACACGATCCGCGGCAACAAGAACTGGATGCTCAGCCACGAGATCCGCATGGCGAGCCTCGCGTTCGGCGATAATTCTGAGGACATCAAGCCGGTGATCCCGGCGGGCGCATCCGACACCGCTGCATTGGATGCGGTGTTCGAGGCGATCTGCCGCTCGGGCCGTGATGCGCCGACCGCCAAGCTGATGCTCGTCCCCGAAGCCGCCAGCCCGGACATGCCGGCCGAGCATACCGCGATGTACCAGTATCTCGCGTCGGTGATGGAGCCATGGGACGGACCCGCCGCGCTCGCGATGACCGATGGCCGCTGGGCAGTCGCCGGCATGGACCGCAACGCGCTGCGTCCGCTGCGCTACACGCTGACCTCCGACGGTCTGCTGATCGTCGGGTCGGAGAGCGGCATGGTCGTCGTTCCCGAATCCACGATTGTTGCCAAGGGTCGCCTCGGACCGGGCGAGATGATCGCGGTGGACCTTGAAGAGGGCATCCTGTTGCAGGATCGCGCGGTCAAGGATCGCATCTCGGGCGAGGCGGACTATGCCGCGATGATCGGCGAATTCCACACGCTCGCCGACCTACCCTCGGTCGAGGACGCAATCGTTCGCTATGATCGCGCCGAGCTCGCACGTCGCCAGGTCGCCGCCGGCCAGACGATGGAGGACATGGAGCTGATCCTGTCGCCGATGGTCGAATCCGCCAAGGAAGCGATCGGATCGATGGGCGACGACACGCCGCTCGCCGTGATCTCGGACAAGCCGCGCCTCATCAGCCAGTTCTTCCGCCAGAACTTCTCGCAGGTGACAAACCCGCCGATCGATCCGTTGCGCGAGCGCCACGTGATGTCGCTCAAGACGCGGTTCGGCAATCTCGCCAACATCCTCGACGTCCGCGACCAGCGCGAGCGCGTGCTGGTGCTCGACTCGCCGGTGCTGACGGGCGAACATTGGTCGCGGCTGAAGGCGCATTTCGGTAACGCGGTCGCCGAGATCGACTGCACCTTCGACGTCGGCGGTGGCCCCGAAAAGCTGCGCGCGGCGATCCAGCGGATCCGCAACGAGGCGGAGCAGGCCGTCCGCCAGGGCAAGAGCGAGATCTTCCTCACGGACGAGGCGATCTCCGAAGACCGCGTCGGCATCGCCGGCGTGCTCGCGGTCGCCGCGGTGCACACGCACCTCGTCCGCCGCGGCCTGCGCTCCTATGCGTCGATCAACGTCCGCTCGGCCGAGTGCCTCGACACGCATTATTATGCCGTGCTGATCGGCGTCGGCGCGACCACCGTGAACGCGTATCTCGCCGAGGCCGCGATCGTCGATCGCCAGTCACGCGGGCTGTTCGGCGATCTCGACCTCGCAGAATGCCTCCGCCGCCACCGCGTCGCGGTCGAGGAGGGGCTGCTCAAGATCATGTCGAAGATGGGCATCGCGGTCATCTCGTCCTACCGCGGCGGCTATAATTTCGAGGCGGTCGGCCTCTCGCGCAGCCTGGTGAACGACCTGTTCCCCGGAATGCCCGCGAAGATCAGCGGTGAGGGCTATGCCTCGCTCCACGTCAACGCGACTGACCGGCACGAGGCGGCGTTCGATCCGGCAGTGGCGACGCTGCCGATCGGTGGCTTCTATCGCCAGCGTCACACCGGCGAGACGCACGCCTACTCTGCGCAGCTGATGCATCTGCTCCAGACCGCGGTCGCGACCGACAGCTACACGAGTTATCTGCAATTCTCGCGCGGCGTGTCCGACCTGCCGCCGGTGTACCTGCGCGATCTGCTCCAGTTCAACTTCCCCGCGGAGGGCGTGCCGGTCGACCAGGTCGAGGCGATCACCGAGATCCGCAAGCGCTTCGTGACGCCGGGCATGTCGCTCGGCGCGCTGTCGCCCGAAGCACACGAGACGCTGGCGATCGCGATGAACCGGATCGGTGCGAAGGCCGTCTCGGGCGAGGGCGGCGAGGACAAGTCGCGCTTCGTGCCGTACGCGAACGGCGACAACGCGAACTCGTCGATCAAGCAGGTCGCGAGCGGACGCTTCGGCGTGACGGCGGAATATCTGAACGCGTGCGAGGAGATTGAGGTCAAGGTCGCACAGGGCGCCAAGCCCGGCGAGGGCGGCCAGCTGCCCGGCTTCAAGGTCACCGAGTTCATCGCCAAGCTGCGTCATGCGACACCCGGCGTGACGCTGATCTCGCCGCCGCCGCATCACGACATCTACTCGATCGAGGATCTCGCCCAACTCATCTACGACCTGAAGCAGATCAATCCGCGCGCCCGCGTGTGCGTGAAGCTCGTCTCGTCGGCGGGCATCGGTACGGTCGCGGCGGGCGTGGCGAAGGCGCATGCCGACGTGATCCTGATCGCCGGCCATGTCGGCGGCACCGGCGCATCGCCGCAGACGTCGATCAAATATGCCGGCACGCCGTGGGAAATGGGCCTGTCGGAGGTCAACCAGGTGCTGACGCTCAACGGCCTGCGCGGGCGCGTGCGGTTGCGCACCGATGGCGGCCTCAAGACCGGTCGCGACATCGTCATCGCCGCGATCCTGGGCGCCGAGGAGTTCGGGATCGGCACGCTCAGCCTTGTCGCGATGGGCTGCATCATGGTGCGCCAGTGCCATTCGAACACGTGCCCGGTCGGCATCTGCACGCAAAACGATGCTCTTCGACAGAAGTTCGTCGGCACGCCCGAGAAGGTGATCAACCTGATGACCTTCATCGCCGAGGAAGTCCGCGACATCCTCGCGCGATTGGGCGTGAAGAGCCTCGACGACGTGATCGGCCGCACCGAATTGCTGCGGCAGGTCAGCCGCGGCGCGGAGCATCTCGACGATCTCGATCTCAACCCGATCCTGGCGAAGGTCGATGCCGACGATTCGCAGCGCCGGTTCAGCCTGTCGACGTTCCGCAACGAAGTCCCCGACAGCCTCGACGCGCAGATTATCAAGGACGCGTCCGCCGTGTTCTCGCGCGGCGAGAAGATGCAGCTGACCTATTCGGTGCGCAACACGCACCGCGCGGTGGGCACGCGGTTGTCGTCGGAGATCACGCGGAAGTTCGGCATGTCGACGCTCGCCGACAATCACGTGACGATCCGCTTGCGTGGGTCGGCGGGGCAGTCGCTCGGTGCGTTCCTGTGCAAGGGCATCACCTTGGAAGTGTTCGGCGATTCGAACGACTATGTCGGCAAGGGGCTCTCGGGCGGCACGATCATCGTCCGCCCGGCGGTAAGTTCACCGCTCGCGTCGCAGGACAACACGATCATCGGCAACACCGTGCTCTATGGCGCAACCTCGGGCCGGCTGTTCGCGGCAGGGCAGGCCGGCGAGCGCTTCGCGGTCCGCAACTCGGGCGCGACCGTCGTAGTCGAGGGCTGTGGCGCGAACGGCTGCGAGTACATGACCAACGGCATCGCAGTGGTGCTCGGCGCGGTCGGCGCGAACTTCGGCGCGGGGATGACCGGCGGGATGGCGTTCGTCTACGATCCCGACGGCGTCTTCGCGAAGCGCGCCAACCCGGAGAACATCACCTGGGACCGCGTGAAGTCGCTGCACTGGGCTGATGTGCTGCTCGACCTCGTGCGCGATCATGCCGACCACACCGACAGCAAATGGTCGAAGGGCCTGCTGGAAGATTGGGACCGGGTTGCTCCGCATTTCTGGCAGATCATCCCGAAGGAAATGCTGACGCGCCTGAGCCACCCGCTCGACGACAGCGCGGAACTGGTCGCTGCCGAGTAGAGCGACGCCAGACAAACACCACCCCGGCGAAGGCCGGGGCCCAATTGGGGGACGTCCCTAACGAAGGGCAGGGCTCCGTTACAGCGACCTTTCCAATTGGGCCCCGGCCTTCGCCGGGGAGGTGTAGTAAGTTGGTTTCGCGCAGAGGCGCGGAGGACGCGGAGGGGGTTCGCCCGGAACGGGCTGCTTGCACTCCAACGCGTGCTGTCGGAATGCTCGCTTCGCGACAAGCGCAACACCTCAGCGCTCTCTGCGCCTCCGCGCGAACAGAATCTTATCGCCACAAACGCCACGCCACCCAACCCGCGCTAGTGACACAGCCGCCCCCCACCGCCTAAACGGATGGCATGTGGCAGCTTTATCAATTCCCCCTGTGTCCCTTCTCGCGAAAGGTGCGCCTGCTGCTGGGCGAGAAGGGGGTCGGCTACGAACTGGTCCGCGAATCGCCCTGGGATCGCCGCGACGAGTTCATGGACATGAACCCCGCCGGCCAGACCCCGGTGATGGTCGACGCGTCGCGCGGCGTGGCACCGCTGATCGATTCGATGGCGATCTGCGAATTCTTCGAGGAGACCGTCGAGAAGGCGGCGATGATCAACGGCACCGCGACCAATCGCGCCGAGATCCGCCGGCTGGTCACGTGGTTCGACACGCATTTCTACCGCGACGTCACCGGACCGCTGCTCCACGAACGCATGGTCAAGCGCCTCGCGCACCGCACCGCGCCTGACGCGAAGGGCTTGCGCGAGGCGATGAAGGCCGCGGTCGGGCATCTCGACTATATGGATTACCTGCTCGATCACCGGAACTGGCTCGGCGGCGCGACGATGAGCCTCGCCGATCTTGCGGCAGCCGCGCAGATTTCGGTCACCGATTATCTCGGCGGGATCGACTGGAAGGGCCACGACCAGACCGCGCGCTGGTATCGCGGCTTCAAGAGCCGCCCGAGCTTTCGGCCGCTGCTGTCCGAACGGATGGAGCTGATCTCACCCCCGGCGCACTACGACAATGTCGATTTCTGAGGTGATCACGTTCGCGGACTTCGAGAAGGTCGACATCCGCGTCGGCACGATCGTCGAGGCCGAACCGTTTCCCGAAGCACGCAAACCCGCGATCAAGCTGCGGATCGATTTCGGCGCAGAGATCGGCGTAAAGCGCTCGTCCGCGCAGATTACCGAGCATTATACGCCTGAGACGTTGGTCGGGCGTCAGGTCGCTGCGGTCGTCAACTTCCCGCCGCGCCAGATCGGCCCGATGATGTCCGAAGTCCTGACGCTCGGCTTCCCCGATGCCGATGGGAAGGTCGTGCTGATCTCGCCGACCGGACACGTCCCGAACGGCGGGCGGCTGTTTTGAACCGTCCGGTCACAGCCTAACTCCGTTCTCCCGCGAAGGCGGGAGCCCAGGGTACCAGTCGTAACGCTCTTGGCTCTTGGACCCCCGCTTTCGCGGGGGAACGGTAGGCGAGGGGGGAATATCCTCGATAGGCCCAGCTTACTGGCGCAGGTCGTTCTGCGTGATCGGCACGATCTTCACCTCGACGCGACGGTTCGCTGCCCGGCCCGCATCGGTATCATTCGACGCGATCGGCTGCGTCTTGCCGTAGCCCCGCGTCCCGATCCGCGCCGCCTGCACGCCGTGGCCCGATAGGTAATCCGCGACCGAGCGCGCGCGACGCTCCGACAGCGTCTGGTTATATGCATCGCTGCCGGTCGAATCGGTGTGCCCGTACACGTCGACATAGGTCTGGTTGTACTGCGACAGCGTATCCGCGACCTGGTCGAGCGTCCGCTGGAACTGCGGCTGCACGTTCGCGCTGTCATACGCGAAGGTGATGCCCGACGGTATGTTGAGCACCAGGTCGTCGCCCTGACGGATCACCTGCACGTCGGTGCCCGCGGTGCGCGCGCGCAGGTCGCGCTCCTGCTTGTCCATGTACGCGCCGATGCCCGCACCCGCGAGACCACCGATGCCCGCGCCGAGCAGCTTTTCGGTCCGGTCATGCCGTCCACCGACCACGTCGCCGAGCAGATAGCCGCCGAGCGCGCCGCCAATGCCGCCCAGTGCGGTCTTCGAGATCGTCTGGCGACCCGTCTCGGGATCGGTGGTGCAGCCGCTGGTAGCGATCAGTGCGGCGATTGCAGCGCCTGCGAACATCTTGGTTTTCATAGATAATCTCCCTGAGACATGACGAATGAAGGCTTCGTGCCTGATACCGCCGATAACCCGGTGTCGCGACGATTGTTCCGCCTGCGCACTGAACCGAGCCTGACCATCTTCGCGGTCCGATGTCGAGTATGCGCAGGCCAGTACGTAAGGACGGTTGTGCGACGGACCGTTGTCCTGCAAAGAGCGCGTGAGCCAATGGCACCGCTTCCCCCCTTCCCCTGGATCGACGTCGCGATCATCCTCGCGCTCGTCGCGTTGAACGGCGTGTTCGCGATGAGCGAACTCGCGATCGTCTCCGCGCGTAAAGCCCGGCTTGAGGCGATGGCGCGCTCGGGCAAGAAGGGCGCGCGCGCTGCGCTGGTGCTCGCCGCCGATCCGGGCAAGTTCCTGTCGACCGTCCAGATCGGCATCACGCTGATCGGCATCCTCGCGGGTGCCTATTCGGGCTCCAGCCTGGGCATGCCGACCGCCGCGCGGTTGCAGGCCTGGGGCCTGTCCGCGTCGACTGCGGAGACCGCCGGGTTCGCGATCGTCATCGGCCTCACCACATACGCGTCGCTGATCATCGGTGAACTCGTGCCAAAGCAGTTCGCGTTGCGCGCGCCCGAGGCGATCGCCTCGTTCATGGCGCCGGTCATGCGCTGGCTCGCGATCGGCACCGCGCCGATCGTCTGGGTGCTCGATTCGACCAGTGCGCTGATCTTCCGCGCGCTCCGCCTGAACCGCGAATCGGAAGAGCACGTCACTGCCGAAGAACTCCACATGATCGTTGCCGAAGCGTCGAAATCGGGAATCATCGAGGAGCATGAGCGCTCGATCATCTCGGGCGTCGTCCGCCTCGCCGACCGCCCGGTCCGCGAAGTGATGACGCCGCGCACCGAGATCGACTGGCTCGACTGCGACTGGGGCCCCGACGAGATCCGCGAGACGCTGCTCGCATCGCAGCACACCCGCCTGCCGGTCGGCGAAGGCTCGATCGATACGGTCAAGGGCGTCGTCCAAGCGCGCGACATTGCCGCGGCGCTGTTCCGCGGCGAACCGATCGACCTGCGCGCGCTGATGCGGAAAGCGCCGGTGGTAATCGACCAGATCGACGCGATGGATGCGCTGCTGGCGCTGCGCGAAGCCGAGGTGCCGATGGCTCTGATCCACGACGAATACGGCCATTTCGAAGGCATCGTTACGCCGGCGGACCTGCTCGCGGCGATCGCGGGTGAGTTCAAGTCGGACTCGGATCCGGACGATGCGCCTTCGGTCGTGGTGCGCGACGACGGCTCGTTGCTGGTGGCGGGGACGATGGCGGCGGATTCGCTCGCCGACCGGCTCGGCATCGACCTGCCCGAGGACCGGGACTACGCGACGGTCGCCGGTCTCGCGCTGTCGGTGTTCCGTCATCTGCCGGGCGAGGGCGAGAGCTTCGTCGAGCAGGGCTGGAAGTTCGAGATCGTCGATCTCGACGGGCGGCGGATCGACAAGCTGCTGGTGAGCGAAGTCTGAGGGCTTAGCATGGGGCAGCGGGCGAAAGTGCCCGGACGCTCCTTGGTATTGCACCTCCCCGGCGGAAGCCGGGGCCCAGTTGGTGAGGTCGCAGTAAGGAAGCGCAGTCGCTAGTTTTCAACGTCCCCCGACTGGGCCCCGGCCTCCGCCGGGGTGGTGATTGGGTAGGGTCGGTAGTCGCTCTTCACTCAGGTACTCGTGCCACACGCGCGAAGACGCGCTGATCCCCACAATCCATTCGTCCCGAGTAGCCTCTGAACTTGTTGAAGCGGCGTATCGAAGGACAGGTTGGCGCGCGGAACCCATGCTTCGATACGAGCCCTCGATACGCTTCTGCGAAGTTACTCGGTCCCTACTCAGCACGAACGGGGAGGGGAGGACGACGGGCGAAGATTCGGCTCCGTCCCCTTCTACTGACCGGTTTCGGCCGCGGGCTTCGCATCAACCTCAGGCGTCGCGACCACCGGAGCCTCCATCGGCACCTCCGATACCGGCCTAGCCCCAGGCTCCAGATCGCTCGGCACGAACGGCACGACACTCGGCGGCGGCCCCGACATCCCCGCCGGATCACCCTCGACCCGCCCGTGGAGGTGGTCGATCTCCGCCTGCCGCCGGTTGAGATAGAACGACCGGGTCGCCGCGTACGGATCGGGCGAATTGTCGTGCAGGTCCTTTAGCGTCTGGTCGAACTCAGACCGGTGATCGAGCGCACCCAGGATGCCCGCGGGGATCGCGTACGCCGTGCTGGTGAACGGCTTGCCGATGGCGACCGGCAGGATCAGGCGATCGATCGCACCGCCTAGCAGATCGCGGATCGTCGTCGGTCCGACCAGCGGCAGGAACAGGAACGGGCCGTTCTTGACCCCGTAATAGCCGAGCGTGTTGGCGAACCCGTTCGACCGCCGTGGCAGGTGGAACGGCTTCTTCTTGGCCATGTCGAGCACGCCGGCCACGCCGATCGTCGTGTTGATCGCGAACCGCCCGACCGTCTCCGCGGCCTTGCCTGGCTTGAACTGGAGCAGGAAGTTCAGGAAGACGATCGGCTCGCGCAGATTGTAGAGGAAATTGTGGATGCCGCGTCGAATGGGGCTCGGCACGGTCTTCTTGTAGGTTCGCGCGACCGGGCCGATCACCGCGTCGTCGACCTTCTGCGTCACCGCGAACGACTCGGCGTTGACCGCGCGCAGCGGATCGCCCGCGGTTTCCTTGCGGCCGGTGACGATGATGTCGTTGGACGTCCGCTGGACGGGCGGAGTCCCCAGTGGAGCGGGACCGACCGGCGGAATGTCCTGCGTCGGCAGCCCCTGGGTGAAAATCTCGATCGCTGGAAGCGACGCGGCGAGCGCTAGCGGCGAAACCGCCATCGCCGTGACGGGTTGGAAGTCACCCGCGAACGGCGACACTACCGCGCCGGGCAGCGCCACGCTCGCACCGACGCCGGGCAACGCTATCGGCGCGGCCGTCACGTGAACGGGGGCAGCCGTCAACAGCATTGCGCTCATCGTTACCAGCATGTGCACTCATCGCCCTGTTATCGGCCGCTCTCCTACATCGAGATGCGACGCGTCTGACATGCCCGTCGGCGCGCGTGGAGCATAGAGCCAATCGTCATCCGCGCGTGCGGATCGAGGTTGACCGATCGCGCGGCGATCCCGGCCTGATCCGTCTCGCGCGAAGCCGTAGCTCAGAGCTTGCCGAACACCGCCTCGAAGCCCGCCTTGTCACCGGCGGCCAGCAACCGCGCCTGCTCGATCCAGCGATCGCGACCCATCCGACCAGTGAAATTGCCAAGCTGCGCGTCGATGCGCTGCGCCTCGCTCTCCGACAGCGCCGCCATCTCGCCGACCGTCGAAACGCCGAGCGCGCCGAGCTGTGCGGCAACTTTCGGCCCGAGCCCTTTCAACTGCGTGACGGGCCCGTCCGCATAGGACAGCGCCGGTACTGCCGGTGCGATTGGAGCCTCTTCGGACGGCGCTACGGGTGCGGGAGCGGCAGTTTCGGTCGCCGGACTCGCGTCAAAAGGCGACGCAGCGGCGATCGGTTCGTCGGCCAGGCGATCGGGCGCTTGCACCGCATCGTCTTCGCGCGAAACAGGCACCTGTTCGGGTGCGCTGCTTACGGGCGGTACAGGCGGGGTCGGCTCAGGCCGGGGCGGGGCAGGCCGGACCGGAGCGGGGGGCGGCACAACCGGGGCAGCCGCGATTTGCGACTGCGCCTGCGATTGCTCAGCCTTGCGTTCCTGAACCGCGGGCTTTGCCGAAGCCGGCTCGGGCGGAACGCCGGCCTCCTCCGCGTTGGCGATCACGTCGCGCGACGCCTTCACGCGGCTGCGCTTGGCTTTGATGCCCCAGAGCAAGCCGATCACGACGAGGACCGCCACGACGGCGATGATCGTGAAGTGGATCGCGGTCAGCGTGGCGATGCCGTCGGGCAGCAGGCTCAGGCCCGAGGCGGAGGTCGCGGAAGTTTCGTTCATTCCCATACCGTAGCGTCACCCGCGAAGGGCGGCGAGACCTAATTGGCTGGCTCGTACCTGACGATCCTCCCCCGCAAGGGGGAGGTGTCGCCGAAGGTGACGGAGGGGGAGGAAACGGAACAGGGGTTTTGCCTACCTCCCCCTCCGTCTGGCAAGAGCCAGCCACCTCCCCCTGGCGGGGGAGGATCGAGACGCATCACCCGCGCGCGATCTCGCGCCAACCGATGTCGCGGCGGTAGAAGCCTTCCGCGAAATCGATCGCCTCGACCGCGCGGTAGGCGTTGGCCTGCGCCGTCGCGACGTCGTCGCCGGTCGCCGTCACGGCCAGTACGCGCCCGCCTGATGCGACCAGCCCGCCATCTTCCAGCCGCGTGCCCGCATGGAACACCGTGCCGCCTGCGGCTCGCGCGGAATCCAGCCCGATGATCGCGCCACCAGCCTTGGGCGTCCCCGGATACCCCTCCGCCGCCATCACCACCGTCAGCGCGGTTTCGTCGCTGAACTGCGCCGCAGGCATCTCGCCGAGCCGTCCCTCGGCGGTCGCCAGCATCGTCGCGAGCAGGTCGCCCTGGAAGCGCATCATCAGCACCTGCGTCTCGGGATCCCCGAACCGAGCATTATATTCGATCAGCTTTGGCCCCTGCGGCGTCAGCATCAGCCCCGCATACAGCACGCCCGAGAACGGCATACCCTCCGCCGCCATCGCCGCCACCGTCGGCGCAACGATCTCGTCGATCGCGCGCTTCTCCAGCGCTGGCGTCAGAACGAGGGCAGGGCTGTACGCGCCCATCCCGCCGGTATTCGGCCCGGTATCGCCCTCGCCGACGCGCTTGTGATCCTGCGCGGAGCCGAACGGCATCAGCGACACGCCGTCGGTCAGCACGAAGAGGCTAGCCTCCTCGCCTTCGAGGAATTCCTCGATCACCGCCTCGGCCTCGCCGTCGGCGAACAGCGCATCGAGCGCGGCATCGGCTTCGGCCGCGCTGAATGCGATGACCACGCCCTTGCCGGCGGCGAGCCCGTCCGCCTTGATGACCACCGGCAACGAGAAGGTGCGGGCGAGTGCGATATCCGCCTCTTCGCGGGTCTTGACGCGGACATAGCCTGCGGTTGGGATGCCGGCGCGCAGGCACAGATCCTTGGTGAAGCCCTTCGACCCCTCCAGCTGGGCCGCCGCCTTCGAAGGCCCGAACACCGGAACGTCCGCCGTGCGCAGCGAGTCCGCCAGTCCGTCGACCAGCGGCGCCTCGGGTCCGATCACGACCAACCCGACCTCATGCTCGCGGACGAACGCCACCACCGCGCTATGATCCGTCGCATCGAGCGGCACGAGCGTCGCAACGCGTGCGATCCCGGGGTTGCCCGGCGCGGCATACAGCGTATCGAGGCCGCGAGATTGCACCAGCTTCCACGCGAGCGCATGTTCGCGCCCCCCCGAGCCCAGCAGCAGGACGTTCATGCCCGATCCCTTTTCCGATGAATTGTCCAGCGACATGGGCCGGCTGGTAGCCGAGCAAGTCCCCGGCGACAACGCACTCGCCATGTCGGTCGGCGAACTCGCCTTCAAGCTGAAGCGGATGGTCGAGGGCGAATTCGGCCATGTCCGCCTGCGCGGCGAGATCTCGGGCTGGAAGCGCGTCGCCTCCGGGCATTGCTACATGTCGCTCAAGGACGACCAGGCGGTGATCGACGGCGTCATCTGGAAGGGCAATGCGTCGAGCCTCGCCTTCGTGCCGCAGGACGGCATCGAGGTGATCGCGACCGGCAAGCTCACCACCTATCCCGGCCGCTCGAAATACCAGATCGTCATCGAGCGGATGGAGCTGGCCGGCGCCGGCGCGCTGATGGCGCTGCTCGAGAAACTGAAGGCGAAACTGGCAGGCGAGGGACTGTTCGACGGCACGCGGAAGAAGCGCCTGCCGTTCATGCCGAAGGTGATCGGCGTCGTCACCTCGGGCACCGGCGCGGTGATCCGCGACATCCTCCACCGCCTAGAGGATCGCTGCCCGACGCACGTCATCGTCTGGCCGGTGAAGGTGCAGGGGGAGGGTTCCGCCGCCGAGATCGCCGCCGCCGTCCGCGGCTTCGACGCGATCGTACCCGGCGGCCCGGTGCCACGCCCCGACTTGGTGATCGTCGCGCGCGGCGGTGGTTCGGTCGAGGATCTGTGGTCGTTCAACGAGGAAGTCGTCGTCCGCGCGGTCGCTGCCTGCACGATCCCGATCATATCCGCCGTGGGCCACGAGACCGACACCACCTTGTGCGATTTCGCCGCCGACCTGCGCGCACCGACACCGACTGCCGCGGCCGAGATCGCGGTGCCGGTGCTCGCCGACCTGCGGCTGACGATCGACAGCCACCGCAACCGCACCGAGCGGTGTGCGCGCCGCCACGTCGAGCGCGGCCGAGAACGGCTCGATGCACTGGCGCGGTTGCTGCCGAAGCGCGACCAGTTGCTCGGGCCGCAGCGCCAGCGCGCCGACGACTTCGGCCAACGGCTCGATCGGGGCCTGGAGCGTCGCCTAACGTTGGCACGGGGAAGCCTCGATCGCTCGGGCGCAGCACTCCGTCCCGCCACGCTCGAACGCAAGCTCGAAGCCAAACGCGCGCAGCTCGACGCGACGTGGCGCCTCGTCCAGTCGCTCAATCCCGACGCGATCCTCGACCGCGGCTATGCGCGCATTACCGCCCGCCCCGGCGGCGAAACGCTCGCCTCTGCGAAGTCGGCACGCGACGCGGGCACGCTGACGCTCCACTTCCGCGACGGCGTGGTGGACGCGGTGACGGACACCGGCCTTGAGCGCCCCGCCGCCAAAACCTATGCTGGCCCTAAGGCAAAGCCCGCGGCCGACGCGCCGCCACGCCAGCCCACCTTGCTATAAAAGAAGACCCGCAATGCTGATGTCCAACTCCGACCGCGCCGCGCGCCTGCACTATATGGCCAACGGTTTCCGCGTGCTCAGCCCCGGCGATCACGTCGCCTGCGCCGCCACCGGCCACCGCATCGCGCTCGAAGACCTGCGCTACTGGAGCGTCGCGCGCCAGGAAGCCTACGCCACCGCTGCCGCCGCCAGCGAAGCGATGGCCCCGCGATGATCCGCGCGGCGGTGCTCGTCCTGCTGGCTGCATCCAGTGCCGCCGGCCAGCAAGCACCGCCCTCGAATACCGCGTCCCAGTCCACCTTCCGCTGGACCGGCACGCTCAGCCAGGGCGGCCTGATCCTTGGCGCCGCCCCCGACGGCGCGCGCACGCTCACGTTGAACGGCAAGCCGATCGCGCTATCCCCCGACGGCCGCTTCATCGCCGGTTTCGACCGCGACGCGGGGTCGCAAGCGACACTGATAGCCGCGCTCGCCGACGGCCGCAGTGTCACGCAAAGCCTCTCGATCGCGCCGCGCGCGTGGCGGATCGAGCGGCTGAACACGCTCCCCAAATTCCCCGCGCCAGACCCGGTCTTCGCCAAGCTCCGCCCGCCCGAACTCGCGCAGATCGTCGCCGCCCGCGCGCGCAATACCGACGCGCAAGGCTGGCGGCAGTCCTTCGCATGGCCCGCCACCGGTCGCATCTCCGGCCTGTTCGGATCGCAACGCGTCTACAAAGGCGAACCCGGCAGCTATCATTCAGGCACCGACATCGCCATCCCGACCGGCACGATCGTCACCGCCCCCGCCGACGGCGTCGTGATCCTCGCCGCCGATCACCCCTTCACGCTGGAGGGCAACCTCCTGATGCTCGACCACGGCATGGGCCTCAATAGCGCGTTCCTCCATCTGTCGCGGATCGACGTGAAGCTCGGCGATCACGTAACCAAGGGCCAGCCGATCGGCGCCTCCGGCATGACCGGCCGCGCCACCGGCCCGCACCTCCACTGGGCGCTACGCTGGAACGACGCCAAGCTCGACCCAATGCTGGTTGCTGGCGCAATGCGACCGTAGGTGACGAGCACTTAGTTCAGGCGCTTCGCCTTCACACCCGGCTGGCCGCCGACGCTTAGCCAAAAACTCCCCAAGGCTCCGCGCTTGATGACGACTTTATCGTTTGCCCGTGGACGCCGCGCGATCGTGTAATCATCCGTCTGGATCCATCGCGCGCCATCGGCCAGTTGGAAACTCCATCGACCAGCGCCGTCCACCGACGCACCGGCGAGAGTCGTCTCGATCTGCGGTAGGTCGTTAGCGTTGCCGAACAAGCCGGTATCGGGCAGCGTGATCCCAAACAGATTTCGGCGCGTTTCGCGAACCTGTTGCTGATCGATGACGACGACCGCTTGATCGGCTTCCGCGGTATCCAGCGCCGCCACCGAGTGATCGAAGCAGGCCAGCCGCGCCAGTGGCTCGGTCACGGTGCGGCATTGCGTAACGGCAACGAGCAGCGGGGACCGCTCCGCCTTGCGCGGCTTGGATGCCGCGGCCGCCGGATGCAGCGCCATGATCATCAAGCTCGAAATTGCCAGAATCGTGATCCGCATGGGCGTCCTACATCGTTAGCGAGAAGCGTCGGAATAGGCAGCGCCGGCCAGAGCGGCAAGTCCATCACATGCGGCATTCCGTTACGGCATCGTCCCGAAATTGTGGCCATTGGGTAACATGACTGTCGTAATGCGACGAGTGGCAGCGATCCTGTACTTTTCTTTTGGACAAGGCAGCTCTGACTTGCGAAATCGCTGCCAGCTGCGGTCGGGCGACCGCACAATAGATCGTATCGGCCGGAAACGTTCGCCGATATTAAAGGGATAGACCACCATGCGAAACCATATGTTTCGAGACTGCCTGCTCGCGTCGACGATGATCGCGGGTGCCGTGATTGCATTGCCGGTCTACGCGCAGACCACCCCAGCACCCGCGCCGCAGGGCACGACGAGTGACGACGGTGCAGCATCGACCACGCCGGCGATCTCCAACACGCCTAGCCAGGATCCCGCAGCCGCCGGCACCGCGGGCGGCGGCGATATCGTCGTCACCGGTTCGCGCATCTCGAACCCGAACTTGACGTCGGCGAGCCCGATAACGGTCGTGAATGCTGCAGACATCAAGCTGCGCGGCGCGACGCGTATCGAGGACGTGCTCAACAGCCTGCCGTCGTCGTTCGCGACGCAGACCTCGTCGGTGTCGAACGGTTCGACCGGTACCGCGACGATCAATCTTCGCAACCTCGGTGAATCGCGCACGCTGGTGCTGGTCAACGGCCGCCGCCTGATGCCGGGCAACCCATCGTCGAGCAGCACGGCCAGCGCCGCTGCCGACGTCAACATGATCCCGGCCTCGCTGTTGAAGCGCGTCGACGTGCTCACCGGCGGCGCGGGTTCGGTCTATGGTTCGGACGCCATCGGCGGCGTCGTCAACTTCGTGCTCGACACCGATTACGAAGGTTTCAGCATCGATACCTCGGGCGGTATCTACAACCACAACAACCGCAGTGAGCGCTTCCAGGCACTGTCAGCGGCGAGCGGCAACCCCGCCCCGAGTGGCCAAGCGTTCGACGGCACGCAGTTCGACATCAACTTCAAGGTCGGTGCCGGCACCAGCGACGGTCGCGGCCATGTTGTCGGCTACGGCGGCTACCGCAAGATCGGTGCGATCCTGCAGGGTTCGCGCGATTACAGCTCGTGTGGCCTGAACACCCCGGGCGCCGGCGGTAACGACTATGTCTGCGGTGGATCGCCAACCGCGTTTCCGGCCAACTTCACGCTGGGCGATGCGAGAGAGGGCGGTCCTCCGACCGGTTACACGCTGAACTCCGCAGGTCAGCTCGTGGCGGGGCGCACGCTCTACAATGCCAACCCGCTGAACTACTACCAGCGTCCCGACAAGCGCTACACGGCTGGCTTCCTCGCCAATTACGAAGTCAGCAAGGCGTTCAAGCCTTACGCCGAATTCATGTTCATGGACGATCGCTCGACCGCCCAGATCGCGCCATCGGGTAATTTCAGCAACACCACGGTTCTGAACAGCAACAATCCGTTCCTGTCGGCGGCTCAGCGGGCGACCTTCTTCCGCGACACCAATCTGGTTCGGGATGCGAACGGCAACGTCATCAACCTGACGAACCCCGATGGTACTCAGTATCAGCAGGCAAGCGTCCAGATCGGTCGCCGTAACGTCGAGGGTGGCGGTCGTCAGGCCGATCTCCGTCACACCCAGTATCGCTTCGTAGCGGGTGCACGCGGCGACATCGACAAGGGCATCTCGTACGAAGCGTATGGTCAGTTCGGCAGCACCGTGTTCAACCAGGTGTATCGCAACGAGTTCTCGGTTTCGCGCACGACCCGCGCACTCGACGCGATCACCGACACGCGTCCGGGTTCGGCCACGCTTGGCCAAGCGGTTTGCCGCTCGGTCGTCGACGGCACCGATCCGAACTGCGTCCCGCTCAACATCTTCGGTTCCGCGGGCATCACCCCGGCGGCACTGGGTTATGTCCAGACCCCAGGCTTCCAGTCGGGCGAGAACAAGGAAAAGGTCGTCAACGCGTCGATGACCTTCAAGGGTGGTGAATATGGCGTCCAGTCGCCGTTCGCCAGCGAAGGCATCGCGCTGAACGTTGGTGGCGAATACCGCAAGGAGTCGCTCGTTCTCGAAGTCGACAATGCCTTCCTGAGCGGCGATCTCGCCGGCCAGGGCGGCGCGACGTTGCCGATTCGTGGCAGCTACGACGTGAAGGAAGTGTTCGGCGAACTTCAGGTTCCGCTCGTCAGCGATCGCCCGTTCTTCAACGAACTGACGGTCAATGGCGGCTACCGCTATTCGAGCTACAGCACGGCGGGTTCGGCGAGCTCGTACAAGGGCGAGATCGTCTGGGCGCCGATCTCCGATATCCGCTTCCGTGGCGGCTATAACCGTGCGGTCCGTGCTCCGAATACGCAGGAACTGTTCGCAACCCAGTCGGTGCAGATCGACGGTGCAACCGATCCTTGCGCTGGTCCGCGCGTCAATGGTCTCGTCAATGGCAATACGGCTGCACAATGTGCGCTCACCGGTGTCGCGGCAAACCAGTTCGGTCTGGTTCAGCCAAACGAGTCCGAGCAGTATAACGGCCTGCTGGGCGGCAACCCGAACCTGAAGCCCGAAAAGGCCGACACGTTCACCGCTGGCGTGATCCTGCGTCCTTCGTTCCTGCCGGGCTTCAACCTGTCGGTCGATGGTTTCCGGATCAAGCTGAAGGATCGGATTGGCGTCATTGGCGCAGATACGACCATCGCACAGTGCCTTGCGACCGGTGATCAGGCGCTCTGCAGCCTGATCAAGCGCGGTACAAACGGTACGCTGTTCCAGGGTACGAGCGGTTACATCATCGATACCAACGTCAACGCTGGGTCACTCTTGACTCAGGGCATCGAGACGTCGGCCGGGTATACCTACCGTTCGGACAGCATCGGCACGATCGGGCTTTCGTTCAACGGCACGTACGTCGACAAGTTCACGTCGGACAAGGCCGGCGCGAAGTTCGACTGCGCGGGCCTGTACGGCGCGCAGTGCGGCTACCCGATGTCCAAGTGGCGTCACCAGGCTCGTATCTCGCTGACCACGCCGAACGGCATCGGTCTGTCGGGTAACTGGCGCTATCTGTCGGCCACCAAGTTCGAGCGTACCAGCAGCGATGCCGATCTTGCTGCGCCGTTCTTCGTCAATGATGCCCGCGTGAAGGCGCAGAACTACTTCGATCTCGCCGCAACGGTGCGGGTCGCGGACAAGTTCACCTACCGCATGGGTGTCAACAACATCCTCGACAAGACGCCGCCGATCCTCAGCGCGACGGCTTCGCCGATCGGTTCGTTTGGCAACGGCAACACCTACCCAGGCATCTACGAAGCGATCGGTCGCTACCTGTTCGTTGGCCTGACCATCGACATGTAATCGATCCTACGAGACCAAGAAAAAGGGGCGGCAGATCATCGATCTGCCGCCCCTTTTTTTGTTCGGAGATGACGTTCAGGCGACCTGTAGCACCAGCTTCCCGTCGCCCTCGTCAACCTTGACGGTCGCGCCGTCCTTCACCTCGCCGCGCAGGATCATGTCGGCGAGCGGGTCCTGCAGATAGCGCTGGACCGCGCGCTTCAGCGGCCGCGCACCGTACACCGGGTCGTAGCCGACCCGACCCAGCCACGCGCGCGCGGCGTCGGTCAGGTCAAGGACGATCTTGCGGTCGGCCAGCAGCTTGTCGACGCGCGACACCTGGATGTCGACGATCGGCGCCATGTGCGACTGGCCGAGGCGGTGGAACAGGATCACCTCGTCGAGCCGGTTGAGGAACTCCGGCCGGAAGTGCGACCGGACGATCTCCATTACCTGCGGTTCGACCGACGAGACGTCGTCGCCTTCGCCCATGTTCGCCAAATACTGGCTGCCGAGGTTCGACGTCAGGATGATCAGCGTGTTGCTGAAATCCACCGTGCGCCCTTGGCCGTCGGTCAGCCGCCCGTCGTCGAGCACCTGCAACAGCACGTTGAACACGTCGCCATGCGCCTTCTCGACCTCGTCGAACAGGATCACCTGGTACGGCCGCCGCCGCACCGCCTCGGTCAGCACGCCGCCTTCCTCGTAGCCGACATAGCCCGGAGGCGCGCCGATCAGCCGCGCGACCGCGTGTTTCTCCATGAACTCGCTCATGTCGATGCGGACCATCGCGCTCGGGTCGTCGAACAGGAACTCGGCCAGCGCCTTGGTCAGCTCGGTCTTGCCGACGCCGGTTGGCCCGAGGAACAGGAACGAGCCGAGCGGCCGGTTCGGGTCCTGCAACCCCGCACGCGCACGCCGGACCGCGGTCGACACCGCCTTGACCGCGTGCGCCTGGCCGATCACGCGCTTGCCGATCGTCGCCTCCATCGCGAGCAATTTGTCGCGCTCGCCCTGCAGCATCCGCTCGACCGGGATGCCGGTCCAGCGGCTGACCACGCCGGCGATGTCGTCCGCAGTCACTTCCTCACGCAGCATCGCGCCCTTGGTCGCCCCCGCCGCCTCGTCGAGCTGGCGCTGCAACCCCGGAATCGTCCCGTAGGAAAGCTCGCCCGCCTTGGCGAGATCGCCCGAACGCTGCGCCTGCTCCAGTTCGAGCCGCGCGGCATCGAGCTGTTCCTTGACCCGCGCCTCAGCGTTGATCTTGTCCTTCTCGCCCTTCCAGCGCGTCGTCAGCTCGGCGGATTGCTCCTCCAGGTTGACGAGTTCGCCCTCCAGCGTGTCGAGCCGGTCGGCCGAGGCATCGTCGGTCTCGCGCTTCAACGCCTCGCGTTCGATCTTGAGCTGGATGATCCGCCGGTCGAGAGTCTCGATCGCCTCGGGCTTCGATTCGACCTCCATGCGGATCCGCGACGCCGCCTCGTCCATCAGGTCGATCGCCTTGTCGGGCAGGAAGCGGTCGGTGATATAGCGGTTCGATAGCGTCGACGCGGCGACGATCGCGCCGTCGGTGATCCGCACGCCGTGATGGAGTTCGTACTTTTCCTTCAGCCCGCGCAGGATCGATATGGTGTCCTCGACGGTCGGTTCGCCGACCATCACCGGCTGGAACCGCCGCTGCAACGCCGGGTCCTTCTCGACGTATTTCCGGTATTCGTCGAGCGTGGTCGCGCCGACGCAGTGGAGTTCACCACGCGCCAGCGCCGGCTTGAGCAGATTGCCGGCATCCATCGCGCCCTCGGATTTGCCCGCGCCGATCAGTTGGTGCATCTCGTCGATGAACAGGATGATGTCGCCCTCGGCGGCCTTCACCTCGTCGAGCACGCCCTTCAGCCGCTCCTCGAACTCGCCGCGGTATTTCGCACCCGCGATCAGCGAGCCAAGGTCGAGCGACATCAGCCGGCGATCCTTCAGCGTATCGGGCACGTCGCCATTGGCGATGCGCAGGGCTAGCCCTTCCGCGATCGCGGTCTTGCCGACGCCGGGTTCGCCGATCAGCGCGGGGTTGTTCTTGGTCCGGCGCGCGAGGATCTGGATGGTGCGGCGGATCTCCTCGTCGCGGCCGATGACAGGGTCGAGCTTGCCGTCGCGCGCCGCCTGCGTCAGGTCGCGCGCGAATTTCTTCAGCGCATCATAGCGATCCTCGGCGCCCGCGGTGTCGGCGGACCGACCCTGCCGCAGGCCGTTGATCGCGGTGTTCAGCCCCTCGGGCGTCACGCCGCCAGCCTTCAAGGCCTTGCCCGCCGCGGTGTTAAGTGACAGCGCGAGCGCGACCAGCAGCCGCTCGACGGTGACGAAGCTGTCGCCCGCCTTGCTCGCGATCTGCTCGGCTTGGTCGAGCACGCGCACCGCGTCGTTGTCGATCCCCGGCGTGGTCTGCGCGCCCGAGCCCGACACGACCGGGATCTTCGCGAGCGCGAGATCGGTCTCGGACGTCGCGCGCTTGGCGTCGCCACCCGCTGCCGCGATCAGCCCGGCGGCCATGCCCTGCTCGTCTTCCAGCAGCGCCTTCAACAGATGCTCGGGGGCGATGCGCTGGTGGTTCATGCGGATCGCGACGGTCTGCGCGGATTGCAGGAAGCCCTTCGCGCGGTCGGTGAATTTGTCGATGTTCATGACGAATTCCTGTGGGAGTGTTTCGGTGTTGGCCGAAAGATGGTGTTGTATTTGGGCAACACAAGAGGCGGGCGCAGGTCGGATGCTAGGGCCCCGGCCTCACGCCAGGAATAGCGTTTATTGTCGGTATCGAAGCCGCCCCGTCATCGCTATGTTCAGGTTCGCATGCTATATGCAGCACGTGTCCACAGCGCTCCCCCATACCTACGCCATCGGCATCGAGCCGGCCGACATCGACTTCATGGGTCACGTCAACAACGCGAACTATCTGAAGTGGGTACAGGCCGCGGTGATCGACCATTGGCAGCGCTTGGCGCCCGCCGAGGCGGTGGCGGGGCACCTCTGGGTCGCGCTGAAGCACGAGATCACCTACCGCAAGCCGGCGTTTCTCGATGACGACGTCATCGCGACGGTGCTGCTCGAGAAGGTCCAGGGCGCGCGTGCGTTCTACGAGACGATCATCAAGCGCGGCGAAGACGTGCTTGCCGAGGTGAAGTCGAGCTGGTGCTGCCTTGATGCCGAGACGCTGCGGCCGTCGCGCTTGGCGAACAGCGTCGTCGAGCATTTCTTCCCGAAGACCGACCCTAAGGACTGATACGCCTGGGACGATCGGTTCTCAGAAATCGATCGCCATGCCCTTCAGCTCCCAATCGCCATAGCGCGTCGGATCGCGCGGCTCGGGGTCCTTGTCCGGCACGATCGCCTCGGGTTTCGGCACCGGCGTGTTCTTCGCAAGGTATTCTGGCGGCTTCAGATGATCGGGGCGCTGGCCCATCGCGGCTCTCCGGATTTGCGTGTTGGCGTCGTAACCGCCACATGGGCCCTGTCGCGCCGCTTTGCCATAACAGCCGCGCGACAAACCGAACGCGAAGGACCTTGATATGCCCGACTATACCCACGCCCCCGAGCCGCTCGGCGTCCCGACCCGACGCGCCGCACTCCGCCTGCTCGACGCCGTCCTGCGTCGCGGCGAGTCGCTCGAATCCGCATTGCCGGCAGCCACCCGCGCGATCCACGGTCCCGACCGCGGTCTCGCGCATGCGATCGCCGCCGAGACGCTGCGCCGCCTTCCCGATCTCGACGCGATGATCGATTCGGTGACCAAGACCAACCTGCCCGACGATGCCAAGGCGCGGATGGCGCTGCGGATCGCCCTCGTCCAGGTGCTGATCCTCGGCACGCCCTCGCATGCTGCGATCTCGACCGTGTTGCCGCTGGTCGACGGCGGTCCGCGCAAACTCGTGCACGGCGTGTTCGGCACGCTGTTCCGCGCCAACATGCTGCTCCCCGAGGTGCCGACGCTGCCGGCCCCGGTCGAGCTGCGCTGGGAAGCCGCATGGGGCGAGGAGATGGTCGACGCCGCCGGCCGCGCGATCGCGCAGGTGCCGCCGCTCGACCTGACGATTGCCGACCCGTCCGAGACCGAAGGCTGGCGCGAGAAACTCGGTGGCGAGAGCTTCATGCCCGGCCATCTGCGCTTGGGCGACCATGATTCGGTCCCCGACATGGCCGGCTTCGGCGACGGCGCTTGGTGGGTGCAGGACATCGCCGCCTCGCTCCCCGCACGTCTGCTCGGCAAAGGGGAGGGCCACGTCCTCGATCTCTGCGCGGCGCCCGGCGGCAAGACGCTCCAACTCGCGAGCGCCGGCTGGACCGTCACCTCGGTCGACAATTCGCAGAGCCGGATCAAGCGCCTCCGCGAGAATCTCTACCGCACGCATCTGAAGGCCGAGGTCGTCAATGCCGACATCCTCGAATGGGCGCCGAGCGAACCCGCCGACAGGGTCCTGATCGACGCGCCGTGCAGCGCGACGGGCATCTTCCGCCGCCACCCCGACGTCCTTCACCGCGTCCGCCCCTCGATCATCGCCGAGACCGCGGCGTTGCAGGCCCGCATCTTCGCAAGGGCAGCGGACTGGGTGAAGCCCGGCGGCACGCTCGTCTACGCCACCTGCTCGCTGGAACCGTCGGAAGGCGAAGCGCAACTCGACGCGTTCCTTGCGGCCCGCAGCGACTATTCGATCGCCCCGGTAGACCAGTCCGAGCTCCCCGCCGGCATCACACCCACGGAAACTGGCACCATCCGCACCCTTCCAGGCATGCTCGCCGACCAAGGCGGCTGCGACGGCTTCTTCATCGCGAGACTGAAGCGCAGCTAAGAAATCCTCCCCTGCCAGGGGGAGGTGGCTGGCACTTGCCAGACGGAGGGGGAGGGGGCGACAACGCAGCGTCCGTGTCCTCCCCCTCCGTCACCTTCGGCGACACCTCCCCCTTGCGGGGGAGGATTGAAACACTTCGCACTACGCAAATCCCGCGCTAGGACAAAACCATGCAACCCGTCCGCATCGCCCCCTCGATCCTCTCCGCCGATTTCGCCAAGCTTGGCGAGGAAGTCCGCGCCATCGACGCGGCTGGCGCCGACTGGATCCACATCGACGTGATGGACGGCCATTTCGTCCCCAACATCTCGTTCGGCCCCGCGGTCATGAAGTCGGTCCGCGGCGTCACCACCAAGCCGTTCGACGTCCACCTGATGATCTCGCCCGTCGACGCCTATCTCGACGCGTTCGCGGAGGCCGGCGCCGACTGCATCACCGTGCATTACGAAGCCGGCCCGCACATCCACCGCTCGCTCCAGCACATCAAGGGCCTCGGCAAGCGCGCCGGCGTCGTGATCTGCCCCGGCACGCCGGCGAAGATGCTCGACTACCTCATGGACATGGTCGACCTCGTCCTGGTGATGAGCGTCAACCCCGGCTTTGGCGGCCAGAGCTTCATCCCGAGCCAGCTCAAGAAGATCAGCGCCATCCGCAATATGATCGAAAAGAGCGGCCGCGCGATCGATCTCGAAGTCGATGGCGGCGTCGACGCGGAGTGGGCCAAGCGCTGCGTCGAGGCCGGCGCCGACGCGCTGGTCGCGGGCACCTCGGTGTTCCGCGGCGGCCCCGACCACTACGCCGCCAACATCGCCGCGTTGCGGGGGTGAACGAACCGCACGACCCCGTGACCGATCCCGCCCCCGACGGGATCGACGAAGGCCGCCGCCTGATCCGTCTCGGCGGCGACAAGGGACTGTCGCTCGCCGATCGGCTGGCCGAGCGCTTCCACCGCCTGACATGGCGCACCCCGCTTCACACGCTGCGCCTCAAGGGCCGCTATCCGCTGAAGCTGATCGCGGTCCCCGACGACCCCATCCTCGGCGACATTCCCCGCGGCACGATGCTGCTTGAAGGCGTCCTCTCGTTCCGCGGCGAAGCGCGCGATATCGAGACGCTCGATCTTGCCAAGCCGCTTCCCAAACCCTTCGCCGAATATCTGCACAGTTTCGCGTGGCTCCGCGATCTCTCGACCGTCGCGACCCGCGCGCGTGGCGCACCGATCGCCGAATACCTCATGGGTCTCTGGCTGACCGCGCACGCCGACACCCAGGGCGGGATCGCCTGGCGCCCCGACATGTGGGGCCGTCGCATCCTGGCCTGGACCGCGCACGCGCCGCTGATCCTGTCGTCCACCGACCAGATCTACCGCTCGAAAGTGCTCAACGCGCTAGCAAAGGGCGCACTTCACCTCGATCGCAATGCCGACAAAGCCCCCGCCGGCGCGCCCCGCATCGCCGCATGGTGCGGAGTCGTCGCGGCCGGACTCCTGATCCCCGGCGGCGAGCCGCGCAAGGCATTTGGTGAGGCAGGCCTGCTCCGCGCGCTCGGCACCGGCTTGTTCGACGACGGCGGCTCGGTCTCGCGAAGCCCGGCGATGCTGCTCGATTCGATCCAGCTGCTCACGCTGCTCCAGGAAAGCTATGCCGCCCGCAGCGCCGAATTGCCCGAGACGGTCGCGGTCACGCTCACCCGGATGGTCGCGGCCCTGCTCGGGGTAGCGCACGCCGATCGCGGCCTGTCGAGCTGGCAGGGTGGCGGTCCGGCCAGCGAAACGCAGGTCGCCGCGGTCATCGAAGCCAGCGGCGTCCGCACGCGTCCCCTCCGCCAGGCGCGCGACTGGGGCTATCAACGCCTCGCCGCCGGCACCGCGGTGCTGATCGTCGACGCCGCGCCACCCCCGATCGCGCGCCTCGTCGAAGGCGGCTGCGCCTCGACGCTCGCGTTCGAATTCTCCGATGGCCCCGCGCGGATCGTCGTCAATTGCGGCGGCGCCCGTGCGGGCATCGCCCAACTCCCCCCCGCGATGGTCGAAGGCCTGCGCTCGACTGCCGCCCATTCCACGCTGACGATCGCCGACAGCAATTCGACCGCGATCCTCACCGACGGTACGCTCGGCCGCGGCGTCGGCGAAGTCGAGCTCAGCCGCCAGGAATCGGACGCCGCCAGCCGGATCGAGGCGAGCCACGACGGCTATGTCCGTCGCTGGGGCTTCCTCCACCGCCGCCAGCTGATGCTGACCGGCGACGGCCGCGAACTCCGCGGCGAGGACGCGCTGTTGCCGCAAGGCCGCAAGCGCCGCGCCGGGTTGTCACTGTTCGCGATCCGCTTCCACCTCGGCGAAGGCGTCCAGGTCTCCCCCACCGCCGACGGCCTCGGCGCGATCCTTCGCCTCCCTGGCGGCGCGCTCTGGCAATTCCGCTGCCGCGGCGGCGCGCTGGTGGTCGAGGACAGCGTCTGGATCGACGCCGACGGTCGCCCGGTCGCGACGCAGCAACTGATGATCACGGGTGAGGCCGCGGCCGGCGGCGCCAGCGTGAGCTGGGCGCTGAAGAAGGCGGTCTGACCGAAGGCCACCCTAGGTGAAATGCACCACCCCGGCGGAGGCCGAGGCCCAGTTGGAAAGGTGGCAATAACGGAGCGCCGTCACCGGTTAGCAACGTCCCCCAACTGGACCCCGGCCTTCGCCGGGGTGGTGCCATTGTTCGGAATGGCGCGGGATGGCGGCATTCGAGCGTGACTCGCCCCCCTGTTCCCCAACGTCAACCAACGCTAAGGCACCGCCGCACGGCGACCACCCGGACCACGAAAGACCCTCATGACCAGCATCCCGATCAAGCGCGCGCTCCTGTCCGTCTCCGACAAGACCGGGATCGTCGATCTCGGCAAGGCGCTGGCCAGCCACGGCGTCGAACTCGTCTCGACCGGCGGCACCGCCACCGCCCTCCGCGCCGCCGGCCTCGACGTCCGCGACGTCAGCGAACTCACCGGCTTCCCCGAGATGATGGATGGCCGCGTGAAAACGCTCCACCCGATGGTCCACGGCGGCCTGCTCGCCGTCCGCGACGACGCCGGCCACGCCGCCTCGATGGCCGAGCACGCAATCGGCGCGATCGACCTCGTGATCGTCAACCTCTACCCGTTCGAGGCGACCGTCGCGAAGGGCGCCGACCGCGACACCGTAATCGAGAACATCGACATCGGCGGCCCCAGCATGGTGCGCTCGGCCGCCAAGAACCACGCCTATGTCGCGATCGTCACCGACCCCGCCGACTATGCGCTCGTCTCCGGCGGCACCACGACGCTCGAAGACCGCAAGAAGCTCGCCGCGAAAGCCTTCGCCACCACCGCCGCGTACGACTCCGCGATCGCGACCTGGTTCGGCACGGTAGATCAGGCCGAGGAATTTCCCGCCACTCTGCCGATCACGCTCAAGCGCGGCGACACGCTCCGCTACGGCGAGAACCCGCACCAGTCCGCCGCCTTCTATACGGCAATCGGCTCGGTCCGCGGCATCGGCCAGGCCCGCCAGCTCCAGGGCAAGGCGCTCAGCTACAACAACCTCAACGACGCCGACGCTGCGCTCGAACTGATCGCCGAATTCCGCGATGCCGAGCCCTCGGTCGTGATCGTCAAGCATGCCAACCCCTGCGGCGTCGCCACCGGCGCCACGCTCGCCGAAGCCTATGCCGCGGCGTTCGCCTGCGACACGGTGTCGGCATTCGGCGGCATCATCGCCGTGAACCGCACGCTCGACGCCGAGACCGCGCGCCAGATAACCGGCATCTTCACCGAAGTCGTCGTCGCTCCCGATGCCGACGAGGAAGCGATCTCGCTGTTCGCCGCCAAGAAGAACCTCCGCTTGCTGCTCACCGGCGACCTCCCCGATCCCGCCCGCCTCGGCTTGACGGCGAAGTCGATCGCCGGCGGCTGGCTCGTCCAGGGCCGTGACAACGGCACGCCCGGCGAGTTGAAGGTCGTCACCAAGCGCCAGCCGACCGAGCAGGAGCTGATCGACTGCCGCTTCGCCTGGACCGTCGCCAAGCACACCAAGTCCAACGCGATCGTCTACGCCAAGGACGGCAGCACCGCGGGCATCGGCGCCGGCCAGATGAACCGCCTCGAATCCGCGCGCATCGCCGCGTGGAAGGCGAAGGACGCGGCGGAAAAGGCCGGCTGGTCCACCCCGCGCACGATCGGCTCGGCGGTCGCCTCCGACGCGTTCTTCCCGTTCGCCGACGGCCTGCTTGCAGCGGTCGAGGCCGGTGCGACGGCGGTGATCCAGCCCGGCGGCTCGATCCGCGACGCCGACGTCATCGCGGCGGCGGACGAAGCCGGCCTCGCAATGGTCTTCACCGGCATGCGCCACTTCCGCCACTAAGTTCGACAGTCACCACTACCGTCATCCCCGCGAAGGCGGGGACCCATATTGGCGAACCTCTGCGATTATCGCCAAAGAGAGCCAGTATGGGTTCCCGCCTCCGCGGGAGTGACGAAGGTGTAGCGGCTGCCCATTAAACAGGCACCCGCACCGCACTGCACAAGTTTTAACCCTAAAACCCCCACTGCTCCTCCCGCGAGCACACCCCACCCCTCTACACCGCAACTGGCACGCACATTGCGAGGCACCTCCCGTAACAAGGGGAAGGGGCGCGATGAAACTCGTCATTGCCATCATCAAGCCGTTCAAGCTCGACGAGGTGCGCGAAGCGCTCACCACGATCGGCGTGGCGGGCATGACGGTCACCGAGGTCAAGGGATTCGGCCGTCAGAAGGGCCAGACCGAGATCTATCGGGGGGCCGAATACAGCACCAACATGGTGCCGAAGATCAAGATCGAGGTGGTCTGTGCCGCCAGCCTGTCCGACCGCGTGGTCGAGGCGATCCAGGCGTCGGCGAACACCGGCGCGATCGGCGACGGCAAGATCTTCGTGCTCGACGTGGGGCAAGCGGTGCGCATCCGCACCGGCGAAACCGACGATTCAGCGCTCTGAGGGGGGACGAGATGAAGCATGATGTGAAGAAGGCCGCGGTCGCGGCTCTAGGGTTCGGCGCGACGATGATCGCCGCCGCACCCGCCTGGGCACAGGCCGCAGCTGCACCGGTGGTCGCGCCCGTCGTTGCGACCGTGAACAAGGGCGATACCGCCTGGATGATGACCTCGACGATCCTCGTTTTGATGATGATCCTGCCCGGCCTCGCGCTGTTCTATGGCGGCCTCACGCGGTCGAAGAACATGCTGTCGACCATGACACAGATCGGCGCCGTCGCGGCGCTCGCGATGCTGATCTGGGTGATGTGGGGCTACACGCTGGCGTTCGGTCCCGACGTGACCAACCCGCTGCTCAGCAACTTCATCGGCAGCTTCGACAAGGCGTTCCTGAAGGGCGTCACGCCAGCCTCGCAGGCAGCGACCTTCACGGCAGGCGTCGAGATCCCCGAATATGTCTTCATCTGTTTCCAGATGACCTTCGCCGCGATCACCATCGCGCTGGTCCTGGGTTCGGTCGTCGAGCGTATGAAGTTCTCGGCGGTGATGGTGTTCGGCCTGATCTGGCTCACCATCGTCTACTTCCCGATCGCGCACATGGTGTGGGCGTCGAGCGGCTATTTCTTCAAGGCGGGCGCGCTCGATTTCGCCGGCGGCACCGTGGTCCACATCAACGCCGGCGTCTCGGCGCTGGTGGCGGCCCTGATCCTCGGCAAGCGTATCGGCTACCCGAAGGAGCCGATGGCACCGCACTCGCTGGTCATGACCGGCATCGGCACCGGGCTGCTCTGGGTCGGCTGGTTCGGCTTCAACGCCGGCTCCGCGCTCGAGGCGAATGGCTCGGCCGCGCTTGCGATGCTCAACACCTTCGTCGCCACCGCGTCCGCCGCGCTGTTCTGGATGCTTGCCGAGAAGCTCTCGGGTCACAAGGGTTCCGCACTGGGCTTCTGCTCGGGCATCGTCGCCGGCCTCGTCGCCGTCACGCCGGCCGCGGGCAATTCCGGCCCGTTCGGCGCCATCGTCCTCGGTGCGATCGCCTCGCTCGTCTGCTTCATGGCAGTGTCGAAGCTCAAGCCGATGCTCGGCTACGACGACTCGCTCGACGCCTTCGGGATCCACGGCATCGGCGGCATGATCGGCGCGATCGGCACCGCGGTGGTCTATGCCCCGTCGCTCGGCGGGCCGGGTGCTGCGGACTATGCGATGGGCGCCAAGCTCTTCGTGCAGCTCCAGGCGGTGATCGTCACGATCATCTGGGCCACGATCGGCACCACGATCGCGATCTACGTCGCCAAGGCCGTCACCGGTCTGCGGGTATCGCCGGAAGTCGAGCACGAGGGTCTCGACATCGGCGAACACGGCGAGCGCGCTTACAACTGATCGGTAGCGGGCCAGTCGAGCCCGCACCCACGACGTTCCTCCTGCGGACAACCTTAGCCCGGTGTGGAAACACACCGGGCCTTTTTGTGTCCGTCGACCGAAGTGGTACTTCGGTCGAGTTTAGAGGGGTGGGCTAAACCACCTCGTAGGGCACAGGGCCGCGGCGGTCGGGGTCGACGCGTATCTCGCTAGCGGCCGGCGGAAACGCGCGCTGGTCGCAGTCGGTGCGCAGGCAGATGCGGCATGACGTCCCAATCGGCGTAGCGATCCCCCCGGTGCCCAGCGCATCGGCATAGATGAACTCCGATGCGTTCGCCTCCTCGCAGCCCAGCGCCACCGCATAGCGCCGCGCCGGTCGCGTGTACGTCTCGGACGGCTTCACCAGACCCTTCGCCATCGAGACGTAGCGGATGCCGTCGGTCGTCTCGATCAGCTGCGTCAGGATGCGGTCGGGGATCGCCACCGCCTCGTGGACGATCCACAACGGACACGCGCCGCCGAACCGCGCGAACTGCAACCGCGTGGCGGAGTGACGTTTCGTGATGTTGCCAGCCATGTCGACGCGGCAGAAGAAGAACGGGATGCCGAGCGCCCCCGGCCGTTGCAACGTCGAGAGCCGGTGGCACGTCTGCTCGAAGCTCGTCCCGAAGATCCGCCGCAACCGGTCGATGTCGTGGCGGACGCTCCGTGCCTCCGTCCGGAAGCGGGTGTAGGGCATGACGATCGCCCCTGCGGCGTAATTGGTCAGCCCCGCGGTCAGCAGCGCGCGCGCGGTTTCCGACGCCATCTCCGACGCGGCGACGATGCCGCCGATAACGTCGCCGAACTCATGCCGTGCGACTTGGTGCGCGAGCGAGAACAAGGTCGTCTCGCCGGGCTGCGATCCATCGAGCCGCAAAGTCGCGCCATCGTAATCGCGCAATGGTGCAGCGAGCGCGCCCGAGATCGCGACCGACACGCCGCGCGCCGCCAGCCTAGCCTCAAGCGACGCGATCCGATCCGACCCCAAAGTCTCGCCGATTTCCTCCGCCCGCCTATCGAGCGCATCGACATAATTGCCCGCCGCATGAAACCAGTCGCGCACGTCCTCCCACGGCAACAACCCTGGTGCCCCCGATCCGGCCACCAGCCGGTCGTCCAGCGCGCGCAACTGCTCCTGCGCGCGCCGGTATGCGTCGTGCATCGCGACGAGGCGCTGCGCCAGTAACGGCTGATGCTTCACCGCACGCCGCACCGCCGTCTCGTCGAGCGCGGGCGCCTCGACGCTCGTATCCGACACCGCCTCGAGCGTCGCGATCAGCAACGCGGTATCGTCCGCCGCATCGATGCTCCCCCAGTCCGCCGGAAATTCGCGCGCAAGCGTGATCAGCACGCCCTCCGTCACCGGGCGATCACCATTCTCGATCTGCGAGAGATAGCTGACGGACAACCCGATCCGCACGGCCATTGCGGCCTGGCTGATTCCAAGAACGCGGCGCAGGTCGCGCAGGCGGTGTCCGACGAAGAGGCGACGTGCGGGCAGGGTCATCCCTCCGCCTAGTTTGCAAACATCACGTCGGCAAGTTTGCAACATTGCATTTGCGCATCGCATCCCGCTCTGTGAAGGCAATCAGCAGGACGGAGAGACGATGTCATCGACGATCGAAGAGCTTGAACGCCGCCGCGAAGCCGCCAGAGTCGGCGGGGGCCTAAAGCGGATCGCAGCGCAGCACGCCAAGGGTAAGCTCACCGCGAGGGAGCGCCTTGACGTGCTGCTGGACGAGGGATCATTCGAGGAGCTCGACATGTATGTCGAGCATAATTGCGTCGATTTCGGCATGCAGGATCAGGTGATCCCCGGCGACGGCGTGGTCACCGGCTCGGGCACGATCAACGGTCGCCTCGTCTTCGTCTTCAGCCAGGACTTCACCGTGTTCGGCGGGTCGCTCAGCGAACGTCATGCGCAGAAGATCTGCAAGGTCATGGACACCGCGCTGAAGGTCGGCGCCCCGGTGATCGGCCTCAACGACAGCGGCGGCGCACGCATCCAGGAGGGCGTCGCCAGCCTCGGCGGCTATGCCGAAGTGTTCCAGCGCAACGTGCTAGCCAGCGGCGTCGTGCCACAGCTTTCGCTGATCATGGGACCCTGCGCAGGCGGCGCGGTCTATTCGCCCGCAATGACCGACTTCATCTTCATGGTGAAGGATTCGAGCTACATGTTCGTCACCGGCCCCGACGTGGTCAAGACGGTGACCAACGAGGTCGTGACGCAGGAAGCGCTCGGCGGCGCGGTGACGCATACGACCAAGACCTCGGTCGCCGACAACGCGTTCGAGAACGACATCGAGGCCTTGCTCGCCGCGCGCGATTTCTTCGATTTCCTGCCCGCGTCGAATCGTGACGGCGTGCCCGAGCGGCCTACCGCGGACGAATGGGACCGGATCGAGGACAGCCTCGACACGCTGATTCCGGCGTCGGCGAACCAGCCCTACGACATGCACGAGCTGATCCGGAAGACCGTCGATGAGGGCGATTTCTTCGAGACTCAGCCGGCACATGCGGCCAACATCATCACCGGCTTCGGCCGCATCGAGGGCCGCACGGTCGGCTTCGTCGCGAACCAGCCGATGGTGCTGGCGGGCGTGCTCGACATCAATTCGTCGAAGAAGGCGGCGCGGTTCGTGCGCTTCTGCGACGCATTCGAGATCCCGATCGTGACGTTCGTCGACGTCCCCGGCTTCCTGCCCGGCACCGCGCAGGAGCATAACGGCATCATCAAGCACGGCGCGAAACTCCTGTTCGCCTATGCCGAGGCGACCGTGCCGAAGATCACCGTCATCACGCGCAAGGCGTATGGCGGCGCGTACGACGTGATGGCGTCGAAGCATCTGCGCGGCGACCTCAACTACGCCTGGCCGACCGCCGAAATCGCGGTGATGGGCGCGAAAGGCGCGGTCGAGATCATCTTCCGCGGCAAGACGCCGGAGGAGATCGCCGAGCGCACCGCGGAATATGAGGCGCGCTTCGCTAACCCGTTCGTTGCCGCGTCGAAGGGCTTCATCGACGAAGTGATCCAGCCGCACTCGACCCGCCGCCGCATCGCGCTCGGCCTACGGAAACTCCGCGGCAAGGCGCTGGAGAATCCGTGGAAGAAGCATGATAACATCCCGCTGTGACCCGGCGGCTTGTTGCATGATGATAAGCACATTATCATGTCATGCGAAGGAGTCGTGACATGCAGACCGAACGCGTGACGTTTCTGACTACGCCCGATCACAAGGCCGCGCTCGATGCGTTCGCGGCGAACAGCGGCATGTCCGTCGGCCGTGTCGTGCGCGAAGCAACGACGCGGTATATCGCGACACCGGCATCGCGCGACGAGGAAGCGGCATTGGCGTTTCTCGCACCGGAAATCGAGGCGGCTGTCGACGACATGAAGATGTCCATCCAGTCGATGCGTGAGAATATCGCGCGCACCTGCGCTGTGGTCGATGCGGTGTTGGCGGGCGAAAGACCGTGAGTGCGGGTGAGAAAGCATTCGGCGTTTTCAAGACGATCCTGACGCTGAAGGATCAGCTGGATGGTCTCGATCGCGACGTCGCTCAGCTTGGCGGACGGCTCGCAGGTCTTGCCGGCGCGCATGGTGATCTCCGCGATCGGGTGTCTCGCTTGGAAGGGGTGATCGAAGGCGCTGCAATGGCGGCGGCCCAGCAGCGGAGGATCGAGCAGTGATCGCGTTTCTTCTGCTTCAAGCCGCAGCCGTGGCGGCACCTGCACCAATCTGGAAGCTCGCAGATCGCATCAATCAGGCGGGCGTGCGCAGCATCTCGGCGTCGGTCATAGGCAATGACGGTCTGTCGCGCTTCGTCGTAAAGTGCGACGTGGCGTCCGAGCCGATCGTGTCGATCCAGTTCATCCAGCCGCAGCCGCTCGGGTCAGGCGCGGACAAACCCGTCGCGGTGCGCTTCGATGGCGGGCCGGCGTTCACTTATAACTGGCAGTTTCCGGGCACCGGCACCTACGTCACCGATCCCGAGGCAATCACCAGGTTGACCACGTTTCTCGTAAAATCGAAGACGGTACGGGTCGAGACCACCAACGGCGCAAGCTTTGCGGTGCAGGCGAATTTCATCGCACCGACCGGTGATGCGATGATCCGGCAGGTGCTCGGTGTATGTGGTTACACGCTCGGTGTCGTTCCCACGCCGCCGCCCCCATCGAAGGATGCGCAATGACGCTGGGCCGCCTTAACCATGTCGGGGTCGCGACGCCGTCGATCGCGAAGTCGGTCGAGACGTATCGCCTGCTGCTCGGTGCGACCGCGATCGGTGAGCCGTTCGACCTGCCGGCACAGGGAGTGAAGGTGTGCTTCATCGATGCGCCGAACGCGCAGATCGAGCTGATCGAGCCGTATGACGAGAGTTCTCCGATCGCCGGCTTCCTGCGCAAGAACCCGGCCGGTGGGCAGCATCATGTCTGCTTCGAGGTAGCCGATATCGCCGCGGCGGTCACCGACCTGAAGGCGAAGGGCGCGACCGTGCTGGGCGAACCGCGGATCGGTGCGCATGGTACGCCGATCGTGTTCGTGCACCCGAAGGATTTTGGCGGCATGCTGGTCGAATTGATGGAGAGGCCGGGCGATACCGGCGCGCACTAGGAGAGACCTGATGGCCGCGTACGAGCATATCCTGAGCGAACGGCGCGGCGACGTGCTGGTGCTGACGCTGAACCGGCCCGACCGGCTGAACGCCGCGCCGCCGGCGATGTTCGAGGAATTGCGCGCGGCGCTGGGCGATCTGGATGGTGCGCGGGCGGTGCTGATTGCGGGCGCTGGCCGCGCGTTCTGTTCGGGCGCGGACGTCGGCGGCGGGGCGCTCGGCTCCGACAATCCGGGCGAGGCGACGTTCGCGGCGCTGACGGGGAGTTACAATCCGACGATGACGGCGATCGCCGACCTGTCGGTGCCGGTGGTGAGCGCAGTGCGCGGGCCGGCGGCGGGGATCGGCTGCAGCCTCGCGCTCGCCGCCGATTTCTGTGTGGCGAGCGAGGGCGCATATTTCCTTCAGGCGTTCGTGAACATCGGGCTGGTGCCGGACGGTGGCGCATCGTGGATGCTGCCACGGTTGATCGGCAAGGCGCGGGCGACGGAAATGATGATGCTTGGCGAGCGGGTGCCGGCGGCGAAGGCGCTCGACTGGGGGATGGTGCACAAGATTGTTGCGGAAGACACTCTGGACGCCGAGGCGTTCGCCTTAGCTGAGCGACTGGCGGCGATGCCAACGATCGCGCTCGGACTGATGCGCCGGGCGATTACCGCAGCGTACGAAACGGATTACTCGACCGCGATGCAGGCCGAGGCAGCCAACCAGCGCGATGCGCGCGGGTCTGCGGACTCGATGGAGGGCGGTCGTGCCTTCCTCGAAAAGCGCAAGCCGGTGTTCACCGGGAAATGACTTCCGCCTCCAGCACCACCCCGGCGAAGGCCGGGGCCCAATTGGGCAACGGCGCCTTGGCTGGTGCTACTCTCCGTTACAGCAACCTTTCCCATTGGGCCCCGGCCTTCGCCGGGGTGAAGTTCTTCGCATGACCGACAAGCCCGAATCCGCCCCCACGCTCGCCGACTGGCAGGCCGCCGCTACCAAGGAAGTAAAGGGCGCCGACCTCACCTGGCCGACCCCCGAGGGCATCGACGTCAAACCGCTCTACACCGCGGATGACGTCACCGCCGACCCAGGCCTCCCCGGTTTCGCCCCCTTCACCCGCGGCGTCCGCGCGTCGATGTACGCCGGCCGCCCCTGGACAATCCGCCAATATGCCGGCTTCTCGACCGCCGAAGCCTCGAACGCGTTCTACCGCCGCAACCTCGCCGCCGGCCAGAAAGGCCTGTCGGTAGCGTTCGATCTCGCCACGCACCGCGGCTATGATTCCGACCACCCCCGGGTCACCGGCGACGTCGGCAAGGCGGGCGTCGCGATCGACTCGGTCGAGGACATGAAGATCCTGTTCGACGGCATTCCGCTCGACAAGATGTCGGTCAGCATGACGATGAACGGTGCGGTGATCCCGATCCTCGCCTTCTTCATCGTCGCCGGCGAGGAGCAGGGCGTCGACCGCAAACTGCTCGACGGGACCATCCAGAACGACATCCTCAAGGAGTTCATGGTCCGCAACACCTACATCTACCCACCCGAGCCGAGCATGCGGATCATCTCGGACATCTTCGGCTACACGTCGCGCGAGATGCCCAAGTTCAACAGCATCTCGATCAGCGGCTATCACATGCAGGAAGCCGGGGCGACGCAGCTTCACGAACTCGCCTTCACGATCGCCGACGGCATGGAGTATGTGAAATACGGCGTCGCGAGCGGCCTCGACATCGACAAGTTCGCCGGGCGGCTATCGTTCTTCTTCGCGATCGGCATGAACTTCTTCATGGAGATCGCCAAACTCCGCGCCGCCCGCGTCCTCTGGCACCGCGCGATGACGCAATTGGGCGCGCAGGACGAGCGTTCGAAGATGCTCCGCACGCATTGCCAGACCAGCGGCGTCTCGCTCACCGAGCAGGACCCGTACAACAACGTCATGCGGACGACGATCGAGGCGATGGCGGCGATGCTCGGCGGCACGCAGTCACTCCACACCAATGCGCTCGATGAGGCGATCGCGCTGCCGACCGACTTTTCCGCGCGAATTGCCCGCAATACGCAGATCGTGATCCAGGAAGAGACGGGGATGACCAAGGTCGTCGATCCGCTCGGCGGCAGCTATTATATCGAGAGCCTGACGCAGTCGCTGGTCGACGGCGCGTGGGCGTTGATCGAGCGGATCCAGTCCGAGGGCGGCATGGCGAAGGCGGTCGCGTCAGGCTGGCCCAAGGCGATGATCGAGGAAGCCGCCGCCGGCCGCCAGGCGCGCGTCGATCGCGGCGAGGACGTCATCGTCGGCGTGAACAAGTACAAGCTCGCCGAACAGGACGCGATCGAGATCCTCGACGTGGACAACGTCGCGGTGCGCGCCGGCCAGATCGAGCGGATCAACCGGGTAAAGGCCACGCGCGACGAAGCCGTGTGCCGTGCTGCCCTCGATGCGTTGCGGGAAGGCGCGAAGGGCTCCGAAAACCTCCTCGCGCTTGCCGTTGAATGCGCCCGCGCCCGCGCCACGCTCGGCGAAATCTCCTCCGCGATGGAAGACGTGTTCGGCCGCTACGGCACGCAGCCCACCCCCGTCTCCGGCATCTACGGCGGCGCTTACGAAGACGATGCCCGCTGGACCCGCCTCACCGATGGCGTCGAGGCCACCGAGCGCCGGATGGGCCGCAAACCGCGCATGCTCGTCGCCAAGATGGGTCAGGACGGGCACGACCGCGGCGCCAACCTCGTCTCGTCGATGTTCGGCGACCTGGGCTTCGAGATCGTGCCAGGCCCGCTGTTCCAGACCCCCGCCGAAGCCGCCGCGCTCGCGCTCGAAAACGACGTCGATATCGTCGGTGCCTCGTCACTCGCCGCCGGCCACAAGACGCTGATCCCCGAGCTGATCGGCTATCTCCGCGAGGCGGGCCGCGCGGATATCAAGGTGATCGCGGGTGGCGTTATCCCCGCACAGGACTATCAGGCGCTGCGCGATGCCGGGGTCCAGGCGATTTTCGGCCCCGGCACCAACCTGATCCAGGCCGCCGAGGACGTGTTGAAACTCCTCGGCCACAACATGGCCCCGCAAGAGGAAGCCGCCGAATGACCGATACCCTCCTCCGTACTCTCGCACATGCAGTGGCTCCGAGCCTGGTGCGCGATGCTCCCGTTTCCCGCACCGACTGGACCCGTCCCGAGATCGCCGCGCTGTTCGACCTCCCGTTCGACGAACTCATGTTCCGCGCGCAGACCGTCCACCGCGCGCATCACGCGATCGGCGAGGTCCAACTCTGCACGCTGCTCTCGATCAAGACCGGCGGCTGCCCCGAGGATTGCGGCTATTGCTCGCAGTCCGCCTCGTCCGACTCCGGTCTAAAGGCGGAAAAGCTGATGGACGTCGACGCGGTCCTCGCCGACGCCGCGCAGGCGAAAGCCGCCGGATCGCAGCGTTTCTGCATGGGCGCCGCGTGGCGTAATCCGAAGCCGCGCGACATGCCGAAGGTCGTGGCCATGGTCGAAGGCGTCCGCGCGATGGGGCTGGAGACGTGCATGACGCTCGGCATGCTCGACGCGGACCAGGCCAAGCAGCTCGCCGACGCAGGCCTCGATTACTACAACCACAACATCGACACCTCGCCGGAGAATTACGGCAACGTCATCACCACGCGAACTTTCGGCGATCGGTTGGAGACGCTGGCGAATGTCCGCGACGCTGGCATTTCAGTCTGCTGCGGCGGGATCGTCGGGATGGGCGAGACGCGCAGCGACCGCGTCGGCTTCGTCCACGCGCTGGCGACCTTGCCACGCCACCCGGAGAGCGTCCCCGTCAACGCGCTGGTCCCGGTCAAAGGCACGCCGCTCGGCGACATGCTCGCCGGCACGCCGATGGCGCAGATCGACGACATCGAGTTCGTCCGGACGGTCGCCGTCGCACGGATCACGATGCCGCTGAGCATGGTGCGCCTGTCGGCCGGGCGCGAGAGCATGTCCGAGGCGACCCAGGCGCTCTGCTTCATGGCCGGCGCGAACTCGATCTTCACCGGCGACAAGCTGCTGACCACCGGCAACGCCGGCGACAGCGCGGATGCGACGCTGCTGGCGAAGCTCGGGATGAAACCGATGGTCGGCGCGGAGCCGATGCGGGAGGCCAAGACATGCTGCTGATCGCACTTCTGATGACCGCGGCGGCTCCGATGCAGTCGCAGGCGACGATGAACGCCTCCGCCGGTACGAGTTACGCGCGGGCGGATGCGGCGATGGCCGCGCAGTGGAAGCGGACCTACGCCTATATGAAGGGGCGCGACGCGCAGGATGGGTCGCGCGGCGGCGGGTTCGGCTACGCCGCCGCGCTACTGGAGAGCCAGCGCGCCTGGCTCAAGTTCCGCGATACGCAGTGCGTGATCGAAGGCGGGCAATATGCCGGCGGTTCGGCGCAGGGCATGACGATCGCGGGGTGTCGGACCGATCTGACGCAGGCCCGCACGAAGCAGCTCAAGACGATGATTTGGTACCAATAACCAGTCCGAACCCGGACCGCGTCCGGCAAGACGGCACAGATTAGGGCGAGTGATGTTCAAGAAAATCCTGGTCGCCAATCGGGGCGAGATCGCGTGTCGGGTCATGCGGACCGCCAAGGCGATGGGCATCAAGACCGTCGCGGTCTATTCTGATGCCGACGCGCGCGCGCCACACGTGCTGATGGCCGATGAGAGCGTGCGTCTCGGGCCGGCACCCGCCGCCGAAAGCTATCTAAAGGCCGAGCTGATATTGCTCGCGGCCAAGGAAACCGGCGCGGACTGTATTCACCCCGGCTACGGCTTCCTCTCCGAACGCGAGAGTTTCGCGCTGGCGTGCGCCGAGGCCGGGATCGCGTTCGTCGGGCCTCCGCCCAACGCGATCGCCGCGATGGGCGACAAGATCGAATCGAAGAAGCTCGCCAAGGCCGCGGGCGTCAACGTCGTGCCGGGTTATCTCGGAGAGATCGACAGTACCGATCACGCGGTCGAGATCGCCGGCGGCATCGGCTATCCGGTGATGATGAAGGCGTCGGCCGGCGGCGGCGGCAAGGGTATGCGGCTCGCGTACAGCGAACAGGACGTCCGCGAAGGCTTCGAGGCGACCAAGCGTGAGGGGCTGGCGTCCTTCGGGGACGACCGCGTGTTCATCGAGAAGTTCATCGAATCGCCGCGCCATATCGAGATCCAGCTGATCGGCGACCAGCACGGCAACATCGTCTATTTGAACGAGCGCGAATGCTCGATCCAACGGCGGCACCAGAAGGTCGTCGAGGAGGCGCCGTCGCCGTTCGTCACGCCGAAGATGCGGAAAGCGATGGGCGAGCAGGCGGTCGCACTGGCGCAGGCGGTCGGCTATTATTCGGCGGGGACAGTCGAGCTGATCGTCTCGGGCGCGGATACGACGGGGGAGGGGTTCTACTTCCTCGAGATGAACACCCGGCTCCAGGTTGAGCATCCCGTGACCGAGGAGATCACTGGGCTCGATCTCGTCGAACTGATGATCCGTGTCGCTGCGGGTGAGCCGCTCGAGTTCACGCAGGACGAGGTGAAGCTCAACGGCTGGTCGATCGAGAACCGCGTGTACGCCGAGGACCCATATCGCGGGTTCCTGCCGAGCATCGGTCGCCTCGTCCGCTACAACCCACCGGAAACTTCCCCCCTCCCGCAAGCGGGCGGGGGGGAAGCGAGAGTCCGTGTCGACGACGGCGTCTGCGAGGGCGGCGAGGTCAGCATGTTCTACGACCCGATGATCGCCAAGCTCATCACCTGGGCACCCACCCGCGACGGCGCGATCGCCGCGCAGATCGCCGCGCTCGACGCGTTCGAGCTGGAAGGTCCGGGCAACAACATCGATTTCCTCTCGGCGATCATGCAGCACCCGCGCTTCCAGTCGGGCGCACTAACCACGGGCTTCATCGCCGAGGAATATCCAGAAGGCTTCCACGGCGCCCCCGCCAACGCTGAACTGCTGAAGACGCTCGCCGCCGTCGCTGCCTTCGCCGCCACGGCAGAAGCCGACCGCGCCCGCCGCATCGATGGCCAGCTCGGCAAGCGCCTCCGTCCGCCCGCCGACTGGGTGGTGACCATCGACAAGATCGACCATGCGGTGACAGTCTCGACCGACGGCATCATGGTGGATGGCGAAGAGCTCGACCTGGCACTCGAATATACGCCGGGCGACCGCATGGTGGTCGCAGACGGCCACGGCGCGGATGGCGACGAACACCTGACGATCCGCATCGCCAAGGCCCGCGCCGGCTTCAAGCTGACGACCCGCGGCGCAAGCCACGTCGCCCGCGTACTGCCCGCTCGAGTGGCACCCTACACCACGCACCTGATCGAGAAGGTCGCGCCCGATCTGTCGAAATTCCTGATCTGCCCGATGCCTGGGTTGCTGGTGCGGCTCGACGTCGCGGCGGGCGACAGAGTAGAGGCGGGGCAGGCGCTCGCGGTGGTCGAGGCGATGAAGATGGAGAACATCCTCCGCGCCGAGAAGACGGGGACGGTGAAGTCGGTCGCAGCGAAGACCGGGGACAGCTTGGCGGTGGATCAGGTAATCCTCGAGCTGGACTGAACGCGCGTCGGGTCCGAACCAAGCGCCGTCCCGTCCCCGCCGCCGGCCGCCCCGTCATGCCGGACTCGTTCCGGCATCCACCGCTCCGCACACCCGAGAGACTTGACTGTGCGGGCCGGTGGGCCCCGGCCCCCGCCGGGGTGACGGAGAGGGTAGAGCGCGCGTTGCTCGGAGCGCCTGTGTGGAGCCGGACCGCATCTATGTTTCCCCGCGAAGGCGGGGACCCAGTCTGGGCTCCCGCCTTCGCGGGAGAACAAGGAAGCGTCGACAACGGCTGTGTTCTTAGGATGACGCCCCCAACAAGAACACCATCCCGGCGAGGGCCGGGGTCCAGTTGGGAGCGGCAGGTGATTGAGGCCAGCGCTCCGTTACAGCGACTTGCCATCTGGGCCCCGGCCTTCGCCGGGGTGGGACGTGTGATGGGCAGGCGCTCATCCTGAGGCTTGCCGAAAACAGCGGCAGCGGTGCCGGTACCCAAGCCCAACGCCACCACCCCTCCCGTTTCCGACCCCATCGCTGTACAGCACCCCGGATGACCCTCCTCCGTTACCTCGCCGCGCTCCTCCTCCTAGCCACCGCGCTCCCCGGGATCGCGCAGGACGAGCCCAAGGTCGCGACCGTCGGTGCCAGCCTGACGCAAGCCTCCGCCGAACTCCAGGCGATCGACGACGCCACGCCCGCCGCGCGCGACGACAAGGCGCGCCAGGCTCTCCGCACCCGCGCGCAAACCGTGCAGACCACCGCCGCCGACGCCGTTCGCACGCTCACTCCTGAGATGGCCCTCGTCCAGGCGCGTGTCGCGGAACTTGGTGCCGCCACCCCTGGCGTCGTCGAAGCGCCCGAGATCCGCCAGCAACGCAAGCTCCTCGCGCAGAGCCAGTCGGCGATCGACTCCGCGATCAAGCGTGCACGCCTCATCGGGATCGAGGCCAAGCAGCAGATCGACGATATCGGTGCGGCCGAGGCGGAGGAACTCGGCCAGCAACTGTCCGAAAACACCGGCTCGCCGCTGTCGCCGACATTATGGGCCGCGATCGTCGATCACCTGCCGCGCGACACCGCGCGCATGATGCGGTTCGCCAATGTCGAGATCCGCCAGTTCGGCGCGCGGTTCGACATGCGCGCCGGCACCGGCCTGCTGATCGGGATCCTAACCGCGCTGGTGCTGATCGTGCCGCTACGACGCTGGCTGCACGGCGTCGGCCGGCGCTACGCGACCAACCACGCGCCCGGCGGTCGCCTGCGACGCTCGGCCTATGCGCTGTGGTTGGTCGTGATCGGCACCGCGCTGCCCGGCCTCGCCGCCTGGGCGATCGTCGCCTCGCTGCGCTGGGCCGGGCTGGTATCGCCCGCCTGGAGCCGGTTCGGCGCGCTCTTCGTCGGGATCACATGGTTCTGCGCGTTCGTGTCGTCGCTCGGCGGTGCGCTCCTGCTGCGCGGCCAGTCCACATGGCGGCTGCTGCCGATCGGCGACCCGGCCGCGCAGGCGCTGCGCCCGTACACCTGGATGGCCGCCGGGCTGATCTTTTTCGGCCAGCTGCTGATCGCGACGAACACGCTGATCGGCATCAGCGCGCCGGCATCGAGCGCGGCCAACGCGGTCGTTGCGTTGCTCCACATCGTCCTGCTCGGCGCGATCCTGGTGACGCTAGGCCGGTTGCGCGCCGCCGCGCTGCCCGACCCGACAAAGCCCGCGCGCAACACGCTGCTCGCGATCGTCGCGACATTGGTCTGGCTGGTCCTGCTCGTGACGCTGATCGCCGGGCTGATCGGCTATGTGAACTTCGCGCTGAAGGTCGCGACGTGGTTGCTGTGGGGGGCGATCGTCGGCGCGTCGTTGTACCTGATGATGACGTTCACCGACGATGCGTGCCGGACGCTGCTGTCGAGCGGCAACCGTCTCGGGCGTTCGGCGAACAGCGGGTTCGGGGTCGACAACAAGACCGTCGACCAGATCGGCGTACTGCTGTCCGCGGTGTTGCGGCTGCTGCTGATCCTGCTCGCGGTCGGCGCGGTGATGGCGCCGTTCGGGGCGGGCGTCGGCTCGGCGTTCGAGCTGTTCGGGACGGTCGCGAACGGCGTGACGATCGGCCAGGTCACGATCTCGCCGGGGGCGGTGCTGCGCTCGATCGCGGTGCTGTTCGTAGCGCTCGCGATCATGCGCGGGCTGCAGCACTGGCTGGTGAACAGCTATTTGCCGACCACCGCGATGGATGCCGGCGCGCAGAATTCGGTGATGATGGTCGCGCGTTATGCCGGGATCATCGCCGCGGTGCTGTGGGCGCTCGGCGCGCTCGGGATCGGCATGGAGAAGCTCGCCGTGGTGCTCGGCGCGCTGTCGGTCGGGATCGGGTTCGGCCTCCAGGCAATCACGCAGAACTTCGTGTCGGGGCTGATCCTGCTTGCCGAGCGCCCTGTGAAGATCGGCGACCTCGTCCGGATCGGCAACATGGAGGGCGACGTGAAGCGCATCAACGTCCGCTCGACCGAGATCCAGGTGGCGGACCGCTCGACGCTGATCGTACCGAATTCGGAGCTGATCACCAAGACCATCCAGAACATGACGCTGGCAGCACCCATCGGCCGGATCCAGCTGCAATTCTCGGTGCCGCTCGAGGAGGATCTGGATGCGGTGCGGACGATGCTGTTCGCGGCGTTCGCGGAGAAGCACGAGGTGCTCGACGATCCCGAGCCCAAGGTGTTCATCGATTCGATCGACGCCGGCCGCGCCAAGTTCAACTGCTTCGCGTACGTGGCGAGCCCGCGCGATGCCTATCCGATGCGCAGCGAACTGCTGTTCACATTGCTCCGCCAGTTCCGCGAGGCGGGAATCGAAGTCGGCTCGACCGCGACCAAGATGGAGATCGTCGGCGGCATGCCTGCTTCGCCTGCTACCGACGTGCCGGCCTGATCATTTGACCGAATAGGGAATCGAGATCGTGTAGGCGGTGCCGGCGGCCATCTTGCCCTTCGGATTGAACTTTACCGCGGTGACCAGCCCTTGCGTCGTCGCATCGCCGGCGACCGGGGTGTAGCCCCAGACGTTGCTGCCGGTGGCGAAATCGACGTCGTCGCCGCCGTCCGACGGCGACACATAGCTGAACCGCAACCCGGTCGTGCCGGTGGTATCGTCACCCCGCACGACCGGGCCGTTCCCCGTGCCGTCCCCGTCGAGCGCGATGCGCAGCCCGGCGGGGGTGGGCAGCGTCACGGCGAGCGTGTTGAGGTCGAGCGGCACGATGTCGGGATTCTCGATCCGCATCATGATCCGCAATTTCGAGCCGGGGATGGCCTTGGGGTTGTTGGTCGATGCGGACGCTTCCCATGTGGTCCGCTGCGAAACGGAGACGATCGCGCCCTTTTCGGCGACGGTCATGGTGACGGCGACGGTCCCGCTGGCGCTGCCGCTATCGCGGTTCAAGCAAATATTCACCAGCCCAAGCGCGTCCAGCCCGAGCAGCGTGCAGAACGACCAGTCCCACTTCACCTCGAAACTGCCGGTATAGACACCGGGTGCCAGGCTGGTCGTGCTCCGCGCCTTCAGGTAGATCGGCACGGCAGCGCGCCCGTTGCTGAGCAGCGCCAAGCCGGTGCCATTGACGAGTGTTCGCGACGTGCCCGGGACGAGCGGATACTGGCCGGCGGGGTCCGCCGCCAGCAGGTAGGTGGCGGTCGCCGTGCCGGACTTCAGCTGGAGGACCGTTCCCGCCTTGACCGTGGCGACGAGCGAATCGTTCGACATCAGCGCCAGCAGCGTGGTGTTGGCGCAGCCGAACGACCCGGTGGTCGCGACGTAGGGCATCGCCGACGGCACCGTGTCGGTCGAATAGAGCGCAGCCGGCGAGAAGGTACCAACATCGGCGGCAGAGGTCTTCGCGACACCGCAGGCAGCCCAGGCGGTCCCCGGCACGGCGATCGCCGCCACCGACGCCGCAGCTGCCATCACGATTCTCATCACTGCGGTCGGCAACGCCTCGCCCCTTTGCGCCTGTCAATGTGCACGGGCTAGTCGGCGATTCGTTAACGCGCTTTCAAAGACCTGAAATGGGTGTTTTCGTCGAACCGGCTCATCGTGGGGGTGTCGGCGGCCTTGCGGCGCTTGCGGCGGCCGTCAAACTGTTGAAACGTGCCGGACATGACGATCGCGCCCACCGCATCTCGCCCTTCGGCCCAGCCCAGCACCGTCCTGATCGCGAGCGTCGCCACTGCCGCGCTCGCGGGACTGTTGTTCGGTTTCGACACCGCGGTGATCGCCGGCGTCACCGGCGCACTCAAGGCGAAGTTCGCGCTCAGCGAGGCGTGGCTCGGGTTTACCGTGTCGTCCGCGCTCTGGGGTACGCTGATCGGCGCGCTGTTCGTGGGCACGCTCGGCGATCGCTACGGCAGTCGCAACGTGCTGCGGATGCTCGCCTTCCTGTACGTCGTCACCGCGCTCGGCTGTGCGCTGGCGTGGAACTGGCACAGCTTCATCGGGTTCCGCTTCATCAACGGCATCGCGATCGGCGGCTCGTCGGTACTCGCGCCCGCCTATATCGCCGAGCTCGCACCGCCTGCTCAGCGCGGGAAAATGGTCGGCGGCTTCCAGTTCGCGGTCATCCTCGGCATCCTGCTCGCCTATGTCTCGAACGCGGTCATCGGTTCGCTCGATCTCGGCGACGTCGAGTGGCGGTGGAAGCTCGGGATCGTCGCGGCGCCGTCGCTGGTGTTCTTCGCATTGCTGTTCCGCATTCCCAATTCGCCGCGCTGGCTGCTCGCCAAGGGCCGCGACGTCGAGGCGAAGCAGGTGCTGGCGCTGGTCGGAATGAGTCCCGACGTCGCGCGCGCGGACCTCGATGCGCCGAAGGGCGAAGCGTCGCTGTCCTGGACGCGCCACCGCAAGCCGATCACGCTCGCCTTCCTGGTCGCGATGTTCAACCAGTTCAGCGGCATCAACGCGTTTCTCTATTACCTGAACGACATCTTCAAGGCGTCCGGCGGCAGCCTTTCGCCCGATCTCCAGGCGGTGATGATCGGGGTTGCCAACATGGTCTTCACGCTGCTCGGGATGCTGTTGATCGACCGGATCGGCCGTCGCACGCTGCTGCTCTGGGGCTCTGCCGGCATGACCGTGGCGCTCACCATCGGCGGGCTGGCGCTACTCGGCGTGCTGCCCAACTGGCTGCTGCTGCCGTCGCTGATCGTCTTCATCATGTTCTTCGCGCCGGGCTCGGGCGCGGTGATCTGGGTCTATATCTCGGAGGTCTTCCCGCAGAACGTCCGCGCCCGCGGCTCAAGCATCGGCTCGTCGAGCCATTGGGGCTGGAACGCGGTGATCGCGCAGGTCTTCCCGATCGCCGCAGCATGGTCGGCAGGCGCCCCGTTCCTGTTCTTCGCCGCGATGATGGCGGTGCAGTTCGTGACCGTGTTCCTCTACTTCCCCGAGACCAAGGGCGTGCCGCTGGAGGAGATGGAAGCGCATATGTCGCGATAAGTCGCGCTTGTGACGAAAGCACCGCCGAACCGGCACAATCCTGCGACAATTGCCGCCTAATCGGCATGCTCGATCATCGGGGTGGAACGGGTATGCGCAGTTTGGGTCTGGTTCTGGCAGTGAGCATGCCCGCAATGGTGGCCGCGCAACAGGCACCGTCGCGTCCAGCTGCCGCGCCCGCCGCGCAAGCGCCCGAGCAGGACGAGGGCGCAGAATCCGAGGAGATCGTCGTCACGGGTTCGCGCAAGCTGCCGGGCGCGGTGATCGGCGACATTCCGCCCGACCAGACGCTGGGCCAAGCAGAGATTCGATCCTACGGCGTCAGCACCGTCTCCGACCTGCTGAACGAACTCAGCCCGCAGACCACCAGTGGTCGTGGCAGCGGCGGCGCGCCGGTCGTGCTGCTCAACGGCCGCCGCATCTCCAGCTTCAGCGAGATCCGCGACATCCCGACCGAGGCGATCCAGCGCGTCGAGATCCTGCCCGAGGAGGTCGCGCTCAAATACGGCTATCGCGCCGATCAGAAGGTCGTGAACTTCGTCCTGCGCCGCCGCTTCCGCGCGGTGACCGCCGAGGCCGCCGATACCCAGGCGACCGAGGGCGGGGGCAATACCCCCAAGGGCTCGCTAGACATGCTCAACATCGCCCGCGATCGACGGCTCAACCTGCACGTCGAATACACGTCGAGCGAGCCGCTCACCGAATCGCAGCGCGACATCCTCCAGCCGGATCGAACTGCCAACAGCGCGCTCGGCGCGGATGGCAATGTCGTCGACCAGCGGCCGTTCCGGACGCTCCAGCCCGCGACCAGCACCTTCACCGCGAACAGCGTCTATGCGCGCAACATCTTCGGCAATATCGGTGCGACGATCAACGGCCGCTTAGAATCGACTGACAGCCGCAGCCTAAACGGCCTGCCCGTCGTCGCGCTGACACCGTTCGGCAGCACCACGGCCATCAACCGCGCGATCGAGGACGACGGCGTCCTGCCGTTGACCCAGCGCACCTCCTCGATCGCCGCGCATCTCGGCACCACGCTCAACGGTGATATCGGCACGTGGCGCTGGAACGTGACGGGCAATTACGACCGCAGCGACACGCAGACCTTCACAGAGACCGGCGTCGACGCGAGCGCCTTCAATGCCCGCATCCGCGCCGGCGATCCGACCGCCAACCCGTTCGGCCGCCTGAGCGCGAGCGACTTCGGCGCACTGCCCGGCAACCGTGCCTATGCGACGCAGAGCACCGGCGAACTTGACGCGGTCGCGAACGGCACTCTGTTCTCGCTACCCGCGGGGGCAGTCTCGACGACGATCAAGCTCGGTGCCGAAACCGCCGATTTCAAAAGTCGCTCGTATCGCACCATCGATCAGTCCGTGAGAGAGACCCCCGGACAGGTCTCGCGCGATACGGTCAACGGCCAGATCAACGTCGACGTGCCCCTCACCAGCCGCTCGAAGAACGTGCTGCCGTTCCTCGGCACGCTATCGGCGAACTTCAACCTTGCCGAGGATCACCTCTCGGACTTCGGTACGCTGACCACGCTCGGCTACGGTGCGAACTGGTCGCCGATCGAGGGTGTGCGGGTGATCGCCTCGGTGACCGACACCGACGAGGCACCGACCGCACAGCAACTCGGCAATCCACAGATCACCACGCCCAACGTCCGCGTGTTCGATTACGTGCGCGGCGAAACCGCGACCGTCACGACGATCAGCGGCGGCAATCCTGGGCTGGTCGCGGACAACAACCACGTCAAGAAAGTCGGGCTGACCCTGAAGCCCTGGTCCGCCAAGGACCTCTCGATCACCGCCAACTATGTCGAGAGCCGGGTCGACAACCCGATCGCGGCGTTTCCCGCCGTCACGGCGGCGATCGCGGACGCATTCCCCGATCGCTTTCGGCGCGATTTAGAGGGCAATTTGCTGCAGGTCGATCGCCGGCCGATCAATTTCGCGCGCAGCGACCGCTCCGAACTCCGCTGGGGCATCAACTTCTCCGCGCCGCTCAAGTCGAAGATCCAGCGTGAACTCGAGGCGTATCGTGCCGGCACCGGTCCCAACCCGTTCGAGGGCCTGCAACCGCCTGGCGGCCGTCGTCCCGATGGCGCAGGCGGCGATGGCCCGCGCGGCGACGGTGCGCGTGGCGGTCCCGGCGCTGGTGGCCCCGGCGGGGGGGCGGGCGGTGGCGGACGCGGCCCCGGTGGTTTCGGTGGTCGTGGCGGGCAGGCCGGCGGCCGCATCCAGTTCGCGGTTTACCACACCTGGCACTTCACCGATCGCGTCCTCGTCGCAGACGGTGGCCCGAGCCTGAACCTGCTGAACGGTGACGCGATCGGCAACAGCGGCGGGCAGGCGCGTCACGAGCTGGAGGCGCAAGCCGGATACACCAACAACGGTCTCGGCGCGCGCATCTCCGCCAACTACGCGACCGGCACGCGCGTCAACGGCGGCACGATCGCCGCACCCGAGACGCTCAACTTCGGCGGCCTCGCCACTGCCAACGCCCGCCTGTTCGCCGATCTCGGCCAGCGGCTCGAATGGGTGAAGGCGCATCCGTGGCTGCGCGGCATGCGCGTCAGCCTGTCGGTCGATAACGTCTTCAACACCCGCCAGCGCGTCACCGACGCGACCGGCACGGTGCCCAACACCTACCAGCCCGACTATCTCGACCCGCTCGGCCGCACCGTCCGGCTCAGCATCCGCAAGCTGTTCTTCTAACGGGGCAACGTTCGCCGCGGATCACTGGCTCAGTCGGACCGACAGCCGGACCGTCCGCGGTGCCCCCGGGAAGATCCACACCGGGCTGTACGAACTCTGCGCGAACCGGGCGTCGAACAGGTTGTCGGCCTCGGCGCGCACCGACAGGCGCCGCGAGACCGCGTATTCGACCGCCGCCTTGGCCTTCACATAGTCGGGCAGGACGAGCCCGCTGGTATCGATCGCGCCCGCCCGCTTGCCCACATAGCTGGCACCGGCGCTGATCGAGGGCCCACGCCCCTCGTCGTCGAGGAAGCGCCCGATCGCGAACAGCGTCGCGGCATGTTCGGGCACGTTCAGCACGCGGTCGGTCGCGAAGATGCTGTCGTCGGTCCGCGCGCGCGTCCACGCATAGTTCGCGACGACCTGCCAGCGCTTCGCCAGGCGCACCGAGGCGTCGAACTCGATGCCCTTGCTCGACAGCTTGCCGACCGGCGCGAGGAAGTTCGGATCGACCGGATCGTTGGTCAGGATGTCGCGCTTGGCGATGTTGAAATACGTCACCGCGATGTCCACGCCCGGCAATGCGGCCGTGCCGCCGATTTCGTACCCCTTGCCGCGTTCGGGTGAGAATCCCTGATTGTCGCGCCCCGTACCCGAGTTGAGCAGGAAGCTCTCGCCCCAGTTCGCATGGACGGCGAAGACGTCGCTCAGCGCGTATCGGCCACCCAGCCGGAAGTTCACCGGCTCGTCGACCGTGCGCCCGACCACGCCGGTACGGTTGTTGTGGATCTGCTGGCGATACGCGTCGAAGCGAACGCCGCCCGTCAGCGTGAACCGATCCGTCACGTCCCACATGTCCTGCGCATACAGCGTGGCGGACCGCCGCGTCTCGTCATTGTCCGTGAACGGCGCCAGCGGCAGCGCCTGCCCGCCGTAGACCGGCGCGAACACGTCGATCGCGTGCGGGTTGGTCGCGGTCGGGTTCCGCCGCAACAGTCCCTCGTGATAGTCGAGCGTATAGCCCTTCACGCCGACGCTGGCACGGTGCGCGCCGAACCGTCCGGTCAGTTCCAGCCGCGCGGACAGATCGTCGACGGTATAGTCGCGCGCGCGCCGCTGTCGCCACAGCGTCTGGCCGCCGACGAGCCGCGACTGGTCGGACGAGAACCCGCGGAGCGATCCCGTCCGCCAGGCCACGCCGCCATTGAGCGAGATGCGGTCGTCGAGCTGCGCCTCGCCGGTCAGTTGGTGACGCTGGTTGCGAAACCGCGTCGTGCCGTCGCCGGGCTCGCCATAGAAGCGCGATCTTGGCAGCGCGTTGGCGTCGCCGCCGATCGCCGGGATGCCGCGATCGAACGGCGCGTCGAACCGCGTGATCTCGCCGACATAGGTCAGCCGAAGGCCATCGCGCGGTGCCCAGGTCAGCGAGGGCGCGACGACGCGGCGGCGCAACGGCACGAAATCGCGCCAGCCATCGCTGTCCTCGGTGGCGACGACGATCCGCGCGGCGATCGTGTCGGACAGCGGACCCGTCGCGTCGATCTCGACCCGGCGCGTGTCGAACGAGCCATAGGTGAACGTCGCGGTCGCGCTGGGCGTGAAGCGCGGCGTCTTGCTGACGATGTTGACGCGGCCGCCCGGATCGATGTCGCCGAACAGCGCGCCGGCCGGCCCCTTCAACACCTCGATCCGCTCGGTCGTCGCCGGATCGCGCGGCGGCGCGAGGCCACGATTGGCGAGGAACCCGTCGACATAATATTCGGCGCCGCCGTCGGGCGTGCCGAGGAACCCGCGGATCGCGAAATTGTCGAGAAAGCCGCCGCGGTTGTTCTGGTTGCTGACGCCGCTGACGAGTTCGAGCGCATCGCCGAGCCGGTACGTCCCCGCCGCAGTGAGCAGGTCGCGTTCGAGCGAGCGGCTGGATTGCGACATGCGTTCGGTGGCGAGGTCCGATGACAAGGTCCGATCCGCCCGCGTGCTGCGCGTGCCGAGAACGACGATCGTCTCGGCCTCGCCATCGACCCGCCGTTCCTCGCGCTCCGGCTCGCGGTCGGTCTTGTCCTGCGCCTCGGCAGGAACGGGACAGGCGAGCAGCAGAAAAATGCTCGCGAAGGCGATCGATCGTGGACGCGTCGACAAAAAATGTTGCCTTCTCTGTGATGATGTAACATCGCGATTGGCGGAGGTGCTTCGATCTTGTCAACCGTTTTCAGTCCGATACCCAACGTCGCCGGAACGCCCGCCTCAGCATCCGCTACCCCTGTGCAAGCGCCGACGGGCGCGCCCTCCAAGCGCATGCGGATCGTCTCGGTCGATGCGTTGCGCGGGTTCGTGATGCTGCTGATGCTCGTCGATCACACCCGCGAACTCTTCTATTACCCTATGCAGGTGAGCGACCCGATGGCGTTGCCCGCGACGCCGCCCACCCTGTTCTTCACGCGGCTCACGGCGCATCTGTGTGCACCCGTCTTCGTGTTGCTGACCGGGCTCGCGGCGTCGTTGTACGCGGACTCGCGCGGCGGAGATGCCGGCGGCGGCAGGACAGCGGCGTCGTCGTTCCTGCTGAAGCGCGGGCTGTTCCTCGTCGCGCTCGAAGTGACGGTCGTCAATTTCGCCTGGTCGTTCGATCCCACCCCCGCGATCGTCTATCTCCAGGTGATCTGGGTGATCGGGCTGTCGATGATCGCCCTGGCGGCGCTGGTCCATCTTCCGCGCATCGCCGTGCTCGTCCTCGGGCTGGCGATCGTGCTGGGCCACAATCTGCTCGATCCGATCATTTTCACACCCGACCAGCCGGGCTACGTCGCCTGGAGCATGTTGCACGACCGCGGGTTCATCGACCTGCCGTTCGGCGCGCGGGCGCGGACGTCCTATCCGTTGCTGCCCTGGATCGGAGTCATCGCGCTCGGCTGGTCGATCGGGCCGTGGTTCGCGCGGCAAGTCGACCAAGACGTTCGTCGCCGCCGCCTGGTGGTGACCGGCGCTGCGGCGCTCGCGTTGTTCGCGGTACTGCGCGCGATCAACGGCTACGGCGAGCCGCTGCCATGGCAGGTCGGCAAGACACCGCTCGCGACGATCATGAGCATCCTCAACCTCACCAAATATCCGCCGTCCGCAGATTTCATCCTGCTCACGCTCGGCATCGGCATGCTGCTTCTCGCGGCGTTCGAGCGCACATCGGCGCGGCTGAACCGCGTACTGGTAGTGTTCGGATCGGCGCCGTTGTTCTTCTACATCCTGCACCTCTTCCTGCTCCACGGCGCGAACAGCCTGACCGGCGCGGTGACGGGCGGTGCGATCAAGGGGCTGGTCAGCGTCCCGAACGTTGCCTCGATCTGGCTCGTTGCCGCCGCCGCCGCCGTGCCGTGCTGGTTCGCGTGCCGGTGGTTCGGACAGTTCAAACGGACCCATACCGGCTGGTGGTGGCGGTACCTGTAAGACGTACGATGCACCGTCGAGAACCTCCTCGAAATTCGATATATCTATCTGTTGCCCGGCGACAAAGCGTGGCTATGCTGCGACGATATCATTCTGAAACACGGGGTAATGTTCGCATATGGCTTTGAAAATGACCGCGCTTGCCGGCGTCGCCGCAATTGCTCTCGTCTCGCCCGCATTCGGTCAGGGCCAGCGCACAGCAACTCCTGCGGCAAAGCCTGCACCGGTCGCGGATCTCGTCAAGTCGGTCGATATCCCCTACCAGCAGTTCACGCTGAAGAACGGCCTGCGCGTCGTCGTGCACACCGACCGCAAGGCACCCGTCGTCGCAGTCAGCGTCTGGTACAACGTCGGATCGAAGTTCGAACCCAAGGGCAAGACCGGCTTCGCGCATCTGTTCGAGCATCTGATGTTCAACGGGTCCGAGAACGCACCCGGCGATTTCTTCGAACCGCTGAAACAGGTCGGCGCGACCGACTTCAACGGCACCACCTATTTCGATCGCACCAATTACTTCGAGACGGTGCCGACCGCGGCGCTCGACCGCGCGCTGTTCCTCGAATCCGACCGGATGGGCTATCTCACCGGCGCGATCACGCAGGGTGTGCTCGACGAGCAGCGCGGCGTCGTCCAGAACGAGAAGCGCCAGGGCGACAATCAGCCCTACGGCCTGACCCAGTACAAGATTACCGAGGGCCTGTTCCCCGCGGATCACCCGTACGGCCACACCACGATCGGCTCGATGGCGGATCTCGACGCCGCCTCGCTGCAGACGGTGAAGGACTGGTTCAAGGATCATTACGGCCCGAACAACGCGGTGCTCGTAATCGCCGGCGACGTCGATGCGGCGACCGCCAAGCGGCTCGCGGAGAAGTATTTCGGCGGCATCCCGAAGGGCCCCGAGAGCATCGTCCCGCCCGCGCCGATCCCGACCCTGCCTGCCCCGGTCAGCGAGACGATCAAGGACCGCGTCGCCGCCGTCATGGTCAGCCGCAACTGGGTGGTGCCGGGCCTGAACGACAAGGATGGCACGGCGCTCGACGTCGCGGCGGGCGTGCTCGGCGGCCTCGCCAGCAGCCGGTTCGACACCGCGCTGGTCAAGAAGGAGAAGCTCGTCGTCAGCATTTCCGCCTATAACCGCAGCTTCAGCCAGCTCGGCATGTTCGGCATCCGTGCGATCGTTCGCCAAGGCGTCGACCCTGCGCTCGTGTCGAAGCGGATCGACGAGATCATGGCGGACTTCATCAAGAACGGGCCGACCGCGGACGAGGTGAGCCGGGTCGCGACGACCACCGCAGCGAGCACGATGGAGGGCTTGGAGTCCGTCGGCGGGTTCGGCGGCAAGGCGGTGACGCTGGCCGAAGGCGCGCTGTATTCGAACGATCCGGGCTTCTACAAGAAACAGCTCCTGCAGCTCGCAGCCGAAACGCCGGCGAGCGTGCGTGCGGCGGCGGCGAAGTGGCTGTCGCGCCCGGCCTATTCGCTGACCGTCGTGCCCGGACCGCGCGATGCCTATGCCAACGCGGTCGTGCCCCCCAAGGTCGACGTGCCACCCGCCGCAGACGTGCCGTTCAAGGGCACGCGCGGGCCGCTGCCCGGCGTCGGCACCGTCGCCGGCCTCAGCTTCCCGGCGGTCCAGCGTACCCGCCTCGCGAACGGTATCGAGCTGGTCTACGCACAGCGCACCGCCGTTCCCGTCACGCAGGCGGTGCTCAGCTTCGACGCGGGCGTCGCGGCCGATGTCCCCGGCAAGCTCGGCACACAGCAACTGACGCTGTCGATGATGGACGAGGGCACGCCGACCCGCAATTCGGTCGCGCTGGCCGAAGCGAAGGAGCGTCTCGGCGCGGAGATCGGCACGGGCGCGTCAAACGACCGGACCTTCCTGTCGTTGCAGGTGCCGAGTGCCAATCTCGCACCCGCTGTCGACCTGTTCGCCGACATCGCGCAGAACCCCGCGTTCGCCGATGCCGAGGTCGCGCGCGTCAAGAACCAGCAGCTCGCACAGATCGCGCAGGAACTGACCAGCCCGCAGGGGCTGGCAACGCGCGTGCTGCCGCCGCTGCTCGGGCCGAACTCGCCCTATGCAAAGGCGCAGGGCAGTGGTGATCCGACGGCGGTGGCTGCGCTGACCCGTGCCGATCTGGTCGCGTTCCAGCAGGCATGGCTACGGCCCGACAAGGCGAAGATCTTCGTCGTCAGCGATCGTCCGCTTGCCGAGGTGAAGGCGGCGCTCGACGCGCGGTTCGGGACGTGGCGGCCGACGGGTGCGGCGGGCGTGAAGGCGTTCCCCGCGGGCGTGACGCCGTCCGCGCCGAAGATCGTCCTGATCGACCGGCCCGACAGCCCGCAGTCGCTGATCATCGCGGGCGTGCCAACGGGCCTCAAGGGCACGCAGGACCTGTTGCCGATCGCGACCGCGAACGATGCGCTCGGCGGCAGCTTCCTCGGCCGCGTCAACATGGACCTGCGCGAGAGCAAGCACTGGTCCTACGGCGTCTCGGGTCGCTTCCAGCAGTCGGAGAACGCCGCGCCGTACATCCTGTCGGCACCGGTGCAGGCGGACCAGACCGGTCCGTCGATCGCTGCACTGCGCAGCGATATCGGCGCGTTCCTCGGCAAGGAGCCGATGACCCAGGCGGAGTTCGACCGGGCGATCAATGGCGCGATCCGCTCGCTTTCGGGTAATTTCGAGACGTCCGACGCGGTTCTGGGCGCGATGCAGCAGAACGATCTGCTCAAGCGACCCGACAATTACTATGCGACGATCACGCAGCGATACCAGGGCCTTAACCTGCCGCAACTCAACACGGCGATCCAGCAGGCGCTCGACCCGAAGAAGACGATCTGGGTCGTGGTCGGCGATGCGAAGACGGTGCGCCCGCAGCTTGACAGCATCGGCCTCCCGGTCGAGGTCATCCCCGCGGCGTCGGTAGCCGGCGCCAAATAGTTTCAGGAGAGAGAGCAATGGCAAACGTCGATGGCAGCTGGGATTGCGTGGTCAAATCGCCGCTGGGCGATCAGAAGATGACGTTGACCGTCAACAGCGCCGGCAACACCTTCACCGGTGCGGTGTCGGGTGCGATGGGTGGCATGGACGTCACCGGTGACGTCGATGGCGACACGATCACCTGGAAGCAGAGCATGACCGTGCCGATGCCGATGACGCTCGACTGCAAGGCGACCGTCGAGGACGACGTCCTAAAGGGCAGCGTCGCGGCCGGCGCTTTCGGCAGCTTCCCGCTGACCGGCACGCGGACGGCCTGATCGCCTGAATTGCTACGAGAGGGGCTCGTCTTTCCACACGGAAAGGCGGGCCTTTTTCTTTTTCAGTCCGGGAGGGAAGGAAGAAGAAAATGAAATTGACGACCCGTCTGTTTGCCGCCTGCGCCATCGCCGCGCTGGCTACCGCGACAACCACTCCCGCGACCGCGCAGAACTACGACGAACGCCCCGCCAAGATGGCGCCGCGCGACGTCGGCTACGACTATGTGCGCAAGGTGGTCGAGATTCCGATGCGGGACGGAGTGAAGCTCCACACCGTCATCATCGTACCGAAGGGCGCGAAGGATGCCGGCATCTTGATGACCCGCACGCCCTATGACGCCGACGGCCAGACCAAGGTCGACAGCGGCACCTATGCCGGCATCCTCGAACACGGCGACGGCGCGGGCGACGTGATTGCCGCAGCGGGCTTTATCCGCGTGATCCAGGACGTTCGCGGCATGCACGCTTCCGAGGGCATCTACATGATGAACCCCGCGCGCGCCGGGACTGCGCAGAACCCGACCAAGACCGACGATTCGACGGACACCTACGACACGATCGACTGGCTGGTGAAGCACGTCCCCGAATCGAACGGCCGCGTCGGAATCAGCGGGATCAGCTATGACGGCTTCCTGCCGCTGATGGCGCTGATCAACCCGCATCCGGCGTTGAAGGTGTCGGTGCCGATGAACCCGATGGTCGATGGCTGGCGGGGCGACGACTGGTTCCACAACGGCGCGTTCCGCGAGGGCATGATGCCCTACATCCTCGGGCAGGAGGCGACCAAGGATGCCGGCACGCCGTGGATCACCGACACCGCCGACGACTATGACTATTACCTCAAGGGTGGCTCGGCGGGCGCGATCGGCAAGGCACAAGGCCTCGAACAGCTCGGCTTCTGGCGCAAGATCACGCAGCATCCCGCCTACGACTCGTTCTGGTCGAGCCAAGCGATGGACACCGTGCTCGCCGGCCAGCCATTGAAGGTACCGACGCTGATCGTCGGCGGGTTGTGGGATCAGGAGGACATCTACGGTGCGCCTGCAGTCTACCGCGCGCTGGAGCCCAAGGACACCGCCAACGACATGGTCTATCTGTCGATGGGCCCCTGGTATCACGGGCAGGAGGTGCGCGACGGCAGCGCGCTGGGCGCGATCAAATGGGATGCCGACACCGCCAAATGGTGGCGCTGGCACGTCCTCGCGCCGTTCCTCGCGCATTATTTGAAGAGCGACCAGCCGGCGATGGACGTCGCGCCGGTGACGATGTTCCAGTCGGGCCGCAACGAGTGGCAGGGGCTCGACAAATGGCCGACCGCGCAGGCCGCGGGGACGCCGCTTTACCTCAAGCCCGGTGGCACGCTCGGGTTCCAGGCGGCTGGTGGCGCGGCGACGACCGCGGATTACATCTCCGATCCGGCCACGCCGGTCGGCTACCGCGTGCGCCCGACGCTGCCGACCTATGCGAGCGGATCGACCTGGAAACAGTGGCTGGTCGACGACCAGCGCGCGGTCTCCGGCCGGCCTGACGTGCTGACCTTCACCACCGATGCGCTTACGACGCCGACAACGATCGCGGGTGTTCCGGAGGTGAACCTGACCGCCTCGACCAGCGGCACCGACAGCGACTGGGTGGTGAAGCTCATCGACGTGTATCCGGACGTAAACCCCGGCGACAAGGCGATGGCGGGCTATCAACTATCGGTGGCGATGGACATCTTCCGCGGGCGCTATCGCGAGGATCTGGCCGTGGCCAAGCCGATCGCGGCGAACGTGCCGCTCAAATACAAGTTCGCGCTGCCGACCACCAACCACGTCTTCCTGCCTGGGCACAAGATCATGGTGCAGGTCCAGTCGAGCTGGTTCCCGCTCTACGATCGCAACCCGCAGACCTTCGTCCCGAACATCTTCTTCGCGCAACCGAAGGATTACGTGAAGGTGACGCAGAAGGTGACGGTCGCCGGACTCGACGAAAGTTACATCAGCCTTCCGCTAATACGTTGATTAGTCTTACATCATCCCGGACACGTGCCGGGATGATGTAAGGAAAACATCGCCCTGCATCCGTCGTAATGTGGCAGCGTAACTGGTTCTTAGGAGGCCGTGGATCATAGGTCTGCGGCACAACAGACCGGATCGCCGATGAAACGCCTCCCCCTGATCGCGCCGAACCCGCCGCGGCTGAGCGAGCACCTCGATGCGCTGCGCCGCGTCGAGGCGTCGGGCGTGTTCAGCAACAACGGCCCCGAGGTTCGCGCGTTCGAGGTTGGCGTCACCGATAAGCTCTTCGGCGGCCACGGCGCCAGCCTCGCCGTCGGCAATGCCACGCTCGGGCTGATGCTCGCGATCCGCCATGCCTCGGGTATGCGGACCGGCGGGCTGAACCCCAAGCAGGGCACGCTCGCGCTAATGCCCGCACTCACCTTCGCCGCGACCGCACAGGCCGCGGCATGGGCGGGGCTGACGCCACTGGTCTGCGACATCGACCCGGACGATTGGGGTGCGTGCGCGCTGGAGGAGGAGCGGCTGCTCCAGCGCCACGGCGAGCGGATCGGCGTGGTCGTGCCCTATGCGACGTTCGGCAACGCGATCGACCTCGACCGCTACGTGCATTTCCAGCGGCGCTACGGCGTCGGAATCGTGATCGACGCAGCCTCCTCGCTCGGCACGCTCGACGATTCGGGGCTCGGCTTCGGCGCGCGCGCGCCGTTCGCGGTGGTCCATTCGATGCATGCCACCAAGACGTTCGCGGTGGGCGAGGGCGGCTTGATCCATAGCGGTGACGTCGACCTGATCGCGACGCTGCGGTCGATGGGCAATTTCGGATTCGAAGGCAGCCGCAACGCGACTTTGCCGGGCATCAACGCCAAGCTGCCCGAGATCACCGCCATCATGGCGCAGACCAAGCTGGCCGAGATCGATGGGATCGCCAACCACCGCGCCGTGCTGGAGGAAACCTATCGCGCCACGCTCCCCGACTTCCAGTTCCAGGCGGTATCGGGCCGGCGTCGCTCGATGCAGTTCATGCCGGTGCTGCTCCCCGAACACATCGCGCATCACCGCGACGCGATCGTCGAGGCGATCGAGGCGGACGGCGTCGGCTGCGGCCGCTATTTCAGCCCGCATCTCGGCGAACAGCCCTGGTTCCAGGCGACCGCGATGATCGAGCCGACTCCGGTCGCCGACAGGATCGCCGGGCGGATGCTGTCGCTGCCGATCACCGATGCGATGTCGGTCGCAGACGCGCGGCGCGCTGCCGAAGCGCTCGCGAACGCCTGCGCCGCGATCGTCCGGCCGCTCGACCGGCGTGCGTCGGTGCGAGGGGCGGGCGGCAAGATCGCCTCGGTCATCGTGATCGGCGGCGGTCCCGCGGGGACGGCGATGCTCACCTCGGCGACCAAGCGCGGCCTGCTCCCCGATCTCGCCGCGTCCGGGCTGATGGTGATCGAGCGCGGCAATGCGATCGGTGGCGGGCGGCTCGGGCGCTATGCGATCACGTCGGATTCGACCGCGCAGACCTTCCTGACCGCGGTCCGAGGCAACGTGCATCCCGAACTCGCGCGGCTGGTCGATCATCCCGCCGGACGTGCGGTCGCGGCGCACGAGGGCGCGCTGGGCGTACCGTTGACCGAGGTCGGGCCGCTGCTGCGCGCGACCGGCGACCGGCTGACCGATATCGTCCGCGCCAATCGCGGCGTCGTGCTGACCGGGCACGAGGCACTAGGTGCGAAACGCGTCGGCGAGGGCCTGTGGAGCGTCCAGGTCCGGCGCCTCGCCGACGGCCATGTCTTCGAGCAACTCGCGCGCAACATCGTCGTCGCGACCGGCGGTCACCAACCGCTCGACCGGCTCGCCACGCAGCGGGTCGCGGGGGCCGGGCTGATCGAGTTGGCGAGCGGGCGCCTGCTCCAGTCCGACGACGTGCTGACGACCGGCGGGTTCGAGAAGGTCGCCGATATCCTGACCGGCAAGCGCGCACCGAAGATCGCGGTGATCGGTGGGTCGACCAGCGCGCTGACCACGATCGCGCTGTTGCTGAAGAGCCAGCCCCCGCTGCCGTTGGGGGCAGGGGCCATCACGCTCCTGCACCGCAAGCCGCTCCGCCCCTTCTATCATTCGGTCGAGGCCGCGCATGCCGAGGGGTTCACCGATTTCGGTCCCGACGACATCTGCCCGGTATCGGGGTTCGTCTACCGCCTCGCGGGCTTCCGCCTCGAAGCGCGCGATCTGGTGCTGCGGATGCTCGGTATCGACGGCCGCGTGCCCGATCCCCGCGTGGCGCTGCACCGGATCACGGGCGACGACGATGCGGTCGCACGAGCGGCGATTGCCGGAGCGGATCTCGTCATCGCGGCACTGGGCTATCGACCGATCGCGATGCCGCTCGCCGATCGCGACGGCGCGCAGATGCCGCTGGCGGCGCATGACGGAAAGCCGATGGTCGACCGCCACTGCCGGATCGTCGACGATCAGGGCGGACCGATCCCCGGCCTCTACGGTCTTGGCCTCGCCGCCGGCTTCGTGCCCTGGGGTGCTCTCGGTGGCGAATCCAGTTTCTCCGGGCAGGCCAATGGCTTATGGCTCTGGCAGAACGACGTGGGGTTGATGATAATCGATCAGGTGATGGCATCGAAGGCACTGGCAGCAGCGTGACGTCGGACGACCGAACGGCTGATCCCGTCGTGAGCCCCGCCGTTAGCCCCGTCGTCAGCGTGGTCATGGCGGCGTATAATGGCGCCGGATTGATCGAGGAGACGCTCGCCAGTCTGCAAGCGCAGACCTTCACCGATTTCGAGGTCATCGTCGTCGACGATTGCTCGACCGACGACACGCGCGAGGTGGTGCGCGCCTGGCCAGATCCACGCGTGCGACTGGTCCAGATGGCAAAAAACGGGGGCCCGGTGCTCGCGCGCAACCGCGGGTTTGCGGAAGCACGCGGCCGCTACATCGCCGCGCTCGACCATGACGATATCTGCCGCCCCGATCGCTTCGAGCGGCAAGTGGCGTATCTCGACGCGCATCCAAACACCGTCTTGTTGGGCACCGCCGCCGAACTGCTGACCGCCGGCGTGGTCGGTCCGTCCAGCTACGCGCCGACCACCACGCCCGCGCTGGTCGCGTGGCTGACGTGTATCGAGAACCCCTTGGTCTGGTCGTCGACGATGATGCGGACGGAGGTGGCGCGACAGCTCGACCCGGTGACACGGCCGGAGCTCCTGTATGCCGAAGATTTCGACCTGTATCAGCGGATCCAGCATTTCGGCGCGATCGCGCGGCTGGACGAAGCGCTGGTGCTGTACCGCGTCCACCCCGGCGGTGTCTCGAAGCGCTTCGTCGATACGATGGAGGCCGCCTCGGTCCGCGTCCTGACCGAACGCTACGCTCGCCTGTTCGACGATCGCGCGGAGCGGGTCGCGCGGCTGATGGTGCTGCACAACATGGCCAAGCGACCCGTGCCCGATCGTGCCGCGCTGGCCACGCTGGGCAGTGCGCTGAGCGTGATCCAGGCGGACTTCCTGGCGACGCACGACTGCTTGGCACACGATATCCGCCTGATCCGCTGGGAGACCGCGCGACGCTGGGGCGATATCGGCCGGGCAGGGCTGCGTGCCGGAACGGTCAGCCTGCAAGACGTGCTGGCGGTGCGCCCCGATCATCTCGGGCTCGGCTATGCCGGCGTCGAAGCGCTGTTGTGGTCGGGGCTCATCGGCGGCGTCAGGCGCGCCCGCCGGAGGATGCAGCAGAGCCGCATGGCCCAGACCGCGGAGTAGCGCGGTCCGGGCCGGTATTTCAGACCTTGGCGGCGTAGATCATACGACCGGCACCGAGCCGTGCGAACACCTGGTCCAGATCGCGCTCGCCGACGGCGAAGCAGCCTTGGCTGCGACCGAGCATGCCGTGGCTCTCGATCATGTCCTTGTTCGCGTACCATGCCGAATGCACGACGATCGCACGGTCGAGCGCGTTGTCGTTGGTCGGATCGAGCCCGATCAGGCGCTGCGAACGGCCATGCTTGCCGACATAATAATCGTCGGTGACGAACGCGCCCTCGGACGAGGCGTTCGAGCCGAAACGGTTCGAGAAGCGCTCCAAATACCCGGTATGCGCCGGATCCGAGCCGCTGCCGTGCGCGACCAGCAACGACGTGCTGCGCCCGCTGGCGAGATCGATGAAGTGGAAGCGCGGCTTGCCCGACGGTGCGGCGAAATCGGCGATCGCGATCCGGTCGTGATGCTGGATGCGGCTGCCGTGACGGCTGAGCGACGCCATCGCCTGGCGCAGCAGATCGGGACGGACCACCTTGGGCGACGTCAGTGCGACCGTCGTCCGCGGCAGCGGTGGCTGCGTCATCGGCTTCAAATCACGTGCGGTCAGCGGACGTCCGAGACGCGTCGTCGCCGACACTGCCCCCGGCACCACCAAAGCCCCCGCCAATACCAAACCATTCTTCAGAAGCGCGCGTCGTTCGCGCACAAGACCTTGCTCGTCGTGCATCGATTTTCCCGAAATTGCCCCGTTTCTTGGAACATCCTATAGCCGATTTTCCGTGAATATTCTGCAACCATTTCCACTGGTTGTGGGTCCGTTCCCTCGAACTACCCCGGCTTGGGGTCGGTTCGTCGACTCAATCCTTCGACGGCACGTTTTCGAGAATCGCGCGTTGGGCGGAAATATCGGGATTCGAGGACGGACGCGACGATGGGCAAGATGGCGAACGGGACGGCGCGGTCTTTCATGGCAATGGGGCTGACCTTTGCGATACTCGCGGGCGCAAACCCCGCGCAGGCCGCATCGGCCGCCGCCATTGCCGCGATGCCGATCGAGCAGGCCGCGACCGAACTCTCACCCAACCAGTTCGTCTGGAAGGACAATGGCTCGAGCGAGCCCGTCAGCGTCGTCGTCAGCCTGATGGAGCAGCGCGCGTTCGTCTATCGCGGGTCGACGATGATCGCCGCGACGACGATCTCCAGCGGCAAGGATGGCAAAGACACGCCGGTCGGCACCTATCCGATCCTGCAGAAGAACGCGGTCCACAAGTCGAGCCTGTACGACGACGCATCGATGCCGTTCATGCAACGCCTGACCTGGGACGGCATCGCGATCCACGCAGGCCGCAACCCGGGTTTCCCCGCATCGCATGGCTGCATCCGCGTGCCGCTCGGTTTCGCCAAGCAGTTGTTCGGGGTGACGACGCTGGGGACGACCGTGACGGTGACGGACGATTTCGAGGGTGGCGTGATCCCGGAAGCGCCGGTCGCGGATCAGGAGACGGCTGTAGCGAACCTGCGCCAATCGATTTCGCTAGAGCAGTGAGCGACGCCACCCCGTCATCCTGACGAAAGTCAGGATCCAGAGTAACCGACCCTGACGCTAGTGGCTCTGGATCCTGACTTTCGTCAGGATGACGGCTACGCCGCGATCGGCAGCCCTAATTCGACCAGCCGCGCACGAAAATCCGCCGCATCGGTAAACAGCACCGATTCGATTCCGAACGCCTGCGCGCCCGCCACGTTCGCCGCGTTGTCGTCGACGAACACAGCCTCCTCCGCCGCCAACCCGAATCGGTCGAGCGCAAGACGGTAGATCGCCGCATCCGGCTTCACCATCTTCTCCTCGCCCGACACGACCACGTCGCGGAATCGGTCGAACAGATGGGCTTCCCGCGCGCGGAAGGGTGGCCAGAACTCGTGGCTGAAGTTGGTAATCGCGAACAGCGGTACGCCGGCTACGTCGAGCTCCTCGACGATCTCCTGCATCCCGGCGATTCGCGCACCGATGCTCTCGTTGAAGCGCGGCCCCCAGGCGGCGATCAAGTCGGCATGCTGCGGATGCAACGCGGCCAGCTCCGCCGAGGTGTCGGCGAAGTCGCGGCCAGCATCGTGCTGGAAGTGCCAGTCGATCGTCACGACATCGCGCAGGAACGCGTCGAGCGCCCGATCGTCGTCGATCAGGCGCTCGTACAGGATCCGGGGATCCCAGTCGTAAAGGACACGACCGACGTCGAAGATGACGGCCGTTATCAGGGCTTTAGCCCTGGCGTGCCTTGAAGCGACGGTTGGTCTTGTTGATGACGTAGGTACGGCCACGACGACGGATCACGCGGTTATCGCGGTGACGATCCTTGAGCGACTTCAGGGAATTGCGGATCTTCATGATCGATTCGCTTCTTTTCAAATCTAGGTGTGCGGAAAGACGGGATCGCCTAATGGCGGGGTGTGTCCAAGTCAAGCAACGGACACGCTCCTACCATCCGGGAACCCACTCGGCTGGTCGGAGCGTTACTATAGCGCAACATTCTAAGGAAGTCCCGATGGCGGTTCGTTCGATCCTGGTCCTGGCGCTGGCAAGCGCATCCCTCACCGCGTGCGCGACCGGCCCGTCGCTGCCGCCGACCGAAGTGCTGCGCTATCATCTCGGCGAGCCGATCGACCGCGGTACCATCGCCGTCCAGCCGCTGACCGCCGGCGGCCCCGCCAGCATCGAGTTCAAGACCTATGCCGCCGCCGTGCAGGGTCAGCTGCTCCAGGCCGGCTACAGCGTCCCCGCACCCGGCGCCAAGCCGCTGCTGGTCGCGACTGTAGGCTTCACTCGCACCACGCAGGCAGGGCCACCCAAGCAGTCGCCGATCAGCATCGGCATCGGTGGCGGCGGCTTCAGCGGCGGCGGCGGTCGTCGTGGTGGCGGTGGTGGCGTCGGGCTCGGCGGCGGGGTCGGCTTCCCGATCGGCGGCGGCGGGAGCACCGCGATCCTCGTCTCCGAGCTGTCGGTGACGATCAAGCGCACCGCCGACCAGTCGCCCGTCTGGGAAGGCCGCGCGCAGTCGTTCGCGGACGCCCGCAAGGAGGATGCGCGGACCGATATCCAGGCCGACAAGCTCGCTCGCGCGCTGTTCATGGGGTTCCCCGGCGAGTCCGGTCGCACTATCCAAGTGAAATGAACGCGCAAACCATGAGCCCGACCGTCAACGCAGCCTTCGATGGCGGCAACATTCGTGTTGTCGCCGTCGAGGGAGACCGAATCGACCTGGAGATCGTCACCGATTTCCAGTCTGATTTCTTCCAGTGGTTCTACTTCCGCGTGGCGGGCGCGGCCGGCCGCACGCTGACCTACCGCATCCTGAATGCGGGCAAGTCGGCCTATCCGTTTGGCTGGCCGGGCTACAAGACGCGCGCCAGCACCGATCGGCAGGCGTGGCGGATGATCGAGACGCGCTATGACAATGGCGTGCTCGAATTCGACTTCACCGCCGACACGGATCTCGCCTGGTTCGCGTATTTCGCGCCGTACACGATGGAGATGCACGAGGCTCTGGTGACGCGCACCGCGTTGCTGCCGGGTGTCGTGCACCGCGAACTCGGCCAGTCGCTCGACGGTCAGGCTATCGACTGCTTCACGATCGGCTCGGGGCCGAAGCAGGTCTGGATCTACGGTCGCCAGCATCCCGGCGAATCGATGACCGAATGGTGGATGGAAGGCGCGCTGGAGCGACTGACCGATTCGGCCGACCCGATCACCGCAGGCCTGCTGGCGAAGGCGACCTTCAACGTCGTTCCCAACATGAACCCGGACGGCACGCGCCGCGGTCATCTGCGCACCAATGCCGTGGGTGTGAACCTCAACCGCGAATGGCACACGCCGACGCCGGAGAAGAGCCCCGAAGTCCTGTGCGTCCGCAATGCGATGGACCTGACCGGCGTCGACGTCGCAATGGACATCCACGGCGACGAGGCGATCCCTGCGAACTTCATCGCCGGCTTCGAAGGCATCCCGTCCTGGACCGACGCCCACGGCGATAAATTCTACGAATACGGCCGTCGTCTCGCGGCGCACACGCCCGATTTCCAGACCGAGAAGGGCTACCCCAAGTCCGCACCTGGGACTGCGAATCTGTCGATGTCGACCAACCAGCTCGCCGAGCGCTTCGGCGCGGTGTCGATGACGCTGGAGATGCCGTTCAAGGATCACGACGCCAATGCCGATCCCGAGTTAGGCTGGTCGCCCGAGCGCTCGAAACAGCTTGCGCACGCGATGCTCGAGACGCTTGCCGGTATGATCGACGAGATTTGACCTAATAACAACGACTTGGCACGGTTCGGAGGCTTGGGTTCAAGCGCTGCGGACCGTGCGTTGGCCTAACCTTATCCTAACCTTTGAACCCTTCCGTTCAGTCCCGCCACCCCAGGAGCCCGAATGCCGACCCTAGTCCTGATCCGCCACGGCCAGTCCACCTGGAACCTCGAGAACCGCTTCACCGGCTGGTGGGACGTCGACATGACCGCCAAGGGCGAGGCCGAAGCCAAGGCCGCCGGCGAGCTGATGGCTGCCAAGGGCCTCGACTTCGACCAGACCTTCGTCAGCCTCCAAACGCGGGCCATCAAGACGCTCAACATCGCGCTGGAGGCGATGGGCCGCCTCTGGCTCCCGGTCGAGAAGGACTGGCGCCTCAATGAGCGTCACTATGGCGGCCTCACCGGCCTCGACAAGGCCGAGACCGCCGCCAAGCACGGCGACGCACAGGTCCATATCTGGCGCCGCAGCTTCGACGTCCCGCCGCCCGTGCTCGACGACGGCAGCGAGTTCGACCTGTCCAAGGACCGGCGCTACGACGGCATTGCCATCCCCAAGACCGAGAGCCTCAAGGACACCATCGCCCGCGTCCTCCCGTACTGGGACGAGCGGATCGCCCCCGCGCTCAAGGACGGTCAGCGCATCCTGATCTCCGCCCACGGCAACTCGCTCCGCGCGCTGGTGAAGCACCTGTCGAACATCCCCGACGACGAGATCACCAGCCTCGAGATCCCGACCGGCCAACCGATCGTCTACGAACTCGATGCCGACCTGAACGCCACCGACCGCTACTACCTAAGCGAGCGCTGACGCCACCGGCCTTTACTTCCCCCCTCCTTGGAAGGGAGGGGCCGGGGGTGGGTCGGCCGCTTGGCGAGCGCTCCGGATCCCAATTAGCCAACCCACCCCCAACCCCTCCCTTCCAGGGAGGGGAGCAGTGTACCAACAACATTGCCCAATCCCCCCCACGTCGCTAGGCACGGCGCTCCTTGAATCAGGGGGCGATCGTGGCTCTAGTCGGCATCATCATGGGCAGCACCTCCGATTGGGAGACGATGCGCCACGCCGCCGAGACGCTCGACGCGCTCGGCGTCGTGTATGAAACACAGGTCGTTTCCGCCCATCGCACTCCCCAACGCCTCTACGACTATGCAACGACCGCCGCCGATCGTGGCTTGAAAGTCGTGATCGCAGGCGCCGGCGGCGCGGCGCACCTCCCCGGCATGGCGGCGTCGATGACGCATCTCCCGGTGCTCGGCGTCCCCGTCGAATCGAAGGCGCTGAAGGGCATGGATAGCCTGCTCTCGATCGTCCAGATGCCCGGCGGCATCCCGGTCGGCACGCTCGCGATCGGCAAGCCCGGTGCGATCAACGCCGGCCTTCTGGCGGCCGCGATCCTCGCGACATCCGACGACGCGCTGGCCGAGCGCCTCAAAGCATGGCGCGCCGCACAGACCGCCTCCGTCGCCACCGACCCCATCTGAGCACGATAGCCTGAAAGACGCTGACATGACGCCGCTTCCCCCCGGATCGACCATCGGCATCCTCGGCGGAGGCCAGCTGGGTCGCATGCTCGCCACCGCCGCGGCCCAGCTCGGCTATCACACGCATGTCCTCGCGCCCGACCAGGAGAGCGTCGCCGCGCAGTCCGCCTCGACCATGACGCGCGCCGACTATCACAACCGCATCGTCCTCGCCGACTTCGCCGACGCCTGCGACGTCATCACCTACGAGTTCGAGAACATCGCGGTCGAGCCCGTGGAATGGCTCGCAGACCGCGTCCCCGTCCACCCGAGCCCGCGCGCGCTCCGCGTCGCACAGGAGCGGATCGGCGAAAAAGGCTTCGTGGAGAGCGTCGGCGGCCGTCCGGCACCGTGGGCCGCAGTCGACAGCCTCGAAAGCCTGCAGGCGGGCCTGAAGGTGATCGGCACCCCCGCCATCCTCAAGACCGCCCGCTTTGGCTATGACGGCAAGGGCCAGGTCAAGATCGACACGCCCGAAGGCGCGCAGGCCGCTTGGGACACGATCGGCGGTCCCGCGGTGCTCGAAGCCTTCGTGCCGTTCGACCACGAGTTCTCGATCCTCATCGCTCGCGGGATCGATGGCGGCATCGCGCGCTACGATTCGCCACTCAACGTCCACCGCGACGCGATCCTTCGCCACTCCACCGTCCCCGCACCAGTGGCCGTACTGGCCCAAGCCGACGAAGCCGCAGCGCTGGCCGAACGGATCGCCGCCGAACTCGGCTATGTCGGCGTACTGGCGTGCGAGTTCTTCGTCGGCGCCGACGGCCCGGTCTTCAACGAGATGGCCCCCCGCGTGCACAATTCCGGCCACTGGACGATCGAAGGTGCCGAATGTTCGCAATTCGAAAACCACATCCGCGCGATCTGCGGCCTGCCATTGGGCGCGACGACGCTGACCGGGCGTGAAGCGACGATGGAGAACCTGATCGGCGACGACGCGGACCGCTGGGCGGAGCTGCTTGGCGAGCCCAACGCGCACCTGCACCTGTATGGCAAGGGTACCGCGCGGCCGGGGCGGAAGATGGGCCACGTCACGCGGATCGTCCGCTAGCGCTGGTTCCGTTCTAGAACCTGCCCCTTCCGTTCGCCCTGAGCGAAGTCGAAGGGTGTGCCCCAAGCGAAGGTGCTTCGACTTCGCTCAGCACGAACGGATTTTGGGCAGCATCACGCGTGCCTCGGAGAGTAAGGCGGCAGTGCTGATCACAAGGTAAAAAAAATGGTGCCCGGAGACGGGGTCGAACCGCCGACACTGCGATTTTCAGTCGCATGCTCTACCAACTGAGCTATCCGGGCACGTCCGGTCTGGGACCGGAGAAGCGTCCGACCTTGCGATCGGAAGGGCGCGTTTAGTCGGGGTCTTCGGCGCTGTCCAGCCCCGTTTGCGAGATTGCGCGGCCGGGAATGCGATAGCCTTCGCCGAGCCACTGCAACAGGTCGCGGTCGCGGTGGCGGCTCGAGCAGAACGGCTTGTACTCGGCGACCGCGGGCTGGTCGCAGATCGGGCATTTGACGGTCGTCATCGGGCACTCTCCAGTTCGTGGACGACGCCCGTGCGGCGTGCGAGTTCCGCAATCCAATCTGAGCGCGTCATCAGGCGCGTGTGGACGGCTGTGGGCAGGGTGTGACGGCGCGAGGCGGTCGGCGGCGCGCGTTCAAGCGTGCGGAGCGCCGCGCGGGTCGCTGCACCGACCGGATCGGCGCGGAGAATCTCGGGGATCGACGCACGGGGCCTTGGCCGGACGATCTGGAGGAAACCAAACCCGTTCATCGCGGTGCGCTCGAACGGTTGTGTTAGGGACTCGTCGATCGCGGCGGCGACGGCGTTGCGCTGCGCCTTGCCGGCGATCGTCGGGAAATCGATCCCGATCGAGCCGCCGATGCCGTGTCGGCGTATCGCCCGCGCCACGGCATGCGCGGCGGCAACCGCAAGCGTGTCCAGCGGTGGCGCGCCGTCGACGTCGAACAATGTCATCGCCGGCGTCGGCGAAAGCCGCAGCGCGCCGAGCGGGAACACGATCTCGCCACTCACAGCCTCGTCGAGCAGTTCGGACCAACCCGCTGCCTCCAATGCATCGGGTTCATGCGGGCGCGGGCTGCGGACGGGCAGGCCGGTCGCCACGAGGCGCTCGTACAGCGTCGGAGCGGGGCAGGGCGGCAGGTCGCTGGGAGCGGCCTTAGCGAGCTTCGCACGGCCCGCTTCGGGGAGGGCTTCACGGACGATCTCGACGGTGAGGCTGGCGCCCTGCGTGATGCCAGGGGGGAGGTGGTTGATCAGCGCTTCGCCACCATCGAGCGCGACGCGGCCACGCCGGCCCGGGAGGAGTTCGACAAGCCGCGCGCGGGCGACGAGGCCGACCTTCAGTGCGTCAGTGTCGAGTTCGATCGCAGCTTCGATAATCTGATCATCGTCCACCAGCGCGGCGCGCGCTTCGCCGATACCGGCCTCGTAGAGCCATGCAGGCCCCGTATCAGGCAAGTGCGACGCCTGCGGTCTTCAACAGCGCGCGCGTCTCGAACAGGGGCAGGCCTACGACGCCAGAATGGCTGCCCGACAGGAAGCGAACGAACGCCTCCGCGCGGCCTTGGATCGCATAGCCGCCGGCCTTGCCGAGACCTTCGCCGCACGCGAGATAATCGTCGATCTCGGCAGGCGAGAGCGGCTTGAACGCAACGATCGTATCGGCGATGCGCGTCCGGACCTTGCCGGTCGCGTCGATCACGCAGACCGCGGACAGGCAATGGTGGCGTCGACCCGACAGCTTGCCGAGAAGGTCGCGCTGGATTTCGAGCGTGTCGGCGGGCGGCAGGATACGGCTGCCCAGCGCGATCGTGGTGTCGCCGGCGAGGACGATCTCGCCCTCGGCGCGCGCGACGGCACTTGCCTTCTCGATAGCGAGGCGAAGCGCATAGGCACGGGGCGGCTCGGCCTTGCGCGGGCTCTCGTCGATGTCGGGAGATTCCACGCGCGACGGCACGACGCCGAGCCGCGCGAGCAGGTCGCGGCGGCGGGGCGAGGAGGAGGCCAGGACCAGCATTGGTGCCTCGATGCTTGGGCTACGCACCGCGCGAACGGCGCGTGGCGCTTATTTGAAGCGGTAGGTGATGCGACCCTTGGTCAGATCGTACGGCGTGAGTTCGCACAGCACCTCGTCGCCGACCAGCACGCGGATGCGGTTCTTGCGCATCTTGCCGGCGGTGTGACCGAGAATCTCGTGGTCGTTTTCGAGCTGAACCCGGAACATCGCGTTGGGGAGGAGTTCCACCACGCGGCCGCGCATCTCGAGCAGTTCTTCCTTGGCCAAATATAATCTCTGAATTGGGGGAATTTCGGGACGAGCGCCCTTACCGCAGGTTCGCGAAAAAGGAAAGCACGGCCGATAACAGGCACAGGCGTCATGCCTGCACCCACTTGCGTATTCCGTATATCGGCCTTCGACGGCAATTGAACAAGAACGAGACTCAGGCGCTATCACAACAAGCTCGGTTGAAGCGCGGTCGCCTCGCGGGCTGCACGCCGGAACGCAGCGCGGTCGACGTTGGGAATGCGTGGGCGCTTGCCCTGGAACAGGTCCGCCAGCGTCAGGATCTGGAGCTTCGGAAACGCCTCGTCGACGCCGGCACGGTAGATGCCGACCGCGGCGGCGCGGCGCTCCATCTCGCGTGTCGGCTTGGCGTTCATGATCAGGATGCCGATCGGCGCCTTCTCGCGCACGATCGTCGCGGCCAGCGTTTCGACCATCGCGGTGTCCGGATTGAGCCCGCCCTTCACCGACACAATCGCGCGGTGCGTGACCATCTTGCCCGACTCGGGGTCATGATCGTTGAAATAGATCAGCCCGTCGATCCCGCCATCCGCGCCCTTCTTCCTGCCGCCGAACGGCAGCGCGTCCACCATCGAGACCGCCCACCACTGGAACTGATATTTGTCGCGCAGCGCGAGATCATAGGCGGAGGCGAGATCCTTCGGCGTGCCCTCGACGGTGAACGTGACGCCGGGAAACGCGTCCTTCATCCGCTTTTCGATCAGCGAAATGGCAAGATGCGTAACATCGATCCCGATCCATTGTCGCTTGAGCTTTTCCGCTGCGTGCACGGCGGTGCCGCAGCCGCAAAACGGATCGAGCACGACGTCGCCTTCGTTGGACGGGGCAGCGATGATCCGTTCGAGCAACGCGGAGGGTTTCTGCGTCGGATACCCCAGACGCTCCTTCGACGACGCGTTGATGATCGGAATGTCCCACCAGTCGCCCAGCCTGACCCCGTCCGCGAGATAGATACGATAGGGTTCGGCGTCCTTGCGCTTCTGCCAGCGGAACCAGCGGCCGTCGCCGTCCTGGCGATAGTGCGAGTCCTTCTTGCCTGAGGTCTCGCCATACGGAATGCGGATGTCGTTGAAGCGCCGCTGGTCAGTCTTGCCGTAGAACAGCAATGTGTCGTGGAGCCGCTGGAACCGGTTGCTGGCCGCGGTGTAGCGCCGGTAACACCAGACAATCTCGTTCGCGATCTGGCGCTTGCCGAAGATCGCGTCGAGCAGAAGCTTCAGGTAGTGGCTCGCGGTCGGATCGCAGTGGAGATACAGGCTGCCGGTCGGCTTCAGCACGCGGTGCAACTCCAGCAGCCGGACCGCCATCATCGCCAGATACGCCATCATGTCGTTGTCGCCGAGGAAGCCGCGCATCGCGTTGAGAAGGTCGAACGCCTTGGTGCTACCGCTCCGCGCGACTTGTTCGAAGGCGTCCTCGGCGGTCTCGTTCCAGTGCCAGGTGTCTTCGAACGCCTCGATCTGCGCGTTCGACGATTTGCCGTCGGGTTCCTTGAACAGGATGCCGTAGTTCGCGTTCGAATTGAACGGTGGGTCGAGGTAGATCAGGTCGACGCTCTCGTCGGCGATCTCCTTACGCAGGACGGCGAGGTTGTCGCCGTAGAAGAGGTGATTCTCGGGACGGTTGCGCATTCGGTGATGATGCGGAGACAAAACTGCGTTCGTCCAAACAAGATGCATCCACAGTCGGCATATATGCTCCGTTATGGAGTTTTGGCGGGCAGTATCCGTGCGTTATGCTGGATTATACTTTGCCAGAAACGCACCCATCGCCTTCAGGAATTCGAGCCGGTCCTCGCCACGCGTGAAATGATGATCGCCAAGCGGTTGTTCGATATACTCGAACGGCTTGCCCGCCTCTTTGAGTGCCGCTGCCATCATCCGCGATTGCTTCACGGGAACGCGCTTGTCCTCTTTTCCATGCAGCATCAGGATCGGGATCGAGAAGGTCTGCGCACCGAAACGTGGTGAGACGCTGCGATAATCGGGCGCCTGCTTCTTCAGCCAGTCACCACGCGTCTTGCCGTACAGAAACTTGCCGTCATAGCGCTGCATCGCCTGCAGATCGGACACGCCGGCATAGGAAATCGCGCACCGATAGGGTGCCGCATCGCCGGTGCCGTTCCGCTGCGCCGCGCGCATCGCCGCATAGCCACCATAGGATGCGCCGGCCATGCACACGCGCTTCGGATCGGCGATGCCCTGCTTGGCCAGATGCGTGATCGCATCGTCGAGATCGTCCTGCATCTTCAGGCCCCATTGCCCCTCGCCGAGCTTGGCGAAACTAGTGCCATACCCCGATGACCCACGGTAATTGGGCTGGACGACGGCATAGCCGGTTTCCGCCAGATACTGCGTCCACCAGTCCCAATCTTCCGAATCACGTGCGAACGGGCCGCCGTGCGGCAACACGATCAGCGGCAGGTTCTTCGGGCTATGTCTGCGCGGCAGCGTTAGCAGTGCCTCGATCTCGACGCCGTCGCGCGCCTTGTACCGGATCGTCGATACCGGCGACAGCGTCCGCGCCTTGAGGTCGCTGTTCTGCCACGAATAGCGCTGCATCGATCCGTTCGCGGGATCGTAGAAATACAGCGCCCCCGCCTGGGATGGCGAGCCGACCTGCACCAGGAACTTCGACCGGGTGCGATCCCACGAGACGATACGCGCGCGCCGCTCTCCGACCGCCTTGTCGACCGCGTCCTGGATTTCCTTCAGCTTGGGGTTCAGCCAGACAATATGACCGAAGCGATCGGTGACGGTGATGCCGTCGATGTCGTCGCCGGTCGCGTTGTCGATCACGCCATCGACGTCGTAGCCATCCGCGCCGTACAGCTTCTTGCCGAGCTTCAGGTCGGGCAGCGACACCTCGAACACTTCGTCGCGACCGCCCGAATCGTCCGTGGCAATGGCCGTGCCGTCGGCGCGGAACGTCACCGGGACGACGATATCCTGCTTGCCGCGGGCCGATGCGATCACCTTGAACGAATCGCGATTGGCGCTGCGATACAGAAGCGAGCTCTTGCGGGTGTCGTCCTCGTACCGATAGCCCATCCGGACGACGCCTGTGCCATCGGCATACCAGTCGAAGACGTTCGTCTGACTGCCGGCGACGGTCTTGGTCTTGCCGGTCGACAGATCCACCTCAGAGACCGAGGGATACCATTGGCTTTCGCTTTCGATCCCGGTCTGGCGCGACAGCAGGACACGCGGTGTGCCGTCGCGCGCCGCCCAGAGGATTTCGTCCGCGCGGACACCCGAATTCTTCCAGTCGATCCGGTTGATCTTGGTCATGTCGGCTTTGACGCCCAGCGTGCGCGTGACGTAGATGTCCTCACCGTACAGCATGTCCTGCGACCCGATGCCGACCGCGAGCCAGTCGTCACCGACCCAGCGCCACCAATTGATGTCGACCGTCGCCCCGACCTTGATCGCGGCAAGCTTGCCACCGGGAAACAGCGGCGCGACGACCAGCACCTGGACGCCGTCGATCGCCATCTTCGCGGCGATACGCGTGCCGTCGGGCGAGAGCTTCGGATTGGCTATGCCGGGCAGTTTGGCAAAGGTTTCGACCGGCACCCGGTCCGAGAGCGTGGCGTTCGCCTTCGGCGCGGAGGCGGGCGGCGGCGCAGTCTGCGCGACCGCGATCGTCGGTATCATTGCACCGGCCAGCAGGCTCGTACGCCACGTCATCATCAGTCCCCCCGGCCATTCCCCAACGACCGTTTGCGCAGAGTATCGCGTTCGGTAGCCGGCACAAGAGGAGGCTGCAGCGGATCAGTGCAACACCGAGGTCGATGGGACTGAGTGGAAATTGCGCACGCGGCGCACTGCCTTGTTATCGCGCGGGAATGGATGGCAAACATTGAAGCACCGGGCAGTGAATGGATCGCAGAGCGGCCAGCGTAGCTGACCGATCGGCGATCCAGTTCAGTTCACCCCACGCCGCCGCCGGCCAGAGCTGCGAGCAGCAGCAGTGCGACGATGTTGGTGATCTTGATCATCGGGTTCACCGCAGGGCCGGCAGTATCCTTGTACGGATCGCCGACGGTGTCGCCGGTGATCGCGGCCTTGTGCGCTTCGGACCCCTTGCCGCCGTGGTTGCCGTCCTCGATGTACTTCTTGGCGTTGTCCCAAGCGCCGCCGCCGCTCGTCATCGAGATCGCGACGAACAGCCCGGATACGATCACGCCGAGCAACATCGCGCCGAGCGACGCGAAGCCAGCGGCCTGGCCCGCAACGGCGGTGATGATGAAATACACGGCGAGTGGGCTCAGCACCGGCAGGAGAGACGGCACGATCATCTCGCGGATCGCCGCCTTGGTGACGAGGTCGACCGTCCGTGCGTAGTCGGGGCGGCTGGTGCCGAGCATGATGCCGGGGTTGTTGCGGAATTGCTCGCGGACTTCCTCGACGACCGCGCCGGCTGCGCGACCGACCGCGGTCATGCCGAATGCACCGAACAGATACGGGAGCAGCGCGCCGAGCAGCAGGCCGACGATGACGTACGGGTTGCTGAGGCTGAAATCGACCGTGACATCAGGGAAGTAGGTCGCGAGATCCGTCGTGTACGCTCCGAACAGCACGAGCGCGGCGAGCCCGGCCGAGCCGATCGCATAGCCCTTGGTGACCGCCTTTGTGGTGTTGCCGACCGCGTCGAGCGCATCGGTCCTCTGCCGGACGTCGTCGGGCAGCCCGGACATCTCGGCGATCCCGCCTGCGTTGTCGGTGACCGGGCCATAGGCGTCGAGCGCGACGACCATGCCGGCTTGGGCGAGCATTGCGGTCGCAGCAAAGGCGATTCCTATGATCCCGGCCAGCTGGTAGGCGACGATCACCGCGACGACGATGACCAGCGTCGGCAAAGCGGTGGATTCTAGGCTGATCGCCAACCCCTGGATGACGTTGGTGCCGTGGCCGGTCTCGGATGCCTTGGCGATCGACTGGACCGGGCGGTGATTGGTGCCGGTGTAATATTCGGTGATCCACACGATCAGCCCGGTCACGACGAGCCCGATCATCATCGACCAGAACAGGTCCATGCCCGTGAAGCTCCGCGTCAGCGACGGCGCCGCCTGCGTGGTGAGATCGTCAGTCGCAGGATCGAGGAAGCCTGCGCCGCCGATCACGCGGTGAAGGTCGCCGAGCACATATTGCGTGGCGAGGTAGATCGCCGGGATCGACAGGATTGTCGAGGTGAAGAAGCCCTTGTAGAGCGCGCCCATGATGCTGCCGCCACCGAGCCGGACCATGTACGTGCCGATGATCGAGGTGACGATGCACACCCCGCCCACCAGCAGCGGCAGAGTCATCAGCCGCATCAGTTCGGCGCCGCTCGCCTGGATCAGCAGCGCGATCGAGATCATCGTGACGCCGAGAGTGACGACGTAGGTCTCGAACAGATCGGCCGCCATGCCCGCGCAGTCGCCGACGTTGTCGCCGACATTGTCCGCGATCACGGCGGGGTTGCGGGGATCGTCCTCGGGGATACCGGCCTCGACCTTGCCGACCAGATCCGCGCCGACGTCCGCTGCCTTGGTGAAGATGCCGCCGCCAAGCCGCGCAAAGATCGAGATCAGCGACGCGCCGAACGCGAGTGCGGTCAGCGCCTCGACGATGATCCGGTCGTTGGGGGCATGCCCTGCGGGACCGGTCAGATACCAGAAGAACGCGCTGATCGCGAGCAGGCCGAGACCCGCCACGAGCATGCCGGTCACCGCGCCGGAGCGGAACGCCATCGTCAGGCCCGCTTGCAGCGACGTGCGCGCAGCCTCTGCGGTGCGCACGTTGGCGCGGACCGAGATGTTCATGCCGACATAGCCGGCGACGCCCGACAGCAGCGCGCCGATGACGAAGCCGACCGTCGAGATATAGCCGAGCGTGAAGAGAAGGATCGCCGCGACGATCACGCCGACGATCGCAATCGTGGTGTATTGGCGACCCAAATAGGCCTTCGCGCCTTCCTGGATGGCGGCGGCGATGTCCTGCATCTTCTCGTTGCCGGGGGAGGCGGCAAGCACCTGTCGACTGGTGACGAAACCATATAGGACGGCGATCACGCCGCAGATCATGGCCAAATAGACGGTCGTCATACGGCGCTATCCCTCTTGTCAGGTCCTCTCCGGTCCCGGCTTTGCCGAGTCCCGATGTAAGGAACCTATCAGTGCCGGGGTATTGCGCAAGTTATCCTCGGGGGGCGTGCTCGTAGCCTAGACTTGGCGGCAGCGGCACGGGTTTGCCGGAGTCGTGAAGGGTAAGTCCCGAGCCGGCCGAGAACGCACCGATGCAAGTGGCGTCGGTGGCGAAATCTTGCGGTGCAGCAAAAAGGAGTTGGTAGTCGTCTCCGGCAGTTGCGGCGGCAAGCCGGTCGCCGGAGAAGGTGCTATAGGCGTCGGAGAGGGGAATACTCGCGAGATCGATGCTGACGGCGAGGTTGCTGGCTTGTGCCATGCGGGACGCGTCGATGAGGAGGCCGTCGGAGACGTCCATCATCGCGTGGACTTGGCGGCCAAGGATGCGACCATCGGCGAGTCGTGGCTGCGGGCAGCGGTACGCGGCGAGCAGTTCGGCTGGGCCCTGCGCGCCGAGCGCGATGGCGAGCCCCGCGCCCGCATCGCCAATCGTGCCGGTGACGTAGAGCGCGTCGCCTACGAGTGCGCCGCTACGGGCGGGCGCTGCGGCATCGCTCCCGAACGCGGTGACGGTCAGGACGCGGGGCGCACTCGGGGGCAGCGTCACCGTGTCGCCGCCGATGATGCGCGTGTCGAAAGTCGCCAGGACGTCGGCCAGCCCTTCGAGAAACGCACGGTCCCACGCATTGTCGCCAAGCGGGTAGTTGAGGAGGATGCCTTCGGGTTTCGCACCCTTGGCGGCGAGGTCGGAGAGGTTGGTCGCGACCAGCTTCCACGCGACGTCCTGCGCGGGGTCGATCGGGAGGAAGTGTACGCCTTCGACCAGCGTGTCGGTGGTGACGACGAGCGGCCCTGCGTCGAGCAAGGCAGTGTCGTCGTTCAGGCCACGCGCGGTGGCATGCAGCGGGAGCCGGCGTAAGGCAGCAATGAACTCGGTTTCGGTCACCAACTGCTCCCTCTCCCCTCCAGGCAGAGGGTCACCAACTGCTCCCTCTCCCCTTCGGGGAGAGGGAGGTTATCAGCTACGCACTTCTTTCGCGATACCGTCGAGCAACCCGTTCACGAAGCCCGACTCGCGCTTGTCGTAGAACGCATGCGCCACGTCGACATATTCGCTGATCACCGCAGCGACCGGCACGTCCTTCCGCGCGAGCAACTCGTACGTGCCGACACGGATGATCGCCTTCATCGGCTTGTCGAGGCGGGCGAGCGTCCAGCCCTTGGCCAACTTGCCCTCGATCAGCACGTCGATCTCGCCGGCGCGCGCGTTGGCCCCGGACACCAGGTCGTCGAAGAAATCGACGTCGGCCTCGGCATATTCGACGTCTTCGATCGTCGCGCCGAGTCGGTGCTGGTGGAATTCGTTGAGCAGGACGGGCATCGCGGTGCCCTCCATCTCGTGCTGGTACGTGGCTTGGACGGCGGCGAGGCGAGCGGCGGCACGCGCCTTGGTGCGGGGGGCGGTTCGAGTCATAAGCGGTTGCCTGTAGGCGCGGGGCGCGTGTGTGTCAGCCCTTTGCGTTTCGAACGGAACGGCAAGAAGGTTTGTTCACGCGGAGGCGCGGAGCTGTTGCGTGCGGCGCAGCCGCTTCGATCTCCTCATCCGCTAGTGATTGAAGGGCCGCTACGCGGCTAGGTCGATACCTCCGCGTCTCCGCGCCTCCGCGCCTCCGCGCCTCCGCGCCTCCGCGTGAACCAAACTAACTGTTGAGCCGCAGCCGCAAAGCCACTGATTTTGCGTGTGCGGGAAGGCCCTCGGCATTCGCGAGGGCGACGGTGGCAGGCCCGAGTTCGCGCAAGGCGGCTTCGTCCAGAGCAAGGAAACTGGTGCGTTTCATGAAGTCGAGCACCGACAACCCAGAGGCAAACCGCGCCCGACGGCCCGTCGGGAGGACGTGGTTCGGCCCCGCGACGTAATCGCCGATCGCCTCAGGCGTGTAGCGGCCAAGGAATACAGAACCCGCATGGCGGATACGGTCGAAAAATCCCTGCGGATCGGGGATCGCCAGCTGGAGATGCTCGGCGGCAAGGCGGTCGACCAGCGGGATCGCGTCCGCCAGCGTGTCGACGACCACGATCGCCCCATTGGTTTCCCAAGCAACGCGCGCGACCGCCTCCGTAGCCAGCTCGCGCAACTGGCGGTCGACGGCATCCGCGACCTTGTCGGCAAACGCGGCATCGTCCGTGAACAGGATCGACTGCGTGGTCAAATCGTGCTCGGCCTGGCTGAGCAGGTCGGCGGCGGTCCATTCGGGATCGTTGAGCGCGTCCGCCACGACGACGATTTCCGAGGGACCCGCGACCATGTCGATGCCGACGACGCCGTAGACCTGGCGCTTGGCCTCGGCGACCCAGGCGTTGCCGGGGCCGGTGATGACGTCGACCGGCTTGACCCGGCCCGCGCCGTACGCAAGCGCGGCGACAGCCTGCGCGCCACCGACGCGCCACACTTCATCGACGCCGGCGAGGTGCGCGGCGGCAAGGACCAGCGGATTGATCTGGCCGTCCGGAGTCGGCGTGACCATCGCGAGACGGCCGACGCCCGCAACCTTGGCGGGGATCGCATTCATTAGCAGCGACGAAGGGTAGGCGGCACGTCCACCGGGGACGTAGATGCCAGCGGCGTCAACTGGGAGCCAGCGCGCGCCGAGCCTCACACCCGCGGAGTCGACCGAGTCGCTGTCGAGTGGACGCTGTTTCTCGTGATACGCGCGGATGCGGGTCGCGGCGAGTTCGAGCGCGGTGCGCAGGTCCGGATCAAGCGCCTTGAACGCGGCCTCGCAGTCGGCAGCGTCGATCTTCCAGCCGGTGGTTTCGAGGTCGTGGCGGTCGTGCTTCTGCGTCAGGTCGCGGATCGCGGTTTCACCGTCGCGGCGGACGGCCGCGATGATCGCGGCGACGTCCTGCGTGACGCCTGCATCGGACTCGCGACGGTCCTCGACCAGCACGGTGAAGCGCGTTGCAAAGTCCGCATCCGAGGTAGAGAGGCGGATCACTTGCCCCCCTCCCGCGAGCGGGAGGGGCTGGGGGTGGGCACGCGCTCACCGCGGGCATTACGGCTGAGGATAGCGCGAGCCCAACCCCCGACCTCTTCCCGCATGCGGGAAGGGGAGCAGAACAGCGCGCTCATGCTGCCATCTCCTGCGCATCGACCGCGCGACGGAAAGCCTCGACCAGCGGCACCACCCGGGCACGCGTCTTCATCGCGGCGCGGTTGACCACCAGGCGGCTGGTGACCTCCATGATCGTCTCGACCTCGACCAGTCCGTTTTCCAGCAACGTCCGCCCCGACGAAACGAGATCGACGATCCGCGGCGCCAATCCCAAGGTCGGCGCCAACTCCATCGCGCCATTGAGCTTCACGCACTCCGCCTGCACGCCACGGCTGGCAAAATGCGCCGCGGTAACATGCGGATATTTGGTCGCGACCCGAACATGGCTCCAGCCGCGCGGATCGTCCCGCGCCGCCATCTCGGCAGGCTCGGCGACTGACAGCCGGCAATGGCCGATGCCCAGATCGACCGGTGCGTACAGTTCCGAATACCCGAACTCCGCGATCACGTCCGACCCGACGATGCCGAATTGCGCCGCCCCGTGCGCGACGAAGGTAGCGACGTCGAACGCGCGCACCCGGATCAGCGAAATCGCAGGATCGTTGGTCGCAAAGCGCAACGCACGCGAATTTTCGTCCGAGAACGACGCTTCGGGATGCACCCCGGCGCGCGCGAGCAAAGGCAGGGCCTCGGCGAGGATACGTCCCTTGGGGACGGCGATGATGATCTGGGACTCTGGCACGCGCCGGGCTTTACGGGGGGGGCATGGCGGGTGCAACAACGTGCGTATGGCAAATGTAATGGCAAGTTGCTCCGCGTTCGGAATCCAGGCGGGGTATTGCGCCGCGATGGACGCGCCGATCACGGCGCGGGTTTGCGGCGCGCTGGCGGAGTCGCTTGAACGGGACAGCGAGACGGGGCGGCGGGTGCTCGACTGGGCGGGCGAGCCGGTCGCGGATGCCTTGGCGTTACGGCTGGTGGGTGGACTGCACGGACTGCATCGCGCGGGCGTCGATCCGAAGCTTTCTGCCGTATTCGCCGGCGTAGAAACCGACCCGGCGCGGATCGTCGCGATACTAAAGGCAACGCTCGTCGCACAGGATGCGGCCTTGCTGCCGTGGCTCGACGGACCGCCGCAGACCAACGAGGCGGCGCGGTCCGCCGGAATGATGACCGGCATATTGCATCTGGCCGAGCGGTACGGGCCGCGGTTCGAGGTGCTGGAGATCGGCTCGAGCGCGGGGCTCAATCTGCTGATCGATCGATATCGGTTCGACCTTGGCGGTGTGAATGTCGGACCATCGGCGTCGCCTGTGACTATCCACCCCGAATGGCGGGGTACGCCGCCGCCAGGCGCGCCGGTCAAGATCGAATCGACAAGCGGCGTCGATATCCACCCGGTGAACGTCGCTGATCTGGCCGCAGCGGCGCGGCTCGAGGCGTATGTCTGGGTCGACGCGGTCGAGCGACAGGCGCGGCTCGCGGCGGCGATTGCGATGGTGCGGAAGGGCGGCGTCGATCTGGTCGAAGGCGATGCCGCCGACTGGGTTGAGGCAAGGTTGGCCGATCCGCAGCCCGGCGGCGTTACGCGCGTGCTGATGCATTCGGTGGTGTGGCAGTATCTGCCGGCGACCTCCCGCGAGCGGATCCGGGTCGCGATGGACGCAGCGGGCGCGCGCGCGACGGTGGAGCGACCGCTCGGCTGGGTGATGATGGAGCCGAACCGCGATCTGCACCGCCACGAGGTCCGCGTACGCGGCTGGCCGGGCGAGCGGCCGATGGAACTGGTTGCGCTGACGCATGCGCATGGCGCCTGGGTCGAGGGGCTCTCGGCGCCGTACGAGACGCGGGACTACGTCATGCGACGTGGCGCCTACGAGAAGGACTGAGGCGCCAGATACGAGGGCGGCCCGGGATCGCTCCCAGGCCGCCCAAACTTGGTAGAAGGTCCTAGTAGAAGAAGCCGTTATTGACCTGGGCGACGCGGCCGTTGCGCGTGTCGACCAGAACGACGTCGCGGCCGTAGCGGACCCAGCGCTGATAGCCGTAGGCGGGGCGTGACAGGCGGTACGTCTGATAGTCGTTGATCCAGTATTGGCGACCGTAATAGTTCGGCGCGAATCGGTAGCCAACGCTCACCGGACGATAACGATAGCCGCGCGGTCCGACATAGGCGGGGCGGCGGTAGACGTTACCGTGCGTGCGGCGATAGTCGCGCCAGTCCTCGCGCGCTTCGCGGCGATCTTCGCGCAGTTCCTGGCGGGCTTCGCGGACATCGCCGCGGTCGCCGTAGCGGCGTGCACGATCGAGGTCGCGACGGCTCTCGCGGATTTCGCGCTGGTCGCGACGGACTTCGCCATAGCTCTGCGCGGTCGCGAAGGTGGGGACGAGGGTGGCGGCAGCTACGGCCGCAAGGATCATCTTACGCATGATTGCTCTCCTGTATCGACGCCGGATCAACGGCATGGACAGACTTTTGCTCCCGCCGCGCTGAACGATCGCCGAATGCGGTGGTCAGGATTCAGACAGGTGGCGAAGGTTCGGTCGAATGTTGCGCGGACCTGCGCCGCCGCATACGGCCCCCCCCCCCCGGCGAAGGCCGGGGTCCAATTGGAAAGGTTGCAGTAACGTAGCGCTGCCCCGAGTTACGGCCGCCCCCCGATTGGGCCCCGGCCTTTGCCGGGGGGGGGCCTGGCCAAAGGGTACGTACGTCGCTGACCGACGGTCGGCTCAGACACCCCAACGGCGCATAGCGGCGATCACAGCGTCGGGTTTCTGCCACGGCACGAAATGCCCCGCATTGATCTTCTCGATCGTGAGGTCGGGCACATAAGCGCCAAGGTCGAGCTGACTCGGCAGCAAAGCGCTGTCCTGCACTCCCCAGATCACCAGCACCGGCATCTTGGTTGGCGGGAACGGCCCGTCGAGGAAGGCGGGGCGGGGCGGCGTCTCGTCCATTTCGGGCACGACGATCGCGCTCGCGCGGTACCAGTTGAGCATGCCGGTAATCGCGCCGGGCTGGCCCCATTCGTCGAGATAGGCGGCCTTGTCCTCCGCCATCGCGGCGAGATCGGCGTGCTTCGAGAAACTGGTGTCGAAGAAGGTTTCGAGGCCGATCGACTCGATGTGCTTTTCGAGATCGGGATTGCGGAAAGCCCGAATGTACTGGCTGGCGGCGCGCTGTTCGAGGTCGTCGAACATGGTCCGCTGGAAGACGAGCGGGTGGGGGGCGTTGATGATCACCAGCTTCGCGATGCGCTCGGGGTGGCGCAACGCCGCCATCCACGCGACTGCGCCGCCCCAGTCGTGGCCGACCAGCGTGAAGCGGTCGATGTCGAGGTGATCCGCGAGCGCGATCAGGTCGGCGACGATCTTGTCGGGGGTATAGCTGTCGACGCTCTCCGGCTTGGACGAGCGTGCGAAGCCGCGCTGATCGGGAGCGATCACGTAATGGTCGCGGGCGAGGTCCGGGGCGATGTCGCGCCACGTACGATGCGATTCGGGGAAGCCGTGGAGGAGGATGACGGGCGGGTTCGCGGGATCGCCGCTGATCGCGACGTCGAGTTCGACGCCCGTGGATAGCGCGATGCGTTGCAGGTCCGACATCATTCCCCTCCCGCTGGCGGGAGGGGTTAGGGAAGGGCCTACCCGTCGCGCTGCCTTCTGGTCATGCCCTCCCCCGACCCCTCCCGCAAGCGAGAGGGGAGGATACGCCTTCTTCTCCCCTCCCGCATGCGGGAGGGGCTGGGGGTGGGCTCCCGGCCAATTTCAAACGGATCGCTGGTCGATAGCGCGAGCCCACCCCCAGCCCCCTCCCGCWTGCGGGAGGGGGGGGAATCACGGATAGCTGACCGTCTTAGGGACCGCGGGAATCTCGATCCATTCCTTCTCGTCCCCAGGCACCTTCGGAAAGTTGCCCGCGTTCCAGTCCCGCTTCGCCTGCTCGATACGATCCCGGTTCGAGCTGACGAAATTCCACCAGACATGGCGCGGCGTCGTGAACGCATCGCCGCCGCAGAGCATCGCGCGGCCGCCATGCGCAGACCGCAGCGTTGCCGAGATACCGGGGCGGAGCACATACAGCACCTGCGGCTCGAGGCTCACGCCTTCCAGCGTCGCCTCGCCCATCGCGAGGTAGATCGCGCGCTCCTCGGCCGCCGCGTCGATCGGCACGCTCGCGCCCGGATCGAGCGCGATGTCGGCGTAGATCGTCCCCGAATAGGTCGTGGTCGGCGCGGTCTGGCCCCACAGGCTCCCCATGATGATCCGCGAGCGCGCACCGTGCGCCTCGATCGTCGGCAGTTGCGCCTTGGTGACGTGCTCGAATGCGGGGTCGATCTCCTCGACCGCTTCGGGCATCGCCAGCCACGTCTGGATTCCCGACAGGTTCGGCCCTTCGGCACGCTCGTCGCCGGGCGAGCGCTCTGAATGGACGATGCCGTGACCCGCGGTCATCAGGTTGACTGCGCCGGGCTCGATCCGCGCCTGCGTGCCGAGCGAATCGCGGTGGTCGATCGCGCCGTCGAACAGATATGTGACGGTCGACAGGTTGATATGCGGGTGCGGCCGAACGTCGATGCCTTGACCTACGTCGAGATGCGCCGGGCCCATCTGGTCGAAGAACAGGAACGGGCCGACCATCGTCCGTTCCTTGTTCGGCAGCGTGCGGTGGACCTTGAAGCCGCCAAGATCGTGCGTCGACGGCAGGATGGTCTGGAGGACGAAATCATCGAGCATGGCGTTATCCCTTGGCAGGTTCCGTGGCGTCGAGGAGTTCGACCAAGTCTGCTGGATAGAGCGTTTCGTGGAAGCCCGCGATGTCGTTTCGGGAAAACCAGCGGTGACCGACGAGCAGTTGCTTCTCCTGTTCGGTGAGATTGCCGGCCTTTACGTCGCAGGTGTCGACGTCGATCCGGAAATAGCGTTCGTCCGCGGTGACCTCTGTGCCTTCGAAGGTGCGGAAGTCGACGACGCGGCGTGCGACTTCGGGACCGCAGTCGATGTCGAGGCCGACTTCTTCCCAGAGTTCGCGGCGGGCGGCGGCGGCGTAGCTCTCGCCCGGATCGACCGCACCGCCCGGTGTGCACCAGAGCGGGTGGCGATCGGCGGGCGTGAAGCGGAACATCAGGACGCGGTCCTGGCCGTCGACGAGAAGTATCCTAGCTGCTGGGCGCGGGGTCCTCACAACCAGCACCTCCCCGGCGAAGGCCGGGGCCCAGTTGGAAAGGTCGATATGGCGACGGGCTGCCCCTCTTTACCACTGTCTCTCAACTGGACCCCGGCCTTCGCCGGGGAGGTGCTGGCCGGCGACGTGCTGAGTGTCAGGACACTGCCAAGCCTCATACCGCGTCGAGTTCCGGATAGGCGCGGAAGATGCCGTCGGTGTTGAAGGCGAGGCGACGGTCGCTTTTTAGATAGGCCTTGATGCCGGGCAGCTCGGCGACCTGATCATGAATCCGGACCAAGTTCGGATAGTCAGGTTCGAGCGTCTTCATCCGCTTCGGGAACATGTACCGCAGCCCCTCGATCACCTGGAACAGCGACGTATCAGCATAGCTCCACTTGTGATCGATCAGCCAGTCACCCGCATTCGCCTGCGCGGCCTCCTCAAAATGTCCCAAATACTTTGGCATCCGCGCCTCGCGGAACTGCTTGGCGGCGCGCGCGGCCTCGGGTTTCTGGTCGTCGTAATAGTCCATCATCGCGACCGGATGATGGACGTTGTGGACCTCCGCGACGAGGTCGGCGATCGTCAGCTGGAACTGGTTAAGCCACAGCCGATCCGCCATGTTCGACGGCGCGAGGCCGTGACGCTCGCCGAGATACATCAGGATGTTGGCGACCTGCGCGATCACGAGGCCGTCAAGTTCGAGATAGGGCGGTGCGAATGGCGTCCGACCGGCGCGGTCGTTCAGATCGGCCATGAGACCGTCCTCGCCTACGCCGCGCGCGCAATCCTCGTACTCGATCTCGGCGCCTTCCAGCGCAAGCCGGACGAACTCGCCGCGCCCCTGGATCGAGGGCCAGTACCAGAGCTTGTAGGACATCAGCTTTCCCCGGGTGCGCGGGCCTTGATGGCGAGCGCGTGGATCTTCGTGCTCAACAGTTCGGCGAGCGCCTGGTTCACGAGTCGCTGGCGGGCGACGCGATTAAGGCCTTCGAACGCCGACGTTTCCACCTCGACGCGGAAATGCGTCTCGCCGGTGCCGTCGTCGCCCATGTGGCCGGCGTGCAAGCCGCTCTCGTTGACGACGGTCAGCTGCGTCGGGGCGAGTGTCGCGGTGAGGCGGGCGGTGATCTGGTCCTGTACGGAGCCGGTGGCGAGGTCTGTCATGCTCCCTATATAGCCCGTTTTGAAAAGCGCGGGGAGCCGGTGGCGGACGACGATCGAAAAGAGCGGAAGGAACGCCCCAGCCCACGGTTTCACGGCCGCGTGGAAGGGACGGGTCGAGTCTGCATGTGGCGCGAATGCGAGGAGCCCGGCGAATTTCGCGCTCCCCCGCTCGAAGGGCCGAGCGACGGCGGCCCGCCGCATTTCCGCTGGTTCTGCCTCGAGCATGTCCGCGCGTTCAATTCGGGGTATAATTTCTTCGACGGCATGACCGCGGACGAGATTCACTACGCGCAGCGCCCGCTGGCGGGCTGGGAACGCGAGACGCGCGCGTTTGCGCATGGCGGCGGCGACACCCCGCCGAAATGGGCGGACTTCGCCGATCCGATCGATGCGATCGGTGCACGCTTCGGCGAGCGGATGGCGGCGGCGCGAAAGGATGGCCGCGTGCTCTCCGACGGCGAGCGGCGCTCGTTGCGCGTGTTGGGGCTCGGCACGGACACCGACCGGACGGCCTTGCGCAAACGCTACAGCGAACTCGTTCGCCGCTATCACCCCGACCGCAACGGCGGCGACCGGGCGCATGAAGCGGAATTGCAGAAGGTGATCGCTGCCTACCAGCACCTGAAAGGCGCGACCGCGTTTGCCTGACAAGCTGGGAATGTGATCCATACTTACTCTGATCGATATTTCACGACGCGCCAGCCGGAACCGCACGGCTGGCGAGCGGTTCGTCTAACTCTTCCGGTCAATCGCCTGACCAATCGTACAGCGGCGGTTGAGTAACTGCCCGCGCTTGGCCTAGAGCTACCGGGAACACGAGGCCAACATGACCGATATCCCGAATACCCAGCCAGATAGCCGCGAGACCACGATCCTCGACGCACCCGACCGCATGGTGAAAGTGCGCGAGATGTTCGGGATCGATTCCGACATGGAAGTGCCGGCCTTCTCCGAAGCCGACGAGCGCGTCCCCGATCTCGATCCGGCGTACGTCTTCGACGCCGACACTACGCTCGCCGTGCTGGCGGGGTTCGCGCATAACCGCCGCGTGATGGTCCAGGGCTATCACGGTACCGGCAAGTCGACGCATATCGAGCAGGTCGCGGCGCGCCTGAAATGGCCGTGCATCCGCATCAATCTCGACGCGCACATCAGCCGTATCGACCTGATCGGCCGCGACGCGATCGTGCTGAAGGACGGCCAGCAGATCACCGAGTTCCGCGAGGGCCTGCTGCCCTGGGCGTTGCAGACGCCGACCGCGCTCGTGTTCGACGAGTACGACGCCGGCCGCCCGGACGTGATGTTCGTGATCCAGCGCGTGTTGGAGACCGAGGGCAAGCTGACGCTGCTCGACCAGAACCGCGTGATTCGCCCGAACCCGTGGTTCCGCCTGTTCGCGACCGCCAACACGGTCGGCCTCGGCGATACGAGCGGGCTGTATCACGGCACGCAGCAGATCAACCAGGGCCAGATGGATCGCTGGAACATCGTCGTCACGCTCAACTACCTGCCCGCCAAGGTCGAGGCGCAGATCGTGCTCGCCAAGTCCGGCGAATACGACAAGCCCGAGGGCAAGAAGACCGTCGAGAACATGGTGCGGGTGGCGGACATGACCCGCAAGGGCTTCGTCAACGGCGACATCTCGACCGTAATGAGCCCGCGTACGGTGATCACCTGGGCGCAGAACGCGCTGATCTTCGGCGACGTCGGCTTCGCGTTCCGGTTGAGCTTCCTCAACAAGTGCGACGAGGCGGAGCGTTCGCTGGTGGCTGAATATTACCAGCGCGTGTTCGGCAAGGACCTGCCCGAGAGCGTGGTGGGCAAGGCGTAAGCCTTTGGCCAACGAAACCCCTCTCGATCGCTTCAAGGCGGTTCTTGCCGGCACGGCGCGTGCGATTTCGGAGGAGCCGGAGGTCGAACTCGCCTTCACCGCCGATGCGCCGACGCAGAGCGGCAAGCACATCAAGGTGCCGATGCCCGCGCGCGCCCTGCCGCTGGAGCAGGTCGCCGAGGCGCGTGGCTTCGCGGACGGATTCGCACTCCGGTTGAAGCATCACGACATCGCGCTGCATAATCGTGCGGCGCCCGCCGAGGCCGTAGCGCGCGCGGTGTTCGATTCCGTCGAAACCGCACGTGTAGAAGCGCTCGGGTCGCGCGGTTATGCGGGGATCACCGAGAATCTCGACCGCGCGCTCGACGTCCGCTTGCGCGCTGACCCGATTACGCGCGCGCGCAACCGTGACGAAGTGCCGCTGTCGACCGCGCTTGGCCTAATGGTGCGCGAGCGGCTGACCGGACAGGAATCGCCCGCGATCGCCGCACCCGGTCTCGCGCTGGTGCGGGAGTGGATCGAGAGCAAGACCGATCTCGACGCGCTGGCCTATGCGCTCGACGACCAGAAGGCGTTCCAGGGTCTCGCGCGGAAGATGTTGCAGGAACTCGAGCTGGTCGAGGGCGATCAGGTCCCCGAGGAGAGCGACGAGGGCGGCTCCGAGGACGAGGGTACCGACGAGCAGCAGCAGGACGAGGGCGACGAAGGCGACGACCAGGGCGAGGACGGCCAGGGCGAAGTCGAGGCGCGCGGCGAGCAGTCCGAGCAGCAGAACGAGGAAAGCGACGGCCAGGAGCAGAGCGACGAGTCGATGGACGACATCGACGGCGAGCCCGGCGACGATGGCGAGGAAGGCATGCAGCCGGTCCGCCCGAACCGTCCCTTTGCGGACATGGGCGGCGCGTTCGACTACAAGCCGTGGACGACGCAGTTCGACGAGGTGATCGCCGCCACCGAACTGTGCGACGCCGACGAGCTCGCACGCCTGCGCGGCTATCTCGACCAGCAACTCGTCCACCTGCAATCGACCGTGTCGAAGCTCGCCAACCGGCTCCAGCGGCGGCTGATGGCGCAGCAGTCGCGATCGTGGGATTTCGACCAGGAAGAGGGCATCCTCGACGCGGCGCGGCTGGCGCGCGTGATCGTCAACCCGACGCTGTCGCTGAGCTACAAGGCCGAGCGCGAGACCGATTTCCGCGACACCGTGGTGACGCTGCTGATCGACAATTCCGGCTCGATGCGCGGCCGCCCGATCTCGATCGCGGCGATCAGCGCGGATATTCTCGCCCGCACGCTGGAGCGCTGCGGTGTGAAGACCGAGATCCTCGGCTTCACAACGCGCGCCTGGAAGGGCGGGCAGAGCCGCGAGACCTGGCTCGCCGCCGGGCGTCCGCCGCAGCCGGGTCGGCTCAACGACATTCGCCACATCGTCTACAAGCGCGCCGACGAGCCGTGGCGCCGCGCGCGCAACTCACTCGGGCTGATGATGCGCGAGGGGTTGCTGAAGGAGAATATCGACGGCGAGGCGCTGATGTGGGCGCACGCGCGGCTGGTCGCGCGGCCTGAAGAGCGTCGCATCCTGATGGTGATCAGCGACGGCGCACCGGTCGACGATTCGACGCTCTCGGTGAATTCCGGCTCGTATCTGGAGCGCCATCTGCGCCAGGTGATCGGCTGGATCGAGAGCAAGTCGCCGGTCGAGCTGGTCGCGATCGGCATCGGCCACGACGTCACCCGCTATTACGCGCGCGCCGTCACGATCATGGACGTCGAACAGCTTGGCGGCACGATCATCGAGCAGTTGGCCTCGCTGTTCGATACCGAATGATCCGCCGGTGATCGCGGGCGGCGGCATTACGGCGCCCGCGGGCGGGTTCCACGGACCCGTCAAACGCTCGATCACCATTGCAGGCCACCAGACGTCCATCAGCCTCGAACCCATCTTCTGGCAAGCGCTGGAGGCTTCTGCGGCGCGCCTCGCGTTGCCCTTGTCTGCGCTGGTCGCAGAAATCGACGCGATACGCATCTTGGCTGACGATCCCCCCAATCTCGCTAGCGCCTTGAGATCATGGCTGTTCTCGAACGATTCATGAGAATTAGTCGCAATAGCGTTGACAGTGAGAACGACTCTCAATAGCGAACCCGCAACAATAAGGGGTTTCGCATGTCTGGTCCTTCGTCGCGCTCGTCCGCCGCGCCTGCATTTCTTGCGCTTTCGTGCGTAGGGTTCATTGCCAGCGCACCAGCCTACGCTGCCGACCGCTCGGCTGGATCGGCAAAGGTCCACGCGGCCGACGATCAGGAAAAGCAGCTCAACCGCGACGAAATCATCGTCAACGGGAAGACCGTCCCCGCGACCACGCTGGAGAGCCCGAAGGCGACGCGCAGCCTGCTCGACACCACGCAAACCGTGACGATCATCGGCGACCAGACCATCCGCAAGCAGAATTTGCTGACCCTGCGCGACGTGTTGCAGACGATCCCCGGCATCACCTTCGGCGCGGGCGAAGGCGGCGGCGGATACGGCGACAGTATCAACCTGCGCGGCTATTCCGCCAACAACGACATCACGATCGACGGCGTCCGCGACAGCGCGCAATACAGCCGCAGCGAGACGTTCAACCTGCAACAGGTCGAGGTTTATAATGGCGCGAACAGCGTGTTCGGCGGTGGCGGATCGGTCGGCGGCACGATCAACCTCATCACCAAGCGCCCGCAGGCGGAAACGTTGACGGTCGTGTCCGGCGGCGTCGGCACCGACGATTATTATCGCACGACACTCGACTCGAACGTCCGCGTCAGTGACCTCGTCGCGGTCCGTCTGAATGCGGTCGCGCACAAGAACGACATTCCCGGCCGCGACGTCGAGAACAACAAGCGTTGGGCGGTCGCGCCGTCGCTGATCGTCGGCGTCGAGGGCCCGACCAGCCTGACGCTGCAATATCTGCATCAGGAGGACGAGAACGTCCCCGTCTACGGCGTGCCGTACTTCCGCAATGCGGTGAACAACGGGCCGCTGCCGGGTGCTGACAACTCCGCCTATTACGGCATCCGGAATCTCGACAAGCAGGACATCACCGTCGACCAGGCCACCGCGACGGTCAGCCACAGCTTCTCCGACAAGGTCTTGATCCGCAACCTGAGCCGGTGGCAGCGCGTCCAGCAGGACTCGTTGACGAGCGCCCCGCAAGGTGTGTTCTGCCTGTCGACCGGGTTCCAGCCCCAGCCGCTGACCAACGTCGCGACGACGTCGGCGGCCTGTCCCGCCCCGACGGCAACCGCTCCGGGTCAGAACATACCCGGTTCCTATTACCCGAGCGGCCCTCGCGGTTTCGTCCGAAACCAGGAAAACCAGATCCTCTATAACCAGACCGATCTCCGTTCGGTCTTCGATACCGCGGGACTCGAGCATACGCTGGTTCTCGGCGCGTCGGTCTCGCAGGAGGATTACACGATCGTCACGGGCAACACGTTGCGTACCGCGACCGGCGCAACGGTCGCCCAGCCACCGATCAACCTCGCCAACCCGAACACCGACTATACCGGCCCGTTCAACTTCATCCAGGCCGGCCGGTCGGAGGGCACGACGAGCAATGCGGCGGTCTACGCTTTCGATACGATCAAGGTGATCCCGCAGATCGAGGTCAATTTCGGCCTGCGCTACGAGCATGCGAAGGGCCGTTTCCGCGCCGATACCTTCTCGGTCGTGCCCGACGCGACGCTCGGCACCTATGCGCGCGGCCTGAACCAGACGAGCGACGAAACGCTGTTCTCGTACCGCGGCGGCATTAACTTCAAGCCGATCGAGACCGTCAGCCTGTACGCGTCATACGGCAACGCGACCACGCCGACGTCGGCGACCGTCCGGCTCGGCTGTGGTACGTTGATCAACGCACCCGCGGGCCAGCTCGACCCATGCGACGTGAAGCCGGAAAAGGCGGTGAACTACGAACTCGGCGCGAAGGCGGACCTGTTCTCGCGCAAGCTGCAGCTGACGGCGGCGGTGTTCCGCAACGAGCGTACCAACTACCGTGTCGCCACGAACGACCCGATCGTCACGACGCTGGGCGTCAACGACGGCCGTTCGCGCGTCGACGGCATCGCGCTGGGCGCCAGCGGCAGCATCTCGCACGCGTTCTCGATCTTCGCCAACTACACGTATCTGAAGGCGAAGGTCATCCAGAGCGTCTCGAACTTCTGTCTCGCCAATCCGGGTCCGGTCCGTACGACCGTCGGCACGACCACGACGACGACCAACCCATGCGGCAACTCGGCCGCGATCCTCGATACGCAGGCGGGGCAGGAGCTCACCAACACGCCGAAGCATTCGGGCAGCCTGTTCACTACCTACACGCTTCCGTTCGGCCTCCAACTCGGCTACGGCCTGACCTATCAGGGGGCGTTCGCGCTCAACAACAGCGCGCTGGCCACCCCGCTCGCGCCGACGACCGTGGTGACGCCGGTCTTCCACTCGTCGGATTACCTGACGCACCGCGCGTTCCTGTCGTACACCGTCGGCAACGGCCTGACCGCGCAGCTCAACGTGCAGAACTTCACCAACGAGAAATACTACACCGGCATCCGCAACAATGGCTGGGCGACGCCTGGCGAGGCGCGCTCGGTGCGGCTGACGCTGTTCTACAGCCTGTGAGGCTCGGCGGCGACGCGGGCAGTTTGCCGGTATCGCCGCCGCATTCTAGAGTGACGCCATGTTGATCGCGATCCCTGATGTCCTCGATGCTGCTGGCGTCGCCCGTGTCCGCACGCTGATCGATCACGCCGAGTGGATCGACGGCAACGCGACGTCGGGGCCACAGAGCGCGCTCGCCAAGCGCAACGAGCAATTGCCCGAGGACTCGGTCGCCGCGCGCGAGGCTGGCGGGATGGTCCTCGATGCGCTCGGCAGGTCCGCGCTGTTCGTCGCGGCGGCGCTCCCGCTTAAAGTGTTCCCGCCGCTGTTCAACCGCTACACCGGCGGACAGGATTTTGGGCTGCACGTCGACAACGCGATCCGGATGAAGCGCGGCACCGATTTTCGCATCCGCAGCGACCTGTCCGCAACGCTCTTCCTCGACGACCCCGCGACCTATGACGGCGGCGAGCTGGTGATCGAGGACCAGTTCGGGCCACAATCGGTCAAGCTACCGGCCGGGCATATGGTTCTCTACCCCGCTTCCAGCCTGCACCGGGTGACGCCGGTGACGCGCGGGGTGCGTACCGCATCGTTCTTCTGGCTCCAGTCGATGGTCCGTGACGACGGCGCGCGGCGGATCCTGTTCGATCTCGACCAGGGCGTGCAGGCAGTCGCGGCCGCACAAGGGCAGGGCGATCCAGCCACCGTGCGGCTGACCGGTGTGTACCACAATCTCCTGCGCCGCTGGGCGGACGCCTGACTTCTGCTCCCCTCCCTGAAAGGGAGGGGCAGGGGGTAGGTCGGTTTCCGTATCTCCAGACGCCGCGACCAGAGCAGGCCAACCCACCCCCAACCCCTCCCTTCCAGGGAGGGGAGCATGTTGCGCTCCGTCTCTCATGTGGACTTCGACAGCCCCCCCATGCCACGCTCCAGACACGGGGGAATGCAATGAACAAGCTGGCGATGCGGCGCGCGTGGTTCCAGGTCCACAAGTGGATCGGGCTGGTGCTGGCGATCCTGATCATCCCGCTGTCGCTCAGCGGTGCGGCTTTGATGTGGCATGATGCGCTCGATCGGATCGTCGATCCGGCGCGCTATGCGGTTTCGGGGAGGACCGTGGTCGGGCCGGACAGCTATGTCGCGGCGGCGCGCGCGGCGCTGAAGCATGGCGAGCGGATCGCGACGCTGACGATGCCCGACGACGGCGGCCCGGTGATCGTCGCGGCCAGTTCGGCCAGTGCGCCGATCCGGCAAGGGCCTCCCCAGCGGACGATGGTGTATCTCGATCCGCCGACGGCACGCGTGCTGGAGGTGTCGCCGTCGAACGCCGGGCTCGTGCGGTTCTTGCACGTGCTCCACGGGAGCCTGCAACTCCCCGGCGTCGGGCGCTCGATCGTCGGCTGGATCGGCGTGGCGATGATGGTGTCGTGCTTTACCGGGCTGTGGTTGTGGTGGCCGACGGTTGGGAAGTGGACGCGTGGGTTCCGGTTCCGACGGCACCGTGACGTCGAAACCAACCTGCATCATTTGTTCGGCTTCTGGATCGCGCTGCCGCTGTTCGTGCTGTCGCTGACGGGTGCCTGGATCTCGTTCCCGCAGGTCTTCGGGAAGCTCACCGGCGAGACGTCGCGTCCGAGAGGCGGTCCCGATCGCGGCGCGATGATGCGCGCGAAACCGCTGGCGTCGCCCGCGCAGCCACTGGCGGTGGCGATCGGCAAGGCCCGCGGCATCGTCGACAATGCACCGTTGCGGAGCGTAAACTGGCCGACCGACCTCAGCGCGGACTGGACGGTAACGTTTCAGGGCAGGGGCCAGGGCGGCGGCGCGCCGATCGGGGTGAAGGTTGCGGACGACACCGGCGGCGCGATCGCCGCACCCGCGCGGCCTCAGGGCGGCGTGGCGCGGTGGATGCGACGGATCCACGATGGCACCGACATGGGTGCTCTGTGGCAGGTGATCATCTTCCTGGGCGGGATATTGCCCGCGGTACTGGCGGTGACCGGCGTGATCATGTGGTGGCGCGCGCGGAAGTGGAAGGCCGAGCTGGTAGCGCGGCGGGCCTAACCTGTCCCTCGCCCCTTCGGGGAGAGGGAAGGAGGAGCCTCTTGGCGACGGGAGGGTGAGGGGAGTTGGGACTCGCGTCCCGAGCCTCACGCCCCTCACCCTCCCACGCGCAAGAGCACGCGGGCCCCTCCCTCTCCCCGCAGGGGAGAGGGACAGCAGTCACCGCCCCAGCAGCACCCGCGCCTGACCGGCGATCTGTGCCAGCATCGCCGCGTTCGGCACCGCCGCATGGCGCGCGCGGTCGATCACCGCCTTGAACTGCGCCACACGCGTGGCGTTCGCGAGCAGCCAGGCCTCCACCGCACCTTGCGGATCCTGCGCCCCACGGCGCGCGAGAAACTCCAGCCGCAACTGCTGAAAATCGCGTGCCAGCCCGGCGACCAGCAACCGCTCCCAAGGATCGGTCGGACTGATCCGCGCCGCATTCGCCTGCGCCCAGTCGAGCCCCAGCGCCTGCCCGAGATGCGTGAACGCCCGCGTCACTACCGCCTCGTCGAGCGCCATCCGCTCGCCGAGATCCGCCAGCCCGACCGCGCCGTCCATCTCGAACAGGCGGACGACCTTGCGTACCAGATCGCCCGGCGCACCGACCGCCTCGAGCTGCCCCGCGATGCGGCTGCTCTGCGCGCTCGCCTCCTCGAGCAGCAACGCCGCAGTCTGGCTGTCGAGCTGCGTGATGCCCTTCGCCAATCGCGCGAGGACTTCGCCCGGTACGGCGCCAGGCGCCGACACGCGCAACAGGTCGGCGATCTGCGAACGGGTCGCCACGGCCACCTCGTCGAACAGCGCGATCCGCGCCGCCTCGGGCATCACCGCCGTTTCGATCTCCGCCCACAAGGCCGGCAGGTCGAACAGGCGCTCGGCGACGACGAACATCGCCGCGATATCGCCCATCGCCGCGCCTTCCTCTTCCGCCAGTTCGAACGGGTAGAGGATGCCCAATCGGTTGACGATCCGGTTGGCGAGCTTGGTCGCGACGATCTCGGGCCGCAGCCGGTGTTCGTCGATCGCCGTCTCGAACCGCTCGCGCATCGCCGCGGGGAACGCGGCATGCAGGTCGGGTTTCAGCGCATCGTCCTTGGCGATGTCGCTATGCTCGATCGCATCCTGCAACCCGAGCTTTGCCGTCGCCAGCAGCACCGCCAGCTCGGGCCGCGTGAGGCCGAGACCATCCTGTCCACGACGCAGCAGGATATCGTTCGAAGCGAGCCCCTCGACCGCCCGATCGAGCCTGCCGCCGCCCTCGAAGATCTCGATCACGCGGACATAGCTCGGCACGGCCACCGCGCCGTCCGCCTCGGCGATCGACAGCGCCAGCGTCTGGAGGCGGTTGTCCTCCAGCACCAGATGCGCGACGTCGTCGGTCATGCTGGCGAGCAGCGTGTTGCGGTCCTCGTAGTCGAGCCGCCCCTCGATCATTTCGCGGTTGAGCGCGATCTTGATGTTGACCTCGTTATCCGAGCAGTCGACGCCCGCTGAATTGTCGATGAAGTCGGTGTTGATCCGCCCGCCGCGTGTGGAGAACGCGATGCGCGCCGCCTGCGTGACGCCCAGGTTCGCACCTTCGCCGATCGCGGTGACCCGCAGGTCCTCGGCATTGACGCGCAGCCGGTCGTTGGCCGGATCGCCGACCGCGACGTTCGCTTCCGATGCCGCCTTCACATAGGTGCCGATGCCACCGAACCAGAGCAGGTCCGCCGGCGCCTTGAGGATTGCCGAAATGAGCGCTCCCGGCTCCATCTCGCCGACCGTCACGCCGAGCGCGGCCTGGACCTGCGGCGACAGCTTCACGATCTTGTCGGTGCGCGCGAACACGCCGCCGCCCTTCGAGATCAGTGTCGCGTCGTAATCCGCCCAACTCGACCGCGGCAGCGCGAACATGCGGTTGCGTTCGTCCCAGCTGGTCGCAGGGTCGGGATCGGGATCGAGGAAGATGTGGCGATGGTCGAACGCCGCGATGACCTTCAGCGTCTTCGACAACAACATGCCGTTGCCGAACACGTCGCCGGACATGTCGCCGCAGCCGACGACGGTGATGCTCTCGCTCTGCACGTCGAGCCCGCGTTCGGCGAAGTGCCGCTGGACGCTCAGCCACGCGCCCTTGGCGGTGATCCCCATCGCCTTGTGATCGTAGCCGACCGAGCCACCGGAGGCGAACGCGTCGCCCAGCCAATAGCCGCGTTCGAGCGCGAGCGCGTTGGCCACGTCGCTGAACGTCGCGGTGCCCTTGTCGGCGGCGACGACGAAATACGGGTCCTCGCCGTCGAGGATCGTCACGCCTTCCGGATGCACGACCTTGCCCTCGACGATGTTGTCGGTGATCGACAGCAATGTGCGGATGAAGATCCGGTAGCTCTCGGTGCCCTCGGCCAGCCACGCGTCGCGGTTCGACGGGGCGGGAAGTTGCTTCGGATAGAAGCCGCCCTTCGCGCCTGTCGGCACGATAACCGCGTTCTTGACGCGCTGCGCCTTCATCAGCCCGAGGATCTCAGTACGGAAATCGTCGCGACGATCGGACCAGCGCAGGCCGCCACGTGCGACCGGGCCGGCGCGGAGGTGGATGCCTTCGACGCGAGGCGAGTAGACCCACACTTCGCGCCACGGCACGGGCGCGGGGAGACCGGGGATCAGGTGGCTGTCGAGCTTGAACGCGAGCGCTTCCGACGCGGCGGGCGTGAACGCGTTGGTCCGCAGAGTCGCCGCGATCAGGTTGCGATACGCACGCAGGATGCGGTCGTCGTCGATCGCGGTGACGGCATCGAGCCCGGCTTCGATTGCCTGGTCCGCCTCGATCGCGTTGCCAGGATGATCGGGGTGGTGGACCGCGGTAAAGCGCGCGATCAGAGCCGCCGCAACCTTCGGTGCACGGCGCAGCGCGTCGACCACGGTGGTCAGCCCGTACGGAAGCCCCGCCTGGCGCAGATACCGGAACCACGCGCGGAACAGCACGATCGCCTCGGGACGCATCCCGAGTTCGACGATCAGCCGGTTGAACGCATCGTTCTCGGCCGCGCCCTCCAGCACCGCCGCGATCGCGCCTTCGAGCACGGGCGCGTCGCTCTGCTGCGCCGCGTCGTTCGCCTCCAGCACGAAGTCATGCACGAACGGCACGCTGTCGTCGCGCAACCGCGTCGGCAGTTCGCCGATTACGCGGAAGCCGAAATTCTCCAGCACCGGTACGGCGTCCGACAGGGGGAGGGCGCCACCCAGCTTGTAGATTTTCAGCTGAGGATCGGTGCCGGCTTCACCCGGAACCAGACGCACGCCACGCGCATCCGCATCGCCCAGCGCGGCGATGCGCTGGATATCCTCTGCGGCCTCGGCAGGCGTGCTGAGGTTGCGGTAGTTCTGCGGGAACGCCGCCGCCCATTTGAGCGCAAGACGTGCCGCACGCGGCGGTGGCAACGTCTCGACCAGGGCGGCCTCGACGTCCGACACCCAGCCGCGCACCATCCGCTGCAACCGGAGCGCGAGCGGCGCGACGTCGGGCATCCGCCCATCGCCGCGCAGGTCGAGCGTGTAGCGGATCATCGCGACCTCGCCGTCTTCCAGCGCGATCGACCAGTTGAGCACGCTCGCATTCGCCGCCTCCGCCAGCATGTCGCCGATCGCAACGCGGCGGCTGGTGGTGACGTCGTCGCGCGGCAACCAGACGAACCCGAACAGATGACGGCCGAGCGCGGACTCGACCAACACGAGCGCAGGTCGCGGCCGATCCGCGATGCTCATTGCGGTCAGCGCCAGATCCTCCAGTGCATCGGGCGCGAACGCGATGACTAGATCGTGCGGAAGCGCAGTGAACGCGTGCGTCAGCGCCTTGCCGGCATGCCCGCGCGGATCGAACCCGAACTTCGCCTTCATCGCCGCAAGGCGCGTGCGCAACACCGGCACGTCGCGCGGCATCGCGGCAAGCGCGGCGCTGGTCCACAGCCCGCTGTAGATCGACAGCCCGGCGACCGTCGCGCCTTCCATCACCGGCACCACGACGAGGTCGAGCGGCACGGCGCGGTGGACGGTCGAGATCAGGTTCGACTTCAGCAACAACGGCGCGTCGTTGCCGGCCTCGAACCATTCGATCGCCAGTGCGCGCGACGCTTCGGCGAGGATCGGCACGCGGTGTTCGTTGCGCGCGATACCCAGCGCGGCACGGCCGCTGCCGTCGCGGTGCCAGATCTGATGCCCGAGCAGTGTCAGATGCCCGTTTAGGAACCACTGCAACAGCGCTGCGCCTTCGCCCTCGGGCAGCTTGGCGATATCGTCGTCGAGCGCGGCCTGCATCGCGCGCCAGTCGGTCACCGCCGCGCGGACGTCGGCCAATACGGCGGTGAGGTCCTCGATCAGTCCGCGACGGTCGCGCGCATCGGCGCGCTCCATCTCGAGATAGATCATCGATTCGGGGCGACCGGCGCCTTGGCCGTCCGCGTCGATCGCGTGCAGCGTGCCATCTGGGGCGCGCGTCGTACGGACGACGGGGTGGATGATCCGGTCGACCGCGATGTCCTGCGCGCCGATCGCCGCGGCGATCGAATCGACCAGGAACGGCATGTCGTCGTTGACGATCGCAAGGCGCATCCGCCGCCGCGTGTCGTCCGCGCTGATCGGCTCGATCGCGATCGCCGGCGCACCGTCGTCGCGGTGCGCGGCAGTCGCAGCGACGAACGCCGCGGCCTGCGCGACCTCGCTCGCCCCGAAGTCCCTCAGTTCGCCCGGAAGGGCCCGTTCGGTCAGCCGGCCCGCGAGGGTTTCGGTGAGCGTGTTCAACGATTGGTTCGCCATAGGTCAGGGCCTATGCGCCCGCTATTCGCCTATCTCAACCCTTGTGGCAGATGCGAAGAAATATGCTGCGGCGCACCTAGAATTCAGACCGCTCGGCCGCAGCGATCGCGGCAAGATCGCCGTCGAACCCGCCGAGAAAGCTCGCGAAACCGCCTGACGGCACCTGATGCCGATGGGCGTGTCGCAGCACCGTCGCGAATGTCTCCAACCGCCCTGCCTCGAAATTCGCGCCAAACACGAGCGTGACGATCTGCGTCATCGCGTCCGTCCCACCCGGCATGCAGGCAGCAGAGAGTATCGCGCTGAAATCATCGCCGTCCTGTACGGCTGACACTGCAAGATCATGCGCCCGACCTAGCGTCCGGTGCAGCGCCGCCCGACTGCGCGCTTCGGCCGCGCGGACCTGCGCTGCGCTCTCCCGCGCCATCGCCAGTTGCTCGCCGAGGGCCCCGACGAGCACATAGTCGGCGGGTAAGGGGTCATCCAGCACCAGCTCCTGCAATGCCGCAGGCGTCGGCTCGGCAGGCATGATATCGAAGCCACCGCTCGGTCCATCCGCCCACACCTGCGCGGTCGCGCCCGAGCCATACGAGGTTGCGTGAACGGCGGCATCTAGCTCAGCCGACAGCGCAGCCTGCAAATCAGCGTCCGCGAGCTCCTTCCAATTGATCACGCCGTAAATGAAATCGATCGTCACCCCGCCAGACGCGAACGGCATCAGGATCCCGCGGTACAGCGTCGTCCGTCCCCGGCTGCTGACGAATTCCGCTTCGAAGCCGATCGGCGCGCGATTGGCGATGATCTGCAGGTAATGATCGGTCAACCGCGACAGCAGCGACCGGCTCGGGACGTCCGCGATCGTCGCGATCGGCCCCTCGAGCCCGCACTCCTCGCGCAGAGCTCGTCCGAGATACGCGATCTTCGGATCGCCCATGCCCTGACTGAAATCAAGCAGCACGCTGTGCGGCCCGAAATCGGTGATCGTCTCGGGCTCGAGGTCGGCAATCGAAGGATAGGGGCGGTCCTTCAGCAGCGACACCCAATGGTTGTAGGCGCGCACGTGCATACGCCGCTCGTCACCCCCGAGATCGAACATCACGTCGTTGACGCCAGCATCGGTCGAATCGCGCGCGCCGGCGTCCGCGGTTGCCCGTGACGCATCCCGCGCTAGCGCCACGCTATCCGCGCCCCCTGCGCGTCCATCCTCTACGCTGCGCGCCGTCGTCATGCCCAAAGATCCCCGTATCGTCGCACCGCTTGTGCACCGCGCTTGGTAAACACAGAGTAAACTCGCAAACCGCTTGTCAGCCCGCAAAACCGCTGGTAGTTGCCGCCCCCTCGACCGGATACATCCGTCGTCGGGCCGCTTTAGCTCAGCTGGTAGAGCATCGCATTCGTAATGCGGGGGTCACAGGTTCGAGTCCTGTAAGCGGCACCATCGACAAGTGGTTGATTTAACTCACATTTTTCTGACTCCAGCCGACTTTTCGGCGACGCCGGTTCCGGTATGGTTCCGGTGCGTCGAGCCCGGAGCCAGCTTCTCGATCTTGGCGATGATGCGATTCAGGGCGCGCACGACGGTGGGGAATTCGCCGATCGCGTAGACCTCGGTCTGGCTTCCGTCGCGATGGCCCATGAAGCCCTCCAGATCCCACTTCTTCGCGCCGTTGTTACGGACGAGGGTCGCGAGGCTGTGGCGCAGCAGGTACGGACGCCACTCGCGGCCGGCAGGCATGTCGAGGTTCGTCAGCATCGTATCCCAGGCGCGATCGACGTCCTGGATGGCGCGGCCGTGATAGTTCACAAGCCAGCCCCGGCCGGCGCGGTCCGGTATCGGCAGCGCCATGTACGTCTCGTATTCCTCGCGCAGCCAGCGATCGAGCAGCGGCAGGACCGGCAGGACGGCGCGATGCTTCTTGTTCTGCGTGCGCCCTTGCGGGTTGAGGTCGATCGTCGGCGCGCCCGGCCACCACTGCTCGCGATCGGGGGCGACGTTGATGTCGACGACAGCACCAGGCCGCGCAATCGTGCAGACCGATGCGACGAGGAACGCGTGCAGCGAACCGCGCTGGCGATCGGGCTCGGCTGCGTAGGCGAACATCTTTGCCAGTTCCTCGACACCGATTCGGGTGCGGCGCTGGCGTTGCACCTGGCGGGCGGGAAGTGGCTTGTAGATCGGTCTCTTATCGGAGCGCGCCGGCTCCGCGTTGGCGGCATGATTCAAGACGGCGATCAGCTGCGCGATCGACGCCTCGGTCGCGGCCGGCGAGCGCGGGCGCGACACGGTGACTTCGCCCTTGCCGTTGCGCCATTCGACTGGCTGCAATCGGGACCAGGCGCGGAAGGCGTTTACGAACACAGTGCCGCACGCCGTCGCGCAGCTGGTGGAGTGGCCGAACCGGCCTTCCGCACCAAGGGCCTGCTCCGCATCAAGGAACGCCACAGCATGCGCCAAGCGACCCGAGATCGTGTCAGCCGAAGCGCGCGTGTTGCCCCACTCGATTTTATAGTCTGCGATGGCGTCGGTCAGGAGATACGCCTGCGCCTGCGCGAGCGGCTGGCCGCATGCGTGACAGAAGGCCGGCGCTTCGCCCTTGTCGGCAAGGTAGACCTTGTCGAGTTCCAGAATGGCCGCTGCTACGTCGCTTGTAGCCGTCGACGTGCTGCGCTCGCGTCGCGTTCCACTGTCGTACCACCAGATGTATAGGTTGGGGCTCCGAAGGGTTCCGTCTGCCCGTTCGTCATGGGCGAGCCAGTATTTCCCTCTTTGGTAGACCGGCGGAGTGCGTCGCGGCATTGTGTCTGTTCTTTCAAGTAGTCGGCTACGGCACGATTGATGATGTCGAAGAGCCCGAGGCTTCCGAGTAGATCGAGGTCCGGGGACTCGATCCGGACGCCTTTCCCGACGTCGGCCGCTCGCATCAGCTTGCGGGACAGTTTGATGAGCGACGGAGCGTTCACTGGATCACCTCGTATTCGGCGATGTCGAAAGGGCTTCCCGTCCGTCGCCAGTTGCAGCCACCCTTTCCGTCTGCCGCCCAGCCGGGCGGGCTCATGGGATTGGCGTCGGTTGCTCCTTCGCCCCCGTGCGCGAGCTTCACACGGACGCGCTTGCCGATCGCTTCGCTGGGCAGGTATCCGGGGTTCTTCGTCACAGCGGATCGAAGCCCCCGGCGTACCGCAGCGCCATGTATGCAGGCCACGCCATGCGCTGCGCCTGAGCATCCTCGTCCCGGTAGCGGTTGATAAGGTAGTTCAACTGGCTGTTGGCTCGACGACCGGCTTCCCGATCGACCGGACTGCCGCGGGTGCCGTTGCGCGTGATGCGCGCGACCATCTGCAGCGGTGTCAGAACCCGCCCACGAATCGCTGCGCGGTTGTTCCACCGATCCCGGTGACGCGGCGTTCAGAACAATTGCAAAGGGTGTTTGCGTGTGAACCGCTGCTGACACTCGGGACACACCGAACGGGCATCGTCCTGCCGATCGGTAGGGTGCGAGGGCTTCTCGGGCTTCCCTGACGGTCCTTGTACCGAGGACATGGGTCATGCCCCCTTCCTGTTGTAGCCAAGAGCATCAAGGACCCCGTCGACGATGCCGGCGGCAGTATCGTCGAGGCCGAACAGCGTGCCGGGGACTACGTCGCCGCTCAGGATGCTGGTCGGTTCGCTCCGCACGATCGAGAGGGCGAACTCGGTCCGAAGGCGTAGTGCGTGCGCTACTTTCGCGACCGCGTTCTTCCGATCTATGAGCGTAAAGGGCGGGCGCTGGGGCGGTGCGGCCGGCATCGGCTGCGCAGCCGGTGTCGTTGCGCCGCTCCACCAGGCAAGAAGCTTTTCCATGCAGCCAGGGCACAGGTCGTCACCATAGCTGCCGGCACCAGGCTGCGCGCCCAGGCGTGCGCCCTCTGCGCACTGCCGAGCCGCATTGATCCAAGCCCAATCCGGGAAAGCTTTCTGCTCGCCCGTGGCCTCGTGGCCGCAACGATCGCAGACGATCTTCAGGATGGTGACGGTGCCCATTAGTGCGCGTCCGCCGGGTCGGCCGCAGCGCGCACGATATTCTTGGTCTTGGGTAGGATTGCCTGCGCCAACTTCCTTGCGGCCGCTGCGAGCATGTGGGGCGACGCATCGAGCCCTTGTCCCTGGCGCTCATAGGCGAAGCGCTCAACGTGATCGCAGTGAACGAGAACGATGCTCGCCTGTCCTAACGGTGCGGCGGTCACGGTGTCGGACACGGCAGGCGCGATGACGGCCCGCAACTTCTGCGCGTGCGCGAGAAACCGCTCGGCTCGCTCTTCGAGTCCGCGCGCCGCTGCGACTACGTCAGCATCGGATACGCCGCGCCCGGCGTCGATCTTGTAGTTGAGCGCGCGAACCGTGATGCAGAGTTCGTCAGCAAGCCGGCCTTTGCCGAGCAGCTGGGCTGCGGTCTCCAGTCCCATGATCCGGACCATTTCGACCGGCATGCCGCGCTGTTCCCGCTTTTGGGAACAGTTCGTATCTTGTGGCGATGGGTGAGACTGGCGAGCTTCGAGGGGAGCGGCGCTGATCATCATGGAGATCCTGTTGGTGCGAGGAGATCGAGCGGTCGCGCCAGCGGCCGTTCTTGTAGAAAGCGTTTCGCCAAGAGCCGCGAGCGGGTCAGAACATGGGCGGCGGGCGTCGCTGGATCGGGTGGAGATCCTTGGCGAGGCAGAGGACGGCTTGTCCGTCGTCGAAGCGGACCGAGGCGAAAGCCTTGCGGACGGCGAGGACGTCGCACTGCTTTCCGGCGCGGCCGAGCCCTTGGAAGAGGGCACGGTCGCCTCCACAGACTGCGACGTCGCCCACGTCACTGGTTCAACCAAGCGACTACAGGCAGCCACGCCAACGCAGGAGCGACCGTCCAGAGGACTGGCCGAAGCCGCCGCGCGGACGCGGCGTTCTCATTAACGCGGATCATGGGTTGCGCTCTGGTCAGTGGGGTGAAGCTAGGCTCGACATGGCCAAGTGCGAGGCGGCAGATCCGGCTCCACTGCGGCGCTACCGTCGCAGCGATCACGCCGATCGCGGTCGCGCCCGCGCTACCGAACAGCGCAAGAGCTACGCCTAAGAGAACATCGTGCAGCATCAGCGACGCCGATCCGATGTGCCGGCGACGAGCATGACGATCGCGACGGGGATCCAGATGACCGCGAGCAGGATCGCGAGGACGATCTTGGCGATGCGGCGACGGCGCATGGTGCGCTCGAGCTGCGTCGCGCTGGTTGCGACGGCGATCACTGGCAGCACTCCACCGGCGCGGTGTCGGGCAGGCAGGCCGTGCAGGCGGTATCGGTCGCCCAGGCGCATGCGCCATGCTCGTCGCTGGTGCAGGGATCCCAATGGCTGCAACCGCAGCCACGGCAGATGCGGGGGTGGCTGTCGACCGGATCGGTAGCGAGCTGGCGATAGACGTCCGGATCGAACGGGAAGACGCTGCGAAGGGCTTCCAGCGTCTCGGGGTGACGTGCCGTATTGCCGGGCGTTTCCAGCACGTAGATCAGGTCGAGCGCAGGTGCGACCTCGTCGGCGTTCCGCGCCAGCATGCCGGCGACTTCCTTGATCGACATGCCAGCCGCCTCGCGGCGCAGGCGGATGTACGCGGCAGGCGTCAGGGCCGCGGCGCTTGCGCTCACGGCGCGCTCGCCTCGCTGCATCGGCATCGTGAATGTACGCGGGAAGACGTGCATCATCGGGCATTCCTTTCGGCAAGGGGGTGGCGGTGCCGGAAGCGGGTGCTTCCGGATGGCGGGGGATGGTTCAGGACGTTTGCGGCCGAGGCCGCGGGGATCAGGTCAGGGGATTAGCCAGGCGACGGCGCGACCTCCGCCGCGTCAGGCTGATCGTCGTTGGCAGGCACCCGCTGGTCATCGTTCGCGGGCTTCGAGCGCCACTGGCCGTGCGGCAGGATCGCTTCGGTGATTGCGGGGTTTGGCTTCATGCTCGGCCGCACCGTCCGGAAGATGCCGAGCTGAGCCACGAAGGTGTGTTGGCAATCGGCATCCTGGCAGACGTACCGGATCTCGCGCGTGAACACGTCGAGCTGGACGGAGTCGTATGCGATCGAGCGCGTCAGGCAGTGCGGGCACACCGTTGCAGGTACGCGCGGCGTGTAGTTTCTCTTCGTCTTAGTCACTGATGGGTCCCCCCGGCATTCCCCGGCCCCGTCGACATGGCAGGACGAAGGAAACTGGGCAGGCGCCGACGTATGCGGCGCAGGACGCCTTCAACCTGCGTTGCCTCAACCAGCGCGCGATGGAGATCGAGCGGGGAAGCGCCGGGTTGAACGGCAATGAATAGAGCGGCCTGCAAATCGCTAGCCTCGCCAATGAACTCGACCGAGTCGCTGATGAGCGCGCGGCGGCAGGCGTCCTGCTGCTCGACCTTGATATCCAGCTGGTGGCTGAAGGCATCGCGAAACGGCGCGTCCTCGCCACCGTTGAGGCGGTGGGCGGCATCGAGCGCAAGCGCCTGCGTCAGCGTCGGCAGCGTATCGCTATCGGGGTTCGCCCACTCGTAAATCGTGCGCTCGGCACGATCGACGACCTTCGCTGCAGCGGCCGCGCCAATCTGCGCAATTACCTTGGTCATGGCGTCGGCGAAGCTGTCGGGGGTGCGAGGCTTGGTCATGCGATTCGGCCACGCTGCAAAACGCTGCGGGGATCGCAATCGACCGATGCGTCAAGCGTGCGGTACGGGTGCGGCATGGTGCTAGCAGGAAGAGGTGGTCGACCGATGCTGGTCAACGCGAGGGCCGCATCGTGAGGGATCGAACGATCAGGCCAGTTAGCTGGGACGCGAAACCACGAGGCAAACTTCTCGAGATTAGTCACCGAAAACGTCTTTCCGTCACGAAGACGGTTAAAGAACGCCCCGCTGCTCACTACGATGGTAGCGACACGCGACAGGGATTTGCCGCCCCATCGGGCTACTTCGGCTTCATACGAATCGGCAACCGTTCGCAGGGCGTTCTCATATGCAGCGCTCATGACGCTCCCAATGCGTCAAATTTGACCGCAATGTCAACGTCAAACTTCCCGCTCGCGCAAGTGCGGTGCGTTACGGCAAAGAGTGCGTCATGAGTGCCGCACCGGAAATTCTTAAAGAACGAATACAGGCGAAGCTTGCTGAGCTGAATGTCACCGCACGCGAAATTTCAGTTGCTGCGTTGGGGCAGCCTGACGCGATCCGGAATATCATCAAGAAAGGGTCGATGCCGGGTGCCGAGCGGCTCGACCTAATCGCGGAGCACCTTGGAACGTCATCCGACTGGTTGCTCGGCCGTGACACGGCTATCGAGCGGACATTCTCATCCCAAGCGATGTCGCCCGAGGCGTTTCGCCGGTTGCCGAAGACGCTTCCGATCTATGGCAGCGCACTTGGTGCAGACCTTGAATTCGGGGACGGAAACGGAATCATAGTGGATGTAGAGCAGACGGAGGTGCATATGGCAGCTCCTACAGACTTTATGGCGCGCCCGATCGGGGTAACCGGCAGGCCGGATCTCTACGTTGTGTCCGTTTCGGGGCATTCCATGGAGCCGAGGTTCGATTCGGGCCGGCGACTGCTCGTCGATCCGAGGCGCTCGCCCGGTGTAGGTGACGACGTCGTCGTACAGCTGCGAGGACCAACTTTTGATGGCGAAGAAGTCCGTCATGTCCTGATCAAGCAACTGGTCCGCCGCCGACCCGGCGTAGTCGTCTTGCGGCAGTTCAATCCAGGCATCGAATTTGAAGTGCCAAACGAGCAGGTTTCCTGCGTTCATCGCGTTATGCCTTGGGACGAGGCTATGGGTTTCTAAAAAATTGGGGGATGTTTGTGATCTACGACGGGCAAAATGGCGGAACAGTAGAACTTCTCGACGATGTTCTCGTGATCAGACGCAAAGGGTTAACGAGCCTGTTAAATCACGGGCTGAAAGGCGACAAGCGCATACCATACGAAAGCATCACTTCGGTGCAGTTCAAGGAAGCAGGGTTTACGACGGGTTACATTCAGTTCGGGGTAGCAGGCGGCAAGGAGAGCCGGGCGGGTGTCGGCGCTGCCGTGAAAGATGAAAACACGGTACTGTTCATCAAGAAGACTGCATCAGAGTTCCGACAACTGCGCGACCTAGTCGAGCAGCGCTCGATCGCCGCTCGCCGTGGACCGCCGCAGGCCACTTCGTCGAATGGAATCGCTGACGAACTCAGAGCCCTTGCTGAGCTTCGCTCAGCCGGCATCCTGACGGACACTGAATTTCAAGAGCAAAAGTCCAAACTACTTTCGCGCCCATTATGATGGTTGGGTTGCGCACGTACCCAAGGTAAATTCACTACCTGGCGTCGGCTCAGCCGCCTCAATGTTCAGCTTGCTTCCATTTTGAGCGCGGTGGTGAAACCGCGATCACCAAGCGAGTGCACGACTTCCGCGACAAGCCACTCGACTGATTCGATCGCGGCCTTAAAGCCGGTGACGCTTGCCTTCGTCTCAGGATGAATGTCCGGACGGCCTAGTGCGAGCGTAAGCGACAGGGAGACCGGCTCGCGGCCGGCGCGACCACTTGCCGCATTCGCAGCGGCTTTAGCGTCGGTCTCGTTGGCGTAGACGCGAGCTAACGACTTCGCCCCCTCCGTCTTGCCTGCGACAATGTGCAGGCGTTTACCAGATCTGCGATCATGCCATGTCGCCTTCACGCCGGGAACGTCGTCGCGCTTCTGTCGGCTGTATTGGTGGGCATCGCCGTCGCGCCTAGCGATCCTAACTGTCGCGATTGGCTTGCCGCTCACGGTGACGCCTGCAGATATTGGCGAGAAGATCAGCACGCCGCGGGCGATCTTGGCGACTGCCCCACGTTCGCGGCCGAGCCGGCGCAGGAACGCCACGTCGCTTTCGCGGTTCTGTGCCTTCGACGTGATGGCAATCCCCGCGAGGCTGGCGGCGCAGCGGGGCGTAAGATGATGGCGCTGGGCGACTTCTGTCACGATCGCGCCCAATGTCGTGCCGTGCCAGCTCTTCTCCCGCCTGGTCTTCAGGTCGCTGGTGAAGTCGGCCGAGCGCGCGCGGATCGTGATCAGGTCGGGCGGACCGCCATGCGCGACCTCGTCGACGATGAACCATCCCTTGTCGACCAGGCCGGACGTGACGTCGCTGCCCTGCTTCCAGCCGAGCCAGACGTGTATCTTCGCGCCCGTCGGCGGGAGCGCGACGGTGCCGTCGGTGTCATCGATGACGAGATCGAGCTGGTCGGCTTCCTCTCCGCGTTTCTCGCTGATCCCTAGTGAGACGAGGCGACGGCGCGGGGGGCGGCCGTTAGGCTGCGGCACCCTGCCTTCCAGTACCGGTGTAATGTCCTTGCCGTCGACGACGACGCGAACGGCTGCGATATTGGAGATCATGCTACGTCGCTATCGACGCGAAGGAGGTCGATCGCGAAATCGATCTGTCGCGGCGTGCCATCGGGAAAGAAGACTTTGCCGCGATCGTCGATGCCGGTGATGACGTAGGAGCCGTAGACATAGCCACGCCCGTCGACCAGCGACCAGGCGTCGCCGGTGTCCGCCATGCGGCGCAGCTCGTCGATCGAAACCCGTCCGTCCGCGATCTCCAGATAAACGGATCCGGGCAGCGCGATCGTCTCGACGCCGGGGCCGGTGAACTGCGTGGCGTCACGTGCTCCGATCCTCGTCGACGTGGCGTGCCGCCAGTCGGCACGACGGGCGATCTCATCGAACGCCAGCGTGTCGATCGAGAAAGCGAACAGGCCAAGTGCGAGCAGCATCAGACGGTCTCATAATCAGGGGTGTCAGCAAACGATGAACGGCCACGCGCAGCCGTTTCTCGATCTCGCCGGTCGAGCTCGTCTGCAACGGCGCGAGCGAGCGCCTGGCCGTCTTGTCCTGGCTGTTGGTTGATATGGATCACGTAGCTAGACGAGGACGCCCCGGCGTTGCCAGCAGGCGAGGACGCCGTGCTCGCAGGACCTGCCATCGCCATCGCCGGGATTGCGCTGCCGGTGACCATGGCAGCGGTAAGGCGACTAGATAGGCGATCCATTCGCCTGACGGGTTCGCCTTCCTGCGCGGCGATGCCGTTCGTCAGACCGTCGACGATGTGGCCGCCGAAGCCCATAAAGACGCGGCTAGGTGACTTGATGCCAAGGGCACGACGGAAGGCACCGGAAGCCGTGCTGGCAACGCTCGTTACGGCAGACACGACCCAGCGCAGTCCGCTCAGTAGCCCGTTGACCAAGCCCTGCATCATGTGACGACCGGCTTCAGTAAGACGTGCCGGCAGTTGAACCCCGAACAGGCTGAGCAAGGCCGCGACGCCGCTGTAGACCAAGCCTACCGGACTGAAGTTGAGCAGCATGCCGGCGACACCGGCAATGCCACCCGCAAACCCTGCCTTGATGCCATTCCACACGCCAGCGAACCACCCGCTGATCGCGCCCCAGTTAGCGTAGATCAGGTAGGCTGCGGCGCCGATTGCGACGATGCCGGCGACCACACCAAGTGCGATACCGATCACTGGCAGCATACCGATGCCAAGCGCGCCCGCGGCGAACGCTAGCGCGGAGAACGGCGCGACCAGGCCAGCGATGACGATCGCACCGCCGCCCAGGATAAGGAACAGGCCGGCAAATGCTGCGGCACCTACAGCCACCGCCTTAGTCGCGTTCGGATATCTGTTGGCGATATCACCGATCCAGGTAGCAAAGCCATTCGCGCGGTTGACGACGGCATTTATCGTCGGGAGCAACATCGTGCCGAGTGTAACTGCCAACGTAGCTGCGTTCACCTTAAGCGCTTGGGATTGTGCCGCAGAGTCTTTCATTCGCTCCGCAAAATCACGATCGGTCGTGCCGCTGGCGGCTAACGACTCTTTTCGAATGATTTTGTACTCTTCCATATTCGCCATCAACGGGCGTAACGCTGCCTGAACCTGCGCGTCGCCGAATAGGTACGACAGCTTTTTCGTATCGCCTTTTAGCGTGCTGTTGGTGAGTTCAGTGATCGCCTGTATCGGCCCCTTGCCGTCCTTCGCAGCCTTCTCAAGTGCCTTGGGAAGATCAACGCCGAACTTTTTAAAGTTGTCGTTGGTATCTTTCGCATTGATCTTGTTTAGCAGGTTAAGGAGATTGTTACCGGCCATTTCGGAGTTGCCGGCACCTTTTCGAGCGATCTGTGCGCCGGCGGCAAGGTCAGCCACGGCACCGGTTCCTGACTGCCCAAGCGACTGATACGCGGCGGTTAGCGCCGGAAACTGCGCCGCCATATCCTTCAATTCGAACGCACCACGTTTGCCCGACTGCGCCATAATATCGATGACCTTACCTGTCTGGCCTACGGCGACCTTCAGGTTGTCTTTGGCAGCAAAGGTCGCAGCGGCCATGTCGCCGACTTCAGCTTTGTACGCGGTGGATGCCTTGCCGATCGACGGCATCATCTGCATCGCGTCGGGTACGCTAGCGCCGAGGCCAGCAAGCGTATCAACACCACGCTGCATATCCGCCGGCATCTGGTTTGCAGCGCGCGCGGCGACGAGCAGGCTCTTGCCCATCTTATCGGTCGCCGCCCGCGACAATCCGGCTTTCTGACCAATGTCGGTCATCACCGACTGGTATTCCTGCGCGGCCTTAATGCTGCCGAGCAGCGGAGTCGCCATCGCCATGCCGGTGCCGATCGCTGCGGCACCGCCGGCCGCGAGGCCAGTGGCGACGCCCTGCATCCGAGCAAACCGCGCCCGACCGGTAGCCATGCGACGCTCACGATCGGCCAAGCGACTTACGCGTCGTTCCTGTTCTGCAATCTCTTCATTGGTTTCCCGAGCGCTGTTCCGGAGGGTGCGTTCATGCCGTGCCAGGTCCGTCGTAGCGACGCCGGCCTCGCGGAGACGCTCACGAAGCGTACCCAACTCGCGCGTCTCAGCCTGGTGCTGACGTTCGAGCTTTGCTGCCTCGGCTTTCGACTTTGCGAACTCGCGGGTCATCGCACGCGTGGGCTCTGCGGTTTCGGCCATTTGACGGCCTAGCGCCGCAGCCTTTTGGCGGGCGGACTGCATCTGCTGCTCGGTCGAACGCAGACCCGCTTTCAGCGCGCGGAACCCGGCGATGTCGCCCTGCGCGCGCTCGATCGCTTTCAGTCCGGCGCGGGTCAGCCGAAGCGCCTGCGCGGCCTTTGTCGATCCACCAGCAATGGCGCGCAATGGGCCGGTGACGCGGTCACCGGCCTCCAAGAGCATCCGAATGCGCAGGTTACGGTCCACGCTATTTTCCTTCGGGGTTGTGGCGGCGAGCGGCGCGATTGCGCCATTGCATCAAGTCGGGAACCGCCAGCGCGTCCATCGCGTCAGGTGGCCAATGGAAGACGAAGGCGATATCGGCCATCGGCTCCTCTACATGCTCTGGGAAAGCGCTTCCTTCGTCGCAGTCGGCAGCAAAAAATCGACCAGTACTCCCGCAATTTGCATGACGTCTGCGGGATCCATCGCATCGATCAAGTGCGGGTGCAGGATCGGCTGGGTCACGCGCGGGGTTATGAGCGCGATCTGGTTGTAATCCATGCGGACGAGGCCCCCGAGGTTCGCCCCGCGCAACGCGCCAGCCATCGGCTTTCGAACATGAACCACCGTGCCTGCCGCCAGCACGATCTTGTCAGCGACTACGACATCGTATTCGAGAGTGATATCACCTGGCGCTCCGGTCGGGGCGGGGGTCGAGTTGTCGTTCTGGTTGTCCATCGTACGTTCCCTGTCAGGTCTTTTGAGTTGGCTTGGTCAGCGCGCCGGGGCGACGCCGCGGCCGGCGGATCGCGGTCACGCGATCAGAAGCCCATTGCGGCGCGATGCTCGGCCATCAGGTCGACGCCACCGACGATCTCGATCATGCCGAGAACATCGATCTCGACCTCGACGACGCCGTTCCACGTCAGCTTGAAGTAGCTGAGCTGGCTCTTGACCTTGAACTCGGTATCCTCGCCGGGCTTCCATTCGCCCATGTCGATCTCTTCGTGCCGGCCGCGCGTAACGATCTCCACGACGTCGACGGCACCGCTATCGTCGTCCTGGAACGAACCGACGAAGCGCTGCTGCACGCCCGCGAGATTGAGCATTCCGTGCTGGCGCAGGATCTGGCGCATCGGACCGCCGTAGACGGCTTCCATTTCGAGCGGCTCGCCGCCCATGTCGACCTTGACCGCGCGGCCCATGCCACCGGCACGGTATTCCTCGAACTTGCGCGCGAGTTTGGGGGGCGTGATCGAGACGGTTTCGCCGATGAAGGCTTCGCCGTCGTTGAACATCATCGTCTGCTTGAGCTTGCTGGGGAACGCCATCGCGTCGACCTTTCGTGCGTGAGGTGGTTTTAGTTGCCGGCGACCAGGCTGGTGAAGTCGGCAAAGAACTCGTCGGAGATCTCCTGCTCGATCCCGAGCGCCTCCAGCGGCGGTACGAAGGTGTAGCGGTAGCCAATGAGCAGCTTGCCAGCCTTTAGCTGATCGACCGGGTTCTTGGCCCCGTCGAACACCGCGACGGCACCGAGGATGCGGCCGGCGCGCTTTTCCTGCCGGAACTTCTCGTTGATCTGCTCGACGATGTCCTTCGCCAGGCTGGGTAGCAGCGGCTTGTCCATCGCCCACACCAGGCCGAGCGCGACCGTGTCGGCAAGGATCTGCGCGGTGCGGCAGGCGCTCTCGAACACAAAGTCGCTGGCGGGTGCGGCGCACGTGCGGTTGCCCCAAAAGCGGAGGCCGCCTGCGATACGCACGACGGTGACAAGCTGGGACGCGTTCAGCACGTTCGCGTCGCAATCGGCGTCCTGAATATCGAAGGTCACATCTGCGGCCAGGCCGTCGACCTCCGGCAGTGCGACGTTCGACAGCGTCTTGTGCCAGCCCTGGTCCTGGTCGATCGCGGCGCGTGCGCCCATGGCGACGGCCGCGACCGGCACGCCGATGCTTGCACCGGCCACGCCATAGGGAGCGGTTACGCTCGGCCAGAGCAACGTCAGCTCGCGCGCGTCGGGGAACAGGGCGCGGTGGGCGATGGCCTCGCCGCGATCGTTGCCGATCGCGTACGCGTAGACGCGGGCGCGGAGCCGCTTGGCGACGGTGACCATCGCCTTCGTGACCACCTCGCTTTCGAGACCAGGTGCGCCGATGATCCGGGGATGCAGGTTCAACTGGGCAGACGCGGTGAGCAGCGCCTGCATCCCGGTCTTCACGCCAGCGACGTCGGCGCCGACGACCGCGGTCGTGGTTGCGGCCGGCGTAGCGCCAGGCGCAACGCGCACGACGACGATCGGCGCGTCGACCTGGCCGGCGATGGCCTTCAGCGCGGCACGCAGCGTGCCGTCCGCGCCGGCCTTCTCGATCGCGTCGTCGATGTTCGTGACCGCGACCGCGGTGTCGAGCGGGAACGCGCCGGCCACCGCGGCCGGCGCGGTGGCGATCAAGCCGATGACGGCGGTGGCGACGGTGACGATCGAGCGGCGCGAGGTCTTCACCTCGTTGACGTTGATCCCGTGGAGGAAGCTCATGTGCGGACCTTTCAGGCGAGCGCCGACAGGGCGCGGACGGTGGACGAGTGGGTAAAGACGGGAGCGCCGGGCACGTCGGTGCGACGGCCGGTGATCGTGAGGACGGCCGACTGCGGGAGTTTTCCGGGCGAAAGCACGACGCGGGAAAGCCGCGCGCGGCCCTCCTGACGAAGTAGCGCGTGCGCCGCGGCGGCAATGATCCGGACGCGGCCGAGTTCGTTGTTCGGCTGGTCGATCAGCTTGGGGACCTCCGAGCCATAGTCGCGCCGGCCGCATCGTGTGCCGACCGGCGTTTCAAGGATGTCGTCGATCGACTGCCCGAGGTGATCCCCGCCAGCCACGCGCTTGCCGGTATGGCGATCCATGCCGATCACTGCGGCTTCCCCGACAGTCCGCCGCCTGGCTGGACGCCAAGGTGTACGTGATCCTTGAGGCTCTTACCCGCGCCGACGACGTCGGTGTCTGCCGTGATCGTGCCGTTCGACTTGATGTCGCCGTCGACCGTCATGTCGCCTTTGAACACGAGGCCGCCATCGGCATCGATCCGCAACGTCGCGCCGGCTGGCAGGATGGCGGTCAGCGCGTGGGACTTGGGATCGTAACCGATGCGTGCGCCGTCTTTGTATTCGGTCAGCGTTGATTCGTCGTTTGCCGGGCGCGGATGCGCGTCGCTCGACAGGCTGCCGATGATCACGCCGCGCGCGGTGTCGGCTTCCGGTGCAAGGACCATGACCTGTTCGCCAATCGCGGGCGGCGAGTGGGTGCGCGTGGATCCGGCGCGGCTCTCCAGCCACGGAATGTCGCCGGTCGTCAGTTCGTCTGCGAATTGCACGCGCGCGGTGCCGGCAGCGTGGTCGACGGATACGACCACGCCTTCGCGCGCAAGATCGCCAATGAGGCGCTGGGTATCGGCATGTTCGGCCATAGCGGCGACCATGCGCGGGACGTTTCGAGAGGCGAGGCCCCGCTCTTGTAGAAACGATTTCTACAAGAGCGGGCGGGTCGATCGCTCCCACGGTGGAGCCGTGGCAGCATCGTCACCTAGGTTTACCGCGCGCGTCATACTTGACTCGTCTTGTGATGGTCTGCCTTTATTGGGTCAAAGGGGGATGCTATGCTGCCAGAAGTACTTCGAGACCATAATCTGACATGGATCCGACCAGCTAGGGCCACCGTTGGCGACGACAATCCTGACGCGATTTATGCCGCCGTTGGGAAAGCCCTAAGTAGCTGGGAATACGTCGAAATCGCGCTAACTTGGTTGTTTCACGCCGTCGCCGAAGCCGATGGCTGGGGTACTACGCCGGCGTTCGGTTTAATTTTCAATTCGGAGAGGAAGCGCGATCTGTTGAAGAGCGTGGCAAGCGAGTATTTCGGCGACAAAAACACGCCAGAGCTCGCGAAGGATGTCTATGAGCTACTGACGAACTACAAGGTGGCTGCTGATCGCAGGAATGACATCGCTCATGCGGTGGCGGTTATCGTTGTTAAAGAGGGAGAGCATGGCGTAAATGAGGGCTGGTATTTGACCCCGCCCGAGCATGCTTTGAAAAAGCTAATTCCGGACCTACGCGAACCTAAGTTTGGTTCGTCTTACGCGTGGACGGGCCAGCAGGTTTCGGAACTGGCTGCGAACTTTCTGTTACTTGCTCGTACGATAGATTCAGTAGCTACTGAATTGGACCCTGAGCAGAAGAGCCGGAGGCTTACGGTATCGGTTCTCCCTGGCTTTTCTAAAGCCACCCCAGGAGCGCCGTCGCTGGGTCGAATTGTGAGGACCAGTTCCAAGTAGGGCTCTATCCATGCCGCCGCGGTTTGTGCGAGGTCGGATAGAGCCCTTGGGTTAGTTTCCAGGCGTTAGCTCTTTAGCCCAGCGTGATCCCATAGGTATCCGCTGCAGCCTGAATTAGCGCGCGACGACGTGATGCAAGCTTCGGGTTGTGGTGCAGACTGTCAGCGAACGTCGCCCAGCTCGGACCACGAAAGCCGGGAGAGGCCGGAGACCCTGACGGCGCCATCCCCATATACCAGCGGTCGCCTGCAGCTACTGCTGGCGCGGGATTGGCACCCACATCGACAAGGCTTTCGAGGCCTCTCTGGCTGTTAACGTACGATGCAAACTGACGCTTTACGGGGTCGAAGCAGATCAGGACCAAGTTTGGTCCCACCTTCCACGGCCGGGTGTCTTCGAACAGGTGCGGCGTGTAGGTCTGTCCCATCCTAAGCCCGCCTGGTGCGCCCCATACGACCGCCTTTTGCACGTTGGCATCGGATGCCGCAGCAGCCCAGATCCCGCCGATGTTAGTTACGCCGTCCCAGTACGTGATGAATGCCATCGACCAGCTCGACGTGAAATTGGCGAGCGGCATTCGTACGCCGCGCCCGCTGCTCACCGGCATGTTGAAGGTAGGCGAGGCCAATGGCAGGTTCGGGGGGAGCACCGCCGGCATGTTCGCATCGTTCGCCGAAATCAGCGGAAGATTGGTTGGCGTGGTGAACGGGGCTTTGCAGAGTTGCCCCGACACACCTTCGATCGGGCTGGTACCCGAAATCCCGCCTGCCCAAAGCACGTTGTTGACGATGCCGTCGCCGTCGAACGCACACAGGGCCTGGTTGAATAGATCGACCGGGACTCGCGGCTGAGACGCGTCTGCGGCGGTGATGGACGGATCGATGGTTACGAGAGAAACAGGCATGGTAGCTCCTAGAAGAAGAGTTGCTGGTGGCCGGCGTAATTGTGGAGGTACGAGCCATCCGGCCCCTGTTGAGTTGAGGTGTCGCGCAGGCAGGCTCGTGCCCCGGTGGTCGGACCTGGGAGCGCGCCGACGGCGCCGGTCAGCGCAACGCCGATCCAACGAGCCGTGCCCGTCGGCTCAGCTGATAGGGTGAGAACGACGTTCGTCCCGGTGATCGCAACATTGGTGACCGTAACGGCGTTGCCGCCTGTCTGACCGAACTCGAAACCATAGTTGCCGGGGTTGGTGACCACGGAGGTGTCGAGGACGAGTGCTCCGTCCGCCAAGCTGTAATCCAGCGTGACCGTATTGCCCGACAACGTTGCCGATTTTGCGGCCAGGTACGGCTGTAGAACGCCGGCATCGAGGCGGCCTAAGACATGGCCGATCATCGCCCCGTGGTTGTTCGTCCCCGCCGGCATGAGATGCAGCGTGCTCGCCGGGGTGAACTGGAACCGGTACATGGGGCCGCTGCACGCGAAACGCGTCGGATACTGCAGGGCCAGTTCCAGACACGCGAGCGGGGTAGACGAGCGCGCGTTGGCCGTGTTGTTGAACCAACTGCTGATCTGCGCGCAGACGAATTGAACGGTTTCCGCCTGCCCGAGCATAGCGCGAATGTCGGTGTCGAAATCCGTCTGAAGCTGATTGAGCTCGGTCTTATACCCTGTCGCCCCGAGGGGGCCGATGTTCGCCTCGCCCTGGATCCATACGATCCGCAGAACTTTGAACGGTAAGCCAAGTCGGTCAGCTACGACCTTGGATCGCTGCACCAGCCGAAGAGCGTTTGCATAAGGCTGCGTTCCCTTACGCAGCTCCTCGATCCGTGCGCCCCCGATCGCGACCGTGTTGCCGATGATACTGACGTTCGCCGGCAATGCCTGAAGGTAGGTCGACGCAAGACCGCTCAGCGGGGTTTCCCCCGCATAGGTGTCCAGCTTCTCGCGAAGCGGCCCCAGACTGGCGAGCGGCAACAGTTCTAGCTTGTCCGCTAGATTGCGAAGCCCCAGTCGTGGACCTCCCGAGAACATCAGCGCTCGAGGGGATACGGATGACTTCGTCACGATCGCAGGCGATCCGTCAGAATAGCCCGCGCCGTTCGACTGGCCGAACATCAGTACGAGTTGCATCGCCGTCGTCCCCGAAGGCACGACCTCGGGAGCAATCAGTTCCGACACCATCGTTGCGCCGCCCCCGGTGATGGCAGGGGTCGTGCGGCGATACTTGATGCTGTCGCCAGACTGCAGGAAGACGTCGGGATCGTCACCCGGCTTGCTGATCGTGATTGTGCGTCCGTCGTCGAGAAACGCCTGCAAGAGGCGGTTCGGCGTTGCGCCGGTAAGGATGGCTATGCCCGATGCTGGCGCTTGGCGACCGACCGAGATCCAACCGGCATCACGATCGACACCGCCGGGTAGAACTCCACCGGACTGATTCACGCGGCCGGTCTGCGGCGTGAACGCCGAGAACACCAACGCCGTCATGCCCAGCTTGCCAGTGATGTCGCCGTTTCCAACCGCAGCGGAACCGTCCGGTCGCAGTGCCTGATAGATACGCATGGTCGCGTCGACGGTGGGTGAGCCGTAACCAGCAGGCAAAAAACCCGATAGCATCGTTGCAGTCAGCCGACGTTTGCAATCCGCATCGGGGTTGCCGGTAAGCCGCGAACCATCCGCAAAGCTGGCTTGCACCACACCGCCGTTAAGATTGACTTCGCCGGTCGTCATACCTTTCAGGCCGAAACCGGTCAGGACCATGGCGACCATGTACCGTTTGTAGGAAGGATCGGTCGCTGCCTCCGCAGCGACAACACCGACACGATCCGCCAGGTCCGCCAGCCCATCCCGACCGACGCGCGTGACTGCTACATCTGGCTGTTGTTCGCCGGCACCGATCGCTGTGATGACGAAATCCGTCGTTTGCGTGACCGCGTTGGGTAAAGCCTGAGATCGAAGCGCGCTGTCGACGAAGTCCTTAACAGCGCGATCGCCCGCCCCATCGCCGTACATGTGGAGCAAATCATAAGAGCCGTCGGATCTCCGGCGCAGGTTCCGCGGCGTGAAGCCCTTGGCGACGTCGTCGAGGGCTTCCGGCGATCCGTCGTTGCGGTCCTGAAGGAATTTCAGAAGGGTCCGACCGTCGGCGTGTCGGGCCATGAGACCGGGGAACATCGCGTCAGTGCGTGCATTGGCGGATTCCATCGCGGTGTATGGCGTGCCCGCCCCGCGTGCGAGCCAGTTGTCCCCCTCCGCGGTGTTGGCCGAAGGGATGATCGGGATCAGTAGGACGCGGCAACCTCGCGCTTGCAGGAATGCGACGATCAGCTTCAGGTCGACCCACATCTGCGGGTTCGTGTAATCGCCGTACCCGTTCGGCACCTGGCTGTAGAAGTAGTTGTTGCCGAGCCAGATGACGCAAATTCTGCCGGGTACCTGCAAGGCAAAATCAGGGACGAACGTAACCGGACCGTCGAACGTGATCGCCGTCTGGCCGGGCGCTTGCGTCACGACATAGGCGAAGCTTGCGCCATTCGGTGCGGATACGGTGGCGCGACGGGTGACGCCATTGCGCGTGAGGTATCCGCTCATCGCCATGCCGGTAACGACGCCGGGATCGCCGGTTGTCAGGAACGCGGCCGGGTTATTGCCATCGATCGCCGCGCCATTGATCTTCGAAACGGCGACCGTGCCGGCTGCAGGAAGTGTGCCGGCAAGCGTCAGCACGATTGCCTTCGCGCCGACGCGGTAAACCATCCGCCAATCGGAAGAGTAGCGCGCCGCGCTAATCATCAGTTGGAGGTATTGAGCGGCTAGAAGTTGCGACCAGCGATCAAGAACGTCGGTGCTATCCGTCAGGCTGTTGCCGATAAACGCGTACGGCTGCGCGAGCGAGAAGTTGGGAAACTCCATGCGCTGCGTCTTGCCGTCGAGATTGACGGTATAGTTGCCCCACCGGACGGTGTGCGCTGTTGGCTGCCCCAGCGTCTTCCACTCGACGTAGCCGCGCGGGTTCACGTCGCTCGACGTTGCAACCGCGCGCGGACCGACGATCTTGACCGCCGTCGAGGCAAGGAACGTATCAGCCGTGACGACCTGCTTGCGGTAGGCGATGACGAAACGAACCTGCACCTGACCGTTCGTGGTGGGCGCATCGAGCGCGATAGTTTCGGGGAGGTACGGCGCGCTGTAGGTGTAGCCAACATCGCCCGACTGTACCTCGGCGACGACAAGCGCCCCGGCGGTCGGCTGTACTGCCAGGATATCGCCTGCGCGGACGGGGATCGGCTCTGCGAGCATGATGCGGCGCGACGTCCGCGTTCCGGTCGTCTTGAACGAGCTGAGCGCCGTGCGAGCCAGCGCGCCGAGCGGACCGCGATATGACGCGAGGTTGATCGTGCCGGCCGCGCGATCGAAAACATCGACTGCGATCACGCTGCCGGCGTCATCGATTGCGTCGTGCCAATAGACGGCACCGATACCTGTCGGCGTGCCATCGACCAGAACCGCGTCACCAGGCCGACCGATATAGGCAACGGCATCAACCTTCAGGTTGTCGACGGTGCCGGCGACCGCGCCCGCCACCAAGCCCGCAACGCTCGCGCGCAGGGTCTTGCCGTCCTTGACGACAGGTACGAGTTCGGTGCCGTTCGGATCGTTGAGCGCCGGGAGTTGAGATATCTTCGCCATGGATCAAATCTTCATGATGTAGTGAAGGGACAGCGACGGCTGGGTGACGTCGACCGTGACTGTGTGATCGTGCGCCGGCACCGCATCGACGGTCGCCCGCGCGACGTGCGTGTGCATCGGGTCGGTCAGCGTGACGCTGGTCACGACGTTGTTCGCGGATCCGCCAGCATCGACGTTGCGCGTCGTGGTTGTGATGGTGCTGGAGGTCGAAGCGTTCTCGACAGCCACGGTCGCGATCGGCGTGTGAGCGCCAGCGCTGCCGGTCTTCAGATCCTTCGACGTCGCGCCGAACTTCGTGCCGGCCGGCGCGTCGATCGTCGCACCAACGGCAACGCGACCGCGCATGTCGGGCGTCGTGATCTGGCCTTTACCATCGCCGCGATCAACGACGCTGCCATCGCAGATCGCCCAACCTTTGGGGACGGTGTCGGCCGCGCCGAACCACTGTAGGATCGAGCCGGTTGGCACATGCTGTTCGAGCATAGCGCGCACAACCGCGACGGGCGCGACGCGCAGTGGATCCTCGCCAGCGAGACCCTCGGTCTTGGTTGCCAGCTCGACAACGCCCTTCTTGGTCGTGGTCGCGGCCTGGTTGAGGAAGTTCGTGCTGCCGAACGTCAGGCTGTTGATCGCCGTGGTCGGGAAGGCGAGATCGAGCGGCATAAAGAATGTGCCGGCCAACGGCTTCTCGACGATCGGCGTCGACTGCCCGTAGGCGGCGAGCAGCGTGCCATCTGCGAGGATCAGGCCGAATCCTCGTACCGTGTAGGTAACCTCTTCCGCGTCCTGCATGACGATATGCACGGTGTTGTCGCCGGCCACGACGCCCGAGACGGCGGTGACGAGGCGAAACTGGCCGGGTAGCGCGGTCAGCGTCGGCACCGCGATGAAGTCTGCAGCGGTCAGCCCGATCGCGGCGACAGTCAGGTCGATCGGATCGCCAAGCTGGGCGGCAGCAAAGCGCGTGATCCCCGCTTTCGTAAGGACGAGACGGAGCGCGGTCATAGGCTGGTGTCCAGATAGCTGCCGTCCGTGGCGTCGAGCAGCGGCTCGCCGTCCTCGGTCTGCAGATAGAAATCCCATTCGGGCGAGGTGTCAGAGATCAGGTCCATGTCTTGCCGCACTTCGATGAAGCCGCGTGCGACGCCCTGGACGCCAATAATGCCGTCCAAAGTCAGTGCGTGGACGAGTGTGAAGTGTTCGCGGAGCGGCTTTACGCGCGAGACCTCGCGAATGATCGCCTCGGCAAACGCGGCCGTAGAGCGATTACCGCCAGGCGCGTTGCCGTTGTCCAGCACGAGGGGAAGAACAATCTCGAAGGTATGAGGCGCGCGCCGCGGTTCTGCCTCGTGCCACTCGACTAATTTGGCGAGCTTATCGAAGCGCGCCAACACCGTCTCAACCGAGAGGCGCGTGCCTTTAAGCCGGTGGAACGCCAGCGAATTGCCGACAACCTCGCGCTTGTCCGCATCAGACCAGTTCCCGTCCCAGCTATCAACGGAGAGGCCCCACGCCAGCCAGGGCAACAGCTCTGCCGGGCACGTCTCTGCGACGTCGATTTGATCGACGGGCGTCGTAACGCTGCCGGCGCGGACGCCGGCCTCTAACGCGCGCTCAAGGCCCGTCGCATTGGGTGGGAGCAGGCTAGTCGTCATAGCCGCCATGAATGACCGTCGAGGAAGTGCAGAGCGCCGCTTCGGTTCGATCGCAAACGATGTCGGCCGTGGGGGAGAAGATCTGCACGCGCTGCACGCCGGAGACCGTCATGGCGGCGTTCATGCCGGAAAGCGTTACGTTGCGGCCGAGCCGGCGTGAATCGGTCAGATACTTGTCGAGCCGTACGCGTGCCGTTGCGATCAGCAGCGCGGGATCCGGGCCAGCGAACGTCCAGATCCGCGCGTCGATGACGAAACGGCGCTGTGTTGCAGCTGCGACCGTGACCAGGTCGCCAACGGGGCGAACGGCAGGGTCGGTAACGATGTCGCTTACCGCTTGGACGAGCGCTTCCGGCGCTGTGCCATCGCCCGAACGCGACAGGACCGTGACCAACACTTCACCCGGCGCGGGCGAGATCGCGCTTGCGTCCAAGACGTCGGTGCCGGCGTCCTTCGCCCGCTTCACATAGGCAAGCTCGGGACCTGCTGCGGCGAAGCCTTCCGGGCCAAGGACGATGCGCGCACGAAAACTATCGTCGTCTTCGTAGACGATCGCCGCACCGGTGGCGGCGTTGGCGGGGGTGACAGCGAGACGGGCGACGCCGATTGCCGCTCCGATATGGTCGAGGGTTACGCCGGTCGCATAGGCGACCAGGCGGCCGACCAGGCGTTCGTTGAAGTCCTGGCGAAGCAACAGTTCGTCGTAGGCGGCGACCTGCAGGACTTTCATTGCCGGATCACTGTCGACGGTCGCGTCGAAGTCGGGGAACAGCGCCACCATCCGCGCAACCTTGCGGGCTAGGATCGTCTCATAATCGAGCTGCTCGACGATCGTCGGCGGATCGAGCTTCGACAGGTCGACGATGGCGGTGGTGGCAGTCATGACGCCGGCCATGTCGTCGGCGCAGCGAGGGCATGGCTATGGCGCGCTCTTGTAGAAACGCTTTCTACAAGAGAGATGACCTAAAGCCATTTGCCGGCGCGGAACTCAAATCGGCCTAGCTTGGCGCGACCTGGGCGAGAATGAGATCGAGGATCCGCTGCTGTTCGGCTTCCGTCAGGCCGAGCAGCACGCGTCGGGCATAGCGCACCTTTGGTTGACCAGGTGCCGGGGCGTCCGACAGGCCGGCCTGGTGAATGCTGGCGATCCGCGATGCACGACCGCCAAAGCCGACCCAAACTTCGTCGCCGTTGCCGCCCGCCTTCAGGCTCTTCGCCATGCGCAATTTGCGGAACATCTTCTGCTGGCGAAGCTTGCCTTTCTTCCGGCCGCGATCGGGCTTGGGACGGCGCGGGGCGAACGCCGCGCCCTCGGGATCGCGCTGGGCAGCGATACGGTCCGACTGGCTCTTGCGGATCTCGCGCCCGATCAAGCGCATCAACCGTGCGCGTTCGGGCGCGGCGGTACGCACCAGCAGATCGCGGACGAGCTGCTCGATCGGCGCGAAGTCGTTCATCGTGTGACGATCTCGACCATGCCGGTGCCGTCCTCGATCAGGCCGGCCCATAGGTTGGTGCCGGTCGGGACGCCGGCAAAGGCGTCGTTCATAACCGGTTCGGGTAGATGCGTGACCTTGAGGCCGTTCGGCTGTTGCTCGACGCGGACCAGCTCGGTCAGGTCAATCGAGATCGTGATGTCGCACGTCTCTGCGTCGAGCAGCTCCGATTCAAACGTGAACGGCTTGCGCTGACCCTTCTCGAACAGATCGGGCTGGTTCGCGGCTATCCATGCGAGGATCGGCACCAAGAGGTTGTCCACACTGCCCGAGTAGTCTTGCACCCACACCGAAGCGGTGTAAGAATACTCGAACGAGAGCGAGCCTGCGCGCACCGCCACATCGCCCTTGTCGACGAAAATCTCCATCTTCTCGGGGCTGTTCCCAATTTCGGGAACAGATGCGAGTAGATGTGCGCGCAGGGTATCGAGCTTTTTCACGGTGCCGTCTTCGCGGCCGGGCAGCTGCCCGGCACGTTCCAGTTGACCAAGCGGTCGGCGCGATCGGCGTTGCCGGCGAAGGCACGGGCGAGGCGGATAATGCCGGCACGGATCTTGGTAGGGATCTGTGCGATCAGCGACGAATCCTCCGGCAGGCCCTCGGGGCGCGTAGCGCACGTAAGAAGCTCTGCCGGGGGCGTGTCCTTCACCTTCACCACGATCGGCGCTGGGATGACCGCTGGCGGGGCGTCAGCGTGCCGGGCGCAGGCCGGCAACGCCGTTAACAGCGCGAAACCAATCGCTATCGACAAGATTCGTCCGTTCAGCTTGTGCATCTGCCATCTCCATTCGTTGTGCGGCCGAGCTTGCTGCCTCGGCAGCAGCGCGCGCGGCGCGGGTGTCGTTGTTCTGTCGAGCGTCGTGATCGGCCATCGCCTGCGCGAGCGTGGCGGCGGTGAGCTGGTCGCTGTCGCTTTTGAATTTCACCAGGCCGGCGACCGTTTGTGCGCACCGGACACCGCGTGCGGTGTTACCCATTGCGGCGAAGTCCGCGCCGGATCCGGCGCAGATTAGTTCGGCGCGGTGCCGCAGGTCGTTGCGGTCGGCGCTGACCTGGCGGTACTGGACGTACAGCCAGGCACCGACCGCGGCGACTGCGAGCAGGACGAGGAAGAAGGCCTCGGCCTTCACCTTGGCGAACAGGGTGCGGATCATCGGGGCAGCTCCTTCAGGCAGAGGTCGCGCTCGGCGCGCCGACGGCGGTCGAGGCCGCGCACGACCTGGCCACCCGCCTTGTTCCACATCAGGAAAGCATCGCAGGCACCACGCCAGTTGCTGGCGTTGAAGCGCCGCGCGACGGTGGATCCACAATACCCGCCGGTGCCGATGTTATAGGCGAGGCTGATTGCGGCCGAGAGCTGGTTGGGATGCGAGCGCAGGATTGGCGTGCAGGCCAAGACCGGTTCGGCATGGCGAATAAGGGCCGCTTCCTCGCGCAGCTCACATCCTGCAACCGTCTCGACCATGCCGGGCTTCACGCCCAGCGTCTCGCCGCCGCAGATCGTCCACACCTTGACGATGTCCTGGTATGCAACGAGGCGCGGCGTGCCGCCCGACTCCCATCCGGAGACAAACGGGGTAACGATCAGCGCTGCGGCCGCGCCGATCACGCCGATCAGCGTCTTGGGGGGGAGCTTCTTCGCGGGAGTAGGGGGCGGTCCGTAACCGGGCATTACTTGGGGTCCTTTCGCGGGATGAGCGCGAGCAGCCGCTCGCTAAGCTTGCCGGGCAGTTCGGCGAGGACGGCGCTGCAGCCGGCAATGAAACCGGGGGCGCCCTTGAAGGCGACCATGGCGACGAGAAAGCCGATCGCCTGCGACACGAACGGGTGCATGCCGAACATCGCGTTGGCGGCGTTCGTGACGAAATAGCTGACGACGATGCCGACCCAGACTTGCGCGATCCGCTGGCCCCAAGTGAGGCCGGTTTCGACAAGTAGGCTGACGACCGACCCGAGGCCGGCGGGGACCAGGCTGATGACGAACGCCAGCAGCCAGGTCCCGAAGTCGTGGAGTAGATCCTTCATACGGTCAGTCCCACAGGTTGAGGACATCGGTGCGAACGGCGGTAGCCGGCGCGGCGATGGCGGGGAGGTTGATTGGCTGACCCTTCGGCAGGATCGAGCCGAGGCCGGCGACGCCGGGGTTGGCTGCAAGCACGGCGGGCAGATCGGCCGGGCCGAGGTTGCGTTCGCGCCAGATCAGCGCGTCGAGCGTGTCGCCGTCGCGCGCACGAACGATGTCGAGCGACGAGGTCATATCAACTCGACCGTGGTGCGTGTGACGCCCAGCATATCGCGGATCGCGTGAATTGAATCGCGGCGCAGCTCGGTGACGCTCGGTTCAAGATCCTCGGCCTTGCGCTGCCCGGCGCTGGTCAGATCCACGTCGCGATAGCGCTCGACGACTTCCGCCTTGGCAGCCGTGAAGACGGCGCGCTGGTAGAGCAGGACGAGCGTGTTGATGCCGTCGATGGTCGAGATCGACCCATCTGACAGTCGCACGTCGGCAAGCTTCCGGGTGCCGGCAGCGCGGTGGCTCAATGCCCAGGTGGCGAGATCGCGATAGACCGCCAGCATCGCTGCGATCAGCGCCTCGCGGGCGCGATCTGGCGTCACCGCGTCGCGGATCCGATGCTGTTTGCGAAACACGGCGGGATCGATGTCAGGAAAGAACCCGTCGTTGACGATCAGCGCCGGTGCGGGCGTATCCTCATCCGGCAGGACGGTTGCGATCAGGCCGGTCACAGCGACACGCTGGCGACGACGTCGAGCGCCTTCCCCCCCAACAGCACACCAAGCCCAATCGCGCACCAGGCGTAGCGGCGGGGCGAAAGCTCGATCGGTCGGTCGCACTTCCGTGCGGTGATCATGAGGATGCCACCAACCAGCGTGATCGCGACGGCTGCGACCAACGCGACGACGCCTACGAAGGCGATCAGGGAGCTGACGAGGAAGTCGGCCATCGAACGGTCCTAGAAATTCACGGGGGTGGGGATCAGGTCGATCGACGGCCCTGCGGCCCGGAGGCTTCCCGTCTCGCGTGATCCGTCCCCGAGCGCCGGGGGCGAGCTTGGTCAGCCGGCGGTATCGCCGGCCTGTGTTTCGGTGCTGGCGTCGGCGTTCTTGATGGCTGCGGCCTTCGCTTTTTCGAGGCCGCGCAGCATCGTCTTCACGCCGACACGTTCGTTCTTGTCCTGTGCGCGGGTCAGCACGGCCACCGCGCGCTCGATCGTCGGTACGATCGCGTCGCCGGTCGCCTCGCCGGCTGCACGCACCAGCTCGGCACCGATCGCCTTGAACAGCTTGGCCTTGGGTTCGTCGTGCATGTCGATGCCGTCCGTCAGCAACTCGACGGCCTCCAGCACGTACAACGGGAATGCTTCGCTTCGGGCCTGTGCCCGCAACGCCGCGTCCGCGATCTCTTCCAAGACCAGTGTCGCGGCATCGCGTACGAAGTGCTTCGGCATAGGGATGGAAAAGCGGAGGACGAAACTCGCCAGCATCAGGCCGCGTGTCCAGTCGCCAACGTCCAGGCACCAAACCATGATGCTCGGCAGGACATCGTCAGCGCCGGTGGGGTCCAGTTGCCGGCCTTCGACGCGACGGCCGGCGTCCAGCAGTCCGTCACACCAGGCCTGATATTCCGGAAGCATCTGGCGCTTGGCGGCGACCTTCAGCTCTTTGGATTTGATCTGTTTGAGGCGCTGGCGATCGTGGCGGAAGCGCAAGGCAACGGTCGCGGCATTGCGGGCGGCCGGCGTGTTGCCGGTGGGAATGGGGAGTTGGTCCGCCGCGGCCGATGGTACGACCGCGGCGGTACGGGTGTGCCCGCCCCCGGATGCAGGAGCAGACGCCGCTTTCATGGCTAGGATTTGTTCCTGGCGTCGAGCGAAGCTCATGGCGTGTCCTGTGGGGGCGGGAACGGGGGGAAAGGGTTAGCCGCCAGCCGGCGCAGGCGCGGCCGGGGCTTTGCCCATGACGATGTTCTCGATCAGCACCGCCTTGCCCATGTCTTCGACGACATAGGCGTGGTTGACGCTCTCGTAGTTCTCGATCTGGTCGCGCTTGGCGTTGTCCTCGATCTTGCGACGTTCGGTGCCGATCTGTTCATAGACCGACAGGTTGGCGAGCGTGGTGATGAGGATGGCGTTCTTGGGGAACTTCGGCACGCGGACCGCGGTCAAACCGCCGATCTTCTTGTCGGAAAGCAGGACGTCACGCGCGAGCTGCTCGGTCGCCTTGTCGCCGGATGCGTTGACGATCGAGAAATACTTGTCGTTGACGAGCGTGCGGCCGACGATGACGACCAGGTCGGTATCCTCACGGTAATTTTCGTCGAGCAATTCGATGCCGGCGAACACCAGTGCGTCGATGTTGACGTAGTCGACCTCGGAGCCAACCTCGCCAGCGCCGACGTAGATCGCGCCTGCCGCGGTCACCACGCCGTCATCGTTGCGCGTCTCTGCCTTCAGCTCGCCGCCTGCGGCGTGGCGCTCCGGGGCATCTTCGCGGATGTGCTGGAGCCAGCCCTTGTTGACGTCCTGGAGCAGCGGATACTTGGTGGCATCGGTGGTCTTGGCGACGAATACGCCGTTGAAACCGATCGTGATGATGTCGACGGCCTTGGCGCTGATGATCGCGTCGCGCAGCAGGGTCTGGAAATTCGGCTGATGTGCCCAGGCGTCGAGGGTCTCGTACCGAACCAGCGTGTCGAAGTCGGTCTTCTCGCAGCGGTAGCGCGTCTCGTCGAGATCGCCGGGGTAGCGCGGCTCGCGATCCTTGGTCCGGGTATCCGTGCGGCTGGCGATCGTGCCCTTCACGCCGACGCCGACCTTGTCGCCTTCCTGCGCGACCACCGGGATGATGTTGATCTTTGACAGGAAGTCGCTGGATGTTTTCAGTTTGGCGCGCAGTGTCTGCGCCACCGACGGCAGCACCTCGAACTGGCGGCTGGGATCAGCGACGTTGTTCAGCTTGCCGATCTGCTGAGTGTAGGCGTTGTACTTGTTACGGGTTGCGTTGAGCATCGGGGCGGTTCCTGTGAAGGCTGGGCGGTCGGGGCGGGTGGCTGACGATCAGCAGTCGGTAACGGCGTCGTCACCGCCGCCCGACGCTGGCGAGCGCGAGAAGCCCGGCTGCTCGGTGTTCCCGAGCTGCGTCTTGAGCGTGGCGAAGTCGCGCTGGTGGGCGGTCTGTGCCTCCGTGATCGGCTTGAGCGCGGCCGTCACGACGCCGGTGACGATCGATTTGATGTCGGAAGCGAACGATGCCGGATCGAAGTTGTCGTTGGCCGGCTTCGGCTTGGGCTCTTCGATTGGCTTGTCGGGCTCCGCCGGCTTGAACTTGGCCATGACCGAGGCGAACAGACGATCGACGATGCTATCGACCTTCTCGTCATCGGCCTTCTTGGCTTCGAATTCGATCGTGACCGCGTCCGCGGCCGACGCGAATACGGTGCCAGGCGCGCGGTGCGAGAACTGCAGACGCTGCGTACCGATCGACGCGGGGGTGTCGGTGAACGCCAGGCCGATGATGCCGAACTTGCCGCTGCCGGCATAATTGGGGGTGAGTTCGACCGAAGGGTATGGCTTCTGGTCGGCCTTCGCGAGCGCGACGAGCTGGTCGTTGCCTTCGACGGTCGTGTAGAGCGCGCGGCGCTTTTCCGTCTTGCCGGCGATCACGATGTCGTCGGTCTTCGCTTCGAGCGCGATCACGTCGCCATAGCCGTTGAACGGGGGCTCGGGGCTGTAGCCCGAGACATGCTCGATGTTGATCCGTGGGCTGTAGGTGGCCGGCGTGAACGTCGCGACGCATTCGTCGATCATTTCGGCGGTGACCTTGCGGCCATCACTGATGGTTTCACCTTCTACGAAGGAGCGGAACGGCTTGCTCTTGGTGCCCATGGCGGCTGGTCCTCGGTTCGGTCTCGGTTGCGGCGCGCCAAGCGCCCGTTAGCGAGGTCGAACAGGGACCGAATACGGTGCCTTCCTCAAGCGCACGCTCTTGTAGAATTACTTTCTACAAGAGCCGTGGGGGGCGGGGGGCGTGCCGGCGTGGCTAGGCTGGCGGTGCCATGTCGATCCTTGCCGACCCACTGACCCTGCCCGTCGAAGAACGGATCCGCGCGGCGCGCAGCCTGTACTGGCGCGGGTGGAGCCTGGCGCAGATCAGCTCCGAACTGGACGTAAAATACGACACGGTGAAGAGCTGGGCGCGCCGGCATAACTGGGACGATGCGCCGTCGATCCGTAAGCTGGAGGACTGCCTTGAGACGCGCCTGATGGTGCTGATCTGCAAGGATAAGAAGACCGGCGACAATTATACCGAGTTGGACGCGCTACGCCGCCAGGTCGAGAGCTTGGCCAAGGTCCGCCGCTATGAAGCACCTGGCGGTCATTCCGGCGATCTGAATGAGCGGGTCGCTAACCGCAACGCGGGCGAAAAGAAGAAGGCGAAGAAGAACCACTTTACCGCCGACCAGGCGGCCGAGTTGAAGACGATCTTCCTCGACCAGTTGTACGGGTATCAAGAGGCGTGGTTCGAGGCGCTGTCGTTCCGTACGCGGATGATCCTGAAGTCGCGACAGATCGGCGCGACTTACTATTTCGCGTTCGAGGCGCTGATCGACGCGATCGAAACCGGTCGCAACCAGATATTCTTATCGGCCTCGAAGGCGCAGGCGCACCAGTTCCGCAGCTACATCGTCAGCTTTGCCAAATTGGTCGGCGTCAGTCTAGCTGGCGATCCGATGAATATCACATCGGATCTACGCCCGGCGGAAGAGGCCGCGGCCGAGCTACACTTCCTCGGTACGAACTTCCGTACCGCGCAGGGCCGTCACGGCAACTTTTACTTCGACGAATTCTTTTGGGTCCATAGCTTTGAGGAGTTGAACAAGGTCGCGTCGGGTATGGCGACGCACAAGAAGTGGCGTAAAACCTACTTCTCGACGCCGTCGACGATCGCGCACGCGGCCTATCCCTATTGGACCGGTGAGCGGCGCAACCGGCGACGCGCCAAAGCCGAGCGCGTCGAGATCGATGTCAGCCACGCCGCGCTGAAGGACGGCGTGCAGGGGCCGGATCGCATCTGGCGGCATATCGTGACGATCACGGATGCCGAGGCGGCCGGGTGCGACCTGTTCGACATCGACGAGCTGCGCGACGAATATGCACCCGACGAGTTCGCCAACCTGTTCGACTGCGACTTCGTCGACGACAGCCTGTCCGCGTTCCGGTTCAACGACCTGATCAAGTGTGGCTGCGACTCCATGGAGGACTGGACCGACTTCAACCCGGAGGCCGCGCGCCCGTACGGTGAACGCCCGGTTTGGGCCGGCTATGATCCGCAGAACAGTGAGAACGGCGATAATGCGTCGCTGTCGATCATGGCACCGCCGCTCGTCCAGGGCGGCGCTTTCCGCTTGCTCGAACGTCACCCGCTGCGCGGCCTCGACTTCGAACAGCAGGCCACCTTCGTGAAGGGCATGCTATCACGGTACAATTGCACGTTCCTCGGGATCGACGCGTCGGGCGTCGGCGCCGGCGTCTACCAGCTGCTCGCTAAACCCGATGCCGGGATCAAGGGCGTCACCAAGATCGAATATTCGCTCGAGATGAAGGCGATGATGATCATGAAGGCGCAGAACGTGATCTCGCGCGGGCGCATGGCGTTCGATGCGAGCTGGCTCGACGTCGTCTCATCCTTCGTCTCGATCAAGAAAACGCTGACCACCAGCGGCCGGAACGTCACGTTCAAGGCCGGCCGGGGCGGCGACGACGGCCACGCGGATCTCGCCTGGTCGATCATGCACGTCCTCAACAACGAACCCCTCGACGGCCGCGAAGCGCCCAAGTCGACTATGGAGATCCTATAATGGGCAAGGCACGCCGCATGGGCCGTCACGAGGCCAGCCGAGCCGGCGCGATCGTCACGACGCCGGATAAGTCGGCATCGGTAGTGGCGTTTTCGTTTGGAGATCCCGAGCCGGTCAATAGCCGGCGCGAGATCCTCGACATGCTAGAATGCCCGCATAACGGGCGGTGGTTCGAACCACCCATCAGCGTCGATGGCCTGGCCCGATCGTTTCGCGCGAGCCCGCATCATAGCTCGGCCATTCTGTTGAAGCGCAATTTGCTGGTGCGGTCGTTCATGCCGACGCCGTGGCTGTCGCGCGGCGCGTTCGAGAAGCTGGTGTTCGATTATCTGGTGTTCGGCTTCGGCTTCGTTGAGCAGCGCCGCAGTGTCCTAGGCGGACTGATGCGCCTCGATCATTCCCTGGCTAAATTTACGCGCCGGGGGATCGAAGAGGGCCGGTATTTCTTCGTGGAAAACCTAGCGTCCGAGTTCGAGTTTCGGCCCGGCAGCGTGATTCAGGTCATGCAGCCCGACATCAACCAAGAGATTTACGGCGTGCCGGAGTACATCTCTGCGCTACAATCGGCGTTGCTCAATGAAGCCGCCACCCTGTTTCGCCGCAAATACTATCTGAACGGTAGTCACGCGGGTTTCATTTTACATGCGACCGGCGAGTTCTCCGATGGCGACGTCAATGCGATCCGCGACGCTCTGAAGCGGTCGAAGGGGCCGGGCAACTTCCGCAACCTCTTCGTCCACCAGCCTGGCGGCAAGGATGGCGGGATCAAGATCCTGCCGATCGCTCAGGTCGGCGCGAACGATGAGTTCATGGGGATTAAGAACGCGACACGCGACGACGTCCTAGCAGCGCACCGCACGCCACCCGTGCTGCTGGGCATCGTGCCGGCGCAGGGTTCGACGCTCGGCAAGCCAAGCGAGGCGGTCGATATGTTTTTCGAGCTGGAGATCGAGCCGATTCAGGCGCGCCTGTTGGACATCAACGAGGCGGTGGGCGTGGAAGCGGTCGCATTCGCGCCGCGAAAGGCACCGGTACCAGGTAGCTAAGCTTTCACGTCCTGCATAGCCAGGCGGGGGTGTTGGGGCGAGACAGCTTATTTCGTCGCGACTTTTTTTGGTTTTTTTGGTTTGATAGTAGTCGTAGGATACCCGAACGAGAAAAAGAAATGGGAGACGCGGATCGTTCCATGTGCCGGAGCGGACGCTGCATCTCTGGTGTGTTCGGTATCGAAGTCTGCACTTTTGAAAAGTATTGACGGTTTAGAAATCGCATCGCCATTGGCCGTCGGGATCAGGCGCAACGTTGTCCCAAGTGAAATTTCTTTAAGCGCCTCGCGAATGGGCGGTACTACCTCCGCCTCAGGATCAAGTAGAACGCCGACCATTGCCGCGACTGCTTGCTTGCGACTGTAGATTCCCGAAACGAACCTTCCTAGGCCTTGGTCACGCAGATAGTGATCTCGATGTCGCTTCTGACGTCCGAGGCGCTTGAATTCGAAGACCAGTCTCATGCCCTGCGCTTCGTCGTTCCATCCATACACGATATCGGTACGGCGCTCTTGGATCCGTTTTCCGGTTATTGGATCGAAATCACCGATGACGTCTTCCGCCGACCACATTCCAAGCAGGCCGTGTCGCAGCGCAACGTCGTTTTCCACGTAAATCTTTAAGCTCTTGGTGAGCGATGACTCGTTGGTCTTTGGATTAAAGTGAGGCAATTCACGCGCGCTCAACTCTTTCCAGCCCTCGATCAGCGCATCGACGGCAGCCGTCGCCGGTTGGATCGGGAACGCTGCCAGCCAATCGACGGTCCCGGTCACGCGGCCACCATAGGTTTAATGTCTTCGGCGCTGGATTGAACGTCGCGGACGATCCGTTCGGCATCGCGAAGTGCTTGCCTTAATGTCCAGCTACGCCTCGTCAGGGGACGAACCAGGTAAAGCGAGCCGTCAATCCAAAGGCGGGCATCTGGTACCAACGTCAAGAAATCGCCGCTGTTTAGCGTACGCAGGCCAGACTGACGCAGTTGATCGAGGGTTTGCAGTACGATCTCGTCACTGATCTTCGACGCGTATTCTGCGCCTTGAAGAAGAACATCTTCATACCGGACTCGAACGATGCCAGAAGGTCCCGCTCGCGAAGGATCTCCGGCGACGACATCGACACGAAAGCGCCCTCTGCCACCCATCCGCTCGCGCCATTCAATCAGTGCTTCTGCAAGCGATCGCGCGTAAGCGCTCAGTTGTTCAGTCTTGACTAGCTGCTGGGTGAGCGTGTCGAGGCTCTTGAAACTGCGCGGTCGGATCGAAGGCATAAGTAACGTAACCGTCTCGCGAATAAGCGCTCGTTCCTTTTCCTTTAAGCCGAAATAGGTGAATATCTCTTCATCCAGCTCGTCTCGAATGCTCTGATACTGCACCGGTTGATCTGTCTCCTCAAGCGCTGCGATCGCGTCAACCCGCGCGACAATCTGGGTGATTGCCTTATGTGCAGCCTCGGGGTCGGGTGCATGTTCGGGCGCAAAAAACGGGAACGGCTCAACGTCGGCCAGGTGCAAGCTGTTGCGCTCGCAGAGCATCTTCCAGCCACGCATCATTAAGAAGTAGCGCGCAAGCGCGGAGCGCAGATATACGGCAGCGAACTTGAGCAGAGGGGCATCGTCTTTCGGGCCGGCGATCACGCCTATGCTATGGGTAAAACTTGCCGGACGATCGTAGTAGACGGCTCGAATATTATGTTCCTCGCGCGAGAATCCGTCGGGAAATACTACCCGCGGCCCGTCAAAGACCGCCATAACGGCCTCGTTGAGGCCGACAACGGTCTGGTAGTTCGCTGGCCACGCTCTAAGCAGAGAAGTGTGCAGCACTGGGGAGCCCGCGCTGAGTGCAGTAATCGGGATAAAGCGGCGCTCTCGGAGAGGTCCAGCATCGACGGCATCACGGCTCTTATCTTTTAGGTGAATGCCTTTACGGTATGTCCAGCGCCGCCCCTTGAGCGGGCCACTCCAGAAGTCGCCAAACGTGCCCCGAATGCTAAGACGTGACCAGATAGCTAAATCGCTTGCGTCACCCCACATCATTGTAACGAGTAGCTGAGTATCCTCAGCTACCGATCGAGTCTGCAGTTGATGACGGTCTGCTGACTGCATCGTTAAGCGTCCTAGCGCTAAGCTAAGATCCGCTTTCGGAATGAGATATTCGAACGTCTCGCCAAACGGAATGCCGATGCAAGATTCCGCATCTCTGATTTGACCCAGAAACACATGGCAAGTATTTTCAGCGGTAGGAAATAGAAGGCCCTGCAAATCCCCAAAGTTAATCAAACGTGTGGGGCGATACAGTCTGAGCAAATGGGCGACAAAGCTTGCACTCGAGGCGCCCAACAGTTGCCCTATCGGCAGGATCAAGCATACCCGGCCACCTTCGATTAAAAACTCGCTAGCCCGAAGAGTGTAGGCCCCCGCTATCTGACGACGCACGAAAGGCTTCTTTGCTAGGGCGGCCCAATGATCGGCGGTAGTATGTGCCTCACCCTCCGGCTCAGCCCAGGGGGGATTGGAAATTATCAGTGAGAAGCGCTTCCCAGCAAACGCATGGTCATTGCTGAAGAAATCTGCATGGGTGCGTCCCTGAGCTAGATTTGTGTCTTTCAGCGACGGCAACTTGGTGCCGTCGCGCTCCTGCGCTTCGAGGATGTCGGTCGGATCTAAGCCTTCGAGCAGCGAAAGATAGAGGCTGAAAGCGGTTACGCGGCAGGCCATGGGGTTGATGTCGCCGCCGAAAATCTGGCGCTTCAGTAATTCCCCGCGTTCGGCGAAGCCAAGCGTATGCCCTTTGCTTGCTGCGCCGAGTGCAAGCAGGCGGCGGTATGCTGTCGTTAGCAGAATGCCGGAACCACACGCGCCATCAAAGATCGTTTCAGACAGCGGATCCTCTGAGGTCAGAAGAGCTTGGTCGACCGCCAGCATCGCGAGATTGCGAGGCGTGTAATATGCGCCTTCTTTTGCCTGCTCTTCCGGCGTTAGAAATTTCTCGTATAGGCCCGACAGTAGCTCAACTGGAATATAGCTAAAATCGTAGTTCCAGAACTCGCCTTGGCCAGTTTTCATGTCAGTGCGTAATAGGAACTGATTTAGTAGATTGAAGCCTGAGGTGGTTAGCACTTGCCAAGGGTCATGACGATCATCACCGAGGAAGTCCCCGTTGAAGTCGACGCGCAGATTGTCGATCAGTGTTTTGACGCCTTCGTGGTCCCCTTCGGCGACCAGTGCGTCCAGTTGCATAACGGACCGGCGATCACGATAGGTTGCGCCAACAATTTCCCTGTGTTCGAGGTACGAGATGAACAACACTTGGCCCATCAGCAGTTCGGCCAAGTGCCGGCGGGTTCTGACGTCGACAGCGTCAATAAATCCGTCTTCAGTCAGCTTCGCAACCGTGGTCGAGAGATTGTATAGTAGCTTACGGTCGACCCGAGCCTTAACGTCGAACCATTTAGGCATGCGGCGTGAGAGGTTGGCGGTCGCAACGTCAAGCGCGGAGAAGGGGCCATCGGGCCGTGCGTCGGAGAGCTGAAGCTTTTCACCTGCCTTGCTCAGCTTTCGCGCTGGCAGGGCTAGCGCCTGCGTTCCCGTGACCTCAATGACGACGGTAGCAAGGTTCTGGTTCCAGATCTTTTTCCGCGCCTCATCAAGTTCGGCGGTCGTAAGCGGCTTATCGTCACGTCCTACGAACACGACCGTCGGTACGCCTTCTACTTCGAACACGGCCTTTGCACGAATCGCACCGTCGGCGTTCAGCAGCGTACGAATTTCCAGCCCATACGGATGTGCGTCGGGGACCGCCTCGTTAGCGAGGTGGAGCAACTCCGGCTCCGACGTATAGCCAAGCTTCTCTAGCCAAGAATTGACTGTTTCGGCGCTCACAACATATTCCAATATTCGCGGGTAGGCACGGAAGTCATACGAATGGGTACAGTTTGCCAGGAATACTTTGGCAACAAACTCTAAAGAACGTGTTGAGCGTCACGCCGACCGCCTCGCGTCGATCGCCGCCGGTTGGCGTCGAGTTCGGCGATGAACTGCAGGGAGGCTAAACAAATCCAATTGGCCTTCGCCCGCATCGGGAAGGGCAAATCCATCGCGTAAAACCGTAAGGTGCGAGTCTAACGCGATGATGATCCCATCGCCCATCAAAAACTTGGTGTCAGTGTTGAGAAATGTCCAAGACCCGCCCGGGCGCAATATAATATGGCAACCCCATAATGAAAGGAATGAGCGTTCGCTAAGCGTTTGATGAAGCGCCGTAAACGAAGCCTTATGTGCCTGAAGTTCGATTGTGAACTTATCCCGAAGCAGCACCGCAATGCGCAACACGAGAATAGATTGCCAACTAAACTTCGCCGGCGTTCCTTTGCTCTTCGGTCGAACGTCCGCGGGCACTAGCGCGCGCCGGCTTGTCCATTCACGCAGCTTCTCGGTTGAGAGACCGGTCAGTTTGCAAGCGGTGGGCGTAGGCACGAAGCGCAATTGGTATTCCCCCAAGAGATCGGGCCTCGTACCCGACCTTGCCCCTAGAACGGGTATCATGACCGTTCTTATCGGTAAAGCGATCCATGCGAAGGAGACCGTGTGCAAATTTCGGATGGCGGCCGGCTGACTCGCCGTTATCGTGAGCTTCCGCTGATCGCCCGACGTGTTGTACGGATACTTGTGACCGTTCAGCCGCGGAGCCTTCGCTCGAACCGCTTCCAGTGCCGTTCGTCCCGGCCGTATAGCGGAAAGGATGGCGGCAACGGCGTAGGCACGATCCTGTTCGGCCGGCCTCCGCATTTTGAACAGCGCAGGTATCGCGGTAGATTCTCGATGGCGCTGTTCACCCGCTTAAGGAAACACCAGCGGGCGAGAACATCTCGATGTACGACGCCTTTGCGCCCGCAATGGCCACAGACAGCACCGACATTCGCCTGATGTTTGGCAAAGTCGCCCAGCGTCCTGAAACGCGCGTTGCCCATAGATCACCAAGGCAAGGGGATCTGTGTCGCTTCGGCGTTCACCGGCTGGAATAGACCGCCGTACACATGCTGTGCGACTTCGAGTTGGGCAGCCGCACGCAGGCTTTCCCCCGGCGCGGCGAGGCCAATCAGCGCCCACGCGGGGGCGTCCTCGATCAGCGAAGCGATCCGCTCCGCGGTGATCACGCCACCCATCAGAGGTAGTCGGTTGAGTAGGTCGCGTACGGTGACAGGCCGCGACGAGCGAACTCCGCCTCGATCGGCGCGAGCAACGTCTGCGGCCCATCCTCCATCGCTTGGAAGTAGATCGTCTGCATCTCGCATGGGCGGATGTCGGGCAGGATTTCAGCTATCAGGTTGTGCGTCTGGCTGAAGGGCTGTGCGCCGTGGCGCATCGACTCGGGTGCGTGTTCCATACACTGCGTATAGCGGAACAGATAGGGAACGCCAAGCGCGGGGCCGCGCTGGCCGACGCAACAAAATTACGCGAAAGAAAATTCCAAAATTGACGAGGCCGGCCCCGCCGCCGCTGAACCTGCGACCCCGAGAAACACGCTATTCCCCCCGCCTCGCCCGCAGTCTTTTCGTGTCGGAAAAGGTGCAGTTAAAAGGCTAGGCTAAACTGGCCTATTTCCTAAGCCGGATTACGAGATCGTCGCGCTACGTTCCGGTGCATTTAGGTGCAGATACAGCCAATTCCGTCCCCGCTTGACCGGGCTTCGACGCGACGAATTAGATACGGTAGTCCGGGGGGCAAAATGACGCGCTTGAGGAGGTTGCTGGACAATGCCTATACCAAATGAACGATTGGTTGCTGTTCTGCGGCAGCAGGCCTTGGCAGCAAAGGTTGAAGTGGACACCAATCCGGAGAATACTTCTCCAAACTGGGCGGCCCTTACCAAACGGACAATCAGGACGTTGGTAGAAGCGCTCCGAGATTTAAAAGAGTTAGCAGCCCTTGAGGGAAGTTGGGGCCAGCTTCCGTATCAGCTTTTCAAGATTAGTCTAGATAATGTCGCATTTAGTCTACTAGTAAGAGCTCAAAGTATCCCAGCCGAGCAGATCGTCGTTGATCTTGAGCGATTTTTGAAAGATAAAGTTTTATCATTAGCGGAAGTAAGGCTAGTTGTAGGCATAAAACTGGAAGGTATCATCGATCTTGGTGATGGTTTTTCGATCGTCGCGCCGCATTTTGCGCCTTATACCGAATTCTCGGAATTTTTATTTTCAAGCAATAATAAGCCGAAACACGGATGGGGGGAACCACCGACGGCAGCACTGGTCCGACGATCGCAAATGAATTTTCGCATCGACCCGCCCTCAGATGATGCCCCCCAAATGACGACCCAACCACCTACATCCGAGGCGGATTGGCAGGCTGCATTGTCGTCATGCGCTCTCGCCAGCGACTCAGCTCCGCAGTTCCGACAGATGTACATGACGATTGAAGACGCCGGGTGGATAGACCGCTCATACAGTGGGTTTTCAGCTGCTTATTCATTCCCAGTTCCAGAAACGCCGGCGTCATTTTTCAAAGAATACCGTGTTGCGGACCTTTTTCAGAAAGTTCGACGGGGTGATAAAGTGCTGAATCTGGCGATTAGCCACCTGATAAATTCGCGGCGTAGGTTGTCTCGCGAGGAAAGAGCAATCGACTTAGGAACATGTCTAGAGATTCTTCTCATGTCGGGATCTAAAGATAACTCAGAAATTAGTTATAAGATTGCGACAAGAACCGCTTGGCTCGTTGGCAAGGGGCCAAAAGATCGATTGCGCTGCTACAATGCCGCTCGCGCACTATATGCCGATCGTTCCATGGCAGCGCATACCGGCTCCCTAAAGTTACCTCGTAACATGGACGAGATGAACGTCTTGAACGATCGCCTTATTGCGTCCGATAGGCTGTGTGTTGAAGTTATATCTCATTTACTCGATCGCGGGGGCGCAGAGACGGATAACTGGGTTGCGATCGTCCTAGATCTACCCGCAGAGGAGCATGCCCAGTAGCAAATTCCGGGGTAACTGATCGCTGAAATCGGAAGTGAGAGATGGACCCGCTATACTAGTTGTGGTTCGAGCCCTGCTACGGGGACAGCTCCGCGAAGATGGGAGCCGTTGCTACAATGGCACCGAATTTGCGCATCCTCCCCAGGATGCACGGGACGGCGCAAGCCGGCACGCTCACCCGCGATCGCTGGATGCTGTACCCGTTGGGTTCGGGGCCTCAGGGGCTTGGCGGAGCTTCAAACTGCGCACGCCATAGGCGTTCCTTTTATATTTAGATCTTACAGGGCCTCTGTCTGACCGCTCAACGGGTTTGCACTATCAACAGAAAGGCGGACCTTAGCGAGCAGGGCGCGCAGCTCGGGATTCTGGACTTCGGCAATCACGTCGTCGACCGTCGCGGTATCGATCTTCTTCTGCCGCGCGAGCTTCTCCGCGACGGCGCGCACGAACTCACTCGGTCGACGCAGCATGCGCCTCACGCACTCACGGACGGTCGGGGGCTGGAGGAGGATGTAGGCGTTCGGGATCTGCTCGGTTTGCTGCTCGTCGGGCAGGGCGTCCTCAATAGGCTGGCAACGCCGGATCCAGTCGAGGAAGCCGCACTTCTTCAGACGATCGAGTGCATCGCCCACGGCGCTGCGCGACCGATGTATCTTGTCGGCAATCTGTTGGTAGCTGAGATCGAGACGCCCCGTCTTGCGCCCGCGCATCCTGAGCATGAGCCGCAAGATTTCCAGCCCGATCGCGCCCAGTGCGCCATTGCGTTTGCCGGGTAGCTTCGTCTCGTGGTCGAATTCCTCCGCGGCGCGCATGCGCGCGTTATGCTCCGTGGCGGAAAACATATTGTGCGCACGCCATAGCGCGACTTCCGCGCCGCCGGCATTCTGACTGTTGCGCCGTACTGGTTGACCGGAGCGTGCGCGGTCGCGGATGCCACTGGTGACTTCGCTAAACGAGCGGGCGATATTGCTCGCGCCGGAGGATGCGCGGGGGAACGTGGCGGCGGGCAGTGAATTCGACATCGTGTCGGCTCCCGAAGGAAGTCGATGGCAGGCAATCGGCCGGCGCTGGAGCCGGGATTGCGGGGCTCGATGTCGATGGTGTCGCCTCCGGTGCGTTTCCGGTGCAGTCCGCTTTCGATCGCGGATTTCTGCGGGCTACATGGTGCGGGGCTCTAGAATTTCCCAAGCAAGAACGTTAGAAGTCCGGGCTAACGGCTTCGTTCGTAATGCGGGGGTCACAGGTTCGAGTCCTGTAAGCGGCACCACCATATAGAAATCGTTGGTATCTTCGAAACTGGTTCGAACTGCCATTTACCGATAGCGGACAATGACAGCCGGACTGTAGCGGCCAGGTTCAGCTTCGCGGTATCAAAGCATGCCGCCTGCTGCTTTTCGGAATTTCGGAGTGCCTCGTGGGTTAGGGTCGCTTAGGACAGGTCTCTTACCGCGGGTGGACGATCTCGTCGATCATCGCGCCCAATGGTCGTCGCCAACTCGATTCTCCGCAAGAGACAAGTGTAGAGCCAGACCCTTCGTCGGAATGTGCCGACTGCTGAGTTCGATGCTGGTTAAAGACCTAAAGCAGGGGGCGCGGTGCTGTTGCGTATCACGAGTTCGTGGCGGAGCGTGACTTGCGGCGAAGGGCTTTCGACGCCGCGGAGGATGTCGACCAGAAGTTCGACGGTCCGGCGACCGATCATGCCCTTTGGCTGGGCGATCGTCGTAAGCGGCGGTTGGAAATAGCGCGCGAGCGGGAGATCGTCGAAGCCTATCACCGAGATGTCCCTCGGACACGACAGCCCTGCGTCGCGGATGGCGCTGAGCGCACCCATCGCCATCTCGTCGCTGAAGCAGAAGATCGCCGTGACGTCGTGCGTGAGCAGATCGCGGGTCTGGTCGACAGCCGAGCCGGCGGAATAGTCGCCGATCCGGATGTAGAGACTGTCGCGCAGGTCGGCGCGGATCGCGGCGTCGATCGCGCCAGCTAGGCGGTCGCGGCTGATCGGGCTGATCTCCGGGCCGGTGATCACGCCGATCCTACGGTGGCCGAGGCCAATCAAGTGGTCGATCGCGTCGACGCTCGCCGCGGCATTGTCGATATGGACGCTTGGGACGCCGAGGTCGGGGCTGTATTCGCAACCGTTGACGATCGGTGCGGCGGTGCCTTTGCGCGCCAGCAGCGGCGCGAGGCTGGCGGGCAGGCGGTGGCCGAGGAAGATTAGCCCGTCGACCTCTCGGCGTGAGAGCATGTCGGCATATTGGTCCTCGACTTCCGGATCGTGCCGCGTGTCGCCGACCACGACCGAATAGCCGGCATCGCGTGCGGCTTCTTCGGCGCCGCGGATGACGCTTGCGAAGAACGCGTTGGAGATGTCGGGGACGGTCAGCAGGATCTTGGCGGCGCGCAACGTCCGCAAGCTGCGTGCGGCGACGTTGGGCGTGTAGCCGGACTCGCGAACGACCTCCAGGACGCGTCGCCGCGTGTCCTCGGACACTTGTTCGGGGCGGCTGAGAACGCGCGAAACCGTGGCGGTCGAGACGCCTGCGAGAGCGGCCACTTCGATGATCGTCGGCATAAGGTCGTCATGTATCCGGTCGTCGGCACTGTCGATCTATATCCGATGTAATCCTTTACATTCGATTGGAGGCTCCGTAGCTTCATGTCCGACAAGCAGTAAAACTGCGATCGGAGAGGTGGCGAATGGCCGTTGCGGACACTGCACAATATTCAGCAGGCATAGCCCAGTCGGGTGGTCTGCTGACAGGCCGCCTGAGCGCAATGATGTTCATGCAGTTCTTCGTATGGGGCGCCTGGACCGTAACCCTCGGCCTCGTCATGCAGACCGTCGGAATCGGCAATCTCATCGGCAACGCATTCTCCGTTGGGCCGATCGCGTCGATCGTCGGGTCTTTCCTGCTCGGCATGGCGGCAGCACGGTATGTCAGCCCGCGGATGTTGATGGTGATCTTGCACTTGGTCGGCGGCGTGCTGTTGTTCGTACTGCCGTCGCTGGTGACACCGGAGAATGGCGGGACCTTCGTGTGGCTGCTGCTCTGCTATATGATCCTCTACATGCCGACGGTCGGCCTCGCGAACACGATCGCGTTGAAGAGCTTTGGCGAGCGGACCGACAAATTCCCGTTCGTCCGTGCGTTCGGTACGCTCGGCTGGATCACGGCGGGGCTGATCATCGGCTGGGCGGGGCTGTCCGCTAGCCCGGAGATATTCCGCGTCGCGGCAGTCGTCTCGATCGCGCTGGGGCTCTACAGCTTCACGCTGCCGAACGTGACGGCGGATGCGCCGCGGGACGAGAGCGTGCTCCGGCAGGTGTTGTGCGTCGAGGCGTTCGGGTTGCTGAAACAGCGCTCGTTCCTGATCTTCATGACCTGCGCGACGCTGATCTCGATCCCGCTGGCGATGTATTACGCCTATGCCTCGCCCTATGTCGGCGCGACCGGCATCAGCAATGTCGGCGGCACGCTCGCGATCGGGCAGATGTCCGAACTCGTCTTCATGTTCTCGATGCCGTGGTTGTACCGCCGGTTCGGGGTGAAGCCGCTGCTGCTGGTCGGCATGGCGGCATGGGCGTTGCGCTATGCCTTGTTCGCGATCGGCGATGGCGGTTCGTCGATTTGGGCGGTGTATCTCGGCGTCGCGCTGCACGGCGTGTGCTATGATTTCTTCTTCGTCGCCGGCGCGATCTACACCGGCACGATCGCCACGCCCAAGGGTGTGAACGCGCAGGCGCAGGGTATGCTGACGCTGTTCACCTACGGCGTCGGCATGCTGCTCGGGTCTCAGATCGGCGCGCTTCTGTACGCACAACTGCCCGCCGCACCGACCATCGCCGACTGGCAGCATATGTGGTGGTATCCCGCGATCGCCGCCGCGGTGATCGCGCTGCTGTTCCAGTTCACGTTCCGCGACGACACCAGAAAGAGTGCAGCATGACCGGTATGAAGGGCCCCGGAATATTCCTCGCCCAGTTCCTTGGCGACGAAGCGCCGTTCGACACGCTCGACGGTCTGGCGGAATGGGCGGCGGGGCTCGGCTATGTCGGCGTCCAGATCCCCTGCAACGCGCAACTGATCGACCTGAAGCTCGCGGCGGAGAGCAAGACGTATTGCGAGGATCTTCGCGGTGGTTTGGCAAAGCACGGCATCGAAGTCACCGAACTGTCGACGCATCTGCAAGGCCAGCTCGTCGCGGTGCATCCGGCGTACGACACGCTGTTCGACGGCTTCGCGCCCCCCGAAGTCCACGGCAAGCCTGCCGAGCGACAGCTTTGGGCGGTCGAACAGGTCAAGCTTGCCGCCCGCGCCAGCGCAAATCTTGGCCTGTCCGCGCACGCCACCTTCTCGGGCGCGCTGGCATGGCCGTACGTCTACCCCTGGCCGCAACGTCCCGGCGGGCTGATCGAGGAAGCTTTTGCCGAACTCGCCCGTCGCTGGGTCCCGATCCTCGACGTGTTCGAGGATGTCGGCGTCGATTGCGCGTTCGAGGTGCATCCGGGCGAGGACGTCCATGACGGCGCGACCTGGGAGCGGTTCCTGGCGGCAGTCGACAACCACCCGCGCGCGCGCCTGCTGTTCGATCCGTCGCACTTCGTGCTGCAACAGCTCGACTATCTCGACTTCATCGATCGGTATCACGACCGGATTTCGTGCTTCCACGTCAAGGATGCGGAGTTCAACCCGAACGGGCGCACCGGTGTGTATGGCGGCTACGAGAACTGGGTCGACCGCGCCGGCCGGTTTCGCTCGCTCGGCGATGGGCAGGTCGATTTCTCGTCTATCTTCAGCAAGATGGCGCAGTATGGCTATGACGGCTGGGCGGTTCTCGAATGGGAGTGCGCGCTGAAACGGTCCGATGACGGCGCCCGCGAAGGCGCGCCGTTCATCCGCGACCACATCATCCGCAAGACCGAGCGCTCTTTCGACGATTTCGCCGCCAGCGGGATCGATCGCTCTGCGATCCGCAAGCTGCTTGGGCTATCGGAGGAGCGGCCGTGAGCCGGCTTCGTCTCGGCATGGCCGGCGGCGGGGAGGGCGCGTTCATCGGCGCGGTGCACCGGATGGCGGCCGCGCTAGACGGCGACTGGGAGCTGGTCGCGGGTGCGTTCAGCACCGATGGTGGGCGCAACACGCGCACCGGCGCGCTGCTCGGTCTGGATCCCCAGCGGGTCTACCCGACGCTCGATGCACTGATCGCGCACGAAAGTACGCTGCCCGCGGACCAGCGCATCGACGCGCTCGCGGTCGTCACGCCGAACCACCTGCACGCGCCGATAGCGATTGCCGCGCTCGATGCCGGCTTCCACGTGTTCTGCGAAAAGCCGATGGCGATGAACGTCGTCGAGGCCGAGGTGATCGCCGCCGCCGCCAAGGCGAGCGGCCGCCACTTCGCGCTGGCGTTCACCTATAGCGGCTACCCAATGATCGAAGAGGCGCGCGCACGTGTCGAACGCGGCGATCTCGGCGCGATCCGGTTGGTGCAGGTGGAATATCTACAAGGCTGGCTCAGCCAACCAATCGACACCGACGGCAACAAGCAGGCCGAGTGGCGCACCGATCCCGCCCGCGCGGGGCTCGGCGGCTGCCTCGGCGACATCGGCACGCACGCGTTCCAGCTTGCCGAGCATGTCTCCGGCCTGTCGGTGAAGTCCGTCTCTGCGGACCTCACCACGCATGTCGAGGGCCGGCGGCTCGACGACGACGTCAGCGCGCTGCTCCGGTTCGAGGGCGGCGCGCGCGGCGTGCTCAAGGCGAGCCAAGTCGCGGCGGGCGAGGAGAACGGGCTGCGACTGCGTATCCACGGCGAACGCGGCGGGCTCGACTGGTCGCAGATGGAGCCGAACACGCTGACGCTGCGCTGGCTCGATCGCCCGACCGAGATCGTGCGGACCGGCGGCCCCGGCATGCTCGACGCGACCGCCACGCTGGTGCGGACTCCGGCGGGGCATCCCGAGGGGTATATCGAGGCGTTCGCCAACCTCTATCGCGCATTCGCCTCAGCGATCCGCGGCGATGGCACCGACCGCTGGTTTCCAGGCGTGACCGATGGCCTGCGCACGATGCGCTTCATCGAAGCGGTGATCGCCAACGCCGCATCGGACCAGAAATGGACTTCAGTAAATCCGGGAGAGAATGAATGAAGTTGCTCATGGCCTTGGTCGCGGGAAGCATCGCGGCGGTTGCGGCGGTCACGATATCCGTGCCGACCACCGCGCAATCGACTGCAGCCTCGCCCCCGGCGTTCGCCGCCTGCCGCGCCTGTCACACCGTCGTGAAGGGTGGCCGCAACGGCATCGGCCCGAACCTGTACGGCGTGGTCGGCCGTGCCGCCGCCGCGACGCCCGGCTTCAATTATTCCGCCGCGATGAAGGCGTCGAAGCTGCGCTGGGACGAGCAGACGCTCAACGAATATCTCGCGGCCCCCCAGAAGAAGGTGCCGGGCACGCGGATGCCGATCGCGACGCCCGATGCGGCCAAGCGCGCGGCGATCATCGCCTATCTCAAGGCCGAGGGCTCGAAATGATGGTACTGCTCGCATGACGCTCTCCCGCCGAAATCTGCTCGGGGCTGGGCTCGCGGCAGGTGCCGCCGCCTCGCTGGTACCCGGCATGGCCGTGGGGCAACGCCGCAACTCGAACGCCGCACGGTTCTCGCTCGGCTACGCCCCACACGAAGGCAGCTTCGCCAGTCGCGGCGGTCGGATCGAGCAGATCGCCTACGCCGCCGACCAGGGCTTCACCGCCTGGGAGGACAATGAGGCCGCAACGCGGTCCGTGGCCGAGCAGGAGCAGATGGCCAAGGCGCTGGCGCAGCGCGGCATGACGATGGGCGTGTTCGTCGCCAGCATGCCCAAATGGTCGAAGTCGCGGCCGTTGCTCGGCGCCAATGACGGCACCGAGCGCGAGGCGTTCCTCGCCGACATCCGCGCCTCGCTCGACGTCGCCAAGCGACTGAACGCAACGCGGATGACCGTCGTCACCGGCTTCATGGACCCGAAGGTGCCGGTCGATATCCAGACCGCCCGCGTGATCGACGTGATGCGTCGCGCCGGTGATATCGTTGCGGGATCGGGCACGGCGATGGTGATGGAGCCGCTCAACACGCGGACCAACCATCCCGGCGTCTATATGCAGACGATTTCGCAGGGCTATGCGGTCGCGCGCGGTGCCAACAGCCCGGCGGTCAAGATCCTCGCCGACCTGTATCACGAGCAGATTCAGTCGGGGAACCTGATCCCGACGCTGGCGACGTGCTGGAGCGAGATCGGCTACATCCAGTTCGGCGACAATCCGGGTCGCAACGAACCGTCGACCGGCGAGATCAACTTCGCCTCGATCGTGAAGTGGCTGAAGGCGCAACGCTACACCGGCGTGATCGGCATGGAACACGGCAATTCGATCGCAGGCCGCGCGGGCGAGGATCGCCTGATCGCCGCCTATCGCGAAATCGATGCAGCATAAGGGGGATGGGGATGAAGACAGTGTTGATGGCGAGCGTCATTGCGGCGCTGGCGGGGCCAGTGGCGGCGCAGGAGAAGCCCGGCTTCAAGGATACGCCGATGCTGCCGGGCGGCCAGTGGCACGTCCATGACTCCGACCGGCCCGCGCCGATCGTCGTCGCACCGGCCGCAGTCCCTGGCGGTCCGCCCGCCGACGCGGTCGTGTTGTTCGACGGGCGCTCGCTTGATGCGTGGAAGCCAGATCGCATCGCGTGGCCGATCGCGGACGGTGCGCTGACAATCCCGTCCCGCGCGAAAAGCGGTGGCGAGAACAACCTCGTCTCGAAGCAGAGCTTCGGCGACGTGCAGATGCATCTCGAATTCCGCTCGCCAAACCCGCCGACCAAGACCTCGCAGGATCGCGGCAACAGCGGGATCTGGTTCATGCAGCGCTACGAACTGCAGATACTCGATGGATCGCAGAACCCGACCTATGCCGATGGCACGGTCGGCGCGGTCTATGGCTGGAAGCCGCCACTGGTGAACGCCGCGCGTCGCCCCGGCGAATGGCAGACCTACGATATCGTGTTCGAGCGCCCCCGCTTCGCTGTAGACGGCAGCCTGCTCCGCCCGGCCTACGTCACCGCGTTGTTGAACGGCGTGCTGGTGCAGAACCATCAGGCGATGCTCGGCACCACGATCTGGCGCAAGGTCGCCAGTTACACCGCGCACGCCGATGCCGCACCGATCCAGCTCCAGGATCACGACTCGCCGGTGTCGTTCCGCAACATCTGGGTCCGTCCGCTGACGGAAGCGGCGATCGCGCAGGACCTGAAGAAGGACGGTAAATGATCGACCGCAGAACAGCACTCGCCGGTGTCGTCGCCATGTTCGGCACGGCTTTGTATGCGCCGATCGCACGCGCAGCCGGGGTCGCGGCAGCACCGGGCGCGGCGGCGGGCATCCCCGTCATCAGCGAAGGCCCGCCAAGCGTCGCGGTCTTCACCCCCGCCCAGCGCGCGCTGATGACCGCGCTCAGCGAACGCGTCCTGCCGACCACCGATACGCCGGGCGCGATTGCGGCCGGCGTCCCCGCGTTTATCGAAAAGTTGCTCGCCGACTGGGCTGCGCCCGCCGACCGTGTGCCGATCCTCGCCGGTCTCGACGCGATCGAGGCACGCAGCCTGAAGGACTACAAGGTCCCCGGCGCAAAGGCGACCGCGGCACAGCACGACGCGCTCCTCACGCTGGCGATGAACGACCAGATCCCGTCGGGCGGCGTCTTCTTCGAGGCGTTCCGCCAGCTCGTCGTCACCGGCTATTACACGTCGGAGATCGGCATGACGCAGGAGCGCGAATATCTGCCGGTGCCGGGCGAGTATAACGGCGCATTCCCCTATTCTCAGGTCAACAAGGTGTATTCCGCATGATCCTCAGCCGTAGAAACCTGCTCGTCGGCTCCGGCGCGGTTGCCGCCCTCGCGTTCGTCCCGACTGCCTCCGCGGCACAGTTGAAGGCGATCGGCCTGCAACTCTACACGATCCGCGACATCTTCTCGAAGGACCCGTTCGGCACGCTCGGGCAGGTCGCGAAGATCGGCTACCGCGAGGTCGAGTTCGGCGGTGGGGGCTATGAGGGCATGGATCATGCGATGCTGCGCCGGACGATGGACAAGCTCGGCCTGACCGCGCCTTCGGTGCATATCGGGTACGACGCGCTGCTCCAGCGGTTCGACCAGTCGGTGACGATGGCCAAGACGCTCGGCGCGACCACGGTGGTGTTGCCGTACATGACCGACGAGCATCGCAACGAGGCGGGCTGGACCGCCGCGCTGCCGAACTTCAACCGGTTCGCCACCGACCTGAAAAAGGCCGGGCTGGGCTTCGCCTATCACAACCACGATTTCGAGTTCACCACCAAGCCGGGCGGCGTCAGCCTGTACGAGCGGCTGCTGAAGGAGACCGACCCCGCGCTCGTGAAGCTCGAGCTCGATCTCTACTGGGCGCTGCATGCCGGCGAGAACCTGACGACGCTGATCGAGCGCCTCTCGCAGCGGATCTACGCCTATCACGTCAAGGACATGCGCCCCGATCGCAGCATGGCGGCGGTCGGCGCGGGCACGGTCGATTTCGCCGCGCTGTTCAAGCTGAAGGGCAGCGCTGGCGTCCGGCATTTCTACGTCGAGAACGATCAGGCTCCCGCGCCCTATCTACCGGACATCACCACGAGTTTCCGGACGTTGCGCGCGCTTCGGTTCTGATCGGCCGCTTCTGAACGGGCGCGTTTCTTACAGGATATTAGGAGAGGAAGATCATGGCCGAGTCCAACAAGTTCGACGCGATCGTAATCGGTTCGGGCGTCAGCGGCGGTTTCGCTGCGAAGGAATTGACCGAAAAGGGCCTCCGCGTCCTGATGCTGGATCGTGGCAAGATGGTCGAGCACGGCGAAGGCTACACCTATGACGGCAAGCCCGCATACGAGGTACCCGCGCGCAACATCATGCCCAAGCCATTGGTGGACAGCGACTATTTCATCGCCAAGCACGGCTATGTCCAGCCCAGCAACCGCGAGTTCCACAATGACGACCGGCTGAACCCGTACGCTTATGACGAGGGCAGCAAGTTCTACTGGATCCGGCCGGGCGCGGTCGGCGGCAAATCGCTGATCTGGGGCCGCTGGTGCTTTCGTTGGAGCCCTGAGGATTTCGAGGCGAACAAGCGGGACGGCATCGATGGCGACTGGCCGATCCGCTACGACGACGTCGCGCCGTGGTACAGCTATGTCGAGAAATACATCGGCGTATCGGGCTCGCGCGAGAACCTCGCCTATTTGCCCGACAGCGAGTTCCAGCCGCCGATGCCGATGAACGTCGCCGAGAAGTGGTTGAAGCAGGGTCTTGAAACTAAGTTCCCCGGTCGCAAGCTGATCAACACCCGGTTGTCTAATATGACCGAGGATAAGCCCGACCAGAACCGCACCAAGTGCCAGTTCCGCAACCAGTGCGGCAATGGCTGCTCGTTCGGTGCCTATTTCTCGACCCAAGCCGTCACCTTGCCGGCCGCGCGCGCGACCGGCCGGCTGACGCTCAAGTCGGACTCGGTCGTCACTAACCTCGTGTACGACGCGGCACGGAAAAAGGTCACCGGCGTCCGCTATATCGATGCGAAGACCGGCCAGGCGGAAACGGTCAACGCCGATCTCGTCTTCCTCTGCGCTTCGGCGATCGCCTCGACGCAGATCCTCATGAACTCGCGCGCACCGGGCAGCGACCGCAGCTATTTCGACGAGAGCGGGACGCTCGGCCGCTATGTGATGGACCACATCTTCCGCGTCGGGATCGAAGGCGACATCCCCGGCATGGAGGAGTTCATCGAATTCGGTCGCCGCCCAGGTGGCGTCTATGTTCCGCGCTTCCGCAACATCGGCGGCGACGAGGGCGTCGGCTTCAAGCGCGGCTATGGCTATCAGGGCAGCGCGTATCGCAACCCCGCCGCGCCGGTCGGGTTCGGTGCATCAATGAAGCAGGGCATGCGCAAATACGCGCCGTGGCGGTTCAGCATGGGCGCGTTCGGCGAATGCCTGCCCTATGCCGACAACAAGGTTTCGCTGCACGCCAGCAAGGTCGACCGGTTCGGTGTGCCACTAGCCCGCTTCGACGTCCGCTTCCGCGACAACGAACTGAAGATGATGACCGATGCCCGGGCGCAAGGCGAGGCGATGCTGAAAGGTGCAGGGCTCACCAACGTCAAGAGTTCGGAAAGCGAGCACGTCCCCGGCGACGCGATCCACGAAATGGGCGGTGCGCGCATGGGCCGCGACCCGCGCACCTCTGTGCTCAACGAATGGAGCCAGGCACATGCGGCGTCGAACCTCTACGTCACCGACGGCGCGCAGATGGCGTCGATCTCGTGCGTCAATCCGTCGCTGACCTTCATGGCCCTGACCGCGCGCGCCGCCGATCATGCAGTGAAGTCGCTGAGGAAGGCCTAGGCGCGAGGCGGCCAAGCTGCTCACGCGTCGTCCCCGCCGCGCTTCACGACTGGCGCTTGGTGAGGCAGGGGTAAACCCCGTCCACCAGGCGCCAGCCGAACCATTCTAACGAAGAGGCGCCCGTACGATTATTTCGCTGCCCCGCCGCCGGCAGCGATCCAGGCGTCGATCTTGCGTTCGAGCACCGGCATCGGCAGCGATCCGGTATCGAGCACCTGCGCATGGAAATCGCGCGGATCGAACTTCGCGCCGAGCGCCGCCTGCGCCTTCGCCTTGGTCCGCGAGATCGTCAGCTGGCCGATCTTGTAGGCCAGCGCCTGCCCCGGAATAGCGATGTAACGCTCGACCTCCGCAGTCGCATCGGTCCGCGCCATCGGCGAGTTGGCGAGCATGTAGTCGATCGCCTGATCGCGCGTCCAACCCTTGGCATGGATGCCGCTGTCGACGACCAGCCGCATCGCGCGCAGCATTTCGTCGTTCAGCCCACCCATCCGCTGATACGGATCGGTCTCCATGCCCAACTCCTTCCACAGGCTTTCGGCATAGAGCGCCCAGCCCTCGACATACGCCGTGTTGCCGCCGAACCGCATGAAGGCGGGCAGCGCGGTGTTCTCCTGCGCGAGACTGATCTGGAAATGATGCCCCGGCACGCCCTCGTGCAGGAACAGCGTCTCCATCTCCCACATGTAGCGCGAGGGCAGGTCGTAGGTATTGTAATAGAATACCCCGGGCCGCAGGCCGTCAGGCGTGCCGCCCTGATACGAGCCACCGGCCTCGGTCTTTTCCTTGAAGGCTGGGACCGGGCGGATCTCGAGCGCGGTCTTCGGCGTCAGCGAGAATTGCTCGGGAATGCGCTGGTCGATGCGCTTCTCGATCGCACGATAGCCGTCGCGCAACTGATCGACCGAACTCGGCTGGAACTGCTTGTCGGTCCGCAGGAAGGTGAAGAACGCGGGCAGGTCGCCCTTGAACCCGACCGCTTGCTTCTGCGTCTCCATCCCCTTCAGGATCCGCGCGACCTCGGACAGGCCGAGCTGGTGGACCTGCTCGGCGATCATCGGCAGCGTGGTGTTCTTGGGGATCAGATAGGCATAATAGGCATCGCCCCCGGGCAGCGCGGACAGGCCTACCGTGTCGCGCGCAACCGGCAGGTACGTCTTGGCGAGAAAGTCCCGCATCCGTTGGTGCGCAGGCGTGATGACGTCGCGGATCTGCGCTGCATAGGCCGCTTTCAGCCGCGTCTGGTCGGCCGCCGGGATCGACGCGGGGAAGGTCTTCACCGGGCCGTAGAAGGTCGATCCCTCGACGCCCTCCGCGATGAGGTTGTCGAACTCCTGGATCATGTTGGTCACGACCAGCTTCGGCTGGACGATCCTGTCCTTCATGCCCTGGCGGAACAGCCCGATCGCGCGGTCGAGCACCGCGGCATATTGCGCGTTGCGCTTCAGGTTGTTCTCATAGTCGACGAGCGTCTTGAACGGCGCTGCGCCCTTGCCCGATGCGAGGTCGGGATAGAAGGTCTGGAACCCGTTGAAATGGTCGATCGGCAGGTCGCGCTCGACCCTGACGATTGCGGGGGCATAGCCGGCCAGGTCGGTCTCGTTGCGCGTCTTGAACACGTCGTACGCGATCTGGTCGGTCGCGGTCAGCTTCGTCCGGTCGATCGTCTTGAGCGCGGCCAGATCATGCTCGATCGCCGCGCGTTCGGCCGCGAGATACGCATCGGTCAGATAATCGCCGAGCCGGTCCGCATAGCGCAAATCGCCCCGGAAGATCCCCTCGATCGGATTGCGTTTCAGGCTCGCCTCGTCGCTGTCGTAGAACACCCGCTTGAGCCGCGCATCGTCCGCACTCTCACCCGGTTGCGCGACGGGAGGCGGCAACGCCTGCGCGCTTGCCGCGGCGCTGCCGACGGTCGTGGACAGGAAAGCGGCAAGCAGCAGTTTGACGGACAACGCGTGTTCCTTTGGATGCGATGACACGGGGGTAGGATGCGGCAGGATTTCCCGCAAGCGCCGCCCGTGTCCGCTCGAACTGCAACAAGCGGTCGCGCTCGACCCGTTCGAAGCTCCGTCGAAACTGGGCGAGGCTGCACCGCTAGCGGCACAACCTCGCGCCATTCAGATCTGTGCGACGCCTCCGTCGACGAACATTTCACTGCCGGTCATGAAGCTGCTGTCCGCGGACGCCAGGAAGGCAGCGGCAGCGGCGATCTCGGCAGGGTCGCCAATTCGGCCGATCGGGGTACCGGCGCCCATGTCCGCCATCGCATCCTCGCCGACCACCTCGAGCGCGAGTTCGGTCCTGGTCGGTCCCGGCGACAGCACGTTGACGCGAATGCCGGTGCCGCGCAGATCGAGCGCCCAGCTGCGCGCGAAATTGCGGATCGCCGCCTTGGTCGCGCTGTAGACGCTGAACCGCGGCGTTCCCATGACGCTCGTGCTGGACCCGGTGAGGATGATCGAGCCGCCCGACCGCATCAGCGGCAATGCCTTCTGCACCGTGAACAGCAGCCCTTTCACGTTGACGTCGAACGTCCGGTCGTAATGCTCGGGCGTGATCTCGCCGAGCGGGACGAGCTCGCCGGTGCCGGCATTGGCGAACAGAATGTCGAGCGAACCGCGCTCCGTCCGGACCGTCTCGAACAGGCGATCGAGGTCGGCCATGTCGGATACCGAGCCGCTGATCGCGCGGGCATTCTCGCCGAGCTCGACCAGTGCCGCGTCGAGCGCGTCCTGCCGCCGCCCGAAGATGTAGACGAACGCGCCCTCGTCGATGAAGCGCTTGGCCGATGCGAGGCCGATCCCGCTGCCGCCGCCGGTCACGATCGCCGTCTTGCCGTTCAGTCTGTCCATCTGTCGTCTCCGTGGTTGCGAAGATCCTTAGCTGGCGGAGCGCATACCTATCGACAAGTATGCACCTTTTGGTAAGTACGGTTATGACAATTGCGCCCCCGACTGACGGCTTCACCTGCGGTCTCGACGTCACGCTCCGCATCATCGCGGGAAAATGGAAACCGCTGATCCTGTATTTCCTGTTGCAGCGGCCCAACCGCTACGGGGAGCTTAAGCGTGCGGTGCGCGGCGTCAGCGACAAGATGCTGATCCAGCAACTGAAGGAACTGGAGGCGGACGCCGTGCTGACGCGGACGGATTACCATGAGGTTCCGCCCCGGGTCGATTATACGCTGACGCCGATGGGCCGCAGCCTCGCCCAGGCGCTGGCGCCGCTGTGCACCTGGGGGACCGAAAACATGGCGGAGGTCACGCGCGTGTTCGCCGAGCGCGACAACTGGCAGCGCGAGGCAGGCTGATCAATATGCGCGCCGCGCTCAGGCCGCTTCGGCGCGGCGCGGCAGTTTCCAGTTCGGGCGGACGAAATGGCAGGTATAGCCGTTCGGCTTGCGCTCTAGGTAATCCTGGTGCTCGGGCTCGGCCTCCCAGAAATCGCCGACCGGGGAGAGTTCGGTCACGACCTTGCCCGGCCATAGCCTCGATGCCTCGACGTCGGCGATCGTCTCCTGCGCGACCGCCTTCTGATCGTCGTCGGTGTAGAAGATCGCCGAACGGTAGCTCACGCCGCGATCGTTGCCCTGCCGGTTGACCGTCGTCGGGTCGTGTATCTGGAAGAAGAATTCGAGCAGCGTGCGGAAATTGGTGCGCGCCGGATCGAAGACGATCTCGATCGCTTCGGCATGGTTGCCGTGGCGGCGATACGTCGCATTGGCGATGTCCCCGCCCGAATAGCCGACGCGGGTCGAGACCACGCCGGGCAGCGCGCGGATCAGGTCCTGCATGCCCCAGAAGCATCCGCCGGCGAGTACCGCGCGTTCGGTCCTGGCCGGAACTTCCTCGACCTGATCGAGATACGCGGCATAGCCTTGCGCGGCCATCTCCCCGCGCGGGACGAAGCGCAGCGCCGCTGAATTGATGCAGTAGCGCAGGCCGCCGCGGCTTCGCGGGCCGTCCTTGAAGACGTGACCCAAGTGACTGTCGCCATGCGCCGAGCGAACTTCGGTACGCGGGATCAGCATCGACCAGTCGCGCCTAGCCTTGACGTTCGCCGGTTCGATCGGCCGCGTGAAGCTCGGCCAACCGCAACCGGACTCGTATTTGTCGGCGCTGGCGAACAGCGGCTCGCCCGAGACGATGTCGACGTAGATCCCCGCGTCCTTGGTGTGCAGCAACGCACCGGAACCGGGACGCTCGGTCGCATTCTCCTGCGTCACCCGATATTGTTCGGGCGTCAGCGCGGCGACGGCATCTTCGGTCTTGCGGTAACTGGTCATGGCGGCACTCCGTTGACCGGAATGTGGTGTGCCGTCATCTCGCTGTCGAGATGCGGGCGCGCACCGCCGCCCTGCGATCAGCGCTGTTTCTTGGTCAGCGTCGCGGTGAAATCGGGGTCCTTGTTCGCGACCCAGTCGACGAACTTGCGCACCGAGGGGTCGGCCAGCAGCCCCTCGACGTCCATGCCGTGGCGTTGCAGCTCGGAATTGGTGAAGTTCGCGGTCAGCGTCTGCTGGCAGATCGGATGCATCGGCACGACGTCGCGGCCGCCCCGGCTCTTGGGGACGGGATGGTGCCAGACGATGGTCTTGCCGGTCGGGCGACCACATAGCCAGCACGCGACGACCGCGACGGGCGCGTCCTCCTCGGCCTGCGGATCTTCATAGGGACCGTGTTTCGAATGTTTGCGCGCCATGCGTCTGTCTCACGTCCCGATGATTGCGGTGCCTTCCTTAGCGGGGCGGGCGCCGTTGCGACAGTCGGCTGGTACCGGCCGCGCACGGCAGGGCAAAGCCGATCGGGAGCGTTCAGTCGTTCAGCGCGGCGGCCTTGATCGGGCAATGTAGCGCGCTAATACACGAACAGTAGTCGGCGCAGACCGCTCAATAGCGGCGCAACTCTACAGAATATCCGAGGAGTAGATATGAGGCCGAATAATACTAAGTAGTTTGTTTTCACCGGGATAGCGGCATTCTTCGGCGTGATGTTCGCATGACGGGGGCGCAATCCTTGTCCGGCGGCGCGGCGGTCGCGATCTTCGGAGGGTTGTTCGTCGCCGCCATCGCGTTCGTGATCTGGTCGCTGTCCGGCAACAGGGTCGGTAAGACTGCGTCGCCTGCCCTTATTGCGGACGCGCGGACGCTTCGGCCGGTTGCGGGTAGCGCGCGGATCTATGTCGTGCGGCGCGGCTTCATGGGTGGCATGGCGGGTATGAAAATCGACATCCACGGCGTCGCGTCGGGGCAGATTCGGATGAACCAGTTCGTCATGGCCGAGGTCCCGCCCGGTACGTACACCGTCGAGACCGCGATGGCGCGCAACGGCATCAAGCCGTCGAATTCCCAAACCACGTTGTCCGTTCAGGGCGGCGACGTCGTGGTGATCCTGGCGATGCTGAAGGTCCAGTCGCTGCGCTCGACGACGACGCAGGAGCGGATCGTCGGCACGGAAGCGCAAACCGCCGTCGCCACGACCAAGATGATCGAATGGACCAATCGATCGGCTTCGGTCGCATAGCCGCGTGAAAGTGCCGTCCCGTTAAGTCGCCGGCTCGCGCCGCTCGGAAGAACGGCGCGCAGAAGACCGTCATTCACCGCAGGCGCGTCAGCTCACCGCGCCGGCGAGCACGTCGACGGTCGTACCGAGTGGAGCCACCAGCGCCTGGTAACAGGACATGGCCGCGAAGCAGGCGATACCCGCGCCGATGATCGCGAGGCAGATGAACTGGAATGCGGATGCGCGGCGTTTGGTACGGTCGGTCTGCTCGACGATCCGCCGGGCAGACTGTTCGCGCTTCATCGCGCGGCGGTCGGCGTCGGCGGCGGGGGGGCGATGTTTCAGGACGGGTTCGCTCAACAATGCGGCAAGGCTGATCGGGTCCTGCGTCCTTACGCCGAAGCGGCTGCCGCCGTTCCACACCACGCGACCAATGATGACGAGAGTCCCACGGCGGATGTCGACATAGGTGCCGAGGATCGGCGGTTCGCTGCTCGATACGAGCAGGCCCTTGTCGGACACGTCATGAATGCATCCGTTCGACCATTTGCCGCCGACATTCATGCGACAGGGAACCGAGAGTTCCTTCAAAGCGCGCAATTCTCATCCGATCTGGTTGGATCATCGTCCAGAATGCGTATCCCGGTGTCGAAGCGCACCCAATCCGGGAAATATACCGAGACGCGTCATGCATTGCCGACAGCGCCGATGATGACGAGCGAGATCGGTCGGCGCGTGCAGAGTGACCATCCGTCGCAAACGTTCAAGCAGCCGCCGACCGCATCGCCCGAATCCACGTCAAGCTTACTGATCCGATGGTCCGATCGACCGCGCAGATTACCGTGCGAGCGCGATCAGCTGGGCGATGCCGTTAGTGCCGGTCTTCGCGACGATCGCGGCGCGGTGATCCTCCACCGTCTTCGGACTGATCGCGAGCGCGGCGGCGATCGCCTGGTTGTTGTGGCCCTTCACCAGCAGGTCGAACACCTCGCGTTGCCGCGGCGTCAGCCCCGCGGTCCGTGCGAGTGCCGAGCGTTGCGCCTTGGACCAGGCGACCCCCTCGGCGATGGCGGCGAGCAACCGGTCCTCGTCGATCGGCTTTTCGAGATAGTCGAGGCCGCCATAGCGACGCACCGAATCGACCGCGTTGGCGGTCGTCGGCCATGCGGTCATGAAGATGATCGCGACCGCAGGGTCGAGCAGTCGGACGCGATCGGCAAAGTCGAACCCGTCGATCTCGCCCATCATCACGTCGGTGACGATGCAGTGCGCCGGGGCGCGCTCGTACACCTCCAGCAACGGGGCGGGATCCAGGAAAGGTTCCGCGACATGGCCGTGACGGCGAAGCAGCCGGGCGACCGCCGCGCCGAGATCCTGGTCGTCATCGACGACATAGACCATGCCACACGCCGTATCGGTCATTCGGGCTCTCCAACGAGCGGAAGGGCAATGGTCGCGCGGGTTTCGCCGGCGGTATCGGTGACGCGCGACAGGGTGCCACCATGCGCTTCGACGATCGCGCGGGCGACGAGGATGCCGACGCCCATGCCGGACTGCTCGGGGCGGGCGGGTCGCGATCCGTTCACGACCATCAGCTCGACGCCTCGGTTCGTGCGGGTCACGCCGAGCGTCACGGTGCCGTTGCCACAAGCCTGGACCGCGTTGCGCACCAGGTTGACGATCGCCTGCGCCAGCTCGACTTCCTGCGCGAGGATGACGAGGTCGGGCGCGACGGCATCGATCGACAGCGTGACACCGTGCGATTTCGCCTCGGGCCGGGCCAGCGCCGCGACGGTGTCGATCAACGTCGCGAGCGGCAGGGGCGTCGGCACGTCGACCGTCCGCCCGCCGAACCGCCGCAGCCGGCGGACCAAGGTCGACAATGCGGCGGCCTTGCGATCGATCAGCGCCGCAGTCGTCGCGATCTCGACATCGGCCGAGACGGTCAGCTCGTGCAGATGCTTGGCCTCGATTGCCAGCGTCGAGAGCGGCTGGCTGATCTCGTGGATGACCGCCACCGACATCGCCCGCAACGTCTTCAGCCGTTCGGCCCGAAACAACAGGCGATCGCGGCGTTCGAGATCGACCCGCACCCTGGCCTGCGCATCCGCGAAGCTGCCGGCGAGATACCCGACGACCATGATCGAGGCGAGGCTCATGTGCAGCGCGAGGCGCCCGCCCATGTCCATCGGCATCGCGGTCTGCGGCAGGACCATCGCCGCGACGACGACGATCGCCAGCCAGCTCGCCAGCCGCCCGAACCGCAGCCCGATCCACGCGACCGCGAGCAGCACGGGGGTATGCGGCGTGCCCAGGCCGATCCGCGCGAGCAGGATCTCGATCGCGAACGACGCGACCAGGATCAGCACGGCCTCGGCGACCGACGCCATGCTCGGACGTCCGGGCCGCAATGTGCCGCCCGTCGCAAGGTCCGCCACCCAGAGCACGGGCGGCGCCAGCAGCAGGACGCCGAGCAGGTCGCCGACGACGAAACCGGTCAGCGACGTCACCGTCTCGCGCAGTCCGGACACGCCGGTGAGATCGGGGCGTAGCAACGACCAGGGTAGCGCGGTCAACGCAGCGGCGGCGGGCGCGCCGACCGAGGCGAGGCCGAGCGGCATCGGCGCAACGCTCATGCTCGTTTGCGCACGATCCGCCATCGTCCGGACCAGCAGCACGATCAGGCCATAGACCAGCGGCGGACGGATCACGCCGATCAGCGCGGTCAGCCATCCCGCCGACCGCGGATCGATCACGCCGGTGCCTATCTGCACGAGGATCTCGGTCACGATGATCGCAAGGGTCAACCGCGGCCCACGCCGCCACAGCAACGCGATGCGGAAGCCGGCAGCGGGATACAGCAGCGAATAGAAACCGCGCCCGCCCCATTCGGCGGCGATATGATGCGCCGCCAGGAACGCGAGCGCATACCCGACCAGCCAGGGCAGGTCGGCGACCGTCGGCAGGACGGTAGTGGCGCGGGAGGGGGTATGGGGCTCTACGAAGGGCTTGGCGAGCGTCGTCATCACGGCCTCCCTGCCAGATCGAAACGCCGCAGCCTATCCGGGCGTATCCCGGAATGCGATCCTAGGCCGAAGGTGGCACGCCGCGATCGCTCGGCGGCAAATCCCAATAGGGCGGATCGCCGAACGAACCCCTGAGGCTCTGGGTCAGGGCGGCAATCTTCACCGATGCGCTGCGCTCCAGTGGATAGGCGATGTAGAGCTCGGCACTCGGGCGCGCAGCCCATAACGATCCTGACTAGCGCGTCGGTTGCGACCCCGAATGCCAACGGTCCTCCAGATATTCCAGAACGATCGTCGATTCGAACACGGTCGCGCCGTCGATCAGCAGCGCCAGCACCTCGCCGCGTGGATTGGAGGACATCGGGTGATCGTAGAGCCGCAATACGGGCGTCACTGCGTTACCGGACGGTCCCCTGCGAGCGCTCGCCGCAGCGCCGCGACCTCCACGTTCAGGGCCGCGAGTCGATCCTGCGTCATGCCGGACCGCTCGACGATCAGCGGGCCGAGGCACCCGGTCTCCGTCCACCGCGCCCTGCCGGTCTCGGTCAGCCGTACGCGCACCTGTCGCTCATCGGCGGGGTTGCGGATGCGCGTGACCAGCCCCGCCGCCTCCAGCCGTTTCGCCAACGGCGTGATCGTGCTCGGTTCGAGCGCGAGCCGTTCCGCGATCGCGCCGATCGAACAGCCATCCTCCGCCTCGTTGAGCGTCTGGAGCACGAGGAACTGCGGATAGGTGATGCCGAGCCGGTCGAGCACGGGCTTGTACGCACGATTGATCGCGATCGTCGCGGCATACAGCGAAAAGCAGAGCTGGTCGTCGAGGGGCAGGGGATCGGACACGGCAGGCTCCTTCACGCCCGACCGTACATAAAATTGCTTATCGCGGCAAATCTTACTGGACTTCGATACCGCGAGGTCATAGATAGTTATCGCGATAAGCAATATGGAGATTTCAGCATGTCCGTCGATGTAAAATACACCACCGAAGCCACCGCAACCGGCGGCCGCGACGGCCATGCACGGTCGCAGGACGGCCGGTTCGACGTCGCGCTCTCGACGCCGAAGGAACTGGGCGGCGCAGGCGGCGACGGCAGCAACCCAGAGCAGCTGTTCGCAGCCGGCTATTCCGCGTGCTTCATCGGCGCACTGAAGGTCGCTGGCCAGCAGTTGAAGGTGAAGCTGCCCGACGACATCGCGGTCACCGCGAAAGTCGGTATCGGCCCGCGCTCGGCTGGCGGTTTCGGGATCACCACCGACCTGACGGTGTCGTTGCCAGGCATCGACCGCGCCGAAGCGCAGCGTCTGGTTGATGCCGCGCACGAGATCTGCCCCTATTCGAACGCCACGCGCGGCAACGTCGATGTCGGCCTGACGCTCGCCTGAAGGTGAGGCCCTGACGGTCGGGCGGCACGTTTGCTGCCCGACCGTCTTTAATTGGCAGCAAGACCAAGCCGCTGACGTCGAGCGGCCTTTTAGTCACGTCCGATGCGTGTTGACATTAATGGTCACGGCTCCGATGTAACTTGCATGTACGCTCCTGCGACACATAAGCGTTTCCTCGACCATTCGGGCCAACTCGCCGCACGCGGTTAGCCCGAACTCGCGGCTGTTCGTCGTTCGAGTTCGGGCTTTATTCGATCTGACCTTTGGGACGTGCTCTGCGCGCCCATGATCTCGAGTAAACGGAAACCGCACAGTGTCGAAACAGAAAGCTGATCCAGCTAGTGCTCCTAGGGCGGGCGGCGATATCGAGCGCCAAGAACGTACCTCTCGGTCGTTTCTTAGAATGCGACCAAGGGGATTCTTCTCAAATCGATTTGAGTTGGAAATTGTCGAGGACTATTCCGACGACAATAGCGATAGTCAGGCTCGCAAGAAGTCGAGCTGGCTGAACCACTTCATCGACTTGAATCTGCTCCTCATGATCATCGTGGTTGGCGTACCAATCCTCCTATATTGCATCGTTGCCGCGTCGAAATAGAGATAGGGCGCGTATCGAGGACTGCTCGCGGCAATCTCGTGCGCAGTCCAAGCTTGCAGAATGGCCGGCGACCTGTCGCAAATTCGTGGCGGGGGGCAAGCAACAGGAGCCGTTTGGCGGCTTCCTGTGTCGTCGGCGCCCGATAGGTAAGTATGTAGTACGTTTAACGTCACATGAGATCATCGCGTCGCGCGTGCAGTTTCGGCACATCACAAGAAATAACGATGTGGTCCGACATCTGATGATCAATGACAAAGCTGCGATTCTGCCCAACCAGCATTAGTTCGGTCGATTATATTATGTCGGACGATGAACAAAATGTAATGATGCACGTATGTTAAACACCTGGTGTTAAATTTCATACAAACATAGTAAGCGCCTGCCAGCAGGGGCGCATTTTCAATTCAAGGACATACCGTGACTGACACATTGAATACCGTTGAGCTTGCCGCCGAACTGACGGCAGCATGGCTTGCCAATCCCAATACGCGCACCGCTGCCGACGACGTGCCTGCGTTCCTCGTCGCGATGCATTCGGCAGTCGAGAAGCTGGTCGGCAATGGCGAAGCGGAACCCGAGGCAACGGCACAGCCGACGTCCGAGCCAGCCGTTTCGGTGCGTAAGTCGCTGGCATCGCCCGATCACATCATCTCGATGCTCGACGGCAAGAAGTACAAGACGCTGCGTCGTCACCTGTCGACCAATGGCATGACGCCAGAGCAGTATCGCGAGCGCTTCAACCTGAAGTCCGACTATCCGATGGTCGCCGCGACCTATTCGGAAGCGCGCCGTGCGATGGCGAAGTCGATCGGGCTTGGTCGCAAGGCTGGTGCGACGGTCGAAAAGGCGTCGGAAGACGCGGTGAAGACCGTTCGCAAGGGCGGCAGGGCAGCGCTTGATGCCGCCAAGAAGACGCTCGGCAGCGAGGATTGAGATCGGCGAGGGGGAGGGCACCGTCCTTCCCCTCTCTCCTTTACGATACCCAGTTACGCACGGCGCGTTATGCGCGCCGGCCGTCCTCGGCCAGCGCCTGGGCCAAGAGCGCGCGGATCGCACGCAGCGCGGGCATCACCGGCTCTATCGTGTCTGTCGTGACCGGCGTGGTCTTTTCGGCCGCAAGCAACTGCTGCACGCCGCGGACGGTATAGCCTTCGCGGTTGAGCAGCGTATCGATGCGCCGGACTAATACCGCATCCTCGGCACGGTAATAGCGTCGGTTTCCTGCGCGCTGCAGCGGTCGTAGCTGCGGAAACCGGGTCTCCCAATAGCGCAGGATATGCTGTGGCAGGCCGGTCTCCCGCGAGAGTTCGCCGATCGTCCTGAACGCAGCGCCTGCCTTGCCCGGACCCGCCGCCGCTATACCCACGGCACCTATGGATGTGCTGCCGCGGTCGTCGGAACCGAGATCGCCCGCTACGCCGATGTCGTCCGTGAAGTCGCCACCGGAAGTATCGGCGTCATCGGGCATGACCGGATCAGTCGGCACCGACGATGCGCTCACGCATCATCTGGCTCGCGCGGAACGTCAGGACGCGGCGCGGTGCGATCGGCACCTCGATACCCGTCTTCGGGTTGCGGCCGACGCGCTCGCCCTTGTCGCGGAGCACGAACGTGCCGAACCCCGAGATCTTGACGTTCTCGCCTTCGGACAGCGCACCGCACATCTCGGAAAGGATCTGTTCCACGATTTTCGAGGAATCCGCACGCGACAATCCTACCTCGCGGTGGAGGGACTCAGCCAGATCGGCGCGCGTCAATGTACCGGTCATCGTCATTCGCAAGCTCCCAGTCTCGGCGCTTCTCTACACAAGCAGCATCGCGACCGGAAGAACTTTTGTTCTACAAGCGAATCGATCTCTTTCTACGGGATTAGAAGCGGATAACCGCCGCGCCCCAAGTGAAGCCGCCGCCCATTGCCTCGAGCACGACGATCTGGCCTTGTCGGACACGTCCATCGCGCACGGCCACGTCCAGCGCGAGCGGCACGGAGGCCGCCGAGGTGTTGGCATGCTGGTCGACCGTGACGACCACCTTGCCCGCCGCGAGGCCAAGTTTCCGTGCGGTTGCGTCGAGGATGCGGGCGTTTGCCTGATGTGGCACGACCCAGTCGACCTGCTCCGAAGACAAGCCAGCCATTGCCAGCGACTCGGTCATCACCGAGGCTAGGTTGGTCACCGCGTGGCGGAACACCTCACGGCCCTTCATGCGAAGCTTGCCGACGGTCCCGGTCGTAGAGACGCCGCCATCAACATAGAGGAGCTCGTTGTGACGGCCGTCCGCGTGCAGCTTGGTCGTCAGGATGCCGCGACCGCCGTCGTCCGCGGTCTCCCGCGCCTCCAGCACGATCGCGCCGGCACCGTCGCCGAACAGCACGCAGGTCGTCCGGTCTTCCCAGTCGAGGATGCGGCTGAACGTCTCGGCACCGATCACCAGCGCGCGCTTGGCGACGCCGCTGCGGATCATGCTGTCGACCACCTGCACCGCGTACAGGAAGCCCGAGCAGACCGCGGCGACGTCGAACGCGACGCAGTCGTCGATGCCGAGCATCGCCTGCACCTTGGTGGCGCTGGCGGGGAAGGTCTGGTCGGGCGTCGCGGTGGCGAGCACGATCAGGTCGATGCTCTCCGCTTCGATTCCGGCCGCAGTCAAAGCCGCGCGGCATGCGTCGGCGGCGAGCGTGGCGGTAGTCTCGCCTTCGCCGGCGATGTGGCGAAAGCGGATGCCGGTGCGCTCGACGATCCACTCGTCGCTGGTGTCGACCTGTTCCGCCAGCTCGGCGTTGGAGACGCGGCGCGCGGGCAGGGCAGAGCCGGTGCCGATGACCACAGACCGGATCATGCCGCCTTCTCCACGCTGCCAAGATCATCGGCGATGCGCCGGACCAGATCATTGCGGACCATCTTCGCGGCATTGCCGATCGCCGTCGCGACGCCGCGCTCGGTGGCGCCGCCGTGGCTCTTCACGACGATGCCGTTGAGCCCCAGAAAAACCGCGCCATTGTGATTGTTGGGATCAAGGTGATCGCGCAGCAATTCGGTCGCCGGCCGCGAGATCAGGAAGCCGAGTTTCGACCGCACCGAACTGCGAAACGCACGCTTGAGCAAGTCGGCGACGAATCGCGCGGTGCCCTCGGCGGTCTTGAGCGCGATGTTGCCCGAAAATCCGTCGCACACGACGACGTCGACTTCGCCACGCGACAGACGGTCGCCTTCGATGAAGCCATTGAACTGCATGTCGACGGCCGGCGTCGCGCGCAGTTGCGCGGCCGCATCGCGGATCTCATCCGTACCCTTCATGTCCTCGCTGCCGATATTCAGCAGCGCGACGCGGGGGTGCGGGATGTCGAGCGCGGTGCGGGCATAGGCGGCGCCCATGATCGCGAACTGGACGAGGTTGCGCGCATCGCACTCGGTGTTCGCGCCGAGGTCGAGCATCACCATGTCGGTGTCGCCCAGCGTCGGCAGACGCGCCGCGAGGGCCGGCCGGTCGATCCCGGGCAGCATGCGCAACGACAGCTTCGCCATCGCCATCAGCGCGCCGGTATTCCCCGACGACACCGCAGCGGCGGCGCGACCCTGTTTCACCAGGTCGATCGCGATGCCCATCGAGGTCTTCTTGGCGCGACGAATCGCCTGGGTCGGCTTGTCGCTCGACCCGACGACTTCCGGCGCGTGGACGATCTCCGAATGCTGCGACAGGTTCGGATGAGCCTTCAGCCCCTCGCGAATCGCAGCTTCGTCGCCGACCAGCAGGAAGCGCATGCCCTCGAATTGGTGACGCGCGCGGGCGACACCGGCGAGCATCACTGCCAGCCCGTCATCGCCACCCATCGCATCGACCGCGATCCAGCCGCTGTCGGGCATCGCTTATCCTTCGTTCAAGTTAGAGGTTCCGGACGGAAGCCTCAGCCCTCGATCGAGAGGATTTCACGACCGTTATAGTGACCGCACGAACCGCACAGGTTGTGGGGACGCTTCAGTTCGCCACAGTTGGGGCATTCCTGGAACGACGCGATCGTGAGCGAGTCGTGGCCACGGCGCATGCCGCGCTTGGAGGGCGAGGTTTTTCTTTTGGGGACGGCCATTTCGGCACCTTGTTCAATCTAAAGGTCGGGGCTCCGAGTACGTCCGGACACGGGACACAGGCAACCGACAAGAATGCCGGCCGCCTGAAGCAACCCATGCGGCCTGACGCTCGCGAAGCGTGGCGCTATAGCGATTTCACCCCGCGTTGCAAGCTTCTGCCCCCCACGTTGCAACCCCTGATGTCCAGTGGCAGGGCATGCGCCTGACAAAAGACCTGATATTCGAGGGGCAACGCCGTGATATTACCCGTAACGCTGACGATCGCCGCGGCTGCCGCCGTCGTCAACCTGTGGCTCGCCTTCCGAATCGTGCCGATGCGCGTGAAGGAAAGCGTGTTGATCGGCGACGACGGCAACCAGCGCCTGCAGGCACGGATGCGCGCGCATGCCAACTTCACCGAATACGCGCCGTTCATCCTGATCCTGATCGGGCTGATCGAGCTCGCCGGCGGATCGACGCTTTGGCTGTGGATCGCCGGCGCGGTGTTCGTGATCGCACGAGTCGCGCACGCGTTCGGGATGGACCGCACGTCGTCGAGCGTGCCGCGGGCCGGGGGCGCGCTGGCGACCTGGGCGCTGATGGCGGTACTCGCCGGCTGGGCGCTGACGATCGCGTATCAGGCGAACAGCGTGCCCACTGCCAAGACCTTCCAGGTCGTGCCGTCGGGTGGCCGGGCATGAGCGCGCTTCGTTTATGGGGTGCCGCGACGCTGCTGGCTGCCTCACCGGCCGCCGCGCAGGTATCGCCAGAGCGGTTGTCCGCCGACGTGAAGACGCTCGCCTCCGACTCGTTCGAAGGCCGTGCGCCCGGCACCCCCGGTGAGACCAAGGCGATCGCCTGGCTGATCGCGCAGTTCAAGGCGATGAAGGCACAACCCGGCGGCCCGAACGGCAGCTGGACGCAACCTGTGCCGCTCGTCCACACTCGGATGGGCGCGGGCAACGTCCGCGCCGGCGACACTGCGCTGGTACAGGGCCGCGACGTGTATCTCAGCACCGTCCGCGGCGTTGACCGCGTCGCGATCGAGAACGCACCGATGGTGTTCGTCGGCTACGGCGTCAGCGCGCCCGAGCGCGGCTGGGACGACTTCAAGGGCCTCGACCTCAAGGGTAAGGTCGCGGTCTTCCTCGTCAACGATCCCGATTTCGAAGCGATCGCCGGCGACGATGCGAAGGGCAAGTTCGGCGACCGCCGGATGACCTATTACGGCCGCTGGACGTACAAATACGAAGAGGCCGCGCGGCGTGGCGCGGTCGGCGCGTTGATCGTCCACGACACGGCCGGCGCGGGGTATGGCTGGAACACGGTCACCGCTCCCGCCGGCGAAAATTACGATATTGTCCGGAAGGATCCCGAATCGCGGGTGATGCTCCAGGGCTGGCTCGAAGGGGGCGCAGCGAACCGCTTGTTCTCCGCATCCGGCCTCGACCTGGCGGCGTTACGGAAAGCGGCGCGGCGAAGCGACTTCCGCCCGGTCGCGCTGAAGCAGGCGTTCACCACCGACCTGCCGGTCAAGCACGACACCGCCGTGAGCCAGAACGTGCTCGCCAAGCTGCCCGGCACCAAGCACGCGGACGAAGTCGTGATGTTCGGCGCACACTGGGACGCCTACGGCATCGGCGCGCCCGATGCGCAGGGGCGCACCATCCGCCCCGGCGCCAACGACGACGGTCTCGGCGTGGCGGGCGTCCTCGAACTCGCGCGCAATTTCGCCAAGACCCCCCGCACCGACCGCAGCCTCGTCTTCGCGCTGTGGAGCGGCGAGGAGCGGGGGCTTTTGGGCTCGGAGACCTACGCGGTAAACCCGGTCTATCCGGCCGCCAAGACGGTCGCCAATCTGACGCTCGACATCCTCCAGACGGCAGGCCCCGCGAAGGACGTCATGCTGGTCGGAGCCGGCCAAAACAGCCTGGAGGACATGCTGGGCGATGCCGCGAAAGCGCAAGGCCGTGTCGTCACCCCCGAAGCGCTTCCCGAACGCGGGCTGTTCTACCGCGCCGACCATTTCTCGGTCGCGCGGCGCGGCGTGCCCACGCTGTTGCTGATGGCGATCAGCGGCGCACCTAATCTGGTTAAGGGAGGCCGGACCGCGGGGCAGGCTTGGCTCGACGGCTATATGAAATGCTATCATCAGACGTGTGACGCGTGGGGCGCCGACTGGGACCTGCGCGGCGCGGCGCAGGATGTGGACCTGTTCAAGACGATCGCGACTAAGCTGGCCAACAGCCGCCTGTGGCCGGAATGGCGAGACGGTTCGGAGTTCAAGTCGGTGCGGGCTGAGACGGCAGCGGAGCGAAAGTAAGACCAACTCTCACGCTAGCTACCACCCCGGCGAAGGCCGGGGCCCAATTGGGGACGGTAGATTGGCACGGGCCATGCCTCGTTACAGCAACCTTTCCAATTGGGCCCCGGCCTTCGCCGGGGTGGAGAAATTGCGACGTGCGCGTTTCTTCTTGATCCCCCGCAAAGGCGGGGGCCCAGGGGCCAAGCGTACCGCCCTTGGTTGAGCCTGGGCCCCCGCCTCCGCGGGGAAACAGCTAGCGTTGCGAGCAGCCGCTACTCCGCCAAAGCCCGATCGCTCACGAACATATTCGTCGCCCGCTCATGCGCGAACGTGCTCGCCGGCCCATGACCGGGAATAAAGCTCGTATCGTTCCCCAGCGGCCACAGCTTCTCGACGATCGATTTCACCAGCGTCTCGTGATTGCCCCCGGGCATGTCCGATCGCCCGACCGACCCCTGGAACAGCACATCCCCCACCTGTGCGAACTTCGACGGCGCGTGGTGGAAGATCACATGACCTTCGGTATGCCCCGGCGTCTCGTACACATCGAGCACGAGATCCCCGACCGACACCGTGTCGCCCTCGACCAGCCACCGGTCCGGCTCGAAATTCACCCCCGAAATCCCGTATTTCGGCCCATCCTGATCGAGCCGCTGCAACCAGAAGCGATCCGCCTCGTGCGGCCCCTCGATCGGCACGCCGAGATCGTTCGACAACCGCTTGGCGCCCCCCGCGTGATCGATATGCCCATGCGTCAGCAGGATCTTCTCGACCGTGACCCCCGCCTGTTCGACCGCCGCCATGATCCGCGGCAGGTCGCCGCCCGGATCGATCACCGCCGCCTTCATCGTCGCGGTGCACCAGATGATGGTGCAGTTCTGCTGGATCGGCGTGACCGGTACAATCGCAGCGCGGAGGGGAGGATTTGTCATGCCCTCGAAATAGGAGAGCGCGGCGGTAGGAGCAATCGCCGCTTGCGGTTTGCCCCGCGCTCCGTGCAACAGTCGCGACGATGTGGACCGCGCCCTACGTGTTGCTCGATGACGCCCGCGCGGCAGGTGCCCCGGCGCGATTGTACCGAGACCCCGTCCGGATCGTCCGCGCCGACACGCTCGCCGAGGTCCGCCCCGCGCTCGACGCACTCCGCGACGCCCGCGTGGAAGGGCTGCACGCCGCCGGCTACCTCACCTACGAAGCCGGCGTTGCGCTTGCATCGAAGCCCGTCGACGTCCGCACCGAAGGCCCGCTGCTCTGGTTCGGCCTGTTCGCCGAGTACGAGACGATCGCACCCGAAGACGTTGCCGCCCTCCTCCCCGACCCCGCCGGCGCGTGGACCGGTGCGCCTGAGCCGCTGATCGACCGCGCCACCTACGACGCCAGCCTGACGCGCGTGCTCGACCTGATCGCGGCGGGCGACATCTACCAGGCCAACCTCACCTTCGCCGCCACCGTGCCGTTCGTCGGCGACCCGCTCGCGCTTTACGCCCGGCTACGAAGCCAGTCGAAGGCAGGCTATGGCGCGCTCATCGACACCGGCGAGACGCGCTTCCTGTCGCTCTCCCCCGAACTCTTCTTCGCGCTCGACGGCGACACGCTCACCTGCCGCCCGATGAAGGGCACCGCGCCGCGCGGCGACACTCCCGACGCCGATCGCGCGCTCGCCGATACACTCGCCGCCGACCCGAAGCAGCGCGCCGAGAACCTCATGATCGTCGACCTGATGCGCAACGACCTGTCGCGCGTCGCCACCCAGGTCGCGGTCCCCGACCTGTTCACCGTCGAGACCTATCCGACCGTCCACCAGCTGACCTCGACCGTCACCGCAACCCTGAAACCTACCTGCGACGCGGTCGACGTCCTGACCGCGCTGTTCCCCTGCGGATCGATCACCGGCGCGCCGAAACAGCGCGCGATGGAGATCATCGCCGAGGTCGAGCAAGCCCGCACCCGCGGCATCTACACCGGCGCGATCGGCCGTTTCGACGCGAACGGCGATGCGATCTTCAACGTCGCGATCCGCACGATCGCCATCAAAGACGGCGCGGCGACGATGAGTCTCGGCTCAGGTATCGTCGCCGACAGTGCGGCGGATGCCGAATGGGACGAATGCCACGCGAAGGGCGCGTTCGTCACCGCGGGCCAGCGCCGCTTCGACCTGATCGAGACGATGGCGTTCGATCCCGACGACGGCCTGCCCCGCCTCGAAGCGCATCTCGCGCGGATGAAGGCGAGCGCAGAGGCCTTGGGCTTCACCTTCGACCGCCACACGGCGCGCAACGAACTCCAGGCCGCCACCTTCCGGTTGCGCGGACCCCGCCGCATCCGCCTGCTGCTCAGCCCATCCGGCGCGATCGCGATCGAGGCGGCACCGCTCCCGCACTCGCCTGCGCAAGCAACCGTTGCGATCGTCCCGCTGCCGGTCTCCGCGACCGACTTCCGCCTCCGCCACAAGACGAGCGCCCGCGCCTTCTACGACGACGCTCGGAAGGCCGCGGGCACGTTCGAGGTGGTGTTCGAGGACGCGGAAGGCTTCCTCACCGAAGGCAGCTTCACGTCGCTGTTCGTGCAGCGTGGAGATGCGCTCGTAACGCCGCCGCTACGGCATGGCCTGCTCCCAGGCATTCTCCGCGCCGACCTTCTCGAATCGGGCCGCGCAACCGAGGCGCCACTGACCCGAGCCGACCTGACCGCCGGATTCTTCATCGGAAATGCGGTCCGCGGGCTCATTCCCGCCATCGTTACGGTTGCGAATTCGATCCCCCGGAGCGTATAGCGCCCGCGAATTCCGCGGCGACGCTCGCGGACAACCGCAAAGGTTACACCATGCACGCATCCGCCGCGCTCGGCCGCATCAGCCCCTCGCCGACGCTCGCGATCACCTCGCGCGTCCTCGAACTGAAGCGCGCAGGCGTCGATGTGATCGGCCTTGGCGCGGGTGAACCCGATTTCGACACGCCGGACTTCGTGAAAGAGGCCGCGATCCAGGCGATCCGCGACGGCAAGACCAAGTACACCAACGTCGACGGCACGATCGAACTCAAGCAGGCGATCGTCGCCAAGTTCGCGCGCGACAACAACCTCACCTACACCACCGATCAGATCAGCGTGAACGTCGGCGGCAAGCACACCCTGTTCAACGCGATGGTCGCAACGATCGATCCGGGCGACGAGGTCGTCATCCCCGCGCCCTATTGGGTCAGCTATCCCGACGTCGTGCAGTTCGCCGGCGGCGTGCCCGTCATCGTCAAGGCGGGCCCCGAGGTCGGCTATAAGCTTGATCCCGCCGCGCTTGACGCCGCGATCACGCCGAAGACCAAGTGGGTGATCCTCAACTCTCCGTCGAACCCGACCGGTGCCGGCTACACGATCGACGAACTCAGGGCGCTCGGCGCGGTACTGGCGAAGCATCCGCACGTGTGGATCTTCGCCGACGATATGTACGAGCACATCGTCTATGACGGCTTCAAGTTCGCGACGATCGCCGAGGCGTGCCCCGAACTGTTCGAGCGTACGCTGACTGTCAACGGCTGCTCGAAGGCCTATGCGATGACCGGCTGGCGGATCGGTTACGGCGCCGGCGCGTCGTGGTTGATCAAGGCGATGGCCAAGCTCCAGTCGCAGTCGACCTCGAACCCCTGTTCGATCGCCCAGGCCGCCGCTGTTGCCGCCCTGAACGGCGACCAGTCCTTCCTCGCCGAGCGCAACACTGCGTTCCAGGGCCGTCGCGACCTCGTCGTCTCGATGCTCAACGACATCGACGGCATGCACTGCCCAACGCCGGAGGGTGCGTTCTACGTGTACCCCTCTTTCGCCGAGCTGATCGGCAAGACGACGCCGAACGGCCGCCTGATCGACACCGACGAGGCGATGGTCGGCTATCTCCTCGACGACGCCAAGGTGGCCGTCGTCCAGGGCGCCGCGTTCGGCCTCAGTCCCGCGTTCCGGATCAGCTACGCAACCTCGGACGCGCTGCTCCGTGAGGCCTGCACGCGCATCCAGACGGCCTGCGCCGCGCTGAAATAACGCCGGCAACATTCGAGACACGCGGCGACATCTTCCGGCAACCCTTCCGGCCGATGCCTGCTGCACGATGAACGCATCGGCCACGGCGCGTTAATCGAGAGTTTCTAAAAACGACATTGTGGTTGGCCGGCATCTCTACGACATGCCGGTCCGTAACTGACGCTGACCTATCCGGTCGGCGCCATCACCGGGTTTCATTGGGATCGCATCATGCGCAGCATCGTAAAGTCGAGTTTCTTTTGGCAGTTCAGCGGCGGTTTCGTCCTCGGCGCCATCGGCTTGCTCGCACTGCAGCCCGCCGAAGCCCGCCAGACCTTCGCCAGCCATTTCGAGCACAGCGTCTTCGCCACCGCGCGATAACTGCCCACTTGATAACTGCAACGATGGCCTAGCGAAGCGCAAGCGCAACCCCATGTATCAGAACATGAAAAAGCCGCTTCTCGCCACGCTCGCCGCCGTCGGTATCGCCGGTGCGTTTATTGCCACCGGCACCGCGCAAGGCGCCCGCGCCGTCGTCATCCCCGCCGTCAAGACCGACCTTCCCGCGGCGCCCGGTATCCAGACCGCGGTACTAGCCGGCGGCTGCTTCTGGACGATGGAAGCGGTGTTCGAACATGTGAAGGGCGTGAAGGCCGTCACGACCGGCTATGCCGGCGGCACCAAGGCGACCGCGACCTATGACCAGGTATCCGCCGAGACGACCCGGCATGCAGAAGCGATCAGGATCGCCTACGATCCCCGCATTGTGAGCTACGGCACGTTGCTCCGCGTGTATTTCTCGATCGCGCATGATCCGACGACGCTGAACCGCCAGGGTCCGGACAGCGGCACCAGCTACCGTTCCGCGATCTTCCCGCAGTCGCCGGCGCAGGCACAGGTCGCGCGCGCGTACATCGCGCAGCTCGGTGCCACGCATGCGTTCTCCGGCCCGATCGTGACGAAGCTGGAGACCGGCACGTTCTATCCGGCCGAGGCGTATCACCAGAATTTCTACGACCGGAACCCGACGCATCCGTATGTCGTCATGTGGGACAAGCCGAAGGTGGCCGCCTTCCGCGCGGCGTTCCCGACGATTTATAGCTGAGGGCGACCTTCTTAGAACGGCCACCACCCCGGCGAAGGCCGGAGCCCAATTGGAAAGGTTGAAGTAACGGCGGACGAACCTCCGTTATAAGCCGCCCGCAATTGGACCCCGGCCTCCGCCGGGGTGGTGGTTTATCTACTTGCCCGGCGACACGCGTCAGGCCGCAACCGGAAACCGCAGCATCCGGTCCGCCACCGGCACCATAGCCTCGGCCCCAACCCCAACCGCACGCACGATCTCCGGATGGTCCACATCCAGCCCGCCAGTCAGGGACCCGAACGCCGGCAGGATCAACTTCGTCGCCGTCGCCACGAAACACCGCCGCGCCACTGATTTGCCCCGCACGCGCAACCGAAGCTTCGGATGGAAATGCCCCGACAGTTCCGGCCGCGTCTCCACCCGGTCCGCCTCATGCCGCAGCACCAGCCCATCGACGACCGCTTCGTCCACCACCTCCCCGCCACACCGATCGAGGATCGCCGGATCGTGATTGCCCGTGATCCACGTCCAGCGCGTCCCGTCGGTCATCGCCCGCAGCATGTCCTGCGCGCGCTGCGGCAACCGCTCGCAGCCGTCGCTGTCGTGAAAGCTGTCGCCGAGACACCAGACTTCGCGCGCACCCGTTGCAGCGACCAGCGCGGTGAGATCGGCCAGCGTCGCGATCGAATCATACGGCGGCAGCATCTGGCCGCGCTTGGCGAACCAGCTCGCCTTCTCGAAATGCAGGTCGGCGACCAGCAGCGCACGCCGCTCCGGCCAGAACAGCGCGCCTTGCGCCAACGCCAGAAGCGCATGCCCGCCGAACGAAAAGGGAACCATCCGCCCGCCATGCCGCCCCCGCCGCACCGAATCAAGCCGCCATCGTCGCGAACCGGGTGGGGCTTGCGCATGCCCCCAATCGGCGTAAAGCGCGCCGTCCCCTCAGGAGGAGCGCTCTTCGCGCCATGACGTCCGTCGCCGGAACACCCCAAACTGCAGCTGTACCGGAAACGCCTGGCGATCTGTCGGCGGCGCATCTGCATCCGCACCCCGCACTCGCCGCGCTGACCGTCGGCGCGATCGGCGTGGTGTTCGGCGATATCGGCACCAGCCCGCTCTACGCGTTCCGCGAGGCACTCGGCCAGACGTCCGCGGGCGGCATCGATCCGACCGAAATCCTTGGCGTGCTGAGCCTCGCGCTCTGGTCGCTGTTCCTCGTCGTCACCGTCAAATACGTCATCTTCCTGATGCGTGCCGACAACCAGGGCGAGGGCGGCGTGCTCGCGCTCGCTGCGCTAGCCCGGCGTGCGCTCGGCATGCGGTCGCGAATCGCGATCGTGCTCGGCGCGGCGGGCGCGTCGTTGTTCTACGGCGATGCGATCATCACGCCGGCGCTGTCGGTGCTGTCCGCAATGGAGGGCCTGCGGACGATCCCCAGCGCGGCGCACATCTTCAACGAAGGCGTGGTGCGCGCGCTGACGATCGCCATCCTGATCGGGCTGTTCCTGATCCAGTCGCGCGGCACGGCGCAGGTATCGAAGCTGTTCGGCCCGGTCTGCATCCTCTGGTTCGTGGCGATCGGTGCGCTCGGCATCTGGCATATCGCCGACGAGCCCTCGATCGTCCGCGTGTTCCTGCCGACCTACGGCATCTCGTTCCTCGCGACGCACGGCGTCACCGGGCTGTTCGTGCTCGGCGCGGTGTTCCTCACCGTCACCGGGGCCGAGGCGCTGACCGCCGACATGGGCCATTTCGGCAAGCTGCCGATCCGGATCGGCTGGTTCTTCCTGGTATTCCCGGCGCTCGCGCTCAACTATCTCGGGCAGGGCGCATTCGCTTTGTCGCGGCTCGAGGAGGCGGCGGCGCGCGGCGTGCCGTTCGTCAATCAGGACTGGTTCTTCCTGATGGCGCCCGAGTCGCTGCGTCCGGCGCTGATCATCCTCGCCGGCTTCGCGACCGTCATCGCCAGCCAGGCGGTCATCACCGGCGCGTTCTCGCTGACGCAGCAGGCGATCCAGCTCGGCCTGCTCCCGCGGCTGCGCATCCGCCAGACCTCCGCGGTGTTCGCCGGCCAGATTTACTTGCCGGCGATCAACTGGCTGTTGCTGATCGGCGTGCTGGTGCTGGTGATCCAGTTCAAGACGTCGTCGGCGATGGCGGCGGCGTACGGCATCGCGGTGACCGGCACGATGGTCGTCACCACCTTGCTGGCGTATATCGTCGTCCGCCACCGCTGGAACTGGTCGCGCCCACTCGCGCTGGCGGCGATCCTGCCGTTCCTGACGCTCGACCTGATCTTCTTCGGCGCGAACATCCTCCGCGTGATCGAGGGTGGCTGGGTACCGCTGGTCATCGCCGCCGCGATCGGGCTGATCATCTTCACCTGGGTGCGCGGCAAGAAGATCGTCAGCGCGTTCGAGAAGCGCCAGAGCATCCCGCTCAGCGATCTTGCTTCCGCGCTGGAGAAGCGCCCGCCCGAACGCGTCTCGGGCACCGCGGTGTTCCTGACCGGCAATCCGCACGCGACGCCGGGTGCGCTGCTGCACAATCTCAAGCACAACAAGGTGCTCCACGAGCGCAACCTGATCGTCAGCATCCGCACCGCCGACCGGCCGTTCGTCGACGAAGCGTCGCGCGCGAAGGTGGAACGCGTCGACGACAATTTCTCGATCGTCGTGCTGACCTACGGGTTCATGGAGTCTCCTGACGTGCCCCGCGATCTCGGCGTCGGCAACAAGACCGAACAGCTCGGGCTCGACCCGATGCGCACCTCGTTCTTCATCGGCCGCAACACGCTGAAACCCGACGCGGAAAAGGGCATGCCGCCCTGGCAGGACCGAATCTTCCTGTTCCTGCAAAGGAACGCCAGCGACCCGACGGACTTCCTGAAGATTCCCCCCGGCAAGGTGCTGGAACTAGGCGAACAGGTCACGGTGTAAGCCGAGCGCGGGGCGGACCGGTTCGAGTCGGAAACGCGTGCTCCCTCGCCCCTCCGGGGAGAGGGAAGGGGCCCGCGGCACTTGCCGTGGGAAGGGAGAGGGGCGTTGGGACGCACAGTCTCGAGCCCCAAGCCCCTCTCCCTTCCGTCGCCTAAGGCTCCTCCCTCCCTCTCCCCGAAGGGGCGAGGGAAGGCCTCGTTACCCAGCGAACGCCTCTACCAGATCGAACATATAACCCGGACGTCTAAACTCCCTCGCCCCTACGGGGAGAGGGAAGGGGGCCGCGGCGCTTGCCGTGGGAAGGGAGAGGGGCGTTGGGACGCTCGGTCTCGAGCCCCAAGCCCCTCTCCCTTCCGTCGCCTTCGGCTCCTCCTTCCCTCTCCCCGAAGGGGCGAGGGACGTGGCACTCACCCAGCAAACGCCTTCACCAGATCGAACAGATAATCCCGGCCATCATACAGCGAAGCCACCCGGATGCGCTCGTTGAGGCCATGAATCCCCCCCATGTCTTTGTCGATAAACACCCCCGGAGCCCCATAAACCGGGATCCCGATCGCCTCGAAGAAGATCCCGTCCGTCGCCCCCGTCGACATCAACGGCAGGATCGGCAGCCCCGGAAAGTGCTTCGCAGCGACCTTCGTCACCGGCCCCATGATCTTCGGATCGAGCGTCGGCGGGATCGCAGTCGGCCGCACCGGCTGGTTCGCCGTCACAGTCACCTTCGCCCCCGCCAGTTCCTTCAACTTGACGAGCGTGCCTTCCACCGTCTCACCCGGAAAGATCCGGCAGTTGATGTTCGCCGTCGCGCGCTGCGGCAACGCGTTCTCCGCGTGACCTGCGTTCAGCAACGTCGCCACGCACGTCGTCCGCAGCGTCGAATGCATCGCCTTGTCGCGGCTGACGATCGCATCCGCCGCCTTGTCCGCGGGGTTCGCGAGCAGCTTCGTGATCGCATCCCCCATCTCGCCCGGCATCGCCTTGGCACTCGCCGCGAAGAACGCCTTGGTCGTGTCCGTGAACTTCACCGGAAACTCGTAGCCCTGCACCGCCTTCACCGCATCGGCGAGCTCGTAGATCGCATTCTCGGGTATCGGCTGCGAGCTGTGCCCACCCGGGTTGGTGGCAAGAAGCGTGTAGTTCTGCGCCGCCTTCTCGCCGACCTGGATTGCGAGCAACTGGCGCTTGCCGTTATCGTCGAGCCGCCCGCCGCCGCCCTCGTTCAGCGCGAACTCCGCTGCGATCAGGTCGGGCTTCGACTTCGCCAGATACTGCGCGCCGTTCCACGCGAATGTCGTCTCCTCGCCGCAGGTGAGCGCCAGCTTGATCGTCCGCTTCGGCTTGTAGCCGCCGGTCTTGAAGCGGATCATCGCGTCGGACCAGATCGCCGCCTGCGCCTTGTCGTCGACGGTGCCGCGCGCGTAATAATAGCCGCCTTCCTCGATCAGCTTGAACGGATCGCGCACCCAGTCCTCGCGCTTGGCCTCGACCACGTCGAGATGCGCGAGCAGCAGCATCGGCTTGATCGACGCGTCCGATCCCTTCAGCACCGCGACCAGCCCGCCGTCCTTGGGATGCTCGGGCACCGAGAAATAGGTGATGTCGGCCTCCGCATAGCCCGCCGTCTTCAGCCGCGCACCGATCTGCGCCGCCGCTTGCGTACAACTGCCAGCGGACAGCGTCGTGTTGGTCTCGACCAGCTCCTTGTAGAGCCCGAGAAACGCCTTCTGGTCGGGCCGCGATTGTGCCTGTGCCGTGAATGGTGTCGTCAGCATCGCCGCCGTAAGTAGCCAGCCAGTCGCGCGCATCGTCATCCCCTTTTCGTTTCAGGCGGGAGAGTTGCAGCGAACGCACGCGGACGCAACCTCAGTGGCGCAGCTCGCCACGACGGCGCGTCTCGCGCGGCAAGGTGAGCCGCACCTCGCGATTGGCGAAATCGATGTCGACGCGGCGGAACAGTTGCAGCACGTCCATCCCGAGCAGCATCGCGGGACGCTCGGCGAGGCCGAACAGGCGGAACGGCGGTGCATCGACAGCGGTGAACGCCACGGGCAGGTCGCCTAGCGTCAGGCTGCCGATCGTGACGCGGTCGATCGTCGTATAGTCGGCGACCACGGTCTCGCCGGTGACCCCGGTCAGCGACACGGGTTGCGACGCCCCCGCGCTGCCCAGCCCCTTGCGCGTCACCTTCCGGCGGAGTGCGCCGTTGGCCATGCTGACCGAGGTGCCGGTGTCGAGGATCACGCGGATGCGGATGCCGTTGCAATAGGCGTCGGTAACGACGAGCTGCCCGAACAGGCTGCGCGCCCGGATGACGATCTCGTCGGGGCCTGCGCGCTCACGGCTCTGCCGTTTGCGCGAGGGTGTGACGGTCATCGTGTTGGTGTCGAAGTCGATTCCCACCGCGTGGGCCTGCAACGCATCGATTCCGAGCAGCCCGCGCGCGCCGAGATTGATCGCGCTGATCGCCGGCGCCTCGATCGCCGCGCTGCCGATCACGCTGACCTTCAGCGAAGGGATGACGACGGTGCCGATAGCGCTCGATCCGGTCATGCCGGTCACGCGGACGATGCGGCCTGGCGCCAGGCCGAGCGTTGCCGCGAGTTCGCGCGCGATGACGGTCCGCTGGGCGCCAGTATCGACGACGAACGCGAACGGTCCTGCGCCGGCGATCGTGACCGGCACCGTCATGCGGGCTTGGTCGTCACCGAACAGGAGCGTGGCGGGGTCGGGTTCTGCTGCCGATGCTGCGCTGGGCGGAGGTGCAGCATCGGGGCGTGGAGAGGCTGCGTCCTGAGCGCTAGCTTGGGCGGCAATGGCTAGCAGTAGAGGGGCTAGCCACCTGTGCATGCTGCAAATGCTGCGCCTGATTTGGTGGATACGCAACGGTCCTTGTTAGGAACGGACGACGCTATAAACCGTACCACCCCGGCGGAGGCCGGGGCCCAATTGGGGGACGTTGCTAATGGAGGGCAGTGCTCCGTTACGACCACCTTTCCAATTGGGCCCCGGCCTTCGCCGGGGTGGTGCCGTTTCAGCGGGGTGAGGCGCCCTCAATCCGGCCGCATAGCATCCGCGATCATCGCCTCCGCCTCGATCAACAACGCGTCGTCCGAACTGTTCGTCGAGATCTTCTCGCGCCCGATCAGCGTCAGTACCGGTACCGCGAGCGGCGTCACCCGCTCCAGATCGACATGCACCATCGTCGCCGCGGCGCGATCAAGCAGCGACGCCAATCGCCCGACATCGGTCATCCGCGCGCGCGCATCCGCCCACGCCGCCTCCAGCAGCAGATGCGTCGGCTCGTACTTGCGCAGCACGTCGTAGATCAGGTCGGTCGAGAACGTCACTTGTTTACCGGTCTTGCGCTTGCCCGGATGCTGGCGCTCGACCAGCCCGCCGATCACCGCCACCTCGCGGAATGCACGCTTGAGCAGGTGCGATTGCTGCACCCATTCGACGAACTCGTGCTCGAGAATATCCGCCGAGAACAGCGCCGCCGGATCGGTGATCTTCTCCAGCCCGTACACCGCCAGCGCGTAATCGTTGGCGACGAAGCCGAGCGGTTTCAACCCCTGCGTCTCCATCCGCCGCGTGATCAGCATGCCGAGCGACTGGTGCGCGTTCCACCCCTCGAAGCTGTACGCGACCATGTAATGCCGCCCTTCGCGCGGGAAGGTCTCGACCAGCAGCTGGCCGGGCTCGGGCATGACCGATCGATACGCCTGCATTTCCAGCCATTCCCGCACGTCGTCGGGGAAGCGCGCCCAGTCGCCGGGATGCGCCAGGAAGCCGCGAACGCGGTCGGCGAGGTTGGTCGACAGTGGCATCCGGCTGCCACCATAGGTCGGGATCCGCGCGGGCTTCGACGTCGCACGCACGACCAGATCCTCGAGGTCGATTTTCATCACCTCGAGGCTCAATCCGGCGAAGAAGAACGTGTCGCCGTGGCTCAACTGCGCCGCGAACGCCTCCTCGACGCGGCCGAGCACGCGGCCATTGCCGAACCGCACGTTGAGCATCGTAGCCTCGACGATAATCCCCGCGTTCAGCCGGTGCTGGCCGATGAATTTGGGATGGCTGACGCGCCACGTCCCGTCCGCGTCCTTGGTCAGCCGCTTGAACCGATCATAGGCCTTCAGCGAATAGCCGCCGTCGCTGATGAAGTGCAGCACGCGCTCGAACGTCTCGGTCGGCAGCGCGGAATACGGCAGCGCGGAACGGATCTCGTCGAGCAGATCGGCCTCGCGGAACGGCGCCGCGCATGCGCACGCCATCACGTGCTGCGCCAGCACGTCGAGCGCACCGACGCGGAAGATATCCGCATCGAGTTCGCCCGCCTCGACCGCGTCGAGCGCCGCGCGCGCCTCCAGATATTCGAAGCGATTGCCCGGCACGACGATCGCCTGAGATGATTCGTCGAGCCGGTGGTTGGCGCGGCCGATCCGCTGCAACAGCCGCGACGATCCCTTGGGCGCGCCCATCTGGATCACGCAATCGACATTGCCCCAGTCGACGCCCAGATCGAGGCTCGACGTCGCGACCAGCGCGCGCAGCTTCCCCTCGGCCATTGCGTTCTCGACCTTCCGTCGCGCCTCCTTGGCCAGGCTGCCATGGTGGACGCCGATCGGCAGGTTCCCCGAATTCACCTTCCACAGATCCTGGAAGATCAGCTCGGCGAGGCTGCGCGTGTTGCAGAACACGATCGAGGTCTCGTGCGCCTCGATCTCCGCCATCACCTGCGCGGCGGCATAGCGACCCGAATGTCCCGACCACGGCACGCGGCCTTCAGGCAGCAGGATCGCGATGTTGGGATCTGCGCCGGGCTCGCCGCGGACCATCGCGACCTGGTCGATGTCGCCGTCGGGCGCGAGCCACGCGCGATAGCCGTCGGCATCCGCGACCGTCGCCGACAGCGCGACGCGGCGCATCCCCGGCGAAATCTTCTGGAGCCGCGCCATGCAGAGCGAGAGCAGGTCGCCACGCTTGCCGGTCGCGAACGCGTGCACCTCGTCGACGACGATCGTGCGGAGGTTTTCGAACATCGTGATGCTGTCCGGATAGCTCAGCAGCAGCGACAGCGATTCGGGCGTCGTCAGCAGGATCTGCGGCGGCTTGATCCGTTGCCGCGCCTTGCGGTCCGACGGCGTATCGCCAGTCCGCGTCTCCACGCGTATATCGACGCCCATCTCGTCGATCGGCGTCAGCAGGTTGCGCTGCACGTCGACCGCGAGCGCTTTCAGCGGCGATACGTAAAGCGTGTGGAGCCCGTTGGTCGGCGCCTCGATCAGTTCGGCGAGCGTCGGCAGGAACCCGGCGAGCGTCTTCCCCGCGCCAGTCGCCGCCACCAACAGCGCATGATGCCCGGCACGCCCCTCGGCCAGCATCTCCACCTGATGCCGCCGCGGCCGCCACCCCCGCGTCGCGAACCAGTTTTCCAAGGGGGAGGGGAGGTCGCTCACGGCCTGTTCACGCATCGTCGTCATATGGGGGCGTCACGCCGCACCGCTATGGACCGCACGCGTAACGATCGGCAATTCGGTCAAAGCTCTGTTAGGAAAGATCCGTCGGTGTCGCTTTTTCGCTACCTTCTGCCGCTGCCGTTACTCGCGCTTCTTCCCTTCGCCAACGCCACCGCACAGACAAAGTCGTTCCTCGGCGCCGGCGGCATGGTTCGGCTCTCGCATGCCTCGAACCTCACGCCGACGCGCAACTTCGCGGGTCGCGCGCTGATGAACAGTGGGTGGCGCCAGATGTGGGACGGCAAGCCGGTCGGCCGCGGCGTCGGTATCGTCCGCTTCTGGCAGGTCGCCAAGCCGACCGACGGGCAGGGCCAGGTGACCGAGATGATCCAGGTCGGTTTCAGCCGTAGCACGGCGGTCGTGGCGACCTGCGGCACAGAGGGGATGAACTCGGGAAGCGGCCGGCGCCTGCCCGATAGGATGCTCGGCGGCCATCGCTGGACGGCCTACGCCAATGGCGATGCGGGCATGAGCCAACAGGTCAGCGCGATCAATCTGCGCAGCGTCATCAACGGCGCCTGCTACACGATCGACCGCATCACCTACGCGACGAAGGCCGCCCCGCCGCCGCCGCGCACTGCGCCCACCCAGGCGGTCGCCGCGGCGAAGATGGACGCGATCCTCGCAACGATAAAGGTCGGCCGGCGACGCTGACCCTTCTTCTCCCCCCCCTGAAAGGGAGGGGCTGGGGGTGGGAAGGCCCGTTCGAGCCACCCTCACCCCACCAAGCGGACCAGACCCGCCCCAACCTCGCTTCCAGAGAGCGAAGAGCTAGATTACCGACACCTTTTCCCAATTCAGCGGTCGAGGCGGTTGCCGATCTTCGCGTGATCGCGGCTCCAGTGAATATACATCGCCTCTCCGATGATCGCCGTGACCGGCACCATCCCGACACCCTGTTGCTCGACCGGCATGCGACTGTCGGCGGATCGATCGCGATTGTCGCCGAGCACGAAGATATGGCCCGGCGGAACAGTGACCTCGCGCGTGTCGTCGAACAGCGACGTATCCGTGTCGAGTATGCGATGGCTGGAGCGCTCGCTCGGCAGGCGTTCCCTTAGAATCGTCGCAGGATGCCGGCCGTCGATATCGTCGACCATCACCCTGCCTTCGGTGTGCTGCGCGACCGCGCCCCCATTCACGATCAGCAGGCCAGCGCGCATCGCGATCCTGTCGCCCGAGATCGCCGCGATCCGACTGACCCGGACGCTGTCGGCCGCTTGGAAGACGATCACGTCGCCGCGTTTCGGCGGCCCACGCCAGCGCATGTCCACGACGAACTTGTCATCGCTGCCGATCGTCGGCGCCATGCTGTCGGACGGTGCGTAGAACGGCTTGTAGAAATGGTGCATCAGGGGCGCCGCGCTCTGCAAGAGGCCAAGCACCACCACTGTCATCGGCATCAGCGCATACCAGCGGGACCACCAGCGCGAAGGAATCCGGTGTCGGCTCTGACGCCATGTCAGCAGGATCGGCGCGATGTACATTGCGGCCAGCAAGACGGTGACCAGTACGAGCGCAGATACCGCCGTACCGAAACCGGTGATAGGCAGATGCCCGAACCCGAATGTGATGAGCGCACCTAACGCGACCGGCGCCACGAAAAACAGCGCGCCGCGCCAATCACCGATCCGGATCAGTCCAAGGCCGGGAAGTATCAGGTTGAGCGCGGCGACACCGACCCGTGCTGGCACGCTTCGCCGGTCGACCGGGTCTTCTATCGTATCGTTCATGCGACATCCCCCCGGTGAGCGCGCGCATCGTACGGGACACTGGGCGCGAGACAATGCTGGCACCGCACGCCCGGTTCACGCGTAGTACTGGCATGGCAAAACTCGGCGACTGGCTCGAACCGCATCCGCACGGCATCCTCGTCAAGCCGATCGACGCCTGGATCGACCCCTCGATCCCGACAGCCAAGGCACTCGTCACGCACGGCCATGCCGATCACGCGCGCGGTGGCCACGAAGCCGTCTGGGCCACACCCGAGACGCTCGCGATCATGGACGCGCGCTATGGCCCGCAAGCCGGCCACCCTGTCGCGTATGGTGAGACCATCCGGATGGGGGAAGTCGATATCGGCTTCGTCCCCGCCGGCCACGTCCTCGGCTCCGCGCAGATCGTGCTCGATTATCGCGGCGAGCGCATCGTCGTGTCGGGCGATTACAAACGCCGCGCGGACCCGACCTGCACGCCGTTCGAACCCGTCAAATGCGACGTCTTCATCACCGAAGCGACGTTCGGCCTGCCGGTTTTCCGCCACCCCGACACCGGCGACGAGATCGACAAGCTGATCGCAGCGCTCCACGCCAACCCCGATCGCTGCGTCGTCGTCGGCGCCTACGCGCTCGGCAAGGCGCAACGTTTGATCGCCGAGCTGCGCGAGCGCGGCCACGAGGCGCCGATCTACATCCACGGCGCGCTGCAACGTCTCTGCGACCTGTATGCGGAGCACGGAGTCAGGCTCGGCGAACTTCTTCCCGTCGCCGACGCGAAGAAGGCGGACATGGCGGGGCATGTCGTGATGTGCCCGCCGGGAGCGCTTAACGATCGCTGGTCCCGGCGGCTGCCCGATCCGATCACCGCGATGGCCAGCGGCTGGATGCGGGTGAGGGGGAGGGCGCGCCAGAAGAACGTCGAACTCCCGCTGATCCTCAGCGATCACGCCGACTGGGACGAACTGATCGCTACGCTCACCGAGATCGCGCCACGGGAAGTCTGGGTCACGCACGGCCGCGAGGACGCGCTGGTTCACTGGTGCATGACCCGCCAAATCAAGGCACGTGCACTCGCACTCGTGGGGTTCGAGGACGAGGACGACTGAGCCCTGCCTTACGCCGGGCGCAATTCTCCGGAGAAGGGCGGCAACGTAGCCTTGCGCCACGGCAGCGCGCGTCCCTCCACCAGCGAGCGCCATGCCCACTCCACCGGAGCGATATCGAACCGCCGCACATAGGCGTTGGCGAGCAGCAACAACGCGATATTGATCGCCAGCGCGGTCGCCATGAGCCCGGCCCAACCGAGCGTGCCGTACAGGGCAAGGCCGAACGGCGGGAACAGGATCCACAGGCAGATGATCGTCTGCAGGATGTAGATCGACAGCGCGGTCCGCCCGGCCGCGATGAACGGTCGCAACAGCGTGGCACCGAACCCCGTGCCGAGCAGCAGGCATACCGCGCCGACATGGCCGAGCGTCATCGCCTCGCGCGCGACTTCGACGGTTGCCCACATCGTCTTCGGCGCATCGTCGAACCGCGTCTGCTCGATCGCGCCAATGATGCGCAGCGGAATGGCGACCGCATAGGCGATCAGCGTCATGCGCAGGTAGAATCCGCGCGATCGCAAGCCTTGCAGGATGCCGAGCTTGTAGAGCGCGGCCCCGATCAGCATGACGCTGACGGCTTCCCAGAAGATCAGCAGCTCGAACCCCTTCGACTGGAGCGTGACCGTGAGGCTCCACTGCATCGCCGCCCAGGTCGCGAAACTGCCGGTACGCGCCTTGTCCTCCGCGACGATCCTCGCATGGCTTTCGGCCTTGCTCTTCGCGCGCTTGGCGTCGTCGGTTGCGGCCTTGGCGAGCAGTTTTCGATCGTCCGCGGTTACGGGGCGACCTGCCGCAAGCGCCTTGTTGACCGCAGCGACCTGCGATCGCTCCTGCTGCGGCTGGTAATAGGCGAAATATCCCGCACCACCGAATTGCGCGACGGCGGCGACGAGCCCGATCGTGATCAGCCAGCGCGGGCGCATCCGCCGGAACAGGAACGCGGCCAATGCGGCGATCGCATAGCTGTGAAGGATGTCGCCGGGCCACAACAGGATGAAGAGGTGGACGACGCCGAACCCGAACAGCAGCACGTTGCGCAGATAATAGCGCTTCATCACGACTCGCTTGCCGACGCTGAGCGCGGCGCGATCGGTGAGGATCACCATCCCCGCGCCGAACAGCAGTTCGAGCATGCAGCGCGCGGTGCCGTTCGCGATCACTTCGCGCAACCACCACGCGACCTGATCGGCCTGGGTCCAGCCGAGATTCCGGAAATCGCCGAACATCGCCCAGAGCGAGCCGCCCATGTCGTTGATGTTCATGAACAAGATGCCGAGGATCGCGATCCCGCGCAAAACGTCAAGAACCGCGATACGCGGCGCGCCATCGGGTTCCGTCGCCTGCAATATCGTTGGTTCGGCTGCCGGAGCGCCTAAGTCGCGTGTGGCTTCGTCGTACATCGTTCTGGGCCCCCCCGAGATGACAGGCCCGACGCTAGGCCTATCGCGACGAAAGGCAAGCTTAGCCGGCACCCTCTAAAGTACGGGCCCGGCGGCGTTGTACGGAGCTTCCGATGCCCAAGGCTTCGCGGTACTTGGCGACGGTCCTGCGCGCGATGTCGAATCCTTTGGCGTTGAGCAGGTCGACTAAGGTGTCATCCGACAAGATCTTCGCACCCTCGGTATCGATCAGTGCCCGAATCGCCGACTTCACCGCCTGCGCCGATACCGCCTCGCCGCCGTCCGCGGACTGGATTGCGCTCGTGAAGAAGTATTTCAGCTCGTACAGCCCGCGCGCACACGACACGTATTTGTTGCTCGTCACGCGGCTGACAGTCGATTCGTGCATCTCGATAGCGTCGGCCACCTGGCGCAGCGTCAGCGGGCGAAGGTGCGCGACGCCCTTCAGGAAGAACGCCTCCTGCTGCTTCACGATCTCGGTCGCGACCTTGATGATCGTCCGCTGGCGCTGGTCGAGCGCCTTCACCAGCCAGTTCGCGCTCGCGAGGCAGTCGCTCAGCCAAGCCTTCGACGCCTTGTCCTGCTGCCCGCCCGACAGCTCGGTATAATAGCTGCGATTAACCAGCACGCGCGGCACCGTGGAGGCGTTGATCTCGATCGCCCAGCCCGCCTTGGTCCGCGCCACGAACAGGTCGGGCGTCACCGACTGCGCCGGCTCGCCCCCGTATCGGCACCCCGGCTTCGGATCATAACCGCGCAATTCGCGGATCATGTCGGCCATGTCCTCGTCGTCGACATCGCACATCCGCTTCAGCCGAGTCAGTTCGCCGCGCGCAAGCAGGTCGAGGTTGTCGATCAACCGCGCCATGCAAGGATCGTAACGGTCCGCCTCGCGCGCCTGCAATGCGAGGCATTCCGATAGATCGCGCGCACCGACGCCGGTCGGGTCGAACGTCTGGATCGTCGCCAGAACGCGCTCGACGCGGACCAGCGGCACGCCGAGCCGGTTGGCGATGTCGAGCAGCGACACGGTCAGGTATCCCGCCTCGTCGATCTGGTCGATCAGATGCGCGGCGATGAACGCGTCTTCGTGCGGGATGGCAGGGCCGGCTTGGGCAAGCAGATGATCCGCGAGGCTGAGGCTGGTATCCGCGAACGCGTCGAGATCGGGGCCGTCCTCACCACCTGCGCCGCCCGCGCTCGCGCCGGTCATCGACAGCGCGCCGTCCATCCCGCTGCCGCCGTCGGCAATACTGTCCTGCTGGTGGCTTTCGGTGGCGTAGTCGACGTCGAGAGTCGGTTCGTCGCCTGCGCCGGTGCCCGCGACGAGTTCGTCGGCTGCCACGCGTTCGTCGCGGACTTCGGGGACGGGTTCGCGGTCGGGCGCGTCGCTATCTTCGGCGGCGCTGGCTTCGAGCAACGGGTTGCGCTCGACTTCCTCGGCGATGAATCCCTCGATCTCCAGGTTCGACAGCGCCAGCAGCTTGATCGCCTGCTGGAGCTGCGGGGTCATCACCAGCGATTGCGACTGGCGGATATCCAGGCGAGGGGCGAGGCTCACTAAATCCTCCCCTGCAAGGGGAGGTGGCGGCGCGACGCGTCGACGGAGGGGGCTCGCGTCGGACGCTGCGTTTGCGGAAAGCCCCCTCCACCAGCTTTGCTGGTCCCCCTCCCCGTGCCGGGGAGGAATGGATGTGCCAGCCTGTTCATAGCTCTAAAGCGAGAAGCCTTCGCCGAGATACAGGCGCCGGACGTTCGCATCCGCGACCAGTTCCTCGGGCGAGCCGGAGAACAGCACCCGGCCGTCATAGATGATGTACGCGCGATCGACGATCTCCAGCGTCTCGCGGACGTTGTGGTCGGTGATCAGCACGCCGATGTCGCGGCGCTTGAGGTCCTTCACCAGATCGCGGATGTCGGCGATCGAGATCGGATCGATGCCCGCAAACGGCTCGTCGAGCAGCATGATCGACGGATCCGCCGCCAGCGCGCGGGCGATTTCCGCCCGCCGCCGCTCGCCGCCCGACAACGCCATCGCGGGTGCCGCGCGGAGTCGCGTCAGCCCAAATTCCTCCAGCAGCGTATCGAGTTTCCGCTGGCGCGCCGCCTTGTCCGGCTCGGACAGCTCCAGCACGGTCAGGATGTTCTTCTCGATCGTCAGCCCGCGGAAAATCGACGTCTCCTGCGGCAGATAGCCCAGGCCGAGGATCGCGCGCCGGTACATCGGCAGCTTCGTGATGTCCTCGCCGTCGAGCATGATGCGGCCCGAATCGGGCTTCACCAGGCCCATCACCGAGTAGAAGCACGTCGTCTTGCCCGCGCCGTTCGGCCCGAGCAGCCCGACGACTTCGCCGCGTCCGACCGACACCGACACGTCGGTCAGCACGACGCGCTTGTCGTACGACTTGGCGATCGAGACGACCTGCAGCCCGTTGTTCACCGGAGGCTCGGAAATCGGGGCGACGTCCTCGATCGGGGGCAGCGTGGTGGCGTCCATGGGATCAGGCCCTCGCAATAATCAGTCGCCGAACACTCGGCATGAATGGTGCCGCCGAACGCTCGGCAGACGTTTGGCAGGAAACATGCAGGAGCGCGCCGTTTGAGGGAAGCCCTCGCGACATGCTCACACGCTCAGTTGCGCTTGGGGACCGAGAACGTACCGGTCACGCGGCCGCCGGTCTGCGTGACGGTGCCACCACTCGCCGCCGATCCGCCCGCGCTGCCGCCTGCGACCGACGACCCGTCGATCACCGACCGCCCGGTGTCGAGGTTCATTGTCAGCCGTCCGCCGTTCACGGTGTTGCCCGCCTGCGTCAGCGTGACCGCACCGAGCATCGTGATGACGCGCCGGTTGAGATCGTAGATCGCATACTGGCTTCGCGCCGTCTGGTCTGGACGCTTGACGATCACGCCGCCCGACGCGTCGAGCCGCGAGACCTGAGGGTTTCCGCCGATCACCTGGCCGGTATACGCCACCGTCATCCGCGCCGAGTTCAGCGTCATCTCGGCCTGCTTGACCGCAACGTTGCCCGACAGGATCGCGCGGTTCGCCTTGTCCTGCAGCTCGATATGATCCGCGCCGAAATCGATCGGGGCGTTGGAATTGTGCGCCTGCTGCGCGACCGCGGTCGTGGAGAGCAGAACGGCAGACAGGGCTGCAAAGATGTGGGGAGCGCGCATGGCGGCTATTTCGGCCCTCTGGGGATGATCCGCAAGCGCGCATTGCCATCGAGCGTCACGGTCCGCTCTTCGAGGTTCGCGCGCAGCTTGTTCGCGCTGAACGTACCCTGCTGGACGGTGCCGGTCGCAGCCCCGCCGCTTTCGAGCGTGCGCGCCTTCATGTCGATCGTCGCGTTGGTGGTCTTCAGGTCGTACCCACCCGCTGCGGTGGCGTTCAGCGGGCCGAACAGCTGCACCTTCTCGGTGTCCATGTCGTAGCGACCGGTGTTCGCCTTGATGTTGGCGGGGCCGTCGGTCAGCTGGATCTGTGCGGCGAGCTGGTTGAGCTGGACGATCGGCTCGGCGGAGCTCTTCTGGATCGCCGAGGCCGCGTCGAGCGTGAACGCCTGGCCCTTCGTGTCCTCGCCGCGATAGCGCGCCACCTGCGTCTTCATCCGCTCCTGCGCGACGTCGACCTTGTTCTTGTCGAGCAGGAACGACACGTCGCCGCCCGCGGTCAGCGGCGCCATCACCAGGAACGCCGCCAGCACGCCGATCGCGGTCGGCAGGCCGACGCGGGCGATCGCCACGAACCGATCGTGACTGCCGCCAGGCGCGGCCCAATCCTGTCGCGCGCTACGGACGCGACGGGCGACGGGTGAGGGGGGCGGAACGTCCATCAAGCGTGTGCGAAAATGTCGATTTCGGGCCAACCGGCGATATCGAGCGCGGCGCGAGTCGGCAGGAAGTCGAAGCAGGCTTGCGCGAGTTCCATCCGGCCTTCGCGAATCAGTCGCTTGTCGAGCTCGGTCCGCAATCGGTGGAGGAAGCGGACGTCCGACGCCGCATAATCCTTCTGCGCCTCGGACAGTTCGGGGCTGCCCCAGTCCGACGACTGCTGCTGCTTCGAGATGTCCTGGCCGAGCAGTTCGCGCACGATTTCCTTGAGGCCGTGACGATCGGTGTAGGTCCGCACCAGCCGCGACGCGATCTTGGTGCAATATACTGGTGCCGCGACCACCCCGAGATAATATTGGACCGCCGCGATATCGAACCGGCCGAAATGATAGAGCTTCACGCGCGCCGGATCGGCCAGCAGGGCCTTCAGGTTCGGTGCGTCGTAGCCGGCACCTGCGGCGAATCGGACGAGGTGCTCGTCGGGGCCGCCATCGGAAAGCTGGACCAGGCACAACCGGTCGCGGGGCGTGATCAGCCCCATCGTCTCGGTATCGACGGCGATCGCGGCGCCGGCCGCGAACAGGTCGGCGGGAATGTCGCCTTCGTGGAGATGAACTGTCATGCGCCGGCCGTAGCCGCCCGAAGCTTAACGCTCAATGCCTCTATATGCGTCACCGATCCAAATCAGGCGACAAGAAGGCTTTGCGATCGTGGATGCGACGAGTCGTGGCTGGCGCGCGACACTTGCGCCAGTATCGATCCAAATCGAGCGCCCTCGGATCAGAATCTATTCGCGACGGCTTGTATTTTGCGCTAAGGGTCCCCTCAAGGCGCAAAAGGTTTCGCGCTGGAAAACCTGCGTTCGTCGTCCGGCACAAGGGTTTTGAGAAATTTGCGGGCGAACCGGGAAGACGAACAGAGCTTATGGGTTTCGATAAAGGTGGCCGCGGGAACCGTGGCGGGCGTGGCCGCGACAAGCGCGACAGCTTCGGCGGCGGCGACAACGAGTTCGGCGGCGGCAGCAGCTTTGGCGGTGGCGGCGATCGGTTCGGCGGCGGCGGTGGTAGCAGCTATGGCGGCGGCGGTGGCTCGAGCTACGGTGGCGGTGGTGGCAGCAGCTACGGCGGCGGCAGCAGCTTCGGTGGCGGCAGCGGCGGCGGCGGTGGTTACCGCGGCGGCGGCGGCGGCGGCGGCTTCTCGGGCGGTGGCGGCGGCGGCGGTGGTCGCGGCATGCCTCCCCAGGTCGTCGGCGAAGGCACTGGCGTCGTAAAGTTCTTCAACGCGCAGAAGGGCTTCGGCTTCGTCGTTCGCGATGACGGCGGCGAGGACGTGTTCGTCCACATCAGCGCGGTCGAGCAGGCCGGCATGGTCGCTCTCGCCGAGGGTCAGCCGCTCGGCTTCACGCTCGTCGATCGCGGCGGCCGTATCTCGGCAACCGACCTGAAGATCGACGGCGAGCCGATGGCCGTCACCGATCGCGGCCCGCCGCGTGACCGTGATGCCGGCCCGGGCGCGCCCCGTGGTGGCGATCGCGACCGTGATGGTGGTGCAGGTGGCGCACAGCGTCAGCTCACCGGCGAGAAGGCGACCGGTACGGTCAAGTTCTTCAACGCGATGAAGGGCTTCGGCTTTATCCAGCGCGATGACGGACAGCCTGACGCGTTCGTCCACATCTCGGCCGTCGAGCGCGCCGGCATGTCGACGCTGAACGAGGGCGACAAGCTCGAGTTCGAGCTCGAGGTCGATCGTCGCGGCAAGTACGCAGCGGTGAACCTGAGCGCAGGCGGCTGATAGCTGCCTGACCCAGAACGCTGATCGTACCGTGTTCGGTAGGATAATGATTGCGGCCGGTTTCGCTTTGGCGGGACCGGCCGTTCTCGTTTCATCGTCTTCGCTGTCGTCCGCGGCGCAGGCCGGGCAGGGTGCTGTCGCAGCTCCGCGCGAGCCGACCCGCGTGCCGGTGTTCTCGGCAACGATCGTCGCGCGCTACCCGCACGATCGCACTGCGTTCACCGAAGGCCTCCTCTGGCACGACGGCGCGCTGTACGAGAGCACGGGGCAGGAGCGGCAATCCGACGTCCGCCGCGTCTCGCTCAAGGACGGCAAGATCCTGGCGAAGGCGCGAATCGATCCCGCGCAGTTCGGCGAAGGCCTCGCGCTGTGGAAGGACCAGCTCGTCAGCCTCACCTGGCATGACGGCATCGCGCACCGCTGGGACGTTCGCACGCTCAAGCCCAAGGGGCAGAACCGCTACACCGGCGAAGGCTGGGGCCTGACGAGCGACGGTGTCTCGCTGCTCCAGTCCGACGGCAGTTCCGACATCATCGTCCGCGATCCGCTGACGCTGGCCGAACGCAAGCGCGTCGCGGTAACGATCGACGGTCGCCCGTTACGCGACATCAACGAACTCGAATATGTCCACGGCGCGCTGCTCGCCAACGTCTGGCACACCGGCTTCCTGGTTCGCATCGACCCCGGGTCCGGCAAGGTGACCGCAGTGATCGACCTCCGTCCGCTGGTGGCCGAGGTCGCTGCGACCGACCGCGAGGCCGTGCTCAACGGGATCGCCTGGGACGCGAAGGCGGACCGGCTGTTCGTGACGGGCAAATACTGGCCGACGCTCTTCGAGATAAAGATCGCCGCGAAGCCGCAATAGTCGGCGAGCGAGTCCGGGCCACCGACACCGCACCCCGACTTGTTCTCCCGCGAAGGCGGGAGCCCAGTCTGGACTCCCGCCTTCGCGGGAGAACAAGGATACAGGGAATGTCCCTGCGGGATATGGCGACTCACCGCATGCCCGCCCCAACTCCTCGTGCGTCGCCACCCGCCACCCGTCACCCCAGCGAAAGCTGGGGTATCCCAATTTGGCGGGCGCCATGCCTCACACGATGAGATCCCAGCTTTTGTTGGGATGACGGTTGGTCGGTTGATCGGTTTGAACGGTTGGGGAAGGGGAAGCTAAGGGCAGTGTCAGGACCTAGGCCGGAAGTCGTGCCGAGAGGTCACAACTTCGCCTATCGCCCAGCCCTAGAACCCATGCCCGGCACTCGGCGCCACCGCCCGTATCGTCGCCAGCACATGGCGCAGCAGGCCATCCGCATCGTGACGGATGTTATGCCCCCCCGGCATCCCGACCTTCCGCGCGCTCGCAGTCGTCAGTAGCGGGCACAGGCTGTCGGTCTCATCCACCCCATAGATGCAGGTAAGCGGCGCCCAGGTCAGCTGGTTTCCCGTGGTCGCGCCCATGCTGTCGGGCGTACCGTGATCGTAAAGCAAGCTCGAAGGGTCGGCGCGATAGAACACGGTGTCACCCGGCAGGATCAGCACGATCGCGGCAACGCGTGGCCGCAAGTCCGCCGGCAGGTTGGCGAGTCCGGTCTGGACGATATCCGCGCCATAGGACTGCCCCATCACCACGATCCGCTTCGCACCCGTGCGCGCCAACGCCGTCCGCACGCCATCCGCGATGATCGCATCGAGTTCCGTCCGCGTCCGATGATGCGCGAACAAGGCCGGTGTGGTGATACCGACCACCGGGATGCCGTGCTCGGTCAGCCCGCGTGACGTCGACGCGCCGAGCAGAAACCGCAGCCCCATGTCGCCCGAGAAGTTCACCACCGCGATCGGCGGCGGTCCCGACGCGTGCACGCCGATTGCCGGATACACATGCACCGGATCGCGGTCGAAATAGCCCGCCAAGTAGACGAACAGCACGAAGATTGCGGATAGTATGGCAGTCACCCACGCGCCGCGCCGCCAGCGTCGTGCCGCTACAGTGCGAGGATGTTTCGAACTTTTCACCGGACGATCCTTACGCGTATCAAGATCGGGCGCGATAGCCTGCACCGCCGCCCGCTTCGATGACGCGCGGATTACGTAATCATCCGCTTGAGCGTCTCAATCCGGTCCGCCTCCGCCGCGGGCTTGTCCGTCCGGATCCGCGCGATCCGGGGAAAGCGCATCGCCACCCCTGATTTGTGGCGCTTCGAATCGTGCAGCGAATCGAACGCGATCTCCAACACCAGCGCCTTCTCCACCTCGCGCACCGGCCCGAACCGGTTCTGCGTATGGTTGCGCACGAAGCTGTCGAGCATTTTGAGCTCTTCGTCGGTAATCCCGGAATACGCCTTCCCCACAGGAAGCAGCTCGCCCTCCTCGGTCCAGCACCCGAAGGTGTAGTCCGAATAATAAGACGACCGCCGCCCCGACCCCCGTTGTGCGTACATCATAACGCAGTCGGCGGTCAGCGGATCACGCTTCCATTTATACCAGAGCCCGGCGCGCCGTCCGCCGACATAGGGCGAATCGCGACGCTTAAGCATCACGCCCTCGATCGCCGCGTCGCGCGAGGTCGCACGGATTGCCTCCAGCGCGGTGAAGTCGTCCGCCTCGATCACGACGCTCAGATCGAACCGTTCGGAATCGAGTTGCGGCACGAACGCCTCCAGCCGCGCGCGCCGCTCAGTCCACGGCAGCGTCCGCAGATCCTCCTCGCCGTCGATCAGCAGATCATACAGCCGGACGAACGCGGGATAGTCCGCCAGCATCTTCGCCGACACGGTCTTGCGTCCAAGCCTTTGCTGCAACGCGTTGAAGCTCGCAGCACCGCCGCCATCCTCCAACGTCCCGCCCTGATGCTCACCCTTCACCAGCAATTCGCCGTCGACCGTCCCCGGCGTCCGGAACGCAGCCGCGATCTCCGGGAAGCTGCCCGTCACGTCGTCGCCCGTTCGGCTGTAAAGCCGCGTCTCGCCCGCGACGTGGACGATCTGCACACGGATGCCGTCCCATTTCCACTCGGCGGCATAATCGGCGAGATCGACACGCAGATCTTCGAGCCCGTGTGCCAGCATGAATGGCCGGAACACCGGAACGTCGGCGGGCGTAGGCTGCGCGCCCGTGCCCTCCGCCCAGGCGAACAGGCTCGGATACGGTGCATCGAGCCCGTGCCAGACCTCCTCGACCGCATCGACATCGAGCCCGAACGCATCGGCGAGCGCCGTCTTCGCCAACCGCGCCGACACGCCGATCCGCAACGCGCCGGTCGCCATCTTGAGTAGCGCGAACCGCTCCTCGGCATCGGACCGATCGAGCATATCCGCCAGCGCACCCGGCGCATCGGCGCGCGACAACGCTGCCAGCCGCTCGACGACATCGGTGATCGACAACGGGGTGGGGTCGACCGGAACCGTCGGTTCGGGCCAGAGCAGCGCGACCGTCTCCGCAGTATCGCCGACATAATCGCGACTCATCCGGAACAGCACCGGATCGACGCGCTCCTCGATCAACCCACGGATCACCGCCGACTTCACGCCCTTGAGATCGAGGTCCCCGGTCAGCGCCGCCATTGCCCAGCCGCGGTCGGGGTCAGGCGTCGCGCGCAGATAGTCCGCGATCAGCTTCAACTTGGCGTTGCGCGATCGTGTGTAGGTAAGCGAGTCGAGCAGGGCGGCGAATGCGTGCATCGTTGGTAAACGCACCTGCCGCCCGAAGGGATGCAGAGGCGAAACGACCGTCGGCGGGCGGCCCCGGCGACGGTCAATCCGCAGTTTTGAAAGTAGCCGGGCAGTTGAGGGTGGAGTGGCCTAACAATCCTCCCCCGCAAGGGGGAGGTGTCTGGCCTTTGCCAGACGGAGGGGGAGGTAAGCGGGAACTGATGTTCCGTGTCCTCCCCGTCCGTCGCCTACCGGCGCCACCTCCCCCTGGCGGGGGAGGATTGAGGCGACGGCGCCGCTCTCAACCCTTTCGGCTAGCCTCGAACAGGAACCACGCACGCTCCTCGGCATGATCGGTCCACTCATCGACGATCCCACTCGTCGCGTTGTCCTTGGCCGCATCCGCGGCGTCCTTGACGATGCGGAACTGCTCGACGAGCTTCAGATTGTCCTCGCGCAGTTCGGCGAGCATTTCGGTCGGGCCGACGAACGCCATGTCGTTGTCCGCGATCGTCTGGTGGCGCGAGATGTCGCCGATCGAGCGCAGAGTCGTGTTGCCCGTCTTGCGCACGCGCTCGGCGATCGCGTCGGTCACGCCGATGATCTGCGCGGACTGGTCGTCGAGCAGCAAATGATAGTCGCGGAAATGCGGCCCAGACATGTGCCAGTGGAAATTCTTGGTCTTGAGATACAGCGCATAGCAATCGGCGAGCGCTGCGTTCAGCGCATCGGCGACCGATTTGGTGCTGTTGCTCGGCAGGTCGGTCGGCGTGTCGAGGGCAGGGTTGATCTCGGCCATGTTTAGCTCCCGTTGGAAAGTCGTCGCGTGAACGATCCGAACGCAAACTTGCTCCCGGCCGTCAGACCAAGCGTAGTGCGCCTAGCGCCAGGACGATACCGAAGATCAGGAACACGGTGCCGATGGCGATGCGCAGCGGCTTGAGCGGCAGTTTCAGCCACGCGGCCTCGCCCATCAGCGCGGCGGGGACGATCACCACCAGCGAGCCGATCGTCGCGCCGATCGCCGCGAGGGCCGGGACGGGCGTCCGCGCGGCAAGCGTCAGGACGATGAACTGAACGCCGTCGCCGAAAGCCAGGATGAACAGGCCGAGCGCGGTAGTGGCGATCGCGCCGATCTTCCAGCGATCCAGCCGCTCGGGTGCCTTGGCCGGAAAGAACGATCCACCACCCTGCAACAGCAACGCGAGCGCGAGCATCAGTTGTTGCGCATTGGGGGCAAGCTTCGGTCCGATCACCGCGCCGAGCGCCGCCGCCAGGCCGCTCGCCGCGAACAACGCCAGCGCCGCCATCGCGATCACAAGACCCGGCTTTCGGTACCGGTCCGACAGGATCGCCGCGAGCCAAGCCGTCCGATCGCCGACCTGCGCCAGCGCCGCCGCGACCAGCGCCGCCATCAACGCGTCCATGAATTATCCCGCAAGGCGCACCGAACAGGCCGCAGCGAACGCGTGGCACGCCTGGACGTCCTGCCGTTCGCACCCGACCGCATCGCGCAGGATCGACAGCCATCCATGCACCAGCGCGCCATGCTCGCCGCGTGACAGCGCCGAATCGACGAAATGCGCAACCGTGACGGCGGGGTTGAGACCGTTGGTATGCGCGATCACGCGGATCGCATCGATCTCGGTGGCGATGTCGCAGGGGCGGGAATAGGGTGCTCGGACATCGATCGCCGCGATTCGCGCTGCGAGATCGGCTTTCACCGCGATCATGTCGTCGATTCGAACCAGCGCCTGCCCCACGATCCCGCTCCTGTCTTTATCTGATGATATGATGCGCTTGTGGTAGTGAATAGCGGGTTAAATGAACGATCTCGACGTGCAGCGACCGGGTAAAGCTTGACTTCGCTCCCTACGTCCGCCATGCGCCGCCCCTGATGGAGCGGCGGCGTCAGTTCGCCGCTTTCGCATTTTCAAGCCATAGGAATTGGGCTCATGGCCAAGCCGACCACCGTAAAGATCAAGCTGCTCAGCACCGCTGACACCGGCTTCTTCTACGTCACCAAGAAGAATCCCCGTACCAAGACGGAGAAGCTCTCCTTCTCGAAGTACGATCCCGTCGTGCGCAAGCATGTCGAGTTCAAGGAAGCCAAGATCAAGTAATCCGGCCGGCGGTGCGAACCGCCGTCTGATTGCGAAGATCCGAAAAGCCGCGGGGTAGCCCTCGCGGCTTTTGGCGTTTGTGATTCTCTTCCGGTCGTCCCTCCCCCTTCCGTTTGCCCCCTGTCCCGTTCGTCCTGAGTAGCCATCGGAGTAGTCGCCGTAGGCGGCGTATCGAGATGGCGTATCGAAGGACAGGTTGGCGCGCGGAACGCATGCTTCGATACGAGCCCTCGATACGCTTCTGACGAAGCTACTCGGTCTCTACTCAGCACGAACGGAAGATTGGACAGCCGGGCTGCTCAGATCAGCGCCCCCACCGCGTCCATGAACCGCGCCAGGCTGATCGGCTTGGACACATACGAGTCCGCGCCCGCAGCCCGAATCCGCTCCTCGTCCTCGCGCCCGGCATACGCCGTCACCGCCATCACGGGAATCGCGCGCAAGTCCTCGTCCGCCTTCAGCTCAAGAATGATCTCGTAGCCGGTGACGTGCGGCATCTGGATGTCCATGATGATCAGGTCGGGCACGAATTCCCGAGCGCGCGCAACGGCTTCGCGGCCGTCGCGCACGGGTTCGACGGCGAACTGGTGCGCGCGCAGCAGGTCGCAGAATAGTTTGAGGTTGAGTTCGTTGTCCTCGACAACGAGCACCTTCTTTGTCACCGCCGCACCTTATCCGGAAAGAAGGCACGATAGGCAATGCGCGACCGTGATTCAAACGAAGACGCCGAAGCGCTCGCTCTGCGCGCGCTAGTATGGACGTTGGGCGAACCCGACCGCGCGATGCGGCTGTTGTCGGTGACCGGCCTCGACCCGAGCGACCTGCGTGCGCGAGCAAGCGATCCGGCGGTACTGTCGGCGGCGTTGGGCTTCCTGGAAAACCATGAGCCGGACCTGATCGCGTGTGCCGAATCGCTCGGGGTGAAGCCGGAAGCGTTGGTCCGCGCGCATGCCAGACTCGATCAAGGAGACTTCGAAGCATGAGGCCGCTGCTGATCAGCGATTGTGACGAAGTGCTGCTGCACATGGTCAAGCATTTCGGCGTCTGGCTCGACCAGCGTCACGACATCGACTTCCAGATCCAGCACGGCGATTTCTCGACCGCGATGACGCGCCGCGATGGCGGCCCGCCGCCGACGCGCGAGGATATGTGGGCGATGCTCGGCGAGTTCTTCCCCGGCGAGATGCACCGCCAGACGCTGGTCCCGCACGCGGTCGAGGCGCTGGAGCGGCTGGCGCAGGTGGCGGACATCGTCATTCTCACCAACCTCCAAGACGAATGCCGCCAGCCGCGGATCGAGCAACTGGCGAAGTTCGGGATCGAGCACCGGGTCGAGTGCAACCAGGGCGGCAAGGGTACGCCGGTATCGCGGCTGGTCGAGGAATATGGCTCGCCGGTGACGGTATTCGTCGATGATCTCGCGGTGCATCACGAGTCGGTCGCCAAGCACGCGCCGGGGGTGCACCGGTTGCACATGGTCTCTGAGCCGACGCTGGCGGTGAGTGTGCCGAAGGCGCCAGAGGCCCACGCGCGGATCGACGACTGGCGCGAGGCGGCGGACTGGATCGCCGCGCGGTTCGAAGCGGGTTTGCCGGCGGACGCCTAATCTCTCGATCCTCCCCTGCAAGGGGGAGGTGGCTGGCCGTTGCCAGACGGAGGGGGAGGTAAGGGAAACCCTTGTTGCGTGTGCCTCCCCCTCCGTCGCCTGCGGCGTCACCTCCCCCTGGCGGGGGAGGATTGCTCGAACGGCGGTTCGTACCAAGGCCCACTTGACCCATCCCCCACCGCTGTGGTGATACCTCCCCCATGACCGATCGTATCGACCGCAAGCTCGAAGAGCTGGGCCTCACCCTCCCGCAGGCTGCCGCACCCGTGGCGTCCTATGTCCCGACCGTGCTGGCGAACGGCATGCTCCACATCTCGGGCCAGTTGCCGTTCAAGGACGGCCAGCTCGTCACCGGACGCGTCGGAGACGGCGTGTCGCTCGAAGACGCGCAGGAGGCCGCCAAGCTCTGTGCGCTCATGCTCGTCGCACAGATGAAGGCCGCCCTCGGCACGCTCGGCCGCGTCGAGCGGATCGTGAAGCTTGGCGTGTTCGTCAACTCGACCGGAGATTTCACCGACCAGGCGAAAGTCGCCAATGGCGCTTCGGACTTGATGGTCGCGCTGTTCGGTGATGCCGGCAAGCATGCGCGCGCGGCAGTAGGCGTTCCCGTCCTCCCGCTCGGCGCCGCTGTCGAGATCGACGCGATCGTTCAAGTTTCCGCCTGACGGACTTGTTCTCCCGCGAAAGCGGGAGCCCAGGGTTACCAAGCGCAGCCCATGTGGTCCTGGGCTCCCGCCTTCGCGCGAGAACAGCGTATGGGGCGGACGGCTGTTTTCCTTCGAGATAAGCTGACGCGCCCTTTGCTATCGGCACCCCGCTACCCCAAATGTCGCGGATGAACGCCGTCACAGCCCGCATCGCCCAAGGCGTCACCTCGATCGCGGCCGCGGACTGGGAGGCGTGTTCCGGCACCGCCAACCCGTTCGTCGGCCACGCCTTCCTGTCCGCGCTCGAAGCCTCGAAAAGCGTCGGTGGCCGTTCCGGCTGGCAGGCGCTGCCGGTGGTGGTCGACGGTCCCGACGGCAAGCCAGCGGGAATCGCGCCCGCCTATGCCAAGAGCCACAGCCAGGGCGAATACGTCTTCGACCAGGGCTGGGCGGACGCGTGGGAGCGGGCAGGGGGCCAATATTACCCCAAGCTCCAGATCGCGGCGCCGTTCAGCCCGGTTCCCGGCCCGCGCCTGCTGCTCCGCGACCGCGAGCAAGCCCCCGCGCTGATCGCCGCGCTGGAGGCAGTCACCGACCAGAGCGGGCTATCCTCCGCGCACGCCACCTTCATCGATCCCGACGAAGTGGCACTGTTCGAGGCGGCTGGCTGGCTGATCCGCCAAGGCACGCAGTTCCACTGGCAGAACGACGGCTACGCCAGCTTCGACGACTTCCTCGCCGTCCTCGCCAGCCGCAAGCGCAAGGCGATCCGCAAGGAGCGCGCCGCCGCTGTCGAAGGCCTGACGATCCGCCATCTGATCGGTGCCGAAATCACGCCTGAGCATTGGGACGCGTTCTGGGTCTTCTACCAGGACACCGGCAGCCGCAAATGGGGCCAACCGTATCTGACGCGCGGCTTTTTCGACCAGATCGGCAAGACCATGGGCGACCGCGTGCTGCTCATCCTCGCCGAGCGCGAAGGCGTACCGATCGCCGGCGCGCTCAACCTGATCGGCGACGACACGCTCTACGGCCGATACTGGGGCGCGACGGAGGAGGTGCCGTTCCTCCATTTCGAGCTCTGCTATTACCAGGCGATCGACGCCGCCATCGCGCGCGGCTTGAAGACGGTCGAGGCCGGCGCACAGGGCGAACACAAGCTCGCGCGTGGCTATGCCCCGGTCGCGACCTATTCCGCCCACTACATCCCCGACCCGAGCTTCCGCCGCGCAATCGCCGACTATCTCGTCCGCGAGCGCGAAGCTGTCGCCGAGCAGCAGGAGTATCTCGGCGAACTTACTCCGTTCCGGCGGGGCGAGCAGCAGCAACCCGGTTGACGCGGTAGAGCAGGCTCGTGCCGTCACGCCGGATAAGCGTCAGGTCGCGAACCAGTTTCGAATCGAACTTCGGCGGGTGGATCAGCCACACATAATCGAACGCATCGCGCGGGAATTTCTGCAGCGCGACGCCGATCGGCCGCCAGAACTGGCCACGGCACTTGATGTCGCTGACGATCTCCGACGGATCATGCGCAAACCCCTTCGCCGCCGGATACTGCGTCGTCATCAACTGCGCGCCGGCCATCGACCACTGGTCGTTGGTGAACGCCAGCCGCCGCTCCAGCAGCAGCGCCGGCACATGCTCGAGCCGCGAATAGGCCCAGTCGTCGCGACAGCGCCGCCCGACGAACGACACGACGCGAGACCGCTCGGGCACCGTATCGATCGCCGCGATCGCCTGGTCGTAGCTGCGATCGTACATCAGGTAGCTGACCGTCGTCCCCGCGAGCCGCACACCGAAGAACGCAAAGCCCAGCACCGCAAGCACCGCCGCGCCACGCAACGAAAGCCCGTGCCGCGGCCGCAGCGCGATCACCGCGATCCCGAGCATGAACGGCGCGAGCCGCATGTCGGCATAGGCCGAGCCGAACACGATCCGCGGCAGCAGGATATACACGATCGCGAGGAACAGCGCCGACAGGCTCAGGTTGCGCGAATATTCGATCGTCTGGTCGCGCACGCCGCGGAACAGGATCACGAACAGCACGGTGACCGACGCGATGTCGAACGTCATCCACCGATCGCGCAGGACCATCGTGATCCAGTTCATCTTCCAGCGCCAGTTGAACCAGTCCTGCGTCTTGCCGCCGACATGATCACCCGAGCGCCAGACGATCATCATCACCATCGGCAGCGCCAGCGGCAGGCAGTTCAGCCCCGCCTGGATGCACGCCTTGAACCAGCCATGCGCCCAGCTCTTGGGATCGCTGTCGCGGCGGATGTCGTGCTGGCGGATCAGCTCGGCGGAGAAGGCGAGCACGCCCAGAACGCCCCAGCCGAACGTATGGCACAGCCACAACAGGCACGAGACGGGGACGAAGATGATGGTCCGCAGCTGCCGCCGGTCGAGCCGCCCCATCCGCAGCCACAGTGCGAACAGGTTGAGCGCGAGTGCCATGCCGAGCGCGAAATTCACGAATCCGAACTGGAACGGATAGCTGTAGGCGAGCGGCAGCGCGAACAGCGCGGTCGCGGGGATTCGCCCGTGCACCTCGCGCGCGATCCAGAGCACCCCGGTCACTGTCAGCGCCGGGATCGCCATCACGATCAGCTTGACCGCCAGCTGCAACCCGAAGATCGGCGCAAGCGGCACGATCAGCAGGTCGATGCCGAGGTTGCCGATCATCTGCCAGCGGAAGTTATACCATTGATTCAACCAGGGATTGTCGGCGATCGCCAGCTGGACGCGGTACCGGCCCATATGCCCGGGCAGGTCGACCAGCGGTGGGATCTCTGGCCACAGCAGCGGTATGATCGACGCGATCGCAACCGCGGCAACGAATGCGCGCGTCTGCCACCAATGCAGCTTTTCCCCCTGAGTAATCATATCGTCGAACCCTAGGGGCGGGTGGGCGCACTAGACAAGTGCGCGCACGACGAGTTGACGATCTTCCCCGCAAACTTCGGCATTACGAGAGGTCCAGCGGGGAACGGGTTACTGGTCGCCCCTATTGATCGCGCCGTCCGAGCAGGCGCAGGCGCAGTGCGTTCAGCTTGATGAAGCCTGCCGCATCGCGCTGGTCGTAGGCGCCCTGGTCGTCCTCGAACGTCACGACCTTCTCCGAATACAGCGAGTTCGGCGATTTCCGCCCGACCACGTACACGCCGCCCTTGTAGAGCTTCAGGCGGACGGTGCCCGACACCTTCTCCTGGCTGTGGTCGATCGCGGCCTGCAGCATCTCGCGCTCGGGGCTGAACCAGAACCCGTTGTAGATCAGCTCGGCATAACGTGGCGCCAGCTCGTCCTTCAGATGCGCGGCGCCGCGATCGAGCGTCAGCTGCTCGATGCCGCGATGCGCGAGGTGATAGATCGTGCCACCGGGAGTCTCGTACATGCCGCGGCTCTTCATGCCGACGAAGCGGTTCTCGACGAGGTCGAGACGGCCGATGCCGTGACGGCGGCCATACTCGTTGAGCGTCGACAGCAGGGTGGCCGGGCTCATCCCCTCGCCGTTGATCGCGACGCCGTCGCCGTGCTCGAAATCGATCGTGATGTACTCAGGGACGTCGGGCGCGTCCTCGGGGTTCACGGTGCGCGAGTAGACATAGTCGGGGACCTCGTCCCACGGGTTCTCGAGCACGAGGCCTTCGCTCGACGTGTGCAGCATGTTCGCATCGGTCGAGAACGGCGCCTGGCCGCGCTTGTCCTTGCTGACGGGGATCTGGTGCTGCTCGGCGAACTCGATCAGGCGCGTGCGGCTGGTGAGGTCCCACTCACGCCACGGCGCGATGACCTTGATGTCGGGCGACAGCGCGTAATAGCCGAGCTCGAAGCGGACCTGGTCGTTGCCCTTGCCGGTCGCGCCGTGGCTGACCGCGTCGGCACCGACCATCTTGGCGATCTCGATCTGGCGCTTGGCGATGAGCGGCCGGGCGATCGACGTGCCGAGCAGGTACAGCCCCTCGTACAGCGCGTTCGAGCGCATCATCGGGAACACGTAGTCGCGGACGAACTCCTCGCGCAGGTCGTCGACGAAGATGTGCTCGGGCTTGACGCCCATCATCTCGGCCTTGGCGCGCGCCGGTTCGAGTTCCTCGCCTTGGCCGAGATCGGCGGTGAAGGTCACGACTTCGCAGTTATACGTCTGCTGGAGCCATTTCAGGATCACGCTCGTGTCCAGGCCACCGGAATAGGCGAGCACGACGCGGTTGATCTGATCGGTCACGGGCAGGGTCCTTCGGCAATATCCAATGCCCGCGCCCCTATGCGCTGGGCGCTCGCCATGCAACCACGCGCGTTAATGGCGCGTACAACCGAACCGGTCTATTCGCCGCCCAAATCCTCTGGAGTTACCGCACCGTGCTACGCCAAAGCCTTACCCTTCTCGTCCTTGCCGGCCTTGCGACTCCGGCTCTCGCGCAGGAAACCCGCGCGTCCGCTTCGGCCAAGTTCAAGACCGAGTTCGCCGCGTCGGACACCAACAAGGACGGCGTCCTAACGCGCGCGGAAGTGCAGGCGCGGATCGGCAACATGAAGGTCGGGCCGGGCCGCCCGGATCCGGTCCACGCCAAGCGTCTCGCCGACCTGTGGTTTACCAGCGCAGACAAGAACAAGGACGGCAAGGTCACGCAGGCCGAGGCGCAGGCGCTGCTCGCGGCGACGTTTGCGAAGTACGACGCGAACAAGGACGGCAAGATCGGCGGCGACGAGCGCGCTGCGGCGAAGTCGGAGATGCAGGGGCCGCGCTAAAGCGTAACCAATTCCCCTCCCTGGAAGGGAGGGGTTAGGGGTGGGTCGGCCCGTTTTGCGAGCGCCGCTCATCCCAAGCAGCAGACCCACCCCCAGCCCCTCCCTTCCAGGGAGGGGAGCAGGTTAAGCCGCTCCCTTCCAGGGGGCAGAGCGGGTCACCCCTCCCGCAACGCCCGCTCGCCCTCGATCATGTAGTCGCGCGTCAGCGGCAGTGTCAGTCGGCTCTTCGACAACTGGATCTGGTAATTGACCATCCCCCCGGTCCGGAACGCCGCCGCTGCGCCGGCAAGATAGAACGTCCACATCCGGTAGAACCGCTCGTCGTACAACGCGACGATCGCGTCCTTCGCGGCCACCGTGCGATCGTACCATTGGTCGATCGTCAGCGCGTAATGGACGCGCAAGACCTCGATATCGGTCGGGAACATCCGCAGTCCCTCATACCCCTTCACGATCTCCGACAGCGCCGGGTTGTACCCGCCCGGGAAGATGTACTTGGTCGTGAAGGTGTCGGTGACGCCCGGACCGCCCATCCGACCGATCGTATGGAGCAGCATCACGCCGTCCGCGGTCAGCAGGTCGCGACATTTACGGAAGAACGCCTTGTAGTGTGCGGGTCCGACATGCTCGAACATACCGACCGACACGATCCGGTCGAAACTGCCCGTCAACGCGCGGTAGTCGATCAGCTCGAACTTCACCTTGTCGGCGACGCCGGCTTCCTCCGCGCGACGCCGTGCGACCTTTAACTGCTCTTCGGACAACGTCACGCCAAGCACCTCGGCACCAGTCTTCGCGTGCAGGTACAGCGCCATCCCACCCCAGCCGCAGCCGATGTCGAGCACGCGCATGCCTGGCTGGATCGCAAGCTTCGCGGCGATGTGCGCCTTCTTGTCCGACTGCGCCTGCTCCAGGCTGTTGCCCGGTTCGGTGAAATACGCGCAGGAATATTGCCGGTCCGCGTCGAGGAACAGGTCGTACAGGCGATCCGACAGGTCGTAGTGATGCGCGACGTTCTTCTTCGACCGGCGCGCCATGTTCACACGGTCGACGCGGTGGACGACCTTGTCGAGCAGCTTGATCGGCAGCGACGGATTAAGGCCGCCGCCACGCTCCCACGGGCTATTGCCCTTGAGCAGGTTGACCAGATCGCGAATGTCGCCGCGTTCGATGACGAGGCGCCCATCCATGAACGCCTCCGCCGCGCCGAGCGCCGGGTGGCGGACGATCGCGCCCGCGACGCCGGGCTGGGTCAGCCGGATCGTGACCGGGTTGTACGCGGCATCGGGCTTGCCGAAATGCTTGGTCGTGCCGTCCGCGTGGATGAGCGTGAGTTCGCCGGTTTTAACCTGCCGAGCCAGGAAACGATCGAATAGGGCCATGCCGCGTTAGCTAATGACTGGTACGGAATTGCGCTACCCCTCGGGGCGGCTCAGATGCCTGCGTACCAGTCATAATCCACGTTATCTTCCCAATAGCCGCCCTTGCCCTTGCCGATCCCGGCGAGACTGGCGACCGCGTCGATCGCCATGACGTATTTGGCGTGCTTGTAGCCGAGTTGTCGTTCGACCCGCAGACGGACAGGCGCGCCGTGCGCGACGTCGAGCACCTGATCGTTCAACGCCCAGGCAAGAATCGTCTGCGGATGGAACGCGTCGACCAGATCGACCGACTCGTAATAGTTCGCGCCACCGAACAGGTCGGCGCAGGTGAACACGATGTAGCGCGCGGACTTCTGCAATCCCGCAGTGGTCAGCAGCGCGCCGAGCTTCGGCCCCTGCCATTTGCCGATCGCGCTCCAGCCCTCGACACAGTCGTGCCGCGTGATCTGCGCACGCGATGGCATCTGGCGGAGTTGCGGAAGCGAGACCGACAGCGGCCGATCGACCAGCCCGCCGACCTTGAGCCGGTAACCCGCGAAATTATTGGCGACCATCGCGGTATACTCCGCCGTCCCCGGATTGTTCGTGCCGTTCGACCGAAAGATCGGCGACATCTGCGCAGGGCTGAACTCGGGCGCGAGCGCGTTGCGGTTGGTCAGCGCACGCTGCAACCCGCGATTCATGTCCTCGCCCATGAACAGGATCTTCCGCGCCTCCGGGTTCGCGGCGATCTTGTCGCAGCCAGCGAGCAGCGCGCCTGCACCGATGGTCGCGCCCATGACGAGCGAGCGGCGGGAGATTAGCGAACTCATGCGACGTCCTCCGACGTGTGGGCAGGTATTTTCCAACGCCCGGTAATCATCGACCGCACTTCGTTCCACGTCCCCGCCAGGATCACCAGCGCCAGATGCGCGATGATGAACAGCACCAGCCCGGTGGCGGCAATGAAGTGGATCGAGCGCGCCGACTGCCGCCCACCGAACACTTCGAGCAACCAAGGCCACGCCGCATCCATCCCCGGCGACATCGTCAACCCGGTCAGGATCATCACCGGGATCAGGACAAAGATCGTCACCACGTACGACAGCTTCTGGAGGATATTGTACGCGCCCGGCTTCCTGGGATCGTGGAAGCGGAAGGCGAGATGCTCCTTCACGTCGTGCACCACTTCGCGTGGCGAAAGCTCGGCGGCACGCACGCGAAGATCGCGTTGGAAATGCTTGTTGATCAGGCTGACGATCATGAACCCGAGCAGCGCGAAGGCGAGCACCAGCGCGAACAGCAAATGCCAGCGCCGCGACAGCGCGAGGTTGTAGCTCGTCGGGATCGTCAGCAGGTTGAGCAGCGACACCAGCCAGCTCGGCCACTGGTCGAGCGTCGTCCACGCGGTATCGAAATTCGCGCCATACCGTCCCCAATACAGCCGCGGATGCGCTTTCAGAATGCCGATCCCGCTGCCGATCATGATGAACATCGTCACCACCGTCACCCAGTGCCAGACGCGCGTCGCCATCCGGTGGCGCTTGATGACAATCGGGGCAGTGGGATCGTTCATGCTCGACCTTCGCTATAGGCAGTCAGACCGTGACTTAGCAGGAATACATGTATGACCGAATGGCATTCTTACGAGCCCATAAACGGCCATCGCCTGCCGCACGATCCCCTCAACGCGATCGTCGCTCCGCGGCCGATCGGCTGGGTCAGCACGGTGTCCGCAGACGGTGTCGCCAACCTCGCGCCGTACAGTTTCTTCAACCTGTTCAACTACACCCCGCCGATCATCGGCTTCTCGTCGATGGGCTGGAAGGACAGCGTCGCCAATATCGAGGCGACCGGCGAGTTCGTCTGGAACCTCGTCACGCGCGATCTCGGCGAGGCGATGAACGCGACCTCGGCGAGCGTGCCGGCGGACGTCGACGAGTTCGCACTGGCGGGGCTTGAGATGGCCGCCTCGACGAAGGTCAAGCCGGCGCGCGTGGCTGCCTCACGCGCGCAGTTCGAGTGCAAGCTGACTCAGCTGATCCGATTGGAGACCAAGGAGGGCAAAGAGCTGGACCAGTGGCTGGTGCTCGGCGAGGCGGTCGCGATCCACATCGACTCGGCGATGCTGGAGGACGGTGTCTATCAGACCGCCCGCGCGAACCCGATCCTGCGCGGCGGCGGCCCCGCGGATTACTTTGCGATCACGGAGGATTCCTTGTTCAAGATGCGACGCCCGGGCTGATAGAGGCATTTGCTGCGACGCAGCATTCTGCGGCGGCCCTGACCTTACGAAAGCGATACCCCATGAAACCTGTCGATACGCGCATGGCGTTGCTAGCGCTCGCCGTCGGCGGGTTCGCGATCGGCACCACCGAGTTCGCGGCGATGAGCCTGTTGCCGCAGTTCGCGCGCGGACTCGGGATCGACGAGCCGACCGCGGGGCATGTCATCAGTGCCTATGCGCTAGGCGTGGTGGTGGGCGCGCCGACGATCGCGGTGCTGGCGGCGAAGATCGAGCGGCGAGTGTTGCTGATCGGGTTGATGACGTTCCTTGGGATCGCCAACGGCCTGTCCGCGCTCGCGCCGACCTATCACCTGATGCTGCTCGCCCGGTTCCTGAGCGGCCTGCCGCATGGCGCGTATTTTGGGGTCGGGTCGCTGGTCGCGGCGTCGATGGTGCCGCGGGAGCAGCGGTCGCGGGCGGTGTCGCGGATGATGCTCGGGCTGACGATCGCGACGATCGCGGGCGTGCCGCTGGCGAACGGCATCGGCCAGTGGTTCGGTTGGCGCTGGGGTTTCGGGATCGTCGCGATCATCGCGGCCGCGACGGTGGCGATGCTGTTTCGGTTCGCGCCGGTCCTGCGGCCTGCCAAGGATGCGAGCCCACTGGGCGAACTCGCGGCATTGCGTAACGGGCAGGTGTGGCTGACGCTCGCCATCGGCGCAGTCGGGTTCGGCGGGATCTTCTGCGTCTACACCTATCTCGCCTCGACGCTGACCGAGGTCACGGGGGTGTCGTCCGCGTTCACGCCGGTTGCGTTTGCACTGTTCGGCGTCGGGATGACGATCGGCACGTTGGTCTGCGCCAAGGCTGCGGACGTGGCGCTGATGCCGGCGGCGGGGATCACCTTGCTGTTCGGGGCAGGGGCGCTCGCACTCTATGCGCCGGCGACGCCGCATCTGTGGGCGATGCTGCCGGTGGTGGTGCTGATCGGCTGCGGGGGCGGGTTGTCGACGATCCTGCAGACGCGGCTGATGGATGTCGCGGAGGAGGCGCAGACGTTGGCGGCGGCGCTGAACCATTCCGCGTTCAATACGGCCAATGCGCTTGGGCCCTGGCTCGGCGGGCTGGCGATCGCGGGCGGGTATGGATTGCCGTCGACCGGGTGGGTCGGGACCGCGCTGGCGCTTGGCGGGTTTGCGATCTGGGCTGTGTCCTGGGGACTGGATCGCAAGCGGGTTTGAATGACGACCCGCTAACTATTGTTCTCCCGCGAAGGCGGGAGTCCAGTGTTACAGGCGGTGGCGCTGGTGGCTCCTGGACCCCCGCCTTCGCGGGGGAACGGTTCTGGTGGGTCGTCCGCGCCTTCCTAACCGCCGCCACCCCGGCGAAGGCCGGGGCCCAATTGGGGGACAGTGCTAACTAAGGACGGTGCTCCGTTACTGCAGCCTTGCCAATTGGGCCCCGGCCTTCGCCGGGGTGGGGCTCGTCAGCTCGGGTAGTGTTTTCGTGCGTTCAGAGAGGGGCTGTCCGGTAAGTCCGTCAGCCCCGACCAATCACCGCGCGATATCGCGCTTGGCGAGCTGCTTGTTCAGACCCAGCGCGATCAGCGTGAACACCGCGCCCGAGAACAGATACGCGCCGCTCGCCGCCAGACCCAGCTCGCTCGTCAGCAGCAGCGCCGCCAACGGAGCGAACCCCGCACCGAACAGCCACGCCAGATCGGTTGTCAGTGCCGAGCCAGTATAGCGGTGCTGCGGCGACAGGCTCGAGGCGATCGCGCCCGAGGACTGGCCGAACGACAGGCCGAACAACAGGAAGCCGATGCCCATGAACAGGCGCTCGCCGACGTCGCCGCCATCGAGCAGCGACGGTGCGGCGATCGCGAACACCGCGATCAGCACCGCGATCGTGCCGAGCATCGTGCGACGCCCGAACCGGTCCGCAAGCAGCCCCGATACCAGCATCGCGCCGATCCCGATCACCGCGCCGATCACTTCGACCACCAGGAAGCGCGCCGGCGCCTCACGCGTGAACAGCACGACCCACGACAGCGGGAACACCGTGACCATGTGGAACAACGCGAAGCTCGCGAGCGGCACGAACGAGCCGAGCCAGATCGTCTTCCACTGCGACTGCACGGTCTCCACCACCGGTGCAGGCTCCAGTTCGCGCTTCGAGTACATTTCCTCGAACTCGGGCGTCACCACCAGGCGAAGGCGTGCGAACAGTGCGACGACGTTGATCGCGAACGCCACGAAGAACGGATAGCGCCAGCCCCAGGCGAAGAAGTCCTCGGTCGGCAGTGCGGCGACAAAGAATGCGAACAGACCGCTCGCGACCAGCAGGCCGATCGGCGCCCCGAGCTGTGGCAGCATCGCGTACCAGCCACGATGCTTTTCCGGTGAGTTCAGCGACAACAGCGAAGCGAGACCGTCCCAGGCACCGCCAAGCGCGATACCCTGGCCGATACGGAGCAGCGCGAGGATCGCGACCGACCAGTTGCCGACTTGGTCATAGCCGGGGATGAACCCCATCGCGACCGTCGAGGTGCCGAGCAAGAACAGCGAGATCGTCAGCTTGACGCTGCGGCCGTAGGCGCGATCGACCGCAATGAAGATGATCGAACCGATCGGGCGGGCGATGAATGCCAGCGCGAATACCGCGAACGAATAGAGCGTGCCCTGCAACCGGTCGACATACGGGAACACCAAGGTCGGGAACACGAGCACCGAGGCGATCGCGTACACGAAGAAGTCGAAGAATTCCGAGGTGCGGCCGATCACCACGCCGATCGCGATCACGCCGGGCGTGACGTGCTCGCCGTCGCTGTGGATACTGCGAGCATCGGCTTCGAAGCTCGTCTCGGGGACTGTGTTTGCACTCATTCTTCAACTCGCTCTTCAGGGCGCGAACCCATCATACGCTGTTCTGGCGGATGCGGGCAGGGGCAATCTATGCTACCCCCGGTAACGATAAAGCCATGCCGATGTTGCAGTGCAGCGCCCATTGGACAAATTGTCCACTGTAGCGCGGCGAAAGCGAGGCGTAGGGGATCCGCATGATCGTTGAGAAAACCGTTTCCCGCGCGAAAAAATGGCTGGCCGTGCTGCCGCTTGCGCTGCTCACCAGCGGCTGCAACTGGGTCGTGATGTCGCCTTCGGGCGATATCGCAGTGCAACAGCGCGATCTCGTGCTGATCGCGACCGGGCTGATGCTGTTGATCATCGTTCCGGTGATCTGCCTCACGCTGCTGTTCGCGTTCCGCTACCGCCAGTCGAACAAGACCGCTAAGTACGAGCCCAACTGGGATCACTCGGTCGGTCTCGAGCTGCTGATCTGGGGCATTCCGCTGCTGATCATCATCGCGCTCGGTGCGCTGACCTGGACCAGCACGCATCTGCTCGATCCGTACCGCCCGCTCGGCCGGATCAAGCCCGACGCGCCTACGCTCGCGAACAACGTGCCGGTCGGCAACCTGGTCGACAAGCAGCAGCTGGCGAACGGCGTCGGCAAGCCGCTCGAGGTTCAGGTGGTCGCGCTCGATTGGAAGTGGCTGTTCATCTATCCGGAATACGGCATCGCCACGGTCAACGAACTGGCCGCGCCGGTCGATCGTCCGATCCGTTTCCAGATGACCTCGTCGTCGGTGATGAACGCGTTCTACATTCCTGCGCTCGCCGGCATGATCTACACGATGCCCGGCATGCAGACGACGCTGAACGCGGTGATCAACAAGCCAGGCAACTACGAGGGCTTCTCGTCCAACTACAGCGGCGCGGGCTTCTCGGGGATGCGCTTCCGCTTCCACGGCGTCAGCGACGCGGGCTTCCAGGCCTGGGTCAACCAGGTCAAACAGCGTGGGGGCGGTCTGAACCGCGCGAGCTATCTCCAGCTGGAGAAGCCGAGCGAGAAGGTCCCGGTCCGCTATTACAATGCGGTCGAGGCGAACATGTTCAAGCTGGTCGTCGAGCAGTGCGTCCAGCCTGGCAAGGTCTGCATGTCGCAGATGATGCACGGCGGCAAAGGCGGGGGGGACTCGCACGCCGGCATGGCGATGCCCGGAGTCAATGGCGGCAAGGGCCCGCAGGACACCGGTCATCCCGAAGGCGCCCTGATGAAGGACGCGGACGAAAAGGGAAGCGGCAACCACTGGACCGCGCCGGCCGACATCAAAAAGGATGGCGCAAACAGCGCCCCCGGCTCGCAGTCCAACCGCAATCACACGATGCTGACCCCCTCCACCATGCCGGGCACGCGCCCCGTCGCGAACGGCTAGAGAACCATCATGAACGACACACTGTTGAAGACTATCTTCGGCCGCCTGACCCTGGAGTCGCTGCCGCTGCACGAACCGATCGTCGTCGCCACCTTCGCGATGGTGGCGATCGGCGGGCTCGGTCTCGTCGCCGCGCTGACCTACTTCAAGGTCTGGGGCTATCTCTGGAACGAGTGGTTCACGAGCGTGGACCACAAGAAGATCGGGATCATGTACATGATCCTCGCGATCGTCATGCTGCTGCGCGGGTTCTCCGACGCGATCATGATGCGTGCGCAGCAGGCGATGGCGTTCAACGGGTCCGAAGGATACCTGACCGCGCATCACTACGACCAGGTCTTCACCGCGCACGGCGTGATCATGATCTTCTTCGTGGCGATGCCGATGGTCACGGGCCTGATGAACTATGTCGTTCCGCTCCAGATCGGTGCACGCGACGTGTCGTTCCCGTTCCTCAACAATTTCAGCTTCTGGATGACCACGGCCGGTGCCGTGATCGTCATGATGTCGCTGTTCATCGGTGAGTTCGCGCGGACCGGTTGGCTCGCGATGCCGCCCCTCTCAGGGTTGGCGTATTCGCCGGACGTCGGTGTCGATTACTATATCTGGGCGCTGCAGATCGCGGGCATCGGTACGCTGTTGTCCGGCGTCAACCTGGTCGCGACCATCGTCAAGATGCGCGCACCCGGCATGACCATGATGAAGATGCCGATCTTCACCTGGACGTCGCTCTGCACCAACATCCTGATCGTCGCCGCCTTCCCGGTCCTGACCGCGGTTCTCGCGATGCTGTCGCTCGACCGCTACATCGGTACGGCGTTCTTCACGAACGACTCGGGCGGCAACCCGATGATGTACGTCAACCTGATCTGGATCTGGGGTCACCCCGAGGTCTACATCCTGGTCCTGCCGGCGTTCGGCATCTTCTCGGAAGTCACCTCAACCTTCTCGGGCAAGCGCCTCTTCGGCTACAGCTCGATGGTCTATGCGACGCTCGTCATCACGATCCTCGCCTATCTCGTCTGGCTGCACCACTTCTTCACGATGGGCTCGGGCGCGAGCGTGAACTCGTTCTTCGGCATCACCACGATGATCATCTCGATCCCGACAGGGGCCAAGATCTTCAACTGGCTGTTCACGATGTACAAGGGCCGGATCCGGTTCGAACTGCCGATGATGTGGACGATCGCCTTCATGGTGACCTTCACGATCGGCGGCATGACCGGCGTGCTGCTCGCGGTGCCGCCAGCCGACTTCGTGCTGCACAACTCGCTGTTCCTGGTCGCGCATTTCCATAACGTGATCATCGGCGGCACGCTGTTCGGCATGTTCGCCGGCATCAACTACTGGTTCCCGAAGGCGTTCGGCTTCAAGCTGGACAAGAAGTGGGGCACGGTATCGTTCTGGTGCTGGGTGGTCGGCTTCTACTTCGCGTTCATGCCGCTCTACGTGCTCGGCCTGATGGGCGTGACTCGCCGGATGCGCTATTTCGACGATCCAAACCTGCAGATCTGGTTCGTCATCGCCGCCTTCGGTGCAGCCCTGATCGCAGCCGGCATCGGTGCCTTCCTGCTCCAGATCTTCGTCAGCATCCGCAACCGCGAGGCGCTGGCCGATCACAGTGGCGATCCCTGGGGTGGCCGTACGCTGGAGTGGGCGACCTCGTCGCCGCCACCGGAGTACAACTTCGCGTTCACGCCGATCGTCCATGACCTGGACGCCTGGTACGACATGAAGGAGCGCAAGCACGAGCGGCCCGTGACCGGCTTCAAGTCGATCCACATGCCGAGCGGCACCGGCACGGGCGTCGTGCTCGCCGGCCTCAGCGTGGCGTTCGGGTTCGCGATGATCTGGTATATCTGGTGGCTCGCAGGGCTGGCACTCGCCGGCATCTTCGGCACGACGATCTTCCACACCTTCAATTACAAGCGCGACTTCCACATCCCGGTCGAGGACGTGATCGCCACCGAGAACGCGCGCACCCGCCAGCTCGCGACCCAGGGAGCCTGACGCGATGTCCGCAATACCCATGAAGGATGGCCTGAACGAGACCGAGAAGGTCTCGTTCTACGACATCGACGAGCACGAGCATCCCGACGGCGCCAGCACGATGCTGGGCTTCTGGATGTACCTGATGAGCGATTGCCTCATCTTCGCGGTGCTGTTCGCGGCCTATGCCGTGCTCGGCAACAGCTATGCCGGCGGTCCCAGCCCGAAGGAGATCTTCGAGCTGCCGCTGGTGGCGGTGAACACCGCGATGCTGTTGTTCTCGTCGATCACCTACGGCTTCGCGATGCTGTCGATGGAGGAAGGTCGCCAGCGCGTCATGCAGATGTGGCTGGTCTTCACCGGCCTGTTCGGCTTGGCGTTCCTGTCGATCGAAATGTACGAGTTCGCCAACCTCATCCATGAGGGTGCGGGCCCGACCCGCAGCGCGTTCCTGTCGTCGTTCTTCACGCTCGTCGGCACGCACGGCCTTCACGTCACGATGGGCCTGATCTGGCTCGTCACGCTGATGGTCCAGGTCCAGAAGCACGGCCTGATCGCCGCGAACAAGCGCCGCCTGATGTGCCTCAGCATGTTCTGGCATTTCCTCGACGTCATCTGGATCGGCGTCTTTACCTTCGTCTATCTGATGGGCACCCTGCGATGAGCGATCCCCAAGCACCGGCGAACAATCCGCACGCCGATCACGACCATGACAATGGCGCAGCACACGGCACGCGTGGCAGCTACCTCAAGGGGTTCTTCCTCTCGGTCATCCTGACCGCGATCCCGTTCTGGGCAGTCATGACCGGCGCGTTCAAGGATCCGTCGACCGCCGCGCTCGTCGTGATGGTGTTCGCGGTCGCGCAGATCGTCGTCCACATGATCTACTTCCTGCACATGAGCGGCAAGTCGGAAGGCGGCTGGACGATGATGGCGCTGATCTTCACGATCATCCTCGTCGTCATCACGCTCAGCGGATCGATCTGGGTGATGTACCACATGAACACGAACATGATGCCGATGCAGGCCGCGGCAGACATGTGATGAAGACGCGACCGGGCCCTGCCGTCTATGTCGCAGGCCTGGTCGCGCTGCTGCTGTTCGCCGGGTTCATGGCGCTCGGCATCTGGCAGGTCGAGCGCCGCACCTGGAAGCTCAACCTGATCGAACAGGTTGCGGCGCGTGCACATGCCGCGCCGGTCGCCCCGCCCGGACCCGGCTCCTGGGGCAGGATTACCGCCACCACCGACGCCTATCGCCGTATCCGCCTCGACGGCACCTTCGATAATTCGCGTGAGACGCTGGTCCGCGCCGCAACCGCGCTCGGCAGCGGCTATTGGGTCGTCACACCTTTGCGGACGCGCGAAGGCTTCACTGTCATCGTCAACCGCGGCTATGTCTCGCCCGAGCAGCGCGTCGCGCATACCAAGTCGACCGGCCCGGTCACGATCACCGGCTATCTCCGCATCACCGAGCCCGGCGGCGGCTTCCTGCGCCACAACGACCCCGCCACCGGCAAATGGTATTCGCGCGATGTCGATGCGATCGCCAGCGCGCGTGGCCTGTCGAACGTCGCCCCCTATTTCGTCGACGCGGACAAGACCGGCACGGCCGCCCCGGTCGGCGGCCTGACGATCATCGCCTTCCCCAACAACCACCTCGTCTACATGCTGACCTGGTTCGCGCTCGCCGCGATGACGATCGGTGCGTTCGTCGTGTTCGTCCGCCAGGATGCGCGGAAGCGGCGGGGGGCGGCATGACCTCGGAGGCGGCACGCCAGGGCTGGCAACGCTGGCTCGCGCTCGCGACCGCACGCACCGACGCGACCGGCAACGCCAACATGCGGCAGCTCGTGACGCTGCGCTGGATCGCGGTCGCCGGCCAGTTCGTCACCATATTGTTCGCGCGCTTCGGTCTTGGCTTCGACCTCCCGCTGGTCCCGATGATGGCCGCACTCGCCGCCGCGGTAGGTCTCAACCTCGCCAGCATGCCGCTCTACGGCTGGCGCAAGGGCGCGAACATCCAGCTCCTGCTTGCGCTCCTGTTCGACGTCGGCCTGCTCACCACGCAGCTGTATCTCGCTGGCGGCGCGACCAACCCGTTCATCTCGCTCTATTTGCTCCACGTCGTGCTCGGCGCCGTGTTGCTCGATCGCTGGTCGAGCTGGGCGATCGTCGCCGTCACCGCCGCGTGTTTCGGCGTGCTCACGCTCTATTACCGCCCGCTGATCCTGCCCCCCGATTACAGCGGCGAGTATTTCCTGCTCTACACGATCGGCTCGCTGCTCTGCTTCATGCTGATCGCGACGCTGCTGATGCTGTTCATGACCCGCATCACCGGAAACTTGCGCGCCCGCGACACCCGCCTCGCCGACCTGCGCCAGCAGGCCGCGGAGGAGGATCACATCGTCCGCATGGGCTTGCTCGCGTCGGGGGCCGCACACGAGCTCGGCACGCCGCTCGCGTCGATCGCGGTCATCTTAGCCGACTGGCGCCGCATGCCGACGCTCGCGCAGGACGCCGACCTCCAGGCTGAGATCGTCGAGATGCAGTCCGAGGTCCAGCGCTGCAAGGCGATCGTCACCGGCATTCTCCTGTCGGCCGGCGAAGCGCGCGGCGAAGCACCCGAGATCATGCCGCTCCACCAGCTCCTCGACGGGATCGTCGACGAATGGCGCGCGGTGCACCCGTCGGTCGATTTCGATTATACCACGCGAGTCGGCGACGATCCGCAGGTCGTGTCCGACCCCGCGCTCAAACAGGTGATCGCCAACGTGCTCGACAACGCCGCCGAAGCCTCGCCGCACTGGGTCGCGTTCCGCGGCGAACGCACCGACGGCGACCTCGCGCTGATCGTCCGCGACCGCGGCCCCGGCTTCAGCGACGAACGCCTCGCCAGTTTCGGCAAACCCTATCAGTCGAGCAAGCGCGAGCCCGGCCACGGCCTCGGCCTGTTCCTCGCGGTCAACGTCATGCGCAAGCTCGGCGGCGGCGTGTCCGTCGTGAACTGTGAAGGCGGCGGCGCGGAAGTCACGATCCGCATGCCCCTCTCCGCGATCGCCCTGTCATGACAAGCACCGTGACGGACGCCATAACCGAACCGAAACTCCTGGCGATCGTCGAGGACGACGAGACCTTCGCCCGCACGCTCCGCCGCTCGTTCGAACGCCGCGGCTACGAGGTGATGCAGGCCGCCAGCCACGAGGAACTCGTCGAGCAATTGGCCGAGCGCACCCCCCGCTACGCGGTCGTCGACCTGAAGCTGGGCGGCGCGTCCGGCCTCGTCTGCGTCCAGACGCTCCACGCGCACGACCCCGAGATTCTCGTCGTCGTCCTCACTGGCTTCGCCAGCATCGCCACCGCGGTCGAAGCGATCAAGCTCGGCGCCTCGCACTATCTCGTCAAACCCTCGAACACCGACGACATCGAGGCCGCGTTCGATCGCACCGAGGGCAGCGTCGACACCGAATTGTCCGAACGCCCGACCTCGATCAAGACGCTCGAATGGGAGCGGATCCACACCACGCTCGCCGAAACCGACTTCAACATTTCGGAGACCGCGCGCCGTCTCGGCATGCACCGCCGCACGCTTGCGCGAAAGCTCGAGAAACGCCCGGTAAAATAACCGCAACGCTTCGCTGAAGGCGCGCGTTGTCGTTCGATGCCAGCGCCCAAACCCTCCCGACTCTGGCAGCCGAAGCGACTGCTCGCGACCCCGTCCGCGCTGACCTGGGAGCACGGTGCCGAGATTGCCGCGCGCGCAACCGCGCTCGGCGTCCCGGTCACCACGTTGCCGAGCGACCGCCTCAAGCTCGACTTCCCCGACGACTCCCGCCGCGCCTATGCCGAAGCCAAGGCGACGCTCGCACTGGTCGTCGCGCCACCCTCGAAGCGCAAGCTTCAGCCGATCGCCCCCAGCGCCGACTGGCGCATCGACCTCGCCGAAGGCTGCCCCGCGCATTGCGGCTATTGCTACCTCGCCGGCTCGCTCAAAGGGCCGCCCATAACCCGCGTCTACGCGAACCTGCCGGAGATCCTCGCCGAACTCCCCGCACATCTCGGCCAGGGCACCGTCACCTCGCGCTCGACTGCCCGCGCGCACGAAGGCACCACGTTCGAGGCCTCATGCTACACCGACCCGCTCGGCATCGAGCACGTCACCGGATCGCTCTCCGCGCTGATCGCGCATTTTGGCGCATGGGAGGCGGACGTGCAGTTGCGATTCACCACCAAGTTCGATGCGGTCGACCCACTGCTGGGTCTGGACCACCGCGGCCGCACCCGCATGCGCGCCTCGATCAATCCCGCCGCCTATGCACGCTTCGAAGGCGGCACGAGCCCCGTCGCCGCGCGGCTGCTGGCGCTGCGCAAGATGGCGGACGCGGGCTACAGGATCGGCCTGACAGTCGCGCCGATCATCGCCGCCGAGGGCTGGCGCGAGGCGTATGGTGAATTGCTGGCGGAGGCAGGCCAGGTGCTCGCCGACGTGCCCGACGTGACGATCGAGCTGATCACGCATCGCTACACCCCCGGATCGAAGGCGGTGCTCGAAACCTGGTACCCCGGTTCGTCGCTCGATCTCAGCATGGCCAACCGCACCGAGAAGCGCACCAAGTTCGGCTCGGTCAAATACGTCTACGACGCCGACACGATGCGCGCGCTCCGCACCTTCTTCCAGGATGAGATCGCCGCCAAGCTTCCGCAGGCCCGTATTCTCTACTGGACCTGACCGCCGCGCCAACCGGCAACGCAGCGTTGCCATTCGCGGCCTTCCGGTCGCCGCCACCGCCGCCTACCTCGAGACCATGACACACACCCGCCAGCCAACGCTCTTCATCCCGCACGGTGGCGGGCCCTGTTTCTTCATGGACGACCCCGCCGGCACCTGGACCGGCATGGCCGCGTACCTCCGGTCGATCGCCGCCTCGCTGCCCGAGAAGCCCAAGGCGATCCTCGTCGTCTCCGGCCACTGGGAAACGCGCGGCTTCGCGTTCACCGGCGCCGCAACGCCGCCGCTGATCTACGATTACGGCGGCTTCCCGGCGCATACCTACGAGATCCGCTACGACGCGCCCGGCGATCCCGCCTTGGCCACCCGCGCCGCCGACCTGCTCCGCGGTGCCGGCATGACTGCCATTGTCGACCCGACCCGCGGCCTCGATCACGGCGTCTTCATCCCGATGAAGGTCGCGTTCCCCGACGCCGACATCCCGGTCGTGGAGATGTCCGTCGACCGCGATCTCGATCCTACCTTGCACGCCGCCGCCGGCCGCGCACTCGCCCCGCTGCGCGACGAAGGCGTCCTGCTCGTCGGCTCGGGCATGAGCTTCCACAACATGCGCGGCTACGGCGACCCGCGTTTCACCGCGCCGTCCGAAGCTTTCGACCAGTGGCTCACTGCGGCGGTCGAGGCAGAACCAGCCGCCCGAGCGGCAGCGCTAGCCGGGTGGGCCGAAGCCCCCGCCGGCCGCCTCTCGCACCCCCGCGAAGAGCATCTCCTCCCGCTGATGGTCGCCGCCGGCGCCTCCGATCAGCCCGGTACGCAGGTCTACAACGAGCGCGTGCTGCAAACCGCAATCTCCGGCTACCGCTTCGACTGGTGAGGTCAGGGGGCCACCGGCGCTCCACGACCCTCCCCCGCCAGGGGGAGGTGGCGCCGAAGGTGACGGAGGGGGAGGACACGGAACAGCAGTTCTCCCTTTCCTCCCCCTCCGTCTGGCAAGCGCCAGCCACCTCCCCCTGGCGGGGGAGGATCCATTCATCGTTCAATACGCTAAAGGAATTCCCATGGCCCTTCCCGTCCTGCTCGCGATCTCCGGCAGCCTGCGCCGCGGCTCGTACAATACCGCGATCCTGACCACGCTTGGCGACGCGATCACCGACAAGGCCGCGCTGACGGTCTTCGCGCTGAACGACGTACCCCTCTACGACCAAGACGCCGACACCGACACGCCCCCCGCCGCCGTCGCAGCCCTGCGCGCGGCAATCGGCGCTGCCGACGGGATCGTCATCGCCTCCCCCGAATACAACCACGGCATGTCCGGCGTCCTGAAGAACGCGCTCGACTGGTCCTCACGCCCGCATGGCAAGGCGACGCTCACGGGCAAGCCGGTCTTCACGCTCACCTCGTCGCCCGGCGCAGTCGGCGGCGCGCGCGCCCACGCGCAACTCAACGAGACGCTGGCGTCGATCGGCGCCCGCACCGTCCTGCGCCCACAAGCTGTCGTCGGCGCCGTGCACGAGAAGATCGCCGACGGTCGCCTGACCGACCAGCGCACGCTCGACTTCCTCGTGGCCGGCATCGACGACCTGCTCGCCGACATCGCGCGGCCCACCACCGCCGACCGCGAGGCGTCCTGACATGCGCTACGTCCTCAACCAGTATCCCGCCCAGCGCGACGACATCGCCGACCTGGTGACACGACGCCCGCTACCGGGTCCCGGCCTGCCGCAGGTCGATCCGTTCCTGTTCCTCAATCATCACGGTCCGCAGACCTATCGTCCCGGCAACAGCGGCCTCCCGTTCGGCCCGCATCCGCACCGCGGCTTCGAGACGGTCAGCTTCATTCTCGAGGGCGAGATGGCGCATCTCGACAGCGGTGGCCATGAGAGCGTCATCCGCGCGGGCGGTGTCCAGTGGATGACCGCAGGCTCAGGCCTGATCCACGCGGAAATCTCGCCGGCGTCGTTCAAGCGCGACGGCGGCCCGCTCGAGATCCTGCAACTCTGGGTCAACCTCCCCGGCCGGCTCAAGATGACGAAGCCCGCCTATACCGGCCTCCAGCGCGAGGACATTCCCGCGATCCCGGTCGATGGCGGCACCGTAAACCTGATCTCCGGCACGTTCGCCGGACGACAGGGCCCGTTCGAATCGCTGACCGACGTCGCGATGATGACCGTCGAACTCGAAGCCGGCGCCAAGCTCGACCTGCCAGCCCCAACCGGCCGCGCGGTCTTCTTCTACGTCGTCGCCGGCGCCCCCAAGGCCAACGGCACGCAGATCAAGCCGCACCACCTCGCCACGTTTGGCAACGAGGGCGACACGATCACCGTCACGACCGAGGCCCCCGCCACGATCCTCTACGGCCACGCCGACCCGATCGGCGAACCCGTCGTCTCCCACGGCCCCTTCGTCATGAACACCCGCGAAGAGATCGTCCGCGCGATCGAGGACTATAACGCCGGCCTGTTCGGCAAGCCTCCCGTCATCCGCTAGGGCGCTTTCCGCACCGGGGGCAGCGCGGCACAGATGTCGGCGCCCCCGGCAGGCACGGTGAAGAACGGCCCCGCCCGGTTCTCCCGCGACGCGATCCACGCCACGAACCGCGCATTGTCCGCCGACCGGTATTCGAAATGCGGTCGCTCGGCGGCGGGCAGTTCGCTCGCGAGGCGTGCGGACACGATCGGGCTACGCTCCCCCTCGGTCTTGTAGAACCCCAGATCCCCCGTCCCGCGCGGCAGCGACGACAGCCACTCGACCCCGTCGATCACGCGCCCGACTACCGCGATATTCCGGTCCAGCGCACGCGGCGAATGCCCGATCACGGTATACAGCTCAGCGCCACTCCCCGTGCTGGGTGCGAGATCGCGCGCGACGCCGACCATCCCGTAGCAATGCGGCACCCACTCGGTCGCGCTATTGCCCGCGAGCGGCCACCCGTCGCGACTATACCCCGCCCATTCCGCATAAGGATCGCGCTGCGACAGCCGCGCCACCGTCGTCGACCCGGCATGCGAGTATTCCGCCGGCGGGTTGGCCACGACGCCAGCGACAAGCGGCTTCTTCTCCGTCGCATCGCCCCACTGCGCGACGTAATTGTCCTGAACGCGGTACACGCTCGTCCCCGCATCCCACCAATGCGCACGCGCCAACTTGCGTATGTTCGCGACGTGCACCGGCGCATAGCTAGGCGCGAGCCGCACCGTGAACCGGTGCCCATTGGCCAGCGTGAACACCATTAGTTCGTCGTCCGGCACCGCGACCCAGTCCGCCGCAACCGGATCGGACGGGAGCGTCGCGGCGGCCGGAACGGCCTGCGCAAGCATGGCGGCGAGAAGGATATTCAACATCCCCGCAGACTGCCCGAGGCCGTCCCTGCACGCAATCGCTTGCGCGCGCGCGAAACCCGCACTAGCAGACCCGCTTCCAGAGCAATGCGGAGCGGTGGCCGAGTGGTCGAAGGCGCTCGCCTGGAAAGTGAGTATACGTCAAAAGCGTATCGTGGGTTCGAATCCCACCCGCTCCGCCACCATTCCAATTTCACCGTTCTTTCCCGGCCTCCGGGCTTGATTAAGGGCGGCTTTCTGTCGGTTTCGCATGACTGTGGGATGAGCGGTACGTTTGCGTATGCTTACCGAATGTCCGCAGTTGGCATGCCCCCTAGCTCATCCGGGCCGTCCAGAACGGGGTTCGTCGAAGTGATAAGCCACTACCTGGATCTGCCATTAAAAATGTCGCTCACAAAAGGCGTTGGGCGATGCTGGGTGTCCCGGAAACAGCCAAGGCTCTTGAGATTGTGTGATCGGCTCGTGCGGGGCATTGTCGCCGAAGAACCGCTCAGGGAGTGTAACGCTATGAACCGACTGCTCGCCGCCTTGACCTGTATCGTCGCGTTTGGCGCTACCGGGGTGGGGGCACAATCCGTTGCCCCCTCGAAGGACATCGCTGCCGTGCTCGCATCGCCCACGCGGACGCCGGCGAACCGTGCGCGCGATCGCTATCGTCACCCGGCGCAGACTTTGGCCTTTTTCGGCGTCAAGCCGACACAGACGATCGTCGAATTCCTGCCGGCGGGCGGCTGGTATGCCGAGATCCTCGCGCCGCTGGTCAAGGGCCGGGGGCATTATGTCGCGCTGGTGCCGACCGCGCAGGCCGAGCGCACCCGCAGCGCCTTTGCCGCGAAGACCGCGGAGTACGGCGTGACGCAGATCGCGACGATCGACTTCAAGACCGGAGCGTCCTCGATCCCGGCGGGAAGCGCGGATGTGCTGCTGACGTTCCGTAACGTCCACAACCTCTTGATGCAGGACGACCCCGCCGTCGCGGGCCGCGTGTTCAAGGCGTTCTATGCGGCGCTCAAGCCAGGCGGCGTGCTCGGCGTCGTCGATCATCGCCTGCCGGAGGAAATGGACACGGCGCGCGAGAAGACGAGCGGCTACATCAAGAGGTCGACGGTCGTTCGGCTGGCGCAGGAGGCCGGCTTCGCGCTTGCCGCAGAATCGCGGATCAACGCCAACCCCAAGGATACCCACGATCATCCGGAAGGCGTCTGGACGTTGCCGCCGAGCTATCGCTTGAAGGACGTCGATCGCGCGAAATATGCTGCGATCGGCGAGAGCGACCGGTTCACGCTACGGTTCGTAAAGGCGCGATGATCGCACTGGTTCGCGGACCGACAACCGGCGTGCCGAAGGCGTTCTGACGCTGCTGGCAGCGGCGAAGACCAGCTTATGCATGCCCGCCTGGGATCGGGTGCGGCTCGGCATCGTTACCTCAGTTATGCCCGCGAGCGTCCTTTCGCGAGCATGACTGAAGGGCCGATGCCGATGCCGCTGCCGATGAACGCTGCCGATGTCTTCACGACGCTGGATGTCGAGTTGAAGCCCGATCCGTCGCGCACGGTGATCCGGCCGTTCAGCTTCGGCTATCCGAAAGCGTTCGAGGCGGACCGCCCGCCACGCAGCCAGGTCGTCGTGGACCGCGTCCAGGCGCTGGACGATACGATGCGCCAAAGGATGCGCGATCTGCTGCTCACCCCCATGCGCGAGCGCCACCGCAACGCCGAGCAGGTCCTGCTGCGTCGTTTCGATGAGGTACGGCAGGATATAGGGGACGGCGACTTCAACGAGGACGAACGGCTGATCATCGGCGCCTATTTCAGCCAGGAATACGCGTTCGAGTCCGCCGCGCTCTTCAACCCCAGCATCGTTTCCCTGACGCATGAAGAGCCGTCGGTACCGGGCGCGGTTCGCTTCGTCATGTCGCTGCGAGGCATCGGCGAGGGTCATATCTCGTCGATCACGTTCCGCACCGGCGAGTGGGGACCGGGCGATCGGCTGGTGATCGATCCGGCCAGCGCACACGGCGTCCCGCCGCGCATCGAGCGGCAGGATGATGGGTGGGTCCGTCTGCTCTGCGAAGACAGCCGGGACGCGTCCGAGACCGTCATCTTCCCGGTCTTGCCGAGCCAGCGACAGGGCATCGAGGATCTGCGGCTGGTCAACTTCACTGATCACGACGGGGTCCGCAGCGTCATCGGCACGTACACCGCGTTCGACGGCAAGGACGCGCGTCAGGAAATCCTGCGCGGAGTCGACCTGCGCCGGGTCGAGATGAGGGCGCTCGCCGGTGCCATGACCGGCTATAAGGGAATGGCGCTGTTCCCGCGACGGATCGACAACCAGTTCGTGATGCTGGGCCGCCAGGACAGCGAGAACATCTGGCTGCTGCGATCGGACGATCTCTACACGTGGGAGACCGGAACGCCGATCATGGCGCCGAAATACCCCTGGGAGTTCGTGCAGCTGGGCAATTGCGGATCACCGATCGAGATCGACGAGGGCTGGCTGGTTTTCACGCACGGCGTCGGCATGGTCCGGGGATATTGCATCGGTGCCTGCCTGCTCGACAAGGACGATCCGTCGAAGGTGCTCGCCCGCACGGCATCGCCGCTGCTGTTTCCCAGCGCGGAACAACGCGGGGGCTATGTGCCGAACGTGACCTATAGCTGCGGTGCGCTGATCCGGGATCGCCGCATCTTGCTGCCCTATGCGATCGGCGACGAGTATTCGGCGTTTGCCGTGGGAGACGTGGATGACCTGCTGTCCGTGATGACTGCCGACTGACATGTTGGCGTGCCAACGGGAGGGCCTGGTACGTCAGCGATAGCCGCGACCAGCGTCTGAGCCTTGCCGCGTGAAGCACGCCGACGAGCACCAGCGAGACGGTGCCGGACATCGTGACAAGGTTCGTTGCGGCCTTCCGGTTCGTATCGAGACCCTGTGGGCCACCGGTGCAACCAATGGTCTGAGGGACGCAAATCCCTTGAAAGCCCATTTCGTTGCCATCGGTGGCTGGGGTTGGAGCCCTGGATTATGTCCCGGTCTCGCGCTTAACCAATGCTTCGGCCTCCGCCTTTCCGGACTCCTGAGCGGTGTCGCCTGCTGCGATATCATCGGCGAGCAGCATCAACTGGTGACCCGTAGCCGATCCGTTCGACGCGTCCTCCGCGACGTGCACGCCCGAGCGCTTCGCGATCGCGCTGTCCCAGTGGGTGCGGACCGCAGCCCAATAGTCCTTCGTCTTCGCCCAATACGAGTCCGCCGCCGCCACCGCGAAATCGGTCGCTGGGGTGTAGGTGTTGATGACGTATTCGTGGACGTAGGTGGCGGGCTTGCCGTTTTTGATGCCAATCTTGGCGTTGTCCTGCTCGTGGACCCAGCCCGCGGTGGTCAGCACGTGACGGTTGCTGCCGATATAGTGATCATAGGGTGGATTCCGGGTCGCATCGCGACGCGCCAGCGGGCGGCGGGTCTCGTCGCTGGTCCAGCGGGTGGCGCCGTCGTCGTAGCGCCAGCGACCGATTCCGCCATAGCGCGGGGAATCGTCGGTCTGCCACACCGTCTGCGACCAAGCGCCACGCCGTTCGGCTTCCGACAGCGGCCTTAGCGTCCAGCGGCCTGCCGCGGTGTAGACAAGCACGGTCGACGGCTGCCACGTCCAGTCCTGTCGCCAGTGCTTGATCACCATCGTCTTGGCGTTGCCGTCGGTGACGACCAGCAGATGCTGGAGCACGACGTGGTCGGGCGTGTCGACGATCGCGCGGACGACCTCGTGCCCGCCGCTGAGCTTGGCAGGGTAGGGCGTGTAGCCCGCGACCAGCGGCGTCGTCTCGCGCATGTCGAACGTCACCTTGAAGGTGCCGGCCATCGCCAGGATCGACGCGTGATCGCGGGCCTGGTCGCCGTAGATGGCCTGCGTCTGCGCGGAGGCGATCGTCGGCACGACGGGGAGCACGGACAGCGTCAGCCCGGTCGGGAGAAGAAGGGAGCGGAACATCAAAGGCCTCACAGGTTGAGCGAGAAGGAGAGCCCGGCGTTGCGGCCAGGTTGCGAATAAGCGTCGCGGACGACCGAGGTCGAGGTCAGTCCGCGGACGTCGCTCCACCAGAAATACTTCTTGTCGGTGATGTTGAAGATCCCCGCGCGCAGCGTCGCATGATCCATCACGCGCAGCGACGCGGTGGCGTCGAGGATCCAGAACCCTGACGGCGTGAAGCAACTGGTGGCCGCAGTGTTGCAGCTGTTGTTGGTGTCGCCGACCTTCTTGCCCGCGGAGTGCGTGGCGATGACCTCTGCGCGGAACGGCCCGGCCTCGGGTTGGTAGAACACGCCTGCGACGACCTTGACGGGTTCGATGCTGTCGAGCGGTTGCGTGCCGGCGACACCGGTCGTCCGCATCGTGCCCTTGGCGTAGGACGCCGCGGCGCGGACGCCGACCCCGATCGGCAGGCGCGCCTCGCCGCGGGCTTCCAGTCCCTCGATCTTGACGCGGCCGCGGTTGATATACTGGTATACCGCCGGGTCGGCCGCGGTGAAGGCGCCGCTGACCTGGACCTGGTCGATGAAGTTGCGGAAGCGGCTGCTGAACGCGGTTCCACTCAGCGACCAGCCCGTGCCGCTCCACCGGATGCCACCCTCGACGCTGTTGCTCGTCTCGGGCTTGAGGTCGGGATTGGGGACCGAGCGGTAATTCTGCGTGATGTTGGCAAAGCCGTTGTTGATCTGGTTCGGCTCGGGCGGCTTGAAGCCCTGCGCATAGTTGGCGAAGAGCCGGACGCCCTCGGTCAGCTTGGCGACCGCGCCGATCCGCGGCGTCACCTTCGATCCGCTCTGCTCGCGCGGTACGAAGGTCGTGAACAGCGGATCGTTCTGTGGGTTCAGCTTGTAGTGATCGTAGCGGATCGACGGGAACAGCGTCAGCAGGCCGTCTGCGATGGCAATCTCGTCCTGCGCGAACACGCCGACCAGCGTGTAGTCGGTCGTCGGGAAGGCACGGGTCGGATAGACTTCGCCCGCAGGCGCGACGGTGCCGTCTCGCACACCCGTCTGGCGGGTGTGCGAGTAATCGGCGCCATAGGCGAACAGGTGCGTCAACGGCCCGGTCGCGGCGCGGCTTTCGAGCTGCAGCGTGCCGCCGTACACTTCGTTGTCGAAGCGGTTGATGCGCGTGCGATCGGCTGCGGTGTTGCGGTTCTCCGCCGCGGCCTGGAGCGTGAGGCTCTTCTGGTAATAGCCGGCGGCGCGGATACCGCTGACGATGCCGCCGATCAGGGGGGCGCCGATGTAGCGATAGTCGAGCGTGCCGCGGTTGCGCTCTGTCGTGTCGTGCGCGGTGAGCCCGATCACTGACGTTGCCGCGAGTGGAGGCTTGGCGATTGCGCTGAGCACATCGGTGTCGACCACGGAGGAGAAATGCTCGTAGGTCAGGCGCAACCGGTTGGCATCGTTCGGCGCCCAGACGAGGCGGCCGAGCAGCGCGTTGGACTCGATGTCCTGCGGGTTCGCTGTCGTTCGGTCGGTGGTTGGGGTGTCGTTGCTGCCCTTGGTCTCGGTCTCGTGACCGTCGCGGCGGGTATAGGCGACCATCGCCTCGATATCGCCGGTGCGCCCTGCGACCACGAAGCCGTTGGTCCAGCTGTCGTCCGAGGAATCGTAGCTCGAGCGAAGGCCGCCGCCGACCAGCTTGCCGTCGGCCAGGAAATCGCGGGGATCCTTGGTGATGAAGCTGACCGCGCCCGCGACGCCGTCGCTGCCGTAGAGCGCGGAGGCGGGGCCGCGCAGGATCTCGACCGATTTGAGCAGGTCGAGATCGACGTAATCGCCGCGACCCACCGATTGCGCGCCGAAGCTGAACGCGTCGGGCACGCGGACGCCGTCGACGGTGATCAGCACGCGGTTGCCCTCGAGCCCCCGGATGTTGAACCCACTGTCGCGGTCGCGCCCGGTCGAGGATCCGGCGGCGGTGAAGCGCGACGGCGCGCGGCGGACGGTGACGCCTGGCTCGTAGCGCACCAGATCCTTGATGTCGGAGATGAAGCGATCCTCGATCGTCTTCGCGTCGATCACCGACACGGTCGCGGGCACGTCCTCCACCGCCTTTTCGGTGCGCGTCGCGGTGACGGTGATGACCTTGTCCTGACCCTCCGGCTCGGCGGCAGGCGCGGTGGCAGTCGGCTTATCGGCAGCCGAAGCGGGCGCAGCTTCTGCGAGAGCGGGCTCTGCAGCGGCAGGGCCGGCGCCGCCGATCATCAGGGCAATCGGCGAGATGCCCGCCAGTAATTTGGTCAATATCATGTTCGTTGTCCCCACGGTCTGGCGGCTTGCTAGTGAGAATCATTCTCGTTATCAAGTGCCATCGAAAAGGAGCATCGTGATGACGAAGACCAGGGGAAATTGGCGGACGGCGCGAGCGACGGGGGCTCTGGCTCCTGCTATCGCTACCGCACTTGCCCTCGTGTCGGGGCCGTCGGCGGCGCATATGCCGTATGTGCTGCCGAGCGTATTCGACGCGGCGGGACGTGATCGCGTCACGCTCCAGGCATCGTTCACCGAAGACGCCTTCCGGCCCGAGATCGCGATGAAGGACGCGCCGTTCGAGATCACCGGCCCCGATGGAAAGACCGCCAAGCTGGCCGCACCGACGCTGACCACGGACCAGGCGATCGTCGAGGCCGCGCTACCGGCGGACGGTGTGTACCGGCTATCGTCGGGGCAGCGGATCGGCCGTCTGAGCAAGATGTACCGAACCGGCGAAACCTGGACGATCGTGGGCGAGGGCAAGACGCCACCGGCCGGCGCAACGGCAGTCGACGTGCGCAGCACCACGCTGGCGGACGCGTATGTGGTGCGCGGCAAGCCGGGCGCCTCGGGTGCGCTGGCGGCGCGCGGCAAAGCGCTGGAAATCCACCCGCTCGCCGATCCGAGCAGCTACGCGCCGGGTTCAGCGGCCGCGTTCGAAATCCTGTACGAGGGCAAGCCGCTCGCCGGCGAACCCGTGACGCTGTTCCGCGAGGCGGGGTTCTATGACGGACGCAAGCAGGTCGCGACGATGAACAGCGACAAGGCCGGCAAGGTGACGCTGACGCCGTCTGATCCGGGACGGTATCTGGTGCTCGTGCGGTACCGTGCGGCCACGCCGGGGGCAGCGGATGCGTATTCGAGCTTCACCGTGACGCTGGCGTTCGAGGCGATCTGATCGGATCTGATCCGCGCGACGCCACGTCCTAGCCAGGATCGACCAGACCAGCATGACTAACGTCCTGCGAGAATGCGCGGGGTATGATCTCGGGGAGCCTGCTCGGCTGGCTGGCACCGGGAATGACGGCTGCCACCGCCGGGTTCGCCAGCGGGAACTGGAGACCGGCGGCCTTCATGCTCACACCGTGACGATCCGCGATGGCCTTGATCCAAGCCAACTCGTCGAGGATCGCGGGCGCCGCGCTTGCTAGCGGCAACCGGACCGTCTCTCGACCGGCGTTCTAGTGACCCGCAACCTGCCCACCGTCCACATGCAGGATTTCGCCAGTCACGAACTTGGCGTCCTCCAGGTAGAGAATGGCCTGCACCACGTCGGCGACGGTGCCCATTCGGCCAAGCGGGTGATATCCGCCGAGCGTGGCACGCGTCTCGGCTGGATGCATCGGTGTCTCCATGATCCCGGGCGAAATCGCGTTCGCGCGGATACCGCGCGCGGCATATTCGATCGCCAGACTGCGCGTTGCAGCGGCGAGACCTCCCTTGGTCAGTGAGGCGAGGACCGAAGGAAACTCTGCGTTGGCGTGCTCGGCAAGCGTCGTAACGATCTGGACGACGTGACCGCCGCCATTGCGCACCATCGCGGGCAGCGCGTGCCGCGTCATGTGGAAGAAGCCATCGAGGTTGGTCGCGAGGATCTGTCGATACTGCTCATCGGAATAGTCGGTGAACGCCTCGCCGATGAATACGCCGGCATTGTTGACCAGCGTGTCGATCCTGCCGAACCGGTCGAGTGTTCGGGCCGCTACCGCTTCCGCAGTCGCCGGATCACCGACGTCGCCTGCCACGGTGAGCCAGTCGGGCTCATCCGCGGGGGCGATGCTGCGCGACACGCCGACGACGCGCCAGCCGCGCTCGCGGTAGCCGCGGGCGATGCCTTCTCCCAACCCTTGCGATGCCCCCGTGACGATGACGACCTTGCCCGACATTGCAGTTCCTGTGTTCGGTGTTGAACGGGCGGGTCGATGCATTCGGCCCGCAGGGGTCTAACCCCGAACTGTGCTGATTGTGCCACAAGATCAGGAGGTTGCGATGTCGATCGACCGTGGATCATGGATCGGGACACGTCCGACGATCGTTGGGTGAGGGTACATGCTGAACCGCTTTCCCGGGGACCGACGCAAAATGACCGATCGGTCGCTGATCGTATTCGACGTCAATGAGACGTTGCTCGATATAAGCATTCTCGAGCCTCTGTTCGCCGACATTTTTGCAGCCCCCGGTCGGATGCGGGAATGGTTTGCGCAGCTGATCTTGTATTCGGAGGCGCTGTCGCTGGCTGGGCCTTACGTCCCGTTCGGCAAACTGGGCGGCGGTGTCTTGCGGATGCTTGGCCAGATCCACGGCGTCGCGGTGACGGACGATCATGTGCGTCAGCTTGGTGCGCTGATGACGGATATGCCGGTACACGCCGATGTCGCTGTCGGTCTGGCCGTGTTGAAAGACGCCGGGTTCTCGATCGTCACGCTTACCAACTCGCCGAACAGTTCCGGGCCCGATGTGCTCGACCGAGCAGGTCTGGGGTCGATGTTCGACCAGCGGTTTACGGTCGATACCGTGCAGCGCTTCAAGCCGACGCCGGCAACGTACCAACTGGTACAGGACACCATGAAGGCCACACCAGACACGACCTGGCTGATCGCGGCACACACATGGGACACGATCGGTGCGCAGGCGTTCGGATGGAAGGCGGCCTTGGTCACGCGCGGCGTGAACGCGCCCCTCGTCCTGGACGGCATTCCGCAGCCGACGCTGGTTGCGCGCGACGTCGGTGAGGTGGCGCGCGCGATTGCAGCCAGACGATAGCGCCATGCCCGCACGATCCTAGCTAGAGCGTGCGGCGTCTTTCATCATCCCGGCGACCTTGGCCGTCAGCGCTTCCAGCGTGAACGGCTTCGTCAACAGCTCCATGCCGGGTTCGAGATGGCCGTTTCCGACTGCGGCGTTCTCGGCATAGCCGGTGATGAAGAGCACCTTCAGACCCGGCCGCAACGATCGCGCGGCATCGGCGACCTGGCGCCCGTTCATACCGTTGGGCAGCCCGACGTCGGTGATGAGGAGTTCGATCTGGGTCCCCGCCTGCAGCATCTTGAGCCCGGCTGCACCATCGGCCGCACCGATCACGGTGTAGCCCGCTTCGCCAAGAACCTCGTCGATCAGATGACGGATGGTCGCCTCGTCGTCGACGACCAGAACGGTTCCTCTGCCCACGGTCGTCGCGGTAGCGATTGCGGCTTCCTGCTCAGGCAGACCGGCATCGCCGTGGTGGCGCGGCAGATAGATGCAGATCGTCGTTCCGATCCCCAGCTCGGAATAGATCCGGACCTGACCCTCGGACTGGCGGGCAAAACCGTAGATCATCGACAAGCCCAGGCCGGTACCCTCGCCGAGCGGCTTGGTCGTGAAGAACGGTTCGAACGCGCGTTCGATGGTTTCCGCACTCATCCCGGTGCCGGTGTCGGTGACGCAGATCGACAGATATTGGCCGGGCGGCAGATCGCGTTCGCGGCCCGAGCGATCGTCGAGCCATTTGTTGGCGGTCTCGATCGTCAGTCGCCCGCCGTCGGGCATGGCGTCGCGGGCGTTGATGCTGAGGTTGAGGAGAGCGTTTTCCAGCTGGCCCGCATCGATGCAGGCAGGCCAGAGACCGCCCGCACCGACGACCTCGATATCGATCGCGGGCCCGACCGTCCGGCGGAGCAGGTCTTCCATGCCGGCGATCAACCGGTTCACCTCGGTGGGCTTCGGATCGAGCGTCTGGCGTCGCGAGAATGCCAGCAGGCGTTGTGTCAGCGACGCCGCGCGCCGTCCTGCGCCCTGCGCCGCCAGCACGAAGCGGTCGAGATCGTCGAGCCGCCCACGTGCGACGCGCATCTGGAGCAACTCGAGATTGCCCATCATGCCGGTCAGCAGATTGTTGAAATCATGCGCGAGCCCGCCGGTAAGCTGACCGACCGCCTCCATCTTCTGCGCTTGGCGGAGTTGATCCTGGGTATGCGCGAGTTCCGCCTCGCGCGCTTTCTCCGCGGTGATATCCCGACCCGTCGCATAGGTCAGGTCGCCGGCGGGCGCGGCAACCCACGCGATCCATCGGAACGAGCCGTCCTTGTGGCGATAGCGGTTCTGGATATGGGGCTGCTCGCCAGCCTTCGCAGCCTGATAGGCGTCGACCGTGTCCTGGTGATCATCTGGAAGGACGAACTCGTTGACATGACGTCCGACCAGCTCGTCATGCTTATAGCCAAGCACCGTCGTCCATGCAGGATTCACCCGACGGAAGACGCCGTTGAAATCGATGATCAGCATCAGGTCGGGCGAGGTATCCCACATCCGATCGCGTTCGGCGGTTCGCTTGTCGATCTGATCCTCGAGCGTTTCGTTGAGGTCGCGCAATGCATCCTCCGCCGCACGGCGGGCGGAGATGTCGTTGAACAGGATCGCGACCCGTTGATCGACCGCATCGCCAACGCGAAAGGCGTAGACGTCGAACCAGCGACCTAGCGCCGCGGAGCCCTCCTCGAAGCGAACCGGTTCGCCGGTCCGCGCGACCCGTCCGTAGATCTCGTAGAAATGCTCCTCCAGATCGGGGACTGCGTCGCGCAACCAACGGCCCCGGACCGCCTCGACGAAGCCGGTCTGGCGATAGAAGGCCGGGTTCGCCTCGATGACGCGGTAATCGATCGGTGCTGCTGCATCGCCAAGGTCGACCTCGACGATGCAGAACCCGGATTCGATGGAATCGAACAGCGTACGATAGCGCGCGTCGCTGTGGGTCAATTGCTCCCGGCTGACCTGAAGCTCGTCGTAGCGGCGATCGCGGTCCGCGACGGTGCGCCGCAGATCGAGCTGTGCCATGACCTGCCGCGCCAGGACGAGCAGCGTCTCCTGCTGGAGTTCGGTAAATTCCCGCGCACGATGATCCAGGACGCAGAGCGTCCCGATCGCCAGTCCGTCCGCGGTCTTGAGCAACGCGCCGGCATAGGCACGGATGTGCGGGTCCCCGGTGACCAGGGGATTGCAGTCGAACCGGCGATCCTTGGTCAGGTCGGGAACGACGAGGAGATCGTCTTCCAGCAGCGCCTTGACGCAGAACGAACTTTCGAGCGGCGTCTCGCGCACGCCGAGGCCGACTTCCGCCTTGAAGAACTGCCGTCCGTCCCCGACCAGGTTCACGACGGCAATGGGGGCATCGCAGAGCTTGGCAGTAAGCGCTGCCAGCTCGTCGAACGACCGTTCGCGTGGCGAGTCCATCACGTCGTAGCACGCCAACGCCGCCAGCCGGTGCTGCTCGGAATCGTTGAACTCGTCGAGGTTTGCCAATGGTCCGGTTTCTGTCTTGGGAGGTGCGCCAGTGGTCCACTACCACCTCTCTAACGACAGGCAACGCGCAGATTTTGCCTGCTATCCGAACCTCTTGTCCAATATATGACTCAATGCGGTGGTGAATATTGGCAGTACGGCGCACTGTCGGTAGCAACGAAACAGGCAAGGGCACGTCCCGCTCGGTGCAAGTCCCCGTCAGATGATAGCATCACCGCATCGCGATGACCCGGTGTAGCACACTCGATAACTGGTCGATCGAGTAGGGCTTATGGATCAGCTCGAACCCGTGGCTGCTGTCCTGCGCGAGCACGTTGCTGTATCCGCTGGTCAGTACCACCGGCAGGCCGGGATATCGGATCCGTATCGCCTGACCCAATTCGATGCCTGACATGCCGGGCATGACGACATCGGAGAAGACGGCGTCGAACCGGTCGGCCGCGGCTTCCAGTTCGCCGAGCGCATGGGCGGCGTCCTTGGCGAGCACCGTGGTGTAGCCGAGTTCGGCCAAGGCCGACCGGGCAAATTCGCCAACCTGTGGATTGTCTTCGACGACGAGAATGCAGGCGCCATCACCCGACGCGACCTGCCGGGGAGTGTCGTCGCGAACGATCGCGGTCTGCTCTCCCATCATGCGCGGCAGGTACAGCGTGAAGGTCGTGCCGGTGCCGACCTCGCTTTCGACCATGACCTCGCCGCCCGATTGCTTGGCGAAGCCGAACACCTGGCTGAGGCCAAGCCCGGTTCCTTTCCCGACATCCTTGGTCGTGAAGAACGGCTCGAAGATATGATCGATACGATCGGCGGAAATGCCTTCGCCCGTATCAGTGAGCGAGATGGCGATGAAGTCGCCGGCAATGGCCTGGTGCGACCGCACTGAGGGCATGCCGTCGACCGACTCGACACAGATGGTAAGACGCCCGTCGCCATTCATCGCATCGCGCGCGTTTACCGCCATGTTGATGATCGCAGTGTCGAACTGGTTGCGGTCAGCGTGGATATGGCAGGGGCAGGACGCCGACTCTAGTTCGACCTCGACGCGCGAACCGGCAAGCGTCCGCACCATGTCCGCCAGCACCCGAACGCTCTCCTCGGCGTCGAAAGACTCCGGTAGCAGAGCCTGGCGGCGCGCGAAGGCCAGCAGCTGATTCGTCAATTTGGCCGCGCGATCGGCCGTTTCGGCAATCGCCTGAATGTAGCGTTCGCGGCGTTCTTCAGTCAGGTTGGGCCGGCGCAGAAGATCGACCGACCCACGGATGACGGTGAGGAGGTTGTTGAAGTCATGCGCCACGCCGCCCGTGAGGTGCCCCACCGCCTCGACCTTCTGCGCCTGACGAAGCTGATCCTGCGCCGCGTCGAGCTCGATCTGACGCTCCTTTTCGGCGGTGACATCACGCCCCGCGCAATAGAGGAGACCGTTCTCCGGCGCCGCGGTCCAGGACAGCCAAAGATAGGTCCCGTCCCGGTGCCGGAAGCGGTTCTCGAACGCAGCAGTCTCCAAGCCGGCCGCGAGCCGCGCCACCTCGGCGCGAGTCTTCTCATGGTCGTCGGGATGCTCGAGCCACTCGGACGTCCGTCCGATGAACATGTCCTCGCTCCAGCCAAGGATACGCGACCATGCCGGGTTGATGCTCGTCCAGCGTCCCTGCGTATCGGCAACGCCCAGCATGTCGCGCGACAGACGCCAGACGCGGTCGCGTTCGGCTGTACGCTCGGCAACCTGCGCTTCGAGTGTGCCGTTGAGATGGCTGAGTTCGACCGCCAGTTCATGGAGCTCGGCTTCCGCCTTGCGACGGTCGGTGATATCGGATGCCGCGCCGTACCAATGGGTGATTTCACCATGATCGTCGAACAGCGGCACGGCCTGAACCTGGGCCCATCCGAGCGATCCGTCGGCCAGGTAGACCGGATGTTCGATCCTGTATGTATCGCGAGCCTCGATCGCACGCTCGAACTCGGCCCGCACGGCATCCCGGCCTTCCGGCGGGACATAGTCGTTGAGCCAGTTGGCGTTTGCCGCGGGCGTATCCGCCAGGAAGCCGCCACCGGACAATTCTGCCAGCTCGGTCCAGTCCGCGTTGATGAGATAGCGGACCTCGGTCGATGATCGGACCAGCGCGTCGAGGCGTATGGTCAATTCACGGAGTTCGTTCTCCGTCTGGCGGCGCGCGGTGACGTCCTTGAACAGGACCGCGACCTGGTTGTTGCCGGCAGGCTCGATGCGGAAAGCCGACAGTTCCAGATGGCGCCCGGTAGCGTCAAGTTCGCGTTCGAAGCGAGCCGGCTCGCCAGTCCGCAGCACCTCGCCAAAGACGGCGACCCAGCTATCCGCCTCGTCCGGAAATAGATCGCGAACGTTCCGACCCACGACGTCGGTGATGCCTGCATTGCGTGCGTACGCCTCATTGGCTTCGAGATGGACATAATCGCTCAACGGGCCATGCGGGCCGTCGATGAATTCGATGACGCAGAAGCCTTCATCGATGGCCTCGAAGATCGAGCGATATTTCTCACCGCTCAACAGTAGCTGCTGGCTTGCCGACCTGAAGGTCGTGACGTCGACCTGACTACCGAAGAAATACAGCAGGTTTCCGTCGGGATCGTTGACGGGGCTTACGTACAGCTCGTTGATGAACTTAGTCCCGTCCCGCCGGTAATTGACGATGTCGATCGCAATCGGTTCGCGCGCGGCTATGGCGTCGCGTAACTTGGCGACATTCTCCGGCTTCGTGTCGGTACCCTGCAGAAAGCGGCAGTTCTTGCCGATCAGTTCGTCGGCCGAGTAGCCCGACAGTGACGCAAAGGCACGATTGGCGAAGATGATCGGGTTATCGGGCTGATGCGGATCGGTGAGGATCATCGGCATCTGCGAAGTCTGGATGGCCGAAAACAGGACATCCTTGCGAGGTCCGAATTGGCCACTCTCCTCGCTGGCCAGCACCGTTCGAAGAAGGGTTAGCTTCGCTTCCTGGTCGGCATATCGGTCACGTAGGTCGGTCGCAGGGGGCGGGCTCATGGCGACTGTCTACCGCGCGGCTACATGCCTGAAAACAAAGAACAGGAGGAGTTCGAACACCGTCTCGACGGGGCTCAGATCGCTCGGTGCGGCAAATCGGGCCCCCGAACTCCCGTCCTCCTGAACCCTTCCTGGTGCAGATGGTGACAGCTGTCATGCTGCCATTCCCAACTCACGAGACGGATGAACAAGCCTGGGAGCCGGAAACCACTCCGGAGCGTCCGCTTCTCTATCGCGGCCTGAGTCAACAGGCGCAGACCACTCTCCGCCGCCGCGAGTGCGCCGGTTTGAGGAATTGGTAGGCGACGAAAATAC
>NZ_LMKW01000009.1 GCF_001421745.1 Sphingomonas sp. Leaf230 | reverse complement strand
GACAAAAATACCGACACTCGCATAACCTCCCTCTCGGAAAGCTTGGAGCATCTGGTTTTTTGCGACCGCACCAACCAGACCGTGTGGCCGTTCGCTGCGGTGACACCCCTCTAGGGCCACCTCACAAACCCGTCAAACGCTATTTTACAGTTTGAGGTCAGTTTTCGGAAAAACCAATGTCGTGCGCCTGAGCAAGCCCTCCGTCGACCTTAGCGAGGATGCAGCCGGGCGAGCGCAATGCCGGCAAGGTTCTGGGCTCGACCGATATGCCGGATACGGACGCGGTCAAAACGTTCGGCGAGTTCCGCGAACCTATTACGGTGCACTTCCAAGCCTGCCGAACGGCACCGCGCCTTACCGCTGGCTTGCGTCACGACCAGGGTAGAATCGCCTAGCAGCGTGATGTCGCGATCGCCTTCTAGTTGAGCGATCTCCAACGCATGGATCGCGGCTAGCCATTCGGCGTCGCTGTTTGTGCCCTCACCCAGATCGTGCCGGTAGTGGGTAACGCCTTTGCGGACGACAGCACATTCGATCGGGCCAGGGTTTGGCCGGGATCCGCCATCGAAGAACAGCTTGGTCGACTGCCCGTATGTCATCAGGTCTTCACTCGCACCTTCGTCGTCGCTTTACTCGATGGGTTACGCTTCCTGTGTGCCAGCGCGGCGCCGATCGCGATCATGCCAAGGCCAGCGACTGGCGAACCACGACGGATCGACCGCAGACCGCCCAGCGCCAGAAGCGACGCGGGCAAGCCTGCATGCACGCCACTCAGATGGGCTACGGCCAAGACCCCTGCCCTGTCCGGCTCCTCAGGCTGAACGACTGGCTTCGAGGCCATGTCTGTTGCAACCGTGTCAGCGACGGTCGCGCCTCGCGTTCCCATCGGGGTGGCCCCGCCGGTCGTCGAATCGCTCGTCGTCTGGTGTTCGAGTTCCGAATTCAGCTCTGCGCCGAGCAGGAAGACGTAGGCCGACAGCCATAGCCACGTCAGCAGCACGATGACCGCGCTCAGCGATCCATAGGTTGCGCCATAATTGCCGAAGCGCGACACGTAGATGCCGAACCCAATCGTCGCACCAAGCCAGATTACGGTTGCGGCCAGCGAGCCCGGGGTCAGCCACATCCACTTCGCCTTGTGACGGTTGGGGCCGAACCGATACAAGCATGCCGCCGCTGTAACGCCCAGCGAAGCGAGCACGCCGTAACTTACGAGGCGGATCGCCAGGAGCAGGATCTTTGGCGCGCCGGGTATCAGGCTATCGAGCAGCGCGAACGCCGCGGTCGAGAGGGCGGCGACCAAGGCGAGCATCACGGCACCACCGGTGATCGCAAAAGCGAGGAGGTTCAGTGTTATGAACCCACGCGTTTCCTTCTCTTCATAGGCGATGTTGAGCGCGGTGACGATCGACGATGCGCCCTTCGTGCCGCCGTACAAGGCGATGCCCAGCGCGATGACGAGGCCGAAACCCTTCTTGCCTTCCGACGTATTGACGACGGTCGCAAGCTGGTCGCCGATTACCCTTGCCGCATCTTCGGGGAGGACGTTGAACAGCGCGCGGATGTTCGCGACCACCGTCGCGGTGTCGGCGACCAGACCGTAGATCAGTACCACCGACGCAAGTAGCGGAACGATCGCGGCGAACCCGTAGAACGCGGTACCCGCCGCGATCAGACCGATATTGTCGTCGTTCCCTTCGGCCCAGGTACGCTTCAGGACTTTCCACCATTCGCGTGCCGACATCGACCAGGGGCTGGTGGCCTCATGCTCGGGTCGTGTTTCGTTCGTGTTCAGCGTCTTGCCCCCTAGTGCCGGTACCCTGCGCCTCAACGCCGCGCGGACGCAAACGTGCCGTCAGAGTTGCCGCAACGCCTGCGCCGGCCGCGCGCCGAGAATGGGCCAAGCACCGATCAGGCCGATCACCATCGTCAACCCCGCCCCGCCGAGCAACGTTGCCAAGACGGTCGTATAATCGGGGCGCCATTCGAAACTGAAGAGCCGCGTCACGACATACCAGGCACCACCGAGCCCGAGCAGCAAAGCGAGTACCGACAGCACGATACTGAGGAACGCGTATTCGAGCGCCTGCACCGCCAGCACCTGCCGCCGGGTCGCGCCAAGCGTGCGCAGGATGACACCGTCATAGGTGCGCGCCTCTCGCGCCGCGGCGATCGCGCCGATCAGGACCGCGATCCCGGCGAGGATCGCCACCGACGCCGCGGCGGTGATCGCCGTCGCCATCTGCGAGACGATGTCGCGGACTTGGCCCAGCACGCCGCGAACCTCGATCACCGAGACCGACGGAAAGCGCGGCAGCAACGCGCGCATCACGGGCGCTTCCTGCCCCGGCGCGAGATCGATCGTCGCCGCCAGATTATGCGGCGCGTCCTCGATCGCATTGGGCGAGAACACCATCACGAAATTGAAGCCGAGCGTATCCCAGCTAATCCGGCGGAACGAGGCGATATGCGCAGTCCGCTCTACGCCGAGCAAGGTGTAGGTGAGCGGATCACCGATCTTGAGGTCGAGCACCTTGGCCAGTCGCTCGTCGATCGAGACCAGCGGCCGCCCCTTATAGTCATGCGGCCACCACCGACCGGCAGTGAGTTCGCTGCCCTGGGGCAAGGTCGCGGCATAGGTCAGCCCGCGCTCGCCACGCAACGCCCAAGCGCCGTCGGGCAGCGTCTTGAGATCGGCCACGCGCGTCGTGCCGTATCCGGTGATCGTCCCGCGCATCGCCGGCACGGTGCGGATGACCGGGTGGATCGCCACGCCTTCGATGGTTCGCCGGAACTCGGCCTCGCGATCGGGCGGAACGTCCAAGGCGAACAGCGCCGGCGCGCGCTTGGGTACGGTAAGCGCGATGTTCGCGTCGATACTGGTGCGGATGCCGGCGAGCAGGACGAATAGCGTCAGGCCGAGCCCGAGTGCCACCACCAATGTGCCGGTCCGCGCGCCGGGGCGGTGGAGACCGGCGATGGCGAGGCGGAGCAACGGCTTGCGCGAGCGGGGAAGCGCGGCGGCGATCCGGCGTACGGCCCAGCCGAACCCCGCCAGCACCAGCAAGACGCCGGCCACCGCCGCGAGGAAGCCTGCGCTGAAGCCCGGCTGGTCCGCGGTCGACAGCGCTAGCGCGACGATAGCGGCTCCTGCACCAAGGACCCAGGGCAAGGTCCGGCGTAACGGGACGGACCGATTGCCGAACACACCGCGCAGCAGCCCGGCTGCGGGAATGCTGCCCGCCTCGATCAGGGGAGGCGCGGTGAAGGCTAGCGCGATCAGCATGCCGTATGCGGCGGCGAGGGCGAGCGGCGCGAACTGAAGCGAGAATTGCGGCGCGACCGGCAGGACGTCGCCTGCCAGCCACACGATCAGCGGCACTGTGGCGGCGCCTGCAACCAGACCGGCGACGATCCCCATCGCGGCGACGACGGCGACTTCGAGGAGGTAAATCTTCGCGATGAGGCCGGACGTCGCACCGAGAACCTTCAGCGCCGCGATGCTGCTGCGGCGGGCGGCCAGATAGGAGGACACGCCGTTGCCGACGCCGATCCCGGCGATGACCAACGCGGACAGTCCGACCAGCAGCAGGAACTGCCCCATGCGATCGACGAAGCGTTCGGCACCGGGCGCGGCACGGTCGCGAGTCTTGGTTTCCCAGCCGCCGGTCGGGAATGCCGCCTTGAACCGATCGACCGCGGTCGTCGGCGAGGCGCCGGGCGAAAGGCGCACCCGGTATTTGCTCTCGTACAGGCTGCCGGGCTGAACCAGGCCGGTGCGCGCGATGCCCGCCATCGAGACGATCGCGACGGGACCGAGCGTAAAGCCCTCGCCGAGGCGGTCGGGTTCGTTCGCGATCACGCCAGCGACGATGAAGTCGGCGATCCCTAGCCGTACGCGCGCGCCGCGGCCGACGCCGAGCCGCTGTGCCAGGGCCGGGACGATCAATATCGCCTTGGGATCGTCGACCTTCGCGACCGATCCACCCTGTACGGCCAGCGTCCCGTAAAGCGGGTAGACCGCGTCGACGCCCTTGAGTTGGACCGGCACGCTGTTGGTGCCGCGGATCGCGGTCGCCTGCATCCTGACGGTCTCGGAAACCGTGCCGAGCCGGGCCATCGCCGCGCGTTCGTCAGCCGTGGCGGCGCGCTGCGACGTGCCGAACTCGACGTCGCCGCCGAGGATCGCGCTGCCGCGGGCCGCAAGCTCGCCGTCGATCGATTGCGTCAGGCTGCCGATCGCCGCCAGCGCGCCGACGCCCAGGAACAGGCATGCCAGCAGAAGCCGCAACCCGCGAAACCGAAGATCGAGTTCGCGACGGGCAAGCCGCCACGCCAGCCGCCATTCGCTCACCGCAAGCGATCCGCGGCGATCCGGCCGTCGGCGAGTTCGACGATGCGATCGCAACGCGCGGCGAGTACGGGATCGTGCGTGATGATGATCAACGTGGCGCCGGTCGCAGCGCGGCGATCGAACAGCAGGTCCATGACCGATGCACCGGTGGCGGCGTCTAGGTTGCCGGTCGGTTCGTCGCCGAAGACGAGCGCGGGCCGCGGACCGAGTGCGCGGGCGATCGCCACGCGCTGCTGCTCGCCGCCGGATAGTTGCGTGGGGTAATGGCCGATCCGGTGCGAGAGGCCGACTGCGGCGAGTTCCACCTCCGCGCGCTCGAATGCGTCGGTCATCCCCGCCAGTTCCATCGGCACGGCGACGTTCTCGAGCGCGGTCATCGTCGGGAGAAGGTGGAAGGCCTGGAGGACGATGCCGATCCGTCCACGCCGCGCGCGCGCCAGGGCATCCTCGTCGAGCTTGCCGAAATCGAGCCCGGCCACCTGGACCCGGCCGCTGGTAGCGCGCTCCAGTCCTGACAGCACCGCCATCAGCGACGACTTGCCCGACCCGGAAGGCCCGAGCAGTGCGACGCTGGTCCCTTGGGCGATGTCGAGATCGATGCCCTTGAGGATCGTCGTCGCGGCGGTCGATGCGCCGAGTGTCAGCGTGACATCGCGCGCCGAGATCACCATATCGGCGGAAGCAGGTTCGGACATGGAGACCAATATCTTGGAGAAACGGATGCGACGCTGGCCTCTTTATGGGGGCGGACTGGCGCTTCTCCAAGCGGGGTTGCTGGCCGGCTGCGATCGGACACCCGAAGTCCCTGCCCCGCCGCCTGCAACAAACGCAGTTTCGCCCGTAATTACGACACCGGCGCCGCAGGGTCCCGAGCGCCTGATCCTGGCATTCGGGGACAGCCTGTATGCCGGCTACGGCCTCGACCGCGGTCAGAGCCTGCCCGATGCCTTGCAGAACCGGTTGCGCAAGGACGGGATCAACGCGACGATCGTCAATGCAGGCGTCTCGGGCGATACCAGCGCGGCGGGCCGACAGCGGTTCGCGTTTGCGCTCGACAACCTGAAGCGAAAGCCTGACCTGATCCTGCTGGGCCTTGGCGGCAATGATGTTCTACGGCAGATTTCCCCGGCCGAAACGCGCGCCAACATGACGGCGATGATGGACGAGGCGAAGCGTCGGGGTATCCCGGTGATGCTAACCGGGATGATGGCGCCGCCCAATCTGGGTCCGGAGTATTCTTCCCAGTTCAATGGGATATGGACCGACTTGGCGAAGGCCTATCATGCGACGCTGTACCCGTTCATCCTGGATGGCGTCATCGGTGACGCCGCACTGATGCAGGCGGATCACGTTCATCCCAACCGGACCGGCGTCGACCGGATCACCGCCCGCGTTGCGCCGCTGGTGGAAAGCGCGTTAGGACGATCGCAATGACGGCATTGCATCGTCATCAATAGACTTACGAAGGATCGCGCGATTTACGACGCGCGGTACGACAATTTGGCGGCGGGACGGCAACAGCCGCGCGCAAGGAAAAGGGTAAAGCATGCAATTGAGCGGTTTGATCGCACGACTGGGGCGGCATCTCGATCTCACCGACGCCGAACGCGAGGCGATCCTGCACGCCGAACGCGGCGAGCGGCGGCTGCGCGCGGGCGACGTGCTGGTTGCGGAGGGTGGCGAAAGCCACGCACTGTACGTCGTGCGGCAGGGGTGGCTGCACTCCTCGACCAAGCTGGTCACCGGCGGGCGCCAGATTCTGCGCTTCCACTATGCGGGCGACCTGATCGGAACGTCCAGCATGGCATGGTCGCAGGCAGCGGCAACGCTGACCGCGATTTCGGACTGCATCGTGATCGATTTGCCGAAGACCGAACTCGGGCTGCTGTTCCGCGCGCAACCGCGCATCGCCGGGCTGCTCTATGCGATCGCCGCGGCCGAGAACGTTGCGATGAGCGACCGGCTGACGACGATCGGGCGGATGGGGGCGAGCGAGCGGCTGTCGACGCTACTTCTCGACATCATGGCGCGGCTGCGCGTGACGGCGGGGGGGATCGTCGATTCCTTCGACCTGCCGCTGACGCAGACCGATATCGGCGATGCGCTCGGGCTGACCAAGGTGCATGTGAACCGGACGATCCGCGCGCTGGAGAAGGCAGGCGTGATCGAGCGGAACGGGCGGCGGGTCCGGATCGTCGACGAAGCGGCGCTGGTCGCGGCGACCGGGTTTACAGACCGCTACGGCGAGATCGAGACCGCGTGGTTGCCGCCCGCGGTCTGAGGCATCGCCTATAATCCGTCATCCTGACGAAAGTCAGGATCCAGAGCCATGATGGGCAGCGCCTGTTACTCTGGATCCTGACTTTCGTCAGGATGACGGAACGAAATCAGGCGAATAGCGCTCCGCAGGCGCCCTCGAAGACTTTTACGACCGATCGACGACGAACAGCGTGACGCGGTCGTACTTGATATCGCCGGGGTTGAAGATCGCGTCGGGGACGAACGGACGATCGGTCACCTCGATATCCTTCAGCCCGGCGAGCTTGAACGTCCCGAGCTTGATCTCCTTGGGCGGCTGGCCGTCGCGCTCGAGCGTCACCGCATCGACGAACACATCGTCATGCTTAGTGTACAGGATGTGCGGCGCGAGCGTGCAGACCATCCGGTTGTAGGTCGCGGTGATGCACTTGCGCAACGCGATGGCCTGGAGGAGCAGCGCGTTCGCGTTGTTCGGCGCGGAGGTGTCTGGGGTCGAAGTCATGTTGTGCATCGCAGCATAAGTTTGAGGATCGGTGCCGTTAGGCCGAACGCGACCTTACCCACAAGGGTTAAGTTTTCGCGACCGCCGCTTCACCTGCGCTTTTACCCGCTCGGCTGGTCGTCGGCAAAGACTTCGTCGGTATGCACGTCGAACCTGACCAACTGCGCACGACCGAACGTCGTCGTCAGCGCGGTGTCGGTCGCATCGCGGCCCCGCGCCATCAGGATGCGACCGATCCGCGGGCGATTGTGGCGCGCGTCGAACGTATGCCACGTGCCGCCGAGATACACGTCGAACCATGCCGAAAAATCCATCGGCGCGTCGACCGGCGGGATGCCGATATCGCCGAGGTACCCGGTGCAATAGCGCGCAGGGATGTTCATGCACCGGCACAGCGTGATCGCGAAGTGGGCGAAGTCGCGGCATACGCCCTGGCGCTCCTGATGAACGTCCCACGCGGTCTTCGTCGGGCGGGCATAATGATAGCCGAACTCGACATGGCTATGGACGAAGTCGACGACCGCCTGAACCCGCTGCCACCCGGCGGGGACATGGCCGAACAGCGACCAGGCGGTCTCGGTCAGCCGGTCGGTCTCGCAATAGCGGCTGCCGAGCAGGTAGATCAGGATGTCGTCGGGCAAATCCTCGACCGGATGCTGGACCGCATCCGGCGTGAACGGATCGGGCGCGCCGCTGTCCTCGATCGTGAAGTCGCACGACAGCGTCAGGCCGCCCTTCGGCACCGTGACGCGCGTGCAGACGTTTCCGAACGCGTCGAGATAGTCGTAGGTCGGCACGTCGGGGGTCGCGACGATCCGGTGCGGCGTCACGAGATCCTTGTTGCGGGACGGATGCAGGCTCAGCATCGCCATCATCGGCGTCGCGACCTCGGTCTCGAAAACTATGTCGTAGCCAGTCCGGATCAGCATGGAAGAGCCCCTTTTCACGCCTGTTTTAAAGTTTGTGCCGAGTGTTGCCCCGCAGCGTCGGCATCATCGAGCGTGATGTCGACCGACACGGTCATATCGAGAAAGCTGCCGGGAAAGCCGCTCCAGGTGCCGGAGATCGGCACGGCCTGGTAGATATCGCGCGCGACCGCGACGCGGACGAGCCCGCGGTTGCCGACGATGCCATTGGTCGGATCGAACTCGACCCAGCCCGATCCCGGCAGGTACACGCGGACCCAGGCATGCGTGTTGCCGCCGCCGGTCCGCTGCTCGCGCGCGCTGGGGTTGTAGACGTAGCCCGAGATGAACCGCGCCGCGAAGCCGAGTGCGCGGACCGCCTCGATCATCAGCACGGCATAATCGCGACACGTCCCCTTGCGCGTCGCGAGCGTCTCGATCGGCGACTGCGTGCCCTTTTCCGGTCGCGGGACATAGGTGAACTCGCGCCGGATCGTCGCGGTCATGTCCGACAGCATCGCCAGCGTGTCGGTCGGCCCGTCGGTCCGCACGAAGCGCCGTGCCCAGCTGTCGATCTGGCGCAGCGGATCGTGATGCTGACGCTCGATCGAACGAAGCAGGTCGGGCATCTCCTCCGACGAGTAGGTGAACGGATAGAGCCGTGCGTACCGTTCGATATCGACGTTCTGCAGTTCGGCCGGCGTGTGCAGCAACTGCACGCGGCTGTCGAAGACGAGCTCCTTCGCGCGCTTGTCGAACGTCGCGATCGCAACCGAATTGCCGAACACGTCCTGCAGCCAGCGGACGTCCGAAGGCTCTGGACTGATCGTCAGCTGCGCATTGATCAAATGCTGGTCAAAACTCTCGCGCGGGCGAACCATGATCCGATGCTCGCCAAACGCTACCGGATGGCGGTAGGAGTATCGGGTTACATGAGAGAGAGTTAGAGATGGCATCGAGGATCCGTGTCGCATGAAGACCGCTATCAGCCAATCGCTGCTTGGGACCGAAGATGCCGCACCGGTCACATTGGTCAACCCCGAAGGTGCGTCATCGTTCCTGCTGATCGGCGATCACGCGGGGAAAGCCGTGCCGGCCGCGCTCGGCTCCCTGGGGTTGAGCGATGCCGAACTGTCGCGGCACATCGGCTGGGACATCGGCATCGCCGAGCTTGGCCAGATGTTGGCCGAGCGGCTCGACGCGGTCTTCCTCCGCCAGACCTATTCGAGGCTGGTGATCGACTGCAACCGGAGCGCACAGCAGCCCGATGCGATCGCGGCCGTCAGCGACGGGACCATGGTGCCCGGCAACCAGGCGCTGTCGGACGCCGACGTCGCGGCGCGGTTCGCCGAGATCCATGAGCCTTATCAGGCAGCGATCGCCGCCGAACTCGCGCGCCGCGATGCGCTGGGGATCACGACGACACTCGTCGCGCTGCACAGCTTCACGCCGTCGATGCGCGGCGTCGAACGGCCGTGGCAGATCGGTATCCTGCATGACGGCGGCGATACCGGGTTCGCGCACGCCCTGCTCGGCGTCCTGCGCGACGAGCCCGACCTGACCGTGGGGGACAACGAACCCTACCGCATGGACCAGATCGACTACACCATTCCGCGCCACGCCTACCCCGCCCGCCCCTATGCCGAGATCGAGATCCGGCAGGATCTGTTGGGCTCGACGGAGGACTGTGCGGCCTGGGCCGATCGCCTTGCACGGGTGTTGCCGGCAGCGCTCGAACGGACCGCCACGATCTGAGCCGAACCGCGGATCGGTTTTACCGTTGGTGCGTTTGCTCGCCGGCCTTGGTTGCGTAAGGCGCGCCCTCAGACGTTCGAGATACGATGCAGCGACCGACGACCCAGCCTGATAGCGGCAACCCGGCGCAGGAGCGTTACGATGCGCTGTTCGAAGCGATCGACGCGGGGTTCTGCATCATCGAGGTGATGTTTGATGGCGACCATGCGGTCGATTACCGCTTCGTGGAGGTCAATTCCCAGTTCGAAAGCCAGACCGGGCTGCTCGATGTGGTCGGCCGGACGGCGGGCGAACTCGTCCCTGATCTCGAGCGCTTCTGGTTCGACGCCTATGGCAAGGTCGCGCTGACCGGCGAGCCAGCGCGGTTCGATCATGGTTCGGACGCGATGGACCGGTGGTTCGACGTCCACGCCTTTCCGGTCGGTTCCGGGACGCCGCGCCTCGTCGCCGTTCTGTTCACCGACGTATCCGCGTACCGTCGCGCAGCTATCGCGACGCAGGAAAGCGAGGAACGGCTCAATCAGGCGCTCGCGGCCGGCAACGGCATCGGCACATGGGACTGGGACATTCCGAACGACCGGGTGAAGGCCAACGAACGCTTCTCGCGACTATACGGCGTTCCGGAGGAACTCGGTCGCAAAGGCGCGCCGCTCGAACGGTTCTTTGGTGGCATTCATCCCGACGATCTTCCAGCTACCCGCGCGGCCATCGCCGATGCGCTCGAAACCGGTGGCGACTTCAGTGCAGAATACCGCCTCGTCCAACCCGGCGGCGCGATCCGCTGGGTCGCCGCGCAGGGCCGCTGCCGGCTTGCCTCGGATGGCACGCCGCTGCGCTTCCCCGGCGTCAGCTTCGACATCACCGAACGCAAACAGGCAGATCTCCGACAGAGCGCCCTGCTGCAATTGAGCGACGCGATCCGCGACCTCACCGATCCCGACGAGATCGCCTACGCGGCATCGGCGATCCTGGGTGCCGCGCTACAGGTCAGCCGGGTCGGCTACGGCGTGATTGACAAGACGCGCGAGACGATCCGGGTCGAGCGCGACTGGAACGCACCGGGCATCGTCACGCTCGCGGGCACGCTCAAGTTTCGCGACTATGGCTCCTATATCGAGGATCTGAAGGCGGGCCGCACCGTCGCCATCGCCGACGTCGCCCACGATCCCCGAACCGCCGATCTTGCCGACGCGTTGCGGGGGATCAGCGCGGCATCGTTCGTCAACATGCCGCTGGTGGAGCAGGATAATTTCGTCGCGCTGATCTATGCCAACCACGCCGCGCCGCGCGTGTGGAGCGACGACGACCAGTTGCTGATGCGCGAAGTCGCTGAACGCGTCCGCGCCGCCACCGAGCGCCTGCGCGCCGAGGGTGCGCGACGCGCGAGCGAGGAACAGTTCCGGGTGTTCGCCGAGGCCGTGCCCAACCAGATCTGGGCGGCGCGACCCGATGGCTACCTCTATTGGTTCAACCAGCAGGTCTATGCGTATAACGGGCTCGCCCCCGGCGAACTCGACGGCGTCGAGGTGTGGGGCGGGCTGTTGCATCCCGACGATGTTGCCTTGGCAGCCGAGCGCTGGAGCACTTCGTTGGCGACCGGCGCCCCCTATTCGGTGGAGTTCCGGGTACGAGCCGCGGATGGCGAATATCGCTGGTTCCTGGTCCGCGCCGAACCGGTGCGCGGCGATGACGGCACGATCCTGCGCTGGGTCGGCACCAATACCGATATCGACGATAGCCGCCGCCAGACAGCGCAACTCGCCCAGTGGAACGAGACGCTAGAGGAACAGGTCGCCGAACGCACCCGCGAACTGATGCAGGCCGAAGAGGCGCTGCGACAAAGCCAGAAGATGGAAGCCGTAGGTCAGCTCACCGGAGGGATCGCGCATGATTTCAACAATTTGCTGACCGGGATTACCGGCAGCTTGGAACTGCTCGGAATCCGTATCGCGCAAGGCCGGCTGAACGATGTCGAACGCTATTCGCTGGCCGCGCAAGGTGCCGCGAAACGTGCGGCGGCACTAACGCACCGGTTGCTCGCCTTCTCACGGCGACAGACGCTCGATCCCAAGCCGACCGACGTCAACCGGCTGGTCGGGGGGATCGAGGATATGGTCCGGCGCACGGTAGGTCCCGAAGTCGAGGTTGAGGTCGTCGCCTCGGTTGGGCTTTGGGCGACCCTGGTCGATCCCCACCAGCTGGAAAACGCGCTGCTCAACCTGTGCATCAATGCGCGCGATGCGATGCCGGGTGGCGGGCGACTGACGATCGAGACCGCCAATCGCTGGATTGACGCCAGGACGGCCCGCGAGCGCGAACTCGATGCCGGACAATATGTGTCGCTGTGCGTATCCGATACCGGCACGGGAATGACCCCGGAGGTGATCGCCAAGGCGTTCGATCCGTTCTTCACGACCAAGCCACTCGGGCTCGGCACGGGCCTCGGCCTGTCGATGATCTACGGCTTCGCCCGGCAATCCGGCGGGCATGTCCGGATCTATTCCGAGGTGGGCGAAGGTACCAACGTCTGCATCTACCTTCCACGGCATTTCGGTGAAGCCGAGGATACCGAGACCGTCACCGAACATACCGAAGCGCCCCGTGCGAACGCGGGCGAGACAGTGCTGGTGGTCGACGACGAACCGACTGTTCGAATGCTGGTGATGGAGGTGCTCGAGGAGCTAGGCTACGCGGCGATCGAAGCGGCGGACGGGGCATCCGGGCTGAAGCTGTTGCAATCCGACATCCGCATCGACCTGCTGGTCACCGACGTCGGTCTTCCCGGCGGGATGAATGGCCGGCAGATGGCGGACGCGGCGCGTGTCGGTCGTCCCGATCTGAAGATCCTCTTTATTACCGGCTATGCCGAGAATGCGGTCGTCGGTAACGGGCATCTCGATCCCGGCATGCATGTCATGACCAAGCCGTTCGCGATGGAGGCGTTGGCCACGCGCATCAAGGATTTGATCGTCGCGGGATGATGGGGCGGGGTGTGGAGGCGGATCCTCCCCACTCCGTCATCCTGACTTCGTCAGGATGACGGCGGATGTTTTGATCCCCCGGAGAACGTCAAACCATGTTGCATCGCGGTAACAGTCGCGACGCCATTCGCGTTCATGGCAATATTGTCACTTGATATGATGTATCATCAAATCTACCCGCAGCGTCGTACAGGGACGACACAAGGGAATTTCATGAAGACGATGCTGTTCGGCGCCACCGCCCTGGCTGCGCTCCTCTCCTCGCAGGCGCATGCGCAAACCGCCGCCACGGATGCTCCGGCCCCTGCCCCCGCACCGACGTCGGTCGGTTCGACCAACCAGCGCGACATCATCGTCACCGCACCGATCCAGACCAGCGAGCGCGACGTGCTTCAAGGCACGACCGTCCTCACCGGCCAGGAACTCACGCGCCAGTTGCGGCCGTCGATCGGCGAGACTCTCGCCCGCCAGCCCGGCGTATCGGCATCGTCGTTCGGCCCGAGCGCCTCACGTCCTATCCTCCGCGGCTTTCAGGGCGACCGCATCCGCGTGCTGACCGACGGGATCGGCTCGATCGACGTCTCGAACACCTCGGTCGACCACGCCGTCATCATCGACCCGCTGCTCGCCGAGCGCATCGAAATCCTCCGCGGCCCCAGCGCGCTGCTCTATGGCACGTCGGCAGTAGGCGGCGTCGTCAACGTCATCGACACGCGCATCCCGCGCACCGTGCCCGAGAACGGCTACCGCGTGAACGGCATCGCGAATTACGGTTCGGCCGCCAACGAGCGCTCCGGCGGCATGGCCGGCGACGTCGCGGTCGGCCAGCACCTCGTGCTGCATGCGGACGGCTCGTACCTGAAGTCGGGCGACCTGCGCACCGGTGGCTACATCCTTTCGCGCGATGCCCGCGCCCAGGCGCAGGCCACCGCCGCTCTCCCCGTCGATCCCAACGAAGCCGACCCGATCGACTATGCCGCCTCGGCGCGGTTGAAGGGCAAGCTCCCCAACACGCAGGCCGAGACGTGGACGGCGGGTGCCGGCGCATCGATCATCACCGACAACGGTAATCTCGGCATCTCATACAGCCATTACGACAGCCTCTACGGCGTGCCGATCCGCTACGCCACGCAACCCGGCCAGGAGCAGGAAGCGCCACGCCTCGACGTCGTCCAGAACCGTGTCGACCTGCGCGGCGAGATCGACACCGGCGGCGATTTCATCAGCAAGATCCGTGTCCGCGCCGGCCAGGCGAGCTATCGCCACTTCGAGCTGGAGGAGGACAATTCCGTCGGAACCGCCTTCTATAACAAGGGCCTCGAAGGTCGTCTCGAAGTCGTCCAGGCGAACCGCGGCGGCTGGCAGGGCGCATCGGGCGTGCAGTTCTACAACCGCATCTTCAACGTGGTCGGCGAAGAAGCCTTCCTGCCGAAGAACGAGACCAACCAGACCGGCCTCTTCACGCTCCAGCAATACGAGTCCGGCAAGTTCCACGCAGAGGGTGGCGTCCGTTACGAGATCACCGATCTCGCCGCGCGCACGCCCGAGGACGACCTGCGCTTCTTCCGCGGCAGCCAAAGCTATCACTCGGTCTCGGGCTCGCTCGGTGCCTCCTATGCGCTGACCGACAGCATCCGCGTCGGCCTGAACGGCTCGCGGACCGAGCGCGCGCCGTCGGCCGAGGAACTGTTCGCGAACGGTGCGCATGCCGGTACGCAGGCGTACGAACTCGGCAATCCGAACTTCCGGCTCGAGAAGTCATGGGGCTTGGAGGGCACGCTGCACGCACACGGCGACGGTTTCAGCTTCGACGCATCGGCCTATTACAACTGGTTCTCGAACTACATCTCGGAGAACCAGGTCGCGTCGACCGTCTGCCAGGCTGCCGCCGATCCCTCGGGCCGCACCGTCGACCTGCCCTGCTTCCAGTACCAGCAGGCCGATGCGCGCTATTACGGGTTCGAGGCGGATGCATCGGTGAAGGTCGCGCAGATCGGCGGCTATGCGGTCAACGCCGACGTGCTTGGCGATTACGTCCACGCCAACATCGTCGACCAGGGCCCCGTCCCGCGCATCCCGCCGATGCGCGTACTCGGCGGGATCGAGGCGCAGGGCGACCGGATCAACGGCCGCGTCGAGGTCGAGCACGTGTTCGACCAGAACCGCATCGCCGCGTTCGAGACGAAGACCAACGAGTACACGATGGTCAACGCCTCGATCGGTCTCAGCCCGTTCGGCAAGGATTCGAAGACGACGTTGCTGCTGAGCGCGAACAATCTGTTCGACGTGAACGCACGGCGCGCAACGAGCTTCCTGAAGGACTTCGCACCGCTCGCCGGCCGCGATTTCCGCGCGACGTTGCGCTTCGGTCTGTAACATCTACCGGCCGTTCCCGCATCGAAACGGGAACGGCCGGGACCGGATCACTTCCCGATCAGGACGTCACTCGCCTTGATCAGGACGGTGACCGTGTCGCCGGTCGCGAGTGCGAGGTCGGCGATCGCTTCTTCAGTGATGTTGGCGGTGACGACATTGCCGCCACCGATGTCGACCTTGATCGAACCGTTGACCGCACCCGGCGTGATCGAGACGATGGTGCCGGAAATCTGATTGCGTGCGCTGATCTTCATCGTTCTGTTCCTTCTGAAACCGTTTCCCGGCAGCGCATTGGTCACGCCGCCAGCGCTGGATCCGATGCCATGAGTTCGACCCGCACGCCATCCTCGCCGAGCAGGTCGAGGATCCGCTCGCCAGACGATAACGCGGTATCGCCCCACCAGTCGGCCGCCGTCATCCCATCGAGATGGCGCTCCGCACACCGCAATGCGATGACGCAGCGGAGCGTCGCGCCCTCATGCTCCCGCTGGAACGCCATGACATGGTCGCGGCGCGGCCCGATGACGGCGATCGGCGCGTAGCTCCCGTTCGAGAACAGCACAGGATGCTTCCGCCGAAGGGCCAGCAGATGCTTGATCGACCGCAGCTTGAGCGCATCGCCGGCCGGCAGTATATCGCGCAGGACGGCATAATCGACCGGACGCCGGTTATCCGGATCGACCATGCTCAAATCGGCGATCTCGGTCCCCTGATACAGATCCGGCACGCCCGGCACGGTATAGCGCAATGCAACCTGCGCGAGGCTGTTCTGGTCTGCGGCGGGCGCGATCCGATCGACGAATGCCGTCATGTCCTCAAGAAAGTCCGTCGACCTTTCGGGATCCAGTAACGCCCGCGCGAGCTCGTGACAGCGGGTCTCGTACGCCTCGGCCGGCGCCTCCCAGGACGACCGGAGCTTTGCTTCGCGCAACGCCTTTTCCTGCCACGCGACGATCCGCTCGGCATAGTCCGAAAGGCCCTCGGCGTCCGATGCTTTGAGGTCTATCGGCCATACGCCGAACAGGGTCTGGAGCAGCATATAGGTGTCGGCGGGATCAACGCCATTCGCATACTGTGCAGCGAGTTCGAGCCAATGCTCCACACGCGAACGCCAAAGATCGGGGACTTCGCTCAGCACAGCGAGACGCGCGCGAACGTCCTCACCACGCTTGTGGTCGTGCGTCGCGGTGGCAAGCATGGCGGACGGCCAGTCGCGGGCACGCTCGATCATCGCGGCGTGGAATGCATCGATATCGAGCGACATCCGCGCGGCGTCGAACCCGACGTCGTTGCGGGAAAGCAGGCGGCCATAGCGGTAGAACGCGGTGTCCTCGACCGCCTTCGCCGCGATCGGCGCGGAGAGTTGCTGGAATTTGCGCACCGCTTCGGCGGCGAGTGCCACGTCGCCTGGCCCCTCGCCTGCCAACCAACCCAGGATCCGGTCGACGACCGCGCCTTCACCGGGCGGGACGAACTCCGCAACCCGCTGGCGGACAGTGTCGCGGATCCTGGCGTCTGCGAGCGGCGCCGCTTCGCCCGTTCCATAGGTCCGATACACCGGGAAGACCCAGAGCAGCCGCTCGATCGCGCGGTGGAGCATGCCCCTCGTCAGTCCATCGCAGTCGGGTGTCGAGCGGGCCAGCGCCACGAACGCCTCGACGCAGCGGCGGTGCTGCGCATCGAACTGCCACGCGAGCAGTTCCTGTCGCGCGCGCAGTTCCTCGGGCGCGAAGTCGGCGGAGCGGCCGCTTATGTCGGCCCAGAGTTCAGCGAGCGGTTCTGCCCCGGCGGGCGCGTGGAGCAAGGCGGTGACCTGCTCCATAAAGTCGTACCCGCTGGTGCCGTCGACGCTCCAGTCGGGGCTGAGCGGTTCGCCGTCGGCGAGGATCTTCTCGATGACGAGATACGCCGGGCCGGACGGCGCGTCGGCGGGGCGCTCGATCGCGTCGAGCCTTGCGCGCAAGGTGCGGCAATAGCCGGCGGGGTCGGTCAGGCCATCGACATGATCGACGCGGACGCCGTCGATCAGTCCTTCGGCGTATAGACGGAAATAGAGAGCGTGCGTGGCGTCGAACACGATGGGGTCTTCGGCACGGAAGCCGGCGAGGTCGTTGATCGTGAAGAACCGCCGCCAGTTGAGTTCGTCGTTCGCCACGCGCCATGAGGCGAGGCGGTAGTGCTGGCGGTCGATCAGCGCGGCTATGTCGTCCGTCGCTGCGGTCGTTTGGTCCTCGTCGCGGATCGGCAGGCGGTGTTCGCCATATGCTTCGAGGACGTAGCGGCCGTCGGCCTGCTCGACCTTCAGCGCGCCGCTGGCCAGCGTCTCGGCGAGCGGATCGCCGAGGATCGGAAGAACGAGCTTCTCGCGCCAGTCGATGTCGAAGTAGCGTGCGAATTCGCTGTCTTCACCATGTGTTAGAACGTCGTTCCACCACGTGTTCTCACCTCCGGCAACGCCCATGTGGTTCGGAACGATGTCGATGATGACGCCCATGTCTCGCGCGCGAAGAGCGGCGACAAGGCTTCGAAAGGCGTCCTCGCCGCCAAGTTCGGGATTGATCCGAGTCGGATCGACGACGTCGTAGCCGTGGGTGGACCCGCTGCGGGCGGTCGTGATCGGCGAGGCGTAGAGGTGGCTGATCCCGAGCTCGTCGAGATACGGGACCAGCGCTTCGGCGTCGGCGAAGGTGAAGTCCTTGTGGAACTGGAAGCGGTAGGTCGCGCGGGGCGTGGTGGGGGCGGTCATGCGGATCTCGTGACGTTGAGCGTGACGATGCGGGTGGCGACTTCGGGGCGGGCGAGCAGCGCCTCGGTCGTGTCGGGCATGCGGCGGCGCCAGTTGGGGTGTTCGTCGATCGTGCCGGGGAGGTTGGGTTGCTCGACCAGTCCGGCGAGGTCTTCGATCGGGATGATGGCAAGCGCGCAAGGCGTGCCGGCGACGTGCACGATCGCTGCGTCGACGACCGGGTCGGTGTCTTCGGGGGTGGGCTGTTCGGTGCCAGTGTCGAATGCGGACCAGAGCGCGACGCGGTCTTCGGCGCGAGCGGCGAGGTCTGAAGATTTGTCGGCAGCTTCAGACTTGCGTCCGAGGTCCCAGGTCCAGTCGATATCGCGACCGCTCCACCAGCCGGCGACGGTGGCTAGGTCGTGGGTGCCGGTCATCGCGACCGCGTCGGGCGACCACTGCGCCGGGGGAACGAAGCCATCCGCGTCACGCTCGAACCAGAGGACGCGCATGCCGAGCATGGCGCGCGTGTCCATCGCCTCGCGAAAACCGACGGGGACGGTGCCGAGGTCTTCGCCGATGACGATCGCCCTCGCCCGCTGTGACTCCATCGCGACGATCCGCATCAGGTCGTCAAACGACATATCGAGATACGCGCCCTCCGCGGCGGATGCGCCCTCGGGAACGACCCAGAGGCGGCGGAGGCCGAACGCGTGGTCGATGCGGATGCCGCCGGCGTGTGCGAGCGCTGCGCGGATGGTTGCGATGAAGGGAGCGAAGGCGTTTTCGCGCAGCGCTTGCGGATCGAACCCGGTAATGCCCCAGCTTTGCCCGTCGGGACCGAGCGGATCGGGCGGCGCGCCGATCGAGAGGCCGGTGAGCAAGTCGCTGCGCCGGCTCCAGCCGTGGCTGCCGCCGGGGTCCATGCCGACGGCGAGATCGGCGATGAGGCCGATCGCCATGCCGGAATCCGTGGCAGCGGCCTGCGCGGCGTCGAGGTCGCGGCGGGCAAGCCATTGAAGGAAGATGTAGAACGTGACGTCGTCCGCATGCTCCGCGACGAAGCGGCGGACGGTAGGGCTGGCGGGATCGTGATACTCGGCCGGCCATTGCTGCCAGCCGCGTGCACCGGTGATCGCGAAGAAATGCGCATGGAGAGCGTCGAACTCGGCATGGCGTTCGAGGTCGTTGCCGCCTTGCCCCCTGAACGCCGTCAGAGTTTCTTCGACCTTTACGAGCGTTTGGTCGAAGCTCTTGCGTAGTCGCGCGAGCTTTTCGGGGATCGCGGCGTGCCAGTCGATCAGTTCGGGAAAGTCGCGGCTGTCGGACTTTGCGCCGAATGCCGCCGGGTCACCGTACAGCCCGTTGAGGAATTGCCGGCTCGAGGGTGCGTAGGGGCTGTATCGGCTGGGGTCGGCGGGGAACAGCGCGTGGGTGGGGCTGATCGCGAGGGCATCGGCACCGCAGTGGCCGAACGCTCGGGCGGCATTGGCTAGCGAACCGAAGTCGCCGAACGCCTCCGGCACGTCGGTGCGAAGGCTTGGGATCTGGACGGCGGGCGCCCAGAGTTTGCGGCCCGGTAGCGCGTCGGCGATCGTGTAGCAGCGGCGCGGCGCAACGAGAATGTCGATGACTTCGCCATTGATTTCAAGCTTGTGGTAGCCGCTCTTATTTATGGGACTTAACTCGCCGTTATCGACTGTGACGGAGCGGGTCGTACCGTCTTCGAACGTAAGCTCGGCTTTGCCTGATACCTTCAATGTCAGCCGGATCGAGTCTCCCCCATCGACGGACAAGAAACGGACGCTCTGCGCGTTTCGCGCTTCGATCGCGGCTAGGCTGTCGGCGATCTGCTTTTCGCTGCCGGACGGATGGCCGAGACGATCCAGGATCGCCTGCAACGCGCGGTCCGCGACGGTCTGGCGACGACCCGCTGCGTCCTGCCATTCGGGTTGCAGGCCGGCCGCGACAGCGAGTGTTCGGAGGCTGCTCATCGATCCAGCCAGACTGCCACGCTGGCAGCCTCACCGAGTTTGCCATCGGCGAAGATCGGCGAAGCCTCTAGTGGAGGAAAATCAACGATGTCATCGCCGAGGTTGAGCGCAATTGTCAGGATTGCGCCGTCACCCATTTTCCAGCGCGCAACGACCGCCCCCTCGCCGATCGCCTCGGCGCCGATTGCGGTCGTGTCGCGCAGACGGGGGATGATCTCCTCGTGGCGGATCTTGAGCAGGGTGCGGTACAGGTCCTGCCACGCCGCCGCATCGGGGCCGGGTTGCGCGCGCGATCGGTGGAACGTCGCATGTGCGTTCGGATCGGGGATCGCCTCGCGGGCTTCGGGGTCGGCGAAGGCGGCGAACTTGGCGAATTCCTTGCGGCGGCCTTCGCGCACCGCGTCGGCTAGCTCGTCGTGGAAATCGGTAAAGAACAGGAACGGGCTCTCGCTGCCGTGCGCGTCGCCCATGAACAGTAACGGGATCTGCGGGCCCAACAGCAGCAGCGCGGTGGCCGCACGAAGCTTCTGGCGGTCGGCGAGCAGCGTCAGGCGCTCGCCCATCGCGCGGTTGCCGATCTGGTCGTGGTTCTGGAGGAACGCAACGAACGCGGTCGGTGACAAGTGTGCACTGGACTTGCCGCGCGGCTTGCCGTCTTGGTTTGGCGACGCTTCCCCCTGATAGATGAAGCCTTCGCCCAAGCAGCGCGCAAGGCGTTCGGCGGGGTGGTCGGCGAAGTCGGCGTAATAGGCGCTCGTCTCGCCGGTGAGGAGGACGTGGAGGACGTTGTGGAAGTCGTCGTTCCACTGCGCGTCGAACGCGGCGGGATGGAGCCGGTCGGCGTCGTTGCCTTCGTTCTCGAGGACGAGATGGACGTGGCGGCCGGCGGTCTTCTCGCGCAATTCGGCGGCCATCGCGTCGAGGAAAGCGTCGTTCTCGATTGCATGAACCGCATCGAAGCGGAGGCCATCGAAGCGGTACTCGTTCAGCCACATCAGCGCGCTATCAACGAAATAGCGGTGCACCGGCGCTTGGTCGACCGCGACCGCACCACCCCAGGGAGTGTCGACTTCGGGGTGGAAGAAGCCCTTCGCATAGGCGCCGAGGTAGTTTCCGTCGGGTCCGAAGTGATTGTAGACCACGTCGAGGAACACGACGAGGCCGAGTTCGTGGGCGCGGTCGACCAACGCTTTCAGCTCGTCGGGGGTGCCGTAGTTTTCAGCGGGGGCGTAGGGGAGCACGCCGTCATAGCCCCAGTTGCGGGTGCCGCCGAACGCGTTGACGGGCATGAGTTCGATTCCCGTGATGCCGAGTTCGGCGATCGCCGGAAGGTGGTCCGCGACGCCTGCGAAGCCGCCCAGCGTGCCGACATGGACCTCCTGGATGACCATCTCTTCCCACGGTCGGCCGCGCCAGGCGGGGGTCCGCCACGTATAGACTTCCGGATCGACGACGACGCTCCAGCCGTGCACGCCGCCGGACTGCCCGCGCGAGGCGGGGTCGGGGACCGCGAGGTCGTCGGTCAGGCGGAACCTGTACCGCGTCCCTGCCCCCGCCGACGCTGTCGCGCTGAACCAGCCTTCCGGTTCGCGGGTCATGGGGACCGCGTCGCCATCGGCCAACTCAAGCGTTACCGCGTCGCGATCCGGCGCCCAGAGGCGGAAGTTCGTTCCGTCGGCGGCAAGCGTCGGCCCCCAAGTCATGCTGCTTCGATCGTCCAGGAGAGCAACGCCGCGCCCTGCGGGGGAAGCTCGTAGCTGTTCTTGATCGGCGTTGCGCCTTGCTCGGGCTTGCTGCTGTCGATCAGGACGGTGCGCTCGACCTCCTCGGGCGGCGGCATGTGGAAGGTCAACGGGCCTTCCGACGCGTTGAGCAACAGCGAGATCACCTGCACCTCGCCCGAGTCACGCTCGCAGGCGCGGCGCATTACCAGCGCGCGGCCGTTGGTGTTCTCCCAATCTTCCGACGTGAGCTGCTGGCCGCGCTCGTCCCACCATTCGATGTCCTTGAGGCCTTCCGCGGGCGTGTCCTCGCCGTAGAGGAAATTTCCGGCGCGGAGCATGGGGTAGTCGCGGCGAAGGGCGATGAGGCGGGCGGTGAAGTCGATCAGCGCATCGCCCTCAGGGGACTTGGCCTTGTTCCAGTCGAGCCAGCTGATCTCGTTGTCCTGGCAATAGGCGTTGTTGTTGCCGTTCTGCGTGCGGCCGAACTCGTCGCCCGCGACCAGCATCGGCGTGCCGAGCGACGAAAACAACGTGGTCAGCATCGAGCGCATGACGCGGGCACGGGTCTCGAGGATGTCAGGGTCCTCGGTCGGACCTTCGACGCCCCAGTTGCGCGAGCAGTTGTTCGAGTGGCCGTCGTTATTGTCTTCGCCGTTCGCCTCGTTGTGGCGCTCCTCGTAGGCGACGGTGTCGGCGAGCGTGTAGCCGTCATGCGCGCCGAGCAGGTTGACGCTCGCCCAGGGGCGGCGCGCCCGGCGGTCGAACAGGTCGGCCGAGCCCGTCAGGCGGGCGGCGAGATCGGCCCGCTGCGCGTGGTCGCCGCGCCAGAATTTCCGCACGGTGTCGCGGTATTTGTCGTTCCACTCGGCGAAACCGGGGGGGAAGTTGCCGAGCTGATAGCCGCCGGGGCCGATGTCCCATGGCTCGGTGATCAGCTTCAGCCTGCCGAGCACCGGATCCTGGCGGAGCACGTCGAAGAAACCTGCGCCGGGATCGAAACCGGTGTCCGTCCGGCCGAGCGTCAGGCCGAGATCGAAGCGGAAGCCGTCGATGCCGAAGCTGGTCGCCCAGTAGCGGAGCGAATCTGCGACCATCTGGATCACGCGGGCCTTGGTGAGGTTCAGCGTGTTGCCGGTGCCGGTGTCGTTGATCGAATAGCGCGGGTCGTCCTTGACGAGGCGGTAGTAGCTGGCGTTGTCGAGCCCGCGCCAGGAGAGCGTCGGGCCCTGCTCCGAGCCTTCGCAGGTGTGGTTGTAGACGACGTCGAGAATGACCTCGATCCCGGCCGCGTGGAGGCGGCGGATCGAGCGGCGGAGTTCGTTATGGCTGTCGGTGGCGAAGAACGAGCGTTCGGGCGTGAAGAAATTGAGGGTGTTGTAGCCCCAGTAATTGCGCAGGCCCTTTTCCTGGAGAAAGCGGTCCTGGATGTAGGTGTGGATCGGCAGCAGCTCGATCGCGGTGACGCCGAGGCGCTTGAGGTGATCGATGACCTTGGGGTTGCCGAGCGCCGCGAACGTGCCCCGCTCGGAGGGCTGGACCTCCTCGAACAGCTTGGTCAAGCCCTTGGTATGCGCCTCGTAGATCACCGTCTCGGACCAGGGCGTGTTCGGGCGCACGTCGCGCGACCAGTCGAAATGGCTGTCGGTCACGACGCCCTTCGGCATCGTCAGGGAGTTGTCGCGGCGATCGAAGCTCAGGTCGGCGCGCGGCGACTTGACCTGATAGCCGTACATCGCGTCGGTCCAGCGGAGTTCGCCGATCATCTGCTTGGCGTAGGGGTCAAGCAGCAGCTTGTTCGGGTTGAACCGGTGCCCCTCCTCCGGCGCGTACCGACCATGCGCGCGGTAGCCATAGACGAGGCCGGGCTGGGCGTCGGGAAGGTAGCCGTGCCAGACCTCGTCGGTCCATTCGGGGAGCGCATACCGCTTCAGTTCGCGCCGACCCGTCTCGTCATAGACGCAGAGCTCGATCTTCTCGGCATTGGCGGAATAGACCGCGAAGTTGACGCCAAGGCCGTCAAACGACGCGCCGAGGGGATAGGCCGAGCCGGCGTCGAGCGTGTCGGGCAGTAGATGCAATGCGAAGACCCTTTTCGTGCGTATCGTCTCGCTACAGGCGCGAGTTTATCGCGGTGCAGCATTCCTTGGCGTGAAACCCGCTCGCGGCTTCCTATGTTCCGCACAACGTGGCGAGTTTTCGCCGCATCCTTCCAGGTATCAAGGGGCCATCATGCGCATTCCTTCCACTCTCCGGCTGATCCTCGCATGAGCGGCCCGAAGCTGTTCGAGCCGCTTACGGTCGGCAATCTGACGCTCGCGAACCGCATCGTGATCGCGCCGATGTGCCAGTATTCGGCGGTCAATGGCTGCATGAACGACTGGCACCAGATCCATCTGGGACAGCTGGCACTGTCGGGCGCGGCATTGTTGACGATCGAGGCGAGTGCGGTGCTGCCGGAAGGGCGGATCACCTACGGCGACGTGGGACTGTACGACGATGCGACCGAGGCGGCGATGGCGGGCGTGATCGAGAGCGTGCGGCGCTGGTCCGACATGCCGATCGCGATCCAGCTTGCACATGCCGGGCGGAAAGCGTCATGCGAGGTGCCGTGGAAGGGCGGGCTCCAGATCGCGCCGGGCGAGCCGAACGGGTGGCAGACCGAGGCGCCGTCGGCCGTGTCGTTCCTGCCCGAGGAGAACGACCCGGTCGCGCTCAACCGTGAGGGGCTGGCGAAGGTGCGCGATGCGTTCGTCGCCGCGACGGTGCGCGCCGCACGGCTCGGGATCGACGTGGTGCAATTGCACGGCGCGCATGGCTATCTGCTGCACGAGTTCCTGTCGCCGCTGTCGAACCGGCGTGAGGACGAGTATGGCGGCAGTCTCGAGAACCGGATGCGGTTTCCGCTTGAAGTGTTCGATGCGGTCCGCGCTGCGTTTCCGGCCGATCGGGCGGTGACGATGCGCGTGTCGGGCACGGACTGGGTCGAGGGCGGCTGGGATTCGGAGCAGACCGTGGCGTTCGCGAAGGCCCTGGAGGCACGGGGGTGCAGCGCGATCCACGTATCGAGCGGCGGCAATTCGCCGGCGCAGCAGATCCCGGTCGGGCCGAGCTATCAGGTGCCGCTGGCGCGAGCGGTGAAGCAGGCGGTGTCGATCCCGGTCGTCGCGGTCGGGCTGATAACCGATTACGAGCAGGCCGAGGCGATTATCGGAACGGGCGATGCGGACATGATCGCGTTGGCTCGGACGATCCTGTATGATCCGCGCTGGCCCTGGCATGCAGCGGCGCATCTGGGGGGCAAGGTAAAGGCGCCGAAGCAGTATCTGCGGTCGCAACCGCGGCAGTTTAAGGATTTGTTCGAGGGGTAGGCTTCCAAAGGGTAAGATTGAGAGCGGCCCGCCCCGCCACTTTCCCGTTCCCCCGCGGAGGCGGGGGTGCAGGGTTACGCACGGTATCGCCTGAGATCCTGGGTCCCCGCCTCCGCGGGGGAACAGGTTTGATCTTCGTGTTACCCAGCCACCGTCATTACCGAGCCGGAGTCCACGCGGATATCCGCGCCGGTGATAAAGCTCGCGCGCTCCGAGCACAGGAACAGGATCGCCGACGCCACCTCGTCCGCCTTGCCGCGGCGCTTGAGGGTCATGCCGGGGCGTTCTTCCTCCAGGAACGTCTCGATCGCCTCGTCGAAGCTCATGCCCTTCTCGTCGGCGCGCTTCTGCATCATCTTGTCGGTCATCGGCGTCGCGATGAACGCGGGCGACACGGTGTTCACCAGCACGTTGTCGCAGCCATACGCCTTCGACAGCCCCTTCGACAGGCTGGAGATCCCAGCCTTCGACGCGCAATAAGCGAGCTCGTCGACATAGGGTTGCACTGCGTCCTCGGAGCTCATCAGCACGATGCGACCCCATTTCGCGGCGCGCATCGCCGGGATCGCCTCGCGGCAGACACGGACCGCGCCCATCAGGTTGATGTTCAGCGTCGAGTGCCAGCCTTCATCGTCAACCTCAAGGAAGTCGCCGGTCGCGCCGGTCACGCCCGCGCAGTTGACGAGGATATCCGGATCGCCGAGCTGGTCGCGGACCTTGGCGAAGAGCGTCTTGACGTCGTCGAGCCTGGTCACGTCCGCCTCGACCGCGATCACTTCGCCGAGCGCCTTCAGATCCTCGACGCTCTTGGTTAGATCGCCGCCGGGCTGGTCGGTGATTGCAACGCGGACGCCCTCTTGCAACAGCATCCGGGCGGTCTCCTTGCCCATGCCGCTGTCGGCGCCGGTGACGAGTGCGATCTTGCCTGCGATATCGAGATTCATGGCGTATTCCTCAAAGTGTCGGAAAGCGTAACCCGTTCAGACGCCTGGAGTTTCCTCAGGCCCACGCCCTCGGCCCGCCATCGTTCAGTGCCCGGTCGAGATAAAAGGCGGCACTGATCAGTGCGAGGTGGCTGAACGCTTGCGGGAAGTTGCCCAGGAACGTCCCGTCCTGCGCGATCTCTTCCGCGAACAGGCCGAGATGATTGCCATGCGCGAGCAGTTTCTCGAAGTTGAACCGTGCCTCGTCGAGCCGACCTGCCCTTGCCAGACATTCGACGTACCAGAACGAGCAGGCGACGAATGTCCCCTCCTGCCCCGGCAGGCCGTCGTCGATCTTGTAGCGATAGACCTGCCCGTCGTCGGACAGGTCGTCGCCGATCGCCTTCAATGTCGCCAGCCATTTTGGATCGGTCGGGCCGATGAAGCGGACCAGCGGCATCATCAGCAACGCGCCGTCGACCGCCTTGTCCTCGGGCGTATCCCCTTTCGCGCGGACGAACCGGCCGAGATCGTCGTTCCAGAAATTCGCCCAGATATCGTCGCTGATTTCGGTGCGCGTTTCCGACCAGCGGACCAGCGGGGCGGGGAGCGAGCGTTTCTGCGCTAGGCGAACTGCGCGGTCGACCGCAACCCAGTTCATCAACCGCGAGTGGAGGTATTCCTTGTCCGGCCCGCGCACTTCCCAGATGCCCGAGTCCGGATCGCGCCACGTATCGCAGACATGGTCGACGACGCGGATGATCGCCTGCCAGGAATCATGCGCGAGCGGTTCGCCGTATTTGCTGCCGAGATAGGTCGCATCGAGCAGCGCGCCGTAGATGTCGTGTTGGGTCTGTCCGTTGGCGTCGTTGCCGACGACGATCGGCGATGCGCCTTCGAACCCGGCGAGATCGAGCTTGCGCTCGGACGCGACGTCACCGCCGTCGAGCGCGTACATCACGCCGAGATGCCCCTTCGAACAGGACTGCGCGCGGTCCATCGCCCAGTGCATGAAGCCGACCGCCTCGTCCTGAAAGCCGAGCCGCAACAGCGCGTAGACGGTGAACGAAGAGTCGCGAATCCAGGTCGCGCGGTAATCCCAGTTGCGCACGCCGCCAGGGGCTTCGGGCAAGCCGAAGGTCGCGGCCGCCGCGATCGAGCCGTGCTTGCGCGAGGTCAGCAGCTTCAGCAGCATCGCCGAACGCTCGACGGTTTCACGCCAGCGCCCGCGGTACAGCGACTGGCGGCTCCACTTGCGCCAATAGGCGATGTCCTTCTCGACGACCGCATCCAGTGCCTTGGCATCGAGCGACACGTCGTCCGGGTTGCTGAGCACCAGCGAAACGGTGTCGCCCTCTGCCAGCACGATCTCCGCGGTCAGGTCGCAGCCATCGGCCACCAGCGCTCCGTTGCCGTGAAACGCCAGCGCGAGCCCGCATTCGTGATCGAACTTGCCGCGCGATACCTCCGCCTCACGGGCGGTGACCGAGGCGGTTCGCCCTTCGGTCCCATAATCGAACCGTGGCGCACAGCGGATGCGGATCGTCGCCTCGCCGCGCGTGCACGTGATCCGGCGGACCAGCCGCGACGGCACGTCCTCGTCCGCGTTCCCCACCGGCATCAGGTCGACGAGGTCGATGCTCGCCTGCGTGCCCATCCAGCGGGTCATCAGGATGTTGGTCTCGGGCAGGTACATCTGCACGACGCGCGCGTCCGGGAGATCGGGTTTGATCGCGAAATGCCCGCCCTTGTCCGCATCGAGCAGGCGCGCGAATACCGTCGCGCTGTCGAGGCACGGCCAGCACAGATAATCGATGCAGCCGGTCGTATCGACGAGCGCGATCGTCTCCAGATTGCCGATCGCACCGTGATCGGCGATCGGCGTCGTGGCTTGCTCAACCATTGTCGCGAAAGCCGGGATAGAGCGACATGCCGCCGTCGATCGTCAGGGTGGACCCGACGATGTAATCCGCCGCATCCGACGCCAGGAACAGCGCCGCGCGGGCGACGTCGTCGGGATCACCGACGCGGCCGTAGGGGATCAGTTCGAGCAGCTTGCCCTGATCCGCCGTCGCATCCGCGTTGATCGCAGTGGCGATCGCGCCGGGGGCGATGCCGTTCACGCGGATACGGTCGCCCGCCACCTCCTGTGCGAGCGTCCGCATCAGCATCCCGCTGCCGCCCTTCGACGCCGCGTAATTAGCATGGCCCGCCCAGGGGATGACCTCGTGCACCGAACTCATGAACAGGATCTTCCCGATCGCACGGCTGACGCCGCGGTCGCCCTGCTTGCGGAACCGCCGCACGGCTTCGCGCGAGACGAGGAACTGGCCGGTCAGATTGACGTCGATGACACGCTTCCAGTCCTCCAGCGTCAGGTCGGCATAGGCCGCATCCTTCTGCATCCCGGCGTTGGCGAACACCACGTCGACCCCGCCGAACCGCGCGACCGTCTCGTCGAACAGGCGGATGACCGCGGCTTCGTCGGAGGTATCGGCCTGGAAGGCGAACGCCTCGCCCCCGGCCTGTTCGATCCGCTCGACGACCTCGCGCGCCTTATCCTCGCTGCTGTTGTAGTTGACCGCGACGCGCGCACCGGCGGCGGCAAAGGCGATCGCGGTGGCGCGCCCCAGCCCCGAACTGGCACCGGTGACGATCGCGGCCTGGCCTGTCAGGTCGATATGCATGGCTAGTCTTTCGGTTGGGAATATCCCGCCCCCAACGCGCTCCGGCCCGCCTTCTATCCCTCGCCCGGCAATCTTGCTGATCTGCGTTAAGTGGCCGTTTTCGGTGCAACTCTTAGCCCGCCCCGCGCGCTGTGGGTCCTGAGAAGCTACGAGGACGGCACATGACCAAGACCATCGCCAAGGATACCGGCACGCCCCCGCAGGGCGCCAAGTTCGAGACGCAGGTCGGCGAGGGCGGCGAACTGCACCAGATCGCCAGCCCCGACGGCGACGTGCTGACGACGCAGCAGGGCATCCCGGTGTTCGACGACCAGAATTCGCTCAAGGTCGGCGACCGCGGGCCGACGCTGCTCGAGGATTTCCACTTCCGCGAGAAGATCTTCCATTTCGATCACGAGCGTATCCCCGAGCGTGTCGTCCACGCCCGCGGCTATGGCGCGCACGGTACGTTTACGCTGAACGAAAGCCTGGAAGAGTTCACCAGCGCGGGCGTGCTGACCGAAGTCGGTGAGCAGACGCCGATGTTCGTCCGCTTCTCGACGGTGGCGGGCAACAAGGGCTCGGCCGATCTGGCGCGCGACGTGCGCGGCTTCTCGGCGAAATTCTACACCAAGGAAGGCAACTGGGACATCGTCGGGAACAACATCCCGGTGTTCTTCATCCAGGACGCGATCAAGTTCCCCGACCTGATCCATGCCGCCAAGCAGGAGCCCGACCGCGGCTTCCCGCAGGCACAGACCGCGCATGACAATTTCTGGGACTTCATCAGCCTGACGCCGGAATCGATGCACATGGTCATGTGGATCATGTCCGATCGCACGATCCCGCGCGGTTTCCGCTTCGTCGAAGGCTTCGGCGTACATACGTTCCGGCTGATCAACGCCGAGGGCAAGGGCACTTACGTCAAGTTCCACTTCAAGCCGAAGCTGGGCCTGCAGTCGGTCGCCTGGAACGAGGCGGTCAAGATCAACGGCGCCGATCCCGACTTCCATCGCCGCGACCTGTGGGACTCGATCAGCCAGGGCAACTTCCCCGAATGGGATCTCGGCGTCCAGTTGTTCGACGATGAGTTCGCCGACAATTTCGAGTTCGACGTGCTCGATTCGACCAAGATCATTCCCGAGGAACAGATCCCGGTCCGCATCATCGGCAGCTTCAAGCTCGATCGTCTGGTGGACAATTTCTTCGCCGAGACCGAGCAGGTCGCGTTCTGCACGCAGAACATCGTGCCGGGGATCGGCTTCACCAACGATCCGCTGCTGCAGGGCCGCAACTTCTCGTATCTTGATACGCAGCTAAAGCGCCTAGGGAGCACCAACTTCACGCATATTCCCATCAATGCGCCGAAGATCCCGGTGAAGAACTACCAGCAGGACGGCCACATGGCGATGCGCAACCCTAAGGGTCGCGTAAACTATGAGCCGAACAGCTGGGACGGTCCGCGCGAGAGCCCATCTAAGGGCTACAAACACTTCCCGTCGCAGGAGACGGGGCGCAAGGCACAGGTGCGTTCGGCTACGTTCGCCGATCACTACAGCCAGGCGCGGCAGTTCTTCATCAGCCAGACAGAGATCGAGAAGAAGCATATCGGCGATGCGCTGACGTTCGAGCTGTCGAAGGTCGAGCGGGTCGATATCCGTGAGCTGATGGTCGGGCATCTGCTCAACATCGACGAGAAGCTGGCGAAGACGGTCGCAACCGGTCTTGGGCTCAAGGCAATGCCGCCAAAGGCGAAGGCGGCGGTTGAGCCGCGCACCGATTTGCCGGCTTCGGACGCACTCAGCATCCTGAAGAACACCAGCGGCAGCTTCGAGGGTCGCAAGCTCGGCATCCTCGTAACCGACGGTGCACCCGCAGCGATCGTCCAGGCGCTGGTCGATGGGATCGTCGCGGCGAAGGCCACGTACGAGATCATTGCACCGAAGGTTGCCGGTGCGACGCTTGACGATGGCACGCTCGCCGAGGGCAAGCAGAAGATCGATGGCGCGCCGTCCGTGCTCTACGATGCCGTCGCGATCGTCGTATCGGCGGACGGCGCGAAGAAGCTCGGCAAGGACAAGCCGGCGAAGGACTTCGTCAGCGACGCGTTCGGGCATGCCAAGTTCATCGGCTTCAACGCCGACGCGAAGCCGTTCCTGGAAAAGGCCGGCATAGAGGATGAGGACATGGATGACGGCGTGATCGCGCTGGGCAGCAAGGGCGATGTCGACGCGTTCCTGAAGACGCTTGGCAAGCTGCGGATCTGGGACCGCGAACTGAACGTCGACCTCGACGCGCCAGCGTTCGAAAACCCCGAGGCGGCTTGATCGCTTCGTTCAAACCCGGGTCGTCGCCACCGTACGCTCAGCGTGCGGTGGCGATCGCCATTCCGGTCAAGAACGAAGACCAGTATCTGCATGGCTGCCTCGACGCGCTGGATCGTGCGGCGGGGCGTTACGGCGGCAGGGTCGTCATCGTCGCGATGGCGAACGACTGCACCGACGGCACGATCGATATCCTGACGAACTGGCGGCCGACGCATGCGACGCTCGCGTGGTCGGCCGTTTCGCTTTTACCGGGTGCGCGGCACGCCGGCTGGGCACGCCGCCTTGCGCTGGACGCTGGCGCCGCACTGCTCACGCATCATACCGATCTGCTACTGTCGACCGATGCGGACACGAACGTCTCCGCGGACTGGATCGTGCGGATCGTTGCGCATATCGACGCGGGTAACGACGCCGTGGCCGGGCGCGCGCTGACGCTTCGGTCCGACCGTGCGAGCCTTGGCGTGACGGCACGGCGGCGGCTGGATCAACTCGGGCGCTATTATACCGCGCTCGATTATCTTCGCGCGCGCGCCGAGACCGAACCGCATGATTCCTGGCCGCGCCATTTCTACGAGGGCGGCGCGAGTATCGCGGTAACGCACGCCATGTACCGCCGGATCGGTGGCGCCCCTACCCCGCCCGTTGCCGAAGACCGCGCACTGTTCGATCGGATCCGGGCGTATGGCGGGCAGGTCCGGCACCCGCTCGACGTCCGCGTCTTCACGTCTTGCAGAATTTCAGGCCGCGCGCCGGGGGGCATGGCGGACGCGGTTGCGCGGTGGATCGACCAACCGATCGATGCGCCGCTGCACGAGACGTATGCGGTAACGGCGGCGCTAAATCCCGCCTCTGCGGACCCGAGCGACCAGCTTAGCTTCGCGACGTTACCCGCCGCAATCCGTGAGGCCCAGACGCTGATCCGCCTAACCCGCGTCTTCCAGCCGCCAGAGGTCGAGCCGATACGCTTCGTGCCGATCGCTGCGAACGACCGTGACACGATCACCGAGCGCAGCGTGCAGTTCGGCGACGGCATCGTCCCCGCTTTTGGGATAGTCGGTCTCGCCGATCCAGTGGACCAGCATCACATACCCGCCTGACGCCGCCGCCGAGCGGATGTACGCTGCCAGCCGGACGATGTCCGCACTGTCCCAGTAATAGACCACTTCCGACAGCAGGATCAGGTCGAACGTCCCTGCGGGAGCGTCTTCGGGAAGTCGGCGCTGCTCGATGCGGATATGCGATTGGTCCGCGCACCGTTGGCGCGCAGCCGCGACCGCGGTTTCGGAGACATCGAGCGCCAGCAACGCGTCGCATCGGGCACCGAGCCGAGCCGTCAGGACTCCGTTCGCGCAGCCGACCTCCAGCCCGTTCTCGAACCGCTCCTTCGGCAACGCGGCCAAGGTCTCGTCATACTTCGCCGCCTCGTACGGACTGGTCTCGAACTCCCACGGGTCGCCCTTGTCCTTGTAGAGCGCCTCGAAATACTCGGGCTCGATCGAGTGTTCACGGCGCATCGCGGGTCTCCAGCAACAGGGTGTTCGGCCGATCCATCAGCCGCATCATCGCGTTAGGCAGCCGAAAGTTCTCGCGCGCGCCGACGATCCGGCCGCCGCGCTGGCTCCGGTGGCACGCCATCGCGCGACGCTGTCTGGGGCGACCGGATGCGGTGGCGATCGACAGCACGCGGGCGCCGCGCAGGCGCTCGGTGAGGTCAGGGACAGTCCAGCCCCAGACGAGATACTGCCAGAGGCGGCAATGCGCGCGGCTCGCCACCGCCTCCGCGAGTGCGGCCGCTGCCTCGTGATCGCAGTGCGGTTCGCCCGACCATGTCACGGCGATCTGGCGGACGCCGCGGACTTTGCACCAGGCGGCCAGCCGGTCGACGCTGCGCGCGAACAGCGGATCGCCCTTCGAAGCCGGCGACGCGTCGGGCCAATCGAGATAGAGCGCGTCCTGCTCGCCGCCCAGGGCCTTCAACGCCGCCTGCGCCTCACCGCGCCGTAGCCCCGCGATCCGTTTTCCACTCCAGCCCGGCGCATCGGGATGCGATCCCGCGCCATCGGTCAGGAACGCGGTATGAACCCGGCCGCCTGCTGCCGTTACCGAGCCGATGAACGCGCCGCAGCCGAGCGTCTCGTCATCGGGATGCGGCGCCAGCACGAGCCATGGCCCCTGCCCCGCCGCCGTCCTGGCCGACATCCGCCGTGCGCGCCGCGTGAGGTTGCTCCAGGCGTTGCCGCCCGGCGCTACCACCACCGATCGTCGCCCCAGCAATCATCCTCTAGCCACGCCGCCGCCGCCCGGTCGCGCGCCTGATCCGGCACCGGCTGACGCAGGTAGAGCCCCAGATCCCGCGTGATCCGGTCGATCCGGCTGGCCGCGAAGAACGACGCGGTGCCGACCGAGCGCGCCGCCGCCTCCATCGTCTTCAAGCCCGCTTCCTCGACGATGCCCCGCGTCATCAGCACGAAAGGGATCGCCTCCGCCGCCTGCGTCTCCGCAAGGTGTGCAGCGCGGCGAACCCACAGCCCTGCACTCCGCGTTTCGGTCAGACACGTCGCGAACCGCGCACGCTGGATCGCGTCGTCGCCCTTGCCGGTTGCGACGAGATGATCGCGCAGATGCCGAACCAGCGCCTCGATCGCGCCGAGCTGTACCGCGGTGAACCGCCACGCGCCGGCACTGAACCGTGGTTCGGTCTCGTACACGTCGGGCACACCGATCATCCCCTCCGGACCGATCGGCATGCCGGAAAAATCGAAGAGCCCGCTGCACGTCCCGCGCATCCCGCGGACCTGCCACCCGCTATTGTCGGCGCGTGCGGTTTCGCCCGCGATCGGCACTAGGACGAGTTGCTTGCCGCCGGTCGCATCGCGCGCGGTCACCAGGATGCGGTCGAGATGCCCCGCCCCCGTCGCGAAACTCTTGCGGCCGTCGAGCACCCAGCGGTCGGGCGCGGACTGCCGGATCGAGAGGCCGGGGGTCGGCTCGGTATTCCAGACGCCGAACACGCGACCGGCTGCCAGATCGTCCGCCAAGGCTGCCCGCTGCGCATCGTCGCCGTAGGCGGAAACAAGCTGGGCCGCATTCACATGGCCTTCGAATACGCGGCCAAGACTCAGGTCTGCGCCGCCAATCGCCCGCAGCACGTCGACCAGCGCATCGGTCCGCGCCGGTGTCGAGACGTCGATGAATTCGGCTAGCGCCCCCGCTTCATGCAACGCGGCAACGCGGTCGGCCGGAAACGACTCCTCGCCGTTGCTGCGATCCCAGTCCGCCGCGAGCGCGCGAACGCTTTCCAGGACGGTCCAACCCTTTGGATGAACGGGCGATTGTGCCGGCGATAGTCTGGTCAGTGGATCGATCCCCGCGCGCTGCGGACCGTGCGATACGGCCGCTGTGCGACTAGAACGCCGGACCGCTGCGAGCGTTGCGTAAATCGCCGCCGACAATGGTTAACCGCATCCGAATCCGTCCCGAACCTTTGGTTAACGCTTGCCCGGCATACCGGCGGAATTGGAAGGGAAGCGAATCGATGGCACATAAACAGGATATCTTCGCGCTGGTCGGCAAGCGGATGTGCGCGTCGCCGAGCCATCACGATCTGACTGCGAGCTATGATCGGCCGCAGATCGCCGACCTCATCCGCAGGATCGACCGCGCGCTGCTGGATCGCCGCGCCGCCTGATCATCGCTTCAGTCGTCGGATCGTTCGGCAAAACCGATCGCCGCGGCATAGGCTTCGGCCGCGCGGATCTCGCGCGCATCCTTGAACGCGACGTGCGGCGCGGGCGCGACGCCGGTCGCACACAGGACCGCCCAGAGCGCAAACCGCCGCCCCGCCTCCCGCTCGGTCCCGAACGCGATCGACACGCGCTCGCGTCCCGCCTCCAGCGCCTCGGGGCTGAGCGTATCGATGTCGGTCGTGCCGAAGAAATGCTGCGAGATCGCGTCGAGGTCCATGGATCGGGCCTAGCCGACGCTCCGCCCCCTGCGCAATCGCACGCACGTGCCCGGACATACCAGATCAGCACATCGCGGTGGTTGCGATCGTGACGCTCTCCGCTTAGACGCCGTCCTCCCGGCTCGCCGGGTCACGGCGTGGAAGAGTGTCCGAGTGGTTTAAGGAACTGGTCTTGAAAACCAGCGATGGGGTAACTCATCCGTGGGTTCGAATCCCACCTCTTCCGCCATAACCCATTGAAAAATAACGATATTTTGCCGGTTAGCGAGTTCTGCCCTACTTTCTGCCCTGCCATGGGCAAGTCGCTAGGGCATAGGATGCGGCAACAGCGAGACTATTGGTACCGCATCCTCCTTGTTGGGTCGCCCATAGACATCTTCGCGCGACAGCGGACAACCGAATCAGCCGATCACCTGCTTGATCGCGCCACTGTTCGCCCGGATGTAGTTCATCAGCGCCTTACCGCCCACTCCGCTGTCGAGGCCCTTGCTGACGAAGTCGCCGGCATCGATCGCGTTGATGATTTTAATGTCCGGCGCGGCACCACCGCCGCCCAGTCCACCGTTCGCGCGGTGACGGGGATCACCGCGGGTCAGGATCTCTTCACCCTTCTGCGCGATGATCGGCACTTCATCAGCACGTAGGCCAGCAATACCGCCGGTGTGGAACCGGGCCGCTGCAGCGAAAATACTGGGATCGGCCATGCGGGTGCTCGACCGGTTGACGCCCGCGATACCGCCGTTGTGGTTCGTGGGTGTCGGTACGGCGACGCCAACGGCGCTCAGTATGCCCTTCGCAATATTCAGCGCGATCTGCTGCAGGATCATCTGGGCGATCAATCGCAGGAAGTTGCCCGCGAAATCCAGGAACGCGTCTTTCAGCGCACCGAATGCGTTTTCCCCATCAACCAGAGCCTGGACGAATCCGTCGATCGACGCCGTCAGCGCATTCGCAAAGGCGTTGGCGATCTGCTCTGCCGATATACCGAGCACGGTCCCCCATTCCTGCGCGGTCTGTTTTGCCAGACCGAGCTTCAGGATGATCGCGTCCAACTGCGCAGCCGTCAGCGCCAGCGGATTGTTGATCGGTGACAGCGCCGCATAGAACGCGATCGCCTTATCGATGGCGCCCTGCAGCTGGCCGTTGACCTGTCCCAGCAACGGCATCAGCTTGTCGGCTTCCGCGTTAAACCCACTGTCACGCAGAAACGATATTTGGTCGCGCATGGCATCGCGCTGCGCAGTCATATCCGCGACCGGTTTGTCGACGTCGCTACGCTGCGCTTCGAACGCATCCTTTGCATGGGCAGCCTCGAAATACGCACCGGTGACGCCCTTCAGCGCTTCGATCCTGAGCGCGAGTCCGGCGTCATCAGGGTCAATGCCCTGCTGTTTTGCGTCTTCCTTCGCCTTCCGGACCGCATCCTCAATCGCGGCTTCACGCTGCGCAGCCAGCAGCAACTGACCGGTAAGGTTCACCTGCTGCTGTAGCTGCTCGGTATCCTCCTTCGTGGCAGCCGTCGTTTGGTCGACTTTCGTCAGATACGCGTCGCGCTTATCCGCGAGCTTCTCCTGCGCGTCGTCGTAGTTGCCGATGGCGTCAGCCTGGTCGACCTGGAACCGCGATTTGCCGTCGGCGGGGAATAGACCCTTGGTCGGATCGACATGCTTCCCGTTGACCGTGACCGTGTAATGCAGGTGCGCGCCGGTGCTGTTGCCGGTGTTGCCCGACTTCGCGATGGCCTGACCGGCGGTGACAACCTGCCCCTTCTCGACCACGCTGTTATCCGACAGGTGGCCGAACTTCGAAATCGTCCCCTTGCCATGGTCGATGTAGACGAACTTGCCCAGCTTCGAATCATAACCGGTCTCGACCACCACGCCACTGGCAGGCGCGCGGACGGTGGTGTCGGCGGGGACGGCGTAATCGATGCCCTTGTGGAACGTCGACGCGCCAGCTTTCGGGGCAGCACGCGCACCGAAGCCGGACGAAATGCGACCGTCCACCGGTGCCTGGAACACCGTCTGCTTGGCGAGGCGTTCACGCTCGCGTTTGGCCTCGTCGGCCAGTCGCTTGGCTTCATTCGCCTCACGCTTCCGCTCGTCAGCAGCCTTTTTCAGCGCTGCCGTGCGCGCCTCTTCCGCCTTCTGGCCGATGTATGCCTGTTTCGCGGCGTCGCTGGCGAACTTGAAGTTCTTCTCGACATACTCGGTTGCCGTGCGTCGGGCTTCATTCGTCGCCTCGAGTACCGTCTTTTCCGACTTCGCAGCCTCCGTCGCCGTGACGAGGTCGGCCGACTGCTTCTTCTGAAGTTCGCCGCGGACGGCCACCGTGTCGGTAACGTCCTTCTCGGTGCCGTTCAGCTTTGCAAGGTCAGACTGCCACCCGACGATCTGCTTCCGAATCTTGACGATGTCCGCCTCATACGCAGCAGCGAGGTTCGGCTGCGCGGACTTCGCGCCTTCCAGATTCGATATGACCTGGTTCGCGCGGGCGATCTGCGCCGTGACATCGGCAGCAGTGGTCGCACCGGCGATCGCGCGGATGGCCTGCGACGCAATGCGACCAAGGTTCTCCATGTCCTTCGCGGCTTGCTTGATCGGCGCCGTATCCGACAGCACGTTGAGGAAGTCCTGCCACGCGCCACTCAGCGACCGCGCTGCCTCCGACCAGCTGCCGCGCATCTTGTTGGCGGCGTCTTCCTGTTGATCGCTGAAGATACGCAGGGCCTCGTTCCGCGCGTCGGCCGCCTTGCCCTGGTCGAACAATGACTTGATGTTGTCACGCTGGGCGGACGTGAGGAAATTCGTCGCGTCATCCAGCTTCTTGACGCTCTCGTACCCGCCGGTGAACGCCTCGCCGACCTGCTGCGCGGCGTCGACCACCTTGATGCCGAGCACATCGGCCAGATCCTGCGACGCCTTGCCGAACTCAATGATGCGGGTCGGATCGACACCGTCCTTCACGAAGCCGCGCACCACGGTGACGGCGTCGGCTGCCGACAGGCCGTAATGGTCGAGCGCTTCCGATGCCTTGCTCAACTGGGCGGCGCCGTACGTGCTGCCGTCAGCCGATGCGGCCAGCAACCCCATGAATTTCCGCGTGCGTTCGGCTTCATCGCCGGCGTTCTTCAGCGCCAGCACGACCACGCCGACGGTCGCGACGAATGCGATCAGCGCCGGATTCGTGAATGCCGCGACGATCGACGACCCGACACGCGGGAACAACTGCAGGATCTGACCACCCTGCTGCGCCAGCGTCTGCGTCAGCGAGGTGCCGGATGCCAGCTGCGTGACGACGTCGTTGACCTGGTAGCCGAGGTTCTGGAGCTCGTAGGGCTTTAGGCCGAACAGCGACGGCTTACCGCCTGCGCCGATACCGTTCCGACCGTTCAACGCAGCAGCAGCACTCGTCGCGTTGCCCTTCAGCAGCGCGGTCGCACCAGCCAGTTCGGTGGCGCTGATCTTACCAGCCGCATACAGCCGGTTGGCTTCGGCCAGTTCGGTGTTCAGCTTCTCCTGAATCGCGCTGAGGGGATTCAGTTCTGCGCGTAGCCGGGTGGTGGCTGCCGTCAGTTCCTTCTCGGCACGGGCGGCTTCGGTGGCAGCGGCTTCCTCGTCGCGCAACTGCTGGGCGAACACCGTGTCGGCAGCGCGGCCAGCGGTTCCACCGTTGCCGTCGATCCGGGCACGGGCACGCAGGGCGTTGTTCGTCAGTTCGGTGGCCTGCGCACGGTCGCGTTCTGCGTTCGCCGCGGCTTCGATCTTAGCAGCCTGCCCGTCCAGGGCGCTGAACGATGCACCGTTGTCGGTCGCCGCACCGCGGTCGGTGCCGGTGACGCGGGCGATGTTCTTCAGGACGTTGGCGTTATTCTCAGCGGCGGCCGTCTGCGCGTTGAGGGAGCGAGTGTAATCGTCCGCTTCCTGCGCGGCGAACGTGCTAATTGCGCCCGCCAGCCGGGTGGTACGCTCGAGTTCGGCCATGCCCGATGCGGCGCGGGTGTACCCGACCTCCTGCTGGGCGATTGTCCGCTGGAGTTTGCCAGCTTCCGATTCCAGCCGGTGCATTTCCGACGTTACTTCGACCAGTTGCGCCCGAATGACGTCTGCATCGCCGTCGTTAACCAGCGCCTCGACCAGTGCCACACGCAACTGGTCGGCCGCACGCGCCGCGCCACGCTGCTGGGCTTCCAGTGACGAGTATTGCGCCTTACTGGCGGCGATGGCACGGTTCTGCCGCTCGAGTGCTGCGGCGCCGCTGTCGGTGGCGTCTGCGGTTTTCGCGTACGCCTTGTCCAACTGCGCCAACACGCCGAGGATCTGCTGCATGCCGGACGCAGCCGTCTCGCTACCTGCTGCGACCTTTTGCTGAGTGCCGATCAACTGCTGCAGCGCGCTGCCGATCGCGGTGACGGCTTTGGTCGCCTCGTCTCGTGCCTTGATGACAAGGACGGTGTCGACTTGAGGACGTGCGCTCATTGGATGCTGCCTGCTTCGTTACCGAACCCTGGCGCAACCGCGGAAAGCAGGACACCTGCGATACTCTGTGGGCTATGAGCTTCGATTGTCAGGCCAGTAATTATTGTTGCCCGGATGATCGTTAGCCAGCCTCCCGGAACATCCTCGATGAGGCGTCCGCTACTGGTTGCGACCAAGTCGCGTGCCACGGCCATATCGGTCGCCATCTGCGAGCACGCATACGCAACATCGTCGATTTCGATGCGTGGCATGTTCGCCACAACTGCGAGTGCCGTTGGGTTGCGTTCGATGATTTGCGCAAGCTGCTCAAGCGATAGTATGGTATCCATGTCTTTGTTCACTCCAAAAAGGAGTCTACAAACTAACATGACTCGGTCATGTCGAATAATTTCCAAGGGGCGGAGCGCCACTTTCAACTTGTAGTTGAAAGAAGATTATCAAGTGACATTAACGATTTGTATTGATTTAATCAGATCGAAAGTCCTAAACATGAGGTGTCGAAACTGATTCGGTTCGACCATGCTTGATAAGATCAGGTAGTGGACACATCACCTAAACCTGTGCAAATAGATTGCGGTCGGGCGGTGATGAGGGCTTCTAGCCAGTCGTGTCCTCTACGCGATTTTCAGCTTGTCACTGTCCGGCTACCATTCTGAAAGTGGGGGCTGGGTGTAGATTTTAGAGGACTATACTCATGACCAACGAAAATAACGGAAATGCAATCTCGAGCGACGAGATCCTCGGCTATGCACAGATGGCTGAAACTGGCGACTACGGCGCCGATTGCGCGACCGGCCGCCTAATGGCTGATGCACTCATCAAGCGAATGGCAGACACTGACGGCACCCCGGCGCTGGGGAGGCTCGTTAGCGAAATGGTGAAGGCTGGCAGGTGGGGTGCCGTGCACATCGGTTTTTTTCAGCGCTTGGCAGATCGGTCTGTGCAAGAGTTGGCATGATAGTCGAGGCGGGAACCATCGCGCATACCGAGTTCTGGCCCTTAACACGCGTCCAGGAAGTTACGGGCCTGTCCAAGACGACTTTGTATGAATTAATGAAAACCGGTAGGTTCCCCCGCTCATACAGCTACCAGTTTACCGACAAGAGGCGATTTTGGCTGTCGAACGACGTTAAACGTTGGCAGCAGGATCAGGCGCCGGATCGACGTACCGAACTGGAAGTTGAAATTGATAGTGAGTTCGATGCGCTTCTGAAATGATGCCGCCGAGTCTAGCTCACGGAAATTTCAGTATCTGGTAGCCGTAAGGTATTACGAGTCGTCCCGCGAACGTGCGGATCGGTGTCTCCGCACTGGTCCGCACATTCGCTGGATGCGGTGCAACCTTCGGAGATACATATCATGGCCAACGCCAAACCAATCCTCACCGGCGAAAACACTCGCGAAATCGATCGCCGGCGCCTCCCCGATGGCAAAACCAACTTTTCACCGAGCGGCGCGTTGCCCGATCCCGTGACGCAGGAACCAGGTATTGTTCCGCTGAAGGCGATCAATTTGATCACCTATGGCGCACAAAATACCGCGGTACCTGGTTCGCTGTTCGTGCCGGTTTCGGCGGCCGAGCGGCAGGAACTGCTCCAAGGCCAGTATCCCCCCGCGGAAGAGCCTTCGACGGCCGAACTCTCGCTGTTCTCGCAAGAGCAGACCGAGTTCGCCTGAACCAGTTGATCGCCTGCGGCGTCACTCCACCGCAGGCGATCATACGAAAAGGGCGCCCAAGTTTCCTCGGGCGCCCTTCCAGTTCGAGCTGTGCTTGGGAGCGGCTCGTTCTGTCTCGTGAAACTAGATACCGTTCGACAGGTTCGTGTCGGGATCGTTCGTCCGCATATCGTCAGCTTGGTTCTGACCGGTTGCACGGACGGCATCAGCCTTGTTCTCGAGGCGCGCTTCGGCCGCGTCGTTGCTCACGTTGTCCGCAGCGTCTTCCAGGTTATCCGCGACAGCCTCGGTGTTGGACTCGATGTTATCGGCTGCCTGCTCGCGTGGGCTGGAGTTGCATGCCGACAGCGAGACAAGCCCGGCTGCCATTGCGATAACGAATGCCTTCTTCATTTTCGATCCCCTGTCGTTCGTTCTGAACTAGGCAGACTAAAATTCTGTGCGGGGTGATTTGTTCCGTCGCGCTCCGCGGTGCGAGCATACTGAGCTGCCCCCTTCTGAGTGGTCCACCGACTATGAGAGTCTGGATCAAGGAAGGGACGACGAATGCCTGCCAAGAAGCACAAGCCGGAAGAGATCATTGGGAAGCTGCGTGAAGTTGAGATCGTCCTGGGCCAGGGCGGGACGACCGCCGAGGCGTGTCGGCGGATCGCGGTCAGCGAGCAAACCTACTACCGTTGGCGCAAGGAATATGGTGGCCTGAAGACGGATCAGGCTCGTCGGATGAAGGATCTGGAGAAGGAGAACCTGCGGCTGCGGCGTGCGATCTCCGACCTGACACTGGACAAGCTGATCCTGCAGGAGGCGGCACGGGGAAACTTCTAAGCCCCGCGCGGCGCCGACGCTGCATTGACCAAGTGAAAGAGGTGCTGGACGTATCCGAGCGACGGGTGTGTCGCGTGCTCGGGCAGCATCGGTCGACGCAGCGCAAGGTGCCGTGTGGGGCAGATGACGAACAGGCGCTGACTGAGGACATCGTTGCACTGGCCGGGCAGTATGGACGCTACGGTTATCGTCGGGTGACCGCACTGCTGCATGCCGCGGGATGGTCGGTGAATCATAAGCGTGTCGAACGCATCTGGCGGCGTGAGGGGCTGAAGGTGCCACAGAAGCAACCCAAGCGTGGCCGGCTGTGGTTGAGCGACGGCTCGTGCATCCGGCTGCGGCCGGAGTATCCGGGGCATGTCTGGGCGTACGACTTTGTCGAAGCGCGAACGCACGACGGGCGCAAGTTCCGGATCCTCACGATCATCGACGAGGCCAGCAGGGAGTGCCTGGCGCTGACCGTCGCACGTCAGTTGAAACACGAAGACGTGCTGGCGGCGCTTGCCGAACTGTTCATCGCGCGAGGTCCGCCAGCGCATATCAGGTCGGACAATGGCAGCGAGTTCATCGCTACCGCGGTCCAGAAATGGCTCGGCCAGGTCGGCGTGAAGACGCTGTACATCGCGCCGGGCTCGCCATGGGAGAACGGCTATAACGAGAGCTTCAACGGTTCGCTTCGCGACGAGCTACTCAACGGCGAGATCTTCTACAGCCTCGCCGAGGCAAGGGTGCTGATCGAGGCGTGGCGGCGTCACTATAACACCGTCCGACCACACAGCAGCCTGGGCTATCGACCTCCGGCGCCAGCAGCGGCGACCCCGCCATTGCCGGCCTCCGGCTCCGCTTCGCTCCACCTACGCCCGGCAATGGCCGCGGAGGCGACAATGCACTAACTATCTACCTGGACCATCCGGTGGGGGCTGCTCAATACTTGATCTATGTTCGTGGGGAATGTGTCGTTTAAATACAAAGTATCAAATCGGTTCGAGTTTTGATTGACCCGTTAGATTAGAAAGACTTCGGTTTGATTATCGGCCTGGGGAGGCCGAATCAGGAGGGGTTATTTAAATGAAATTTACAGTTGGCGCGTTCGCGTGCGCGCTTACCATGTCTGCGCCTGCGCTTCAGGCGCAGACAGCGCCGGTGACGACCGCAGCGACGACCTCTGGTACGTTACGCGCTGGCACCTCGGTTCCGCTTAAGATGAGCGAACCGCTAACCACGCTGGGCAAGAAACTGAAGGTCGGGCAGCGTTTCCAGCTTGAGACGGCTGAGAACGTGATGATCGACGGCAACGTGGTGATACCGGCTGGCAGTCCTGCGACCGGCGAAGTCACGGAGGTCCGCAATAAGGGCATGTGGGGCAAGTCGGGCCGTATCAACGGTCGTGTGCTCTATGTTCGTGCCAACGGCCGACAGATTCGGATGTCGGGGCAACTGGACGACAAGGGCACTACGGGGACCGCGGCCGTTGTTGGGTCGCTTGTTATCATCCCGATCGCAGGGTTCTTCATGACCGGAACCAGCGCGAACATACCGCTGGGTACGCCTGTCACCGCTTTCATCGACGAGGATGTGTCGGTTGCATTCTCTGGGACAGCCGCGCCGATGGTCGTAGCTCCCGCCGCCGTTGTCCCGGTAGCGACGCCGGTCACCCTCAAGAAGTAATCGAACCGGCGCGGGTCGATATGCCCGCGCCGGTTTGTTCAGATGGGCTTAGCGCCGGCCGTGCCGCACTTCGCGAACTTGCCATTCGCGCTTTTGCACCGAACCGTCTTGACCGGCGCCTTCGGGCATTTGGTGAAGCGCCCCTTAGCGTCCTTGCACGGCGCAGCCATCGAGGGCGCCCCGACGAGTAGGGATAGCGAAGCGGCAGCGAACAGCAGTTTACGCATCTGGTATTCTCCTGCCCGAGGACCGGGCAGCTCGAAACTGCGTCGTCCTAGTCCGCTCGTCAACGGCTGCGTTCCGACGCCCGATGGGAGTGCATTTCGGATCGATGGAGGGCTATTCAGACGCTTGGGTTGACCGGTGTTATTCCTGCTTATCCTATCACCGGTTCAGGACGTCGGCGGCTCGATTCCTCATACGGACGAGATGGAACGATATTTCCTATATCTGAACGAGCCGGGTTCCCGGATAGCCGACGATGAAGGATTCTTGGCAGTGGACCTAAACGACGCCATTCGGGTGGCCACTGCGGGTGCCCGAGAAATTATGGCAGCTGAAATTTTATCCGGTAAGCTTTGCTTCGCCACCTCTATTCAAATCCTAAACGGTCGGGGCGCAACGATGCATACTGCCTGGTTCAAGGATTTAGTGCTCGTAACCGATCGCTGACTGCGGCGTGGACTGCGGCGCGCATCGCCTGCACCGCGTTGCCCCCGTCCAAGCTCGCTGCGCGTGCGGCGGTCATCGCGGCCAACTCATCCACCGTCAGAGGTCGACCTAAGGTACGTTCCAGGTACGGCTGAACTTTGCTGGGCTTCATTGTGGGAACATAGATCAGATCGTTGCGACAACCTAATGCTGTGGTCCGGTCTTGGCGGGGCTAGTTTGTCGGACGGGCGTTTAGCGCCGATCGCTGGCCGCGGTGCCTTGTCATGTTTCTTTTGTCCGAGGATGGGGCGTTTGTGCGCTTCGTCGGTTTGCTCATGGCTGGTGCGGATTACTCCAGCCGAACCAGCCGGCCCGCCTCGCGTTTACACGGGCGCTTGAGGCGGGCCGTTATTATGGTGAAACCGTAGCTCTTGTGAGTTCGTATCTGGATCGCCGGGATGGATCCTCCCAAATGCACGTTCCGGCCGACTCGCTCTTTGTGACCTTTGGGCGGGCCGTTTTTTAACTGAACGACGGCGCGCCAGTGCTCCACGCAAACCCGGTATGATTGTGCGTTCCTTACTATGTGAAGCGAACCCGCTCGTAGGCGCGTATCTATCCGGCCAGTGTAACCCCAACATACCCTGGTCGGCTCGTCCTTGGATTCCGCCAAGGACGAGCCGTTTACCAGCGAACCTCACGCATGCTTTTCGTTTCCGTTCAGCCAGGTGCCCGGAAAGTGACTGGCCGGCTCGCCCTCTCTCCCTTGTCAGGTCGAGCCGTTACCGACGGCATCGTCAGTGGCGGTTTCGAAGTACGTGACCGGAGACAATCGCCAATCTGGAGGCTACCCGTGGCCGAATGATCAAATCCGGCGGAGGTGGGAGCGATTCATGAAGCGGCAGGTGTCGGTCCATGGGCTACGCATAGAAGTGTACGTCCAGGAAATTGAACCGGGGCGGTGGAAGGCGACGGGCGAGTATGCTGGAAAGATCTGGAGTGTGACCAGCACGTCGGCGAACCGGGCGGCATCGAACTGGGGCGTTGCCGTGAGCAAGAGAGATTTTACCTGACTTTCGAGAGCGAGCGCCTGTTCCCATGATTGAGGAACGCCCATCATATGGAGCCGTCATGAACCACCCCCGCGAATGGTTTCAGCCCAAGGTCGTGGGCATCGGCTGGTCTCCCCGAACCTGGGAGGGCTGGGCGATCATTGTCTCCGTGATCGCGATCGGCGCGCTTGTCGGTCGGATGAACCTGTAATGTGCAATCGAGCAAGGTTCGACGGCGAACCGGAAACCATCACCGAACGTTTCGGTGCAGAATGGCTTGCCGATAAGCCGATGGACAATCGGTTCGATCCGAAGGAACTGCGCCCGTTCGGTCGGGCGTATGTCGTGCGGAACGAAGGTGACCGCCGCGGGCTCGACGTTATGGAATGGGACGTCCTGGCGGGGCAGGCGAAACAGGCCGGCCGCAAAGTTGCGCAGACCAACGTGCGCACGCTGCATCTCCCGCAATGGCGCTCGCTCGTCACCGACCCGGTGAACCGCTGCCTGATCCCGCTGACGGAGTTCTGCGAGTGGTCGCGCGAACCCACCGACCTCGGCGACGGCAAGAAGCCGATCAAGGGGGAGATGTGGTTCGGGGTGACCGACCAGCCTGTCTTCGCAATCGCCGGTTTCTGGCGACAGGTCGCTGATCAACGCTACTTCGCGATGGTCACCTGCGATGCGAACGAGTTGGTGGCGCCGATACATCCCAAGGCGATGATCACGATCCTGCGGCCGGACGATCACGATCGGTGGCTGACCGGTAGTTATGACGACGTGCTAGCGTTGCAGCGACCATACCCGGCGGATCAGATGACGGTGCGGGGGCCGGTATTCCCGACGCGCACGGTGACGCCTCGGCTGATCTAAGCACGGTCACCTTTGCCCGTTCAGGTTTTGGCCAGACCAGGTTGGGCCGGATCAACCTCCACCTTCGTGTCGCTGGGTTCGAAGCGGATCGTCCAACGGGGATACCCTTCCGGCGAAACTTCAATGTCAGGCAGGCCGATCGGATCGGTACCTGTCTCGACCCAGCCAGCGCCGTGGCACCGGTCGCATGCCATTCGCTTGCATCGGAAACTGACGAGATCGATCTCGGTATTCCATTGCCCGCGGCCCTTGCAGACCGGGCACATGGCATCCAGGCTGCCATTACGCGGCTGAAGCGGCACGACGTCGAACGCGTGGGGGCTGTCGGGTCCATCGCAGAGAACGATGTTGCTGGCGTGGGGCATGCGAACTCACTTCTTGGGTGCGTAATGTAACGCGGGCTTCGTCGTCCAGGTCCCGTTACCTGTCACCCCCCCCCCTTCAGATAATCAGTCTTCTCTATCGCGGTCTGAACGGTGTTCTGCGTCCGCCCAAGGCGTCAGGGCCAGCCGCTGCCGGAATTCATCCAGGCATTGGGCGCGACGGGTCGGCTCTTCATCATGCAGGTAGCGCCGCATGTCGGCCTCCAGTCGGGCAGCAGCGGCAAAGCCTCGGTCGTTGGCTGGGGTCATCATTCCCCGGATCGCCGCGATGTCTTCCTTCAACTGTTCCTGCTCACCGTGGGTGAATGCATCGCTATCCACGATCAGCTTGGCCGACATGATTGCCGTCATCATTGGGAAGGCAAAACCTGGACCGAAGTGCATGAGAAAGAGCGCTACGGCACGACCGGTCTTCGTGACGGGGTAGATGTCGCCATAGCCCGTGGTGGTTGCGGTGGTGAACGCCCACCAGAACGAGTCCACCGCGTCATACTTGCCCTCGGCAATTTCGAAAATGATCGCTGATGTAGTGACGGTGACGAAGTAGATTACCGCGACGAGCAGAAACGACCGGCCCATTAGCGATGCAAGTTTCTTCATAGCCCACCCTCGTTGGCGCCCGCCCCCGGACCGCTGCGGTGAAGCGTATCGCTGTTCGCGTCATTGATCCATCAATGTCGTGGACGTGAGTTTGAAGGGAACGCGACTAGGCCCGAACCGTCGGCACCTGAGCTATGTCGGTCGTCCATGCCGGCGACCGCATCTCCGACCGCATCTTCCATTCGCGCTTGAACCCCTGCGAAGCCGTCACCGCAGTCCACGTCCCGAACCTGCCGTTGATCGCATCGAGCGCGCCCATCAACCGATCTCGCTTGGCCGTATCCTCCTCGAACAGCGTACGCGGTCGATCCTCCTCGGGAAGCAGATCGTCGAGCATGATGCCAGCCTTCGTGTAGGCGTATCCGTCGCGCCACGCCTTCTCAGCGCCACGCCTCGCAGCGGCGATCAGCTCGAGGCTATCATTCGTTATCGGATGCAGCGTCACCATGCGCGATGCGCCGTACTGAGGCCGGTCGGGCTTGTGCTTGTTCGTATGAAAGAACGCGGTCAGCCGGGCTGCGACGAGGCCGTGCGATCGCAGCTTTTCGCCAGCCCGCAGCGCGTATTGCGACAGCGCGCCCATCATCCGCTCGAAGTCGTAGATTGGCGTCCCGAACGAGCGGGTGACCGCCATGCCCTTCCGCCGCGGCTCGACCGACTCAACGGCGTTAGACGGGACACCGCGCAACTCGGCAACTAGCCGTTCAAGCACGACGGTGCCGACGGCGCGCGCCTGCTTCATAGGCATCTCACGCAGCGCACCGGCGGTATGAATACCAAGATCGGTCAGCTTCCGTGCGGTGGCGCTGCCAACGCCCCACACGTCACCGACCGCGAAGGTGTGCATCACATCGCGCCGCACGTCGTCGTCGCGAAGATCGGCCACGCCGTTGAACTGCGGGTTTTTCTTGGCCGCCGCGTTCGCCAGCTTCGCCAGCGTCTTGGTCTCCGCAATGCCGACGCACGTAGGTATCGTCGTCCATAGCTGGACCTGGGAACGCATCGCGTTCGCGTGGGCCACAAGATCGCGCCCTTCGAAGCCGGTGAGATCCAGGAATGTCTCGTCGATCGAGTAGATCTCAAAGTCGCGGGCGAAGGACTCGCAGGCGGCGATCACGCGGCGCTGCATATCGCCATAAAGCGCATAGTTCGACGACCGCACCTGGATGCCATGCTGCTTCACCTTGTCGCGTAGGTGATGGATCGGATCACCCATCTTGATCCCAAGCGCCTTGGCTTCCGCCGATCGTGCAATGGCGCACCCGTCGTTGTTCGACAGTACAATGACCGGGACTCCGACCAAGCTGGCATCGAAGGCGCGCTCGCAGGAGACATAGTAGTTGTTGCAGTCGATCAGTGCGATCGGCGTGCTCATGCCATCTTGCGCGCGACGCCGACGACCGTGCCCCATATCTCGACATGCTCGTCGACCAGAATGTCCGCGAACCCTTCGGCCTCAGGGACGAGCCAGTGGCGGCCGTCGACATAGCGCAGACGCTTCAGGGTACGTTCGCCGTGCACCAGTGCGACGACGATGGCACCCGTTCGCGGCGCCTTAGCCCGGTTCACGACGAGCAGATCGCCGTCGATAATGCCGGCTCCCGCCATCGACCGCCCCTCGACGCGCATGACATAGCTGGCGGCTGGATGCTCGATGAGCCACGCGCTCAAGTCGATCGGCTCCTGCATGTCGTCCTGCGCAGGCGACGGGAACCCTGCCGGCGTGTGGACCAGGAAGAAAGGCACCTCACACGGCACCAGCTCGAACGGGACGTCGTGAAGTCGCAGCGCGTCGTCACGACGGTTCAGCGCAACGACGACCGGGCGGTCTGAGTTGATCAAGCGCATGATCTATAGGATCGCGGCGAAGAGGAGCTGGTCGTGGTGCGCAGCCAGAACCGACCGTGCGTCCTGGGCAGCGCCGACGGCCTGCCGGTACTCCACAGTTCCGAACCGTTCGGCCTCGTCGAAGCTGAATTGCACTGCATCAACAGGTGGGTAGACGTTGTCGTATATCACGCGGGCAGCCGCTCTCAGCCGCAGATCGTGCTGCATTTCGTTGCTCCGTCAGTATCGAGTCGCCGTTCGTGGCCTGCCCCTAGCTAGGCGCGATCCCCGTTGATTCGCAAGAACATTGCAAGAACATCAATCTGATGCGATTGGCAGTCCACTGATTCGAGGGACGCGAGAATGACCGAACATGACGAGCCGAAGCCAGCGTTTGGCCAGTGGCTCATGGCGCAGAAAGACCGAAGTGATCTGGTTGGCCAGTTGGCCGCCGGCGCCGTCGTTGATCGGCGCTTTCCCCGCAACGGAGATCCGGAGGCCGTGCGCAAACATCTCAGCGCCATGCAGGCTGAGGGCGACATGTTCGCCGCGGTCGACGACGCCGAAACCGACTGGTTGTCGGCGTGATGCAGGACGCGTGGCGGCAGGCCTTCGCGCTGATGGCCGATCATGGCCAGATGGGCGCATGCAAGATCGTGGCGTCGGGTATGGAAAAGACGCCACCAGGGCAGCCGGAGCAGTACCGACAGTGGGAGGTTTTAGCTGACTGCTTGAACGCTGTAGCAGACGCCAGTCGGACGAAGCACTGATGCGAGTGGTTCGATGATCGCCCTCGCACCAGAGACGACGTTCTCATGCACGGTGACCCGCGTACACGACGGCGACGGGCCTTTATGGTGTTCGAACGGCGTCAAGGTTCGGATTGCTGGCGTCCAGGCGCCGGACTTCGAAAGCGCGTCACCCTGCCGAGCGGCGGACCCGCGGCGGGTGAACTATCGCTGTGACAACGCCGCCGCCAAACGCAGTCAGCAGATTGTCGAACGCCTGGTGCTGCGGAAGACGTTGCGATGCGAGGCGACCGGTAAGAGCTACAGCCGTGTGGTCGCTCGATGCACGTTGCCGGATGGCCGATCGCTGTCGTGCGCCGCGATTGCCGCCGGCGCCGCTGTGCGGTGGGATCGGTACTGGCGACAGTATCGGATGGGAGAGTGCCGGTAGGGTCCAGCAAGCGAAAGGCGGGCGGCCGGTTATAGCCGCTCGACTGGGCGGTATCGAGGCTGGGCTGTCTGGGAGCATCCCACGCCATCCCAAGGGCGCGATCGGCAACCCCGTTGACATCAATTTTGCTATCTTACCCAACAGTTATCGGACCGACACGAACAACTCTTCACCGTTGGCGAGCGTATCGCAAGCGGTGACAACCTGCATGATTCACATCGTTCGGGAGCGAAATAGCCTGTCTAACTTTTCCGACTCCACAACCACCGTGTGACAGCCCACCATACGAGCATGAATCAGCCACTATCGTATGCCGGGGTACTGCTCCAACGAGCTTCGCAGAAGTCCGTCTTACTCACCGATCAGCTAACAATCTTGATTGTGCCTTTCTCAACTTTGGCGCTTTGGGCGGCGGGCGCCAAAATGACTGCTACAGTCCAAGAGACGCTTGCGCTCGGTGTCGCTCTGACCGTGCTGGTTGTGGTCGTGCTGCGGCTTGTCGCAGCTTCATACTTTGTATGGAAGAACGACCAATACGAAATGAGGAAACTTCGAAGTGAATTGGACGATCCCCAAAGGCAGGTAGAAGCCTCTCTCAAATCATATGTTACTGAAAGGCGTAAGCTCCTCAGCGAGAAGCTAGGCCATCTTTCGGCTTTGGCAAATTATAAAACCGACCGTTTGGACTCGATGGGTCAAACGCCGAAGTCTCTCATAACATTATCGATTGAGATAGACTCCCTGATTAACCAGCTTTCTTATGATGTAGCGGTCCGCGTTGCATCAATAAGGCTAAAAGAATACTGCATGAAGCTCATATCGAACGAGGCTACAGATCGCGAAAGACTTTGGCAGCAGCGAAAGTTAACATTTAGTCTTCTTCATTGCGAGGATCGCATATCTGAAACTATGACTCTGGTAGATATTCACATGCTGACCGAGAAAGACGAGGAGAGCTCAGGCCGCGATCCATTTGTGGAAATCAAAGCTATGATCAGGAAATTAGGCGATAAGTACTACGAACCTGAGGCCACAAGCGCGCTTCGTAACGCCGCTAGGAAAAAGGCAGAAGGAGATTGATCTCATCCTCAGCGCATAAGCCCGAGGGCCGGAAAGGGGAGGAAAGCGGACAGGCTGCTTTCGGAAATGCGGATGGCGATAGCAGACATTGGACAGCTGCCGAATTTCCCAAAAGGATAGAGGTTCGGGAAAGTTTTAGCATCATCAAAGCCCGCTTCCATTGTTCATTTGAGAACTTGGAAGACACCCTATGGCACTTAGCGTCGTTCGCACCGCGTCATCGAGAGGCGTCCGGGGCTCCGAGCCGAGCGTCGCCAGCAGGCGAGCATTGTCCAGACGAACCGGGGCGCGCCACAGGTAGCGCATTTCCACGAGCTCACGCGGGGTGGCGGCGAACAGTCCTGCGATCTTCAACAGCCACCAGGGAAGCTGCCCAACCGGCACGGTTGGATCGCCCAACACCCGCACAATCGCGTTCGTCATCGTCGTGCCGGTCGCATCCCAGTGACCATCCATGTGGAAGGTGTCGAACGGTGCCAGCGAGGCTTCCTCGACGAGGCGGACCATCGTCTCAGCGACGTCCGGCAGATAGGCCCATTGATGACCCACTCCCCGTGCACCGGGGTTATGGATGATCGTCGGACGCGTACCGGGCTTCACCAATCCCTGACTAAACCAGTTGTTGGCGGCGCCGGGTCCGAAGAAATCGCCCGCTCGCACGATCAACGACGTTAGATCGCCGGCCTCAGCGGCATCGCGAAGGCGAAGTTCCATCTCGGCACGGATCGCGCCCTTGCGGGTCCGGGGTCGCTGCGGCGCCTGCTCGCCAATCACCGGGAATGCGTCGGGTCCGTAATTATAGACGGTTCCAGGAAGGAGAAGTCGTGCACCGGCTGCGCTAGCCGCAGAAATGCTGTTGTCGAGCATCGGCAGGACGAGCTGGCGCCAGTTGCGATAGCCGGGCGGATTGACCGCATGCACCAGCAACTCAGTCCCTATCGCGGCCTTCGCGACCGCAGCCGCATCCAAGGCATCGCCGATGACCGGTAGTACGCCTGCAGAAAGACGCTTTGCACCGCCGTCGCGGACCATCCCGCGGACGGACCAGCCCGATTGCATCAGCCGGCGCGCTACCGCGCCTCCGATCCCACCCGTTGCGCCCAGCACCAAAGCCGTTCGTGTCATTACCGCCTCCATATTGCTGCCGGAAGATGGGGCAGAGGCGATCACCACGGAATTGACGAAAAAAGGCGCATAGGTATACGATAATGAATGAACACAGGGCCGAGCTGGGATCTGTATCGGACGTTCGCCGCAGTGATGCGGACGGGCTCGATGTCGGGCGCGGCACGTCTGCTAGGACTTACCCAGCCCAGCGTCGCACGCCATGTCGAGACGCTGGAACAGGCGGTTGGCGGCACGCTCTTCCTAAGGTCGCAGCGCGGACTATCGCCTACCGATCGCGCCTTGTCCCTGCGCCCGTTCGCCGACGAACTCGTCAAGACGACGAATGCGTTGCTGCGCGCAGCTTCGGCAGCGGACGACGAGGTCGCCGGCACAGTCCGCGTGACCGCGGCCGAGGTGTTCGCGACCGAGCATCTGCCATCGCTGCTGGCGCAATTGCGCCGCGATCATCCGGCGTTGTCGATCGAGCTGGCACCTACAGACGCGGTCACCGACCTGCTTCAGCGCGAGGCGGATATCGCGCTGCGCATGACCGATCCGACCCAGCAATCCCTGATTGCACGCCGGCTCGGCAAGGTGACGCTCGGGCTGTTCGCGCGGCGGGATTATTTGGAACGACGAGGCAGACCGGCCGATGTGGTCAGCCTCGCTGCCCACGACCTGATCGGTATGGATACGCTATCGACTACCGGCCAAGCGGTCATGGGGATGCTTCCGGGAGTGAGGCATGGCGACTTCGCCATGCGTGTCGACAGCAACCTAGTCCAGCTTGCCATGCTGCGCGCTGGCTTCGGCATCGGGATATGTCAGACCATGATCGCCGCACGGGACGATGGACTGGTTCGCGTGTTACCCGAGACATTCAGTCTCGACCTTCCGCTTTGGCTCGTCATGCATGAGGACCTTCGCACCAGCAGCAGGTGTCGCGCGGTATTCGATACATTGGCATCTGGCCTCTCGGACTTCGCAGTTTTAGGCTGATTAATCTGCATCCCGCAAAAAGGACAACGCTTCATCCCTTCTCGTTTGGGAACCCCTAGCGAGACAGTAGCCCGGGCGTTCGCGCCAAGAGTTGTCCGGGGCACCCCTTTCCCATAATATGTTTCCAATTACTCTTTCCCGAAATGGCCAACCGGAGTCGGAGAAACGGGAAAGATCGCGCTAACGAATGGCCGTTATCGGAAGCTCGGGTCGCCAGCATGAACGGCCGGGTGTAGGCGGAACTGCCCAAGGCGTCGGGACCTAAGCGACCCAGATGCGTACCCTCTAGCCCGCACCGCCGGTTAGGCTGACGCGCCCAGCACTAGACCGGTCGATACTCGGTTTCGTCCGTTGCTCTTGGCTTGATACAACGCGCGATCGGCGGACGCGATAAGTGCGTGGGGCATGTTTGCGGACCCACCTTCCCGCCAAAGGACCGTCGCTGCTCCGACGCTGATCGTCAGTATCCCATCCGCCGTAGGGGGCTGCCTGTGTGGAAGCTGCAGGCGATGTACCGCGTCGCACGCCAGCCCCGCCACCTTCAACGCTTCCGCGGCGCCGGAGCGGTGGAGGATAACGGCCAGTTCCTCACCGCCATACCTCGCTACGACGTCGCCCGCTGCAAGAGGCAGTCCTAAAAGCGCTGTCGATATCGCACGGAGGCAGTCGTCCCCGGTCTGATGCCCGTAGGCGTCGTTGAACTCCTTAAAGAAGTCCACGTCGATCAGCAGCAGCGACATCTGACTTCGCGATGTCCTCACCTCCGACCAGGCATCCGCAAGCGCGATGTCGAAGGCACGGCGATTGGCAAGGCCGGTCAAACCGTCCTTCATCGCCATGGAGGTCAGGGCATCCTGCAACGCCTTCCGTTCGGTAACGTCCCGTATCACGACGGCCCGCTCACCGAGGTCAGCCAAACCAGGTTTACCGATCGGACGGGAGGTGATCTCGGCCCAAACGATCGTTCCGTCTTGATGCCTGACGCGAACGGTGACGATCGCGCTTCTGATGAGTCCGGCGCGAAGTTGCGCAGTCGCAGCTCCGATAATCGGCACGTCCTCGTCCAAGACGAAATCGGTGACTGCACGAGCAATCACGGACTCTATCGGCCATCCCAAAATCCTCGTTACGGATGGCGAGACGTAGCGAAACCTCATGTCCGGCCCGACCGTTGCGAACACGTCGCCGCAATGCTCGCTCAGCAGTCTCAAATTGCGAAGCTCATGATTTGCGTCGTCGTGGATGTCGGTTTCCGATCGGAAGGCTGAAGTTCTCTCGAAGGACGGTCTTGTCCCCGCGCACTAATCCCATCGACATCGAAACGCTATCGACCAGGGACCGCGATGGGTCCGTGATTCTCTGACGATCAACCGATGCTTCAACCCGCCGATGGAACGGCCCCGCCATGCGACGGCTCGGCCAAGGTGTCAGGATGAATGCACGTTGGAGGAGATACCTCAAGACAACGGGCTCGCTCGGTACGGTGCGGCCGGAGCATAACGGACACTAGAACCCGTAAAGGTCTAGACTGCCGTGGCGCGCTGTCTCAGCGCCACCCTATCGTCCTACGTCTGTTCGCCTCGCGGACGGCCACGAACGTCCACGGACACCTGCAATCCGCTCAAGGGACTTTCCAGCGTCCGTAGCCGTCCGCGCGGGACGCGGAGTCCCTGTTTCTGACCTATTTCAAACCAGATGCAGGGCAATATGCGGAAATTCGCAGCCTAGACCCGTATGCCGTTACAGACCCCGACCCTGTAACATGACCTGTAACGCCAAAACCCGCAGAAATCCGCCATTGTTACAGCGTTACAGGTGTTACAGGAGTCTAATAGGCAGTGGTGAAACTATGGGTAGGATACGACCGTGGTTGAGACAGCGGATGGTACACGGTGGGCATTCATAGCGCGACAGACTGTGGTCGGGGACCTGTAACATGTAACGCCTGTAACAATGGCGGATTCCTGCGGGTTTCAACGTTACAGGTTGGTAGAAATTCCTCCAAAACGGGCTGTAATCCGGTGTTTGAAGGGGAAAGCCATGCCTTTTGCCAGATTTTCTGGGAGTTTCGAATGCTGGTATGTGGAGGCTAAGGGCGCCCTAGTGCGGTTGTCGGCGGTCGCAAGTGAACGTCCTCGTCCTTGGGAAGGACAACTGGTCGCTAAAGTTTAGCGCGAAGCGCGCCGTCAGGCGTCTTGGTCTGAGCAAAATTTTGCTCAGGAGACCGTTTTTGCCCGTTGCCATTTCACCCAAGGACCCATGTAATCTCGCGCGCACCTTTGCTGCCAAGCCAGACACGTTGTCCCTTCCAAAAAAGAGAGGGCCGAAACCGCGCGCGATTGTTGAGTTTCCACAGCCTCTTGTCCTCGAATGGGTCGATCCGCCGACATTTCCCGAGGCTTTTGCCCTTCATCTCGAACGTCATGGCGATAGCTGTCACCATCTCCACCGCGCGGTCATCGCATCAGGCGAGGCGTTCGATCGCAAGACCTTCCACAATTGGAAGATCGGGAAGAGGCTGCCGGCCACGTTACAGAGCTTCGAGGTTCTCGGGCGCGTCGAGCAACGGTATCGTCTGCCGGCCGACTATTTTCGCGACAAACTGATCGCGGCGGCAAAAGCACCACGGGGCCACCGTTTTACGAACATCGCGGATTCCGAGCGGCGGCGCATGGCGTGGCATCTGCCCGACGATCTCGACCAGCGCCCTGACGCCGAACGCGCTGAAATCATCGATTGGGTCCGAACTGTGATCGTTTCCGGAGCGACCGACTATCGCCGCTATCAGGCCGAATCTCTCAGGCACCGTTATGGTCTGCGCTTCCCACCGCTCGACGGTGTCGACTGCGGGGCGTGGGACGATGCCGTGCTGTACCCGAAGGTGAATGGCTTGCGCACCCCGCCGCGGTTGATCCGTGAAGTCAAAGATTTGATACAATTCAAGACGTCCACACTGAGCGCGATTGGCAGCAAACGAGCAGGTGTATGGGGCGATGAGACGGTTGCACAGAAGGTCGAACATCTTGGGTTGCTGTTCGGGGCGATGACCGCTGATCCCACTTCACCAATCGGCGGCCGGGGGGTGCCGTCCGATAGCCTCACCCTCGGCCTGCTCGTCCTGCCGTCAGTATGGGACTGGTATCTCACTTGGCGCGAAACAAAGCGAGGCTTCTACACGAACTGGGAAGTCAACATGCTGGCGTTCGGCTTGGCGCTGACGCGCCGGGAGACTGGATGGTTGCGGCAGCGCCCTGCGATCGCATTCGATCTAGCCGTAATCGATGGCTTGGTAAGCGACGATGACTTGGCGCGTGCGCGGATCGACTGGGACGGCATCTGCGACCAGGCTCATGATCACTGTCTACGGCGGGCCAAAGAAATCCAACGGGTCGCGCGAGTGCACCGCGACCCGTTCGAGCCAATTCTGGCCATTCTCGAAACCGACCGTCCGCTAGCGAGCTATCGGCTGATCACCGCGGAAATTGCGGCTCGCATCCCGGACGGGCGACGTTATCCCAAGGCAGCCGCTGAGGTCGTGCGCGGCATGCTTATGTTACGAATGGGCCTTCACCTAGGCGTCCGTCAGAAGAATTTGCGGCAACTGCTTTTATGTCCGCGCGGCAATACGCCGCGGTCCGAACGCCAGCTTGAGACGCTCAAGCGTGGCGAACTTCGTTGGAACGTTCGTGAGACAAAGTGGGAAGTCCTTATTCCGTCAAACGCCTTCAAGAATGCAAACTCGTCCTTCTTCGGCGGGCAACCCTTCAGGCTTCTGTTGCCAGATCTCGACGGTCTATACCCTCATATCGACGCCTACATCGCTCAGCATCGGCCAATTCTACTGGCGGCCGCGGAAGATCCCTGCACGTTTTTCGTGAAAACGGTGAAGCGTACCTCGCGCGACGCGGCTTATGACTCCGCGACATTCTATGAAGCCTGGCGGCTGATTATTCAGCGATACGGAATCTATAATCCTTATACGAAACGCGGGGCCATCGCAGGGCTGCTGCCGCATGGCCCGCATAATGTCCGCGATGTTCTGGCTACGCACATCCTCAAGACTACGGGGTCGTTCGAGCAGGCCAGCTACGCCATCCAAGATACCCCAGAGATGGTCGCGCTCCATTATGGTCGTTTTCTCCCGCAGGATAAGGCCGCACTCGCCGCGCGGATACTCAACGAAGTCTGGGAGACAGGCTAACCCGCATGCAGTGCTGACTGGCTCAATTCTAGAGGTAGGGTTCGCATCCTTTACCATCATCGGCCGCGGCGATGTCGGAAGACAGGCAAACCCTCTCTTGGAGGTCTAAGGCAGCGTCGCAATGTCGCGAGTGATTGCACGCTGCACTCCATATTCTTTGTTAAATCGACGAGGCGTCTTTTCTGGTGTCCATCCTGGCACCAACCGCATTGCGCGACCAAGCATCTGCGCGGCCTGCTGGTTATAGAGTCCGCGGTCCTTCTTCAGGCAGTCGACCCAGATTTCGAGCAAACATGTCTCGTGCCGAACGATGGCTTTGCCGTCAGCGTCTCGGTCGTCATCAACGCTGCCGCTGATAATCGGCGTATCAAGCCAAGCGCCGATCTGACCTGCCTGCGCCTCATCCGCGCTTTCCACCTGCGCTGACTCCTGATGCTGAACTGCGATCGCCTGTGCAGCCTCGCCGGTCAGATAAAGCGGCAAGTCCCCGAACGGCTGCGCGACGCGCATGGCGCGGTAGAGCACGACGGCTTCGGCCCAAAGCTGGTCGACTTCAGCCCGAAGTCGATCAATATCGATCGACTCGACGTGGCAGCCGATAGGCCAGAAACGACGGTTGCCGGTATCGTCTTTCAAGAATTTGAAGTCGTTGGTGGAGCCGCAAAATATAGATTGCCGACGATACTCCTGTGCCCGTTTGGCATATGCCAGCCGCACTTTGTCCGTCTGCCGGCTGACGAACCCCTTGATGTGTCGAACGTCGGCGCGGGTAAAGCCAGCTAGTTCCGGAATTTCGAGTATCCACGCTTTCTGCATCGCCTCGACCATGGCGCGTGTGTCCGTCATGTCTCCCTCGAGCTCGGCCGCCCAGTTCTTTGCCAGCGTGCTGATGAAGGTAGATTTGCGCTTCCCCTGCAGGCCCTGCAGGATGACGACGTAGTCCCACTTACAGCCGGGCTCGAATATCCGAGCAACGCCCGCGGTCATCATTAGCCGTGCGATGTCACGGCCGTAGGCGTCGTCTGTTGCGCCCAGGTAGTCAATGAACAGCCGCTCGACCCGCGGCGTGCCATCCCATTGTTGGGCCGACAGATATTCGCGTACGGGATGGAAGCAGATTTTGTGACCGGCGAGTTCGATCGCCGCCTGTAGGTCGCGATCAGAAACCTTGATCCCGTAACCGCCCTGCGTCTTAGGGGCTTCGATCATCGCGCGGATGCTGTTGTCTTTCTCGACGGTCCAGAAGTCTCCGTTCGCACGATCGTGCAGGGTCCAAATCGGCCCCGTCAGCTGGACGAAGGGCTTCGCTTGGTTCTTCCGGTTGGGCGAGCGGACTCCGGGCATACCCCTCTGCACAATCTCTTGGCTGAACTCATTGAAGGCCATCACGCCTGTAGTCCGCTTGTCGTTTTCGATGATTAGACGCAGGTTGTGCAGGTTCGCTTCGATGCTGCCCTTCTCGTTGATAGCTAGTAGCGTCTTCCAGTCCGGCGCCGTATCGCTGAGCCCGATATCGAAGACCGATTCATCAGATGACGCGATTGGGGAAGGCGCATTGAGGAGGTCGTCAAAATCCGATGGGCCGGTCGGTAAGGTGAGCTCGACTGGTAGATCCTCCATATCGTCCAAGTCAGCAACCTGCGCGACATGGAATGCATCGCGATACCACTGACGGACTGTCAGTATAGTAACGGGTTTGCCGCGATACTTGCCGAACGAACGCCACTTGATGCGACGCATTTCGCGCAGCTGGGCGTCACCGGTGAATTTCGTCGACCGGCGGGTATGCTTCTCCCACAGGTCCAGGCCCTCCTGTGACCCACCAAACTGGTGGTGCAGCGCCTGGCCGAGCTTGATCCATTCGTCGTAGTGCAAATCGGAGACCGGAATCATCGCCAGTTCGTTTTCCAACTGACCCGGTTCAAACGTCGCGGGAGGAATGGCTTCAAACGGAAGCATCTGCGCATCGACGGCGCCCAGCAACTCGACGTGGGCGGCCGGGATAAACGGCTGTTCGAAGCCGTCGAAATCGAACTCGCGGACCCAAGTATACGGCTTTCCGGTCACAGGATGGATAGAAGGCGGGAGAACTATTTGCTTACCACTCCCAAATAGCTCGATTTCCCAATCATTGGGCCATCCGCCATCCGCGCGACGGTGTTTGCCGTCAGACCGTGCCAACAGCTTCGAATTGAACGGCCTGTCAGTGACAAAATAGAGATGCCGTGACTCACCACCACTACCCGATGCGACTTCTGGCAGATCCTCGCGGCGGACGTTTGGAAAGAGGGCCGCGAACGCTGCCCAGGCTTCATCTGCGAGCTCGGGAATACGAATATCGAGGTCGATGGCGTGAAGGTAGCCGCCGCCAACAAGAGCAGATGGCTGCCCGAGCCGAACGCCTACGTTGTTACCGTCGACATACGTTGATCGCAACGTTTCAAATGAAGAGACAGGCGCATCAGGCCATCCCGCACCGTAGGCGGGCTTCTTCGATCGCGGTTTGATCCAGTGAACAGCAAACCCCGCCCCGACGAGATCGCTGATTTGATCAATGATCGACTGCGGTTCTGAGTCAGTAGAAGATACGAGAGACAGATGCTTAAAACGGGTAGCCATAATTCAACTAAGCCTTGTGTCAGGCCCAGAATCTGCTATGTATCTCCGTGTGGACGGGTTCGCAGAATCCAGGGAAGCCGGAGCGATTTCATCCTCGCTCCGGCTTTCTGTTTTTAGTGTCGACGAAGCCTTACGGCGTGATCATCGGCGATAGGTTCGGCAGGGCAAACAGGCGCTGCCGCTGCGCAGGAGTCAGCCCTGCGAGGCCCCCGATAATCACGAACTTGACCGTCTCGCCGGTGACGACGCAGTCCAACTCGGCCGTCCGAGCCCTTCGCCAGCCAATGCAGCGGCTAATGCGCTGCCGATTGACTGTTTCGGCCTTGCCGATGCACCGGGCGACTTCCGGGGGCATGCCTCCGGCCTGCAGTTCTGCGATCCGACGCTGCTCCCACAACGGCCAGGCGATCATGCGGCGCGGCCTCATCGTCTCAGCGCCTGACGGAGGGCACCGGGTACGCTGGGGTTTATGCCCGATGCTGACTTCTGCGATCCAGACTTAACGGGTCCTGCGGACGTGTGCATTGCGAACTGGCTCAGGGGTAGCGGACCGACACTCATGCGCAGCGCGGGGCTTCCTAGGTTGCTGCCCATCGCTTCCAGCTTGATGAGGTCGGTATTCATCGCAGGATAGGCCCGCGTCTGGCCGCCGTCAGGATTGTCGCGCTGCAGCCATGAAGATTGACCGCGGACGTTCGATGCGAACGGTTGGCCCATCTTACCCTCAAGTGCCGTGAACGCATCAAGGCCGCCAGCGGCAATGTCTACGCACACAAACCGTTGCTTCGACATTTGTGGCGCAGGCGCGGCAGCGCGGGATGTGGATGTATGCGACGCCGCTGCACTCGGGGTCTGCGATACTCGAATGGTCGGCGGGACTGTCGCGGGCTTCGACGTAGGAGTGCCCTTGGTTGCCGCAGCCTCCTTCGGCACGAAGCCTGGAAGCCCGAGCCGTACGGCGAGCGCCATAGTGCCTTCGCTGCGGGGCGGCTGTGACTGGGCCGGGGCCGACACGGTGAAGCCCTTCAGGCCGGCCTGCTTGGCCGCAGCGATGGCGGCAGCACCTGCGCCACGCTTCTGGTCGTCGCCAACTTCGACGCTTAGCTTCTCTGTCGTGGCGAAGCCCTGCAGGCCCATACGGTTGCCGAGCGCCAGCAGCGTCACCGGATCGCTTTTGACTGGTTGGGTCACTATGCAACCTCCTGTATCTGTTCTTCGATTTTGGCGGCAGTTTCTGAGTATCCCGCCCAGTCCCAAGCCCCGCGCCCTGGCCCGACGTCGCAGTAGATGTTCGCCGCTTGGGCCGAGCTCATGGCAGCGCAGAGTGCTGACGCGTTGCCGTGGCCGTATGGCGTGCCTAGGCGGCTCTGCAGCCGTAAGGCGGTATCTTCGGCAGCAGCTAGGCTGGCGAGCGCACGTCCAAACACGGCGCCGGCTTCCTGCGCCGCTTCAAGCAATGGCGGCACAAGCTCTGCCCGTATGTGCTGCCCTTGAACACTCCGTCGGGCGGCAACGGCATTTTCAACCTGCTGAACCGCGCCAGGCATCTGGTTGTCCACGAATTCGATTATCCGGACGCAGGCGGCCTGGGCTTCGATCAGATCGGCACGTTTGGCGTCGGACAGTTGTTCATGAGGGCGCGGGAGGCCCAGCACGTCAGCTTCCGCGTTGACCTGTCGCGCCGCGTCATCGGCAGTAATTGCCAAGGCGTTGGCGTCGCGCTGAGCTCTCGCTGTGGCGCGCTTGGTCTGCAGGTTCTTTACCTGCTCCTGAGGGCTCATGCTGCTGCCCTCATGCGGGCCGACAATACGGCTTCCAGCCAAGGCTGCGGAATTACGGTGGCTTTGCCCTGAGGATGCACGCGAACGGGAGCCGGAAAGGTCCCTGCTCGTACCATCTCATATAAGGTGGGCTTCGAGATGCCGCAAAATGCTGCGGCTTGAGCAGGGCGCAAGTACGGCCCTCGTGGCTCAATGTCTTTCCATGGTTGGACAGTAGTGGTCATGACGATTCTCCGACTCGGGCTTCCGATTCGGAGACATACACCCCCAACCTTGTTCAACCTAATATCCGTGGGAAAGTCTTCGCGAACTATGAGAAAGTTGATTGTGCATTCGAATATCCCAGCGTCTATTTCAACTTTGAGTTGAATTCCAGAATGTAGTCGGACCATTCGTCCATCAACTTGCGGCGACGATCAAGAGCCTCGCCACGGCGGTACGCACGTCTAACGGCTGACCCAATAATGTGGGCCAGTGATTCCTCCGATAGCTCGTCGGGGTAGCTGGTTTCGTCCGACGCCCAGTCTTTGAATGTCGATCTAAAACCGTGAACAGTGACGTTCACTTTCATTCGTCGCAGCAGCATGGCCATGGACATGTTCGACATTGGACGGTCTGGTTCACCACCGTGAAAAATGAAGTCGGTGGCTTCTCCGCGTTCCATTTCAGAGATCAGTTGCTGGGCTGCATTTGAGAGCGGCACCGTATGCGGCCGGCCACCCTTCATACGGTCGGCCGGTATGGTCCATAAGCTACCCTCAATCTCTCCCCAGCGAGCCCCAAGGACTTCGCCTGATCGGGACGCGCAATGAACTAAAAACGTCAGTGCCTTCGCTGCCATAGCAGGACGGCCAGCGAGCATCTGCATGAATGACGGCATCTCAGAGTAGGGAAGCGCGCGATGGTGTCCGCGTGACAGCTTGGACCTAAGGGGCAGCAGGATATCCAAGTGACCGCGCCACTGCGCAGGGTTTGCGGCGTCACGGCTTCGTAATCCACGGGCCTTCGCCGCGTTCAAGATTTTTTCGATCCTGCCGCGAACGCGACCAGCGGTTTCCGGCTTGTCAGACCAGATCGGACGAAGCACGTCTAAAACGTGGTCTGTCGTGATCGCATTGAGATCCAAGTCTGACAGACTGGCAGCATGGGTTTTCAGACTGCTGCGCCATTGCTGCCGGTGTTTCTCATTCCGCCATCCATGCTCAACGGACGCGATGTAAGCCTCCGCATAGGTGGCGAACGTCACTAATTTCGGAATGACCGCCGATGTCCGCGCAGCTTCCCGGCCCGCAACGGGGTCGACTCCGGCAGCGAGATGGTCGCGAGCGGCACTAGCTAGGGTCCGCGCGTCCGCTAGCTTTACCGTAGCGGCAGACCCCAGCCCCATCTCTCGCCGCTTGCCGTCCCATCGATAAATGAAGGTCCAGCGCTTTCCGCCGTTGGTCGTCGACAAATACAGGCCACCCCCATCGGCGATTCGGCCGTTAATCTTTGCGTTCCGCACGGCTAACGCTGTGAGCGCGTTCGTCTTAGCCATCTGTGCCCCAATTCTCTGCCCTGATTCGTGACCCTCTTTAGCACAACGTGGTCATACGCAGTAATACGAAGCGGCTAGGAATATCTTGCACAATCAGAGCAGTAGCTGCGTTCAGATCGACGTTATCATACGGTGTCAGACGATTAGTTCGACGGACACCTCTTCCGCCACGTGCCGCCTGAAATCGGGCCCGAACGCGGCTCAGTTGGTCTTTTCGGGCGGAACGACGGGCAGCGGCAGCGGCGCGACCGGCACGCCCTCGTCAACCAGTGTCTTCGCCTCGGCGAGACTGGCCTGACCATGGATCGTCGCCTGCTTCTCCTCGCCGAGATGCATCGCGCGGGCGCGGTCGGCAAAGGCGGTGCCGACCCATTCCGACGATTCGAGCGCTTTTGCTTGCCGCGCGGCAAGCATCTTCATAGCGGCCTTCAACGCGTCCGGGCTCGGCGGAGAGGGCTTCGAGTTGCTCTTCGATGGAATTGCAGGCGCCATGACCGCCTTGGTCACATCGCCACCGTTGCAGACCGGGCATTGCACCTGCCCCGCTTTACGCTGGCTTTCATACGCGTCGCTCGATCCGAACCACGCCTCGAACACGTGCCCGCCGCCGCATCTGAGGTCGAAGACGATCACGACAGGCTGGTAACGGCGGGAATCGCGCGACGATGGGCGATCACCGGAATGCGGGACCGGACGTACTCTACGCGAGCGGGATTGATCTCGGCGAAGGCAAGCCCGGCCGTCTCGCCCATGTCGAGGATCACGTCCCCCCACGGATCGACGACCAGAGAATGGCCATAGGTCTCGCGTCCGTCCGCATGAACGCCCGTCTGCGCGGCTGCGACGACGTATGCGCACGCTTCGATCGCCCGCGCGCGCAGCAGGATATGCCAGTGCGCGGCGCCGGTCGGACGCGTGAAGGCAGCGGGAACTGAAAGGATCGTCGCGCCTGCATCGCTGAGCGCACGATAGAGATCCGCGAACCGCACATCGTAGCAGATCGACGGACCTAGGCGTCCTGCCGGCGTATCGACGACGATCGCCGCGTCGCCACCGACGTAGGCGGCGGACTCACGCCAGCTTTCGCCGGTTGGGAGGTCGACGTCGAACAGATGGATCTTGTCGTAGCGCGCGCGGATCGCCCCGGCCGCATCGATCACGAACCCACGATTGGCGAACTTGCCGTCGGGCCGCCGCACGGCGAGCGAGCCCAGATGAACCCAGACACCGGCCTCGGCGGCCGCGGCACGCACGGCGGCGAGCACCGGGTCCGCGTTCTCGGTGACGATCGAGGATGCTCCGCGAGACCGATCGCGATCGATCAGCCCGGACATTTCAGGCGTGAACAGGACCGCCGCGCCGGCCTTTCCCGCGTCACGGATCGCTTCGACCAGCGTCGCGGCGTTGACGGCGGGATCGATCCCGCTCGTCATCTGGAGGACGCCGATCTTCGCCATCAGGCGAGGAGTGCGTCGAGGCCGCCCTTCGCGTCGAGCGCAGCCAGATCGTCGGATCCGCCGATGTGCTTACCGTCGATAAAGACCTGCGGCATCGTCATGCGACCACCCGACCGCTCGACCATCTCGGCCTTTTTCGGCCCCCCCATCGTGACGTCGAACTGTTCGGGCTCGACCCCCTTCGACGCGAGGAGCTTCAGCGCGCGCGTGCAATACGGACAGAACGCCTTGGTGTAGATTTCGACTTTAGCCATGCAGCGGGAAATGTGGTCTCGGTTTGCCGTTGTCAATCGTCAGACGCCGGCAAGACCCGCGCCCAGCACAGGATCACGACCGATCGCGCGCCCGCCTTGAGCAGCGCGCGGGTACATGCGTCGGCGGTCGCGCCACTGGTGTAGACGTCGTCCACCAGCGCGATCGCCCTGCCCCGCACGCGGCTCCGCGCCGTAACCGCGAACGCGCCCGACACCGCCTTTGCTCGCTGTCGTCCGCCGAGCCCGCGCAACAGGATTGTCCGTCTGGGCCGCGTCAGAACGGTGCGATCGTGCCCTACCCCCGAAACCGCCGCGATGGCGTCGGCGATCAGCGCCGCCTGGTTGAAGCCGCGCGACCATATTCGCCAGCGGTGCAGTGGCACCGGCACAAGCAGGTCGACCTCGTCCGGCAGCAGGCGCCGCATCTGTCGCGCCATGGTCTCCGCAAAGGCGATACGACCGCCATACTTCAGTCGCAACGCCAGCGTCCGCGCGATCGGACCGTACGCGACGGCGGCGCGGACGCCGACATGACGTGGCGGATCCTCGAGGCATGCCGCACACCGCGCGTCCTCACCACGATCGAACGCGAAGGGTTGGTTGCAGCCCGCACACCACGGCGGGCCCAGGAAGCGCAATCCGGTCCAGCAGATCGCGCAGAACCGGTGATCCTCGGCAACCGGCGTGCCGCAACCGGCGCATCGCGGCGGCAAGGCGATCCCGGCGATGAAGCGGAACGGGGCGAGTATTGTCATCGAGCCCCCCATGAGTGCCAGCCCTTGTCGGACGCGGGCGACCACGGCACAAGCGAAGACGTGTCCGATATCGTTTCAGAAAACTCCGCCCCCGAGATCTTCGACCGCGCCGCGCGCCGTGTCCGCCGGGACCGCGCCGCGCCGGGCTATGCCGAGCATGATTTCCTGCGCGCGACGATGCTCGACGGGATCGCTGAGCGGCTGGATGCGGTGACGCGCGACTTCGCCGACATCCTCGATCTCGGTTGTTTCGACGGCGCCTTCACCCCACCGCCGGGTGCGCGAGTGGCGCGCTGCGATGCGGGGTTCGCGTTTGCCGCCAAGCCGGGTGGCGTGCAGGCAGACGAGGATCGCCTCCCCTTCGCCGATGCCTCGTTCGATCTCGTGGTGAGCGCTGGCGTACTCGATCAGGTCAACGACCTGCCCGGCGCGCTGTCCTTGATCCGCCGCGTGCTCCGCCCCGACGGCCTGTTTCTCGGCGCGTTCGTCGGTGCGGGGAGTTTGCCGGCACTGCGCAGCGCACTGAGGTCCGCGGAAAGCGAGCGGCCCGCCGCGCGTCTCCATCCGCAGATCGACGTACGATCCGCCGGCGACCTGCTGATGCGTGCGGGGTTTGCCCTACCCGTGGCCGATGTGGAGACGCTCGACGTGGGCTATCGCGATCTCGGCCGGCTGTTCGGTGATCTGCGCGGAATGGCAGCAGGTAACATCCTCGCGCAGCGCCGGCCCCTGGTGTCCGCGACGGTAGGACGGACCGCCGCTGCCTTCGCTGGCGCGTCGGACGATCGTGGCCGAACCCACGAGACATTCCAGATCGTATTCCTGACCGGCTGGTCGCCGGACCCTTCGCAGCCCAAGCCAGCGAAACGCGGCAGCGCGACTGCATCGCTCGGTGCAGCGCTAGGACGCCACGATCAAAGCGGCGACTAGCCGATCACACCGTCGCCCTCGGCCCCGCGTGCCAGGATCACACCCATCGCGTCGAACAGGGAATCCATCGCGACCGGCTTGAAAATAACGTCGTCCGCACCCGCCGTCAGACAGCGCTCCCGCAGATCGGGCGCGATATCCGCGGTAACGACGATGATCGGCACCTTGGCCTTGGCGTCCTGCCGGGCACGAATATGTTCGATCGCGGTGATACCGTCCATGCCGGGCATCCGCAGATCGACGAGGATCATCGCGAACTCCTGTTCATCGAGGATTTCGAGACCGCGTTCCGCACTCTCCGCCTCGACCATCGATACGCCGGCAACGTCGAGCATATCCTTGACGACACGACGGTTCATCCGGTCGTCCTCGATGAACAAAACGTTCACCGCACCCCCCGCTTAACATAGATCAAAGGAGGATATATCGTGGCCATATGGCCGCCTCTACGCCTCATGCAGCATGCGATACAAGGTCCGGATTCACGCCGTTGGTCGATACCGATCCATCGAACATCATCGCAATCAGCGCGCCCCCGCTCACCGGCTTCGCAACGACCCGCGTGATCCCCGTACGCAGCAGTTCCTCGCGCTCCCTCTCTGCGGCGACAGGCCACAACAACGTCGTCTCGGCACCCGAGATATACGCCGCCTCGGCAATCCGCGACAGTCCGCCCAGCGCGTCGTTGCTCGCGCGCACCGTCGCATCGTCGATCAGCACGCGCGCGACGTCCCCATCGGCAAGACGCATGACCGCTTCGTCGACCGACGCCGCGAAGGCGATCGGGCCGCCGTAAGGCGCGAGCAAAGTCTTGAACATGCTGCGCGTGATCGGGTTGCGATCGACGATCAGCGTGCCCGGTCGCGTATCCGTTTCAACGATCTCGACCGCCTTCGTGTCGGCACGGATCAGCGGCAGGACGAGCGTGAAGGTCGCCCCCTGCCCCACGATGCTGCTGACGGACACGTCACCGCCCATGGCCCGCGCCAGATTGCGACAGATCGACAGTCCCAAGCCAGTGCCACCGAATTGTCGTGTCGTCCCGGCATCGGCTTGACGGAACGATTCGAAGATCTCCTCGATCTTGTCGGCGGGAACACCGATGCCGGAATCGGTGACGGTGACGCGCAGTCGGTCGTCGTCGCCGACCTGAATGCTCAGCGCGACATGGCCCGCCTTGGTGAACTTCAGCGCGTTCGACAGGAGATTGAAGACGATCTGTCGAACCCGTGCGGCGTCGCCCATGATCATCGCAGGGCAACCGCCGACATCGACGGTGAAGGAAAGCCCTTTCGCGCGCGCCTGCTCTTCCCACATCCGCGCCGCGTCCGTCACCGTTGCGCAGACGTCGAACGGAGCCGCCTCGATCGTCAGGTTGCCGGTTTCCATCTTGGCGACGTCCAGGATGTCGTTGACGAGCGCCCGCATCGTGATCCCGGCGCCATGCACCACGCCAAGCCGGTCGCGCATGTCCGCCGGAAGCGTCGGGTCCGCCAGCATCACCTGAGTCATGCCCAGAATACCGTTCAGCGGCGTCCGGATCTCGTGACTGGTCGTGGCCAGGAACTCGGTCTTGGCGGCCAGCGCCTTACCCAATGCGCTGTTCGTCGTCGCGAGGTCGTCGTTGGCAGCGCGTACCTGATCCCGGCTGCGACGGATCGTAACCAGCCCGATCGCCAGCAGAACAATGACGACAGCGACCGCCGCGCCCGTCGCGATGAAGATATTCCGCTGAGTCCGCGCCTGCGTGCGCTCGAACGCGATACTGCGCTGCAATTCGCTGGCCTTGAGCTGGCTGATCCGCAACTCCTGATTGGCGAAATCGAACCGCGCCGCCATCAGCGCGGTCTTCGTGTCGGTAGCGAGCTTGGTGCCCGCGTCGTCGAGGCGCTTGAGGGCTTGGAGATGGACCAGCGCCGAAGTGGTGTCGCCCGTTGCCGTGAAGACATTGTACGCGGTCTGATGAAAATCGCGGTACGAGATGCCCGTGGTTTTCGGATCGATCCCGACCAGCGCGCTTTCGATCAATCGATTAGCGCGTGGCAGGTCGCCGTGTTGCAACGCCGCCTGCGCTGCCGTTGCCGTCAGGCGCCCTGCGAGACTCGGGTCACTGGGATCGGCCGTCGCCCGCCCGTTCGCGATCGCCCGGTCCGCAAGCGTCAGGTTGCCAAGTTCGAGCTGCACGCGCGCGATGTTCATATAGATCAGCTCGAGCAGGTTCCTGCTGTTGAGCTGCTTCGCCAGATCGAGCGCGTTCTTGAACTGCTCCGCGGCCTTCTTGTATTGTTTGTCCTCGGCGAACACCAAGGCACGGTTGTTGTAAACGGAGACGGCGATATTGACGTCCCCCCGATAAATATCGAGCGCCTGCTGATAATAGCGGTCCGACGTCTCGGGGTCCTTAGCCTGCGTATAGAGCAACGCGATAAAGACCAGCGCCCGCGACTGCCCCCGAGCATCGCCAAGCTTTCGGTAGATACCGAATGCCAGTTGATAGTCGATCAGAGCATTGCCGACATGGCCCTGATAGCTGTCGAGCCACCCCATCGATATGAGCAGGTCGGCATGAAGCTTCGACTTTGGCTGATACCGTTTCACCGCCGCAAGTGCCCCCCGGATGAGTACATCCGCCTTGTCGGGAGTATTGATCCGGAGATACGCCTCGCCTTGCAGCCATTGCGCGGTGGCGATCGCGATACCGCGAGCTTTCTTGTCGGCGATTTGTGCACCAAGGCGTTCGGCAACGATCGCTTTGGGCAACGCCTTGGCCGGATCGACCAGCATCGTCGCATTGGCATCCGCGACCGTCGTCTCGTATCGGTCGGCAGCAACGTCCTCTGCTTGGACGATAGCCGGTTGCGCGGACACGGCTGGGCCGATGAACGTCAGGGCTACGGCGGCGGCCGCTACGATCCAGCGCTGCGCCATTGCGATCAGGCGCGCTTCCAGACGGTCGCAAGACGATTGAACGGCGCGCGCATATCGGCTGCCAAAGCCTGATACTTTCCATCATCGAGAAAATGGATCAGCGCATCGAGGTTGATCGGTCGGCTAATGAGGAACCCCTGGATCATGTCGCAGCCCATCACCGACAACAGTGCCATCGCCGCCTGGGTCTCGACACCCTCTGCGACCACCTCCATCTCGAGCGCGTGCGCGAGGTCGATCGTCGAGCGGACGATCAGCGGGTCGCGATTCGAACTGGTAAGTTGCGTCACGAAAAGCTTGTCGATCTTCAGTTCGCGTGCCGGCAACTGCTTCAAATACGCCAGCGACGACAAGCCGGCTCCGTAATCGTCGATCGCGATGACGATCCCAATATCCGCGAATATCTTGAGGTTTGCGATCGCGCTTTCCGGGTCACGGATGACCGACGTCTCCGTGATCTCAAACCCGAGTTGCGCCCCGCTCGCCTGCACCAACTCGCAGGCGCGACGAACGAAGCGCTTGTCGGCGAGCAATGCCCCCGCGATGTTGATGAAAATCCGGAGGTCGTGACCACTGGCAGCCAGTGCCTTCTGATCGGCAATCGAACGGCGGATCGTCCACAACGTGAGTGCGACGATATCCCGCGACTCCTCGGCCAGAGGAATGAAGTCGTTGGGCAGCACGAGCCCGCGTGTCGGGTGGTTCCAGCGGACCAGCGCCTCGACGCTCGTGACCTCCTGGCGACGGAGATGAACCTTTGGCTGGTATTGGAGGAACAGTTCCTCCTTTTCGATCGCACGCGTCAGGTCCAGCGATAGCTCGGCACGATCCATTGCCGCAGGGTTGCCGGTGACATCCCGCGCGATCGTGATTCGTTCGGCCCGAGCTTCGCGCAACGCGTGCTCGGCCTCTTCTATGAGCAGGACCTCGTCGCGGTGCGCCGAGGCGGCGGCAGCCCCCAACTGGATATGGATCACATACGACTCCCCGTCGATGTCGAACGGGTCCTCGAACGCGATTTCCAGCGCGGCGATCGCAACGTCCAAGGCTAGCCGTGCCTCGCTCTCGAAGACGATTTCCGCCGTGTCGCGTCCCGCGACCATGACCCTGGCGTCGGGCAGCGTATCGGCGATCCGCGCTGCGACATCGACTATCACGGTGTCCGCCCTCGATCGTCCGAGATGACGCCGCAACACCGCGAAATTCGCAACCTCGGCAAGCACGAGAAACCGCCAAGAGCCTTGTGAAGCTTGGCATATCGCATCCCGCGTGCGCTTTATCGACAGGTCGGCGTCCAACAGCCGAATGCCCCCTAAATGCGGGCTGCCTTCGACCTGACCGTGCGGAATGTGGCTCATCCCACTCCGAATAGCTCGGACGCATAAATATACCCTTAAGCACCTAGCACGCTAGGACGCCAAGAAGATGGTTAACAAATTACAAATGTTATTGTTTAACGCTTCATTAACCGATATTCGGAACCGGCACCTTCTCGGTGCCAATTAGGGAGCAAAACATGCTGAAGCTCATTATCGCGCTCGTTTACGGCGAAGGCATTCGCCCCTGGTGAATGCCGGTCGGCTCGAACATTGCGGAGGCGTCGAATAAGGGCGCGCCTCGGTGTTCGGGCCGACACTTTAAAGTGACTGCTGTCTGGACCGAGGCACTTCGGCGCAACTGCCCGCCCGCTACGCGCTGATTTTGCTTTATAGTCTTTTCATCGGCGAAGCGTGAACCTACTTAGGCAAACCCCGCGCCGATTCTGGATGCCCCGACTGCTAGTCGGGACTCAAAACGGTACCCTCAGGCGGTAACGTCCTCGCGCCGCGCACGAGCCTGCACCGGGTTCGAGAACCGCATCGCATCATCGATCGAGCCGAACTTGAGCGCAAGCACGTCCAGGGCGTAATTCTGGTTCAACTTCCATGGCTTGCGCTCTCCCTGCGTCGGTAAAGCCGCAGCAGCGCGCTGCACGTACCCCGATGTGAAATCGAGGAACGACTCGCTCTTCATCGTCGGATCATTGTTGAACGGCATCGCCTGACGCAGGCCGCGCTTCTTCAACGTATTCAACAGCCGGCACATGTAGATCGCCGTCAGGTCCGCCTTCAGCGTCCACGACGCGTTGGTGTAGCCGAAGGTCGAGGACAGGTTCGGCACGCCGTCGAACATCATGCCCTTGTACTGGAGTCGCCCGGCGAGTTCGATCGGCTTCCCGTCGAGGCTGAACGCGGCTCCGCTCATCAATTGCAGTTCGAGGCCCGTCGCCGTGACGATCACGTCGGCAGGCAGGTCCTTCCCCGAATCAAGATGGATGCCGTCAGGCGTGATCCGCGCGATCGTGTCGGTGACGATCGAGGCTGTGCCGGCATTGATCGCGGTGAACAGGTCGCCGTCGGGAACCAGGCAGACACGCTGGTCCCACGGGTTGTAGCGCGGGGTGAAGTGTGTCGCGACGTCGTAGTCGGGGCCCAAGTGATCGCGGACCATGCCGATCATCCGTTCCTTCACGACGGCGGGCTTCTTCCGTGCCATCCGGTAGAAGAACATGCCCATCAGCACGTTCTTCCACCGCGTGATGCCGTACGCCGCCTTGGCCGGCAGTTTGCCGCGTAGCCAGTTCGCCACGCCGTCCTCGCCCGGCCGCGCGACGATGTACGTCGGCGAGCGCTGGAGCATCGTCACGTGCGCCGCGGTCTTCGCCATCGACGGGACCAGCGTCACGGCGGTCGCGCCGCTGCCGATCACGACGACTCGCTTGCCGCTATAGTCGAGGTTCTCGGGCCAGAATTGCGGGTGGACGATCTGCCCGGCGAAGCTCTCCGCGCCCTCGAATTCGGGCGAGTAGGCCTTGGCGTAATTGTAATAGCCCGCGCACATCGAGAGGAAGTTGCAGGTTAGCTTCACCGGGCCATCGGGTCCCGTCGCCTCGACCGTCCAGCGTGCATCCTTGGTCGACCATGCCGCCGACTTGACGTGATGGCCGTAGCGGATCTTTCGGTCGATGCCGTACGCTTGCGCCGTTTCCTCGACATAGGCGCGGATCGAGGGGCCGTCGGCGATCGACTTGGCCGCCGTCCAGGGGTGGAAGACGAATCCCAGCGTGTGCATGTCCGAATCGGAGCGGATGCCGGGATAGCGGAACAGGTCCCACGTCCCGCCCATCGACTGCCGGCCTTCGAGGATCATATAGCTGCGGTCGGGGCAACGCGTCTGGAGGTGGTAGCCGGTGCCGATCCCGGAAATGCCGGCGCCCACCACGATCACGTCGACATGTTCGGTCATGCTGCATCCTCGCGCCCCGGCGTTACGCCGTAGGTTTCATAACCAAACCTATCCTGTTGTGATCTTTACTCAATAGTCCTTCGTATATTTCACGCTCGCGCTCTGCCCGCCGCTCGATCCCGCGGCCGACAACAGGCTGAGCGCCTTGGTCAACGCGATCTCGAGCTGGGTCGAGGTGAAGCCCTTCGCGTCGGTCACGATCTCTACATAGATGTTCTTCGTGATGTACTTACCCGCCGCGAGGCTGGTGCCGCGCCCGGTCGCCTGATCGGCACCGAGCACGCGCAACCGGTCGAACCCGGTCGCCGAGCGCAGCTTGCCGAGCGGGTTCAGACCGCCGCCACCCGACCCGCGCAGCGAGTTCAGTGCGGACGCCAGCTGGATCGCCTCGGTCGCCGACAGATTGGCCGGGCTCGACCCGAACAACAGGCGGCTGAGCACCTCGTCCTGCGGCAGGACCGGCGTCGACGTAAACGCGATCTGCGGCTTCTGGCCGGTCCCGGTGACGTTGATGACGACGGTGATGTCGCTGGTCGTGGTGGTCGCCTGGATGTTGATGTCCGGATCGGTCAGCGCGCCACCACGGAAGCGGATCTGGCCTTTGTTGACCTCGAACCGCTTGCCCGAGAACGAATAGGTGCCGCGAACGATGTCGAGCCCGCCCGTAACGATCGGTGCGGCGGACGTGCCGCCGATGTGCATGTCCATCTCCCATTCGGACTCAAGGCCCATGCCCGAGACGAACAGCTGGTTCGGCGCACGGACGCGGAGGTCGAGCTTGAACTTGCCGACCTCGGGCACCTGCGACCGGTCGGTCGAGAGTGGTGTGCGAATGTCGCTCTTGCGGCGCACGCCAGTCAGTTCGGGCACCTCGGCCTGACCTTGGCGGATGATCTGGTAGCGTGCCTCTGGGATCTGGAGATCGCCTTGGATCAGGCCGCCGTTGCGTCCGTTGGTCAGGTGCACCGTACCCGTCGTCGTGGCGCTGATCGCGTCGCTCTTGGCAAGCTGCGCATTATTCAGCGTCGCGCGCAGATCGATTGGGAAGCCACTGTCCGCCGCGAAGCCGATCGAGCCTTGTGCCTGCACGGTGCCATCGCCGGCCTTCGCAGTCAGCTGCGTCAGTTGCAGGTCAGTGTTCGAGAACCGCCCAGCGATCCGCATCTGCGACAGGCGCGTGCCATAGGTCTCGTTATCGTAGGTCAGATTGTCGGCGCGGACGACGCCGTTCAACTGCGGTGCGGACAAGCGCCCGGAGAAGTCAGCGGCGACCGCGATCGGCCCCAACAGCTGCTGGTTCGGGATTGCGGCAAAGCTGAACAGCACCGCGGACGGGCCATTATAGCGGATCCCGCCCGACAGCGGCGCGGCCATCAGGCGCGTGCTCCACGAGCCGTTGCCGGCCGGCAGCGGCCTCAGGTTGGCGACCATGCGGCCGATCACCGACGTCCCGCGACGCACCAGCGCACGACCGGTCGCGCCCTCGCCGCCGAGCGTCCCGGCGAACACGATGTCGACGGGGTCGGAGACGGCAGCGAGACCCGAGCGGGTAAAGTTGGTGACGGTCACGCGTGCGTCGGCGGTCGGCAGTGCCGCCGAGTTTGCCTGAGCGAAGTCGAGGCTGCCGGTCGCCTTGCCGCCGATGCCGAGGTTGGGGACGAGGGCGGAGAGCGTCGACAAGTCGAGGCGATCGAGGCGGACCTGCGCGTTCGTGCCGCGGCCGTAGGTGCCCGCCAAGCGCGCCGAGCCACCGCCTGCGCCACCGAAGTCGATCCGGGTCGGCGACAGGCGATACTCGCCCTTCACCGCCTGGATGCGCGCCGGATTGACGGTGCGGAAGTCGATGCCGTTTGCCTGGCCCTGTGCGGCGACGAGGTAATTGTTCGGGCTGAGCTTGGCGTTGACCGCGAGGCGGAACGGCACGCCGTTCGACCCGGTCAGAAGCGCCTGTGCAGTGCCGTTGCCGCCGACATAATTGACCTTCGCCCGTGCCGCGGAGAGGACGATCGCGCCGTAACGCATGTCCGCGACCTGTGCGTCGGCGACGATCTGTGGCGTCGGCGTCAGCACCGCGGTGGCGTTGACGATCGCGCGGCCGATGGTGAAGTCGACCATGCCGGGGATCTTCGCGCCGTTGGCACGGGCCGCGACGTCGGCGCGCTGGTAGCCGCCCTGGTTGGCGAGACGGACATTGCCCGACAAGCCCTGCCCAGCGAACTGGAGCGCGCCCGCGAACGGACCGGCCGCGGTCTGGACGATCCGGCCGCTGCCGACGATCCCGGCGAACACCACGCGACGAACGTCGACCGCGAGCTGCGCGCCCGGCTTGACCAGCACGTCGGCTGTAAAAGGTCCGTAATTGGTGCCGCCGCTTGCGGTGACGGCATAGGCGCCACCGCGTCCGACGATCCGCGCGTTGAGATTGACGAGACCGACGCCCACGCCCGGACGCGGTGCGCGCAGGACGACGACAGGAGCCGTCGCGCTACCCGTCACGCGGGCGGACAATGGGCCGTAGGCGGTCGAATACGCGTCGGCATTCACCAGCACCGCGCCGGTGGCCGGATCGAACCGGCCTTCGCCGCTGGTCACGCGGAACTGTGGCGCGTTCATCCGGAGATTGCGGAAGGTGACGATGCCTTCGGGGCTGTAGCCGATGTCCGATCGGACGATCGCGTTGCCGCCGAGGAAGCTGCGCGCACCTTCGTTGAAGATCTGCGACGTCTGCGCAATGACGCGGCCGGTGATCCCGAAGCCGCCGTTCGGGCCCGGTACCAGCTTGGCGTCGGTCGTCAGGTTGACGATGCCGATGCCGTCGACGCGGTAGTTGTTGATCCGCCCCTTCAGCGCGCCGGTGTAGCGACCGGTCGCCATGTTCGCGACGACCACCGCGGTCGCGTCGATCTTGTCCGAACGGATCTTGAGGTTGTCAGATAGGACGTTGACGCCCGAGATCGCGAAGTCGCCGTCGATCGCGACGTTGGTCGCGAGCCCGCCGACGGCGGCATTGAGCCCCGTCACGCGACGTGCGCGCGCCTTGATCGGCACGAGGATGCGGTCGGAGTTCACGCGCGCGAGCCCCTCGGCGTAGAGGTTCTCGACGCCCATGTCGCCGAACGCGATCGTGGCGGCGCGGACCTTGTAGTCGACCGTCGGCGTCGCGAACGCACCGTCGAGGACGACGCGGGCCGTGACATCACGACCGCGCAGGTTCGGCAGGATCGCGCCCGGGGTCAGCAGCGTCGCGTTGACCGCGAAATTGCCGAAGCGGCTGTTCGCGAGATCGATCAGGCCACCGGCGTCGACCGCGAGCGCGTCCGACTTCAGCGTCATCCGCGTGTCGGCCTTGCGGTCGTTGAGCGTGGTATCGATCGCGACGTCGAGCTGTGGCGACGTCAGGCGCTCGACCGGACCTTCGAGATACAGGCCGGGCCGCGTCGAACCGCGGACTTCGATATGACCGTTCTTCGCGGTCAGCCCGAGGTTCGCCAGCTGTCCGCCGCCCAAGGTCGCGACGGCGCGACCCTGCCACGAGGCCCAACTGCCGCGGCCATCGACGGTCGCAGTCAGCGGTGCCTTGAACGACCCCATCGTCGAGACGACGCCGCCGACCGGCGCGGTCAGCTTCACGTTGACGTCGAGCTTGTTCTGCTCGGGCACCGCGTCGAGCTTGAGAACAAGGCGGTCGCCACCGGCGATGCCGGGGCCGGTCAGCGCGGTCGCGTTGGTGGTCAATTGCGCGCGCTTGTCGGCGATGTGGACCGCGCCGTCGATCTTGACGATATGCGTCTGGCCGGTGACCGGCTTGGCGATCAGGAAGCGATCGATCACCAGTCGGTTCACGTCGATGTCGAGATCGGGCAGCAGCGGCGCGTTGGGATCGGTCGGCGTTGCGTTGAGTATCGGGCGGCGCTGCAGCGTGACCAGCGGCGTGGTCAGCGAGCGCACGTCGACATGGTTCTTGGCGAACGCGAACGGACGCCAGTCGACGGCGAGCTTCGGGCTGGTCAGGAACACGCCCTTGGGATCCGACACGCGCACGTCGCTGAGCGTCATCGCGCCGTAGATCGAGCCGTCGATCCGGCCGACCTTGATGTTCAGCCCGGATGCGGTGGTGTAGCCGCCGATCTGGTCTGCGACGAGACGCCGGCCCGGATCGGTGTTGATCCCGAACAGCACGATCAGGACGAGCGCGATCAAGCCGACGACCAGGATCGCCAGCCATTTCAGGATGCGCTGCCACAGCGGGCGTCGTTCGACGATCACCGTTTCCTGCGTCGTCTCGACGTGCGGAGTGCCGTTTTCGGCCATCAGAATGCCTGCCCGATCGAGATGTAGAGGGCGACCTTGCCGTCACCCTTGCGGGGGTTCAGCGGAGTCGCGACGTCGAACCGCATCGGGCCGAAGCTGGTGTAGAAGCGCCCGCCGATGCCCGCACCGTAGCGCAAGGACGACAGGTCGGGCGTGCTGCTCTCATAGCTGTTGCCGGCGTCGATGAATGGCACGATGCCGAAATCGCCGAACCGGTAGCGGGCTTCGAGCGCAAATTCGTTGAGCGAACGGCCGCCGACCGGATTGCCGTTGGGATCGAACGGCCCAAGCCGCTGATAGCCATAGCCGCGCACCGATCCGCCGCCGCCGCCGTAATAGCGCCGCGAGGGGGCGAGATCGTCGCGGTCGACGCCCTGGATCGAGCCCGCCTTGGCGCGCCCGGCAATGACGATGCTGCTGGAGACGGGATAGTAGAACGTCCCCTCGATCATCGTGCGGATATACGGCTTGACCGACCCCTGCACCGATGTCTCGGGGCTGAGGTTGAGCGTCAGGCGATAGCCCTTGGTCGGATTGAGCAGGCTGTCCGAGCGATCGAACTTCACTTGGCCCGGAAGCGCGACGATGCCGTAGGTGCGGCGGACGTCCTTGCCTTGTCCGAAGTCGTAGACGCTCTCGTTCGTGCCGACGAGTTCGCCGCCGTAATAATAGGTCAGCCGCTTTTGCCAGATCGGCGTGGAATCGTAGCTCCAGCGGACGCCGACGCTGGTCGTGAACGCGTCATAGGCGTCGTAATTCGAGTGATTCGCGCCGGCGGTCAGGCTGAACGTCTTGTCGCGCTTGCCGGCGTTGGCGCGGCGGAACGTGCCCGACACGCCCTGCTCCTGCGTACCGGCGATGACCGAGGCGATCAGCGCGCCCTCGTACGGGAACAGGTTGCGGTGCTGCCATGTGCCTTCCGCGCGGAAGCCCTGCCCGGTCGAGAACCCGACATTGCCACCAAGCGAGCGCGGCTTGCCCTCGCTCTGGCGGACCAGCAAGTCGACCTGCTCGGTGCCGTCGGGGTTGATCGTGCCGGTGCGGACCGGCTCGACCGACACCGTCGAGAACAGCGACGTCGCGACCAGCGCATCGCGCAGGTCATCGGTCATCCGGTTATCGTAGAGTTCACCCGACTTGAACCGCGGGAACAGGTTCAGATGCTCGAGATTGAAGACCGGATCGCCTTCGGTGCGAAGCTGCCCGAACGACGAGCGCGGGCCGGTATCGACGGGCAGCGTGTACGCGCCGGTCGGGGTCTGGTCGTCGAGCAGGATGTCGCGCTCGCCGACCTTGACGAACGGATAGCCCTGCTGCGGCAGCATCAGGCTGACATTGGCCTCCGCGCCCTGGATGCGGGCGGCCTCGATCGGATCGCCGACCTTGAGCGGTAATTGCGTGCGGACGAGGTCGGGCGGGGTCGTCGCGTCCGCCTTCACGGTGATCGACGACAGCGAATAGAGCCGGCCGGGTTGCGCGCTGACCGTCGCCTTCAGCCGCGCGGGCTTGGTCTTGTCGGCGTCGAGGATCGTTTCGATCGTCGAGATCGCGGTCGCGTCATAATAGCCAAGCGACTTCAGCAACCGCACCGCCAGCGCCTCGTCCTCACGCGCGCGAGCCGCGACCTGCGTGGCGTTCGCCGCCTTGCCCTTGCCCTCGGCGAGCGCAGACAGCGCCTTGTATTCACCTTCGAGCCCGTCGCCCGCCTTGTCTAGACCCTTGGTCGCGGTCTCGTAGCGGATCTCGGGCGCGTCCTTGTCCTTGATGTCCGCCGCCGTCTGGAGCGGTGTCGTGTCGAAGCTCGACAGCGGCGTCAGCGGCTGCGCGAGTTGCGGATCGCTCGGGCCGGTCGGCGGCAGGACGTCGCCCGCCAGCGTGGTCGCGGGGGCCGTTGCCGTGGCTGGCGTCGCAGGTGCCTGAGTAGATGGAGCAGGCAACGGTGCCATCGCCTCCAACGGCGCATTCAGGTCGCCGCTCAACGGCGGCAAGGCGCTGTCGAACTCGGCGTCAGGCACGATCGGCGCGTCGGAACGCGGATCGTTCGACTGCGGCTGGTCGCTTGGCTTAGGCGCGTCAGGGCCCTTGGCCGGGGCGGTACCCGGCTTCACCAATTGCGCGGAACCGGTGCCCACGAATCCCGTTGTCGACGCTACCAACGCCAGAGCGAGCCAATGATGCCGGCTGTTCGAAGCTGTCACACGATCCCCTTTACAGGCAGCGATCGTGCTCGATTCACCCCCATCTTCGTCCACGTAACGCACATAGGACGGCTTGGTTTCACAAAAATTAACCTCAGACACAGCCGATTAGGCCACCGACCGGCATGACGATCGTATCGCGGCCGGGGCGGTCGATCCGTAGCGTCGCGGACGTCACGGTCGCGCCTGCCGAGATGTCGGCGCGCACGGCGACGGCCATGTCGAGCGTCGCGGTCACGTCGCCGCCGCGATATTGCGTGACGCCGCCGAAGCCGAAGCCGATCGCGGGCGACTGGGTCGTCATCGCGAAGTCGGTCGTCTTGCCATCGATCGCAAGACGGATCTGCGCGGGGTCGGCGGTCGCCATCGCGACGAGTTGGCGGCCGGCGTCCATGCTCCAGAGATACGCGGCGCACCCCTTGGCTGGGAGCTTCTGCTGGCCGATCGCGCCGAGGGGGCCCGGACCTGAATTGGCAGCCGGCGCAGGCGCCGCGGCTTGCAGCGCGAGCATAAGAGCGAGCGATATCATGGCGTCACGCCTATCATGAACAGCCACGCGGGATAAGCCGCGATCGCCAGCAACGCGCCGAATGGAAGCGCCGTGTCCGCCGCCATGCTCCTCCCCTTGAGGTGCGCGGCCAGCACGACGCCGAGTCCGATCATGCTCGCGATCAGCAGGACGGCGGGCAACATCTGCCACCCGAGCCACAGCCCGATCGCACCGAACAGCTTGGGATCGCCGCCGCCCATGCCGTCGCGGCCGCGCAAATGCCTGTAGCCGAACGCGACCAGCCACAGCGTGCCGAACCCGGCGATACCGCCGATCAGCCGTTCCTGAAGCGGTGGGTCGATACCGAACGCGGCGCCGACGAGCCCGGTCGCAGCGAGAAGGATCGTCAGTCGATCGGGCAGCCAGAATGCGACGAGGTCCAGGCTTGCCAACGCGAGCAACAGCCAGCCGAACACCGCGCCGGCGATGCCGACTATCCCCGGTGCGATGAGCCCCGCGGCCAAGCCGATCACAAGCCCCGCCAGCTCGATCCGCCAATGCACCGGACTGATCGCGACGCCGCACCCTTTGCACCGGCCATGCAGGACGAGCGCACTCAGCAGTGGTACCAGCTCGACCGCGCGGAGAGTCCGCCCGCAGCCATCGCATGCCGAGCGCCCCTGCATCACCGATCGCCCGTCGGGCCAGCGCGTCACCAGCGCCGCGACGAAGCTGCCGATGATCGCCCCGAGCACGCCCAGCAACACCGCCCAGAACGCAGCCTCAGACACCCGTTTTCCGCACGAGGTAGCGATACACGCCGAGGAGGTTGATCCCGAACAACACGATGTTCTGCGTGCCCAGCGCCCAGTCCCCGGTCAAGGCCGCACCGCTCAGCCACGCGACCGACGAGCCGACGAACAGCACGAACCCCCACCCCGTCACGCGCCGCCCGAAGTCGAGCGACACCATGAAGGCGGCGATCACCCCTGACCCTGCTGCACACCATTTGAGCGTCGTGATGAGTGTTTCCATGACGGGAGGTCTAGGCGCATCCCGCAGTGCTTTGTATTGCCGCACATCAACCCCAGATACGGGGGCAGAAGAATATATGGAGAGTGAAGTGGCCGCCGATCGAGATACCATCGTCATCCTGTCCTACGCGCGCACGCCGATGGGATCGTTCCAGGGCGCGCTTGCCGGCGCCACCGCGACGCAGCTCGGTGCCGATGCCGTACGCGGGGCGGTCGAGCGCTCGGGCGTCTCAGCCGCTGAAATTGAGCGGATTTACATGGGCTGCGTGCTGCCTGCCGGGCTCGGCCAGGCGCCGGCACGACAGGCTGCGATCAATGCCGGGCTGGGCGATCACGTCGAGGCGACGACGGTCAACAAGATGTGCGGATCGGGGATGCAGGCGGCGATCCTTGCCGCGGACGCACTGGCGGCCGGCTCGGTCGACCTGCTCGTCGCGGGCGGCATGGAGAGCATGACCAACGCGCCGTACCTCTCGAAAAGCCACCGCGGCGGTGCGCGTATCGGCCACGACCGGATGTACGACCACATGTATCTCGACGGGCTCGAGGATGCGTACGAACCCGGTAAGCTGATGGGCAATTTCGCCGAGGACACCGCGCACGAATACCAGTTCACGCGCAAGCAGATGGACGACTACGCGATCGAGTCGCTCCACCGGGCACAGCGCGCGCAGAAATCCGGTGCGTTCGACCGCGAGATCGTCTCGGTCGATATTGCGGGTCGCAAGGGCACGACTACGGTGTCGCTCGACGAGCAGCCGGCCAAGGGCGACGTCGCCAAGATCCCGACGTTGAAGCCCGCCTTCTCGAAGGAGGGCACGATTACCGCCGCCAACGCCTCGTCGATCTCCGACGGCGCTGCGGCCTTGGTAATGACGCGTGCGAGCGTTGCGGACCGGCTCGGCATCACGCCGATCGCGCGGGTCGTTGCGCACGCCGCACATGCCCATGCTCCGGCCCTGTTCACGACCGCGCCGGTGTTCGCGATGCGCAAGGCAATGGAGAAGGCCGGCTGGTCGGCGTCGGACATCGACCTGTTCGAGGTCAACGAAGCCTTCGCAGTCGTCGCGATGATCGCGATGCGCGACCTTGGGCTCCCACACGACAAGGTGAACATCCACGGCGGCGCGTGCGCGCTCGGCCACCCGATCGGCGCGAGCGGTGCGCGGATCCTCGCGACGTTGCTGTCGGCGCTGGAGACGACAGGCCAGAAGCGCGGCCTAGCCTCGCTCTGCATCGGCGGTGGAGAAGCGACCGCGATGGCAGTGGAACTAATGAATTGATCCGCTGACTTCCCCCCTCCCTGAAAGGAAGGGGCCGGGGGTGGGTCGGTTTCCGCATCACGCGACGCCGCCAACAAAACAGCCCCCTCAAACCTCAAGGCAAGACTTCACCGGCCTCGACACCCCAAAGCCCCCCAACCGCAACAAACCCCGCCTGCCCCTTCACGTCCATCCTGCACCAGCCATTGCCGCATTGGCTCAGCCTCCCGACCACGCCCGGCGCTGCACGCCACAGCAATTTGGCGGACGAGACGGGCTTCTCGCGCATCTCCACCGGCCCCGCGCGGTGGACGATCGCGGTGCGCGTGCCGCTGAGCAGGTTCGCCTGCATCCAGCCTTCCGTGCCATCGGGATCAGCGACCTTGCGCCATTCCTTGAAGATCGCGATCACCTTGATCGGCAGGTCCTGGCGTTGATACAGCCAGCTCGCCGGATACGTCCGCGCCGGCCCGGTCCGCATCCGCGCGCGCGACGCTGAGATCGACGCGTAATAGGGCACGCTTTTCTTCGTCGCGTCGGCAGCCGCCACCGGGTCGGGCACCAGCGCGCTGGCAACGAAAACGGAGAGCGCGGCGGCGAGAATGCGCATGGTCATGTCCTAACTGGCGAACCGAACTCCTATCGCGACGAAGCGCTTTCCTCAACCGAAGTTGCGGGCGCGACGTTGACAGAACGTTGACGGGCACGAGCACCTTCGCCAAGCCGGTCGCATGATCGACACACGCCGCTGTCCGAACCCCAAGGTCGTCGTCACCCGCGAGCTGGCCGACACACTCATGGATCGGATGGAGGCGCTGTTCGACACGCAGAACAACCGTGCCGACACCAAGCTCGACCGCGAGCAACTCGCCGCTGCAATGGCCGATTGCGACGTCTTCGTACCGACCGTAACCGACGATATCGATGCCGCGCTGATCGCGGGCGCAGGCGACCGCCTGAAGCTGATCGCGAACTACGGCGCCGGCGTGAACCATATCGACCTCAAGGCGGCGCGCGCGCGCGGGATCATCGTCACGAACACGCCGGGGGTGCTCACCGAGGACACTGCCGACATGACGATGGCGCTGATCCTGTCGGTCCCGCGACGCCTGGCCGAGGGCGAGAAACTGGTGCGATCGGGCCAGTGGAACGGCTGGAGCCCCGGCGGGATGCTCGGCCACCGGATCGGCGGCAAGGCGCTCGGGATCGTCGGGATGGGGCGGATCGGCCAGGCGGTCGCGCTCAGGGCGCGCGCGTTCGGGCTGACGATCCATTATCACAATCGCACCCGCCTCCCCGCGGTCCGCGAGGCGCAGCTGGCCGCCACCTTCCATGCATCGCTCGACGACATGCTCGGGGCGGTCGACATCGTCACGATCCACACGCCCTTGAACGCCGACAGCCGCGACCTGATCGACGCCCGCCGGATCGCGCTGATGCGGCCGCACGTGTACCTGATCAACGCCGCGCGTGGCGGGATCGTCGACGAGGGCGCGCTGGTCGACGCACTGGAGGCGGGCAAGCTCGCGGGCGCCGGTCTCGACGTCTGGGCGCACGAGCCGGCGATCGATCCGCGGCTGCTCGCGCTGCCCAACGTCGTGATGCTGCCGCACATGGGCTCAGCGACGCTCGAAGGGCGTATGGCATCTGGCGAGCGCGTCATCCAGAATATCCGGATGTGGGCGGATGGCCATCGCCCGCCGGATCAGGTGCTCGACGGCTGGATCTGAGTCCGCCGATACGATCTGCATCAATATTTCGGAACCGATGCCGCGATGCAGCATTTGTTGGATACCCCCGGAGAGACAGGAGTATCCAAGATGAAGAAGTTTGCCGTTTCCGCCCTGCTGGTCGCATCCGCCGTGTCGATGAGCGCGTGCTCGACGCTCAAGGGCGCAGGCATCGGTGCCGCCGGTGGCGCAGGCGTTGCCGCCGCGACCGGTGGTAGCGTTGAGCAGGGTGCGGCCGTTGGTGGTGCCGGTGGCGCCGTCGTCGGCACGGTCGCCGACTGATACGTTACCCCGCAACATGACGATCCTCCCCCACCAGGGGGAGGTGGCACCGAAGGTGACGGAGGGGGAAAATACGGAACAAAGGTCGCCCTTTCCTCCCCCTCCATCTGGCAAGAGCCACCTCCCCCTGCCGAGGGGAGGACTAAACCGAACGCTCTTAAACCGCGCGCATCCAGTGGGTTCGCGCTACCGTTCCGGTCAAAACCTTCGACCCGAACGCCTTGATGATCTTCGCCGCATCCGCGCTATTCATCAGCACGACGCGCGTTCCGCCCGATGGCAGCGTCTCGATCGCACTGATGATCGCGCCATGCTTCTTGCACATCGCAACGACCTGAGGCTGTTCGACGCTGACATTGACCGCGCGCGAGATCGGCACGACCGTGTCCGTACCCGTCGTCACGATGCGGACCCTGAGGTCACGAAGGCTGAAGTGATCGTCATGCGGCATTCCCGGCTCGGAGCGGGAGCGCAAAGCATCTCTCAGTCGCAGCCTGCCCGTACGAAGCGCCGCGATGGCTCAGCTATGCGCGCTATCGCCCCGAACGGCAATGGCGCTGCGTGCCCCGCTATGCTCGCACGCGCAGCAAAGCGAGGCCGAACCCGACGAAGATCGCACCCGTCACGCGGTCGAACGCGCGCCGCAACGCCGGGCGGGTGAGATAGCGCGCGAGCGTTCGCCCACCGGCTGCATACATGCCGTACCAGAAGCTCTCGACCGCCGCGAAAGTCACCACAAGTATCGCGAACTGCGGCGCCTGCGGTGAGGCGCGGTCGACGAACTGCGGCAGGAACGCGGCGGCGAACAACAGCAGCTTGGGATTGCTGATCCCGATCACGAACCCGCCGCGATACAGCCGCCACGCCGACACGGTCGGGGGAAGTGCCACCGGCGTCGTATCGTCGCCGACGTCGATCGGAGACCCCGCCCCTCGCCACGCCTTGATTCCCAGGAATATGAGGTACGCGACGCCGATATAACGCAGCGCGTCGAACACCCGCGGCCACGCCGCGAGCAACGCCGACACGCCCGCCGCAGACGCCGCCAGCACTAGCACCAGCGCGGTCAGGCACCCCGCCATCGCCGCAACGCTGCGCCGCACGCCGAAGGCGATGCTGCGCGTCATGACGTGCAACATGTTCGGCCCAGGAGTTCCGCATAATAGGAACACCGCGACCACGAACAACCACCAGGCGTGTAGCGTCATGAGTGCATCCTATTCCTTTGGCCTCGCGAACGGGAAACGCTCGCGGTTGGTTCGGACCAAGATTTGCCAAGCCCAATCCATTGCCTGAAACCTGCTGCTTGGCACGTCTAGGCAAGGTTGCGGTCGAATTCGAACGCCGTTCGGCCCTTCCTTGTTCTCCCGCGAAGGCGGGAGCCCAGACTGGGTCCCCGCCTTCGCGGGGAAACAAGCTTCGGTTGGTTCCAACCGATAAGCGCCGACCTGTCCCAGGGCACGAGGTGTCGCACAACCGATACTATCGAACGTTCGACATCATCAACGCGCGGCCACCCTGGCCTCAATCCCCCGTCAAAATCCGATCGACCAGCTGCCCGACGCTCGGCACGAACCCGTTCGAATAGAACGGGTCCTTCTTGAAATTATACGCTGCGTGCCCCGCGAACATCAAATTCTGGTCGATGTCCCCGCCATGCGCGATGTCCTGCAACGTCTTCTGGATGCAGAAGCTGCGCGGGTCGGCGAGGCGTCCGGTCGAGTTGGTCTCGGTGTCCGCCCAGCTCGAAAACGAGCATTGCGACAGGCAGCCCATGCAGTCGGCCTGGTCCTTGCGGATCATGCCCTTCTCGGTCGGGCTGACGAATACCAGCGTATTGTCCGGCGTCTTCAGCGCATCGGTATAGCCCTCGCCAAACCACTGCCGCGCGCGCAGCAGATCGTTGCGGGTCACCCAGAAGTTCTTGCCCTTCACGCCCACGTCGAGCTGGAAGACGTGGTCGCCAGCCTCCTGCGTCGAGAACGCGATCTGGCGCTCGGAGCGCGCTTCCAACGAGCGCAGGAACGGGTTGCGCACCGCGGAAGAGTAGAAGCCGGTTGGCGAGAACTTGTGCAGCAGCACGTCGCCTTCCTCGATCTGCGTCAACGCGTCCTTCCAGCCCTGCGGGATCGGGCTTTCGCGCGTCAGCAAGGGCCGCGTGCCGAACTGGAACGCGATCGTGCCCAGTTCGGGATTGTCGATCCAGTCGTTCCAGTCGCGCAGATACCAGACGCCGCCGGCCATCACGATCGGCACGTCGTCGCTGATGCCACCTTCGCGCATCACGTCGCGCAGTTCCTTCACGCGCGGATATGGATCCTGCGGCTTCAACGGGTCTTCAGCGTTCGACAGGCCATTATGCCCGCCTGCAAGCCACGGATCCTCGTACACAACCGCCGCAAGCCACTCGGCGGCCTTCGAATAGGCGCGCTTCCACAGCGCGCGGAAGGCACGGCCGGAGCTGACGATCGGCAGGTAGCTGACGCCGTAGGATGCGGTGATCTCGGACAGCTTGTACGGCATGCCCGCACCGCAGGTGACGCCGGCGACCTTGCCGCGCGTCCGCTCCAGCACGCCGTGCAGGATCCGCTGCGCGCCCCCCATCTCCCACAACACGTTGATGTTGATCGCGCCCTTGCCGTCGGCGATCTCGTACGCGCGCTCGACCTGCTGGACCGCGCCCTCGATCGCGTACTGGACGAGTTCCTCGTGCCGGTCGCGTCGCGTCAGCGCCGCATAGACCTGCGGGATGATCTTGCCCTCGGGATCGTAGCTGTCCGCGTTGACCGCAGAGACGGTGCCGATGCCCCCGGCGGCAGCCCAGGCGCCGGCCGACGCGTGGTTGGTCGCGGCGACGCCCTTGCCGCCCTCAACCAGAGGCCAGACTTCCCGACCGTTATAGACGATAGGCTTCAGGCCCTTGAACACGACGTCACCTCTCCCGGAAAATACGGCCCCCTATATCGCAAGGACGCAGCGTGCGAGCAATATTACGACCTAGGTTAGCGCACTCGGACGGTTCAGGGCACCTTCGTACAGCGCGCGATAGCGAGCGATCATAACCTCTTCGTCAAATTCCGAGCGCGCCTTTGCCTGGTTCGCGGCACCGACCGAGGCGCGCAAGGCGGGATCGTGGACCAGCGCCTGCAACGCATCGCGCAACCGAACCTCGTTGGCGATCTCGGTCACGAAAGGCAGATTCTCGGGCGAGACCATTCGCGTGATGTCACCGACCGGATAGCTTGCGATCGGCAAGCCGGCCGCCATCGCCTCGACCACCGAGATCGGAAACTGCTCGCTCCGCGACGACACCGCGAGCATGTCGAAATGGCCGATGTAACGGTAGGGGCGATCCAAGAATCCTGGCAGGACCAATTTGTCCGCCATCCCCATCGCCGCGGCGGCCTGGATAATGTTCACGCGCTCCGGCCCCTCGCCGACGATCACGAGGCGTATGCGACCCGACACGCCGCCGACCGCGCGAACGAGCGCGGTAAGGTCCTTCACCTCGCGCAAGCCGGCCAGCGCGCCGATCACGACTTCCTTGGCGCTGGGGGTAAATCCCGGGATCGCTTTGGGTTCGGGCTTCTGCGCGTAATAGGCGGTGCCGATCCCGTTGACGATCCGGTGGACCCGCTCGCGCGGCTGCTTCCACGTCTTCAGCGCGATGCCTTCGAGCACCTCGGACGGCACCGCCAGCGCATGCGCCGCGCCCAGCGCGAGCCGCCGGTAGATGTTGCGCTCGATCTTGAGCCCGCCCGCTTCGTCCGCGTTGAACCCGTCCTCGTGATGCACCAGCGGCGGCGCGCCCTTGGCGAACGCCCGTCGCGCCATCGCCCCGTCGATCGCACCCCAGTTGTACGTCAGCACCAGGTCGAACCGCCGCATATACTGCGCTATCGCCTCGTAGCGCGCGACCGAAGGCTTGCCCGTCAGCGGCGGCGGGTTCTGCGCGATCTCGTAGCGCACCCCCTTCGCGATCGAGTCCCGCGCGCTCAGCGCATCGGGCACGCCCGACACGATGGTGTGTTTCGCGCGATCGCCGAACGCATTCATCAGCCGAACCGCGCGCGCCTCCTTGCCGCCAAGGTCGAACGAGGAGTGGAGGTGGAGGATGTTGACGGGAGCGGCCATGGCCGACGCGATGCCGATTTTCGCGAGCGCTTTCAAGGGCGCGTGCGGACTTACCGTGCGCCAGCGCTGGCAACACGAAGATCATCGGAACAGTATTTCCGTCGAAACGGATCATTCGTTAAAGTATTTGCCTCCATAGCCAAGCGAAACGGACAATGTTCGAATTGAGTTGGATATGACGACACCCGTAAAACAGTTGGACCGGAATACCGGCAACAAAAGGATGACCGTTATGGCTGCCTATGATTTCGATCCGAAACAGATCCAAAGCGCTCTCGACGCCGCCGCGCAACATGCAAAGTCGGCCAATATTGCTTCGGTTAGTGCGGAGACCGACGTTTCCAATGGCGGTGCATTGGTACTGGCCGGCGGGTGTATCAGCGTCACGGTCAACAACGGACAGGTCTGCGTCAATCTGCCACTAGGGTTCGGCTCGATCTGCCTGCCCATTCCGTCGATCTTCCCCAGCGGAACCGCAGCGCAGGCTTGCCTCGACATCTGCACGACATGGGGCATCCCTACCGGCGTGAAGGTCACGATCTCGGTCGCCGGCCATGTCGTCGTTTCGAAGTCGTTCGGCCGCTGCTGACCCGACTTTCCAGGAGGGAGGCCGCACACTGCGTCCTCCCTCCTGGCTAGCGCTCAGCCGGCTAACACGTCCTTGGCAATGTGCGTGATCCGGCATGCCAGATCCGCCTCACCACTGGCCACCACGTAGAAGTCGCCCGCGTCGGCGATGCCCGTCGTGAAGACGACGTTGTCGAGGTACATGCTATCCTTCAGCGGTTCGGTGAGCGCCGGATTCGGTTCCAGCAATGCGGTATGCTCGGTCGCCACCGTGATCGAGGGATCGTCCTTGTCTAGGATCGACCAGTACGTCCGGTAAATCCCGACCACGCCCGACGGCTCCACCCCGTGCCACAGCGTCAGCCAACCTCGATCGGTCAAGATCGGAGGCGCGCCGCCACCCATCCGCGCGGTCGATACGGTGGCGGCGTGTGGCCGGATGCCGGGCTTGTCGTGCGGCTTCCAGTGGAGCGCATCGGGTGAGCGAGACAGGTTGATCGAAGGCCCGCTGCGCCATTCACTGCCTGGTGGATAAGCGAAATACAGGTCGCCGAGCGGTCGCGTCTGCGCCCAATATTGCCCGTCGATCAGGCCTTCGAAGATCAGCATGTCCTTGTTCTGGTGATCGAGCACGATCCCCTCGAGTTGCCAATCGAGCGCGTCGGCAGATGAATACAGCGTCGTCGAATGCCGTTCCGGGCTCACCGAACAGGTGGTCATCAGATAGCGGTCGCCGACCTTCGAGATCCGCGCATCCTCCACACCGTAGCATTGGTACGACGTCCGCGGCGCGATCGCCTTGTCGTAATGCACCGCGACCACCGAGCGGCCCTCAGGCTCGAGCTCGACCGGGAGCAGCCACGACAGCGAGGTCAGCGCCATCACCTTCCACCCGCCGCCGGGGATCAGGAATTTCCGAGGATCCTTCGTATCGACCATCGTCAGCGGCCAAGCGTCGAGCACGTACGCGCCGTCTTCCCACCGGATCGCATGGACGTTGCCATCCCTGATCGGCTTCTTCAGCGCCTCCGCCACGCGCACCATTAACAGCAGATTGCCGTTCGCCAGCCGCGTCATCCCCGGGTTGAACGCGCCGAGCACATAGGTCTCCGCGCCGACCTTTCCCGCCAGCGGCGAGCGCGACAGGTCGATGTCGGCGGGGGTGAAGACGAGCTGGTCGAACATGCTAAACTCCTTAAGGTATCTGGTTTTTCATCGCCCCCCTTCGCCCTCCCCCTTTTCGTTCGCCACCCTATCTCCGTTCGCCCTGAGCGAAGTCGAAGGGTGTGCCCCGAGCGAAGGTGCTTCGACTTCGCTCAGCACGAACGGAATTGGGGAAGCTGGTCGGCGCCTACTCGCCCTCGAGCGCCCGCGGAACGATCACGATTTGCTGGATCACCGTCCGCGTCGGCTGCGTCAGCACGAACTCGACCCCGACCGCGATGTCCTCCGCGCGCAGCATCTGCTCCGCCTCGATCATCTGGCGCTGCTTGTCGTCGGGGACGTCCGGATACTGCATGTTCGAGCCGACCTTGCCCGGTTCGACCAGCGAGACCTTAATCCCCTTCGGCCCCAGCTCGCGTCGCAACGCCTCCGAAAATCCGGCGATTCCGGACTTCACCCCGGCATACACCGTTGAGCTCGGCCCAAGGATATGCGCGCTCAGCGAGCCGATGATGACCATGTCGCCGATCGGCGTCATCCGGTGCGCGGCATGGTGCGCACTGAGCAGATAGGCGGTAAAATCGACCGCGATCGCGTAGCGAAGCTCGTCCTCGGTCATCTGCGTCAGGCCACCGGCCGCTACCGCGGCGTTGATGACGGTGATGTCGAACCCGCCGAGATACGCCTCGCCCGCATCGAAGAATGCGCGGACCTTGTCCGGATCGGCGAGTTCGGTGATCATCCCGTCGCCTTCGCCGACTTCGCGGATGTGCGTCAGCGCATCGGCCAAGAACCGTTCGTCGCGCCCGCAAACATAGACCTTGGCTCCGTTCGCGGCGAGCATGACCGCGATCGCCCGGCCGATCCCGGTCGTGCCCCCGGTAATGATCGCGCGGCGACCTTTGAGCGGGCGGGCAGTCGTGTGGAGGTCGGCGCGTTCGGTCATCAAGTTTCCCGGCTTGTCAGTAAGGTCGACGCCAAACGCGCAGTCCCAGCCGGATGTCCCTAAGCACGGATCGCCGCCCCCTCAAGCGCGCGCGCCAGCAACCGGTCGATCGGCTCCTGCAGCATCGTCTCGCTCAGCGTCGGCGCATGGCCGACGCCCGGCACCGTCACCAGTTCCGCCTGGTCGAGCGATGCCGCCATCCGCTCCGCCGTCGCCGCCGACAACAGGTCCGATCGCCCACCACGCACGATCAGCGTCGGCACCTCGCGCAACGACGCCAGCGCCTGCCACATATCCGGCCCCGCCTCGTTCCCCGGCACGCGAAAAGGCTCGGCGATCTTCAGATCATAATCGAGCACGATGCGCCCCGAACTGTTGAGCCGGTACAGCCGCTTGGCCATCGCCAGCCAGTCCTCGATCTGCCAGTCGGGATAGACGTCGGCGTTGTTCTCCGAAACGCAGCGCGCTGCATGCATCCAGGTCGGGAAGACGCTCGCCTTGCCGACATAGCCGCGGATTCGCGACAGCCCCTGCGCGTCGATCTCCGGGCCGACGTCGTTGAGCAACGCCGCCATCATCCGGCCGCGCGATGGCCCCGCCATCAGCATCGTCACGATCCCGCCGAGCGACGTGCCGAACGCGATGTACCGATCGATACCCTGATCGGTCAGCAATGCCTCCACGTCCTGCACGTAGGTCAGCGGGACGTACGACATCGGGTCTTTCGCATACGCGCTCTCGCCGCGCCCACGAAAGTCCACCGCTATCAGGCGCCAGCGCCCGGCAAGGCGCGCCGCCAGCGCATCGAAATCGCGCGCATTCCGCGTGAGACCGGCCATGCAAATGATCGGCGTCTGCCCTTCCTCGCCGCCCGGATAGTCCCTCGCGTGGAGCCTCAGCCCATCGTTGGACCACCAATAGAGGTTTTCGTAAGCGGCCATGGTTGCGTCCTTCGGGTAGCGGCCACCATATCGCCGCATGCCCATCTTCCCGCAAGCCTATCGCCCCGAAGCAAAGCTCCTTGAGCTCGGCGACGGCTTCTTCGATCCCGTCGCGCCCGCCGACTTCCTGGAGACGCGCACCCGCTTCCGCAACGATCGCGCCGCGGCGCAAATCGGGGTCGACACGCTCACCGAGGACGAATGGACGCGCCATTTCGGCCGGTTCGAGCCCCTCCCCGGCACGCTGCCCCGGCCGTTCGCGCTCCGCTATCACGGCCACCAGTTCCGCAGTTACAACCCCGATCTCGGCGACGGTCGCGGCTTCACCTTCGCGCAGATGCGGGATGACCGTGGTCGCCTGATGGACCTCGGCACCAAGGGCTCGGGACAGACGCCTTGGAGCCGCGCTGGCGACGGTCGCCTCACGCTCAAGGGCGGGATGCGCGAGATCCTCGCGACCGAGATGCTCGAGGCGCTGAACGTGCCGACTTCGCGGACACTGTCGCTGATCGAGACCGGCGAGGAACTCCAACGCGGCGATGAGCCAAGCCCGACGCGCTCGGCGGTCCTCGTCCGCCTCAACCACAGCCACGTCCGTATCGGCAGCTTCCAGCGCCTCGCCTACCACCGCGACGAAGCGGGATTGCGCAAACTCGTCGGCTACACGCTCCGCAACCTGTACGACGAGGACAGCGACGATCCGGTCCGCCTGCTCGACCTCGTCGTCGGCCGCACCGCGCGTCTCGCGGCGCGCTACATGGCGGCGGGCTTCGTCCACGGCGTGCTCAATTCGGACAATATCAACGTCACCGGGGAGAGCTTCGACTACGGCCCGTGGCGGTTCGCTCCGACCTGGGACCCGGCCTTCACCGCCGCCTATTTCGACCATCAGGGGCTCTACGCGTTCGGCCGCCAGCCCGAGGCGATCCACTGGGACGTGATGCAACTCGCCGTCGCGCTCCGCCAGATCGCCGAGAGCGACCCGCTGGTGGCGGCACTCGACCAGTTCGGCCCGCGCTATCAACCCGAAGTCACGCAGGCGATCCTCTGGCGCCTCGGCGTCCGCCCGCGCGATCCGGATACCGACCGCGACCTCGTCCAGGCCACCGAACGCGCGTTGCGCACCTCTGGCGTCGGCATCGACCGCTTCTTCTTCGATGCATTCGGTGGGGAGTTACCCGGCACCTACGCCGAACCCTGGGCCGAAGTCCGCGCCGCGCTCGGTGGCTATGAACCACGCAAGGACCGCTCCCACCCCTATTGGTCGGGCGAGCCATGCAGCATGCTCATCGACGAGGTCGAAGCGATTTGGGCCCCGATCGACGAGCATGACGACTGGAGTTTGCTAAACGCCAAGGTCGTCGCAATCCGCGAAATGGGCGAAGCGCTAGCCCAGTAATCTCCCCTCCCTGGAAGGGAGGGGTCGGGGGTGGGTCGGTCGGCCTGAGCCGCGAGCGTCTGAACCCATGGAACCCGACCCACCCCCAGCCCCTCCCTTTCAGGGGGGGAGCAAAACGGCGCGCCCCAGTGGAAACTCGCTGCGAATCAAGGCAAGAGCGACGCATGTCCGACGAGATCATCTCCTACGAGCCAGCCACCGGTGCGGTCCTCTGGCGCCACCCGATCGGCGACGTCGATGCCGAAGTCGCCTGCGCGCGCGCCGGCTGGTCGAGCTGGGCGTCGAAACCACTCGCCTTCCGGATCGAGACGATGCGGCGCTTCGCCAACATCGTCCGCCAGCGCAACGACGCCTTTACTGACCTGATCGCGCGCGAGACCGGCAAGCCGATCTGGGAAGCGCGGGGCGAGGTCGAGACGGTCATCGCCAAGGTCGACATCTCGGTCAGCGCCTATGCCGATCGCACCGCGCAGCGCCGCCTCGAAGCGACGATGGGATCGCGGATCGCCGTCCGCCACAAGCCGCACGGCGTGCTGGCCGTGCTCGGGCCGTACAACTTCCCGGCGCACCTGCCCAACGGCCACATTGTCCCCGCGCTGATTGCCGGCAACGCGGTCGTCTTCAAGCCATCCGAAAAGACCCCCGCCGTCGGCGCGTTCCTCGTCGAGTGCTTCCGCGCCGCCGGCGTCCCGCCCGAATGCATCCGCCTCGTCATTGGTGGCCCCAACGAGGGTAAGGCACTCGCCGCGCATCCTGACATCGACGGGCTGCTGTTCACCGGCTCGGCGCGCACTGGCCTCGCGCTTAACCGCGCGTTCGCCGACAAGCCTGAGAAGATCCTCGCGCTCGAGATGGGCGGCAACAATCCGATCGTCGTTTGGGACGCGCCCGACCTGCACACCGCCGCCGTGCTGATCATCCAGTCCGCCTTCACCACAGCCGGCCAGCGTTGCACCGCCGCGCGCCGGCTGATCGTCGACACGAAACTGTACGACCCGCTGATCGCCACGCTCGACAAGATGGTCGGCCGGATCATCGTCGGCGAACCGCATGCGAACCCGGCGCCGTTCATGGGCCCGGTAATCGACAACGAAGCGGCCGAGCAACTGACCGAGAGCTTCCTCGAACTGCTCACGCGTGGCGGTCGCCCGATCCGCCATCTCGAACGCCCGGTCGAGGACCTGCCGTTCCTGAAGCCCGCGCTGATCGACGTCACCGACATCGCCGACCGCCCCGATATCGAGCTGTTCGGCCCGATCCTGCAGATGGTCCGCGTCGACGATTTCGACGCCGCGATCGCCGAGGCGAACAACACGCGCTACGGCCTGTCCGCCTCGCTCATCAGTCAGACGCCCGCACTGTACGACCGCTTCTGGGCGAACATCCGCGCCGGCATCGTCAACTGGAACAAGCCCACCAATGGTGCCTCAAGCGGAGCGCCGTTCGGCGGGATCGGCTGGTCGGGCAATCACCGCCCGAGCGCCTATTACGCCGCTGATTACTGCGCCTACCCGGTCGTCAGCAGCGAATCCGAAAGCGCCCGTGCGTCAATCGGGATCGGCCTAGCCGACGGCTGAGACCTTCGATCCTCCCCCGCCAGGGGGAGGTGGCTGGCTCTTGCCAGACGGAGGGGGAGGAAAGGGATAACCGATGTTCCGGATCCTCCCCCTCCGTCACCTTCGGCGCCACCTCCCCCTTGCGGGGGAGGATCGTGGGGGTTCGACGACCACGCCTCTCGCCCCCTCGCGCAAAAGCAATCCTACCTCCCGCCAAAGCATCATTCGGTTGCAGCGCAGCGCCCATCCGCCCATCTCCGATCGCATGGCAAGCCTCCTAGATCCCACCGCCCGCGGGCGCGTCATCCTCGTCGGGGCGGGCCCGGGCGACCCCGGACTCCTCACGGTCCGCGCGTTCGAGGCGCTGAAGACCGCCGACGTCGTCGTGCACGACGGGCTGATCGACCCGCGTGTGCTCGACATCGCGCCGCCGAGGGCTCAGCGCATCTCTGTCGCCAAGCAGCGCGCGCGCCACACGCTGCCGCAGGAGGCGATCAACGCACTGATCATCGCGCACGTTAAGACCGGCGCGATCGTCATTCGCCTCAAGGGCGGCGACCCGTTCGTGTTCGGCCGCGGCGGCGAGGAGGTCGAGGCGGTTCGCGCTGCGGGTCTCCCCGTCGAAGTGATTCCCGGCGTCTCGGCCGCACTCGGTTGCGCTGCGGAAGCGATGCTGCCGCTCACCCACCGCGATCATTCGAGCGCGGTCAGCTTCGTCGCGGGCCAGTGCAAGGGTTTGACCGAGCAGGACTGGTCTGGGCTCGCTGGCCAAGGTCGTACGCTGGTCATCTACATGGGCATCGCTACGGCAACCGAGATCGCAGACAAGCTGATGGCCGACGGCGTCGCCCCCGACATGCCCGTCGCTGTGCTCGAACGCGGCACGCTCAAAGGTAGCCGTGCGATCCGCACGCTGCTCGCCGACCTTGGCCCGATGGTGACGCGCGAGGCGGTGAAAAGCCCGGCGATCATCGTCGTCGGCGAAGTCGTCGAACTGTCGGACGCCGAAGACAAACTCGCCCGCTGGGCCCGCGTAGCAGAGGACGCCGCCGCATGAAGCTGTTGACCGGAAATGACCTTCCCACCGGCGATGTCGTCTGGTGGACCGGCAATGGCTGGTCGCGCCATATCGAGGATGCGGCCGACGTCGGCGTCGCGGGCGAAGCGATCCTCCAGGCGGAGGAAGGCGCGCGCCGCGTCAACGTCCCCTATCTGATCGAGGCGACACTGACCGACGAAGGCCCCCGCCCCGCCCACATCAAGGACCGCATCCGCGCTTTAGGCCCGACGATGCGGCCCGACCTGACCCTCAAACCCGCCGACCCCAACGCCGGCAGCTGGGTAATCTGACATGTATAAATACGACGAATATGACCAGGCGATCGTCGACCAGCGCGTCGACGAGTTTCGCGATCAGGTCCGCCGCCGCCTCTCGGGCGAGCTCACCGAGGACCAGTTCAAGCCGCTCCGGCTGATGAACGGCCTGTACCTCCAGCTGCACGCCTACATGCTGCGCGTCGCGGTGCCGTACGGGACGCTCGACGGCCGCCAGATGCGGATGCTCGGGCATATCGCGCGGAAGTACGATCGCGGCTACGGCCACTTCACCACGCGGCAGAACATCCAGTTCAACTGGATCCAGCTCGACCAGACCCCGGACATCCTCCACGAGCTGGCGACTGTCGAGATGCATGCCATCCAGACCAGCGGCAACTGCATCCGCAACATCAGCTCGGACCAGTTCGCCGGCGCCGCCGCGGACGAAGTCGCCGACCCTCGCCCTTGGGCCGAGCTGATCCGCCAATGGTCGACGTTCCACCCGGAATTCACGTACCTGCCGCGAAAATTCAAGATCTGCGTGATCGCGGCGAACGAGGATCGTGCGGCGATGCGGCTGCACGACATCGGCATCGGGTTGCACGTCCGCGACGGCGAACTCGGCGCGAAGATCTTCGTCGGCGGCGGCATGGGTCGCACGCCGATGATCAGCCACGAGATCCGCGACTTCGTGCCCGCCGACGACCTGATGAGCTATCTCGAGGCGTGCCTGCGCGTCTACAATCGCTACGGCCGGCGCGACAACATCTACAAGGCGCGGATCAAGATCCTGCTCCACGAGATCGGCCCCGACGAATACCGCCGCCAAGTCGAGGAGGAGTTCACCGCGGTGAAGGGCCTCGGCCTCGATCCCCCGCGGGCCGAGCTTGAGCGCATCACGAGCCACTTCGGCGCGCCGGAGTTCGACGCCAACGCATCGGCCGATATCGATCGCAGCGATCCCGACTTCGCGGTCTGGCTCGACCAGAACGTGAAGGCGCACAAGCAGCCGGGCTATGCGATCGTCAACATCAGCCTCAAGCCGATCGGCGGCATCCCCGGCGACGCGTCGGCGGACCAGATCGACGTGATGGCCGATCTCGGCACGCGCTACAGCTTCGACGAACTGCGCGTGACGCATGCGCAGAACATCGTCCTGCCGCACGTCCGCATCGCCGATCTGCACGCGGTGTGGTCGGCACTCAACGGCGCGGGTCTGGCCGAGGCCAATCTCGACCTGATCAGCGACATCATCGCCTGCCCCGGTCTCGACTATTGCAGCCTCGCCAATGCACGCTCGATCCCGCTCGCACAGAAGATCGCAACGCGCTTCGGCAGTCTCGATCGGCAACGCGACCTGGGCGAACTGAAGCTCAAGATCAGCGGCTGCATCAATGCGTGCGGGCACCACCATGCCGGCCACATCGGCATCCTCGGCGTCGACAAGAAGGGCACCGAGAATTACCAGCTGTCGCTCGGTGGCTCGGGCGCAGAGGACGTCAGCCTCGCGAAGATCACGGGGCCTGGTTTCTCGGAGGACGGCGTGGTCGACGCGATCGAGCGCGTCACCGACCGGTATCTCGAAGTCCGCGAGACCGGCGAGCGCTTCCTCGACACCTACCGCCGCGTCGGCTTCGAGACGTTCAAGCAGGCGATCTACAGCCCCGTCGAGGGAGACGCACAATGAGCGATACCCTGCTTCGCTTCCGCGACGACGAGCCGCATGACGAGCCCGCGGTGACGCTCGATTCGTTCATCGGCCAGAGCAACGCGGCGGCCGTCCGCCTGGAAGCGGGCGACGACGCCCGCGCGCTGTTGCCGCAGATCGACCAGCTTGCGCTGATCGAGGTAAGCTTCCCTGGGTACCGCGATGGCCGTGGCTATTCGTCCGCGCGAATCCTTCGCGAGGCGGGCTATACCGGCGAACTGCGCGCACAGGGCGACGTGCTGGTCGATCAGATTCCGTTGATGCGGCGTTGTGGGTTCGACAGCTTCGCACCGCAGGCGCCGATCGACATCGACGTGCTGCGCGCCAGTTTGGAGCGCTACGACACGCCGTACCAGAAGGCGGCGGACGGCGCGGTGCCGGTGTGGAAGCTGCGCCATGGGTGAGCCCGCGCGCCAACTCGACATGATCGACGTCACGCCGGCGTTCACGCGCGCCGATGCGATGGCGATGCAGGAGCGGTTCGAAGGCGTCTCCGCGCAGGAGATGCTGTTCGAACTGCTGGTCGGCGAGTTGCGCGGGCGGATTGCGGCGGTGTCGTCGTTCGGCGCGGAGTCGGCGGTGCTGCTGCACATTGTCGCGCAGGTCGATGTCGACGTGCCGGTGGTGTTTACCAACACGCAGAAGATGTTTGGCGAGACGCTGGCGTATCGTGATGAGCTGGCGGAGAAATTGGGGTTCACCGATCTTCGGGTGTTCCGGCCGGACCCGCGGTTGCTCGCGATCAAGGACAAGACGGGGTTGCGGTGGTCGTACGATCCGGATGGATGCTGCGACCTGCGCAAGGTTGAGCCGTTGCGGCGGGCGCTGGCGCCGTTCGATGCTTGGATTTCGGGGCGAAAGGGGTTTCAGTCCGGGACCCGTACTGCTCTCCCCCGCTTCGAAGAGGACGAGGGGCGGTTGAAGATCAACCCGCTTGCGGATTGGGACAAGGCCAAGCTCGACGCCTATTTCGCCGAGCATGAGTTGCCGCGGCATCCGCTCGAGGCGCAAGGCTATCTCTCGATCGGCTGTGCGCCTTGCACGACCAAGGTCGCCCCCGGCGAAGACCCACGTGCGGGGCGCTGGCGGAGTTTCGACAAGGTCGAATGCGGCATCCACGCCCCCACCGATTACGACCCGATGATTTGATCCAATTCCCTCGCCCCTACGGGGAGAGGGAGGGAGGAGCCACTTGGCGACGGAAGGGAGAGGGGCGTTGGGATTCAGGTCCCTAGCCTCACTCCCCTCTCCCTTCCCACGGCAAGGGCCGTGGGCCCCTTCCCTCTCCTCGAAGGGGCGAGGGAGAAGCGGATCAATACTCGGCCAGATCCGAGAACTTCGTGATCGTCGGATCGAACTTCATCCGGACCTTCCCGGTCGCACCGTGGCGCTGCTTGGCGATAATGAGTTCCGCCAGGCCATACACCCGCTCCATCTCCGCCGCCCACGACGCGTGATCCTCGAAGATCTTCGAGCTGTCGCCCTCCGCCGGGCGCTTGGGCTCCTTCGACGCGACGTAATAATCCTCGCGGTACACGAACCAGACCATGTCGGCGTCCTGCTCGATCGACCCCGACTCGCGCAAATCCGACAGCATCGGCGTCTTGTCCTCGCGCGACTCCACCGCACGCGATAGCTGAGACAGCGCTAGCACCGGTACGTTGAGATCCTTCGCCAGCGTCTTCAACCCGCGCGAAATCTCGGAGATTTCCTGGACACGGTTGCCGTCCTTGCTCTTGCCCGATCCCGACAGCAGCTGGAGGTAATCGACCACGACGAGCCCGATCTCGTTGTTGTGCCGACGCTGCAACCGGCGCACGCGCGTATGCAGCGCGCCGATCGAGAGGCCGCCGGTGTCGTCGATAAACAGCGGCAAATTCTCCAGCTCCGCCGCGGCTGCGGCGAGCTGCGCGAACTCGGTGCGGCTGATCTTACCCATGCGGAGCGATTCGGACGAGATTTGCGACTGCTCGGCGAGAATACGCGTCGCGAGCTGATCCGCGGACATTTCCAGCGAGAAGAACGCGACCTTCGCGCCGACCGAGTCCTTCGGCGCAATCCCGTCGGCCATGTCGCGCATCCAGCGCCGCGCGGCGTTAAACGCGATGTTGGTCGCGAGGGAGGTCTTGCCCATGCCCGGACGACCGGCGAGGATCATCAGATCGCTGTGATGCATGCCGCCGATCTTGGCGTTGATCGAATCGATGCCGGTGGTGACGCCCGACAAATTGCCGCCCGAGTTCAGCGCGCGCTCGGCCATCTTGACCGCCGCGGTCGTCGCCTGCGCGAACGACTTCACCGTGTTTTCGGAGCCCCCATCCGCCGCGACCTTGAACAGCTCCTCCTCGGCGAGTTCGATCTGCGCACGCGGATTAACCTCCTCGGAGGTGTCCATCGCGCGATCGACCAGCGTCCGCCCGACCGACACGAGCGCACGGAGCATCGCAAGGTCATAGATCTGCTGCGCGAACTGGCGCGCGCCGATCAGGCCTGCACCGCTGCCGGTCAGCCCGGCCAGATACGCCGGCCCGCCGAGCTCGCGCATGCCCTCGTCCGCATCGAACATCGGCCGCAGCGTCACCGGCGTCACGAGCATGTCATTGCCACGCAGCGTCTTGATCGCCGCAAAGATGCGCCCGTGGACGGGCTCGAAGAAATGCCCCGGTTCGAGCTTGTCGACCAGATCGTCGGCGAGCCGGTTGTCGATCATCATCGCGCCGAGCATCGCGGCCTCGGCCTCGACGTTGCGGGGAAGCTGCTGCGGCTCGGCCACGGCGGGAACGGGGAATGCGAGAGTTGCCATCCCCTGCACCTACGCGATGCATGGGTCCTCGTCCAAGCTATCGCGCCGGAATGCTGGGGATAAGTGACAGGGCGAATGTCCCCCGCTATCGAACGCGGATGGCCGACCCGCGGATCATCGACGTGCAACTCGACGAGACCAGTCTCGGCTGGCGCTCGCCCGACGTCGAGCAGGAACGCCGGATCGCGATCTTCGACCTGATCGAGGGCAATCACTTCGCCCCGCAGCGGGCCTATGCCGATGGATATGCCGGGCCGTACAAGATCAAGCTTCAGTCGGAGGAAGGGCGCCTCGGCATCCACATCCACCGCGAAGACGACACGCATCTTGAGACTTTGGTGCTCGCGCTCGGGCGCTTTCGCCGACCGATCCGCGACTATTTCGCGATCTGCGACAGCTATTACCAGGCGATCCGGCAGTCCTCCCCGGCGCAGATCGAGACGGTCGACATGGCCCGCCGGGGCGTCCACAACGAGGCCGCCGAGCTGCTCAAGGAGCGTCTCGACGGCAAGATCGAGGTCGATTTCGACACTGCGCGACGGCTGTTCACGCTGATCTGCGTCCTCCACATCCGCAACTAGAAGACCCATGGCTCACGCACTTTTGAAATTCGCGGCCGCGCTGGCCGCGACCGGCTTCGTCGGTATCTGCGGCTGGACCGCCGCGACCGGCTGGCACCCCGACGTCAAACACTACCCATTGCAGGGCATCGACCTTGCCGAGAACCCCGGCCCGGTCGAATGGGGCACGGTACGCGCGAGCGGCGCCGACTTCGCCTACATCGTCGCGACGTCGGGTACCGACCGCCGCGATGCGGCGTTCGAGGCGAACTGGGCGGCACTGCCCGACGCCGGCCTGCGCCGCGGCGCGGTCCACGTCTATTCGCTGTGTCAGCGCGCGGACGAGCAGGCGAACGCGTTCAACACCTTCGTGCCGCGGACGTCCGACGCGTTGCCGACCGCGGTCGACATCGCGTTCCACGACGACTGCACCGCACGGCCGGATCGCGCGACGCTGATCGCCGACATCGCGCAGTTCGTGACGATGGTCGAGACGCACACGCGGCAGCCCGTGATGCTGCGGATCAGCAAGGCGGTAGATTCGAAATATACGCTGTCGGACGCCGTCCCGCGGCCGCTATGGGCGGTGGAGAATATCCTCAAGCCCGACTACACCGCGCGACCGTGGCGGATGTGGCGCGCGAGCGATTTCCGCCGCATCGACGGGATCGAGGGACCGGTGAACTGGGACGTGGTGGCATCATGAACGAACAAGCAACGCAACTCGTGGCGGCAGCGCGCGACGCCTCGCGCAATGCGCACGCGCCGTATTCGCGGTTTGCGGTCGGTGCGGCCGTGCTGCTCGACGACGGCACGGTGATCACCGGCGCGAACTTCGAGAATGCGAGCTACGGCCTGTCGCTGTGCGCAGAAACGGTCGCGATCGCCACCGCGAGCGCTGCGGGTCGGCTGCGCGATATCGTCGCGATCGGCGTGATCGGCGGCGCGATGGATGTTGAGGGTCGGGCCACCGGAACATCGCCGGTCAGCCCGTGCGGTCGCTGCCGCCAGGTCATCAATGAAGCGGCACAGATGGGCGGGCGTGACTTGCCGGTGCATTGCGGCGCGGCGGAAGGTGATGCGATCCGGACCTACACGGTTTCGGAATTGCTGCCCGACGCATTCGGTCCGGCGGACCTTGGGGTCAGCTAAGTCGCGCGGCCCAGAGGACCGCCGCCGACACTTTGCGTACGCCGGTGCGCTGCGTGATATTCGACACGGCCGAACAACAGGTCGAGATCCTCGCGGCTGACGTCGAGCGTTTCGCCGAGATCGGCAAGCGCCTTGTCGAGATCCTCGGCCCGAAGCGCGGCTTCGATCGGCGCGGGCACGACGGTGGGAACACGGTGCGGATAGCTGTGGCCTGAAAACCGGTGGAACAGGATTCCGCACGCGGTCAGTATGATAGCGTTCAGCGCGATCGGGACGAGCACGAACGCGAAGCCCGCATCGGCGACCGCCGGGCCGCCGACGACCGCGGTCAACGCGACCGCACCGGCGGGCGGATGCAGCGACCGGGTCAGCGACATCATCAGGATCGCCACGCCGACCGCGATCGGGGCGGCGAGTTCGGGCGCCGGTACGAGTATCCTGACGGCGACCCCGACCAGCGCGGCGATGATATTGCCGCCGATCACCGGCCAGGGCTGCGCCAGGGGGCTCGCCGGGACCGCGAATACGAGCACCGCGGCGGCCCCCATCGGTGCGGCGATCAGCAGGAACGTTCCGTGCGGGTGAACGAACGTCGCGCTGATTACGCTGGTCAGGCCGATGCCGAGCAGCGCGCCCAGGCAAGCCCAGAGCCGATCCTTGAGATTTCCGCCTGCCAGAATGGGATCGAAGAGTTTGCGCATGCGAGACACCCGGCGGACGATGCACGGTCCATATGGCGAGATCGCCGGCAAGTCACGATGGCCAGCCGCTCGGGAGGTGGAGGATTACCCCTGTGCGGGCATTTCGTAGAAGCCGCGGAAACGCTTGCTCGGCGCGAACGCACTGGTCTGGCCGATGACGGTTTCGCCGGCCCCCATCACCAGCACGCCGCTCGGTTTCATTGCCCTGGCGATCTTCGGGAACACCTCGGCCTTTGTGTCTGCGGACAGGTACAACAGCACGTTGCGGCACAGGACAACGTCGAACTGTCCGGTCGGCGCTGGGTCGGATACCAGGTTCATCCGGCGGAACGCGACCATCCCGAGCAGGTCGGGCTTCGCCACCCAGTCGCTGCCGGTCGTGTCGAACCAGCGGATCATGCGACGCACCGGCAGGCCGCGCTGGATCTCGAACTGCGAGAAGCGACCGGATCGCGCGCGGGCGACGGCAGCATCGGATACATCGGTGGCGACGATCTCGGGCATGGGCATGCCGCTCGTCTCGCGCCGTTCGGCGAACTGCATCGCGAGCGAGAGCGGCTCCTGTCCGGTCGAACAGCCTGCGCACCAGATCCGCGCGCGACGACCGTCACGCTCGGCGTCGGCGACCGCCTCGGCGAGCATCTCGAATACCTGCGCGTCGCGGAAGAACGACGTCTCCTGATTGACGAGGGCATCGACGATCGAGTCGCCGATCGAACGGTCGCTTCCCTGCAGCAACTGGGTCACCAACTGGTCGAGCGTATCGAGCTTGCGCGCGCGCAACAGCGGTTTCAGCGCGGTGTCGAGCCGCCATGAGCGATACGCGGCGATCTGTTGACCGGTACGCGCCTCGAGCAACGCGGTGAGGACGTTGATCGTCGCCTGCGACGCAGCGGGTGCGGGAACGGCGCGGGACGTCATGGTCGGCGTCGCGTCGCTGCGAGGCGACCGATCGCGTCGGGGGCCAGCACGGCGTCGGCGATGCCCGAGGCGGCGATCGCACCCGGCATGCCCCACACCACCGAGCTTTGCTGATCCTGCACGACGACGCACCCGCCGCTGTCGTGGACGCGCCGTGCCCCCTCCGCGCCGTCGCGCCCCATCCCGCTAAGCACGACCGCGAGCAGACGCGCCCCATAGACGTCGGCGAGCGAGGCGAGCATCGGGTCAACGGACGGCATGCACCCACTCGGCGCAGCCTCGTGCGTCAGGCGGAAGGCAGCGCCGCCTTCGGACAGTCTCACGGCCTTGAGATGCGCGTCGCCGGGTGCGATGATGATCCGGCCGGGACGGATCCGCATTCGATCGACCGCGACGTCGCATGGGCGCCCGGCAAGCACTGCGATCTGTGCCGCGAAATACGGCATGAACGACGCCGGCAGATGCTGGGTGATGACGATCGGCAGGCGGAACCCGGCGGGCATCTGACCGAACATCTGACTCAAGGCGTGAATGCCGCCGGTCGAGGCACCGATCGCAACGATGTCATAGTCGTCGCCGGTCGCGACCGGGCGGATCGGCAGCGGATTGTCCGCGGGCGGCGTCGGCAATATGGGTGAGCGCACGACCAGCGCAGGCGGCATCTGCGCCGGATACTCGCACAGCATCTCGAGCTTGTTGACCAGAGCCGAACCGAACCGCGTCGACAGGGCACTCGTCGACGGCTTGGTCAGCGTCTCAGCCGCGCCGAGCGCCATCGCGCGGACCGCGGTCGCGCCGCCCTCGTCCGCGCTCGACGACACGATCAAGACCTTCGCGCCCTGCCCCGCTGCGATCAGGTCGGGCAATGCGCTGAGCCCGTCGATGCCCGGCATCTCGATATCGAGCAGGATGAAGTCGACCGTCACGCGATCCAGGAATGCCAAGGCCGCAGCAACGTTGCCGACCGCGCCGACGACCGAGAACCGGTCGCTCGCATCGATCAGCCTAGCGATCACCGCGCGGACGACCACCGAGTCGTCGACGATCAAGACCCGGGCGGAGTCGAGCCCGTCGCGGTCTGCGTGCCGCTCGGCAGAGTGAGTCCGAATCGTCACGGCTAGGCCTGGATCAGGCCATGCCGACGATCTGGAGCTTCGATTCCAGCGTGTCGCGGTCGAACGGCTTCATCACATATTCGTCCGCGCCCGCCTCGATCGCCGCACGGATATAGGCCATGCCGTTCTCGGTGGTGCAGAACACGACCTTGGGCCGGCGCGGCACGTCCGCCTCGCGCAACGCGCGGAGGAAATCCATCCCGCTCATCACGGGCATGTTCCAGTCGAGCAGGATCACGTCGGGGATCGACGCCATGCAGGAGGCCAACGCCTCGCGACCATCGCACGCTTCGGTGACGGTAAAGTCGAGTGTCTCGAGAATGTGACGCGCGACTTTGCGGATCACCTTTGAATCATCGACGACGAGACAGGTCTTCATGGAAAGCCTTCCAGGGGAAATCGTGGAGCCGGTCTAGCCGACAAAGCGTAAGCACCGGGTTAAGCTAAAGAAATATCAGGCTGCCAAACCGGGCGCCGGTACGACCGCGGTGAGATCCAAGATCAGCAGAGGCTCACCGTCGCGCTCGACGAGACCGCAGCCGACAGCGGCCCAGCCACCGTGCAGGGCAAGTCCCGGTGAAAGCGGCAGTCGCGTGAACGGTGCGACATCCTCCACCGAATCGACCAGGATCGCGTAATGATGCCCCTCGGCCACGGTGATCACAGCGCGCCGCATGGTATCGGGCGTGCGGGACAGGCCGAGGGCAATGCCGGTATCGATCACTGTCACCACCCGGCTGCGCAGTGCCGCCAGCCCGCGGACGACGGCATCCGCACGAGGGACGGCGACGATCTCCCCGATGTCGACGACCGAATCGACCTGCGCGGCGGCGATCGCGACACCGCGACCGGCGATATGCGCCACGAGAAACAGATCGGTCATATTGTCCTCCGCGCCGCCAGCGCTGCGATCAACGCGGGCCGGTCGTATCGATAGATGCTCGCATCATCGTCCCCGTCTGCGCTTCTGGCGCGCCGCAAGGTCACCACCGGCGCGATCGTTTCACGCGGTGGCGCATCCTCCATCGCCAGCGCCACAGCCGCGGTCTCCCCCCTGGCGAGCGACGTGACGCACCGATAGCCGGATGCCTCCAGCGCGGGTTTGAGGAAAGTCTCCATCCAGCCGGAACCATCGACCTGCAACAGGCACACCGGCGGCGACGCGATCATGACCGGCTGGCCGGAGAAGAGCGCATGCGGATCGATCAGCTCGACCTGTTCGCCGGCGATCAGCACGACGCCCGCGATCGGTCCTGACCCACGCGCGGGTGCGATCTCAAAGGGCAATTCGACGATCTCGATTGCCTCCGCGATCGCATACGCCATCTCGCTTTCGCCGTCGGTCAGGCGCAGTACGGCGACTTCGCGCCGCGAGGCGAAATCCCCGACCGCGTACAGAGGAATTATCGCGTCGCCGACTGACAACCGCATCGCACCCGCAGACCAACGGATCGCCTCGGTCGACACCGGCTCGACACGATCGATGACGGCCAGCGCGATTGCGCGACGCTGGCCATCGAGATCGTCGAACAGCAGTGCCGGGATACCTGGCACGACCTCTTCGAGGTTCACTGCGTCCGCGGCTGCGACTGGCGCGAATCGAAGTCCGGCAACCGCCGCGATGCCCGACGCGTCGAGCAGCAGCATCGGCAATCCGTTGTCGGGCAGCGTCATGCCCGCATAGACGCCGGTCGCCATCACCGCAGGCGACGCGGGTTTCACGACCAGTTCCTCGGTATCGAGCACGGTATCGACGCCGAGCGCGTAATCGCCCTCCCGCGTCGACACGATGACCAGCGTTGGCGGCGCGTCCCTAGTACGTTTGAATAGGTCCCCGAGCGAGACAAGCGGCATTCGCTTGCCGCGCACAGTTGCGGTCGCCGCGTCGCCGATCATGTCGAGCCGCACCTGATCGCCGCGTACCATGACGATCTCTTCGATCGCCTGTCGCGGAAGCGCGAATCGTTGCGTGCCGACGCCGACAATGATGGTCGACAGGATCGACAGCGTCAGCGGCACGTTGATGATGATCCGGAGGCCACGCCCGGGCGTATTGACCAGCACGACCCGGCCGCCGATCTGCTCGATATTGGCGCGTACCACGTCCATGCCGACGCCGCGGCCCGAGGTTGAAGTCACCGTGTCGCGGCTCGACAGACCCGGCGCGAAGATCAATTGAAGCCGCGACGCTTCGCTCATCGCCGCCAGTTCGGTCGGCGTATGCAATTTCTTCTCGGCAGCTTTCGCGACTATCCGCGCGACGTCGATGCCCTGCCCGTCGTCGCTTACCTCGATCAGGATCTGGTTGCCCGACTGGCGCGCCGAGACGACCAGTCGACCCGTCTCCAGCTTGCCCGCCGCGCGGCGTGCCATCGGCGTCTCGATCCCGTGATCGATACAATTGCGGATGATGTGGACGAGCGGATCGCGCATCAGCTCGATCATCTCGCGGTCGAGCTCGACGTCCGCGCCCTCGATGACGAGGTTGACCGCCTTGCACAGCTCCGCGCTGGTATCGCGCACCATCCGCGGCAGCGCGGAGAACAGCGCGTCGACCTTCTGCATGCGAGTCCGGGTGACGGTGTCGCGCATGTCGGCAACCGTCAGCGACAGGCGTTCTAGCGCGGCCTCTACCTTCGGATCAACGTCGCCGTCGCGCAGCTGTCGGGCAAGCTCGTTGCGCGCGAGTACCATGTCGGACATGCCGCTCATCATGTGATCGAGCAGGTCGACGTTCAGACGGACGCTGCGACTTGCGCTACGACCGACCGGCGCGGCGGCGGCGGGCGCGGTGGGCTGCGCGTCAGGGGCGAGTGCGGCGATCAACGCATGTTCGTCCGAATCGTCCAGCGTCGTGCCCGCATCGATCGCATCGACGATCTGCGCGATCCGATCGACGATGCCGAGTACCGCGTTCACGAGCGAGGTGTCGGGCGTCCGATTGCCGTCGCGAACGGCGGCCAAGACGTCCTCGGCCGCGTGGCTCAGCCGCGCAAGCCGAGGTAGATCGAGGAACCCGCAGCTTCCCTTGACGGTGTGGACGAAGCGGAAGATCGCATCGAGGCGGGCGCCATCGGCAGGCGCGAGTTCCCACGCGACGATCTCGCCGGAGATCGCCTCCAGCGTTTCGCGCGTCTCGGCAATGAATTCCTGTAACAGATCGTCCATGCCGGCCCCGCGTTCGTGGGCCTGTCATGCACGGTGTAGGTTAAGGGCAGGTTAGTTCTAAGGGTACGCCCCCCTTCTGGATCCTACCCCTTGCGGGGAAGGATCGTAAAAGACCGCGCCCTACCGCGCGTTGAACACCGCGCCGAAAATCATGATCCCGTCTGCCGGTTCGGAGACGATCACCGTACCGCCGGCATCCTTGACCAGCGTGTTGATCATGTACGCCGCGGCGGCGCGCGGGGTGACGTCGTGCACGCCTTCGCCCTCGACCAGAGTACGGCGGATCTCGGGATCGAGAACGATCCGGCCGCCCTCGATCTTGACGACAATTTCCAGCTGGCCGTCATTTTCCTCGCCGCCGACCTCCATCGTCCCGCCGCGCACCAGCGATTCGGTCGCGACGAGAGCCAGGTTGAGCAGCACCTTGACCGCGGACTTCGGCATCGCCGGCGTCTCGACCGCCCAGACGAAGGTGATCCGCTTGTTCTCGGCAACCAGACCTTCGATCGCAGTGCGCGCCTCATGCGTGTCGACCAGTTCGCCGAACCCGCCCGCAGCGCCGAACGCCAGCCGGAAGAACTTCAGCTTGCTGGCGGATGCGCGCGCGCTGTCCGCGAGCAGTTCTATGACGCGCTCGCGCATCGCCGGATCGGTCTCATCGGCGAGCAGTTCGAGCCCGTTGTTGAGCGCACCCACCGGCGACAGCAGGTCGTGACACAGGCGCGAACAGAGCAGGCTCGCGAAATCGACCGGGCTGACCGTCATGAAAATCCCCTAATTACAGTGCGTCTTCTGGCGGTGGCGCGAACGGCGCGCAAGTGTGGTTCGAAGCAGATCCATACAGTGCGGCGCGCGGTAAAGATGATCCTCTCTGGCCTATGCCGGGGTGGCGATATCGTCGATCTGCTCGATCACCTCCTCGACGAACGCACCAACCTCGACCGATCGCCACGCCCGAGCGCCGCCAGTGCCAAGGATGACCCAGACCGCTCCATTCCCCATGGCCTGAGCCGCATCGCGCGGAGACGGAACGGGCGAGCCAGTTGGATGCGAGTGATAATGCCCAATAACGGCCATCCCGCCCGATCGCGCGTGCCGATGCGCGGCAAACAAAGCAGTCGGATCGATCTCGAACGCTCGCGCGGGGTTTAATGCCACGTTAGCGCACGCCTCCGCCATCTCGATCCGCCCCTCCGCCCCGAACAGCAGCCCGCAGACCTCCGCATCCGGCGACGCAGCCGCCTCTGCGACCAGTCGCCGCAGCAATTCGCTTGAAATCGTCACGCTCATCGCCACATCGGTAGGACATGGACCGGGGGGTTTCCATCGTCGAAGCATCGATCACGCCGGCCACGGATGGCTGGAGGCTTGATCGTGCGCTCGCCGAAGTGCTGCTCGACATGTCGCGTGAACGGCTGAAGGCGCTGATCGCGGCCGGTCAGGTTACCCTCAATGGTCGCGAATGGCGTGATTCGGCGAAGAAGGCCGCTACGGGGCAAGTGTTCGCCGTCACGATTCCGCCGCCCACCCCGCTGCACAACGAAGCGCAGGATATCCCGCTCGTCGTCGCGTACGAGGACGACGACCTGATCGTGATTGACAAGCCCGCCGGTCTCGTCGTCCATCCTGCCGCGGGGAACTTTGACGGCACGCTCGTTAATGCGCTGCTCCATCACTGCGCCGGCAATCTGTCGGGCATTGGCGGCGTCGCGCGACCGGGCATCGTCCACCGCATCGACAAGGACACGTCGGGGCTAATGATCGCCGCGAAAACCGATCGCGCGCACGAAGGGCTTGCCAAGCAGTTCCACGACCACAGTATCGACCGCCGCTACAAGGCAATCGTCGGCGGTATTCCCCGACCCCCGAGCGGCACGGTCAACGCACCGCTCGCTCGGAGTCCGCGGAACCGGAAGAAGATCGCAATCGTCGAGGGCGGCAAACGCGCGGTGACGCATTTCTCGACGATCGAGACGCTGCGCGATGCGGCGCTGATCGAGTGCCGGCTGGAGACTGGGCGTACGCATCAGGTGCGTGTGCATATGGCCTCGATCGGCCATGCATTGCTCGGCGACCCGGTCTATGGTAGAACAAAGCAAGCTCAGAAGTCGCTGCTCGAAACGCTTGGTTTCCGCCGGCAGGCCTTGCACGCGGCGCATCTGGGGTTCATCCATCCGGTGAAAAGCATCGCTTTGGCGTTCGAAAGCGAAATGCCCGCAGACATGCAGGAACTGTTCACCCAGCTTCACGTATAGATAATCGAGCCCATGCCGCATTGCGGCAATCGGGGTCATCAGAAAGGGATTACGACCATGGCAGCCCGCTCCAACGTTCCAGCGACGATACCTGCGCTCGGCAGCGAGGCGGGTCTCAATCGTTATCTTGCCGAGATCAAAAAATTTCCGCTCCTGAAACCCGAGCAGGAATACATGCTCGCCAAGCGTTTCCAGGAACATGGCGATACCGAAGCTGCGGCGCAGCTGGTGACCTCGCATCTCCGCCTCGTGGCGAAGATCGCGATGGGCTATCGTGGCTATGGTCTGCCGACGTCGGAGCTGATCTCCGAGGGCAATATCGGCTTGATGCAAGGCGTGAAGAAGTTCGAGCCCGAGCGCGGCTTCCGTCTCGCGACCTATGCGATGTGGTGGATCCGTGCCTCGATCCAGGAATACATCCTGCGCTCGTGGAGCCTTGTGAAGATGGGCACCACCGCCGCGCAGAAGAAGCTGTTCTTCAACCTGCGCCGGATGAAGAGCCGTCTCGATGCGTTCGAGGATGGCGATCTGCGTCCTGAGCACGTCACCAAGATCGCCACCGACCTGGGTGTCGCCGAGACCGACGTCGTCAGCATGAACCGCCGCATGGCGATGGGTGGCGACACGTCGCTCAACGTGCCGATGCGCGAAGACGGCGAAGGCCAGTGGCAGGATTGGCTGCAGGACGACGCGCCGCTGCAGGACAAGATCGTTGCCGATGCGCAGGAGGCTGACGTTCGCCACTCGATGCTGGTGTCGGCGATGGACGACCTCAACGAGCGCGAGCAGCATATCCTGACCGAGCGTCGCCTGACGGATGATCCCAAGACGCTTGAGGAATTGTCGCAGGTCTACGGCGTGTCGCGCGAGCGCGTGCGGCAGATCGAGGTGCGCGCGTTCGAGAAGCTGCAAAAGGCGATGATGCGGATTGCCGGCGAAAAGCGCCTGCTGGCTGCGTAACATGGCGCGCGCCGTCGTCATCGGCGGCGGTGTGGCCGGTATCGCTGCGGCGCGGACGCTGCATGATGCGGGGCAAGAGGTCCTGCTGGTCGAAGCCAGCGACCGCCTAGGTGGCCGAGCCCACAGCTTGCCCCTCGCCTCCTTGTTCCCCCGCGAAGGCGGGGGCCCAGCCTGGACCCCCGCCTTCCCGGGGGAACATGTAGACGCCGGTTTCGGCTGGTTACACTCTGCCCAGCGCAACCCGTGGACCGAAATTGCCGAGACGACAGGATTCACCGTCGACCGCTCCGACGCAAATTGGCGCACCCAGTGGCGGGACCTCGGCTTCCCACCCGAAGACCAGTCAGCCTCTGCCACAGCTTACCAAGATTGGAACGAGCGCGCCCTAGCCGCCCTTGAAGGCCCCGACCGCCCGCTGTCCGACTTCATCGCCCCCAACGACAAATGGCGCCCGAAGATCGACGCTATCTCCGGCTACGCAAACGGTGCAAACCTTACCTAAGTGTCGCTCCACGACTGGGCCGCATACGAAGAGGCTGCTACCGACGACAACTGGACGGTGAAGGAAGGCTACGGAACACTCGTCGCCAGCCGTGCCGCTGGCCTGAACATCCGCCTCTCGACCCCGGTAACGCGCATCGACCGCAGCGGTCGTCGTCTTCAACTCGACACCCCGGCTGGAACGATCGAGGCGGACCACGTGATCGTCTGCGTCCCCACTACCGTCCTCGCCAAGTCGCAGATCGTCTTCGACCCACCGCTCCCCGACAAGCACGCCGCCGCCGCGGACCTTCCGCTCGGCCTTGCGGACAAGGTGTTCCTCCACGTCGACCGCCCCGAATGGCCGACCAACGCGCACTTGGTAGGCAATCCGTACAGCGCCTGCACGGCGAGCCACCGCCTGTCGCCGTTCGGCTGGCCGATCGTCGAAAGCTTCTTCGGCGGCGACTGTGCGGAAATGCTGGAGGACGGCGACGCTGCGCAGTTCGCGATCGACGAACTGGTCGGGTTGCTCGGCAGCGATTGGCGCAAGCGCTTCACGCCGCTGGCCGCAACCCGCTGGCGCCACGAGCCTTATATCGGCGGAAGCTATAGTCACGCGCGGATCGGTCGGGCCGGACAACGCGCCGTCCTCGCCGCATCGGTTGATGGCCGCATCCACTTCGCGGGCGAAGCGTGCCACCCGTTCGACTTCTCCACAGCCCACGGCGCGTACGAAACCGGCGTGAGCGCCGCCCGAGCGGTCATTGGCGAGGCCGCGCCGATCGCATAAGGAGCGGCGATGGGCCTTATCCGCATCGCCGCCAAGATCGTCTTCGCCTTCGTCCTGATCACGGTCGCGTGGGTCGGCATCTATCGCTTCGTGCCGGTGCCGTTCACCTGGACGATGATGGGCGATGTCATCAACGGGCACGGTGTGACCAAGGACTGGATGCCGCTATCGGAGATGGACCCGGACATGGCGCGCGCGGCGATCGCTGGCGAGGACTCGCGGTTCTGTTCGCATCACGGCTTCGATTTCAAGGCCATGGCGGGGGCTGCGGCGCGCAATGCGCAGGGCGGGCGGATCCGCGGCGGCTCGACAATCAGCCAGCAGACCGCGAAGAACGCGTTCCTGTTCCAGGGGGGCGGGTATGTGCGGAAGGCGTTCGAGGCGTATTTCACCGTGCTGATCGAGACGCTGTGGGGGAAGCGGCGGATCATGGAGGTGTATCTCAACATCGCCGAGACCGGGATCGGGACGTACGGCGCGAACGCCGGGGCGATCCGGTATTTCAATCACGACGCTTCGCGGCTTTCGCCGACCGAGGCGGGGCGGATTGCCGCCGTCTTGCCATTGCCCAAGAAGCGGGCTGCGATCGATCCTCATGGTTTCGTGCGGAAGCATGGGAATACGCTGTCGCGGCGGGTTTCTGTAGTTCGGAACGATGGGTTGGACAGTTGCCTGCGATCCTGACCCATTCCGTCACCCCGGACTTGTTCCGGCCTGACAGATCGGGTGTTGCAACTGCCCTTCCCACTCCCTTGTTCTCCCGCGAAGGCGGAAGCCCAGTCTCGGTCCCCGCCTTCGCGGGGAAACATTCCGGTTTACTGCGTCGACTTCTCGACTGCGCCGCCGGCCTTGTCGGCTGCACTGCCGACGCTCTTCGCCGCTGACGTGATCGCGGCATCCTTGCTGTTCTGCGCGCCCTGGCGGCTGAACAGGTAGAACCCACCGATCAGTACCGCGATCAGGAGCACGACGGCGATCAGCGTGCCGCCACCGCCGCTGCGGCGCTCGATAACGGTGGTATGGGTGGTCGGGGTTTCGACGATACGCTCTTCGGCCATTGTGACTCTCCCTGATTACTGGAGAGCGCAACGCCGGCCGAAGAACGATTGTTCCCGCGCCGAAACGAACCCGATTTGGTTCAGAACGGAAGCTTGAAGCCCGGCGGAAGCTGCAGGCCGCTCGTCATCTTCGACATCTCGCTACCCGAGACCGCATCCGCCTTGGCGCGTGCGTCGTTGAACGCCGCCGTCAGCAGATCCTCGAGCATCTGCTTCTCGCTCACCTGCATCAGCGAATCGTCGATTGCGATGTTGATGATGCGGCCCTTGGCGGAGGCCTTGATCTTGACGAGCCCGCCGCCGGACGCGCCCTCGACCTCGATCGTGTCGAGATTGGCCTGCGCCTTTTCCATCTCGCTTTGGACGTTCTGCGCCATGGCGAGGATTTCATCGATATTCTTCATGCGTTGCTCCTTTGACCTGGCCACGATTCGAGCTGGGCGTCGGGAAACGCTGCCACCGCGGCCTTCATGATGGGGGATTCGAGAATAGCCTGGCGCACCGCGGCATCGGCGGCGTCCTGCGCCTCACGCAGCGTCGGCTCACCGGGAGCGTCGACGATCGACACTTTCCACGTGGTCCGCGTCACGCTCTTCAACAGCGTATTAAGTTCGGCAAGCGTGTCGGCCGAAACCGGGCGACTGCCGCTGAGGACGAATTCGGGCGGCGTGTAACTGACGACGCGTGCGCCGTGACGAAGGCGCGCGGCAATCGCGAGGCCGCCTGATTCGTCGAGCAGATCGACCAGCGCTTCGAACGTCGGCGGCAGGATCGGTCCGGTCGCGACCGGCTCAGGCGCCTTCGCAGCGGATCCAGCGTTCCAGGGCGGCGCTTCGCCGGACGGGGGTGCAGGTGACGGCAGCGGCGGTGACGATGGTGCAGCCGCGGGGGTCGCACCGCTGGCGATCTGGCGGGCGAGTTCGCCGGGATCGGGCAGCGTAGACGCGTAGATCGCGCGCAACAGCGCCATCTCCGCGGCTTCGATCGGCAGCGCGGCCTTAGCGACCTCGTCATGGCCCTTGAGGAACAGCTGCCACAGGCGGTGCAGCGCGGGATAGCCAAGCGATGCCGCCCATTCCTCGCGTGCCGCACGCTCCTCCATCGGCTGCGCGGCGTCCGCCGGCGTGCCGACCTTGGTCAGCGTGATGCCGTGGACGGTCTCGAGCAGCGATAGGAGCACCGACAGCGGATCGACGCCGTAATCATATTGACGGCGCATCGAGGCGAGCGCTCCTGCCCCGTCGCCGGCGAGGATCAGGGTCAACAGGTCACGCACCGCGCCGCGATCGGACAGGCCAAGCATCTGGCGTACCGCGTCGGCCGTCACGCCGCCGCCTTCGAGCCCCGCATGCGCGATCGCCTGGTCGAGGATCGAGAGGCCGTCACGCGCGGAGCCTTCCGCGGCGCGTGCGATCAGCATCAGCGCCTCGGGATCGGCGACGACGCCTTCTTCCGCCGACACCCAGGCGAAATGCCTCGACAGTTGTTCGGCGGAAATCCGGCGCAGGTCGAAGCGCTGGCAGCGCGAGAGGACCGTCACCGGCACCTTGTTCACTTCTGTGGTCGCGAACAGGAATTTCACATGGGGAGGTGGCTCCTCCAGCGTCTTCAGCAGCGCGTTGAACGCGTTCTTCGACAGCATGTGGACTTCGTCGATGATGTAAATCTTGAAGCGCGCGGTGACCGCCGAATAGCGCGACGCGTCGATGATCTCGCGGACGTCGTCGACGCCGGTGTGGCTTGCGGCGTCCATCTCGATCACGTCGATATGGCGGCCCTCGGCGATCGCGCGGCAGGGTTCGCAGACGCCGCAGGGGTCGATCGTCGGGCCACCGTCGCCGTCAGGGCCGATGCAATTGAGCGCCTTCGCGATCAGGCGCGCGGTCGATGTTTTCCCCACGCCGCGGACGCCGGTCATCAGGAAGGCGTGCGCGAGCCGGTCGCGCTTGATCGCGTTGCCCAGCGTCTGGACCATCGCGTCCTGCCCGATCAGCTCGGAAAAGGTCTGCGGACGATATTTGCGAGCAAGCACGCGGTAGGCGGGAGCATCCGGTGTTTTAGCCGGCTGCGGGGGTTCGCCCAAGTCGAAGGAATCTGACATTGTGGTCGTCATAGCGGGTGCTGCGCGTGCTGTCGAAGGGGTCGGAAGTTCACAAAGTTCACACGCTGGGAAGGGTGTGCACTTCGACGTGCCCGGAGGCTGGCGAGTGGATTGTCGGAACCTGTGATGTGGGCAATGCCGGTCATGCGCGGCTTATGCCACAACGCCGCGGCGTAGGATAATGGTTTGGAACGTTGCAGGAACATCGGGCGTGGTTTCGACCCGATTGCGCTTGAGTGACTGGTTAGCTGAGAAGTTTAGAAGTGCGCTGCGGCCTAGCCGCATCGTCAGACGGCGCTCCCGCGCCGCTGGCCGCGCTCACATGTCGGAACGACATGTTCGCGGTGGGAGCCGGGACGACCCGTGGCTTAGTCGTTGTGGCTGCTTCCTTCCGGATCTGACCAAGTTGGCGACGACCACGTCCGCCCGACTCCCGCGGCGCATATGGCGGGGTCGGGCGGGATGATCAAGCCGCTTTAGTAATCGCGGCTATTCGATCAGCGGCTGACGCGGACCGTGCGGCAGACGCGCTGACGATGATGGTTGCGATAGACGTTGCGGCAGACCTGGCGCGTGCGCACGGCATGACGACGATAGCCGGGACGGCGATCGTCGTGGCGAACGACGGTGCGCTCGTGGACGACGGTGCGTTGTGCGGAGGCTTCAGCGGCGATGCCGACGGGGGCAAGGCCGGTCAGTGCGACGAGACCGGCGGCAGCAATGGTGAACAACTTCATGATACTCTCCTTTTGGGTGTGGGCCCTCCCGAGCCCTGCAACCTATGTTATCAAACTAAAGGCGTTCGTTACGGTTCCGTACTAGCGGCGGAAGCAGCGACGAACCGGGCCGTAATAGCCACGCTCAATCCGGCAGACGACGCGCGAGCGGCCGTATCCGCGAGGTCCACGATAGCCGTAGCCGCCGCCTCGGTAGCCGTGATCGCCGCGATACCCGCCGCCATAGCCACGATAGCCACGATCTCCACCGCGCCAGCCACGGTCGCCGCGCCAGCCGCGATTGCCATGCCGTCCGCGGTCGTCGTGCCAGCCGCCACCGCCGCGGGGGCCGTCCCAGCCGTGGCGTTGCGCATCGGCGGGTGCCGCGGCGAACAGCGTTCCCGCGCCCAGCGCGCCAGCGGCGAACATTGCGATGATCTTCATGTCCGGTACTCCTCTCAAAACCTCGTACATTGAGGCGATGAGGGGATAATCCGCTCCCGGCCGTGCACGTTCCCTGAACCGGCCGTTGTCTTCCTGTAAGCTTTGCTGTCGTTTATTCCGGGATGCGGACGGTCAAGCCGTCGAGCGCTTCGGTGAGGCGGATCTGGCAGGCGAGACGACTGGTGCGCGTCGCATTGGGCGCGAGATCGAGCATGTCCTCCTCGTCCTCGCTCGCTGGCGGCAGGCGGGCGAAGTCGGTGGGGTCAATGATCACGTGGCAGGTCGCGCAGGCGAGCTGGCCTTCGCAGGTGCCTTCGAGCGGCTGGTTATGCGCCTGTGCGGCGTCCAGCAGGCGGTCGCCGGGGGTTGCGGCGGTCGTCGTTGCGGTGCCGTCGCGGGCGATGAAGCGGACGATCATGGCCATTGCGCCTCGGTTGCGGCAACGATCGCATCGACCGCGTCGCGGAGTTCGGTTTCGGTGGTGTAGCGGCCGAAGCCGAGGCGGATGCTGGACCGCGCCTGTGCTTCGGTGAGGCCGATCGCGCGGAGGACGTGGCTGGAGCGGCCCGATCCGCTTGCGCAGGCGGACCCGGCGGAGAAGGCGATGTCGCGGAGGTCGGACATCAGGCGGTTCACGTCGAGGTTTGCGCGGCGGAGGTTGAGGTTGCCGTGGTAGCGATGTTCGGTCGAGCCGTTGATCGTCCAGCCGGGGCCAAGGCGGTCGAGCGCGAGCGACCAGAGGCGGTCGATGTGCGCGGCGTCCTCGTCCTTGCGCTCGGCCATGAGTTGTGCGGCGACGCCGAAACCTGCGCAGAGTGCTGGTGATAGCGTGCCGGAGCGGCCCGGAGCTTCCTGCCCGCCGCCGTGCATCAGTGGGGCGAGGTCGACGCCATCGCGGATCCAGAGTGCGCCGATGCCTTTGGGGCCGTGAATTTTGTGAGCTGAGATGGCAATCAGATCGCAGCCAGATGGGATCGGAACGCGTCCGAACCCTTGGACAGCGTCGCAGAGCAAAGGCGCACCGGCAAAATCGGCCAACACGCTTAGGTCCTCAATCGGCTGGACCACCCCGATCTCGTTGTTGACCAACATGGCGGCAATCAACGAAACGCCGGGCATCGCTACATCAAATGCCGCATCGTATTTGACGATGCCATTTGCGCTGACCGGCAGCCGGGTCACGACACGCTTATCACTCTCGAGCGCCGCAACACTGTCGAGCACAGCAGCGTGTTCGGTGCCGATCGTCACGATATCGCCGGGTGCGGTTCCCTTGATGGCCCAGTTCAGCGCCTCGGTCGCACCGCTGGTGAACGCAACGCGGCCGCCCGGGGGGAGCAGCGCCGCAATCTGATCGCGCGCGACTTCAACCGCCGCTTTGGCGCGGCGGCCTTCGCGGTGTGGGGAATGCGGGTTGGCGTGCTGTGATTCGAGCCAGGGGAGCATTGCCGCGAGCGCTTCTGGCGCGAGGGGGGTGGTTGCCTGGTAGTCGAGGTAGGTCATGCCCCCAGTCTCGCGGGGCGCTTTATGTCCGCCGCAATGCGCGTCCAGGCTTCGGCGAACTTCGCAACGTCGTCCGGTGTCGTGGTCCAGCCGAAGCTGACGCGGACGACTTCGGCGGCGGCTTCGGGGGGATAGCCCATCGCGGCGAGGACGTGGCTGGGGCGCATGCTGCCCGACGAGCACGCACTGCCGGCCGATACGGCGAACCCGGCCATATCGAGGCGGATCAGTTGGGCGGCGGAACTGACGCCGGGCATGCGGTAGGAGGCGATCGTGGGGATGCGGGGGGAGTTTTGCGCAACGATCTCGCCGCCGCTCGCCAAGATGGCTTCGTCGAGTTCGGCGCGAAGGTCGGCCATGTCGGCGAACCAGTCGCGAGGCGATTCGAGCGCGGCGGCGAACCCGAGCGCGCCGGGCAGGTTCTCGGTGCCGCCGCGATAGCCGCGCTCCTGCCCGCCGGTCGGGTCGAGCAGACCGAGGTCGCGGACTAGCAGCGCGCCGATGCCGGGAGGGCCGCCGAGCTTGTGCGCGGAGACGATGATCATGTCCGCTTCGGGCAGCGGGAGCTTGCCGGCGGTCTGCGAACAATCGGCTATCCAGAGGCCGGTGGGGCGATCCTGAAGAACGCCGGTTTCGCTGTTCGCGGATTGAAGTGCGATCGTCTGGGCGCCCTCCCCGTTTGCAACGATACCGCCTGCGTCGACTTCCAGCATCATGGGCTGTTCGGCCGCCCGGAGCACCGCGTCATGCTCGACCGCAGCCACCGCAACACCTGGACGCCCCCGCAACGCCAGCGCTGTGGACTCGCTCGCGCCGCTCGTCAGGATCACGTGATGGGGCCAGTCCAGCGCCCTCGCGATCCGCTTACGCGCACCCTCCAGCGCAGCCCGCGCCGCGCGTCCCTCGGCATGCGGCGAGGACGGGTTCGCCCAGCGCGCCATGCCCTCGCCAACCGCCGCGACGGCCTCGGGGCGCATCGGCGTAGTGGCGGCGTGATCGAGGTAGATGCGGGGTGCGTGAGCAGGCAGGGTCGGTTCCAATTGCGAAAAGGGGCTCGAACCCTATATAGCGTTCATATTCCGGCACTCCACCCGAGTGCGTATCCCAGCTCGCGAGTGCCTATGCCAGAAGTCATTTTCCCCGGTCCCGAAGGCCGTCTCGAAGGTCGTTTTGCGCCGGGCCCACGTCCGCGCGCACCCGTCGCGATGATCCTGCACCCGCATCCGTCGGCCGGCGGGACGATGAACAACGCGATCGTGCAGCAGCTCTACAAGACCTTCCAGCGGCGTGGCTTCGCGACCTTGCGGTTCAACTTCCGTGGCGTCGGCAAGAGCCAGGGCGTGTTCGACAACGGCGTCGGCGAACTGAGCGATGCGGCGAGCGCGCTCGATTGGGTGCAGAGCTTCCACCCCGAGGCGCAGACGACCTGGATCGCCGGCGTCAGCTTCGGCGCGTGGATCGGCATGCAGCTGCTGATGCGCCGTCCGGAAATCCGCGGGTTCATCTCGGTGGCACCGCCGGCGAATTTGTACGACTTCACGTTCCTGGCGCCCTGCCCTTCGAGCGGGATCATCATCCAGGGCGAGGCCGACGAGGTCGCGACGCCTGGGGCGACGCAGAAGCTGGTGGATAAGCTGCGGACGCAGAAGCATATCACGATCCATCATGATACAATCCCGAAGGCGAACCATTTCTTCGAGCACGAGATGCCCGAGTTGATGGGGAGCGTGGACAAGTATCTGGATATGCGGTTGGATCCGAACTCGCCGATTAGGTGATTTATCCTTCTCCCCGCGGGGAGAAGGTGGCGCGCTAGCGTCGGATGAGGGGGAGTTGGGAGGGGCGAGCGCGCGCCAATTCCCCTCTCCCTTCCCACCGCAAGTGCGGCGGGCCCCTTCCCTCTCCCCGCAGGGGCGAGGGAGTTAGAGGGTCCAGATTGCTACGTTGGCTAGCAGGACTGCGGCCATTATCAGCATCAGGACGCCCTTCTTCGTGTCGCGCTTCTTCACGATCAGCGCGATGCCGCCGATCAGGCAGGCGAACATGCCCAGCATTGCTATTGCAGGCGCGGCGGCGGCGATGGATGTCAGTGCGGGGTTCATGCGGCTATTGCCTTGGCATACGCGGCTAGGTCGACGTTGCCGCCGGACAGGATGACGAGCAGGCCGGGTTCGAGCGTTACCCTCCCCGAAAGCACGGCCGCCAAACCGACTGCGCCGCCGGGTTCGATCACCAGACGCAGTTTCTCCGCTGCCCAGCGCTGTGCCGCGGCGATCTCCGACTCACTGACGGCGACGCCGGTCGCATCGCGACGGGAGAGGACGTCGAAGGTCAGCGGCGACACGCGCAAGGTCTGGAGCGAGTCACAGGCGGTCGGCGGCGGATTGGGGCCGACGGGTTCGATCCACGACGCTTCAAGGGAGCGGCGCATGTCGTCCCAGCCCTCGGGTTCGACGACGGTGATCGCGCTGTCCTTCAACGCCAGCGCGATGCCTGCCGAAAGGCCGCCGCCGCCGCACGGAATGACGACGCGGCTTGGTACGCCCATCCCCAATGCCGCCATCTGTGCGGCTGCCTCGATGCCTGCGCTCCCCTGCCCCTCGATGATCCACGGGTCGTCGAAGCTCGGCACCAGCGTTGCGCCCCTCGCCTCCGCCAGCCCCGCGGCGATGGTCTCGCGGCTTTCGGTGGCGCGATCGTAGGTCACCACCTCTGCACCCAGCGCCAGCGTCGACTCGCGCTTCAGCCGCGGCGCGTCCGACGGCATCACGATCGTCGCTGCGATGCCAAGCCGTTTCGCCGCCCAGGCCACGCCCTGCGCGTGATTGCCCGAGGAGAATGCGACGACGCCTTTTTGTCGCGTCGCCTCGTCCAATGCGGTGAGCCGATGCCACGCGCCGCGAATCTTGAAGGCGCCGATTGGTTGCAACGACTCGGCCTTGAAAGCGACCAGTACGCCCTTGATTTCACTGACGAACAGTGGCGTCGGCGGGAGGATGCGGGCGATCTTTTCCGCGGCGTCCCGCACACCCGCCCGGGTCGGTTGTCGCAAAATCGTCACACACCGTCTCCTATCCGCCAAACGCTATTTACATGGGGGGCGCGTAACCCTAGATCGCGCTTCCGCTGCCCCATGGGACTTCCAACCGCAAGGCAGTGTTTTTGTAATTTGTCTCAGGACATTGGAGGTCCCTTGAATTGGTCAAGCATCATATCGCGCTGGGGTTAGCGAAAGCCCATTCGACCGCCGACACCTCCCACATCGGGAGCGGCATCGACATCGCTAAAGGGCGTCCGGTCAATCCGGTCACGCTCGTTCGTCCGCACGCTGCTGCGCGCGCCGCTCGGTTCTTCGTCGAGAAGTTCCCGGGTCGCTCGATGTATGCGGTGAAGGCGAACCCGTCTCCCGAACTCCTGCAGATCCTGTGGGACAATGGCATCACGCATTACGACGTGGCGTCGATCGCCGAAGTGCGCCTGGTCGCACGGACGCTTCCCGAGGCCACGCTGTGCTTCATGCACCCGGTCAAGGCCGAGGAAGCGATCGCCGAGGCGTATTTCACGCACGGCGTCCGCACCTTCAGCCTCGACAGCCTGGAAGAACTCGACAAGGTCGTCCGTGCTACGAAAGCCGCCACCGATCTGACGCTCTGCGTCCGGTTGCGCGTGTCGTCCGAGCATTCGAAGCTGTCGCTGGCGTCGAAGTTCGGTGCGGCCCCGCACGAAGCCAAGGAGCTGCTGTTCGCGGCGCGCCAGGCAGCGGATGCACTGGGCATCTGCTTCCATGTCGGCTCGCAGGCGATGACCCCGGAGGCCTATTCGAACGCGATGGAGCGCGTCCGTGCGGCGATCGTCGAAGCGGCGGTCACGGTCGACGTCATCGACGTCGGCGGCGGCTTCCCGTCGTCGTATCCCGGCATGGAGCCCCCACCGCTCGAGCATTTCTTCGAGACGATCCACCGTGCGTTCGAATCGCTGCCCGTCAGCTATTCGTCCGAGTTGTGGTGCGAGCCGGGCCGGGCATTGTGCGCGGAATATTCGTCGATCATCGTGCGCGTCGAAAAGCGTCGCGGGACCGAGCTGTATATCAACGACGGCGCGTATGGCGCACTGTTCGATGCGGCGCATATCGGCTGGCGTTTCCCGACCGAACTGCTCCGCGAGCCGGACAGCCGCGCGAAGGACATGGAGTTCAGCTTCTATGGTCCGACGTGCGACGACATGGACTATATGGTCGGCCCGTTCATGCTGCCCGCGGATACGAAGGCCGGCGATTACATCGAGATCGGCATGCTCGGCGCGTACGGCTCGGCGATGCGGACCGCGTTCAACGGGTTCGGATCGGACGAGACGGTGATCGTGACCGACGAGCCGATGGTCTCGCTGTATGACGAGCGGTTCCAAGACCTCGCGTCGAACGTCGTCAAGCTGTAACCAACTTCTAGTACCGCGCCCTTCTTCCTCCCCTCCCGTTTACGGGAGGGGTGGGGGAGGGCTTGTCCGCGAGCGTGGCGTTCGCGGATATTTCAGTCCCTCCCCTAACCCCTCCCGCAAGCGGAAGGGGGATTTATGGAGCATGTTATGACCGAAGACACCCGCATCGACGCGCAGCGCAAGGCGGAACTCCTTTCCACCACCGTCGAGCATATCGACATCACCAGCTTCGACGCGCGGCCGATCGTCGACGCGATGAAGAAAATGTCGTTCACCAGCCGCGACCTCGGCCGGGCGACCGACATCTACAACCAGATGCTGGCCGACAAGGACTGCACGATTTTCCTAGTGATCGCGGGCTCGACCAGCGCCGGCGGTTGCATGGACCTGTATGCCGAGCTGCTGCGCAACAACATGATCGACGGCATCGTCGCGACCGGCGCGACGATCGTCGACATGGATTTCTTCGAGGGCCTCGGCCACAAGCATTACCAGGCGCTCGAAGTGCCGCACGACGACGTGCTGCGCTCGCTGATGATCGACCGGATCTACGACACCTACATCGACGAGGAAGAGCTCCAGCACGTCGACCACACGATCTTCGAGATCGCCGAGACGCTCGAACCACGCGCCTATTCGAGCCGCGAGTTCATCCGCGAGATGGGCAAGTACCTCGTCGAGCACGGCAAGAAGGAGAACAGCCTCGTCAAGCTCGCTTACGAGCATGACGTGCCGATCTTCTGCCCGGCGTTCGTCGATTCGTCGGCGGGCTTCGGTCTGGTCAAGCACCAGGTCGACGCGGTGAAGGCGGGCAAGCCGTACATGGTCCTCGACGCGATCGCCGACTTCCGCGAGCTCACCGAGATCAAGATCAAGGCGGGCACCACCGGCCTGCTGATGATCGGCGGCGGCGTGCCGAAGAACTTCATCCAGGACACCGTCGTCTGCGCCGAGATCCTCGGTCACGACGACGTCCAGGTCCACAAGTACGCGGTGCAGATCACTGTCGCCGACGTGCGCGACGGTGCATGCTCGTCGTCGACGCTGCAGGAAGCGGCTTCGTGGGGCAAGGTAAACACCGGCATCGAGCAGATGGTGTTCGCCGAGGCGGGTTCGGTGATGCCGCTGCTGGCGTCGGACGCGTATCATCGTGGGCTCTGGAAGGATCGTCCGGTCCGCAAGTGGGGCGCGAGCTTCGACAAGGCCTGAACCTTACGATCCTCCCCCGCCAGGGGGAGGTGGCAGGCGCTTGCCTGACGGAGGGGAGGATGCGGCGCCAAGGTTATCGCCGCCTCCCCCTCCGTCGCTTCGCGACACCTCCCCCTGACGGGGGAGGATTAGAGATACCGTTGCCCCTTCCGGGCAATTGATGCAGCCTCCTCCGAATAACCGGGGGAGGCTTTTTCATGCACAGCGACATCCTGCGACCGATGGTCGTGCTGATCGCGTGGACGCTGGTGATGCTGGGCTGGACGCTCGCGACGCGGTTGCCGGCGATGAAGGCGGCCGGCGTCGACATGGGCAAGCTCGTCGGCACCAAGGCGTCCGACGCGGATCGATCGCTGCCTCCGCAGGTGCAGTGGAAGGCGCACAACTACAATCACCTGATGGAACAGCCGACGCTGTTCTACGCGGTATGCGCCGTGCTTGCGCTCAGCGGCACGGGCGACGGCGTCAATGCCTGGATCGCATGGGCGTATGTCGGGCTGCGGATCGCGCACAGCCTCGTGCAGGCGACCAGCAACCGCGTCAGGGCACGCTTTCTCTTCTTCACGCTGTCCAGCCTAATGCTCGTCGCGCTCACGCTGCATGCCGCGCTCGCCGTGTTTTGAGAAAGCCCGCGAATAATCGCCGATCGCGGCCCCCGCCTCTCCCCGAACGCGATCCGATCGTCTAGGATTTCGCCATGACCTTCGATCGCCGTTCGCTGCTCACCCTCCCCCTCGCCGCCGGGCTGGCGCTTCCTGCATTCGCGCGGAGCGGTGCGCAGTTCACTGCTGCTCAGCCTCGCGCTACGGACGTGCCGATGTGGCCGCCCGCAGAACGATTTGCGCTATGGCCGGGTATCCCGCCAGGCGCGCCGAACCCGCTGCCGGTGCCGCAGCCGCGCATGCCGCGCTACCCCGATGGGTATCGCGATTTCCAGATGCGCGGCGTTGTGCGGCCCGAGGTCGGCGTGTTCCGCCCGGCGCGGCCCGACGGTCGCGCGGTCCTGATCGTGCCCGGCGGCGGCTATTCGATCACCTCGCTGCGCAACGAGGGCATCGACGTCGCGCGCGTCCTGAACGGTTTCGGCATCACCGCGTTCGTGCTGAGCTACCGGCTGCCGGGCGAAGGCTGGGCCGATCGCGCCGACGTCCCGCTTGCCGATGCGCAGCGCGCGATGCGGCTGATCCGTGCCAATGCGCGCGCCTACGGTATCCGGGCCGAGAAGCTCGGCGTGCTGGGTTTCTCGGCGGGCGGGCACCTTGCCGGGTCCGTGACGGTGCTACACGAGTTCAAGGCGTATCGTCCGGTCGACGCCTCCGACCGACATTCGGCGCGGCCCGCCTGGGCGGGGCTCATGTACGCGGTCTCGAACATGGATCCCGGCCGCAGCCACGGCGGATCGCGCGCGAACCTGCTCGGTCCCGATCCGCAGCCCGCGGTCCAGGCGCGCTATGCGATCGACCGACAGTTGAAGGCTGGCGACCCGCCACTGTTCCTTGTGCATACCGAGGACGACAACACGGTCCCGGTCGCCAACAGCGTCGATACGCTCGCCGCCGCCCGCCGCGCCGGCATCCCCGCCGAGGCGCACTTCCTCCAGCATGGCGGACACGGTTTCGGCACGCGCCTATCGCCTCGGTCACCTGGGTCGTTGTGGCCGCAATTGTTCGATCGATGGATGGGCGAACTGGTCGCTGGCTGACGGTGGGTCAGTATTGCGGACCCATCCGTCCTCACCGACGTTTATTCTGAAAGATCAGGAGAGCGCGATGACTAGTCCGCATGCCCAACCCCGCGACGTTTTCCATGAAGATGGCGAGGTCGTGATCGACGGGCCGGACGGGGCAGTCATCGCGATGACTCCCGAAGCGGCGCTGCGCACGGCTGGTCGGCTGGATGAGGCAGCGCTCGACGAACTGATCGCGCGGGCGCAGCGATCTGGTGATGCGGATTGAGCCGATCGTTCGTGGCGGTCAGCGAGACGTAACCGCCAGTCGACCGTCTGAGGTGATCGTGGTGGTCACGTGCAGATAATCGTCTATCCGCGGATGACGCGTATCGAGCCGGTGGCTCGTTCCGTGAGTCGCCGTGATCACCAGGACATCCGCACCCGCTGCCTCGCCAGCCGTGATGCCAGCAGGGGCATCCTCGAACACCAGGCAATCGCTCGCCGAGACGCCGAGTCGTTCGGCTGCGACCAGGAAACAATCGGGTGCGGGCTTGCCGTTGGGGATGTCGTCCGCGGCAATCATCGTCGCGGGGATCGGCAGGCCGGCGGCCTCGAGGCGGACTTCGGCTAGCGCCCGAGGGGCAGACGTGACGATCGTCCAGCGCTCCGGGGGCAAGCTGGCCAGGAATGCGGCGGCACCGGCGATCGGTTCGATATCGCCGACGTCGAGCATCTCGGCGGTGGTGATCGCGGCTGCCTCGGCGACCGGGTCGACGCCGGGGAGGTTGAGGCGTCGGACCGTCTCGACCGATTGCACGCCGTGGATCGTGGGCACGAATGTCGCGGCGTCGAGGCCGTGCGCGATCGCCCATTTGGTCCAGGTCCGCTCGGCCGAGGCGATCGAGGTGAGGATGGTGCCGTCCATGTCGAACAGGAACGCGGCGTAGCTGCGGGTCGGGAGGGTCATTCGGGTGCTCGTGGGGGAGGTTGGGCGGTTGATCAAGGAAGTTTGGTTCAGCGCTCCGCACTACCCCGGCGAAGGCCGGGGCCCAATTGGCATGTCCTAGGTAACGGCTCGCCGTCCTTATTCAGTATCGTCCCCCACTTGGGCCCCGGCCTTCGCCGGGGTGGTCGTGGTTGTGGGTAGCGGTGCAGTCTCGACACACCACACAAAGAAAAGGCCACCCCGGTTTCCCGAAGCGGCCTGTATTCCTACACCAAGCTAAAGCTTAGATGTCGTCGCCGAGTGCGCCCTTGACGCTGCCCTTGACGTTCTGCGCAGTGCCCTTGGCCTGCTGCGCTTCGCCTTCGGCTACCAGCTTCTCGTTGTCAGTCGCCTTGCCGACGGCTTCCTTGACGTTGCCTGCAACCTTGTTGCCTGCAGCTGCGACCTTGTCGGTGAACTCGCCCATCAGAGCCTCCACTTGCTTGTGCGGGCCCGCCAACCGGGCCGCTTGAACTTGCGAAGGTATAACGGCCGTCTTTACCGAGGGTTCCGTGACGTTTGCGTCATGACCTATGTTTCAGATTAGCCCCGCCAGCGGACTCGACGGATCGGCATAGCGACGCTGTCCCATCCGCCCCGCGCGGTAGGCGAGCCGGCCCGATTCGACCGCCGCCTTCATCGCCGCCGCCATCATCAGCGGGTCCTTGGCCTCTGCGATGGCGGTGTTCATCAGCACGCCGTCGCAGCCTAGCTCCATCGCCACCGCCGCATCCGACGCGGTGCCGACGCCGGCGTCGACCAACACGGGCACCCCTGCCCCCTCGACGATCAACCGGATCGTCACGCGGTTCTGGATGCCGAGCCCTGAGCCGATCGGTGCGCCGAGCGGCATGATCGCGACCGCGCCGGCGTTCTCGAGGCGCTTGGTGGCGATCGGATCGTCGACGCAATAGACCATCGGCTTGAAGCCCTCGTTTGCAAGGATCTCGGTCGCGCGCAGCGTCTCGACCATGTCGGGATAGAGCGTCTTCGCCTCGCCGAGCACTTCGAGCTTCACCAGTTCCCAGCCGCCCGCCTCGCGCGCCAATCGGAGCGTGCGAATCGCCGATTCGGCGTCGAAGCAGCCCGCGGTATTGGGGAGGTAGGTGATCTTCTTGGGGTCGATGAAGTCGGTCAGCATCGGCGCGTTGCGATCCGAGACGTTGACGCGGCGGACCGCGACCGTGACGATCTCCGCGCCCGACGCCTCGACCGCAGCGGCGTTCTGGGCGAAATCCTTGTACTTGCCGGTGCCGACGATCAGTCGCGACTTGAACGTCTGGCCTGCGACCGTCCAGCTGTCCTCATGGTCACCTCCACCGACGAAGTGCACGATTTCCAAGTCGTCGCCGTCCTCGACCATAACGTCCGCCAGTGTCGAGCGCGGCACGACCTCCATGTTGCGTTCAACCGCGATCTTCTCGGGCACGAGCCCCAGTTCGGTCGCGAGACCGGCCAGCGACAGCCCGGCGGACACCCGCTTGTGTTCGCCGTTGACGGTGATCGAGACGGTGCCATCGGAATGGGGCATGGGTGTATGGTCCACTATATAGCGACGGCGCGGCTCGACTTGTCGCGAGACGGGCCTGTAAGGAATGGCGTGACGCGCATATAGAGACCGCTCCGCAGCACCCGCAACCGAAAGGCCGCCCTTGCCCGATACGATATTCGTCCTGAACGGCCCCAACCTCAACCTGCTGGGAACGCGCGAGCCGGAGATCTATGGCGACGAGACGCTCGACGATATCGCCGGGATGCTGGAGGACCGCGCCCGCGAGCTCGATCTGGAGATCGACATGCGCCAGTCGAATCACGAGGGGCACCTCGTTGACTGGATCCAGGAGGCGCAGGCGCGCGGAGCAAAGGCCGTGATCCTCAACGCGGGCGCGTTCACGCATACCTCGGTCGCGGTGCACGACGCGATTAAGGGCGTGAAGACGCCGGTGATCGAAGTGCATCTTTCCAATCCCCACAAGCGTGAATCGTTCAGGCATGTGAGCTTGGTCGGTCAGGCCGCGAAGGGCACGATCGCGGGTTTCGGCGCGCTTTCGTATCTGCTCGCGCTTGAAGCCGTCGCACGGTTCTGACAGGAGGCCCCGCCATGAACGATACAACCGAAAACACCGGTGCGATGCAGGTCGATGTGACCCTGGTGCGCCAGCTCGCCGAACTGCTCGACACCACGCAGCTGACCGAGATCGAGGTCGAGGATGGCTCGCGCCGGATCCGCGTCGCGCGCAAGGCCGCCCAGGCTGCCCCCGTCGCGCATTATGCACAGGCGCCCGCCCCGGCCCCTGTGTCTGCGCCGCTGTCGATCCCGCAGGCCGAGGTTGGCGCATCCGCCCCCGCGATCAGCGCGAGCGCGGTCAAGTCGCCGATGGTCGGCACCGTCTATCTCGCCGCCAACCCCGAGGCGAAGCCGTTCTCGACGGTCGGCCAGAAGGTCAATGCGGGCGACACGCTGCTGATCATCGAGGCGATGAAGGTGATGAACACGATCGTCGCGCCGTCGGCCGGCACCGTGACCGCGATCCTGGTCGAGAACGGCCAGCCGGTCGAGTTCGACCAGCCGCTGGTCGTGGTGGAATAATGCCGCAAATCAAGAAGCTGCTCATCGCGAATCGCGGCGAGATCGCGCTGCGGATCCACCGTGCCTGCCATGAGATGGGCATCAAGACGGTGGCGGTGCATTCGACCGCCGACGCCGACGCGATGCACGTCCGGCTCGCAGACGAGGCGATCTGCATCGGACCGCCGTCCGCCGCGGACAGCTATCTGAACATCCCGAACATCATTTCGGCCGCTGAAATCTCGGGCGCGGACGCGATCCATCCGGGCTACGGCTTCCTCAGCGAAAACGCACAGTTTGCCGAGATCGTCGAACTGCACAACATCCTGTTCGTCGGCCCGAAGCCTGAGCACATCCGCACGATGGGCGACAAGGTCCAAGCGAAGCGCACCGCGGGCGCACTCGGGCTACCGCTCGTCCCCGGCTCCGACGGCGCGATCAGCGACATCGCCGAGGCCAAGCGGATCGCAGAGTCGATCGGCTACCCGGTGATCATCAAGGCGGCGTCCGGCGGCGGTGGCCGCGGCATGAAGGTCGTCAACGACCCCGACGATCTCGAAACGCAGATGCAGCAGGCCGGCAGCGAGGCGAAGGCCGCGTTCGGCGACGCCACCGTCTACATGGAAAAATACCTCGGCAATCCGCGTCATATCGAATTCCAGATCTTCGGCGACGGTGAGGGTAACGCGATCCACCTGGGCGAGCGCGACTGCTCGTTGCAGCGCCGCCACCAGAAGGTGCTCGAGGAAGCGCCCTCGCCTATCATTACCGCCGAAGAGCGCGAGCGGATGGGCGGGATCGTCGCCAAGGCGATGGCCGACATGGGCTATCGCGGCGCGGGGACGATCGAGTTCCTATGGGAAGCGGGCGAGTTCTACTTCATCGAGATGAACACCCGGCTCCAGGTCGAGCATCCGGTGACCGAGATGATCACCGGGCTGGACCTTGTGCGCGAGCAGATCCGCGTCGCCGAAGGTCATCCGCTGACGCTCCGTCAGGAAGACGTCCAGTTCCGCGGCCATGCGATCGAATGCCGCATCAACGCCGAGGACCCGCGCACGTTCGCACCGTCGCCGGGGCTGGTGAAGGTGTATCACGCGCCGGGCGGGATGCATGTGCGCGTCGATAGCGGGCTGTATGCGGGGTATCGCGTGCCGCCTTACTACGACTCGATGATCGCCAAGCTGATCGTCTACGGGACGACTCGGCAGGGCGCGCTGCGCCGGTTGCGACGTGCGCTCGAGGAGATGGTGATCGAGGGCGTCACGACGACGATCCCGCTGCACCGTGCACTGCTAGACGATCCCGAGTTTCAGGAAGGCGCGTACACGATCAAGTGGCTGGAAGAGTGGTTGGCCAAGCAGGGGGCTTAACTTCCCTACGGTACTAAGCTTGTTCTCCCGCGAAGGCGGGAGCCCAGACTGGGCTCCCGCCTTCGCGGGAGAACAAGAAGCGGGTAAGACCTGTGTTTAAGCCGGGCTAGTTTGAGATGACGGAGCATTCGTGAAGGCGACGATCTACCACAACCCGCGCTGCTCCAAGTCCCGCGAGGCGCTCGCCCTGCTGCAAGACGCCGGGGCGGACGTCACGATCGTCGAATACCTCAAGAACCCGCCCTCCCGCGCGGAACTCGTCCGTCTCTACGACCGCGCCGGTATGACGCCGCGCCAGGGGCTCCGCATGGCCGAGGATGGCGCCAAGGCGGTCAAGCACGGCGACGCCGAAGCGATCCTCGACGCGATGATGATCGATCCGCTGTTGATCGAGCGCCCGCTGGTCGAGACCGACAAAGGCGTCCGCCTCGGCCGCCCGATCGCGCGGCTGCACGAAATCCTGTGATCAGCTCCCCTGCCCCTTCATTGCGCACGCACCGCCTAGGTGCCGCAATTTCAGGCAGTGAAATCAACGATATTCCGCAGTTGCCCGAGGGCGCTGCGGCTGGCACGCTTGGTGCAAGGCGCCCTTCAGGGCGGACGGCTCGCTCGCAAGGGCGAGGGTTTCAACAATCGGGGGCGTACCTGTGAAAAAGATCGAAGCCATCATCAAGCCGTTCAAGCTGGATGAGGTGAAGGAAGCGCTGCACGAGATCGGCGTGAGCGGCATCACCGTGACCGAGGCCAAGGGCTTCGGCCGCCAGAAGGGCCACACCGAGCTGTACCGCGGCGCGGAATATGTCGTCGACTTCCTCCCGAAAGTGAAGCTCGAGGTCGTCGTCGAGGACGGGCTCGCGCAGCGTGTCGTCGAGGCGATAGCCGCCGCCGCGCAGACCGGCCGGATCGGCGACGGGAAGATCTTCGTCATCCCGATCGAGAGCGCGCTTCGCATCCGCACCGGCGAGCGCGACGACGACGCAATCTAGTTCCAGACCACGCATATTGCGTTGACGACGAGTGACGACATCGTCATTTGACGCGACGCAACATTGTGTGGAAATCCCGTTCCATACCGCAATTAGATTCCCCGCATGATGCGGCGGAAGTCTCAAAACGAAGGGCAAGCATCATGGCGAATTCGGCCTCCGACGTTCTCAATATGATCAAGGACCAGGAGATCGAGTGGGTCGATCTGCGGTTCACCGATCCCAAGGGCAAGTGGCAGCATCTGACGATGGTCGCCAGCCTGATCGGCGAAGACGAGCTGACCGACGGCCTGATGTTCGACGGCTCGTCGATCGAGGGCTGGAAGGCGATCAACGAGAGCGACATGACGCTCAAGCCCGATCTCGACGCAGTTTATGTCGATCCGTTCTCGGCGACGCCGATGATGATCCTGATCTGCGACATCAGCGATCCGTCGACCGGCGAGCTGTACGCGCGCGATCCGCGCTCGACCGCCAAGCGCGCCGAGGCGTATCTGCTGACCACCGGCGTCGGCGACACCGTGTATGTCGGCCCCGAAGCCGAATTCTTCATGTTCGACGACGTGCGCTTCGAGAACAGCTATTCGACCAGCTACTACAAGATCGACGACATCGAGCTGCCGGGCAATTCGGGTCGCGAGTACGAGGGCGGCAACCTCGGCCACCGTCCGCGCGCCAAGGGCGGGTATTTCCCGGTTGCACCGGTCGACAGCGCCGTCGACATCCGCGGCGAGATGGTCTCGACGATGATCGAGATGGGCCTGCCCTGCGACAAGCATCACCACGAAGTCGCGGCCGCACAGCATGAGCTGGGCCTGACCTTCGGCACGCTGACGCAGACCGCGGATCGGATGCAGATCTACAAGTACGTCGTCCACCAGGTCGCGCATGCATACGGCAAGACCGCGACGTTCATGCCGAAGCCGATCAAGGAGGACAACGGCTCGGGGATGCACACGCACTTCTCGATCTGGGAAGGCAAGACCCCGCTGTTCGCCGGCAACGGTTATGCGGGCCTCAGCGACATGTGCCTGTATTTCATTGGCGGCATCATCAAGCATGCCAAGGCGGTCAACGCGTTCACCAACCCGTCGACCAACAGCTACAAGCGCCTCGTCCCCGGCTACGAAGCGCCGGTGCTGCTCGCCTACTCGGCACGCAACCGCTCGGCATCGTGCCGCATTCCTTACGGCACCGGCCCCAAGGCGAAGCGCGTCGAAGTGCGCTTCCCGGACGCGCTGGCCAACCCGTATCTTGCTTATGCGGCGCTGATGATGGCGGGCATGGACGGCATCCTCAACAAGATCCATCCGGGCGAAGCGATGGACAAGAACCTGTACGACCTGCCGCCGGCGGAGCTCGCGCAGGTCCCGACCGTCGCGGGTTCGCTCCGCGAGGCGCTCGAATGCCTGCTCGCGGATCACGACTTCCTGCTGAAGGGCGACGTGTTCTCGAAGGACCAGATCGAGAGCTATGTCGAGATCAAGTACGCCGAGGTTGCGCGTTGGGAGATGACGCCTAGCCCGGTCGAGTATGATATGTACTACAGCGGCTGAGCTGCCGAGCCGGCAGCGGTGCGCGATAGCGCACAGCCGCTGTCGGCCGGCGTCGCGAGTAGCGACGACCGACGGCGTGGCTTTGCCACGTCGCTGAATTGGAAGAGGGCGCGCGGAGCAATTCGGGCGCCCTCTTTTCGTAAATCCTCCCCTGCAAAGGGAGGTAGCTGGCGCAGCCGAGCAGAGGGGTATCGCTAAGTCAGTCAAAAGGCGGCCACCTCCCCTTGCAGGGGAGGATCAAGTTTTGAGCATCCGCGCCAAGCTTGTTTCCCCGCGAAGGCGGGGACCCAGTCTGGGCTCCCGCCTTCGCGGGAGAACAAGCTTTGCAAGAGGACAAGGGTAGCCTCGATTAACTTCGCGCGTTGGGTTCGATTGATCGACCGTGTCCGGCACCCATATCCCGTCCGAGACGCACAGCCCAAGAAACCCAAGGAACACCCGTGACCGAAGACAGCGGCAACAGCGCCGGACGCGCGATCCCGAGCGGCCGCCTCGCCCGTCTCGGCGTCTTCGGCAAACTCGCAGGCGGCGTCGCAGGCGGAGTCGTTGCGGAAGGCGCCCGCCGCCTCGCCAACGGCGAACGCCCCAAGATCGGTGACCTCCTCCTCACTCCCGCCAACGCCACGCGCGTCGCCGACCAGCTCTCCCACCTCCGCGGCGCAGCGATGAAGCTGGGGCAAATGATCTCGATGGACGCGGGTGACATGCTCCCGCCCGAACTCGCGACCATCCTCGCCCGCCTGCGCAACAACGCGAACCACATGCCGCCGCAGCAGCTCGACCGCGTTCTCGCCGCCGAATGGGGCAAGGATTGGCGCCGCCGCTTCGCGCATTTCCAGGCGCACCCGGTCGCCGCCGCCTCGATCGGCCAGGTCCACCGCGCGCGCCTGCCCGACGGCACCGAACTGGCGATCAAGGTCCAGTATCCCGGCGTGAAGGAGAGCATCGACGCGGACGTGGACAACGTGGCGACACTCCTGCGCGTGTCGGGCATGCTCCCGAAGGCGCTCGACATCGCGCCGTTGCTCGACGAGGCGAAAAAGCAACTGCACGAGGAAGCCGATTACCTCCGCGAGGCGCAGATGCTCGCGCGCTACGGCAACCTGCTTGCCGACCAGTCGCAGTTCGTCGTGCCCGCGCTCTATTCCGAGCTCACCACGCCACGCGTCCTCGCGATGAGCTTCGTCACCGGCGTGCCCGTCGAGACGCTTGAAACCGCGCCGCAGGACGTTCGCGACCGCGTGATGCACGACCTGATCTCGCTCGTGCTGCGCGAGTTGTTCGACTGGCGGCTGATGCAGACCGATCCGAACTTCGCCAACTACCGCTGGCAGCCCGAGACGGAAAAGCTCGTCCTGCTCGATTTCGGTGCCGCCCGCCCCCTCCCCGCCGAGACCGGTGAAGGGTATCGCCGCTTGCTTACCGCTGCGCTCGCCGGCGACCGTGACGCGGTACGCGAAGCCGCGATCGCCGCGGGGTTCCTCGGCGAAGCGGCCGTTCTCCAGCATCGCGCACTCGTCGACCGGATGATCGACGTCATCCTCGCCGAGCTCGCCAAGCCCGGCCCGTTCGACTTCGGCGACCGCGCGTTCGTCGGCGTGCTGCGCGAACAGGGCACCGAGATCGCGCGTGACCGCGATACCTGGCACTTGCCCCCGATCGACACGCTGTTCGTCCAGCGCAAGATCAGCGGCACCGCCCTGCTCGCCGCGCGCCTCAAGGCGCGGGTCGACATTCGCACGATGGTCGCTGCCTGTTGCGACGGCGCGCCATCTAAAGGGTCAGCGTAACTTCAGCGCGCGCTTCACGCTCGCCCAGCTGACGTATTTGAAGTTCTGCGTGGCCGGGGCGTTGTCGCCGTCCTGTGCGGCGAACAGGCCTTGGGGGTAGGCGGGGCCGAAGTTGCCGAGCATCAGTTCGATCCCGTCGGTATCGCTAGTACCGTCGATCGCGCCGCCGCCTATCCGGAAGCGCCCGGCATAGGTGACGCCCGGCAGGCGGTAGAGCGTGTAGGCGTTGTCCCCCTGGCTCGACGCGACGAGATAGCCGCCGTTCCTGCCCGACGGGGCGAGCGCGAGGCCCTCCGCGTCGGCGACCAGCGTCTTGCCGTCGACCTTGGCGATCGGGGTTGCCGTGACCGGTGCCGATGGGTCTGCGTCGAAGCGCCAGAGGCCGACGTCCTCCTCGGCGACGTAGAGCAGCCCGGTGCGGTCGTCGACGACGCAGCCTTCGGACTGGGTGCCTAGCTTCATCGAACGGACCGTCTTCATCTTCGGCGCTGCGCCGGACAGGTCGATCGCGACCTGGTCGATGCGGCCGTCCTTGAGCACGACGAAGCCGAACAGCGCGTGATCGCTTGCGCGGGTCCAGAGGCACATGCCATAGGCCTCGCCCGGACCGACCGGGAAGCGGCCGAGGGGCACGAGCTTTGCCGCCGCCGTGTCGAGCGTGAACAGCGAGACATGTGCGGTAGCGATGTCCGCCCGGTCGCTGGCAGCGGCGATGACTCGTCCCCCGAGGTCGCGCAGGTCGACATTGTTGAGCCGCGCGGCCGGGGTGAAGCTCAGGCGCTTGCCCGCCAGGCCGTAGACGTGGATGCCCGCCTTCTTGTCGGTGCCGATGACGAGGCTCTTCGCCGGATCGCCTGCGTTGCGCCAGATCGCGGGATCGTCCGCGGCATCGGCGGCGGTGTCGACCGGATCGGTCTCGGCGGTTGCCGCGACTGTCGGCGCCTCGATCGCCACCGGGACCGATGTCGTTGCACACCCCGCGAGCAGCAACGCTGCAAAGGGAAGCGCGCGCATCAGAACGTCACCCGCACGCCGCCGGTGTAGCGCCGGCCGAACGTCTCATGCTCGATCGTGTAGGCCGACGATCCGACATAGCGGCGGCCCGGACCGTTCAGCAGATTGGCGAAATCGCCGTAAATCTCGACATTGCCGTTGATCGCATAGCGGACCGACGCGTCGAGCTCATTGTCCTTGGCCCAGTAGAAATCGCCGCCGTCGACGCCGCGGACGACGCCACCGATCGTGTCCACCGCGCCGATCGCATCGAGCCACGCCGACCGGTTCTGATAGGAAACGCGGGCCGAGAATCCGTATTTCTCGTAATAGGCGATCAGATTGTAGATCGCATCCGACGCGCCGGGCAGCGGCACCTTGCGCGACGGGATCGCGCCCGTTGTCGGCGTGTCGGCGCGGCTCTTGTTGATCGTCGCGTTGAGCTGGACGCCGAAGCCCCCCATCCAGTCCGGCAGGCCCAGATCAGCGGTGAAGGGGTCTAGCTGCTGCTGGATCGCGCCCTCGATCCCCATGATGTAGCCTTTGCCACCGTTGATAATGGTCGAATAGACATAGCCCGACCTATCGACGCCGGCAGCGTTCAGGTTCGTCTGGCCGTAGGTCCGGGTCGAGTCGAACAGGACATCGGTGACGTCCTTGTAGTACGCGCCGATCGACAGGAAGCCGCGCGGCATGGTGTAATATTCGACGTAGAGATCGACGCCTTTGGCCTTTTCGGGCTTCGCGTCGGGGTTGCCGCCGGAGATCGTCGCGTTCGCGTCGTTGATGCTGAGATTGGGGCGCAACTGATCGTAATCAGGGCGTGCGGCGCCGGTGTTGAACGACAGCCGCGCCTTCATCCGGTCGTTGACGTCCCAGTTCACGTGCAGGCTTGGGTAGACGAGCGTCTGGCTCGACTTCACGTCGATCAGGCCGAGCGACGAGAATGCACGGGCGTCGTTACGGATATGCTCGACGCGCGCGCCGCCAATGACGCTGCCCCAGTTGGTGGTCGTCGTCGCCATCGCATAGGCGGAATAGACCTTCTCGCCGACATCGTAGAAATTGGCGTCGGTGGACACGAACGGGCTGACCGCCTTGGCTTGATCGACCAACGCCAGAATCTTGTCCCGATCGAAATACTGGAACGTGTAGCCGAGCGGGATCTCGCCCTGGAACCCGCCCGGCTTGGCGATGGCGGCGTAGCCGGTCGGAATGCCGGCCGCGGCGAACTGGGCTGGCGTGCTCAGTTCGAGCAGATACTCGTTCGCGGTCTTGGTACGATCGTCGTAGCGAAGGCCAGCCGCGAACACCGTCTGCGCGCCGAACACCGAGGCTTCGCGGCTGATGTCGAGCTTGCCGGTATAGGCTTCGGTCACGTCCTGCGCCTTCAGCGACCGCAAGCGGGCCAGGGTGCGCGGAAAGTCCTCGATCGACGTGACCTGCGCGCCGCGCGAGAAGGTGCCGTCGGCGTTGCGGATCGTGCGGAACAGCTGGACCTTGGCGAGCTGTGGGTCGGTCAGGTCATAGCCGACGGTCAGGCGGTTGGCGGCGTTCGCACCGTTGGTGCCGAACGACGGGCTGTCGTAGTTCAGCTGTGCAGGCTGCGAGCGGTCGTCGATCGAACGCGTGAAATTACCGCGCCATTTGACGTTCCAGGCGCCCAATTCGTGATCGCCGCCGATCGTGTTGGTGAACACCGACTGCTTGTATTTGCGCACGGTAAAGTTCGAGTTGAGATCGATGCCGTAGACCGTGCCGAGCAGCGGCGTGTTGCCGGTACAGACGTCGGCATAACCGGTCGTGCCGGTCGCGGGGCGCGCGTTGACGGTGCAGGCCGCGGTACCGTTGGGCGCGCGCGACTGTTGGTCGTCGAGATCGAAGATGTAATTGTTGCGCTGTTCGTCGTCCTGGAACGCCGAGTAGATCGACTCCGCGAACAGCTTGTGGCCGGGCGCCGGGCGCCAGTCCAGGCGGGTCGACAGCGAGTAGTTTTTCCGCGTCAGGCGATACAGCTTGTTCTCGGTCTCGCGGGCCCAGTTGCGCGTCTCGAAGCCGGGGCGGCGATCGCGGTCGACTGCCTCGAAATCGGTCTCGAAATTGTCAGTGACCATGCCGCGACGATACAGGCTGGCGGACGAGACGATGCCGAACTCGCCGATACCGGTGTCGATCCGGTCGGAGATGACGAGCGAGCCCTCATATTCGGTCTTCTTGCCGAGTTCGACATGGCCGACGCCGCCCTTGGCCTGCACCTTCATGCCCGGATAATCGAATGCCGAGCGTGTGATGATGTCGACGTTACCGGCGATCGTCTCGCCGGTCATGTCGGGAGTGACGGCCTTTCGCACGATGATCTGCGAGGCGATCGCCGAGGGGATGGAATCGAAGCGAGCGTCGCGACCTTCGGGGCTGACGACGTTGATGCCGTCGATCGACAGCGTGGTCCAGTTGATCGGCGCGCCGCGCAGCGTGATGTAGCGCGCCTGGCCCTGGTCGCGCTGGACGCCGACGCCGGGGAGGCGGCTGACCGCCTGCGCGATGTTCTGGTCGGGGAGGCGACCGATCGAATCGGAGGCGATGACCGAGACGAGCGAGGGGCTGGTCCGCTGGATCTGGAGCGCGGCGGCTTCGGACTCCGCGATCGGCCGCGAGCCGGAAACGACGATCTCGTCGCCCTCGCCTGCGTTCGCACCGACTTCGGTGGTCATCGCGACGTCGAGCGTCACGGCGGCATCGACGACCGTCACCGTCCGGTGCGCGTCGGGGAAGCCGACATAGCGGATCACGAGTTCGTGCGTGCCGGTGGGGACGCCGACCAGCGAGAACCGTCCGGTGCGATCGACCACGGTCGACAGGTCCAGCGCCGGGATCGATACCGACGCACCGTCGAGATACTCACCGCTGCCAGCCTGCGACACGGTACCGACGATCGAGCCTGCCGCACGCGGCGCGCCGACCGGGGTCGCGGCATCGGGACGCGCATAGGCTCTGGTGGCGGTCAGCGAAGTCAGCGCGCAGCCAGTCAGCAGCACATGCGCGAGGACGCGACCGCGAACGCGGGTCGACAGGTTCGATTTCATGGTATTCCCCCGGGTGGTCCCGACTTCTTCAGCCGGCTTGGGAGGCGCGGTAGCGGCCGTGCATGGCACCGACGTTACTTTTGCATGACAATCACATGACAGATGCGTCATCCGGGATTGCCTCACGTACGCGCGAGGGAAATCCCACATTAAACCAACGTTAAAATCGCCGGACACGCGATTCTTATATTCGTAACGGACGTGCCACGACCGCCGCCTATCGCGCCCTTCAAGGCAAAGACTGCCGAAAAAGGGAAACTCTCGATGTTGAATTCAGCAAGCCTGCGCTTGCGGCTGCTGGCCGGCGCCGCCCTGACGGTCGCGATCGCGTCGCCAGTGCTCGCGGCCCCCGCGCCGACCGCCGCCAAGGATACGGCGCCCGCTGCCGCTGCCGCAGACCCCGTGATTGATCCGGCCCCCGCCACTGCGGAACCCGCCGACCAGACCGGTCTCGGCGAGATCGTCGTCACCGCGACCAAGCGCGAGACGAACCTCCAGAAGACGCCGATCGCGATCAACGTCCTGAGCAGCCAGGCGCTGACCGACCGCCACGTCCAGAGCCTGTACGATCTCGCCGATGGCGCAGTGCCGTCGTTGCGCGTCGCGACGTTCGAGGCGCGCCAGTCCGCGCTGACGATCGGTATCCGCGGCATCGTTCCGCTCGACGCCAACCAGCCCGCACGCGAGCAGGGCGTCGGCGTCTACATCGACGGTGTCTATCTCGGTCGCCAGCACGGCCTGAACGCGGCTCTGTTCGACGTCGACCGGATCGAAGTGCTCAAGGGCCCGCAGGGCACGCTGTTCGGTCGCAACACCGAAGGCGGCGCGCTCAGCATCGTCACCAAGGGCCCGAGCGGTAAATGGGGCGGCAGCGCGACCGGCGGGATCGCCAACTACGGCAGCTATAACGGTACGCTGCATGTCGACCTGCCCGAAACGTACGGCGTGTCGTTGAAGCTCGACGGCGTCATCCAGCACCAGGACGCGACCACCAAGAACCCGCTCGCGGACCAGACCGGCTTCAATTATTACCATCGCCGCGGCTTCAAGGCGACTGCACGTGTCCGCCCGATCTCGGGCATGACTGCCGATTTCAGCTACGATAACGGCTACGACTCGAACAGCCCGTTCTACAGCCAGCTGCTCAACGTGAACCCGAACGGGTGCAAGGCCGGTGCGCAATCCGCGTCCCCTGCTTGCGCGCTGCCCGGCACCAACTACACGACGCTGACCGGCAGCGTGAAGCCGCTGCCGAGCCAGGTCGTCGTCAACGGCGACAGCCGGATGAAGGTCGCCGACATCGGCGTGCCGCAGCAGCCGAGCATCGACAAGACGCACGGCTTCACCTCGAACATTCGCTGGGACGTCGCGCCTGAGATCGAACTCCGCTCGATCACCGCGTGGCGCGGCGTGAACGCGACGCAGTACGACAATAGCGGCGGCTATCACCGCGTCCCCGTCGTTGCCGCTGGCTGCGTTGGGAGTGCGTGCAACTTCAGCCGCTACAGCCTTGCCGACCTGCATCAGAACCAGTTCAGCCAGGAATTCCAGGCAGTCGGCACGGTCGGCCAGTTCGACTACGTTGCCGGGCTGTATTACTTCAACGAGCACATTAGCGACGACGCGGCGACGCCGAACTCGCTGGCGTTCAATTCGGCGCTGACGACGATCTCGGTGCTCGATCCCTGCACCGGGTCGGGCGGGTTCGGCTCTCTCGTGGGATGCCGCTCGATCGATCGTGCTTCGGAAGTGCATTCGAAGAGCTATGCGGGCTATGGCCAGGTCACCTGGAACGCGACCGACCGCGTTCACCTGACCGCCGGTGGCCGCTACACGCGCGATGAGAAGCAGGGCGTGCTGCATTTCTCGCGTAACCTGAACTACGACACGGCGACCCAGGCCCAGTTGACGGCGGCCGGCTATGCGCCGCTCGACGCCACTTGGAACCGGTTCAATCCGATGGCGACGCTCGCCTATGACGCCAGTGACACGGTCCACGTCTATGCAAAATACGCGACCGGCTACCGTGCCGGCGGTGCCAGCTCGCGGACGTCCAACTACCAGACGTTCAACCCCGAGGACGTGAAGTCGTACGAGATCGGCGCCAAGACCGATTTCTGGAACCACCGTGCGCGCCTGAACCTTGCCGGCTACATCATGGACCGCAAGAACAGCCAAGTCGACATCAGCTCGATCCAGACGACCGCGTCGGGCAGCTTCAACAACCTCGTGACAATCAATGCGCCCGGCATCACCAAGATCCGCGGTATCGAGGCCGACCTGACCGTGCAGCCGGTCGACGGCCTGACGCTGACCGCGGGCTATGCCTATACCTACACGAAGATCCCGCCCGTGCTGATCACGTCGACCGGCGTGTATCAGAACTTCTACATCGTGTTCACGCCGCGCAATGCCGCCAACGGATCGGTCGACTACACGATGCCGGTCGGCGATATGGACCTTAAGTTCCACCTCGACGGCAACTACTCGCAGGCGACGCAGACCTTCGATCAGTTCGCGACCAAGAACGATCCGGCGTTCATCGCCAACGCCCGCCTCGCATTGGCGAACATCCACGTCGGCGGCAGCAACGCGGTGACGATCTCCGCCTGGGTCCGCAACCTGTTCGACAAGCAGTACGTGTTCCGCCGCGACCCGTCGAACAGCCTGCCGGGCGCTCCGACGACCAACCTCACATCGGGCAGCGTCAACAACGTCCTCGGCGACTACGGCAATTTCAACGCGCCGCGCACCTACGGCATGGAGGCTTCGGTCAAGTTCTGATCGGGCTTGCCGCGTAGAAATGGAAACCCGGGCAGGCGCTCAGCCTGTCCGGGTTTCGTCGTTTCAGCCCTTGGGTAGGGCGATGACGACGCGCAGTCCGGGGACCGCGTCTTCGAGCAGGATGGTGCCGCGGTGAAGCCGGACTATCGCCTGAATCAAGGGTAGGCCAAGGCCGTGCCCTTCGTCGTGGCGGCTGGCGTCGAGCCGCCCGAACCGCCGCAACGCCAGCTTGCGCTGATCCGCCGGAATGCCGGGGCCGGTATCGGTCACCGTGAGCGTGGCAGTCTTGCCGGTGGTCGTGACGCCAATCTCGATGCGGGTGCCGGGTGGGGTGTGGCGAAGCGCGTTCTCGATGAGGTTCACGAGCATCTGGCCGAGCAGTTGGCGATCGCCGACGATCTCGGCCACGGGCGATGGTTCCAGCGTCAGCGTCCGGTCGCCATCAGCGACTACCGGCTGCATCATCGTCGCGATCTCTTCGGCCAGCGCCGCCAGATCGAGCGTCGCGAACGCCGCACGCCGATTGCCGCCTTCGATCTCGGCGATCCGCAGCATCGCCGCGAACATCTCGAGCAGTTCGTCGCTCATCGCGATCGCGGTTTCGAGATCGTCGCGCTGGCCGTCCGTCTGGGCCCGACGCAACGCCAGCGCCAACTGGCTGCGCAAACGTGCCAAGGGCGTGCGAAGATCGTGGGCGATATCGTTGGAGACGTTGCTGATACCGGCCATCAGCTCCGAAATACGGTCGAGCATGCGGTTGAAGGCCATCGCCTGATGCGCGAACTCGCCGCCCGATCGATCGACCGGTACGCGCCGCGACATGTCACCATCGATGATCGCGTCGACCGTCCGCCGGGTCTCGCCGATCCGCCGTCCGATCGTGATGACGAAGAACAGCAGGCCACCGATGACGACCAGCAGGATCGATCCGAAGCCGACGAGGTAGATCCGGACACGTGCCGCATTATAGTCGTCGAACGGTTCGGTCTCGGCGATCGTCACCAGCGTCATGCCGTGCCCGACGTCGCGGACCAGCGCACGCCCGGCGGACAGCCCGGCGATCTGGTCCTTCAACGCGACCGTCGAGAACCCCATCGGCAGGCGGCGCGGCAAGGCGATGTTGCCGCCGAGCCTGCGACCGGTCGCGTCGAGCAGCAGGAAGCCGATATCGCCGGTATCACGTTCGCGGGTCGCGGCGTTGATCCGCCGGACGAGCTCTTCGGGGCTGCGGTCGCCGGAGATGCCGGCGGCGGCATCGCTCACGACCAGGATACGGCGATCGACCAGGCGCTCGATCGTGCGCTGCGTCGCGGTGTAGATCGCGAACCCGGTGCCGAGCGTCGCGACGAGGAACGCGATCAGGAACGCCAGCGTCAATGCGCGCAGCGATCGCAGGCGGGTCATCCGCGCAGCATGTATCCGACGCCGCGCACCGTGCGAATGGGATCGTCGCCGCCCGCCGCGGTCAATTTGACGCGCAGGTGGCGGACATAGACATCGACGATGTTGGTGGTCGGGGCGAAGTCGTACCCCCAGACCCGCTCGACCAGCATCGCCCGGGTCAGCACCGCGTCTGCATTGGCGACGAACTCGGCGAGCAATTTGAACTCCAGCTTGCCGAGATCGAGCGCGATGCCGTCACGCCACGCGCGGAACTTGGTCGGGCTGACGACGATATCGCCGGCGTGGATCGTATCGCCCGCGCTACCGGTCCAGCCGCGCCCGCGCATCAGCGCGAGCAGGCGGGCGTTCAGTTCGACCGCGGCGATCGGCTTGACCACATAGTCGTCCGCGCCGGCCTCAAGCCCCTCGACCTTCTCGACCGAGCGGCCGAGCGCGCTGAGCATGATGACCGGCATCGTGATGTTCGCACTCCGCAGCCGCTCCAGCACGGAGATGCCGTCGATCTTCGGGAGCATCCGGTCGAGGATCACCGCGTCGAACGCCTGGCTGTCGATCGCGGCGAGCGCGTCGCGGCCATCCGGCGCCACCGTCACATCGTGCTCGAACCCGCGCAGTTCCTCGGCCATCGCCTGCGCGAACACCGCATCGTCCTCGACCAGCAGAATGTTCAGGCTCATCACGGTCTCACTCAGGCAAGCACCTGTCCTATCGTGGATCGTCGCGCGTACAAGCGTCATGCGGGCTCAGCCGGAGGTTACAAACGCCGTCCGTCGCTTAGCGGAAGCGTCGTATTGGTTCACGCGAAGGCGCGAAGGCGCGAAGAGATGAGAAGAATGGGTTCACGCGGAGACGCGGAGACGCGGAGAGTTCTCCCGGACCAACGGTCCCCTATCATCGCCGCAAGATGATGAACGACACGCCCGTACCGCCCGCAACACCTCCGCGTCTCCGCGTCTCCGCGCGAACAAATCTTCTCCACGCCTTCGCGCCTTCGCGTGAACACACCTTCTTAAATCCGCGCACCCGTTACGGCAGCAGGATCGTGCTCCCTGAAGTCTCACCCGCCTCGATTGCGCGATGGGCAGCGGCAGCCTCTTCGAGCGGAAAGGTCCGGCCGATCTCTGGTGTGACGGCGCCGCTGTCGAGCATGGCGAACAGGCGGGCGATGCCGGCCTGCCTTTCCTCCGACGTGACGTAATAATCGAACAGCGTGGGCCGCGTTACGAACAGCGAACCCTTCCGCGCAAGGACGCCGATGTTGACGCCGTCGACCACCCCGCCTGCATTGCCGTAGCTCACGATCAGCCCGCGCCTGGCCGCGCTGTCGAGAGACGCGTCCCACGTCGCACGACCAACACCGTCGAGGACAACCGGCACGCCCTTGCCATCGGTGATCTCGCGAACGCGCGCTGCGATGTCCTCGGACTTGTGGAGGATGACGTGATTGGCACCGGCTTTCCGCGTCCGCGCCGCCTTGTCCTCGCTGCCGACGCTGGCGATGACGGTCGCGCCGATCGCCTTCAGCCAACCGACGAGGATGTGGCCGACTCCGCCCGCCGCCGCGTGGACGAGAACGGTCTGGCCCGCCTGCACCTTGGCGCAGCGCTCGACCAGGAACTCGGCAGTGCAGCCCTTGAGCAGGATCGCCGCGGCGGTCTGGTCGTCGAGCGTGTCGGGCAGCTTGAACAGCTGGTTCGCGGGCACGTTGCGCTCGGTCGCATAGGAGCCGCGCGACGGGCCGAAGGTGCCGACGCGGTCGCCGGGCGCGAACTCGGTCACGCCTTCGCCGACCGCCATCACCACGCCCGCCGCCTCGCTGCCGAGACCCGATGGCAGATCGATCGGGTACACGCCGCTGCGGTGGTAGGTGTCGATGTAGTTCAACCCGACCGCGGTGTTGCGCATCCACACCTCGCCCTTGCCCGGCGGGGGCAACTCGACGTCGCGCCACTGTATGACCTCGGGACCGCCGGTCTGCTCGATGAATGCCACTCTCGCCATGCCGGACTCCTGATACGTTTCCTCGTCAACCTACGGCATGCGTTTCGGGTTGCAACCGATCTCCGGCGAGCCCATTCCTGCGCAAGACAAGATGCGGAGAGGCACGATGAAAAGCTATCTGAACCAGTACATTGACGGCGCTTGGGTCGAGAGCGAGGGCGGCACCGTCTATCAGGTGATCGACCCGTCGACCGAGCAGCCCTGCACCGAGATCACGCTGGGCACCGCCGCCGACGTCGACAAGGCCGTGGCAGCGGCGCGCTCGGCGTTCGAGAGCTGGAGCCAGACCAGCGTGCAGGAACGCCTCGACGTGCTCGGCCGGATCATGATCGAGTACAAGGCGCGGATGCCCGATCTGGCAAAGGCGATGTCGCAGGAGATGGGCGCACCGATGGCGCTCGCCTCGATGGCGCAGGCGCCGACCGGGCTCGCGCATTTCTCGGCGACCGCGAAGGCGCTGGCGGCGTTCGAATTCTCCGAAACGATCGGCAAGGCGACCGTCGTGCACGAGCCGCTTGGCGTCGTGGCGATGATCACCCCGTGGAACTGGCCGCTTAACCAGATTTGCGCGAAGGTCGCGCCTGCGCTGGCGGCAGGCGACACGATGATCCTGAAGCCGTCCGAGGAAGCGCCGTCCTGTGCGGTGATCCTGGCGGAGATCATGGACGCGGCGGGTGTTCCGCCGGGTGTGTTCAACCTCGTCAACGGTGACGGTCCGGGCGTCGGTGCGGCGCTGTGCGCGCACCGCGATGTCGATATGGTGAGTTTCACCGGCTCGACGCGCGCCGGGATCGCGGTCGCGTTGGCGGCGGCCCCTACAGTGAAGCGCGTACATCAGGAGCTTGGCGGCAAGGCGGCCAACCTCGTGCTCGAAGGCTCCGATCTCGCCGCGGTGTTGCCGCCGACGGTCGCGGGCGTGCTTGCCAACTCGGGCCAGAGCTGCATCGCGCCGACGCGACTGCTTGTGCATGCGAGCCAGGTCGCTGAGGCGACGGCGATCGTGAAGTCGATGATGGAGCAGACCAAGGTCGGCGATCCCGCCGAGATGGGCCAGCACATCGGCCCGGTCGTCAACAAGGCGCAGTTCGACAAGATCCAGGGGCTGATCCAGTCGGCGATCGACGAAGGCGCGACGCTGGTGACCGGCGGCGTGGGGCGGCCGAACGGGCGCAATGCGGGGTATTATATCCAGCCGACGTTGTTCACCGACGTGCGGCCGGACATGCGGATTGCGCAGGAGGAAACGTTCGGCCCGGTCGCGACGATCACGTCGTACACCGATCAGGACGAGGGCATCCGCATCGCCAACGCGACCGAATACGGGCTGTCGGCGACGATCTCGGGCGATCCGGCGGCGGCGGCGAAGGTCGCACCGAAGTTGCGCGCGGGGCTGGTGACGATCAACTCGTGGAGCCCGGACATCGGCGCGCCGTTCGGGGGGTACAAGCATTCGGGGAATGGTCGTGAGAACGGGCGCTATGGGCTGACCGACTTCATGGAGGTGAAGACGATCACCGGCCTGCCGGGTGACACCCGCCAAGGAAAGCCGGCCGAAGCTGGGGCTTAAGGATCAGGAGGGGAATGCCAGCTCCTGGGGGCTCGTCAGGCACGAGCCCCTCCCCGTCATCCTGACGAAAGTCAGGATCCAGAGCCACGAAGGCTGCCTGTCGTAACCCTGGGTCCTGACGTTCGTCAGGATGACGGACGGGGTGACGGGCGCGCCAGCCTAGTCGAGGTTTGGCCGAAGCCAGCGTTCGGCGGTCTTTAGGTCCGCACCACGTCGTGCCGCGTAGTCCTCGAGCTGATCTCGGCCGACGCGAGCAACACCGAAATACTCCGCTTGCGGATGGCCGAAATAGAACCCCGAGACCGCCGCGGTCGGGAACATCGCAAAGCTCTCCGTCAGTTCGAGGCCAGTCGCGGTCTCGGCGTCGAGTAGGTCGAACAGGATCGGCTTGAGGCTGTGGTCCGGGCATGCGGGATAGCCCGGCGCGGGGCGGATGCCGCGATATTGTTCCTTGATCATCGCTTCGTTGGTGAGTTGCTCGTCGGGCGCATAGCCCCACAGGTCGGTGCGGACGTGCTTGTGGAGGCGTTCGGCGAAGGCTTCGGCGAAGCGGTCGGCGAGCGCCTTCAGCAGGATGTCGTTGTAATCGTCGTTGTCCGCCTTGAAGCGGGCGATGTGGCCATCGATCCCGTGGATGCCCACTGCGAAGCCGCCGAACCAGTCGTCCTGCGTGTCGACGAAATCGGCGAGACACATGTTGGCGCGGCCCTCGCGCTTGGCGATCTGCTGGCGGAGCATGGGGAGACGGATTTCTTCCTCTGCTCCCTTCCCGCTTGCGGGAAGGGTCGGGGAAGGGCCTTCTTGTGCGGCACGCCCCTCCCCTGACCCCTCCCGCAGGCGGGAGGGGGAAAGAACCACATCATCACCCTCGCGCCGCGCGGGCCATAAACCCGCCACCCCACGCGGCGTCAGCCACTTCTCCGCGACGATCGTATCGAGCATCGCCTGCGCGTCCGCATACAGCGAACTCGCGCTCTCGCCGACAACCTCGTCGGTCAGGATCGCCGGAAAATTCCCCGCCAGCTCCCACGCGCGGAAGAACGGCGTCCAGTCGATATAGTCGCGCAGGTCCGACAGGTCCCAGTCCGCGAACACATGCACGCCCGGCTTCACCGGTGCAGGCGGCTTCATCGCGAAATCCGCCACGAACCCGCGCGCGCGGGCCGTTTCCAATGGCAGAAGCTCGCTCTGCCCCTTGTTCGCCCGCGAGATCCGCACCGCTTCATATTCGTCGGCAGTCTTAGTCACGAACTCGTCGCGGATCGTGTCCGACACCAAGGTCGACGCGACACCCACCGCACGGCTCGCATCGAGCACATGCACCACCGGCCCGTCATAGGCCGGTGCGATCCGCAGCGCGGTATGCACCTTCGACGTCGTCGCGCCGCCGATCAGCAGCGGCATCGTCATCCCCGCGCGCTTCATCTCCTCGGCGACAGTGACCATCTCGTCGAGCGACGGCGTGATCAGCCCGCTCAGACCGATCATGTCTGCATCGTTCTCGTTCGCAGACTCGAGGATCTTCGACCACGGCACCATCACGCCGAGATCGACCACGTCGAAGCCGTTGCACTGCAGCACCACGCCGACGATGTTCTTGCCGATGTCATGCACGTCGCCCTTGACGGTCGCCATGATGATCTTGCCCTTGCCGCGCGCGCCGGGCTCCTTGGCCGCCTCGATATACGGCAGCAGATGCGCGACCGCCTTCTTCATCACGCGCGCCGACTTCACGACCTGCGGCAGGAACATCTTGCCCGATCCGAACAGGTCGCCGACGACGTTCATGCCGTCCATCAGCGGGCCTTCGATGACCTCGATCGGCCGGCCGTTGTTGCCGTCGATGATCAGCCGCGCTTCCTCGGTATCCTCGACGACGTGCAGGTCGATGCCCTTCACCAGCGCATATTCGAGCCGCTTGTTGACGCTCAGTGAGCGCCATTCCGCCGCCGCCTTCTCGGCAACCACGTCGGTGCCGCGATAGCGTTCGGCGAGCGCAACCAGCCGATCGCCCGCCTCGGGATCGGTGTTGAGCACGACGTCCTCGACCGCCTTGCGCAGTTCGGGATCGATGTCGTCATAGATGTCGAGCTGGCCGGCATTGACGATCGCCATGTCCATGCCCGCGGGAATCGCATAGTACAGGAACACGCTGTGCATCGCGCGGCGCACGGGTTCGTTGCCGCGGAACGAGAAGCTGAAGTTCGAGAGCCCGCCCGAGATGTGGCAATGCGGGCAGCGTGCCTTGATCTCCTTGCACGCCTCGATGAAGTCGACGCCGTAGTTGTCGTGCTCCTCGATTCCCGTCGCGACCGCGAATACGTTGGGATCGAAGATGATGTCCTCGGGCGGGAAGCCGATCCCGACGAGCAGCTTGTACGCGCGCTCGCAGATCTCGACTTTCCGATCCTTGGTGTCCGCCTGCCCGACCTCGTCGAACGCCATCACGACGACGGCCGCACCGTACGCCATGCATTTGCGCGCTTGGGCGAGGAACTGCTCCTCGCCCTCCTTCATGCTGATCGAATTGACGATCGGCTTGCCGCTGACGCACTTCAGCCCGGCCTCGATAACGCTCCATTTCGAGCTGTCGACCATGAACGGGATGCGCGCGATATCGGGTTCGGCGGCGATCAGTTTCAGGAACGTCGTCATCGCGTGATGTGCGTCGAGCAGCCCCTCGTCCATGTTGACGTCGAGCACCTGCGCGCCGCTCTCGACCTGCTGGCGCGCGACCTCGACCGCGGCGGGATAGTCGCCCGCCATGATCAGCTTCTTGAAGCGCGCTGAGCCGGTGACGTTGGTGCGCTCACCGATGTTGACGAAACTGGTGGAGGAGGAGGTGGAGGTCATGATCTTCTTTCCTCCCCTCCCGCTTGCGGGAGGGGTCGGGGGAGGGAAGTACCGCAAGCGAGGTGGTCGGGTTGGGCCAGTCCCTCCCCTAACCCCTCCCGCAGGCGGGAGGGGAACTAGGCTGCCATCGTGAACGGTTCGAGGCCGGCAAGCTTGGTCCGTACTTCAGGCCGTGCCACGACCCGCGGCTCGAGCCCGCGCACGCCATCGGCCATCGCCTTGATATGCGCCGGGGTCGACCCGCAACACCCGCCGAGCACGTTGACCTGCTTGGCCACCGCCCACTCGCCGACCAGCCCGGCCGTCGTCGCCGGCTGCTCGTCATATTCGCCGAGTTCGTTCGGAAGCCCCGCGTTCGGATAGACCATGATCAGCGTATCCGCGATCGCCGACAAGGTCTTCACATGCGGCCGCAGCTGCTCCGCGCCGAACGAGCAGTTGAGCCCGATCGTGATCGGCTTGGCATGCCGCACCGCATGCCAGAACGCCTCGACCGTATGCCCCGAGAGGTTGCGCCCAGACAGATCGGTCAGCGTCATCGACATCATGATCGGCACGTCGCGGCCGAGAGCATCGCCCGCCTCGATCGCCGCCATGATGCCCGCCTTGGCGTTGAGCGTGTCGAATACCGTCTCGATCAGGATGAAGTCGACGCCGACCCCCTCGCCCCCTTCCAGCAGCGCGTCGATCTGCTCGCGGTAGACGCCCTTGAGATAATCGAAGTCGATCTCGCGGAAGCCGGGATCGTTGACGTCGGGCGACAAGGACAGCGTCTTGTTGGTCGGCCCGATCGCGCCGGCGACGAAGCGCGGACGGCCGTCCTTCGCTTCGTATTCGGTGGCGAGCGCGCGTGCGATCCGCGCGGACTCGACGTTGATCTCGCGCACCAGATGCTCGGCGCCATAGTCTGCCTGCGAGATGACGTTCGCGCTGAACGTGTTGGTCGAGACGATGTCCGAACCCGCCTCCAGATATTCGCGCGTGATCGTCTCGGGGACGTCCGGCTTGGTGATCGCCAGGATGTCGTTGTTGCCCTTCTGGTCGTGCGACAAGCCGAGATTGCCCGCATAGGCTGCCTCGTCGAGCTTCCAGTTCTGGATCTCGGTACCGAACGCGCCGTCGGTGATCAGGATGCGCTTGGCGGCTTCCGCGTTGAAACGTTCACGTGGTGTCATCGACTGAACTCCTCCCCTCCCGCTWRCGGGAGGGGAGCAGAAATTACGCCGCGGCGACCTTTTCGGTCGGCTTCGCGCGAACACCGAGCATATGGCAGATCGCGTAGGCCAGTTCGGCGCGGTTGAGCGTGTAGAAGTGGAAGTCCTTCACCCCGCCCGCGTACAGCCGCCGGCACATCTCGGCCGCGATCGTCGCCGCCACGAGCTGCCGCGCCGAGGGATGATCGTCGAGGCCCTCGAACAACCGGTCCATCCACGCCGGGATCTCCGCCCCGCACAGCCCCGCGAACTTCCGCGTCTGCGCGACGTTCGAGACCGGCAGAATCCCCGGAAGGATCTGCGCGGTGATCCCCGCCGCCGCAACCCGGTCGCGAAACCGGAAATACGCTTCCGGCGAGAAGAAGAACTGCGTGATAGCGCGGGTCGCGCCCGCATCGATCTTACGCTTCAGATTGTCGATATCCGCGTCATGCCCGCCCGATTCCGGATGGCATTCCGGATACGCCGCGACCGAGATCTCGAACGGATGCAGCTTCCGCAGACCGGCAACCAGCGCCGCGGCGTTCTCATACCCGCCCGGATGCGGCTGATAGGGCTGGCCCAGCGTAGGCATGTCCCCGCGCAATGCGACGATATGGCGCACGCCTGCCGCCCAATATTCCTCGGCGACCTGGTCGATCTCGGCCTTTGTCGCCTCCACGCAGGTCAGGTGCGCAGCCGCGTTCATCGACGTCTCGCGCTGGATCCGTGCCACCGTCGCATGGGTCCGCTCGCGCGTCGATCCGCCAGCGCCGTACGTCACCGACACGAAGTCCGGCCGGAGCGGCTCGAGCGTGCGGATCGCGTCCCAGAGTTGCGCGTCCATCTTCTCGCTCTTCGGCGGAAAGAACTCGAAGCTCAGCCCGACATCGCCCGCCAGATCCGCGAACAGCGGTTCTTCGAGCGCGCGGCGCGCTTCGGCCAGTTGGGGGATCGAAATGTTCGTCATGCCGCCTTCACCTCACGCAAGCTCGTGCCGATCTTCCGGCCGAGCCATAATTTCACCGTCAACTCGCCGCCCTCGAGCGTTTCGACGCGCGCCGTCTGCAAGCCTGCCGCCTCGAACCACGCTGCCATCTGCTCGTCTGCGAACCCGAGACGCGTATGCGCATCGCGCAACCGCAGTTCCTCGCGGTCGTGGCTCGCGAAGTCGGCGATCAGCAACCGTCCGCCGGGCGCCAGCACCCGCGCCGCCTCACTCACTGCTGCACCGGGCTGCTGCGCGAAATGGAGCACGTGATGCAGGATCGCGACGTCCGCTGCGGCATCTGCCATCGGCAGTGCGTAGAGGTCCGCCTGGCGCAGTTCGGCGTGAGTCATGTCGTGCAGCTTGGCACGCGCGAGCCGCAGCATCTCCGAACTGCGATCGATCCCGAGCGCGATCGTCGCGCGTCCGCCGAACAGTTCGAGCATCCGCCCGGTGCCCGTCCCGATATCGATCAGCGTGCCGACCGGCGCATCGCCGAGCACGGCCGCCATCGCCGCCTCGACCTCGCTATCGGCGACATGCAGCGACCGGATCGCATCCCACTCGTCGGCATGCCCCTCGAACCACGCAGCTGCCGACGCCGCCCGATCCGCGCGCACCGCCGCGAGCCGCGCCGCGTCCGCCACCGCCCAATGATCCGGCTCGGCCTTCGCCCAGACGTCGAGCGCGCCCGCAACCGGCTCGACCACGTCCGGAGACCCGAGCGCGACGAACACCCAACTGCCTTCCTTACGGCGCTCGGCAAGCCCGGCATCGCACAGGATCTTCACATGCCGAGAGACGCGCGGCTGGCTCTGCCCGAGCACTTGCGCGAGCTCGCCGACCGACAGCTCCATCCGCCGCAACAGCGCGAGGATCCGCAACCGGGTCGCGTCCGCCAAAGCACGGAAGATTTCGAGCGCCATCGTCATGCCAAGACATATAAAGAATTCTTTATATGAGGTCAACGCAGGCCTGCGCGTCTTCGACATTGCCATATCCGCCCGCGACTTATCGCATCGCGCGAGATCGTGACGGATCGGAAACGCTTCGGCCGCGTTCGATTGCGCTATGGGCTGGGCATTACCCGGTCCACAAGACGACATCCACGGGAGTAGATACCTATGAAGAAGTTCCTGATCCCCGCCCTGGCGCTTACCGCCGGTCTCGCCGCCTGCAGCAACAATGCGCAGGACCAGACCGCACAGGCGGCCAACGCGATCGCCGCCGATGCCAGCGCGACCACCGCCAATGCCGTCGACGACGTCAGCGCCGCCAGCGATCGTGCGCTGGGTTCGGCGGAGCGCTCGCTCGACAACGCCGGTGCCCGCATCGACAATTCGACCGATCACCTCGACGCCAAGGCCGACCGCGCCGGTGACCGGATCGAAGCCGGTGCGGACCGTGCAGGCGCGTCGATCAGCAACGGTGCGGACCGTGCGGCCGACGCGACCGGCAACGCGCTGACTCGCGCCGGCAACGCGATCAAGGACTAAGCCTTGCCAAGGCGCCCCCACTTCTCCGTCCCCCCAGCGAACGCTGGGGGCTCCCTGCTCGGGTCACGACGGCCTGTGCAGAAGAACACCAGCTGTCGTTGGCATGACGGTATGATGGTGGGGGCGCTTTTCGCTGTTTCAGCGCTCGCGGCTTGCTCGCCCGCGAGCGAACCCGGCGCCGTCACCGCCGACGAAGCGCACCAGTTGAACGAAGCCGCCGCGATGCTCGATGCGAACAGTGTTGACCTGAACGCGGTCGTCGCCCCTCATGACGACGCCGCGCCCGATACCGAACTCCCCTCGAATCAAAGCGATCAGACCCGATGACACTCCGCCGCCTCGGCTCGACCGATCTGAAGATCGCCCCGCTCGTCCTCGGCGGCAACGTGTTCGGCTGGACTGCCGACCGCGCCGCCAGCTTCGCCGTACTCGACGCGTTCGTCGCGGGCGGTGGCACGATGATCGACACCGCCGACATTTATTCTGCCTGGGTCGACGGCCACACGGGCGGCGAGTCCGAGAGCATGATCGGCGAATGGCTGAAGGCGAGCGGCAAGCGCGACGACGTGCTGATCGCGACCAAGGTCGGCATGCTCCCCGGCGAAGGCGGCGAGAAGCTCGCCCCCGCGCGGATTGCCGCCGCTGCCGAAGCCTCGCTCAAGCGCCTCGGCACCGATCGCATCGACCTCTATTACGCGCACCAGGACGATGACTCGCAGACGCAGGAGGCTGTCCTCGAAGCATTCGGCAAGCTGGTCGATGCGGGCAAAGTCCGCGTGATCGGCGCCTCGAACTTCCACGCCGCCCGCCTGAAGTCCGCGGTCGAAGCCGCGAAGACGTCGGACCTGCCGCGCTATCACGTGCTCCAGCCCGAATATAACCTCGTCAGCCGCACCAAGTTCGAGGGTGAATTGCAGGATTACTGCGTCACCGAGAACATCGGTGTGCTGCCTTATTATGGTCTCGCCTCGGGCTTCCTCACCGGCAAGTACCGGACGAAGGACGATCTGAGCCAGAGCGTTCGCGGCGGTCGGATGGGCGAATTGCTCGAAGGTACCGGCAAGGCTGTCCTCGATGCGATGGACTCGGTCGTCGAAGCCACCGGCGCGACGCATGCGCAGGTAGCGCTGGCATGGTTGATCGCGCAGCCGGGCGTCACCGCGCCGATTGCGAGCGCCACGAGCGTGAAGCAGATCGAAGACCTGCTGCCTGCGATGACGCTGGAACTGTCGAAAGACCAGTTGGACGCGCTGATGGTCGCTGGCGCCTGACCATTTGATCCTCCCCCGCCAGGGGGAGGTGTCGCCGAAGGTGACGGAGGGGGAGGACACGGAACGGTAGTTTCCCTTTCCTCCCCCTCCGTCAGGCAAGAGCCTGCCACCTCCCCCTTGCGGGGGAGGATCGTTTAATCCCCGGCGAACGTCAGCGCAGACGTCTTTCGCTCCCGCTCGTTGATCAGCAGCGCCCGCCCGGCCGGCGCGACAGACCGTTGCGGGCAATCGTTGCGGAAACAGGCGCGGCAGCCGAGCCCTATCTGCATCGCCCTCCCCGCCAGATCGAAGCCGCTCGCCGCCGCCAGCACACCCGCCTGCGCCGCCGCAACCCCGAGCCCAATCGCGAACTCCGCATGCACCGCGCCGAAGCGGCTACCCTGCGGCGTCACGGTGCGCGCCATCGTCAGCCAGCGCGCGCCGTCCTCCAGTTCGACCAGTTGCACCATCAGGCTGCCCGGTCGGTCGAACGCGTGATGCAGCCGCCACAGCGGACAGCGCCCGTCCGCCTCGACCAGCGCCGCGCCGCTGGCGCCGGGATAGCGCTTCGACGCCTGCCCCGCGCGGTCGATCCGGATCATGAAGAAGGGCAAGCCGCGTGCGCCGACGCGCTGCAACGTCGTCAGCCGGTGCGCGACCTGTTCGAAGCCAGCACCGAACCGACGTTGCAGCAGCTCGATGTCGTACCCCGTCGTCTCGCATCCACGGAGGAACCGGGCGTAGGGCATCATCAGCGCGGCGGCGAAATAGCCGAGGAGGTGGCGACGATAGAGCCGTTCCGCCGCGCGATCGGTGAACCCGGCACCTTTCGCCAGCGCATCGATCTCCGCCTTCGCCTCGATCTGCCCGAGCTGGAACGCGACCGCGAACGTGCGCGAGGCCGGGTCGAGCATTTCGCTCAACTGCAATTGCCGCGCGTGCAGGTCGAGGCGGCGCAACGTGTCGGGCAGCACGTCGGCGGGCAGCACGCGGATCGTCAGGCCGTGCTTGGCACGCAACCGCTCGGCGATCGCGCCGTAGAGATCGCCTGCGCCGAGCCGCAGTTCGTCGGCCAGCGCTTCGGCCGCCGCGTCGAGATCGGCAAAGTGATTGCGCCAACGCTCGATTTCACGGCGGACGAGCGTAACCGGGTCGTCGCCCGCCTCGACCACTGCGCCGCCGCCGATCCGGTCGAACACGCGGGCGAACGCCGCTGCGCCGCCGGGGGCACTGGCGAGCCACTCCTCGACTTCGTTGCGGTCGATCTCAAGGTCGGCGAACATCGGGTCGGCCAACCGTCGCCGAATCGCATCCGCCCCGCCGCCCGGTTCGCCCGCCGCGAGCGACCGCGGATCGAAATCGAAGCTCTCGGCGAGCTTGATCAGCAACGTCGCGGAGATCGGCCGCTGGTTGCGCTCGACGAGGTTGAGATAGCTCGGGCTGATCGCGAGCATGTCGGCCATCGCCGCCTGCGTCAGCCCCGCCCCGCGCCGCAAGCGACGGATAGCATGCCCCGCCAGCAATTTCCGTTCCGCCATCGTAAACCCTCCTGTCACGATGTTTACAGAACGACACTTCTTCTACAAGCTGGACGGACACCGCGACGTTGCGGCGGCTCGGGACGGACTTCCAACGTACCGACCTCGAACGCTATTGCCTGTGCATCGCCTCTCTCGGCACACGATCGGTGTAAAGAGAGAGACAAAACGATCATCGAAGGAGGCAAGCCATGCAGACGACCACCGAACAACCCCGCGCCCGCGCCGTCTTCTCGACCAACGATTTCGCACTGATGAAAGAAGTGCTCGGCGAGATGATCAGCAAGACCTCGATCGACGACGAGCGCCTGACGCGGATGAGTGCATTGTACCACCGCCTCGGCCGGCTCGGCTAAACCGCTTCACACAGTTTCCTGGGGAGGAAAGGATCCCGCCGGTGGCTCGTCCACCGGCGGGTATTCCTGTTTCTGCCGACTTCGCCCCTCCCTGACAGGGAGGGGTTGGGGGTGGGTCGGCCCGCTCGTGTCGCACCGGGTCGATAAATGCGGAAACCCACCCACCCCCAGCCCCTCCCTTTCAGGGAGGGGGGAAGAGCGCGGCGCGGCGAAAAATTCCGCATCTTTCCAACCCCGCCCCCTCGTGTAGGACGGCGACATGGCCAAGACACTGACCGCTCGCATCAAGGACGACATCGTCCTCTACGGCGCCCTCGCCGCCAATCTCGGGATCGGCGTGGCGAAATTCGTCGCGGCCGGGATGACCGGATCGTCGTCGATGCTCACCGAGGGCTTCCACTCGGTGGTCGACAGCGGCAACCAGGTGCTGCTGCTCTACGGTCAGAAAAAGGCCAAGCGCCCCGCCGACGAAGCGCACCCGTTCGGCTATGGTCGCGAATTGTATTTCTGGGCGTTCGTCGTCGCGATCCTGATCTTCGCGATCGGCGCGGGCGTGTCGATCTTCGAGGGCTGGCGGCATATCCAGCAGCCCGAACCGCTCACCAGCCCGACCATCAACTACGTCGTCCTCGCAATCTCGTTCGCGCTCGAGGGCAGCAGCTGGACGATCGCGGTGCGGGAGTTCTCGAAGTCGAAGGGCGACATGGGCTGGTGGCAGGCGATCCACCGGTCGAAGGACCCGGCCGGCTTCATCGTGCTGTTCGAGGATTCCGCGGCGCTGGCTGGCCTCGTCATCGCTGGGATCGGCATCTGGGCGAGCCATGCGTTCAACGACCCGCGCATCGATGGCGCCGCCTCGATCGCGATCGGCCTGATCCTCGCGCTGGTCGCGGTGCTGCTCGCGCGCGAATCGAAGGGCCTCTTGATCGGCGAGCGTGCCGATCCGGCGGTGATCGCGACGATCCGCAAGATCGTGTCCGCGCATCCCGCGATCGTCTCGGTCAACCACGTCCGCACGATCCACACCGCGCCCGAGAGCATCTTCGCCGCGATCAGCGCGGACTTCGACGATTCGGTGACGATGGGTGATGGCGAGACTCTGATCGAGGCCATGGAGAGCGAATTGCGGGTGGCTATCCCGATGCTCTCGTCGATCTACATTCGTCCGGAGAAACGCGAGAATGCAACACTGACGTCGTCCGCTTCGCCGGCTCCGGCAACCGCACAAAATACCACGCAAATCTGATCTAAATCAGACTCATCACACTGGTAAGGCTCGACATTCCAAAATAATATTGGGGGATGAGACCGCTTCTTCGGCTGATCGCCCTGTTCTGCCTGTGCCTGGGATACGCGCTTCCCGCACAGGCGGCCGTCACCATCACCTTCTGGAGCCACGAGCTTGGCAACAGCTTCCCGCACGCGTTCTTCACGTTGCGGGGCGTGCCCGACGCAGGCGGCGCGCCGGTCGACGTGAATTACGGCTTCACCGCGAAATCGGTATCGCCAGCGCTGTTGATGGGCCCGGTGTCGGGGATGCTCGATATCGCGAAGCCGACCTACATCAACGGCAGCGACGCGCAGTTCTCGGTGGTGATGACCGATGCACAATATACACAGGTACTGAAGCTGGTCGACGCGTGGAGCGAGGGCAAGCCGGACAGCGTGTACCGTCTCGGCGATCACAATTGCGTGCATTTCGTGAAGGAAGCCGCGCGGATCGTCGGGCTGTCGGGGCTCGACCAGCCAAAGCTCATGAAGAAGCCGCGTTCGTACCTGAAGGCCGTCGGCGCCGCGAACGTCGGCCGCGTTATTCCGGTCGGGCTGCACGGCAAGGAGTATCTCGCGGGACTTTCGCCGATCGTGCCCTCGGCCACGACCGGTGCCGTGATCGCCACCTCGTCTTCGCCGATACCAAGCTACCCGCGTTCGACCGTGCCGCCTGCCCAATCGGCGGCCTCGCCACGCTAGTTGGCCGGTACCAGTTCGACGACGTCGAGTACCGACTCGAATTTGGGATATGGCAGCACCACGCGCCAGCGCTTGGTGCCGATCCGCTCGATCAGCCCGGCCATGTCACGGGTCGCATCGCGACCGTAGCGCATCGGCCGCTTTTCATCACCGAGCTCCATCGTGCCGAGGAAGATCGCACGCGCGTTGGTGTCGGCGAAGATGGTCCCGACGGGACGCTGCGATCCATCCAGCTTGGTGAGGCTGACCACGGAATTTCCACCCCCATCGACGTCGCCGCCATCGCCGCCGCCGATCCTGCACGCGAACCATCCGGACGCCATGAAGGTCGGGCCGATCCCGGCGCGCGAACCGAGCTTGAACGTGCGACATCGATAGTTGCCGGTCGGGGGCAGCGGGTCGACGAGCGAGCGATCGGGATCGAAGAGGATGGGCTCCTGCCTGATCTCGCGCGGATCGACTTGCGCCAGCGCGTCGACCCAGGCGCCCCGCCAGCCTCTCAGCCGACCGCGATCCGCGACGGTCGCGACCCGCCGCCAGTCCGTATCGCGGTCCTGTCGATCCAGCACCGGGGCGGCGCCCGCTGGCACAATCCCCGCGATCGCCGATGCGCACGTCGCCAGCGTCATGCATGCGGCCGTCTTGTACCAAGTCCGCATCATCTTGAATCCCTCACACTTTTCGCATGCTAAGCCTGCCGGGCCAGCGACGGCAATGGCTTTTGCCCCATGCGAACGCAGCGCTCGATCACGCTGCCGTCCAGCCGCCGTCCATCGACAAATTCGCGCCGGTGATCGCTTTGGCCTCGTCGCGGCACAGGAACAGCGCGAACGCCGCAACCTGTTCGGGGGTGACGAATTCCTTGGTCGGTTGCGCGGCGAGGAGGACGTCGTTCATCACCTGGTCGCGCGTCATCCCGCGGGCCGCCATCGTGTCCGGGATCTGGTTCTCGACCAGCGGCGTCCAGACATAGCCGGGCGAGATGCAGTTGACGGTGATGCCGTCGGTCGCGGTCTCGAGCGCGATCGTCTTGGTGAGCCCGGCGATCGCGTGCTTGGCCATCACGTAGGCGGACTTGTTCGGGCTTGCGACCAGCGAGTGCGCCGACGCGGTCGAGATGATCCGCCCCCAGCCCTTGGCGCGCATGTGCGGCACTGCGGCGCGCATCATGTGCCAGGCGGAGGACAGGTTGATCGCGATGATCGCGTCGAACTTGTCGATCGGGAAGTCGGCGATCCCCGCGACATGCTGGAAGCCGGCGTTGTTGACGACGATGTCGACGCTGCCGGTCTCTGCCGCTGCCCGCTCGACCATTGCGGCGATCTGGTCGGGCTTGGTCATGTCGGCGGCGTCGTAGAGCGCGATCGCGCCGCTGGCCTGCGCCAACGCCGCCCGCTCACGTTCGATCACATCGGCATCGCCGAACCCGTTGAGCACCACTGCTGCGCCTTCGGCTGCAAACGCCTTGGCGTAGGCGAGCCCGATTCCCGACGTGGATCCGGTGATGACCGCGGTCTTGTCCTTCAGGAACATGCATACTCCCCCATCTTGGCGCAGCGTATTCTGCCGCCGTGCAACCCTAGCGCCACCTTGCGCATTTCGTTCCCGAGAAGAAACGAAAAGGGGCATATCATGCGGCTCGACGATTACGATCCGAACATCAACGTCGAGGACCAGCGCGGCTCGGGCGGCGGGGGCGGCGGTTTTGGCGGCGGAGGTGGCGGCCTGCTGATGGGGTTGTTGCCGATGATCGGCAGCCGCTTCGGGTGCGGCGGGATCGTCGTGGTGCTGATCCTGATGGCGGTATTCGGCGGCATGGGTGGCCTCGGCGGGCTGCTCGGTGGCGGACAGACTTCGGCACCGACGACGCAGAGCGGACCGCGCTCGGGCTCCGATACCAAGTCGAGCTGTTCGCTGAACGCCGAGAGCAAGGCTGCCTGCAACGCCTTCAGCTCGGCCGACAATACCTGGGAGACCATCTTCCAGAAGAACGGCCAGCGGTTCGAAGCGCCCAAGCTGGTGTTCTTCGACGGCAATGGCCGCTCGGGTTGCGGCGCAGCGCAGTCGGCGATGGGGCCGTTCTATTGCCCGACCGACCAGGGCATCTATCTCGACACCAGCTTCTTCAACGAGCTATCGACTCGCTTCAAGGCGAACGGCGACTTCGCGCAGGATTACGTGATCGCGCACGAGTTCGGCCATCATATCCAGAAGCTGCTCGGTACCAACGCGCAGGTCCAGCAGGCGCAGCGCCAGGCGAGCGAGACCGAGGGCAATGCTCTGTCGGTACGGCTCGAATTGCAGGCGGATTGCTACGCCGGCGTGTGGGCGGCGGCGAACAAGACGCGGCTCGAGGCCGGGGATATCCAGGAGGGCATGACCGCGGCGCAGGCGATCGGCGACGATACGTTGCAGAAGCAGTCGCAGGGTCGCGTGGTACCGGACAGCTTCACGCACGGGACTTCGGCACAGCGCCAGTCGTGGCTGAAGCGCGGGCTGGAGAGCGGCGATCCACAACAGTGCGACACGTTCTCGGGGGCGATCTGAGCTGAGCCTCCCGATCCTCCCCCGCCAGGGGGAGGTGGCTGGCGCTTGCCAGACGGAGGGGGAGGTAAGCGAAACGCCTGTTCCGTATTCTCCCCGTCCGTCACCTTCGGCGACACCTCCCCCTGACGGGGGAGGATTTAAAATATGGCGCGCGCGTCCTTACGTGACGACGACGCCCTTCCAGAACGCATAGCGATCCTTGATCTCGGCCGCCGCGGACTTTGGTTCGGGATAATACCAGACCGCATCGACGTTCCGCTTCCCCTCGACGACGAGCGTCTTGTAACTCGCCACACCCTTCCACGGGCAGATCGAGTGCGTCGCGCTATCTTCCAGCAAGGCAGCATCGATGCTGTCAGCGGGGAAGTAATGATTGCCCTCGACGACGACGGTATCGTCCGATCGCGCGATCTCATGGCCATTCCAACTTGCAACCGGCATACTGATCTCCTTCAGGCGTGCCCCAGCCCCGCCGCCTCATACGCCTCGGGCTTGAACCCGACCAGCAGCGTCTTGCCGGTATCGAGCACCGGGCGCTTGATCATCGATGGTTGCGCCAGCATCAGCGTGGTGGCCTTCCCGGCATCGAGATCCACCCGATCTGCATCCGGAAGCTTGCGGAACGTGGTTCCTGCACGATTGAGCAACACCTCCCAACCAACCCGGCCGATCCAGTCGTCCAGATGCGCGGCGTCGATTCCAGCGGACTTATAGTCGTGGAACGCATAGTCCACGTCGTGCGCATCCAGCCATGTCCGCGCCTTCTTCATCGTGTCGCAATTCTTGATGCCGAACATCGTGATCGTCAAAATAGCCTCCGAAGCAAAACTGGAATCAGTCCAAGCGCATCCGTTTGATAGCAAGCTACGGGACGCACATGCACCCGATCCGGGACATGAAGCTCGCTCATACTCAATAGGAGCGATCATGTCCTTCCGCGTTCAGGGGCTCGACCCCGACCAGTTTCGACACCTGTTCGGCGCCTCCGATGCAAGCCTCGCGCGAGCAGGCGCCCGGCGATACAGTGTCGACGCCAAGCCCGGCTTTCCCGATCGCATCGCAGTGCGCGATCTGGAGATCGGCGAAACCGCGATCCTGATCAATTACGAACATCAGCCGGCCGACACGCCTTACCGCTCGCGCCACGCGATCTTCGTATCCGAGGCGGAGACGGAACCGCTGAACCTGCTCGACGCGGTCCCCAAGGCGATCCGCAGCCGGCCGATATCCCTGCGCGCCTTTGGACCTGACGACGAGATGATCGACGCGGACCTTGTCGCAGGCACGGACCTGATCCCGCTGATCGAGCGCTTCTTCGCGGCGCCGGACGTGGCGTATCTTCAGGCCCACTACGCCAGACGCGGGTGTTACGCCGCGCGCATCGTTCGTGCCTGACCTGCGCAAGCCAGTGGCGTGACGCAGCGCGGGCGTTTATCGGTGCGCCATGACGCATCCATTCTACGCGATCCATCGTCACGGACTGATCCGGGTTGCCGCCGCGACGCCGCGGGCTTCGGTGGGGGATACCGGGACCAATGCAGAGGCGACGGTCGCCCTAGCGCGCGAGGCGGATGCGAAGGGCGTCGACCTCGTCGTGTTCCCGGAACTGAACCTTACCTCGTACGCGATCGACGATCTACATCTTCAGACCGCGCAGCAGCGCGCGACGCTGGCGGCGATCGCGACGGTCGTAGAGGCCAGCGCGACTTTGCGCCCCGTCCTGCTGGTCGGCGCAGCGCTGGTGCGGAACGGGCGGCTGTATAACTGCGCGCTGGCGATCGCACGCGGGCGCGTACTCGGCGTGGTCCCGAAGACGTTCCTGCCGAATTATCGCGAGTTCTACGAGAAGCGCTGGTTTGCCAGCGGCATGGGAATGACCGGACTGACGATCGACCTCGACGGCGAGGACGTGCCGTTCGGGACCGACCTGATCTTCGCCGCGCGCGATCTGCCCGGCTTCGTGTTCCACACCGAGATCTGTGAGGATTACTGGGCCCCTACCCCGCCCTCGACCGCGGGTGCGCTCGCGGGGGCGCTGATCTGTTGCAACCTGTCCGCGTCGAACATCGTGATCGGCAAGGCGCGCGATCGAGCGATGCTGGCGGCGGCGCAGTCGGCGCGTGCGGTCTGCGCCTATGTCTATTCCGCCGCAGGCCCCGGCGAGAGCACCACGGAGGTCGCCTGGGACGGCCAGGGTTTGGTCCACGAACTCGGCGAGCAGATCGCGGAGTCGACGCGGTTCTCGACCGAGCCCGAACTGGTCGTTGCCGACGTCGACTGCGAACGGATCACGCAGGAACGCCTACGGACCGGCACGTTCAACGATGCGGCGATGTTCGCCGGCAACCCCGAAACACGATTCCGGCGGATCGCGTTCGATCACGCGCCGGTACTTGAGGACGCTGGCCTCGAACGCGCCATCCGCCGGTTCCCCTTCGTCCCGAACGACCCGGCGCGGCGCGACGACGATTGCTACGAGGCGTTCAACATTCAGGTAGAGGCGCTATCGAAGCGCCTCGTCTCCGCGAATGCCGAGACGATCGTGATCGGTGTGTCCGGCGGGCTCGACTCGACCCACGCGCTGATCGTCGCGGCGAAGGCGATGGACCGCCTCGGGCGGCCTCGCAGCGCGATCCTCGGCTTCACCATGCCCGGCTTCGCAACCGGCGAAGGGACCAAGGCTAACGCTTGGGCACTCATGCGCGCGCTCGGCATCACCGCGGAAGAGATCGACATCCGCCCCGCCGCCACGCGGATGCTGGAGGACATCGGCCATCCCTTCAGCGAGGGTGAACCCGTCTACGACATTACCTTCGAGAACGTGCAGGCGGGTTTGCGCACCGACTATCTCTTCCGCCTTGCCAACCAGCGGCGCGGGATCGTGCTCGGCACTGGCGATCTCAGCGAGATGGCGCTCGGCTGGTGCACCTACGGCGTCGGCGACCAGATGAGCCATTACGCCGTGAACAGCGGCGTGCCCAAGACGCTGATCCAGTTCCTGATCCGCTGGTGTATCCGCACCGACCAGTATGACGCGGCGACCGACGACATCCTGGCGACGATCCTCGCGCAGGAGATTTCGCCCGAGCTCGTTCCGGCGGGCGCGGATGGCTCGTTGCAGAGCACCGAGTCGATGATTGGGCCCTATGCGCTGAACGATTTCTTCGCGCATTATGTGATCCGCTACGGCCTAGCCCCCTCGAAGATCGCGTTTCTCGCCTGGCACGCATGGCGCGATGCGAGCGTCGGCGCATGGCCGGAAGACCTGCCCACGGACGCGCACGTCGCCTACGACCTGCCAACTATCCGCAAATGGCTCGAGAAATTCCTGTTCCGGTTCTTCACGACCAGTCAGTTCAAGCGGTCGGCGATGCCCAACGGGCCGAAGGTCTCGGCAGGCGGTGCGCTATCGCCGCGTGGCGACTGGCGTGCGCCGTCAGATGGAACTGCCAAGATCTGGCTCGATGAATTGCGGTCAAGCGTTCCGTAAGGTCAGCTGCGCCACCTTGCATAAATCGCCCATCCGGCGCATTATGAAAATCCTATGACAGTGGCTCCACCGGATGGATCGCGCGATCGCCGGATCGAGATCCCATCTAATCTTTGGCTGATTCACCCGGCAGGCCGTGCGCTTTTGCCGCTTGCGTTGGCGCGTGGAATTTCGGCCAATTCGGTGTCGGTGGCGGGGCTTTGCCTCGGCGGAGCAGCTGCGCTCGCGTACACGCAGTGGGGAAACTGGGCCCTCGCGCTGGTCGGCCTGGTGCTGTCGATGGGCTGGTTGATCGCCGACGGACTCGACGGCATGGTCGCGCGCGCAACCAAGACCGCGAGCCCGCTCGGTCGCATGCTCGACGGGCTATGCGATCACGGCGTCTTCGCGCTGATCTACATCTCGCTCGCGCTGACGATCGACACGCCCGAGGCTTGGATCCTGGCGTTTGCCGCCGGTGGCGCACATGCCGTCCAGTCGAACATGTACGAAGGCGAGCGTTCGCGCTTCCATCGTCGCATCAAGGGCGTGGCGCTCGAAGCGCTGCCCGTTCCGACCGGCAACGCGCTTGTCCGCTTCTATGATGGCGTCGCGAGCAGCATCGACCGGATCGCTATGCCGTTCGAGCGCACGCTCGGTCAGTCGGCGGACCCGGTCGCGCTCGGGGCGCTGTACGGTGCCCGCGCCGTCGCGCCGTTGCGCTTCATGGCCTTGCTTACCGCGAATGTCCGGGTATGGGCGATCTTCGTCGCCTGCTTCGCGGGCAACCCACGCATCTTCTGGTGGTTCGAGATCGTCCCTTTGACGCTCGTGGCCATCGTCGGGCTCGTCTGGCACCGTCGTGTCGAGCGGGCTTTCGTTCGTAATACTTCTGCAACGCGACCAAAGACCGCGTCGCGCATGCATCTTTCGTAAGGAACAGGGTCAGTAATGAATAGCATTCGGATCGCCGTGGTCGGCATCGGCAACTGCGCGAGCTCGCTCGTCCAGGGCCTCGAGCATTATCGCGAGGGGGCAAACGACCAGGTTGGCCTGATGCATTTCGACATGGGTGGCTACAAGCCGAGCGACATCAAGGTCGTTGCGGCCTGGGACGTCGATCGCCGGAAAGTCGGCAAGGACGTCGCCGAGGCGATCTTCGCCAAGCCCAACTGCACTGCGGTGTTCGCACCCAATGTCGGCAACACCGGCACGATCGTGAAGATGGGCAAGAAGCTGGACGGCGTCGCCGACCACATGGCCGACTTCAAGGACGACCGCACGTTCCTCGTTTCGGACGCCGCCGAGCCGACGCGTGAAGAGGTCATCGCCGAGCTGAAAGCATCCGGCGCCGACGTTCTCATGAACTACCTGCCGGTCGGTTCGCAGGAAGCGACCGAATTCTACGCCGAGTGCGCGATCGAGGCTGGCGTTGCGTTCGTCAACAACATCCCCGTCTTCATCGCGTCGAACCCGGTCTGGGCGAAGAAGTTCGAAGACGCCGGCGTCGCGATCATCGGCGACGATATCAAGGCACAGCTCGGCGCGACGATCGTCCACCGCGTGCTGACCGACCTGTTCGCCAAGCGTGGCGTGAAGCTGGATCGCACCTACCAGCTCAACACCGGTGGCAACACCGACTTCCTCAACATGTCGAACCATCGCCGTCTCGAGTCGAAGAAGATTTCGAAGACCGAAGCGGTGCAGTCGGTCGCGGCCGAGCGCATGGACGACGACAACGTGCACATCGGTCCGTCGGACTATGTGCCCTGGCAGAACGACAACAAGGTCTGCTTCCTGCGGATGGAAGGCCAGCTGTTCGGCGGCGTGCCGATGAACATCGAGCTGCGTCTTTCGGTCGAGGACAGCCCCAACTCGGCAGGCGTCGCGATCGACATGATCCGTTGCGCCAAGATCGCCAAGGACCGCGGCATCGCCGGCGTGATCGACCCTGCATCGGCGTATTTCTGCAAGCACCCGCGCACGCAGATGACCGACGATCTCGCGCAGATCGAAGTCGAGCGGTTCATCAAGGCCGCCTGACATGATCGATACGGCTGTCATCCTCGCCGCCGGGGAAGGCAGCCGCCTTCGCACCTCCGCCCCGTACAAGCCGCTCTGCGCGGTGGCGGGGCGGCCGTTGATCGCCCACGCGCTCGAAGGACTGGCCGAGGCTGGCTTTGCGCGGGCGATCGTGACGGTGAGCTACGGGCGCGAGGCGATCGAAGCGTATCTCGGTAGCCGTCGCTGGCCGCTGGCCGTCGAGACGGTTCTTGCGGATCACCGCGAACCCAACGGCGTTTCGGTACTGGCGGCGCGAGATGCGCTCGGCGGTAGCGAAGCGATCCTCGCGATGTGCGACCACCTCGTCAGTCCCGAACTTTACGCCCGCATGGCAAGGGCCGGCGCTGGCGGTGGTCTGCGCCTCGGCATCGACCGACGGCTCGGGCACGACTGGGTCGACCCGGAGGACGTCACCTGCGTCGCGACCGAAGGCGACCGCATCGTCGCGATCGGCAAGGGTCTCGAACCGCACGACTGCTACGACACCGGCGTATTCGCGATCGGCCCTGCGCTGTCGGACGCACTCTCCACCTTGGCAAGCCCGTCTTTGACGGAGGGCGTCCGCCTGCTGGCCGCACAGGGCCTGGCTCGGATCGTCGATTGCAGCGACATCGACTGGATCGACGTCGATGACGCTCCCGCGCTGGCGAAAGCCGAAGCGTGGATGGCGACCAAGGCAGATGCCGTCGCGGCGTAGGCACCGTTCTCCTGCGCACGCAGGAGCCCAGGGTCACGATCGTTACGCTTCATTACCCTGGACTCCTGCGTCCGCAGGAGAACCAAACCCGTCATCCTGACGAAAGTCAGGATCCAGAGTTACGCGTGGCGCCCTTTGGGCTCTGGGTCCTGACTTTCGTCAGCGTGACAGGATCACGTCAGGATGCCGAGGCTTCCTCGACCCGAGGATCAGGCACGTCCAGCGTTGCGCACGTCCCGACTTCTGCATTCTCGATCCTCACCGTCCCGCGCAACTGGCGCGCGAGGCTGCCGATCATCCGCATCCCGAGGCTTTTCCGCGATGCCGTCTTCAACTCGAAGTCCGCCGGCAACCCGCCGCCCTCGTCCGACACCGTCAGGACGATCCGCCCGTCAGCACTCCGCACCGTGATCAGGATCACGCCGCCATCGTCGCCATACGCATATTTGATCGCGTTGGTGACGAGCTCGGTGACCAGCAACCCCATCGGGATCGCCACGTCCGCGCTGATAAGGATCGCTTCGATGTCGCAGTCAATCCGGTGAGTGAGCGATTGCTCCCCCAACCCCGTCGCGATCCCGCAGACCAGATCGTTCAGCGCGACGATGCCAACCTGATCGCCACGCCAGAGCTGGTCGTGCGTCTGCGCGATCGCGGTGATCCGCGCCTGCGCATCGCCCAGCAGCCGGCGGATCCGCGGATCGTCATCCTCCTGCATCTGGAGGTTGAGCATCGCAGAGACGAGCGCGAGGCTGTTCTTGACCCGGTGGCTGGCCTCCCGCGTGAGAAGCTCCTGATGCTCCATCGCCTCGCTCAGCCGCTGCTCCGCCTGCTGTCGCTCGATCGCCACGCCGATGAGGTTGGCAAACCCCTGCATGAACGCAAAATCGGCCGGCTCGAACTTACCCTCGTCGGGGCTGTCGACCTCGAGCACGCCGAAGCGCTTCCCCGACGTCTCGACCAGCACGTTGATCGCGCGGCGGATATTGTGCTGCGCCATGAACTCCGGCGTCCGGAAGCGCTGTTCGTTCTCAAGGTGGTTCGAGATCACCGGCAGCCCGGTCTCCAGCGCGAACCCCGCCGGCGATCCGAGATCGGTGCGCATCTCGGTCGACCCGACCACCCCCGGCGCCCAGCCGATCCCGGCGCGGACCAACAAGGTGTTCTGTTCGGGACGGTATTCGAGGAACTTGCAGTATTTCGACCGCATTCCCTCGCCGCACAGCTCGGTCGCGCGCTGCAACATCGGCTGCAGATCCCGCGCCCGCAGCGCCTCGATCCCGAAATCAGCCAGGATCGACTGCTGACGAAGACGATATTCCAGTTCGCCTGCGCCAGGGGGCCGATCGCCGCCGGGAGATTGTTCGATAACCGTCATACTCACTCGATGTTACTGGCAATAAGTCTCGTCACGCCTGCCGCATCCAGCAGGCTCAGTCGCCCACCCTGAAATCGCGGATCATGGGTGACGTCCGCGATTGCCCATTCGGGGCTGACGATCGACGTCAAAGCGGCCGCGTCGTCCTGCTCGATCTCGGCGAGTTCCAGCCCGGCGAGCGCTCCTTCGAACAGGTCGATGCCGAAGTCCGCGCCCACCGGATACCGGCGTTTCCTCAACGATCGGGCCGGCAATTGCGCCAGCCGGTCATACTCGTCCCGATCGAGATACGTCGTGACCGTCGGCCTGCTCAGTACATCGGCAACGTCGTATTTCTTGCCGATCTTAAGGACCACACGCCCCGAGACGCTATCGGTCATAGAGCGCAACCTCAGCCGCGTGCCCTCGATATACCGGTCCTCGATCAGGATATACGACGCGTCGGCCAGATCGGGCCGACGCGCAGGATCGACGAGAAACCGGCGCTCGCGCTCGACATGCGCGTATTTGTGAGCGACCAGTTCCTCGTCGAGCCCCCGCAACATCGGGTCAGCGCGTCAGCTTCTTATAGGACAGCGCGGTAGGACGATCCGCCGCATCGCCCAGACGGCGGCGCTTGTCCTCTTCGTAGGATTCGAAATTGCCCTCGAACCATTCGACATGGCTGTTGCCCTCGAACGCCAGGATGTGCGTGGCGAGACGATCCAGGAAGAAGCGATCGTGGCTGATCACCACCGCGCACCCTGCGAAATTCTCGATCGCTTCCTCGAGCGCGCCCAAGGTCTCGACATCGAGATCGTTGGTGGGCTCGTCGAGCAGCAGCACGTTGCCGCCGCGCTTCAACATCTTGGCGATGTTGACGCGGTTGCGCTCGCCGCCCGACAGCTTGCCGACGTTCTTCTGCTGGTCCTGGCCCTTGAAGTTGAACGCCCCGACATAGGCGCGCGTCGACTGGTCGAACCCGTTGACCTTCATCGAGTCGAGGCCGTCGGAAATCTCCTCCCAGACGTTCTTCTTGTCGTCGAGATGATCGCGGCTCTGGTCGACATAGCCGAGCCGCACGGTCGAACCCTTGTCGATCGTGCCGCTGTCCGGCGTCTCCTGCCCAGTGATCAGCTTGAACAGCGTCGACTTGCCGGCGCCGTTGGGACCGATGACGCCAACGATACCGCCCGCGGGCAGCGTGAACGAGAGGTTCTCGAACAGCAGCTTGTCGCCGTAAGCCTTGGAGACGTTCTCGAGCTCGATGACCTTGCCGCCGAGACGCTCGGGCACCTGGATGACGATCTGCGCCTTGCCCGGCGAGCGGTTCTCCTGTGCGGAGACGAGGCGTTCGAAGTTGGCGATACGCGCCTTGGACTTGGTCTGGCGCGCCTTGGCACCCTGACGAATCCATTCGAGCTCGTTCTTGATCGCGGTCTGACGACCGGACTCCTCACGATCCTCCTGCTCGAGGCGCTTGGCCTTCTTCTCGAGATACGTCGAGTAATTGCCCTCATACGGGAAATACTTGCCGCGATCGAGTTCGAGCACCCAGCCAACGACGTTGTCGAGGAAATAGCGGTCATGGGTGATCATCAGCACCGCGCCCGCATAATCCTTCAGATGATTCTCCAACCACTGGACGCTCTCCGCATCGAGATGGTTGGTGGGCTCGTCAAGCAGAAGGATACCCGGCTTCTGGATCAGCAGGCGGGTCAGCGCGACGCGGCGCTTCTCACCACCCGACAGCTTGTCGACCGGCCAGTCACCCGGCGGGCAACGCAGCGCTTCCATTGCAACCTCGAGCTGGTTGTCGAGCGTCCAGCCGTCGATCGCGTCGATCTGCTCCTGAAGCGTTCCCATCTCCTCCAGCAGCGCGTCGAAGTCGGTGTCGTCCTGGGGATCGCCCATCTCGGCGGAGATCGCGTTGAAGCGATCGACCATGTCCGCGACACCGCGCGCGCCGTCCTTGACGTTCTCCAGCACGGTCTTGGTGGCGTCGAGCTGCGGCTCCTGCTCCAGATAGCCGACGGTAACGTTCTCGCCCGGCCAGGCCTCGCCGGTATAGTCCTTGTCGATGCCGGCCATGATCTTGATCAGCGTCGACTTGCCCGCGCCGTTGGGGCCTACGATGCCGATCTTGGCGCCATGATAGAATTGCAGATTGATGTTCGACAGCACCGGCTTGGGCGCGCCGGGGAAGGTCTTCGTCATGTCCTTCATGACATAGGCGTATTGGCCGGCCACGGGGGTCTCCGTTCGGGTGTTCGTGAGGGAGGGATTGATCTGCGCATGTAAGGGCAGCCGCGAAGGTTGGCAACGCGCGAGCTGGGACCTAACGAAGGAGGCCGACACCAAGGGGAATTGCTGATGACGCGTATCGCACCATTTCTGGCGGCCTGTGCCGCAATCACCGCCGTTCCTCTTGCCGCGCAGCGCACCGCTGCGCCCGCGACCGCGGTCGACGCGAAGGTCGCGGCGCTGCGCGACAAGGCGCTGACCGACGATACCGCGTACAAGATCGTCGAGGGGATCACGACCGAGGTCGGCCCGCGGATGACTGGCACCGAGGCGGCACCGCGCGCGCGCGCGTGGTCGGTCGCCAAGCTGAAGGCGCTGGGGTTCAAGAACGTGCGTATCGAGCCTTACCAGCTGCCCGTCTGGTCGCGCGGTACGGAGAGTGGCGAGTTGGTCGCTCCCTATGCGCAGAAGCTGCATCTGGTCGGCCTCGGCAATTCGGGCGCGACGCCGCCGGGCGGACTGACCCTGCCGATCGTCTATTTCCCGACATATAACGACCTGGCGCTCGCCGCCGACGGCAGCCTGAAGGGCAAGATCGCCTTCGTGTCGAACGCGATGCAGCCGACGCAGGACGGGTCGAGCTATGGATCGCAGGGCACCGCGCGCTTCGTCGGACCGAACGTCGCCGCCAGGAAGGGCGCGGCGGCGATCGTGATCCGGTCGATCGGCACCGATCACGGTCGCGGGCCGCACGCAGGCAACACCAATTTCGAAGCCGGCGTGACGCCGATTCCCGCCGCCGCGCTGTCGGTCGCGGACGCGGAGCATGTCGAGCGGCTGATGAAGCTCGGCAAGCCGGTGACGCTGAAGCTGGTGCTGGAAGACAAGCAGGTCGGTATGCGCGAATCGGGCAACGTCGTCGCCGAAGTCCCCGGCACCGATCCCAAGGCCGGGATCGTGCTGGTCGGTGGCCATCTCGACAGCTGGGATCTCGGCACCGGCGCGATCGATGACGGGGCGGGCATAGCGATCACCGCAGCCGCCGCCAAGATCGTCATGGACAGTGGCCAGCGCCCGCGCCGGACGATCCGCGTCGTCTGGTTCGGCGACGAAGAGAGCGGCGGCTTCGGCGGAGCCGCCTACGCCAAGGCACATGCCGGCGAACGCCACGCGACTGCCGCCGAATCGGATTTCGGCGCCGATCGCGTCTGGCGGTTCGAGAGCAGCCTGCCCGACGCTGCCAAGCCGATCGAGGATCGCTTGGCCGTCGCGCTTGCGCCGCTCGGAATCGTTCGCGGCGCCGATGCCCCGCATGGCGGCACCGATGTCGGCCCGGTGATCGCCACGGGGGTCGCCGGAATCGACCTCAACCAGTCGGGTCTGCGCTACTTCGACTATCACCATACGCCCGAGGACACGCTGGATCTGATCGACCCCGAACAGCTCCGCCAGAACGTCGCGGCCTGGACCACGGTGATCGCGACGGTGGCCAATGCGCCCGAGGAAATCGGGTCAATTGTGCCCCAGAAGTGACGAATTGCATGAACCAATCTGTCATCGTTCTGCCGCAAACCTTGCGGACAGATGAATTTAGCGGATTGACCCCCCGCCGGGGGCCGCTATTTGACGTGACTTCGCGACGGCAATCGGGTCGGCCGCGAGTGAAACTATGCTTGGGAGCATTCGAATGAAGAAGATCGTTCTGATCGCTGCTGCCGCCGGCCTGATGTCCGTCGCAGCCTGCAGCAAGTCGCCAGAAGCCGCCGCAGTTGAGAACAACGCGGACATGCTGGCTGACAACATGGAAATGCAGGCTGACAACATGGACGCTATGGCGGACAACACCTCGAACGCAGTCGCTACCGACGTGCTCGAGAACGCTGCTGACAACATGAACGCAGCTGCCGACAACGTCCGTGACGCTGCCGACGAGAAGACCGACAACATGAACTAAGACCCTGTCGGGCGTTCGCGCTCGATAGAGTATTAGTGTCGGAAAGGGCGTTCCTTCGGGAGCGCCCTTTTTCTTTGCCGTTTTGCTTGTGCGCCCTTTTGCGGGATGGACGCTTGCGCTAACGCGGTCACGGGTTGGGCCTGTAGCTCAACGGTTAGAGCTGGCCGCTCATAACGGCTAGGTTGCGGGTTCGATTCCTGCCGGGCCCACCAACCCTTTTCCCCGTCATCGAGCCAAGCGCTTGAATACCGATGTCGGGTTCGAGACCTTCACAACGTGCAGTGCATGCCGATGTTGCTGAAACCGTAGAGCGCCGGTGCTCCCCCAACTCAGATTTCCGTCATCACGCCCTGATAGATCGGCTCCTCCATCGCGCGGCCCGCACCGATCGCGACGCAGGTCAGCGCGTTCTCGGCGACCGTGACCGGCAGCCCCGTCGCGTCCGACAATACTTCGTCGATCCGCGCGAGCAGCGATCCGCCGCCCGTCATGACGATGCCCTGATCGCAGATATCGGCAGCCAGTTCGGGTTCGGTCTTCTCGAGCGCAGTCAGCACGGTTTCGACGATCTGACCGATCAGATCCGCCAGCGACGCCGCGATATCCGCCTGCGTCACCTCGATCTCGCGTGGTACCCCTGCGCGCAGGTCGCGTCCCTTGACGCGCATGACCTCGCCGATTCCATCCTCCGGCATCCGTGCCATGCCGACCGCCAGCTTGACGCGCTCTGCGGTCGCTTCACCGATCATGAGATTGTGCTTGCGACGAATCATCGAACTGATCGCTTCGTCCATCTTGTCGCCGCCGACCCGCGCCGACGTGCTGTAGGCAAGCCCTCGCAGCGACAGCACCGCCACTTCGGTCGTGCCACCGCCGATGTCGACAACCATCGCCCCGACCGGTTCGGTCACCGGTAGTCCGGCACCGATCGCCGCCGCCATCGGCTCTTCGATCAGATAGACCTTGCGCGCGCCGGCATTGGACGCCGCCTGGCGTATCGCGCGACGCTCGACCAAGGTCGCGCCGGACGGGATGCAGATCGCGATCTCGGGATGGCGTGGCAGTCGGCTGGGCCCGCCATGTGCCTTTTCGATGAAGAACTTGATCATCTGCTCGGCGACGTCGAGGTCGGCGATCACGCCGTCGCGCATCGGCCGGATGGTCTCGATCCCGTCGGGCGTCTTGCCCATCATCAATTTCGCTTCGGCACCCACCGCGCGCACCTGCTGTACGCCGTTGCGCGTTTCGATCGCCACCACCGACGGTTCGTTCAGGACGATGCCCTGACCGCGCAGATAGACGACGGTGTTCACCGTTCCGAGATCGATCGCCATGTCGTTCGACGGGCGGCTGAACAGGCGAGGAAGACGCATGGGCTGTGACAATCTGAAAGCGTGCGCCCGTTACCGTGGCCACTGTATGAAACCATACGCTGTCGGCGTAGTGCGATCCGCGTCAATCGCTCTGCGCCCGGACGGGCGAACCCAACGACGATCACGACGGCATTCTCAATACGGCGTCATCGAATAGGGTCGCGAGGGATCCGAACGGCGTACTGCGCCGGGCGAGACATGCCCCTCGCCGCCCGTGCCGACGACCGGATCGATCACGGGATATGCGTCACGCGCGCCCCTGCCGTCATTCGATCGGCAGGTCGAACAGCAGTTCGCGGACGTAGCGCACTGGCGGCGAACCATGCGCGAGCAACGCGTCGTTGTAGCGCTTGAGATCGAACGCCGCGCCCTGCCGCTTCTTGGCCTCTTCCCTCAGCGCCATGTGCTCCGAATAGCCGGTGAAATAGCTCAGCAACTGCGTCGAGCCGAGCGAGGCGCGGACCCATTTGCCCGCCGCCTCGCGCTCCTGCTGGAACGCGGTGTGCGTCATCAGCTGCATCGCCTGCTCGCGAGTCATGCCCTCGGTGTGGATACCGATGTCGAGCAGCGAGTTCGAGATCGAGCGCAGCCGCATTTTGAGCACGGTGAGCTTGAACAGCGGATCGCCGTTCAGATAGCCCTCGTCCGCCATCATGCCCTCGGCATAGACCGCCCAGCCCTCGACGAACGGCCCCGAGCCGAGCACCGCGCGCAACGTCGACTGCGTCGCGTTGGCGTGCGCGAGCTGGAGATAATGCCCCGGCATCGCCTCGTGCACCGCCAGGTCGTGGATCATGTAGTCGTTATATTCGCTGAGGAACGAGGTCGCCTGCGCCTCGGTCCAGTCGTCGGGGATTGGCGAGACGGCAAAGAACGTCCCGAGGTTCTTCTCCAGCGGGCCGGGGGAATCGCAGTATGCGACCGCGACGCCCTGCTGGAACTTGGGCATGGTGATGATCTTCACGGGGCTGTCGGGCATGCCGACCAGTCCCTTCTCGCGGACGAAGGCGGTCGCCTGCGCCAGCGCCTTGGTCGAGGCGTCGATCATGCCGTCGCGCGCGGGACGCTTTGCGTAAGTGAGATCGAGCGCAGCCTGGATCGCAGCCTGTTGCTGCGCTTCGGACGGCTTGTCGGGAAGCAGCAGCGCGCCCTTCTTGGCGCCGAATATCTGGCGCGCGATCGCGTACATCTGCGCGCGCGTGTCGACGATCGCGGCCTGCGCCCGTCGCTTGATTTCAGCGCGGGTGAGATCGGATTGCAGCGCGAAGCCGAGCTTCTTGTCGTATAGCGCCGCGCCGAGGCGGAAATCTCCCTTCGCGCCGGGCACGAGCGTCTTGTCGAGCCAGACCTGGTGCTCGGCGACCGCCGCCTTCAGTGTCACGAGCGCGGCGTCGAACCGCTTGGCGTCCGCTGCCGACAATTCGCTCTTGTGTGGGGCGAGCATGCTCTCGGCGATGTCGACGATGCCGCTGTTCTGCTTCGCCACGGTCGTCGCGTAGATCGACGGCACGCGCGCCACCACGATGTTGGCGCGCGCCTGTGCCAGCAACGCAGGAAGCGCCGCCATCCGCGCGGTCGCCGCGTTCAGGCGCTGTGGCCACGGCGCGAAGTCCCGCGCGGCGAGCGAATAGAGCGAGCTGCCGGCGATGTCGTTATAGACCTGCGGATCCCACGCCCAGCCGCCGAGCGTCTCGGTATCCCAGATGTCGTAGCGCAGCGCGTTGTCGAGCAGTGCCGCATCGACCTGCTCCTCGCGCGACAGGGCTTTGCGATCGATCCGCTGGAGATCGGCGAGCATAGCCTTGGAGAACGCCTCTCGCTTGGCACGCCCTGCGGCGGACATGTCGGTGACCTGCGTGTCGAAGCGATGATCGCCGAGCGATGTCGCCGACGACGGATTGAGGCGGGCGAGGCCATCGACGTAGCGCTTCGAGAGCGACGCGAACGCGCTCGTCTCGGCTTGCGCGGCAAGCACGGGCGCGGGGATCGACGAGACGGGCAGCGCGAGCATCGCGGCGCCGAGCAACAGACGGAAATTACGCATCATGTATTCCTGACGATCAGCGCTGTGGCGCGAGTTGTGCGTTCAGATAGACGGTGACGAGCGCCGCGCGCTTGGCGTCCTCGATCTTGTCGGCGCCCGCCGCGTGACCGCCTTCGGGGTTCTCGTAATAGAAGAACGGATCGCCATACGCCTCCAGCCGCGCGGCGAATTTGCGCGCGTGGCCGGGGTGGACGCGGTCGTCTTCGGTCGAGGTGTAGATGAACGGCGTCGGGTATTTCACGCCGCGCTTCAAATTCTGGTACGGCGAATATTGCGAGATGAACGCCCAGTCCGCCGGCTTGTCCGGGTCGCCATATTCGCCGATCCACGACGCGCCCGCCGACAGATGCGAATAGCGCTGCATGTCGAGCAGCGGCGATCCCATCACGATCGCGCCGTACAGGTCGGGCCGCTGCTCCATCGCGACGCCGACCAGCAGGCCGCCGTTCGACCGCCCCGAGACCGCGATCTTGCGCTTGGCACTCACCCCGGTCCGGACAAGATCGTCGCCGACCGCGTGGAGATCGTCATATGCCTTTTGCCGGTTTTCGCGCAGCGGCATCTGGTGCCAGCGCGGCCCGTATTCGCCACCGCCACGGATGTTGGCGAGCACGAACGCGTTGCCCTCCTCGACCCAGAACAGCCCGGCCGGGCCCGAGCGATAGGGCTGGTCGACGAGATAGGTCGGCGTCTGCGCATTGCGGAACCCGCCATAGGCGTGGACGAGCGCAGGCATCGGGCCCGTCGTGCCCTTCTTGCGCACGAGGAAATAGGGGATCTTCGTACCATCCTTCGAGGTCGCGAACCGCTGTTCGACCTGCATTGCGGAGGCATCGAACCGCGCTGGCAGCGTGTCGACCGTGACCGGCTTGGCATTTGGGCGGACGGCATAGAGCGCGGGCGGGCTGAGGAAGCTCTCGACCACCGCGAACGCGACGTCGTCCTTGCCCGCGGTCGCCTCGAGGTGGATCGTCGATGCGGTCGGCAACGCCGATACGCCTTGCGTCCAGACGCCGTCCGCGCCCCGCGTCAGCGACACGAGCCGGCCAGAGACGTCGTCGAGCATCTTCACCCACAGCACCGACTTGCTCGAATCGACCTGTTCCACCGCCTGCGTCGCGGTCGGTACCAGCACGCGTTCGATCGTCGGCGCGCGGCCTGCCAGCACGTCGGGGACGCTGTACGCCACGACCGACCCGCTCGGGATCCCCTTCCAGTCGGACGCCAGCGTCGCGATCAACCGGCCATCGAGGACGGCGTTGATCTCCGCGTCATCGGGCAACGGCGACGGCACCAGCCGGCCATTCTCGGCGATATGACTGCGCTTCGAATGGAAGAAATCGACGTTGCGCGACACTAGCGGATAGCGCCGGTCGCCATCGGTGAAGACGCTGGTCTCGATCCCGACATCGTCCGGCGTCGCGCTCGTCATGGTGGCCGCGGCCGAGAGCGGCGTGCCGCGCTGCCACCGCTTCACGGTGCGCGGATAGCCTGATTTCGTAAGGCTGCCGGCGCCGAAATCGGTCGCCACATACAGCGCGTCAGGCCCGGCCCAGTTCAGCCCGGTCTTGAAGCTCGGCACGACGAAGCCGTCGGTCACGAACTTGCCCGTCGGAATGTCGAACTCGCGTTCCTCGACCGCATCGCCGCCGCCGTTCGACAGCGCGACCATGCAGCGATCATAGGACGGCGAGCGGCACGTCGCGCCCTTCCACACCCAGCTCTTGCCCTCCGTCTTGCCCAGCGCATCGACGTCGATCAGCGTCCGCCATACCGGCTTGCCGCTGGTGAACGACGCGAGCGAGGCCACCCGCCACAGCCCGCGCACGTTCGTCTTGTCCTGCCACAGGTTCAGCACCTGATCGCCGAGGATCTGGTCGGGCGTCGCGATCTGGCGGTCTGCTTGCAACAGGTCGAGCGCACGCTGGCGGTAGCGCGCATAGCCGGGCTTGGCTTCGAGCGCGGCGAGCGACTGCGTGTTCCATCGCTTCACCGTATCGAGCGCACGCGTGCCGTGGATGTCCTCGAGATACGCATTCGGATCGGTAGCGGGGGCCGGCGTCTGGGCCAGCGCGGTCGTCGAAAGGGCCAGCAAGGCCAGGAACGGCAGGCGTCTTTGCATCATCACTCTCTTATCGTTCAGTGATGCGACTGTAGGCAGCGCGGTCCGCTACGCCAGCCCTTCTCTTCAGATCATGCAGCCTCCAGCGCGAGCAGCGCGAACGTCGCCAGCCAATGCTCGCCCATGTAATCGTCCGCGAGATGCGGCAGCGCCTCTGCCAGATGCGCGTCGGCGATCGCGCGGGCGGCGGCAGGATCGGGCAGCGCGTCGGCGATCGTCCGCCAGCACCACGCGCGCGACAGGTTCACGCCATCGAGATGCGCGAGGCGGCCGTCGGACCGGTCGCTGACGATCGCGGGGGAGCGCAGGCACGCCGTCGCGGCACCGAACGGATCGGGCAGGAACGTCGCCAACCAAGCCGCGAACTCGGCCCCGAGCACGTCCTTCATCAACGCCGCCTCGCACAGCGTCGCCGACAGGAAATCCTCCCCGCTAGGCTCGAACGGCCGACAGTCGCGGTCGTCCCCGTACCAGTCCCTCGCGCGCGCCTCGATCAACGCGGCGAGCGACGCATCGTGCCCCCGCGCCCAGCGCAGCGCATGGACCAAGGCGAACGCGGTGCAGTCATGCTTCCCGCTCCGCACCGGGTAGATCAGCTTCGGCAGATACGCCGCAAACCGCGCCGCAAACGCGCGTGCCAACGGCTCGACCGCCGCCGCCCAGGGCCGATCTGGCCGCCGCGCCAACTCGTCGTGCAGCGCGAGCAGCCATCCCCAGCCATAGGGCCGCTCGAACCCGCCGGTGCCCGGCCGATCGAGATACGCCACCTCTCCCGCGATCAGCGCGGGCACCAGCATCCGGTCGGCCAGCGCCTCGACCGCGGCGGCCTCCGCCATGTCCGGATACAGCCGCGCGAGGCGCATCACCTGCCACCAGCCATGCACGCAACTATGCCAGTCGAAACTGCCGTGAAACACCGGATGCAGCGTCTTCGGCAGCGCCAGGTCACCGGGCCCGTCGAGGACCTGGTCGAGCTTGTACGGCCATTCGCGCGTCAGATGCCCCAGCGTCAGCCCGGCAAATCGCGCAGCAGTCGCGCGGTCGAGCCGCTGTGTCATCGTGTCCTCCCACATCGTTCGTCGGACATTCAGCTGCTGTGGTCCGAAATGATCTTCCACGCGCCGCCACGCCGTTCGAACACCAAAGTCGTCATGCCCGATTCGCTGGTCGACGCCCCGGTCAGCGTCCACCGTGCGAACAGCATCGCATGCGCCGGATCCAGACCGCGCATCTCCAGGAACGCGAACGACAGCTTGCCGCGCGCATTGCCCGTGCCGCTGAAGCTGGACCGGTATTTATCCGAAATCGCCGGCTTGCCGCGAAGCAATCCCTTCGGCGTCACGAACACCGCGTCCTCGGCATAGATGTCCATGAACCGCGCGAGATCGCCCGCGTTCCAGCCCGCCCCGCTCGCTTCCATGCCCTTGCGGATCGCGATTTCGGCGGGCGTCTGCGCGATCGCGGGTGCTGCGATCGCGACGATCGCGAGGGGTAGCATCAGGGTACGCATCATTCTCTCGCCATCAGTTCGAGCAAGGCCGCCTCGCCGACCGGCTCGGACAGCAGGAAGCCCTGGTACAGGCTGCATCCACCCGCGGCGAGCAGTTCGAGCTGCGACGGCCGCTCGACCCCCTCGGCGATCACCGCGAGCCCCAGCGAACGCGCCATCGTGATCGCGCCGGCGACCACCACGCGGTCGCGCGCGCTGCCGTCGATGTCTCGCACCAGCGACTTGTCGATCTTCACGTAATCGAGCGGCAGCGACTTCAGATAGGCGAGACTGGAATAGCCCGTCCCGAAATCGTCGATCGCCACCCGGCACCCTGCCCCACGCAGTTCCGCCAGCAGTGCCGATGCCGCCGCCAGATCCTCGATCAACCCTGTCTCGGTAATCTCGACCGTCAGCCGCCCGCGCGGGAAGCCGCTCTCGTCGATCCGCGCGAGGAACAGCGCCGCAAACCCCGGCCGCGTGATATCCGCCGCGGTCAGGTTCAGCGACACGCGCAATGTCCCCAGAACCTCCGGCCACGCGACCGCACGCGCCAGCACCAGCCGCTGGATGTGGTCCGACAACGCGATGCCCAGATCGGCGCGGTCGGCGGCGTCGAACAGCGTATCCGCGCCGAGCGGCCCGAGCGCCCGGTGGTTCCAGCGCGCCAAGGCCTCGACCCCCGTGATCTCGCCGCTCGCGATCTCGACCTGCGGCTGCCAGCGCAGGTCGATCTCGTCGCGCTCGATCGCATGGTGCAGGTCGATCGCAAGCGCGTCGATCGGCGCGACGCCGTCGGGCAGCGCGACGTGGAGCACCGATCCGTCGCTCGCCTTCGCCTCGGCCAGCGCCTCGCTCGCCCGGCGCAGCAACGCCGCCGCATCGTCGCCCGGCTGGCGCTGCGCCACGCCGAAGCGGCACCCTAGCACGGCGCGCGTATCCGCCACCGCGAACGGCCGCGCGAGGGCGGCATCCAGCGCGGTGATCGCCGCCGTCACCGCCGCACCGGCCGCCTCGATCACGAGCACGAACTCCGACCCGCCAAGCCGCGCGACCATCGCATCCACGCCGATCGCCTGGCGCGCGACCGTCTCCGCGCGCAACACCGCGGCTTCGATCAGGCCATCCACCGCGGGACGGCCATGCGCCGCATTTACGATGTCGAGGCGCGACAGCGCGACCAGCACCACCGCCACCGGCCGCTCCTCGGCGATACGGCTGACGATCCAGCGCCGCGCTTCGCCGGTCTCCCTGTCATAGTGCGATGCGCCCGGTATGCCGCGCCGATCGATCGCGCCGCCGGATGCGCGGGCGGCGTGGCGCCCCGCGAACCGCAGCGCCTGGACGAGTTCGCCTTCGCTGGCCGGACTAGCCAGGAATTGCGTCGCGCCCGCATCGAAGAACTCGCCGATCGCCTCGACATCGCCGCGCGATACCAGCACCAGCAAGGCCGCACCGTTGGTGGCGACCAACCCGCCCAGCCTGCGCGTCGCCGAAAGTCCGTCGTCGAGCGCACCGCGCGCATCGATCAACGCGACCGCGGCACCACTCCCCAGGAACCGGCTTTCCAACCCATCGGCATCGCTCACGACCGCCGCCTGCCAGCCCGCACCTGCGCCTGCGCTTGCCAAAATCTCCGCGATCTCATCACGTTGACGGAACGATACCGCGAACAGCGTCGTTGCGATCTGCATGTCTTCCATATCCGTCGCACCTCGCTCGATCGGTGCGAGCCTAGCCGCCGTATCGCCGCGCGCCAATCCAATACCAGCCGATCTGGCCTTGTTAGTGGGACAGTCAGGTCTTAGCTCGGAGGAGATGACGATCGCGCCCACCCTCGAGCAAAAGCCGCTGCGCGATACGCATGGTCGCACGATCAAGTATCTGCGGATTTCGGTGACCGATCGCTGCGATCTGCGCTGCCGGTACTGCATGTCCGAAAAGATGACGTTCCTGCCGCGCAGCAAGCTGCTGAGCCTCGAAGAGATCGCGATCATCGCCGAGCGTTTCATCGCGCGCGGCGTGACGAAGATTCGCTTGTCTGGCGGTGAGCCGCTCGTGCGTCGCGACGTCGCCGAACTGGTCCAGCGCCTGGGTCACAACATCGGATCGGGCTTGGAAGAGCTGACGATGACCACCAACGGCACGCGCCTCGCGCAGCATGCCGAGGCGATGGTCGACGCTGGCATCCGCCGCGTCAACGTCAGCATGGACAGCCGCGATCCCGAGCGGTTCCGCTACATCACCCGCCACGGCGACGTGTCGCAGGTGATCGGCGGGATCTACGCCGCACGCGACGCGGGGCTTGCGATCAAGATCAACATGGTCGCGCTGAAAGGCTTCAACGAGGACGAGATCGCACCGATGCTCGCCTGGTGTCGCGATGAGGGCTTTGACCTGTCGCTGATCGAGACGATGCCGCTCGGCGCGATCGATGAGGACCGTACCGACCGCTTCCTGCCGCTGACCAAGGTGTTCGATGACCTTGGCCAACAGTTCACGCTTGCCCGCGACGCGCACAAGACCGGCGGCCCCGCACGCTATTGGAACGTCGACGGCACGCGCACGCGCCTCGGCCTGATCTCGCCACTGACCGCCAATTTCTGCGAAGGCTGCAACCGGGTGCGCCTGACCACCGAGGGCAAGCTGTACATGTGCCTGGGCCATGACGATCAGGTCGACCTGAAGGCGGCATTGCGCGAAGGTGGCACCGCTGGTCTCGACGAAGCGATCGACGCTGGTCTGTTCGCCAAGCCCAAGGCGCATGACTTCCGCATCGGCCAGGGCGAAGGACCCGCGGTCGCACGCCACATGAGCGTCACCGGCGGATGAGCCGATACGAGCGGCGGGCGCTGGTCGCGTCCAATACCCCGCCTGCTCGTGCCGCCGAAGCGGAGCTCGCCGACATGGGCGAGTGGGTGCCGGTCGAGGACGCGGACGTCATCATCGCGCTCGGCGGCGACGGGTTCATGCTCCAGACGCTGCACACGATGCTGGAGCGCCGCAAGCCGCCCGTCCCCGTATTCGGTATGAACCTGGGCACGGTCGGCTTCCTGATGAACGAATGGCGCCACCACGGCCTCACCGACCGGCTGGAGCGCGCGAAACCGTTCAAGGTCATCCCGCTCAGCATGACCGCGATCGGCGTCGATGGCCGGACGCACACGCTGCCCGCGATCAACGAAGTCTCGTTCCTGCGCGAGACCCGCCAGACCGCCAATCTCGAAGTGACGGTGAACGACCGCGTCGTCCTCGCCGAACTCGCCTGCGACGGCATCCTCGTCGCCACGCCGGCCGGCTCGACCGCGTACAATCTCTCCGCGCACGGTCCGATCCTGCCGCTCGGCTCGGGCATGGTCGCGCTGACCCCGATCAGCCCGTTCCGCCCACGACGCTGGCGTGGCGCCATCCTACCCGACAAGGCCCGCATCCGCATCCGCGTGCTCGACCCCGGCAAGCGCCCCGTCTCCGCGGTCGCCGACCAGCGCGAGATCCGCGACGTCGCGCAGGTCGACATCTGCATGGACCGCGCCCGCGAACTCACGCTGCTGTTCGATCCCGAGCACGCGCTCGACGACCGGATCACGATGGAACAGTTCGTCGCCTGAACGCGGTTTATCGCGGACTTTGCATTTTTGCGGCGAAACGCGCTTGCATCGTCCGACCGGCCGTTTATAGAGCCGCCTCCGGCAACGTTCCCTGATAGCTCAGCGGTAGAGCTCTCGACTGTTAATCGAGTGGCCGTAGGTTCGAATCCTACTCAGGGAGCCATTTTTTTAGCCGGACAAGTCCTCGCTTCTTCGCGAGATGCCGGTAGGCCGGAACCCCCTTTGCAAATGCCTTCAGCCAGTTTCGGTCATTCTTGCGACGACGTCTGACCTGCCGCTCCCCCCAGATGCCTAAAAGTCCAAGCTCAAAGCAGATCCCGGGCGGGACGCGTTCGTGATGGGCGGCATTTGGCGGGTATTCGCGCAAATTCGTAGCTTCTACCGACACTTAGGTCTGACGAACATTCTTTAGTTCATGAAACTTATTTCATGTTAAGATACTTTGTGGTTTAGGATGAAGTCTTACTCAAACAGTGGAGATTTCATGTTTCTTAAGTCACTTACCACGGCATCGGCTGGCCTCATGCTGCTCGCCGCACCAGTTGCAGCGAACGCGGCTTCCGCCAACCCGGCATCCAGCCTCTCGACGATCAAGTCGGCACGCGTCGGTACGCCGACCGTCAAGAAATCCAAAGTCGCCGACGGCGGTTTCATTATCATCGCTCTTGCCGCCGTTGCGGTCGGTGGTGGTCTGTATCTCGCGATCGACGATGGCGACGATTCCGACAGCAACTAATCTGTTGGACCGGTGTCATGCACCGGTCCAATCGACTTGGGCTCGGCTGAAGCCGCGTCGAGACACGCACTTCATTGCCGTTGGCCCTCAAAAAGCGCCGAACTACCAATAATCGTAGCGGAGACACGCGCGCCCTGCTCGATCCGATGATGCTACCCGATAGCTTTATTCGTGCGTCGTGCGCCGATTTGATACTATGCGGTCCTGCACGGGAAAACGGGGCGGAGGGTTCGGAATGGTCGATGCAGTAATAGTCCGCGCAGGCGACAGCGTCGCGACGCTGCTGCGCGACTGCGATATCGGCGACCGGATCGATACCGGCGACGCCCTGCTCACCCTGACGCAGGCCGTTCCGCGCGGCCACAAGATCGCACTCGACGCGATCGCACCCGGGGCGGACGTGACGAAATACGGCTATTCGATCGGGCGGGCGACGGACACCATCGCACCGGGCGATCATGTCCACAGTCAGAACCTGTCGACCGGATTGGCCGGCACGCTCGATTACGGTTTCGCCCCAACGGATGAGCCGGTCGCGGCATCCCCCCGCCATACGACCTTCCACGGTTACGTTCGTCCTGACGGCCGGGTCGGCACGCGCAACGAGATCTGGATACTCCCCACCGTCGGATGCGTCGCGCGGACCGCCGAGCGGATCGCCACCAGGGCCGGGGCGACCTTGGCCGGCAAGATCGACGGCGTCCACGCGTTCAGCCACCCGCACGGCTGTTCGCAACTCGGCCACGATCTCGACGGCACGCGCCAGATCCTCGCGAGCCTCGCCTGCCATCCCAATGCCGGCGGCGTGCTGATCGTCGGACTCGGCTGCGAGGAGAACCAGATCAATGCGCTGGTCGAGGCGATCCCCGCATGGCGACGCCCGGCAATCCGCACGCTGACGGCACAGCTGAGCGTCGACGAGGTCGAGGAAGGCATCGCGCTGGTCGAGGAACTGGCGGCGTTGGCGGCCTGCGAACGGCAGGAGGTCGGGCTCGACCGGCTCGTGCTCGGCGTGAAGTGCGGCGGGTCCGACGGCTTGTCAGGGCTGACCGCCAACCCGCTGGTAGGCCGGATGAGCGACGAGGTCGTCGGCGCCGGCGGCCGCGTGATCTTCACCGAAATTCCCGAGATGTTCGGTGCGGAACAGGCGCTGATGAACCGCGCTGCCGACGTTTCGGTGTTCGACGCGATCGTCGGCGTCGTGAACGGCTTCAAGCAATATTTCATCGACCATGGCGAGCCGGTGTCGGAGAACCCGTCGCCCGGCAACGTCGTCGGCGGAATCACGACGCTGGAGGAAAAGTCGCTGGGCGCCGTGCAGAAAGCCGGCCGCTCGCCGATCGTCGACGTCATCGGCTATGGCGCGCAGGCACGGACCGACGGGCTGACGATGCTGGAGGCGCCCGGCAACGACGCGGTATCCTCGACCGCCCTCGCAGCCGCCGGCGCGACCGTGATCCTGTTCACGACGGGACGCGGCACCCCGCTCGGCTTTCCCGTACCGACGATCAAGATCGCGTCGAACAGCGACCTTGCCCAGCGCAAGCCGGGCTGGATCGATTTCGACGCCGGGCAGGTCCTCGACCAGGGGTTCGCCTCGGCCGAAACGGCGTTGCTCGACTGCATCGCCGCGATCGCATCGGGCCGCGAGACCGCCGCCGAGCGCAATGGCGAACGCGAAATCGCGATATGGAAACGTGGAGTAACGCTTTGACACGACTGACCCATGCGACGCTCGACCAGCTTGCAGCGACGATCCAGAGCCCTCGAGGCCGCCCCCTCCCCTCGATCGGCATCGTTCATTTCGGGCCGGGCGCATTCCACCGCGCGCATCAGGCGGCGTATATCGACGCGCTGCTGGACCATGATCTACGCTGGGGCATTGCCGCAGTCTCGATGCGCAGCAAGCGGACGGTCGCAGCACTCGCCGAGCAGGACGGACTCTACACGCTCGCGATCCGCGACGCCGAGTCGTCGAACCGGGTAATTGGGGCACATCGCCGATTCCTCGGACCCGACGACGCCGCAGAAACACATTCGCTGCTCGCCGATCCCGCGGTACGGCTTGTGACCTCGACCGTGACCGAGAAGGGCTATTGCCTTGCCGCCAACGGCACACTCGACCTGTCGCATGCCGATATCGTCCATGACCTCGCCGGGACGACAACGCCGCGCAGCCTGGTCGGATGGCTAGTCGCAGGCCTCGCCGCGCGCCGAAATGCGCGGATCGCGCCGTTCGTGCCGATGCCATGCGACAATCTCGCCAGCAACGGCGCCAAGCTCCACGCCGCCCTGGTCGCCTTCGCGCGCGTGGGCGATACGGATCTGGCGGACTGGATCGCCGGCGAAGTGCGCGTCCCGTCGACGATGGTCGATTCGATCACGCCCGCGTCCGATCCTGCTCTCTACGACGACGTAGCCCAAGCGATCGGGCTCGAAGACCTCGCCGCGGTCCAACGCGAATCCTTTGCACAGTGGGTGATCGAGGACATCGGCACGCCGCTCGGCCCCGATCTCGCGTCGGTCGGCGCCACGATCACAACCGACGTCGCCAGCTACGAGAAGGCGAAGTTGCGCATTCTCAACGGCGCGCATTCGACGCTCGCTTATGTCGGCCTGTTCCGCGGCGCGGCGAGCGTGGCGGACGCGATGAACGATGCGGCGCTCGCCGGGTTCGTCGACGCGATGATCCGCGACGACATCATTCCGATGCTGCCCAGCACCCCCGGCCTCGACCTGGATGCCTACCGCGCCGCCGTGCTCCAGCGGTTCCGCAACCCGGTCATCGTCCACCGGCTCGACCAGATCGCGCAGGACGGATCGCAGAAGCTACCCTACCGGCTAGGTGACACACTGGTCGCAAACCGCCGCGCGGGTCGCATGCCCGCGGGCGTCGTCACCGCGCTCGGCGCGTGGGTAGCGTTCCTGATGCAGCGCACCCGCGACAATATTCCGATCGTCGATCCAGCCGGCGATCACCTGGCGGACGCAGCACGCGATGGAACGCCGAGCGAGGTCGTCGCGCGCCTGATCGACTCGGGACTGGGCTTCCCCCCCGAACTCCGCGACGACGCAGCCGCCCGGTCCGCGATCGCCGATGCGGCGGAACGGATCAGCCGCGGCGACTGGTCGGGCGTGAACCTCTAGACCCCGTACGCCGCCCGAGCATTGCCACCGAAGATCGCGTCCCGCGCCTCCGAGCAAGCGCGCGTGACCAATCCGTCGATCAGGTCGACGACCTGGCGATACTCGGCGGCAAGGCGGCAGACCGGCCAGTCGGAGCCGAAGATCAAACGATCGGGGCCGAAGCACGCAAGCAGGTGATCGAGATACCGCGCGATCTGGTCTACCGTCCACGTCGCGTGATCCGCCTCCGTGACGAGCCCGGATATCTTGCAATAAAGCGACGGCACCTGCGCCATGTCGGCGATCGCGTCCGCCCAGGGCTGCCAGCCACCGCGCGCGATGTCGGGCTTCGCACCATGATCGAGGATCAGCCGCGGCGCCGTTGTACGCCCCGCCGCGACCAGATCGCAGAAGCGACGGACATGGATCGCCTGGCGGGGTTTGACGAGAATGTCGTAGCTGAAACCGCGCTCCACGCTCGCCCGCACCCCGCGAACGAAGTCGGGTGTCAGCAGGAAATCGTCGTCCGGCTCGTCCTGGACGATATGCCGAAACCCAGCCAGCTTGGACGATCCCGACCGCGTCTCCAGCCGCTGCGCAATGTTGTCGGCCCGCAGATCGACCCAGCCGACCACGCCCATGATCCGCGGATGCGCAGCCGCGAGTTCCAACAACCAGTCGGTCTCGGCCTCGCTCTGCCGCGCCTGTACCGCGATACAACCATCGATCGCAGCGCCGTCCAGCAATGGCATCAGATCGGCAGGCGAAAAGTCCCGGGCGAGCACGCTGTCGCAATCGATCCAGTCGAACGCAGACGCCGAATAGGACCAGAAATGCTGGTGCGCGTCGATACGAGTCACGCGGCGATCCGCGCCTGGCTTGTCGGTTGTGTCTGCATCCGAAGAACGTACCGCGTGCACGCCGGCGCAGCAATCGGACCGACGTGTTGCTTTGACCGAGCGCTACTTCCCGACGACCGTTGGCTTGAAAATATAGCCGTTGCCGCGGACCGTCCGGATGATCTCCGCTTTTTAAATACCATCACGACCATTGACGCGTTTCCCGGCGCGATGGTTGTACCGGACACGAGTCGGCGCTAGCGGCATTCCCCATGTCGACGCCCGCCAAACCGCACGTTAAACCCTTGAACTGGCTCCAGCCTTTGGATGGCCTGCGTATACTGAAACGCGGCGACGTGCCGATCACGCGAGTCCAGGTTTACGGCCAGCGATGCAGCGGGACCAACCTCGTCACGCGCGCGATCGAGGCGAACATGCCGAGCGTGACGATCACCGAGGATTTCGGCTTCAAGCACTGGTTCGTGCCGCCGCAGACGTTGTTCGTGAAGGATACGCTGGTGCTGGTGGTCGCGCGCGACGCGTTCGACTGGACCCGTAGCCTTCACCGCCAGCCGTGGCACGCGCACCCGGACCTCAAGGCGGAGCCGTTCGACGTGTTCATCCGCAGCCAGTGGCACAGTTATTGGGACGATCATTTCGGTCCCATCGAGCCGGGGCACCCAATGCAGGGCGACGAGATGCTGCACGAGCGCGATCCGGAAACCGGCGAACGCTTCGCCAATTGCATCGCCAAGCGCACCGCGAAGCTGCGCCACTGGGCGTCGTTGACCAACCGGACGCACAACGTCGCGTTGCTCGGCTATGATGCGTTCGCGCGAGCACCGTTGGCGTTCGTCGAGGCGTTGTCCGAGGCGACCGGGATCCCGCGGCGCGAAGAATATGTGCCGATCACCAGCTACAAGGGGCAAGGCTATGCGCCCTATGTTCCGACGGCTTATCCCGAACTCGCGCCTGCTGATGCCGAACACATCACCGCGTGGCTTGATCCCGAGGTCGAGGCGGCATTCGGACTGAGCGCGAACTATGCTGATCGATATCAATCGCCTTCGGAGGCCGGATCGGTACAATGTTCGGCATGACCAAGCCGATCACGTTCTTCATCCACCACCAGGGTCGCGGCCACGCCAACCGTGCGATGGCGATCATCCGCGAGCTGCCTGCCGAGCGCGCGGTGACGATCCTGACCGCCAAGCCGTCGTTGTTCGACGGGTTCGAGCGGCCGATCACGATTGCCGCGCTGCCCGACATGATCGGCGCGCCGGTGCCGACGCCGGGGCTGTTCGCGCAGGCGACGCCCGAGGTAATGCACTGCGTCCCGCTCGGCGTGGCAAAGACGCGCGCGACGATGCGAACGATCGTCGACCATCTCGACGACGTCGATCCGGCGCTGTTCGTCGTCGACGTCTCCGCCGAGATCGCGCTGCTAGCGCGGATCGCGAGCGTACCCGCAATCAGCATCCGGATGCACGGCGACCGGCTCGATCCGGGTCATCTGGGCGCCTACCAGGCAAGCGTGGGCCTGCTCGCACCGTTCGGCGAGGCACTCGAACAGGCGGACACGCCGGACTGGGTCCGCGCCAACACGTGCTACGCAGGCGGCCTGTGCACGACCGTGGATCCCGTTCCGACCAAGGAAGAAGCGCGCGCCAAGCTCGGCCTCGATCCGACCAAGGAAATCATCGTCGTCCTCACCGGCGGCGGCGGTGCGGGCACGCCCTACGCGCCGCTGACGATGGCGGCGCGCGCGGTGCCGGATGCGCTGTGGCTGGTGCTCGGGCCGGTCCACCGCGAGGGGCACGAGACTGACTTCGGCAATCTCGTCGAACTCGGCTGGGTCCCCGGCGTCACCGATCACATCGCCGCCGCCGACGTCGTCATCGCATCGGCCGGCGACAACACGGTGCACGAGATCGCCCGCGTCGGTCGGCCTTATGTCTGCGCGCCCGAATGGCGGTATTTCGGCGAACAGACCCGGAAGGCGGAGCGTCTCGCGGAGCTTGGCGCTGCGGTCGCGCTACCGTCATGGCCCGGCGCACTGGCACCATGGCGCGGTATCCTCGACGAGGCGAAGGCACTCGATCCGGTCTCGCTCGCGGACCTGTACGACGCGGATGCGGCCAAGGTCGCCGCGGATTATCTGGAAGGACTGGCCGTCTCGCTTTGGGCGCCCGCTTAGAAATCGAGCGCTAGTCGATCCTCCCCCGCCAGGGGAGGATCGAAACGTTCCGCAGCATCTCAGCTAAACAAAACCTCCGGCGGCATCCTCGACGCGGCCACCTCGTCCGCAGTCGGCGCCCGCAACACGGTAATCGTATCCGCATCCCAGGCGATCAGCCCGCGCTCGGCGAAATGCCCAAGCCAATAGTCCATGCACCACCTCCCCCAGGTGCCGCGAAACAGCCGAGCGTTGCGGACGATCGCATCGAAATGCTGGTAGGCCGGCGTGTGCACGACATGATGCTGGTGATACGCCCGCGCACCGCCGACCCACCACATCGGCACTCCGGCACGCTCGAGCCGCGCGGCAAAGTCGGTTTCTTCGCCGCCATAGCCGACATAGCGCTCGTCCATCCCCCCGGCCCTCGTCCAGTCCGCCGCGGAGATCGCGAACGACAGGCCCCAGAGCTCGCCATGGCTCGGTGTCGGGCGTATTTCATCGGGCGCGATCGGCGGCTTGGCCGGGTGACGCAGGCCGACCCGGTCGAGCATTTCCCAGTCCAGCCCGGCATCGATCGCGCCAGCGGGGAGATACAGCACCTCGCCCAACCGAATACCGCCCGGCTCGATCGCCGTAGCCGCATAGCGTTCGACCAACGTCGGCGCAGGGACGCAATCGACGTCCAGGAAGATCAGCTGATCCCCACGCGCAGCCGCCGCCGCGTGGTTACGCGCCGCCGCCAACGGCATCGCCTCCCCCGCGACGAACACCGCGCGCACCGGAAAGTCGGTCGGCGGGAGATCGGCGTACGGCGCATCCTGCATGTACGCGATCACCAATTCGTCAGGCTTGCGCGTCGATGCGTTGAGGCCGGCGATCAGGTTCACCAGATGCGCGCGGCGACCGCGTACCAGCGTCAGCACGCTGACCGTCGAGGACGTCACGATGCCTTCCTGATACCCTCGACGTCGATCCCAGCCGCGGCCTCGCGGAAGAACGCGACGCCTTCGATCACGCCGCGCGCGTGATGGCCGATCGCGACATAGCCGTGCGCCAAGTCCGCGCGCGACCCTAACCCATCCGAATAATTGCCGACGATGATCGCGTGGCGTGACGATCGCAGCATTTCGATATCGTTGCCGCTGTCGCCCGCGACGATCACCTGTCGCGGTTCGAGACCGAGGCGACGGCGGACATGCTCGACCGCGGTACCCTTCGATGCGGCATGCGGCAGGATGTCGAGATAGCGACCGTGGCTCTGGATGATCGAGCAACTGTGACCGTGTTCCGCCAGCAAAGCCCGCACCCGCTCGGCCGCCGCAATGTCGCCATTGGCAAAATAGCTGAGCTTGAACCGGCGCTGTTCGAGCGGGCTCTGCGGCGTCAGTCCGGCATGTTGCCCGATCAGCGCGGCGACCGCCTCGCGGTCCCAACCGGCAGCGATGATCCCGTCCCATTCGGTATCGCGGTCGTACACGGCCCCGCGTACCGTCCGGTAATAGATCTCCGAGCCGACCGAAGTGATCAGGATTTCGGGGCGTGGCGCATCATGCTGCCCGAGCACCGCCATTGCGCTGTGGAAGCTGCGCCCCGTCGCGATCGCGAACGCGACATCGGTCTGCGCGTCGTGCCACGCGGTGAAATCATCGACGCCTTTTGCACAGCCGAGCAGCGTTCCGTCGATGTCCGACACCAACAACAATTCCGGCTTCCGGTCCGTGGCCGCAGGCGCGGCGTTCACGACCTCTGCGAGCAACCCGGTATAAAGCTGTACGTGCCGGTCCCAGTCATAGGCGCGGATCGCTACCGATCCTGCCGCTGAGTAGCGCGACCACAGCGCCGGATCGTCTAATATCTTCAGGATCGCATCGGTGATGGCGCTAGGCGAACGCGGATCGACGAGAATGCCGTTGCCGCAGGTCTCGACGATATCGTTCGGACCGCCGCTGTCGGTCGCGACCACCGGCAGGCCGCTCGCCGCCGCTTCGAGCAAAGTCAGCCCGAACGGTTCGTTGAGCGCCGGATTGACGAAGACGCCGCGCCGGGTTCGAGCATGAGCATAGACCGCGGCGATATCGTCCGGCCGGTGCTGTTTCGGATAGGCGACCTTGCCGTACAGGTCGTAGCGGTCGATCAACTGCAACAGCTCGGCGATGTTGTCGCGGATCTCGGGCTCCAGCGTCGCACTGTCGTCACGCGTGCCCGCCAGGATCGCGAGGTTAGCCGCGGCCTGAAGCGCGGGTGACCGGCCATAAGCGTGGACGAGCGCCGCAAGGTTCTTCTTGGTCACCGGGCGCGCAATCGCGAGGATTACCGGCTTGGCGGGATCGTCGAGGAACCGATTGATCAGCGCATCGACGCGAGCATCGGTGCCACAGTTCGCGAACTGCTTGAGATCGCTACCCGGCGCGAACACTCGGATCCGGCCTGGATCATACGCATCATAATCGGCATACTGGACTTCGGCCTCGTCACGCGACGACGCGATGATCGCGGCCGCCCCGGCGATGGCTTCTTCTTCGATCGCGATCCGGCGATCGAGGCCCGCGGTTTCCGCACACTCACGATCGAACGCGGCAAGCTTCACCCGGCCGAGCGAATGCGCGGTGAAAACATAGGGGATGCCGGTCCTTGCAGAAACGCGCGCCGCAATCAGTCCGGCATCGGCATAGTGCGCGTGCATGACGTCGGGCGCGCGATCGAGCGTGGCGATATGCGCCACCAAAGCCTCGACCAGGCTGTCATGCTCGGTCCACAGGTCTTCCTTGACGAGATACGCATCGGACGCGGTCAGCAATCGGACGATACGCGTCGTGCCGTCGATCGTCTCGATCGGTTCGGCATAGCATTCGGCATACGCCGCATGATGGAATGCACGCGTAACGATTTCCATGCGGTCGATCGCCGGATTGCGGCCGCTGGCAGCGACGAGATCGAGAAGGTACCGGATATGGCCCCCGGTATCCGCGGTGATTCCGTATTCGACGTCGGTTGCGCGTAAACACCCCTGCAACGCGATATGTAGTACGAACACCCTTCCCCCGTTCATCTGCAATTCACGTAAGGAACCGCTCACGGGGTTGCCGAGTTCCGGGCCGATGATACTTTACATGCCGGTATTGACGCAGGTTATTACGTTCCCTGCGGTGCTTCGTTCGCTCGGTGATCGATCGCTGTGAGAATCGCTCTACTCACCTGGGCCTATCCTCCTGAAAAGAGCGGACTTACTCGCGCCGCGCGCGAGATAGCGCAGTCGTTGGCACAGTCTGGCAACGACGTCTGGGTCTTCACTATGGACCGGCGCGAGGACAGCCACGACGGCCGGGTGTCGGTCATCGGTTGCGGTCTGCGCGAGGGATCGTTCGCCGCGCGCCTCCGCAAGATTGCGGGTATCGGGCACCTCGTCGCGCCGTTCGCGTTCCGTCGAGCGGTCGCGCGCGAGCACCGACGGGCACCGTTTGACGTGGTCGAGGCAACCAATTGGTACGCACCAGGACTGGCGATCGCGCTCACCGGCCCCGCGCCGCTGGTGACGAGAAACTCGACCCCAGCAGCGACCTCGGCAGAGACGGTAACCAGTCTCCGCGACCGGTTCGATCGGCGCGCGGCGATGCTTGCGGAGCAGGTCGCAGCGCGCTTCAGCAAGGCGCTGGTCTCGAACACGCAGCTCCACGGCGAGAAGATCGCCCATCTGTACGGTGTCGAGGCCCCCGGACCAACCGGGCGCCACGCGGTCATCGGCCTCAGCCTGCCGCCGGAGATCGTTGCACGAGGAACGGCCGCAGCCTATCCCGACGATATCCCCGAGGACCAGCCGATCGAACTGCTGTTCGTCGGACGTGATGAGCACCGCAAGGGGTTCGATGCCCTGATCATGGCGCTGAGGATCCTTGCGCGGCGTGCGGATGCCGGGATGCGCGATTTCCGCCTCACGATCGTTGGCGTGCATGCGGACGACGTGAAGGCGCTCCCGTCCACTGCTCGTGCGCGGCTGCGATGCCATCACCGTGTCGACGAACAGATGTTGCACGACCTGATGAGCGCGGCGCACGTCATCGTCGCACCCTCACGCTACGAGAGCTTCGGGCTGGTGTACCAGGAGGCGATGATGTTCGGCCGACCGGTCGTCGCCTGCGCCGAGGATCCGAGCGCACGGCTGTTCATCGGCGAAAGCGGTGCAGGATTGCTGGCCAAGACCTGCACCGGCGACGACCTAGCCACGCAGATCCAGCGGCTGATCGAGGACCCGGCATTGCGTCAGCATTACGCTGCGGCGAGCCGCCAAGCGTCGGGGATGTTCACGCGCGATACCCTGTCCGCGCAGACGACCGCGGTCTATCGCACCGCGATCGGGTCGAAGGGGGCGAGCAGCAACGCCTCGTCCTCCGGCCTGCCCGCGCCGGTCGACATCGCCTCGTAGATCCGCGTCCGCTCACGCACCCGCTCGCCGTCGAGCCTGTGTTCGAGCGCACCCGCCAGCGCTAGCGAACTCTCGACGAACGGCACGACCGGCCGTTCGTGGACGCGCCCGGCAAAGCGGATGTCGCTGCGGTTGAGGCGGTACTGGATGTCCGGATAGGACGCGGACTGCACCCCATCGACGAGGTTGCGGCGCGGCAGGCCGAGCGAGCGCAACCCGTCGCGATCCGCCGCCGCGACTAGCCAGCCGAGCGCGTCGAGCAACGCGCCGTCGGGGCGCTCGTCGGTATCGATTTGCAAGACCCAGCGGGTCTGCATCGTGTCCTGAAGGCGGTTGCGCTGCGCGGCAAAATCGCCGGTGAGAGGGTGATGGGCGACCTCGATCCACGGGACCTGCGCTGCGATTTCCCCTGCCTCGTCTGCCGTGCCGTCGAGCAGGACGACGATCCGGGCAAACGCGGTGCGATAGTGTGTCGCGATCTCGACGATGTCGTTGGCGTCGGCGGGCCGCGCCATGATGCCGAGCCCTATCGCGTGCGGCACAGTCGTCGCGGGAGCCGAACGCGCTTGGGCTGGACGGTAATCAGGGGGAAAGCGGACATCGCCCCGCGCGACGGCGACCGGCTCCACCTCGAACCCGAACCGCCACGCCGCGTTCCGCAAACCGGCTGGGTCGAGCATCCAGCGCTCCGCAGGATCGCGCTGTAGGTCGACAAGCCCGCTTCGCAACCGCGCGACGATCTCGTCGGCAACCGCACCGACCTCGTTCGCGTCGCGAACAAGCAGGCGGCAGTGGCTACACTCGAACCAATCCTCGCGCACGAGCCAGTCCCAGTTCCCACAGATCGAGCATCGTAATCGCATTTTCCGGCAACCCGCGGCGCTAAGGACCGGTTCCGCCCTACCTACATCCTCCCCCATCGGGGGAGGTGGCAGGCTCATAGGGACTGACGGAGGGGTATCCGCCAACAACTCAGGGCGACACCCCTCCGTCTGGCAAGAGCCAGCCACCTCCCCTTACAGGGGAGGATCAAGCGCCCGCTCAGTACCCCAGCGAATGCGCTAGCGTCAGCAGCAGCCAATACAGCCCGCCCGACAGCAGCATCGCCACCGGCAGCGTCATCACCCACGCCAGCGCCATGTTCATGACCGTGCGCCGCTGCAAACCGGCGCCGTTCGCAACGCTCGCACCCGCCACACCCGACGACAGGATATGCGTGGTCGACACCGGCATGCCGTATTTCACCGCCAGCAGGATCGTCGCCGCCGCGACCAGCTCGGCCGACGCGCCCATGCCGTAGGTCAAATACGTCTTGCCGATCCGCTCGCCGACGGTGACGACGATCCGCTTCCACCCGACCATCGTCCCCAGCCCCAGCGCCAGCGCAACGGTGACCTTCACCCAGGTCGGGATGTAGCGCGTGCCCTGCTCGAGCCCGCTATTGTAGCTCTTGAGCGTCGTGATCTCCTGCACGGTGAACCGGCTCTGCGCGGCTTTGTCCTCGGCGATCAGCTTGGTCGTATCGAGCACGAGGTACATGTCGTTGCGCAGGTTCGGGGTCGCCGCGGCGGGCACCTTGCCGAGCGAGCCATAGCTTTCGATCCGGCTCGACACGTCGTCCGACAGCGTCGCCAGCGCGGCATAGATGACCGGGTCGGCGACATGCTTGGTCTTCAGTGCCTGCGTAACCTGCGCACGCGACGTGGCGACGTCGGCCGGCGCGCCGCCGGCATGCGCGCGGTACGCGGCCGATGCAGCCTGCGCCGACTGCACGAATGCGGGCATCGCGCTCTCGGGCATCGTCCGGTTCAGCGCATAGGCGGTCGGCGCGCAGCCGATAAGGATGAGCATGATCAGCCCCATCCCCTTCTGGCCGTCATTGCTGCCATGCGCGAAGCTGACCGCCGTGCAGGTGCCGATCAACAGCGCGCGGATGCCGCGTGGCGGCGGCGTCTGGCCCTCCGGCGCCTCGTACAGTTTCTTGTCGTGCAGGAAGGCCTTCATCACGAGCAGCAGCACGAGCGCGCCGACGAACCCGACGATCGGGCTGAACGCGAGTGCGGAGAGAACTTTCCAGACCTGCACCATGTCGACGCCCGACGTGCCGTCCGCGCCGCCGCCATTGATGATCTGGTTGGCAAGGCCGACGCCGAGGATCGAGCCGATCAGCGCATGGCTCGACGAATTGGGCAGCCCGACCGCCCAGGTCGCGAGGTTCCACAGGATCGCCGCGAGCAGCAGCGCGAAGATCATCGCGAACCCGCCGACGCTGCCGACGTTCAGGATCAGGTCGACCGGCAACAACGTGACGATCGAATACGCCACGGCGCCCGACGACAGCATCACGCCGAGGAAATTGAAGAACCCCGACCAGACGACCGCGAGCGGCGCGGGCATCGAATGCGTATAAATGACGGTGGCGACCGCGTTGGCGGTGTCGTGGAACCCGTTCACGAACTCGAACCCGAGCGCGATCAGCAGCGCGAGCGCGAGGAACGCGAACGCCCCGCCCGCCAGGCTCTCGCCGACCTGCGCGGTATCGAAGGCGATGCTGAACCCCGCATAGGCAAGCCCGCCGATCAGCACGGCGAGGAATATCCAGCGCCCGGACGGATGCAGCGAATGATCGAGCTTGGGACCGGTATGCGGCGCAGCGGTAGCGCTCGAATCAGCCGTCACCGCATCGGGTGCAAATGTGGAGGTTGCCATAGGAATGTGCAGTCGGCCCTTACGATGACAATCTTATGACAGATGTAAATCAAGCGATCGTTCGACCCTATTTGGGACGTCGCCCCCTACAATCCTCCCCCGCCAGGGGGAGGTGGCTGGCCCTCGCCAGACGGAGGGGGAGGCAGAGGACAACGTGCGTTCCGTGTCCTTCCCCTCCGTCGCCTTCGGCGCCACCTCCCTCCTGCGGGGGAGGATCGTTCGGAACCGACTTCGTTGGACGTGAGTAAGTTAATTCACCGAACTTCACCGATGCTGGCAAGCTGCATGCCATTGCGGCCGAACAATGTGGCCATCTTCACGTCCGCATCCGCGGTCATTTCCTTGCGGCATTGCTGCGCGTCGGCGAGCGCCGCGAGGCCGGCACCGTGCGATTGGCAAGCGCTCGTGATCGCCGAACGCAACCTGCGTTGGAACGCGGTGCGCCCGGCGTCGCTGGTCAGGTCGAGCCCGGCGCGCGACACACGCACCGATACCGGGTCGCGCCCGGAACTCGCGGAAGCACCCGTGGAAAACAGGCAAGCGCCGACGATCGCCGCCGAAGCGACGCTGATGAAAAGCTTCATGATGATGTTCCTCAAATGGTCCTGCGGTCCGCAAGGCGATGCCTGCGGGCGACGGCGCCAGCGCGTCGGGACACCTTTCTGGGTGCGGCATCTCCGACGACGAACCACGTCGCTACGCATCCCCTACCCGTGGTTCGTTACGCTCGCGCGACGGTTTGGCGTCGGTCCGACGACGCGCCGAAACTCTAGATGAGGCGTTAGGTCACATCCCCGGATATCGCTCGAACGCAGGCAGAGCGGCAACATCCGCCATCCACGCCAATCGGTCAGCCACCTGGATATGCGCACCCGGCGCGACCGCCTCGGGATCGTCCAGCGTACAGGATTGAACGTCGATGATCCCCGGCAGATACTCGGCATTGGTATAGAACAGTCCCGTCCCGCACCGTCCGCAGAATTGACGCCGACCGCTCGCCGACGATTCATACGTCATCGGATCGCCCGAGATGGTCACCTGCTCGGACCTGAATGCGATCCAGCCTACCATCGGCGCACCCGCGCTTCGCCGGCAATCGCCGCAATGGCACAGCGCGTGATGCTCGGGCTCGCCCTCCGCGACATAGCTGATCGCTCCGCAATGACATCGTCCCGCCAGCATGCCCGCCTCCCTCTATGTTCTCAACTTGTTCCACGTATCGTCGAACCGCGCAAGCCATACCCGCTTGCCCCATCGCCACCCGTTCCCTACCTGTTCACCGGTGAACCAGATCGCCCAAACGTCCGCGCCGCAAGCAGAGCCTCCCTATCTGCGCGGCCTTAATCCGCCGCAGCGTGAGGCGGTGCTGACCACCGACGGGCCCGTCCTGATCATCGCAGGCGCCGGCACGGGCAAGACCGCGGCGCTCACCGCCCGCCTCGCGCATCTGGTCTTCACCAAGAAGGCATGGCCGTCCGAGATCCTCAGCGTCACCTTCACCAACAAGGCCGCGCGCGAGATGCGCCAGCGGGTCGGTCGGCTGGTCGGCGACGCGGTCGAGGGCATGCCGTGGCTCGGCACGTTCCACGCGATCGCCGCGAAGATGCTGCGGCGCCACGCCGAACTCGTCGGGCTGCAATCGAACTTCACCATCCTCGATACCGACGATCAGTTGCGTTTGCTCAAGCAGCTCATCCTCGCCGCGGACATCGACGAGAAGCGCTTTCCGACCCGCAGCCTCGCCGGGCTGATCGACCAGTGGAAGAACAAGGGCCTCGTCCCCGCGGACATCGATGCGGGCGAGAGCGAGCGCTACGCCAACGGTCGCGGCGGCGAGCTGTACCAGCAATATCAGGCGCGGCTGATCGCGCTCAATGCGTGCGATTTCGGCGACCTGCTACTGCACATGCTGGTCATCCTGAAGACGCACCGCAACGTGCTGAGCCTGTACCAGCAGCGCTTCAAATACATCATGGTCGACGAGTATCAGGACACCAACTCGTCGCAATATCTCTGGCTTCGGCTGCTCGCGCAGGAGCGCAAGAACATCGCCTGCGTCGGCGACGACGACCAGTCGATCTATTCGTGGCGCGGCGCGCAGGTCGAGAACATCCTGAAGTTCGAACGCGACTTTCCGGGCGCGAAGGTCATCCGCCTCGAACAGAATTACCGCAGCACGCCGCATATTCTCGGCGCCGCGTCGGGCGTGATCGCCAACAATGGCGGACGGCTCGGCAAGCAGCTCTGGACCGAACGCGACGTCGGCGAGAAGGTGAAGGTCATCGGCGTCTGGGACGGCCCCGAGGAAGCGCGCCGCGTCGGCGAGGAGATCGACATCGTCCGTCGCTCGGGCAAGTCGCTCGACGAGGTCGCGATCCTGGTCCGCGCGCAGCACCAGACGCGCGAGTTCGAGGACCGCTTCATCGCGATCGGCATGCCGTACAAGATCGTCGGCGGCTTCCGCTTCTACGAACGCGCCGAAATCCGCGATGCGCTGGCGTACCTCCGCGTCGTCAACCAGCCGGCCGATGACCTCGCGTTCGAACGCATCGTCAACGTCCCCAAGCGCGGCCTCGGCGACAAGGCGGTCGCGCGCATCCATCAGCTCGCGCGCGCCACCGGGACGCCGCTGACCACCGCCGCCGCGCGCATCCTCGACACCGACGAACTGACCGGCGCGGCGAAGAAGTCGCTCGGACGCCTAGTCGGCGACATCGCCCGCTGGCGCGATATGGCGACCAGCCTGCCGCACGCCGAACTCGCTCGCCAGCTGCTTGACGAAAGCGGCTACACCGCGATGTACCAGGCCGAGAAATCGGTCGAGGCCACCGGGCGCCTGGAGAACCTCAGCGAGCTCGTCCGCGCGATGGAGGAGTACGACTCGCTCGGCGCGTTCCTCGAACACGTGTCGCTCGTGATGGACAACGAGGGCGGCGCGCAAGATCCACAGGTCACGATCATGACCATCCACGCCGCCAAGGGCCTCGAATACGACACCGTATTCCTGGTCGGCTGGGAGGAAGGCCTGTTCCCGTCGCAGCGTTCCCTGGACGAAGGCGGCGTGAAGAGCCTCGAAGAGGAGCGCCGCCTCGCCTATGTCGCGATCACGCGCGCACGCCGGCTTGCGGTCATCATCCACGCCGCCAACCGCCGCATCTATGGCCAGTGGAACTCGTCGATCCCCTCGCGCTTCGTCGCCGAACTCCCGTCTGAGCATATCGACACCGAAACCACGATGTCGGGCGGCGCGAGCCTGTGGCAGGCCAACTGGTCCGACCGCGCCGATCCGTTCGCCGACGTCGCCCGCGGCACCGGCCGCGGCCCCGGCTGGCAACGCGCGTCGGGCACCGGCAGCACCTTCTCCACCAAACCCGCCCGCGTCGTCGAAAGCCGCTCCAGCGCGATCAGCCTCGGCAACAAGGGCCGCGACGACCTGTCGCTCGGCATGCGCGTGTTCCACCAGAAGTTCGGCTACGGCGCGATCGCCGAGATCGAAGGCAACAAGCTGGAGATCGACTTCGAACAGTCCGGCCGCAAGCGCGTGATGGACAGCTTCGTGACACTCACGCCCTAACGGCATCAACCGGGAAAACGATCAGCCGGCGGTCTGATCCGCGAGTGAGAAGATCCGCTCCATCACCGCCCATTTCGGCCCTGCCGCAGCGATCGGCTTCTGATACACGTCCATCGCAGTCTCCCAGGACGCGACGACCGGCTGCAACGCCGGGTCGGCTGCGCGCGGAAAATCGTCCTCGACCTCGGCAATCATCACGAGCCGGTCTGCGACCTGCCAGATCTCCATCTCTCGATACCCCCGCTGGACGATGTCGCGCACGATCTCGGGCCACACGGCGCCCGGCGCGTGTCGTTCGCGGTAGGCGGCGATCAGCGCTGCGTCGTCGACGAGGTCCAGCGCGGTCACGATGCGATACGTCACGGAAATTCCTTCGATACGGCGTACTCCCGCGACAATAGCGCCGCCGCCCCTTTTCAAAAGTCACTTTGACTAATAAAACCGGCGAAACGCATAACGACGCGCAGGAGATGGAATGAGACTGTCCGGCAAGACCGCGGTAGTGACCGCGGCGGCACAAGGCATCGGCCGCGCCACCGCAGAACGCTTCCGCGACGAGGGCGCACGTGTTTTCGCGCTCGACCGTGATGGCGATGCGCTGCAGGCGATCGACAGCGTCGAACGTCTGGTCGTCGACCTGCTCGACGCCAGCGCGATCGCCGCCCTGCCCGCCACGATCGGCGACATCGACATTCTCGCCAACGTCGCCGGCTTCGTCGCGGCAGGCGATATTCTCCAGGGCAGCGACGACGACTGGATGCTGTCGTTCGACCTCAACGTCCACGCGATGCACCGCATGACCCGCGCGTTCCTGCCCGGCATGCTCGCACGCGGTGGCGGTGCGATCGTCAACATGAGCAGCATCGCGTCGAGCGTGAAGGGCATCCCCAACCGCTACGCCTATGGCGCGTCGAAGGCGGCGGTGGTTGGACTGACCAAGGCGATCGCCGCCGATTTCGTCGGTCGCGGGATCCGCTGCAACTGCGTGTGCCCCGGCACGATCGAGACCCCGTCCCTTCGCGAACGGATCGTCTCGCAGGCGGGAACGCAGGGCATATCGGTCAGCGAGGCCGACGCGGCGTTCGTCGCGCGCCAGCCGATGGGCCGGCTGGGCCGCGCCGAGGAGATCGCCGCGCTGTTCCTGTATCTCGCCAGCGACGAATCGAGCTTCACCACCGGCGCGGTCCACGTGATCGACGGCGGCTGGGTCAACTAAGGATCATCAGATGAAACTTCTTCGTTACGGCCCGCGCGGCCAGGAAAAGCCCGGTATCCTCGATCAGGACGGCGCGATCCGCGCGCTGCCCGCGGACCTCGGCGATATCGCCGGCGAACTGCTCTCCCCCGAGGGGCTTGCGAAGATCGCCGCGCTCGACGTGACGACCTTGCCCAAGGTCGAGGGCGCGCCGCGGATCGGCCCGTGCGTCACGCGCACCGGCAAGTTCATCTGCATCGGCCTGAACTATTCGGACCACGCCGCCGAGAGCAACATGGCCCTCCCCGCCGAGCCGGTCGTGTTCGGCAAGTGGACCAGCGCGATCCAGGGCCCGAACGACGATGTCGAGATCCCGCGCGGTTCGGAGAAGACCGACTGGGAGGTCGAACTTGGCGTCGTCATCGGTACGCCCGGCCGCCACATCGCCAAGGAAGACGCACTGTCGCACGTCGCCGGCTATTGCGTCGTCCACGACGTGTCCGAGCGCGCGTTCCAGCTCGAGCGCGGCGGCACGTGGGACAAGGGCAAGGGCTGTGACACGTTCGGGCCGATCGGTCCGTGGCTCGTCACCGCGGACGAGGTCGGCGATCCCCAAAAGCTGGGCCTGTGGCTCGAAGTCGACGGCCATCGCTATCAGGACGGCACCACCGCCAACATGATCTTCGACGTCGCGACGATCGTTTCCTACCTCAGCGACTTCTGCACGCTCGAAGCCAGCGACATCATCTCGACCGGTACGCCGAAGGGCGTCGGTCTCGGCCAGAAGCCGCCGGTCTATCTGCGTGCGGGCCAGACGGTGCGGCTTGGTATCGATGGCCTTGGCGAGCAGACGCAGACGATGGTCGCCGCCGCATGACGACCATCACCGGTCTGCGCACGATCGACCTTCGTTTCCCGACCAGCGCGGGACTCGACGGGTCCGACGCGATGAACCCCGATCCGGACTACTCGGCCGCCTATGTCGTGCTCGACACCGATACGGACGGCCTCGAAGGTCACGGCCTCACCTTCACGATCGGCCGCGGCAACGACATCTGCGTCGCGGCGATCGAGGCGATGCGGCATCTCGTCATCGGGCTCGATCTCGACTGGATCATCGAGAATCCGGGGCGGATGTGGCGGCATCTGACCGGTGACAGCCAGTTGCGCTGGATCGGCCCTGACAAGGGCGCGATCCATCTCGCGACCGGCGCGGTGGTCAACGCGATCTGGGACCTTTGGGCGAAGGCGGTCGGCAAGCCCGTCTGGCGCCTCGTCGCGGAGATGACGCCGGAGGAACTGGTCCGGACGATCGACTTCCGGTACCTGACCGACGCGATCACGCCGGAGGACGCTCTCACGTTGCTGACCAAGCGCGCGGAAGGCAAGGCGGAGCGGATCGCCGATCTCGAGGCGACCGGTTTCCCTTGCTACACCACGTCGGCGGGCTGGCTCGGCTATCCCGACGACAAGCTGCGGCGGCTCGCGCAGGAGGCGGTCGATGCCGGCTTCGACTATATCAAGCTGAAGGTCGGTCGCGATCTGCAGGACGACATCCGTCGCCTGACGATCGCGCGCGAAGTGCTCGGCCCCGACCGCAAGCTGATGATCGACGCGAACCAGGTGTGGGACGTGCCGCAGGCGATCGAATGGGTGAACGCGCTCGCCTTCGCCAAGCCGTGGTTCATCGAGGAGCCGACCAGCCCCGACGATATCCTCGGCCATCAGGCGATCCGCGAAGCGATCGGCGAGGTGAAGGTCGCGACCGGCGAGATGTGCCAGAACCGCATCATGTTCAAACAGTTCATGGCGGCAGGCGCGATCGACGTCGTACAGATCGACAGTTGCCGTCTGGGCGGCGTCAATGAAGTGCTCGCGGTGCTGTTGCTGGCGGCCCGGTACGACCTGCCGGTGTGTCCGCATGCGGGCGGCGTCGGGCTGTGCGAATATGTCCAGCATCTGTCGATGATCGACTATCTCTGCTTCTCCGGGACCAAGGAGGGGCGCGTGATCGAGTATGTCGACCATCTCCACGAGCATTTCGTCGACCCCTGCGTGATCCGTGACGCAGCGTACATGCCGCCGACGCTGCCGGGCTATTCGATCGAGATGAAGCCGCAGTCGCTGATCGACTATCGGTTCGCCGGATGAAGCTCGGTCTCGACGGCAAGGTCGTGATCGTCACGGGTGGCGGGGCCGGGATCGGCCTCGCCATCGCGCGCGGGCTGGCGGAGGAGGGCGCGATCCCGGTGATCGTGTCGCGAAGCGCGCCGGAGGATTTCACCCCCGAGCATCTGTTCGTCGCGACCGAATTGTCCGACGACGACGCGTGCGCAGCGGCTGTCGAAGCGGCGGTCGCGCGCTATGGTCGAATCGACGGGCTGGTGAACAACGCCGGCGCCAACGACAATATCGGGCTCGGCCGGACGCCGGCTGAGTTTCGCGCCTCGCTAGACCAGAACCTCGTCCATTATTTCGCGATGGCGCATCACGCGGTGCCGCATCTGCGCAAGACCGGCGGCGCGATCGTCAACATCTCGTCGAAGACCGCGGTTACCGGGCAAGGCGACACCAGCGCCTATGCCGCCGCCAAGGGGGCGCAACTCGCGCTGACCCGTGAATGGGCGGTCGCGCTGCGCGGCGACGGGATTCGCGTCAACGCGGTGATCCCGGCCGAGGTGATGACGCCGCTGTACCAGCGCTGGATCGACAGTTTCGACGATCCGCAGGCGAAGCTGGGCGGCATCGTATCGCGCATTCCTCTAGGCCACCGCATGACAGAGGATCGCGAGATTGCCGATACGGTGGTGTTCCTGCTCTCCGACCGGGCGAGCCACACGACCGGGCAATGGCTATACGTCGATGGCGGATACACCCATCTCGACCGCGCGATAGACTGACAAAAAACATAATCAGGAGTGGATCAATGCGCGGAACGACCGCCGACAAAAGATATGTGCCGGCGATCGTGCTGACGGTCGCGCTGTTTTTCCTCTGGGGGATGGCGAACAACCTCAACGACATCCTGATCGCGCAGTTCAAGAAGGCGTTCACGCTCACCGACTTCCAGACCAGCTTCGTCCAGCAGGCCTTCTACATGGGCTATTTTCTGCTCGCGGTGCCGGCCGCGCTGGTGACGCGCGCGAAGGGCTACAAGACCGCGATCGTCACCGGGCTGGTGCTGTATGCGGCGGGGGCGCTGCTCTTCTATCCGGCCGCGCATTACGGGGAGTATCTGTATTTCCTCGCCGCGTTGTTCGTGATCGCGTGCGGGCTGGCGTTCCTCGAAACGTCGGCGAACCCGCTGATGACTGAACTCGGCGACCCGACGACGGCGGCCAAGCGCCTGAACTGGGCGCAGGCGGCAAACCCGGTCGGCACCGTCGCGGGCGTGCTGATCGGCAAGTATTTCATCCTCTCGGCGATCGTCCACGACGAGAGCGCGGTCGCGGCGATGAGCCCGGCGGCGCGCGAGGCATTCTATCGCAGCGAAGTCGTCGCGGTGCAGACGCCCTATCTCGTGATCGGGCTGGTCGTGCTGCTGTTCGCGGTTGCCGCCGCCGTGATACGCTTTCCAGAGCACCGTGCTGAAGAGACCGTCGGTGCACCGTCGCGGTTCGTCGACGTGTTTCGCCACCCGCGGCTGATCTTCGCGACGGTGACGCAATTCTTCTACGTCGGCGCGCAGGTGGGGATGTGGAGCTACACCATCCGGTATGCGCAGGCGAACGTGCCCGGCATGGCCGAGCACGACGCCGCGGATTACCTGTTCGCCAGCCTCGTGCTGTTCGGGATCGGCCGCTTCGCCGGCACCGCACTGATGGGCAAGATCGCGCCCCCTCGCCTGCTCGCGATCTTCGCGGTGGTCAGCGCCGTGCTTGCCGCCGTCGCGGGTCTCGTCGGTGGGCAGGTCGGGTTGTACGCCCTGGTGCTCGCCAGCCTGTTCATGTCGATCCAGTTCCCGACGATCTTCGCGCTTGGCATGGACGGCCTTGGTCCGCTCCGTCGCGCGGGAGCCTCGCTGATCATCATGGCGATCATCGGCGGCGCGGTGCTGACCGGGCTGATGGGGCATATGTCCGATCTCGCTGGGATCGACACCGCGATGCTCGTGCCGGCGGTCTGCTTCCTGGTGGTGCTGGCGTTCGCGGTGAAGGCCGGGCGGACGCTGTCGGGCGAGGCGCTTCAGCCGACGATCCACTGAGCAACCTAGCGCGCCACCCACCTCCTTGTTCTCCCGCGAAGGCGGGAGCCCAGTCTGGGTCCCCGCCTTCGCGGGGAAACATGCTTCTTTCGGGAGGAAAGGTGCGCGGAACCTAGACCAGAATACTCCGGTCGATCTCGGCGATAGACCGCACCCCCGTCAGCGCCATCGCCACGCGCATCTCCCGCTCAATCAGCGTCAACAGCTGCGTCACCCCAGCCTCGCCCCGCGCCGCCAGCGCATACAGCCACGCCCGTCCCAACAGCACGCCATCCGCCCCCAGCGCCAGCATCCGCACCACGTCGAGCCCCGACCGCACGCCCGAATCCGCGAGCACGGTAAGCTGCCCCTTCACCGCCTCCGCGATCGCCGGCAGTGCCGCCGTGCTCGACAGCACGCCGTCGAGCTGCCGTCCGCCATGGTTCGACACGACGATCCCGTCCGCACCGATCGCCGCCGCCTCGCGCGCGTCATCCGGATCTAGGATGCCCTTGATGATCAGCGGCCCATCCCAGCCTTCGCGGATCCATTCGAGGTCCTTCCACGCGATCGACGGATCGAAATTGTTGCCAAGCCAGCCCATGTAATCGTTCAACCCGCTCGCCTTGCCCAGCACCGGCTCGAGATTGCCGAGCTGGTGTGGCCGCCCATGCAAGCCCACGTCCCACGCCCAGCCGGGTCGGCCCATCGCCTGCAACATCCGGCGCAGCGGCGCGCGCGGGCCCGACATCCCCGAATGCTGATCGCGGTAGCGCGCGCCCGGCACCGGCATGTCGACCGTAAACACCAGCGCCTTCGCACCCTCCGCCTTCGCCGTGGCGAGCAGATCGCGCATGAACGCCCGATCGCGGATGACATAGAGCTGGAACCAGGTCGGGCCGGTCGGCGCGGCCTTCACCACCTCGCCAAGCGAACAGAGCGACACCGTCGACAGGCAGAACGGCACGCCCGCGGCATGCGCGGCCCGCGCCGCCTGCGTCTCGCCGCGGCGATGGTACATGCCCGCGATCCCGACCGGCCCAAGCCCGACCGGCAGCGCCTGATGCTGGCCGAACAGCGTCGTCGACAGATCGATATCGGACACGTCGCGCAACACTCGCTGGCGCAGCGCGATCCCCGACAGGTCGCTCACGTTGCGCGCCAGCGTTGCCTCCGCATAGGAACCGCCATCGGCATACTCGAACAGGAATCGCGGCAGCCGCTTGCGTGCAGCCTCGCGGAAATCGAGCGTCGAGGCGATCGTCATGCGGCGTCTCCCATATTATGCGCATCGATCCCGGAATCGCGGCGTGCAACGTCCCCTAGCAAGCCAACGCCCCCGCCAGCAACTTTCAGATATGAAAGATTGTTGTTTCGACGCCGCGCGCTTGCGGCATAAGGATCGCGCCCGCAATCACGTTAGCTTCGACCATGCCGCTTCCCTCGCCGCCGCCCCCGCCAGACACCAATAGCGCCAGTCCGCGCGTCTATTCGGCGCCCGCGCTGGAAAAGGCGATCGACATCATCGAACTGCTCGCGCGCGAACCGAACGGCCTGACGGTCAGCGAAATCGCAGCCCGCCTGTCGCGGTCGATCAGCGAACTCTTCCGCGTGATCGTCGTGCTCGACCGGCGCGGCTGGCTGCACAAGGATCCCGGCAGCGATCGCTACCGCGTGACCTACAAGCTCCTCGAAACGGCGCACCGCGCGACCCCTGCGCAGGAACTGACGCACGTCGCCGCGCCGCTGATGCAGACCTTGGCGGCGACCGCGATGCAATCCTGCCATCTCGTCGTCGTCAACGGCACGTCCGGGCTGATCATCCTTCGGCAGGAAAGCCCCGGCCCGACCGGTTTCGCCGTCCGTCTCGGCACCAGCATAGCCTTGGCGACGAACTGCTCGGGTCACGTCCTGCTCGCCTTCATGACCGACGATGCCCGATCCACGATACTCGACCAAACGATGGACCCGGCGGCCCGCGACGCGCTCGATGCGTCTTTCGCCGAGATCCGCGAACGCGGCTATGAATCGATCCGCAGCGCGCGGATGGGCGGCGTTTCCGACATAAGTTGCCCCATCTTCGGCTTTGACGGCCACGTCGTTGCCGCGCTGACCATCCCGTTCCTCGAGGTCATCGACGAAACGCCGCATATCTCCGCCGAAGAAGCACTGGTCGCACTGAAGCGCGCCGCAACGCAGATTTCGCAAGCGCTAGGCTGGTACGCGCCGAGCGAGACGTTCGCCTGACGGTCCGCCACGTCGTTTACGCGAGCCAGTACTGGCGAGTGGCGCAAGGCACGCGTCATCGTTCGCATCGATGCGGTACCGCTCAGCCTCTTCGTTCTGCCATGGTGTCGCACTCCCTCGTTTGAGCTCTGTTAACCGTTCGGTTGTAAAGACTCGGGACCACCATGAGGGGCCGAAAGTGCGCATCGATCAACTTCAGCCTACTCCCAGTGTGGCGGAACCGCTCGAGATCCCCGCGGAGTTGTTGGCCAGCGTACAGCGTCACCAAGCACATCTTGCCGAACTGATCGTCAGCCTGCGGGCGGCGGGACTCGGCGAGGACGTCGTCGATGCGAGCATCCGCACGCTGGTCGACAGCTATGCCGACGATCTCACCGTAGCAATCCGCGCGATGATGAAGGCACCGGATCATGGATAACGCCCTGCTGCTCGACGACGACGATGGCCGGGTCGCAGCCTTGCGTCGCCTCGACGTGCTCGACACCGCGGTCGAAGAGCCCTTCGAGAAGATCGTCACGCTCGTCCGCACGGTGCTCGCGGTACCCATAGCGACCGTGACGCTCGTCGATCGCGATCGGCAATGGTTCAAGGCGCGGCGCGGCATGGAGCAGAGCGAAACGCCCCGCGTGGTATCTTTCTGCACGCATACGATCCAGCAACGCGACCCGTTGATCATCGAAAACGCGCTGGACGACCCGAGGTTCGCCGAAAGTCCGCTGGTCGTGGGCCCGCCCTATGTGCGGAGCTATGCGGGCATCCCCCTGCGCACGCCCGAAGGATATAATGTCGGGGCGCTGTGCGCGATGGATACCCGGCCCAGACGGTTCAGCCCTGCGGACATCGCCATCCTGAGCAATTTCGCCAACATCGTTTGTGACGAACTCGAACTGCGGCTGATCGCACAAGTCGATCATCTGACTGGGGCGCTGACCCGGCGTGGCTTCGTCGACCAGGCGCAACGGGAAATGGAGCGTACGCTTCGCTACGGGCGGGCAAGTTCGCTGATCATGATCGACGTCGACCATTTCAAGCGGGTGAACGATACTTACGGCCACTCGATCGGCGATCAGGTCCTGAAGCAGATCGCCAGCCTAGCCGAAACCACGCTACGCCCTTGCGATCTGTTCGGTCGCCTCGGTGGCGAGGAATTCGCCCTTCTGATGCCGGAAACCAGCGGCGCGGCAGCCCTCGTCGTCGCGGAGCGACTGCGGAATACCATCGCCGAACATCCGATGACGCTCCATGGCGGCGGTACGATCCACGTAACCGCGAGCTTCGGCGTGGCTGAACTGTCCGCATCCTTCAACACGCTTACCGCCTGGCTCGAACGGGCCGACACGATGCTCTACGCGGCGAAATCCGGCGGCAGGAACCGTACGCAACTCGCGGAGCCGATGTAGAATGGCGGACGCGGAACGGCGACGTTAGTGATTTCAGCGAAAACGTGGAGCGGGTGAAGGGAATCGAACCCTCGTCACTTGCTTGGGAAGCAAAAGCTCTACCATTGAGCTACACCCGCGAACGGCGATCTACGCCTGTCGGTCCGGGTCTTGCACCGGCTCTCGATGACCGGCCGAGTGCCACAGTCCTTGCGGCGACGTCAACGCCAAATCGTCCCGCGTGAACCGACCCGCCTTGCGCGGATCGACTAACCGCGCAGGCCGAACACCTGCGAACGGTCCGCCTCCGGCACCAGCCCTTCGAGCACCGCCCAGAACCCCGATACCGCGCTCTGCCCTGCGCTCGCATATGCGTCCGCCATCCGGATCCGCGCCGCCTCGAACAGTTCGCGCTCCATCTTCGAACCCTCGGCCGTCAACCGCAGCAAACGCTGCCGCCGGTCGCGCTCGCCCGGCCGCGTCTCGACCAGCTTGCGGTCCGCGAGTTCGTTGAGCACGCGTCCCAGCGACTGCTTGGTGATCGCCAGCAACGACAGCAGCTCGCTCACCGTCATGTCGGGCTTTCGCGCGATGAAATACAGCGCTCGGTGGTGCGCGCGGCCCAGCCCCTCTTCGGCAAGACCCTGGTCGATCGACCGCGTCAGGTGGCTATAACCGAAGTACAGCAGCTCCATGCCGCGGCGGAGTTCGGGTTCGCGAAGGAACAGGGGTGAAGCAGAAGACGGAGTGGCAGGCATGTTGACCGGTTTAGACATCGCCCGTAGTCGTCGGCAACCCGCAACGAGAGAGATTTTCGATGTCCGTTCCAGCTTTTACGCCGTCTTCCGCCTTCCGCCATGAGCCGAACGCGACTCCGGTCGAGGCGAACGAGCGGGCGAAGCGGCTGATCGATCCCGGATTCGGGCGAGTCTTCACCGATCACATGGCGATGATCCGCTACAGCGAGACCGAGGGCTGGCACGACGCGCGGATCACCGCACGCGCGCCGCTGACGATCGATCCGGCATCGTCGGTGCTGCATTACGCGCAGGAGATCTTCGAGGGGATGAAGGCGTATCGACTCGCCGATGGCGGCACCGCGCTGTTCCGTCCGGAGGCGAATGCGCGCCGTTTCCAGGATTCGGCACGGCGCCTGGCGATGCCCGAGCTGCCGACCGAGCTGTTCCTCGAGTCGGTCGAGCGCCTCGTGAAGACCGACGCGAACTGGATCCCGGAGAGCGATGGCGGCGCGCTGTACCTGCGCCCATTCATGTTCGCCTCCGAAGTGTTCCTCGGCGTGAAGCCGTCCGCGGAATATCTCTACATGGTGCTCGCCTCTTCGGTCGGCGCCTACTTCAAGGGCGGCGCCCCCACCGTGTCGATCTGGGTCAGCCAGCAATACACGCGCGCCGCACAGGGCGGCACTGGCGCGGCCAAGTGTGGCGGCAACTACGCCGCCAGCCTGCTCGCGCAGTCGGAGGCGATCCGCAACGGCTGCGACCAGGTCGTCTTCCTCGATGCGGCCGAGCGGCGCTGGGTCGAGGAACTCGGCGGCATGAACATCTTCTTCGTGTTTGACGACGGCAGCATGGCGACCCCTGCTCTAACCGGCACGATCCTGCCCGGCATCACCCGCGACTCGATCCTGACGCTCGCTCGCGCGAACGGCATTACGGTCCGCGAGGAAGGCTACACGATCGACCAGTGGCGCGCAGACGCTGCCAGCGGCCGGCTGGTCGAGGCGTTCGCTTGCGGCACCGCGGCGGTCGTCACGCCGATCGGCACGGTCGCGAGCCCCGAGGGCCGCTTCACGATCGGCGACGGCGCTCCGGGTGCGTTGACGATGCGGATGCGCGACGCGCTCGTCTCGATCCAGCGCGGCACCGCGCCGGACGAGAACAACTGGCTGCACCATCTCGCGGATTGACGTCCGCAAGGGCTTTTCACACGCCGCTGCCCCGCTATAAGGCCGCCTCTGTTGGGGCGTCGCCAAGTGGTAAGGCAGCGGCTTTTGATGCCGCCATGCGCAGGTTCGAACCCTGCCGCCCCAGCCAAGTCTTACAATATTCCGGATCTGCCGTATTGATCGGCAAGCCGCCGCCAGTAGCACGCCCGACTGTGCCAACAGCGTGGCCGCGGACTGGTCACAGTCTTGGCTCGCTCCGGGTCCTTTATCACCACGTCGCCTGATCGATTATCGACACTTCGAAATGTGCCTATCGTGGTCGCGTGGCATTCCCAGGCTGGAGCATGCCACGCCTCAAGTCAGGTTGCGACCCGCGCACTTGGCATCCGCCTCCACATCGTTACGCTGGAGGAATGCAACTCACCCGGCCTCAAGCAGAAACTCTCGCGCGCGAGGGGATGGCTGCGCTCCGCAACGGTAACGCGGCACGCGCCTATGAAATGCTGTCCCTTCTACGCGACGGTGCACCGGGCATGCCCGCGCCGTGGTTCCTGATCGCACAAGCCGCACAGTCGCTCGGCCGCGACGACGAGGCGGAAACCGCGCTGGTGCATTTCCTGGCAGCAGAACCACGCCACTTGGCTGCGCTGTTGACGATGGCCGCGCTGAAGGTTCGACGCGGCGACGAGCGCGCGGCGCAATCATTCTATCGCACTGCACTGAACGTCGCCACCCTGCCGGATGCCCCGATCGCGCCCGTGCTGGTGCCGATGCTGAAGGCGGGTGAGGCATTCCTGGCGGATTGCGCGAAACGGTTTGCCGCACATCTTGGCGATGCGCTGGCGGGTACTGGCCTTGCCGCTGGCGTATCGGGAGGGCGTACGCGGTACGCGCTCGACCTGCTGCTCGGACGGCGCGAACTGTATCTACAACAGCCGTCGATGTTCTATTTTCCCGGGCTTGCGCAGCGTGCGTTCTTCGAGCGCGACGAGTTCGCGTGGGTTGCCGCCATCGAGGCCGCGACCGCAGACATGCATGCCGAGCTCGAAAGCATCGTCGCGGCCGAGAAGGGCTTTGCGCCCTATGTCCAGTCGACGCCAGACCGGCCAGCGCCGGCCAACCCGTTGCTCGACGATCCTAGCTGGAGCGCGTTCCAGTTGTGGCGCGGTGGCGAGCGCGTGGAACCCAACGCATCCTCCTGTCCGCATACGATGGCCGCGCTGGAGAAGGCACCGATCCCGATCATCGCGGGCCGCTCGCCGATGGCGATCGTTTCGCTGCTGAAGCCGGGCACGCACATTCGGCCGCATCACGGGATGCTCAACACACGACTGATCTGTCATTTACCGCTGATCGCTCCCGAGGGATGCGCGCTGCGGGTGGGGGCCGAAACGCGCGCGTGGCGAGCCGGCGAGATGCTCATCTTCGACGATTCGTTCGAGCATGAGGCGTGGAACCGCGGCACGGAAACCCGGATCGTTCTGCTGTTCGAGGTTTGGCGACCCGAACTGACCGCCGACGAACGCGCCGCGCTGACAGATATCTTCGAGGCCATCGACACCTATCAGGGCGCAGCGATCGACACCGGCTGAGTCCATCGCCGCCGTTGGCCCGTTGCCACCGGCTTCAGTCGGCAACGTCTCCGCTATTGCCGAGCTTGCTGCCGAGCGCCCCGAATAGGCGGCGCAGCATGGTCGTCTCGTCGCGCGTCAGATGGGGGTTCCAGACGTCGACGATCAGGACGGCACGGATCGTGTCGCTGTCGTTCCAGGCCTCGTGCTCGATAGTATCGTCGAACACGAACACCTCGCCGACGCGCCATTCGCGGGTCTCACCGCCGACGCGGAAGCCGCATTTGTCGGGCACGATCAGCGGCAGGTGCACGACCGAGCGGATGTTGCTGACCCCGGTGTGCGGCGGCAAATGCGTGCCCGGTTTGAGGACCGAGAAGAATGCGGTCGGTGCGCGGCCAGGAATATCCGCCAGCGGCAACGCATCGAGGATCGCCGCGGTCTGCGGACACCGCGCGCAGACCGCATCGTCGCGGACCCCGTAGCGCCAGAGATAGCGTGCACTCCATTGGTCCGAGCGATCGAGCGGGCTCCACAGATTGGCCGGCGTGCCGAGCGGCATCGCGACATAAGGCGTGAAGCCCGCCGACGGTTCGGCGAGCAACGCCTTCAGTTCGGCGAGGATGACGGGCGTCGCCGCCTCGAACTCGGCCAGCCAGGCGAAATGGTCGCGTGCGAAGAACTCGTCGGCCGGGAGGAACGGGAAATGCATCCCATGCGGCGTGGGTGCGTAGATCGTCCGACGCCCCAGCATCGCATCGACGCACGCATCGAACCGGCGACGCTGCGCAGGGTCCGCGCCCGCTCGCAACGGCTGCATCGCAGCATCGACATCGTCCGACAGCGCACGCGCGTGAAATGCGATACGGTCCGACGCGCGCGCTAGCAATTGATCGAGCGGTGGCGATCGGTCCGCCATCGACTGGACGATCGTCGCCACCCCGCCCCAGCGGAACGCCGCCTGGGCCGCATCGCCGGTCCGGTCGTGCAGTTCGGCAAGACGCACGTTCGCCATCAGGTTGCGCTGGTCGAGCGCCAGCGCCCGCTCCAGCGCGGTGCGTTCCGCCACGGCATCGCCCACCCCGCGATGCGCGCTCGCCAGATTCATCCAGAGCGGTGCGGCGGCGGGATCGGCGGCCGCTGCCCGCGCGAAATATTCCGCCGCCGCGCGGTCGTCACGCCCCAACGCCGCCATCCCGAGGGCGTTAAGCGCGATCGGATGGTCGGGCGCGATCGCCAGGATATCGCGAAACGCCGCAATAGCCCTAGCCTTGTCGCCCGCGCGCTGCGCGCGATCGGCGTCGCGCAGCAGGCCGTCTAACCGCGAAGTAACATCGGCGTTCATAATGACCGTGAGGCTCTACTTAGTGGCCGCCCGCCGCGGACCGATCGACCATATCCTGGCCCGTCGCGCGAGCGGATTGCGCCATCTCGTTCCATTCCTCTCGCGTGTGGCAGTCACGACGCGTTTCGATCATCGACCCCGCCGGGGCCGATCGCTTGCAGATCTTCGGATGCGGCTTGCTGGCCGTCTTGTCAGCCACCTTGTCCGTGGTCGCCGGCTGCTGCGCGATAGCTGGGGCCGTCGCGAGGACGAACGCCAAACCGAACGTAACCTGCTTTATCATTGCCCACCCTTTTCGACATTTTCGATAAGACCGGCATCATGCCTTATTCGTGTCGGCGCACAATCCAAATCCGACGGTTTCGCAATGTACTTCGCCGATGGCGAACGCGAATGCGATATGCCATCCAATAGCGATGACCAGCCAGGCTCGAAGCACGCCCCCCAAGAATCGAGACACGACCGGCAATGCCACAGGGATCGCCGATCCCTGCTGGCTAGCGCACCGCTACGATCCGGAACACGACGCCGTGCATCTTGTCGCGGCGGATCGGGCGATGCGTGGCACAGCGACCTTCCTGACCGACGAACATCTACCCACCGCAGCGAACCCCGTCGTCGTCGCCCGACGTGAGGCAGTCGCCGCCGTACAGCGTATCGATCCGGTCCATTTCATCTTTCATTCGGCCTATTGCTGCTCGACCCTGCTCGCGCGAGCGCTTGATCGCGTCGGGTTCGCGTCGACGTTGAAGGAGCCTGTGATCCTCAACGATCTGGTCGGCTGGCGACATCGCGGCGGCGATCCCGCTAAGATCGCAGAGGTGCTTAACGACGCGCTTACATTATCGGCGCGTGCGTTCGTTCCGGGCGAGGCAATGATCATCAAGCCGTCTAACGTCGTCAACGCGTTGGCGCCGACGATGTTGAACCTTCGTCCCGACGCCCGCGCGGTGCTCCTGTATGCACCACTTCGCGTGTTCCTGACGTCGATCGCGCGTAAGGGGATGTGGGGGCGGTTATGGGTCCGCGAACTGCTGGCCAAGCAACTCGCCGACGGCATGGTCGATCTAGGATTTGCGCCCGAGGATTACTTCCGGCTGACCGATCTGCAAGCAGCTGCGGTCGGCTGGATCGCACAGGCGGATCTGTTTGCGGCGCTTGCCCACCGCTTCCCAGGCCGGGTCCGGTCGCTGCAAAGCGAGACGTTGGTCGCGGCGCCGCGCGCGGCATTGCACGCAATCTGCGATTTATATGCCTTGCCGATAAACATCGCCACATTGGATGCGTTAGAACATAGCGAAGCCTTTGCGCGCAATGCCAAGGACGGCACGACCTATCGCGCGGCCGACCGCACTCGCGAGCAGATGGACGGCGCAACCTTGTACGCCGACGAGATCGATAAGGTCCTGATATGGGCTGAAGCCGTCGCGCGCGGTGCCGGGGTGGCGCTCGATCCGCCGGCGCCACTGCTCGGCTAAAAGCCTCGAAGCCAACTCGAGCCCCTGGTCAACCCATATCAGACGGACTGGCGAGCACTGTGCCGTTACCGGGTCGCTCGAAAGCAGACAAAAAAAGGGTGGCTCCGAAGAGCCACCCCAGAAGTCGGATCGCAACCGATCCTAGAAGTGCAGGCGGGCAGCGACCGAGAAGCGACGGCCCAGCGCGTCGTACGTCGACGGATAGGTGTTGCCGCTGTTGAAGCTGGTGGAGCCAACCGTCGAACCGACGAGCGGCGGCTGCTTGTCGAACAGGTTGGCCACCGTCACGGTCAGGTCGAAATTCTCGGCAACACCGATCCGCGTTGCCAGATCGATGTAATCGTACGCTGGAATACGCGTGAAATCGACGGCCTGACCAGCAAGCGCGCCACCCGACAGATTGCCAGCGAAGGCCTGCCCGTTGCCGTTGGCGATATCGTCCGGCTCCTGACGAACACCGTCGATATGGCGCCACAGAACCGACAGGTCGATGTTGTTGTCGACTGTGAAGGTCGCACGGGTGTTCCAGGTGAATTCCGGCTGGATCGAACCAGAGCCCCCTGCAACTGCGCTGGCAGCGCCACCGCAGTTGATCGAGTAATAGCCGATGCACTCACGATTGATGAGGCCGGGCGCTGCCTGGAAGGTGGAGGAGTTCGCCCAGCTACCCTGGAACGCCAACGCCATCTTAACGCCCTCGATCAGCGGCGTACGATAGGTCACGTTGAGATCGATACCGTCGGTCTTGACCGTCCCGAGATTCGAAATTGCCGCGACCAGACCACGGGTGGTCGCCGGATCGCCATCCAGACCGCCCGTCACCGGGTTGCGCGAGATCGCAAGGCAAGCCGGGCTAGTTGCGCTTGCAGCACCCAGATTGTCGAAGCACGCCGAGATGAGATCGCCAGGAGCATACTGGGAGATCGCACCCTTGATCTTGATGTTGAAGTAATCGACCGTGATCGACAGCCCGCGAATGAAGCTGGTTGGCTGGATCACGACACCAAGTGTGTAGCTGTCCGACTTCTCAGGACGAAGCGCGATGTTGCCACCGGAGGTGATGTTCGCCTGCCCTGCCGTCGGGTTGGTGATCAGCCCGATCGTCGACGCCGGAGCGCCCTGCGCAAGACACACCGCACGGAGGTTCGCATTGTTGACCGGTGCCGCACCCGCGCAACGATCGGTCGACAGATTGGTGAGGCCCGTATTCACCGGCGAGAAAAGTTCGCTGATGTTCGGAGCCCGCACGGCCCGCTGATACGTCCCGCGCAGTTTCAGACCGGTTGCCGGCTCCCAGCTACCACCGCCCTTGTAGGTGGTGGTGTTGAACGTCGGCGACGAGTCGGCAAGGATCTTGTAGTGCGAATAGCGGACGCCTGCTTCGAGAGTGAGGCTCTGGAAGAAGGGCTTGTCCTGGATCAGGGGCGCAATCAACTCGCCGAAGCCTTCGCTTACCTCATAGCCACCGTCGATGTTCGGCGCGGCGCCACCGGCACCACCGAGCTCGCCGGCGGTCTGCGCCAGCGTGTCCGAGCGCTGCGACGCACGATATTTGCGGTATTCGCCGCCAGCCGCGAAGCCAATTGCGTCGCTTGCGAATGGCGAGGCAAAGCCGAAATCGCCGTTCAGAACCGCACGGGCCTGCGCCAGCGACGTCCGGACGGTCGTCGTGCTTTCGCCCGTGATGTAGTTGGTCATCGCCGGGGTAATCGAACCGTCTGCGCCGAAAATGTTGAGCGGAACGCAGCCGCTACCGGCGGTGATCGCCGCACCCTGTGGTGCATTGCCCAGGCAAGACGTGGTGTTGGTTGCATATACTGCCGAGCGGACTCGCGACGTCAGGACATAGCCCTGAAGCGTCTGAGTATTCTCGGATTCGCCATAACCGCCCGAGACATCAAGCTTGATGCCTTCGGTGAGGCCGACCTTCACACCAGCGCGATAGTCGAAGATCGTCGTCTGGTAGTTCGAGATGCGCGGACCGACTTCGGTCGTACGCCGCGACAGGTTGGTCGTGATCGTGCGGAAGTTCGGATCGGTCGGGCTGGTCGCTGCGGCAGCAGCCGTGCACTGCGCTGCCGTGATTCCGGCGGCGGTGCAGAACTGCGAACGCGCTGCTGCTGGGAGATAGGGGTTCGACAGCGGGACAACTACCGACGAGTTGAAGACGCCCGACGGCGCGATGATCGTGTCGACGGTGTTTTTCGAGAACAGGCCACGGGTATAGACTTCGACCGTGTCCGACACGGCGTAATGGCCTGCGCCATACATGTTGAAACGCTCGAAGGGCGTCTGGAAGATGTTGTACGGGTTGAAGTTGAACGGCGTTACCGCCGTCGACAGTGCGCCCGTGGTCGGGTTGATCTGACGGCGACCGCCGAGCGTGAACACGGATGGAGTGGTCGTACCCGAGCCGCTCGATGCGCCCGAGAACGAATCGTAGTTCTGGATCGAGTAAGGCCGGTCACCCTGATAGACCGGATCCGATTGCTGATAGCCGACCGAGAAGACCGCGTTGCCACGACCATCGTCGAAATTCGCGCCGATCGTGATATCGCCGCGGAAATACGCGCCATCGCCACGCTCGGTGATCTGGTTGGACACCGATGCGTCGATCCCGGAGAAATCCGAGCGGGTAATGAAGTTGACGACGCCGGACACGGCATCAGCGCCGTAAGTCGTCGCCGCGCCGCCGGTCAGCATGTCGACGCGCTCGACCAATGCGAGCGGAATGTTGTTCAAATCGACGCGACCCAACAGGCCCGACGGAGCGATACGATTGCCGTCGATCAAAACGACGTTACGGAACGACCCCAGACCGCGAAGATCGACATACGATGCGCCGCCATTGCCGTTGTTGACGGCCGAACCGATGCTCGGCGTTGCGCCCGGCAACGTGCGAAGAACGTCTTCGGCCGTGTTCGACTGGCGGAGCCTGATTTCTTCCTGGCCAACGACCTGAACAGGTGCCGACGCAATCAGCGCCGGGTTCTTGATCAGCGAGCCAGTGACGACGATGTCGCCCTGGCTGTTCTCGGTGGTCGGCGCTGCTTCGGACGTCGTCATGCCGACTTCGCCCTGGGCGTTCGCGCCCGGCGTGGTCGCCTGGGTTGCGGTCGCGCCGCCAGCGCGGATCCCCGAATTGTCACCCTGGACCTGCGCGAACGCTGGCGTGGCAAGCGTCGCCGCTCCCATGAGCAGCGTGGTCGCAAGCAGGTGTGCACGAGCAGCAGATGTCATATTAGCCCCTTATTTGCCGGCGTATCGCCGTGCATTTGCCCCCGGAAAAGAACCGGCTCTGGGAGAGGTGTATCGATCGCTATTGGCGCACTGCAACGAATATCGTCGATTCGGCCCTTTTGGGTTCCGTTTGCGACAGTAGAGTGACATAAGCGCAACATAGTGTCCCCCGCCGGTTTCGGCCGATAGATTCTTTCCTTTATTCGTCTCGAGGTAGTCCAATGCGTGATTTGCGTGCCTATTGCGTTCCGTTTGCACTCCTCGCTTTTACGGGCTTCTCCGGCGGTGCACCGGCAACCGCCGCCCCCGATCGGACCTCGTCGCGAACATTGGACGCGCTTGCCGAATGCCAGCAGGTTGCGACCGATGCTGCTCGGCTGTCATGCTTCGACGCAGCCGCTCGCGAGATAGCGAGCGCGCGCAAGTCCGGCAGTTTGCTGGCGCTGGACCGCGCGGCTGTCGTCGAGCGTAAACAGCAGCGATTTGGGCTCGCAGATGCGGCAAAAAACCCCCTTGGCGGCGGCGAGGCCGACCGGCTCACAAGGGTTACCGAGGTGAAGACGACAATCACTGGTGTAAGGTCGTCAAGTTACGCGCGTTACTTAATCCAGCTGGCCAACAATACGGCGTGGGAGACGATCGAGCCTCTGACGCTCGCACCGCGCCCCGGCACCGCGGTCATCATCAAGCAGTCTGGTTTCGGTGGCTTCAAAGCGTTGATCGACGGCGAACGACCGGTTTTGGTGAAGCGTCAGCGCTAGTGACTGCGGCAAAAATAGGCTTAAGCGCGTCTCGTGGATTTCACTGCCAGACTTAGCAGGTACAAACCCGCGATCACGGACGATTTCGGCCCGCTAAGGATGCCTGGCGGTCGCGGCGCGAAGTCTTTGGCCGGCGTAGTCGCGACACCGGCTTGCCGCAGGTCCGCCACGCGTTAAGCAGGGGCAACCGCTGTTCTGCCGGAGCCCCCGATGCGTCTTACCGTCACCGCCGCCCTTCTCCTCGCGACCGCCGCGCCTGCGTCCGCGCAGACGCTTCACCAATATGGTGGGCTCGCACTGTCTCCCGCGGGCGATCGCATCGCGACCATCGAGAGCAGCGGCGGGCACGGGGTAGTGACGCTGCGCAACGTCACCGACGGGCGCGTGCTGCGGACGATCGATCCTTGCGCGACGTGCAGCTATGCGGGGCTGACGTTCGCGCCCAATGGCGACCTCGTATTCCTGGTCCGCGACACCGCGGCGGGCAACGTCCGGCTGACCTATGCCGACGCCAAGGCGACGCGCACCGTCGCGACCATCGCCGGTATCGCGCAGACGCCGCGCGTGTCGCCCGACGGCAAGCGGATTGCGCTGCTGGTGACGCTCGGCGCCGCCAAGGAGTCCGGCGCGACGCAGGCCGGCGTACGGATGATCGGCGAGATCGGCGAGAAGAGCGACGAGCAGCGCCTGGCCGTGTTCGACATCGCCAAGGCGACGACGACGGTGACGCCACTGTCGCCTGCGGGTCGCTATGTCTATGAATATGACTGGACGCCGGACGGCCGCGGGTTCGTCGCGACGACCGCGCTCGGCAATGGCGACAACAACTGGTGGGTGGCGACGCTCGACGCGATCGACGCGCAGACCGGCGCGGTCCGCTCGATCGCCAAGCCGACGACGCAGATCAACCAGCCGCGCGTGTCCCCCGATGGCCGCACCATCGCCTATGTCGGCGGCCTGATGAGCGATTTCGGCTCGATCGGCGGCGACGTCTTTACGGTCGGACTGGAGGGCGGCACCCCGCGCAATGTCACCGCCGGCGCCAAGTCAACGGTGACGACGATCGCCTGGACCCGTGGCGGACTGCGCACGGTGACGCTGGCCGGCGACCAGATGCAGTTCGGCACGCTCACCCCCGGCCAGCCGGTCGTGCCGGGGTTTGCCAAGCCGGCAAGCTCGAGCGCAGGCGATGGCCGCGCCGTGTTCTCAGCGGACGGGCGGATCGCTGCCGCCGTGGTACAAGATTACGATCACGCACCGGCCATCTACGCAGGTCCGCTCAACCCCCAGGGACAGGGCGTGAAGCAGATCACGCACGACAACGACGCGATGCCCGCGCTCGCCGCCGCGCGAAGCATCAGCTGGAAGAACGAGGGCTTCGACGTCCAGGGCTGGCTGCTCGCGCCCCGCCCCACCTCGGGCATCGCACCGACCGGCAAGGCGCCGATGATCACGATCGTCCACGGCGGCCCATCGGCGGCCTCGACCCCCGGCTATCTCTATCCGACCTCGCTCAACGCTGCGCTGGTCAAGGCGGGCTATTACGTCTTCCTGCCCAATCCGCGCGGCAGCTACGGCCAGGGCGAGGCATTCACCGCCGCGAACAAGCGCGACTTCGGCGGTGGCGACCTGCGCGACGTACTGGCCGGCGTCGATGCGGTCGAACGCGTCGCGCCGGTCGACGACAAGCGCCTCGGCCTCGGCGGGTGCAGCTATGGCGGGTTCATGGCGATGTGGGCCAACACGCAGACCAACCGCTTCAAGGGCATCGTCGCGGGTGCCGGCTTGTCGAACTGGGTCAGCTATTACGGCACCAACGGCATCGACCAGTGGCTGCTGCCGTTCTTCGGCAAGTCGATGTACGACGACATGAAGGCGTATGAGGACGTCTCCGCTATCTATCACGCGAAGACCGCGCGGACGCCGACGTTCGTCTATGTCGGCGAACGCGATATCGAAGTGCCGCCGACCCAGTCGATCGAATGGTGGCACGCGCTGAAGGATCGCAACGTCCCCGTGAGCCTCGTGATCTATCCCGACGCGGGCCACTGCGTGACGGGCCCCGAACAGTCCGCGGACGTCCGGCAGCGGTCGATCGCGTGGTTCGACAAATACGTGAAGAACGCAAAGTAGCGTCTGGGCGGCCGGGGGGCTTCGGGCTAGGCAGGCACATGCCGAAGAACCGTTACTATCAGGGTCCCCCGTCCGACCATTTCGATGGTCTCCGGTTCTTCAATCCGGGGCAGGCGCCGACCGACCGCGGCCTGAAAGACGTGCTACGGTGGAAGCTGGCGCCCGGCGTCGCGAAATGGCCGCGCTCGGTACCGGTCACGCCGGCCAAGCCCGACGCGCGCGTCGACGGCATCCGCATCACGATGATCGGGCACGCCTCGATGCTGATCCAGGTGGCCGGGCTCAACATCCTGACCGACCCGATCTGGTCGGAGCGCGCGAGCCCCGTCTCGTTCGCCGGGCCAAAGCGAGTCGCCGCGCCCGGTATCGCCTTCGACGACCTGCCGCCGATCGACCTCGTCCTCATCAGCCACTGCCATTACGATCATTTCGACGTCGCCACTCTGCGCAGGCTCCAGGCGGCGCATGCGCCTCTGTTCGTCCTCCCGCTCGGCAACGATACGATCCTGCGCGCCGCGGTGCTCGACGCCCGGTGCATCGTCGGCGACTGGTGGGACCGCCTGCCGATCGGTGACGGCATCTCTACCACGATCACGCCCGCCTATCACTGGGCGAACCGCTGGCCGAGCGACGTCCGGATGGCTTTATGGGCCGGGCACTGGCTCGACACGCCAGCCGGTGCGATCTGGTTTGCGGGCGATACCGCGTACGGCAATGGCGCGATCTTCGGCCAGATCCGCGAGCGTCTTGGCGCGCCCGACGTCGCGCTGATCCCGATCGGCGCCTACGCCCCGCGCTGGTTCATGGCCGGGCAGCATGTCGATCCCGCCGAGGCGGTGCGCATCTTCGGCGAGGTCGACGCGAAACGGGCGCTCGGCATCCATTGGGGCACGTTCCAGCTGACCGACGAAGCACGCGACGCGCCGCAAATCGCGCTGGCCGAAGCGCTGGCCGCAGCGGCGATACCTCGCGAGAGGTTTGTCGCAGCGCCACCCGGCGGCGTCTTCGATTTCCGCTGATCGACGAGAGCCGAACCGAGAAACCGAGAAATCTGCCGCTAATGTGAGCCCATCGAACCGTCCAAACGTTATCCACCTATGACAGTACGAACTTCACGGATGCAGCTCGCTTTGGGTTGCATGCCGGTCCTGGCTCTGGCGCTCGGTGGATTTGCTCCCGCGCCGAAGCCCATCGTCCCAACAAAGGCCATCGCGGAAGGCCAGTCCCGCACCGCGTCGAAGTCGGCACCAAAGGCAGTTGGCAAGGCCACTCCGGCCAAGGCAACTTGGACCGCGGGAAACATCGCAGCCTTCGATCAGATCCTTGCCGACCGTGCGCGCCACGGCCTCGATCGGGTCGAGTTCCTACCCGCATCCGCCGATGGCGCCACGCCGATCGACGATGCCGCGCGAACCAAGGCCGCACTCGATTATGCCGGCGCGCTCGCACAGGGCCGCATCGACCCCGCCTCGCTGCATCAGGTCTACACTCTGCCCCGTCCCAAGGTCGATCTCGCCACCGGCCTCTCCCGCGCGCTGGCCAAGGGCGATCTCGTCGCTTGGTTCGACGGTCTCCCACCGCAAGATGCCGAGTATAAGCAACTCTCCGACGCGTATCTCGCGTTCAGCGCCAAGGCGTCGACCGCAACGCCGGTGCAAGCGATACCCTCCGGCGTCATCCGCGTCGGCAACCGCGACGCGCGCGTCGCCACGATCGTCGAGCAGCTCGCTGAGAGCGGATATCTTCCCTCGTCGACCGACCCGCTCGCCGTAGCGCCCGTACCGACGCCATTTTCGCCGACAGCGACCACGCCGACGACCGCGGCACCAATGATCTACACGCAGGCAATGGCCGAGGCGCTGAAAGGGCTCCAGACCGACTACGGCATCGCCGCCGACGGCGTGGTCGGCCCCGAGACGTTAAAGGTACTGAACCTTGGTGCGGGCGACCGTGCGCGCGCGCTCGCGGTCGGGCTCGAACGGCGGCGATGGCTGGCACGAACGCCGCCGCCCACCCGGATCGACGTCAACACCGCCGCCGCACAGCTTCGCTACTACCGCGACGGCACGATGATCGATCAGCGCAAGGTGATCGTCGGCGAACCCGGCCGCGAGACGCCGGCGCTGTCGTCACCGATCTATCGTCTGGTTGCCAATCCCACCTGGACCGTGCCGAAATCGATCCAGAACGGCGAGATGGCCAATGTCGGCGAGGAGTATCTCACCGCGCACAACATGGTCGTCCGCGATGGCTGGATCGTCCAGCAGCCGGGGCCGAGCAACGCGCTAGGCATGGTCAAGTTCGACATGGCGAACGATCAGGCGATCTACCTGCACGACACCTCCGCGCCGGGCTTGTTCGATCGCAGCCAGCGTCATCTGAGCCATGGTTGCGTCCGTGTGGAGGATGCGTTGGGGTTCGCGCGTATCCTCGCGGAGGACGAAGGCGTCGGCGAAGCGTGGCAGACGGCGCAGGATTCGGGCGAGACGAGCTTCGTCCCCCTGCCCCGCCGCATTCCGGTCCGGCTGCTGTACCACAACGTCTATGTCGACGATGCCGGCAAGGTCGCGTTTCGGACCGATCCTTACGGCTGGAACGATCCGATCGCGGAGCAACTCGGCTTCGCCAAGGCATCCGCCAAACGCGCCGAGGCGCAGGCGATCGATATCGGGCCTTAAGGGGCTTTCGACGTTCCGGGCATCGCGAACGTCTTCGACAACCCGTGGTACAGCTTCTCGCGGCAGACCCATTGGCTGGCCGCATCGGCGATGAACGCGGTCGCGAACATCGGCAGCATCAGTCCGCGGCTGGCGGTCGTCTCCGACAGGATGATGACCGCGGTCAGCGGCGCGCGGACGACACCCGCGAAATACGCGACCATCCCCAGGATCACGATCGCGCTTGCGGGTTCGCCGGGAAACACTTCGCGGAGCAAATTGCCGACGCCAGCCCCGACAGCAAGCGACGGCGCGAAGATCCCGCCCGGCAACCCCGCGATCGCGGTCGCGGCGGTCGCCACGAACTTGGCGGGTCCGAACCACAAGGGCGCATCGACACCGACGATCATCGCGCGCGCCGCGGAATAGCCCGTTCCCCAGGTCAGGCCGGTGAACACGCCTAGCACCGCGACGACGGCACCACACGCTCCGGCGAACTTGACCGGATTGGCGCGGGTCCAGGTCGTCATGCGGTTGCGGCTCTGCGCCATCGCCAGCAGCGTGCGGGAAAACAGACCGCCCGCCATCCCGCCGGCGATCCCGGCGACCGGTGCTACCAGCAGCGCCGACAGCAACGGCATATGTGCGCCGATCGCGCCGAAATAGATGTAGTCGCCCTGCACCGACTGCGCGACCATCCCGGCGATGACGATCGCCGCGAGGACCAGCAGCGTCACGCGCTGCTCGTACGCCGACGCCAGTTCCTCGATCGCGAACAACAGCCCGGCGAGCGGTGTGTTGAACGCGGCTGCGACACCCGCCGCCCCGCCAGCGATCAGCACGCCGCCCCGCAACGGTACGCGGACGAGCCGATGCGTCGCGCCCATCACCGCCGCGGCAAGCTGCACGGTCGGTCCCTCGCGCCCGACCGACGCGCCGCCTAGCACCGCGCCGATCGTCAGCACGGCCTTGGCGGCGACGGTGCGCGGCGAGATCAGCGTCCGCGTCGCCTCGTTCGGATCGGCCTGTGCCGCGATCACCTGTGGAATACCCGATCCCCGCGCGAACGGCGCGTACCGCCGCGTCAGCCAGACCAGCGCCATGAACGTCAATGGCGTCGTCAACAGCGGCAGCCAGTGCCAGCTCTGCGCGTACCCGGCGAACACCCCCGCCGCCCAGTCCGCCGCTTCGGCGAACAGCGTCGCGACGACGCCGATCAGGATCGCACCTGTCAGAATCGCCGCACGAGTGCGGAACTGCACGGACCGTGGCCCACGTGCACGCAGCAACGCACGGTACCGCGAAGGCGTCCAGCGTTTCGCCGGCATAAGATGATCGAAGAGCCCAGGCATGATGTCGATCTAGTTGATGCCGGCCGCCACGTCACCCGCCCCGTCACCCGCCTGCGTCACCCGCCTGCAACCTGGCTTCGCGCAGGCCTTGGCGGCCCGGTAAGCGATTGACATCGTCCCGATATCTAACAACGATAGCGCTATCACAAAAATATAATGAGGATGCTTCGTGGACATTACACGACGGGACGGACTGGGCATGCTGGCGGGGCTCGCGGCTGCCGGCGCTGCGGCGAATGCTCAGGCGCGATCGATCCTGCGCGCGACGGGAGCCGACGGGAGCCTGCAATCGCTGGCAGCAGCCAAGGGCATGCGCCTCGGCTCCTGTTTCGCGTGGAGCGAACCTGGCGCGGACCGCGGCTCGTTCGCCAACCCGGCCTATGCGAGACTGCTGAAGCGCGACTGCGGGCTGCTGGTCCCCGAGAACGAGATGAAGTGGCAGGCGCTCCGCCCCAGCGCCACGACCTTCGACTTCACGCGGTTCGACGCGATGATGGCGTGGGCCGATGCCAACGCGCTGCCCGTCCGCGGCCACAACCTCCTGTGGCACCAGCCCAAATGGATGCCGAAATGGGAGGAAAGCCACGATTTCGGCGCGACGCCTGCGCGTGCGGCGGAACAGTTGCTCGTCCGGCACATCACCACGGTATGCCAGCGCTACGGTACGCGCATCCGCAGCTACGACGTGGTCAACGAGGCGGTCACCCCCGCCGACGGCACGCTGTACACGACCGCCCTGTCCCGCGCCCTCGGCAGCCCCGAGGCAACGCTCGACCTTGCCTTCCACACGGCGCGCACCGCAGCCCCGCACGCGCAACTCGTCTATAACGACTATATGAGCTGGGAGCCGGGCAACGCACAGCACCGCGCCGGCGTCCTCAAACTGCTGGAGGGGTTCAAGGCGCGCGGCGTTCCGGTCGACGCGCTCGGCGTCCAGTCGCACCTCGTCACGCAAGGCACCGACACCCGCGCCACGATCGCCGCGCTGGAAGGCGAATGGCGCCGTTTCATCGATGCCGTCACCGCGATGGGCTATGCCATCGTGATCACCGAGCTCGACGTCCGCGACAATAATCTCCCCGCCGACGTCGCCACACGCGACCAAGGCGTGGCCGACTTCACGCGCAGCTATCTAGACCTGATGTTCGCCTACCCGGCGCTGAAGGACGTGCTGTTGTGGGGCATGACCGACCGCTACAGCTGGATCGAGGGTTTCGAGCCGCGCAAGGACAAGGCTCGCCGCCGCCCCTGCCCGTACGACGCCGCGTTCGTCGCCAAGCCGATGCACGCCGCAATCGCCGCGGCCTTCACTGCGGCTGCACCGCGCGGCTAGCGACTCCCACGACATTCGACGCCGCCTCTAGCGCGCCGCTGCTGCCATTTCGGCGTTGCGACGTTCCGAGGCGGCAAGCGTCGCGGTAAGCAGCGCGACCAGGGCATCGTCGCGGTCGAGGACGTTCAGGCCCTCGCGGGTCGATCCGCCGGGGCTCGCGACGCGGTCGGCGAGTATGCCGGGTGATACGTCCGCTTCGGCCGCCATGATCGCCGACCCTTCCAACGTCGCGATCGCCAAACGCGCCGCCTGGTCTACCGGCAGCCCGAGCGCTGCCCCCGCCTTGGCGAGCGCATCGGCGAATCGGAACACGAACCCAGGGCCGGATCCGGCAAGCGCGGTCACCGCATCGAAATGCGCTTCGTCGGCGATCCATTCGTAGTGACCGAGCGGCACAGCGAACGCTTCCGCCGCCGCGATCGCCTCTTCCGACGCCCCAGCGGTGTAGAGCGACGTCACGCCCTTGCCGATCGCCACCGGAAGGTTGGGCATCGCGCGGACGATCGTGTCAGCCGCGAACCGCTGGGAGAGTGCCGCGTAGTCGACACCGGCGAGGATCGACAGGAGCAGCTGCGGCTTGCCTCGCATGGGCGCCAGCAATGCCTGCGCCGCATCGATCTGCTGCGGCTTCAGCGCGAGCATCACCGTCGCGGGCGCCTCTTCGTCGGGAAGCGCAGTCAGCGAACGGACACCTTCGGGTGCCCCCTGCCCGCTCCGCGTGATCACCGTAACGGTCGCCGGATTGAGCCCGGCGGCGATCCATCGCCGCAGCATCGCCCCGCCCATGTTGCCGCAGCCGATCAGCCACAGCGGACCTGCCGGAAAGTTCATGCCTCGCCGTGCGTTTCGATCAGTGCCGCGGCGATCGCTTCCTTGGGGCTCTTCCCGCCCCACAGCACGAACTGGAACACCGGATAGAAGCGCTCGCACTCCTCGATCGCCGATTCGACCAGCAGTTCCGCTGCGTCGAGCGACATCGTGCCGTCATCGCCGCCGTCGACCATAGCCGCGTGCCGGAACAGCAATATGCCGCTCGACGACCAGAGTTCGAAATGCCCGATCCAGAGCTGTTCGTTGACCAGCCCGATCGTCTCATACACAGCCTGACGGCGTTCGTCGGGCACCTTGATGTCTGGAAAAGCGAGGAATTGCAGGACGCTATCGTCGTCGCGCCACAGCGCGCGCAATTCATAGGTCGCCCAGCTTCCCTTGACGGTCGCGACGATCTCGTCGTCGTGGCGCTCATGCTCCCAGCCATGCGCGGCGTAATAGCTCTCGAGCATGTCGATCGGGGCGGCGTCTTCGTGGTCGTGGTCGGCGTGTTCAAGCATCATAGGGTCCTGGCGGTCCTTATCGCACGACAAAGGGTGCCGAGGCAAAAACGCCCCGGCAACCCCATCGGCCCCAATTCTGCGGAAAACTGTGGAAAAGTCAGTCGAAAGACGCCCCGGCCGGCGCACCTACTGTCGATTGTGCCGAAAACTTGGCTTCGAGCACATCGAGCCGGGCCTTCAATGCATCGTTCTCGTCGCGCGCGGCAGCGGCCATCGCCTTCACGGCGTCGAACTCTTCGCGGCTGACGAAGTCGAGCCCGCCGAGCCATTCGCGCGCGCGTTCCCGCGCGCCGGAACCGGCTTCGCGACCGACGCCCGCAAGCGTACCGGCAGCACCGTTCAAGACCTTGACGATATCGTCGAACACGCGGTTTTCGGACTGCATTGCTTCAAAATCCCAAAGACTGTCGCAGTGACTGTTACAGTGACTGCTGCGTCACAGCATTTGGGACGTATGCGGCGCGGGTGCAAGGGTTTCGGCATCGGGGTTCAACTGCCCGATGCTGAACGCGAGCACGCCGGCAAAGCTGATCCACACCATGTACGGCACCATCAGCCACGCCGCGGCGGGGCGAATGCGCGCGAATACGAAGGTCGCGGCGATCGACAGCGCCAGCATCGCGACGATCACCAGTACCGACAGCCCGATCTTGTGCGCGCCGAAGAACATCGGCGTCCAGGCGAGGTTGAGCAGGAACTGGCCAACGAACAGCGCGACGGCCAGCCCGCGCAACCGAGCGCCCCGTGCGTTGAGGATCATCGCGAGCGCGAGGCCAATCAGGATGTAGAGCGTGGTCCAGACGACCGGGAACACCCAGCCCGGCGGGTTCAGCGCGGGCTTGGCGAGCGCCATGTACCAGGCATTCTCGCTGCCGACGCTGACCGACCGGCCGGACAGAAAGCCCAGCAACAGGATCAGGGGCACGGTCACGACCGCCCAGCGGAGGAACGACATCCTCAACTGGCCCTTCGAAGCGATACCGCCCACACAAATCCTTCCGCCTCTACGCGCGCTCGTCCTGGCGCGCATTTTGCGATCGGTAAACCGAGTTTGGTGGAGAATCGTTCCGCTAGTGGTTCATTCCGGTACGCCACCTCCCCACGCCGTCATCCTGACGAAAGTCAGTATCCAGGATACCGAGCGCACCCAGTGTGGCTCTGGGTCCTGACGTTTGTCAGGATGACAGAGGCGTTTCGGGATCGTTTGGCGCGTCCGAGGCAGGCTGTTCCACCGTTAGACTCTCGCCATGCAAAGCCGCAATCAGGAACTCGACATTGCCCTCGGGCCCCGTGATCGGGCTCTCGACCACACCGACCACACTCCACCCCTGCCCCGTCAACCACGCCGCGACCTCGTCGCAGACGCGCTGGTGGATCGCGGTATCGCGGACGACACCGCCCTTCCCCACTTCGCCGCGCCCCGCCTCGAACTGCGGCTTCACCAGCGCCATCAGCCGCGCGTCCGGTTTGGCAAACGATATCGGCCGCTCCAGCACCTTCGCCAAGCCGATGAAGCTCGCATCGCAGACGATCAGGTCGATCGACTCCGGGATATGCGCGGGCGTGAGAATCCGCGCGCTGGTCTGTTCGTGGACGACGACGCGCTCATCCTGCCGGAGCGACCAGGCAAGCTGGTTCGTCCCGCTGTCGACCGCGTAGACCTTCACCGCGCCGTTCTTCAGCATGACGTCGGTAAAGCCGCCGGTCGACGAGCCCACGTCGATCGCCACCGCGCCGGTCACGTCCCAGCCGAAATGCGCAAGGCCGTGCGCCAGCTTGATCCCACCACGAGAAACCCAGGGATGGTCACGACCGCGTACGTCGAGTTGCACGTCGTCCGCGAGCGTCTGTCCCGGCTTGTCGACCTTCTTCGTCCCCGCAAACACGAGGCCCGCCATGATCAGCGCCTGCGCGCGCGTCCGCGACTCGACCAGCCCCCTGTCGACCAGCATCTGGTCTGCACGTACCTTCACCATCCGCCCGCTATCGCCGCCCGATCCGATTGCCGCAAGCTGCCTTCCTTTCGCCGCAATGTCATTGCCTACCGAACGAGTAGGATTATCTTGAGCACATGGGATCGTGACCGGATGGCGTGCCCTAGAGCGTCCTTCGGCCACGCTCCCGACCTCGAAGAACGAGGTTTTGGAGAAGGAGAAGCGCTGTGGGTAGTTTCGCACCGTATGATTCCGTCCAGCCGACGATCCTGACCGTGCCCGGCCTTGGTGGATCGGGTCCTTCGCACTGGCAGACGTTATGGGAAGAGGCGCGGCCCGACACGGTGCGCGTCGAGCTCGGCATGTGGAACACGCCGCACCGCAACGCCTGGGTGACGCGACTTGACGAAGCGATCCGGCAGGCACAGGCGCCGGTGATCCTCGCCGCGCACAGCCTCGGGTGCCTCGCAGTGGCGTGGTGGGCCGAACTCAGCCCGCAGCCTTATGGCTGGCCGGTAGCGGGCGCGCTTCTCGTGGCGCCGGCGGACGTCGATCGCGGCGGCGCGCAGGCCGAACTGAAGGGCTTCTCGCCGACGCCGCGCACGCCGCTGCCATTCCCGTCGATCGTGGTCGCGAGCAGTGACGACCCCTGGGTCACGCCGGAACGCGCGCACAGCATGGCGGCGGACTGGGGCAGCCACTTCGTCGATGCAGGCCCGCAGGGACATTTGAATGCCGCGAGTGGGATCGGCTGGTGGCGCGAGGGGCAGGATCTGCTGGAGCGGGTGATCGCGGCGAGTGGCGATGGTCGAGGGCAGGCTTTGCCGCCAAGCAAAGCGCGGTCGATCCTTGCGGTGAGCGCTACCGACGCCGCGCAAACGCACTACTTGGGCGGTTAACCTCACCTACCTGACGGTACACCACCCCGGCGAAGGCCGGGGCCCAATTGGTGAGGTCACAGTAACGATGCACCGCGCTCGGTTACCAACGTCTCCCAATTGGGCCCCGGCCTTCGCCGGGGTGGTGGCTGCTACCAAAGTCCGCTCAAGAAATCCGAGAACCGTCCTCATCGAACAGCTCGGGGTTCGCCGCCTGCTCGGCCTTCGCCGCAGCCAGCCCACCCCGCATCCGCCGCCACATCGCGATATTCAACGACACCATCACGACCACCGCCAGCGCAATGATCACAAGACCTCTGGTTGGCCCGGTCATGCGCGCGCTTCGGCGACCCCGCCCGAATTGTGGCGGAGCGCCTTGAGCACGGTATCCACCAGCGCAGTCGCGTCGAGCCCGGCTTCGGCATACTGGACTTCGGGCTTGTCCTGGTCCTGATACACGTCGGGCAGACGCAGCGTACGCAGCTTGAGCCCGCCGTCGATCAAGCCCTCGTCCGAAGCCATCGTCAGCACGTGCGCGCCGAAGCCACCGACCGAGTTCTCCTCGATCGTCACCGCGACTTCGTGCGTGGTAAGCAATTTCCGAATCAGATCGACGTCGAGCGGCTTGGCGAAGCGGAGATCCGCTACCGTCGTGCTCAGCCCCTTGGCTTCGAGAACCTCGGCGGCCTTGAGCGCTTCCTCGAGACGCGTGCCGAGCGACAAAATCGCGATCTTCTTGCCCTCGCGCACGACGCGACCCTTGCCGATCTCCAGCAGTTGCGGAGTCTCTGGGAGCGCGACGCCGGTGCCGTTGCCGCGCGGATAGCGCACAGCGATCGGGCCGGTGTCGTACTGCGCCGCGGTGTGCGTCATGTGGACGAGTTCGGCCTCGTCCGCCGCCGCCATCACGACGAAGTTCGGCAGCGTCGCGAGGTAGGTGACGTCGAACGACCCGGCATGAGTAGCGCCGTCCGCGCCGACCAGCCCCGCGCGGTCGATCGCGAAACGGACCGGCAGGTTCTGGATCGCCACGTCGTGCACAACCTGGTCGTACGCGCGCTGGAGGAACGTCGAGTAGATCGCGCAGAACGGTCGCATCCCCTGTGCGGCGAGCCCGGCGGCGAAGGTGACGCCGTGCTGCTCGGCGATACCGACGTCGAAGAAGCGGTCGGGATACGCCTTGGCGAACGCGTCGAGCCCGGTGCCCGAAGGCATCGCCGCGGTGATCGCACAGATCCGCGGGTCCTTGGCGGCCTCCGCGACGAGCTGCGCGCCGAACACGTTCTGGTATTGCGGCGGTCCCGGCGGCGCCTTGGTCTGCACGCCCGAGATCACGTCGAACTTCTGGACGCCGTGATACTTGTCCGCGGCCGCCTCGGCGGGGCCGTAGCCCTTGCCCTTCTTGGTGACGACGTGGACGAGGATCGGGCCCTCCTCGGCATCGCGGACATTCTCGAGCACCGGGATCAAATGTTCGAGGTTATGCCCGTCGATCGGGCCGACATAATAGAAGCCGAGTTCCTCGAACAGCGTGCCGCCCATCGTCATGCCGCGCGCGAACTCGTCGGTCTTGCGCATGCCGCTGGCGATCGGCCGTGGCAGCCGCTTGGCGAGTTTGCGCGCGAGGTCGCGGAAGCCGAGGAACTCGCGGCTCGACACGATTCGGCTCAGATACGCCGACAGTCCACCGACCGGCGGGGCGATCGACATGTCGTTGTCGTTGAGGATCACGACCAGCCGGTTACCCGCCTGCGCGGCGTTGTTCATCGCCTCGTACGCCATGCCCGCGGACATTGCGCCATCCCCGATCACCGCGATGCCCTTGCCGGGCGTCCCCGCGATCTTGTTGGCGATCGCAAAGCCCAGCGCCGCCGAGATCGAGGTCGAGGAATGCGCCGCGCCGAACGGATCGTATTCGCTCTCGCTACGCTTGGTGAAGCCGCTGAGCCCCCCGCCCTGGCGCAGCGTACGGATTCGGTCGCGGCGTCCCGTCAGGATCTTATGTGGATAGCATTGGTGGCCGACGTCCCACACCAGCCGGTCGCGCGGGGTATCGAAGACATAGTGGATGGCGGTGGTCAGTTCGACAACGCCGAGGCCCGAGCCGAGATGCCCGCCGGTGGTGCCGACCGCGGAAATCGTCTCGGTACGCAGTTCGTCGGCGAGTTGGCGGAGCTGGTCCGGGCGCAACTTGCGGAGGTCGTCGGGCGTCGAAACGGTGTCGAGCAGCGGTGTCGAGGGAAGGTCGGCCATCGGACGGGCTTAATGCAGCGCGCGTATCGTGTCGATTGTTACCGTGTCATGGCGTAGCATTCGCGCTGGAATCGCTCGGAAAGTGCACAAATATGAACTTTACGCACCGTGTTGCCGTCGCCGCCGATATTCCGGCGATCTCCGCGCTGATGGCCCGCGCAATCGGCGCGTTGCAGGGGGACTTCCTCACGCCGGCACAGGTCGAGGCGAGCCGCGCGGTGATGGGGCTCGATACGCAGCTGATCGCGGACGGGACGTATCTGCTGGTCGAGGCGGACGGTCGGCTGGCCGGATGTGGCGGATGGAGTCGGCGCGCGACGCTCTATGGCGGCGATCACAGCACGGCGTTGCGCGATGCGGCGTTGCTCGATCCGGTGCGCGACGCGGCACGGATCCGCGCGATGTATACCGACCCGGACTTTACGCGGCGGGGTGTCGGGCGGCTGGTGTTGTCGGTTTGCGAGGCGGCAGCGCGAGAGGCCGGGTTTGCGCGGGCGGAGATGATGGCGACGCTAGGGGGGGAACCGCTGTACCGGGCCTGCGGGTATCTGCCGATCGAGCGGATCGAGACTCCGGGAGACGTGCCGGTGCCAATGATCCGGATGGGGAAGGATTTGAACTGACGCACGCCAAGAACACAACGGTCCCCCCTCCCTGAAAGGGAGGGGCCGGGGGTGGGTCGGCTTCCGGACCAGGCGGCGCCGGCCAAAGCCAGCCGACCCACCCCTACCACTCCCTTCCAGGGAGGGACGGCTCAATCATGAGATTAAGCGTGCGGGGTAAGCTTCTACTTCGCTTCGCACTCCGCACATCGCCCGCGGACTTCGATCACCGGCCTCACCGGGGAAAAGCCCGCCGCCTCCGCCGCGTTCCGCACACCCTTGGTGATCGTGTCGTTATCGAGATGCGTGGTCTGGCCGCACGAGTCGCAGACCAGGAAGATGCAGTCGTGCAGGCAATCGGGATGCGCGTTGGCGACATAGGCGTTCGCGCTCTCGACTCGCCGCGCTAGGTTCGCGCCGACGAACAGATCGAGGATGCGGTACACGCTGTTCGCGGCGACCCGGCGACCTTCGGCCTTCGAAACGGCCTCGGCGATATCGTAGGCCGATGCCGGCTTCTCGAAGCTGGCGAGGGCTGCGAACACGCTGGCGCGCATCGTCGTCCATTGCTCGCCGGCCTTTTCGAGCGTCGTCTGTGCTGCGACGGTAAGATCGGCGCCCTGCGGTTCGGTGTGGTTGTGAGCGTGCGCCATGCTGGTGAAGTAGGATGCCGGAGGGGTTCCAGCAACCCGCTCAGCTTTCCGCGCGACGGTTGAGATCGTGGCCGAATGCGAGCAGGCCGACGCCGACGATCGTCCACAGCGTCTCGCCGCCACCGCTGTCGTGCGGCAGCGTCATCGCACCCGCCATGATGCCGAGTCCGAGTGCACCCATCGCGGCGGGCATCATATAGCCGTGGTTCAACACGCCGCGACCGAGCGCCAGCGCGCCGAGGCCGATAGCGATCGTCAGGCCGACTTCGTGGAAGATCGGGTCGAGCAGGAAACCGCCCGCGGTCGACATCAGCGCGACCAGCACGGAGGTCGCCAGGCAATGCACCATGCACAGGCCCGACAGCCCGATCGCATAGCGATCGAGTCCGGCGAAGCGGTGGGTATGCGTGGCCGAGGGCGTCATCGTTCGTCGGATATAGACGCCTCGTTGACAGGATACAACATTACATTGTCAATTTTGGCGGTAAGTTAGGCCAGATTCTGAAGGGTTCACTCCCTCAGCGGCTACTGGAGTCTTGGCCCTCGATCGCCCCCAGCAACATGAAGCAACGGCGCACCACGAACCGATGGCGCCCCGCCGCGCAAACCACTATCTCCTCACCATGCTTCAACCCAGCGCCGCCTTCCTCACCAAAGCCCGTCCTCGTTCCGTCGCCCTGTGGCTGTTCACGGTCGCCGGCCTGATCGTCGCGATGGTCGTCATCGGCGGGATCACGCGGCTGACCGAGTCGGGGCTGTCGATCACGCAGTGGAAGCCGATCAGCGGGATCATCCCGCCGCTCAACGACGCACAGTGGCAGGCCGAGTTCGACGCCTACAAGCGCATCCCCGAATACGCCGCGTTCAACGCAGACATGACGGTCGGCGGGTTCAAGGCGATCTTCTTCTGGGAATATCTGCACCGGCTGTGGGGCCGCGTGATCGGTTTCGTGTTCGCGGTGCCGCTCATCTGGTTCGCGGTGCGCAAGCGTATCCCGGTCGGCTATGGCTGGCGGCTGTCGGCGTTGCTGGCGCTCGGTGCGTTCCAGGGCGCGATAGGCTGGTGGATGGTTGCGTCCGGCCTGTCGGTGAGGACTGATGTCAGCCACATCCGACTCGCCGTCCACCTGCTGACCGCGCTGACGATCCTCGCCGGGATCGTGTGGACCGCGCTCGACCTAATGGCGCTGCACTGCAATCCGCTCGCCGCCCCTGCCCGGCTCGCGCCGGTAGCGATCCTCGCACTGGCGCTGCTGTTCGTGCAGCTTGTCTACGGCGCGTTCACCGCCGGGCTCGACGCTGGCTATGCGTTCGCGAGCTGGCCACTGATGGGCGACGGGCTGTTCCCCGCGGACGTGCCGATGGTGAACCCCGCCTGGAGCAACGCCGTCGACAACCCGATCGTCGTCCAGTTCATCCACCGCTGGTTCGCGTTTGCGGCCGCAGCCGGACTGATCTGGCTGGCGATCAAGGCGACCAAAACGGGCAGCAGCGCGGGGTTCTTCGTCGTCGGACTCGTCACACTCCAGATCATGCTTGGCATCGCGACGCTGATGACCGGCGTGCAGATCGACGTCGCGGTCGCACACCAGGGCAACGCCGCGCTCCTCCTGATCGCCGCGATGTTCGCCGCGCACGCAGTCGGCAGCGCACCCCGCATTACGCAGCGGGTATAATAATACCCGTCAGGAAACCGGCGGAAAGCTTGACTTGAAGCCCCCCTTTCAGCATTAGGCCGGCATTCGCGCTGCGGGGCCTCCCCTTGGTGCGCTTGCATTCAATCTGGAAGGTCTAACGCCCATGAAGGCGCTCATGAAGACCACCAAGTCGGCAAAGCCGGCAGAGGTGGACAAGCAGTGGCATATCGTCGACGCGGAAGGTCTCGTCGTCGGCCGTGCCGCATCGATCATCGCCAACGTCCTGCGCGGCAAGCACAAGGTGTCGTTCACTCCGCATGTCGATTGCGGTGACAACGTCGTCGTGATCAATGCCGACAAGATCCGCTTCACCGGCAACAAGGCCGCGAAGAAGATCTATTACAAGCACACCGGTTACGCCGGCGGCATCAAGGGCATCACTGCCGCCAAGGTCCTCGACGGCCGCTTCCCCGAGCGCGTCCTCGAAAAGGCTGTCGAGCGCATGATCCCGCGCGGCCCGCTGGGTCGTGAGCAGATGCGCAACCTGCGTATCTTCAAGGGCACCGAGCATCCGCACGAGGCACAGAACCCTGCCGTGCTCGACATCGGCAGCATGAACCGCAAGAACAAGGTGGGCGCATAATGTCCGACAACCGCCAGTCGCTCGCCGATCTCGCGAGCCTGACCAACCAGCCCGCGCCGGCTGCCCCCGCCGAGCAGGCTCTGCCGACCAGCGAAGGCGATATCGCAGCGCCGGTCTCGAACGAGCCCGTCCGCGAGCCGATGCCGCTGCGCGAGCAGATCCTCGACAAGCAGGGCCGCGCCTATGCGACCGGCCGTCGCAAGGACGCCGTCGCGCGCGTCTGGGTCAAGCCCGGCACCGGCAAGATCACGATCAACGGTCGTGACCAGGAAGTGTATTTCGCACGTCCGACGCTGCGTCTCGTCATCAACCAGGTGTTCGGGATCACCGAGCGCGAAGGTCAGTACGACGTCGTCTGCACTGTCAAGGGTGGTGGCCTTTCGGGCCAGGCCGGCGCGGTCAAGCACGGCATCAGCCAAGCCCTGACCCGCTTCGAGCCGGTGCTGCGCGCATCGGTAAAGGCAGCAGGCTTCCTGACCCGCGACAGCCGCGTCGTCGAGCGCAAGAAGTACGGCAAGGCGAAGGCCCGTCGTAGCTTCCAGTTCTCGAAGCGCTAATCTCGCTTTCAGTATCTGCGTATCAGAAGGGCGGTCCGGCAACGGGCCGCCCTTTCTGGTTTTGGGGTACAGCTGTGATTTGAGGGTGGGAGTTCCAACGAAGCCCAAACCACGACGATCTCCCCTCCCTGGAAGGGAGGGGGCGGGGGTGGGTCGGCCAGCTTGAGCCCCAACGGTCGGACATGCGGAAACCAACCCACCCCCTGCCCCTCCCTTCCAGGGAGGGGAGCCCGTTGGACTTAGCCGTAGCGTCGCGATCAAATTTGTTTGCGAACCTTCGAATAGAGCAAGCCCGCGATCCGGCCGCTACTCGAGCGCCGAGATGATCTCGTCAAGCGAGGCGTTGCGAATCCCACGCCGCTCGAACTCGTCGAGCATCACGGTCCACCATGCATGAAAACGCTTCAGGTCCGCCGCGTCACGAACATAAGGCGTGTGACCCGGGACCAAAGACGGCGAGTGGAACGACAGGTTGAGCAACCGCAGCCCTTCGCCAGCCGCCACCGCGACGGCCTCCAAAGCGTCGGCGATCGGCATGTCCTCGGGCGTCAGCGCGATCCGGGACAGCAGGTGCGCGCGCGCGAAGAGGCCCCTGCCCTTCGGAATGCGTCCGAGTGCCCGGTACAAATGCGCGCCACCCCATCGTGCACCACCCGTGAAAACCGTAGTCAGCGGCAACTCGACGATCCCCTCTGCGCGATAGGCGCCGGCGTCGGCCATCGAGAAATCTGGCCCCCCGTCGGCACTGTAATCGTAACCGGGACGCACCGAGCTATCGATCCGGTAACCGAGCCTAGCGAGCAGCGCGAAACTGTTGGGACCGATGCCGTAGCGGCCGGCGCGATAGGCGCGCGGGGCTCGGCCGAATGCGGTCGTGATGGCCCGGGTCAGCGTTTCGAGCTTGGCGGCTTCCGATGCGCGCGGCAGGTTGCCGGCGTAGCTCGATCCCGGCGGCGCGCTGTCCGGGAACGGCGGATTGACCCAGGCATGGAGCTGCGTGCCGATCTCGGAACGCCCGTCCTCGACGACCCGCGACAGGATCGCGACGGCCGCCGGATCGGTGGCGACCGGATAGTCGACCATGCAGGCCAGCGCGACGCCCCGTTCGGCGAACCGGCGATGCGCCTCTGGAAAGGCCACCATCGCGGTCGTCGCGCGGTTGCGGCGATCCAGCGGGGCGTTCCAGTCGAATTCCTCTTCGACGTCCGCGAAGACGGTAAAGCGCGTGCCGAATTCCTCGGGCCATACCACGCGTTGTGCGTCGGTCAGGCGCGGGGGGCGATAGGTCACCGCTGTTCGTCGGCGGTCCGCTCCGCATCGACAGTATCCGCGGCCGGAAGCTGAAGGGTCAGCCGGTCGGCGCCGATCGTCAGCACGCCGCCCAGTTCGACCGCGAGGTTCTGTGCCAGCCGCAACGCGAACCCGGTCCCGAGCAAGGGCGCGCCATCGCCGTCGCTCTCATGTTCGGCATCGATGCTCAGCAGGACATCGGTGGCATGGGCGGCGAGCGCGGCGGGTCGGTCGAACTCGATCGTCACGGTATCGGCGACCGGCCGCACGACTACACCGATCTGCTCGCCCTTCCGCCCGGCGGAAACCAGCGCGGCGAGCAACCGGCCGATCAACCGCTCGACCGCACGATCGTCGCCGCGAATGTCGCAGTCGCCCGCCGGCATTGCCACGCCCAGGCTCGTCCCCCGCAGCGTTGCGAGCGGCTGGAGATCCCGCACGACCCGGTCGAGCAACGGACGAACCGGCACCGTCGTCGGGCGCAGGTCGAGCGCACGCCCTTCGATCCGCGCGGCAGTATCGAGATCGTCGATCGCCGCGAGCAGGTCGCCCGCCTGCGTGCGGATCGTGGTCGCACGGTCGCGGTAGGTCGGCGAGACCGGGCCGAGCAACTGCGTCTCGATCAGCTCCGCGAACCCGGCGATCGCATTGGTGGGCGTGCGCAGTTCATGAACGAGCTGGCGGAGCGAGTCGGACACTGGTGACGAGACGCGAACCGGCTCGGCCGTCTCGTCGCGACGAGGGCGACGCCCCGTTCCGCGGAAGCCGATGAAGCGACCCGACGCATGTTCGAACGCCGGTACGCCCGACAGCCGCCACGATCCGAACGCATCGGACAGGCCGCCCACTTCAAGCCGCGCATCGCTGAACCGCGAGCGTCGGCGGAACGCGCCTGCCGCAACTCCGTCGAGATGCGCCTCCCCCTGCTGCGCGGCATAGGCGAGCGACACGCCGACCAGTGCCGAGCGGGCGACGCCGTCGACCATCCGGATGACGCCTTGCGCGTCGGTCTCGAAGCGGAAGCCCTCGATTTCGGCCGCCGCGGGCGCTGGCGTAGCAGCATCGACGGTGCGGTCGCGATTGAACGCCTCGATGCGCGCGACGAGGTCGGAAATCTCGAACCGGTCCGCCGGCGCTGGTTCAGCTTCCTCGACGACATTCGGCTCGGTCTCGGCTAGCTTGGCGTGGCGAAACGCCTCGGCGACGAACGGCAGCCCGCGTGCAACCGCACCGAGCGCCATGAACGGGGTTTCGCTGAGCGGCGCTGCGTAGAAGGACAGCTCGGGAATGTCGGCGGGAGCCGGTTCGGAAAGCTTCGCGATCGGTTCATCGCGGACTGGCGCCTTTTTGCTCAGCGCCGGCTCGGGGGCGATCGGTTCAGGTGCGACCGGTTCAGCCTCGGCCACCTCGATCTCGACTGGCGCTTCGGGTTGCGGCAACACGAAGTCGGTCGGACCGAAGCTCTGCAACCCACGCTGGACCTCGGCGGGCAGATCACGTCGATGGCGCAGGACGGATCGGCTCGGCGGCGTCAGTCGCGGGAGAAGCGCGAGCCAGTCGTTCGGCTCCAGCGTGGCAGTCCGCAACACCGGTGCGGCGATCGCCAGAACGTCCTCCGCGAAGAACCCGACGAGGCGCGCATCGGGCTTGGCAAACGCCAGCGCCCGCGCACTCGCGGCACGGACCTCGACCGGTACCGCCTGCCGCAACAGCCGCAACCGCGCGATCGCCGGCTCGTCGACGACCGCGCGACCGCGTCCCATCAGGTCGACCAACTGCCGCCACGCCGATTGCGCACCGAAATCGGTGGCCATGTCGGCGGCAAGGATCGTCTTCAGGCTATCGTCGAACCGCACATCGTTCCCCGGCTTCAGCGGGCTTAGCACGCTCTCCGTACCGATTCCTTAACGCGCGCGGCGATGCGAAGGAACAACCCATTTTGGTAGGCAAAGGCCTTCGTCGCATTGTGGGACAATTGCGTTTCGCCGCAACAATCTTATCGCTATGAGGAATGAATCGCTTGGTTTGCGATGCCCATCAGGAGTTGCGTGTAATGAGTTTTGACCGGATCGATCGGCAGATCCTGTCGCTGTTGCAGGCCGACGGTCGGATGACCAATGTCGACCTGGCCGACCAGGTGGGGCTCACTGCGCCGCCGTGCCTCCGCCGTGTCCGCGCACTCGAGGAAGCGGGTGCCATTCGTGGCTATCACGCCGATCTCGATGCCAGCCGCCTGGGCTTCCCGATCACCGTGTTCGCGATGGTGTCGCTGCGCAGCCAGGCAGAGCACGACCTCGCCGCGTTCGAGCATCACATTGCCGACATTCCCGAAATCCGCGAATGCCACATGCTCAACGGCGAGATCGACTTCATCCTGAAGATCGTCGCCGCCGACCTGAAGAGCTTCCAGGAAATCCTGACGACGCACCTGACGCCAGCGCCGAACGTGGCAAGCGTGAAGACGTCGCTGACGATCCGGACGGCGAAGGCGTTGTCGGGCATCCCGGTGGTGGTCGACTGATCTTCTGACTTCCAGCCCTCGCCCCTCCCTGGAAGGGAGGGGTTGGGGGTGGGTTGGGTTCCGCTTGGTTCGGACTTTCATGACACAGGCAGGCCAACCCACCCCCCGCCCCTCCCTTTCAAGGAGGGGAGTTCAGACGCCTTGATCGGCCAGCCATACCCTCAAACGAAAACGGGGTGGCATTGCTGCCACCCCGCTTCCTCGTTCAAGACGCCGCAGCTTAGGCAGCCGGCGCACCGAGCCAGGTCGTCCACAGGCCAGCAACATCCGCCTTGGGCGAAGCCTTGACCGCCGAGAACGCCGTCGTGGCGCCAGCCTTGTCGCCCGACCGCGCGAGCGCGATGCCCATATGCAGGTTGACGTCGTCGGCATCGACGCCGCCCTTGGTCAGCGCCAAGCGATACAGCTCGATCGACTTGGCGTAGTTGTTCTGCCCCAGATAGGCATCGGCCGTACCCGCGGCGAGCTTGCCGTTGGGCGCGGCCGCAGCGCGCTTCTCGAGACCCGACAACGGACCGTCGTTGGCGATGTTCTTGCTCGCGTCCGCCAGCAGGCCCTTGGCCATCGTGTTCGACGCCGGGATCTTGCCCGATGCGAGACCTTCCTTGATCACCGCCTGCGCTTCGCTCGGCAAGCCGCGACGGTTCACGCTGTCGGCATACTGGAGATAGTCTGTCTGATCGGCGAGCGAATTGGTCGCACGCATCAGGCGGAACACGTCGACCTTCTGCGCCTCATCGAGTGGGATCAAGGCGTTGGCCTGGATGCCCGACAGGATCAACACGTCACGCCAGTTCTTCGCCGACGGGTATGCCGTGATCCACTTCTTCAGCCACGCCATCGTGTCGGCGTTGCGCTTGGCGGCGTAGGACTTGGCGATCGCGTACCGGTAATATTCCTCCGGCGCCTTCTGGCCCGATGCCGTCATCTGCGCGATGCTGGCCTCCAGGTCGGCGGTCGCACCGGCGACGTCGCCGCTGTCCATCTTCGCCTTGATGACCTGCAGCGGCAGGTTCGGATCGGTGTAGCCGAGTTCCTTCGCCTTGGCGAAATACTGAAGCGCGATCGGGTACTGCTTGCCGTTGAACGCGAGTGCGCCGCGGCGATAGGCGTAGCGACCACGATCGGCAGCCGGCGTCGCCGGGTTGGCGATCAGCGCGTCGAGTGGCTTTGCCAGCGTCGTCTCGTTCATCGGCGCGTTCGGGTTGGCGGTCTGAGCGGCAACCAGCTTCTCGTTCTCGAGCTGATAACGCAGCGCCGCGCCGATATACTTCTCGTAATCGGTCTTGGCGGCGGCATCGACCTGATCGATCGCGGTCTGCGCGCCGGCGTAATCCTTGGCGGTCAGCGCAGTCTGCGCGGCGATGCCGGGCTTCTGGACTTCGGGGCTCAGCTTCATTGCCGGTGCCTCTTCGGCCTTCTTGTCCTTGGCGAACGCAGGCGCCGACAGCGCGAGGCCGCTCGTGCCGGTGGCAAACGCCGCAATCAGTGCAAGCTTGGAAATGGTCTTCATGCGGAAACTCTCCCTCTGCGTCGGCCCGCTTACGTAAGTGGCGCGCCGCGACGCTATATGGTCCGTGGTGCATACGTTCAAGCAAGCGGTCCGGATCCCCTGCCTGCAAATTAGCGGGTGAACGTCGATTGAACGCGCTCCCCGCCGCCGCTAGATCGCGACGATGATCGCTGTCCTATCGCCCGCCAAGACGCTCGATTACGAGAGCGCACTGCCCAAGCTCGAGCCTACCACGCCGCGGTTCGCCGACGAAGCGACGACGCTGGCGCATGCCGCCGCGCACCTGACGCAGAAGAAGCTGTCGGAACTGATGCATATCTCGCCCGCGCTGGCGAAGCTCAACGCGGACCGGTATCGCGATTTCGACACCCTGCCCGAGCGGCCGGCGATGTTCGCGTTCGCCGGCGACGTCTATACCGGGCTCGAGGCAAAGACGCTCGACGAGGCGGCGGTGGATTACGCGCAGGATCACGTGCGGATGTTGTCGGGGCTTTACGGCCTGCTGCGGCCGCTCGACCTGATGCGGCCCTACCGGTTGGAAATGGGCACGCGGTGGGCGCCGCGGAAGACGAAGCTGACCGACTGGTGGGGGGACAGGATCGCCGAGCTTCTCGCCGACGACGTCGAGGCGGAGGGATCTGGCACGATCCTCAACCTCGCGAGCCAGGAATATTGGGCCGCGGTGGATGGGAAATTGCCTTCGTCCATACGCGTCGTGGCGATCGATTTCCGCGAGGGCGAGGCGCAGAAGTTCGTCAGCTTCCACGCGAAGAAGGCCCGCGGCATGGTCGCGCGGTGGCTGGTCGAGCACCGTGTCGACGACATCGAGGGGATCAAGGGGTTCGACAGCGATGGCTATGCGTATGACGCGGCGGGCAGCAGCGACGCGCAGTTCCGGTTCGTACGCAAGTGAGCAGCGCGGTCGTCATCGGTGTGTCGGGTGGGATCGGCAAGGCGCTGGAAGAGGCGCTGATCGAGGAAGGGGCTTTCGACAAGGTCCATGGGTTCGCGCGGTCGGAGAGTGGCGATCGGCGTCTCGATCTAGAGGATGAGGCGAGCATTGCGGCGGCGGCGGGGCGGGTTGGGTCGCCGACGCTAGTCATCGTCGCGACGGGTTTGCTCCACGATGGCGACAAGGGCCCCGAGAAGGCGATGCGCGAGCTCGACCCGGTGTGGATGGCACGCAACTTCGCGATCAATGCGATCGGCCCGGCGCTGGTGGCGAAGCACTTCCTGCCGACAATGCCAAAGGCCGGGCGGATCGTGTTTGCCGTGCTGTCTGCTCGCGTGGGCAGCATCGGCGATAACAAGCTCGGCGGCTGGTACGGCTATCGCGCGTCGAAGGCGGCGCTAAACCAGTTGGTGAAGACGATCTCGATCGAGGACAAGCGCCGGAACTCCAGCGGCATCGTCGTCGGACTGCATCCGGGAACGGTCGACACCGATCTGTCGAAGCCATTCCAGGGCAACGTCACCCCCGGCAACCTGTTCAAGGCCGACCGCGCGGCGGTGCAGTTGCTCGACGTCATCGACGGCCTGCGCGCACCGGACAGCGGCAAGTTGTTCGCCTGGGATGGGGTAGAAGTCACGCCCTAACTGCTCCCCTCCCTGAAAGGGAGGGGTTGGGGGTGGGTCGGCCGGTTGTAAACCACGACCGCTAGCCAATGCGGAAGCCTACCCACCCCCTACCCCTCCCTTCCAGGGAGGGGTGAGGAGGAGCCCGTCCATGACGCGGATTTCACCCTTCTGCCATTTTCCGTTCAGGTCCGCCGGCGCAGTCTCCTCGCATCGTCCACCAAGGGCGAAACGAGAGGATACCCGCATGAAGAAGTCCCTCCCCCTCGCGATCCTCGCCGGCGCTACGCTGCTGTCCGGCACCGCAGCCGTCGCCGCGACCCAGGCTCAGACCAAGACCGTCAAGCCGAAAACCGTCGCGACGCACACCACCACGACCAAGACCACCACGCCGATGGGCAACACCAAGGTCGCCAAGCGCACGACGACGGCCAAGAAAGGCCGCATGGTCAGCGCTAAGCTCGCGAACGGCAAGACCGTCACCTATGATTGCTCGCTCGCCGGCAACAAGACCAAGACCGCCTGCAAATAAGCCTCAAATTAACGATGAAACCTTGCTCCCTCGCGTGCGTACGCGTGCGCGGGGGTAGTAAGGTGCCCCCCCCTCGGCTAAGGTGTGTCATCATACCGCAACAAGCCGAAAGCGTTCAGATTTGACCGACGAGACCATACTCGCCGAACCCCAGGGCGGCGAGCCCGCCGGCATCGCCACGATCTCGATCGTCGACGAGATGAAGTCGAGCTATCTCGACTATGCGATGAGCGTCATCGTCGCGCGCGCGCTGCCCGACGTCCGCGACGGCCTGAAACCCGTCCATCGCCGCATCCTGTACGGCGCGCACGAAAGCGGCTTCGTCGCCGGCAAGCCCTACCGCAAGTCCGCGCGCATCGTCGGTGACGTGATGGGTAAATACCATCCGCACGGCGACAGCTCGATCTACGACGCCTTGGCCCGCATGACCCAGGACTGGTCGATGCGCGTGCCGCTGATCGACGGCCAGGGCAACTTCGGCTCGATGGACCCCGATCCGCCCGCGGCAATGCGCTACACCGAGGCGCGCCTCGGCAAGGTCGCGAACGCGCTGCTCGGCGATCTCGACAAGGATACGGTCGATTTCACGCCCAACTATGACGGCTCCGAGCGCGAGCCTTCGGTGTTGCCGGCGCGCTTCCCGAACCTGCTGGTCAACGGCGCGGGCGGCATCGCGGTCGGCATGGCGACCAACATCCCGCCGCACAATCTCGGCGAAGTCATCGCCGCGTGCCTCGCCTACATGGACAATGGCGCGATCACGACCGAGGAACTGTTCGAGATCGTCCCCGGTCCCGACTTCCCGACCGGCGCGATCATCCTCGGCCGCGCGGGTGCAAAGTCCGCCTACGAGACCGGCCGCGGTTCGATCATCGTCCGCTCGCGCCATATCGTCGAGGAGGGCAAGGGCGACCGTCGCTCGATCGTCCTCACCGAGATCCCGTTCCAAACCGGCAAGAACGGCCTGGTCGAGAAGATCGCCGAAGCCGCCAAGGACAAAAGGATCGAAGGCGTCAGCGACATCCGCGACGAATCGAGCCGCATGGGCGTCCGCATCGTCATCGACCTGAAGCGCGACGCGACCGTCGACGTGGTGCTCAACCAGCTCTGGCGGCACACACCCGCACAGTCGAGCTTCCCCGCCAACATGCTGGCGATCCGCGGCGGCCGTCCCGAGCTGCTCAACCTGCGCGACATCATCGGCGCGTTCATCACGTTCCGCGAGCAGGTCATCACCCGCCGCTCGAAGTTCGAACTCGCCAAAGCACGCGAGCGCGCGCATCTGTTGCTCGGCCTCGTCATCGCGGTCACCAACCTCGACGAAGTCGTCAAGATCATCCGCGGCTCGTCGAGCCCCGCCGAAGCGCGCGGCAAGCTGCTCGCCCGCGAATGGCCGGTCGAGGAGATCGCACCGTACATCGCGCTGGTCGAAGCGGTCGAGGACAAGCAGGCCGACGGCATCTACAAGCTGTCCGAACCGCAGGTCCGCGCGATCCTCGATCTCCGCCTGCACCGCCTCACGCTGCTAGGCCGAGACGAGATCGGCGACGAGCTGAAGGCGCTCGCGGCGACGATCGGCGAACTGCTCCACATCCTCGGCGACCGTGCGAAGCTGTACGAAGTAATGCGCGGCGAGCTGATCGCGATCCGCGACGAATTCGCCACCCCGCGCCGCTCCGAGATCGCCGCCGCCGCCAACGGCATCGACGACGAGGACCTGATCGAGCGCGAGGACATGGTCGTCACCGTGACCATGCAGGGCTATATCAAGCGCACCAGCCTCGACACGTTCCGCGCGCAGGCGCGTGGCGGCAAGGGTCGCGCGGGCATGTCGACGAAGGACGAGGACGTCGTCACCGAGCTGTTCGTCACCTCGACGCACACCCCGGTGCTGTTCTTCTCGAACCTCGGCAAGGTCTATCGCTACAAGGTCTGGCGCCTGCCCGAGGGTGGCCCCGCCACGCGTGGTCGGCCAATGATCAACCTGCTGCCGCTGGCACCGGGCGAGACGATCTCGACCGTGCTCCCGCTGCCGGAGGACCTGAGCGAGTGGAGCCGCCTGCACGTGATGTTCGCGACGCAGCGCGGTCTCGTCCGCCGCAACGCGATGGACGCGTTCACCAACGTGCCGTCGAACGGCAAGATCGCGATGCGCTTCGAGGAGGGTTCGGAGGACAAGCTGATCGGCGTCGCGCTGCTCAGCGAGCATGACGACGTGCTGCTCGCGACCAAGCTCGGCAAGGCGATCCGTTTTGCCGGCGACGACGTCCGCGAGTTCCAGAGCCGGACGTCGACCGGCGTTCGTGGCGTAACGCTCAAGGGCGACGACGAGGTCATCTCGCTGTCGGTCCTCCACCGTGTCGGCGCCACCCCCGAGGAGCGCGAGACCTATCTCAAGTTCGCGCCGTGGAAGGGCGAGCGCGAGGGCGATCACGGCATGGGCGCCGACCGCTACAACGACCTCAAGGACCGCGAGCAGTTCATCCTGACGGTCTGCGAGAACGGCTATGGCAAGCTGTCGAGCGCCTATGACTATCGTCGCACCGGTCGCGGTGGTCAGGGCATCACCAACATCGACAACATCGCGCGCAACGGCCCCGTCGTGGCGAGCTTCGCCGCGGCGAAGGGCCATCAGCTGATGCTGGTGACCAACCAGGCAAAACTGATCCGCACGACGCTCGCGTCGCTCCGCGTCATCAGCCGCAACTCGGCGGGCGTGAAGCTGTTCGACGTGGCGAAGGGCGAGCACGTCGTCTCCGCTGCACGGATCGAGGAAACCGAGGAAGACGCCGAGATCAACCTGGCGGATGCCGTGCCGGAGGTCGCTCCGGACACCGGCGCGACGATCGGCGAGGACGACGCAGCAGGCCCGGAGGACGGCGAATGAGCCGCGATCCGATCGCCTATAAGGTGCTGACGGGGGAGCAGCTGGCGACGCTGGAGAGCGGGAGCTTTGCGGGCGCGCCGGTGGATGTGGCCGACGGCTATATCCACCTGTCGACGGCGGAGCAGCTGACGGAAACGGTCGACAAGCACTTCGCCGGTCAGTCGGACCTGCATGTGGCTGCGATCGATCTCGAAGCGCTCGGCGACGACGTGAAGTGGGAAGAGTCGCGTGGGGGACAGCAGTTCCCACACATCTATGGCGGGCCGCTGCTGCTCGAGGTCGTACTGTCCTACGGTCCGTTGGAACGAGACGACAAGGGCAAGGTGAAGCTCCCCGTCGCGGGCTGACCGGTACTCAAACGCAAGCTTGTTCTCCCGCGAAGGCGGGAGAACAAGGAGCGGGAGATGGCGTTCGTTGCCGTCTCCCAGACAGCTTTCGATATTGCATCAACACGAGCATCGGCAACTTCCAACGCCGCGAGTGCTTGTTGTCGAGAACGCGCTCCCCACCAAAGCACTACCCCGGCGAAGGCCGGGGCCCAATTGGGGAAGCTAGCTAACGAAGCGCAACCCTCAGTTACATCAACCTTTCCAATTGGGCCCCGGCCTTCGCCGGGGTGGACAAACTACTGGAATAATCCCTCACCCAGCCGCAAACGCAGCCCTCACAAACCGCGCACAAGCCTCCGGCGCCGTAATCGGGATCATATGCCCGCCCTCGATCGTATCGATCTTAGCCCCCGAAATCACCGCCGCAGTCCGGTGACCATTCCAAGCCGGATCCAGAATCGCATCCTGCCGCCCGAACAATATCCGCACCGGCAAACCGATCTCCGCATACCGCCCGACCATCGCCGTCACATCGTCGTTCGCCCCGGCAAGATCCGTCGCCGCCGCAGCAATCGCGATCGGCCGCGCCGACAGCGCACCGCCGCCCCGTGTGATGAAATCCTCCGGCACAGCCTCGGGCGCAAACACGCCTTCCAGCGTCTTCTTCGCCGTCAACCGGCTAAGCGGCGTCCCCAACACCTGCGCGAACGCCAGACGCGCACCCGACGGAATCCGCGCCAATCCGCGGAAGCTCTCCGGCACCTGCTCCAACGGCTGCGTCAGCGGCGCGATCAGCGCGAGCGCGCGAACCAGATGCGGATGGTCGAGCCCGACCGCGAGGCTGAGCGCACCGCCCAGCGAATGCCCCACCAGCAACGGCCGATCCAGCCCGAGCTTCTGGATGAAGTCGGCGATGATCGCGCCCTGCCCGATGATCCCCGGCATCGCCCCCGTCGCGGTCGAATAGCCCGACCCCGGCCGATCGACGACGATCACGCGGTAGTCGTCCTTGAGCAGGTCGACGAGCGCATAGCTGAAGTTGCGCAACTGCCCGGCGAGCCCGTGGACCATGACGATCGCCGGCCCGCTGCCGACATCGATATAGTGCAGCCGAGCGCCCGCGACGTCGAGAAAACGCCCTTCCGCCGGCACCAGGTCCTCGGCAAGCCGCGCGACGCGGCTCGAATAGAGCGACAGCCCAATCCCCGATACCGCCGCCAGCAGCGCCCCGCCGATCAATCGCTTGCCCGTCCGCTTCATAGCCATCTCCTTGATATCTCTGTGCGCTGAACGCCCGGCTTTGTCCAAAGTCGCAGCCGTCCGCGCAGGGAACCCGTTACGGCCACCGAACGTCCGGTCCGCGAAGGAGATGCGCCGGTGGATCCACAGGCCCGAACGATACTCGACACGATCAAGACACTCGCCCCAGACGCCGATCCGCACGCCGACGACGCGCAGTGGCTGGCCGACTTCCGCTATCAGACCGCGCTGCTGAAGGCCTTCTCCGGCGATCCGGAACCGGTCCATGCGATTACGCACCTCCTGCTGCCGTCCGAGTCCGGACCGCTTACCGTCAGGCTCTATCGCCCGAAACCCGGCCCGTTGCCGCTCCTGCTGCACATCCACGGCGGCGGCGCGATCGCCGGTTCGATCGACGGCCACGACCCGGCGTTGCGCGCGCTGGCGAACCGAACCGGCTGGCTGGTTGCCGCCCCCGCCTATCGCCTGGCACCCGAACACCGCTTCCCCGCGCAACTCGACGATAGCTGGACGGCGTTGCAAGGCCTCGTCGCGCAAGCCGGCGCGCTGGATATCGACCCGTCGCGCGTCGTCGTCTCCGGAGACAGTATAGGCGGTACGCTCGCAACGTCGCTCGCCTCCCGCGCGGCATCCGAAGGCGGACCAGCGCTACAAGGCCAGATCCTGCTCTATCCGAACACCGACCTGCGCCGCGATGCCACCCACCCGTCGCGGCAAAGCGAAGACGGCAACATCATCGACGCGAAGTCCTTGGAGCGGCAGATCGACCTGTACCTGGCCTCGGACGCAGACCGCACCGATCCGCGCGCGTCACCCATCCTGGCAGACGACCTCGCCGCCCTGCCCCCGACGCTGCTCGTAACCTGCGAGAACGACCCGCTACGCGACGAGGGCGAAGCCTATGGCCAGCATCTGCACGACGCAGGCGTCACCGTCGACCACGACCAGTTCGACGGCATGATCCACGCCTTCCTGCAAATGGGCGGAAGGCTGGACGCGACCGACAGGCTGCTCGCTCGCATCGCCCGCTGGCTCGACGCCCGATGATAGGAAAAATGGTGCACCCAGAGCGATTCGAACGCCCGACCCTCAGATTCGTAGTCTGATGCTCTATCCAGCTGAGCTATGGGTGCATCGCCGTTCCGTGACCGGTTCGACAAGCCCGCCGTGAAGCGGAAAATCCTGGTGCACCCAGAGCGATTCGAACGCCCGACCCTCAGATTCGTAGTCTGATGCTCTATCCAGCTGAGCTATGGGTGCACTGGAGGGGCGCTGATAGCAGGCATTTTCGGGGGCGCAAGGGCGTAGCGCGATAAAGTTGTATCGCGCGGCGCGGACGCATAGAGCGGCGGGCATGAAACTCGCCGCTCCGCTCCGCTCGCTGTCGCTCTTCGCCCTGCTCGCGGCGTCCGCATGCAGCAAGGATACCACCGCCTATCCGTCGCTCGGCCTGCGTCCGGTCGAGAAGCTCGGATTCGCCGAGCCCGAGGTGAAGACCGCCGTGGCCGCCCCCGATCCCGCCCTCGATGCCGATATCCGGACGATATCGGGCAAGCTCGACGCGATCGCCACCGGCTTCACGCGCGACGCAGCCAAGACCGAAGCCCTCGCACGGACCGCACGCGGCGGCTCTGTCGGCAGCGATGCGTGGCTAGCCGCCCAAACCGGGCTTGCCGGACTCGACGACTGGCGCGCACAATCGTCCGCGCTGGTGACGGACATCGAACAACGCGCCACCGATCGCGCTGCCAAGCTGCAAGCCGACTATCCCGCGCTGGCCGCGATCCGCGACAAGGCACAGGCGGAAAACGATCGCCAGGGCGCCACGATCACGCGCATCCAGGCAAGCCTCCCCGCTGCTTGATCCCTACCCGTCAATCCTCCCCCGCCAGGGGGAGGTGGCTGGCGCTTGCCAGACGGAGGGGGAGGAAGGCGAAACGGCGGTCGCGTGTCCTCCCCCTCCGTCGCCTTCGGCGCCACCTCCCCCTGGCGGGGGAGGATCAGAAGGCTAGAACCCCTTCAACAACGGCAGGATCGTCGAATAATCGTCGGTCCACGCGGTGAAGCGCTTGCGCGGCACCAGCGGCGCCCACGCCGGGTCACCCGACCGCAACGCAGCAATCACACGCGGATCGCGCGACAACGCCACCCAATCCGACGCCGACGCGCGATCGACCAGCACGCTCGACGGACGGTATTTCAGCTCGACCGCAGTCCATCCGCCCTCGCGCGCCGCCGCCGCGATCACCGGCTCCAGATCGATGAACCGGTTCGAGATATGCGCCAGCAACAGGCCGCGCGGTGACAGCACCCGGCCATAGGTCGCGAACGCCTCGCGCGTCATCAGGTGCATCGGCACCGAATCCGAAGAGAACGCATCGAGCGCGAGCAGATCGAGGCTGTCGGGCGCATCATGCGATAGCGCGATCCGCGCATCGCCCATCCGGATCTCCGACCTGGGCAGGCACCGGGACAGATAGGTGAACTGCCCGGTATCCCGCGCGATCCGCACCACCGCCGGATCGATTTCGTAGAACCGCCAGCGCTGCCCCGGTCGAGCATAGCAGGAGAGCGTCCCCGTCCCGAGCCCGACCACGCCGATCCGCGCCTGCGGGCCGTATAGCGCGGGCGCGGCTTGCATCGCCTGCCCGACGCCCGATCCGGCCGCATAATAGGTCGTCGGCGTCCGCTCGCGCGCAGGCGAACCGCGCAACTGGATGCCGTGCACCGTCGTCCCATGATCGAGTTCGCGCGTGCCGCCGTTCGGCCCCGGCTCGTCTCGCACGGTATAGACGCCGAAATAACTCCGCACCCGCGCGCCCGGATCGAGCGAGAACTCGAGCGACCGATACCCGCCGAACAGCACCAGCGCCCCCGCCAGCACGACCATGTACGGCCGCCGCGCACCGATCGCGACGAATCCGATCGCCGCTATCACCAGGAACACGAGGCCCTGCCGCCCCTCGCCGAACACGCCATCGGGATTGCCGATCCGCAATCCGGTAAGAATGACCAGCGCGACGACGATCGCGAGCAACGCGACGTGTTTCGCCGGCCCCTTGCCCATCCACAGCGTACGAAACCGCCCGAACAGATAGATTTGCGGCACGAGCGCGCCCGCCGCGAGGATCAGCAGCGGATACTCATACGTCCAGTCGAACACCACCGGCGCCACCAGCGCAGCGAACACACCACCAAGCGCACCACCCGCCGACATCGCAAGATAGAAGCCGGTCAGACGATCGGGCGCCGGCCGCTTGCGGTACAGCGTCGTGTGCAGCGCAACCGAGATCATGAACAGCAGCACCAGCGCGATCCCCGCGCTGAAGAACGGCCGTTCGTTGACCCCGCCCATGATGATGCCACCGAACAGCAAAATCGTGATCGGCGCGATCCGCGTCAGCAGGTCGGCGAGCCAGCGATCGTTCGCAAACGCCACGCTGAAGCTCAGCAGGTACAGCCCGAGCGGGATCACCCACAGCAACGGCATCGCGACGATATCGGTAGTGATGTACGTCGACGTCGCCAGCATCATCCCCGACGGCACGAGCGCCAGCGCGATCCAATGCGCGATCCGCCGCGCGCCCGGCGGCGCGCTGGTCGCGGCGACATGATCGACCGCCGCGGTCTTCGGCAGGCGCGTGGCGCAGGCGAGCACCAGCACGATCAGCAGCAGATACCCGCCGCTCCACAACAGGCTCTGCCCGTGCACCGCCATCAGCGGTTCGACCAGTAGCGGATACGCGATCAGCCCCGCGAAACTGCCGAGATTAGACGCGGCATACAGCGCATACGGATCGCCGCCCCCGCTCGCCGCACTGAACCAGCGCTGGATCAACGGCGCCTGCGCGGAGACCGCGAAGAACAATGGCCCGATCGACAGCCCAAGCAGCCACGGCACCCACAAGGCCGGCAACGCGTCCGCCGGCAGGTCCATCGCGATCAGCCCGATCGGCAACCACAACGCCGCAGCGATCAGCACCCCCAGATGGATCGCCGCCTGCGCCCGCGGCCTCACCCGCCCGAGCCAATGCGCATACGCATAGCCCGCGAGCAGCAACGCCTGGTACACCAGCATCGCCGAGTTCCACACCGCCGGCGCGCCACCCAGCCGCGGCAACGCCATCCGCGCCACCATCGGCTGGACGAGGAACAGCAGGAACGACCCCGTCAAGATCGTCGCCACGAACATCGTCCGGCACCAGCGCGCCATCAGGGGCCGCACTTCCATCGCATCGGTGTCAGACATGGGCGGGACGGTCGATCCGGTAGAGGATGTGGCGGCGAAGGCGGTCATCTTCGGCGAGCTTCGGGTGATCGAAGTCGCCGTCGACCACGCGGGTCATTCCGAGCCGTTCCATGAGTGTGCGGCTGGCCGTGTTTGCAGGGACGGTGATCGCCCAGACCGTCGGCACGTCCATCTCACGCCACCCCCAGGCGAGGGAAGCCTCCGCTGCCTCCCGCGCATAGCCCTGCCCCCATTCGCTCTGGGCGAGACTCCAGCCGATCTCAGGTTTCCCCTCGATCGGCGTACCGACCGGGCCCGGCTTGATCCCGCACCAGCCGATAAACGCTCCGGTATCCCGTCGTTCGAGCGCCCAGAAGCACGCGCCATAGTCGGCGAACATCGCCTTCTGGCGTGCCACCACCGCGACGGAGTCGGCCAGCGTCGGCGCCGGCCCGAGATACGCCATCACCGCCGGGTCGGCGCACATCGCATGATGCAAGGCGGCATCGTCATCACGCCAGCCGCGCAAGATCAGCCGTTCGGTCTCGATCATCCGCCGAGCAATTTCGCCGCATGCGCCGCGTGGTAGGTCAGCACGCCCGAGCAACCCGCGCGCTTGAACGACATCAGCGTCTCCAGCACCATCACGTCGCGCTCCGCCGCGCCAGCCGCGACCGCGTGCTCGATCATCGCGTATTCGCCCGACACCTGGTACGCGAACACCGGGACCTCGAACGCCTGACGCACGCGGACGATGATGTCGAGATACGGCAGGCCGGGCTTGACCATCACCGTGTCGGCGCCCTCCGCCAGATCCATCGCGACCTCTCGCAAGGCCTCTTCGGCGTTGGCATTGTCCATCTGGTAGGTCTTCTTGTCGCCCTTGAGCAGCCCGCGCGAGCCGACCGCATCGCGGAACGGGCCGTAGAATGCGCTGGCGTACTTGGCGGCGTAGGACATGATCTGGACGTTGTGGTGCGAGTCCGCCTCGAGCGCGCTGCGGATCATGCCGATCCGGCCGTCCATCATGTCCGACGGCGCGATGATGTCGGCGCCCGCGTTCGCTTGGTTGAGCGCCTGCGCGACAAGCATCTCGGCGGTCGTATCGTTGACGACATAGCCGGCCGCGTCGACCAGCCCGTCATGGCCGTGGCTCGTGTAGGGATCGAGCGCGACGTCGGTCAGCACGCCGACCTCGGGCACCGCATCCTTCAGCGCGCGGATCGCCTGGCACATCAGATTGTCGGGGTTCAGCGCTTCGCGGCCATCCTCGGTCCGGCGATCGACCTGCGTGTACGGGAACAGCGCGATGCACGGGATGCCGAGGTCGCGCGCCTCGCGCCCCCGCGCGACGATCCCGTCGACCGACCAGCGCGACACGCCCGGCAGGCTGGCGATCGGTTGCTCGACGCCGGCTCCTTCGGTGACGAACAACGGCCAGATCAGGTCGGCGGGAGTCAGCACGGTCTCGGCATGGAGGCGGCGGCTCCAGGCGGAGGCGCGGGTGCGACGGAGGCGAAGCGCGGGATAGCTTGCGGTCATGCGGCGGGCTTTGCGGGATGCACGGCGACGGATCAAGTTTTACGGGAGAAGCGTTACGGGTGCGAAACCGCATGCCGTGCGTTGGGGGCGTTATGTCGAACGATACGATCACCTCTGCCGCGCTCGTCGTCAACGCCAAGTCGCGCAAGGGCCAGAAGCTGTTTAAGCGCGCGTGTGCGGCGATGTCGGGGCTGCCCTATGAGGTCGACGCGCATGCCGTCGAGGATCCGAAGGATCTGGAGGCGACGGTGCTACGGGCGCTTGCGAAAAAGCCGGACCTGCTGATCCTCGGCGGCGGCGACGGTACGGTCAGCGGGTTGGTCGACCTGATGGTCGGCCACGACGTGATCCTCGGCGTCCTGCCGCTCGGCACCGCCAACAGTTTCGCCCGTACGCTCGGCATTCCGCTGAATATCGAGGGCGCGGTCGAGGTGATCCGGACCGGCAAGCCGCGCCGGATCGATCTTGGCATGATCGACGGCGACTATTTCGCGAACTGCGCGGCAATGGGCATCAGCCCGAAGATCGCCGAGACGGTCCCGCACGGCCTCAAGAAGGTCTTCGGCAAGGTCGGCTATCTGGCCTGGGCGACGTATCAATACATGCGCTTCCGCCCGTTCACGCTGATCGTCGGCGAGGGACCGACCGCGGTGAAGATCCGCGTCGTCGAGGTGCGGATTTCCAACGGCCCGTATCACGGTGGCACCGAACTGGTGGATGCGGCGGCAGTCGATTCGGGCGAGATCGTGGTGCAGGCGGTGATGGGGCATGTGAAGCGGCGGCTGGTGCAGAACTGGTATGCCAGCGTGTTCCGGCTCGAGTCACGTCACGAGAAGGTGCGCGATTTTCGGGGGAAGAGCCTGAAGATCAACACGATCCCGCCATTGCCTATCTCGATCGACGGCGAGGTTCTGGCGAAGACCCCGGTGACGGCCAAGGTCGCGGCTGGAATTATCCGGGTGATGGCGCCGGCCTGACGGCGCGCACGTCTAGCCGCACCGCCCAGTTACTTGTTCTCCCGCGAAGGCGGGAGCCCAGACTGGGTCCCCGCCTTCGCGGGGAAACACAAAACCGGGGGAAGCCGCCAGTATTCTGCACCACCCTCATCGGTGCACCACCCCGGCGAAGGCCGGGGCCCAGTTGGAAAGGTCGCAGTAACGCCGCGCAGCGCTCAGTTGCCGACGTCCCCCAACTGGGCCCCGGCCTCCGCCGGGGTGGTCGCTGAGAAGCGTGATTGCACTCTATCCGACGCCCGTTACTTCACCCGCCGCACCGTCAAAATCTTCACCGGCGCGGCGATCATCTGCCCCTTCATCACCCCGACCCCGGCAGTAGGCGAAGTCGGCGCAGCAAGAATGCGCTTAACCACGTCCATCCCCTCCACCACATGCCCGAACGCCGCGAACCCAGCCGTATCCCCACTCCCCGCCGGATTCGCATCGAGCGACAACACCGGCCCGACGGTAATGAAGAAGTCCGCCGTCGCGCTCCCCGGCGCGAACCGTGCCATCGAAATAGTCGCGTCGACGTGCGACAGCCCGGTCTGGCTGGTCGGCTCATGCTTCACCGGCGGCAGCAGCCGCTTCACCTCGCCCTGCGGCCCACCCTGGATCAACCCCGCGTCCGCCCCGAGCTTCATCGCCCGGTAGAACGTCACCCCATCGAGCCGCTTCTGGTCGACATAGCGCAGGAAGTTCGCGGTCGTCAGCGGCGCGCGCTCCTTCTCCAGCGCCAGCGTGATCGGCCCCTCGCTCGTCGTCATCACGATCGAGACGGTCGCCGGAGCAACGGGCGGCGGCGCAAGCGGAGCCTCCTGCGCCGAGACGGAAACCGCGCCGAGGACGGCAAGAGCGAGCGTGACGAATCTGGAGATCATCCGCTACGCTACCGCGTCGCCCCGCTCCTGTCAGCGGCCCCGCGACACGATATTGCGCGCGGCAAAGTTTTGCTTGGGTTTGCACGCCCGCACGCAATGCGTATCCGGTGAGCGATGACCGATCTCGCCATTCTCTACGAGCACCCGCTCTGGTTCGAACCGCTGTTCGCCGCCCTCGATCGCCGCGGCGTCGCGTTCACCCGCGCCACGCCCGACGGCTTCTGGAACCCCGCCGACCAGAGCGCCCCCGCCCCCGTCGTCTTCAACCGCATCGCGATGTCGAGCTTCCTGCGAAGTGACGAGCATCCGATCTTCGACACGATGGCGATGCTCGATCACTGGCGCCGCACAGGCGCGCGCGTGATCAACGGCACCGACGTGCTCGCGATCGACGCCTCCAAGGCGCGCCAATTGTCGCTGATCGCCTCGCTCGGCCTCGCGATCCCCGAGACCCGCGTCGTCCACCGCGCCGCCGACGTCGTCCCCGCCGCGCAGACGCTCCGCTTCCCGCTGGTCGTCAAAGCGAACATCGGCGGATCGGGCGCAGGCATCATCCGCTTCGACAGCCTCGACGAACTGCGCACCGCCGTCGCCGACGCAGGCCTCCCAAGCAGCGTCGACGGCGTGCTGCTGGTCCAGGAATACGTCCCCGTCCGCGACGGCGCGATCACCCGGATCGAGACGCTCGACCGCAAATTCCTCTACGCGATCGAGGTCGCAGGCGGCGGCGCGTTCGATCTCTGCCCGGCGGATGCGTGCGTCGTCCCCGGCTCGGGCATCAAGATGGCCGCGGTCGAGCCCTCGCATACGCTGAAGGACGCCGCCGAGGCGATCGCCCGCGCGGTCGATCTCGACGTCGGCGGGGTCGAGGTGATGATCGACGACCGTGACGGCGTGGCGCGCTTCTACGACATCAACGCGCTGTCGAACTTCGTCGCCAAGCCCTTGGACGTGCTCGGCTGGGATCCGCACGACCGCCTCGTCGATTACCTCGTCGAACAGATCGAGAAGGCCCGCTGATGCGCTATGGTTACTGGACTCCCGTCTTCGGCGGCTGGCTTCGCAATGTCCCCGACGAGGGGATGGAGGCGAGCTGGGCGTATACCAAGGCGCTGACGCAGAACGCCGAGCGCTGGGGCTACGACCTGACGCTGATCGCCGAGCTCAACCTCAACGATATCAAGGGCATCGAACAGCCCGCGCTCGACGCGTGGTCGACCGCGGCCGCGCTCGCCGCGGTGACCGACAGCATCGAGCTGATGGTCGCGGTCCGCCCGAACTTCCACCACCCCGCGCTGTTCGCCAAGGCAGCAGCGAACATCGATCGGATCTCGGGCGGGCGGCTCGCGCTGAACGTCGTCTCGTCCTGGTGGGCGGACGAGGCCAAGCAATACGGCCTCCAGTTCGACCAGCACGACGATCGCTACGCACGCACCGCCGAATGGCTGACCGTCGTCGACGGGCTTTGGACGCAGGAGCGGTTCGATTTCGCGGGCCAGTTCTACACCACCGAACAGGCGATCTGCTCGCCCAAGCCCGCCAAGCGCCCGACCGTCTACGCGGGCGGCGAAAGCGAGAAGGCTAAGACGATGATCGCCGCGCAGTGCGACGCGTACGTCATGCACGGCGACCCCGCCGACGCGATCGCGCCGAAAATCGCCGACATGGCCGCGCGACGAGAGGCAGCCGGCGGCGCGCCGATGCAATACGGCATGGCTGCCTACGCGATCGTCCGCGACAGCGAGGCGGAGGCCAAGCGCGAGCTGGAGCGCATCACCAGCGTCACCGAACTCCCCGCCGGCTATGCGAATTTCGACCAGTGGTTGTCGGGCACGCAGCTCGAACGCGAGTTGAAGATCCAGGAATACTCCGTTTCTAATCGCGGCCTGCGCCCCAATCTGGTCGGCACGCCCGAACAGTTGAAGGAGCGCGTGGCGGAGTACGAAGCCGCCGGTCTCGACCTGCTGCTGCTCCAGATGAGTCCGCAGGCCGAAGAGATGGAGCGGTTCGCGGTGCAGGTGATGGGCTCCGCATGATCCGCCTCACCGACGTTGTTAAAACCTACCCGGCAAGCGAAGCAGCAGCCCTCGACGGGGTCTCGCTGGAGATTCCAGCAAGCGGCGTGTTCGGCGTCATCGGCCAGTCCGGCGCGGGCAAGTCGACGCTGATCCGCCTGATCAACGCACTCGAACGCCCGACTTCGGGCCGGGTCGAAGTCGATGGCGTCGACGTAGCCGCGTTGTCCGCCGCGGATCTGCGCGCGCTACGCCGCCGGATCGGCATGATCTTCCAGAATTTCGGCCTGCTGTCGTCGCGGACGGTCGCGGCGAACGTCGCGTTCCCGCTGGTGCTCGCGGGCGTATCCAAAGCCGAGCGCGAGACGAAAGTCGCCGCGCTGCTCGACCGCGTAGGCTTGGCCGATCACGCCGCCAAATACCCTGCCCAACTCTCCGGCGGCCAGAAACAGCGCGTCGGCATAGCCCGCGCGCTCGCCACCGACCCCGACATCCTGCTCTGCGACGAAGCGACCAGCGCACTCGATCCCGAAACCACCCGCTCGGTCCTCACTCTCCTCCGCGACCTCAACCGAGACCTCGGTCTGACGATCGTCCTGATCACCCACGAAATGGACGTTGTACGCTACGTCTGCGACCGCGTCGCCGTGCTCGAACGCGGCCGCATCGTCGAGACCGGCGACGTCGCCGACATCTTCGCCAACGCCGCCCACCCGGCAACGCAGCGCATGCTGGCGGCGCTGGCGGCATGAGCTTCTTCGCCAACATCGACTGGTCGGACATCGGCCAGGCGTGCCTCGACACGCTGATCATGCTCGGCGGATCACTGATCCTCACGATCGCGTTCGGCCTCCCGCTCGGCGTCCTGCTCTACCTCACCGACCGGGGCCGCCTGTCGCAGAACCGCGTCGCCAACGCCGTGCTCGGGATCATCGTCAACATCCTCCGCTCGGTGCCGTTCATCATCCTGCTGATCGTGATGATCCCGCTCACCGTGATGCTCGTCGGCACCTCGCTAGGCGTGGCCGGCGCGATCCCGCCGCTGGTCGTCGGCGCCGCACCGTTCTACGCGCGCCTCGTCGAGGGATCGCTCAAGGAAGTCGACCGCACCACGATCGAGGCGGTGCAGGCGATGGGCGCCACCACGCGTCAGATCGTCACCGGCGCGCTGATCCCCGAGGCGCTCCCCGGGCTGATCGCGGGCGCCACCGTCACCGCGGTCGCGCTCGTCTCGTTCACCGCGATGGCGGGCGTGGTCGGCGCGGGCGGCCTCGGCGATCTCGCGATCCGGTTCGGCTATCAGCGCTTCCAGACCGACGTCATGGTCGTCACCGTCGTGCTGCTGGTCGTACTCGTCCAGATCATCCAATATGCCGGCGACGCGCTCGCCCGCCACTTCACCCGCCGCTGATTTAACGCCGCTAGGAATTCGCATGAACCGCCGCATTTTGCTCGCCTCGTTCTCGCTGCTCGCGCTCGCCGCCTGCGGTGGCACCAAGACCAATGACGGCAAGACGCTGACCGTCGCCGCGACCGCAGTGCCGCATGCCGAGATCCTCGAGTCGATCAAGCCAACGCTCGCCAAGGAAGGCGTCGACCTCCAGATCCGCGTCTTCAACGACTACGTCCAGCCCAACCTCCAGGTTGAGCAGAAGCAGATCGACGTCAGCTATTTCGAGACCAAGCCGTATCTCGACGAGTTCAACGCCTCGCGCGGCACGCATCTGGTGACCTATGCAGGCGTCCACGTCGAACCGCTCGGCGCCTATTCGCGCAAGTGGAAGTCGATCGCGCAGATCCCCAACGGCGCGACCGTTGCGATCCCTAACGAGCCGAGCAACGGCGGCCGCGCGCTGCTGCTGCTCCAGAAGGCCGGGCTGATCACGCTCAAGAACCCGACCAACCCGCTATCGAGCTTGAACGACATCGCCACCAACCCGAAGAACCTGCAGTTCAAGGAGTTGGAGGGCGCAACCCTGCCCCGCACGCTCGGCGAGGTCGATCTCGCGCTGATCAACACCAATTACGCGCTCGACGCGAAGCTCAACCCGGTCCGCGATGCGCTCGCGATCGAGGACAAGAACAGCCCCTACGTCAATTTCGTCGTCGGCCTGCCGGGCGGCGAGAAGGACCCGCGCGTCGTGAAGCTGATCGCCGCGTTGCGCAGCCCGGCGACCAAGACCTTCATCGAGCAGCATTATCGAGGTGCGGTGCTGCCGGCGTTCTGATACCGGCGCGGCCCCAGTCCGCGTAACCATCGAGGCTCCATGACGGTCGTCGCCGCGTATCTCTATCGCCATGGCAAGCGCGTCCGCGCGGTCTCGATCGACGAAAAGGTCGATTGCCCCGCGGACCGTTCGGAGTTCGTCTGGATTGGCATCTGCGACCCGACCGACGCCGAGATGCGGACGCTCAAAGACCAGTATAACCTCCACCCGCTGGCGGTGGAGGATGCGATCAAGGCGGATCAGCTCCCCAAGATCGACGTCTATGGCGACCAGTTGTTCGCGGTCGCCCGCACCGCGCAACTCGAGGGCGACAAGATCGCGTACGGCGAAACCGCGATCTTCGTCGGCCACAGCCACATCATCAGCGTCCGCCACGGCTCCGCACGCTCGCACAAGGCACTCCGCGAACAGCTCGAAGCCGCGCCGACCTTGCTGATCAACGGCGTCGACTATGTCCTCCACGCGATCCTCGATTACGTCGTCGACGGCTATCTCCCGATCGTCGAGAGCATCGAGGACGAGGTGCTGGCGATGGAGCAACGCACGATCGACGCGTTCCTGGGCCGCGACGAGATCGTCCGCATCTTCGGGCTCCGACGCGAGATGATCCGCTTCCAGCGTATCCTCGGACCGATGGGCGAGGTCGCGGGGAAGATCGTCCGCCTCGACCTCCCCTGCATCGATACCGAGGCGAAACCGTATTTCAGCGACGTGCTCGACCACGTCCGCCGGGTGCAGACGATGGTCGAGGGCCTGCGCGAAGTGCTGACGTCGGTGTTCGAATTCAGCAACCTGCTCGAACAGCAACGCACCGGCGCGATCACCCGCCAACTCGCCGCCTGGGCCGCGATACTCGCGGTCCCAACCGCGATCGCGGGGATCTACGGCATGAACTTCGAGAACATGCCCGAGCTGAAGACGGAATACGGGTATTTCGTCGTACTGGGTGTGATCGCGGTGGTTTGCACAGCGCTGTACGTGAAGTTCAAGCAGGCGAAGTGGTTGTAGCGGAACCGATCACCCACTCCGTCATGCCGGGCTCGTTCCGGCATCCACCGATCCGCATACTCGTCGGCCGTCGATACGCGGCACGGTGGACCCCGGAACTAGTCCGGGGTGACGCGGGGATGCAGCCGTCCCTCTATTGCATCCTCCCCCGCCAGGGGGAGGTGGCTGGCCCTTGCCAGACGGAGGGGGAGGTAAGGGATAACTGTGGTTGCGCGTTCCTCCCCCTCCGTCACCTTCGGTGCCACCTCCCCCTGGCGGGGGAGGATCGAAGAGCAGCTCAAACCTTGACGAGCATCTTCCCCGTATTCCCACCCGAGAACAGCCCCAGGAACGCATCCGGCATCGTCTCGAGCCCCTCGTGCACGGTCTCCTGCCGCTTCAGCGTCCCCGCCGCCAGCATCCCGCCCATGTCCTTGTAGAACTCCTCGGCACGATTCATGTAGTCGCTGACGATGAACCCGCGGATCTGCACCCGGTTGCCGATCAGCCGCGCGAGGTACTTCAACTGCGTCGCCGCGCCGCTGTTGTAGACGTCGATCATCCCGCACACCGCGAACCGCGCGTGCATCCGCGCATGCGCCAACGCCGCGTCGAGATGCTCGCCACCGACGTTGTCGAAATACACGTCGATACCTTTCGGAGCAGCCTCGCCGAGCGCCTTCAGCACCGGCACGTCGCTTTTATAGTCGATCACCGCATCCGCACCGAGCGACTTCACCCAAGCGCATTTCTCCGCGCCGCCAGCCGAGCCGATCACCGTCATGCCCTTGGCCTTGGCGACCTGCACCACGGTCGATCCAACCGCACCCGCCGCCGCCGATACGAACACCGTATCGCCAGCCTTGGCTTCGGCAACCTGAAGCAGTCCGAAATACCCGGTCATCCCCGGCATGCCGAGTTGACCCAAAAACGCCTGCGCCGGCACGTCGAGCGCAGGCAGCTTCTGCACCTGTGCCGCCGGAACCACCGCCTCGTCGCGCCAGCCTGCCATATGCAGCACCATGTCGCCGACCTTGATGCCATCGTCGTTGCTCTCGACCACTTCGCCGACCGCGCCGCCCTGCATCGCTTCGCCCAGCGCGAACGGCGGGACATAGCTCTTCACGTCGTTCATCCGCCCGCGCATGTACGGGTCGACCGACAGCCAGCGATTGGCGATCCGCACCTCGCCGGCGCCGAGCGTCGACTGGTCGAGATCGATCATGGCGAAATCGGTATGCTTAGGCATGCCTTGCGGACGTGCCTTCAGGCTCCATGCATGGGCCATAAACTTGCTCCTGTCTTGATTATTCGTGTTGCGGGTATGGCGAAACGCACACCCAACGCAACCTGCAAAAAGGCCCGGACGTTTCCGCCCGGGCCCCTCTACGGCTGACATCATGCGACGCCAGCCAACGCTTTCAACCAGTTAGTACGTGGTCGACCCCGACTTGCCGAGCGCGTCCGACGTCGTGCCAGTGGTGGTGCCGCCGGTCGTCGTGCCAGTGGTCGATGCCGTGCCGGTCGCCGTGCTGCTGGTCGCCGTGCTGCCCGTCTGCGAGTTCGAAGCATAACCGCTGGTGCCGGCATCCTTCTTGTCGCCGCCCGTGCGATCGCCGTACTCGAACATCGCCGAGTTGCGCTCTTCTTCCTTCCACGCCGACTTGGCTTCGTCGGCCGACTTCGACAGCGTGACCTTGCCATCGACGGTCTTGATCCAGCGCGACGGGATCGAGTGGTGCACGCCGCCCGCATCGCGGTCGTTCTTGGTCAGCAGGATCCGGTCGCCCTTCACCTTGTCGACCGTACCGACATGGCTGCCGTCAGACCCGACGACTTCCATATGCTCGGTAACCTGCGACAGCGAACTGCGCTGCCCCTGGCGCTCGTTGCGCCACGACGAGAACTCGTTTTCGAACTTCGAGCGGTTCTCGTTGCGATACTCGTCATAGTCGCGGTCGAGCGCCGCGATCTGCGTGCTCCGCCAGCTATGGTAATGGTCGTCATGCGTGTTCGACGAGCGATTACCGAACGCACGGTTGTCCGAATTGCCATACGAGCGCTCGTCATAGCGTGCATCGGCTTCGCGACGTCGCTCCGCTTCGTCGTCACCGAACCACGAGCGAACTTCATCGCCTGCGCGCGCGATGAACCCGCGATCGTCATAGTCATAGCCCTGTGGCTGGCGACCATAGTCACGCCCCTCGTTACGGCTGCCGCCGCGCGAAGAGTTGCGGTTGTCGTCATCGGCATCGCGGTTGCGACCTACGTCCTCGAAGCGACGGCCATCCGATGCGTAGCTACCGTGATATTCGGTATCGCCCGAACCCTGGCTGCGCTGGCCGTAGGACTGCTGGCCATAGCCTTGTCCAGACCGCTGCTGGCCGTTACCCTGCTGGCCATAACCCTGGCCCGATCCCTGACCGTAGCGCGACTGGCCGTAGCGATCGCCGCCCGATGGCTGCGAGCGGTCATTGTGGCCGCCATAATAGTCACGACCGCCCTGCTCGCGACCATATTGATCGCCGCGTCCCTGGTCGTCACGCCCCTGAGATCCCTGGCCGCGGCCGCCGCGGTTATCGTCGCGGTCATATTCGCCGGCGGCTTCGTATTCACGCGCGCTGGAACGGCCATAGCCGCCACCGTCTGCGCGGAAATCGCGACCATAATCGTTCGAGTTCGGCCGACCGTAATAGTCGCCCGACTGGCGATCTCGGGTGTTGCGTTCGTAGACCATAGGAACCTCCTAATTGCTGTCCTGCGGCTGCCGGCCCCGTCGATCGCGGGGTCGTACATTCCGAGGACTACAAACGCCAAACTGGCGGAATGTTCCTGGAATTGCGGGGCTCGACGGTGACCCGACGCTACGTTGCGACGACATGCCGGAGGCTAGTTGGCGCAGTCGCACCAACCCAGTTGCAACGGCGAAATCGAGCCGCTAAGCCACCGATCCTGGCCTGTGGCCAACCGCGCGGGGCCGTAGCTCAGATGGGAGAGCGCCGCAATCGCACTGCGGAGGTCCGGGGTTCGATTCCCCGTGGCTCCACCACGCGGCATAGCAACAGCACGTCGACGAGCATCCAACACGTCGCGTGCGTAAGCTGCACGCTGCGTGCGCCTTTCATGCGCGCAGTTACCACGCTATCGTGGGGCATGGACGAATTGACGTGCAACGTGGTCGGCATCGACTTCCCCAACGCGGACAAGAGCAAGAGCAACCGCCGCATGGAATTGATGCTCTGCACTCCCGGCGAACCTGTCGACCTACGCCGCGAACCGAAGAACCCGTATGATACGAACGCGGTGGCGGTGTTCAGCCAGCGCGGCGTGCAGATGGGCTATCTGTCCGCCGAACGTGCGCCGCTGATCGGGCGGCGGATGCAGGAGGAGGAGCACGTCGCCATATTCCAGGCCCTGGTCGGCAGCTACGGCTATGTTCGCATCCGCTTCGGCGGCGGCGCGCCGACACTGCCGGATCCCGAAGCGGCCACGCCATCACAGCCCCGCCCGGCGTCGTTCGATCCGGACGCCTTCTTTCCCGATCCCGAAGGTCCCGAATGCGGCGCGTGACGCATCACCCCCGAATGGGATGAACTAGATACCCTGCGCGGTGACCACGCGACCGGTCGCCTCCAGATCACGCGTCAGGTCCGCGAGGCAGCGGTCGACCAGCGCCTCGTCCGAACTCCGCACCACGAAGTTCGCGCCCGTCCTGCCGTCGCGGAAGAACGGATAACTGCCGATCGCGACGCCCTCATGCGTCTTCTCCGCATCGCGCAGAATATCCGCGACCTCGCTTTCCGCGACCCAGCACCCGATCGTCTTCGACACCACCGGCCGCCCGCCCTCGAGCGTACCCGTCAGCGCGTCCAGCATCCCCGCGGTAATGTGCGGCACGCCCGCCATGATGAAGATGTTGCCGATCCGGATCCCCGGCGCGCCTGACACCTTGTTGTCGATCAGGTCCGCCCCGACCGGCACCCGTGCCATTCGCGCGCGCGCTTCGGTCAGCCCACCGCGCGTCGCGTAATACGCCTCAAGCACCGCCATCGCGCGCGGATGATGCTCGACCGCAACGCCCAGCGCCTCGGCGATCGCATCTACGGTGATGTCGTCGTGAGTCGGCCCGATCCCACCGGTCGTGAACAGGTAATCGTTGCGCGCGCGCAGGATGTTCACCGCTTCGACGATCGCCTCGGTCTTGTCGGCGACCACGCGCACCTCGGCGAGGCGGATGCCCTGCACGTTGAGCCAGGCCGCGATCTGCGCGACGTTCTTGTCCTGCGTGCGGCCCGACAGGATCTCGTCGCCGATGATCGTCAGCGCGGCCGTCCAGATGCGTTCCTCTACCATGCTCCTCGCATAGCCTCGCAAAACCGCGCCCGCCACGCTATATCGCGCGTCATGACCGAATATGTAACCGTCACCTCGGACCAGCCCGACGCACGCACCGGCGCCATCAAGCTGCACGGCCCCGCCGCGTTCGAAGGCATGATGAAGGCGGGGCAACTCGCCGCCGAGACGCTCGATATGATCGTCCCGCACATGGTGCCGGGCGTGACCACCGCCGAGATCGACCGGTTGATCTACGACTTCATCGTCGCCGGTGGCGGCGTCCCCGCGACGCTCGGCTATCGCGGCTACACGCACAGCGTCTGCATCTCGATCAACCACGTCGTCTGCCACGGCATCCCGAGCGAGAAGACGCTGAAGTCGGGCGATATCGTCAACGTCGACGTCACACCCCTGCTGGACGGCTGGCACGGCGACACGAGCCGAATGTACCTGATCGGCGACGTGCCGATCAAGGCGCGCCGCCTCGTCGAAGTCACCTATGAGTGCCTGATGATCGGCATCGAGCACGCGAAACCCGGCAACCGCATGGGCGACGTCGCCAACGCGATCCAGCGCCATGCCGAAAAGCACCGTTACGGCGTGGTCCGCGATTTCTGCGGCCACGGCGTCGGCCGCTTGTTCCACGACGCCCCCGAGGTCGTCCATGTCGGCAAGCCCGGCACCGGCCCCGAGCTTCGCCCCGGCATGATCTTCACGATCGAGCCGATGATCAACATCGGCCGCCCCGACGTGAAGCTGCTCGACGACGGCTGGACGGCGGTCACGCGCGATCGCTCGCTATCCGCGCAGTTCGAACATTCGATCGGCATTACGGAAGACGGCTGCGAGATCTTCACGCTCAGCCCCAAGGGCTACACGCAGCCGCCTTACGTATAGCGTCAGCCTGCGGACACGTTCTTCACCGTACAGTCGGTGATGACGTGTCCGCTATATTCGAACGAACCCTTGCCGTTCCAATCCTTCGCCACGGCAAGCGCGGCACTGAAGTGGGCGAGATACGATCCGATTCCGGGTGGTGGCACCGAAACGACATATTGGCCGGTGACGTGCACGAGCAAGGTGTCGTGCCCGAACCCAGTGTGCAGGATCGCACCCGTGACATGGGGAATGACGGTCGTGCCGTAAGGTGGTGGCAATGCTTGCGTGATTTGCGCCGATCCGGAGATTTGTCCGGTCGGTGCATTCACGCCGAGATCGAGATGAAGCGTCGGCGCGCCTGCAAATCCGCCATGCTTGACGTCCAGCTTTACTTGGTAATATCCAACCGGCTCGGTCATGAGTATTTCCTCCTCCGGATCCATGCTGATCCGTTACTGGAGTTCCTCACGGGACGACTGTCGAGTCCAGCGGGATTGGGTCCGAAACGAACCGGTCGAGACGCGTATGGACTGGCCCCGAAACCTTTTACGCGGCTCCGCCACAGGAATCTGACGTACAAAGGGTGACGCGGACCGCCGGCACCGCTATCTGCCGCCCCATGACCGAGATCACACCGCAGATCGTCGCCGACCACGGCCTGTCCCCAGAAGAATATGAGCGCGTCCTGCGCGCCATCGGCCGCGAGCCGAACATGGTCGAGCTCGGCATCTTCTCGGTCATGTGGTCCGAGCATTGCAGCTACAAATCCAGCAAGATCCACCTGATGAAACTGCCTACCAAGGGCCCCCGCGTCATCTGCGGCCCCGGCGAGAACGCCGGCGTCGTCGATATCGGCGACAATCAGGCGGCGATCTTCAAGATGGAGAGCCACAACCACCCGTCCTATATCGAGCCCTATCAGGGCGCAGCGACCGGCGTCGGCGGCATCCTGCGCGACGTCTTCACGATGGGCGCGCGGCCGATCGCCAACCTCAACGCGCTCCGCTTCGGCCGCCCCGATCACCCCAAGATGCGCCACCTGATCTCGGGCGTCGTCCACGGCATCGGCGGCTACGGCAATTGCGTCGGCGTGCCGACCGTCGGCGGCGAGGTGAACTTCCACAGCGCGTATGACGGCAACATCCTCGTCAACGCGATGACCGTCGGGATCGCCGACCAGGACAAGATCTTCTATTCGGCCGCGAGCGGCATCGGCAATCCGATCGTCTATGTCGGCAGCAAGACCGGCCGCGATGGCATCCACGGCGCGACGATGGCCTCGGCCGATTTCGGCGAGGATTCGGACGCCAAGCGCCCGACCGTGCAGGTCGGCGATCCCTTCACCGAAAAGCTGCTGATCGAAGCCTGCCTCGAACTCATGGCGACCGACGTCATCGTCGCGATCCAGGACATGGGTGCAGCGGGCCTCACCTCGTCCGCCGTGGAAATGGCGTCGAAGGGCGGCGTCGGCATCGAGTTGACGATGGACGACGTGCCCCAGCGTGAGACCGGCATGACGCCGTACGAGATGATGCTCTCGGAATCGCAGGAGCGCATGCTGATGGTCCTCAAGCCCGGCCGCGAAGCGGAGGCCGAGGCGATCTTCAAGAAGTGGGAGCTCGATTTCGCGGTCATCGGCCGCGTCACCGACACCGGCCGGATGGTGCTGACGTTCAAGGGCGAGACCGTCTGCGACATCCCGCTCGGGCCGCTCGCCGACGAAGCGCCGCTCTACGATCGCCCGCACGTCCCGACGCCCAAGCCCGCGCCGCTCGAAAACGCGCCGCACAGCAGCGACATCGCCGCCGACCTGCTCACGCTGATGGGCTCGCCCGACATCGCCTCGCGCCGCTGGATCTGGGAGCAGTACGATCACATGGTCGGCGCCGACACGGTGCAGCGCCCCGGTGGCGACGCCGCGGTCGTCCGCGTCCACGGCACGCAAAAGGCACTGGCGATGACCACCGACTGCACGCCGCGCTATTGCTTTGCCGACCCGGTCGAGGGTGGCAAGCAGGCGGTCGCCGAGGCCTGGCGCAACCTGACCGCGGTCGGCGCGCTGCCGCTCGCCGTCACCAACTGCCTCAACTTCGCCAACCCGCAGCGCCCCGAGATCATGGGCCAGATCGTCGGCTGCCTCGAAGGCATGAGCGACGCCTGCATCGCGCTCGACTTCCCGATCGTGTCGGGCAACGTCTCGCTCTACAATGAATCCAAGGCGACCGGCGGCGGCTCCGCGATCCTGCCGACCCCGGCGATCGGCGCGATCGGGTTGCTGGCCGACTGGCAGAAGAACGCGACGATCGCGTTCAAGGGCTCGGGCGACATCATCCTCGCGGTCGGCACGCGCGGTGGTCATCTCGGCCAGTCGCTCTGGCTGCGCGAATGCCACGGCCGCGAACAGCTCGACGCCGGCCCGCCCCCGCCGGTCGATCTCGCCGCCGAACGTCGCGTGGGCGACCTGATCCGCGACGCGATCGCGCTGGGCCAGTTGACCGCGGTACACGACGTGTCCGACGGCGGCATCGCCGTGACGCTGGCCGAGATGGCGCTCGCCGGCGGGATCGGCGCGATGATCGACCGGAAGCAGCCCTTCGACTGCGCGCGCTCGTTCTTCGCCGAGGACCAGGGCGTCTACATCGTCACGGTCGACGACCATTCGCTGCTCGACTTCCTCGGCGCGGCGCATGCGGCGGACGTCGAGGCGGAGCCGCTAGGCCGCACCGGCGGCAAGCGCCTGATCTTCGAACGCCCCGACCGCGACGACGTCATCGCGTTGGATACGTTGCGCACCGCGCACGAGGGATTCTTCCCGAAACTGATGGGGGTCGATGCCGCTTTGGCTTAAGGCAACGCGACGGCGGGCGAACTAGAACGCAGCCTGCTGCTGGCTACCGGCTACCGCTGCTTGCCACTGCCTGCCCCCACGAGCGCCACCCCGGCGAAGGCCGGGGCCCAACCGGGAAAGCCGCAGTAACGAAGCGCTGCCCCCAGTCACAACCGTCCCCCAATTGGGCCCCGGCCTCCGCCGGGGTGGCAACACTGAGAAGCCGCCGCGCTTCCACCATGTTTCCCCGCAAAGGCAGGGAACCAGTCTGGGCTCCCGCCTTCGCGGGAGAACAACGAACCAAGAGATGTCGTCCGATCGTTCTAAAGTAGAGCTCGGCCACCCCCCTCCGTCATTCCAGCGAAAGCTGGGATCTCCCACATCGGACCACAGCGCTCGCCAACAGCAATACCCCAGCTTCACCTAGAGTAACGGGAGAGGTGGAGCAGCTTGGACGACAAGAGGCGCAGTTCGGCAGGGCATCACGCAGAAACGACAGGTGGATCACATCACCGACCAGCTGACGGATCCGCCAAAACGAAACGCAACGCTACCCTAAGATACCCGTCAAACCGGCCTGTCCTACACCACCGCGATATGCCAGCGTCAAACCATGACCGCATTACTCTCCTACCGCGCTACCAAGACGCCGCGCCCGAACCCAAGTGTCGATGAAGCGCTGCCTAGGTCCGTCCAACCCAGCCAAAGCCGACCACTCCTAAAGTGCAGCCGAACGCGCCCATGTCATGCCACTACCCCTACAACAGCCCCGCGAAATACTGCGCCAGCGTCTGCACTTTGTGCACTTCCGGCAGCTCGCATGACCCCCACCCCCGCCAGAATAGCCACGCTAGACCTCATCCGAGGCGTCGCCGTCATGGGTATCCTGGCCGCCAACATTGCCGCGTTCGGCTTCCCCGAATTCGCCTACATGACCCCCGCCTCAATGGGCTGGCCGAGCACGCCAGACCTGATCGCCTGGACCACCACCTTCATCGTCATCGACGGCAAGATGCGCGGGCTGTTCTCGTTCCTGTTCGGCGCGTCGATGTTGCTGGTCATCGACCGCGCCGAGGCAAATGGCGAGGACCCGGCGACCGTCCATCTGCGCCGCATGGCGTGGCTGTTCGTGTTCGGCATCGCACACCTGTACCTGCTGTGGTGGGGCGACATCCTCGCGCACTACGCATTGGTCGGCGCGATCGCGTACATGTTCGCGCGGTTGCCGGTCCGCTGGCTGATCGGCGTCGGGCTCGGCTGCATCGCGCTCCAAACGGTCGAGCTGACGACGCTCGTCGCCTACACGTTCGACCTTCACGCCGCCGCGCACCGGCCCGGTGCAACGGCGCGGATCATCGCCAACTGGCAATCGCTGGCGGATCAGTTCGGCCAGCCCTCCCCCGCCGGTGTCGAGCGCGAACTGGCCGTCGGGCGCGGCGGATGGAGCGATATGGTCGCGTGGCGCTGGCAACACGCGGTCGGGCCAATCACGTCGCTGACCGCCACCGGCCCGGAAACGCTCGGCTTCATGCTGCTTGGCATGGCCGGGCTGCGATCCGGCTTCCTGACCGGCGATTGGTCACGAAAGCGCTATGCCGTCGTGGCGGTCACCGGCGTCACGATCGGCTTGGCAGCGTACGCCGCCATCGCGACCTTCGACATCGCCCACGGGTTCGACGCACGGTACGTCGCTCTTTCGTGGCTGACGCTTGCGACCCCGCTGAGGCCGCTCACGATCATCGGCTATGCGGCCGCGATCATCCTGCTTGCACGACCCGGCGGCTGGCTGACGACTCGCGTCTCCGCGGCAGGGCGCATGGCGTTCTCCAACTATCTCGGCACGACGCTGATCTGTACGACCATCTTCTACGGCTACGGCTTCGGACTGTACGGCGACCTCTCCCGCGCCCAGCTATACCTCGTCGTCGTGCCGATCTGGTTGCTGATGCTACTCTGGTCGAAGCCGTGGCTCGACCGCTTCCGCTACGGTCCGCTCGAATGGCTATGGCGCAGCCTCTCCCGCTTCGCATGGCAGCCGATGCGCGGTTCGGCATTCACGACGAACCGATCGGACTAGTTGCGAATAAGACGCAAAACAGCTTGCGATTGGTTCGCATTATCGGTATCCCGGGCTTACAGCTAGGGAGTTCCCATGGTCGTCTGCGTTTGCAATGCCATACGAGAATCCGACGTTCGCAACTGCGCACGCGGCGGTTGCACTACACCGTGCCAGGCCTTCCGCTCGATGGGCCGGAAACCCAAATGCGGCCAGTGCACATCGATAGCGCGAGCGATTATCGACGAGGAACGCGCCGCTGCATAAGCGTCGCAACAGCTAAGAAAGCCCGGAAAACCGCCATTTTTGGGGGTTGTGCTAATCTGTGTCAGCCCGCTACATGCTCCTCAGAGGTGACGGAGATATGGCCATGCGCGGCGACCCACAAGTAATCGAATATCTGAACGAGGCGCTCAAGAACGAGCTGACCGCGGTCAATCAATATTGGCTCCATTACCGGATGCTCGAGCATTGGGGCGTCTACAAGCTCGCCCAGTATGAGCGGATGGAATCGATCGACGAGATGAAGCATGCCGACTGGCTGTCGGAGCGCATCCTGTTCCTCGATGGCCTGCCGAACTTCCAGCTGCTCGGCCGTCTCCGCATCGGCGAGACCGTCGAGGAGGTCCTGAAGTCGGATCTGGCGCTCGAAGTCGAGGCCACCGTCCAGCTCAAGGGCGCGATCTCCTACTGCGAAGACGTCAAGGACTATATCAGCCGCGACCTGTTCGCCCGCATCCTCGCCAGCGAGGAAGAGCATGTCGACACGCTCGAGCGCCAGTTCGAGATGATCGCGCGGATGGGTATCCACAACTACATCCAGCTCAACTCGATCTCGGAACATGACTCGCCCAAGGCGGGCGCGGCGCCGTATCTGAAGGGCTGATCCACCCCCCTGTCATCTCCCTAAAAGGTGAGATGACAGGGCTGCGTTGTCCGCCGGTCTGGCGACGAATCTATTCCCCGCCGAACCCGGTCGGTACGGCACGACGCCCAAACCCACCGCCCGCAACGGGCTTGCGCACTGCGACCGGGTTGGCCTCGCGCTCCAGCAGCGTCAGCGTCTCGACGAACAGCGGCCGCAACCGAACGATATGCTCCAGCGCCTCGTCGGGCGTGTCCTGCATTTCCAGGCAATCGCGCGCAATCGTCTCGATCGCCTCCGCCAGATCGGCAAGCGGCTCCGCCCCGAACTGCCGCGCTTCACCCTTGAGCGTATGCGCGGGTATCACCATCGCTGCAGCATTCAGCGCGCGCATCGCTGCTTCGATCGCGGCAACCGACTTCACGCCGTCCTCCCGAAAATATCCGAGGATGCGGCCAAATCCCGCGCCCAGTTCGTTGCGCGCCTGCACGAACGCGGGCCAATTGATCAGGGTGCTTCCCTCGAACGCCACTGTCGCCTTCTCCCGTTAAGCAAATAGCGCCATGAAGGTCAGAGCCGTATCATACATAACCTAGGTAAACACAGTGTTGAAAAACTAACGACAAGTTACGACAAAGACTGAAATAGATACATCCAAAACGATTTCTATTGTTGCATTGGCGGACGCCGCGACCGCCGCGAGTTCGGTCGGGGCTTGAGGGTCATCCGCTATCACCTCGACGCGGGTCGCACCGTCGCGCAACGCGCGGGCAAGCCGCACCGCAGGCCAAGGACAACGCATGCCCCTGGCGTCGATACGGACCACGCCCGACACCCCGCCTAGTGGCCGCCGCCGCCCTTGCCGTCGTCGTACGGATTCTTCGGCGCGCGGAACATCAGTCGCACCGGCACCGCGCCGAAGCCAAGATCCTTGCGCATCGAATTGACCAGATACCGCTCATAGCTAGCCGGCAACTGATCGACGCGCGTGCCGAAGATGACGAAGCTGGGCGGACGCGTCTTGACCTGCGTGACGTAGCGCATCTTGATCCGCTTGCCGCCCGGAGCCGGTGGCGGAGTCGCCTCGATTGCGCGCTCGAACCAGCGATTCAGTTCGCCGGTGCCGACGCGCTTCGACCATGCATCACGCGTGTCGAAGCAGGCCTGGAGCAACTGGTCGATGCCCTTGCCGGTCGCCCCGGACACGGTCATCACCGTGACGCCCTTGACCTGCGACAGTCCGTCTTCGAGCGCGCGCTTGACGCCGTTGAACAGCGAGGATGCGCTCTCGGCGATGTCCCATTTGTTGAGCGCGATGACGAGTGCGCGGCCCTCCTGCAGCACCTTGTCGGCGATGCGGAGATCCTGTGCCTCTAGCCCCAACGTCGCGTCGAGCAGCAGCACCACGACCTCGGCGAAGTCGACCGCATGCAGCGCGTCCTCGACCGACATCTTCTCGAGCTTGTCCTGCACCTTGGCGCGCTTGCGCATGCCCGCGGTGTCGATCAGGCGCACTTTCCGCGCCTCGCCACCGGTCGGATGCCAGTCGTAGTCGACGCTGATCGAATCACGCGTGATGCCGGCTTCGGGGCCGGTGATCATGCGATCTTCACCGAGAATGCGGTTGACGAGCGTCGACTTGCCCGCGTTCGGGCGGCCGACGATCGCGAGCTTCAGAGGGCCCTCATATTCATTGTCGGGCTGTTCCTCGGGCGGCTCTTCCTTGCCTTCGAGTAGCGGGAGCAGGCCTTCGAACAGGTCGCCCATGCCTTCGCCGTGCTCGGCCGACAGCTGGACCGGGTCGCCGAAGCCTAGCGCGAGCGATTCGAGGATACCGTCTTCGCCTGCACGGCCTTCGGCCTTGTTGGCAACCAAGAGGACTGGAACATCGGCTGTGCGGAGCCAGCGCGCGATTTCTTCGTCCAAGGGCACGATGCCGGCGCGGGCATCGAACAGGAACAGCGCGACGTCGGCCTGTTCGACGGCGGCTTCGGTCTGCTGGCGCATGCGGCCGGGCAGAGTCTGCGCGTCGTGGTCTTCATAGCCGGCGGTGTCGATGATGCGGAATTCGAGGCCGATCAGCGACGCGTCGCCTTCGCGGCGGTCACGCGTGACGCCAGGGCGATCGTCGACCAGCGCAAGCTTCTTGCCGACGAGGCGGTTGAAAAGAGTCGACTTGCCGACATTTGGGCGGCCGACGATTGCGACCACGGGGAGTTTGGACATGCCGTGCCCTTAGCGCGTGTCGCGCCAAAGGTCACCTAGTCCCTCGCCCCTCTGGGGAGAGGGAGGGAGGAGCCTTAGGCGACGGAAGGGTGAAGGGTAGTTGGGGCGGGCGTTTCGAGCCTCACTCCCCTCTCTCTTCCCACCGCCAGCGCGGCGGGCCCCTTCCCTCTCCCCGGAGGGGCGAGGGAGTCTACGTCACCTGTACGCGGTGACCTTACCCTTCTGGTCTAGCGTATAAAGCGTCGAGTTCGCCACGATCGGGGGAAGCGAGAACGGCGTCTTCGTCTCGATCGTCGAGCTTACCGTGCCATCGGTCGGCGAAACGAAATTGATCTCGCCGCGCGAGTTGGTCAGGACGAGGTGGTTGCCGGCCAGTATCGGACCGAACCAAGTGACCGCGTTGCTACGCTTCTTCTCGTTTTGGAACCGCTTCAACTGAGCGATCCAGCGGGCCTTGCCATTCGAACGCGACAAGCAAACGAGCTTGGCATCGTCGGTCACCACGAACAGCCATTCGCCCGCGATCCACGGCGTTGAGATGCCGGCGAAGTTCTGCTCCCACAGACGCTGTCCGGTCGACAGTTCGAGCGCGACCATGCGGCCACCCTGCCCCACCGCATAGACGCGGCCGCCGTCGATGACCGGTGCGGCATCGATGTCAGACAAACTCGACACCGACGTCGTGATCGAAGTGCGCGACAGCGCGTCCTGCCACAGGATACGGCCGTTCTCGTAGCGATACGCGCTGAGTTCGCCGCTGGAGAAGCCGGCGACCACCGTGCCCTGGCTCACGGCGGGTGCCGCGACGCCGAACACGCCCTGTGTCTCGAGCGTGCCCGACTGGACCCACTGAACCTTGCCGTCGGTCTGGTTAAGCGAGAAGACCTGGTTGTCCTGCGTCAGAACATAGACCGCGCCGTTGGCAACCGTCGGCGAACCACGGAGTGGGGCGCCCGGCTTGGCGCGCCAGAGGATCTTGCCGTCGGCAGCGCTCATGGCGACGACGTCGCCGACACCGTCGGTGGCGTAGAGCTTGCCGTCGTCATAGCTGACGCCGCCACCGAAGCGTGCCGCCTTGTTGAGCTTGCCCTCGGTGATCCCCGCGCTCCACAGCGCGGCGCCGGTGTCGGCGGTAAATGCATGGATCGTCGCGGTGACGTCGGTGACGAACAGCTTGCCGTCGGCAACAACCGGAGCCGCGCCGAGACGTTCGCGGTTCGAGCCACCGTCGATACCGGTCTGCCAGAGACGCTTGGGCTGATCGGCGAGCGCGAGCTGGCCCATCGACTTGGCGGGGTTGCCGCCGGGCTGGGCCCAGGCGTCGTTGACCGCAGGCGCCGGCAACAGGACCTGGACGTCGGCGATCGTCTTGTCGGTCTCGACCTCGTTCTCCGCCACCAGGATCGACACGCGGTCGCCGAGCGTCGGCGTCTTCTTCACGCTGCCCTTGAAAATCCCGCAACCGCTGAGCGCCACCAGCGCGGCGACGGCGACCGTCACCCGATATGTCTTCATCATTGCGCCTTGGTATCCTCGTTTGATGCAGCCGGAGTGATTACCCTGGCAGTAGCGCCCGTGCTGGCAACAGCGTCCACACCCAGTACGCCCGACATCTGAACCGCGCGTTGACGGATCGTCTCGGGCACGCCGGTATCGCGCGCGACCTGGCCGAACATGGTCCCCGCCTGCTGGCGCTGGTTCATGCGGAGATAGGAGATCGCGACCATCTCGCCTGCGCTGCCAAGCCACGGACCACCGGGCACGGCCAGCGGACGAAGCCGCTCGACGACGACCTGTGGCTTCAGCGTGTCGAACTCGGCCGAAGTCTGGCGAACCAGCGCGAGATCGCGGAACGGCTTTGCCAGCGACGTATCCGCAGCGATCGAACCGAGCTTGGCAGCCGCCCCCTTCAGGTCGTCCTTCTGGAGGAGCACGTCGGCCTGCGTGAACAGCGCGAGTGCGCGGTAGCCGTCGCGGTTCGAATTGGCGAGTTCGGCCAGCGGCTTCGACGCGGCCGCGGCGTTGTTGGCGCCGAGCGAATCGTAAGCGGCCTGAAGCTGCTCGCCCTCGACACCAGCGGCCTCGCCATTGTGATGCTGCCAATAGAGAAAGCCGGCGAGAGCCGCGAGTGCGGCGACGACGCCGACCACGACCCATTTGCCCCAGTTCGTCCAGAACCCGGCGAGCTGGTCGCGTCGCAGCTCTTCGTCGACCTCACGCAGGAATGCTTGATCGGTTTTCGGCGGGAGGGCCAAGGAATGCTCCGGAAATAGTGAGGGGGTGGGCGGCGCGGACCTTAGCCGCGCCGGAACCGAAACGGAAGCGGATCAATCCTTGGGCGCGTAGACCTGCTCGGCGCCCGGAAACGCGCGCGATCGGACGTCGTCCGCATAGGTCTGCGTCGCGGAGGAAATCGTATCGGCGATGTCGGCGAACCGCTTCACGAACTTCGCGGTACGTTCGAACATCCCCAGCATGTCCTCGGTCACCAGCACCTGACCGTCGCACTGCGCGGATGCACCGATGCCAATCGTCGGGCAGGCGATGGTGTTGGTGATCTCGATCGCGATCGGCTCGACCACGCCTTCGATCACGAGCGAGAATGCACCTGCCTCTGCGATACCCTGCGCGTCGGCGACGATCTTGGAGGCTTCCTCGGGCGTCCGGCCTCGGGCGCCGTAGCCGCCGAGCACGTTGACCGCCTGCGGTGTGAGTCCGACATGCCCCATCACCGGAATGCCGCGCTCGGTCAGGAACTTGACGGTAGGCGCCATCGCGATACCGCCTTCGAGCTTCACCGCCGCTGCGCCGGTCTGCTTGAGCAGATACGCCGCGCTCTCGAACGCCTTTTCGGGCGAAGCTTCGTAGCTGCCGAACGGCATGTCGATCACGACCACCGCATGATAGCTGCCCCGCACCACCGCCGCGCCGTGCGCCGCCATCATGTCCAGCGTTACGGGCACGGTCGAGGGCAAGCCGTAGATCACCTGGCCCAGGCTATCGCCGACCAGCAGCATGTCGCAGTGTGGGTCGAGCAACTGCGCGGTCCGCACGGTGTAGGCGGTGAGCATGACGAGCGGCGTCTTGCCCTTCTGGCGGCGGATCGCGGGAATCGTAAGGCGCTTGAGCGGAGCGGGCGTCGGGTTGGCGCGACTCGTCGCGGTGTCGAGGGTGTAGGTCGTGGACATGGCGGCGCTAATAGCGTGCGGCGTCGCGCTCGCCCAGTGTCGTGCGCGTCATACTGCCCAGCCCTTCAGCCGGGCGTGGCCGACGAGCCAGAGCGTGAAGGCCGCGACCGCGATGATCACGAAGGGCAAGCCCAGCGTCTCGCTTGCGCCCTTGTGCGCAACGATGTCGGTCGAGGCGAACAGCCAGCCGAACTGTGCGATCGTCGCCACCAGCGATGCGATCAGGAACGGACGCGCACTGGCACGCCGCATGAACAGCAGGACCGCGCCAACGAGTCCGGTCAGCACGGCGATGGCGAACAACGAATCATACCAGTTGGGCAATGCTGCATAGAGCGCCCGGTCATAGGCGCTCGCCTGCCCCATCGCGTCTGCGCCCAGCCTAAGCTGTTGCAGGCACATGAAACAGCCGACGAGCCCCCAGAGAACGAGCACGCCTGTCGTCATGCGAAACCACAAGGGCCCCTGTCGTACGAAGAACATGTCGCCGCCCCTGAGTGTTTATTGGCAGCAGACTGCGCTCGGCGAGGGCTTTACGCAAGAGGACGTGGGCACGCAGCAAGAAGTCCCGGATCCGGAACCGGAGGGACATCGGAAGCTTCCGACTGCGACGTCCCTCCGGGCCGTATTCAACACCTATCGCACCCAACCTGAACGCGTCGTGACGCAACGCGTGTCGCGATCAGAACGATCGCGACACGGTCAGGCCATAGGTGCGCGGATCGCCGGGCTGTCCGACGACCAGGCCGGTGCTGCCGGACTGTAGCGCGAGCACTTCATAGTAGTTGTGGTCGAACGCGTTACGCAGCCAGCCGAACACGTTCCAGCTGTCCTTCGCCTTGAATCCCAAGCGGAAGTTGCTGAGCGCATAGCCCTTGATGTCGGTGTAGAGCGAGCGCGACGGGTTCGACGAGAAGGTCGACCGGTAGCTGCCGTCATAGCCGAGATACACCTGACCATCGACGCCGCCGATCGTGGCCGGCAAATCATATTCGGCGCCGTACGAAAACGCCCATTTCGACACGCCGGGCAGCCGCTGGCCGGAGATGTCGCAATTGGCCGGGCTGACTGTCCCCGTCCCGGCCGGACCTGGCAAGCTTGTCGCGGTCGGTGCGGATCCGCCCGACAGCTCAGGCGGGCACGGCGCATCGACGAACTTCACGTATTTCGCGTCCGTATAGGCACCATTGGCGTAGACGCTGAACCGTTCGGTGGGGCGGAAGGCCGAATCGAACTCCAGACCGCGAGTCCGCACCTTGCCGGCATTGGCGAGATAGCCGCGCAACACGCCGAGCTGGCCGTTGGTGACGGTCGCCTGGTAATCGCTGATCTCGGTCCAGAAGCCGGCGAGGTTGAGCGTCAGTCGGCGATCGAGGAACTGCGTCTTGAGGCCGACCTCGTAGTGATTGACCTTCTCGGGTTTCACCGTGGCGGCCGACAGGATCGGATTGTTGCTGCCGTCGAGCGGCAGGCCGGACAGGTTGATCCCGCCGGATTTGTAGCTGCGCGCGTAGGTGGCATAGGCGTGGATGTCGGACGTGACGGTGTAGGCCGCCGTAATGTCGCCCGACAGGTTCCAATTGTCGAAGTCGGGCCGGTAGCTCTGCGGCGCGAGCACACCGCGCTGGTCGTTGAATCTTGCCTCACCGGTGACGAGTTCGCCGGCACCGGTCGTCACGACCGAGACATAGTCACCCTTCTTCTTGTCGTAGTTGAGCCGCAAGCCCGGCGTGATCTGGAACCGGTCGCTCACGTTCCAGGTCAGCTTGCCGAACAGTGCGGCGCTGGTGTTCTTGAAGCCGATCGTGTTGCGCGCGGTCAGGCCGTTAAGTGTGGCCGGATTCTTCCCGCCCGTGCTGGTCGGGTTGAGCAGGAACGCGCTGGCCGCGGGCCCGTGGACCTGCAGGCCCTGCGTATCGATCGTCTGGTAGAAATAGAACGCGCCGAGCACGTAATCGAACGTGTGCTTCCCATTCGAGGCTATGCGCAGCTCCTGGCTGTATTGCGTCTGTTGCGACGGATTGGCGGACACGGTGGTGATCGGCAGGCCGATGAAGTCGCGATCGTTCGATGGATCCCAGTGCCAGAACCGCCACGCGCTGACCGAGGTGATCGTGGCCGCGCCAAGATCCAGATTACCGAGCAGCGAGACGCCGCCCAGTTCCTGCTTCGCACGCAAGGGCGTATCGACGTCGGTCACCCGGTCGAACGCGTTGGTCGACGGTACGACATAGCCCTGTGCGGCGGCGAGCGCGGCATATTGCCGGATCAACGGCCGCTGAGTCGCGCCGGTGCGCACGTAATACTGCACGCAGCAATCAGGGTTCTGCTGGCCATAATCACCCGACAAGGCGAAATCGAGCGTCTCGGTCGGCTTCCAGTAAAGCTGTCCGCGAACGCTCTTGTTGTCCTGCGCATTGAGGTTCTTGCCGGTGACGGTGTTGTGGATCGTGCCGTCGCGCTCGGTCACCGAGGCGGACAACCGGATCGCGAGCTTGTCGGGGATCAGCGGGCCGGACACCGACGCCTTGGCCTGGATGAACTGGTAGTTGCCGGTCGTGAGCTCGATCCGCGCCTCAGGTGTGAAGCTAGGCTTGCGAGTCGTGATGTTGATCGCGCCGGCGGTGGTGTTCTTGCCGTACAGCGTTCCCTGGGGTCCGCGAAGGACTTCGATCCGCTCGGTATCGGTGAAGTCGAACGTCGCCGAGGCGATCCGGCTGTAATAGACCTGGTCGACATAGATGCCGACGCCCTGCTCGATCCCGTCGTTGGTCAGGCCGAACGGCGCGCCGAGGCCGCGGATGTTGGCGGCGGAATTGCGTGGGTTGGTCGAGTAGAATTGCAGCGTCGGCTGGAGCTGCGTCAGGCGGCTGACGTTGTACGCGCCAGTCTCGGCGAGCGCGGTGCCGCCGATGACCGACATCGCGATGGGGACGGTCTGGATCGTCTCGGCGCGACGACGCGCGGTGACGACGACATCGCCGCCACCGCCCTGCTGCTGGTTGCCGAGACGACCATTCGCCTGTGCGTCAGCCTGCTCGCCAGCGGGCGTCTGCGGCGGAACGGCCGGCGTTGATACGGTAGCGGCCTGACCGGCGAGTAACAGCGCAAGCGTAAGCGACATGAATGTTTTCCCCTGAACCTCGCCGCGCAAAGTCTAGTAATTCAGGGGATATTCAATGCGAGCATGTCTTGGGTGGCGGAAAGCGCGACTTGTCTCCCTCCCCCGCCGGGGAGGGAGGGTTTTTCACACAAGGCGGCTCTGCTTGACCGCGGCTTCGATGAAGCTGGCGAACAAGGGGTGCGGGTCGAAGGGTTTCGATTTCAGCTCGGGGTGGAACTGAACGCCGACGAACCAGGGGTGATCGGGACGCTCGACGATCTCGGGCAGCGTGCCGTCGGGCGACATGCCCGAGAAGACGAGGCCGCCCTGTTCGAGCGCTTCCTTGTACCCGGTGTTGACCTCGTAGCGGTGACGATGGCGCTCCGAAATCTCGGTGCCGCCGTAGATCGACGCCACGACGCTGTTGCCGTCGAGCTTCGCGTCATACGCACCGAGCCGCATCGTGCCTCCCATGTCGCCCTCGGCCGCGCGCGTCTCGAGGCCTTCGCGGCCCATCCATTCGGTGATCATGCCGACCACCGGTTCGTCGGTCGGGCCGAACTCGGTCGACGACGCATTGGGGATGCCCGCGAGATCGCGCGCGCCCTCGACGCACGCCATTTGCATCCCGAAGCAGATGCCGAAATACGGAATCTTCCGCTCGCGCGCGAACTTCACGGACGCGATTTTGCCTTCCGCGCCACGCTCGCCGAACGCGCCGGGGACGAGGATCGCGTCGCACGGCTCGAGCTGGCCGGCGATGTCGCTCTCGGCATTCTCGAACAGTTCGGCATCAATCCAGCGGACGTTGACCTTCACGCGATTCGCGATACCGCCGTGGACCAAGGCCTCGTTGAGCGACTTGTAGGCATCCTGAAGGCCGACATATTTGCCGACCACGCCGATCGTGACTTCGCCCTGAGGGTTGGTCAGGCGGTCCATGATCTCGGTCCAGCGCGACAGGTCGGGCGCCTCGGCGGGCTCGATCCCGAACGCGCGGAGCACTTCGATGTCGAGACCTTCGCCGTGATACTGGAGCGGCACCGCGTAGATGCTCTTCGCGTCGAGCGCAGGAATGACCGCGCTGGCGGGGACGTTGCAGAACAGCGCGATCTTGGCGCGTTCCGACGGCGGCAGCGGATGTTCGCAGCGACAGACCAGCACGTCGGGCTGCACGCCGAGCGCGGCGAGTTCGCGGACCGAATGCTGGGTCGGCTTGGTCTTCAGCTCGCCGGCGGCGGCGATATACGGCACCAAAGTCACGTGGATGCTGATCGCGTTGCCGCGGCCTTCCTCGTTCTTAAGCTGGCGAATCGCCTCGATGAACGGGAGCGATTCGATATCGCCGACGGTGCCGCCGATCTCGCAGAGCACGAAATCGATATCGTCGGTCTCGGCGCGCGCGAACGCCTTGATCGCGTCGGTGACGTGCGGGATGACCTGCACGGTCGCGCCGAGGTAATCGCCACGACGCTCGCGCGTGATGATCTGCTGATAGATGCGGCCCGAGGTCACGTTGTCCGACTGGCGCGAGGGAACGCCGGTAAAGCGCTCGTAATGGCCGAGGTCGAGATCGGTCTCGGCGCCGTCGTCGGTGACGTACACCTCGCCGTGTTGATACGGCGACATCGTGCCGGGATCGACGTTCAGATACGGATCGAACTTCCGAATCCTGACGGTATACCCGCGTGCCTGGAGGAGAGCGGCAAGCGATGCCGCCATGAGACCTTTACCGAGCGACGAAACCACGCCCCCGGTGATGAAAATGTACCGAGCCATGGGAAGAGTCTCGTAGCGTGTGTTGGGGGCGAACGACAAGAGCCCCGCGGATCACGCAGGGGCCATTTATCGGCGAATGGAGTGTCTAGTTGGCTAGCGGGACCGCGCCGTTGTCGGCCGGCTTGGTCGTGCCGGCGGGAACGCCGGCGTTCTCGGCGCCACCGGCGAACGGAGCCGCATCACCCTTGGGCTGCGCGGTCGGGACGGCCGTTGCCGCCGCCGGAGTGCGGGCGAGCGACGTGTCGATCGTGGTGGTGCGGTGATTCGCCGCGAGGACCGCGAGCAGGATCGAGAACAGCACGAACATCGTCGCGAGGACGCCGGTCGCGCGGGTCAGGAAATCGGCCGCGCCGCGCGCCGACATCAGGCCCGACGGACTGCCGCCCATGCCCAGACCGCCGCCTTCCGAGCGCTGCATGAGGATCACCGTGACGAGGGCGGCCGCGATGATCGCGTGGATGACGAGCAGAAAGGCGAACATTGCGCGGAAAACCCCGGAACTTTTGCGAAGGCGCGCACATAGGCGACGTCGCGGTTTCGATCAACCGGGCGATCGACCGTGGCGCTGCCTCCGCATATCGCAAGGCAATCGCAAAACTACGGAAACATGACGTCCGGGCGGCGTTGAGACCCCGTAATGACGCTCATGACTGGGTATCGTGCACATAAATTCAGATGGCGGATCAACGCTGTGGCATCAATGGCAGCCAATACCTTATCGACCTGGATGACCGCTCTGGTGGATTACGTCCGCTCGGGTGAACCCGATCTGACCAATCGTCAGATGGCGCTTCTTCTGCTCGTTTATCTCAAACCGGGGCCGCACACGGTGCGTGGCCTTGCCCGTGCGCTCAACGTATCGAAGCCGGTCGTCACGCGCGCCTTGAACAGATTGGGTGCCCTCGGCTATCTGCGCCGGCAACGCGACGATAGCGACAAGCGCAACATCTTCGTCGCGCGCACGACCGAAGGGGCAGATTTTCTTGAAGAGTTCGGGCAATTCATCGGCGACGGCCCCGCCCCTGCTGGCACTGGCAACGGATCTGGCGGTCGCGCAGCCGCTCACGCTTGAGCCATTCGACGACCAAGCCCGTACTAGCTTTTCGCTGACGGGCCGCTCAGTCCACCTCGACCCGCGCACGCACGCGGTTCGCCGGGATATCGCCGATATTCGCCTCGCCGAATACGTATTCGCTCCACACTATGCCGTGCCGATGATACGGCCCGTCGCGCGCACAGCTTTGTTGCGCAGCGGACGAGACGAAGCGAGCGATACGATGGTCGACCTCAAGCCCGGCGACAGTTTCGAAGTGCTGGAGATTGCCGGCGTTTCCGCGTGGGGCGTTGCGCGCCCGAGCGGACTGGTCGGCTATGTCGAAGCCACGGCGCTCGATCTTTCGACGACGGACGCGGCATGACGACGGTCTTCATCGATGGGGCTGTCGGCACCACCGGACTTGAGATCCGCGAACGGCTCGCCGGGCGGACCGACATCACGCTGGCGCTGCTGCCTGAGGATCGTCGCAAGGATCCGGCGGCACGGCGCGAGGCGCTCAACGATGCCGACTTCGTCATCCTCTGCCTGCCGGACGAAGCGTCGCGTGAAGCCGTCACGCTGATCGACAATGCCCGCACGCGTGTGATCGACGCATCGAGCGCACACCGGGTCGCTGCCGGCTGGACCTACGGCTTCCCCGAACTGCCGGGCCAAGCGGAAAAGGTCGCGAGCGCGATGCGCGTGTCGAACCCCGGCTGCTATCCCACTGGTTTCCTCGCGCTCGTCGCGCCTCTGGTCACCGCCGGTCTCATCCCCGCCGACCTCCCGCTGAGCGTCAACGCGACCTCGGGTTACTCGGGCGGTGGCAAGGCGATGATCGCGGCGTTCGAGAATGGCGAGCCGGCGACGGCCTTCCGCGCCTACGCGCTAGGCCTCGCGCACAAGCATATCGCCGAGATGACGCAGCACGCTGGCCTTACCCATGCGCCGATCTTCGCGCCCGCCGTAGCGAACACCTACCGCGGCATGGTCGTCGAAGTGCCGCTGCACCTCCACGCCCTGCCTGGCCGCCCCACGCTCGCGGCGATCGAAGACGTGCTGCGCGCAGCATTCGATGGCTCGAAGCTCGTCTCGGTTGCCCCCGGCGATATCGGCTCGGTCGATATCGAGGAGAACGCAGGGACCGATCGCCTGACGCTGCGGGTCTGCGGCAACGACGCGGTCGGTCATGCGCGGCTGGTCGCGACGCTCGACAATCTGGGCAAGGGCGCCGGCGGTGCCGCAGTCCAGAACCTCAACATCATGGCCGGGGTCGATCCCGTAGCCGGCCTCGTTTTCTAGGACCGGCGTTTCCCGCCCGGTCCATCGCCAAATCCAGGAGCTTTCATGCACCGTAATCCCGTAGCCAAGCTGCTCCTGTTCGGCGCGACCGGCGATCTCGCGCAGCGCATGCTGCTGCCGTCGCTCTATGGCCTGCACGCCGACGGGTTGCTGCCAGAGGAACTGACGATCACCGGCGCCGCGCGTCACGAGCATGACGACAAGGACTATCGCAAGTTCGCGAAGAAGGCGCTCGACGAGTTCCTGCCTGAGGATCGCAAGGACGAAAGCGCGATCGGGACGTTCCTCGACCGGATCTTCTACCAGCCGACCGATTTGTCGGACCCTGCGAGCTTCCAGCCGCTGGCGGACAAGATCGGCGATATCTCGGGCGGGCTGGCGATCTACCTGTCGACCGCGCCGTCGCTGTTCGAAGCCGCGATCGAGGGACTGCACAAGGTCGGCCTGGCTGGTGAGACGGTCCGTGTCGGCCTCGAGAAGCCGCTCGGCTACGATCTGGAAACCAGCCGCGAGATCAACGATTCGGTGGCGAAGGCTTTTCCGGAAGACCGGACCTATCGGATCGATCATTATCTCGGCAAGGAGACCGTCCAGAACATCCTCGCGCTGCGCTTCGGCAACTCGTTCTTCGAGCCGGTGTGGAATGCGCAAGGGATCGACAACGTCCAGATCACGATCTCGGAGACCGTCGGGCTGGAAGAGCGCGCTGGCTATTACGAGACCGCGGGTGCGCTTCGCGACATGGTCGCCAACCACATGCTCCAGCTTCTCGCGCTGATCGCGATGGAGCCCCCCGCGCGCTTCGAAGGCACCGACGTCCGCGACGAGAAGTCAAAGGTTTTCCGCTCGTTGCGCATGATCAAGCCCGAGGAAGTCCCGCACGTCACGGTCACCGGCCAGTATGGCGAAGGCGCGGTGAAGGGGAAGTTCGTCAAGAGCTACTCTGACGAACTCGGCCAGGCTTCGACCACCGAGACGTTCGTCGCGATCAAGGCGCATGTCGATAATTGGCGCTGGCAGGGCGTGCCGTTCTATCTGCGCACCGGCAAGCGCATGGCGACGCGCCGCAGCGAGATCGCGATCCAGTTCAAGGCGGTGCCGCATTCGATGTTCGCGGGGCGTGGCGGGCTGCTCCAGCCCAACATGCTGATCATCCGCCTCCAGCCGGAGGAATATATCCAGCTGCTGGTGATGGCGAAGGAGCCGGGTCTCGACCGCGAGGGCGTCCGCCTACGCGAGGTTCCCCTGAACCTCAGCATGGATGCGGAGTTCGCGGGCTCGCGCCGACGGATTGCGTATGAACGGTTGCTGCTCGACCTGATCGAGGGCGACCAGACCTTGTTCGTGCGCCGTGACGAGGTCGAGGCGCAATGGACCTGGATCGACGCGATCCGCGAGGGCTGGAAGGCCAACGCGATGAAGCCCAAGAGCTATGCGTCGGGGAGCTGGGGTCCGTCGGCCGCGATCGCGCTGACCGAACGCGACGGCGTGACCTGGCAGGACGACTGAGTTTTCGGGGAGGAAACACCCTCCCAAAGGTTTTCAAGGAAAGATCGAATGACCGAAATCGAATGGTGGGAATATGACGACGCGGGCGAGCTTGCCAACGCGGTCGCGGGTGATATCCAGTTCGTCATCGAAAGCGCACTCGACGCGCGCGGCTCGGCGGTGATCGCGCTGGCGGGCGGCAAGACGCCGTTCGCTGCGTATGAGAAGCTCGCCCAGGCGAAGCTCGACTGGAAGAAGGTCACGATCATCCCCGGCGACGAGCGGATCGTGAAACTCGGCGATCCCTTGTCGAACGTGACGGCGCTGGCGAAGATCTTCCTCCCCAAGGGCGCGCGCGTGAAGCCGATCGTTCCCGAGGCGATGTCGGACTACAAGGCGGCCGGTCGTTCGGCGGATGCTCTGATGCAGGACCTGCACTGGCCGCTCGACTTCTGTCTGCTGGGCATGGGCGGCGACGGGCACACCGCGTCGATCTTCCCCGGCCCGGATTACGACGAGGCGCTGAGCGGTCCGAAGGAACGCCGCGCGCTCGGCGTGATGCCCGATCCGCTGCCGCCTGAGGCTCCGCTCGCGCGCGTGACGTTGTCGGCGGCGGCGATCGCGTCGTCGAAGGCGCTGATGATCATGATCACCGGCGACGCGAAGAAGAAGGTGCTCGAGCAGGCGATCGAACAGGGGCCTTCCTCGTCCTATCCGATCGGCCGCGTGCTGGCCGAGGTCGAGCTGCCGGTCGACGTGCACTGGGCGCCGTGACGATGCTCAACGCCGTCGTTTCCGCTGTGACCGACCGGATCATCGAGCGCTCGCGTGACAGCCGCGCCGCCTACCTCGCGCTGATCGAGCGCGAGGCGGCGGCGCAGGTCCGGCGTCCCGGTCTCGGCTGCGCGAACCTCGCGCACGCCTATGCCGGGACCGAGGAAGACCGCGACGCGATGAAGGCCGATGCCGGGATGAACATCGGCATCGTCACCGCGTATAACGACATGCTGTCGGCGCACGCTGTCTACTACCGCTACCCGGAGCTGATGAAGATCTGGGCGCGTGAGGCGGGGGCGACTGCGCAGGTCGCGGGCGGCGTGCCGGCGATGTGCGACGGCGTGACGCAGGGTTATCCGGGGATGGAGCTGTCGCTGTTCAGCCGCGACACGATCGCGCTGAGCACGGCGATTGCGCTGTCGCACGGAACGTTCGAGGGCGCGGCGTTGCTCGGCATCTGCGACAAGATCGTGCCTGGGCTGCTGATGGGCGCGTTGCGTTTCGGGCATCTGCCGATGGTGCTGATCCCCGGCGGGCCGATGCCGACCGGCCTGCCGAACAAGGCCAAGGCCGCCGTTCGCGAGAAGTTCGCCGAGGGGCTGGTCGGGCGCGACGAGCTGCTCGAAGCGGAGATCGGTGCATATCATTCGAAGGGCACGTGCACCTTCTACGGCACGGCGAACACCAACCAGATGATGATGGAGGTCATGGGCCTCCACATGCCGGGCGCGGCATTCGTCAATCCGGGTACCAAGCTGCGCCAGGAGCTGACGCGGGCGGCGGTGCACCGGTTGGCGAAGATCGGCGCGCGGGGCGATTCGTATCGACCGCTCGGGCATTGCGTCGACGAGAAGGCGATCGTGAACGCCGCAGTCGGCCTGCTCGCGACCGGCGGCTCGACCAACCATCTGCTCCATGTGCCGGCGATCGCTCGCGCGGCGGGGATCATCATCGACTGGGAGGATTTCGACCGCCTCTCCTGCGCGGTCCCGCTGATCGCGCGCGTGTATCCCAACGGTTCGGCGGACGTGAACGCGTTCGAGGCTGCCGGGGGCATGCCCTATGTGATCCGCGAGCTGCTCGGCGAAGGGCTGTTGCACGGCGACATCATGACGATCGGCGGCGACGACCTGTCGGCCTATGCGAAGACCGCGGTGGTCGAGGGTGATACGCTCGGCTGGCGCGATACGCCGGACAGCGGCGACGAGACGATCCTCCGTCCTGCGACCGCGCCGTTCTCGCCCGATGGCGGCATGCGGATCCTCGCGGGCAATATCGGCCGTGCGTGCATCAAGGTGTCGGCGGTCGAGCGCGAGCGCTGGATCGTCGAGGCCCCCGCGATGGTGTTCGACGACCAGCTCGACGTGATCGAGGCATTCAAGCGCGGCGAACTGGAGAAGGACGTCGTCGTCGTCGTCCGCTTCCAGGGGCCGCGCGCGAACGGGATGCCGGAACTCCACAAGCTGACGCCCCCTTTGGGGGTGTTGCAGAATCGTGGGTTCAAGGTGGCGCTAGTTACCGACGGCCGCATGTCGGGCGCGAGCGGCAAGGTGCCGTGCGCGATCCATTGCTCGCCCGAGGCGCTGCTCGATGGCGCGATCGGGTTGATTCGTGATGGCGACATGATCCGGGTGGATGCCGTAAATGGCACTCTTGAGGCGCTGGTCGATGCGGATGTGTGGGCAATGCGCGAAATGGTCGCGGTTCCGCCACCGGTGAGCGGGATGGGTCGCGAGCTGTTCGGGATGTTCCGCGGGCTTGCGGACGAGGCGGAGAAGGGTGCGTCGGCGATGCTGGCGGGCGCTGGGCTTTAACCCCCCGTCACCCCGGACTTGTTCCGGGGTCCACCGTTCCGCATAGCCATCGGCGGTAGAATTTGCGGCACCGTGGATGCCGGAACAAGCCCGGCATGACGGGTGTAAGAGGAAGCATGACATGGAAATCGTAGCGGCAGATATCGGCGGAACGCATGCCCGCTTCGCGATCGCCGAGGTCGAGAACGGCCGCGTCGTGTCGCTCGGCGAGCCGGCGACGCTGAAGACCGCGGACCACGCGTCGCTTCAGACCGCGTATCAGGCGTTCGAGGCGGGGCTCGGCCGCCCCCTCCCCCGCGCGCTCGCGATCGCGGTCGCGTCGCCGGTCGCGAACGATGTCATTCGCCTCACCAACAACCCGTGGATCATCCGCAAGTCGCTGATCACCGAGCGGCTGAAGGCCGACCAGTGGGTGGTCGTCAACGATTTCGGCGCGGTCGGTCATGCCGTCGCGCAGGTGCCGAGCAGCGACTTCATCCACCTCTGCGGTCCCGATACGCCGCTGCCGTCCGAAGGCATCACGACGATCTGCGGCCCCGGCACCGGGCTCGGCGTCGCGCAGTTGCTGCGACGCAAGAACGGCTATCAGGTCCTCGAAACCGAGGGCGGCCACATGGACTTCGCCCCGCTCGACGGGATCGAGGATGCCTTATTGCAGCGGCTGCGCAAGACGTTCACGCGCGTCTCCGCCGAGCGTGTCGTCGCCGGGCCTGGCATCGTCGCGATCTACGAGACGCTCGCCGCCTTGGAGGGCCGCGCGGTCCCCAGCCATGACGACAAGACGATCTGGACCGAGGCGATCGACGGCACCGATTCGATCGCGCTCGCCGCGCTCGACCGCTTCTGCCTCGCGCTCGGCGCGGTAGCGGGCGATCTGGCGCTCGCACAGGGCGCCAAGGCGGTCGTGATCGCGGGCGGGCTCGGCTTCCGGATCAAGGATCGCCTGATTCGCTCGGGCTTCGACCAGCGCTTTGTCGCCAAGGGCCGCTTCCAGGGCATGATGGCAGCGATGCCCGTGAAGCTCATCACCCATCCCCAGCCCGGCCTGTTCGGCGCCGCGGCCGCCTTCGCACAGGAACATACGCAATGACCGTCACTATCGCAGACATCATGCAGACCAGCGCCGTCATTCCGGTGCTGGTGATCGAGGACGCCGCGCTTGCCCGTCCGCTCGCCGAGGCGCTCGTCGCGGGCGGGTTGCGCGTACTCGAGGTGACGTTGCGCACTGGCGCCGCGCTCGAAGCCATTGCCGAGATGAAGAAGGTGCCGGGCGCGATCGTCGGCGCGGGCACCGTCGTCAATACGCAGCAGTTCACGCAGGTCCGCGATGCTGGCGCGGAGTTCATCGTCTCGCCGGGCCTGACCGAACGCCTCGCCACGCCGATCATCGAGAGCGGTATTCCGTTCCTGCCGGGGATCGCCAACGCGGCGGACATCATGACCGGGCTCGACCTGGGGCTGACGCACTTCAAGTTCTTCCCGGCCGAGGCGAATGGCGGATTGAAGGCGCTGAAGGCCTTGGCCGCGCCGTTCTACCAGTGCAGCTTCTGCCCGACCGGCGGCATCACCGAGGCGAGCGCGCCCGAGTGGCTGGCGTTCAAGCCGGTGCTCTGCGTGGGGGGGAGCTGGGTGACCGGCGGAACGATGGCCGAGATCGAGATCAAGGCTCTTGCGGCTAACGCTTTGCGGGCCTAGTCGTCATCCCAGCGAAAGCTGGGATCTCGTGTCACACAGTCCGTCCCTGCGGCCCGATATCCCAGCTTTCGCTGGGATGACGAGAGTGAGTCGGAACGCCCCGCGTTACATTTCGCCGCGGGCTTTGCGGATCGCGTACCATTTCTTCACGTTGGCGTTGTGTTCGGCCAGCGTGTTCGCAAACACGTGGCCGCCGGTGCCGTCTGCTACGAAATAGAGCGCCTGGGTCTGCGCCGGGTCGAGCACCGCGTCGATCGAAGCGCGGCCTGGGTTGGCGATCGGGCCGACCGGCAGGCCGGCTTCGGCATAGGTGTTGTAGCCGTTCTTCGCGTGCAGTTCCGACCGCAGGATGCGGCGGCCCAGCGGGCGGCCCTTGGTGATCGGGTAGATCACAGTCGGATCGGCCTGAAGCGGCATGCCGTTGCGAACACGGTTGCCGTAGACCGCGGCGACGGTGCGGCGTTCGGAGGGCTTGCCGGTTTCCTTTTCGACGATCGAGGCGAGGATGATCGCCTGTTCGGGCGTCGTCACTGCGATGCCGGGCTTGCGCGCGGCCCAGGCGGTGGCGAGGTAGGTCTTCATCGCCGCCTGCATCCGCGTGACGACCGATGCGCGGGTGTCGCCGGCCTGGAAGGCGTAGCTGTCGGGGAGAATCGAGCCTTCCGCCGGGACGGGCACGGTGCCGGTGAGGCCATCCGCCTTCGCCAGCGCGTCGTGCACGAGGACCGAAGGATAGCCTTCGGGGACGACGACGAGGCGCTGGACGACCTTGCCACCTTGCATCAGCTTGAGGATGTCGGACTGGCTGGTGTGTGGCGCGATGCGGTATTCGCCGGCCTTGATCGGGTCGCCCGAGCCGAACACGCGGGCGTACAGGCGAAAGCGTCGGGCCGAGGGGATCGCGCCGGCCTTTCCGAGTTCGGTGGCAGCGCCGGCCAGCGTGCTGCCTTCGCCGATCTGCACGGTCAGCGTGCGCGGTGCGGGGCCAGCGCCGCCCCAGCCCTGGACGACCAGGAACAGCGCAACGACTGCCGCCAGGGCTAAGACGAGTCCGAAACAGCCGACCTTGCGCATTGGTACTCCTTGGATCCCCGCGAAGGCCGGGACCCAGACTGGGCCCCCGCCTTGGGCCCCATCAAAGTATTACTTTGATGGGTGACCCTTCGCGGGGGAACAGGATTACTGGACCTTCGTCATCAACAGCGACGCGTTGGTGCCGCCGAAGCCGAACGAGTTGTTCAGCACCGCACGGACTTCACGCTTCTTGGCCAAGTGCGGGACTAGGTCGACACCCACGCAGCTGTCGCTCGGATTGTCGAGGTTCAGCGTCGGCGGGACGATCTGGTCGCGCAGCGCGAGGATGCAGAAGATGCTCTCGACCGCACCGGCACCGCCGAGCAGATGCCCGATCGCCGACTTGGTCGACGACATCGACAGACCCGAGATCGCATCGCCGAACAGGCGGCGGACTGCGCCCAGTTCGAGCTCGTCGCCCAGCGGCGTCGAGGTGCCGTGCGCGTTGATGTAATCGATGTCCTCGAGCTTGAGGCCCGACTTCTTGATCGCCATCTGCATCGACCGAAACGCGCCATCGCCTTCCGGATGCGGCGCCGTCACGTGATACGCATCGCCCGACAGACCGTAGCCGATCACTTCGGCATACATCTTCGCACCACGTGCCTTGGCGTGCTCGTATTCCTCGAGCACCAGCACGCCCGCGCCCTCGCCCATCACGAAGCCGTCGCGGTCCTTGTCGTACGGACGCGAGGCCTTCTCAGGCGAATCGTTGAAGTTGGTCGACAGCGCGCGGGCCTGCGCGAACCCAGCGATGCCGAGCGGGCAGACGGTGCCTTCCGCGCCGCCCGCGAGCATCACGTCGGCGTCGTCCATCGCGATCATCCGCGCGGCATCGCCAATGGCGTGCGCGCCGGTCGAGCAGGCGGTGACGACCGCGTGATTCGGACCGCGCAGGCCGTATTTGATCGAGACCTGACCCGAGATCAGGTTGATCAGCCGGCCATGGACGAAGTGCGGCGAGACACGGCGCGGGCCCTTGGTGTGCAGCACGATCGATTCGCTCTCGATACCCGGCAGACCGCCAATGCCCGAGCCGATCGAGACGCCGGCACGCCAGCTCTCTTCGAGCGTCATCTCGGTCAGCCCGGCGTCCTCGAGAGCCTGGCCGGCAGCGTCGATGCCGTAGATGATGAACGGATCGACCTGGCGCTGGACCTTGTGGTCGACGCGCTTGCCGGGATCGAAGCCGTACTCGTGGTCGGCCGGCTTCACCTCGCAGGCGATGCGGCACACCTGATCGGACGCGTCGAAGCGCGTGATCGGGCCCGCACCCGACTTGCCGGCGAGGATATTCGCCCAGGCCGTTTCAACATCCGCCCCCAAAGGGGTGACCAGGCCTAGCCCGGTTACGACGACACGCCGCATGGCTTCAAACTCCGTCTGCTCTCAAAACGAAACGGCTCCCCGCCCTCTTTGCCCAAGGACGGGGAGCCGCTCAAATCACACCCTTCAGGGCAGGTCCAAAGTTTTGAACCCTAGACCCTGATCAGGCCTTGTGCTCGTCGATGTAGGTGATGGCGTCCTTGACGGTCGCAATCTTCTCGGCGGCATCATCGGGGATCTCGACGCCGAATTCTTCCTCGAACGCCATGACGAGTTCGACGATGTCGAGGCTGTCGGCACCCAGGTCGTCGATGAAGCTCGCGTCCTCGGTCACCTTATCGGCTTCGACGCCGAGATGCTCGACGACGATTTTCTTCACGCGGTCAGCGGTCTCGCTCATGGTAGTTCCCTCTTCAAATCTGGGGGTTTTCGGTATTTCCTGAACGCACCTAGAACGCGGCAGTTCAGCGCGCAAGTTCAGATCATCGCCATCCCGCCGTTCACGTGCACGGTTTGTCCCGTGACGTAGCCGGCTTCGCGGCTTGCTAGGTACACCACGGCGGCACCGATGTCTGCCCCTTCGCCGAGGCGACCGGCGGGAATCTTCGTGGTGAGTGCCGTCTTCTGAGCCTCCGGCAGCGCATCGGTCATCGGCGAGGTGATGAAGCCGGGCGCGACGCAGTTGACGGTGATGCCGCGGCTGGCGAGTTCCTGCGCCATCGACTTCGACATGCCGATGAGCCCCGCCTTCGACGCGGCGTAGTTCGCCTGGCCGGGATTGCCGGTGACGCCGACGATCGACGTGACCGAGATCATCCGGCCAAAGCGCGCCTTCATCATCGGCTTGGCGGCGGCGCGCATGAGGCGGAACGCGGCTTCGAGGTTAACGCGGATGACGCTGTCCCACTCGTCGTCCTTCATCCGCATCGCCAGATTGTCGCGGGTGACGCCGGCGTTGTTGACGAGGATGTCGAGCTTGCCGAGCTTTTCCACCGCCTGGGGGACGAGCGCGTCGACGGCAGCGGCGTCGGAGAGGTTGCAGGGCAGCGCGACGTGGTCGCCTTTGAGGGTGGCGCGGAAGGCTTTGAGCTTGTCGGCGTTGGAGCCGGATACGGCGAGGCGGGCGCCTTGGGCGGCTAGGGCCTTGGCGATCTCGGACCCGATCCCGCCGGATGCCCCCGTGACGAGGGCGGTCATGCCTGTGAGGTCGAACATTTTGGTCTCCATCAGATTTTGTTCACGCGAAGGCGCGATGGCGCGAAGGGGGTGTAGCCGTTGACGATCCGGCGGAGCCCCTCCTTCAGCGTTTCGCCTTCGAAGTTGATCAGAAGCCCCAAGGGCTGTTTGGTTAGTCGCAGATAGGTCAGCAATTGCTTTGCGTGAGCGGCATTCAGCCGCTCGACCGATTTGATTTCGACGAGCAGCCGATTGCCGATGATGAGATCGATGCGGAACGCGGCATCAAAATGCATCCCTTCAAAATCGATCGAGACAGAGCGTTGCCGCTCGACCTCATATCCCAGACTGACGAGCTTACTCGCCAACACTGTTTCATAGACGCTTTCAAGCAATCCGGGCCCAAGCTCCCGGTGAAGGCGAAGCGACACATCAATGACGTCGGAAGCGGCAGCCTCAAGATCCATCATCTTCGCGCCTTTGCGCCTTCGCGTGGATCACATCTTCTTCACCAATTCCTCGATGTCGTCCATCGTGATGACGCTCGTCGTTTCGACGTCGGGAGTGATGCGCTTGACCATCGGGCTGAGCACCTTGCCGCCGAATTCGACGAAGTGGTCGGCCCCCGCCGCATGCATTGCCAACACCGATTCGCGCCAGCGGACCATGCCGGTGACCTGCTGAACCAACAGGTGACGGATCGCGCCGGGGTCGGCGACGGCAGTTGCGTCCACGTTGGCGAAAACCGGGACCAAAGGCGCGCGGAGGTCGGCGTCCAGGAGCGCGGCTTCCATCGCTTCCGCGGCGGGCTGCATCAGGGGGCAGTGGAAGGGGGCGGAGACGGGCAACAATACCGCACGCTTGGCGCCGAGGTCCTTGGCAAGCGCGATCGCCTTTTCGATGGCAAGGCGGTGGCCGGAGATGACGACCTGCGACGGATCATTGTCGTTGGCGACGGTGCAGATCAGTTCGGGGCCGCCTTCCGCGAGGATCGCGTCGACTGCGGCGCCGGCGATCAGCTGCGCCTTTTCAAGGTCGGTGCCGAGCAACGCGGCCATTGCACCCTCGCCTACCGGGACAGCAGCCTGCATCGCGCGGCCGCGGAGTTTCAGGAGGCGGGCGGTGGTGGACAAGTCGAGCGCACCGGCGGCACACAGCGCGGTATATTCGCCGAGGCTGTGGCCGGCGACGTAGTCAGCCTTGTCGGCAAGGCGGATGCCGCCTTCCTTCTCGGCGACGCGCAAGGTGGCGATCGCGTTCGCCATGATCGCGGGCTGCGCGTTCTCGGTGAGGAGCAGGTCGTCCGCGGGCCCTTCGCTCATCAGGCGGAACAGGTGCTGGCCGAGCGCCTCGTCGACTTCGGCGAAGACCTCGCGGGCGGTGGCACTGGCGTCGGCGAGCGCCTTGCCCATGCCGACAGACTGGCTCCCCTGGCCGGGGAAGATGAACGCGCGCATGGCCTCTCCTCTGTGTTCGGTCTTCGTTTGAACGCGGGGCCTATAAAGGTGCGCGTCGAGTTGCAACCTGAACGAACCTCGCGGCCTTGCGACAATATGCGACCATTTCGCCGACCTTGCGACAATCGCCTGCGACAATCGGCTCCCAGATTATGGAGGACGCCGCAGCAACGGCGCCGTGTTTCAAACGGGAGATTATCATGAAGAAGTTCATCCTCAGCGCGCTTGCCGTCACGCTCGTCGCCAGCCCGCTGCTCGCCGCAGCGCCTGCCGAAGCGCAGCAGCGTCGCGAAGTCACTACCGTACGCCACAACGACAACGGCCGCACGGTCGTCACCAAGAAGACCGTCACGCGGGCGCCACAATATCGCAACTGGCGCGCTGGCCAGCAGTTCGATCGCCGCCAGGCGCAGAACTACCGGGTGATCACGACGTACAAGACGTATCGCCTTGCTGCTCCACCGCGTGGCAGCCAGTGGGTCCGATCGGGCAACGACGCGCTGCTGATCAACGGTCGCGGCAACGTGGTGCAGGTTCGTGGCGGCGCGTTCCGGTAAACCTGAACACCTTGCCTTTGCCGGATAATCGGCTAAGGCCCTTTGCAACCGGGGTGAGAGATTCGCGTCTCTCGCCCCTGTTTGCATTCTAGACGACAGCCGGAGGGGTGCACGCATGGGGCGTGTATCAGCGATCGGCCAAGACGAAGGACAAGACATGGCTCTTTACGAGCACGTGTTCCTTGCGCGCCAGGATCTGGCACAAGCGCAGGTGGACGCACTGGCGGAAATCGCCACCAAGATCGTGAACGACAACGAAGGTCGGGTCGTAAAGACCGAGAACTGGGGCCTGCGTTCGCTGGCGTACAAGATCGCCAAGAACCGCAAGGCGCACTATGTCATGCTCGAGATCGATGCCCCGGGCAGCGTGATCGCAGAGCTGGAGCGCCAGACCCAGATCAACGAAGACATCATCCGTTACATGACGGTCAAGGTCGACACCCTCGAAGAGGGCCCGACCGTGATGATGCGCAAGTCGGATCGTGACCGCGAGCGTCGTGGCGACCGTGAGGGTGGCCGTGGCGACCGTCCGGATCGTGGCGATCGTCCCGATCGTGGCCCGCGCCGCGACCGTGAAGAGGGAGCAGAATAATTATGGCACGTCCATTCTTCCGCCGCCGCAAGAGCTGCCCGTTCTCCGCTAAAGACGCTCCCCGGATCGACTATAAGGACGTCCGGTTGCTGCAGGGCTTCGTGTCCGAGCGTGGCAAGATCGTCCCGTCGCGTATCACTTCGGTGGCCGCAAAGAAGCAGCGCGAACTGGCCCAGGCCATCAAGCGTGCGCGTCATCTGGGCCTGCTGCCCTACATCGTTAAGTAAGGAGCGCCCCCATGGACGTCATTCTGCTTGAGCGCGTCGAAAAGCTTGGTGCTATCGGCGATGTGGTGAAGGTCAAGGACGGTTACGCACGTAACTTCCTGCTTCCCAACAAGAAGGCGCTTCGTTCGAACGAAGCCAACCGCAAGGTGTTCGAGTCGAACCGTGCGAAGATCGAATCGGACAACGCATCGCGTCGCAGCGATGCCGAGACCGAAGCGAAGACCTTCAACGACGCGACCGTGACCCTGATCCGTCAGGCGTCGAACACCGGTCAGCTCTACGGTTCGGTCGCGGTTCGCGATCTGGTCGATGCGCTGGTGGCCGACGGTCACAAGGTCGGCAAGTCGGCGATCGTGCTCGACAAGCCGATCAAGGCGATCGGTGTCTACACCGTCAAGGTATCGCTGCACCCCGAGGTGTCGGTGGCCGTTAAGGTCAACGTCGCCCGCTCGCCTGAAGAGGCCGAGATGCAGGCTTCGGGCGTCGACGTGATGTCGTCGATGTTCGAGCGCGACGAGGCTGGCTTCGTCGAGGATTACGATCCGAACGCAGAGCCCGGCGCGACCGCCGAAGCACCGCGCGACCAGGAGGAAGAGGCGCAGGGTTGATCCCTTCGCTTCCCTTCTAGCCGATACAGAAAAGGCCCGCCCGGAGTGATCTGGGCGGGCCTTTTCTTTTGTGCTTTTGCGGTGCCGCTCAGGGGCAGGTTACGCAGGCGCCGATCATTGCTGCGAAGGGGATCAAAGCGCAGAAGAGGGGGACTAGGTGTTTCATGACCGGATGACTCTTGGGGGTGTTATCCGGTTAATGCGCAGGGTCAGGAAAGGTTGCCGAGAGGTGAACGAATTTTGTACCGATCGGTTTTCGGTGCAAGAACTTTACTTGCTTACCACCCCGGCGAAGGCCGGGGCCCAATTGGGAAAGCTAGAGTAACGGATCGCAGCGCTCATCATTCGCGTCCCCCAAATGGGCCCCGGCCTTCGCCGGGGTGGTTCACAACTGCTAGTGTCAGCTTTCGACGTTTTCCGGCTTCTCGATCAGTGCAGGTCCCTCGCCTAGCGCTAGCGCATCGACCGAGGACACGTCCTCCAAGTCACGCGCGCCCGTCTCGATATTCAGGTCGCGGAACTTGCGGCCGGTTACCATCAGGCGGCCGTTGAACGAGTTGGTGAAGCCGTTGAAGTTTTTCACGGCAGTGTTGAGGCCAGTTCCCACTCTGCGTAGGTCCTCTGCTACTTTAGCGAGACGATCGTACATCTCCTTGCCAAGCGCACCAATCTGCTGCGCCTGTTTAGCCATCTTTTCCTGACGCCAAACTGCTTCCACCGTCCGCGCTATTGCAATCAGGTTAGTCGGCGTCGCTAGCAGAACACGCTGGTCAAACGCGTAATCCCACAGTGATGGGTCATATTCGAGTGCCGCTGATAGGAAATGCTCGCCGGGAACGAACATGACGACGTAGTCTGGAGTATCAGCAAACTGGTTCCAATAAGCCTTTTGTCCGAGACTATTAACGTGAGCTCTCATAGACGCGGCGTGTGATCGTAGACCAAGTTCGCGCTCACTTTCGTCAACGGCTCCAAATGCATCCTGATATGCGTTCAATGAAACCTTGGCATCGATAACGAGACTCCGCCCCCCAGGAACCTTTACGATGGCGTCAGGACGCAGGCGGCTGCCGTCTTCCTGCGTTACGCTGACTTCGGTCTGGAAGTCTGTGTGTTCGCTCAGGCCACAGGTTTCGAGGACGTTCTTCAGTTGTTGTTCGCCCCAGCGGCCTCGGGATTTGGGGGCGTTGCGGAGCGAGTTGACGAGTTTGGCCGCTTCGGTCGAGACCTTTTCCTGGCCCAGGCGCATCTGTTCGATCTGGCCCTTGAGGTCGCCGAACGCATCGCGGCGCTCGGCTTCGACCTTGGCGACGCCTTCCTCGTAGCGTTGCAGGCGGTCGCTGACGGGTTGGAGCATCGATTTCAGGTTCAGGCCGGCGGACTCTTCGGACTGGCGGAAGCGGGCGTCGGCGCGTTCGAGGAAGGTCTTCTGTGCGTCGCTGAGCAGCTTGTTGGCGACGTCGCCGAACTGCGCGGCCATGACGTCCTTCGCCTCGCGCAGTTCGAGCAGGCGCGCTTCGAATGCCTCGCCTTGTGCTTTCAGCGTGGCGATTTCGGTGCGGGCGGCGTCGCGGTCGGTGCGGATCGTGGCGAGGTCGAGGCGCAGGCGATCGGTGTCGGTGGCGCGCTCGGCGTTCTGCGCGCGGAGCGTGGCGAGGTCCTGCATCGCGGCGTTGCGTTCGCGTTCTACGGCATCGCGGGCGGTGCGGATGAGGTCGGCGTCGGCGACCTTGGTTTGGGCGACGGCGAGTTCGCTGGCTAGGGTGGCGGCTCGGCGGGAGGCCAGGAGCCAGCCGAGGAGGATGCCGGCGGCTAGCGCGAGGACGGCGATGATGGCGAACTCAGCCATTTTGCACCGGCGAATTTAGCTGGAAGTGCACAAAGTGCAGACGCTGGCGCAGCAATTTCAGGGGTGAGAATGCGCGCGCGGGCGGCTGGGTTCGGGAAGGAGATGGAGACGTCATGGGTGGAACATACGTCGAACGGTTGATGTAGGACAATCGGAATATGTTGTTCTCCCGCGGAGGCGAGAGCCCAGGGTTACGGGCGGTGGCGCTCGTGGTCCTGGGCCCCCGCCTTCGCGGGGGAACTAGAAAGGGGGCGCTCCGACACCCTCGCCGAACAGTACCACCCCGGCGGAGGCCGGGGCCCAATTGGAAAGGTCGCGGTAACGGAGGGATGCGCTCAATTGGCGATGTCCCCCAATTGGGCCCCGGCCTTCGCCGGGGTGGTAGCGTGTTGGGTGAACGGGTGCCCACTCTCAAGCGCTCGTGCTCGTGCTCGTGCTCGTGCTCGCCCCAGCCCCGCGCCTCACCCCAGCTTGCGCTGCTTCGCCAGCTTCTTCAGCACCATGTCGCGCTTGAGGCGGCTGATGTGGTCGATGAACAGCACGCCGTCGAGATGGTCGATCTCGTGCTGCATGCAGGTCGAGAGCAGGCCGTCGAAATCCTCCTCATGCGCAGCACCAGTTTCGTCGAGCCACTTCACGCGGCACCGCGCCGGCCGCGCGACCTCGGCATACTGCTCCGGGATCGAGAGACACCCCTCGTTGTAGGTGGAGACCTCGTCGCTGACCGACAGGATCTCGGCGTTGATGTACGCCTTGGGGTTCTTGATCGGCTTGTCGTCCTCGTCCTTCTCCTCCTGGAGATCGATGACGAGGACGCGCTTCTGCACGCCGACCTGGGTCGCGGCGAGGCCGATGCCGTTGAAGTCGTACATCGTCTCGATCATGTCGGCGACGAGCGTGCGGGTGGAGTCGTCGACCGTCTCCACCGGCTCGGCGACGAGGCGCAGGCGGGGATCGGGGACTTCGAGAACGGTCATGACGGTCATAGCGCGTCCGCTAAGGTACGCGTGGGCATCACGTCAAGCCGATGGGCGTCAAGCCATTGGCCTTCGGGCCCTTAGTGCCTGCGCCAACGTCCCCTCGTCGAGATAGTCGAGTTCGCCGCCGACCGGCAGGCCGTGCGCGAGTTGGGTGACCCGGACGGGGAAGCGTTCGATGCGCTCGGCGATGTAGTGCGCGGTGGTCTGGCCTTCGAGCGTGGCGTTCATCGCGAGGACAACTTCGTCGATGCCGCCGGCTTCGATACGACGGACGAGGCTGTCGATGCTGAGATCCTCCGGACGGATGCCTTCGAGTGCAGACAGGCGCCCGCCGAGGACGTGGAAGCGGCCGGGGAACAGGCGGGAGCGATCTAGCGCCCAGAGATCGGCGACTTCTTCGACGACGCAGAGCGAACGCTGGTCTCGGCGCGGGTCGGCGCAGATCGCGCAGGGGTTGGTGGTGTCGACGTTGCCGCAGGTCGAACAATTCTCCAGCCGCTCGTCGACCGCGGTCAGCGCCTCGCGCAACGGCCCCAGCGCCGCGTCGCGCTTCTTGAGCAGATGCAGCACGGCGCGACGTGCGGACCGGGGGCCGAGGCCGGGGAGCCGGGCCAGCGCCTGCGTCAGCGCCTCGATCTCGGGGGATGCCATAGGGAACAGATAGGGGGTTGCGCGGCTCCCCGCCAGCGTGTTCGAGAGGGCCATGCGGATCATCTTCATGGGAACGCCGGACTTCGCGGTGCCGGTGCTGGAGGCCCTCGTCGCGGCGGGGCATGACGTGGCGGCGGCGTATTGCCAGCCGGCTAGGCCAGGGGGGCGGCGTGGGCGCGAACTGGTGCCTTCGCCGGTGCAAGTCCGGGCGGAAGCGCTGGGGATCGAAGTGCGGACGCCGGTGTCGTTCAAGGCATCTCTGCCGGAGGGGCTGGAGGCTCGCGAGGCGTTTGCCGCGCTGGGGGCGGATGTCGCGGTGGTCGCGGCCTATGGTCTTATTCTGCCGCGCGCAGTGCTGGAGGCGCCTCGGTTCGGGTGTTTGAACGTGCATGGGTCGCTGTTGCCGCGGTGGCGCGGGGCGGCGCCGGTGCAGCGGGCTATCCTCGCGGGCGATGCCGAGACGGGCGTCGGGGTCATGCAGATGGAGGCGGGTCTGGATACCGGGCCGGTTCGGCTCGAGGGAAGGACGCCGATCGTCGGCAAGACCGCGGGCGACCTGACCGCCGAGTTGTCGACGATGGGCGCGCGGCTGATGGTCGAGGTGCTGGGCGATCTGGACGCCTACCCTGCCCGGCCGCAGCCCGAGGAGGGCGTCACCTATGCTGCGAAGATCGACAAGGCAGAGGCGCGGATCGATTTCGAGCGGTCGGCGGTCGAGGTCGAGCGACTGGTGCGGGCGATGAACCCGGCACCGGGGGCGTGGTTCGAGCATGCCGGCGAGCGGGTGAAGGTGCTGGCCGCGGACGTGCTGCCGTTCTCGTTTCTCGGGTGCGAGGGTCTGACGGTCAACGGAGAGCTGACGATCGGGTGCGGCGACGGGGCGATCCGGCCGACCTTGGTGCAGCGCGCTGGGCGTGGTGTTACCTCGGCCACGGAATTGCTGCGCGGGTTTCCGATTCGGTCGGGGACGCAGCTTTGACGCGGTTCGCGTTGACGGTGGAATTCGACGGGCGGCCGTTCATGGGCTGGCAGCGGCAGAAGCACGGGCCGAGCGTGCAGGCGGCGCTGGAGGCGGCGGTGCTGAAGATGACCGGCGAGACCGCGTCGGTGCAGGCGGCGGGGCGGACCGATGCGGGCGTGCACGGGATGGCGATGCGCGCGCATGTCGATATCGAAAAGCCGTTCGCGGCGTTTCGGTTGATGGAGGGGCTGAATGCGCTGGTGAAGCCGGCGCCGGTCTCGGTGCTGGCGTGCGAGGTGGTCGACGACGATTGGCATGCGCGGTTTTCGTGTGTCGGGCGGTCGTACGAGTACCGGATCGTCAACCGGCGCTCGCCGCTGACGTTCGAGGCGGGGCTCGCCTGGCAGGTGCCGCAGTTGCTGGATGCAGACGCGATGGCGGAGGCTGCGGGGGCGCTGGTTGGGCGGCATGACTTCACGACGTTTCGGTCAGCGCATTGCCAGGCGGATAGTCCGGTGCGGACTTTGGACCGGCTTGAGGTGGTGCGGGAGGGGGAGCGGTTGTTCGTCTATGCGGCGGCGCGGTCGTTCCTGCACCATCAGGTGCGGTCTATGGTCGGGTGTCTGGCGCTGGTGGGTATGGGGCGTTGGGCGGTTGGCGATGTCGCGAAGGCGCTGGCGGCGAAGGATCGGGCGATGCTGGGACTGAATGCGCCGCCCGATGGGTTGTTCTTCGTGAGTGCCGTTTACCCACCCCCGTCATCCCGGACTTGATCCGGGACCCAGAGTTATAAAGCGTAACGCTCGGTACCCTGGGTCCTGACTTTCGTCAGGATGACGGCTGGGGAGCGTTGCGGACGAACTTCGCGGCGAGTTCGACATGCGTCGACCAGCGGAACTGGCCGACCGGCTGGACCCAGTCGATCCGCCAGCCGGCGTCGCAAAGCTCCTTCGCATCGCGCGCGAAGCTGGCCGGATTGCACGAGACGTAAGCAATCACCGGTGTCTTGCACTCCGCTAGCGCGGTCGCCTGCTCGCGCGCGCCGGAGCGGGGCGGATCGATCACCACTGCATCGAAGCGGTCGAGCTCGGCGACCGTCAGCGGGCGGCGATAGAGATCGCGGTGCTCCGGGTAGACGGGCCGCTGGGTGCGGTGTGCGGCGGCCTTTAGCGAGCCGAGTGCGTCGCGCGCGCCCTCTGCGGCATAGACCTTGGCGGGAATCGCGAGCGTGAAAGTGCCGAGGCCGGCGAACAGGTCGGCGACCGTCGCGGGCTTGCCGATCGCTTCGAGCACAGCGGCGGTGAGCGCGGCTTCGCCATCGGGTGTGGCCTGGAGGAACGACGCGGGCGGGAGCGGTACGGGGACGCCGCCGAGCGTGATCGTGACCGCGTCGGGTTCCCAGCGCGTCTCGGGTCCGAGGCCGTCATCGAACGCTACGCGGGCGATCTTGTGGTCTTCGCAAAATTTGGTGAGTGCTTCGGCCGCGGGCAGGCCTTCGGGGGCGAACCCGGTGATCAGGATGTCCGCGCCCTGGTCGGCGAGCGTCAGGTGGATGTCGGCGCGGCGACGGAAGTTGAGGCGCTTGAGCAGTTGGCGCAAGGGCTGGACGAGCGCGAACAGGCGCGGATCGAGGATCCAGCATTCCTTGATGTCGACGATCGTGTGCGCCTTCTCCGCGGTGAAGCCGAGCGTGATCTTGCCGCCCTTGGCCTCGGCATGAAGCGTCGCGCGGCGGCGGCTGCGTTCGGGGGAGATGTGCGGCGTGCGGATCGGGGCGGACAGGTCCTGGCCGTCGAGCGCGGAGGCGATGCGGTCGGTGACGAACTCGGCATAGGCCTGGTCGTCGAGATGCTGGAGCTGGCACCCGCCGCAGGTCGGGAAATGCACACAGGGCGGCGTCTGGTGGTGCGGGCCGGGAATTACCGTGCCGTCGGCGGCGAGCGTGTCGCCGGGTGCCGAGAAGGCGGCGTGGCGTCCGTCGGCGGTCATGCCGTCGCCGCGGGCTGCGACGCGGACGATCGTGTCGATATTCGATTCAGAGGTCATAGTGACGCTCTGGCGGACCGAAGCGCTTCCGCCAAGTCGTCGGCGATGAAAGCCGCGCCCAATCGGCGGGCAGCGTCACCGTGGAGCCACACTCCGGCACAGGCTGCGTCGAGCGGATCGAGCCTGGCGGCGAGCATCGCGCCGATCGCGCCGGCCAGGACGTCGCCAGTGCCGGCGGTGGAGAGCCAGTCGCTGGCGCCCGGCGCGATGCGGACGCGGCCGTCGGGGGCGGCGATGACGGTATCGGCGCCTTTAAAGACGACGATGGCGTTGGCGCGGGTGGCGGCTTCGCGGGCTCGGGTGATTTTGTCGGCGTTTGATTTGCCAAAGAGCACATCGAACTCGCCGGAGTGCGGGGTGAGGATGACCGGGACGTCCAACGCCTTGATCCGGTCGGGGTCGAGGAGGCGGAGAGCGTCGCCATCGATGATTAGTGGGTGGCCCGAGGTCAGCGCAGCCTCGAGACGGGCCTTGGCGGCATCGTCGCGACCAAGGCCTGGGCCGATGACGAGTGCGCCGATGCGTTCGTTGGCGAGCGCGTAGTCGGAGAACGGCATACGGACGAGCGCGTGCGGGGGGCCTTCGCTGTCGCCAAGCAGGGTCACGTAGCCGGCGCCGGCACGCATCGCGGCCAGGGCTGCGAGGTCGGAGGCGCCGGACATGGTGCCGGCGATGATCGCGACCATGCCTCTGGTGTATTTGTGCGAGTCCGGGCCGGGGGTTGGGAGGCTTGGGGTTTTGAGAACCTCAGCTTGGCTGACGGTGGGAACGCCAATGTCGAGGAGATGGATCTGGCCGCAATAGCGCGCGGCGGGTTGGAGGAGGTGCGCTGGTTTTATCGCGCCGAGCGCGAGGGTGAGGTCGAAGACGGGCGGCGTGCTGAGGGCCCTGCCAGAGTCGGTGGCGAGACCGCTGGGGAGGTCGATCGCGATGCTCAGTTGAGCGGCGTTCGCGAGGGAATGGAGACACTCGACCACAGACCGTTCCCCCGCGGACGCGGGGGCCCAGCTAAGTTTAAGGGGCGTACCCAGCGGCTTACTCTGGGCCCCCGCGTCCGCGGGGGAACGGTTGAGGGTCGGTGTTGTACTGGCGTCGAGCGGGCGCGTGAGGCCCGTGCCGAACAGCGCGTCGACGAGGATTGGAGCGGGTTTCGCCGCCGCCAGCGTTTCGACCGGGCCTAGCCACCCTGCCCTCGCCGACTTCGCCGCGTCGGTCTTGGGCTCCGACAGCGCCGCGACCCTCACCGCAATGCCCATTTCCGCCAGCACACGGGCTGCGACATAGCCGTCGCCGCCGTTGTTGCCGGGGCCGCAGAGGATCAGGACTTCGTTCGCGCCCGCCAGCCGGCGAACGGCGCCCGCGATCGCGGTGCCGGCCCGCTCCATCAGCATCTCGACCGAAACGCCGGTGGCGATTACCGCATCTTCCGCCGCGCGCATTTCGGCAGCGGTCAGGACGGGCTGGCCTTCGATGCCGATCATGACGGCTTGGTCGCGCCCTTGACGGTGGCGGGGAGGCGGTAACGGTCGCTACCGAGTTCGACTTCGATACCATTGCCCTCGATCAGGCCGACCTTCGCGACCTCCGCCCCGTCCGCTGCGACAACGCCGCGGCCGTCGTCTGTGACGAGCAGGCGGCGGAACGCGCCATCGGGGTGGCGGATCGTCAGAATCTGGCCGGTCTCACCCTTGGTTTGTTCGATCGTGCAGACCGTTTGGAATACCGCAGTCCCGCGTGCGCAGGGGATGCGGAGGTCGCCGGCGGACTCCCTGGCCTGCTCGGCCGCCACCCGTGCGCTGGACGGTTTTCCGGGCCCGCATGCCGCGAGGGGCAGCGAAAGGAGGGCAAGCCACAAGACTCGGTTGGATGTCCTACCGAAGCCGTCATCCACGCGGCCTTCCGTCATCCCAGCGAAAACTGTGATCTCCCCGATCGGGTCACGACGCGCGCCAACCGGGATACCCCAGCTTTCGCCGGGGTGACGGGCGGAGTGCGGGTTTTGCCGAAACACTCGTCTCAGTTCATATTTTCGCGTGGGCTCAAATATCCGCGTAGACATGGGTTTCGGCTGCGGCTCCAGGGTGCGTGACGGCACCCTTGTACGCGGGGCCGACGGTCTTCGCATAGCGCCAGAGTGCACCCGAACCGTAATCGTTGACGCGCGGCACCCACGCCGCACGTCGCGCGGCCATCACGTCCTCGGGCACGTCGAGGTCGATCGTCCCGGCCTCCGCGTCGATGTGGATGATGTCACCATTCTGGACCAGCGCGATCGGCCCGCCGTCCGCCGCTTCAGGGCCGACATGGCCGATGCAGAAGCCGCGCGTGCCGCCCGAGAAGCGGCCGTCGGTGATCAGCGCGACGCTCTCGCCCATGCCGAGGCCGTAGAGCGCGGCGGTGGTCGACAGCATCTCGCGCATGCCGGGGCCGCCCTTGGGGCCTTCGTAGCGGATGACGATGACTTCGCCTTCGTTGATCTCGCGGTTCTCGACGGCGGCGAAGGTGTCTTCCTCGCAGTCGAACACGCGGGCTGGCCCCGAGAACTGGAGGCGGTGCATGCCGGCGACCTTCACGATCGCGCCGTCGGGGGCGAGGCTGCCGCGCAGGCCGACCACTCCGCCCGTAGGCGTCAGCGGGGTCTTGATGTCGTAGATGACCTTCTGGTCGGGGTTCCACGTCACCTGGTCGATGTTCTCGCCGAGCGACTTGCCCGTCACCGTCAGGCAATCGCCATTGAGGAACCCGCCCGCGAGCATCGTCTTCATCAGCATGTAGACCCCGCCCGCCTCGTACATGTCCTTGGCGACGTACTTCCCACCGGGTTTGAGGTCCGCGATGTAAGGCGTTGTCTTGAAGATCTCAGCGACGTCGAACAGGTCGAACTCGATGCCGGCTTCGGACGCCATCGCGGGCAGATGCAGCGCGGCGTTGGTCGAGCCACCGGTCGCGGCGACGACGCGCGCGGCGTTGATGAACGCTTCGCGCGTGCAGATGTCACGCGGGCGGATATTGTCGGCGAGACACTCCATGACCTGTGCGCCCGCCGCCACGGCGATCTGTTCGCGCGTGGTGTAAGGTGCGGGCACCATGTTGCTGTTCGGAATCGACAAACCGATCGCTTCCGCGACGCAGGCCATCGTGTTCGCGGTGTACTGGCCGCCGCACGCACCGTGGCCGGGGCACGCGACCTTCTCGATCGCGTGGACTTCGGAGAGCGGGCACGCGCCGGCGGCGTATTTGCCGACGATCTCGAACACGTCGACGACGGTGACGTCGCGCTCCTGATAGCGGCCGGGCAGGATCGATCCGCCATAGACGAACACCGACGGGATGTTGAGGCGGAGCATCGCCATCATCATGCCGGGGAGCGACTTGTCGCAGCCGGCGAACCCGACGAGTGCGTCGTAGCAATGGCCGCGGACCGAGAGTTCGACCGAGTCGGCGATGACTTCGCGGCTCACCAGCGAGGCCTTCATGCCCTGATGGCCCATCGCGATGCCGTCAGTGACGGTGATCGTGTTGAACCGGCGCGGCATGCCGCCGCCCTGGATGACGCCGGCCTGCGCGGCATCGGCCTGCGCGTCAAGCGTGGTGTTGCAGGGCGCGGAGTTGTTGCCGGCGGACGCGAGCGCGACGAACGGGCGCGCGATCTGCTCCTCGTCGAGGCCCATCGCGTAGTAGTAGCTGCGGTGCGGGGCGCGTTCTGGGCCGACGGAGACGTGGCGGCTCGGCAGGCGCGATTTGTCGAATGTGCGGGTCATGGCGAACGCCTATGTCGCGAGAGAGGGTATTTGCGCAAGAGAGTTGCGTTGAATTTTGCGTGGGGGTTCGCTCACATCTGCGTCATCGCCGCGCTTGCGGGGATCCAAATCGGCAGCCGTTGAGGATTTTCACACCGGAGTCTGCCAATATGGGTTCCCGCCTTCTCGGGAATGGCGAGGCTGCGTGGGGCCGCTCCCCTCCCTGGAAGGGAGGGGTTGGGGGTGGGTCGGCTTGTTGGCTGACGTTGACCTGCCCAAACGGCCTACCCACCCCCGGCCCCTCCCTTTCAGGGAGGGGGGTAGAAGGCGTAGCGTTTGGCACTCTATTACGACGATTAGAGGCCTTCGAGGGCCTTCGCTACTCCGTCCATGGTGAAGGGCTTCTGCAACCGTGGGCGGTCGCGAAATTCTGGCGCGACGCCGTCATCGCCGCCGCCGGTGGCGAACACAAAGGGGACGCCTCTGGCCGCCAATGCCTCGGCGACTGCGGTGCTCTTCTCGCCGCCACGCAGGTTCACGTCGAGGATCGCGCCATCGACGCCGCCCTCTTCGATCCGCTTGAGCGCGTCGGCGACGGTATCGACCGAGCCTGCGACTCCCTTATCCAATACCTCGAGGAAATCCTCCAGCATCATGGCGATCAACGGTTCGTCCTCGACGATGAGGATCTGTTGGGTAGCGGTCATATTTCTCGCATAGTCGGGATTGTTACGACTTGCCAACATCTTGTTCGAGTCAGCGCGCGGCCAGCACGTCTCGTGCCGCTTCGGCTAATTCCTGCACCGAGAACGGCTTGGGCAGGAACGCGACGTTGTCGAGGTCGATCGACTTGCGCAACTGCTCCTCGGCGTAGCCCGACATGAACAGGATCGGCAGGTCCGGAAATTTCTCGCGCGCGTGACGGACCATCGTCGGACCATCCATCTGCGGCATGACGACGTCGCTGATAAGCAGGTCGGGGCGGCCGTGTTTCTCCAGCACTTCGAGCGCGATCTCGCCGTTTTCCGCGGTCAGCACTGTGTATCCTTGCCGCGTGAGCGCGCGCTCGGCGACGGCGCGGACCATGTCCTCGTCCTCGACCAGCAGGATCGTACCCGTGCCCCACAGGTCGACCGGCTTCGGCGTCGGCTTGATGACCACAGGGCGAGTCGCGGCTGGGGCCGAATGGACCGGCAGGTACATCGAGAAGGTCGCGCCCTGCCCTGGCTTGCTGTCGGCGAAGATGTAGCCGCCGGACTGCTTGACGATGCCGTAGACGGTCGAGAGGCCGAGCCCGGTGCCCTTGCCGAATTCCTTGGTGGTGAAGAACGGCTCGAAGATCTTGGGCAACACGTCGGGTGGAATGCCGGTGCCGGTGTCCTGCACGATCAACGCCGTATAGTCGGCGACCGGCAGGATGTCGGACGCCATCTCGCGCACTTCGGACGCGGGAACGGCGCGCGTCGTGATCGTCAGCACGCCGCCGCCCCGCGCGTTCGCCGAGACGATCGCGTCGCGCGCATTGACCGCTAGGTTGACGACGACCTGTTCGAGCTGGCCAGGATCGGCGCGGACGGGGCCGAGATTGCGGCCGTGCGTCATGTCGAGGCGGACGTTCTCGCCCATCAAACGCTTGAGCAGATTGGACACCTCCGAGACGACGTCGGGGAGCTGGAGGATCTGCGGGCGGAGCGTCTGCTGGCGCGAGAAGGCGAGCAGTTGGCGGGTCAGGCTAGCGGCGCGGTTCGAATTGGTGCGGACCTGCTGGATGTCGTCGTAATCGCTGTCGCCGGGCGAATGACGCATCAGCATCAGGTCGCAGTGGCCGATGATCGCGGTCAGGATGTTGTTGAAATCATGCGCGACGCCGCCCGCGAGCTGGCCGACCGCCTGCATCTTGGTGGCCTGCGCCACTTCGCGCTTGAGGCGGCTTTCCTCGCTATTGTCCTTGAGGCTGAGCAGGACGGCGGCGTCGCCCAATCCGCGCGCACCGGCGATGGTGAGTGCGACCGGCTCGTCGGGGTGATCCTTGAGGCGGACCGCCATGTCGGCGGAATGCGTCGCGCCGTTCGCAAACTTGCGGATCGCGTCGGCGACCGCGGCCTTGTCCTCGCGGACGACGAGGTCGCCTGGATAGAGCGGCGGCGCGACCGCGTTGACACCGGCCGCGCGCAGGAAGGAGTCATTCATCTGGAGGAAGCGGCCGTCGCGATCGACCAGCGCCATGCCGAACGGCATCATGCTGACGAGGCTGCGGACGTGCGCGGAGGCACTGGCGCCGAGTGCGGGTGCGTTCTCCTCCTCGTCGAGCAGTGCGACCAGCACGGGCGCGTCGTCGCCGTCGAGGAACGGGATCTGGAGGACGCGGAGCGGCGTGCCTTCGAGGCCCTCGCGTTCGAACCGGACGAGGCCGCGGCTGTCGGTGATGAGGAACCGAGCGAAGTCGCGGCCTTCGATCGTATCGTATTCGTCGCCGCACGCCCGCGCGCGCAGCACGCGGTTGGCGGTGCGGACGCGGCCGTCGGGGGAGAGCAACGCGGCCATGATGCCGCTGCCGCCGAGCCGGTCTCCGGTCGGGCCGGTCAGCAGCGCGGCGAGCGTCTCGGCGAGGTCGTGTTCCTGCGCGGTGACGAAGCGCCAGACGAGCATGTCGGCGTCGTCGCCGGCGCGCGCGATCTGCGCGGACAGGCAGACGTTGCGGGCGTTGAGGCGCTCGACCTGCGCGGTGCCGTCGCGCCAGGCGGAGCGGCCGGCGTCGGCGAGTGCTGCGTTGCCGGCCTCGTCGAGCGGGAGGCCGGGGGGCGTCGGAAAACCTTCGAACAGCGCCTCGTAGGCGTCGTTGGCGCAGACGAGCCGCCCGGCGCGGTCGGTGATCGCTAGCGCGTCGGTGCCGGCTTCGGCGACGGTGCGGGTGAGGTCCCAGTCGACCGGGCGCGGCGCATCCCTGGCGACGGGATTGAGCAGGCGCCAGGCGATCAGCGCGCCGATGACGATGATGGCGGCGGCGAAGAAACCGGCGGCGGCAATCCAGCTACCGACGAGCAGGAGCACGATCGCGGCGGCGGCGACGGCCGAGGCGATGGCGACGAGTGCTGCGTTGCGGGCGGGGGTGGGTAGAGCGAGCGATGCCATCGCGGGGGTCATCCGCTGTTGCGGGGTGAGGCGTCAAGCGGGATGGTGGGTTTGGGGGGACTGAGCTTGTCTCGCAGGCGCGAGGCGCGAGGCGCGCACTTCCCTTGCGGACTAGCTCTCATACCACCCCGGCGAAGGCCGGGGTCCAATTGGGAAGGTTACAGTAACGAAGCGCGGTCCGTCGTCAGCAACGTTCCCCAATTGGACCCCGTCCTTCGCCGGGGTGGTAGAGAAGGACACTTCAACCTTCTGCTCCCCCGCGGAGGCGGGGGTCCAGGGTTACGGAGGATAGCGCTTGTGGCTCCTGGGCCCCCGCCTCCGCGGGGGAACTAGGGGTCACCGCTAAACTGCGTCGGCGGTCTTTCTGCTCCCCTCCCTGGAAGGGAGGGGTTGGGGGTGGGTCGGCCCGTTGGCGGACGATGCCCTCCCCAAGCGGCCGACCCACCCCCTGCCCCTCCCTGCCAGGGAGGGGGGATCGTTGGGGGCTGGGCTGCCTTGAGCGCTTTCCTCAGAAAGACGCGCCCAGTTTCCGCTCCCCCCGCTATCCGAGGGAAACCCTTACCAGATCCGAACGCGCTGTTCCGGGGTCAGGTACAGCTTCTGCCCGGGCGTCGGCTTGTATGCCGCGTACCAGGGGTCGAGATTCCGCACGACCCACGCGCGCTGCTGCGACGGCGAGTGAGGATCGGTCAGCAAGCGGTTGCGGAGATTGGCTTCGCGGTAGTTGCGACGCCACACCTGCGCCCAGCCGAGATAGAAGCGCTGGTCGCCGGTGAAACCGTCGAGGACCGGCGCGGTCTTGCCGCCGAGCGCCGTGTGGTACGCGTCGTACGCGACAGTGAGGCCGGCGAGATCGGCGATGTTCTCGCCCATCGTCAGCTGGCCCTTCACGTGCATGCCGGGCAGCGGTTCGTACGCGTCATACTGCGCGCCGAGCTTGCCGGTGAGCGCCTTGAAGCCGGCGATGTCCTTGGCCGTCCACCAGTCGGTGAGCTGGCCCTTGGCATCGTACTTCGAGCCCTGGTCGTCGAAATGATGGCTCAGTTCGTGACCGATCACCGCGCCGATGCCGCCGTAATTGACCGCGTCATCCGCCTTCGGATCGAAGAACGGCGGCTGCAGGATCGCCGCGGGGAAGACGATCTCGACCATGCCGAAATTGGCGTAGGCGTTCACCGTCATCGGCGTCATGCCCCATTCCCAGCGCTGCAAGGGCTTGCCGAGCTTGGAGATATTGTCCTGGTGCTGCCATTCGTTCGCGCGCCATTCGTTGCCGAATGCATCGCCCGACGTGATCGTCAGCCCCGAGAAATCCTTCCACTGACTGGGATAGCCGATCTTCGGGGTGAAGGCGGCGAGCTTGGCGTGCGCCTTGACCTTGGTCTCGGGCGCCATCCATTCGAGCTTGTCGATCCGTCGGCCCATCGCGGCGAGCACGTTCTTGACGAGCTTGTCGGCTGCGGCCTTCGTCTCGGGCGGGAAATACTGTGCGACGTAGAGCTTGCTGACCTCGTCATCGAGCGCGCCGGAGGTGAACTGGACGCCGCGCTTCCAGCGGGCTTCCTGCTCGGGGGTGCCGCCGAGGACGGTGCCGTAGAACGCGAACTGCTCGGCGTCGAACGCCTTGGGGAGGACGTCGGCGTAACCGTCGAGCGAGCGGAGGATCAGCTGGTCCTTGAGCACGCCGATCGGCGCGGTCGAGACGAGCTTGGCGATGCCGGTGATCGCGGAGGGCTGCGCGACGATGACGGTCGGGACGGGCGTGCCGATGCCCTTGAAATACGCGGCGAAATCGAAGCCTGGTGCGCGCTTGGCGAGATCGGCGACGGTCATCTTGTTGTACGTCTTGGTGGCGTCGCGGCTATCGACGCGGGTCCAGCTGACCTTGGCGATCTCGGTCTCGAACGCGAGCAGCGCGGTCGCGCGGGCCTCGGCATTGGGTTCGCCGGCGAGGGTCAGCATCTTGACGATGTGCGCGCGGTAGGCGTTGCGCGCCTCGACCAGCTTCGCGTCGGTGCTGAGATAGTAATCCCGGTCGGGGAGACCGAGGCCGGACTGGCCGAGCGAAAGCGCGTATTGCTCGGGCAGCTTGTCGTCCTGGCCCACGCCACCGCCGAACGGGCCGCCGATCCCGGCGCGGTCGGCTTCGGCGAGGAGGGCGGGATAGCCTGCGCGGTCGTTCAGCGCGGCGATCTTGGAGAGCCACGGCTTGATCGGGGCGAGGCCCTTGCCTTCGATGGTGCCGGTATCGAGGAACGTCGCGTACGCGCGGCCGATCTTCGAGTTCGGGTCCTTGGCGGCGGTATCGAGGATGCCGCGGGTGCGCGTCTCGGACAGGTCGGACAGGAGATTGAACGAGCCGTAGTTCGACTTGTCGGCTGGGATCGGGGTGTTCTTGGACCAGTTGCCGTTGGCGAAGGTGTAGAAGTCGTCGCCGGGCTGGACGGTCTTGTCCATGCCCTTCTCGTCGAAGCCGAACGTCCCGTATTGCGCACCGGTGGAGGCGGCTGCGGGAGTGGTTGGTTCGGAGGTTTGCGAGATGGCGGCGGTGACGCCGGTGATGGCGGTTGCGGCGAGTAGGCCGGCGACGATGAAGGACTTCATGGGGTTCTCCGGGAGAAGCTTAGTCAAACAAGATTCCGTTCCCCTGCGAAAGCAGGGGCCCAGGGTCACACACGGCGTCTTTCGTGACCCTGGGCTCCCGCTTTCGCGGGAGAACGGTAGGAGGTCGTAGTTACCAGATACGGACGCGGTTGGCGGGGGCGAGGTAGCTCTTCTCGCCGGGCTTGGCGCCAAATGCGGCGTACCAGGGGTCGAGGTTGCGGACCGTCAGGACGCGCTGGTGGCCCGGCGAATGCGGGTCGGACAGCAACGTCTGCTGGAGCGCGGCGTCGCGGAACTTGGTGCGCCAGACGCCGGCCCAGCCATAGTAGAAGCGCTGGTCACCGGTCGTGCCGTCGATGATCGGCGCGGGCTTGCCGCCGAGCGACTTGTGGTACGCGTCGTACGCCACCGTGAGGCCCGCCAAGTCGGCGATGTTCTCGCCGAGCGTAAGGCCGCCCTGGATGTGCTGGCCGGGGAGCGGTTCGTACGCGTCGTACTGCTTCACGAGCGCGTCGGTGAAGACCTTGAAGCGCGCGACGTCCTGCGGCGTCCACCAGTCGGTGAGCTTGCCGTTGAGGTCGTATTTGCGGCCTTGATCGTCGAAGTGATGGCTGATCTCGTGACCGATCACCGCGCCGATGCCGCCGTAATTGACCGCCGGGTCCGCCTTCGGATCGAAGAACGGGGGTTGCAGGATCGCGGCCGGGAAGACGACCTCGTTCATCGTCGGGTTGGCGTAGGCGTTGATCGTCATCGGCGTCATGAACCACTCAGCCCGATCGATCGGCTGGCCCAGCTTCCTGAGGTCGCGGTCGTATTCGAACGCGTTGGCGCGCGACACGTTACCGACGAGATCGCCGCGCTGGATCTGGAGCGCGGAATAATCGCGCCACTTGTCGGGGTAACCGATCTTCGGCGTGAAGGCGGCAAGCTTGGCGAGCGCCTTGGTCTTGGTCTCGGGCGCCATCCATTCGAGGTTCCGGAGACGCTCGCCCATCGCGGCGATGACGTTCTTGACGAGATCGTCCGCCGCGGCCTTCGACGCGGGCGGGAAATACTTCGCCACGTACTGCTGGCCGATCGCCTCGCCCATCGCGCCCGACACGGTCGAAACGCCGCGCTTCCAGCGGACCTGCTGCTCGGGCGTGCCCGACAGCGTGGTGCCGTAGAAGGCGAAGTTGGTCTTGTCGAAATCGCTCGAGAGGTACGGCGCGTACGAACGCAGCACCTTGAGCATCGCATAGTCCTGCAGGACATTGATCGGCGTGTCGGCGAACACCTTCGCCTCGCCGGTCACCGCGCTCGGCTGTGCTACGAGATAGAACGGACGGCCGGCGACGCCCATCGCGGTCATGTACTGCGCCCACGGGAAGCCCGGCGCCTTCGCGGCGAAGTCGGCGGCGGTCCATTTGTTGTAGGTCTTGTCGGCGTCGCGGCTCTCGATCCGGGTCCAGTGCGCGGTCGCGAGGCCCTTTTCCATATTGAAGACGGCGGCGGCGCGGGCGGCGGCGTTGGGCTCGCCGGCGAGCGTCAGCATCCGTGTGAGATACGCCTGGTACGCTGTGCGGATAGTTGCGAGCTTCGCGTCGTCCTTGAGGTAGTAATCGCGATCGGGGAGGCCGATGCCGCTCTGGCCGAGGCTCACGACATAGGTGGTCGGGTCCTTGTCGTCCTGTTGCACGCCGACGCCGACGAGGCCGCCGACGCCCATGCGCTGGAGCTTGGCAATCTCGGTGACGAGCGCGGTCTTGTCCTTGGTCGCCTTCAGCGCCGCGAGCATCGGCTTGACGGGCGTCGCGCCCTTCGCGTTGACCGCGGCCTCGTCCATGAAGCTCGAGTAGAAATCACCGACCTTGTCGCCGGGAGTCTTGGCGGAGACGTCGAGGATCGTGCGGGTGCGTTCGAGCGACAGGTCCTGGAGGACGTGGAACATGCCGTAAGACGAGCGATCGGCGGGGATCGGCGTGGTCTTCACCCAGCCGCCGTTCGCGTAATCGAAGAAGTCGGTGCCCGGCGTCACGTCGGTATCGCGGCCCGCCATGTCGAAGCCGAAATCGCCGATCTGCGGCTTGTTGGCGTCCTTGGCGGCGACGGGGCCCTTGGCAGCCTTGGCGAGGGTCGGCGACGGGGTGTTCGTTTGGGCGAAAGCCGATGCGGCGGACGCGAGCAGGATCACGGTAACAATCGACTTACGCATCAAGAACCTCGGAGAAAGATCTTCAGGATGCGATGTGTTCTACGCCGATAGGACGGTCCGTCAATTCCAACCGGTGTCAAATGTTACGAAACATTACCGTGGCGATTGTCGTGGCGATTGCGCCACTTGCGCGCGATCCATAGTCGCCAGCCGAGCGCGCTGAGCGCATAGCCGCCGACCGAACAGACGACCGTGATGACCAGCAGGCCAAGCGCGGTGGCGGGTCCCGCCTGCATCAGCCACGGAATCCATTCGGTGCGCGCCGCGGCGTCGGCGACGGGCTGGCCGGGGACGTGCGCGTCGAGCCGCAGCAAGGACGAGCCGATCCAATAGGCCGCGATCCAGAGCGGCGGCGTCGTCAGCGGGTTGGTGATGAAGGTGGTGAGCGCAGCGGTCGGCACGTTGGCGCGGAACGGCAGCGCGAAGATCGCCGCGACGGGCGTCTGCGCAACCGGGATCAGGATGCCCGCGACCATCCCCAGCGCGACGCCACGCGGGACCGAGCGGCGGGTGAAGCGCCAGAGTTCGGGCGCGAGCACACGGTGCGCGACCGGGCGAAGGAGACGGTTCTTTTCCATCGATTCGCGAGTCGGCAGATTGCGATGCGACCACGCCGCGAGGCGCCCGAAGATACTGCCCGGCGTCTTGGGCACAGCCTATCCGCGATCCCGCATGATCCGGCCCTGCTCGCGCTTCCAGTCCTGTTCCTTCACCGAATCGCGCTTGTCATGGTTCTGCTTGCCCTTGGCGAGCGCCAGTTCGATCTTCGCGCGACCCTTCGAATTGAAGTAGATCATCAGCGGCACGAGCGTCATGCCCTGGCGCGCGACCGCCCCGAACATCTTGTTGATCTCGCGCTCGTGGAGCAGCAATTTGCGCGGCCGCTTGGGCTCGTGGTTGAACCGGTTGCCGTGGCTGAATTCGGGGATGTTCGAGTTCACCAGGACGACGTTCTTGCCCTTCACCTCGGCATAGGCCTCGGCGATCGATCCCTCGCCGCCGCGCAGCGCCTTCACCTCGGTGCCGGTGAGCGCGATGCCTGCCTCGAACACCTGCTCGATATAATAATCATACCGCGCGCGCCGGTTCTCGGCGACGATCTTGGTCTTCTCGAAGGTCGGGGGTTTGGGACGTGCCATGGGACGCGCGATGTAGGAGGTCGCGAGGCTTAGGGGAAGCGCAGCGTTACGTTTCTTGACGCCCTCTTCTGGATCCTCCCCCGCCAGGGGGAGGTGGCACCGAAGGTGACGGAGGGGGAGGACCTCACCACCGAAGTTACCCCTTCCCTCCCCCTCCGTCTGGCAAGCGCCAGCCACCTCCCCCTGGCGGGGGAGGATCGTGATCCCGGCTCAGACTAGGCGCGCGTGCTCCAGCGCCGCGTCGACGGCCGCACGCGAGGCCTCTCCGGCGGGGGTCATCGGCAGGCGAAGCGTCTCCGGGAAGCCAGCCCGCACCTTCGTCATCGCGTACTTGACCGGGCCGGGCGACGCGTCGGTGAACAGCGCCTCGTGCAACGGATAGAGCTTATCCTGATACGCCAGCGCCTTGACGAAATCCCCCGCCTGGCACGCCGCCTGGAACTCCGCGCAGAGCTTCGGCGCGACATTGGCGGTTACCGAAATGCAGCCGGTGCCGCCCATGACGTTGAAGGCCAGCGCCATGTCGTCGTTGCCCGACAGCTGGCAGAAATCCGGCCCGCACGACGCGCGGTGCTGAGAGACGCGGGCGAGCACGCCGCTGGCATCCTTCACCCCGACGAACACGTGCGGGAACGCTGCGACGATCCGCGCCAAGGTCGCTGGCTGGATGTCCGTTACCGTCCGCGCGGGGACGTTGTAGAGGATGATCGGCAGCGGCGTCGTCGCGGCGAGCGCTTCGAAATGGCGGAAGATGCCCTCCTGCCCCGGCCGGTTGTAATAGGGCGGCACCATCAGCGCGGCATCTGCACCAGCCTCTTTCGCGGCGCGCAAATTGGCCGATGCGACACGCGTGTCGTTCGAGCCCGCGCCGGCGATGACGGGGACGCGGCCCCTCGCCTGGTCGACGCAGACGCGGACGACGTGGAAATGCTCGTCGTACGACAAGGTCGCCGCTTCGCCGGTCGTCCCGCACGCGACCAGCCCCGACGAGCCCTCGACGATCTGCCATTCGATGAAGTCGCGATAGGCGGGTTCGTCGAAGCTGCCGTCGGCGGCGAACGGCGTGACGAGCGCCGGAATAGATCCTGAAAACATGCGGTGGCCTGCGGTCCTGTTGCGCCGGATGTCTTGCAAAATCCGGATTTCGTTCAGGACAGATACGGGTTCGGGGCGTATGCTGTCCACATGGTAGCATCGATGTTTAAAACGAGCCTTCTCCTTGCAGTCGTGGCGGGGACGGTCGCCGCGTCGGGAGGCGGGCAGCAGACGCTGGATCGCTACAGTACGCAGCTGGCCAATATGGGGCCCAACGCACAGCCGATGGCGACGGATGGCGCGATCGCCTCGACCATCGCGCAGTGGCGGGCGTTGCAGCAGACCGATGCGCTGCCGTTCGACAGCTATGCGGGCTTCCTGATGGCGCATCCGGGCTGGCCGAACGAGACGGCCAACCGGCGTGCGGCGGAGCGCAAGGCGGCGACCGGATCGCCGATGAGCGTCGTCGCGTTTTTCCGTCGTTACCCGCCGCAGTCCGCGTCGGGCGGTGTCGCGTATGCGCGGGCGTTGCAGGCGACGGGCGCGCGGGATCAGGCTTATGCGGCGGTGCGGACGGCGTGGCGGAGCAGCGGACTGACGCCGACCGACGAGGCGATGGTCGTGTCGGGCTTTCCGGGTGCGCTGACGCCGGACGATCAGGACGCGCGGATGGATGCACTGTTGTGGGCGGGCCAGACCGGCGCGGCGCAGCGGCAATTGGTGTGGACGAGTGCGGCGCGGCGGCCGATCTTCGAGGCACGGCTGGCGTTCCGGACGAATGCGCCGAACGCGTCGGATATCTCGGCCTCGACGCAGACCTTGTATGCGAACGACGCGGGGTATGTCGCGGACCGGGCGCAGTGGTTGCGCAATTCGGGGGCGAGCCCGTCGGCGCGCGCGTGGCTGGCGCGGCCTCGGTCGCTGGTGACGCGGCCGGGCAATGCCGCCGAGTGGTACGAGGTGCTCGTTACCAACGCCAATGGCGCGGCGAACGACGGGCAATACCAGGTCGCCTACGACATCGCGCGGCAGATCGACGATGCGTATCCGTATGGCGCGGACATCGCGGCAAAATCCTACGCCGAGCGCGACGAATATACCAATCTCGCCTGGCTCGGTGGACGGGTAGCGATGAAGCAGCTCGGCCGGCCGGCGGATGCGATGACGCTGTTCGACCGGTACGCGCGCGGCTCGCGCTCGCCGCAGGTGCGGTCGAAGGGGTATTATTGGGCGGGGCGTGCGGCGGAGGCGGCCGGGTTGGCGCCTCAGGCGGCCGCGTTCTACGGCCAGGCGGCCGGGTATCGCGATCAATATTACGGGCAGCTGGCCAACGAGCGTACCGGGCGTGCGCTGGTCGCGCCGCCGTCGGTCGCTTCGGTGGCGATCGATCCGGCGACGCGCGCGGCATTCGATCGGCGCGAGACGGTGCGGGCGGTGAAGTTCCTCGGCCAGATCGGCGACTGGCAGGACCAGACCGCGTTCGTCCGCCAGATCGCGGCGGATGCGACGACCGACACCGATCACCTGCTCGCCGCCGAACTGTCGAAGAGCATCAACCGGCCGGACCTGGGCGTGATGGTCGGGCGGAGCGCGCTGGCGAATGGGCTGAGCGATTATTCCGCGGTGGGCTTTCCGATGGTCGCGGTGCCGGCGGGGTATGAAGACAACTGGACGATCATCCATGCGATCTCGCGGCAGGAGAGCCAGTTCGATCGGGCTGCGGTGAGCCACGCCGGCGCGCGCGGGCTGATGCAGCTGATGCCGGCGACCGCGCGCGAGCAGTCGGGGAAGATTGGGCTTGCGTACAACCAGGCGGCGCTGACGACGGATCCGAACATGTCGATCATGCTGGGCTCCAGTTATTTCCAGCGGGTCTACGCCAATTACGGCAGTTATCCGCTCGCGGTGGCGGCGTATAATGCGGGCGGCGGCAACGTGAACAAATGGCTCCGCGCGAACGGCGATCCGCGGACGGGCGCTGTCGACATGGTCGATTGGGTCGAGGCGATCCCGTACCAGGAGACGCGCAACTATGTGCAGCGCGTGCTGGAGAATGCGGTGGTGTACGACCTGATGAACCCCGCGCGGGCGAAGAGCCGGGGGGCGGCGCGGTTGTCGTGGTATCTGGGGAAGAACCGGCCGGGTTGAGATTGTTCTCCCGCGAAGGCGGGAGCCCAGACTGGGCTCCCGCCTTCGCGGGAGAACATGGCGAGGAAGCGCAGGGTTCACCCCCATCCCTACGCTCCCCGTCACCCCGGACTTGTTCCGGGGTCCACACCACCGCATACTCAAACGCCTTGGAGCGTGCGGAACGGTGGATGCCGGAACGAGCCCGGCATGACGGACTTTGAGATGGACCGCCCCAACTACATAACCCCCTCCGGCTACGCCGTACTTCGCACCGAATACGAGCAACTCCTGTCGACCGAACGCCCCGCCCTGGTCGAGGTCATCTCGTGGGCGGCAGGCAACGGCGACCGGTCCGAGAACGGCGACTATATCTACGGCCGCAAGCGCCTGCGCGAGATCGATCGCCGTCTCGGCTGGTTGTCGAAGCGGATGAAGGTGGCCAAGGTCGTCGACCCCGCCGCGCAGGAAGACCGCTCGCGCGTCTGGTTCGGCGCGTGCGTGACGGTTGCCGACGAGGATGACGTCGAGCGGGTCCTGACCTTGGTCGGCGACGACGAGACCGACGCGAGCAACGGGCGGATCGGCTGGAACTCGCCGTTCGCACGTGCCTTGCGCGGCGCTGCGATCGGTGATGTGCGACGCGTAGATTTACCCGCTGGGGAGCGCGAATACGAGGTGATCACGATCTCCTACCCCTGACGTTGCGATCCTCCCCCGCTAGGGGGAGGTGGCTGGCTTGCCAGACGGAGGGGGAGGTAAGAGAAAACCGGTGTTCCGTGCCCTCCCCCTCCGTCACCTGCGGTGCCACCTCCCCCTAGCGGGGGAGGATGGTGAGTTGCCCGTCAACGATCCGTTTCGATTCACGTGAATTGACCTCGCGCCGCCCCCGTGTGACGTTTCGCCCACGCAACGACATTCGAGGATTCCCCATGCCGATACCCGCCACCTGGTCCGCCCGTCTGCTCAGCGTCATGCGCATCGTCGTCGCGCTGGTGTTCTTCAGCCACGGCATCTCGAAATTCTTCGGCCTGCCGCCCTTCCCGATGCCGATGAACCCGTTGCTGACGGTTGCCGGCGTGCTCGAAGTCGTTGGCGGCGGGCTGTTGATCGTCGGCCTGTTCACGCGGCCGGTCGCGTTCGTGCTGTCGGGCATGTCCGCGGTCGCGTATTTCATGGCGCACATGCCGAAGGGCCCCTTCCCGATCGCCAATGGCGGCGAGGCGGCGGTGCTCTACTGCTTCGTGTTCCTGTACCTCGCCGCAGCCGGTGGCGGTGTGTGGAGCGTGGACGCGCAGCGCGGGCGGGGCTAACCTTGCGCGCATGATCGATACCACAACGCGCAACGTCGCTCTCCTGATCGACGCGGACAATGCGTCCGCGTCGACCCTCGACCCGGTGCTGACCGTCCTTGCCGAGCTCGGCACGGTCAACGTCCGGCGGGTCTATGGCAACTGGTCGAAGCCCGCGCTGAAGGCGTGGAGCGACATGTCGATCAAGCACGGCATCGAGCCGCAGCAGCAGTTCGACCTGACCAAGGGCAAGAACGCGACCGACATGAAGATGACGATCGACGCGATGGACCTGCTGTTCCGCGGGCGCATCGACGGCTTCGGGATCATGTCGTCGGACAGCGATTTCATGCCGCTTGCGACGCGCATCCGCCAGGACGGCATCCCGGTGTACGGCTTCGGGACGAGCCGCACGCCTGAGGGATTTCGGCAGGCGTGCACGCGGTTCATCGACGTTGGCGCGCTAAACGAGACGTCGCAGCCGATGCAGGTGCCCGCGCCTGCTCCGGTGGCTGGCGAGAAGCCCGCTACGCCGGCGCCGGTCGCCCGGCCGAAGACCGCGCAGCCGATCGACGAGCAGGTGATCAAGCTGCTGATCGACGCGTACAATGCGGTGAAGCGCGACGAGAAGGGCTATGCCAGCGTCGCCGAACTTGGCCAGCTGGCGGGCAATCGGTCGAGCTTCGATGCGCGCAATTACGGCTTCAACCGGTTGTCGGACCTGATCGAGACGATTCCGAACTTCCAGCATGAGCGTCGCGAAGGTGGCCGTTCGTTCGTGAAACGGCTGCGGTAGGCCCCTTCGACAACCACCATTGAGTGCACCACCCCGGCGAAGGCCGGGGCCCAATTGGAAAGGTCGTAGTAACGATGCGCTGGCCTCTGCCACCGTCGTTTCCCAATTGGGCCCCGGCCTTCGCCGGGGTGGTAGTTAAGGTCGAGCATCTCACCCAGTAGGCTGCAACCGCCCGCCCGGCTCGCTCATGCCGTGCGCCTGTTCCTCGCTGTCGTCGGGCACCACTAGCGCACCCTTTCGCCAGTTGCCGTAGCGATAATACCACGCCGCGATCGCCAGCGTCACTAGCGATCCGAGCGGGAAGCTCCACCACAACGCATCCGCACCGAGCCACGGTTTCGCGAGCAGCGCGAAGCCGATCCGCACTGGATACAGCGCGACGATCAGCGCGATCAGCGGCGCGATCACCGCGCCGTTCGCGCGGACGGTCGAGAACAGCACCATCGTCATGCCGAACAGGATGAAGTTCCAGCTCGCGATCAGCTGGATATGCCGCGCGATCGGCAGTGCCGCGCTGTCGCTGCCGATGAACAACGTCATCACCGGGCGGTCGAACAGAATGACGACCCCGACCATCGCCCCGGTCAGCGCGACGTTGAAGAGTAGGCCGTACTTCGTGATGTCGCCAACCCGGTCCCAGCGGCCCGCGCCGATATTCTGTGCCGCCATCGAACTCACCGCGGCGCCGATCGCCAGCGCGGGCATCTGGATATAGGTCCAGAGCTGCTGCGACACGGCGTATGCCGCCGCGGTATCCACGCCGAGCCGGTTGACCAGCCCGACCATCGCGAGGCCGGCGGTCGACATGACCAGCATCTGAGCGCCCATCGGCAGGCCTTTCCGCACGATCGTCCCGGTCAGCGCGCGCTCGGGGATGAGGTAGCGGAGTTCGTTGCCGCGCAGCCTCAGCGGCAGGTCGCGCCGGTAGATATAGACGATCAGCCCGAGCAGCGAGACGTGGCTCGCGACCAAAGTCGCCATCGCCGAGCCGGCAATGCCCATCTGCGGGAACGGGCCGATGCCGGCGATCAACAGCGGGTTTAGCCCGCTGTCGAGGATCGCGCTGAGCAGCATGAACCAGAGCGGCGTCATCGAATCGCCGGTGCCGCGCAGGCCCATCATCAGCAGCACCATCATCATCGACGCGGGCAGCCCGAGGAAGATGACACGGAGGTACGCGAGCGCGAGCGGCATCGCGTCGCCGGGGGTGGCGAGCAGGTGGAGGATTTCGGGCGCGAACACCCAGCCGAGCGCGGCGATGACGATCGCCCCACCGAGGACCAGACCGACCGCGGAGCCGAACGCGCGGCGTGCGCCTTCCAGATCGTGGCGGCCGAAGCTCTGGCCGACCAGGATCGTCGCTGCCATGCCGAACCCGAATACCGCGCCGAAGGTTAGGAACATGATGATGTTGGCGTTCGAGGTCGCGGCGAGCGCGCCCTCGCCGAGATACCGTCCGACCCAGATCGCGTTGATCGAGCCGTTGAGCGATTGCAGGATGTTCGAGCCGAGCGTCGGTAGCGCGAACGCAAGCAGCGTGCGGCCGATGTGACCGGCAGTGAGGTCGCGCTGGCCCGGCTTACCGCGGGGGCGATCGGGGGGACTGGTATTGGAAAAGTCGGGGGCGCCACCACGCTGCCGATCGGATTGCAGATCGCTCACACAGTCACTCCGTCATGCCGGACCCGGTCCGGCATCAACCGGATGAACACACGCGCCCCTATCTGTCGCACGCCTAGCCGCGGAGTGAACGTCGGGACAAGCTGGTAGGTCCCCCGCTCCGAACCTAGTGCGCTATGTTTCCCCGCGAAGGCGGGGACCCAGTCTGGGCTCCCGCCTTCGCGGGAGAACAAGAAGGGGGTCGGATACTCTGCACGGCAGAGACACCCCGCCTCAAACCGTCACCCCAGCGAAAGCTGGGGTATCCAGGTTATCGGGTGGCCGATGTGGTTAATCACTGGGATACCCCAGCTTTCGCTGGGGTGACGGGTTTGGTTTGTGTGAGACGGCAGTACGCCACACATTCCCCTCCCGCTTGCGGGAGGGGTCGGGGGAGGGCGCGACGTACGTACTGGCGTCCGGCCTCGTGGGGCACGTCCCTCCCCCAGCCCCTCCCGCAAGCGGGAGGGGAGCAGGTCAGCCCAGGCGTCCGAGTGCCGCCTGCAGTCGCGCAGCCTCGGCAGCCTTGTCCGCGTGGTCGGCCTTCGCCTTTTCCACCGCTTCGGGCTTGGCGCGTTCGACGAAGCTGGCGTTGCCCAAGCGACCCGACAGTGCGTCGCGCTCCTTTTCCGCCGCCGCGATCGCCTTGGTCAGGCGGGCGCGTTCGGAATCGAGATCGATGACGCCTTCGAGGGGAAGGACGAACGTTGCTTCGTCGACCACGACCTGCGCCGCGCCGCCGGTGGCTTCGCCTTCGGCGTGCGTGACGCGGGCGAGACGCGCGAGCGCCGGGGCCTGGCGTTCGAGTCGCGCCAAGGTCGACGCATTAGCATCGCGGACGTGGAGCGGCAGGCGCGCGCCCGGCGGCACGTTCAGTTCGTTACGCGCGGTGCGGATTTCCTGAACCAGACGGATCAGCCAGTCGACTTCCTTGCTCGCCTCGGGATCGAGCGCGCGCGCGTCCGCCATTGGCCATTTCGCGACGATCAGGTCGTGATCGCGAGGGCCCATCGCGTGCCAGAGTTCTTCGGTGATGAACGGCATGAACGGGTGCAGCAGCACCAGGATCTGGTCGAGCACCCAGCCTGCTACCGCCTTCGATTCATCATCGATGACGCCGCGTTCGTCGCCGACCATCTGCGGCTTGATCAGTTCGAGATACCAGTCGCAGAAGCGGCTCCACGCGAACTGGTATATCGCGTTCGCGGCGCCGTCGAAGCGGTAGTCGGCGAGCGCGAGGTCGACCGTCTGGACGGTCGCGATCGTCTCGGCGATGATCCACTTGTTGACGGCGAGGTCCGCGCGCGGTGCCTCCAGCGTCGTGCTGGCGACGATGCCGTTGGCCTGTGCGAACCGGGCGGCGTTCCAGAGCTTGGTGGCGAAGTTGCGATAGCCCTCGACGCGCTTTTCATCCATCTTGATGTCGCGGCCCTGGCTTTCCATCGCCGCCATGAAGAAGCGCAGCGCGTCGGCGCCGTAGGTGTCGATCAACCCGAGCGGGTTGACGACGTTGCCCTTCGACTTCGACATCTTCGCGCCGTCCGCCGCGCGGACGAGACCGTGGAGGTAGAGCGTGCGGAACGGCACGTCCTTCATGAAGTGCAACCCCTGCATCATCATCCGCGCGTTCCAGAAGAACAGGATGTCGAAGCCGGAAATGAGCACGTCGTTCGGGTAGCGGCCGCCTAATTGCTTCTGTCCCTGCTCCCTCTCCCCGGAGGGGAGAGGGAACGGCACCCGCCTCGGGCCAGCCGAGTGTGGCGAAGGGCCAGAGGGCCGAGGAGAACCAAGTGTCGAGCACGTCGGGATCGCGCGTCAGGGTCACGCCTTCGCCCGCGAGGGCCTGCGCTTCGGCCTCGGTCTCGGCCACATACGGCGTACCGTCGGGTCCGAACCATGCCGGGATCTGGTGGCCCCACCAAAGCTGACGCGAGACGCACCAGGGCTGGATGTTGTCCATCCAGTTGAAGAAGGTCTTCTCCCAGGTCTTCGGCACGATATCGATCGCACCGGTCTGGACCGCCTCGATCGCGGGCTGGGCGAGCGTTTTTGCGTCGACATACCATTGGTCGGTCAGCCAAGGCTCGATCACTACGCCCGAACGGTCGCCATACGGCGTCTGGATCGTGCGCGGCTCGGCGTCGTGTTCTTCGCCGTCTTTGTCGACGTGCGCGATCAGGAAGCCTTCGTCCTTCAGCCGCGCGACCACGGCCTTGCGTGCCTCGGCAGTCGTCAGCCCGAGCAGCTCGGCCGGGATCAGCCCGTCGGACACCTGGACGACGCGCGCCTTCGCATCGAGCATGTTGAGCATCGACCCCGCGGCCATCCCTGCCCGCTTGCCGACCTCGAAATCGTTGAAGTCGTGGCCCGGCGTGATTTTGACAGCGCCAGATCCCAGCTCCGGATCAGCATGGTCGTCGGCGATGATCGGGATCAGGCGTCCGGTGATCGGCAGCTTCACCTGCTTGCCGATCAGCGCGGTATAGCGCTCATCCGCGCCATTGACCGCCACCGCCATGTCGGCGAGCATCGTCTCGGGCCGCGTGGTCGCGACCTCGATGAAGCCCGACCCGTCGGCCAGCGGATAGCGCAGGTGCCAGAAGCTGCCCTTGATCTCGCGCGTCTCGACCTCGAGGTCGCTGATCGCGGTGCCGAGGCCCGGATCCCAGTTCACGAGACGCTTGTCGCGGTAGAGGAGGCCCTGTTTGTGCAGGTCGACGAACACTTTGAGGACGGCCTTTGAGAAGCCCTCGTCCATCGTGAAGCGCTCGTTCGCCCAGTCCATCGAGCAGCCGAGCCGGCGGAGCTGCTGTGTGATCTCGCCGCCGCTCTCTTCCTTCCACGCCCAGACCTTCGCGACGAACTCCTCGCGCGTCATGTCGGTGCGCTTCTGCGGGGGATTGAGCGCGCCCATCTGGCGCTCGACCACCATCTGCGTCGCGATGCCGGCGTGATCGGTGCCGACCACCCACAAGGCGTCCTTGCCCTTCAGGCGGGCGTGGCGCGTGAGGATGTCCTGCAGCGTGTTGTCGAGCGCGTGGCCGATGTGCAGCGAGCCCGTGACGTTGGGCGGCGGGTTGACGATCGTCCACGGCTCGGCGTTGGGACGGTCGGGGCGGAACTGGCCGCTCGCCTCCCAATGCGCGTACCAGCGCGATTCGATGGAGGCCGGGTCGAAGGTTTTGGGAAGCTCGCTCATGCGCCGAGCCTTAGCGAGCGCGAAGCGAGGAAACCAGCCTCGCGTCCGCGCCCGTAACTGGAGAGCCTAGGGCTGCTGGTTCATGATCTTGGCGATTTCGCGCGAGACCATGTCCTCGACCATGTTGGGAAGGTTCGCGTCGATCCATTCGCGCAGCATCGGGCGGAGCATTTCGCGCACCAGGCCCTCGAGCGTACCGTCATTGCCTGTCTCGGGTTTTACCATCATCCGCGTCAACGCCTCGAGCGGCGCGCGCGTTGCAGCGGCAGTGTGGCGCGAGACGATCGGCTCGGCTGCGGCATCGGTGGCCGGCTGCGGCTTGGCACTCGGCGCGACCTTCGGCGGCGTCATTTGCGGGGCGGCGTGGCGTGGTTCGGGCGGGGTATCGGCGGCGCTGAGCACCGGGGACTTGGGCGGACGCGGCGTACGATCGGGCATGGGGTCGCTCAGTTCGAGGATCTCGTCGTCGTCATGGTCGCCGTCGAAATAGGCGGGATCGAGATCGACCGGCGCGGACGTCGCGCGCGCAGGCCGGCGCGACCGGCCGGGCGTATCGCCCTCTTCCGCGATGATGCGTTTGATCGACGAGAGGATTTCCTCCATCGACGGCTCGCCGTTGACATCCCCCATCCGGACCATCCCAAACCCCGTAGCCCCGCGCGCCCCTATTGGCGGCTCGGCGCGTCCTTACCTGTCGTCAAGGCGGGGTTCCTGTCAACCGGCGTATCGAGCAACGGGTCGTACTGCGCTTGGACCGTGGCGTTCTGCGCGGGCGACTGCGCGGTGCGGGTGGCGACCGGCACGGGCTCGCCGTCGCCGCCGAAATCCCAGATCTTGTGGCGGACGCGGTTGTAGTTCGCGACCGGATCGTAGAGCACGCCGCCGTCGAGCCCGAGGTCGCGCGCCTCTGCCTGGCCCATCGCGGCCAGCAGCGCAAAGCCCGCGACATACGCGTCGCGTCGCGCGGTCACGAGAGTCACCTGGCTGTTGAGCAATTCCTGCTCGGCGTTGAGGATGTCGAGGATCGTGCGCGTGCCGACGCTGTTCTCGGCGCGGACGCCTTCGAGGCTAAGCTTGTTCGCATTCACCGCGGTTTCCGACGACTGGATCACCTGCTCCGACGAGCGCCAGATGGCAAAGGCGGAGCGCGCCTGCGCGATGACGTTGCGCTCGGTCGCGGTGACGTTCTCGATCGCGCGCGACTGGTACGCCTCGGCTTGGCGAACCTGCGCGGCGGGGCGCCCGCCCTGGAACAGCGGCAGGGTCAGCGACAGCCCGGCCTGCACCGCCTTGTTGGCGTTGGGGATGCCGTTGACGCCGCCGGGCACCGACGCGATCGAGCCGAGATAATTGGTGTAGCTCGCGCCCCCGACCGCACTGATCTGCGGAAGCCGGCTCGCACGGGCGACGCCGACATCGTAGCGGCTCGCGTCCCGCTCCTTGGCGGCGGCGATCAACACCGGGTTGTTGTCGATCGCGACGGTCACGGCCGAGGCCGGACTGTCGGGCAGATGCGGCAGCGTCGGCGGCGTATCGAGCGTACCGGGCGGTGTCCCGACGAACTGGATATAGCTTTCGCGGCTGGATATCAGATTGGCTTGTGCGGACTGAAGCTGCGCGCGGGCGAGCGCGAGGCGTGCTTCGGACTGGGCCACGTCGGTGCGGGTCAGGTCGCCGACCTGGAAACGGTCACGGCTGGCCTGGAGGTTGACGTCGAGGACGCGGACGTTCTGCGTGTTCAAGCCAACGATCGCCTCGTCCCGGATCACGTCCATGTACGCCGCGACGACGTTGGTGAACAGATCGGCTTCGGTACTGCGCAGTGTCGCGCGGCCACCCTCGACACGGGTCTTTGCCGCGGCAACCGAATTGCGGACCTGCCCGCCCTGGTACAGCGGCACCGACACGTTCGCTCGCGCAACGCCCTGACGCGGCGGCGCGAGGAAGTTGTTCTGGCCGGTGACGAGGAATTCGGTGAGATCGCCGGTCGCGTTCGCCGACGGCAGCCCCGCCGCGCGGGCGATCGGCACGTTCTCGTCCGTCGCGCGCAGGGTAGCGCGCTGCGCCGTGATCGTCGGGTTGGTATTGTACGCCTTGACCAGCGCCTCTCGCAGCGTCTCCGCATGGAGTGGTGCAGCGCTATACGTCAGCGCAACACTCAGGAGCAGACTGCGGAGAAGTGCGGCGCGGGCCATGGCTTTCTGCTCAGAACCGGAAGGGTTTGGGGGCGTCGAAGCCAGGCAGGCTCACGCATTCGACATCGACGAACGCCGAGAGCGCAAACCCGCCATCGGTCTTGCGGCCCGATGCGAGCCGGGTCAGCCCGCGCTCGGCGATCCCTGCCGTCACACGACCACCCGACTTGACCTGCGCGATCAACGCGTCGGGCACGGTCTCGATCGCCCCATCGACGATCAGCACGTCATAGGGCGCGCCGGCGGCGTGGCCGTCCTGCATCGGTGCCTCGACGAGTTCGACGTTACCGGTTCCGGCGAGTGCCTCGCGGGCGATCGCCAGCAAGGCAGGATCGCTCTCGACCGCGACGACCGAGCCGACGATCTCGGCCAGCACAGCCGCAGTGTAGCCGGTCGCGGCACCGATCAGCAGGACCCGGTCGGTCGCGGTCAGATAGGCTTCGGTGAGCAGACGGCCGGTCGCCATCGGCAGGTTGGCATAGCGTCCGCGTCCCAGCGGGATCGTCGCGTCGCGGTATGCGAGTGCGCGGACGTCGGCGGGCATGAACGCCTCGCGCGGCACGCGTGCCATCGCCGCGACGACGCGCTGGTCGTTGACCGCGTTGGTGCGCAACTGGCTCGCCACCATCGCGTGACGCATCGTGTCGAAGGTCGCGGGAGCCATGGACACGGTAGTCCCGCCGATCTCATGGGTATCGGCTGCGAGCGAAGGAGTATCGAGAGTCGTCGTCGTCATGGCGCATCCTGTCGCACAACTGTTTTAGCCACGCAATACACTTGTTTCGGATCGCTCCGATATCGCGCGGCCGGATATGTTGCGTCTGTTATCGCGTGGGCGCGGCAACGCCAAGCATCGGTTGGTCGGATTTCGCCACGATTCACAGGGGCGGCGGCGGCGGGCCCGCGGGGGACCGGGAGACGCCCCGCCCGCCCGTGTGACACCGAGATGCCGCGAACGGGGCGTCGAGGGCGCACGAGAAATCCCGGCAACACCTCTGCGCCTGTCCTTAGCACCCGATCGCGGAACCGTCCCGCGAAATGACCCGCTGTTGCGTCGCGCGGGTCGAGTCGCGCGGCTGCGCATCGCGCGCCGGCGCCTTTTCGATGTCGTGCAGCACCTGCGTCGGCGATCCCAGCACTGCGTTCCGCGCTCGCAGGCTGGCCTTCAGGAACGGCTTGGTCAGCGCCATGAACCGCCGCGGGGTCATTCCCAGGAACGTCGCCGAATCGCGCAGGAAATGCGACGCATCGAAATAGGAGCGGTCGATCGTCGTATAATCCGCCTCGCCGCCGGCCATCATCAGCCGGACGAACGACCGCAGGAACCGCGCGCGCAACAGCAGCATCTTGGGCGGAAACCCGAAATGGCGCACCGACAATCGCCGCAGCGCGTGCGTCGGCATGTCAAGTTGTGCAGCGGCGGACGCGATGTCGGTCGGGCCATCGGTCGCGAGTATCTCCATCAACTGCCGGATCTGCGGCGCATCGGCATGCGGCGGCCCCAGCCGCGCGAGCAACATCGCATCGAGGATCGGCGCGACGGCGGCATCATCCGGCGCGCCCTGCAAGGCCGCTACCAGATCGCGCGTGAAGGCCTTCCCGAGCACGTCTTCCAGCGGCACGATGCGGTTGCGGAAATCGCCGGCCGATCGGCGAAACAATCGCGCCCATCCCAGCGCGCTGATCCCGAAGCCGATCATCACGCCGCCATGCGTCACCGCCTTCAAAGCCTGGTTGGTCGGCCCGAACAGACTGGCCGCAGGCAGCGGGTCATAGGTCCGCCGACCGATCGAGACCGCGATCGGCCCCGCATCGATCGCGATCCGCACGTTGGCGGTCGCCGGCAGGAACCAGTCGACCTGCCCCGCTTCGCTACCCGTGTCGGTTCGATAGACGTGATAGCCGGTGATATAGTCGGCGAGCGCGGCGGCGGGCCGGTCATACCGGATTGCCATGCCCGACGGCATCGCGAACACCTCGTCATCGACCCCCGACGTATTCGTGCCGCCCGCAATCCTGTCCGTCCTCAAGCGCCCGCCCCTAAAAGCCATTAACGTCCTTGAACTTAACCCTAAGCAAAGACGCTGACGTGTGCGAGTCACGATACGAGGCCAGGGACGAGGCCGGGGGCGGTAGCGCGCGACGCTCACCGCCTGCGGCGACGTGCGAGTCGAGGATAACCAGATTATTCCGTTGTCGACCGCAACTGCCGGTTGACCGCGGCGGAAAAACGAAGCATTTGCGCCGCCTTCACGCAATCGGGGCCCGATGGCGGAGTGGTGACGTAGAGGACTGCAAATCCTCGCACCCGGGTTCGATTCCCGGTCGGGCCTCCAGTTGTTAAGCTGCTGATTTACGGCGCTTTAATGTGACGATCTTACCCCCCTTATCCGCCTGCCCCTCAAGGGGCGTGTGTAGTTTCTGTGTAACTGCGTTCGGAATAGGCCGGCTGAGTGCGTCGATTGCCGCATCGATATGCGTCCCGTGGACGTGCGTGTAGCGCAGGACCATCGCCAGCGTCTTATGCCCGCTGATACGCTGGATCGTCGGCAGGTCGACGCCAGCCTTCACCAGTCGCGTTATCGCCGTGTGGCGCATCGTATGCGGCGTCACCTTGTCCGGGTCGAGCTGCGCGCGAATCACCGAACGGAGGAACGGCCGCGCCATGTTCGTGCGATGGCCGCCCTTTGCCTGCTTGGCGTTTAGCGTCGGGAATACCCAGCCATCCGGATCGGCCTCCATCTTCCGTTGCCTCGTGAGAGCGTCCGCGAGCGCCGCCGTGATAGGTTGCTCGCGCTCGCCGGCCTTCGCCTCGGGAATGAAGATGCGACGATTCGTGAAGTCGATCTGGTCATATCGGACAGATAGGATCTCGCGGTGGCGCATCGCAGCGTTCAAGCCGAACGCCACGAACAGCCACACCCGGCCGTCCTGATCCCCGATCGCGCCCTGCATCAAAGCCTCACTCTGGTCGTCGGTCAAGATTGTGATCGTCTTGCGTGGTTCGGCGGCCTTTGGGATCACCGGCACGTCGTCCCGCTTGATCCACTTCCAATCCGCCGCCGATCGCAGGAAGTGCGAAAGGGTCGCCAGTTCGCGGTTCACAGTGGCCTCGCTGGCTCCATTGCCCGTCCGTTTCTTGCGGTACTTCATCAGGCCGAACTCGGACAGCTTGTCGAGACGCTCCCTCCCCAACTCAGGCTTGAGGTACATGCGGAACTGGCGCGTCTTGATCTTGACGTTTTTGCCGCCGCTCTCCTCCAGCCGCTTTATGTATTCGTCGGCGGCCTCGCTAAAGAGCTGGTGTGCCTTGCGGCCTGTCGGCAGGTCTAGCCGCCCCTCCCTCGCCTTGGTACGGAACGTCTCGATCGCGCGCTCTGCCTGCTCGCGCGTGACACCCTCGCTCTCCCGTCCGACGACGCGGTGAATGCGCTGGCTATCGACCATGATGTTGACGGTATAGCGGACGTCGCCGTTCGCCTGGCGCTCTGCCGTGATGCCGTGTTCCGCCAGCTTAGTGCCGATCGCTAGGGCGCGAATAGCCGGACGAGTTAGGCGAGTGAACTTAATCGCCATCTGATAACTCGCTCTCGAAGTTATCCCCGAAGAACGGTGCCCTATAGCCAACAGTGATCTCGTAAGCCCGTTGGACCTGCCGCTGTCGGCGCTGCTGAACCTCCCACTGTGCCAGCTCGCTGGGCGGTAATGCGGGTTTAGGGCCGCCGCTTCGCATGAGTTCGCGGATCTGCACGACCACGCTCGCAAGCTCAGCCTCATCAGCTTCGGTAAATTTCATACGCCGCCGCTCGCGCCGCCGCTCAGTTAACTCATTCCTGCGCGTTCTAAGCGGGATAACGTGCGCCTCCATCCATTCCCGATGCCGCTCGGCATGCTCCGCCATGATAGCGGCGTCGAAGGGTTCTGGTTTTACAACGGGATCTGGCTCCATATGGCGGAGAAGGTTCCCAAGGGCGCCGGCGACGATCTTCCAGCCATCTGGATCAAGCCACCAGTCGCGTTCAAGGGCCCTATTTGCGCCGTTCATGATGAGTTGCATTGTGCGTAACACGTCGCCCTGAACTAGCCCACCTGCTCGATCGTCCTCAGCCATGGAAGCTATCAGTCGGCGCTCGACTTCTTGAGCGATTGATAGACCGCTTGCCTTTGCAGCGGCTTCCACACGACCTCGTAGCTCTGGCGTCGCCTTCATGTTCAGCGCGAGCCGTTTCGGGGCCCGTCCCGCCGCAGGTTCGTCCGTCATCCAAAAAATCCCTTTCCCGAACGTGCCCGAACGTTCCTATGTTCTTCGCATATGGAGAACAAGCTTGCAAGAACGATCGGGATCGCTTTAGTACCTAATCATTCGCCGTATATGGAGAACCGATATGGTCATGGCTAGAGAATTAGAGCGCTACGAGGTCCGAACTCCGAAAATCGTCGTGCTTCCCGATGGCCGGGTCGACCGTAAAAGTGCGGCGACATACTTGGGGCGCGAGCCGAAGACGCTGGCCGATTGGCACAGCAAGGGGATCGGGCCGAAGTCGCGGATGGTCGGGGGTCGTCGTTTCTACGACATCGAAGATCTGACGGCGTTCGCGCAGGGCACGGTGGCTTGACCAAGGATGCTTACCAGCACGGGCAGCGTCGGCCCTGAGACGCGAAAGGGCCGGACCGCCACAGTCCGACCCCTCACAAATTTGCTCACCAGCAACGACCCTGGAAATGGCATCTCGACCTTCCGCCGTCAATGCCTCGTGCGGATGGGCCTCTCGCGTTCACGCGCCGATCTGATCGCAGGCATGGCCTCGGGCACGGTGCCGAATGGCTAAGCATCAAGAGGCCGCGATGGCCCTGCTTACGGCTGGCGTGCCGCTGAAGCCTCGCGAGGGTCAATTTCTTGGCGGCGTGGCTTTCGACGCGAACCCCCTTTCCGAAAAGCAACGCAGTTGGCTCGTGATCCTGCTCGACAGGCACGGCCTCCCCCCTCTTGCCGATGGAGGCACTGCATGACCCGTCACCGCACCGACACAAGCGCCGCCGCCTACGCAGGTATCGCGCCGATGGCCGACCACCTCCGCGCCGTAGTCCACAAGGTGCTGTACGCGCACCCGGACGGCCTCACGGTAGACGAGACGTGCAAGATCGCCGGCTATGCTCGCTACTCGCTCCAGCCCCGCTTCACCGAACTGCTTAAGAAAGGGATGATCCGCGACACCGGCCAGCGCCGTCGCAACGTCTCGGGCGCGAACGCGATCGTGTGGCGCGCTACCGTCCTAGACCGTCAGGATAGCGCAGCATGAACCGCGTCATTCCTTTCCCAATCGACCCAGGACGCGAGAGCGATCGACTCCAGGCTATACACTTCGATCATCTTGATTTGGACAATCTAGCGGCAACGCTGGGATCGCCGGAGGAGTGGCTAACCAAGGCAATCCTGCATCTCAAGTCGCAGGTTTCCGAGGGCAATGGCATTGCGTCGGGCGTTATGCCCATGTCGACGGCGGCCGTTTCTCTCGTTCTCTACAGGCTAGAGGAATTGGAACAGCGCGGAGTGCGTTGGCAAGGGAACGCGGCATGAGCGACCCCCGGGCCATAAACATGACAAGTGAGGCGATGCCGTTGGGCGATGGTCTTACCGTCACATTCAAGATGACGAACGGGCAGCTTGAAGCCGACTGGCAACCACGCATTCCCTACGGACGCAAGGGCCGGAAATACCTCCCCGCCTACAAGCGCGCACGGAATGAGTTCATTCGCCGCGTCGCCCATAGGACAGGTCTAAACATGCTCGTGGTGGACCTATGAGCGGCGTCGTTCTCTCCCTGGCCGATCGCCAGCCGCGACACGTGCAAACCCGCGCGATTGCGGCCGTAAACCTACAGCGTGAACGCGAGCGGGATCATGTGCGAAGCATCAGGGCGACGGGCAACCCGGTCGAGGTCGAGTACCGCGACAAGCCCGCCAGCCTCGACGCGTGGTATCGTGCGCAGCCGGTGAAGATGGGCCGTGTCAGCCCGCGCCTTTTCCTGACTGCCGACGAAAAGCGGCTGTATGGCCTGCCCGCATCGGCGCGACTGGTCGACCTCCGCGGGATGGGAGACGAGGTAGACCACTGGTGCGTCTGCGTCTTCCCGGTGCTGCACGGCTATATCGTCGGCGTGAAAGCGCCCGCGGGCGGCGGCGGCGTGGGCGTGTTCTGGAGAAAATCGCACATGGCTTCGGATTACGCGGTGCGGCTGTCGAAACTGCACGGCATGCCCCGCCGGGAGCGGTACGCATGAGAGGCGTTCAAACCATATCGCTCGCCGGCCGCGGTTGGCCCGTCCTGTCGACGTGCGTTGCTGTGGTCCGGCTACGCGATCGGCCCGGGTTCGCTGTCGGCGTGCAGGACCGCCTACGCAGCGGCGGCGTCGGTCGTATCTGGCCTAGCCTGGGCAAAGCCCGCGGTCGCGCCGCCTATCTCGCACACGTCCATTCAATCCCTGTTGTGGAAGCGCTTTGATGCCTCAGATGGACAACGCAGCGTTCACGGCCGCCGTGCAACAGATCCGCGACCGCTTCCCACTCTCCGGGGTGGCAAGCAAGGCGGGTGTGAAGCTCTTGCGCGCAGGCCGGGAGTGGAAGGGCTGCTGTCCGTTCCATCCGGATAAGTCGCCATCGTTCACGATCTACGCCGACGATCGCCGGTTCCAGTGTTTCGGGTGTGCTGCGCAAGGCGACGTGATCGACTTCGTCATGCGCGCGTACAACGTGAAGACCCGCGAGGCGATTGGCATGCTCGACGGCGGCGCGCTGCGCGAGTTAGAGCAACAGCGCGCACCAGCCGCACCCAAGGCCGATATGCGGCCCGTCGCGCAGCGGATCGTAAGGGATTCGGTGCCGATCGAGGGGACGCCAGCCGCGATCTACCTGCGGTCGCGCGGGATCACGATGGACCTGCCGCACACGCTGCGGTTCGCTCGTCTGCCGCCGCCGAAGATCGAAGGGAATGGGTTGCTAGCGGCGAACGGCCCGGGTCCGTTGCCCGCGCTGGTCGCGATCGTCACGGACGCGAACGGCGAGCTGGTCGCGCTCCAACGTACCTATCTCACGGAAGATGGGCGCAAGGCCGCGACGAAAGCGACCGAGACCGACCGCAAGCCCAAGGTGAAATACTCGCTCGGGAACGTGATCGGCGGCGCGATCCAGTTGGGGCCGCCGGCCGCTAGCATTCTGGTGTGTGAAGGGCTGGAGGACGGCCTGACACTTGCACAAGGTTTGGGCCGCTCCGTTTGGGTCGCGGCTGGTACAGCGATGTTGCCCGCCATGACGTTCCCCGACGTCGTGCGCGCGGTCGTAATCGGGGCGGACGGCAACGAACCCGGCGAGGTCGCGGCACAAAAGGCGGCGGCGGCCTACACGGCTTCCGGGCTGTCGGTTCGTATCATGCGCCCGACGCCGCCCTATTCCGACTTCAATGCCGAACTGACGGGGACGCGCTCATGAATGCCGGCCTCGCCGCACGGTTCGATGCCGCCGAAGACTTCCAGGACGCCAGCCACTACATGGGCCACGCCAGCCAGGCGGCGCCCGTATGGGGTAAGCCTGACATGTCTGTTATGAAGGCGAACCTCGCACCGGCTGTCCCCTTCCCTGTGGACGTGCTGGGGCAGCTCTGGCCACTGGTGAGTGAACTGGCGGAAGGGGCTGGTGCGCCCGTCGAATATGTCGCCACCAGCATGCTTGCGGCCGCGGCCTCCCTGATCGGCGGCAAGCGTTGGGTGCAGGCTTGGGACGGGTACGAGCAACCATGCATCCTTTGGGCTGCTGTGGTTGGCGACCCTTCGTCCAACAAGTCCCCCGCGATCGACGTCGCCACCCTCCCGTTGCGGGCGATGGAAGCCGACCTGGCCGAATATCATCGGTCCGTGATGATGAGCCACGCCGCCGTTGCCGAGCGCGCCAAAGCCGAGCGCAAGGCGTGGGAGGAAAAGGTGAAGATCGCGACGAAGGAAAACGTGGCGACCCCATCCATGCCCGACGCGGCCGAATCGCCCGACGCGCCCGAGCGCAAGCGCCTCGTGGTGCAGGACTCGACCCCTGAGGAGATGGCGTCGATCCTGTCGGGCAACCCGAACGGCACGCTGCACTTGCGCGACGAGCTGGCCGGGTGGCTCGACAGCTTCGAACGCTACTCAGCCGGCGGCCGCGCATTCTGGCTTGAGGCCTACGGTGGCCGGCCGTTCGTCGTGGACCGCAAAAGCCAGAATAAGCCGCTCATGGTCCCGTTCAACGGTGTCAGTGTCCTAGGCGGCATCCAGCCCGAGAAGTTGCGCGACTCCCTGCTGGGCGTGGCAGATGACGGCCTCGTGGCCCGCTTCATGTGGGTTTGGCCCGAGGCGATCACGTTCCGGCGGCCGCGACAGGTTGCCGATCGCGCGCGATTGGAGGCCATCTATCGGCGGCTGCAAGAGCTTTACCGGGCGTCGGACGAGACGGTGACGCTCCCCCTCGTTCCCGAGGCCGCTAAGTTTTTCGAGGATTGGATCGCGGAGAACGACGCGGACGTGCGGGAGGCGGCGGGCCTCTATGCCTCGTTCGCGGGTAAAGCGCGCGGCCTAGCTCTGCGGCTCGCGCTGGTGCTGGAGTATTTAGCGTGGGCGGACACGGCAGGAAAAGAGCCCGAGACGGTGTCCGTGGCCTCGCTGGTGAAGGCGCTTAAGCTCGTCGAGGACTTCCTGAAGCCCCACGCGCGCCGGGTATTCGGGGACGCTGCACTCGCACCTGTCGAGAAGGATGCCGCCGCCCTTGCCCGGTTCATCGTCAAACAGAAGCTCGAGCGCATCAACGCGCGAGATGTGCAGCGGAATAGCGCCCTGCCGACCCTCAAGAAACGAGACGACGTAGAGCAGGCCACGGAAGCGCTCATGGAAGCGAACTGGCTGCGCGAGGCGCCGTCACGACAGGGCGATACCCCGGGCAAGCAACGGAAGGACTTCCTCGTGAACCCTGCGGTGCATGGAGGCTTGAATGGGTAGCTGGCGGGACGCGGCGGCGGCGCTTCAGGTAGAGGTCGCACCAGTAGCCGCGCCATCCCTTGAGAACTTCGGCCTGCCCGATGATCTAGCCGCGGCACTTCGACGCCTGGAGCGGATGCCGCCGCCGCGGAAACTCGAACGGCCTCAGAATTGGGGCGGTGTCATCACGGACGCAATGACGCTCGGTCGCGATCGGTGGGCCGCAAAGGCGATCGCGTTAGGGTGGACGGCCGGCGACCTATTCGGCGTCGGGCCACGCGATGATTGGGACTTTCAGGGTCTCGCCGTGTGGCTTAACGGGCGCCGGATCGTGATGCTGGACGATAAGCAGGCGATCGTGGTCGGCAACCCCGGAGACTATCGAACCGCGTTCGTGCGCGGCGGCATGCGCCACGGAACGCACCCCGCGGTCCAACCCGTGATGCTTTGGGAGTTCGGCCGATGATCCGCGACCTATTGTCCCTATTGTCGCTATTGTCACAGGCGCGCCGTCTCAATCTCTGGCCTGCCCTCGCGTCACGTCGTCCCCAAAAAAAGACCTTATCTATCTATCTATATAGGGACGGAGGCAGGGACCGAGACATGGCGGCTCTGACAATAGGGACAATAGCGACAATAGCCCTCACGGCGGCAAGCCTATCAAGGCAGTCGGCGGCTGCACACCCGAGGTTTTCCGCGTCTTTCCCGCCGATCGATCCTGATGGGGCATTGATGAAACAACCGCGGGCTCGAGTTTTCCGTAGCTTATGCGCGCGCGCGCGCGCATTGGTGAGGTTCGGACATCTGAAGGCGCTGGCCTGGTGAAGTCCGACCCCGACAAGCGGCGGCGGCTCAAGGCGCATTACCGGCAGTGCGCGGATCTGCGCCAAGCGTATGACGCCGCATGCCGCCGCTGGCGACCTGAGACCGGCCTACGCTATCCTTCCCGCCCATCACTCCCGCCCTATCCGGATGATCTGCGTGGCCTCGCCTGTGGCGCCCGTACTCGACGCGGGACCGAATGCAAGCGGACCGACCTAGGGGTGAGTGGCCGGTGCAAATTCCACGGCGGCATGAGCACCGGGCAGAAGACCGAGGAGGGCAAGGCGGCCGCGCTCGCCAACTTGGCGAAACGCTGGCCTGTCCGAACCCCATGCGCGGCTGACTAATGTTGACATCGGCGGCCAGCTTAACGGGGCCGAGACCATAACATTCAATAACAGACGACGTCCGTTCGAACCCCATGCGAACTAGATAGAACCTGACATTGCGAACGCCATTCCTCTCACGCCCCGCGAGCGCCTTGTCGCAAACTTTCGGTCACCGCCTTTAGGGTTTCGCGCGCGTAGATGAGCGTCGACTGGTAAGTCCGTTCATCGAGCGGGTGGGCTGGTTCGTCGTCCCAGACCCACGTCAGAAAACTGTTAAGAGCGCTTTCTGCCCGGACCACTCGCACGCGTTGCCGAAAATTCAGCTTCTCTGCCCGCGCGATGGCCTCTCGCAGTATTGCGCGCGTCTCCGCCGCCCGGTCGATCACAGCAGTGAGGGCGTGCTGGAACGCGGCCGGAAGTGGATATTCGATCTTTTCCGGAACCAGATCCAAGCAGGTCTTGGTCAATTTAAGCGCATCGGCGCATTCATCGTGAAGAAGACGGCTCTCCCTTTCCAATGCTGCCCTGTCGCCTCGATCAGCGAGCCAGATGGCTCCCGCGACCGTAGCTGCTGCACCCGCTACAGCGCCCATGAATGCGAATACGTCATCGCTCTTGAAGCCGCTGTTCAGCAGGAGCGCAAAGCCAGCGCCGAAGCCGCCGGCGGCCAAACCCACCGTTAACGCTTGGATGGTTTCGTCTCTGGTCATGACCGCGATACTTACTCCCCACTGACGCAAAGCCAACCCGCCTAGTCGCTTCGGTAAGACCTAAGGGGCATGAGAGCTGACGGCGGTAACTGCGGTTTACCGCCACGAGAATAGTGCGGCATGGCCGTCTCTTTGCTCCCGACACCCGAATTAGCAGCGCAATATTCCGACTGGCTCGACACCTTCCGCGGCCACTCGGTAACCCGTGACACCGCGAATTGGGCAATGGCCGATCTGATTACAGAGGCACGTCGCAAGGGGATCGGCGCCACAACGAGCGAAATGTCGGACGTGTTAGACCTTGCCCGAGTGAAGCTCAGCACCAGCGTTCGAATCGCGACGGCTTTCCCGCCAGGCAAGCGCGACGAGCGGCTATCGTTCGAGGTTCACTCGCAGCTCTCTTGTCTCCCCGACGAAACCCGGTTCGAGACGCTGGCAACCGCCGCCGCGGAAGGCTGGGGCGAGCGCAGGGCTAAGGCCGCCGCGGTAGCCTATCGACAGGAGCGCGCCGGCTTCGTTGACGAGGACAGGGAGGCGACGCTGGCCGTCCACGTCATGCGGGCCTGGAACCGAGCCACCCCGGAAGCCCGCGAGTATTTCAACGACCTGCGCGAGATCGCCGGTCTAGGCATCATTGACGAGGACGCCTGACACCATGCGCAAATCTCAGTCGACCAAGATAGCCGAACCGATCCCGGTGGAGTTCGAGCAGGTGTTTATCCATCACGGTTGGGACCGCGCCAACCGCATATTCGGAAAGCGGGCGACCACGCGGTACTATACCGCCTTAGGGCCTGACCGTTTGCGTGCGGAACGTGGTGCGTATCTGGCTGCGCGCCGGCATCGAGCGCAGCCCTCGGGCAATGACGCCTCCGCACACATTCGAATGCTGAGCGCGTGAGCAAAACCCTGAGCAGCATTCTGACTATCGGATCGATCGCGGTCTTGGCGGTTGCAACCGCCGGAGTGGGCGCATCGGTGGCCTTGGGCTACAGCATCGGAACGGGCGTTAGCTACACTGCTGCTACCCTTGGCATATCGTCCTCCCTCTTGGTCAGTGCGTCACTCGTTGGGTTGCAGTCACTTGCTGGCGCGCTCTCCAGCTCGCCCAAGGCGGAAACTTCGTCGACGGCGATAAAGACGGAGATGCCGCCGCGGGTAGCGGCGTACGGCTGCGCCAAAGAAACCGGCAGCTACGTCGTATGACCCTGATCGCTGCAACCACCCAAGGGGCGGCAGGCTTCCTCATCACCGACGCGGCAAGCTGTCATGCGGATGGTACCGTCGCGCGTATTGCCTCCAAGGTCGTCACCTTCCCCGGCGTTGTTGGCGCGGTCGCCTTTGAAGGCTTGGCACATCCCGACGATATTGCGGACATTGCGCAGGCGATGGGTATCACGACGGCCCGCGATCTGGTCCGCAACCTCGGCGCTCTCGCTATCGAAATGAAGTCGTGGACGATGCAATGGTATCCCGCCGAACAGCATCCCGACGTCCTGCTGTGCGCCGTCGTGTATGATTCTGAGGTGGGTCCTTCCACATGGATAGGGCATTCCGGCGGCCGCATCGCCCGATCGGGCATGATCGCCGGCGTACCGAAAATGGCTCGCGCCTATTGGAATTACGGCGACCCTGCTGACGCGCTGAACCGACCGGTCAACATGACAGACCATGCCCTGTTCAACGTTGAATCCGATGGTTTGTCCTTGGCCGAGGCAGCGCGTTGCGGCGTCTGGGACCCGAAGAGCCCAGGACATCGCGTTGGAGGTTTCATCGAACTGACCACTGTCGATCGGTCCGGGGTTCACACCCGTCGACTTCGAGAATGGAACGACACGATCGGACAGCCGATCCGTCCTGACGCGGGCCATCGACACGGCCGCCCACCAGCATTGGAACACAGCGCATGATCCCGAGCGAGAACCACGCTTTTGATGTCTGGACGGCAATGTCCGATACGGCGGACGCTTACGACGCGGCCAACGTCGACCTACTTGAGGGGGCATCGTTCGAGATACTTCTCGCATTGGTCCAAGCCGGGGCAGCGTTGTCGCATGAACGGCACGTCGGCCTGCTCGGGGTCGGCGCCCTACTTTTGCGCCTGTCGTGCAATGCCGGTGCTGATCGCGCTGCATCGACCGCGCGCATGATGAAACGGCTGGGCCTCCCGATCGATGACCAATTCTCACCGGAGACAAACTGATGTCTGAGGTAGTCGACTCGATCATTGCCGAACTCGATGTTCGGTACGCAAAATACGTGAAAGGCTTCAACGAGGCGATCGCCGTGAACGATCGGTTCGGGAAAAGCGTCGAACGGCTGAAGCGCTTAGGTATGGAGGCGCCGCCCCAATATGCAGCAGGTATCGCGCGCGAGGCCGGTAAGGGCGCCGCGGCGCACGAAGCAGCGGCGACGCGTATGAGCCGTACGACGAAGAAACGAACAGCGGACGAGGTAGCGGCAGCGGAGGCAGTCAAGCGAGCCGCGAAGGAAACCGGCGATGCCGAGCGAACGGCAGCCAAGGCAGCGGCCGATGCGGTGAAGGCAGCAGAGCGTGAGAAGCAAGCAGCGATCAAGGCGACGGCTCGCGAGCAGGAGAAAGTAGCTAAGGCGGCTTTAGCTGCTGCCGAAGCTCAACGCGTTGCAGCGGCGGCGGTGATTGCAGCGCAGGAGCGGGAGACGGCTCAGCGGGTTCGTTTGGCCGAGGTGGTAGACCGCGCAGCGAACCGTCGAACCAACCAGATCGCACCTGCAGCCAACAGCACGTTAGGCGCGACGGTACCTCGGGAGACTTCAGGACAGCGGGGCATCCCGACGTCGGTCTTAAACGGCGGAGTTGCGGCCGAAGTTGAAGCCGAGAAGGAGATCAACCACCTGCTCGCGGATCAAGCCACGCTCTCGTCGCGCCTCGGCATTCTGAAGGGCAAGGAGAAGCAGCAGGTCGCCGACCAAGTCGCGGAACTGCGGTTGATCAATTCGCTTGAACGGGCGGGACTGGAGCAGTCCGAGATCGGCGTCCGTCTTGACGAGCGCCGTACGCTGATAGCTCGGCAGCGCAGTATTGAGGATCGCAAGCAGGGCGCACGAGGTGTTACGCAGTTCGCACGCGGCGCTGGTGTAAGCAGCCTTGGCGCGGGCAGCATCGCCTCGATCGCAGGCGTGACACTGGCCAGCGGCGTCGCCATCACGGCAGCCGTCGTGCAGAGCGCGGCCGACTACGCCAAGGAACTGAAGAACGTATCCGAGCAGATCGGCCTCACTACCCAGCAGACCCAGGTCTACGAGGCAGAGGCCCGTCGCTTGGGCGTGAGCCAGAACGAACTGCGGAACGGGCTTGGGCAATTTGCGGATTATCTCGGTCGCGCCAAGTCGGGGGGCGAGGACCAGATTAAGACGTTCAAGGCGCTCGGTCTCTCGGTGAAGGACTTCGCTAACGCAGGTGACGCATTGCCGGCGATCATCGCGCGCATCTCGTCGATCCCGGACGCCGCCCAGCGCGCCGCGGTTGAGACCCGGCTATTCGGCGAGGAGGGTCGGAAGCTCGACGCGCTGCTGTCTGGCGGCAACGAGCGAATCAACGAGCTGGCCGAGGGAATGTTGAAGGCCGGGACCATTCTGTCGGCCGCTGACATTGCGCGCCTGGCATCGGTGTCGAAGGAGCTCGAGCGCGTAAAGTCGCAGCTACAAGTTAGCGTAGCTGGAGTCGTCGCTGATAACGCTGATGCTATCATCGGACTGGCCAATTCGTTCGGCAAGCTGGTGAACGACATCCGAGAGGCGGTGGCATGGATACAGACATTCAACAGCCAGAAGCTGCAGGATCTGTCGGGCGGAAAGCCACTCGCACCAGACCTGATCGTAGATAGTCAGAATGCGTACGAGCGGCTTTTCAAGCAAGGCTCCGGCTTTTTCGGTAGCCAGCTCGTGAGCCAGCAGCGCAAGCCTGACATGGTCACCGGCGAGACCCGCGCGTTCCTGGAGCGGATCAAGGGTGCGTCGGTCCCCGCAGGTGCGGTCGATACGAAACTGAGGAACAGCCTGAATGCGCCGAAGCCCCCCAGGGGGCCGAAGGGCAAGAGTGCTGAGACTATCGCGAACGAGGCCGACCAGCGCACGCGGCAGTTCAATGAGCAGATCGGGCGCTATCAGGACGAGCGTCTTGCCGCTGTTGCTGAGCAGACGAGCGACGAGAATGTCCGTCGGCAACTTCAGCGTGAGCAGATCGACCGGGACAGCGCGCGCGCAGCCGAAGACATCCGACTTCATGCGCAGCAAGACATTCGGAAGGGTGGCGATGCCCGGCTGATCAATGCCCGTCGCGATCAGGCGATTGCGGCCGAGCGTGCCGCGTCCGACGAGAAGATCCAAGTCATCAATCTAGCGGACACGCTGTCGACGATCCAGCGACGAGCCGCAGCAGAGACAGACGTTCTGACGTTCGCCGATGACATTCTGCGAGCGCAGCGCGACTTGGCGACAACCACGGAACAGCGCCGCGACATCGACAAGCAGTTGCTCGACAACGCGATGAAGCGCGAGGCGATCGGTGCGAATGTCGTCCTGCGGCGGTCGGAGGAAGGCGACCCCAGCATCACGCGGCAGGACATCGAGTCGGCGAACCGGACGATCAACACCCAGACGGCGCGCACCGCCATCCAGACGAAGCAGATCGATCGCGCGAATGAAAGCCCGCTGGATGCGTACCGTCGCGAGCTTCACGAAGCCACTGACGATACGAACGCAGCATTTCAGAGCATTGAGGTTAACGCGCTCCAGCGGCTTGAGGACCAGATCAGCAGTTCGATCGGCAAGGTTCTCGGGCTCAAGGGCGCGTTCGGCGATCTGTTCGGCAGCGTGCTGGCGGACATCGCGCGCCTTGAGTTGAAGAAGGGGATTCTGTCGCTCTTCAACCAAGGCGGCGAGGGTGGTTCTGGCGGCGGGATCGGCGGATTAGTTGCCGGCGTCGGCAAGCTCTTTGGAGGGCGTGCGTCGGGCGGCAACGTCGTGGGTGGCGGCAACTATCTCGTCGGCGAGAATGGTCCCGAGATCCTGAGCATGCCCTCGTCGGGGCGCGTCTATCCGAATGGCGCCCTTCCTGGCATCGCAGGCCGCGGCGGTGGCGGAACGACGCTGCATCAAACCGTGCACATCGACGCGAGCGGCGTTAATCCCGAGGGGTACACCGCAGGCATTCTAGGCATCGTCCGGCGCGAGACGAACTCAGCGCTGAGACAGGCCAGTAAGCAAACGCTTGATGCCGTGCCCGGGCGGATACAGCGCTTTTCCAATCTGGGCAGCTAGGACCCCGCTTCGGTTTCGCTATCGGCTCGGGGCGATCTTGGCCTGGGAGCGGGTCCAAGCTACTCCCGAACCTGAGGCACGGGGGACGCGATGATGACGTTGAAGAGCTTACGCATTAGTTTTGCCGCTGGGGCGTTGGCAGTCTGCGGCGCATCATTGCCAGCCCTTGCCCGAGACTGGCCAACGACCGCCGGTTGGGAGGTGTTCGAGGGTGATGATTACTGCGGCATGGCCCTCGAATACGACGGCAAGGGCGATACGGTGCTGAGTGTCGCAAAGCGATTAGACGGCGACGCGCTTGTGATCGTTACGAACTATGCCTGGTCCGCAAAAAAGGGCGAGGCCTACGACCTAAAATTCTATGTCGGGGACCAGGTGTTCAGCGGTGGCAAATCGATGGGTACGGGTGAGAGTTACGAGCGAAAGGGCTTCGTCACATTGTTCGGCGCAGACTTCTTCCCAGCCTTTGCCTCAGGCACCAGCTTCAAGGTGTATAAGGGCGATACGCTCGTCGACAGTCTCTCGCTTGTTGGATCCGCCAGCGCGAGCGCGATGGTCGGGAAGTGTGTTGCGTACGTGCGGGGCATCCGTGCTGCCGAAGAACGAGAACGCAAGAAGTTCGCTCACATCCCCGATGATCCATTCGCAAGCGACAAGCCCTCCGCAAGCGCACCGATCGCGCGCGGTGCTTCCGACGCATGGGTATCGGCTGACGACTACCCGCCCTCATCCCTTCGGGCGCGTGAGGAAGGAACCACGCAGATAAAGTTCGGTGTGAATGCTCAGGGCAGGGTCGAGAATTGCGTTGTCACAACGTCGAGCGGTTCATCGGCTCTCGATCGGGCGACATGCAGCAGCGTGACCAGGCGGGGTCGCTACAACCCGTCGATCGGCGCGGACGGTAATCCGGCTGCTACCGAACGAACCATGTCCTACACGTGGCGGCTCCCACCGGACTGACAGCCCAGCTCAGGACTTCCCTACCGCCCGAAAGTCCTTGCACAGCGCAAGCCGACCGCCCCTTCCTTATTGCGGCGGCGAGGCGTTCCAACCGGGTGCGGGCAGTCGATAGGACGAGGGCGGGATATGCGGCGTGGTGGCAGTGTTTAACATCAGCACCTGCGGGCTTGCACTGTGCAAGCCTCACCCCTTCCTCATGCCCGATCGCTAACCGTGCAAGCCGAGGGTGGGGACCTAGGGCGGGATATGCTCGGTGGTGGCAGGTTACTAACCGGCGGAGTTGGTGAGGCTTGCACAGTGCAAGGATGCGGTGACCTCAACAACCGTTGTGAGGGCCAAATGGGACGAGGGCAGGATATGTTTGTTGGTAGCAGGTTTTAACATCGGGTCGGCCGTGGGCTTGCACAGTGCAAGCGTCGGCCTCTTTTTCAGCCCGATCAACAGGTGAGCGTTTCCGCCGTTAGGGCCTAGGGCAGGATATGTTCGATGGTGGCAAGTTACTAACTTCCGGCCGCGTCGGGCTTGCACAGTGCAAGGGCCATACCCCCGTTATTGATCGGGTGAGAGCGGGCGATGGGGGCGGGGGCAGGATATGGCGGGTGGTAGCAGTGTATTACAGCGACCCGATGATGCCTTGCACTGTGCAAGGATCGGGCTTGGTCTGAATTAACGGTCGGATGCGAGCCTGACCCCTGGGCCGCCGCCGTCCGAGGTCTCGCCAAGCCCGAGGAACTGCACGCCAGCCGCCTCTAGCGCGCGCTGGATAGCCGCGAGGTTGTTTGCGACCGGGACATAGAGCCCGGATTCGTAGTTGCGCACGGTGGACAGCCCAACCTTAGCGGCGGCGGCTAATTCTGCTTGGGTAAGACCGACGAGACCGCGTCCGGCGCGGCAGGTTGCTGGCGTTATCATGCATCGAGCCGTCGCACCCTTTTTCACCAAGGGCAATCTTTTTCGTTGACCAACGAACAAGTGTCGTGGATAACGATTTTAGTTAACCGAGACAGGGTTAGCGGCCGATACGGGGAAGGTCGAAGCTCCCCATACCGGCCTCACCAAGACGATCGCGAAAGGATCGAACATGGCTACTGCCGCCCATAGCATCGGTGCGTCCGCTGCTACCACCCCACATCTGGCGCTCGTCGCGCTCACTGCCCCGGCTGTAACTTGCTGGACCGCCGACCCCCGCGCGGGAAAGCTGCTGGCCTCGTGTGCCGCACTTCCCCCCGTCATGCTCGAACACCGCAGCCGGTTCGGCAACGCGGTCGATCGCTGGACGGCCTTCGCAGGCTACCGTGTCGAAGCCCTTGAGGCGATCCGCATGGAGGTAGGCGACCGTCTGTTGCAGGCATACCACCAGCAGGGGCCGGACGCTTACGAGCCGTTCCGCGACTGGTGCGAGCAGCCGAACGCCAGCGATGCCGTCGCCGCTGTCCTCGCTTCCAGCACGGAGCATTGAGCGATGGCGACCAAGCTCAGCACCCCCGCCGCGGTTTCGCCCGCCACTCCGTTTCAGATTGCCGAGGCGCATTATCGCAAGATGCAGACCGCGATCAACGCCTGCACCAGCGCAACGCCACCGGCAGAATTTGCCACGATCGAAGCGGAATTTATGGCTTCCGCCGCCACCATCGATGCCGTCTCCGCCAGCACGCTCGAGGAGTTTGCGCGTTCGTTCATCATTGCAGTGGACGACGGCGAAAGCCTGCCGAGCGAGGCGACCCTAGACCGCCTTTTTGCCGATGCGTGCCGCCTCACGAACAAGGACGCCTGAGCATGAACAACAGCCAAATACTCGAGATCCGTGACGGCGCTTCGACCGCGGCACAACTCGCCTCGCTTTGCATGTTCCTCTCCGAAGCACTGGGAGCGAACCCCGACACATCGCACGCAAGCGAAGCGCTTGATGGTCTCCGGACGCTGGCGATCGGCCTCTCGAACGACCTCCACAACATCACGGAGGGCGAATAACATGGCCATCAAGACCATTCAGACCGTCGCAACGTCGCCTGCCATCGCGGCCATGTTCGCCGCCTGCGATGCCGCTAACGCGAAGGCAGACCGCCACCAGCGTGAAGTCTTGGAGACGGAGGCATTCAAGACCGCCAGCGCCGACGAGCGCAAGGCGCACGTCACCGCCAACAATACCCTGAATGACGCATGGGTGACGACGATGTATGCCGTCTGCCAGCACCCAGTCGGCACCGCTCAGGACTTGCACGCCAAGCTCGCCTTCATGGTCGAGTTTGAAATGGGCGACGGGATGGACTGGTTGCCGACCGTCCTTGAGGACGTGCAGCGGATCGCGGGCACCAGCAATGCGGAGTGGGACGAAGCGCTTGCCGCAGTCCAGGCCGCCGCTGGCCCGATGCGCGAGACGAGCAACGCGTTCCACGCGATCGACGCGACTTGGTGCGCCGATCGCACTCAAGACCCTGACACCAGTACCGCGTGGGACGTTGCGTGGGAGGCCTATACCGTGGCGAGCAATCGATACCACGCCGAGCTGCGCAACCTCATTGTCATGGTCCCCGCCCCCAACGCCGCCGCCGCCGCGATCAAGGCGCAAATCTTCCTCGACGCTCAGTTGAACGACGAGAAACTCGGCGAGTACGTTGCGGCCGATCTGCGCCGCTTCACCGATCATGCAAATCTGGAGCGTTGAGCATGACCACCCACACCACCCGTCGCGCCCTCATTGGTGGCGCTGGCCTCGTCGCTGTTGCTGGCGGCATTGCGATTACGTCGCAGGCCAAAGGCGCAACGCTCCCGGCAGTCGATCGCGCGGCTTGGGATCTGGCTTTCAAAGAGATGACAGAGGCGAACCGCGCATATGACGTAGCCGAGGTTTGGTATGATCGGGCCGACACCGCAGGCACCGCTACCGATGCGATGTACGCGGAATACGAGCGCTGCGGTGAGGCTCAGTATGAAACGACCTGGACGTTGTTCGCCATCCCCGCGCCGGATCGCACGGCCCTGCTCTGGAAGACCGAATATCTGTTCGGCGACGATATGGGGGCGAACGGTTCCAGCCCCTCGTGGGCCGCGCACGTCATGGACTGGTATATGGCCGACCAGCGCCGCCTGCTTGGTCAGGAGGAGCGCTGACATGGCTCGAGCAATCACGCGTGGCGGTATCGTCACAACTGTCCGCGCCGCCGTCGCCGCGATCGAGCCCTGGTATGACTGGGGCAAGATCAGCGTTGAACGCATGGAGTCGCTACGCCCCAACAAGACCGTAACAGACGGCGAGGTGCGGTTTTTCGAGCTGCAATGGCTTGGAGTCCATATTGCCTTCCAGATCGGCCGGACGCCGAAGGGGATCCGCTAACATGGCTACTCAATCAACACATGCGGCGGCGATGGACCTCCACGCGCCATTCACCAAAGGAATAGAGGCGGACGCTACGATCATCGAAATACGCCTAGCTCTCGCCGAGTACCGACACCGGCATGGCCGGGACGCATGGCGCATCCATCTCTTGCCGAGCGGGAGAGCATGACGATGGCAAGCCAGCCCCCCGCCTTCGAGGCTCTCCCGTTAGACGTGCTGCTAGCCTCCGTCCCGAGCCTTCCCCGCGCCCTACTCGCCCGCCTTACCGCTCGTATGATCGAGCGCCTGGACGAGATCGACGGCGATCCCGGACTTGGAGGACGATGACCCGGGTGGCGCAGTCGGGCCGGGCCGGGCCGGGCGCGCGCGTTGCACCGGGGGGCTCCCCCGCTGCAACGTATTCTTTAGCTGAACATCACGTATGCAGGAGCCTGCGCTCGTGCCGCAATCCCACCCATGTCAAAAGCACTCAGTCTTTCGCTATCAGTTACGTGAAGCACTGCGCTTCCTACGAGGCGAGCCGCGATCCCGCCAAGATCGAAGGCATTAAATTGCGCTGCCGAGACCGTAAGTCCTGCCCCGCGAGCGACGATGCCTCCAGCGTCAAAAGCGTTCAGATTCCGAGCCATTAGATCCCCCGTGTTGTAGGAAGGCTACCCATATGCTGACCAACGCCGCGGTGAAAGCCGCGTGTCCGCGCACGTCCGCCGGGGCGCCTGACAGTGATGCGGGGCGTCCCGTCCCGAGTCTGCACCGCTGCCCTTGTACGAAGGTCGAATGGGGCGCGAACTGCCGGCTCTCAGTTCGGAGGGCTTCAGGTGAGTCGCGACTTTCGAGGGAACCACGATGAGTAGTGCCCATCGCATCTTCCAAGCGCCCGACCGGAACGGGGTAAGTCAAAAGTGACCGGCGCCCGCCCGATTATGCACGAGGCTCGTCTTGCGATGCTCGCCAGCGCCATGACAGATGGTGCGATTGCGAAAAGCAGCGGAGTAAGCAGGTGCTCGGTCGCCCAGTGGCGCACACGGCATGGTCTCTCGCCCAGCGTTGGCCGGAATAAGCCCCTAGACCCGGGGGAGGATACGAAGCGTCGTGAGCTGTACGAACAGGGCTTAGGCGACCAGTCAATCGCTGCGGCACTCGGAATGACACCGCGGGCAGTTTGGAAATGGCGGCGCCGGTCAGGGTTGGCTTCAAACTCGGATCGCGCGGTGCGGATTAAAAATCCGCGGGTTGCCGTCGCCACGCCCGAGACCCGTACTACGTGCGACCGGCTGCTCCGGCGGAACGTTACTACGAAGGTCGTCTGCGCAATCTTCAAGCTCGCAGTCTCCACAGTACAGCGCTGGCGCAGCGAAGTGCTGCGGGCAGAGCCGGGCCTTAGACGACGAAGTACAGCGCAGAGAATGCGCCCTCGTGCCACGAACGGCCGACTGTATTCGCGGCTGCCGCCGGAACGCCTGAGAGAGGCTTTCGAGCTATACGCTCTGGGACACAGCGACGTAATGATAGCGGCGACGATGAACCTTCGTTCGCAACAGGTAGGCGATTGGCGAGCTGCCTATTCGTTAAGACCCAACGCTCGGAAACGCCGGGTGCGAGGACGCCCACGCGCGGCGGCCGTCCCATTCCAGGCGATCCGCACCGACCGCGATCTGCTTTATGCCCGGATCCGTCGGGCACTCCGCGGAGATTGGGCAACCGTGGACGACGCGGCCAGTGACCTCTACCTAGCGGTGATCGAAGGACGCCTCGAGATTGAGCAGATCGAGGCAGTAGCCAACCAGTACCGCAACCGCGTGATCGCTGATTATGCCTCCGCGTTCGGCCCAATATCGCTCAACAAGGCCATACCTGGAACCGAGGACCTGATGATGATCGACACGCTCCGCGACGAGCGATCCTTGGACTGGCTAGAGGAGATGGGTGCCACGGTTTGGTAAACTCGCAACGAATGCTTGGGAAGACTCGCAGCCGCTGAGGCAGGAAACTAAAGCAGGTCTAGGGCTTCCAGCTGGACTACGCGTTGACCGGTGTCGATCGTGTAAAACAATCGCAAGCGCGCTCGCATTGGCATTCGAGGGCTCTCATAAACCCGAAAATCAAAGTATGGGTGGTCACGGTCGAGCGCGGCGCCAATACTGTAAGGCTCAGACTGCAATATCTTCCAAATGGACTGCAATTCTCTTACCGCGTAGGGATTACCGGCGATTTTCACCGAATAGACGTACTCGGAACGCGTGCTCGTCCGCATCGTCCAGATATTCGCTGGGGCACGCTTCAATTTCGTCCGCCATCAGGTTTGCCCACTCGAAGGCGTCCTGCGAAGGCATTGAATATGTTGCCCACTCGGCCCTCATAGTTTCGAGCGGGATTGATGCACTCTTCCCGCTCGCCGTAAAACGAGCATCCCAAGCGCCGCCCTTCCGATGGGTGAAATTCACCAAATCGCCAGCCGTCATATGAGAAGTCATGGTGTACGCATCGCTGATCGCGAAAGCCTCCGAGGTCCCCCACGCGAACGTAGTCGACGCTGCGATTGCCTTGACGATGTCCCGTCCACAGGGGCGTAAGGCGCGGTAAAGGAAGGGAACTACGGGGCCGAAGTCCCAAGCCTCGAACGCGTCGTCGAAGATAGGACGCTGTGCACGCTCCAGATGTATCATCTGCGCGATATAGAGGACCTTCTGATACTCTAGTGGCGTTAGCGACCAACCGCTCTCCTCGCCCAAGGTCCGCGCAGCGATGATCACCGACATGAGCGCACTCCCAACATTTTGTCGTCTCTAGCAGAACACATCGGGAAAGTCGATAGATCCGCACTAACCCATACCCCTGGCGAACATCGGAACACACGTACGAATCATACGCTCTTTCCCCTGAGAGCCTGTGCCGCTCGCGTAGCCAACAATGACAGATGCATGGCAATCGGACGAATGGCAGCCAACCCATGATGTAACGCGGCTTGGTCCCCGTCGACGATGTCTTGTCGATCTCTTAGTGTGCGCAGAACTCGCTCTTCGTCGTAAATGGCCCGACGAAGAAGTTGCAGGTCAATGAACCAGCCCGCTTTCCGCCGCAGATCGACGTCATCAAATTCATAGCGTTCCGCAATCAGACCGTTCAATGCGGCGCGCACGTCAGACCTCCTTGCTGCAAATGGTCCGAACTCCTGCATATTGGGCTCGAAGGGTAAGCAAAGCAGATCCGCGTGTGCCTTTGCACTGTCCGCTATGGCCGCGAGCTGATCACGCGCCTCACGCTCTTCCTGTTTTCGAGTCCGAGCGGCAACAACTGCGGTCCCGATGACTGCCGCAGCAGCGCCGAACATAGCCCCTGCGAATGCAAGCCGATCACCAGCTGCGGCTCCAACCAGGTGATCTGCTCCAAACCCAAGGCCAAAACATCCAATGGCACCGAAACCCGCAAGCCACTTATCGTCAGCACTTTTGAGCATCTTGAAGGTTTCCGATGTCGTATGCGACGGCCTCGTGCAGTTCATCGCCGGCCTCTGCAAACTCGAACGCAGTGACTGAACAGGTTTCTAGCTTCGTTGCCTGCGAAAACGGATAGCAAGGTTCAACGCAGCATTCCTATCCTACCGTTGCCGCGGCGAGGGGGGCGGAGGCGGCGGTGGCGGGGGAGGCGGTGGCGGGGGTGTCGGGCGATACACGCCGGGATCGTTTCGCGTTCCACCGCCGTGGCCTGGCATGAGAGAGAAGGGTTGGGACATGGAATACAATCTCTACGAATCAGCCAGTCCTGAGATGTTGGCCGAAATAGTCCGAGAAGCCGAGTCACTTTTGGACGAACAAAGAACTGTCGCTGTCGCCGCGGACCAGCGGGCCGTCACTTTCGCTGGGCTCTTGGTAGCCGCGATCGGCGCAATGCTCGGTGCTGTTGCTAGTCTCGGGGGGCATGCGCCGGTGGCAATCGTGGCAGTCGCGACAATCCTTTCGGTAGCTGCCGGGCTCGCGCTATGGAGTGCGCGCCCGACCGGGTGGAAGTTTCGCGGCAATGCACCCAGCCAATGGACGCGCGACATAATTGGCGAGCGTGATATGCACGCCAGCATGGCTGAAATGGCGATGAACTACGATGTCGCCTGGGCCCTAAACGATAAGGCAATTGGCAGCGCGGCACGGGCTATGCGCTCGAGCATGCTGCTAACGGCCTTGTCGGTTGTCGCGGCGCTAGCCTGGAGCTGGTGGTTTGTACTTCGCGCGGCAATCTAGAATAAGCCCTGCCCCGAAGCCCCGGGCTATGAGTTCAATATAAATTTTGGAGGTGCTGATGCCCTACATGCAAACAGGCTCATTCGTCATTAAAACGATCCGGGTAATTTCCATTTCGGCAATCGTCCTTCAGGTAGGCGCCCGAAAAAATTCTTACCTCGTTACCGGCGCCTCACCGTCTATGGTGGTACGGCTTGATGGCGACACGGAAGGCTCGGCATTTGAACTAGCTAATGCTGGGAACGTCTCGGGCCTGTCATTTGAAGAGATCCTATTCGAGGTCGATCTCGACTCGTCATTTCAGCCTGCCATGGTTGAGCAGCCGCTTGGCGCTCTCGTTATGCATGACGGAGGAATGTACATCATAGCTACAACGCGATCGCAGCACGGGTTCGAAGATGCCGCCCTGTTTCCGATTGGCAAAGCTACTGCCCGACCATCTGGCGCAGCCGAGGTAGGGTTTACGAAATGGCGAGCGGTTAAAGTGCTGGGCAGCGAACGTGTCGAGATTCTCAAATTCGAGGCGACTAAGAAGGCCGACTTCTAACTGGCCCTTCCCACTGGGTAGGCCCTTCGGTCGCGGTGGCATAGCGATCAGCTGACCATCGACTATAACAGGACATGGCATCCGAACGAGAGCTATGGGCGATCGCGCTGAAGGTCGAGCGGGACCACGGTGACAGCGGGCCCCGCCACATTGCCCAAAAGATCGGTGCTGCTGCGATCGCCGGCGAATGGGACGCGGTGACGATGTGGAAGGCGATAGCTGCTAGGTTCGATCAGCTACGGGAGGAGCATCTTCTCGCGCATGATCGTCGCCTGCCAGCGGGATACAGCGTTCACTAGCACACCTAGGTCACTAACTAGCGCAATCATGTTGGCCGTTCGGTGCTGGCCCGGGGCGCGAACCTGTCAGATTTGAGAACCCTCAACTTGGCCGCGAAGAAGACGTCGACGATCCCCTCATCGATCATGACGCGCAGTTCGGTTGCGCTGATCTGAAACCCGGTGCCCTTCAGCATGGCGCGCTCCAGTTTGTCGGTCAGCGTAAAGATGTCGTCCATCGTGAGGGCATATCACGGCCCGATTATAATAGTGGCGGATAATGCGCCGGTCTGCGTCGGCAGTCCGACGGCAAAAGTAGGGTCGGAGAGCCGTAAGCGCGTATGCCCCGACGGCCGGGTCGGCTTGACCTGGCTTGACGGACTAGGGCTGAGCGCCCTCGTGCGGAGCGGCCTGCGTCAAGCGAAGCCTTCGCATGCGGACGGGGAGGTTACGGGGAGGATCTTGCCGCGACATCATGGCGGCGCCTTCAGAATACTTCAGCCCGGAAACTGGTACAGCGCGACCTAATAGTGGATCGCAAGGGTCGCCTCAATTTTGAGGGCATCACTCAAGCCGGCAATAACCGGACACTAGAAATGGGCCGCCGCCCTCCCTGCCCCGATATGGGGATCCTCATATCGTCCACCCCCTAATTGGGGGATGGGAGCAGTACGCGCCCGCGCCTGCGCGCATTGGTGGGGTTCCGGCTGTCGCGATACCGCGACGGTGGACGGGTTCGAAGGTGGCCGTGGAATTCCAACAGACCGCGCAGGTATAAATACGGTTGGCGGTACTGTTGGCAACGACGGAAAAGTGATGCTGCCGGCCAACCGCATTGTTAGCAATGCTGGTCATCGGCCGACTGCAGTGCCCTGCCCCGCCCCGCTATAATTGCATGCGACTGGCGAGGCCTACCGACATTCGCCCATTCGATACTGCCGCCAATACCGATCCCACCTGACCGCCGCCCCAGATGCGATCGCCGCACACGACAGCGACCGACCGTCCGGCAGCATGCACCGGGCCACAACACGGGTGTAGCTCTTACCGGTTGCCTCGCACCGCAGCGTCTGGCGCAGCACAAGGCGCTCGACGATCTGCTGGCTACGCTTCGCAGCGGCGTTGTCGCAACGATAGTTCACCCGTCGCGGGTCTGCCGCTCGGCACGGTGACGCGCTCTCGAAGTCGGGCGCTTGAACACCGGCGATCCGGACCTTGATGCCGTTCGAGCACCACAGCGGCCCATCGCCGTCGTGCACGCGCGTTACCGTGCAGGAGAAGGTTGCCGCTGGTGCTAGAGCTATCACAGAGCCACCCGCAGCATCAGTGCTTCGTCCGGCTGGCATCTGCCACAGCATTCAGACAGTCGGCCAGGACCTCCCACTGTCGGTACCGCTCTGGCTCACCATCTGGCGTCTTTTGCATACCGGACGCGACGATCTGGCAGGCACCCAGTTGCCCATGATCAGCCATCAGCGCGAAAGCCTGCTGCCACGCGTCCTGCATCATGCGGACAGCCAATCCGACTCAGCGTCATCGACAGCGGCAAACATGTCGCCCTCGGCCTGCATGGCGCTGAGATGCTTCCGCACCGCTTCCGGATCGCCGTTACGGGGAAAGCGGCGATCAACGACGGCGCCAGCAGCCAGTTGGCCGACAAGGTCGCTTCGGTCCTTTTGCGTCATAAGCCACTGCCCGAAGGCCGGCTTCGGCTCCTGCTGCTCGTCGTCATCATTGGCCATGATCGTGTCCTTCGAATCGTCGGCCCGCTCATCGCATCAGATTGATGTTCCCGCAATGTTCTTGCGAATCAATCTGGATCAGGCCTAGCTAGGGACACGCCACGACCGGCGACTAGATACTGACGGAGCAACGAAATGCAGCACGATCTGCGGCTGAGGGCGGCTGCCCGCGCGATATACGACAACGTCTATCCGGCTATGGATCCCGCCCCGTTCAGCTTCGACGAGGCCGAACGGTTCGGGACCGTCGAGTATCGGCAAGCGGTCGGCGCAGTTCAGGATGCGCGGTCCGTGCTGACCGCTCGGCACGAGCAGCTCCTCTTCGCTGCTATCCTTTAGGTTATGCCCTTGCCCCACCCAAGCCGCCCGGTCGTCGTCCCGCTGAGCCGTCGTGACGATGCGCTGCGGCTTCACGACGTCCCGTTCGAACTAGTGCCGTGCGAGGTGCCTTTCTTCCTCGTCCACACTCAGGCCGGATTCCCGTCGCCTGCACAGGACGACATGCAGGAGCCGATCGACCTTGGGGCATGGCTCGTCGAGCATCCGGCCGCGAGCTACATCATGCGCGTCGATGGCCGTTCCATGTCGGGCGCCGGGATCAACGACGGTGATATGATAGTCGTGAACCGCGCCAAGAAGCCGAAAGCTGGTTCGATCGTCGTGGCGCTGGTGCACGGTGACCGAACGTTGAAGCGGTTGCGCTACGTCGATGGCCGCCATTGGCTCGTCCCCGAGGCCGAAGGTTTCGCTGACATCCTAGTCGACGAACATGTCGAGATATGGGGCACGGTCGTCGGCGTCGCGCGCAAGATGGCATGAGCACCCCGATCGCCCTGATCGACTGCAATAACTACTACGTCTCGTGCGAGCGCGCCTTCGACGCCAGCCTGGTGGGCGTTCCAGTCATCGTTTTGTCGAACAACGACGGGTGTGCGATCGCCCGATCGGCGGAGGCAAAAGTTCTTGGGATCAAGATGGGCGATCCGATCCACCACCTGCGCGACAAGGTCCGGCAACACGGCATCCAGGTTCGGTCGTCAAACTATGCGCTCTATGGCGATATGCAACGCCGCGTGATCGCCGCCTGCGAGTCCTTCGCCCGCGACTTCGAGATATACTCGATCGACGAGACATTCCTGGATCTGGCGGGCTTCGAGGGACGGGATCTCATCGCCCACGCCAATGCAATGCGTGCCCAGGTCCAGCTATGGACGACGATACCCACCTGCGTTGGCATCGCGGAGACGAAGACGCTGGCGAAGCTGGCGAACGCGGCCGCCAAGAAGAACCCGGAGTTCGCCGGCGTGGCGGATCTCCGTGATGACGACGTGCGGCGCGATGTGATGCACGCCTTTGCCGTCGGCGACGTCTGGGGCGTCGGCAGTGCGACTGCGCGCAAGCTGACTGGTCTCGGCATCGACACCGCTGGCGCGCTGCGAGACATGCCGATGAAGCAGGCGCGTGCCGTCGGGACAGTCGTTCTCGAGCGACTGGTTGCCGAACTGCGCGGGGTCCCGTCCAATGTGGTCGAGGCGGTCGAGCCGCGGCGTAAGGGCATGGCCGTCACCCGATCGTTCGGAACGCCGATTTGCGACTTCGAGCGGATGATGGGCGCGCTGTCGCAATACGCATTGCGCGCCGGGGAGAAGCTGCGATCGCACGGGTTGGTTGCGGCCCGGCTGACCGCGTTCTTCCACACGAACAAGCACAAGCCCGACCGGCCCCAGTACGGCGCATCACGCATGGTGACCCTGCATCCGATGACGAACGACAGCCTCGAGCTGATCGCGGCGGCTAGGCGCGGCGCTGAGAAGGCGTGGCGCGACGGCTACGCCTACACGAAGGCGGGCATCATGCTTGACGATCTGCTTCCCGAGGACGGGCGGCCGCGCACGCTATTTGAGGAGGATACAGCCAAGCGCGACCGACTGATGGGGGCGCTCGACGCGATCAACGGCAAGTTCGGCATGTGGACGGCGGTGACCGCGTCGCAGGGGTTCAAGCGCGAGTGGAAGATGCGGTCGGAGATGCGTTCGCCGGCGTGGACGACCGACATAGCTCAGGTACCCACGGTTCGGGCGTAGAGGGCATTCGTGCCAGTCGAACGAACGACTGTTTTGGAAAGGAAAGCGATCGTTCGATCGGTGGCAACTGTTACCAGAGGATGTGGTCGGTGATCACGCCGGCCCTCACGAGAAAGCCGAGCGCTGCCCCAATGCAGACGATCGTTCCATACACAACGATCGCTTGCGTTCGACTGCGATGGTCCGTCTTGTAGCTCATGTTTAATAACCTCGTAGCTGCACAATCAGGGTGAACGATCGCACCGATGTCTGCAATTGGGCGGGAAGCGAAATGGCCGAGATGGGAGCCTACTCGCGCGTTTGTCTTGATTCACCTTTGGGCTTGCGGAATAATATCGCGTCTGAATCCTGGGGTGGCCATGACTGAACCCAAGTTTCCAAGCCTGTACCGCGCGGCGCTGCAACATGAACACCTTTCTGAACAGTGCGCGGACCCGAAGATGCGGAAGGCGCATATCGAAAGCTCGATGTGGTTCGAGGCCATATCCAATGTGTTGAGCGATCCCGAGAACGCTTGGATGCTCGAAGGGCGACCACCGCCACGCCATCTTCGCCTGGTTGGTAACGAGGAAAAGTGATGGAGGAGGATGAGCACGAGGCAAGCGCGCGTGAACTTCAAGACCGTATCGCTCAAATGTCAGATAAGGTTCTGCGCGCATCCTATCGAGCCAGCGGTGCCGAGGTGGGCGATCCGTGGCGGGATGCCTTGGCGGCAGCGATGCATCAACGCCTAAGACGAATGGCTTTTGCCGGTCCGAACGATCTTGCCAACGCTAAATCCGCTTAGCCATGCAAACCGCTGATCCGTAGCTTCATGGACTGCGAACGGACAGGCGCTCGGAAAGCCCTTCTCGAGACCGTTTTTCAAACCCGCGTCGTAGGCGGCGCGCAATGGGTCTGTTGTCATGGGAGCTTAACGCCACGCTATGCAAAACGGACCCAAATAAGTAACATTTGTTTATTGTAAGGAAACAGTCTTCGTCTTGGCCTACCCGTGGTAACACTGCGTATGGCGATCATAGAACGAGCATTCGAGATCGCGCGAGGCGGTAAAGCACGCACGATAACAGACATTCGCTTGCAGCTATCTCGCGAGGGATTCGATCATGTTAGATCGCATTTGAGTAGCTTAGCTCTGCAAAGGCAGTTGCGTGCGTTGCTCAAAGATAAAGCCGTAACGCGTTTCGAGTCTGAGTAGCGCCCCTGTAAAAAAACGGCTCGCCCGAAGGTCAGAAGGGCGAGCCGGCCGGAACGCGCATTTGGGAGGATCCGTCCCGGCGATCCAGATACGAACTCACAAGGGCTACGGTTTCGTCATGATCACGGCCCGCCCCTAACGTGATGAGCGCGAGGCGGGCCGACCGAGCCACTGCCAAGCAAGCCCGGCGAGACCATAACGCACCGACAGTGCGAAGTTCCGTCCGCCCGTAACGGCCCGCTTACGGTGCACCAGTAAGCGAGCCAGCCAGTCACTTTCCGGAGCTAACTGGTAGTATACAAACGCGACAGTGATCGCGAAGTTCACGAATGACGGCCTGCCTTGGCCGAGGCCGGAGAACGACCTTGGCGCTCACTGACATTCCGCTGTGAGCCGCGGGAAACCGTCACGGTAGCGAAGGGCTTATGTACCGTCGCCTCACGTCTGCAACGAAGACGTGAGCGGACAAGCCACGTCAGGATGGCAACCAACGACGATTCTTATCGAGAGACCCACAGCGCCTAGAAATGCTAGAAAATTTATACGCCTTAATGACCAAAAGCCTTCCCCTTTGTCCCAGCACAATTCAACGAGATGCTGCTCACGGCAATGCGATCTTGATCAAGAGCAACTCTCTGAGATAACAAATATCAAGTAGTACCTTTTTCGAAAATATTTTGATCCAATTCTCAACATATCTGGAACGCTATCTCGTTGAAACCATTCGGCGTCGATGACGGACGATTTAAATTCACGCATACCCGAGATGGAAACAGTTGCACGCCTTTTGAGGCTTGCCCTCCCTCTCGCTGCGAAGAGCGATAGTTATGTTGTATGCGCCATGATCGAAACAGCCATAGAGCTTTCCGTGACCCGGCTGGCGGCGCTTAAAGCTGATGCAACCAGTGATCATTTTAGCTGATCGAGAAGATCTTGTGCAAACGACTGGTCAGTTTCCGGGATTGCCGAACGCAGCGCGGCACCAATCACCCACAACGCGTTGCCTTCGTTGGAAGGATCAGCCTTTAGCTTCCGGCGGCGTAACCCCAGCGTATTCGCCCGGGTAGTCACACCAGCTGCCGAACGGCTGAAGAAAACCGCGATGCTGTCGACCGGCTCGCCAGTCATATAGCGGCGTGCCAGTTCTGCATCCTCGAGCGGGCTCCAAACATTTTTTGGCACCTGTTTTGCATCTCTCCATTCAATGGCATTTACCAATCCGTTCTCCAGCAGCGATATTTGCGTTGAGATAACTCTCCTACTGGAAACTCAAGGTGTGCGGCGGCGGGCTTGTCCGCCGAAAGACATGACTATTTGGTGTCTATCATTGCGATTGCTTCACGTAACGCCGCTGCATGGCGGCGAAGCATTGGGGCCTGTTCGTCGGTCACATCGGCGCCGTTCGCATAGGCACGGAGCTTACCGGTTTCCCAGTAATTCGCGCGTTCCTCAAGTTCATTGACCTCGCCCCGCCACTTGGCGGCCATGTGTTCTGAAAAACTCACCTGATTCTCCCCTGATCGAGGTTATCCTATGCTGACCGACGCCGGGGTGAAAGCCGCGTGGTCGCGCTCAGGAGCCTACAAGTTATTCGAACAGGGCGGCTCGACAGCAAGACCCCGTGCCAATAGCGCCAATAGTGCCGATAGCCCTTTCGTCACGCTCTCCCCCTCTGTCTACCAAACGACGAACCCTGCCCTGCTGTTCTCGCCATCGTCCGTGCGCTCGCGGCCGGCCAAGACATTCTCCAGCTCAAAAAGCGAGTGCGGCACGTCTACGTTTGCGCTTCGAAAAGAGAACGCTCAAACGAGGCAACCGTACCTTAACGATCGTCGGTTACCGCACGGAGATTCGTTAAAGGGGTCTGCGATGAAGCGGTTGCTGTCTTGCGTCGTACTGTTGGCAATCGCCCAGCCTGCGTGGGCGGGTGGCGACGACGCGCCATACTACGGTCCAATGAAGCGCTGGAACGTCATCGGCTTCCAAACCGGCTACAAGGACCGAACCGAAAAAGACGGATCGTGGCGTATTGATGCCGCGGTCCACGGTCGGACTGATGCGATAGATATGGCCCTATATCGAGCTGCAGAGCGCGCGCGTGAGCTCGGCTACCGCTACCTCTTTCTGCTAGGTGGTAACGGCTCGAAGACGCCTGGCCTGGATATGGCAACAGTCTACGCCCGACCTAGCCATGATGCTGTGCCACCGATTGGCTGCCGCTCTAAGAAGCTAACGAGCTGTTACACCGCCGACGTGCTCGAAATTATGCGCATCCTCGGTGGCCCCGGGGGATCACGGCCAGGTGTGCCTATCTTAGCTGGTCAAGACGAGTTTGGCCGGGATGTGTTCTCGTCAGGTTATGGGACGGGGGGTGTTACATCGCTGGTCGCAGGCGGCATGGTACGCAGCCAGGTAACAACGATTGTTGACGGCAAGCTACGGATACGCGGCGGACGCACTGCGATAGTTCAGCCGGGGATCGTTCCAGTCACCGCTCCCACGCTTCCGGCGCAAGTGGTGACTGGGGCGGTGGCTCCTCCGGCGTTGCAGTATCCGCAGCCCGTGGCTCAACGCCCCCTCTCACCCCAAGCGACGACCAACACACGTTTCCAGCAGGCAATAAAATCGGCTCAGCCCGTGCGAGGCCGTGACCCCAAACTCGGGTGGACTATCAGCGACTGATGACGCCTGCCGACAAGCTACTGGGGCAGGGCACGGTCAGCTTGAGGCGACAGGCATCGTCCTATGATTCGGAACACGCCGGCCGTTTACTCGTCGTGCACTTGCCCGGTCGGTCGGTGAAAGATCCTGAACGAAAGCAAAGGACAATCTCGCCGCCGGAGCATTATTTCAAACACCGCGCTCGGCAGTACCATGCGCGACGCCACCGACGTCCATTCGCGGGGTGCAACTTGGTTTGCCATTTCGATCGAATATGGAAGCTCTACAAGTTTCATCACGATTGAACCTTTGACGCTCGATTAATGAAACAGCGTCGCGGTTTTGGCGTGCGCCTTTACCCGCGCAGCGAGTAAATCCGGGCTCAAAGATATGCAAACGCTGCGCCTTGGGTGGACGGAAACTTTTAACGCAGCAGCTTTCGCCTAACTGTCGGACAGCACGCTGCTACGGGTCCGTTCGCCGAGCGCTGCGTAGGTTCCAGCTTGATGGAAAAGCATGCGACGTTGCTCCACTATTATCGTCGACTAGCCATCCGAAACTGGGTGCGCGCGGCCTTCCCGTTATTACGTCGGCTTCACGCTCCGTTGAGCGTCGGCCATCATTCGCTGTCCTCGGGCTTCCGCTGCGGCATCTGTAATATCGTCAGCCATTATAACGGCATCTTCGGCTGTCATGGTGAGCGATGACGGCCATATTTCTACGTGGACTAATCCCTGTTGCGCAGAAAACACGCTAACAGCCGAGGTCGATCTTGAGTTCATAACGAGTCCAATCATGTCAGCAACCGCTCAGCAATCAAATCGGACCCATTTCCGAAGTCTCTTATGTTTTTAGTTCCTGGCCGCCTGGCCACGCCCACCAAGCTCGCGATCGGTCATGCGCCGTAAAGGTTGGGCCGTTATCTAACCCTCATGACCAAAACACCGGAGCAAATGCGTCGGCAGGCACAGGAATACCGTGAACTGCACTCGCATATGACAGGAACCGTCCTGAGCGATGCGATCGAGCAGGTAGCGCTCGCGCTCGATCGGTCCGCCGATGCCCTGGAGGCCGAACTGGCAGGCACTGTCTAACTACCGCGCGTCCTGTCCTGTTCATCAGAGACACGCCGAACACCGGGACGGGAACTGCCGACGTAAACGTCATCGCTAAACGAAAATGCTCCGCCGTTGACGCGCTGGCGGCGGCGGCGGTGCAGTTTCTTATGGCCCGGTCATCGGGCAGGAGAAAGCCAGATGCGTAAACTGCTGTTCGCTGCCGCCTCGCTGTCGTTGCTCGATGGAGCCCCCTCAATGGCGGCGCCGTGCAAGGACGCCAAGGGACGCTTTACCAAGTGCCTGAAGGCGCCGGCTAAGACGGTTCGGTGCAAGAGCGCGAATGGCAAGTTCGCGAAGTGTGGCAGGGCGGGCGCCAAGCCGGTCTGAGGCGAGATGAGCGCGGGCGATCGGGCATGGCGTAATTCCTGTGTAATCATGCCCGGCATTACACGGACGTTTCGGGAATGTTCTTCAGGCAGAACAAGCGGTGAAAGTAACGTTAATTCAAAGCCTTCGGACGTTCCCGGAACGTTCGGGAATTCCAAGTATCAAGACTGCAAATCCTCGCACCCGGGTTCGATTCCCGGTCGGGCCTCCAGTGAATGCCGGTTTTGATCTCGGGCTGCCGAAGATTTCATAACGAGAAATGCCGCCCCCCACCCTGGTGCCGGGGGCGATCGTCCAGACAGCGACCTCACGACCCTTGTCGTTTTAAAATGCCCGCACTCCGGCACCCAGGACCGGCGGCCCCAGCGGAGCGTCGTGCGCAGCGGCGTCTCGACCTGAATGAACCGCAAAGTTTGTCCGGTTGTTCGTGCCGCAGCCTGAGCGACTTTCAGACATTATGGCTGAGCCCAAAAGCTTGGCCGCGCGTTGAACTGGCAAGGAGATGACCTTGATCGACGATCCGAAAACCGACGACTCAACGCCCGCTGACGAGGCAGAGGAGATGGAAAAGGTACAGGAGGACGCCGCCAAGGAGCGTGAGGAAAACGGCGGGTACCAATAGGCTTCGACACCCTGCCGGCAATCGCCTTACCCTCCCTGGGCGGCGATTTCCGCTGCCCTATCCTTGCGACTCACAGACGCGATCCTAGTCGGCCACCTTACCCGCACCATTCGAAGTTAACGCGCCGCTAACTCTCAATTTCCGGAACGTTAGGCCTTCGACGCGGCTTCTACGCTCATCTACAATCTGTCCCCGACTGGAACTGATGATGAGCACGAACCTGGTATCCGCGGTTTTCGATAATCATGCAGACGCCGAGCGCGCCGTGGCCGAGCTTCGCGCGGCCGGTATCAACGACAGCGCGATCTCCATCGTTGCCCAGCATGACGGCAAGAACACCACCACGGACGGCAACGGCGACACGCAGGAGTTCGTCGGCAAGGTCGCGGCTGGCGCAGGCATCGGCACGCTGCTCGGCATCGCAGCCCTCGCTATCCCCGGGGTCGGTCCCCTCGTTGCCGCTGGCGCGATTGCGTCCGCGGCCATCCCAGGCGCTGCGATCACGGGCGCGGCGCTCGGTGGCGCCGTTGGCGGGCTGGAGAAGGTTATGACCGATCACGGTGTCAGCCGCGTCGATGCCAGCTACTATGAAGGCCGCATCAATGAAGGCGGCGTGTTCGTCTCCGTCGATACCAGCGCTGCCGGGATCAACGCCGAAGATGCCGCCGACGTCCTCTATCGCTCGGGTGGGCACACATCCACGCGGACGAAGGTTTCGATGGCGTAATCGCCAACGTCTTCAACGCCGATCTAGCTCAAGGGGCGTTCCGGTTAACGGGACGCCCCTTTTAGTTCGAGCTTGATCGACCAGTCATCCTACCCTGCCCCAGACGCATTCCTTGCGCCCTCGGACAAACTCCTAACGTATCGACAACCCCGTCCGATACTGCCGCCGATACGGTCTCACTAATCGCCGCATGACGACCATTACCGTCTAGACCGCCATCCAATCGCTCTCGGCATCGTCGATCGCGGCGAAGGCGTCACCGTCGGCCTGTTGGTTGCGCAAATGTGTGCGCACCGCCTCCGGATCGCCGTTCTTGGGAAAGGTCCGATCCGCACGCGCAGCGTCGGCGATACCGTCGACCCAATCGCCCCGGTCGCGCTGCGTCAGCAGCCACTTGCCAAACGCGGGCTTCGGCTCCTGCTGGTCGTCGTCGTACTCGGCCATGATCGTGTCCTCGAATCGTTGGAACGCTCATCGCATCGGATTGATGTTCCCGCAATGTTCTTACGAGTCCAACTGGGTCAGATTTGGCCAGGGAGACGCCACGACCGGCAACCCGATAAGCCTAAAAAGGAAGTCGCGGTCGGAGATGCGGTCCCCCGGCACAGGCGACCGACATCTCCCAAGTCACCTCGGCTAGTTCACGCCCTGTTTGCGCGCGCCGACAATCATGCCCTTTGCGATCTTGCGCACGGCTTCGTCATCCTTGGTACCATCAGTCGCCGGATCGCCGAGGTGGTCGAGGCTCTGTTCCATGAAATCGAGGAGCCCGGCGTGCCGCGCTTCGACATATTCCATGAGTTTGAACAGCAGATGCTCCGTGGCGATCTCGCGCTGGCGAGTCTGTGTCGCGTCGTCGGACATCACGACGCCTCCGTTAGCGTTGGCGTTGGCGCGCCCAATTTCTGCGCGACTCGCGCTACGTCTTCGTCTTTCGGCTCCTCCGGCAGCTCTTCGCCCGGCAAGAGTGCGTCATCGGGAATACCCGGAGCCGTGCCCGCAATCGGTTCGTCGATGGCGCGCTCGTTGGCACCGTCCGTGATCTTCTCTCTCGCTACCATGTCAGTCTCCTCCGTTGCGTTCAAACGCACAACCAACTGTACGGAGCCACGTCATGACCGTAGATCGTAGATAACACAGACCGAGAGATCGATCGTTTGGCGCGGCGCATGCAACGCTAAACCGCCGGCATCGAGCACTTCAGGCGGCGTGCTTCTTGGCGAACTCCGCAAAATACGCGTGCATGGTGGGATCGGCGATCGGCGCGATCAGCCTCGCCACATCGTCTGCAACCGCACCGTCACCGCGCAAGGGTCTGCCAGGCTGATGGCCCATTGCCCAGTCGGGAAAGCTGCGCTCGGCAATCGGACGGTTGTCGAGTGTCACGGCGGCGAAGTGGCGTCCATCGGCCTTGATGCGGTCGTACGTCTGCACAACCGCATCCGCCGGTCCTTCGAGCGCCTGCAGGAACCGACGTCCGCCGACAACCAACAAGCCCGTCACGCCAACCGCCGCATTGTTACGCCGCGACGCGTTCAGCACACCCTCGAGCTCGGCCTTCGACAGCTCGGAGCGGGCGGTACTGATGTAGATGAGACGTATCAACGCGAACTCCTTCGAGTCCGACGTAACCGCCGAATCTAAACGTCAAATTAAACAGGAATTGCAGCAGCTTGATCGGAATAGATTAGCGTATTTGCCCGCGGAAACACCGCCTCCACGCACTGACATCTGACCCGAACATGGTCGCTAGCGATAAAAACCGAGTATCGACGACGTCGCGAATGGATGTTTTTCGGTATCACGCCACGCTTGTGACGATACGCGTCGCACGGCCACATCCTTGCTTTTGATGCCGATCTCGGCTGTTGCCCGGCGATGGATATTCCCGCGCTGTATCATTCGCTTATTCTCTGGATCGGAGACGGCACCGGCCTGCCCGACGCGATCCTCCATATCCATGCCGGGCTCATCATCCTCATGCTCGTACGGCTCGTCAGCGGCCGGTCTTTGGGGACGCTCATCCCCTTGCTGGTCGTCGTCCTGGCGGAACTTGGCAACGAGACGCTCGACTATCTCAATTACGGCATGCGCTGGGCCGACACGCTTTCGGATATCGGCAACACGATATTCTGGCCCCTGGTTATCAGCCTGGGCGTGAGATTGCGTCCCATGGTGCGACGAGATCAGACCGTGCAGTGAGAACGCGGGGGTCAAATCCGACGGTGCACCGTGGTGGTTGGACCGAAGTAGATGCATGGAACCCGATCGTTCGAGCTCGGTGTTCCGTAATCGACGGAAACGGCTCGCTCGAGAAAAGGGAATAACGCGCGCGAGCCGCAGTCCGGATGGCCGGATACGGTCTTGGGACGTAGCCGGCTCGGATTTCATGCGCCTGCAAACGTCCGGGATCAAGCGCTTTTTTGAACACGGAGTATGCCGACCCGCCTTGGTGACGAGCCAAAGATTACGACGAGCCGACATACCCGCCCATCAACCAACAAACGGACGTGTCGGACGCATTGTTATTGGCATTTGAATGCTTTGCAGCGTGTCCAGTCAACGAAGACGCGCCAGGTTCAGATCAGCGCATCCAAGAGACCGATCAGCGGGCGATCGGCGGGCGGCATCGGCAGGGCGTGCATCTCGTTCGGCCTCACCCAGCGTAGCGCGGTCGCTTCGAGCGCGCGCGGCACGCCGGTCCATTTGCGCGTGATGTAGAGCAACAACAGCAAATGGCGATCGCCGAGCGGCGCGCTGGCGAACGTCGCGGGCGCGAGGCACGCGTGCGGCACGACGATCGCCAGTTCCTCCTCGAGTTCGCGGATCAGGGCAGCCTCGGGAGTTTCGCCAGGCTCGATCTTGCCGCCAGGGAACTCCCAGAGGCCGGCAAGCGACTTGCCTTCCGGACGTTGCTGCAAAAGCACGCGGCCTTCGAGATCGACCAATGCGGCCGCTACGACGGGCAGTAGCAACGACGCAGCGGGCATCGGTACCGATACGGGCGGATCGTTGGTCATTCCTTAATTTCCCCGCGACTAGACCGCATTCATGAGCCCTATATCCGTCGCGACGCATGCCGTCATCCGAACGATCGCGCGCGTAATGCGCGAAAGACGGGGGGCGACCGCGATCGAATACGGGCTCATTATCGCGCTGGTCGTGATCGCGATGATCGCCGGCCTCACCGCGCTTGCCGATACGACGACGGGCATGTGGGGCAACGTCAACTCGAAGGTCGCCAACGCGCGCTGATCCGCAAAAGAAACGGCGCCCACCTTAAACCTTTCTCAACCAACCACTTGTATCCCTCAAATCGCTGATCCGGTCCGTCCGGTGCAGCCGGGTGACACAGACGCAATCGAAACGATGGAGACCGGAATGAAGACGATCCGCAAGTTTTTCAAGAATTCCAAGGGTGCGACCGCAATCGAATACGGCCTGATCGCCGCGCTGATCGCCGTTGCCGCAATTGCCGCGATGCAGGGCCTGGGCACCAGCCTGACCAAGACGTTCAACAACGTCTCGACCAAGCTGAACACCTCGACCACGTAATCATCGCGCTGGAGAGTGGCGCAATCGCGACCGCTCTCCGGCACGACTTGCGAGTTCAAAGGGCGGCGGAACCTCGGTTCTGCCGCCCTTTCTGCGTGGCTCAGAGACGGCCCATCTTGAGGAACTTGGCCTGGCGGTCCTTGCGAAGCTCGCTCGGTGTGAGCGGGGCAAGGTCCCTGAGCGCAGACGACAGCGCATCGGCCAGCGACTCGATCGCGGCCGCGCGGTCGCGGTGCGCGCCACCCAGCGGCTCGGGGACGATATCGTCGATCACGCCGAACGATTTCAGGTCTTGCGCGGTGATGCGCATCGCTTCCGCCGCCTCGGGCGCCTTGTCGGCGGTGCGCCACAGGATCGAGGCACAGCCTTCCGGGCTGATCACCGAATAGATCGCGTGTTCGAACATCAGCACACGGTTGCCCGCGGCAAGCGCGACCGCGCCGCCCGAGCCGCCTTCGCCGACGATCGCCGAGACAATCGGAACTCCGGCGTTGAGGCAGGCTTCGGTCGAGCGGGCGATCGCCTCGGCTTGACCACGCTCTTCGGCCTGGATGCCGGGGAACGCGCCAGAGGTGTCGACCAACGTGATGATCGGCAGGCCGAATCGGTTGGCGAGTTCGACCAAGCGGATCGCTTTCCGGTAGCCCTCGGGCTTGCCCATGCCGAAATTGTGGCGGAGGCGGCTGGCGGTATCGTCGCCCTTCTCATGACCGAGCACCATGATCTTACGCCCGCGGAACGTCGCGAAGCCGCCGATGATCGCCTGGTCGTCGCCGAAGGCGCGGTCGCCAGCGAGCGGCACGAACTCGTCGAACAGCGCGGCTACGTAATCCTTGAAGTGCGGACGCTCGGGATGGCGGGCGACCTGCGTCTTCTGCCACGGCGTCAGCCGCGCGAAGGTGTCCTTCAGCAGCTTGTCGGACTTCGCCTGCAAGCGGGCGATGTCGGCGGCTAGGTCGACGCTGCCTTCGGCGGCGGTGTCGCGGAGTTCGTCGATCCGGCCCTGGAGTTCGGCGATCGGTTTCTCGAAGTCGAGGAAGCTTGGCATCAGCGGCGGTTACGGTGCGGCGCCGCCCGCGTCAACGCGGCGGCAAGTCCGCCAAAGGGTGACGCGTGTTGACGAGCTCGACGAGGCGGCTCGAATCGACGTGCGTGTAGATCTCGGTGGTGGCAATATCGGCGTGGCCGAGCATCGATTGCAGCGCGCGCAGATCCGCACCGCCGGCGAGCAGATGCGTGGCGAAGGCGTGACGCAGGACGTGCGGGCTGACGCGGTCGGGGGGGATGCCTGCCTCGGCGGCGATCGCCTTCACGAGTTGATACAGGCGGATGCGCGACAGATGACCCTTGCCCGAGGGGAACAGCCAGAGCCGGTCGGTTGCGACGTGGGTGCGCCAAACCGCGACCGCAGCGCGCGCTCGGTCGGAGATCGGGACGAGCCGCTCACGCCCGCCCTTGCCGCGCAGGATCAGGAACGGGCGGTCGGGATGGACCGCGTTGCGCGGCAGACTGACCAGTTCGGTCGCGCGCAGGCCGGAGCCGTAGAGAAGTTCGAACAAGGCGGAAAGGCGCAGGTCGTTGGAGTCGAGCGGATCGCGGGCGGCACGCTCGGCGATCGCGGCGAAAAGGCGGTCGACATCGGCGTGGCTGAGGATTTTCGGCAAGGTGCGTGCCGTGCCCGGCCGCGGGAGCGCCTTGCCGGGATCGTCCGCGCGGTAGCCTTCATCGGCGAGGAACGCGAAGAAGCGGCGGAGCGAGGCGGACTTTCGGCCTACGGTCGAGCGGGACAAGGCCGACCACCCGCTCGCGAGCTTGGCCAGCGCGTCGGCATCCGCGTCGGCCAATCCGCCTTCCAGCGCTTGCGAGGCGAGCGTCAGGTCACTGCGATACGCCGCCACCGTGTTGGCCGCGGCACCGACCTCCGCGGTCATCATTTCCAGGAACCGATCGATCAGCGCACGATCGCTACCGTGGCTCACGCGCGCGCGAGCGCCTCGGAAGCGATCATCCGCGCCTCGCCGTCGAGACCGACGCCGCGCAGTGCACCGACGATGCGGTACAGCGCTTCCGGGGGGATGTCCTTCCAGCTTGCCGCCTGCATGCCGACCGCCGCGAGCAGGACGACTGTCCCGGCCTGGCCGTCGCGGGCAGCGCGATCGAGCGCGCGAGTCCAGGCATTGTCCGTGCCGATGCGAACGCCGAGCGACTGGGCTGCGCGCTCGATATCGCCTTGGTTAAGGCGACCGAGGCCTGCCAACCCTGCGAACAACATGCGCTGCTTCAACGCCGAATCGCCTTCGCCACCGGTGTAGGACGCAAGGTCGGAATAGCTCAGGCGGCGATACGCATCGGGATCGCTGAGCATTATCATCGCCCAGGCGTCGCTGCCGGCGGGTACCGAGCCCAGCCAGCGTGCCGCGGTGCGATCGAGCCCCGCGGACAGCATCGAAGCGACCAGCAGATCGGCGTCGGCCTTCGCAAGATTGGGGTTCAACCGCGAAGCCGCCCGCGCGGTCAGCACCAGCCGCGCATAGCTCGGACGCGCGTTCGCGCCGCCCCACAACTGACGCAGCGCGGTGAGCCGCGAATCCGGGTTGCGATCCGCATAGGCGGTCTGGAGATCGTTGGCGGTCGCGGTCGCGCCACTCTGCGTATCGTCGTCGGTCGCCGCCGCAGCGTAGAGATCGACGAGCGCCGCGCTGGACAGCACGCCCTGCCCCGCCGCAGCCTCGGCCGGGGCCAGCCGATCGCCGAGCGCAACGGAGGGCGACAGCGCCTGCCAGTATTTCACCTGCGGACCCGCCGTGCCGTACAACTCGTCGGGTACCGTAACGCCGGTCGCCATCGCGAGGCCGAACCGCCACGCGGTCAGCCGGTCGACGCCGTCCCATTCGATCGTCACGGCCTGACGCCCTTGCGCGCCCGCACCGACGACTTTCTGTGCGAGCAGCAGGTCGACGCCGCTGGCGACGTTGCGACGCTTGGCGGTCGCGATCAGCGGGCTGGCCTGCGCGGGATTGCCCGACAGCCCGGCGCACATCGCCTGCGCCATCGTCCAGCCCCGCGCCGGGGCATAGCGCATCGCCCCCGTGACCAGCGGGCACAGGCCCGCCGGATCGCCGGTTGCCAGCGCAGTGTTCATCGCGACCTGATAAAGCTTCGGCGTGTAATTGTCGGTGTCGACGTTCTGCGCGACCGCGCGCGCCGCGACCGATTCGCCCATGCGCAGCAACAGCCACGCGCGTTCGGCAGCGAAGTCAGCGCCGTTGGTGCGGCTGGGCGTATCGACATGCGACACCAGCGCGCGCCGCAGCAGGATCGACATCCAGCGCGACGGGAGCGGCGCACTGAGGCGGCGCATCAGCGTCTCGACATATTGGCCGTCCGCCTCACCGAAGGCATCGGTATCAAGCCCGCCTTCGCTCGCCGTGACTGGCCCTACCGTCGCGAGCGAGCGCCGCGCGGACGCCGGCATCTCGTACTGCGCGAGCACGGCCGGATCGACCGGCGCAGGCGTCGCGACAGGGGGCACCAGCGGCGCATCGCCCGGCGTCGTCGGCGGCAACGGCTGGGTCATCGCACCCGGTTGCGCGGGTGCCGGAGCCGGAGCGGCCGGCTGCGCGGGATCGGTCGGACGTGCCGCCTGCGTACCGGCAGGCGGTGTCGGTCGCGGTGCGGGCGCAGGCGTCGGCTCGCCGAACCCCGGCGGCAGGATCGATTCGGGGCGATCCTGTCCGATCGCCGGTGCCAGCGCGACCAAGGCTCCGACGGCAACCGCCGCCGCTAAGGATACCTTAAGAGAGGTTCGCAAGCGTCACGGCCTTTTCGACGTGGCTCTGCGGACGCTCGGTCGCGCGCCCTGCCAACAGGAACAGGCCGCCGACCACGACCACAAGAACGACGACGACCGAGACGATGAAACGGGACATGCGACGTAACCTTGTAGTGGACGGGGGTAGTGAACGATCGGCGAAATATCGCGCGCCAAGAGCTTTTGCCCTCGCGCGGAGCCGCTGTATAGCGCGGGCTACGATGTTGCAAAGCCACAACCCTTCCGGCGGACCCTCGGGCGGTCGCCGCCCTGCCCCGATCGATCGCCCGATCGTGCTCGTCGGGCTGATGGGCGTCGGCAAGACCACCGTCGGCCGCCGCCTCGCGCTGCGCATGAACCTGCCGTTCGTCGATGCCGACCACGAGATCGAGGCCGCGTCGGGGATGACCGTCGCCGAGATCTTCGCCAAATACGGCGAGGAATATTTCCGCGATGGCGAGCGCCGCGTGATCGCGCGGCTGATCGACGGTACGCCCAAGATCATCGCGACCGGCGGCGGCGCGTTCATCAACGACGACACGCGGGCGCTGATCCTGCGCGATGCGGTGTCGGTGTGGCTCAGCGCGCATCCCGACATCCTGGTCGAGCGCGTAGGACGGCGCGACACCCGCCCGCTGCTGCGCAATCGCGACGCGGGGAAAGTGCTCGCCGAACTGGCGCGCGTCCGCAACCCGATCTACGCGCAGGCGCACATCCATATTGTCAGCAACAAGACGCCGCACGAAGCGACCGTCGCCGCTATCCTGAGGGCGCTTGGCCGATGAAGACCGTTACCGTCGAACTGGGTGCGCGGACCTATCCGATCCATATCGAAGCCGGATTGCTCGCGAGGGCCGGCGAGTTCCTTGCGCCGCTTGCTAAAGGCCGTCGCGTGGCGATCGTAACCGACGAGAATTTGTCGGTTCACCTCGCGACCTTGCAGGCTTCGCTGACCGCGGCGGGGATTGGATCCGAGGCGATCGTGCTGGCACCCGGTGAGGGCAGCAAGAGCTGGGCGACGCTGGAGATGCTGTGCAACCGGCTACTCGAACTCGGCGTCGAGCGCGGCGATCACGTCGTGGCGCTCGGTGGGGGCGTGATGGGCGACCTAGTCGGGTTCGCCTGCTCGATCCTCAAGCGCGGGTGCAACTTCGTCCAGATCCCGACGAGCCTGCTCGCGCAGGTCGACAGTTCGGTCGGCGGCAAGACCGCAATCAACACGAAGGCCGGGAAAAACCTGATCGGCGCGTTCCACCAGCCGGTGATGGTGCTGATCGACCCGCAGGTGCTCGACACGCTGCCGATCCGCGAGCTGCGCGCTGGATATGCCGAGGTCGTGAAATACGGCCTGATCGACGACTTCGCGTTCTTCGAATGGTGCGAGGCGAACGGTGCCGCGTTGCTGGGCGGTGACATCGGGCTGCGTGAGTACGCGATCGCACACAGCGTTTCGGCCAAGGCGCGGATCGTCGCGGCTGACGAGCATGAGACGAACGGCATCCGAGCGTTGCTCAATCTCGGGCACACGTTCGGCCATGCGCTGGAGGCGGAGACCGGGTTCTCGCAGGCGCTGATCCACGGCGAAGGTGTCGCGGCGGGCTGTTCGCTGGCGTTCGGGTTCTCGGCATCAAAGGGGATTTGCCCGGGTCAGGATGCGGAGCGTGTTGCCGCCCACTGGCGCGACGTTGGGCTCCCGGACGGTCTCGCGGCAGCGAAGATCGGCGCGAGCGGTGAGCGGCTGGTCGATCACATGCGGCACGACAAGAAGATGGCGGCGGGCACCCTCCCCTTCCTGCTCGCGCGCGGGATCGGCCAGACGTATCTCGACAAGACGGTCGATCTCGCCGACGTCGAGACCTTCCTCGACGCGCAGCCCCGCTGATGCCAAACGGTGTCGCCAAGCAGAATTTGCCGACCAAGATCTGCCCGGCATGCGAGCGGCCGTTCACGTGGCGGAAGAAATGGGCACGCGACTGGGACAGCGTGATCTACTGTTCGGACGCGTGCCGGAAGAAGCGGTAGCGCCAAAGTACCAGTAAGAATTTTGTTCACCCGCGAAGGCGGGTGCCCAGACTGGGTCCCCGCCTTCGCGGGGAAACAATTCTGCTAGGGGCGGGCCGCGCTCCAAGCCAGCCACAACCACCCGCCGATCAGCAACGCCCCACCAATCGGCGTGATTGGACCGAGCCATCGCCCACCACCGGCAGCCAGGCCGTAAAGCGATCCAGCGAAGAGCAAACCACCGACAACGAAGAGCCAAGCCGGGCCACGTGCATCCATCTTGAGGGCAACCAGCGCCGCGACCGCGTGGACCAGTTGATAATGGCTGCCGGTCTTCAACAACTCACGCGCAGCATCACCCGCCCAATGCGCGCCGAACGCCCCCGCAGCGACCGCGATCGCGCCCGACAAGGCCGCAAGAATGGCAATAATCATTGCGTATCATTCCCCCAGGGAAAGCGTTTGGCGGTCTCCGCACGTGCCGCGCGCATGTCGCCGGAGTCGATCTGCAACTGCAACCGCTCCTTGTCGCGCGACCGGTATTGCTCCTCCGCACGGTCGATATCGGCCGGCGACACATCCAGCCCGCGCAACGCCAGGCGCGCCATCTTCACCGCGGACTCCATCACTTCGCGCACCACCGCGGTCGCCGACGTGTTCTTCAACTTCACCAGTGCACGGCGATCGAACGCGCGGACGTAGATCGCGGCGTCGGGGAAAGCCTCGTGCACACCCTCGATCGTGTCAGGATCGAGCTGATCGCCGTCCATGCAGAAGCAGATGATCTCCGCCTCCGCCGCGCCTGCCTGCCGCAACAGGTCGAGCCGCGTGCCGTCGCCGTAATAGACCTTCGCGCCGAACTCGCCCGCGATGTCGATCATCTCGATATCGGTGTCGATCAGCGTAACCGGGATATCCTGCGCGAGCAGCATCTGGCCGACCGTCTGGCCGAACCGGCCATAGCCGACGATGATCGCGTTCGCACCGTCGACCTTGGGGCCGTCGCGCTCCTGCCCCTCGGCGATCGGCTCGGTGCGGAAGCGCCGCGTGATCCCCATCAGGAACGGCGTCGTCGCCATCGACAGCGTGATGATCGCGCCGAACAGGCTCGCCGCCTGCGGTTCGATCAGCAGCCCGGCCTGCGCCTGCGCGAACAGCACGAAGCCGAACTCGCCGCCTTGGCTCAGCAGCAGCCCCAGCGCGAACGCCTGCCGCCACGTCATCTTGAACGCCATGCCGATCAGCATGATCACGCTGGTCTTGGTGGCGATCAGCGCGGCGGCCATTGCCATCACGAAGACCGGGCGTTCGGCGATCGCGTTGAGATCGAGCACCATGCCGACCGCGAGGAAGAAGAGGCCGAGCAGGATCGAGCGGAACGGCTCGACATCGGCTTCGAGCTCATGCCGATACGGGCTGTCCGCAAGCATGACGCCGGCGATGAACGCGCCGAGCGCAGTCGACAGCCCGAGCCATTCCATGATCGCGGCGCTGGCAATGACCGTAAAGAGGCCGGCAAACACGAACATCTCGCGCTCGCCCAGATTGCCGATGAGGCGAAAGAACGGGCGCAACAGGAAGCGCCCTGCGACGACGAGCCCGACGACCGCGAGCACCGTATAGATCGCGAGCAACCAGCCGGGAGGCGCGTTGGCATCGGCGGGATTGCGGCTCATCGCTGCCACGATCGTGATGAGCGGAACGATAGAGAGATCCTGGAACAGCAGGATCGAGAACGCGCGCTCGCCGAACGGGGTGCGCATCCGCCCCGAAGACCGCAGCATCGGCAGCACCTGCGCGGTCGACGACAGCGCGAGCGGCAGGCCGAGCGCGAGCGCCGCGGGGAGCGAGAACTTCGCACCGACCCAGACGATCGCGGTGATCGCGAGGCCGCAGATCGCGACCTGGAGCAGGCCGAGACCGAAGATCTCCTCCTTCATCTTCCAAAGCCGCGACGGGTTCAGTTCGAGCCCGACGATGAACAGGAGTAGCGTTATGCCGAGTTCGGCAAACCCGAGCTTCGACTCCGCGTCGCCGACCAGCCCCAGCACATGCGGCCCGACGACCGCACCCGCGACCAGATACCCCAGCGTCGCGCCGAGCCCGAGCCGGCGGAACAGCAGCACGAACATCAGCCCGAACCCGAGCAATACGACGCCGTCGCGGAGCAGCGACGGGGCCGTACCCTCCGCCATCAGACTTTCGCCTTTGCAGCGGTGTCCGCAGCCTCTGCCGCCGCTTCGAACGCGAGCCGGATCGAAGGGTGGCGCGCGGTATAGTCGAGCGCGGGGGTGAAGATATCCATCCCCGGCCAATCGGGTGCATCGCCCTCGCGCGCAAGCCATGCCGTCAACTCATCGCGCACGGCGGCGAGTTCGGCGGGGGTGCGACCGAGGATGTTCGACGCCAGCAGCGACGACGATGCCTGGCCGAGCGCGCAGGCGCGAACCAGCAGGCCGACCTCGCTAACCTTGCCCTCATCATCCACCGCGACGTCCACGGTCACGCGACTACCGCAGATCGGCGAGCGTTTCTCCGCGGTCGCCATCGGCCCAGGCAGGCGTTCATGGTGCGGGATCGTCGCGGCAAGGCGCAGGATCTCGGCATTGTAGAGGGGCGCGCTCATGATTTCGGCTCGCTTGCACTATCGGATCGGGAGGGGTCGGATTTAGAAGGGGGTGTTGTCGCGCCGAAAACGGGTTTGCCGCGCCGGCGGCGGTCGACGAAATCGGCGATCCCCGCGCTGGTCGCGTTGAGCAACGGATAGGTGCGCGATGTCGTCATCCAGCCGGGCCGCCGCGACGGGCCGCCGCTCATCGTGTCCATGACGAGCGTCGCGAGCAGGAAGACGAGGCTGGCGAGGATTAGCCCCTTCAGCGCGCCGAACCCAAAGCCCAGCGCACGGTCGACCGGCCCAAGGATCGACGTCCGCGTCCGCGCGCCGATCGCGTTGGCGACCAGTCGACCGCCGATATACGTGACGCCGGTGATGATCGCGAACGCGAGCACCGCCGCGCCACCGACGGTGCCGACCATCGGCGACAGCGCGGCGGCGAGCGGGATGTGGAACAGCTTCAACATCGCCACCATCGCCACCCAGGCAAACATCGACAGCACTTCGGTGACGAACCCGCGCACGAGCCCCAGCACCGCGGACCCGGCGACGGCGATCAGGACGACGATGTCTAGGGCGGTGAGGTTCATGGTCTCTGGAATAGGGACGCTCGGCGCGAACCGCTAGTGCGCGCGGCGACCGACGCGCTCTAGTGGTTCAAACCGAACACACCGTAGCGCTCGCGCCACGCGGCGACTTCGTCCTGCAAATGCGCGGGTGCGGCCTCGCCCGATAGAACGAAGCGGGCGACGTCATTGTCGGGATGCATCAACATTTTCTTCGACCCGTCGCTGAACCAGACCGGGACCAGCTGCTCGCACACGCTGTCGAGCACGGTGGCCGCCATGCCGTTCGCGATCGCGTCGCTGCCGGCTAGGACGCGGACGTTGATCGAGACGCCTTCGAGGCAGTTCTGCGGTTCCTTGACGAAATTGAGCGACACGAGGAGCCCGGATCGGTCGGGCCGCGCCTCGTCGGGCAGGCTCGCGACGCGTCGCCAGGCGCAGAACCAGGTCCGGCAGATGTGCGGGCGAACCGCATGAATGCCGCACCCCTTGTTGGAGAGGTGGATGCACGGCGTGCCCGCGGGCTTGGCGAACTCGGGGGTGTCCACCGTCAATTCGGTGCAGCACGCGGTGCAATCTCCGCACTCTCGATCGGGGAGGATCGGCCCCAGCAGCACGCTTTCCACGTCGGCTTGGGGCTGCATCCGCGTGCGCGCGTCCGTCGGAGGCGGAGTTTCACGCCGATCCACGGTTCAATTCCCTTCGGAATCCACCGTGAAGACCATGGGCTTGCCGCGCGACATCGGCTCCCACCCCGCGGACAACGCCGCCCGCACCCCGCGCGTGATCGTCGCGTCGTCGATCTGAAGCCGCCCGCGCGGCAAGCCCTTCAACAGGCGTTTCGGCGCGGGGAACTCGAGCAGGGCTTCGCGTTTGGCGTCGTCCTGCAACAGCGAGATCGTCATGCCCTTCCAGCCTTCGGCATCCGTATGTTGCGGTTCGCGCTGGAGGTGCCAGTCGTATCGGGTGCCATCGACCTCGACGGTACCGGTATTGCTTTTCGTGTTCGCCATGCGGGCGGCCATAGCATGGCTGTCGCGAGAGGCCATGCGTTCGCCGCTTGGCCGAACCTGCCCGCCACGATGACGTCGTGTGCAGCTCAATCGACCGATGACCGACAACGGTCCTCACTACACCACCCCGGCGGAGGCCGGGGCCCAATTGGAGAGGTCGTGATAACGAAGCGCAGCGGTCGCCAGCAGCGTTTCCCAATTGGGCTCCGGCCTCCGCCGGGGTGGTGACTAGGAACGTTGATGACGAACCGGAGCTATCCCCGTCGTAAAGGTACTGACCCAACACCGTCACTAACGCTGCCTTGTTCTCCCACACAGGCGAGAGTCCAGTCTGGGTCCCCGCCTTCGCGGGGAAACAAACTGCCTTCCTTGGGCGCCTACCCCCGCCCCATCATATGATCGACGAACGAGGCAAGCGTCTTGAACCCCGACAGCTTCATCCCGCTCTTCTCCCCCGTCATCGAGGCCGGCACCAATGCACATTCGAAGCCAAGCTTGCTCGCCTCCTTCAACCGCAACGGACCATGCGCGACCGGGCGGATCTCCCCCGACAGCGCGACTTCGCCGAACGCAACCGCCTCGACCGGGACCGGCCGCTCCGACATCGCCGAGATCAGCGCCGCCGCCACCGCCAGATCCGCCGCAGGATCCTGGACGCGGTACCCGCCGGCGATGTTGAGATAGACTTCCGCGTTCGAGAAGCTCAGCCCGCACCGCGCTTCCAGAACCGCAAGAATCATTGCGAGACGTCCCGAGTCCCAGCCCACGACCGCACGCCGTGGCGTAGCGCCCGACGCCAGCCGGACAGTCAGCGCCTGAATCTCGACCAGCACCGGCCGCGTCCCTTCAAGCGCCGGAAACACCGTCGCCCCCGTCATCGCGTCATCACGATGTGTCAGGAACAGCGAGGAAGGGTTGCCGACCTCCGCCAGACCCTCGGTCTGCATTGAGAACACGCCGATCTCGTCGGTCCCGCCGAAGCGGTTCTTGATCGCGCGGAGGATACGATACTGGTGGCTGCGCTCGCCCTCGAACGACAGCACCGTGTCGACCATATGCTCCAGCACACGAGGCCCCGCGATCGAGCCGTCCTTCGTCACGTGCCCGACTAGCACGACCGCCGTCCCGCGCTCCTTGGCGAAGCGGATCAGCTCCTGTGCCGATGCGCGGACCTGGCTGACCGTCCCCGGCGCGCCCTCGATCAGGTCGGAGTGCATTGTCTGGATCGAATCGATCACCAGCATCGCTGGCGGGCGTGTCTGCAACGTCGTCAGGATGTCGCGCGTCGAGGTCGCCGCCGCCAACTGAACCGGCGCGTTGCCCAAGCCCAGCCGCCGCGCGCGCAAGCGGACCTGATCCGCGGCTTCCTCGCCCGAGACATACGCGACCGACTGGCCGGCGAGCGCCATCTTCGCCGCCGCCTGAAGCAACAGCGTCGATTTACCAATCCCCGGGTCACCGCCGATCAACGTCGCGGAGCCCTCGACGAACCCGCCTCCTAATGCGCGATCGAGTTCGGCAATACCCGTCGCCATCCGGTCGGGCAGCTTGATCTCGGCATCGAGCCCGACGAGCTGTATCGCGCGCCCGCCGGTCTGTAGATTATGCTTCGAATGGAACGGCGTGGCGGCGGTGTTCGCCTCCTCGACCAGCGTGTTCCACTCGCTGCAATCGCTGCATTGCCCAGCCCAGCGGTGCGACACCGATCCACAGGCCTGACATACATAACGCTTCTGGGGTTTCGCCATACCGCCGATGTACGAGAACGATACGGGAACATCAATGGCTGGCGGCCGACCTATGTTGCGGATTTAGTGGCGCTTGGCGGCGCACGGCGTTATCCGCGCGACGATGCACGCCACCGACCTGCGCATCGCCCTGTTCAGCGGCAACTATAATTACGTTCGCGATGGCGCAAACCAAGCGCTCAATCTGCTCGTGGGGCACCTCCTGTCGAAGGGCGTGACGGTGCGTGTCTATTCGCCGACCAACGCCAGGCCGGCCTTCCCGCCGACCGGCGATCTGGTCGCGGTGCCGTCGCTGCCGCTGCCGGCGGGACGTGGCGAATACAAGATGGCGCGCGGGCTGCCTGCTGCGATCCGCCGCGACCTGGATGCGTTCGCGCCGAACATCATCCATGTGTCGGCGCCCGATTTCCTGGGGCATCGCGCAATCAGCTATGGCCGGCGCAACGGCATCGCCACGGTCGCCTCGCTGCACACGCGGTTCGAGACGTATTTCCGCTATTACAAGATGGCGTTCTTCGAGCCGATCATGGTGAAGATCCTGACGCGCTTCTACAATCGTGTCGACGAAGTGCTGGTGCCGGGGCACGGCATGGCGGAGATCGTCGGCGACTGGGGCGTGACGACGCCGACCGCGATCTGGTCGCGCGGGGTGAACCACGACCGCTTCACGCCGACGCGACGCGATCTCGAGTGGCGGCGCGCGCGCGGGATTGCCGACGGCGAAGTCGCGGTCGGGTTTCTCGGGCGGCTGGTGAAGGAGAAGGGGCTCGACGTCTTCGCCGACGTGGTCCGGGAGTTGGAAACGCGCGGCGTGCCGCACAAGGTGCTGGTGATCGGCGAGGGGCCCGCGCGGAGTTGGTTCGCTGAGCGTGTCCCGGGGGCGATCTTTGCGGGGTTCCAGTCGGGCGACGATCTGGGGCGCGCGGTCGCGTCGATGGACGTATTCTTCAACCCGAGCGTGACCGAAACGTTCGGCAACGTGACGCTGGAGGCCATGGCGGCGGGTGTTCCCGTCGTCGCGGCGCGGGCTTCAGGCGCAGTCGGACTGGTCGATGACGGCGTGACGGGATTTCTTGTGCCGCCGACCGATATTGCCGGGTATGCGGATGCAATCGGGCGGATCGTGTCGGAGCCAGGCCTGCGCGAGACGATGGGTTGGGCCGGACATGACAAGGCTGCCGGGTATCTGTGGGATACGATCAACCAAACCGTGCTGGATACGTATCTCGAAGTGATGGCGCGGCGGGATAAATGATGCTCTGACCTTCCCCCCTCCCTGGAAGGGAGGGGTTGGGGGTGGGTCGGGTTCCGCATGCTTGAGCGGGAGTGGCGCAAACCGGCCTACCCACCCCCGGCCCCTCCCTTTCAGGGAGGGGGGCAGGTTGCGCTATGCTCGGGGCGCAGTCACCCAGTCGAACGTCAGCGGTGCTTCGCGGAAGGCGAAGCGGTCGAGGTGGCTCGATACCACCCCGCGCATCCGGTCGACGTCCTCGCCCTCCGGCACCGTCAGCGCGACGTCGAGCGTCTCGCTGTCCGCGCGCATCTCCAGCACGACGCCGTTTGGAAAGGCGATGCGGCCCTCTTCCTCCGAGAAGGTGACCTCCATCTTGTGGCTCCAGTGTTTGGCGAGCTGCTGGAGATACTTGCTGGCCGAATGCGTCGGCACCCTCGCGACCGAGACGCTCACTTGAGCCGCTCGATCTTCTGCGCGGCTTCGTCGAGCAACGCCGCGACCTCGTGCAGCGTGTCCTCGTTGACGTCCTCACGCATCAGCCGGTGCTGGAGCACCTGCCGCAGATTGCCCATCGCCCGCCGGATCGGCGCGCCATCGGTCCGCTCGGACTCCGCCCCGACTGCCGCCAGCCGCGCGAAAAGCCCGTCCACCACGACCGCATTCTCGGCCAGATGCGCGCGGCCCTCGTCGCTCGCCGCAAAACGCTTCTTCGCACCTTCCGACTGCTGCTCCTCGATCAGCCCCATCTCATCGAGCATGCTGAGCGTCGGGTAGACGACGCCCGGGCTCGGCGCATAGCCACCCCCGGTCAGCCCCTCGATCTCGCGGATCAGGTCGTAGCCGTGCCGCGGCGCGTCCGCGATCAGCTTCAGCATGACGAGCTTCAACTCGCCGCCATCGAACAGCCGCCGCCGACCACCAGGGCCGCCGCGTCCATGCCCGTGTCGACCGTGGCCTTCGTGACCCGGCCGACCCCGGCCTTCGCCATCAGCCCGCGGGCCACCGGTCCAGGCTCCATATCCCATACCAAAACGCATTTGAGTGTTCTCCGATATATCTTAATTCATGAATTTCGATATATCGCAGAATGTTTTCGGTTCAAGTGGCGCGGCAATTTTTATGTCTCCTTCCCTGTCATCCCCGCGGAGGCGGGGACCCAGACCCTCGAACCGAGCGAGCATGCATGCCGTCAGCCAGTATGGATCCCCGCCTTCGCAAGGATGACGACGCTTGTGACGATGACGATGCTTGGGAGGAAGACGATACGTCTCGGGATGACGAGCGCGCTTGGATGGCCACGGATGGGCAAACCGGCCCCCCGCCCCTATCTTCACCCCATGGCCGATCTCTTCGCGGGCTTCGAACCCGCCGCCCCCACCGAAACGCATCCCGAAAACGCGCCGCTCGCCGATCGCCTGCGCCCGCGCACGCTGGACGAGGTGGTCGGGCAGGATCACATCACCGGCCCCGAAGGCGCGATCGGCAGGATGGTGTCGGCGGGCCGGCTGTCCTCGATCATCCTGTGGGGCCCGCCCGGCACCGGCAAGACCACCATCGCGCGGTTGCTCGCCGATGCGGTCGACCTGCGGTTCGTCGCGATCTCGGCGGTGTTCTCCGGCGTCGCGGACCTCAAGAAGTCGTTCGCCGAGGCGCGCGAGCACGCCAAGATCGGCAAGCGCACCTTGTTGTTCGTGGACGAGATTCACCGCTTCAACCGCGCGCAGCAGGACGGTTTCCTGCCCTATGTCGAGGATGGCACGGTGACGCTGGTCGGCGCCACGACCGAGAACCCGTCGTTCGAACTCAACGCCGCTCTGCTCAGCCGCGCGCAGGTGCTGATCCTCGAACGGCTCGGCCGCGGTGCGCTCGAACAACTGCTCGACCGTGCCGAGACGGAAATGGAGCGCCCCCTCCCCCTCACCCCGCCCGCCAAGGACGCGCTGATCGCCAGCGCCGATGGTGACGGCCGCTTCCTGCTCAACCAAGCGGAGACGTTGTTCTCGGTGAACCTGCCCGAGCCGCTCGATCCCGCCGGGCTCTCGAACTTCCTGCAACGCCGCGTCGCGGTGTACGACAAGGATCGCGAGGGGCATTACAACCTCATCTCCGCGCTCCACAAATCGATCCGCGGGTCGGACCCGCAGGCCGCGCTCTATTATCTCGCGCGGATGCTCACGGCGGGCGAGGAACCGCTGTTCCTGCTCCGCCGCCTGACGCGCGCGGCGGTCGAGGATATCGGCCTCGCCGACCCCCAGGCGCTGGTCCAGTGCATCGCCGCGAAGGATACCTACGACTTCCTCGGCAGCCCCGAAGGCGAACTCGCGATCGCGCAGGCCTGCGTCTATCTGGCGACCGCGCCGAAATCGAATGCAGTCTACAAGGCGCAGAAAGCGGCGTGGAAATCGGCGCGCGAGACGGGCTCGCTGATGCCGCCGGCGTCGATCCGCAACGCGCCGACCAAGCTCATGCGCGATATCGGCTACGGCAAGGGCTATGCGTACGATCACGATGCGGAGGATGCGTTCTCCGGCTCGGATTACTGGCCCGAAGAGATGAGCGCACAGACCTTCTATACGCCGACCGAACGCGGGTTCGAGAAACGCCTGTCGGAACGGCTCGCCTATTGGGATGGCCTGCGCGCCGAAAAGCGGTCGTGAAGGATTGGGACGCGGTTGCGGCGTACGCGCTGTCGCTGCCCGAGACCGAGGCGTCGACGTCGTACGGCCAGCCCGCGATCAAGACGCGCGGCAAGATGTTCGTCAGCGCCGGCCATGTCGATGGCAGCTTCCACGTCCGCAGCCCGCATGACGAGAAGGCCGCCCTGATCGCGACCGATCCCGAGACCTTCTGGCAGACCCAGCATTACGAGACCTGGCCCGGCCTGCTGGTCCGCTACGGCGCGCATGACGCCGAGCGCGTTGCCCGCGTGATCGCCCGCGCCTGGTGGGATCAGGCATCGGCCAAGCAGCGGAAGGCGTATGGCGATCGCCCCTGACCGCTTCGGCCATTTCGCCGCGATCGACTGGTCTGGCGCGGTCGGTCCCCGGCAATCGGGGGTCGCCGTGGCGATCTGCGCGCGCGGGGCCGCTGCACCGACACTGATCGGAGCCGAGGGCGGCTGGTCGCGTACCGCCGCGCTCGATTGGCTGGCGAACGCGATGCCGCCGGATACGCTGGTCGGGCTCGATCTCGGGCCATCGCTTCCGTTCATCGACCAGGACGCCTTCTTTCCCGGCTGGGCAGAGAGTCCGTCAGATGCGCGCGCGCTGTGGGCGCTGGTCGAGCGGATCTGCGCGGACGATCCTCATCTGGGGGCCAGCAGCTTCGTCGATCATGACGAGGTCGCGCGGCATCTGCGTCGCCACGGCGGGCGCAAGGGCGAATTCTTCGAAGGGTCCGGCCGGCTCCGCATGACCGAGGAGGCGCAGCGGCGGCAAGGGCTGAGCCCGACCAGCAACCTCAATCTCGTTGGCGCGGCGCAGGTCGGCAAGTCGAGCCTGACCGGGATGCGCGTGCTACACAGGCTGGCCGGCCACGTACCGGTCTGGCCGTTCGATCCGGTGCCGTCGCAAGGTCCGCTGATCGTCGAGATCTACACCACGATCGCCGCACGCGCCGCCGGCATCCGCAAGGGGCTCAGCAAAATCCGCGATGCCGAAGCGCTCGACGTGGCGCTGGCCGCGATCGGCAGCGACCCGCACGCACCGCTTGCGCGCTACGACGACCACGCCACCGACGCGATCCTCACCGCCGCCTGGCTCCGCGCCAATGCCGATCGCCCCGAACTCTGGCACCCGGCAGCGATGACATCGCATATCGCGCAAACCGAGGGCTGGACCTTCGGCGTATCTTGAAGCATGGGGTCGCGACGCACCGGGCAGCGCCCGACGCAAGGGCCGGTTTAGCTCAGTTGGTAGAGCGCCAGTTTTGTAAACTGGATGTCGCGGGTTCGATTCCTGCAACCGGCACCATTTCCAACTTTCGATAAACGATGTCGCCGCCACCTGCGTGGCATTGATCCTTAGCGCTCCAGTTCCAACCCCAGCATCGCCCGACATGAAAAATCCCCCGCGCCCCAGGGCACGGAGGATCTTCATTCGGCACAATTGGCTCGCGTCGACCGACACGAGCCAGCGTGGGATCAGAACCGGACGGTCGCACCCACGGCCAGGTTGCGGCCCAGCGAGTCGTAGCGCTGCGGGATCGTGTTCGTGCGCGCGAGGGCGACGTTGTACGAGTCCGGAACGATCGGCGCGCTCTTGTCGAGCAGGTTGTTCGCGATCAGGCGCAGCGAGAACTGCTTGTCGATCGCGAAGTTGAGCGCGAGGTCGAAATAGCTCTTCGGCGAAACGCGGTAGTAGCTGGTCCGCGCGCGGGCGTCCGTGCCACCGATCGCGGGATCACCCGAATTGTCCGCGTTGGTCAGCGAACCGACATAGCGCCAGTTGAACGAGGCGCTGAAGCCGCGGTCGAGCGTGGTGTAGGTCGCGCGCAGGCCGTGCGACCATTTCGGGATCAGCTGGCCGCAGCCATTGCCGTAATAGCCGGCGCAATTCCGCTCCGGCTGGACCGGCGAGTCTTGGCCGCCCGCGAACGTCGTCAGCGACCCGTTGAAGTTCCAGTCGATCTTGCCGGCGCTGGCAAGGTCGAGCGTGTACTGCGCCTGGAAATCATAGCCGCGCGCGATCGAAGTGTAGTAGTTCGTCGTGCCCTGGCGGATGAAGCCGGTGGTCGGGTTGCTCCCGGCCGTCGAATATAGCGTACCGGTGCCCGGATTGCGGACGATGCCCTGGCAGAAGAACGCGTCGCCGTTCGAACGCTGGCAGCCATCGGTGTAATAGCTGAAGTCGTTATAGCCGAGCGAATCGTTGATCTTGATCTGGTAGCGATCGACCGAGAACACCAAGCCCTTCACGAACCGCGGCTTCACGATCAGGCCGTAGGTCTGCGTGTAGGCGGTTTCCGGATCGGCGGTGTAGCCGCCCGAGCGCACGGTGCACGCCGCCGAGCCGTTCGGGGTGGTGCCGTTGCTGCACAACAGCGTCTGGCTGCCGTAGAGCGCATCCGACAGGCCGGTTGCACGGCACACTTCGCGCGACGCGATCGGCGCGCCGTAGGTCACGCCGTTGGCGCCGTTGACGACGGTCGGTGCGCAGAAATCGTTGAACGTGCCTGCGCCGCCCGACGCGAAATCGACGTTGGTCGCCTGGCGGATTTCGGTCACGGTCGGCGCGCGCTGCGCCTTGTTGAACGAGGCGCGGAACGTCAGGTCGCTGACCGGGGCATAGATGCCCTCGACCTTCCAGGTATTGAACGTGCTTGGGTTGCTGCTGTACTTCGACACGCGGTAGCCGCCGTTCACCTGCAACAGGTCGGCGAAGCGCTTGTGCTCGACCAGCGGCGCCTGGACCTCGACGTTCGCCTCCCAGACGTCCTGCTTCAGATAGCTGTCGGTGCCGCCCAGACCTGCGCGATACACGCTGTCGGCGGTCGATTTCAGCGTATCCTTGCGATATTCCGTACCCAACGCGATCGCGACGCCCTGCTCGGCGAACGGCGAGGTGATGCCGTATTTGCCGAGATCGCCGGTGACGTTGGCCTGTACGTCATACAGCGTGCCGGTGGTCGCGGACGTGCCCTGGTCATACAGATAGTCGATCAATGCCGGGTTGGTGTTGCCCGCGCTGAACGCATCGAAGGGAACGCAGGCGGGATCCGTGGTCGTTGCGCAGGTCGGTGCGGCGCGCGTGCCGCCGACGTTGATCGAGTTCCGCAGGTTGGTCGCGTTGACGAAGCTCGGCGTGTAATCCTGGTGGTTGCGGGCATAGACGCCGCCGACGTCATAGGTCCACGCGCTGCCGACCTTGCCGCGGACGCCGCCGGTCAGGCGAACGCCGGTGTTCAGATACGCGTCGGGCTGATCGTTGCCCTCACCAAGACGATAGCGCAGGTCGATCGGTGCCGTCGCCACCGTGCCAGCCGCAGCACCGCAGATCGCGGTTGCCTGCGACGTCGACAGGAACGGGTTGTTGCAGTTCACCTGGACGGAGCCGCCGGCGATCGCCGGGTAGTTGTTGTACGACTTGTCGCGGAACCAGATGCCCGACGCATACAGCTCGGCGTCGGGTGCGATGTCGAGGCTGACGAAGCCACCGGCGTTCACGCGCTCGGATGGGCGCTGATACGCATAGTTGCTGAAATAGTTCGAGGCGTTGCCGGCACCCGGACCGAACGGCACGAAAGTACGCGTGCCGTTCGGGTTGTTGACGAGCTGCGCGTTGGCGTTCGCACCGCTGAGCGGCGTGATGAGCCCGCTCGTCGAGCTGCTCGGGGTCAGGCCGCACGACAGCGGCGCGTTCAGGCTGGTCTGCGTCAGGTAGCAGCCCGAGTTGGACCGGGCCGACAACAACACTTCGTCGGTATGCTTGTAGTTGACGAAGCCGTTGATCCGCAGCGCGCCGTCGAACAGCTTCTTGCCCGCGGTCAGCGTGACGTCGGCACGGCCGCCGTCGTTGGTCAGGCCGCGCGGGCTGCTGAAGCCCGACGAACGCGCCAGCGACGACACGACCGTGTCCTTGTTGTTGTGGTTGTAGAAATTATAGTTGCCGTCGAGCTGGATGCCTTCGAAATCCTTCTTCAGGACGAAGTTGACGACGCCCGCGACCGCGTCCGACCCGTAGACGGACGATGCACCGCCGGTCAGCACGTCGACCCGCTCGAGCAGCGACGGCGGGATGATACCGACGTCCTGGCCGTTCTGCGTGCCGAGGCGCTTACCGTCGATCAGGACCAGCGTGCGCTCGAACCCGAGGCTGCGCAGCTTGATGCGCTGGCGACCGTCGGAGTCGTTATAGGTCTGCTGGCTGTCCGGCGCGATCTGCGGCAGGCGGTTGAGCACGTCCTCGACGTTGACCGCAGCCTGCGCGCGAATGTCCTGCGCGGTGACCGAGGTGATCGGCGCCGCCGACGTCATGTTTGGACGCTGGATGCGCGATCCGGTGACGACGATCGTGTCGTCCTTCGGCGTGTCGCGATCGACGGCCGTGGTTGCGGTGGTGGCATCCGCCTCGACCTTGGCTTCGGCGGGCGTGCTCGCGGCAGCCTGGGCGGGCGTCACGGCCTGCGCGGGCACGTCCTGTGCGAATGCCGTGGTAGCGGAAAACACGAGAGATCCGACGAGCGCGATCCGCGAAACAGAATGGCCGAAGTTCATACCTACCCCTAAAAAAGCCCGGTTGCGTGATAGCGCTATACCGGTTGCCCGTACTGGTTTGGTCAAAACACGTCGCCAGTCAATGCCGAAGCAATACCGGTCTAGAACATTTGCGTTGGAATGTTGCAAATCGGCGTCACTACTGGCGGTCGCCATCTCGTTGCGATAGCGTGCACACAAGAACGCAAGGGGGATCTGATGGAGAACACGCGACGGTCGTTGCTCGCCGGCTTGGGCGGCCTCGGCATGATACCATTCGTAGCGACTCGGGCGGCTGCCCGATCGGGTGCCGCGACGGACGCCCCGGCGACTGGTGCGATGGTCCTGTCGACATGGGATTTCGGTGCCGCCGCCAACGCGGTGGCCTTTGCGCAACTCGCAAAGGGCGGCTCCCTGATCGACGCGGTCGAAGCCGGCGCAATGGTGCCCGAAGCCGACCCGACCAATCATAGCGTCGGCTATTCCGGCTATCCCGACCGCGATGGCCACGTCACGCTCGACGCGGTCATCATGGACGACGTCGGCGGAGTCGGTGCCGTCGCCGCGCTGGAGAACACGATACATGCGATCTCCGTCGCGCGTCGCGTCATGGAGCGGACGCCGCACACCTTCCTCGTCGGCGAGGGCGCGACGCGGTTCGCGCGCGACCAGGGGTTTCCGCAACAGTCGCTGCTCACCCCGGAATCGGAAAAGGCATGGCGCGACTGGCTGAAGACCGCGAAATATCAGCCCGAAGCCAATAGCGAGAACCGCATCACCCGCACGCCCGGCGGCGCGCTCGATCACGACACGATCGGCCTGCTCGCGCGCACGGCCGACGGGCGGATGGCGGGCGCCTGCACCACCTCCGGCATGGCGTTCAAGATGCGCGGCCGGGTCGGCGACTCGCCGCAGGTCGGATCGGGCCTGTACGTCGAGGCAGGCGTCGGTGGTGCCACTTCGACCGGGCTTGGCGAAGAAGTGACTCGCGTCGCAGGCTCGGCCCGCGTCGTCGCGTCGATGCGTGGCGGGTCGACGGCGCAACAGGCATGCGAAGAGGTCGTCCGGCATATCGCCAAGCTGCGCGGCGATGCGATCCGCGGCGTCCAGGTCGGCTTCCTCGCGCTCGATACCAAGGGCAATGTCGGCGCGTTCTGCCTGTTGCCGGGCTTTACCTATGCGGTCACCGACGCGCGCGGCAAGACGACGGTGCTGAAGGCGCGGTCGCTGTTCCAGGCGTGAGCAGCGCGGAAGACATGGATCGTGGTTCGCGAACAATTCTCGAAGTCTGCGTCGAGGATCTGCACGGTATAGACGCGGCGATCGCCGGCGGGGCGGACCGCATCGAACTGTGCGCGGCGCTCGGCGTCGGTGGGCTCACCCCGCCCGCGTCGCTGATCCGGGCAGCAGCGGCGGCGTCGGAGGTCTCCGGCGTCCCCGTCCACCTCCTAGCCCGACCACGCGAAGGCGGCTTCGTCTATACCCCGAGCGAGCAGGCGCTGATCGCCGACGACATCCGCACCGCGGCCGAAGCCGGATTGGCGGGAATCGTCATCGGCGCGCTCGACGCCGACCACCGGCTCGACGTGCCCGCCCTCGCCGCTTGGGTCACCCATGCCCGATCGCTGGGCGATGCTCGCGGACGCCCACTCTCGCTGACGCTGCACCGCGCCTTCGATCTGTGCCGCGACATGCCCGACGCACTGGAGTCCGCCGTCACGCTCGGCTTCGACCGGATCCTGACCTCGGGCGGCGCACCGAAGGCGATTGACGGCGTCGCGACGCTGGCGGCATTGCACCAGCAAGCTGCCGGTCGGATCATCGTGCTCGCGGGAAGCGGGGTCTCGCCGGAGACCTTGCCAGCTATCCTCGCGACCGGTGTCCGCGAAGTCCACGCCTCGTGTCGCACGCCCATGACGACCGCCGTCGATCCCGCCGAACTGCGCTTCGGCTTTGCCTCGCCAGGACGCGCAGCCACGAATTGCGACGCGGTAGAGCGACTGGCGAACATGGTGGCCGGACATCCGGCGCTTGAATAATACCAATCCATAACTTACTCAAACCGGTCTGGGTCGGGGGGCCTCTCGCTCCTCGCCGAACGCCAATCGAAGCGAGCCGCCATGCACGACGCCACTCCGCCTCCGCTAACACCCCCGCCGATTGCGGAAACCGCGACGCTCATGTTCCGCGAGGCTGCGGAATCGTCCGAGGCCGTCGCACGGATGCTCGCGACCAACGCCGCGTCGTTCGCGGCGCTCGGTGCGCGTCTTCGTAGCGCCCCGCCCGCGGTCGTCGTGACCTGCGCGCGCGGCTCGTCGGATCACTCGGCGGTGTACGGCAAGTATCTGATCTGGACGAAAACCGGCATCCCCGTTGCGGCCGCGGCGCCGTCGGTCGTGTCGATCTACGACGCACCGCTCGGCGCGCGGAACACGCTGTGCATCGCGGTGTCGCAGAGCGGACGCAGCCCCGACCTGCTCGCCGCGGTCGCCGCGCAGAAAGCCGCCGGTGCGCATGTCGTCGCGTTCGTCAACGACGAGACCTCGCCACTCGCCGAAACCGCCGACACGCTGATCCCGCTGTGCGCCGGACCGGAAAAGTCGGTAGCAGCGACCAAATCCTACATCTGCTCGCTCGCCGCCTTCGCCGCTTTGACCGCGGAATGGGCCGACGACGACGCATTGCGTAGCGCCGTCGCGGCCCTCCCCGCCGACCTCGCACGCGCCTGGGCGCTCGACTGGTCGGCCGCCGTCGCACCGCTGCGTACCGCGACCAATTTGTTCGTGATCGCGCGCGGCATGGGCTTCGGCATCGCCAACGAGGCGGCGCTGAAGATGAAGGAAACCTGCGCGCTGCACGCCGAATCGTTCAGCTCGGCGGAAGTGCGCCACGGCCCGATGCAGCTGGTCGAGGACGGCTTCCCGCTGCTCGCGCTCGCGACCTCCGACGCGGCCGGCGACGGCGTGCGCGATGCGGCGCGCGAGTTCGCCGAGCGTGGCGCAGGCGTGTTGCTCGCCGATGCCGGCCTCGATGGCAGCAGCGACGACGGCGTCCTGCCCGCGTTGAAAGCGCACCCGGCGATCGAGCCGATCCTGATGATCCAGAGCTTCTATCGCATGGTCAACGCCCTCTCGCTTGCTCGCGGGTTCAACCCCGACGCACCGTCGCATCTCAGCAAGGTGACGCGCACGTTATGACGATCTTCCGGTTTTCGAATGGCCATGTGGTCACCCCCACGGGCGTCCTGAACGAGGCGACGATCGTCGTCGAAGACGGTCGCATTGCGCGGATCGGCGACGCGACTTCCGATCAGGCCGTGGATCACGCGGTCGATCTCGACGGTGGCTGGCTGATGCCCGGCTTCGTCGATACGCAGGTCAACGGCGGCGGCGGCGTGCTGTTCAACGATACGCCCACGGTCGAGGGCATCGCCGCGATCGGCGCGGCGCACCGGCCGTTCGGCACCACCGCGTTCCTGCCGACGCTGATCAGCGACACGCCCGACGTGATCGCGCGCGCGCTCGACGCGGTCGACGCGGCGATCCTCGCGGGCGTCCCCGGCGTTCTCGGCATCCATATAGAGGGCCCAGTGATCAGCCCGGCGCGCAAGGGCATCCACGACCCGACGCGCTTCCAGGACCTCGACGACGACCTGCTCGCGCTGCTGACCCGCCCCCGTCTCGGCCGCGTCATGGTGACGCTCGCCCCCGAGCGCGTGACCGCGGCACAGATCGCGACGCTGACCGCCGCCGGCGTGCTCATCAGCATCGGCCACAGCGACGCTGATCACGCCACTGCGAGCGCCGGGATGGCCGCCGGGATCACCGGCGTGACGCATCTGTTCAACGCGATGTCGCCGCTAGTCCACCGCGCGCCGGGCGTGGTCGGCGCGGTGCTCGACGACCAGGCGGTGTATTGCGGGATCATCGTCGACGGCTTCCATGTCGACGACGCGGTGCTGCGGATTGCGTTGCGCGCACGGCCGCACGACCGGTTCATGCTGGTATCCGACGCGATGCCCTGCGTCGGCGCGTCCGAGAAGTCGTTCGTGCTGCAGGGCCGTGAGATCCACGTCGAAGGCGGCCGCTGCGTCGGTGCCGACGGCACGCTGGCGGGCTCCGATCTCGACATGGCGGGCGCGGTCCGCAACACCGTCGACCGGCTCGGCGTCGCGCCCGAGATCGCGGCAGCGATGGCAGCGACCTATCCGGCGGCCTTCCTGCGGCTGTCGCAGGAGCGCGGCACGTTGCAGGTCGGCCGCACCGCCGACTGGGTCGTGCTCACCCGCGACCTGCATCCGGTGGGCACCTGGATCGGCGGGGCGGGCCCGGCCTGACCGGGTCGCCTGCCTTATCCCCGCGCCCTTTCCTTCTGGCATCGAGAACGCACCCATGGCCTCCATCCTCCTGACCGCGCCGATGCAGGGCTGGGCAACGCCGATCGACGAGGTGCCCGACGCGGTGTTCTCGGAGCGGATGCTGGGTGACGGCGTCGCGATCGATCCGACCGGCGACTGTCTCTATGCCCCCTGCGCCGGCACCGTGCTGACGCTGCTGCCGAGCGGTCACGCGATCACGCTCGCCACGCCCGAGGGTGCGGAGATCCTGATCCATATCGGCCTCGACACGGTCGCGCTCGGCGGACGCGGGTTCAGCCCGTGCGTCGCGGTCGGCGACACGGTCGAGCGCGGTGCGCCGCTGATCCGCTTCGACCTAGATCTGCTGGTCCGCGAGGCTCGCGCGGTCGTCACGCCAATCGTCATCGTCAACCCGGACCGGTTCAGGATCGTCCACGCCGTCTCCAGCGAACTGGTCGCGGTCGGCGATCCGCTGATGACGCTCGAACCCAGCGATGCGGTCGCGCACCGCGAGACGGGCCAGGACGGCGCAACGCACACACGGACGGTCGTCGTGCCCCTGCCCCACGGCATCCACGCCCGCCCGGCCGCGCGCCTTGCCGCAACCGCCAAGCGCTTCGACGCAGACGTGACGCTCGCATCCGGCGACAAGACCGCTAACGTCCGCAGCCCGATCGCCCTGCTCGCCCTGGCGATCCGCCGCGACGACACGATCATCGTGACCGCAGCAGGGGCCGATGCCGCCGCAGCACTCGCCGCAATCTGCGACCTGATCGAGAGCGGCATGGACGAGCCGGCCGAAGCCCCCGTCCGTGCGCCCACCGTCGCCCCCTCGCCAGCCCGCCCCGCAGTCGACGGCGCGCTGACTGGCGTTACCGCGGCACCCGGCCTGGCAATCGGCCGTGCACGCTGGTTTCGCCCCGCGGACATCGTCGTCCCCGAACACGGCGAAGGCATCGCCATCGAGGAGGCACGCTTCGATGCGGCCGTCACCACGCTCTCGACCCGTTTCTCGGAGCGCGCCCGCACCGCAACCGGTCCCGAACGCGCGATCGTCGAGGCGCATGCGGCGATGCTCGACGACCCCATGCTCCACGAGACGACGCGCGGCGGCATCGCCCGCGGCGAGAGCGCGGGTCATGCCTGGCGCGGCGCGATCCGTCCGCAGGCCGACGCGTTGCGCACCAGCACCGATCCGCGCCTCGCCGAGCGCGCCGACGACATGCTCGATCTCGAACGCCAGTTGCTCGCGCTGATCGCTGGAGTCGAGACCACGCCGCTGTCGTTCCCGCCCGACACCATCCTGCTCGCGGACGACCTGCTGCCGTCGCACGTCTTGTCGCTGGACCGTGCGAACATCGTCGGCTTCTGCGTCGAGCGCGGCGGCCCGACCTCGCACGTCGCGATCCTCGCCGCGACGATGGGCCTCCCCGCGCTGGTCGCGATCGGGTCGCCGCTGAACGCCGTCACCGATGACACGCCAGTAATCCTCGACGCCAGCGAAGGCCTGTTGCGGATTGATCCCGACGGCGACACGCTCGTCGCCACGCAGGTCCGGATCGTCCAGGCGCAGGTCCGCCGCACCGAAGCGCTCGCGCGGGCAGGCGAACCCTGCCGCATGGCCGACGGTACCCGGATCGAGGCGTTCGCCAATCTCGGCGCGCTCGGCGATGCGCACCTTGCGGTTGAGAACGGCGCAGAAGGCTCGGGCCTGTTGCGCACCGAATTCCTGTTCCTCGAACGCGACGCCGCACCGACGGTCGCCGAACAGACCGCCGATTACCAGGCGATCGCCGACGCGCTCGACGGCCGCCCGCTGATCGTCCGCCTGCTCGACATCGGTGGCGACAAGCCCGCGCCGTATCTGCCGATGGCGCCCGAAGAGAACCCCGCACTCGGCCTGCGCGGCATCCGCGTCGGCCTCGCGCACCCGCAAATCCTGGAGGACCAGGTCCGCGCGATCCTGTCGGTAAAACCCGCCGGACAATGCCGGATCATGGTGCCGATGATCGCCAGCCTCGATGAACTGCGCGCCGTCCGCGCGGTGGTCGACCGCGTCGCCGCAGATATCGGCATCGGCGACCGCGTGCCCGTAGGCGTGATGATCGAGACTCCCGCCGCCGCCGTTACCGCGGACCTGATTGCCGCAGAGGCCGATTTCCTGTCGGTCGGCACAAACGACCTCACGCAGTACACGCTGGCGATGGACCGCGGCAACGCCGCCGTCGCGAGCGGGATCGACGGGCTGCACCCCGCCGTCCTCCGGCTGATCGCACAGACCTGCAAGGGTGGCGCGGTGCATGGTCGCTGGACCGGCGTGTGCGGCGGGCTCGCCTCCGATCCGCTCGCCGTCCCGATCCTGATCGGGCTCGGCGTCACCGAACTCTCGTCCGCACCGGCGCTGGTGCCCGAGATCAAGGCACTGGTCGCCACGCTGACGATGGAGGCGTGCCGCGCGCACGCCGCCGCCGCGCTGCAATGCGGGTCCGCCGCCGACGTCCGCTCGCTCGCCCGGGAGTTCACCGCATGAAATCGATCCTCGAAGCCCTCCAGCCGCTCGGCCGCGCGCTGATGCTGCCGATCGCTGTGCTGCCGATCGCCGGCCTGCTGCTCCGCCTCGGCCAGCCCGATCTGCTCGACATCGCCTTCATCAGCGCTGCGGGCGACGCGATCTTCTCGCACCTCGGGCTGCTCTTCGCGATCGGCGTCGCCACCGGGTTCGCGCGCGACGGCAACGGTGCCGCGTGTCTCGCCGGCGTCGTCTGCTTCCTGGTCGCGACCGAAGCCGGAAAAGTCCTGATCACCGTTGCGCCCGAAGTATCCGCAGGGCTGACCGGCGTTTCCGCCGACCTCGCCGTCGCGGCGTGGAAGGCCAAGGCGATGGCGCGGCTCGACGTGCCGATCGGCATCCTGTCGGGGCTCGCGGGCGGGACGCTCTACAATCGCTATTCGACGATCAAGCTGCCAGAATATCTCGCTTTCTTCGGCGGGCGCCGGTTCGTGCCGATCGTCAGCGGCGTGGCGGGCCTCGTGCTCGCGGCGGTGTTCGGCTTCGGCTTCTCGCTGCTGAGCCAGGGCGTCGACCAGTTGAGCGTCGCGATCACCGGCAGCGGTGCGATCGGCGTGTTCGTGTTCGGGTTGCTCAACCGCCTGCTGCTCGTCACCGGGCTGCATCACCTGCTCAACAACATCGTCTGGTTCGTCGCCGGCGATTACCACGGCACCTCGGGCGACCTGCGCCGCTTCTTCGCAGGCGATCCGTCGGCGGGGATCTTCATGGCCGGCTTCTTCCCGGTGATGATGTTCGGCCTGCCCGCCGCGTGCCTCGCCATGTACCATTCCGCCAAGCCCGAGCGCCGGAAGGCGGTCGGCGGCATGCTGCTCAGCCTCGCGCTTACCTCCGCGCTGACCGGCGTCACCGAGCCGATCGAATTCAGCTTCATGTTCCTCGCGCCCGTGCTGTACGCGGTGCACGCGGTGCTGACCGGCCTGTCGATGGCGTTGATGGACCTGCTCGGCGTCAAGATGGGCTTCGGCTTCTCGGCGGGGCTGCTCGACTACGTGCTGAACTTCGGCAAGGCGACCCGACCGCTCGTCCTGCTGCCGGTCGGCGCGGTGTATTTCGTGCTGTATTACGGGCTGTTCCGCTTCTTCATCCGCAAGTTCGACCTCGCGACGCCGGGGCGCGAAGCCGAGACGGTCGCGGCAGTAGCGCCCCCCACGGCAGGCGGACGCGGTGCGGCGTTCGCGCAGGCGCTTGGCGGCGGGGCGAATTTGACGACGGTAAGCGCGTGCACGACGCGGTTGCGGCTGATCGTCGTGGACCAGTCCGCGGTCGACGATGCCGCGCTGAAGGCACTCGGCGCACGCGGTATCCTTCGCCCGTCGAACTCCGCGCTCCAAGTCGTGCTCGGGCCGATCGCGGATGTCGTTTCGATGGAGATCCGCGACGCGCTGGCGCTGGGTGGCGATGTGGCGATAAAGCCTGAAGCGACTGTCGCGGAGGATACGATCAGCCTGTCGTCCGCAACCGAGAGCGCATTCGGTGGGGCAGCGAACGTCCTTACCGCCAGCCGCCACACCGGGCGACTGCGGGTCCAAGTGGGCGATCTCGCGCTGGTGGACGATGCGGCGCTGGCAAGGCTCGGTATCCGCGCGATCGCTCGCCCCGCGCCCGGCCAGCTTCACGTGCTGGCGACCGACGCAGTACTGACAACGCTGGCCCGCTAGACCACTGATCCTCCCCCGCCAGGGGGAGGTGGCTGGCACTTGCCAGACGGAGGGGGAGGTAAGCGAGACGCCTGTTCCGTGTCCTCCCCCTCCGTCGCCTTCGGCGACACCTCCCCCTGGCGGGGGAGGATTGTATAGGCGTCAGCGCGCTAGCGGTTCTAGTGACACAGGGCCGAGGATACCCGAAACCCCCTCCTCAGCCGCTTCCACCACAAGCACGATCTGGCGCAAGCCGCCGCCCGCCGGCAACGCCACCTCCAGCGGCCCAACCTCGACGCCAGCCTTCGACGCGAGCCGCCGGCCGTCGACCCACAACTCGGCCTTCCCGGCGATCGCGGCAAAGCGGATCATGCCGCCCTCCAACCCAATCCGCCGCCACGGCGTCACGCTAGCCCGGTAGAGCCGCCAACGCCCCTCCGCCGCCGGCTGAACCGGCGTACCGCTTCGCACGAACGCCCAGCTGTTGTTATCCCCATCGATCGGCGCCAGCGCAGGATCAGGCCGCGCAGCGAACGCCGGCGAGCGACGCCACTCCCGGATCGCCTGCCCGCCATAGGTCGCGGCCATTTGCGCCCGCGGTGCGATCGCTGCCCGGTCGATCACCAGCCGCGCCGGCTTCAATCCCGGCGCGGTCGCGGTCATCACGATCCGCCCTCGGCCCGTTCCCGCCTGCACGATGACCTGCGCCAGTCCGTTGAACAACGACCGCGCATTGCCCTTCTCCGGTTCGTGGCTGTTCGGATCGCCGTTGCCGATGCCAATGATCGCCGCGCCATCGACCGAGAACCGCGTCGGCAGGTTCGCGGTCGGAACATGCCGTCCGGCCGCATCGATCGCATCGATCGTCACCGGCTGCGTATCCTCGTCGTCGCCCGCCATCACCGTCCGCGCCGGCGTCAGCCGCAACGCAACCGCCTTGCCGACGGTCTCGTGTGCCGCCGTCGCGACGACCTTGCCGCCGCGCATCGCGATGACCTCGATCCGTCCGGGCGCATAGGGTACGCTGAACTCGTTGCCCATGATCCGGTCGACCGCCTGCTCGCCAACCTTCCGACCGTTCAGCCGCAACTCGACGCGCTCGGCATTGCTCACGACTAGCACCACGACCGGCTGCCCCTCGCGTCCCGGCCAAGTCCAGTGCGGCATCAAACTGACGACCGGCGCATCATCGACCCAGTGCGCACGATGAATATCGAACGCAGTCTTCGGGAAGCCGCACAGGTCGAGGATGCCGAAGAAACTGGAGATCGTCGGCCATTCATGCGGTGTCGGCTCGCCGTGATAATCGAACCCGGTCCACACGAACCCGCCCGCGACGAACGGCCGGTCCGCGATCTTCTTCCACGTCGCGCGGTGCGTATCGCCCCAGCTCGCCGCCTCGACGTCGTAGGACGACTGGACATGCGCGGCAGGATCGCTCGCGAACGCGCCGCGCGTTTCATACGCGCTGGTATCCTCCGAGCTCGTCATCGGCTTGGTCGGGTTGAGCTGGTGGAACCGGTCGTAGTCGCCCTGATAATAATTGAAGCCGACCACGTCGAAAATGCTCGACACGTTGATCGGATCGAAGAACGCGCCGTTCATCGCCCCCGTCACCGGCCGGCTGTCGTCGAGCGCATGCGCCGCGTGCGCCATCCGCCGGAGCATCTCGACGCCCGCCTCGGTGCCCTGCATCGGCTCCTCGTTGAACACCGACCACAGGATGACGCTCGGGTGGTTGCGATCGCGGCGGACCATCCATTCGAGCTGCGCCATGTAATCGGGCGCGGGATTGAACTGGCGGTTCTCGTCCATCACGACGAAGCCCATCTCGTCGCACAGGTCGAGCAGTTCGGCGGCCGGCGCGTTGTGCGAACAGCGGATCGCGTTGCAGCCCATCGCCTTCAGCCGCTCCAGCCGCCAGCGCAGCAGCGCATCGGGGATAGCGGTCCCGACCCCGGCATGATCCTGGTGCAGGCATACGCCCTTCAGCTTCACCGGCGTGTCGTTGAGCAGGAAGCCACGGTCCGCATCGAACCGGATCGTGCGGAAGCCGACCGGGATACGCCGCTCGTCGACGATCGCCCCGTCGCGCAGGACGTGCGTCACCACGGTATAGAGCGTCGGAGTCTCGATCGACCACAGGCGCGGCGCAGGCACGGCCAGCGTCACCATCGCGGTCGCGCGCTCGAGCGGCAGGACCGTCGCAGCCACCTGAGCCCCCGCCACGCGCTTGCCCTCGGGATCGAGTAGCGCGACGTCGACCGTGACGCCGACCGACGCGCGATCGATGCTACCAAGCGTCACTTCGACCGGCACGCTCCACCCGCCATTCGCGGCGCGCCTCGGATCGCAGTGGACGCCGTCGGTCACGATCGCCACCGCCGCGCGGCGGATCAGCCACGCATGGCGATAGATCCCCGCGCCCTCATACCACCAGCCCTCCATCGCCTGCGCATCGACGCGCACCGCGATGACGTTGAGGTCGTCGCCGAACCGCGCGAACGGCGTCAGGTCGATCTCGACGCTGTTATACGCCGACCAGTTGTGCGCGACGACGCTGCCGTTGACCCAGACCGTGGCGTTGGTCGCGATCCCGTCGAACTGCAGCCCGATCGTCTTGCCACGGTCGGCCGGATCGAGCCGTAGCGTCCGCCGGTACCAGCCGATGCCCCTCGCCCGATAGCCTTGCGAGATGTTTGCGGTCTTCACGAACGGCTGCGCGGAGGCCCAGTCATGCGGCAACCGCACCGACTGCCAGTCCGAATCATCATACGCCATCGCCGCGGCGCCGAGTGCGTTACCCGCCTTCACGCTCAGATACGTCGCGTTGTGGCCTTCGGGCGGTGGCGCGATCACGTCGCCCTCGTGGAACAGCCACCCGCGCTCGATCAGCGTCCGCGACGGATCCTGCACCAGCGCACGCGACGGCAAGGTCCGCGTCGGCTGCGGCATGGGCAGCGCGCCGGCACTGCCCTGCGCCTTGACGCTCGCCGCGAACCCGGCCTCGATCGGCCCCACGACCAAAGAAGCACCGGCGCCCGCCGTGCCAACAAGAAGCTCACGTCGGTTCATCGGTGCTCTCGGTATTAAAGGTCAGATATCGGCGAGTTCGGCGACGAAGTCGTACGCATCGCCGCGGTAATAGGAGCGCGTGAACTCCGCGGCCCGGCCATCGCGCAGGAAGCCGCGGCGTTCGATCAACAGCCCGGCATGGCCCGCGTCGACGCCCAGCATCCGCGCATGCTCGCCCCCGAACGGCACCGCGCGCAGGCGTTGCAGTGCGCGTACCGGCCGGCTCCCGGCGTTCTCAAGCGCGGTGTAGAGCGAGTCATCGACCACTTCGACCGACGGCAGGCAATATCCCGCGATCGTCGAGAATTCGAGCGCCATCGCCTCTTCGTCGGCATAGCGTATGCGGTTGAAGCGGAACACCGCCGCCCCCGGCGACAGCCCCAGCGCCATCGCCTCCTCCGGGTTCACCTGCCCCGCCGAGCGCGAAATCCAGCTGCTGCTCGACGTGCGCCCGCGTGCCGCCATGTCCTCGCTGAACGACGACAGCTTCGAGAAACTCTTCTCGACGCGCCCGGCGACGAACGTCCCCGCGCCGCGCCTGCGCGTCAGAAGCCCCTCCTCGACCAGTCCGCCGATCGCTTTCCGCACGGTGATCCGCGATACGTCGTACTCGATCGCGAGATCGCGCTCGGCCGGGATCGCATTGCCTTGTACCAACAGCTTCTCGCCGATCGCGTTGCGGATCAGTTCCTGCAACTGGAGGTAGAGCGGCGATGGATTTCCCTTGCGAAAGCGTCCGATGTCATCGGAAAACGCCATGTATTCCCCCTCCGACCGGCAGCTCAAAGCGAGCCTTGCCGCGTCCCTCATGGTAGCGTAGCCAAGGACCGCGTGGTCGGCAACCAGACTAAATCCATGGGCCATATTGGTATGTCCCCTGACTGCCCCACGCCTGATCTCCTATCATAGCAGGACAAGCTTGCTGTCAAATGACGGGGTTGTGTCTGGACTTATATTGGTTACATTCCTCGACCAGCGGCCGTCAGGAGCCGATACAGGGAGCAGTCGACATGCGTGCAACCGCGAACCGAAATGCCGGGCGCTGGCTGACGGCAACGGCGCTGCTTCCCGCCGCTCTCTGCGCGATCCCTGCCCAGGCGCAGGACCGCCTTCCGCTGGTACCGCAACCTTCGACGATCACGCGTACCGCCGGCAGCTTTACGATCGCCAACGGTGCGACGATCACCGCCGATCCTTCCGACGCGGGTGCCGCCGCCGCAGCGCGCCTGCTCATCGCGCATGTGAAGACCGAACGCGGGCTCGCTCTCCAGACGTCGCCGAACGGCAATATCCGCTTCGTCCGCGATGCCGCGATCAAGGGCGCTGAAGCGTACCGGCTGACCGTCGACGCGTCCGGCGCGAAGATCACCGCGTCGGGCGACGCCGGGCTTTTCTACAGCGCGATGACGCTCGCACAGCTCATCAGCCCCGATCGCGCGTTCGGCCAGCCCGTGCGCATCCCCGCTGTGACGATCGACGACGCCCCCCGCTTCGGCTGGCGTGGGCTGATGGTCGACACCGCACGGCATTTCCAGTCGCTGCCGTCGATCTACGCGATCGTCGACCAGATGGCGTCGGTGAAGCTCAACACGCTTCACCTCCATCTGTCGGACGACCAGGGCTGGCGGTTCGAGGTGAAGGCCTATCCCAAGCTGACCGAGATCGGCAGCATCCGTACCAGCCCCTCGACCGGCGAAGCACCCGGCACGCGCGTCGGCGGTTTCTACACGCAGGACGAACTGCGCAAACTGGTCGCCTACGCCGCCGAACGCGGCATCGTGATCGTCCCAGAGATCGACCTGCCCGGCCACGCGCAGGCGCTCGTCGCGGCCTATCCAGACCTTGGCGTGATCGGCGACACGCCTGAAGTCAGCAACGCATGGGGCGTCAACCCGTACCTCTTCAACCCCGGCCCCAAGGGCATCGCCTTCGTCAAGACGGTGCTCGACGAGCTGATGGCAGTGTTCCCCGGCACCTATATCCATCTCGGCGGCGACGAGGCGGTCAAGGACCAGTGGGAACGCAGCCCCGAGGTGCAGGCGCAGATGGCGAAGCTCGGCATCAAGGACGAAAACGGCCTGCAAAGCTGGATGATCGACCAGTTCGGCACCTATCTGGCTAGCAAGAAGCGCCGCCTGATCGGCTGGGACGAGATCCTCGAAGGCGGCCTGCCCGCGTCGGCTTCAGTGATGTCGTGGCGCGGCGAGAAGGGCGCGGTCGACGCCGCCAACCAGAACCACGACGTCGTGCTGTCGCCCGCCCCGACGCTGTATTTCGACAATCTGCAAAGCGATCGCCCCGACGAACCACCCGGCCGCCTCGCAATCCAGTCGCTCGCAACCGTCTATAACTACGAGCCGATGCCGACGGGCATTTCGGCGGACAAGGCGCAGCACGTGCTCGGCGCGCAGGCCAATCTGTGGAGCGAGTACATCGTCACCCCGTACCAGATGCAGCACCTGATCTTCCCGCGCGCCGCCGCGCTCGCGGAGATCACGTGGTCGGGCAAGGACAAGCGCGACTTCGCAGGCTTCCTCGACCGGGTCCAGCCGCAGATCCGGCGCTGGCGCAAGTCGAAGCTGGAAGTCGCGGACAGCGCATTCGCAGTCGGCTACACGCTCGACGGCACGCGCGGCGATGCGCTCCGCACCAACCGCGCGAAAGTCGTGCTCGCCACGCAGGCCCCCTACGGCACGATCCGCTACACGCTCGACGGCAAGGTGCCGACCGCCCGGTCGGCCGCGTACACCGCGCCGCTTTCGGTAAAGCCCGGCGTGTCGATCCGTGCCGCCGCGTTCGATGCGAGTGGCCAGCCGGTCGCCGAACCCCGCCTGTTCGAGACCGGTCGCCAGGCGCTGCTGACCCGCACCGCGTCCGACATGATCGCCTGCCCCAAAGGATCTCTCGGCCTGCGCCTGCCGCTGACGTCTGAGGCTCAGGGCAATGCGCCAGTGTTCAACGCCGACATCTTCGACACCTGCACCGCCTACCCCGCCGCGCCGATGGATGTCGCCAAGGGGTTCACGATCGATATCGCCCGCCTGCCGCGCAACTGGGGCCTTGCGCACGACGTCACCAAGGTGCGCCAGCATTACAACGTGACGCCGCACGGCGAGCTGATGGTGCTGGTCGGCTGCACCGTGAAGGGCGCGAAACCGGTGATCGCGGGTACCTTCCCGCTGCCCGATCCGAAGGCCGCGCCGACCCGCTTCAGCGTGAAGGGGACGTTGCCGACGATCGCCGGAGACCGCGACGTCTGCCTGCAATTCACCTCCCCCACGTCCGACCCGTTCTACGCGGTCGAGCGCATGACCCTGTTGGAGACACGCTGATGCGTCGCTGGTTCGTCCTTCCCCTGATCGCACTCGCCGCGCCAGCCATCGCCTCGCCCAAGACCGTCGTGCCGCTCGACGGCGCGTGGCAGGTGCGGATCGATCCGACCGACACCGCCGCGACCGCCGCGCACAAGCGCGAGGCCACGTGGCTCCCGGCGGCCGTCCCCGGATCGGTGCAGCAGGACCTGATCGCGGCGCACCGCGTGCCCGATCCGTTCAAGGGCACCAACGAGGCGGCGATCCAGTGGGCGGGGCTGACCAAATGGCAGTTCCGCCGGGTGTTCGACGTCACCCCGGCGATGATGCAGCGCAATCACCTCGACCTCGTGTTCGACGGGCTCGACACGTTCGCGACGGTCAGCGTCAACGGCAAGGTGCTGCTGACCACCGACAACGCGCATCGGCGCTGGCGCGTGGATGCGCAGCCGGTGCTGAAGGTCGGGCGCAACGAGGTGCTGGTGACGATCGCCTCGCCGATCCGCACGCTCCAGCCGATGGTGCTCGCCGAGAAGAACCCGCTGCCGGGCGAATATGACAGCGCGTTCGGCGACGAGCCGAAGGGCAAGCAGACCTCGCCCTATATCCGCAAACCCAAATACAATTACGGCTGGGACTGGGGTCCCCGCATCGTCAACACCGGCATCTGGCGGCCGGTCCGGCTGGAAATCTGGGACGACGCGCGGATCGACACGCTCCGCGTCGACCAGGAGGCGCTGACGCCGACCGAAGCACGGCTGTCCGCCAAGCTCGACATCGCCGTCGAGACGCCCGGCGTCGCGACGATCCGCGCCGCGGTCACCGGACCGGACGGCAAGACGGTCTCGGTCGACCGGACGGTGACGCTCGTCAAGGGCAACAACGCGGTCTCGATCCCGCTGGCGATCGCGGATCCGAAACGTTGGCAGCCGGTCGGTTACGGCGCGCAGCCGCTCTACACCGTCACCGCCTCACTGGGCGGCGCGGAGCCGACTCCCGAGGACAGCGTGACGAAGCGGGTCGGCTTGCGCACGGTCGAGCTGATCCGCAAGGACGGCAGCTTCGGGTTCAAGGTCAACGGTACGCCGATCTTCGCCAAGGGCGCGAACATCATCCCGTTCGACAGTTTCCCGGCGCGCGTCACGCCCGCCTATATGGAGACGATCCTGAAGGGCGCGCGCGACGCCAACATGAACATGGTCCGCATCTGGGGCGGCGGGACCTATCTGGACGACGCGTTCTACGACATCGCCGACCGGATGGGCCTGATGGTGTGGCAGGACTTCATGTTCGGCGGCAGCGTCACGCCGCCCGACGCCGCCTTCCGCGAGAACGTCCGGATCGAGGCCGAGGAACAGGTCGCGCGGATCGGATCGCATCCCTCCGTCGTGCTGTGGGCCGGCGGCAACGAGGTCCTGTCGGGCTGGGAGAACTGGTCCGACCGGAAAGCGTTCAAGAAGGCGGTCGGCGCCGACGAGCAGGAGCGCATCGGCGCCGGCATGGCCGTGCTGTTCGACCGCGTGCTGCGCGAAGCCGTCACGCGCAACGCCCCCGGCACACCCTATTGGCCCGGCTCGCCCTCGACCAATTACGAGGGTCCCGTCGACACCGACAAGGACGGCGACCGCCATTTCTGGGACGTCTGGTCGGGCTCCAAGCCGGTCGAGAACTATCTCGACAGCTGCCCGCGCTTCATGTCCGAATACGGCTTCCAGTCGATGCCCGACCTGTCGACGATCCGCGAATTCGCCGGCAAGGGTACGCTCGCCACGGACAGCCCGGTGATGAAGGCGCACCAGAAGTTCCTAGCCGGCGAAGGCAATGAGCGGCTGATGATGTACCTGCGCGATCGGTTGCGTCCCGCGCGCGATTTCGCCGATCTCGTCTACCTGACGCAGGTCAACCAGGCCGAGGCGATCCGCATCGCCGCCTCGCATCACCGCGCCTGCCGCCCGGTCACGATGGGCTCGCTCTACTGGCAGCTCAACGACGTCTGGCCCTCGATCAGCTGGGCGAGCATCGATCATGCCGGCCGGTGGAAGCTGCTCAACTACGCCGCCCGGCGGTTCTTCGCGCCGCAAGCGATCGTCGCCGAGCGGAAAGGCGGCGCGACCCGTATCTCGCTGATCTCCGACGCGACCACGCTGGTCGACTCCCGCTGGCGGGTGCGGACGATGACGATGGACGGCAAGGTGTTGAAGGACACTACCGCCGCGCTGATGCTCGAGCCGCTCTCGTCGAGGCTGGTCGCGACGCTGTCCGACGACGCGCTGTTCGGTGCCGCCGCGCCGACCGGCAGCTACGCGGTCGCCGATCTGCAGCTCGATAACGGCGGCACGAGCCGGGCGATCATCGAACGCGCGCTCCCGAAGGACATGGCGTATCCCGACCCCGGCCTCAGCGTTCGCTGGACCGGCACCGACGTGAAGATCACCGCGGCCAACCTGGCCCGCGCGGTCATGCTCGATTTCGGCGCGGTCGCGGCCCAGCCGTCCGACGACGGCTTCGACCTGTTGCCGGGCGAAAGCGTCACCATCCACGTCGTCTCCGACGCCTCCGCCGCGACGTTGCGGAAAGCGCTTACCTTGAGGACCCTCGCCCGATGATCTGGCTCCTGCTCGCGTCCGCCGATCCGGTGGCGACTGCCGTCGCGCAAATGTCGCTCGAACAAAAGGCGGCGCAGTTGCAGAGCACCGTCCCCGCCGATCCGAAGGCCGGGCTGCCCGCCTACGACTGGTGGAACGAGGGGCTTCACGGCCTCGCGCGCAACGGCCACGCCACCGTCTTCCCGCAGGCGATCGGCATGGCTGCGACCTGGGATACCGCGCTGGTTGCTAAGATCGGCGACGTCGTCGCGACCGAGGCCCGCGCGCGCTTCAACGCGCAGGACGTCGGTGCGAACCGCAAGATCTACGAAGGGCTGACGATCTGGTCGCCCAACATCAACATCTTCCGCGATCCACGCTGGGGCCGCGGCCAGGAAACCTACGGCGAGGACCCGTATCTGACCGGTCGCCTCGGCGTCGCCTTCATCGGCGGGTTGCAGGGCCCCGACCCGCTCCACCCCAAGGTCATCGCCACCCCCAAGCATTTCGCGGTGCACAGCGGCCCCGAGGCTGGACGCGACAGCTTCGACGTCGATCCCAGCCCCTATGACCTGGAGGCGACCTACTTCCCCGCGTTCCGGCTCGCCGTGACCGAGGGCAAGGCGCAGTCGCTGATGTGCGCGTACAACTCGATCCACGGCGTCCCCGCCTGCGCATCGTCGGCGTTGATGGTCGACCGGCTGCGGCGCGACTGGGGGTTCAAGGGCTTCACGGTGTCGGACTGCGACGCGGTGTCGAACATCAGTCTCTACCACCATTACCGCCTCGACGCCGCGGGCGCCGCCGCCGCCGCGATACGGGGCGGCACCGACCTCAATTGCGGCAGCGCCTATGCCGCCCTCCCCGCCGCGGTCCGCCAGGGTCTCGTCACCGAAGCCGAGGTCGACACCGCGCTGATCCGCGCGCTCGAAGCCCGCCGCGCGCTCGGCACCGTATTCGGCGCAGCCAATCCGTGGCGCAGCATCGGCACCGACCAGGTCGACACCCCCGCCCACCGTGCGCTCGCGCTCGACGCCGCGCGGAAATCGATCGTCCTGCTCAAGAACGACGCGAACCGCCTGCCGTTGAAGCCCGGCAGCCGGATCGCGGTGATCGGCGCGGACGCCGACGATCTCGGCGTGCTGCAAGGCAATTACCACGGCACTGCGGTCGCGCCGGTCACGCCGCTGGAGGGCATCCGCAAGCAGTTCGGCGCCGCCAACGTCCGCTACGCGCAGGGCTCGTCGCTCGCCGACGGTGCAGCCGTACCCGTCCCCGAAACCGTCTTCGCCGGCGGCCTGAAGACCGAATATTTTGCCACACAGGCGGGCGTCGGCGCCCCGACCCTGACGCGCACCGATCGCTACATCGACATCGACCACAACCGCGCGAGTCCCGCCCCCGGCCTCGCCAGGACCTTCGGCGTCCGCTGGACCGGAACCTTCACGCCTCCCGCCGCCGGCACCTATCCGCTGGTCGTCGACGTCCCCGCCTGCTGGAAGGATTGCTCGACACACGACGCGGTCCGGCTCTGGATCGGCGATCGCCAACTCTCGGCCGGCGAGGTCAAGAAGGGCCGCGTCGAGGTCACGCTGACCAGCGACGGCACGCCCGTCCTGTTCCGCCTCGAACTCGATCACCGCAGCGACGACGAAGGCGTCCGCCTGCTCTGGAGCCCCCCCGCACAGCCGCTGCTCGATCAGGCCGTCGCCATCGCTCGCGATGCCGACGTGATCGTCGCCGTGATGGGCCTCTCGCCCGATCTCGAAGGCGAAGCGCTCTCGGTCAGCGTCCCCGGCTTCGTCGGCGGCGACCGCACGAACATCGGCCTGCCTCCAGCGCAGGTCCGCCTGCTCGAAGCGCTGAAGGCGACCGGCAAGCCCATCGTCCTCGTCCTCACCAGCGGCAGCGCGGTCGCGGTCGATCCGGCATCGGCCGACGCGATCCTCGCCGCCTGGTATCCCGGCCAGGCCGGCGGCACCGCGATCGCCGAGACGCTGGCGGGGCTCAACAACCCGTCGGGCCGCCTCCCCGTCACCTTCTACAAGACCACCGCGGACCTGCCCGCGTTCACCGACTACACGATGAAGGAGCGCACCTACCGCTACTTCACCGGCACGCCGCTCTGGGGCTTCGGCCACGGCCTGAGCTACACCGACTTCGCCTACGCCGCGACGAAGCCGGCGCTCAGCGTCGCCGCCGGACAGCCGCTGACCGTCACCGCCAAGCTGTCGAACGCCGGCAACCGTGCAGGCGAAGAAGTCGTCCAGGCGTACCTAGTCGCGCCCGCCGCCAAGGCCGGTGGCCCGACCACCCCCGTCCTCCAGCGCCAGCTCGTCGGCTTCGGCCGCGTCGCGCTCAAGCCCGGCCAGTCGCGCACCGTGCCGATCACGATCGATCCGCGATCGATGAGCAGCGTCGCGCGCGACGGCACGCGGACGATCGTCCCCGGCGCCTACCGCCTCTATATCGGCGGCGGCCAGCCCGGCGACGGCGCGGGCCAATGGAGCGACCTGACGATCACCGGCGCGACGGTGGAGCTGCCCAAGTGAGCGCTGCGAACATGGACCGCCGCACCGTCATGGCGGGCGGTGTAGCCGGGGGCCTCGCGCTCGTCGGCACGCCCGCCTTCGCCGCCCGCCCCTCGCTGCCGAGCAAGCGCCCCGCGCTCGCCGACCGCAACTTCACCAGCCGCTCGGTCGAACGCGAGATCGCGCGCGTCTCCGCCCGGATCGGCGACCCGAAGCTCCGCTGGATGTTCGGTAACTGCTATCCGAACACGCTCGACACCACCGTCCGCATGTCGACCGTCGGCGGCGCGCCCGACGCGTTCGTCATCACCGGCGACATCCCCTGCCTCTGGCTCCGCGATAGCTCAGCGCAACTTCGCCCCTATCTCCATCTCGTCCGCGAAGACCCGGCGCTACGCTCGCTCTTCCGCGGGCTCATCGCGCGCCAGTCGCGCTCGATCCTGATCGACCCCTACGCCAACGCGTTCATGGAAAGCCCGACCGCGAAGACCGACCTGAGTTGGGCGCTAAAGGACCAGACCGAGATGAAACCCGGCGTCGCGGAGCGCAAATGGGAGATCGACTCGCTCTGCTATCCGATGCGCCTCGCCTACGGCTATTGGCAGGCGACGCGCGACGCGACCCCGTTCGACGCAATTTGGGCCGAGGCCGCCCGCGCGAGCATCCGCACCTACCGCGAGCAACAGCGCAAGGACGATCGCGGCCCCTACAGCTTCCTGCGATCCTCGAACCGCAACACCGAGACGATGGCGCTCGAAGGCTGGGGCAACCCCGCCAAGCCCAACGGCCTGATCCAATGCGGCTTCCGCCCCTCGGACGATGCCTGCGTCTACCCGTATCTGATCCCGTCCAACCTGTTCGCGGTCACCACCCTGCGCGAACTCGCGGTCGTCGCGAACGAAGCGCGTCACGACACCGCACTCGCCGCCGATGCGACCGCGCTCGCGAACGAAGTCGAGGCGGCGCTCGTCGCGCACGGCCGGATGCGCCTGCGCGACGGCAGCGAAGTCTGGGCGTACGAAGTCGACGGCTTCGGCAACGCGGTCTTCATGGACGACGCCAACGTGCCGTCGCTCTCCGCGCTCGCCTATATGGGCTGCGTCCCCGCCACCGATCCGCTCTGGCGCCGCACCGCGCAAGCCGCATGGAGCGACGCCAACCCGTATTTCTTCAAGGGGACCAAGGCCGAGGGGATCGGCGGGCCGCACGTGGGGCTCGGCCAGATCTGGCCGATGTCGCTGATCGTCCGCGCGCTGGCGGGCGCAGACGACGCGACCGTCCGCGCGTGTCTGCGGATGCTGCGCGACACCGATGCCGACACCGGCTTCATCCACGAGGCGTTCGACAAGGACGATCCCACCAAGTTCACGCGGTCCTGGTTCGCCTGGGCCAACGGCCTGTTCGGCGAACTGATCGTTCAGCTTGCGAACACCCGCCCCGCACTATTGGCGAGCGCGTTATGAAGATCACACGACGCGCCCTGCTCGGCTCCAGCGGTGCGCTCGCACTCACCGGCGCGATCCCCGCCGCCGCACGCTCGGTGAAGGCCGCGCCCAATCTGTGGATCGGCACCGGCGGCGACGGCCACACCTATCCCGGCGCGACGATGCCGTTCGGGATGGTCCAGGTCAGCCCCGACACCGATACCGAGAATTGGGCGAACTGCTCGGGCTACCATCACGGCGACCCGACCATGATGGGCTTCTCGCACACGCATCTGTCGGGCACCGGCATCGCCGACCTGATGGACGTGCTGGTCGTTCCCGGTCGCGGCGCGGTCAAGCTGCTGCCCGGCGCACCCGACAAGCCCGGCGAAGGCTATCGCCAGACTTACACGCAGGAAGTCACTGAGCCCGGCTATTACGCCGTCACGCTCGGCAACGGCGTCCGCTCCGAACTGACCGCGGAGACGCGCGTTGGCTGGCAGCGTCACCACTTCCCCGCCGGCCCCGGCCACCTCTTGGTCGATCTCGGCAACTACCGCGACAGCCGCCCCGGCGAAGGTCCGCTGATCGACGAGAGCCGGATCGAGCTCGACACCGACGGCACGCTCACCGGCAGCCGCCGGACGTTCCGCTGGGCGAAGGGCCGCCGCATCCACTTCGCGATGCACGTGTCGCCAAAACCCGACCGGATCACGCTCTACGCCGACACGCAGGGCGTCAACGGCGCGATCGTCACCGCCGACCGCGTCCGCGCCGTGCTCCACTACGACAATGCCGGCGCCGCACCGATCGTCGTCCGCACCGCCGTCTCCGCGGTCGACATGGCCGGCGCACGGACCAACCTCGCCGCGTCCTATTTCCGCGAGTTCGACGTCGCGCGACGCCAGGCGATCCGCAACTGGGCGGACACGCTCAAGGTCGTGAAGGTCGAGGGCGGCACCGACGACGCCCGCGTCATCATGACCACCGCGCTTTACCACGCGATGATCGCGCCGACGCTCTTCTCCGACGTCGACGGCCGCTATGTCGGGCCCGATCGCGAGGTCCACAGCGTGCCCGCCGGCGAGCAGGCGTACAGCACCTATTCGACCTGGGACACGTATCGCACGCTCCACCCGCTGCTGACGTTGGTCGCGCCCGATCGCGCGAAATCGCTGGTCCGCGACCTGATCCGCCAGACGCAGCAAAGCGCGTACGGCCCGCCCTGCTGGCCGCTCCAGGGGGTCGAGACCGGCACGATGATCGGCTGGCACTCGGTGGCGATCATGGCCGAGGCCGCGGCAAAGGGCATCGACGCCGATTATGCCGCGGCATGGCCCGCGATCCGTACCCGCGCGTTCGATCCCGCCGCTCCCGATCTCGTGAACAGCCGCGCGCGTGGCACGTATATCGAGCGCGGTTACCTCCCTGCCGATACGGTCGACGAATCGGTCAGCCGGACTCAGGAATACGCCTATGACGACTGGGCGATGGCAACGCTCGCGCAGAAGGCCGGCGCGAAGGAAGACGCCGATCGCCTGCGTCTCCGCAGCCGAAACTACCGCAACGTGCTCGATCCCGCGATCGGCCTCGCGCGGCCCAAGTTCGCCGACGGCAGCTGGCTGAAGCCCTACGACCCGATCCAGCTCGGCCACACCAAGCGCTACCGCGATTTCACTGAGGCGAATGGCTGGCAGACCACGTTCCTCAACCAGCACGACCTCTACGGCCAGATCGCGCATTTCGGCGGCGACGCGAAGTTCGCGAGCCGGCTCGACGCGCTGTTCGCCGCGCCGTCGACGCTACCCAAGGACGCGCCGCCCGACATCTCCGGGCTGCTCGGCCAATATGCGCACGGCAACGAGCCCGATCAGCACGTGCCCTATCTCTACGCCTATGTCGGCCAGCCGTGGAAGACGCAGGCGCTGGTTCGCAAGCTGCTCGACACGATGTACCGCAACGCGCCCGACGGGATCATCGGCAACGACGATTGCGGCCAGATGAGCGCGTGGTTCGTGATGTCGGCGCTCGGTTTCTACCCGGTCGATCCGGTCGCGGCGGTGTACGTGTTCGGCTCACCGCTGTTCACCCACGCCGAGGTCCGCGTCGGCAAGGGTCGCAAGCTGGTCGTCGAAGCCCCCGGCAACCGCGCCGACACGCCCTATGTCGCGGCGGTCCAGTGGAACGGCAAGCCGTGGACGAAAAGCTGGATCTCCCACGCCGATCTCGCGGCTGGCGGCACGCTCCGCTTCACCATGTCCGCCACGCCGAACCCTGCATTCGGCGCCAAGCTCGCCGACCGACCGCCCTCGTTCGGCCAGCCCGCTGCCTGATGCCCTCCCGGAGACGATGATGACCGAAGTTTCCCGCCGCCTGCTGCTCGCCTCGGGTCTAGCCGCCACCGCCACGCCTGCGATCGGTGCCGGCCGCGACACCGCGCCGAAACCCTGGGGTGCGACGCCCTCGAAGCGCCAACTCGCCTGGCACGCGCGCGAGCAATACGCATTCGTCCATTTCTCGATCAACACCTTCACCGATCGTGAATGGGGCTATGGCGACGAGGATCCGAAGCTCTTCGACCCGACCGACTTCTCGCCCGACCAGATCGTCGCCGCGGCCAAGGCAGGCGGCATGCGCGGCATCATCCTGACCGCCAAGCATCATGATGGCTTCTGCCTCTGGCCGACGATGCTGACCGAACACTGCATCCGCAACAGCCCCTACAAGGACGGCAAGGGCGACATCGTCGGCGAGATGGAGCGCGCCACCCGTCGTGCCGGGCTCGATTTCGGCCTGTATCTCTCGCCCTGGGATCGCAACCACGCCGAATATGGCCGCCCGGCCTATGTCGAGTATTTCCGCAAGCAGGTGGTCGAGCTCTGCACCCGCTACGGCCCGTTGTTCGAATTCTGGTTCGATGGCGCGAACGGCGGTGACGGCTATTACGGCGGCGCGCGCGACACGCGGAAGATCGACGCGCCAAAATATTATAACTGGCCGTCGATCGTCGCGCTGGTCCACGAGCATCAGCCGATGGCCTGCACCTTCGACCCGCTCGGCGCGGACCTGCGCTGGGTCGGGAACGAGGACGGCATCGCCGGCGATCCGTGTTGGCCGACCATGCCGAACCATCCCTATGTCCAGTCCGAGGGCAATTCTGGCGTGCGCGGTGCGCCGCTCTGGTGGCCCGCCGAGACCGACGTCTCCATCCGGCCCGGCTGGTTCTACCACGCCGACGAGGATTCGAAGGTCAAGACGCCCGCGCGCCTGATCAAGCTGCACGACGAATCGGTCGGTCGCGGCACCAACCTCAACCTCAACCTGCCGCCCGACCGTCGCGGCCGGCTTGCGGACATCGACGTCGAAACGCTGAAGTCGTTCGGCACGGCGCAGGCCGCGACCTTTGCCACCGATCTTGCGAAGGGCTCCGTCGCATCCGCCACCCACGTCCGCGGGAAGACCTATGCGGCCAGCACGGTTCTCGACGGCAACCGCGACACCTATTGGTCGACGCCCGACGCCATCATCACCCCAACACTGACGCTCGACCTCCCGCCGGGCCGATCGTTCGACCTCATCCGCCTCCGCGAATATCTCCCCCTCGGCATCCGCGTGACCCGGTTCGCGATCGACGCCGAGATCGGCGGACAATGGCGCAAGCTCGCCGAGCATTCGGGAATCGGACCGCAACGCATCGTCCGCCTGGACACGCCGATCGCCCCCCGCCGCCTCCGCCTGCGCATCCTCGAAGGCACCGCCTGCCCCGCGATCAGCGAAGTCGCGCTGTTCCGCCAGGTCGCACCCGCCCCCGTCGCGCCGGTCCGCAACACCGATACGACTACCGTCGTCACCAGCCGCTGGTCGATCGTCACCGCCACCGCGCCGGGTGCCAAGGCGCTGCTCGACGACGACAGCGCGACCGCCTGGACCATGCCCGCGCCCGCACCCGGCACACCCGCCTCGGTCACGATCGACCTCGCCGCGACCGAGACGCTCGCCGGGTTCGTCCTGATCCCGTCGCGCGCGGTGATGGCGAACACCGCCCCGCCGAAAGGCTACCGGGTCGAGGCGAGCACCGATGGCAAGACGTGGCAGGACATCGCCAAGGGCGAACTACCCAACATCGCCTACGCCCTCGCCGCCCAGCGGATCGCGTTCGCCCGACCGACCACCGCGCGCTACCTGCGCTTATCGTTCGCCGAGACCGCGATCCCCGCACAACGGCTGGCGATCGCCGGGCTCGGCGCGTTCAGGCCGAAACCAGGCGCATTGTAACGGGCATAGGTATACTCGCTGCCACCCTGCCGCCGCAGAAGGAGAATGTTGATGACCGCCTATGTCGTGTTCGTGCGCAACGAAGTCACCGATGCCGAAGAGATGAAGCAATACCAGGCCAAGGCACCCCTCGCCCGCGAAGGCCGCACGCTGAAGCCGCTCGCGTTCTACGGTGCGGTCGAAACGCTCGAAGGTCAGGCTGTCGAGGGCGCCGTGATCCTCGAATTCCCCGACGTGGCCGAGGCGCATGCCTGGTATGACAGCCCGGCCTATCAGGACGCGTTGCAGCACCGTCTCAAGGGCGCCGACTACCGCGTGTTCGTGATCGAGGGGCTCCCCAGCTAACATAGGGCTAACTGATCCCCGGCTGGCGCGCCCAACCTGTACGCCAGCCAACAAACCCGTTCAGGAACGATGTCTCTCGATAGCCGTATCAACGGCACATCCCGATTGTCGGGTTCGAGAGGACATCTCATGAAGTTTACGCATCTCATCGCTGCCGGGTTGGCCTTCGCGACACTCGGCCTCGGCGCCGCCGCTCCCGCAGAAGCCCAGCGCGGGTACAGCCAGCAGTATCGCGACAACGATCATCGTGGCGACCACCGTGGCGACCGCGGCGACCGCCGCGATTATCGCCACAACGACCATCGCGGCGATCGTCACGACGACCGTCGTTATCGTGGTCGCGATCATGATCGTCGCAACTGGAACAACAACCGCCGCTGCCGCACCGAATGGCGCCACAACCGCCGCGTGCAGATCTGCCGCTGATAATTCTTGATATCGAGTTGGCGGTGGCGCGATGCTGCCGCCCACTCTCGTTGTGACCTTTTAGAAGGATCCGGATCATGAAGCGTTTTCTCGGTACGGCTGCACTGATCGCCGCTACCTGCCTCTCCGCCGCCACCCCCGCGCTCGCGCAGTCGCAGGCCGACGACGCGCGCTTCGCCGCCGCCCAGTCGCGCCTCGACAGCGAATTGCAGATCTTCCGCCAGGAATTCGATCGCTACCAGTCGGTCCGCGGCAACCGCGGCGGCTATGCGCCACAGGGCGGCTATCGCACCGCGCCAGATCGCAGCGGCGGCTACCAGGAAGCGTATCCGGACGAGCGCGACGAAGGTAACTACGACCCATCACGCTACTATCGCGCCGGCCCGAACTACCAGGAGCGCACGCTGTCGACCAACGACCGTGTCTATGCCGGGCAGGACGGCAAATATTACTGCAAGCGCAACGACGGCACGACCGGGCTGATCATCGGCGCAGCGGGCGGCGGCATCCTCGGCAATGTGATCGACGGCGGCCGTTCGCGCATCGTCGGCTCGCTGCTCGGTGCAGCGGCAGGTGGCCTCGCCGGCCGTGCAGTGGACCAGAACAACAGCCAGGTTCGCTGCCGCTGATCGACGGTCGATCCTCCCCCGCAAGGGGGAGGTGGCGCCGAAGGTGACGGAGGGGAGGACACGGAACCGAGGTTTCCCCTTCCTCCCCCTCCGTCAGGCGATGCCTGCCGCCTCCCCCTGGCGGGGGAGGATCACAAGTTTTACTTCGCCACCCCGACCAGCTTCTGCGTGAAGTACGTCATCTGCAAAGCCTGCAACCGAGCCCCCTGCTCGATATCCGCATCGCCCGAATGACCGCCCGCCGTGTCCTCATAATACAGATACGGCAGCCCATATTCCTTCAACCGCGCCGCGAACTTGCGCGCGTGCTGCGGCCCGACCCGGTCATCCTTCGTCGTCGTCCAGATATACGGCTCCGGATACGCGACGCCCTTCTTGATGTTCTGATACGGCGAGATCGTCTCGAGAAACGCCTTCTCCGCTGGCACCGTCACCGAGCCATATTCGTCGACCCACGACGCCCCAGCCGCGATCCCCTCGTACCGGATCATGTCGAGCAGCGGCACCTGGATCGTCACCGCCTTCCACAAATCGGGATGCTGGTTGAACTCGACCCCCATCAGCAGCCCGCCATTCGACCCACCATAGATCCCCAACTTGGCCGGGCTCGTCAGCTTCCGCGCAAACAGGTCCTTCGCCACCGCCGCGAAGTCGTCGTAGATCACCTGCCGCTTCGTCTTCCGCCCGGCGTCATGCCACTTAGGCCCGAACTCCCCGCCCCCGCGGATGTTCGCCAGCACGTACGACCCACCCCGCTCCAGCCAAAGCTTGCCTGTGCTCCCCGAATAGCTCGGCGTCATCGACACCTGGAAACCGCCATACGCCGTCATGATCGTCGGCGTGGTCCCGTCGAGCGTGATGCCCTTCTTGTGCACCACGAAATACGGCACCTTCGTCCCGTCGGTCGAGGTCGCCTCGAACTGCTCGACGACGTCGTTCGACGCATCGAACTTCGCCGGCAGCGTCTTGATCGGTTTTGGTGCTGCGGAAGAGGCCGCATCCAGCGAATAGAGCGACGTCGGCGTGAGGAACCCCGTCACCGTCAGATACGCATCGTCGCTACGATCCGTCGTGCTCGCGACGTCGATCGAGGCATTGTCGGGCAGCGCGATTGGCTTGGCGGTCCAGCCGCTTGCGCCGTGCGTGTAAACCGACGCCCGCCCGCGAACGTTGTCCGACACCACCAGCAACAGCTTCGACCTGGTCAGCGCCATCCCGTCGACCGACTGACGCGGCCCCGGTGCGAACACGATCGTCGGGTTGATCGCGCCCTTCTCCACCTCGGCGAGCGGCGCGGAGGCAACCGCCCCCTCCGGGATCTTGCCCCATGGGTCACTGGTCGAGAAGATCACCTGTCCGTCGATCATCCCCGCCGGAAACGTCCGATCGGGCAGCGCGAGCGGCCGCGTACCCGCCGGCGTCCACACCAGCTTGTCCGCGCCGAAGAACGTCTTCCGCCGCTGGATCACCACCAGCCGGTTGCCCTTCTCGTCGGTCAGCACGTCCGCACCGGTCGGCCCCTGGTCGGTCGCCGCGCCGCGGTACACCTCGGTCGCGGCGGTCAGCGGCTGGCCGCGCTTCACCTGCTTCAGCACGAACGCATAGCCCGACTGAGTCGTCGTCCCCGCCCCCCAGTCGCGCGCGACCAGCAGCGTATCCTTGTCGACCCAGCTGGCATCCTGCTTCGACTTCGGCAGCGTGAAGCCGTTCGCGACGAACGTGCCGGTCGACAGGTCGAACTCGCGATACGTCACCGCGTCCTCGCCACCCTCCGACAGCGCTACGAGGCACAGCCGCTCCTCGGGCTGGAGACAGGTCGACCCCTTCCACACCCACTGCTTGCCCTCGGCCTTGCCCAGCGCATCGAGATCGAGCGCGGTCGTCCATTTCGGCGTCGGGCTCGCGTAATCGGCAGCACTCGTCCAACGCCAAAGCCCATGTGGATGCTCGGCATCGCGCCAGAAATTGTAGATCCGCCCGAACATCTGGTTCGGCATCGGGATGCGATCCTTCGCGGACGCGATCGCCAGCGCCTCGGCATAAAAAGTCTTGTAGCGCGGATCGTTCTGGAGACGCGGCAACGTCTTCGCATTCTCCGCCTCGACCCAGGCCAAAGGCTTTGCGCCATCCTTGTCCTCGAGCCAGATATACGGGTCGGCGGCAGTGTTCGTTTTGGTCATCGGTGCGACTTGGGCGATGGCTGCGGTCCCCGCAAGCAATGTCGCCGCCGTCGCAAACAAGATACCACGCATATACAACTCCCTACCGTCACCCCGGGCTTGTTCCGGGGTCCACCGATCCGCATAACAAATCCTGTCGATTGTGCGGCACGGTGGTCCCCGGAACAAGTCCGGGGTGACGAAGCGAGTTCAAGAAAAATGCAGGACGGCCTGCCCAAACCCCGCCGCTTCGTCGCGATCGCCGCAATCTCGGCGGGCACGGCGCTGACGATCATCGACGGCGGCATCGCCACCGTCGCGCTCCCGACGATCGCGCGCGACCTGCACGTCGGCAGCAGCGCGGTGGTGACCGTCGTCACCGTGTACCAGCTGATCCTGGCGATGGCGCTGCTCCCCTTCTCCGGGCTCGGCGACCGCATCGGCCTGAAACGCATGTACCAATACGGTCAGCTGCTCTTCACCGTCGCGACGTTGCTCTGCTTCTTCGCCAAGAGCCTGCCCTTCCTGCTCGTCGTCCGCGCCGCGCAAGCCCTGGGTGCCGCGGCCGCGCTAAGCGTCTCCTCTGCGCTGATCCGCTCAATATATCCCACCAAGCAACTCGGCCGCGGGCTTGGCATCAACTCGGTGGTCGTATCCAGTTCGGCGGCACTCGCGCCGACCATCGGCGGCCTCGTCCTCGCCATCGCCCCCTGGCCCTGGGTGTTCGCCAGCGCGGTGCCGTTCGCGATCGCGTCGCTCCTGCTCGGTCGCGCACTGCCCGAACCGCGGAAACACGACGAACCCTTCGACGTGCTCGGCGCGGTGATGTGCGCGGCGATGATCGGGCTCGTCATCGGCGGCGCGGAAAGCGCAGTCCACGGCGACAGCCCGATCGTTTCCGCCGCGATCGTCCTGACCGGCGTGGTGATCGGCTGGTTCTTCGTGAAGCGCGAGCAAGGCGAGACCAAGCCGATCCTGCCAATCGACCTGCTCGCCCGCCCGGTGCTCGCGCTGTCGGCGATCGGTGCTTACACCGCGTTCATCGCACAAATGACTTTGCTGCTCTCGACCCCGTTCCGCCTGACGCACGCGTTCGGCTTCAGCGCGGCGGAGGTCGGCGCGGCGATCGCGCCATGGCCGCTGGCGAACATGTTCGTCGCGCCGCTCTCCGGCTGGTTGTCGGATCGCTACCCGGCGGGCTTACTCGGCGGGATCGGCATGGGCGTGTCGATCTGCGCGCTGCTACTGATCGCCTACATGCCCGCAGACCCAGGGTATTTCGACATCGCATGGCGGATGGCGCTGTGCGGCTCGGGGTTCGGGATGTTCATGGCGCCGAACGCACGCCTCATCATCGGCTCCGCCCCCCGCGAACGCGCCGCAGCGGCAGGCGGCCTCGTCTCGACGGTCCGCCTGGTAGGCCAGACCACCGGCGCCACCCTGGTCGCCGCCCTCCTGGCCATGGGCGTAGGCGCCGGCATGACCCCGCCGCTCGTAGCCGCCGGTCTGGCGCTAGTAGCAGGCCTATGCAGCCTAAGCCGCCTCCGCCCCTCGATCCGCAACCCGCCGACCGAGGAAACCCAGGACGTGCAGCCGGCCCAACAAACGCGGTGACTCCTACTCCCTCTCCCCTCCGGGGAGAGGGTCGGGGTGAGGGGCAGCCAAGCAGCGCTCCGCCCGGAACAGCCCCTCACCCCAGCCCTCTCCCCGGAAGGGGGAGAGGGAGCAGCAAGAAGAATGTTCACCCGCGAAGGCGAGTGCCCAGTCTGGGTCCCCGCCTTCGCAGGGACACAAGCTTTGGTTTGGGAAGTCTTCACACCGAGAGCTACCACCCCGGCGGAGGCCGGGGCCCAATTGGAAGGTCGGCATAACGGAGGACTGCGCTTCGTTAGCGACGCTCCCCAATTGGGCCCCGGCCTCCGCCGGGGTGGATGGGAGAACGATCGCGCTCCTCCCAAGTCAAAACGCAGCCGTCGCCTTACCCTCCCCCATCATCACCTTCCGCACCAAAGGAATCGGCGGCCCCCCAAAACTCAAGAACTGGTCATGGAACGCCTTCCAAGCCTTCCGCCCGCCCCGCGTCGCAGTCCAATCCGCCCGCAACTTCCGGATCATCAACTTACCCATAGTATAGTTCAGATACGCCGGATCATACGTCCCCCGCGCCGCCTGCTGCTTCGCGTTCCCCTCGTCCTGGTAACATTCGTCGACGAACATCCGGAACGACTGCTCCTGCGTCATCCCCTTCGCATGCATGCGAATCGCGGACAGATACCGGCAATCGCGCAACAACGCGTTCGAGATCTGCCCGACATGCGTCTCGGGATCGCCGTTGTTGAGCCCGGCCTCCCACATCATCTCCTCGGCATAATGCGCCCACCCCTCGGCAAACGCATACCCCACGAACAACCGCCCGAAGAGCGACGGCGAGCGGTTCGCATGCAGGAACTGGACGAAATGCCCCGGCATCACCTCGTGGACCGAGGTGAACAGCAGGTCGTTCTTGCCCGGAACGAACGCGTCCTGCACCGCCTTGGTCCAGCTCGGATCGGGCGGCGAGATATAGTAGATCGACGGCACGCCCTTATCGAACGGCCCCGGCGGATCGATATACGCCGAGTTCTGCCGGTTATACGGCGGCGATTCCTCGACCAGCGCCTGCTCGGTCCCCGGGATCGTCACCAGGTCGTGATCCACGACGAACTTCCGCAAAATCGGGATCTGCCGTCGAGCCTCTGCAACCGGGCCGCCGACCGGCTTGTTCGCGTTCATCTTGTCCATGCACGCGAGGATCGTCTGCCCCTTGGCGAACACCCCGCAGGCCTGCGCCAGCGCCGCCTGGTTGCGCTTGAGGTCGGCGACACCCGCCGCCTCGAGCTGGTCGAGCGGCGTATCGACGCCCTCGGTCATCGCCACCATCCGCGAGAACTTTTCCGCCCCAAGCGCGAAATCCTGCGTCGCGGTCGCGCGCTGGCCCTCGGTCCACGTCCCCAGATCGCGCATCGCCTTCGACGCCGCCTGCGCCGCATCGGTCAGCTGCTTCTGCGCCGCCGCATCCTTCACGCCCGCAAACGCCTTCACCGCGTCGCCCGCATAATAGTCGGCAAACCCGTTGAACGCCGCCGTTCCGTAATTGACGTAGCTCAGCGGCATCGGCGCCTTGAGGTTCGCCTTGATGTTCCCCGCCGCCGCCGGGATCTTCTGCAGGAACGCGGTCAGCGCCTTCATCCGCGTCGGCGCATCGGCATAGTTGCGCGCGATATACGTGTTCGGATCGAGCCCCGCGCTCACATACCAAGCCGGATTATGGTGCGGCTGGTCGGCATCCTCCAGCCAGAACAGCTTGCCCTTGGCGACCTGCACAAGATAGTCGCGCTCGAACGCCTCGGCGGGCTTCAGATCCTTGAACGCCCCCGCCTGGTCGATCGCGCCATGCAGGAAGTCAGCCTGCCGCTTCAGCCCCGCCGCGCTCCAGTCCCCCAAGCCGCCGTCATACTCGTGCTTGCCCTGATAGACCGCGTTCGCCGGATCGATCTTGAACCAGCCGTCGATGAAGCCATCGCGGAACCCCGCCCAGTCGCCCTTCGCAGCGGTCGTCTGCGCGGCAGGAGCCTGCGTGTTCGTGGTCGTCTGCGCAGGGCCGCACGCGCTCAAGGCGAGGACCGCGCCAAGCGCCGTCGTCAAAAGTCCGATCCGCATCCTGTCTCCGATTCCGATTCGTCTGGCGCCATGCTGCCAGTCGAAGTCTTGGTACGCCAGCGTGCGGAACGGCGCGCGCGATGAGCCGTTGAACGCACATCTGCCAAGACAGACCGGAGACTTGCATGCCCTACGTAAAAACCCGTGACGGTACAGACATTTACGTCAAGGACTGGGGCACCGGTCGCCCGGTCATCCTCACCCACGGCTGGCCGCTCAACGCCGACAGCTGGGACGCGCAGGCGATGGCGCTCGCCAATGCCGGCTTCCGCGCGATCGCGTATGACCGCCGCGGGTTCGGTCGCTCGGGCCAGCCCTGGACCGGCTACAACTACGACACGCTGACCGACGATCTGGCCGACGTGATGGAAGCCACCGGCGCGAATACCGACGCGACGATCGTCGGCTTCTCGATGGGTGGCGGCGAGATCGCGCGCTACATGAGCCGCTACGAGGGCAAGGGCGTGGTCGCGGCCGGGCTGATCTCGTCGGTCGTGCCGTACATGCTCAAGACCGACGACAACCCGGACGGCGTTCCCGAAGAGACGCTCGCCAGCATCGGCGCAGGTATCGAGGACGACCGCCCGGCGTTCTTCAAGACCTTCCTTCAGCAATTCCTCGGCGTCGGGTTCATCACCTCGCCGGTCAGCGACGAGGTCGTCGACTGGGTCTGGAGCCTCGCGATGCAGGCGGGTCTTCACCCGACGCTGGAGTGCGCCAAGGCGTTCGGCCACACCGACTTCCGTCAGGATCTGGCCGCCTTCCGTGTCCCAACGCTGGTCGTCCACGGGACGAGCGACAAGACCGTGCCGATCGACGCCACCGGCCGCGCCGCCGCCAAGGGCATCGCGGACTCGCAACTCGTCGAATATGACGGCGCCCCGCACGGCCTGACGATCACCGAAAGCGATCGCTTCACCAACGACCTGCTGACGTTCCTGGGTCGGTAAACATCCAACCGACCACACTTCTTGCCCCTCCCTGGAAGGGAGGGGTCGGGGGTGGGTCGGCTTCCCCATGTCCCATCGGTGGCGGCTCAAGTTGGCCAACCCACCCCCAACCCCTCCCTTTCAGGGATGGGAGCAGAAGATCACTACCCTCCCAAAGGGGGGCGCAGAAGCTCAGTTCCCCAAGGGCACGATAACCTCGTCCGGATGCGCGACGTTCAGTTCCTTACGGACCATCTCGTCGACCATATCCGGGTTCGCATGATCCGGGTTCAGCAACGCAACCCGGTTCTTCAGGACCTCACGCTTGCGATCGAGCGCGGCGTAATCCTGTTCACGCTTCGCAAGCTGGCGCTTGTAATCGCCATACGCGAACATCCCGTTCGGCCCGAGCACGGCATACGCGCCGAAGAACGCCATCAGCGTCAGCCCCAGCGCCGGCCACGCGGCCTTGCGCATCGTCTTCCGCAACTTGCTGGTCTTCGTCGTCACGCGTGCCATGTCGTCCTCCGGTACTCCAAACCCACTCCGTCACCCCGGACTAGTTCCGGGGTCCACCGTTCCGCCCAATCAAGTCTGTCGATTATGCGGGACCATGGATGCCGGAACAAGGCCCTCCTGAGCTAGTCGAAGGGCCCGGCATGACGGATGGGCAATCACCCCCCGATCAGAATGTCGCGCCCAGCATAGCGCGCCGCATCGCCCAGCTCTTCCTCGATCCGGATCAGCTGATTGTACTTCGCCAACCGGTCCGAGCGCGCGAGGCTGCCCGTCTTGATCTGACCGCAGTTGGTCGCGACCGCCAGATCGGCGATCGTCGAATCCTCGGTCTCCCCCGAACGATGCGACATCACCGCGGTATACTTCGCCCGCTGCGCCATCGACACCGCCTCGAGCGTCTCGGTCAGCGTGCCGATCTGGTTGACCTTCACCAGCAGCGAGTTCGCATAGCCGCCCTCGATCCCACGCTTCAGACGCTTCGGGTTGGTCACGAACAGATCGTCGCCGACCAGCTGGACCTTGTCGCCGATCAGGTCGGTGAGCGTCTTCCAGCCCTCCCAATCGTCCTCGCCCATACCGTCCTCGATCGAGAAGATCGGGTAGCGCCGCGTCAGGTCCGCCAGATACTCCGCCATCTCGGCGCTTTCGAGGATCCGGCCCTCGCCCGAAATGTCGTACTTGCCGTTCTTGTAGAACTCGGTCGCCGCGCAATCGAGCGCGAGCATGACGTCCTCGCCGGGCTTGTACCCAGCCTTCTCGATGCTCGACATGATGAAGTCGAGCGCCTCGGTGGTGCTGCCGATGTTCGGTGCGAAGCCGCCCTCGTCGCCGACGCTGGTCGACAGGCCCTTCTCGCTCAGGCCCTTCTTCAGCGTGTGGAAGATCTCCGAGCCGCAACGGACCGCCTCGAGGATGTTCGACGCGCCGACCGGCACGACCATGAACTCCTGGAAGTCGATCGGGTTGTCGGCATGCTCGCCGCCGTTGATGATGTTCATCATCGGCACCGGCAGCAGATGCGCCTGCACGCCACCGACATAGCGGTACAGCGGCAGGCCACGCGCTTCGGCCGCAGCCTTGGCGACGGCGAGGCTGACGCCGAGGATCGCGTTCGCGCCCAGCCGGCCCTTGTTCTCGGTGCCGTCGAGTTCGATCATCGCGCGGTCGAGGTCCGACTGGTCCTCCGCGTCCATGCCGAGCACGGTGTCGGTGATCTCGTCGTTGACCGCGTCGACCGCGCCATCGACGCCCTTGCCGCCCCAGCGGGTCTTGTCGCCATCGCGCCGCTCGACTGCCTCGTGCGCGCCGGTCGATGCGCCCGAGGGCACGGCGGCGCGGCCGAAGCTGCCGTCTTCGAGCAGCACGTCGACCTCGACGGTCGGATTGCCGCGGCTGTCGAGGATCTGGCGTGCATGAAGGTCGATGATTGCGGTCACGTAACGATGCTCCTACAAATCCCGGTGCCGGGTCGTTCGCGCCGCCTCTACCGTCTCACGCCATATCGGGCAATCGCGCGGACATCCGAGAATAGTGTCGTGCAATCGCGCGACGGTTCGGGAACCGTGCTCCAACGACGGTGTTGAGGGCGTAACAATTCTGAAAGGGACCGTCATGGCCGACTCCAGCGTAAACGACACCGTCAACGACCTGAAAACGACCGCGAACGAGGTCGGGACCGAGCTCAGCAAGACGATCGACAACGGCGATGTCTCGGCCAAGGCCGGCGACGCCAAGCAGGCGATCAAGGACGGCGCGAACAAGTACACGGCGCAGGCGACCGACAAGGTCCGCACCTTCGCCGAGGACGGCAAGGCACGAGCGAGCGGCGCGCTGGAGCAGGTCGCGCAGTTGCTGACCGACGCCGCCGGTCAGGTCGATGAGAAGCTCGGTTCGCAGTACGGCGGCTATGCCCGTAGCGCGGCCGATAGCGTCTCGGGCTTTGCCGACCAGGTGAAGGCCAAGGACATCGACGAGCTGTTCGACGACGCGCGCGAACTCGTGCGGAAATCGCCTGCCATCGCGGTGGGTGCAGCAGCCGCCATCGGCTTCGTCGTCGCGCGACTGGTGCAGTCGGGCGTCGATGCCAACTCGAAGGTCTGACGTCTTGGTCGATCCACTGACGTTCGCGACCGGCGAGGACGAGAGTCTTGCATCCATCGTCGGTCGCCTGGCGACCGAGACGAAGAGTCTCGCGACCGCGGAAGTCGCTGTCTACAAGGCGAAGTTCGGCGAGACGGCCACTGCGTACAAGTCGGCCGCGATGTTCTTCGCGGTCGCCGGCGTGCTGGCTTTGGCCGCGCTGATCGCACTGCTGGTCGGTGCGATCTTGACGGTGGCGACCCTGGTGGGGCCAGGATGGGCAACCGCCATCGTCGCGGTGGCCGTCCTCGCAGTGGCGGCGATCCTGGCGATGATCGGCAAGTCGAAGCTTCAGACGAAGAGCGAGCCCGTATCATGACATCCGCCAAAGTCGCCGCCGCAGAGATCGAATCGGCCCTCGCCCGCCAGCGCGTCATGATGACGATCGGGCAGTTGCAGGACCGGCTCAATCCGCGGAAGCTTGCGCTGAACGCCAGCCGCGACGTCGCCGATGCCGGCACCGCCGCGCTCAGCGCCAGCGTCGAGACCGTGAAGCGCAATCCGGGGCCGACCGCGGGGTTCGCGGCGGTCGCCGGGCTGTTCCTCGCGCGCCACCGGATCGTCGGACTCTTCCGCCGCGGGCGGTGACCGCCCTGACCACGGTCACCATATTGAAACCTAGAAGTCCCGGCTCGCGTTGAACCCGCATTGCATTGAACAGCGAGCAGCTTGCCACCAGAAGGACATTTCCATGACCGACGCAAAGACCACTGCAAACGAAGCCGCCCACGAGACCGAGAGCCGTCTCCGTGAGGGCCTCGACACCGTCCGCGAAACCGCCTCGAAGGTCTATCACGACGCCGGCGACAAGGCCTCCGAGGTTCTCGAAGTCTCGCGTGAGAAGACCAAGCGCGTCGTCAACAATCTCGAATCCAACCCGCTCGGCATCCTCGTCGGCGGCCTCGCTGTCGGCGCCCTCGCCGGCGCGCTGATCCCGCGTTCGGCACGCGAGAAGGAACTGCTCGCCCCCGTCGGCAAGCGGCTCAGCGAGACGCTCGTCGCGGCGACTGCCGCTGCGAAGGATGCAGGCCGTTCGGAACTCGGCGAACTCGGCCTGACCAAGGACAATGCCCGCGACCAGGCCAAGGGCTTGCTCGAGGGTATCGTCAAGGCAGTCACCACGGCCGGTACCGCAGGTGCGAAGGCGGTTTCGCAAAAGCCTGTAGCCTAAGGGTTCAAACCGCGGGTCGAACACGCTAGGGAGGCGGCAACCCCCTCCCTAGGAAAGCAAGCGCATGAGCAAGCTCCACCTCGTATTCGGCGGCCGCGTCAGCGACCCGCGCACCCTGGATTTCAACGATCTGAGCAAGATCGAATTCGTAGGCGTATTCCCCGACTATGCTAGCGCCGAAAAGGCTTGGCGTGCTGCGGCGCAGCGTACCGTCGATGACGCCGAGATGAAGTTCGTGGTCGTGCACCTCCACCGCATGCTCGAGCCGAACCTGGGCGCGACGGTAGCTTAACGGCTTCCCCTTGGTCATTCCGCGAAGGCGGGAACCCATACTGGCTACCGTAGCCATCTGATCGCGACGACATAGGCTATGGGTCCCCGCCTTCGCGGGAATGACGGTTTGGGGATACCTGCCTTACGATCAAGTTCGCGTGAAGCGGTATCCCTCTTCCCTCTCCCGTTCGGGAGAGGGAGAGACGCCAAAGGCGGCGATGGGTGAGGGCACGCCAAGCAGGACCATGGCTGGTAGCTCCCGCGGGTCTCGCCAGATAGCGCCAGGCAGCCTCCCTCCCCCGTTGGTGCTGAGTAGAGACCGAGTAGGCTCGAAGAGCCGTATCGAGGGCTCGTATCGAAGCGCTCCGCACGCCAACCCATCCTTCGATACGCCGCTTCGACAAGCTCAGCCGCTACTCAGGACGAATGGTGTGGGTATGGGTGTGGGTGGGGGTTAACGTGGCGCGGAGCGAACGCTAGTGTGGGACAGGCCGCTCAAGCAGCCCGGTAATGCCAGAGCAACAACGGCCGAGCCAGCACCAGCCCCGCCAAGAACCCACCGATATGCGCGCCAATAGCAATAGGCCCGCTAGCCCCGACCGAAGCCCCAAACCCGGCCAGCCCCATCAGCAACTGGATCCCGATCCAAGCCGCGGCAAGCCAAACAACATGCACGACCCCCGCCGGCACCGGCCCGATCGCCTGCGCCCGCCGCTCGCCATACAAAAGCGCATAAGCCCCAACGACCGCCGAAATCGCACCGCTCGCGCCAATCATCGGCGCAGTGGAGTCAGGCCCGAAAGCCCAATGCCCCGCCGCCGCCGCATACGCACCCAGTACGTACAGCACGACCAGCCCGACCGTCCCCAGTGCCTTCTCGACGAACTGCCCGCAATACACCAGCATCACGAGGTTCAGCACGATATGCGCCCACCCGCCATGGATCAACGTCGCGGTAAGCGGCGTCGCCCAGGCCGGCACCACGAACATATGCTCGCTCGGAATACCGAGATCGGTCATCCGCAACGGGATGAACCCGGCGTTCACCGCCCAGTAGCCAAGCGAGCCGCTCAGCACCAAAAATCCCGAGACGATGACCGTCACGATCGTGATGATCGCCGTCGCCCGCGTCTCGAAGAATTGCATAAGGCTCAGATGAACTCGATCTTGGAGACGACGTAATAGCGCTCGCCGGCCGGCACCGTGACCTCGACCTCTTCGTCGAGCTTGCGCCCGATCAGCCCACGCCCCAGCGGCGAGTTGTACGAGATCCGCCCGGTCTTCGCGTTAGCCTCGGTCTGGCCGACGATCTGATACTTCACCGGCTTGTCGTTCTCGTCGAGCAACGTCACCGTCGCGCCGAACACGACCTTGTCGCCCGACAGGTCCTTCGGGTCAATGATCTGCGCGCGCGACAGCTTGTCCTCGATGTCGGAGATCGATGCCTCGACCTGGCCCTGGCGCTCCTTCGCGGCATGATATTCCGCGTTCTCGCTCAGGTCGCCGTGTGCGCGCGCCTCTTCGATCGCGTCGACGATCGTCGGACGTTCGGCTTTCAGGCGCTTCAGATCCGCGCTCAGCGTCTCATAGCCTTCCTGCAGCATCGGCATCTTTTCGACGGTCGCCATCATCTCGTCCCCAAATCCATTTCCCCGCGCGAGGCCCTGTACCAGCCCCGCCCACACATCATTCTCATGTCGGGATCAGTCGTGCGACTGCGAATAATAGGATTGCAGCGGCAGTACTTCAAGGCTGTGCGTCGAAAGCTTGGCGATCGCCTTCGCCGCTTCGAGCGAAGCGGGCGCGGTCGTGAAGTACGGAATGCGTTGTCCCAGTGCCGACGCGCGGATCGGCTGCGAGTCCTTCAGGCTCTGCCACCCCTCGGTGGTGTTGAAGATCAGCGCGATGTCGCCGTCCTTGATCCGGTCGACGATATGCGGCCGGCCTTGCGCCACCTTGTTGACCTTCTCGACCGGAAGCCCCGCAAGTGCGAGATGATCCGCCGTCCCACCCGTCGCGACGATCGAGAAGCCGGTATCAACCAGCGCCTTCACCGCCTCGACGATCATCGCCTTGTCGCCGTCCTTCACGCTGACGAAGACATTGCCCTTGGTCGGCAGGATAGTCCCCGCGCCAAGCTGAGCTTTCGCAAAGGCGATCGTGAAATCGGGATCGATTCCCATGACTTCGCCGGTCGACTTCATCTCCGGTGACAGCACCGGATCGACGCCGGGGAACTTGTTGAAGGGGAACACCGCCTCCTTGACCGCATAATAGTCGATGTGCCGGTCGATCTTCGGCAAATTGACCAGCTTCTCGCCGGCCATCACGCGTGCCGCGATCTTGGCGATGGGCGCACCGATCGCCTTGGCGACGAACGGCACGGTGCGCGACGCGCGCGGATTGACCTCGATGAGATAGACCAAGCCATCCTTCACCGCGAACTGGATGTTCATCAGGCCGACCACCGACAAGGCATGCGCGAGCGCCACCGTCTGCCGCTCGATCTCGGCGATGATCTCCGCCGACAGCGAATATGGCGGGATCGAGCACGCAGAGTCACCCGAATGGACGCCCGCTTCCTCGATATGCTGCAACACGCCCGCGACGACCACGTCGGTCCCGTCGCAGATAGCGTCGACATCGACCTCGATCGCATCGCGCAGATACTGGTCGATCAGCACCGGCGAGTCGCCCGAGACCTGCACCGCGGTGGCGATGTAATGCTCGAGTTGCCCGATGGTATCGACGATCTCCATCGCCCGACCGCCGAGCACATACGAAGGCCGCATCAGCACCGGATAGCCGATCCGCTCCGCCGCCGCGACCGCCTCGTCCCGGCTCCGCGCCAGGCCATTGGCCGGCTGCAGCAACCCGAGCTTGGTGATCAGCGCCGCGAACCGCTCACGGTCCTCCGCCAGATCGATCGCGTCCGGCGTCGTCCCCAGGATCGGAATGCCCGCAGCCTCAAGCGCCCGCGCGAGGTTCAGCGGAGTCTGCCCGCCGAACTGCACGATCACGCCCACCAAAGTGCCGTTCTGCTGCTCGACATGCAGGATCTCCAGCACGTCCTCCGCGGTCAGCGGCTCGAAATACAGCCGGTCCGACGTATCGTAATCGGTCGACACCGTCTCCGGGTTGCAGTTGACCATGATCGTCTCATAGCCCGCGTCCGCGAGTGCGAAGCACGCATGGCAGCAGCAATAATCGAACTCGATCCCCTGCCCGATCCGGTTCGGCCCGCCGCCGAGAATGACGATCTTCTTGCGATCGGTCGGCTCGGACTCGTTCTCGGGCTCGCCGAAGCTCGGCGCCTCGTAGGTCGAGTACATATACGGCGTCTTCGCATCGAATTCGGCCGCGCACGTATCGATCCGCTTGAACACCGGCCGTACGCCGAGCTTCAGGCGATGCTGGCGCACCTCCTCCTCGGTCACGCCGCCGGTCATCGCCTTGACGACCTCATGGATCAGCCCCGAACCGCGCGCGATCCCGCGGTTCATCCCGCGCAGGTTGGCCGATTGCAGCGCCAGCCAAGCAAGCCGCTTGTCGCTGAACCCCATGCTCTTCAGGCGCCGCATGCCGGGCGCGTCGATCGGCAGGCCGTCCTTCATCACCTCGGCCTCGGCCGCGATGATCTCGGCGATCCGCTCCAGGAACCACGGATCATACTTGGCGATCGCGTGCACCTCGGCGACCGTGAAGCCCTCGCGCAACGCCTGCGCCGCGACCAGCAACCGGTCCGGCGTGGCAACGGCCAGCGCCGCCTCGATTTCCGCACGCGGCGCACCGACCAGATGATCGACCTGATTGAAGCCCGACAAGCCCGTCTCGAGCCCGCGCAACGCCTTCTGCATCGATTCGTGGATGTTGCGACCGATCGCCATCACCTCGCCGACCGACTTCATCGCGGTGCCGAGCGTGTTCGACGCGCCCTTGAACTTCTCGAACGCGAACCGCGGAATCTTGGTGACGACGTAATCGATCGTCGGCTCGAACGCGGCGGGGGTGGCCCCCGTGATGTCGTTCTCGATCTCGTCGAGCGTGTACCCAACCGCCAGCTTCGCCGCGACCTTCGCGATGGGGAAGCCGGTCGCCTTCGATGCCAGCGCGGACGACCGCGAAACCCGCGGGTTCATCTCAATGACGACCAGCCGGCCATCCTTCGGATTGACCGCGAACTGGACGTTCGAACCGCCTGTTTCGACACCGATTTCGCGCAACACCGCGATCGATGCGTTGCGCATGATCTGGTATTCCTTGTCGGTCAGCGTCAGCGCCGGCGCGACCGTGATCGAGTCGCCGGTGTGGACGCCCATCGGATCGACATTCTCGATCGAGCAGATGATGATCGCGTTGTCGTTGCGATCGCGCACCACCTCCATCTCGTATTCTTTCCAACCGAGCAGCGATTCCTCGATCAGCACCTCGGTGGTCGGCGACAGATCGAGCCCGTTGCGGACGATCGCGATGAACTCCTCGCGGTTGTACGCGATGCCGCCGCCCGAGCCGCCCATCGTGAAGCTCGGCCGAATGATCGACGGAAGCCCGGTCTTCTCAAGGCCTTCCAAGGCTTCCTCGACGGTATGTGCGATCGCCGAGCGCGCGCTTTCCAGCCCGATCCGGTCCATCGCGTCGCGGAACTTCAGCCGGTCTTCCGCCATGTCGATCGCATCGGCATCCGCGCCGATCATCGTCACGCCGAACTTCTCCAGCGTACCGTCATGGAACAGCGCGAGCGCGGTATTCAGCGCGGTCTGCCCGCCCATCGTCGGCAGGATCGCGTCCGGGCGCTCCTTCTCGATGATCTTGGCGACGATCGCGGGCGTGATCGGCTCGACATAGGTCGCGTCGGCCAGCTCGGGATCGGTCATGATCGTGGCGGGGTTCGAATTGACGAGGACGATACGATAGCCCTCCTCCTTCAACGCCTTGATCGCCTGCGTGCCCGAATAATCGAACTCGCACGCCTGGCCGATGACGATGGGTCCTGCGCCGATGACGAGGATCGAGGAGATGTCGGTGCGTTTTGGCATTAGTTTTCTTCCATCCCGCAGATTGGCGGCTCAGAATTCATCGTGACTGTCAGTTGCCGAACTTGAGCGGTGTAGATCAGACCACCGATATCTCGGTACGGCGTCGAACCTGATGCAGTCATGCGGACGAAGCGAATGCCGTTCGATTGGGCATCGGCCTCAAGTTTGAAGTTGGACCATTTCTTTGCTTCAGTAAGAAATGCTGCCATCGTCGCAACTTCACCGCTTACGGTGACCACCATTTTCGCTCCGGTAGCTTCGGGAGCGTCCGGTTTGACGCAATGGTACGCTGCCGGCGGTGGCATCGCTTGCATCATGCCGCGCTAACCAGCGATCCAACGAACTTCTGGAACAGATACAGGCTGTCCTGCGGACCTGGGCTCGCCTCGGGGTGATACTGCACGCTGAACGCGTTTCGATCGGTCAGTTCCAGCCCCGCATTCGACCCGTCGAACAGCGACACATGCGTCTCGCGGACATTCGCCGGCAGGCTGTCGCGCTCGACCGCGAAGCCGTGGTTCATGCTGGTGATCTCGACCGCGCCGTCGGACAGGCGCTTGACCGGGTGGTTGGCGCCGCGGTGGCCCTGGAACATCTTGGTCGTGGTCGCGCCGACCGCGAGGCCGAGCAACTGGTGGCCGAGGCAGATGCCGAACAGCGGCTTGCCCGTCTCCAGCAACTGGCGGATCACCGGCACCGCGTATTCGGCGGTGGCGGCGGGATCGCCGGGGCCGTTCGACAGGAAGATGCCGTCGGGGGCGAGCGCCATCACGTCGTCGAAGCTGGCGGTGGCGGAGACGACGGAGACCTTCGCGCCCGCCTCGACGAGGTTGCGGAAGATGTTGCGCTTCGAGCCATAATCGATCGCGACGACGTGAGGGCGGGCCTTCTGCTCCCCTTCCGCGGAGCGGGAGGGGTTGGGGGAGGGCATGGCCTCAGGCGGGGTCGGCGCTGATTGGCCAGCCCCTCCCCCGACCCCTCCCGCAAGCGGGAGGGGAGCAGAAGCGCCCTCTCCTGTTTGCGCGCTATCCCCGTAGCCGAAGCCCAGCTTCCAGACACCGCCGGGTGCATCCTCACCCCAGCCATAATGCATCTCGGTCGAGACGTCCTTGGCGAGGTCCATGCCCTCCAGCCCCGGCCACGCCCGCGCCATCGCCAGCAACGCCGCCACGTCGAACTCGCCGCTCGCCGAATGCGCGATCACCCCGTTCGGCGCGCCCGCCACCCGGATCCGCCGCGTCAACGCGCGCGTGTCCACACCCGACAGCCCGATCCGCGCATGCCGCTTCATCCAGCCATCCAGCCCCTCGACCGCGCGAAAACTCGACGGCTGCGTCACGTCCTCGCGGACGATGATGCCGAGCGCGTGCGGGTCGTCCGCCTCGACGTCGTCGGGGTTCGCGCCGACATTGCCGATGTGCGGAAACGTGAAGCAGATCATCTGTCCGGCGAACGACGGGTCGGTCAGCACCTCCTGATAGCCGGTCATCGCGGTGTGGAAGCACACTTCGCCGACCGCACTGCCCTCTGCGCCGAACCCGCGACCCCAGATCACGTCGCCATTGGCGAGGACGAGGACGCCCGTAGCTCCAGCGGGCATGGCAATAGGATTGGTGTCGGCCATCAGGCTGGGCACTCTCTTTACGTTGACGATGTCGCTAAGTGGTGTCCGCTAAGGCCGGCGTGCCGCAGCGTCAATCTGTTAAACGGGCGGCGGACGCGCTATCCCGTCGGGCTATCCCGAACCGCCTGAAAGACCAGTACATGATTCGCGACGACATCAAGGCTGCGCAGCTGACCGCCATGAAGGCCGGCGACAAGCAGAGCCGCAACGCTATCTCTTTGATCCAGGCCGCGATCAAGAACCGCGACATCGAAGCGCGGACCGGTAAGGCGCCGGAAAGCGACGACGCGCTGGTGGTCGAAGTGCTGCAGAAGATGGTCAAGCAGCGCCGCGAGTCGATCGAGATGTTCTCGAAGGGCGGCCGCCAGGAGCTCGCCGATGCCGAGACCGCGGAAGTCGCGGTGATCGAACGCTTCTTGCCCCAGCAGATGAGCGACGCAGAGACGGCGGCGGCGATCGAAGCGATCAAGGCGGAGCTCGGCGCGACCGGCATGAAGGACATGGGCCGCGTGATGGCGGAACTGAAGGCACGCCACGCAAGCGAGCTGGACATGAGCAAGGCGAGCGGCCTGGTAAAGGCGGCGCTGTCGTAAATTCTGCTCCCCTCCCGCCTGCGGGAGGGGTCGGGGGAGGGCAGCGCCACACAGGAGACGGAGCATTGGAACAACGCACCCGAATCCGAGCACTCCGCACCAACCCGACGCGTGCAGAGAGCGCGCTATGGCAGCATCTGGCTGCCCGGCGAACGTCCGGCGTGAGGTTCAATCGCCAGGTACCGATCGGCCCGTTCATCTGCGATTTCGTTTCCCGCGCTACGAAGCTCGTCGTCGAGGTCGACGGCGGCCAGCATGACTGGCACTCCGACGATGACGCGCGGCGAACGCGCTTCATCGAACAGCAAGGCTACCGTGTGATCCGGTTCTGGAACAACGACGTGCTGGAGCGGACGGAGGGCGTGGTGGCCGAGATCGGGCGCGTGCTTGCGGAACGCCCCTCCCCTAACCCCTCCCGCAAGCGGAAGGGGGACTCTGTTGCGCTCGCTGCGAACGCAGCACCCCTTCTGCTCCCCTCCCGCCTGCGGGAGGGGTCGGGGGGGGGCTTGGCCGCACAAACCACCCCCACCAAAGTCACCCCATGGCGCTAACCCCGCAATTCCTCGACGAACTCCGCGGCCGCACGTCGCTCTCGGCGCTCGTCGGCAAGACCACCAAGCTCACCAAGGCCGGGCGCGAGCACAAGGGCTGCTGCCCGTTCCACAACGAGAAGACGCCCAGCTTCTACGTCAACGACGACAAGGGCTTCTACCACTGCTTCGGCTGCTCGGCGCACGGCGACGCGATCAAGTGGATGACCGACCAGCGCGGCCTCCCCTTCATGGACGCGGTGAAGGAACTCGCCCAGGCCGCCGGAATGGACATGCCCGCGATGGACCGCCAGTCCGCCGCCAAGGCCGAACGCGCCAAGGGCCTGCACGAGGTCATGTCGGATGCCGCAGACTGGTTCACCGAGCAACTCAACGGCCTCCCCGGCACCGAAGCCCGCGCCCTGCTCGACCGCCGCGGGATCAGGCCCGAGACGGCGCGCGCGTTCGGGATGGGGTTCGCCCCCGACAGCCGCGGCAAGCTCAAGATCGCGCTGAAGGACTATGGCGACCCGATGCTGGTCGAGTCCGGCATGCTCATCAATGTCGAGGGAAAGGACCCCTACGACCGGTTCCGCGGTCGCCTGATGATCCCGATCCGCGACCCCCGCGGGCGGACGATCGCGTTCGGCGGGCGCGTGCTCGACGGCGGCGAGCCGAAATACCTCAACTCCCCCGATACGCCGCTCTTCGACAAGGGCCGCACGCTCTACAACCTCGACAAGGCCGCCCCCGCCTCGCGCAAGTCCGGCCGCGTGCTCGTGGTCGAGGGCTATATGGACGTCATCGCGCTCGCCCAGGCAGGCTTCGGCGAAGCGGTCGCCCCGCTCGGCACGGCCCTCACCGAAGCGCAGCTCGAACGGCTGTGGCGGATAGTCGATGTGCCGCTGCTCTGCTTCGACGGCGACGGCGCCGGCCAGAAGGCGTCGCTCCGGGCAGCCCACCGCGCGCTCCCGCTACTGGCGCCCGGCCGCAGCCTCGCCTTCGTCACGCTCCCGCAAGGCCAGGACCCCGACGACCTCGTCCGTTCGGGCGGCCCCGGTGCGTTCGAAACACTCCTCAAATCCCCCGAACAGCTCGTCGACCGGCTCTGGGCATCCGAAGTCGCCGCCGAGGCGCTCGACACCCCCGAACAGCGCGCCGGCCTCAAGCGACGTCTCCACGAACTCGCGGAAGGCATCGCCGACCCCTCGGTGAAGCAGCAATACCATTCCGAGTTCAAGAACCGCTTCTACGAGCATTTCAAACCCGTCCGCGCCCCCTTCGTCCCTCGCGGCGAGCGCCCGAAAGGCGGCTGGAAGCCCCCCACCGCGCCCGTGACCGAAGACGCGAAGGCCTTCCTCGCCACCGGCATCGACCGCGTCTTGGCCAAGGCGGTGCTCGCCGGCCTGATCCGCCACCCGGTCGAGATCGCGCGCCACATGGAGGTGCTTGGCTCGCTGCAAATGATCGACGGCGCGCTCGGGCGATTGTTCGAAGCGGTCGTAGATGTTGCACTTGAGGACCAGAAGCTTGATAGCGGGCGCTTGCTCACCATATTGGCGAGGTCCGGTTTCAATTCAGTCGCGAGTGACCTGTTGAGAGCCGATACGATGCCCTATTCGTTCACGCAGACCACGGCCGATCCAGCCCGCGTCCGTGCCGACCTCGACGAGGCGATCGCGATCATGGTCGCCCGCCCTGAGGTAGACGCGGCACTCAAGCAGGCGACCGCGGCGATGCAGACGCACTTCACCGAAGATGCGTTCGAACGACAAGTGGCTATGGTAAGAGAGAAACAGGCGTTGGAAGTCCGACTTGCAAATCTTGTACAGTCGAACGAAGACGCCCGAGCGTTGGGTACCGAGGGCGATTGATGGCTAAGGCGAACATGGCGGAACCCGCCGAGACGAACGAAACCGGCGATGCGCCGCTGATCGACATGAACGATGCGTCGATCAAGAAGGTCATCGCGCGCGCCAAGAAGCGCGGCTACATCACCTACGAGCAGCTCAACGAAGCGCTGCCGCAGGGCGAGATGTCGTCCGACCAGATCGAGGACATCAGCGCCGCGCTGAGCGAGATGGGCATCAACATCGTCGAGAACGACGAAGCCGGCGAGGACGGCGAGACCGAGCCCGCCAAGGACGACGAGGACGAGCCGGAGGCCGCCGACGCGGATGCCGACACAGGCCCCGCGATCGAGAAGAAGAAAGAGACGATCGATCGCACCGACGATCCGGTCCGCATGTACCTGCGCGAGATGGGCGCGGTCGAGCTGCTCAGCCGCGAGGGCGAGATCGCGATCGCCAAGCGCATCGAGGCGGGTCGCGACACGATGATCCTGGGTCTCTGCGAATCGCCGATCACCTTCAACGCGATCATCGACTGGTCGACCGCGCTGAACGAGGGCACGATGCAGCTGCGCGAGATCATGGATCTCGACGCGATGCTGTCGAAGGACCCTGCCCCCGAGGCGATGGCCGAGGACGGCGAAGCCGACGACGGCGAGATCAGTGAGAAGAACGCCGGTCCTTCGTTCAAGGAAGAGGCCGAGCCCGAAGAGCCGTCCGCCGACGAGGACGAGGACGGCGAGCGCCGTGCTCCGCGCGCATCGGACGACGAGGAGGAGGACAACACCCTCAGCCTCGCGCAGATGGAAGAGCAGCTGAAACCGATCGCGCTCGAGCGGTTCGCCAGCATCACCGCGCTCTACAAGAAGTTCAGCAAGATCCAGCAGTCGCGCGTCGACGCGATGGGTATCGGCGGCGATTTCTCGGCCGCCGACGAGCGCAAATACCAGAAGCTGCGCGAGGAACTCACGGCGGAAGTCGAGAGCGTCCAGTTCCACAACGCCAAGATCGAATATCTGGTCGATCAGCTGTATGCCTATAACCGTCGCCTCACCGCGCTGGGTGGCCAGATGCTGCGCCTCGCCGAGCGCCACAAGGTGCCGCGCAAGGACTTCCTCGATCGCTATATCGGTCACGAGATCGACGAGAACTGGCTGGCGACGGTCAACAAGGTTGACAAGAAGTGGACCGCGTTCGTCGCCAACGAGGGCGAAGCGGTCGAGCGCATCCGCGCCGAGATCGCCGATATCACGCAGCAGACCGGCATGGCGCTCACCGAGTTCCGCCGGATCGTCAACATGGTCCAGAAGGGCGAGCGCGAGGCGCGCATCGCCAAGAAGGAGATGGTCGAGGCGAACCTGCGGCTGGTGATCTCGATCGCCAAGAAATACACGAACCGCGGCCTGCAGTTCCTGGATCTCATCCAGGAGGGCAATATCGGCCTGATGAAGGCGGTCGACAAGTTCGAGTATCGCCGCGGCTACAAGTTCAGCACCTATGCGACGTGGTGGATCCGCCAGGCGATCACCCGCTCGATCGCCGACCAGGCGCGGACCATCCGCATCCCGGTCCACATGATCGAGACGATCAACAAGCTGGTCCGCACCAGCCGCCAGTTCCTCCACGAGCAGGGCCGCGAACCGACCCCGGAGGAGATGGCCGAGCGCCTTTCCATGCCGCTGGAAAAGGTCCGCAAGGTGATGAAGATCGCCAAGGAGCCGATCAGCCTCGAAACGCCGATCGGCGACGAGGAGGATTCGCATCTCGGCGACTTCATCGAGGACAAGAACGCGATCATCCCGGTGGACGCCGCGATCCAGGCGAACCTCAAGGAGACGGTGACGCGAGTGCTGGCGTCGCTGACCCCGCGCGAAGAGCGCGTGCTGCGCATGCGCTTCGGCATCGGCATGAACACCGACCACACGCTGGAGGAAGTCGGCCAGCAGTTCTCGGTGACCCGCGAGCGCATCCGCCAGATCGAGGCGAAGGCACTGCGGAAGCTGAAGCATCCGTCGCGTAGCCGGAAAATGCGGAGCTTCCTCGACCAGTAAGGTTTGAGGATTAGGTAGAAAATAAATGGGCCGCGGTAGAAATACCGTGGCCCTTTTTTTCGTCCGCAATTCTTACCAGCCACGCTCGCAAGCGGCATGGAAGCCAGCCAATAAAGATTTACCTCTCCCAGCCTTGGCACGTTGCGTCCGCTCATTCGCATTGCTTTATTACAAGAATATTTTCCGAGACTAATGCGTGAACCTGTTAGCGTACAGCGGTGCCTGCTCTCCGAGGAGAGAGCCTATGGCAATTATTAGGAGATCTTAATGAGTATAGGCCGCATCCAGCTACCAGATAGCGACCGACGTTTCATTATTGGCCGTTCTGCCGGATGCTGCAACAAGTGCAAGATACGTACTTTCGTTGACAACGAGTTTGGGGAGAAAGTCCGATTAGCTGATGATGCACATATCTGGGGGTATTCGGTCGATGGGCCACGGGGCCGTGATTCAGGTGCACCGTCGGATCGAAATGATCGTCAGAACATCATACTGCTGTGCAAAAATTGCCATACGATAGTGGACTCCCAGCCACAGGAATTCACGCCTGATGTCCTAACGAAAATGCGCGAAGATCATTATCGCTGGGCAGATGATGCACTAGGTCAGACCGTGGTTCACAAACCTCGGTTCCATTATATATTATATCTCAATCTAATCCGCCTCGATATGTTTGCGGTTGCAAACTCCATAGCTCTGCCGACCTTGAGCATTGAATCAGCGCAAAAATTTGGCGACTTGGGAATTGGCGCTGGCCGGGTGATGGCTGCCTACACGCAGGTTCTCAATTCAGAAAATATGTACGCGAAACAGATATCTCCAGATGAACCGATCTCGAAACTTCAGATCGGCGATTATTGTTTCATCGATCAAATCAATTTTCGCACGGTAGCGATCGGGAAATCCGCCCCTCTTGAGGAGGCTTGGAATAGAGACCAAAGCCTCATCTACAGGAACTTTGGTGACTGGCGGCTAAGCTGCCTGATTGACCCTCGATGGATCACAACGAGCACAGCCTTCGGGACGTTTACATCCGGGCAAGCTCCTTTGTGTGGCGTTGTTCGCGTCAATCGTATTGAGGCTGATGCACACAAAATTATCGCATCACCACTATTTCTGGCTCAAGCGTAAAGGAATTAATATGCGTCCCAATTATTCCATAGCCCAAGCCCATTTTGCTGCCTTGGACAAAGCTGGATTGCTGCCCGAAGATGTATCGACGTGGCACGGCGATATCGACAACTGCCAAGTATGTTCTCGCCCGATGAACTCAGAAACATACATGATCGACGGGCACGCTCGTGCTGAGGAGGGGTCACTATGGGCCAATCTGTGCGTCCTATGCGCCTATAAGACGAGCCCAACGATTGATTGGGGGGTTGGCCAACTCTATCGGCGCCACGAGGAGCGCTGGTGCCTCGTTGCGGGTGGCCCTCCATCTGACGAGTACTATGATGAGGCCTCGACAGGTACGTAGGTTCTCGCAGTACGCGGTGATCACTATCCGACGTTTACAGCGCCAATCCCGCATGTGCTCTGGACCGTATTATCTGCACTCCTCTAAAGCCCCGCGATGCCCCGCGTAATCCTCTTCAACAAACCGTACGACGTGCTCAGTCAGTTCACCGACGTGAACAGTCCGACCCCGCGCGCGACGCTGTCGCAGTTCGTCGATGTGCCGGGCGTCTATCCGGCGGGGCGGCTCGACCGCGATAGCGAAGGGCTGTTGCTGCTGACCGACGACGGTCGCCTCCAGGCGCGGATCGCGGACCCGAAGTTCAAGCTGGCCAAGACCTATCTCGTGCAGGTCGAGGGCGATGCCGGCGAAGACGCGCTCGATCGGTTGCGGGGCGGCGTCGTGCTGAAGGACGGCCCTGCCCGCGCCGACGTCGAGCGGATCGCCGCGCCCGACCTCTGGCCGCGCGTCCCGCCGATCCGGGTCCGCGCGAGCATCCCCGATTGCTGGCTGAAGATAACGATCCGCGAAGGCCGCAACCGCCAAGTCCGCCGCATGACCGCGGCGATCGACCACCCCACGCTGCGGCTGGTCCGGTGGAGCATCGGCGACTGGACCGTGGCGGGTCTGGAGCCCGGCACGTGGCGCGACGCCTGACGGGTGCTCGAGGCGGGCTGACGACCGCCTGCGGGCCACCGGAGGCACGGGCGCCCGTGGGTACCCTTCAGACGACAGCGTTCGCGACTGCGAGCGGAACGCCTCCCCACCCACGCCGTCATCCTGACGAAAGTCAGGACCCAGAGCCAAGCAGCGCGGCGTTCGTGATCCTGGGTCCTGACTTTCGTCAGGATGACGGAGAAGGGCATGTTCACGCGAAGGCGCTAAGGCGCGAAGAGAAGACCGGGCAAGTGAGCTAAATAAGCTGCTTCTCTTCGCGCCTTAGCGCCTTCGCGTGAATCCATTCCTTGAGCTGCGCTCCGTGGCGCAATGTGATCATAAGTCCCGAGGATAGCGCTCCCCGCCCGCGCGGGGAGTGCGTTGCGTGACGCGCCGAAATTGCATGGTGGCCCGACGAAAACTCCCTCCCCTTCAGGGGAGGGTCGGGGTGGGGCATGTCCACGCGAGCGCGCTCAGCGTGGCAAGGTCCGCACAGCCCAACCAGACGGCGATCCCAATCTACCAGCAAGACGTGTTTCCCCGCGAAGGCGGGGACCCGGACTGGGCTCCCGCCTTCGCGGGAGAACAAGGAAGCGGCAGCCGGTCTGCGCAGGACCGCGCGTCCCTATCCGACCCGACAACCACCTCCGGGACGGAGAAATCGCGCAGACACCACGGCCGCCGCCGGCCGACGTGCTAATCCGCTGTCCTACACGCGCCTCGGGGCGCACCCTCAGCGGATGCCCAACCCCGCCCCTATCCCGCATGCAGCACCCTCGGCTCAGAACACCCCTATCGGACCCCACATCGGGCGATGTGCAGAACGCTGTGAGACTGTGAACTTCGTGCACTTCCGCACTGCAGCATCGGCGCAAAACACTGATTTCAGGCGCACAACGAAAAAGGGCGCGGGGACCATCGCCCCCGCGCCCTTTTTCAACTCGAACAGTCTCCGATTACTCGGCGGCTGCGGTGCCCTTGGCAGGGCGCATGTCGCGACGCTCGGCGATACGCGCTGCCTTACCGGTGCGGCCACGCAGGTAATACAGCTTGGCGCGACGCACGGCGCCCTTGCGGACGACTTCGATCGAATCGACGTTCGGCGAGTAGAGCGGGAACACGCGCTCGACGCCCTCGCCGAAGCTCATCTTCCGCACGGTGAAGTTCGAGCCCATGCCCTTGTTCGAGCGCGCGATGCACACGCCCTCGTAGTTCTGAATACGCGTGCGCTCGCCTTCGACGACCTTCACGCCGACCTTCAGCGTGTCGCCGGGGCGGAAATCGGGGATCGTCTTGTTGGCCAGGAACTTCGCGATGTTCTCGGCTTCGATCGTCTGCAACAGGTTCATGTCTCGTCCTCGTGTCGCTGCGCGCCAGAGGGCGACTGGACCCGAACGCCCTCATGGCGCTCCCAAAGGTCCGGTCGCCGTGACCGTGTATCGATCTCCGCGCGGCGTTTGCGCCATGCAGCGATCTTCGCATGATCCCCCGATCGCAGCACCTGCGGGATCATGCGCCCTTCCCAAATCTGAGGTCGGGTATAGTGCGGATATTCGAGCAGCCCCGTTTCGAAGCTCTCGTCATCCCCACTAGAAGCCGCGCCCATTACGCCGGGCAGCAGCCGAATGCAAGCATCGAGCAGCACCAGCGCCCCCATCTCGCCGCCCGACAGGATGTAGTCGCCGATCGAGACCTCCTCGATCTCCCGCGCCTCGAACAGGCGTTCGTCGAACCCCTCGAACCGGCCGCAGAGAATGGTGACGCCGGGGCCCTGCGCGAGCTCCCGCACCCGCTCCTGCGTCAGCGGCTTCCCCCGAGGCGTCATCGCCAACACCGGTCGACCATCGGCAACGCTGTCGATCGCCGAAGCCACGACGTCGGCCCGGAGCACCATCCCGGCCCCGCCCCCCGCCGGCGTATCGTCCACCGACTTGTGCTTGTCCGTCGCAAAGTCCCGGATCTGCACCGGCGAGCAGGACCACCGCCCCTCCCCCAGCGCCCGGCCCGCAAGCGACGTCCCCAGCGGCCCCGGAAACATTTCGGGATACAGCGTCAATATCGTGGCAGCGAAAGTCACAGCGTCCAATTCTCTCTGCGTTTGCGCCATCGTGCGGCGCCGAATGCGCCCAGCACCTATACGGATCGGCGCGACGGAACAATTACGCTGGCGAAACGCTCGCGGCGGATGGACGATTGCATCATCATCGGCGCCGGTCCGGCGGGCCTGACCGCGGCGATCTATCTCGCGCGGTTCCACCTCTCGATCCGCCTGTTCGATTGCGGCAGCAGCCGCGCCGCGCTGATCCCGTGCACGCACAACCATGCCGGCTATCCCGAAGGCATCCGCGGCACGGACCTGCTCAGGCGGATGCTGGCACAGGCCGAGAATTATGGTGCGGTGCGCGAGGGCGTGCGGGTAGATGCGATCGAGGTGGAGGACGACGGCTTCACCGTACGGCTCGGCGATCGCCGCGCCCGAGCCCGGAGCGTCCTGCTCGCCACCGGAGTCGTGAACAACCGCCCCAACATGCCCGACGCCATCCACGACGAAGCGCTCGAAGCCGGCCTCCTCCGCTACTGCCCCATCTGCGACGGCTACGAAGTCACCGACAAGCGCGTAGGCATCATCGGCACCGGCGACCACGGCATGCGCGAGGCACTGTTCCTGCGCGGTTACACAAAGGACGTGACGCTGATCGCGCCCGAGGGGAGCCACGATCTCGATCCAACATGCGAAGCGGCACTAGACGAAGCCGGGATCGTCCGCGTCGGAGGCCCCTGCGGCAACTATGCGATCGAGGGAGACAAGTTGGCTTTGGACACGGTCGAGGGGCGGCTCTCGTTCGACAGCATCTATCCAGCGCTTGGATCGGTCATCCGTTCGGAACTGGCCGTCGCGGCAGGCGCGCGCGCATCCGAGGACGGGTGCCTAGAAGTAGACTCGCACCAGCGCACATCGATACCCGGCCTGTTCGCAGCCGGCGACGTGGTGAAGGGTCTCGACCAGATCAGCCACGCGATGGGCGAAGCTGGCGTTGCCGCGACGACCATCCGCAACACGCTCGCCGAACAGCGACCGCTTCGGCGGTAGTCATCTGCAGGAAAGATTGTTCTCCCGCGAAGGCGGGAGAACAGGCTGGGCTCCCGCCTTCGCGGGAGAACAAGGAAGCGGTAGTTAGAGCCTGTTATTCGGTCGCGAAGGAAGCCTCGACGACGAGCCGGTCTGCGTCCCATTCGGGAACGGCTTCAGGGCGCATCGGTATCATGAAGCGCTTGCCGGGCTTGTCGTCCACGGACGGCCGTTCGATCTCGATCACGTCGCCTGCACCGAAATTGTCGATAGCAACGACCCTTCCGATCGCCTCGCCATCGGTCGAGACGACATCGAGCCCGATCACATCCGTATGATAATATTCGCCATCTTCCAGCGGCGGCAGCGAAGACCGCGGTACCGTCAATTCGGTCCCGCGCATCGCCTCGGCGGCGTTGCGATCCGCGACCTCGGCAAACCGCGCGATCACGCCGTTGTTACCGTTGCGGGCGGACTTCAGCGACAGCGCGCCGTTATTGAAGCTCTTATAGCTTCCGAAATTCTCGGCGAAGACCTTCAGTTTCACTTCGCCACCGATGCCGTGCGCACCGATGACGACGGCGAGCGTCACGTTAGCCTTGCGCGGAGCCTTCATCGCGACCGGGAGTGTCGTCGGAGCCTTCGGCGGGGTCGTCGGCGGAGACGCCTTGGTTGGTGGCATCTTCGATTTCCTCGGGTGCGGGGGCTGTGCGGGGGTCGGTTTCGGGGGCCATCATGCGCTCCTGTTCGGGGTTACCGATCAAGAGAACGCATGAAGTCCGGATCGGGTGCGGTTGCGCACTCGTCGGTGGAGGGGACACTCAGGCCCCGCTCCCTCACCGTCATCCTGGGCTCGACCCAGGATCCAGAGCAACGGAACGCTTTCGTCCGTGGCTCTGGATCCCAGCTTTCGCTGGGATGACGGGAAGAAAGACGGATCGGTCCAATCAGAACCGATCCGTCCGCCGTCTTACGAAGCGGCTTCTTCGGTCTCGGCAGCGGCAGGAGCCTCTGCCTCGGCAGCAGGTGCAGCCTTCGCAGCAGCTTCAGCCTCGGCAGCTTCAGCCGCCTTGGTCGCACGCTCTTCGGCGCGCTCGGTAGCCTTCTCGCCGGGCTTGCCCTTGTTCGGGTTGTTGCGCGCCGAACGCTCGAGCACGCCAGCCTGGTCGAGGAAGCGCGCGACGCGGTCGGTCGGCTGCGCGCCGACGCTCAGCCAATGCTTCGCGCGGTCGGCGTCGAGCTGCACGCGCTGCTCGTTGTCCTTGGCGAGGAGCGGGTTGTAGTTGCCGATCTTCTCGATGAAGCGGCCATCACGCGGCGAACGCGCATCGGCAACGACGATCTTGTAGTAAGGACGCTTCTTGGAGCCACCGCGCGCGAGGCGAATGTTGATTGCCATGATATTTTCCTTCGTTTTCTAATAGATTCTCCGGCGCGAGCCGAAGTGTCGTGGTTGGATAAGGAGGTTATTTCTTCTTCAGAAAATCGTCGAAACCGGCCGGCATCTGCGGCATCTTGGGGCCACCAAGCCCCGGCAGACCGCCGCCACTGCCGCCCGGCAGGCCACCGGCACCAGCCTTGTTGAGCATGTCGCCCATCTGCGGCCCGCCGATCGCATTGCCTATGCCGCCGAGACCGCCGCCCAGGCCACCCTTGCCGAGCATCGCCATCATGCCCTTCATGCCGCCCATCTTCTTGATCTTCTTCATGGCGGTCGACATTTCGAGGTGCATCTTGAGCAGCTTGTTGACCTCCTGGACGGTCGTCCCGGAGCCCTTGGCGATGCGGATCTTGCGCTTGGCGTTGATCAGTTCGGGCTTGTTGCGCTCCTTGATCGTCATCGATCCGATCATGGCGTCCATGTGCACCAGCACCTTTTCGCCCCCGACCGACGCGACCGCGCCCTGCGCCTTCTTCATGCCGGGGATCATTCCCGTCAGCGCACCGAGTCCGCCCATCCGCTGCATCTGCGCCAGCTGAGCACGCAGGTCGTTCATGTCGAACTGACCCTTGGCCATCTTCGCGGCCATGCGCTCGGCGTCTTCGGCCTGGATCGACTCCGCGGCGCGTTCGACCAGGCTGACGACATCGCCCATGCCGAGGATGCGACCAGCGACGCGTTCCGGATGGAACGCCTCGAGCGCATCGAGCTTCTCGCCGGTGCCGGCGAACTTGATCGGCTTGCCGGTGACCGCGCGCATCGACAGCGCCGCGCCGCCGCGAGCATCGCCGTCCATACGGGTCAGTACGATACCCGTCAGCGGCACCTGGTCGCTGAAGTTCTGCGCGACGTTGACCGCGTCCTGACCGGTCAGCGAGTCGACGACGAGCAGGATCTCGGCCGGGTTCGCGACGTCGGCGACCGCCTTCATCTCGTCCATCAACGCCTGGTCGACATGCAGTCGACCCGCGGTATCGAGCATCAGGACGTCATAGCCCTGGAGCTTTGCCGCCTGCATCGCGCGACGGGCGATATCGACCGGCTGCTGACCCTGCACGATCGGCAGGGTCGCAACGTCGATCTGCGTGCCGAGCGTCGCCAGCTGCTCCTGCGCGTTCGGGCGATTGACGTCGAGCGACGCCATCAGCACCTTCTTGCGCTCGCGACCGGCCTGGCCGAAATTGGCCTGTCCCGCCGCCAGCCGCTTGGCGATCTTGGCGGTGGTGGTCGTCTTGCCCGAGCCCTGAAGACCGACCATCATGATGACGGCCGGCGGCGTGACGCCTAGTTCGAGCTCGACGGCATCCGAGCCGAGCATCTCGACCAGCGCATCGCTGACGATCTTGACGACCTGCTGCCCCGGCGTGACCGAGCGCAGGACGTTCTGGCCGATCGCCTTCTCGGTCGCCTTCTCGACGAATTCGCGCGCGACGGGCAGCGCGACGTCGGCTTCGAGCAACGCGACGCGCACTTCGCGCATCGCCGCGCGCACGTCCGCTTCGGTCAGCGCACCCCGGCCGCGAAGGCGGTCGAAGACGCCGCCAAGTCGATCGCTCAGGCTTTCGAACATCGAAATACTCCAAATCACCGTGACGCAACGCAAAAGCGCCGGCGGGCGAAACCTCGCCGGCCAGCGTGCATCCTTGGATGCTCGTCCAATGCGCCTCGTAACGGAACGTGGGCTGCCACCTACTGGAATGCGGTTCGGGATGCAAGATGGGTTCCCGAGCGGAGGGACGTTGATCGACACCTCTCCTTGTTCTCCCGCGAAGGCGGGAGTCCAGACTGGGTCCCCGCCTTCGCGGGGAGACATTCGTACCTCGGTTCAATTCACTCTGTATCTCGCGCAACCAATCGCGCCCGCGCCTCGCCTCGCCCCGCCTATACGGCTTCTTAACATATCTTACACGTGTCGCATGCCACACCGCCACCCAAGCAAGAGACCGAACAGGCCAACCCCATGACCGTAAAGTCGGCGGCGAGATTTTCGCTCCGCAACATCAGTCGGGAATTCATGACCGGCGCCGTAACGGGCGCCGCACTGCTTCTGTTCGTCGGCACCGCCGGCACCGCGGTCGTCAAGGCACTGGCACATTGGCACGGCAGCGATGCGGTAATCGATCACGGCCTGGTCGCGGCGCTGTTGTTGAACGCGGCGCTGATCATGTTCGGCTGGTTCCGATACCGGGCCCTATCGGAAGAGCTGAACACCCTGTCCGACGCCGGCCGCCATGCGCACGCGCTTGCGCAGCGCGATCCGCTTACCGGCTTCCTCAATCGCCGCAGCTTGTCCGAAGACGGCGCGGCACTGTTCGCCAGTACCCGCCGCCGCGGCAAGGCTATGGCCATGCTGACGATCGACATCGATCACTTCAAGAGCGTCAACGACCTGCACGGCTATGCGGTCGGCGACCTGTTGCTCGCTCATGTCGCCGAGACGATCGCGGCGATCGCGCCCAGCACCAGCCTGCTCGCTAGACTGGGCGCGGATGAGTTCGCCTGTACCTTCGTCTTCGACTCCGCGCACGAGAACGTCGCCGACCGGATCGCCGAGCGCATGGTCGCAGGCCTCGCATTGCCGTTCCGTACTAATGGCTTCGACATTCACAGCAGCGTCTCGATCGGCATCGCGCGGTCCGATCGCGACTGCGCGTCGGTCGACGCCTTGCTGCGCAACGCCGACATCGCGCTCCACGCGGCCAAGACCGCCGGGCGCAGTCGTCATGCGTGGTTCGACACCTCGATGGAGCGATCGCTGCAACTGCGCGGCGAACTCGAAGCAGGTCTCCGTAGCGCGATCCCGGCGCAGGAGGTCGTTCCGTATTTCGAGCAACAGGTCGATCTGATCACCGGCCTCATCACCGGTTTCGAGGTGTTGGCGCGCTGGGAACATCCGACGCGCGGCATGATCGCGCCCGACGTGTTCATTCCGATCGCGGAGGAAACGGGGCTCATCGGCGACCTGTCGCTGTCGATCATGCGCCAGGCGTTCGCCGCCGCGCGCGACTGGGACGCCGGGCTCACGCTGTCGGTCAACGTCTCGCCGCTGCAGTTGCGCGATGCGTGGCTCGCGCAGAAGATCATCAAGACGCTGGTCGAGACTGGCTTTCCCGCCAGCCGGCTCGAGATCGAGATCACCGAGAGCGCGCTGTTCGACAACCTTCCCCTCGCGCAGTCGATCGTCGGCAGCCTGAAGAACCAGGGCATCCGCCTCGCGCTCGACGATTTCGGTACCGGTTATTCGAGCTTGGCGCATCTGCGGGCGTTGCCATTCGACCGGATCAAGATCGACAGGAGCTTCGTCTCGTCGATCCTGGACAATCCGGAGAGCATGGCGATCGTGAACACGATCGTGCGGTTGGGGGACAGCCTCAACCTGCCGACTACCGCCGAGGGAATCGAGGATGCCGCGATCGAGGAGCGGTTGCGCGGCATGGGATGCGCGAAGGGCCAGGGGTATTTGTACGGGCGCCCGCTAGGTGCCGCGCAGGTCCGGCGGTTGCTGGCGGAGAAACGCTTGCTGGCCCAGCGGCCTGACCGCAACGTGCCACCGCCTCGCGGCATTGCGCCACGATTGGCGGGGTGACCGCGAGCACACTTATTCTTGGGCGGCCTATCCCAACTCACGACCACCCCGGCGAAGGCCGGGGCCCAATTGGAAAGGTCGAAGTAATCGCGGGTAGTCCGTAGTTAGCAACGTTCCCCAACTGGGCCCCGGCCTTCGCCGGGGTGGTGTCTGATGGATGAGGGGCACCTCCATTACGCTAGTTCTCCCGCGAAGGCGGGAGCCTAGGACCAAGCAGCGCTCCGGCTGATACCCTGGGCTCCTGCGTTCGCAGGAGAACTAAGGTGTAGGACGCCCCCCACGAGCAAACCGTGGACTTCCCCCCCCGCCCCTCCTAAATCGCGCCGCATGCCATCTGCCCCGCAGCCAGAGGTCATCAGCCTCGGCTGCCGCCTCAACATCGCCGAAAGCGAGACCATCCGCGCGCTCGTCGCCGGGCGGGACATGGTCGTGGTCAACAGCTGCGCCGTCACTAACGCCGCGGTGAAGGCTACGCGCGTCGCGATCCGCCGGGCCAAACGCGATCGGCCGGACGCGCAGATCGTCGTCACCGGCTGCGCTGCTCAGATCGACCCCGCGAGCTTCGCCGCGATGCCCGAAGTCGACCGTGTCATCGGCAATGCCGACAAGCTAACGTCGCAAACCTGGCAGACTGACGCCCCGGTCGTCGTTTCCGACATCATGCAAGTCCGCGAGACCGCGCCGCATCTCGCCGCGAGCTTCTCCGCTCACGCCCGCGCGTTCGTCGAGGTCCAGAACGGCTGCGACCACCGCTGCACCTTCTGCGCGATCCCGTTCGGCCGCGGCCCCAGCCGCTCGGTCCCCGCAGGCGCGGTCGTCGACCGGATCGCCGGTCTCGTCGACGCCGGCCACCGCGAGATCGTCCTCACCGGCGTCGACCTCACCAGCTACGGCCCCGACCTCCCCGGCGCGCCGACGCTCGGCCATCTCGTCGAACGCATCCTGCATCACGTCCCAAAGCTCGAACGCCTGCGCCTGTCCTCACTCGACGGCATCGAGATCGATGACCGCCTCTTCGCGCTGCTGACCACCGAAGCGCGGATCATGCCGCACGTCCACCTCTCGCTCCAGGCCGGAGACGACATGATCCTCAAGCGCATGAAGCGCCGCCATTCGCGCGCGGAAAGCGTCGCCCTCGTCGAGCGCCTCAAGACCGCCCGCCCCGACATCGCGATCGGCGCGGACCTGATCGCCGGCTTCCCGACCGAGGATGCGGCGATGTTCGCCAACACACGCGCGCTGATCGACGACTGCCACATCGTCCACCCGCATATCTTCCCCTATTCGCCGCGCGTCGGCACCCCCGCCGCGCGCATGCCGCAGGTCGAACCCGAAGTCCGCCGCCACCGCGCCGCCCTCCTCCGCCAGGCCGGCGAAACATCGCGCGCGAACTGGCTGCAAACGCTGGTCGGCACGTCGCAGGATCTGCTCGTCGAACGCCCCGGCGACCGCGGCCATATCGGCAATTTTGCAGAAGTCCTTCTGGACGAACCCGCCATACCCGGCGACATCGTCCGCATCGCGATCACCGGCGCCACGTCCGACCGCCTCAGCGCAACACGAGAACCATCATGAGCACCACCCCCACCTGGCACGACAAGCTGATCGGCGGCTTCAAGCGCACCTCCGACCGGCTCGTCGGCAACCTCGCCGGCCTCGGCGGCGCGCGGCTCGACGATTCGACGCTCGACGACATCGAGGAAGCGCTGATCGCCTCCGATCTCGGCCCCGAGACCGCCGGCCGCATCCGCCGCCGCCTGTCCGAAGGCAGCTTCGAGCGCAACATGGAGGAGCTCGGCATCCGCGTGATCGTCGCCGAGGAGGTCGAGAAGGTCCTCGCCACGGTCGCCAAACCGATCGAGATCGACGCCTTCCCCCGCCCGCAGGTGATCCTCGTCATCGGCGTCAACGGCTCGGGCAAGACGACGACCATCGCCAAGCTTGCGCATCTGCTGATGGAGCAGGATTACGGCGTGATGCTGGCCGCCGGCGACACCTTCCGCGCCGCCGCGATCGGCCAGCTCCGCACTTGGGCAGAACGTGTCGGCGTGCCGATCGTGACCGGCCCCGAGGGCGGCGACGCGGCAGGCGTAGTATGGGACGCGGTCAAGAAGGCGACCGAGACCGGCATCGACGTGCTGATCGTCGACACCGCGGGCCGCTTGCAAAACAAGCGCGAACTGATGGACGAACTGGCCAAGATCCGCCGCGTGCTGGGTCGCATCAACCCCGAGAGCCCGCACGATATCGTCCTGGTGCTCGACGCCACCACCGGCCAGAACGCGCTCCAGCAGATCGAGGTCTTCAAGGAGGTCGCAGGCGTCACCGGGCTCGTGATGACCAAGCTCGACGGCACCGCGCGCGGCGGCGTGCTGGTCGCGGCGGCCGAGAAATACGGCCTGCCTATCCACGCGATCGGTATCGGCGAGGGCATGACGGACCTCCGCCCATTCGATGCGAACGAGGTGAGCCGGATCATCGCGGGCGTGGAGAGCGTTCGAAAGTAACGCCTGCCCCGCCTCCCCCGTTCGTCCTGAGCGAAGTCGAAGGACTGGTCAGCTTGTGGCAATGTCCTTCGACTACGCTCAAGACGAACGGCATCTTACCGTATTTCGTGGATAACTCAGTGACCAAGCCCCCCCTATCCCCCGGCCTCCGCATGGCGGTCGACTACGGCCCGCTCGCGGTCTTCTTCGCGGTGAACTTCCTCACCCCCGGCCTGCCGATCGTCCGCGTCGTTGCCGCCACCACCGCGTTCATCATCGCCACGGTCGCCGCGATGATCGTGTCGAAGGTCAAGGCGGGCCATATCTCGCCGATGCTGTGGCTGTCGGGTGCGCTGATCGTCGTGTTCGGCGGGCTGACGATCTATTTCCACGACCAGCGCTTCATCCAGATGAAGCCGACGATCATCTACGCGATGTTCGCGGCGATCCTGACGTTCGGGCTCGTCACCGGGCGCCCGCTGCTCCAGTCGCTGCTCGCCACCGCCTATCCCGGTCTGTCCGCGGAAGGCTGGCGCAAGCTCACGCGCAACTGGGCGGTGTTCTTCGTGTTCATGGCCGTGCTGAACGAGGCGGTGTGGCGCAATACCACCTGGGACTTCTGGGTCGGCTTCAAGCTGTGGGGCGCGATCCCGCTGACGCTGCTCTTCGCGTTCGCCAACATTCCGATGCTACTGAAGCACGGATTGCAAACGGGCGACAAAGCCGTGACCGACCTGCCGCCCGAAGGGTAATTCTACTGCTCCCCTCCCGTTCACGGGAGGGGTTGGGGGAGGGCCTGACCAAACAGGCCGGACGCCAGTAATTGTGTCGCGCCCTCCCCTAGCCCCTCCCGCAAGCGGGAGGGGGATAAGAAGTTCAGCCTGCGACCTTCGCGTAACGCTCGCCGACGACGTCCCAGCTCACGATATCCCACCAGGCCTTCAGATAGCCCGGACGATCGTTCTTGTACGTCAGGTAATAGGCGTGCTCCCAGACGTCGTTACCGAGCAACGGCGTGCCGGGCTCCTTCGCATCGTCCATCAGCGGGTTGTCCTGGTTCGGCGTGCTCGTGACCTTCAGCTTGCCGCTCGCATCCGCGATCAGCCACGCCCAGCCCGAGCCGAACTGCCCGGCACCCTTGGTGTTGAACTCTTCCTTCAGCTTGTCGAGGCTGCCGAAGTCGCGGTCGATCGCCTCGGCGAGCTTGCCCGACGGTGCCTGGCCGTTCTTGGCCGCCATCGTCTTCCAGAAGAAGTCGTGGTTCCAGAAACCGCCGCCATTGTTGCGGATCAGCGGCGGCTGCGACGAGATCATGCCGAGGATGTCCTCGATCGACTTGCCCGCCAGAGCCGAGTCCTTCTCGACGCCTTCGTTCAGCTTGGCCGTGTACGCCGCGTGATGCTTGTCGTGATGAAACTTCATCGTTTCCTGGTCGATCACCGGCTCGAGCGCGTCATAGGCATACGGCAGCGGTGGGAGTTCGAAAGCCATGGGGGTTCTCCTTATGGGGTCGGACGCTCAACGTCCGCACGTCGCAAATGGTCCCGCAAAAGTCGTTGCGCAAGCGTATCCAGCGGCCGAAACGCCGCGTCCTGACAGCATCGTCGGTCAGGCGGCGGTCTTGCCGTATTCCTGCCGCGTGACGGGATGGCTCGACGAGAGACCGCCATCGACCGCGATTGCCTGGCCGTTGACGTAGCTGGCGTCGTCGGAGGCGAGGAAAAGCGCGACCTTGGCGAGTTCCTCGGGCTGCGCGCCGCGGTGGAGCGGGTTGAGGCGGCCGACGCGGTCCATCTTGTTCGCCTCGCGTGCGTAGTCGAAGACAGGTTTGGTCATGCCGGTTTCGGTCAGGCCGGGGCAGATCGCGTTGACGCGGACGTTCGAGCCTGTGAGTTGCTGAGCCGAGACGGCGGCGAGGTTGATGACGCCGGCTTTCGAAGCGGAATAGGCGGGCGAGCCGGCGCCCGACCGAATACCGGCAACGCTGGCGGTAAGGACGATCGCGCCCTTCCCTCGCTCGGCGATCCGCGGCGCGGCGTGCTTGATCGCGAGGAACGGACCGATCAGGTTGACGCGCAACACCTCGGTGATGAGCGCAACGTCGGTGTCGAACAGGTTGGCCATGCCGCCCGAGATCCCCGCATTGGCGAACATCACGTCGAGCCCGCCGAAGCTGTCGCAGGCGAGCGCGATCGTGCGGATCACGTCCTCTTCGAGCCCGGCGTCGATGCGGATCGCCTTCGCCGTGCCGCCGGCCTGCGTGATCAAGTGCGCGGTTTCGTCCGCGCAATCGGTCTTGTCGGCGACGACGACCCTGCCCCCTTCGCTTGCGAACAGGAGCGCGGCGGCGCGGCCGATGCCGGAGCCCGCGCCGGTGACGATGATGGATTTGTCGGTGAAGCGCATCGCATGGTCCTTCGGTTAGATCGTGACGCCGCCGTCGATGACCATCGTCTGGCCGGTCATGAAGTTGCTTGCCGAGGACGCGAGGAAGACGACCGCGCCCGCGATCTCTTCCGGCTCGCCGATCCGGCGGAGCGGCACGCTGGTGTTCGCTGCCTCGATCCGGTGCGGGTCTTCCCACAAGGCGCGCGCGAAGTCGGTCTTGATCAGGCCAGGCGCGATGCAGTTCACGCGGACGTTCGACGGTCCGAACTCGACCGCGAGGTTGCGCGCGAGCTGCATGTCGGCGGCCTTGCTGATGCAATAGGCGCCAATCACCGGCGAGCCGCGCAGCCCGCCGATCGAGGATATGATGATTATGCTGCCGCCGCGGCGCTCGAGCATCTCGGGCGCGACCATCTGGATCAGCCAGTGGTTGGAGACGATGTTGTTGTCGAGGATCTTGCGGAACTGGTCGTCGGCGATGCCGGCTTGTGGGCCGTAATAGGGGTTCGAGGCGGCGTTGCATACGAGGACGTCGATGCGACCGAATTTGGCGCGGGTCTGGTCGACGAGGTGCTGGAGGCCGGCCTTGTCGGAGATGTTGGCGGCAATGGCGATGGCGGTGCCGTCGCCGTGCCTGGCGTTGAGTTCCGCCGCGACCGTGTCGCAGGCGTCCTGCTTGCGGCTTGAGATCACGATCTTCGCGCCGTGCTCGGCCAACTCTCGCGCGGAAGCGAGGCCGATGCCCCGCGACGATCCCGTGACGATGGCGACCATGCCGGTCAGGTCGAACTGCGACATTGTCCTCTGCTCCGCTTCCGCTTGCGGGAGGGGTCGGGGGAGGGCCCGATCCTTCCGCAACGTTTCATGCCGGGGGAAGGTCAGCCCCYCCCCTAACCCCTCCCGCAAGCGGGAGGGGAATTACGCCCCCGCCTTCACCGCGAATCCCCAAGCCGCATCCGCCAACCCGTGGATCTTCGCCACCGTCTTCTCCGCCTGCGCACTCGACGCAGTGCCGTCGATGATGCGCTTCTTGATGCCCTGGACGATGCCGGTCAGCCGGAAGAGGTTATAGGCGAAATACCAGTTGAGATCTGGGACGCCGTCGCGGCCGGTGGCGGCGCAATAGCGGTCTACAACCTGCTCGATCGTCGGGATTCCCGTCTCCGGCCCGGTCATGCCAAGCACGCCCGAGCGTCCTTCCGGTTCGGTCACCCAGCTCATCAGCAGGTACGAGAAGTCCGCCAGCGGATCGCCGAGCGTCGACAATTCCCAGTCGAGGACGGCGATCACCTTGGGCTCAGCAGGCGCGAAGATCATGTTGTCGATCCGGTAGTCGCCGTGGACGATCGAGGTGCGCGTCTGCTCGGGCAGCGTGCGCGGAAGCCACTCGATCAGCCGTTCGACCGACCCCATACGCTCGGTCTCGGCGGCGCGGTATTGCTTGGTCCAGCGGCCGACCTGGCGCTCGAAATAATTGCCGGGCTTGCCGTACTCACCGAGCCCCGCCGCCGCGTAATCGGTGTTGTGGAGCGCGGCGAGCGTGTCGACCATCGCCTCGTAATGCGCAGTACGCTCGGCGGGCGTCGCACCCGGCATCGCGCCGTCCCAGATCGTCCGGCCCTCGACCATCTCCATGACGTAGAACGCGGAGCCGATGACCGCCGCGGTCTCGCAGAGACCATAGGGCCGAGGCACCGGGAAACCGGTAGGATGCAGCCCCGCGATAACGCGGTATTCGCGATCGACAGCGTGCGCGCTCGGCAGGATCGGGCCGAACGGTTTCCGGCGCAGCACGTACGCGCGCTCCGGCGTGTCGAGGCGGTAGGTCGGGTTCGACTGGCCGCCGGCGAACTTCGCGTAGCCCAGCGGACCGGCATAGCCGGGCACGTTGGCGGTCATCCACGCGCCAAGCGTGTTGAGGTCCAGCTTGTCGCGCTCGCCGACCTCGATCGTGCCGACCATGCTGGTCGATGCGTCGCTCACGAGAAGGTGATCACGCTGCGTGTCGTGTCGCCGCGGCGAAGTTCGTCGAACGCGTCGTTGATGCGCTCGAGCGGCATCCGGTCGGCGATGATCGTGTCGAGATCGAGCAGCCCGCGCATGTAGAAATCGACCAGCCGCGGGATGTCGACCGGAAACCGGTTCGAGCCCATGAAGCCGCCCTGCAACCGCTTGCCCGACAGCAGGTCCATCGCGGACAGCCCGACCTTCTCGCCGAGCGGCATCATTCCGAGGATCGTCGCGGTCCCGCCACGTCGCAGCACTTTCACAGCGGTTGCCGCTGATTGCGCGCGCCCGACCGCCTCGATCGCGTGGTGCACACCGCCCTTGGTGATCGCAACGACCTCGTCCGCAGCGGTGTCGGACAGCGCGTCGATGCTGTGCGTCGCGCCGAGTTTTTCCGCCATCGCGCGCTTCTCGGGGACCGGATCGAGCGCGATGATCTTCCCTGCGCCGGCGATCTTGGCCGCGTTGACCGCCGCGAGCCCGATGCCGCCGCAGCCGACCACGCATACCGTCTCGCCCGGAGTCACGTCGGTAGTGTTGAACACCGCCCCCGCCCCGGTGGTAATCGCGCAGCCGAGCAGCGCGGCACGATCCATCGGCATGTCGCGGTCGATCGCGACGCAGGCGTGTTCGTGGACCAGCATCATTTCCGCGTAGGCGCTGAGGTTGAGCATCTGCGCGATCGGCCGGTCGCCGAGCATGAGGCGCGGCGCAGCACCCTTGGGACGGCGAACGCTGGCGTCTATGCACAGCGACATCCGCCCGGTGACGCAGAACTCGCACTGACCGCAGAACGCCGAAAGACAGGTCACGACATGGTCGCCGACCTTAACGCCGCGCACCTCGTCGCCGATCGCCTCGACCACACCGCAAGCCTCATGCCCCGGAATCGTCGGCATCGCGTGCGGATAGGCGCCGTCGACAAAATGCAGGTCGGACCGGCACACGCCGACCGCGACGGTGCGGATCAGTACCTCATGCGCCGTCGGCTTCGAGACGGTCACGTCCTCGATGCTGAGCGGGGTGTTGGCTTCGAAAAGGACTGCGGCTTTCATGGGTAGTCAGGCTCCGAAAATTGGCGGGCGGACAATCAAAGATTCCGTTCGTCCTGACCGCAGTCGGAGGATATTGCCCCAAGCGAGCCAGTCCTTCGACTTCGCTCAGGACGAACGGGAAGGATGGGTTTACCGGCTAACCCCGACGTCCCCGCTGGACACGCCACCCTTGCGGAAGTCGCCGTATTTCCCGAACTCATTCCTCGCGATCGAGCGGTTGTGGACCTCATCCGGACCGTCCGCGAACCGCAGCGTCCGCATCGCGGCCCAGTCATGCGCGAGCCGGAAGTCGCCCGAGACACCGCCGCCGCCATGCGCCTGGATAGCGTCGTCGAGTATCCGCAACGCCATGTTCGGCGCCGCGACCTTGATCATCGAGATCTCGATCTGCGCGGACTTGTTGCCCGCCTTGTCCATCATGTCCGCGGCCTTGAGGCAGAGCAAACGAGTCATCTCGATATCAATCCGCGCGGTCGCGATCCGCTCCTCCCACACCGAGAAGTCCGCGATCCGCTTGCCGAACGCGACGCGGTCGAGCAGCCGCCGCGCCATCGCCTCGATCGCAGTCTCAGCGACACCGATGGTGCGCATGCAGTGATGGATACGCCCCGGTCCAAGCCGCCCCTGCGCGATCTCGAACCCGCGCCCTTCGCCGAGCAGCACGTTCTCGACCGGCACGCGGACGTTTTCCAGCACGACTTCACCATGCCCATGCGGCGCGTGGTCATAGCCATAGACGGAAAGCATGCGCTTGATCGTCACGCCGGGCGTATCCATCGGCACGAGGATCTGGCTCTGCTGCTGATGCCGCGAGCCCTCGAAGCTCGTCTTGCCCATGACGATCGCGATCTTGCAACGCGGATCGCCGACGCCGCTCGACCACCACTTAGTCCCGTTGATGACGTAATGATCGCCGTCGCGCACCATCGACGTTTCGATGTTGGTCGCATCCGACGACGCCACCGCAGGCTCGGTCATCAGGAACGCCGAGCGGATCTCGCCGCGCATCAACGGCCCGAGCCACCGGTCCTTTTGCTCGCGCGTGCCATAGCGGTGAAACACCTCCATGTTGCCGGTATCGGGCGCCGAGCAGTTGAAGCACTCGCTCGCCCAGCTGACCTTGCCCATCTCCTCCGCGCATAACGCATATTCGAGATTGGTCAGCTGCGTGCCTTCGAACTCGAACGAATCGTCGACGTGCGTCTGACCCGAATGCGGCGGCATGAAGAAATTCCAGAGGCCGGCGGCCTTGGCCTTCTCCTTCATCTCCTCGATCACCGGAATCACCTTCCAGCGCTCGCCCTCATGCGCCTGCTGGTCGTAATCGGCCTGTCGCGGGCGGATATTCTGGTCGATGAAATCCCGGACCCGATCCCGGAAATACGTCTCTCGTTCGCTAAGCGTAAAATCCATGCGGGCTCTCCATCCGTCGTCGCTTTGGTGGCGGGTTAGACCATACCGCGTATTCGGTAAAGCGTGCGCGGGGCCCCCGAAAGCATGTTTTCAAGTCCGCCCTGAAAGCGCCTAAAAAGCACTGTATCTTCAAATCGAAGCTGTTAGGGTATTTCGATGAAGGTTCCGGCAGACGTCAGCGACGAGAGCGAACAGGGCACCAAGCGCTTCCGGGCGAAGCGTGACGCGATCCTCGCCGCGGCGGCAGCAGCGATCAACGAACAGAGTGCCAAGGGCATGACGTTCGCGGATGTGGCGCGGCGCGTCGGGCTCAACACGACCAGCGTTACCTATTATTTCAAGCGCAAGGAAGACCTTGCCGCCGCAGCGTTCGAGAACACGCTCGAGTCGCTGATCGCGATGCTCGACGTCGCGGCGGAAGAAGCGACGCCGGAGGACCGTGTTCGGCGCTATCTCGCGCTCAACATGGACCGGCTCGGGCGGATCCAGCGCGGCGAGGAGAAGGCGTTCGCCGTCCTCTCCGATCTGCGCGCGACCGAGGAGCCGATGCGCGGCCGGCTGATGGCGGGCTGGCGCGAGGTGTTCCGCCGCACGCGGCTGTTGTGGGGACCGACGTCCTCCCGCGCGCAGACCGATCTCAACGGCGCACGCGCGCACGTGCTGCTGGAGAACACGTTCTGGCTGCCGATCTGGCTGACGCGGTACGAGCCTGACCAGTACGGCCGGGTCGAAGAGCGACTGATGGACGTGTTCGCGCACGGTATCGCGGGCAAGGACGCCAAATGGTCGCCTACCCTGCTCGACCTCAGCCATGACGAGGCGGAGCCGGGGCGGGAGGCGTTCCTGCTGGCGGCGACGCGTCTGATCAACGAACTCGGCTATCGCGGTGCGTCGGTGCAGAAGATCGCGTCCGAACTGAACGTCACCAAGGGCAGCTTCTACCACCATCTCGATGCGAAGGACGATCTCGTCATCGCCTGCTATCGCCGCAGCTTCGACACAATCGCCGATGCGCAGAGCCGCGGTGAGGCCGAGGGCGGGAGTTATTGGCACAAATTGTCGAGCACCGTCGCGACCTTGCTCGACGTCCAGTTCGCCGAACGGGGTCCGTTGCTCCGCACAACGGCGCTGAGCGGCCTTCCGGTCGGCGTGCGCAACGCGATGGTCGATCGATCGAACGGCATCGCGCGACGCTATGCCGGCATGATGATGGACGGCATCGGCGAAGGCTCGATCCGCGCGGTCGATGCGCTGATCGCGGCGCAGGCGTTGATGGCGCTCCAGAACGCAGCGTTCGACATGCGCAAATGGGCGTCGACGATGCCGCGCGAGCGGGCGATCGCGATGTACGCCTCGACGCTGATGTTCGGGCTGTTCGACGATCGGATGGCGACAGGCTGACCGCATTCGGGTGCGTTCGCATCCGTTACGGTTTCCTTACCTTGTGTTAAACCGCGCGGCCCGATGCGACCTCCCAACGGAGGCGTCATGCATAGTATTACCACGGATCTCGGGTCGGGGATCATTGAAGTCGAGGCCTCGGGGTTCTGGACCATCGCGCATGTCGAGGACTTCCTGCGCGATCTCGAGCGGGAGGCGCGTCGCGTGCTGGCGACGGGCAAGCGCCACATGTTGCTCTGCAATTTCTCGAAATCCGCGATCCAGCCTCAGGAGGTAATTACGATGCTGCAACGCGTGGCGGTGTCGATGCCGCTGAAGTCGCGAAGGGTAGCGCTTTATACCGAGGGCAAGCTCGCGCGGCTGCAGGTCAAGCGGATCGCGTCGGTGCGCGACGACATGGCGGTGTTCGACGACCGCGAAACGGCGCTGGCGTGGATGCTGGCGGATTCGTCAGCCCACCCACGCTCAATGCATCCGTGACTTGCCGCCCACGCCCGGTCACCCTGACGGAAGTCAGGACCTATAACTACGAACGCCGTCCCTCGTGATCCTGGATCCTGACTTTCGTCAGGATGACGAGGGAAGGGACAGTTACCTCGCAGCATCCTCGGCACGCTTGAGCAGGACCCCGGCGCGCCAATAGTGGAACAGCGCCCACGGCGTCATCAACACGATGATGATCAGCGCATAGCGTAATGAATCCTCACCGAACCCTGGCTTCAACAGATCGCTGAGCCAACCGACCAATGTCGGTCCAAGCCCCAACCCGACGAGATTGATCACCAGCAGCGTGATCGCCGCCCACATCGCACGGATCTGCAAAGGGGCGAGGTGCTGGATCAGCGCAAAGCTTGGCCCAAGATACGAGTTGGCGAAGATCAACGAGACAAAATAGCTGCCGACCGCGATGGCCGGCGCGTCGATCAGGTAGAAGGCGAGCGCGAACGGGAGCGACAGGCCCTTCATCACGAGGACGACCCAGGCCTGGACGTGGAGCCCGTGACGCTTGGCGAGCACGTCCGCGATCTTGCCGCCCGCCAGCGCCGAGATCGCGCCGAACAGCGCGCCGGGCAACGCGATGTAGCGCGAGATGTCGAGCATCGAGATGCCAAGCGAGCGCTGGATGTAGCTTGGGCCCCAGCCGGTCAGCGCGTAACCGATCATCGAGGTGAGCGTGACGCCGACCACCAGATGCCGCGCCGGGGCACTCGCCCACATCGACGCGAACCCCTGCGCGACGCTTGGCATCGGCGCGGCCACCGCACGGGCAGCGTCGGACAGGCCGCGACGGGGCTCGACCATGAACAGGCGCACCAGCAGCGCGAGCACGATCCCCGGCAGCCCGACGGTCATCATCGCTATCCGCCAGCCGTAGGAGTGCGCGACGACGCCACCGATCAGCGTGCCGAAGCCTGCGCCGAGCACTACACCGAGCGAATACACCGCCATCGCACTGGCGCGCTTCTCGGGCGGGTAGAGATCGGCGATGATCGAATGGCTGGGCGGGCTCGACCCCGCCTCGCCGATGCCGACGCCGATCCGGAACAGCATCAACTGCGTGAAATTCTGCGCGAGCCCGCACAGCGCGGTCATCGCGCTCCAGATCGTCAGGCTGGCCGCGATGATGTTGCGCCGACTGGTCCGATCCGCGAGTCGCGCAACCGGAATGCCGAGCGTGGCATAGAAGATCGCGAACACGAGTCCGGACAGCAACCCGAGTTGTGTATCGGTCAGCAGCAGGTCCGCCTTGATCCGCTCGAGCAAGATGGCGAGGATCTGGCGGTCCATGTAGCTGAAGAAATAGGTGAAGGTGAGCAGCGCGAGCGTCAGGCCCCGTCGCTTCATCGCCAACGCGTCAGCGATCTCGGGATGGGACTGATACGCTGCGGCCATCGGCAATACCTCGAAGTCGAAACAGGCCTTACGCTACGGCAAACCAGGCGTACCAGACAAGCTAAAGCTTCATTCCTGACCGACCTGCGACGAGCCGACGGCGTATGGATGACGAGCGACATTACCGCTGCGAAGCAATGTCTTACGGGTTTGACGGCGTTATCGGTGTTTCGCGAGAAGGACGGCGGAAGATGCGTCCTCGTTCGGGTCGCTCTTCCGCCTTATCCCCTCTCCAACGTCGTGGCCGGGCTCGTCTCCGCTTCACCAATGGAGCGGGGCGTCCGGGCAATCTGAATACCGGGTATGCGGGTCCCCTCGCATAGATTCGCGACGTTGCAAAGCGTATTTTCCTTATCGCTCCCGCCAGGGATGGAATCCCTCGTGACGTCCAGCTTGCCCGCCACGGCCCCTGCCTCGCCTCCCACGCAACACAATCGCTGGAGCATTCCGAAGACTGACTTATTTAATCGGCCCCCGCCAAACGCGGCGAGATCCCACTGCTCTAGAAGAAGCCAAGCCCGACCTCACTATCGAGGCGATCGCGGCTCGGCCGGCGGCGATCGCCGCGTACGAGAGGGCAAGGCGATCGACGACAGCATCAAGCCCAGCACCGACGAAGCGAAGAATCCGCTGCTCGGACAGACGCGGTGCAGGCCGGACGTTAGTCGCTGATCGTCCACCCCAGCCGCGGATCGCCACCGCGGACGGGTTGGGCGGCAGCCAATTTTTGGGCGAAACTGCCACTGGCTACGTAGGCTGGTGGAACGGGCATCGCGGCCGGTGAACTATAGGCCACGGCTACGTAGGATGGCGGCACTAGGGCCGGACCTCGCGCGAACGACACGGCGGCAGGCGGCATCGGCGGTGCGTACCGGGCCATCCGTATCGCTGGACGCGCGATCCGGGTCGCCTCGCCGGTGAACGCGGTGAACTGGCGCCCCTCCTCGAACACGGCGTTGTGCCCGGTGACGAACGCCCCCGCGACGACACCGCCCACGATGATCGTCCCGATCGTCTCGCCGGTCCGGCCATCTCCGGCGGCGTGATAGCGACCAACGACGGGCACGCTGCGACCACCGACTTCGACCGAGCGCAGTTCGATATCGAGCTTGCCGGATTTGCCGAACGCGCCCTTGCCGGTCCTGAAGGTGACCGCGCCAACGCCGGGAGCCCCGCGCGGGATCAACACCGCGCCATCGACGATCACGTCCCGCGCGACCGATACAGCGACGGTTTGCCCGACGCGTGCGCGATCCGACGCGATCTCCTCGTCCAGGCGCAATACCATCTCGGTATGCGCTGGCACGACGATCGCCGCATCCGTCGGCGCGTCCTGCGCGGCTATGGCGGTGGGTAGCGTGCACAATGCCGCAACGACGATCAGCTTGTGCACTCGATTTCTCCCCTGCGGGCACGGTCCGTCCCGCGCCGGAGATAGCCGAGGAAGGACTTCTATCGTGTGAAACGAGTTGGTTAACTGCGCCGGTTACGCTTGGGCACTCGGTCGGGCGGAGGCACGGGCATGCCATGCCCTCAGATGTTCGAGATCGTCGGGCATCGCGATGCCGACGAACTTGGCGAAGTCGATCGTCGTGAGCAGGACGATATCGGCAATCGTGTAGCGCTCGCCATCTAGCCAGTCGCGACCGGCGAGCGCGCGGTCGAACTCCGCCATTGCGGCGAGAACGCGCGGGCGCTGGCTTTCACCGAACTCGGTATATTGCGGCTGGACGATCCGCGCGGTCCAGGGATGCGTGTGCAGCCAGACCATCGACAACGGCGTCATCAGCCGCAGTTCGATCCGCCGCGTCCACATGTCGATCTCGGCGATATTGTGCGCGCCGTGGCCGAACATCGGCGGGTCGGGATGGAGGATCTCGAAGTAACGACAGATCGCGACGCTCTCGGTCAGCACGCGGCCGTCGTCGAACGTAAGCGCAGGCGTCTGGCCGAGTGGATTCACCGCGAGGAACGGCTCCGCCTTGTGCTCGGCCTTGGGAATCGAGATCTGCGCCATCGGCACGCGGACATGCTTTTCGGCGAGGAAGATGCGGACGCGGCGCGGGTTGGGCGCGGGCAGTGCGCTATCGTAGAACAGCAACGGCGTCTCCTCGACATCGGTTTTCGAATATACCGTATGGCATTGCCGGACGCGTTCGCCTAGCGATGCGTCGCATGACGACCGCCGCAGACATGCTTGCCACCGGCTTTGCCACCCTCCCCGACTTGATCCGTGCGCACGCGCTGGAACGGGGAGATCGGACGGCCGTTGCCGATGCGCAGGGTAGTATCGACTATCGGACGCTCGATGCGATGATGGACCGGGTGGCGGCGGCGTTGCAGCGCGATGGGGTCAAGCCCGGGAGCGCGGTGGCGATCGTCGCGGCGCCCACGACGGACTATGCGGCGGTATTCCTTGGTGCGGTACGCGCGGGGTGTGTTGCGACACCAATCGCGCCGTCCGCTACGCCGGCTGCGATCGCGGCGATGATTGCGGATAGTGGCGCGGCGGTAGTGTTTCTCGACGCGGAGAATGCTTGGGCGTTGAAGGGGCAACAGTTGATCGCCAGCGTGGTTTTGTTCCCCCGCGGAGGCGGGGGTCCAGACTGGGCCCCCGCCTCCGCGGGGGAACAAGCTTTCTACCGTTTCGAGGACTGGCTGGCTCCCTCGAACGCCAAGCCGACCCCGGTCACGATCGCACCCGAAGACCCGTTCAACATCATTTACTCGTCCGGCACGACCGGTACGCCCAAGGGTATCGTCCAGAGCCACGCGATGCGCTGGGCGCACGTCTCCCGCAACACGGCGGCGGGGTTCGACACCGCGGTCACGATGATCGCCACCCCGCTCTATTCGAACACTACGCTGGTCAGCTTCCTGCCGACGCTCGGCTGGGGCGGTAGCGTCGTGCTGATGGGCAAGTTCGACGCGCGCGCCTATCTCGAACTCGCGCAGCTTTATCACGCGACGCACACGATGCTCGTCCCCGTTCAGTATCAACGGATCATGGCGCTGCCGGATTTCGACGACTTCGACCTGTCGGCATTCCGCTTCAAGACCAGCACCAGCGCGCCCTTTTCCGCAGCGCTGAAGGCTGACGTGGTCGCACGCTGGCCGGGCGTGCTGGTCGAATTCTACGGCATGACCGAAGGCGGCGCGAGTTGCGCGCTGAACGCGACGGCAAACCCGACCAAGCTCCACACCGTCGGTCAGCCGATGCCCGGACACGAGATCCGCCTGATCGACGATGACGGCGTCGAGGTCGCGCCCGGCGAGATGGGCGAAGTCGTCGGCCGCAGCCCGGCAATGATGAACGGCTATCACGGCCGATCGGAGGCGACGCGTGACGCCGAATGGCATGACGCCGACGGCAACCGCTACATCCGCCACGGCGACGTGGGGCGGTTCGACGAGGACGGTTTCCTGACGCTGATGGACCGGAAGAAGGACCTGATCATCTCGGGCGGGTTCAACATCTATCCGTCCGACCTGGAGGCGGTATTGGCACGGCACCCGGCGGTCGCGGATTGCGCGGTGATCGGCGTTCCGTCGGAGGCCTGGGGCGAGACGCCGGTCGGGTTCTACGTCCCGCGAGCCGATGCAGTCGAAGATGCCGCCATCATCCTGGCCTGGGTGAACGGCCAACTCGGGAAGACACAACGGCTGTCCGCCCTTCATATAGCCGACGAACTGCCCCGCAGCGCGATCGGAAAAGTCCTCAAGCGCGAACTCCGCGACCGGCTCGCGGGAGCGGCCGCATGACGAGTCTCAAACAGGCGATCGACGTGCTCGAGCCGATCGACGGCGGCTGGCGCGGGACGGTGCCCGAGAATTGGTTGCAGGGCCGCACCGCTTATGGCGGCTTCTCCGCCGCACTCGCGCTGCATGCCGCGCAGAAATCGGACGTCGACCTGCCGCCGCTGCGATCCGCGCAGGTGTCGTTCATCGGCCCCCTCTCCGGCGACATCGTGATCCGCGCGAGCCGGTTGCGGCGCGGGCGCAACGCCGCGTTTGTCCAGGCGGATGTCGAGAGCGAGGCCGGGCTCGGGCTGCGCGCGACGTTCGTGTTCATGGGCGCGGTCGCGTCGCGCGTCGATCACCAGACTGGCGTCGCGCCCGACTTCCCGATGCCGGAGCCCGATACGCGGACGTTTCGCGGGACCAGCGCGGTCGCGTTCTCGCGCAACTTCGACCTGCTTGATCGCCGGGACGACGGCGTCGGTGCGGCAGAGTGGCTGCGCTGGGTGCGACTGGCCGAGCGTGACGGGCTGGATCCAATGGTCGAGCTCGTCGCGGTCGCAGACTGCCTGCCGCCGTCCGCGCTGAAACTGCTGGGCGGCCCCGCCCCACTCAGTTCGATGACGTGGCTGCTCAATATCCTCGGTCCGCAACCGGTGACGCGCGACGGCTGGTGGCTGCTCCGCGCGACCACCGATTACGTGCGCGAGGGCAGTTCGAGCCAGCAAATGGCGATCTGGAACGCGGACGGCACACCGGTCGCCGAACAGATGCAGAGCGTCGCGATCTTCGCCTGACCACTGACATATCTTGCGACACATTGCCGGCGCTGCGGCAAAACCCTGCGACAACCGGGGTTTAGAACGACGGTCATTCGATGGGAATTCGTCCCACTCCGCCGGAGACCGACATGCGCAAGACCGTCCTCACCCTGATGCTCGTCGCCAGCGCGATCACGTCCGCCGCCAGCGCGCAAACCGCCCCCGCGACACCCCGCCCACCGATGCGTCAGGACGCGAACCACGACGGCGTTTCCACGCGCGCGGAAGCGATCGCGCAGGCCGACGCCCGCTTCGCACAGATGGATACAGACCATGACGGCCGGATCACCGCCGGCGAGATGCGCGCCTATCGCGAGGCGCTGCACGACCGGATGGTCGCCAGCGGTCGCGACGTCCCCGTGCCGCCGCCGGGCGGTCGCAAGCATGACGGCATGGGGCGCCGGATGGATCCGAACGGCGACGGCAGCGTAACGCGCGACGAGTTCGAGGCGCGCGCGCTCAAACGGTTCGACCGGATGGATGCCAACCACGACGGCACGATCGATGCGACCGAGCGCGCCAACGCCGCCGAGATGCGCCACGTCGACCGGCGCGAACGCCGCGATGGCGGAACCCAGCCCGCACCTACACCTGCTCAATAATTCGGAAGAGGAGAGGCATCGGGCGTCGATGCTTCCCCTGGACAGCCGCCATGCTAGACACTGCCCCGATGGGAGATATGCCGCACCTGCTGCTCGTCGACGACGAGCGCTCGATCCGCGAGCCGCTGGCCGTGTACCTCACCAAACAGGGGTTTCGCGTCACGCAGGCGGGCGATGCCGAGGCGGCGCGGACGCGGCTGACGGCATATGCGATCGATCTCGTCATCCTCGACATCATGATGCCGGGCGAGGACGGGTTGTCGCTCTGTCGCCACATCGCGGCAACGAGCGACGTGCCGGTGATCCTGCTGACCGCGCGCGCGGAGGAGACGGACCGGATCGTCGGGCTCGAGATGGGCGCGGATGATTATGTCGTGAAGCCGTTTTCGCCGCGCGAGCTGGCGACGCGCGTGAAAGTGGTGCTGCGACGCGCGACCGCGGGCGGATCGCGCCAGCATGCGCCGGAGAGCAGTTCCTACGGGTTCGCCGGCTGGGTCCTCAAATCGGGCGAGCGCGCGCTGATCGATCGCGAGGGCGTCTCGGTGCCGCTGTCGACCGGCGAGTACAACCTGCTGCTCGCGCTGGTGACGCGCCCGCGCCAGGTGCTCACGCGTGACCAGTTGCTCGACCTGACACAGGGGCGCGAGGCCGCGGCGTTCGACCGTGCGATCGACAACCAAATCAGCCGGTTGCGGCGCAAGATCGAGGCGGATGCGAAGACGCCGGAATTGATCAAGACGGTCTGGGGCGGCGGCTATACGCTGGCGGCCGAAGTCACCCGCCTGTGAGTGCGCGCGCGTGAGACGGCCGTGGCCGCGCAGCCTCGCCGGCCAGATGGCGCTGCTGATCGCGCTCGCGCTGTTGGTGGCGCAGGTCATCAACTTTGGCATGATCCTGCACGATCGCTCCGAATTCCGCCTTGCCCAGGCGACGCGACCGGTCGCGACCCGGATCGCCGACGCGCTGGACCGCGAGGCGCATGGCGGCCGCGCGCTGAGCCCCGACCACGGCCGCGTCCGCCGCTTGCCGGCCAATCCGATCCCGCCAGCGATGTTCGAGCGCCATCCCGAGGTCGCCACCGAACTGCGCCGGCAATTCGCCGATCTAGGGCTGACGGTCGGGCGGATCGATACCGGCCTTCGCCCCGCCACCGACGAGACCAGCGACGCGCATCGCCGCGACGGGCTGCGGCGCGGCGATCGGCAGGGCGCGACGCTGCTGATCGCGATAGAGCAGCCCGGACGCGGATGGCTGGCGATCACCGCGCCTTGGCCGCAGCCTGGTTGGCGGCTGCTACTCGCGGTGCTGACGCAGACCGCGATCCTTTACATCATCGTGTTGCTGCCGGTCCTCTGGATCGTCCGACGGATCTCCCGCCCGCTCCAGGATCTGCGGCGCGCGGCGGAGAGCTTTCGGCCGGGCGATCCGGGTGCGCCGATGCCGCCGCATGGGCCCGACGATGTCGTCGCGCTGATCGCGGCGTTCAACGCGCTGAGGCTGCGCGTCACGGGAATGCTCGACGAGAAGGACCGGATGCTCGGCGCGATCGGGCATGACCTGCGCACGCCGCTGGCGGCCCTGCGGGTCCGCATCGAGTCTGTCGAAGACGATACCGATCGCGCTCGGATGATCGATACGGTTGCAGAAATGAACCGGACGCTCGACGACATCCTGTCGCTGGCACGGCTGGGACGGCCAAGCGAGCCGCTGACCGACGTAGACCTCGCGGCGCTGGTCGATGCGGTGGTCGAGGATTTCCGCGATATCGGCAGCGATGTGAGCTTCGTCGAGACGGAGCGGCTGCGGATGCATCTGCGCCCCTCGCTGATCCGCCGCGCGGTCCGCAATTTGATCGAGAACGCCATCAAATACGGCGTGTCGGCAGAAGTGCGTGTCGAGGCGGGTGCGAAGACCGTGGCGATCGTCGTAGCGGATCAGGGACCCGGTATCCCGGAGGATCGGATGGGCGACGTGTTCGACGCCTTCACCCGGCTAGAGAGTTCGCGCAATCGCGAGACGGGCGGGATCGGCCTGGGTCTGGCGCTGGCCCGCGCGATCGTGCGCGAAGCTGGCGGTGAAATCCGCTTGGTCAACCGCCCGGCTGGCGGTCTCGACGCGATCATCGAGCTCCCGCGCTAATTCTGCTCCCTCTCCCCTACGGGGAGAGGGAGCAGAAGCTCAATCCTCGACGATTTGGCTGTTCGTCCGCGTATCCTTCATGCGGAGATAGACGACCAGCGACACCGCGATCATCGCTGTCACGTACCAGTAGAAGCCGCGTTCGAAGCCCGCGCCCTTGAACTTCAACGCGACGAACTCCGCGGTCCCGCCGAACAGCGTATTCGCCAGCGCATAAGGCAAGGCGACACCCAGCGCGCGGATATGCGCCGGGAACAGTTCCGCCTTCACGACCGCGTTGATCGAGGTGTAGCCCGTCACGATCACCAGCGCCGCCATCACCAGCAACCCGGCGTAGATCGGGTTGGTCGCGGTCTCCAGCGCGGTGAAGATCGGATAGGTGAACAGCACGCCGGCAATACCGAACCCGACCATCAGCGGTTTCCGCCCGATCTTGTCCGAAAGCCCGCCCGCGATCGGCTGCAACAGCATGAACACGAACAGCGTCGCGGCGTTAATCTGGCTCGCCACTTCGCGGCTGAACCCGCTGGTGTTGACCAGGAACTTCTGCATGTAGATCGAGTAGGCGTAGAAGGCGAGCGTACCGCCTGCGGTCAGCAGCATCACCGTGATCGTCTCACGCGGATGCTTGGTGATCAACTGGATGAAGCCCGACTTCGGCTTGCCATCGCCTGCATCGGCCTTGGCATTCTCGAAGCTCTGCGTCTCGGCGAGGCCACGACGGATATAGAACACGACCACGGCGAGCACCGCACCGATCGCGAACGGGATGCGCCAGCCCCAGGAATCGAGTGCCGCCTCGCTCATCGTCGACTGCAGCACCAGCAGCACGCAGATCGCGAGCAACTGGCCCGAGATCAGCGTGACGTACTGGAACGACGAGAAGAAGCCGCGGCGGTTCTTGCCCGCCATCTCGGTCAGATACGTCGCCGACGCGCCATATTCGCCGCCGACCGACAGACCCTGCATCAGCCGTGCGATCACCAGCATCGTCGGCGCGAAGACGCCGATCGTCTCATAGCCCGGCGTGCAGGCAATGATGAGCGAGCCGGCACACATCAGCGTGACCGACACCGTCAGCCCCGCCTTGCGACCGTGGCGATCGGCATAGATCCCCATGATCCACGCGCCGATCGGCCGCATCAGGAAGCCGACCGCAAAGACCGCCGCGGTGCTGAGCAACTGCGCGGTGCGATCGGTCGACGGGAAGAAATGCGGTGCGAAATACAGCGTGAAGGCGGAATAGACGTACCAGTCGAACCACTCGACCAGATTGCCCGTCGATCCACCGATGATCGCCTTGAGGCGCGTTTCCTGATCGGGTGCCATTACTTCGTCCCCTGCGGCGCTTGTGTCGGAAAGCCACGCTTCTTGAGCAGCGCGTTCACGTCGGGATCACGCCCCCGAAACGCACGATACGCCTCGGCGCGATCGGTCTCGTTGCCGGTCGACAACAGGATCTTCGCGAACCTGTCGGCGGTCGGCTTGTCCCATGGACTGCCCGCCTCCTCGAACGCCGCGAAGGTGTCCGCGTCCATCGTCTCGGACCACAGGTAGCTGTAATAGCCCGCCGAATAGCTGTCCGACGCGAACAGATGCTGGAACTGCGGTACGCGGTGACGCATCACCAGCTGCTTCGGCATGCCGATCTCGGCGAGTGTCGCGGCCTCGAACTTGTCGGGGTCGATCACGCCGTCGGGCACGGTGTGGATCATCATATCGACGATCGCCGACGACAGATACTCCGCGGTCTTGAAGCCTTCGTTGAACTTGCTCGACTGCTCGATCTTGTCGAGCAACGCCTGCGGCATCGCCGCCTTGGTCTGGTAATGCCGCGCATACTTGTCGAGAACGTCGCGGGTGAGCAGCCAATGCTCGTTCACCTGGCTCGGATATTCCACGAAATCGCGCGGTGTGCCCGCCAGCCCCGGATAATAGACGTTCTGCAGCATCGCGTGGATCGCATGGCCGAACTCGTGGAACAGCGTCTGCGCATCGTCGAGGCTGATCAGGATCGGCTCGCCGGGCGCGCCCTTGGCGAAGTTGTTGTTGTTCGACGACAGCACGAGCTGTGCCGGCGCGAGGCCCCGCTGCCCGCGATAGGTGTTCGCCCACGCCCCCGAACGCTTGCCCGTCCGCGCGAAATCGTCGCGGTAGAACAGCCCGACGTCTTTGCCGTTCTTGTCCGTCACGCTCCACACGCGCATGTTCGGCTCGAACACGGGAACGGTGCCGGTGATCTCCTTGAAGTTCAGCCCGTACAGCCGGTTGGCAGCATACAGCGAACCCTGGATGATGTTGCCGAGCTCGAAATACGGCTTCAACTGCGCCTGATCGAGGTCGTACCGGCTTTTACGCACCTTCTCCTGGTAGAAGCGGTAATCCCATGGCTCGATCGTCAGCGAATTGCCGGCGACCTTCTGCATGTCCGCGACTTCCTCGCCGACGCGTGCCTTCGCCGCGGGCCAGACGCGCATCATAAGGTCCATCGCCGCAGCGGGCGTCTTCGCCATCGTGTCCTGCATCCGCCAGTCGGCGTGCGTCTTGAACCCGAGCAAATGTGCGCGGTCGGCGCGGAGCTTGACGATCTGCGCGATCGTCGCGTTCGTGTCGTTCGCATCGCCATTGTCGCCACGATTGACGAACGCGCGCCATACCTTCTCGCGCAGCGCACGATCGGTGGCGTAGGTCAGCACCGGATCGACCGCCGACCGCGTGTTGACGATCGCGAAGCCCGGCAGCTTCCGCTCCGCAGCGGCGGCCTTGGCAACTGCCTTCACGCTATCGGGCAAGCCCGCGAGTTGCGCCTCGTCAGTGACCGAGATCGCCTTGCTCTCATCCGCGAGTAGCTTCTCGCCAAACGTCGAGAACGCGGTCGCGAGCTGCTGGTTATACTGCGAAAGCTGCGTCTTCTGCGCGTCGGTCAGCTTGGCACCCTGGCGTACATAGCTGTCGTAGATCCGCGTCACGAGCCGGATCTGCTGCGCATTCAACCCGCTCGAATTGCGGCCTGCGTAGATCGCCTGGATCCGCGCGAACAGCGGCTTGTCGAATGTGATCGCATCCGACGCCGCAGAGAATTTGGGCGACCATTCGCGGTCGAGCTTCTGATACGCCGGGGTGTTCATGTTGCCGGTCATCACGCCGAACAGCGTCATCACCTGACCATAGCGCTTGCCGGCCAACTGCATCCGCACGATCGTGTTGGCGAAGGTCGGCTTGGCCGGATTGTCGGCGATCTTGCGGTATTCGGCGGTCCGTTCAGCGAGCGTCGTCTCGAACGCCTGCGGGAACAGTTCGGGGCGAACCTTGTCCCAGGGCGGCACTCCGCCCAGCGGACCGGTCCAGTCGGCCAGCAAGGGGTTCGCGGCGGGTGTCGTGGACGTCGCACCCGTCTGCGCGACGATCGACGTAGACGCCATCAGCGCAACGGCGCTGGCGGCGAGGTATAGAAACTGCACATGGATCTCCCGGTCAATGTACCGGGTAGCATAGTGATAAAGTTACGTAGCGGAAGGCGTCCGCATTGATCAGCGTGTAGCGCAGGTCGCACGGGCCGTAAGATCAGTCGCCGGATCGATCGTCGCGAGGCTGGCTCGCAGCGACTTCCGCCGCCGCAATAAGTCGACGCCCCGTCTCCGCGGCAGCCTCTGCCGTGAAGGTGATCGCCAGGCCGTCGACGCCGTCCAGCGTCACCAGCCCATTCTCGGCGGCGGCGATGCCTGCGAGGGTTTCCGGCGTCATCATGGTCTCACTCCCCCGACCGTTGATCTTGCCAGGGGTCATGCGCCGGGTACCCGTCACTCGCCCCTGGAACCGTAGAGATATTGTGGTTCGAATTCAGCAACGGCTGCAAGTGCTTTACGATCCACGATATTTACCTCGCCTGCCTTGAACGTCAGCAGGTTTTTCTCGCGAAGCGCTCTCAACACGCGGTTGACGTGAACGCCGGTCAACCCGGTCGCCTCTGCCAGATCGGGCTGCGTCATCGGCAGCATGAACCGCCCGTCCTCCGCCATCCCGATCATCTCCAGCCGCGCGTTCAGTTCGCAGAACAGATGCGCAATCCGCCCTTCCGCGCCGAGCCGCCCCAGACGGAAAATCCACTCGCGGTGCATCGCCGCATCGAGCAGCGTGCTGAACCACAGTTTCTGCGTCAAATGCGGATAGCGCTCGGTGATCGACTGCAGCGTGCGGTGTTCGAAGCAGGCGATCTTCACCGGCCCCAGCGTCGCGATGTCGTGATCGAGCCGCTTCATCGGGAATGCGTGGAGATCGACGAAATCGCCCGGTACGTGCACGGCGACCAGCTGACGCTGACCCTCGCGGTCGTCCATGTAGCGACAGACGAACCCCTCGATCAGCAGCGTGCTCGTCTCGATCAGGTCGCCCGCCCGGACGATCTGCTTGCGCCCGGGCACCTGCCGCACGGATTCGATGCCGTCCTCCAGCACCTGCTTTTCTTCGTTGCTCAACTCATGGCGACCACGGCCCATGAGGAATTTTTCCGAGATCATCGACACCCCTTCATCACCCGGCCTCGTACCGCCCTCCGCGATAGAAGAACAGATCGGGATTCGTACTGATCAATATCAAAGGTTATGTCGGACGCGAAACATTGCAGCGGTTCGCGGGTTCCTCCCCGACCATGTACCAGCCAATCTTCCAGAACGATCACCCGCTCGCGCGCAAGTTCATCGAGACTGTGCAGGCGCCGCAATTCCCCTGTGTCGGTGCAAAATCGGCGCTCGCCAAGGGACAGATGGACATTCTCGTCGCCCGCGACGTGCGATCCGCTTGGGATGACATGAGAATTTCTCCGGCACTCGGCGAGACGGTTCGCAAATACCGTGAGGATCGCGCGATTTTCCGGACGCTCATCATATTGTTCGAAGCGCCTGCTTTGCTGTCGGAGGAGGAGTTCGAGGCGCATCTTTGGGCGCGCGCGCAGTCGCTCAGCGACAAGGACGAGTGGCTCGGTTACCGCCCCGACCCGTCGGTAAGCAGCGATCCCGACGATCCCCATTTCTCGCTGAGCTTTGCCGGCGAGGCGTTTTTCGTCGTCGGCCTCCATCCGAATGCGAGCCGTCCGGCGCGAAAGTTCGAATCGCCGGCGATGGTGTTCAACCTGCACGACCAGTTCGAGGTGCTGCGCGATCAGCAGCGCTACGATAAGTTGCGCTCGTCGATCCTGGCGCGCGACCTCGAATACGCCGGCTCGATGAACCCGATGCTGGCACGCCACGGCGAATCGAGCGAAGCGCGACAATATAGCGGACGCGTCGTCGACGAATCCTGGAAATGCCCTTTCAAGCGAGGCGAAGCACGTGGCTGACATCAAGACGATCCCGCCGCGTTCGGGGGCCGGGTTCACGCTCGACAAGGGGCAGACGCTCACCGTGATCGATCCGGAAGGCCGCCAGGTATCGGACTTGCTCGCCTACAACCGCGCCGACGTTCGCGAGGCGATTTCGTCGGGGCGGACGCTCGATTATGCGAGCCGGCTGTACCTGACGACCGGCGACCTGCTCTATTCGAACCGTAGCAACGTGATGCTGGAGATCGTCTCGGACGATGTCGGGCGGCATGATTTCCTGCTGACGCCGTGTTCGAAGGAAACCTTCGCGATCATCTACGGCGATACCGATCCGCATCGCGGCTGCTTCGGCAATCTTGCTGAGGCGCTCGCGCCTTGGGACATCGAGCCGGACCAGATCCCGGTCGCGTTCAACTGCTTCATGAACGTGCCGATCAATGGCGAGACGGGCACGTTCACGGTCGAACCGCCGCTGAGCAAGGCCGGCGACACCATCGTCTTCCGCGCCGCGATGGACCTCGTGATCGGCATGACTGCGTGTTCGGCGCTGCAATCCAATGGCGGCAGCTTCAAGCCGATCCAGTACCGGATCGACTGAACGGATTGGCTAGCGACGCTGATAGAAGATGTGCGACTCGACGGTCGCCACCTTGACGAGCGAACTGCGCCAGTACGGTACGAGCCAGTCGGTATGGTAATGCGTCGCGCGGCCGACCGGCGTATAGACGTAGCCGTTCATCGCCCGCCGAGCCGCATGTCGCGCCTGTTCCCATCCGTCGTGCTCGGGCCGCCGTGTCTGCGAGCCGTCGCAGGTGAAGGAGAACTGGCACCCGGTCTTCCGGTTCGCACCTTGATAGACGACCCCGCAGACCGTCTTGGGGAAGCCACGCGCGCCGACCCGGTTGAGCACGACCTGGATGACTGCACGTTGTCCGTCGCGATCAGTGCCGGCCTCATAGAGTGCGACGGTGGCGAGGCATTCGGTCGCCTGGAGGCGCGCCGCAGGACCACCGCGAAACCGGAACGGCTCCGCGCGCTTGCGTTTGTCGGCAACGATCGGGACCAGCGCATTGGACGCGCGCGCCTGCGCCATCGTCAGCCGGGGCTTGCGGTGATCCGTGGTGGTTTCGGTCGGCCAAGGCAGATCGGTCAGCGACCCGAAGATCGCCGCGAACGCGACCACGGCGCCGAGCAGGAGAAGCCAATGCTCGGACGATGGCCTCAGCCCGGATCGATTGCGCCGCCGCGATGAGACATATCGGGCCGGTCGCTTCGCCATCCCGCGTCCTTACCGGCGAAATTTTCGCAAGGAAACGATCACTGTGACACTCGTCCCGAAGGTCGAGGGGTGATCGTCGGAAAAAGATGGTGCCCCTGGCCGGAATCGAACCAGCATGCCTTGCGGCAACCGATTTTGAGTCGGTCGCGTCTACCAATTTCGCCACAGGGGCAGCGGCGGGTTGGCTAGACGAAGCTTTCGCCCGCCGCAAGCGGGTTTAGTTGCGCCTTTAGTTGCGGGGCGGCTGGCGGCGGTAACTTAGCGCTTCGGCAATGTGGATACGGCCGACCGTCTCGCTGCCGGCGAGATCGGCGATGGTGCGGGCGACGCGGAGGATGCGGGTGTAGCCGCGTGCGGTCAGGCGCATCGCTTCGGCAGCCTGGGCGAGGAGTTTGCGACCGGCTTCGTCAGGCGTGGCAACTGAGTCGAGCAGCGCGCCATCCGCCTCTGCGTTCGTGCGTACCGGGTGGTCGCGGTATCGCTCGGTCTGGATCGCCCGGGCCGCGCCGACGCGGGCAGCAACCTCCGCCGAGCCCTCGGTCGGCGGCGGGAGAATCAGGTCGGCGGCGCTGACCGCCTGGACATCGATGTGTAGATCGATGCGGTCCAGCAAAGGGCCGGACACCTTGGCTTGATAGTCCGCGGCGCATTTTGGGGCTCTCGCGCAGGCCAGGCTCGCGTCACCGAGGTGGCCGCATCGGCACGGGTTCATTGCCGCGATGAGTTGCACGCGCGCCGGAAAGGTAACGTGCGCGTTCGCCCGAGCGACGCTGACCGTGCCGGTCTCCAGCGGTTGGCGCAGCGAATCGAGGACGGCGCGCTGGAACTCCGGGAGTTCGTCGAGAAACAGGACGCCGAGATGCGCTAGGCTGACCTCCCCCGGTTTTACCTTCAAGCCGCCCCCGGTGAGTGCTGCCATCGAGGCGGAATGATGTGGAGCACGAAACGGACGCGTGCGGGTCAGGCGCCCACCGGAGAGCGTGCCGGCCACCGATTGGACCATCGACACCTCGAGCGCTTCGGCGGGGTCGAGCGGTGGCAGGATGCCGGGCAGGCACGAAGCCATCAGCGACTTGCCCGAGCCAGGGGGCCCAACCATCAGCAGATTATGCGATCCGGCAGCAGCGATCTCGAGCGCGCGCTTCGCGGTCTCCTGTCCCTTCACCTGCCGCAGGTCCGGACCGTGGTCGGCGTGCTCTGCGATGCCCGGCTTGGGTGGGCTGAGCAGGCCGTGGCCCTTGAAGTGGTTGAGCAACGAAAGCAGATCAGGCGCGGCGATGACCTCGATCTCGCCTGCCCATGCCGCTTCAGATCCTTGCGCCGCCGGACAGACGAGCCCCTTCCCCACTTCCGATGCATGCAGCGCCGCCAGCAGAACACCCGGTGATGCGGTGATCCGCGCATCGAGGCCAAGCTCGCCGACGATCACATAATCCGCCAGCGCCTCGGCATCGACCACGCCCATCGCCGCCAGCAATGCCAGCGCAATAGGAAGATCGAAATGCGACCCTTCTTTCGGCAGATCGGCGGGCGACAGGTTCACCGCGATCCGTTTCGGCGGCAGCGACAGCCCCATCCCGGCGATCGCGCCGCGCACGCGTTCACGACTTTCGCCGACCGCCTTGTCCGCGAGCCCGACGACGTTGAACGCGGGAAGTCCTGGAATCAGTTGGACTTGCACCTCGACCGCGCGTGCTTCGAGCCCGAGATACGCCACCGTCGCTACGATCGCCGCCATGCCCGCTCCCCCGCGACATGACGTCACGCCTTATTCATACCCGATTTGCCATGTCTGCAAGGACGCGCGGTCGGGAACTCTCCGATCGCGCCGTCTTGTGAACCTAATACACCGGACCCACATGCCTTCCGTGAAAGCAGTCCGCTCCCCCGTTCTCCGCTTCGGCCAGTTGGTGCTCGGGATCGTGTTGATCCTGAGTGCGCCCCTACTCGCGCCGCTGCCGGGGCCCGCGGGTATCTTCCTGTTCGCGGGTGGGATGGTCCTCGTCCTGCGCAATTCGCGCTGGGCGCGGCTCAAATGGGCGCGGTTGAAGCGGCGTTGGCCGAGAACCGGGCATTTCGTCGATCGGATGATGCGGCGACAAAGCGCGATGCGGCGGCACGAGCGCGCCAAGGCGGCGAAAAGCACGCCGATCACGCCGGGTGCGAATTGACTTACCGCCGCCCTTTCCGTAAGCGCCCAGCCATCAAGGCCGTCCCCGTGGCGGCCGTTTTCTATTTGATGACCTAGGGAATGACCAATGAAGCGGACCTTTCAGCCGAGCAACCTGGTACGCGCACGCCGTCACGGCTTCCGCGCACGGATGGCGACGGTCGGCGGCCGGGCGGTGATCCACGCACGCCGCGCACGCGGTCGCAAGAAGCTGTCGGCCTAACCATTCTAGATAAGCGCCGCGATTTTCTCGCGGCGAATGCGGGGAAGCGTGCGCCGATGCCAGGATTCGTCCTGCTCATGCGCCCCCGCGATGACGGTGACGAGACGATGCGAATCGGCTTCACCGTCACCAAGAAGATCGGCAACGCCGTCGTCCGGAACCGCATGAAACGGCGGTTACGGGCGTTGGCGCGCGAGCTGTTGGCGGAACGCGGCGTTGCCGGGGCCGATCATGTGTTGATCGGGCGTAACGGCGGCATCGAGCGGGATTACGCTTTGCTGCGGACCGAGTTGGGTAAGGCCTTTCGCAAGGTCACGCCGCAAGCTGCTTCCGCGACGCCGGAGCACCCCACCACCCCGGCGAAGGCCGGGGCCCAATTGGGAAAGCGGCCGTGATGACGGACCGCCATCTGTTACCACTGCCCCCCAATTGGGCCCCGGCCTCCGCCGGGGTGGTTAATATTTGCCGAAACGTTTCATCCTTACCCTTGTTCACCCGCGAAGGCGGGTGCCCAGGCTGGGTCCCCGCCTTCGCGGGGAAACAAGCTTGCGGTGTGGGCGAACGTCAGTTTTGACATGCTAGCCCGCCTCCTCATCCTCCTCGCACGCGGCTGGCAACTCGGGCCCTCGCTCGTCCTGCCGTCGAGTTGCCGCTACGATCCTTCCTGTTCAGCCTATGCAATAGAGGCCGTTGGGCGCTATGGCGCGCTCAAGGGGGGCTGGTTGGCGGCGAAGCGTATCGCGCGTTGCCATCCGTGGGGCGGGTACGGCCCCGATCCGGTCCCAGATATCGACAAGAAATTGAAAGACGCCGCCCTGTGAAAGACGACAAGCAGAATTTCGTGCTGTTCGCGGTGATCGCGGCGCTGATCCTGTTCGGATGGCCGCTGATCCAGGGCAAGTTCTTCCCGACCGCGAATCCACCGGTCACGAAGATCCAAGGCGGCAAGACCACGGCAGTGGCGAACCCCGCAGCCGATCCCGCCGCCGACGGTGCCGCCGCAGTCGGCGATCGCAACGCGGTGATCGCCAGCACCCCGCGCATCCGCATCGAGACCCCCCGCGTGTCCGGTTCGATCAACCTGAAGGGCGCGCGGATCGATGATCTCGTGCTCAAGGGTTATGACGAGACCGTCGCGAAGAACTCGCCGCCGATCCGCCTGCTCTCGCCCGCCGGTGCGCCCGACGCCTATTTCGCGAGCTTCGGCTGGCGCGCGCAGGGCTTGGCCCCGCCCGCCGCCGACGCCGTCTGGACGCCCTCGGGCGCGACCACGCTCACGCCGACCACGCCGGTCACGCTCGACGCGACCAACGCCACCGGCCAGCGCTTCCGCATCCAGATAGCGGTCGACCAGGATTACATGTTCACGGTCCGCCAGACCGTCCTCAACGCCGGCACCGCGCCCGTCCCCGTCGCGACCTATGGCCTCGTCAACCGGGTCGGCATCTCGAAGGATCCGTCGTCGATGACGATCCACGTCGGGCCGATGTCGGTCGACAATGGCGGCGCGCATTATCGCCCGAACTACAAGGACATCGACGAGGCCGCGCAGAAGTTCACGACCACCGGCGGCTGGCTCGGCTTCACCGACAAATACTGGCTGACCGCGCTCGTCCCCGATCAGGGCCAGGCGTTCGACGGCCAGTTCCGCGCGGGCGCCAACAAGGCGTACCAGGCCGACTACGCGCTCCAGCCCAAGCAGGTCGCTCCCGGCCAGGCGATCACGCAGATCTCGCGCTTCTTCGCTGGCGCGAAGGAAGTCCGGCTGCTCGATCGCTACACCGATCAGGCCGGCGGTGTCGCCAAGCTCGACTACGCGATCGACTGGGGCTGGTTCCGCATCGTCGAGAAGCCAATCTTCTACTATCTCGACTGGCTGTTCCGCATGGTCGGCAACTTCGGCGTCGCGATCATTCTGCTGACCGTCACGATCCGCGGCCTGCTGTTCCCGATCGCGCAGCGCCAGTTCAAGTCGATGGCCGCGATGCGCGCCGTCCAGCCGAAGATGAAGCTGCTGCAGGAGAAGTATAAGGACGACAAGGTCCGCATGCAGCAGGAAGTGATGGCGCTGTACAAGGCGGAGAAGGTCAATCCGCTCGCGGGTTGCGCGCCGACGCTGCTCCAGATCCCGATCATGTATGCGCTGTACAAGGTGCTCATGCTGACGATCGAGATGCGTCACCAGCCGTTCGTCGCGTGGATCAAGGATCTGTCCGCGCCCGATCCGCTGACGCCGCTCAACCTGTTCGGCCTGCTGCCGTTCACTCCGCCGCACATGATCGCGATCGGTGTCGTTCCGATCATCCTGGGCATCAGCATGTACTTCCAGTTCAAGCTGAACCCGACGCCGATGGACGATACGCAGAAGCAGGTCTTCAAGATGCTGCCATGGGTGCTGATGTTCGTGATGGCGCCGTTCGCGGTTGGCCTCCAGGTGTACTGGATCACGTCGAACTGCCTGACCATCATTCAGCAGAAGCTGTTGTATGCCCGCCATCCGGGCCTGAAAGTGCCGGTGACCAAGTGAACGACGTTCCCAACTTAGGTCCCGACCTCGAGCAGACCGACGCGCCGTTCACGCCGGAGATGCTGGAGCATGCGCGAAAGCTTTTCGCGGGGCATGTGGGCTTCCTGAAGTCGGCGCCGACGCTTGAATTCCTGCCCGATGCGTCGGTGCCGGAGGTGGCGTTCGCGGGTCGCTCGAACGTTGGCAAGTCGTCGCTGTTGAACGCGCTCACCGGGCGCAACTCGATGGCACGCACGTCGAACACACCGGGCCGTACGCAGGAACTGAACTTCTTTGACGTCGGCGCGCCGCTTGCGTTCCGCCTCGTCGACATGCCCGGCTACGGGTTCGCCAAGGCGCCCAAGGACGTCGTCAAGAAATGGCGCTTCCTGATCAACGACTTTCTGCGCGGCCGCGACGTCCTCAAGCGCGCCCTCGTGTTGATCGACTCGCGCCACGGCATCAAGGACGTCGACCGCGAAATCCTCGAGATGCTCGACAAGGCCGCGGTCAGCTACCGGATGGTCCTCACCAAGGCGGACAAGATCAAGGCGTCCGAACTCGTCGAGGTCACCGAGCGTACTGCCATCGAGGCGCGCAAGCGTCCGGCTGCACATCCGGATATTCTGGTCACATCCAGCGAATACGGCATGGGCATCCCTGAGCTCCGCGCGGCGGTGGTCGAAGCGGTCAGCTAGCGGTCTGAGCCTTAACAGGTGCACTCTTCCTACCCCGTCATCCTGACGATGCCGGGTTAGGCTGAGGGGTATACTGCCATCCGCCCCCTCAAATTCGCCGATATTGGATCAGATCTCGATTTGCTGCTGGCATCGCCCGACTAAATCCGTAACCTTCGGGAAACGGGGGAGATGATGCGGTGCGGGCACGGTTCGGGACAATGCTGGCGTTGGCTGCAATGCTGTCGGGCTGCGGAGGTAGCGAGGGCAACACGAACTCGACCGGTGGTGGTGCCGGTGGCGCCATTGGCGTTACGCCGACACCCACGCCGACCGCAACCGCGGGCTGTTCGTTGCGCGAACGCCAAGACTGGGCCGCCGCACAGCTTCGCGAATGGTATCTTTTCCCCGATACGCTGCCCGCGACCTTGAGCGCTGCGGGGTACACGACGGTTGATAGCTATATCGACGCGCTGACCGCGACCGCGCGGGCGCAGCGCAAGGATCGGTTCTTCACTTACCTGACGTCGATCAAGGAAGAGAACGCCTACTACGCCTCGGGATCGAGTGCTGGTTTCGGCATCCGGTTCGCGCTCGACCAGACCGGCCAGCGCCTGTTCGCAGCCGAGTCGTTCGAAGGCGCGCCCGCTCTCGCCGCCGGGATCGACCGCGGTGCCGAGATCCTCGCGATCGGTACGACGTCGAGTAACCTGCGGACCGTCAGCGCCATCATCAGTGCCGAGGGCACTGCCGGGCTGACCACCGCATTCGGTCCGGACACGACCGGGACGGCGCGCGTGTTCCGTGTCTCGGACGCTGCCGGTACGCGGGACGTGACCGTCGCCAAGGCCGACTTCTCGCTGCTGCCGGTCTCGTCGCGGTACGGCGCGAAGATCATCGAGGATAGCGGTCAGCGCGTTGGTTACATCAACCTGCGCACGTTCATCTACACGGCAGAACCGGCACTCAAGGCGGCTTTCGCGAATTTCCGCGCGCAGGGCGTGACCAAGGTCATCATCGACCTGCGCTACAATGGCGGCGGTCTCGTCGCGACGGCGGAGTATCTCGGCGACCTCCTCGGCGGTGGTCGATCGACATCGGAAGTGTTCGACTACACGACGTTCCGCACGGAAAAGGCCTCGAACAACGAGACGCGGTTCTTCGCACCACAACCCGAATCGATTGCCCCGACACGGATCGCGTTCATCGGCAGCGGCGGCACCGCGTCCGCGAGCGAACTCGTGATCAACGCCTTCACACCGTATCTTCACGGCAATTCGGCGCTAATCGGAACCAACACCTACGGCAAGCCCGTCGGCCAGATCGCCCTCGACAAGCCCGCCTGCGACGATCGTCTGCGTGTGATCGCGTTCGCGACGCAGAACGCGGCGCGTAATGGCAATTACTTTAATGGCTTGGCGTCGACCGTCGAGGCGACCTGTCGGGCGGACGACGACATCAGCTATCCGCTCGGCGACGCGCGTGAGGCGTCCACGCGTCGCGCGCTCGACTTCTTGGCGGGCCGCACCTGCTCGGCGATTACCAGCGACGTCAGTGCGCAATCGGCACGGACTACGGCGAGCGCGCGTCAGGACCTGCTGATCCCTGCAGCGCCGACCACCGCGCAACGGATGGTCCCCGGTTCGTTCTGAAGCCGGCGACCGAGACCGTGAAACCGCGGCTATAGCGAGCGTCGTCCTACGGCAGGGCGACGCTCGTCGTTCGTTACCGTTCAGCCAAGCGAAAGCCGATCCAGCCGACGAAGGTCGCTTGTTCCCCCGTATGTGATACGCGTTCGCCGACCATGAATGACGTTTCGATTGCAACTACCCCGCGGCTGCCCGCTGACATCCACCGCGGGGCGCTGCCCGCACACGATAGCGTGCCCGATTATGGATGGTGGATCGGAGGTGGGATGATCCTCAGCCTAGCGATGTTGACCGTGATGATGCACGTCGCCGGCCTATCGATCGATCCGTACGACGCCGACAACATGCCATTCTACGTAAGCGGCGTCGTCCTGCTGGCGTTGCGCTTCGGCCTTCGCGACCGCCCCTGGCGTCATGCGCGCGCGGTCGCTGACTGCGCAGAATATTACGGCGTCTTCACCATGCTGGCACTGATGGGCGCGGTGGCGAGCTATCCGGTCGCGGCGCTGACGCATGGGTTTCACGATGCAGCACTCCAACGGATCGACGCCCTGCTGCATTTCGACTGGCTCGCCTGGTATCGACTTGTCGCCGCAACGCCGATCCTGCAAACGCTTGGTCTGGCTGCGTATCGCAGCATCTACCTGACGCCCGCGATCCTGTTCGCTACCTTCGCGTTGACCGGCGACCGGGTGGCGGCGCACCGTTTCCTCGCGACATTCTGGCTTACTGCAGTCGGCACGTTGATTCTCTACGCCTTCATGCCGGCGATCGGTCCGTTCTCGTATCTGTGGCATCAACCAATCGCTTATATGCCCGAGAGCGAGCAATGGCAGCATGGGCTGATACCTGCACTCCGCGATCACAGCGTGCGGGTGGTCGACCTCGGCCATCTGCGCGGCATCGTATCGGCACCGAGCTTCCATGCCGCCGCCGCAACGCTCTACATCAATGCGGCGTGGCGCATGCCGCGGCTGCGCTGGCCGGTGCTCGCCCTTAATGCGGCAATGCTGTTGGCGACACCCGTCGAGGGCACGCATTACCTGATCGACATCCTGCTCGGCACGATCGTCGCGTTGGCTGCGATCGCGACGCTGCACCGTCTCATGCCGCGTAGCATCGCGCGCCAGCCCGTTGCCAACCACGTTGCCGCGGCCCGCCTGCCCCGCTAGTCCAACGCTCATGAAACTGATCATCGGCAACAAGGCCTATTCGTCCTGGTCGCTTCGCGGCTGGCTCGCCTGCAAACAATCCGGGCTTCCGTTCGAGGAGGTGGTCGTGCCGATGTACGACTCGGACTGGGAAAAGCGCCGTTCGGGTGACGAGTTCGCGCCGTCGTCGGGCAAGGTGCCGATCCTGTGGGACGGCGACGCGGTGGTATGGGACAGTCTGGCGATCGTCGACTATCTCGCCGACAAGGTCGGGCGCGAACGCTTCTGGCCCAAGGATAATGCCGCGCGCGCGATGGCGCGGTCGATGGCAGCCGAGATGCATTCGAGCTTTGCCGCGCTGCGTCGCAAGCACAGCATGAACGTGCGCCAAGTGTTTCCGGCAAGCACGCCGGACGACGACGTGCTTCTCGAGCTGCAGCGGGTCATGGAGATCTGGGCACAGGCTCGCGCACGATTCGGTGGCGGCGGCAATTTTCTGTTCGGCCAGTTCGGTGCGGCGGACATCATGTTTGCGCCGTTGGTGACGAGGATCGTCACGTACCAGCTGCCGATCGCGCGGTTTGCGGCCGGGTATATGCAGGCGATGTTCGAGCATCCGTTCATGCAGGACTGGATCGCGGCGGCGCAGGAAGAGGAATGGGTCCTCGAACAATTCGAGCAGCCGGTGCCCGCGACCGCATGATCGACCCGGTCGCGCTAACCCAGGCGTTGCTCCGCGCGGATAGCGTCACGCCTGCGCGGGGCGCGGTGTTCGATGTGCTGGAGACGGCGCTGGTCCCACTGGGATTTGCGGTCGATCGGTTCACGGTCGGCGAAGCGCCCGACGGCCCGGTCGAGAATCTGCTGGCCGTGCGCGGCGATGGACCGCGGCATCTGGCGTTTGCCGGCCACGTGGACGTCGTCCCCCCTGGCGGAGGTTGGACCGGGTCGCCCTGGTCCGGCGAGATTCGCGACGGACTGCTCTACGGACGCGGCGCGGTCGACATGAAGGGTGCAGTCGCAGCCTTCGTGGCCGCCGCGAGCCGGAGCGATGCCAGAACGCTCTCGCTCATCATCACTGGTGATGAAGAGGGACCCGCGACGTACGGCACCGTCGCGCTGATGGAGCGGATGGCGTCGCGGGGCGTCGTGCCCGACCTGTGTCTGGTGGGTGAACCGACCTCGACCGCGCGGCTGGGCGACATGGTGAAGATCGGGCGGCGCGGTTCGGTCAATATCTGGATCGAGGTGCCGGGGCGTCAGGGACATGTCGCCTACCCCCATCTCGCCGACAATCCGATCCCCCGGTTGATCGCCATCCTTGCGGAGATCGAAGGCGTGGTGTTGGACGAGGGCACCGACTGGTTCCAGCCGTCCAACATAGAGGTTACCGACATCACCGTCGGCAACCCGGCGCACAACGTCATTCCCGCCAAGGCTTCCGCGCGGTTGAGCATCCGGTTCAACGATCGCCACCGCGGGGCGGACCTGATCGAGCATATCCGCGCGATCGCCGAGCGTCATGCGCCCGGCGTGGTGGTGACGGGCAAGGTGTCGGGCGAAGCGTTTCTTACCGAGCCGGGTGCGTTCTCGACGCTGTTGTCGGACGCCATCGTGGGCGCGACCGGGGTCACCCCGGAACTGTCGACCACCGGGGGCACGTCTGACGCGCGCTTCCTGTCGAAGCTTTGCCCGGTGGTGGAATTCGGGTTGATCAATGCGACGATGCACAAGGTCGATGAGGCCGTCGCGGTCGAGGACTTGCGGACGCTGACGGATATCTATGCGAATGTGATCTCGCGGGCGCTCGACTAGCGCCCCTCACTGGAAGGGAGTAGTTGGGGCGGGTGGGCCCGCTTGAGCCGCACGGTACGCAATCGTGGAAGCCTACCCACCCCCTGCCCCTCCCTTTCAGGGAGGGGGGAAGTAGATGTGCTGCGATGTGCTCAAACTCACCGGCCTTGCGATCAGCCTACAATTACCAAACTGAGGTAACAATCGTTAGGGCCGGACCTCACGAATCCAAACCCAGAGCTAGTCCCGTCCGCGCCTTAGGACGATGTAGAGCGCGCCCTGCCCGCCGTGTCGCGGATGCGCGCCACGTACCGCAGCGATCGAGTCGGCATGTCGCGAGCCGGCCAGCCAGTCGGCGACTGCGGACCGGATGGCGCCTCTCGCGTGCGGGCGTTCGCTTTCGGGGCGGGGCGGCTTGCCCGTCACCAGCAGCAATACGCGGTCGCCGCGCGCGATCGCCCGGCCCAGGCCAACGTCGAGCAGCGCATGGGCAGACGCCAGCGTGTGGCCGTGCAGGTCGATCGAGCTGTCGGGACTCACCACACCCCGCGTGAGCCTCTTGTCCCAGCCGCCATCCAGCGTGTTGGCCGTGATCGGTTTGGCTACAGGCCGGGCGACCACGGGCTTGGCCCCCGCCCGCGCCGCGTACGGCGTGACCACAGTACGGACGAGCGGCTTTACCCGCCCCATCGGCGCAGGCGGTGCGGGCACGATCTTGCCGTTGGGACCGATGATCGGCTTGGGTGGAGGCGGCAGCGGCGGCGCGCGCTCCGGGATCCGCACGGCGACCGCACGCATCGGACGCACGCTCGCCATCACGCGCGCCCAGAGCTGCGCCTCATCAGGGTTGAGCGGACGGCCCGCCATATCGCGCCCCATTCGCTTGGCCGTTCAGGCGCGCCACGGTGCCGATCGGCAGAAGCAGGTACGCGGTGCCGCGTCCGGCCATGCCGCCGGCGGTCGCTTCGGCGGCCGCGCCAGCACCCCAGAACGTGTCGAAACGATTGCTGCCCTTGATCGCGCCGCCGGTATCCTGCGCAATCCACAAGCCGCTCGCGTCCTGCCGGTCGAGCGACAGGAACACCGGCGCGCCGAGCGGCACGAACTTGACGTCGGCGGCCGCACTCACCTGACCGGTGACCGGCAAGCCGAGTGCCCCCAGAGATGCGCCCTCGAGTTCGCGGAAGAACACGAAGCTCTTGTTCTCGCGCATGATCGCCTGCCCCTCGGCCGGATGCGCGTGGAGCCATGCGACGATGCCCTGCATCGAGGTCTGGCCCGCCTGGAGCAACCCGCGCGACTTCATCAGCGCGCCGATACCGGTATAGTCGCGACCGTTCTGCGTCGCATAGCCGATCCGGAGTATCTCGCCGTCAGGCAACCGCAGCCGTCCCGAACCCTGGATCTGTAGGAAGAACAGCTCGACCGGATCGCGCGCCCAGGCGAGGATCGGCGCACGCCCGGAGATCGCGCCCTGCTCGATCGCAGTACGGTCGTAATAGGGCACAAGGTTACTGCGATCGACGCGACCGCGAATCTTCTTGCCCTTGAGACTGGTCGAGAATGTGCCGAGATCGACGTCGATAAGGTCGTTCGGACGTGCATAGATAGGCGCATAGCCGTCACGCCGCTCCAGCGAGCCAGCGATCTCGGGCTCGTAATATCCCGTCGCGAACGCCTTGCCGTCGCCGATCTGCGCGGCCTCGAACCATTGCGCGAAGAACGTCCGAGCATTGCGGCGATCGGTCGATGCCGCTGCGGTACAGGCCGGCTGCCAATCCGCGCCGCGCGTCAGCCCGGACGTGTCGTTACGACGCACCAGCGACGGACAACTCGTGACGAACGCCGCGAACGCCGCTTGCGCCTGCGCATCGTCGATCGGAAGGCTCGCAATCGGTGGACCGGCGATCACGCCCGCAGCGGCGGCATTCACAGGTTCGACCGCCGGGACGACCGGCGATGCGAGCATTGGTACCGCACCGACAATCCGGGCGGGCGACTGAATCCCGCGAATGTTAGGGGATGCACCGGTATCGCGCGACGGATGCACGCGAACGGGTTCGTTTGATCGATCATCCGACCGCTCGTCTGTCCTGTCCACCGGTGGCGGACCCGATCGTGGCGGTTCGACACCACCGACACACGCGCTCAACAGCGTCGCCATCAGCATCGGCAGTCCGAGACCGCCGAGCCTTCCCCCCATGCCCCGACCCATCAGGCTTCGTCGGTGTCCGCAAGCTTCCAGTTCGGATCGCTGCTCTTGAGCGTCCGAGCGAACGTCCAGACGTCGTGCGTCTCAACCGCGTCGGTCAACGACCCAGCGAGGACATTGCCCTCCGCATCCCGCGTGACGGCCGCGATGTCCGCGTCGAACCGGACTGTGATACGCGCCTCGCGTCCCGTAAGAGTTGCATCCGCGATCAGCGCGCGCTCGATCGACACGAGACGGTTGTCGAGCACTTCCCCAGCCTCGCGCCGCGCTTCGATCGCCTCGACGAACGCCGCGCGGACATCGTCGACGGCGAGATCGGCCAGCGCGTCCTCGTCACCCTTCCAGAAGGCTTCGAGCACCATGCGGTACGCGGCCTGCGCACCTTCTAGAAAGCGCGCGACATCGAAACCGGGCTCGCCGGCGACGATCGCCCGCAGACCAGGCTCCGCCTTGGGCTCCAAGTTGCGATTGGCGACTTCGCGCGCATCGGGAACCGCCTCGACGGTTCGCGGCACGGCGGCGAGCGCAGGACGGTCCTCGGCCGCACGCGGCAGGGGCTGCTCATGCCCCGTCCGCTTGCCGAGCACGCTGTAGAGTCGCATCGCCAAGAAGCCTGCAACCATCGCGAGAAGAACTACGTAAAACAACCGTGCCTCCGATCTTCGCTTCAACATAGGGCAAACCCGCAGCTATTCAAACCCGCGCCCGTTGAAACGCCCCTTCGGCACTGCTACTCGCACCACCTCGATCGAACAGAACGCGCAAGCGGTCCGCTTCGGTCCCAATTTTCCGCTTATTCTCTAAGGACACGACGAATGGATGATCAGGACAACGGCTTCACCATGCCCGACCAGGCTCTCGCCAACGGTGAAGACACGGTCCCCGCAGCCGGGCTGATCTCGCAATACGTCAAGGACTTGTCGTTCGAGAACCCGAACGCACCGGCCGTTTACCAGAACCAGACCCCGCCGGCGATCGACGTGCAGTTCAACATCGGCGCAGCGCAGGTCGGCGACGAAGTGCATGAGGTCGTGCTGAAGATCGACGTCCGCGCCGAGAGCGAGGGGCAAGTCGCGTTCATCGTCGATCTTTCGTACGCGGGCCTGTTCGGGCTGCGCAACATCCCCGCCGAGCATGTCCAGCCGTTCCTGCTGGGCGAAGCCCCGCGTCTGCTGTTCCCGTTCGCTCGCCGCGTGCTGTCGGATGCCGTGCGTGACGGTGGCTTCCCGCCGCTGCTGCTCGAGCCGATCGATTTCTCGCAGCTGTACCTGCAGCAGTCCGAACAGCAGGGTATCCAGCCTAACGTCGGCGATTTCGGCCAAGCCTGAACGATACGGGGGCGGAGCGCGCTTAGATGAACCTCACCAAGGCGCTGGGATCGGTCGGCGGGCTGACGCTTGCCAGCCGGGTCCTGGGGCTCGTGCGCGACTCGCTGTTCGCGCGGTTCGTCGGCGCCGGCTTCGCGTCGGACGCGTTCCTGATCGCGTTCCGCCTCCCGAACATGTTCCGCGCGCTCTTTGCAGAGGGCGCGTTCTCCGCCGCGTTCATCCCGATGTTCAATCGGAAGGTCGGCGACAAGGATGGCCGCGGCCTGCCCGACGGGATCGCGTTCGCCGAGGACGCACTGTCGGTGCTGTTGCCGACGCTGATCCTGATGACCGCGATCTTCGAACTCGCGGCGTGGCCGATGACGTGGCTGCTGACCTTCGGGTTCAACGGCGCGAGTGCGGAGCGGTTCGACTATGTCGTCCACCTCTCGCGGATCACCCTGCCCTATCTGCTGCTGATCAGCCTCGTGTCGCTGCTTGGCGGCATCCTCAATTCGCTGCACAAGTTCTGGATCAATGCCGCGGCACCGATCCTGCTGAACGCGACGCTGATCGCGGCGTTGCTGCTGTTCCACGAGCATCAGCCGCTGCTGACCGCGCGCAACCAGGCTATTGCGGTGACGGTGTCGGGGGCTCTGCAGCTTCTGTGGCTGATCTGGGCGTGTCGTGCGTCCGGAGTAAAGCTCCGTCTGAAGCGCCCGCAACTCAATCCCGACGTGAAGAAGCTCATGTCGCTGATCTGGCCCGCGGCGGCCGGGGCTGGCGCCGTGCAGATCAACCTCGTCGTCTCGACTGCACTCGCCGCCGCTTTGCTGCCGGCTGGGTCGGTCTCGTACATCTATTTCGCCGATCGCCTGAACCAGCTTCCGCTCGGGTTGATCGGGATCGGGCTTGGCACGGTGTTGCTTCCAACGATCTCGCGCCAGCTTGGCCGTGGCGAGGATGCGGAGGCGATGGCAACGCAGAACCGCGGCATGGAGCTCGCGCTGTTCCTCACCCTCCCCGCAACCGTCGCGCTGATCGTGTGCGGCGTGCCAATCGTCGGTGCACTGTTCCAGCACGGCAAGTTCGCGCTAGAGGACAGCGTGCTGACCGCGCAGGCGCTCGCCGCCTTCTCGATAGGCCTGCCCTCGTACATTCTCGTGAAGGTGCTGACGCCGGGCTATTACGCGCGCTCCGATACACGCACGCCGGTGCGCTATGCGACGATGTCGATGGTCGTGAACCTCGTCCTCAATCTCGCCTTTATCAAACCGCTGGGACACATGGGCCCGCCGCTTGCCACCGCGATCGCCAGCACGGTCAACGTCGCGATGCTGTACCGGACGCTCGTCCGCCGCGGGCATTTCACGCCGGATGCCCGGCTCCGTCGCCGGACGTGGCGGCTGCTCGTCGCGGCGCTCATCATGGGCGTTGTGATGTATTTCCTGAATAGCCTGTTCCAGCCGTTCGTGACGGGCACCAGCGTCGAGCGCTGGGGGGCGATGCTGGTGCTGGTCGCGACCGGCGGCGTCGTCTATGCGATCGCGACATTGCTCACCGGCGCGTTCCGGCTGGGCGACATCTCCACGCTTCTGCGTCGTTCCAAGTAAGGTTTTTCCATGCGCGTCGTCTCCGGCATCAAGCCCACCGGTAATCTCCATCTCGGCAATTACCTGGGGGCGGTGAAGCAGTGGGTGACGTTGCAGGACGACGTGGCGGCGCAGGGTGGCGAGTCGATGTTCTTCATCGCCGATCTCCACGCGCCGACCGAATGGATCGCGCCGGCGGAGTTGTCGGCGCACACGATCGAGGTCGCAGCCACCATGATCGCCGCGGGTATCGATCCGGCGAAGTCGATCCTGTTCAACCAAGCGCGCGTGCCGGCGCATAGCGAGATGGCGTGGTTGCTCAACACCGTCGCGCGCGTCGGATGGTTGAACCGGATGACGCAGTTCAAGGACAAGGCGGGCAAGAACCGCGAGGGCGCGAGCGTCGGGCTGTACGACTACCCGGTGCTGATGGCGGCCGATGTGCTGCTCTACAACGCGACGCACGTGCCGGTGGGCGAGGACCAGAAGCAGCATCTGGAGCTCGCGCGCGACATCGCGACCAAGTTCAACGGCGACTACGGCGTCGACCTGTTCACGCTCCCCGCCCCGCTGATCAGCAAAGCCGCCCCGCGGATCATGTCGTTGCGCGATGCGTCGGCGAAGATGTCGAAGTCGAACCCGTCGGAGCAGTCGGTGGTCAAGCTGATCGACAGCGACGACACCATCGCCGACAAGTTCCGCAAGGCGAAGACCGATCCCGACGTGTTGCCCGCGACGGTCGAGGAACTGGGTGATCGCGCGGAGGCGCGTAACCTGCTGACGATCTACGCGGCGCTGGCGGATAGCGACGTCCCAACGGTGCTCGGCGAGTTCGGCGGGAAAGGCTTCGGCGCGTTCAAGCCTGCGCTGGCGGATCTTGCGGTGGCGAAGCTCGGCCCGATCCGTGACGAGATGGTGCGGTTGCTGGATGATCGCGGTGCGGTGACGGCGGTGTTGCAAGCGGGTGCGGAGAAAGCGCGCGTGCTGGCCGCACCGGTGTTGAAGCAGACGCAGGACGCGATGGGGTTGCAGGTATAAGCGCGAACTAGGCTGCCCCCCTCCCTGAAAGGGAGCGGTCGGGGGTGGGTCGCCATCCGCATAATGGGACCGGTGCGACAAAAGCCGACCAACCCACCCCCAGCCCCTCCCTTTCAGGGAGGGGAGCAGAATTCAGTAGGTCCACAATTGAGTAGGTCCATTAGCTTGTTCCCCCGCGAAGGCGGGGGTCCAGACTGGGCTCCCGCCTTCGCGGGAGAACACGGAGGGAAAGCCTAGCCTTCGAGCTCGCGCATCAGCACACGGACCGCCGCGTCGATGTCCCGGTCCGAATCGCGCAGTTCCTCGATCTTCCGCACCGCGTGGATCACCGTCGAGTGATCGCGCCCGCCGAATTTCCGGCCGATCTCGGGGAGCGAACGAGTTGTCAGGCGCTTCGCCAGATACATCGCGATCTGCCGCGGCCGCGCCACCGCGCGTGCGCGCCGCGCCGAGATGAGATCGAGCGGCTTCAATTCGAAATGTGCGGAGACGAGCTTCTGAATCTCGTCGATCGTCACGCGCTTCTGCGCGCCACGAAGAACCTCACCGAGCGTCGCGACCGCAAAGTCGAGGTCGATCGTGTCCCCGGTCAACTGCGCATACGCCACGACTCGGTTGAGCGCGCCCTCGAGCTCGCGAATGTTCGCGTGGATGCGGCTGGCGAGCAGATCGAGCACGTCGGTCGGCACGCGCATGTCGGGCAGGTCGACCAGTTTCCGGTCGAGGATAGTCCGGCGCAGCGTCAGGTCGGGCGCCTTGATGTCCGCGACGAGGCCGACCGACATCCGGCTGACGATCCGCGCCTCGACGCCTTCGAGCGCCTGCGGGCAGCGATCGGCGGAGATCACCAGCCGCTTGCCCGCCGCCATGATCTCGTTGACCGTGTGGAAGAATTCTTCCTGCGTCGCGTCCTTGCCGGCGATGAACTGGAGGTCGTCGATCAGCAGCAGATCGGCACCGCGCAGCCGCTGCTTGAACGCATGCGTATCGCGCGCGCGCATCGACGCGACGAAGTCGTACATGAACCGCTCGGCGGACATGCACAGCACGATCGCGTGCGGGTTATGTTCGAGGAACGCGTGGCCGATCGCGTGCATGAGGTGGGTCTTGCCCTGCCCCGTGCCGCTGTGGAGGAACAACGGGCTGAACCGGACGGGGCCCGGCTCGGCAAGCACCTTGGCCGCGTTGAACGCGACCTTGTTGGACGGATCGACGACGAATCGCGCGAAGGTGTAGCGTGGATCGAGCGGCGGGCGCTCGGCGGGCACGCCGACCGGGGCCAACGTCACGACGGGCGCCGGCGCTGGCTTCAGCGACGGATCGACGCCGAACTTCATCGACGCCTGCATTGGCTCGGCGACCGGCTTGGGAGCCGGCTTCGCCTCGACCGGCAGCCGATCGGCAACGGGCTTGGCGGGAATGGCGTCAGCCACTGGCTCGATCGCCAGCACAACGGGCGCGCGACCCGGTGCCCGGGTCTCGATCTGCACGGTCCGGACGTTGGGCATGATCTGCTTGAATTCGAGCACCAGCCGGTCGGCGTAGTGATTGCGAACCCAGTTGGTCATGAACGCCGATGGCAGCGCGAGCCGGATCGTGTCGCGATCCTCGCCGGGGATCAGCTCGATCGGCTTCAGCCACTGTTCGAACAGTCGCGCACCTGCGGACTCCTTCAAGGATGCACGAACACGAGCCCAGGCCTTTTCGGCCTCGGTCGTGTGCGTCACTGATCCTTGCCACTTCGTCACGCGCACACTTCTCCGACCCCGCGAGATTGCTCGCGCGGGTGATATAGTCCCGACAGAAAATGGTCCCCCTGACGACCCCAAGGGTCATCCGGCATCTTCGCCCTGTTTGTTGATGCAGCGGTGGAAACCACCGTCGCTGTGAGCCCCGTTATGAAGCGATCGACGATCCTAGCAAGGCCCCGAGGCGTCACATTTTCGAAATAAAGCGGGTTGACTTGATCAAGCCGCGGAAATGCGTCGATATTTTTATAAGTCGCTGTCTTTACGCATTTTTTGCAATTTCGGCGATTGCGTGACGTGATTCTCGGTCACACGAATCGTGGCGAATCCTAGGGTTATGCGGACTCCCCGCCGGTTCCCTTCGCATACGCAAAAAACCCGCCGGGAAGGTCCCGGCGGGTGATCCGCTTCGCCAATGATCTGGCAGTGATCGGTCGCTTAGGCGAGCCCGGTCACGGCCTTGGTCAGACGCGCGAACTTGCGGCTCGCGGTGTTCTTGTGCAGCACGCCCTTGGCGACGCCACGCTGCAACTCAGGCTGTGCGGCCGCGAGTGCGGTGGTCGCTGCGCCCTTGTCGCCCGATGCCAGTGCGGCCTCGACCTTCTTGATGAAGGTACGGATACGGCCGACACGGTTGCCGTTCACTTCCGCGCGACGGTCGTTGCGACGGATACGCTTTTTCGCCTGCGGCGTGTTCGCCATGAAGCCCTCTGGATGTTCGAATGAATAAAAAGGGGCGCCGGATTGCTCCTACGCCCTCTCGAAGCCGCGGCCCTACCCACTTTGTCCTAGATCGTCAACCGCGTTGGCACTTCGCACACCAGAACGTCGAACGCCCGCCTTCGGTGCGGCGCTTGACGGTGGAGCCACATTCGCACGCTTCGCCTTCGCGCCCATAGACGCGCCATTGCTTGGAGAAATAGCCGAGTTCGCCATCGGGCCGGACGTAATCCCGGAGCGAAGACCCGCCCACCAGGATCGCAGCGGTCAGCACCGTCCGAATCGCCTCGACGAGTCGCTCGAGTCGAAACAGCGAGATACGCCCCGCCGCGCGTGACGGCGCGATCTTCGCCATGTGCAGCGCCTCGCACACATAGATATTGCCGAGCCCAGCGACGATTCGCTGGTCGAGCAGCATCGCCTTGATCGACGCCCCTCGCCCTTCAAGCGCCTCCAGTAGGTAGGCCGCGGTCAGGTCGGGCCCAAGCGGCTCCGGCCCCATGCTGAGGAATGGCGGGTAATTGGCGATGTCGTCGGTCGCCCACAGATCGAGAAAACCGAATCGCCGCGGATCGTTGAGCGCCACCGTCCGCCCCGCCGCCGTGCCGATCAGCAGGTGATCGTGCGCCAGCAATTCGCTCGGATCGACTCGCCAGCGCCCCGACATGCCGAGATGAAAGACGAGCGTATCGCCGCGATCGGTATCGATCAGCCCGTATTTGGCGCGGCGGTCCAAGTGCGTCACGGTCGCCCCGGTCATCCGCTGGCGCAGGTCCACCGGGATCGCTTTGCGCAAGTCGGCGCGGCGCGGCTCGACCGAGGTCAGGCGCTGGCCCTTTAGCACGGGCTCCAGCCCGCGCACGGTGGTTTCGACTTCTGGTAATTCTGGCACGGTTTGCAGCTAGGTTGCGTTTGCCCGCGCCACAAGGCGCGGCTAGAGCGCAGGATATGAACGACTTGATCGCGCCCGCGCCCGCACTCACGCCCGATACCGTCTCCTTCGGCTACGAAGACATCCCCGCCACCGAGAAGACCGCCCGCGTTGGCGGTGTCTTCTCGAACGTCGCAGGCAAATACGACCTGATGAACGATGCGATGTCGGGCGGCATGCACCGGCTGTGGAAGGACCGCTTCGTCCGCCGCGTGAAGCCGCGCGAAGGTGAGCAGATTCTCGACATGGCCGGCGGCACGGGGGACATCGCCTTTCGCATGGAGCCGTCGGGCGCGTCGATCACGGTCGCCGACATCAACCCGCAGATGCTCGAAGTCGGTATGCAGCGCGCGCAGAAGCGCGGGATCGACGGACTCGTGTGGACCGAAGCCAATGCCGAAACGCTGACCTTCCCTGACAAGTTCTTCGACGCCTACACGATCGCGTTCGGCATCCGGAACGTGACGGACATCCCCAAGGCCTTGCGTGAAGCCCACCGCGTCCTGCGCCGCGGCGGACGCTTTTACTGCCTCGAATTCTCGACCACCGTGTGGCCTGGATTCGCCGAGGTATACGACGCCTATTCGCACAAGATGGTCCCGAAGCTCGGCCAGCTTCTCGCGCAGGATGCGGACAGCTATCGCTACCTGATCGAATCGATCCGCCGCTTTCCGGACATGCCCAAGTTCAAGGGCATGATCGCGGATGCCGGCTTCGTGCAGACCAAGGTCGAGCCGCTTCTGGGTGGGCTCGTCGCGATCCACAGCGGCTGGAAGATTTGATCCAACTGTGACGGCTTCAACCACGCACGTTTGGCGCCTCCTGAAATGGGGCCGCATCCTCGCTCGCCACGGCGCCCTGCGTGGCATCGAGCGCGACCCGAATACGCCAGCCCCCGTCCGTCGCCTCGCGCGGATCGCACGGTTCGGCGCACGCGTGCCGGCAGTGCCGCGCTATGCGGATGCGTTCCAGGCGATCGGGCCGGCGGCGATCAAGCTCGGACAGACGCTCGCCACTCGGCCGGATCTTGTCGGCGAGGACGCCGCACATGACCTGCTGCGGCTCCAGGACCAGCTCTCCCCCGTCCCCTACGAGACGATCGAGGCGGCGATGCTGGCAAGCTTCGGCAAGCCGCTGGAGACGCTGTTCTCGCGCATAGAACCGATCCCGGTCGGCGCCGCGTCGATCGCGCAGGTCCACCGCGCCGTCACCACCGATGGCCGCCAGGTCGCGGTCAAGGTCCTCCGCCCCGGCGTCGAGGATGATTTTGCGCGCGCGATCGACACGTATAGCTGGGCCGCAGCGCAACTCGAGGCGCTCAGCCCCGAGGCTATGCGCCTGCGTCCGCGCCTGACGATCGAGACGTTCAAGCGCTGGACGCTGCGCGAACTCAACTTCCGCCGCGAGGCAGCGTCCGCCTCCGAACTCGCGGAGGGCATGACCGCCGAGCCCGATTTCGTCATCCCCGCGATCGACTGGGCGCGCTCGACCGCGAAGGTCATGACGATCGAGTGGATCGACGGCATCAAGCTGTCCGACCGCCCCGCGCTGGTCGCCGCCGGCTACGACCTCCCCGCGCTCGCCCAGACCCTAGTCCGCGCGTTCCTGCGCCAGGCGATCGCCGACGGGTTCTTTCACGCCGACATGCACCAGGGAAACCTGTTCGCGCTCCCTGGCAACCGTATCGCCGCGATCGACTTCGGCATCATGGGCCGGATCGACCGCCGCGCGCGCGTCTGGCTCGCCGAGATCCTCTACGGCCTGATCACCGGCAATTATAAGCGCGTCGCCGAGATCCATTTCGAGGCGGGTTACGTCCCCGCGCACCACGACGTCGCCGAATTCGCCACCGCGCTGCGCGCGGTCGGCGAGCCGATGCGGGGGCTGCCGGTCAAGGACATGTCGATCGGCATGATGCTCGACAGCCTGTTCTCGATCACGCGCGATTTCGACATGGTGACGCAGCCGCACCTGCTGCTGCTCCAGAAGACGATGGTAATGGTCGAGGGCGTCGCGACCAGCCTCAACCCCGACATCAACCTATGGGAAGCCGCCGAACCGTTCGTTCGCGACTGGATCCGCGGCGAGCTTGGCCCCGAGGCGATGATCGCCGACCGCCTGATCGAGGATTTCCGCACGCTGACCCGGCTTCCCGAACTGGTCCGCCGGATCGAGGCGCATTACCCCGCCCCCGGTGGGGCTCCGCCGACGATGCCACTGCGCGAGATCGAAGTGATTCGGATCGGTGGGGGGTGGCGTTACGGCCTGGTCGCGGTGCTCGCGGCCGCCGCCGGGGTCGTGACGACGCTGCTGTTTGGTTGAGGGCATGAAGACGCGTCGCGGCGCTCCGTTATGGACGACCCGCGCGACCCGGTTCGCGGGCATGCCGTCGGCGCAGGCGCGGATCGGGCTCGTGCTGTTCCTGGTATTCCTGGCGGCCTGCCTCAGCGCGATCGTCTCGCCCGGCCCGCGACCTAGCGTCGATGCAGGCGCCTCGACCTCCATCGCATCCGACGCCCCGCCACCCGGACGGACGGACCTGCTGCTATACGATACGATCGTCGCCGGCGTGCGTGGCGGCTCGCCCTATTACGCCGTCGCCGCCGAAACGCAGCGTATGGGGCATTATCCGCTGAAGCCGTTCTTCGCGGTTCGGCTGCCGACCTTAGCGGTCGTTCAAGCAGCATTGCCCTCGATACTGGTGAACCTGGCGCTGTTGGCGTTGTGCGTCGGAACGATCCTCGCCTGGGTCGCGCGGCTTCGTCCGGAGATGACCGGCCTGGTGCCGCTCGGTGTGGCTGGCTTGCTGGCCGTCGCCGGGCTTTCCGTGAACCTCGATCCCAGCTTCGTGGTGTTCCACGAGGTCTGGGCGGGGCCGCTGATCGCACTGTCCCTCGCGTTGCGCCGCCCCGGCCACTGGCTGCCCGCAGTCGCGTTCGGGCTGTCGGCGATGCTGATCCGCGAGACGGCATTGCTGTACGTCGCGATCATGGCGGTGTTCGCGTGGGTCGAGGGCGAGCGGCGCGAGACGCTGGGGTGGCTTGGGGCGATCGGGGTCTTCGCCGTGGTGCTTGCCGCCCATGCACACGCGGTGTCGCTGGTCAGCGGTCCGCTCGACCGCGTGTCGCAGGGGTGGAGCGGGCTCGAGGGGTTCGGCTTCTACGTCAGGCTTGCGACGATCTCGTCGGGGCTCGACATCCTGCCGCAATGGCTCGCCTCGCTCGTTCTTGGCACCGCGCTGTTCGGCTGGCTGGCTTGGCGCGATGCGGTCGCGACGCGCGCGCTGGTCGTGTTCGCCGCCTATGCCGCGCTGATCTCGCTGTTCGCGCGGAGCGACAATTTCTACTGGGCGCTGATGACCACGCCGGTGCTGCTGGTCGGGCTGGTGTTCGCGGTGGACGGCCTGCGCGACATGATCGCCGCCGCCAGCGATACGCGGCGCATTACGGTGACGCGTGTAATCCGCTAGAGCTGCGTGGATGAAACGCATTCTCCTGATCGTCGGAGGCGGGATCGCCGCCTACAAGGCCGCCGAACTGATCCGCCTGCTCAGGACGAGCGGCCACGCGGTACGCTGCGTTATGACCGAGGCGGCGCATCATTTCGTCACGCCGATGACGCTCGCCGCGCTTAGCGAGGACAAGGTCTACACGACGCTCTGGGACCTCAAGGACGAAGCCGAGATGGGCCATATCCAGCTCAGCCGCGAGGCCGACCTGATCGTCGTCGCGCCCGCGACCGCGGACCTGATGGCGCGGATGACGGCAGGCCTGGCGAACGACCTCGCGACGACGCTACTGCTCGCGACCGATAAACCGGTTCTAGTCGCGCCGGCGATGAACGTTCGCATGTGGACCCACGCCGCGACCGTCCGCAGCGTCGTACAGCTTCGCGCCGATGGCGTGACGGTGATGACGCCCGACGAGGGCATCATGGCCTGCGGCGAATATGGTCCCGGCCGCCTGCCCGAGCCGCCCGCCATCGTCGCCGCGGTCGAAGCGATGCTCGCCCCTGCCCCCCCGAAGCGCCTGGCAGGGCGCCACGTTCTCGTCACTGCCGGACCTACGCACGAGCCGATCGACCCGGTCCGCTACATCGCCAACCGCTCGTCGGGCAAACAGGGCTTCGCGATCGCTGCAGCGCTCGCACGGCTCGGCGCACGCGTGACGCTCGTCGCCGGCCCCGTGATGCTGGCAACGCCGCCAGCAGTTGACCGGATCGATGTCGAGACCGCGCGCGAGATGGCCGACGCGGTCGATCGCGCGCTGCCCGCCGACGCAGCGGTCATGGTGGCGGCGGTCGCGGACTGGCACGTCGAGTCCGCCCCGCAGAAGATCAAGAAGGGTAACGCGACGCCGACGCTGAGGCTTGCAGAGAACCCCGATATTCTTGCGACCCTAGCGCGCAGCCCGCACCGGCCTCGCCTGTTGATCGGGTTCGCCGCCGAGACCGAGTGCGTGCTCGAACACGCCTTCGCCAAGCGCATCCGCAAGGCCGCGGACTGGATCGTCGCCAACGACGTATCGGGTGACGTGATGGGCGGCGCGGACAACAGCGTTCACCTCGTCACCGAAGCCGGGGTCGAAAGCTGGAAGCGCCTGCCCAAGGACGCGGTCGCCGCACGACTGGCGGACCGCATCGCCGATGCGCTAGAAACCGCATCATGATCCGTATCGAACTGAAGCGCCTGCCGCACGGCGAGGGCCTGCCGTTGCCCGCCTATGCGACCGAGGGTGCCGCTGGGATGGACGTCGTTGCCGCCGAAGCGCTGACGCTCGCCCCCGGCGCACGCGCCGCCGTCGCGACCGGCTTTGCGGTCGCTATTCCCGCAGGCCATGAGGTCCAGGTCCGTCCGCGCTCCGGGCTTGCGCTGAAGCACGGCGTCACTTGCCTCAACACGCCCGGCACGATCGACAGCGATTATCGCGGTGAAGTGAAGGTAATTCTCGCCAACCTCGGGCAGGACCCCTTCGAGATCGCCCGCGGCGACCGCATCGCGCAACTCGTCCCCGCGGTCGTCCTGCGCGCGTCGCTCGACGAAGTGGCGGTGCTCGATGACACCTCCCGCGGCGCAGGCGGCTTCGGATCGACCGGTCGATGATCGCCGCTCTTCTCCTCCTGCTCCAGACGGCGGCGCCGCCGCTTCCGGTACCCGCCGCACCGACCACGCCGGTGACCAGCACGCTGCCGCCACAGGACTGGAGCACGCTTCCGGTCCTGCGCATCCGCGGCCAGGCGACCACGCTCGCCAACAATTCGGCGTATGTACACGGGGAGGTCGCCGCCGGTCGCTGCGCGCATGTCGTACGCACGACGCAAGGTTGGGCGCTGACCGTCGACCTGGCGGTGCTCATCACCCCCGACGGCCGAGTCCGTCGGGTCACGCCGCGTGCGATCGACTGCCCGACGGTCGAGCAATATGCCGCCGGCGTGATCCTGGGCGCGCGCGACTCGATCGACGTTGCGGGTGAGGACGCGGACACCTGGTACCGCACCAGCCTCACGTTTACCTGGGGCGCATGACTCTCTCCGACGACGAACTCACCCGGTATGCGCGCCATATCGTCCTCAAGGAATTCGGCGGCATCGGGCAGGCGCGGCTGAAGGCGGCTACCGTCGCGGTCGTCGGCGCCGGTGGAATCGGCTCGCCCGCGATCCAGTATCTGGGCGCTGCCGGGGTCGGTCGCCTGATCCTGATCGACGACGACAGCGTCGAACCCTCCAATCTTCAGCGCCAGACGATCTTCACGACCGCGGATACCGGTATCGCCAAGGTCGACGCCGCAGCGGCTGCTGTAAAGCGGATCAACCCGCACGTTGCCGTCGAGACCCACCGTGCGCGCATCGACGTTTCGAACGTGGCGGACCTGCTCGCGGGTGCCGAGGTCGTGCTCGACGGCTGCGACAATTTCGCGACGCGCTTCTGTGTCGCCGATGCCGCACATGCCGGAAAAATCCCGCTTGTGTCGGCTGCGGTCGGGCAGTTCGAGGGACAGCTCGCAACCTATCGCGGCTGGGAATCCGACAAGCCGTGCTACCGCTGCTTTGTCGGCGAAGACCCTGAGCGCGCAGAGACCAGTTGCGCGGAGGACGGCGTTCTTGGCCCCGTCACCGGCGTGATCGGCAGCCTGGCGGCGCTTGAGGTACTGCGGGCCATTGCGCCGTTCGGCGACGATCCGGCCGGCAAATTGCTGCTGATCGACCTGCTTGCACTGCGTTTTCGCACAATCCGTCTACCCAAGGATCCAGGTTGTACGGCTTGCACCAAAAGCGGGACTTCGCGGTGAGTTAACCGCAAGTTTTTATTTTCTCGCACGCAAAATTGGAAAAATAACAACTAAACTTTCGCGATCGACGAACAGTAGTTCTTTTGCATTGCGGCATTTCGCGGTATCGCTTTGCGCAGGGGGGACTGCGCGTGCGTCCGACAAGTTCATGAATGTAGAGAGCGGCGTTTTGAGCCGCGCTATGGCGCCGTCGCGCGGGAAAAAGCCTGCGCGGACTTGGCGCCCAAGCGCGTCCTCGCTGCGCGTTCGGCTGATCCTCGGCATGCTGACGGTAGATACCACGTGCATTATTGCCAGCTACCTCGCGGCGGCCGGTTTGCGCGGCGTATTCGCGAACGACACCGCCTGGATCGTAATCCTCGCAATGCTGATCCCGGTCTTCATTATTACGACGCTGAACAACGACAGCTATGCAGCCGCAAATTTGCGCGATCCTTTTCGATCAGTAGCGCGAGGATTACAGGCCTATGCGCTCGCAATCTGCGCAGTCGTGTTCATCGCTTTCTGCCTAAAGGCGAGCGATACGTTCCCGCGTCTTGTCGTTGCAATGGGTTCGGCATTTGCCATTGTTTCCTTGGCATTAGGACGGTTCCTGTTCGTCCGGCACATGCCTGCGATCATCGGTGGAAACCCCTTCAGTATCGTCCTTCTGTACGATTCCGGCCAGCCCATCCCGCGCGGGGACTTCTCGGTCGTCATCGCCGCGGACTCGTATTTCGACCCCGACCACCATGATCCCGTGATGTACGACCGCCTCGCGCAATCGCTGTCGGGTGCGGATCGAGTGATCGTGGCGTGTAGCCCCGAGCGTCGTCTTGCTTGGGCACAGGCGTTGAAGGGCGCGAACATCCAGAGCGAGATCTTCATGCCGGAGTTGAACGTGCTCGCGCCGCTCGGCATCAGCGCGCACGGCGACACGCCGACGGTCATCATCGCCAACGGTCCGTTGGTCCTGTTCGATCGCTTCGTGAAGCGCAGCTTCGACGTGATACTCGCGAGCTGCGCGCTGGTGACGCTGATGCCGATCTGGATCCTGATCGCGCTGTCGGTGAAGGTCGATTCGCGCGGGCCGATCTTCTTCAGCCAGATCCGGATCGGTCGCAGCAACCAGATGTTCCGCCTGATGAAGTTCCGCAGCATGCGCGTTGACCACAGCGACGGCGCAGGTGCGCGCTCGACGTCGCGCGACGACGATCGGATCACGCGCGTCGGCAAGATCATCCGCAGTACCAGCATCGACGAACTGCCGCAGCTGCTGAACGTCCTGAAGGGCGACATGAGCATCGTCGGCCCGCGCCCGCACGCACTTGGCTCGCGCGCGGCCGACAAGCTGTTCTGGGAAGTCGACCAGCGATACTGGCATCGCCATGCGGCCAAGCCCGGCCTGACCGGCCTTGCGCAGGTTCGCGGCTATCGCGGTGCGACGCTGTACGAGGACGATCTGCGCAACCGGCTCCAGGCTGATCTGGAGTATCTCGAGCATTGGTCGATCTGGCGCGACATCAAGATCATCCTCCTGACCTTTCGCGTCCTGCTGCACCGGAACGCCTTCTGACGTTCCGGTGAGCGGGCTGATCGTTTAGTCCGCCAGCAAGCCCTTTGCGAACTCACGAACCACCGGTCCGATGTCGTCGCGCCCCAATGCGATCGCCAGATTGGCCTGGATGTAGCCCGCCTTGTCGCCACAATCATAACGCTGGCCATCGAAGGTGAAGCCGTGGAACGGCTGGTTGCCGATCAACTGCGCCATAGCATCGGTCAGCTGGATCTCGTCGCCCGCACCCTTTTCCTGCGTCTCCAGGATCCGCATCACCTCGGGCTGGAGGATGTAGCGCCCCGGGATCATCAGGTTCGACGGGGCGGTGCCGCGCTTGGGTTTTTCGACGAGTGCGGTCACTTCGGTCAGCCGACCATCGATCGCGCCCGGCGAGATGATGCCGTATTTGTCGGTTTCCGAATCGGGCACTTCGAGCGCGCCGATCACGTTGCCGCCAACCTGATTATACGCCTCGACCATCTGCTTCATGAAGCCGGGCTTGCCAACCATCAGCTCGTCGGGGAGCAGAACCGCGAACGGCTCGTCGCCGACGATCTCGCGCGCGCACCACACCGCATGGCCGAGGCCCAGCGGTTCCTGTTGGCGGACATAGACCGGCGAACCGGGCTTCATCCGGATATTGCTGATCGCGTCCAGGGACTTGCCCCGCGACCGCATCGTATCCTCAAGCTCGTACGAGATGTCGAAATGATCCTCGAGCGCGCCCTTGCCGCGCCCGGTCACGAAGATGATCTGCTCGATCCCGGCCTCGAGTGCTTCCTCGACGGCGTACTGGATCAGCGGCTTGTCGACGACGGTGAGCATTTCCTTCGGCATGGCCTTGGTGGCCGGAAGGAAGCGCGTGCCCAGTCCGGCGACCGGAAACACGGCCTTGCGCAGCGGCTTTATGGTCATTCGATGCTCCCTTTGATCTCGCGGGACCGTCTACCGATCGTTACGCCTGCGCGCAAATTGTCGCATTGAATTAGCGCGTCGTTAAAGACGTTGATCTAGGGACTGCATCATGCCCAAAGTTCTCGTCATCTTCGGCACGCGTCCCGAAGCGATCAAACTCTTCCCGGTGATCCGGGCTCTGGCTGCGATCCCCGGCCTGACCGTCCGCACCTGCGTCACCGCACAGCACCGCGGGCTGCTCGATCAGGTGCTCGCAATCGCCGACCTCGTGCCGGATATCGATCTCGACCTGATGGAACCGGGACAGACGCTCGACCGCCTCACCGCGCGGCTGCTGGTCGGGCTCGGCGACGTGATGGACGCCGAGCGGCCCGACCTCGTCATTGTGCAGGGCGACACCGCGACCGCGATGACGGGGGCGCTTGCCGCCTATTACCGCAAGGTCCCGGTCGCGCATGTCGAGGCTGGGCTGCGGTCGGGCGACATCTACCATCCTTGGCCCGAGGAGGTGAACCGGCGCATCGTCGCGCCGATCGCCACGCTGCATTTCGCACCCACCGACACCGCCGCGGAGGCGCTGCGGCGCGAGACGATCGCCGAGGACACGATCCACGTCACGGGCAACACGGTGATCGATGCGCTTCACTGGACCGCGCACCGCGTCGCGGCGGACCCGTCGCTCGCCGCAGGGCTCGACGCGATCGCCGCGCGTTTCGCCGGCAAGCGGATTATACTCGTCACGACGCATCGCCGCGAGAATTTCGGCGACGGCATGGCCGCGATCGCGCGCGCGATCGGGCGTATTGCGGAGCGCGATGACGTCGCGGTGCTGTTCCCGGTCCACCCGAACCCGAACATCGTATCGGTGATGGACGACATCCTCGGTACCCGTGCCAACGTCGCACGTATCGAGCCGCTCGATTACCCGCACTTCGTCCGCGCGCTCGGCATGGCGGACATCGTCCTGACTGATTCGGGCGGGGTGCAGGAGGAGGCACCTGCGCTCGGCAAGCCGGTCCTGGTAATGCGCGAGACCACTGAGCGTCCAGAGGGCGTCGCGGCCGGCACCGCGAAGCTGATCGGCACCGACGAGGACCGCATCGTTTCCGAAATCTTCACCCTGCTCGACGACACGTCGCGCTACTCCGCGATGGCCCGCGCCCATAACCCGTTCGGGGATGGCCATGCCGCCGCCAAAATCGCAAAGGTCGTTGCGCATGCTGTCGGACTCTAACCTCACCGTCGTCGTCCTCGGGCTCGGCTATATCGGCCTGCCCACCGCGGCGATCATCGCGCGGACGGGGGCGCAGGTGCTCGGCGTCGACGTGACCGAATCGGTCGTCGAGACGGTCAATTCCGGCCGCGTGCATATCGAGGAGGTCGATCTGGACGGCCTCGTCTCGGGCGTCGTCTCGCGCGGCACGTTGCGCGCCTCGACCGCGATCGAGCCCGCGGACGTCTTCGTGATCGCGGTACCGACCCCGTTCGACGCCTATCACGCCCCCAATATCCGCTATGTCCTCGACGCCGCGACGACGATCGCGAGCGTGCTGAAGGCGGGCGATACGATCATCCTCGAATCGACCTCGCCGGTGGGCACCACCGAGAAGGTTCGCGACCTGCTGGCAAGCCTGCGCCCCGACCTGCGCGTACCGGGGAAGACCGGCGACCAGGCGGATATCGCGATCGCCTATTGCCCGGAGCGCGTGCTGCCCGGCCGCATCCTAGTCGAGCTGATCGACAACGACCGCGTCATCGGCGGCATCACGCCGCGGTGTGCGCGTAAGGCCCTCACTTTCTACCGTCGCTTCGTCCGAGGCGCCTGCGTGACCACTACCGCGCGCGCTGCGGAGATGACCAAGCTTACCGAGAACGCGTTTCGCGACGTCAACATTGCGTTCGCCAACGAATTGTCGCTGATCGCCGACACGATGGGCGTCGACGTCTGGGAGGTCATCCGCCTCGCCAACCGCCATCCGCGCGTCAACATCCTGCAGCCCGGCCCCGGCGTCGGCGGGCATTGCATCGCGGTTGATCCGTGGTTCCTGGTGCACGCCGCCCCCGACCAGACTCCGCTGATCCGGACCGCGCGCGAGGTCAACGACGGCAAGACCGACCACGTCATCGCGCAGGTCGCCGCACTCGTCGAAGCCTCACCCGACGCAATTGTCGCGTGCCTCGGCCTAGCGTTCAAGGCGAACATCGACGACTTCCGCGAGAGCCCTGCCCTCAAGGTCGCCGAAGCCGTGGCGCGCCAGTTCGGCGACCGGGTGCGGATCGTCGAGCCTTATGCGCAGACGCTGCCGGCCGTGCTGGCGGACACCGGCGCGACGCTGATCGACGTCGATACCGCGATCGAGACGTGTTCGATCATGATCGTGCTGGTCGACCACGACGTGTTCAAGTCGATCCCGCTCGAGGAGCGCATCGACAAGGCGGTGCTCGACACGCGCGGTATTTGGCCGGACCAGCCGCGCGCGGCGCTGCCAGCGGTCAGCGCAACGGCACGTTTCGAGTCGCAACGACTGGCGGGATGATCGGCCGTGTCGAGGTCGCTGCGATGTCACGCGCGGCAGCCTCCAGCGCCTCGGCGCGCGCCTTGGAAGAGGCGTGCGTGCGACTGCGGAACAGCCCGCCATCGATCGCGCCGCCCTTGCTTCGCCAGAATTTAGGCGCCGACATCGGATCGTAACCGGCGTTCGCGAGCAGATAAATGCCGAGCAGATCCGCCTGGTCCTCGGTCTCGCGGATCAGGCGGCCGTTGCGACCGAGTTCCGCCAGCAGGCCGCGATTGATCTTCGCCGCATCGAGCCGCGCACGGTGACGCAGGATGTTGTGCGAAAGTTCATGCGCGACGACGACCGCGACCTCCTCGTCGGTATAGCCCTCGAAGAACCGCTCGCCGAGCTGCACGATCGAACCGTCCGCGCTTGCATCCAGGCCACTGCCCAGCAGGATCTCGAATCGCGACCGGCATCCGGTCATTGGGGTGATCGTGATGGGCAGGCGCTTGCCATCGCGCAGCACCGTCAGTCGCAACGGCTTTCCGGCCGGCGCCTCCGTGATGACCGCTTCCGCCGCATCGCGTGCCGCCGCGCTTTCGGGCGCATCGGCGGACGGCAAGCCGGGTTGCGGGCGATCGTCGATCGCGACGATCGAATCGTTGGGGCGAACCCCGGCGCGGTCAGCTGGACCGCCGGCGACGACCGCCTCGACACCGATCGTCGATTCGAACCCGAAGGTGGCCGCCGCGGCCTTGCGCGCGCCTGGGCCATATTGCGTCAGCGCGTGGATCGGCATGCCGATCTGCGGCTGGAGGCGGTCGCACAGTGCGGCGTTCGCGGTGGTCAGCCGATACGCGATCGTCGCCAGCCGGAGATCGGCGGCGCGCAACGTGTCGAAGAACGCAGCCGTTGGCGCCGCATCGGCAACGGGCATCGGTTTGGCAGGCAAAGCTGTTGGCGCCGCGGCCGTGAGCATCAGGAACGGCGCGAGGCGGGAGATCATCGACATAACGCTCCTTTAGCCGTCGTGCGCCCCCGCGTCATGCTGCATGACCGCAAGCCCCGCGCGCGCCGTCGCGGCAATGCGTCACACCCCGTCGCGGCGATGCGTTGCGACGCCTGCCGGAACATCCTATGCGATCGCATGCGCCCGCGCGATCGAGTGACGCGTTCGATCAGGTCCCGTACATCTTCCTCCCCACATCGATTGCAGCATGATTTCAAAGCTTTTCAAGTCCCGTAGCGTTGCCAAGCCGACTCAACCGCAGGTTCCTCCCGGTCGCCGCGTCTATGCCGTCGGCGACATTCACGGCCGCGCCGACCTGCTCGACGAACTGATCGGGTTGATCGAGGCGGATGAACGCGAACGCGGTGCAGCGGAAACGACCTTGATATTCCTCGGCGACATCGTCGACCGGGGCCCCGCCTCGGCGGCAGTGATCGATCGGTTGCGCGGGCTGGCCCATGCCCGCCCCGACCGCCCCGACGTCCGCTTCCTGCTCGGCAATCACGAGGAAATCTTCCTCGGTGCACTCGACGGCGAACCCAAGGCGCTCCGGTTGTTCTGCCGCATCGGCGGTCGCGAGACGGTGCTGAGCTACGGGATGGAAGCCGCGGAATATGAGCGGCTCGACTATGAAGAGCTGGTGCAACGTCTCGAAACCCTCGTGCCCGACGAACATCGCGAGTTTCTGCGCAAGTTCGAGGACATGATCGTGATCGGCGACTACGCGTTCGTCCACGCTGGCGTACGCCCTGACACGCCGCTCGATCTCCAGCGCACGTCGGACCTGCGATGGATTCGCGATCCCTTCCTCGATCATCGCTCGACGTTGGAAAAGACGATCGTCCACGGCCACACCATGACCGACGAGATCGAACGACGCGGGCACCGAATCGGCATCGACACCGGCGCATACGCGTCGGGGCGTCTGACTGCGCTGGGCATGGAGGGTGCCGAAACCTGGGCGCTCCAGACCGGCACCGCCGTCGGACCGAAGACGAACTGACGCATCTCACCGCGAATATCATGCGGTTTGCACGCGAACGCTTTCTTCGTGGCGCACCTCGGCTATAGAGAAACAGCGGAAGTGTGTGTTGCACTGCCGCAACAGTGCGATCCTCTTCGCGTTGTTACAAAGGGCCTTAGTTGCGTTGGGTAAGGTTATATGCCATTGCCTGCCGCGACGAGCACAAAGGGAGTTCATCATGCGTCTTGGGAAGTATCTCCTGACCGCAGCAGCAGCCACGATGGCAGTTGCTCCGGCCATGGCAGCACCGGCAAATCTGTCGGTTGCACATTCGGTCCGTTCGGGTTCGGTTTCGGCTGACAAGAACGAGCTCGCTGGCGGCGGCATCATCGTTGCGGTTCTCGCAGCAGCTGCAGTTATCGCCGGTATCGTTATCGTTGCAGACAACGACGACGATTCGGACAGCAACTAAGTCTTACGACTTCAGTTCGAGAAATAGCGGTCTTCGGGCCGCTATTTTTTTGCCTGCCGTTCTGAGGACAGGCGGGCCAGCGCGTGCCAAAGCACAATGTGCTGCCGTGTTACGCTTAGAACTCAGCTCCCGATCTGCTCCATACCGTCGATGGCCAAAGGCGTTCGGTAGGCTCCGGCTGCGCTGTTCCGTGCAGAGCGGACTAGAACCCGCACTTGCTCAGGATGGCTGAGCATGAGGTGGCATCAGCCTTAGCGCCGGAAGCCGAAACAATACCTGCGACGACGTATCGCCGCGTTGCTCATCCGAACGACGTCTGAACTTACTGACCTCGCAGCACCCGACTGCCATACAGGTCAGCCTAATGCCCTCTACGCCATCCTCCGCTGCGAATGGATTGCACTTCAAGAGCGTGCCGATCCTCTACCGGATCAGGTCAACCTTCTACCGGGTAGCCCACTTGTCCGCCGACCGAACGAGCAAGCTCATCACAGGCTCGCGCATAACGGCACGACGCCTGGCCTGAACGCAGAACGCGCCCCGCAATGAAGCGAGACGCGTTGCAAATCCGATATTCTATCGCGGTACGGGTTCAGACCCATACCCCCACCATCACTTACTGAGACGGCGGCGTCTGCGCGCCACCGGGCATGCCGCCCGGCGCACCGCCTGGCATACCACCGGGAGCGCCGCGACCCATCTGGGCCTGTGCCTGCATCTGCTGGACCACGCTCTGTGGCAGGAAGTCGAGCAACTCGACGTCGAACACCAGCGTCGAATTCGCCGGGATCGGACCGTTAGCCTTGTCGCCATAGCCAAGCGCCGGCTTCATCCAGAAGCGGTACTTCGACCCCTTCGGCATCAGCTTCAGCGCCTCGGAGAAACCGGGGACCACGCCGGTGACGGGCATCGGCGTCGGCTGCTGCGACTTGTCGAAGGTCGTGCCGTTGAGCAGCTTGCCCTCATAATTCACCAGCGCGACGTCGGCGTCGGTTGGCTTGGCCGCACCGGGCTTGCCGGGCGCGATCACCTTGTACTGCAGGCCGGATGCGGTAACGACCACGCCCCGCGCGCGCGCATTGCGGGCCAGGGGATCATCACCCTGACGCGCCAGCGCGACTGCGGCGATCAGCGCGAGCGCGATACCGACCCAGAGATAGACGAGGTAGCTGCGCTTGGTTGGCTGCAGCGGCACTGCGGTGACGGTCGACATCGGATCAGGCCCCGGTCATCTGGTCACGCCGGAGCGCCGCGCGTGCCGTTGGAAAGCAATTGGGGTGCCGATCACGGCACCCCGAACTATCGACCCACCCGCTCGCCGGGTACGGCCGACAAAATCTTAGCGTGCGCCGTCGCGCTCTGCGCGCTTACGGTCGAGCTTGCGCGAGCGACGGATCGCTGCTGCACGCTCACGTGCGCGCTTCTCGGACGGCTTCTCGTAATGCCGGCGCAGCTTCATCTCGCGATACACGCCCTCGCGCTGCAGCTTCTTCTTAAGCGCGCGAAGGGCCTGGTCGACGTTGTTGTCGCGTACGATGATCTGCATAAACCCGATAAGCTCCGGACGAATAGATTTTTGCCGTCGCGAACAGGTCCGCGCCGCATGAACTGGGGCCCCTATCAGCGGAGCGCCGTCGTTTCAAGCCAAACCACGTATTCCGGCGGGTCTGCCCGGCATGTCAGCGCCTTTGCGGGAGGGCGCATGCAGCGCTAAGAGCAGCCCATGACCCGCATCCCCCTGACACTGTACAACAGCCTCTCGCGCCAGCTCGAGACCTTTCAGCCGATCGACCCGACCGATGTCGGGCTCTACACCTGCGGGCCGACCGTCTATAATTACCAGCATATCGGCAACATGCGCGCGTTCCTGTTCGCGGATACGCTGGGTCGCGTGCTGCGGTGGAAGGGGTGGCCGACGACCCACATCATCAACATCACCGATGTCGGGCACCTGACGTCCGACGCCGATGTCGGCGACGACAAGATGGAGAAGGCCGCCGCCGCACAAGGACGCTCGATCTGGGAGATCGCGGCCTATTATACCGACGTGTTCAAACGCGACGTCGCGCGCCTCAACATCGTGCCGCCGGCGCGCTGGGCGGTCGCGACCGATCACATCGCCGAGATGATCGCGTTCGCCGAACAGATCGCGCCGAAGCATTGCTACTTGCTTGACAGTGGGCTGTACTTTGATGTGGCGACCGTCCCTGACTATGGACGTCTGGCGCGGGCCACGACCGACGATATCGAAAGCCGGATCGAACCGGTCGCCGGCAAGCGTAATCCGCAGGACTTCGCGATCTGGCGCACGTCGACGCCGGGCGAGAACCGCCAGATGGAATGGGATTCGCCCTGGGGTCGCGGGGCGCCTGGCTGGCATCTCGAATGCTCGGTGATGAGCAAGCATTATCTCGGCGCGCATTTCGACATCCACACCGGCGGGATCGACCACCGCGAGATCCACCACCCCAACGAGATCGCGCAGAACCAGGCGCATTGCGATTGCGCGGATACCGGCGCGAGCGTCTGGATGCACAACAATTTCCTGGTCGAGCGCGCGGGCAAGATGTCGAAGTCGACCGGCCAGTTCACGACGATGCAGACGATCGTCGACCGCGGCTTCCACCCCCTCGCCTACCGGCTGATGTGCCTCCAGGCGCATTATCGCAGCGAGCTGGAATTCTCCTGGGAGAATCTGGCCGCGGCGGCGATCCGCCTGAAGCGCATGGTGCAAGCGGTCGAGACGTTGCGCGCTCGCGAGCCCGGCGGCCCGTCGGGTAGCGCACATGCCTATACCGACCGGCTGGAGGAGGCGGTCTCGGACGATCTCGCCACGCCGCGCGCGCTGCCGATTCTCGACGAACTGCTTGCGGACAAGCGGGTCGCGCCCGCGGACCGTGTCGCTGCGCTGGACGATTTCGACGCGGTACTGGGGCTGGACCTGGCGACGATCAGCCGCGAGGACCTGCGGATCCGGCCGATCACGGCGACGATCGACGAGGATGCGATCGCCGCACGGCTGGCGGATCGCCGCGATGCACGCGCTGCGAGGGATTTCGGGCGATCGGACGCGATCCGCGACGAGCTGGCTGCCGCAGGGGTCGAGGTGATGGATGGCGATTCGTTAGGTTGGGACTGGAAGATCGCGCTCTAACCACGTTTCTTGAAGCGCCCGCTTCACCGTGCGCCAGAGCAATGTCCGCATTACTTGTTCACCCAAGGCTTGTTCGACGGCTATTGCCCCGAAGAAAGGATGCGGCCGCGTTCGAATAATAGTCTGTCCGTTCTTGTTCTCCCGCGAAGGCGGGAGCCCAGCCTGGGTCCCCGCCTTCGCGGGGAAACACGCTACCTGGTCCCAGAGGATAAGGGCAGACTGGTTCTGGGGTTCGCCGCTTAACAGATCGCAGGTGTTCGAAAGAGCGGCACCGTGAATGCCGGAACAGGTCCGGTATGACGAAAGCGGGTTGACTTGACATGCCCCGCCGCACGCCGATGTTCGCATCATGAAAGCCGTCCTTCCCGCCGCCGCCCGCCCGCTCCTCGAACCGCATCTGCCTGGGGACCTAGACGTCGCATGGTTCGCCAAGCCGGACGAGGCCAACGCGATGATCGCAGACGCGGATATCGCCTGGGTGGACATGCAGCCGACCGAACTCGTGGCCGACGCGATCCGCCATGCCGGGCCGAACCTCAAATGGGTCTCGACGATCTATGCCGGGCTCGACGCGTTCCCGCTCGACACTTTGCGGGAAAACGGCGTCACGCTGACCAATGGTGCCGGCATCAACGCCGTCGCGGTCGCTGAATATGCGGTGATGGCGGTGCTCGTCGCCGCTAAGCGCTTCGATACCGTCGTCCGCGCGCAGGACCGTCATGAGTGGTTGAAGGACGCGCCCGGCAAGATCGAACTCGCCGGAACCAAGGCACTTGTCATTGGCTACGGCACGATCGGCAAGATGATCGGCGACCGATTCACCGCGTTCGGGGTCGAGGTCACCGGCGTAACGCGCACCGGCCGCGATGGCACGATCACCCCCGACGCTTGGCGCGATCGGCTCGACGCGTTCGACTGGGTGATCCTCGCCGCGCCCTCGACCGGCGCGACGCACGCGATGATTGGCCGCAAAGAGTTGCACCGGATGAAGCCGTCCGCCTGGCTGATCAACATCGCTCGCGGCGACATGATCGACGACGATGCGCTGATCGCGGCACTGACCGACGGGACGATTGCCGGCGCCGTGCTCGACCCGACCAGCCCGGAGCCCCTGCCCGCGGATCATCCGCTTTGGTCGACGCCTAACGCGATCGTCACGATGCACCTGTCGGGCCGTAGCCAGACAACGATGTTCGCTCGCGGGGCGACCCTGTTCCTCGACAACCTCGCGGCATTCATCGCCGGTCGCCCGATGAAGAACGTCGCCGATCTCGACGCGGGTTACTGACCGGTCTGGGTCGTGGCCGGGCGGGGGCTGCGATTGTAGCTCTTGATCCCCCGGCGACGAAGTTTGTCGGCGCGACGACGTCGTGAGTACATGATCAGAATCGGTACGCCGACCAAGATGCCCCCGCCGATAATCGAAAGCGCGATGATGATACGCATTGGCATGTCCATGCGGGGACCATGCCGATTGGACAGCGAAGACGCCATATATTTTTTAATCCAGGATGAATGGATTTAGCGCCCACATCCGGTTGAACCGACCTGCGCAGCATTTCGCCGCTGCCGGCCAAGCTTTACTTCGTTGCGCAAAAAGGCGTTTTCGCGCATTGCCATCGTCACAATTCACCAATCGGACGACATGATATGGCCGCGAACTGGGCCCCCGACAGCTGGACGCGTCACGAAGCACGACAGCTTCCCACCTATCCCGACGCCGCAGCGCTGACCGCCGCGACCGACCAGCTGGCCACGTTCCCGCCGCTCGTCTTCGCCGGTGAAGCCCGTAACCTGACCGCGTCGCTCGCCGAAGTCGCCGCCGGCAAGGCGTTCCTGCTCCAGGGCGGCGACTGCGCCGAGTCCTTTGCCGAGCACAGCGCGAACAACATCCGCGACACGTTTCGCGTCATTCTTCAGATGGCCGTCGTCCTGACGTTCGCCTCGAAGCTCCCGGTCGTGAAGCTCGGTCGCATGGCCGGCCAGTTCGCCAAGCCACGCTCGACCGATACCGAGACGATCGGCGGCATCGAGTTGCCGTCGTACCGCGGCGACAACGTCAACGACATCGCCTTCACCGCTGAATCGCGCGCGCCCGATCCGCAGCGGATGATCCGCGCCTATTCGCAGTCGGCGGCAACGCTCAACCTGCTGCGCGCGTTCGCACAGGGCGGCTATGCGAACCTGCACCAGGTCCATCGCTGGACGCACGACTTCATGGGCCGCAGCCCCTGGTCGAAGAAATACGCCGAAACCGCGGACCGGATCGGCGAAGCGCTCGAGTTCATGGCCGCGTGCGGGATCGATCCAGAGACCGTGCCGCAGCTCGCGCAGACGCATTTCTACACCAGCCACGAGGCGCTTCTGCTCCAGTACGAGCAGGCGCTGACGCGGCAGGATTCGCTGACCGGCGACTGGTACGACACCAGCGCGCATTTCCTGTGGATCGGCGATCGCACGCGCTTCGAGGGGTCGAGCCACGTCGAATACCTCCGCGGCATCGGCAACCCGATCGGCATCAAGTGCGGGCCTAGCCTGGAGCCCGACGCGCTGCTGCGGATGCTCGACACGCTCAACCCCGGTCGCATCCCCGGCCGGATGACGCTGATCACGCGCTATGGCTATGACAAGATCGAGGCGAACCTGCCCCGACTGGTCCGTGCCGTCACGCGCGAGGGCCATCCGGTGGTGTGGAGCTGCGACCCGATGCACGGTAACGTCGTCAAGGCCGCAAACGGCTACAAGACGCGGCCGTTCGACCGCATCCTCGCCGAAGTCCGCGGCTTCTTCGCGGTCCACCGCGCGGAAGGCACGCACGCCGGCGGTATCCACGCCGAGATGACCGGCCAGAACGTGACCGAGTGCACCGGCGGCGCGGTCGACGTGACCGAGCAGTCGCTTGCGGATCGCTACCACACCCACTGCGACCCGCGCCTCAACGCTAGCCAAAGCCTTGAGCTCGCCTTCCTGCTGGCCGAAATGCTCAACGAGGAAATGGCCGAGCGCAAGAAGGTCGCTGCCTGAAGAAAATGCCGCGGGCGTCCAAGAATGTTCGGCAACCGTCTTGACGCCTGCCACCCCATTCCGTAGACGCCCGCTTCTGCTAACGGCCCCTTCGTCTAGCGGTTAGGACGACGCCCTCTCACGGCGTAAGCACGAGTTCGATTCTCGTAGGGGTCACCATCTTCGTAGCATTCCGCAGAAATCCAGCATTTACGTTGGTTTCACCTTCGCCTGGTACAGCCAGCGGGTACAGCGGGACGAATGATGGTGGCGATGGCGGAGCCCTGGCGGCATCCTGATACTGGTACGTACTATCTGCGTAGGCAGATCCCCAAACCGCTCCGCGACGAGTTCGGCGGGCGGCAACTCTGGAAGAAGTCGCTCGAGACCAAGGACCCCGGCGAGGCCCGCCGCGTGTTCACGGCTGCGAACGCAGAACTGGAGGCGCGATTCTCCGCGGCCCGTACGGCGATAGCGGAGCGGTCGGCGGGCAAGAAGCTTACCGCGACTCAGGCCGAGGCCGCCCTCACACGCGCGTCCGCCCTACACCGCGGCAGCCGGCTGGACCGCTTCCCCGCGCTGTCCAACGTCTACTGGGCCGAAGAAGCCGCCGCATCCAAGCTGGGAGGCGCCAGGGTTTCACTGTTCAACGATCCCTCGCCTGCCGGGTTCGCCGCCATGGATCCCTCGCACCTGCCGGGAGACGTGTGGCTGCGCGTCGTCAGAACCAGACCTCGCAACGAGGTCCTGTTCATGGCGGAGCATATGATCGCATGGATACACGGCGACTTCCGAAGCGAGGGCAGCGGCTTCGGCGACATCGTGCGCAGTTCGGACAACGACTGGTCGCTGACCGAGGCGGTAACCGTTGCGATCGAGCGGGAACAAGCCGACCTCCGCAGTTTGATAGCCTCCCCTTTCCGACCCACGGAAACCCGACTGCGCCCCAACATGCTCCTCGGAGAGTTGCTTACCGAGTGGCGCAACAAGACGCCAGCGCCCGGGCAGCAAGGTGCCCACGAGACCGGAACGACCGTTGAGGACTTCATAGACTTCGCCGGGGACATGCCCGTCGCTCAGATCAGCGGCGACCACCTCTACAATTTCAGAGACGCCGTCGCCTCGCTGCCGAAGGCCATGCCGCTGGCGTACCGCGCTCTGACATTCAACGCGCGCATGGCCGCGTGCCGCGAACTGAGAGGGCCAAAGGTCGCGCCCGCCTCGGTGAAGCGACGCGTCGGACATCTCCAGGCGTTGCTCACGCACGCCTTCTACAATCGGTGGATCGAGGCGAACTCGGGTACCGGTATCCGCATCGAAGGCTACTCGAAGAACACGGGTGGCCGTCGCCCCTTCCTCGATGACGAACTCACGCAGTTGTTCGCAAGCGACCTCTTTCTACGGCCGAAGGAATGGTCGGAGCGACGGGACTCAGTAGGCGATCTGACGCTCGCCTGGCTGTTCCTTCTGGGACTGACGAATGGTGCGCGAATCGAGGAGATCGGTCAGACGGAAATCGCGAACGTGAAGCGGGACGGCGGGGTCCTGTATCTGGACCTAGGCATCGATGCCGTGGTCAAGAACGAAACCTCAAGGCGAATGATTCCCATCCACAATCTCGTCCTTGCTTTGGGCTTCGAAAACTACGTCGAGGCTCTCAAGAGCGATGGGCAAACTAGGCTCTTTCCTGACTTGCGTCCGAACAAATTCAACAAACTGTGCCAAGCGGCCTCGAGGGTCGGGAACCGTTTGATTGACAAGGTGGTGTCCAAGGATCCGCGTATCGCCTTCCACTCGCTGAGACACAACTTCAAGGATCTCGCGCGTGACGTGCCGATCGAAAAGTACATCGTGGAACAGATCATGGGTCATGCCGGCATAACCGCAGGCGACAAGTACGGGATAGGTGCGAGTTTGAAGACCCTAAAACGCGAACTCGACCGTGTCACCTTCGAGATGGTCGACTGGACCGCCGTCCGGGCGGCGTTCGCGACGGTCGATTGGAACAAGTCCGTGAGCCGCAGGTCATGAGGGTGTGCTACGTCGTCTTCACCGATCCCGGCCGCGTGTTCGAAAGCATTCATCGTACAGTCGACGGCGCTACCGCCGTCGCCAGTTCATGTGGCGCCGCACAGATGCCAGACGGGTCTGCGATAACCATCGCTGCGGTAGCAGCGAACCTTCGCCTCAACGCTTCGATCTCGTTACCATGCGATCCACATGAGACGAATGATTTAGTGCACATCGAGCGGCGTCCGATACTTATATAGATCGCAACGACCAAGGCTGAACCTGCAAGGATTAGGACGCCGATTGGCGCTTCGTCATGCGATCCGTCCACCTTCTTCGATGCGGAACTACACAACGTCAAAGATTGTCGCCGCGTCAGCGGATACAGTTTAGGCGGCGGTAATCTGTTGGCGAGGTTTCGCATCTAGTCTTGAGCTGGATTCCGAAGAATCCTCGTATGAGCAACTAATGGTCCAATGTGCTGATAGACCCCGGATCAGGAAGGGGAAAATGGTCGCGCCCAGCGCTACCAAGAGGAGGAACGGAATGAACCAAGCTGCCTTGAAAAGTGAACAAGACGCAATCCTAAGGGCGGAAATAGAATCCGAAGCCACCAACGCACTGGCGGAACTAGAACCCCTGTACCGATGGCTTCTTGATACCGCCGATGCAAGAAAGCCTATGCCGAGGTGGGGAAAGCGGCCGCATTTTGGTAAGATCGCTATAGAGATGGGTCAGACTACGAAAACCGTAGGCAAGGCCTATAGTAATATAATCAGTCGATGGTATCCCAGATTTTTAGAGTCTTACGGTCGTGATAATATAAAGGTTCATATTCCGCATTTTCTACCAGCAGTCGTAGACTTTGGCAGCGAGCCCAACCTCGACAATACCGCCTATCGTGCATCATTGATTCGTGACCTGCAGGCGGCTAAAGCCGCCTCGCCAGAGCAGCAATCTCTCGCATACGACTGGCTTATTCAGAGAGCGGAAGCAGGCGCATCAGTTCCAACTCACGGCCAGCGCGCGAACATTCGCGCCATAGCTAATCTTATGGGAACTGGTTATCATGTCGCTCTTTCCTTTACCGACATATTCGCCTTTTGGGTGCCGCGCTTCACCTTAGCACCTACAAACTCCCTGCTCCGTCGCGATCGGTTACCCGGAAGTGATCGAGTTGGCACCGACGTGCCAACCGGCATGCTTTTGAAATCTATGCGGTTAGCACTTAAAGAAGAGCATCACGAAGATGGACAGAGACTTCTGGCGCACCTCATCGCAATCGCCGAAAGCGAACGTACTGTTCCGCGATTTCACGGACGCCCTGCCCGGGCGAAGATTTTTGCCGATGCGGGAGTTGCGCAAAGCCACGCGCCCTTCGTAATACAAGGGATATACGACGAGTGGATTTCGTTCTTTAGCCTAAGCGACCACTACGCTACTCGATCGTCTGACGGTACGTTCCACGAACGACGGGTCATCGCAGAAGACGTTCGCCGTTATGTTCAGCGCCTACGAGAAGCGGATATGACGCCACTGAAGCGAGATAGTCGAGACACATCGGCCATCTCGTTTAGATCTGTCAACCAGGAACTCTTACTGACTGGTCGAGCTGTGGCGAGTGGTGAACCGCGGCGGATACTTGTGGCATACCGTGACGAATGCGCGAAGCACTACTCCACCGATGGCTTGGGAGATACGTACACTGGGAGACCAGCGGTCGAAAAAAGAGAGCGGGACGAACGGCGGAAGAGTTTGATCGCCTATTGCAAAAAGGAGATCGACGCTGGAAGGCCGCTTCCTGGACGCCCCTCGAGACCTACAATGCTCGACCATGCCGAGCTGGATCGGCGATTTAATCAACCAGGACCGAATCTAACCGATGATAGCTACTTTAGATTGCAGCTTGGACGACTAAAACCGAGGTTTGCAGCCTACGATGCAGTTGCAGTTCCACAGACCTATGGGCAGCTTATTACTGAAGTACTATCAAGTCGCATACGAAACCAGACGGAGGGCACGAAGTCCGTTCTCACAAGCCGGTACAAGACCGCAATTGAAAGCTACGCTGGCCAACTTGGTAAAGATGTCGTCTCTCAAGTTGGAGACGACTTCTCACAAGACACTTTTGACAAAACCATCCTCGCCATTACGCAGAACGGCGGCGTCGCAAAGACGTTTGAGAAGGACATTCGAGCGGTGAGGAGCTTCTTGGACGACCGTCGTGCCAACATGTCGCGTCATGCCGACTTTGCCAGCTTGCTCTCCGAGGCCGTAAGATATTCGCGCCGCTCAGTCGCAAATATTGTGGCGGGTACCAACCTATCCGAGGGGCAAGTCAACCACTGGATCCGGCGGAACAACGAACCTAGCCGTTCTCAGGTTGAAGATATCTCGAAGCTTGAAGATAGCCTGAAGCTTTCGCGAGGTACGCTAACCGGTAAGATTGGTGACGTATCATTTTCGCGAAGCCAATCGCCAATTAAACTACCAGAACGTGTCCGTTCATTTCTTCCGGACGATTACATGAAGCGTGATCCGCAGGAGGTGAAGGCTATGGTTAAATGGATAGATGAGAATCTCGTTCATCAGAACACAGATTTCGCACGCACCATGTCGGAGTTTCAGCGGCGCACTCATGCAAAGCGCAAAACCAACCTAGCGGCCGCTGAGGAGGATGATCGAAATTACGAGGCAGTCCCAGGCTTTTTGGACGAGGACGATGAAATTTTATCGGAGGGCGAGCAGGAGGATCTGGCTTCAGGGTCAGACTCCATAGTTGCCCGCAAGCTCGTGACCACCGCACTTGAGTATCACTTGGAGCATCAAACAGCAGGCCTTGGGACTAACGTCGTACTCGAGCTGCGCGAACTCATCACTCATATGACGGATTTCGTCCCTACCAACGACATGCTTCGTCGCCCAAACAGTCACTGGAAGCACCAGACTACTGCGCCGATGAGATTGGCTGTTCTCGCACGGTTTCTTAGGTGGCAAGTGATGAGCGAGGATGAGGGTGGCCTTGGTCGCGATCCTGAGGCACTGACCCTCGGAGACCTACTCCACCCTCCCCTCCTTTTCGCGTACCTTGACTGGAAGGTACGGCGGCATGAAAACGTCGAGCGCGAGGGCCGCCGTCGCGGTGTCCGATTCACTGGATCGGAAGTTGACATTCTTAGAACGGTTCGGGCGCTCCTCGATCCCGAATACGGTTTCGTCACGCAGTCCAAATCCATAGCGAACTCTATACAAGCCGACTTGAGGCCCCTCGCTGAAGGTGCCTTCGTCGGTCTTGACGGGCATGTCTTCGACGCATCGGAAAACAGTGATGCAGACAAACAAGAACAGTCCGGTATCCGAATCCGTGCCGATGAGGACATCATACCACGCAGCCTGACGTCTATGACCGATCGGGAGTTTCAAGATCGATGCGAGCGGGTAAGCCGTGTCTACGGAGCGGCGGCGCAGCAATTGGACACCGTCGCCGAAGCGGGACGCGATCCCGCCGAGGCAATCGAAGGTCTGCTTGAAAGCACCCATCCTATGGCCACGCTTCTTAGACAGCTCGCGCTCGCAAGCCACCGCACACCGCCCAGCAGCGTCGATATCAGACTGCATCACCTTCATATCCGCGACCTGCTGCTGTGCCGCCTCTTCGCCCTCACCGCACTGAGGCAGAAAAACATGCGTCAGATGACTGTCGACGGGCCATCGCCAAAGCTGCGTCAGGAAAAGAACAAGGGCGGAGCTCAGCGAGGTCTGAAAACCGAGGAAACCCAGTGGGTCATCGAGATCCACCACAGTGAGTTCAAGAATTCTCGAAACGCTTTGCTCTTCGGCCGACGACGGAAGCGCCAGCCCTACCGAAAGTTCCTCCCTGACACCCAGGGGCTTTACAAGCTGATGGACTACTACCTGACGGTGTCGCGCCCCTACTTCCTCGCGCGCAGGACAACAAAGGGCAAACCGTCGCTGGAGCTTTTCCTGACATCGACCGGCAAACCGCTTGATGGATCTGAGACGTGGCGGGCAGTCAACCGTTTCACGGCCCGGCATCTCGCCTACAATCCCTTCCGAGGAGAAGGCGTACCGAAGGTCATGCCATTCGGGCCGCATGCCTTTCGCGACATACGCGCGACCGACATCCTGCTCCACCCTCGGACCTCCAATCCATATCTCGAGGCGGCTCTGGCGTTGCAGACCAGTCCTGGCATGGTGCAGGCCCACTACGGCGTCATCAGAACGGAACGGCGAACAGCCCAAGACGACATCACTTTCCTCGCAAGCGAGAAGCAGGCATGGGCTGGCATCCCCGAACCGGAGTATGCGTAGAAAAGGATGTGCCGGATCCGCGTGTCGGATCCTGTACCGGACTACGGTTCAGCCGGTAGTAGAGGGCAGCCTTCCGTTTCCCGTCAACGGTTGGCAGCCCGTCGTTTCAGGATGAAAACGGCATCTTAATTGCGGTAGGCATCGCGTTCGCTGTGGGAAGCCGAGTAACCTCAAGGGTGCGCACGTACCTGCGAGGAGGTATGATCCAAAAATTAACTCGTTCAGTGTAAGGAATCCGACCATTGTCTTACACGGCGTTTGCCGAAGAATGACGGTTTTACAGTCGCTTACAATTTCGCCATTAAACTAAGCACAATATCAGCGGTTTTTCGGGGCTTAATGGCCGGAAAATAGGCCGGAAAACTCGTAAAAGAGCACCTCACTCGTCGACTAACTGACACAGCAATCTCAACATAGACGGTGCCGTAAGTGTGTTATCGGCTTGTACCGCTTGAACCGGTACACCGTTGGACATCGACGTGGTGCCGGTTGCAACTAGGCAGACTCAATCTCTTTTGCGCCAGCTATTGTCAGCGGATTTGCAGCATCCCGCCTAAGACCGAGCACGAACGCCCTAGGTGTTTGATCCCACGGCTTGATGGTTCGAGCCTTCCGTTGGGATGGAGGGAAGCAGTATGGGAGGGGTACGTCACGGGAGCGCCACGACCACGCACGCCGTCAGAGCAGCAATACAGCGATCGCAAGCTTCGCTCTCAACGCTGAGCCGGGAGCTCGGGATCAACCCGAAGACGGTGGCGAAGTGGCGTAAGCGAGCGACGGTTGAGGATTCAGAGACCGGGCCGAAGGCCCCTCACTCCACGACCCTGACCGAAGCCGAGGAGGCAGCGGTCGTTGCATTCCGGCGGCACACACTCCTGCCGCTCGACGATTGCCTCTATGCGTTGCAGCCCTCGATCCCGCATCTGACACGGTCAGCGCTGCGCCGCTGCCTGCAGCGGCACGGCATATCCCGTCTGCCGGATATCGAGGGCGACAAGCCCAAGCGACAGCGCTTCAAGCGCTACCCGATCGGTTTCTTTCACATGAATATAACCGAGGTTCAGACCGCCGAAGGCAAACTCAACCTGTTCGTCGGCATCGACCGCACGAGTAAGTTCGCGGTCGCCCGGCTCGTCGATAAGGCTGACAGGCGAACGGCGTGGGAGTTCCTTGAACACCTGCTGAAAACGGTACCGTACAGAATCTATACGGTCCTGACCGACAACGGCATCCAGTTCCCTGTGCAGCCGCGTAACCGGAATACCGCCTGGTCACGGCAGATGCGCTTCGACATGACCTGCGAAGCCAATGACATCGAGCACAGTCCTACCAAGCCGAACCATCCTTGGACCAACGGTCAGGTCGAGCGGAAGAACCGCACGATTAAGGAAGCGACCGTCAAACGCTTTCACTACGAGAGCCACGAGCTATTGCGGGTGCACCTCGCCGACTTCATGGCGGCATACAATTTCGCCCGCCGGCTCAAAACGCTGGGCGGCCTCACGCCTTACGAATACATCGCCAAAATCTGGACGTCAGAGCCGGATAGGCTCATCGTCGATCCGATCCACCAGATGCCGGGACTAAACACCTAGCGCCGTGCCGGCACATCGCCGAACCGCCCGCCATCGCTTGGCGGAAACAGCTACGGACCACGTTATCGCCGATTACCTGAAGTTCACTCCGCCGCTCGGATCGCTCCATTCGGCTAAGAGGAATGCATCATCTAGGGGTGACACCTTCTGCTCGACATGGGAGCAACCTCGGCCAAACGTCGGCCAGACAATATAAACGCAATCGCCACTAGTTCGATAAAGTAGTGAGAAGTTGAAGCATTTTGATTCATGCCCTGCAACGGATTCACACCGCAGTAACGATTCGGTTTCAAACCGCCCCTGCATTTAGTACCGGCGCGCGGGCTGAACGAGCAGGCCGGAGCCAAGGAACAGCCGTGTCGCAGACGGCGTCGTAGCGACAAGCTGAACATGGACCTGTGCAGAAAGTAAACGGATCAGATGAGGAGATCACAGGTTGTCCCACTGCGCTCAGATAGTTCGCAGAAATACGATAAATACGTGTAACTTCACCATAAAGCCGCCTTCTTTCCACAACGTCGTGACGTTCCCGAGCACCCGAGGTGAGCAACAAACGGCCTAACGTTTCGGCCGCCGGTAATTCGATTGAGCCGCGAGCTACGAGCATCATTTCGAGTGCCAGGTGAGGCATTGCGACCTCGGTTACGCCAAACTCTGAAATAAGCTGTCGCAATGCTTTGGATAGCACCGTCCCGATTGGCTCTATTGCTATGGATACCTCTGCCGATAAGACGCGCTCTAGCTTCTCCCTCCAGTCACCGCCAGCAACGTCGGCAACCGCCCGCAACGGTGCTGCGATCTCGTCACGCCGCGTCATACTGGAGGCAGCTATAGGGAGATATGAAAGGTGCACGCGCTCGATCTCGCACATTGCCCATACATGTAGTTCATCGCGTAGGGCTGGCGTCTTAATTCCATAGTCCTTTAAGCCGCCGTCTGATGTCATCGGAAGAGTGCGAATGGGAATCATACGTGTAAGAAGGACCTCGTCCGCACCACCAATGTTCGTCACTATCTTAGGTGAGAAAAAGTCCAAAACCTCAACGCGGCCATCCCGCCCCGGGGACACTCTGCGTGCCGTGGCGGCTTTATAACTGACCTTTAGAACTTGCGCCACGTCGTCTGAAGCGTGGCGTGGGGAGGAGATAGATTCAAGATCGTCCAGCACGACCGTCCCGCAACTTTCCGCAAGAAGACGGACCAGTCCCGATGAAGATATCCGGCCTGCTATAACCGCGTTGCACGAAAGAGCAGCCATCGCCTGTCCGAACTCCGATTTACCCGAAGCTTTGGGCCCGTTAATCAAAAGTATCGGAAAGCTGTCAAATGCACGAAAGACGAAAGTAGCGACAACAAATATCGCCGCCAATGCGTAGTCGTCCTGATGCGGCAACAGTACGCTAGAACGTAGGTACGCGTCTACGTCAGCCATCAGCCGAGGCAGAGCGCGACGGCTCGGCTCGACGCCATCCGCACGACATTTGATGAACTCCTGGATAGATGCGAAACTCCACGTTCCAAAGCGCCCTGGTCGAGGAGCCGATATGATCCGCGTGCCGTCGGAAAGCGCGAGCACCCGCCCCGTCGCCGGCGTGCCAGCAGGTGCAGGTAGGCGTTCAACATCCAGTAGCGCGCCATCTGAGCGCAGAATGCGAGTCACGTAACGTTGTACAAGTATCGCCGACCCAGAGGAGTTCTCCTCGAACTGCCGACGCTCCATTGTGATCGGATAATACAAGTTACCACCGACGTAAGCGCCTTCGATCGACACCGGTTCAGCACTAAAGTCGCCGACGAGCGAACCGTTTGAACACGGCGCAGTCCGCTGTTCTGGACGCCATAAGCTTCTTTCTTCAATAAGCCGCCTCAGTTCCGCCGGCGACCCACCCATGTTCACGATGTCGGCCCAGGTTTCCGTACTCGAAGGTGAGCACCTCAGCACCTCTCCGCCCATCGCTTGGGCAACGACATGTGCAATGGCCTCTTCCTCAGGACTGTCGGACACGCCGAGCACAACCTCGTGCCAAGCCCGCCAAAATCGCGGATCGCGCCACTCAGATGGCGCAACCCCAAACATCGAGGGACAGGCGATAACCAGTGGACCGATCGCCTCCCCTAGACCCTGCCAAAGCAAGAACATATCGATCGGCGATGGAACCAGCAGTAAGGTCGCCCTGTCGATAACAGGGCTTGAGTAGCAGGTGCGCGATCCCCCTGGAGTCCAAGCTATTTGGTGCTGAGGTGCGATGGTCAGATCTTTCAGATTTAGAAAGCTCCACCGTCCTGCTCGTTCGCCATCTGGGCGGAGCACCGGGAAGGCCAAGGCGCGCTCGACTAAATGACCATCCTTCGATAGCTGAGGCTCGTTCAGACCGAGGCGGAAGTGGCGGATCGTTGCGTCGCTAAGACCAAGCGCCCTTACGGCACGTAGTGCCGCGGCATCACCCCACAACCGACGCCTTAGGCGCAGCTCGTTCTCTTCACCTTGGCCCAGGGAACTCCCAGATGCCAAATCGCGTGGATTTTGAGCATACCGTGCAGTCGCCATGACTATCTCCGTTCGAACGATGCTTGAAGAGAATTTCAGTAAGGCACTCCAAATTCGCTACCGCGTACTTCGTACCCACCTTCAAATAATTCATAAATTAGTATTTGATAATATTTGAAATCCGAATTTTAAAAACTAATTGTTTAGTTATTAAGAAGAAGAGGTGCCGGTTATAGATCACCCATGAAAAGCGCCGTCAATTAGTATAAGGTGTTGTCTGGCACCATTTGAGTAGTTTACCACATGCCCGACACCCCATCCGGTTACCGCCCCTTTTGCGTACTCGAGATTGGCCTGACATACTCCGGTGCAATAAATGCCATTGCGGGTCAGCGGCCGGTGCGTGTGCCCCAGCGTTGCCTTTATGCCGAGTCTTTCAAAAAAACGCACATCACCCTGCCGGCCATCCGCTCCAAGGTGGCCGTGAATACCTGCTTCGATTCCCGCAATCTTGTAGCTTTCTCCGGTGCGGAGGAAACGAACGCCGGCGAGCTGATCGGAGGAAACCCTCCGAAGAGTTTGCTCAAAGAAATCATCTTCAGTTTTGCCTGCCGCCAGACGAGTATGCAATTGGAGCGATGCCTCGAGAAAGAAAAGTGCGTTGATGGGGTCTTCTCTGAAGTCGGACTCCTTCAACCACCTTATTAGTGCGTCGTCGTGATTGGAGTTCACTACAATACTCTGCGACCAGTTCCGGCGAGTTGATTCAAGAAATCTAGCAGTCGACTTCAATTCCGCAGCGACATCGCCACCCCCGCCCGCCATCTGCACGAAGCGGCGCAGGTGATTACGACGATCATGATGATTGCGAGAGTCGAAATCGCAGACATCATGGAACACCATATGGCGAGGCCGCAGCCTATCAACGAGTGACAATCCGGAACACGCGCGAGTAGCGCCAAGCCCCCAAGTGGCAACCGCTACTTCCGGATCCATGTGCTTGTGATGGATGTCGCCGAACGTCAAAGCTTCCACTCTGCAGCCGTATCGAACGGCTCCGCGTGACACTCGAGCGTCAAGATCCTGAAACGAACCATCGCCGTCCGTCGGTGTGAGAATGTGTCGACAGTGAACCGCGCCGCCCGCAACGACCTCAATGATCACGGCGCCGAGTTCACGTGCGTTCTGCGACTGCGAATTCCGGGGCAAGCTCATGCACCCGGTGGTCAGCTGTGCCTTGTAGCCATCCGCCCTCAGCCTGGGCAGAGTTTCGAACTGTACCGCCGGATGACCTATTATTGTCCAGCACGCGGATGAACGACGGATTCCCTCGAGAGGACGCGCCATCCGCGCAGGTATCCGCTCGTCCAGAGCGACGTCTAGCAGTCCCTCGATGCCGAAAGCGTCGGTCACAAGATGATCAGCGTAGCTACTAGGGACGCACGCGCGTGGTCCAACGCTACCGAGACGGAAGACCAACAGGTCTGCGTTGCATGCGGCCGCGTAGGCTTTGAGATTCCGCCAGAAGCCAGCATGGACTCTTAGATCGGGCTCCACGGAGGTGATGATGTAGCGTTTGACACCTGATTGCGGAATACCGATCGCGAAGCGCTTGGAGGCTTTTCGCGATGTCGGGAGTACACCACCCCTCACTCGCTCATCGAGCTGCACGTGCTTGGCCGGACGCCCCCCGAACTCTGATCTGGGCACGCCGAGCCGTGTGGTGACATCGCCCTTCAGCATATCGCGCAGCGGCGGCGGCTGTATGCCGACGTCCCTCATCCGATTCCGCTCGTGCTGAACCAATGCCTCGCGGACACGGATCTGAGTGACGTTCAGTGCTCTCGCAACCTCCGACATGGATCTATGTTTGACGAACAGGGCATGGATCGTAGCCTGCCGCGCAGTCACAAAGGTGTGGCCGACAGGTTCAGACATTCGATAGATCTCCAATCAATTTGTCATCAATCGACCCAAGAACCTTGGGTTAGATTGACTCCCTAAACATTCCCGTAGTCTCGGTTACTCACGCAGTACCCGTCACTATCCGGTGGCCATCACTATCCCACGGAAGCTTCAACGGGCTTTCCCCGCCACGAAAGACGACCAGAGACCCGCCACCGGACTGCTTGATCTCGCTCACTACTATGCCGCGGCCGCGAAGGAGCGGATGTTCGACGATATCGTCCAAGGCTCGCCCCTGGCAGGCGGCGGCAAGGGTTGCGGGCAGCGCACTGTCCAAAATCAAATGAGCCGTCCCGGCACGGGTTACCAACCGAAAGCCGGCGCCGTGGACGTAGACCTCCAGCGACGATCCGAAGATGCTGACCGCCACGTAATCGCTCAGGGCACCTTCCTGGATGATGGCATCCCCCCGGAGGTCGTACGGCTCCGCGCGCCACAGTTCGATGCGTACTGGATCCTCGCGCTTGCTGCGGGGGATCCGCCGGCCGATCAGGCCATGCGACGAGGAACTTGGCGCGCTAATGTTCTTGAGCCAGTGCCTGACCGGTCGCACGGCATTCAAAGCCGTTTTGACATCACATTCCGCGAACTCGAGGACGTCGGCGGCGAGCGCCGACATCGAATGCACCGTGGCGCGCAAGAACGCTCGAAAAGACGCCAGCCGGAAATCGATCACGAAACGGTCGATGGCTATCGCCTCCCGCAACGCACGCTGCCGCGCAGCTACTGCCTTTTCGGCAGCTGCGACCGACATCGCTTCACTTCGCTCCTTCATCCAACGGCTGTCCTCGCCGTCCTCCGCATACGGATCGGCGTCGTCGCCCAACGTCAACGGAACCGCTCCCGAGGAGTGATGCGCTTGATGACGGGGCCTAACGCGGTGGGGTTCGCCTCGACGGCGTAGACGTAGCTCGCAAGCCAAAACTGTTCCTCGACGAGCCGTGCGTCATCGACCTCGCGCCACCAGACCTTGTCATCGCCTGACCACCGGTAACCGCGATCCTTCAGCAGATGCTTGACCCCGAAGTCTGCGCCCCGGGCGCGGATCAGCCAGCTCGTCTGCGATCCACGTTCGATCAGTTCCGCAAGCCCGGTACAGTCATCATCCCTCCGGTGGCGAAGCAGCTGTATCAGCGCGTCGACGTCGGCGGATGCGCGGTGGCCGGAATGGAAGAAGCCGGACTGCATGAGCAGATAGCCGAGAACCTTCCCGTCGAAGCCACGCGCCTTCCAGTCGATCTGGCTCATGCTGCAGGTCCAAGGGAGATCGCGTACCTCGGGAAACCGGTCTTCGACCCATGTACGATCGAAGATCGAATTATGCGCGACGACGAAGGAGGCCGAACACAGCAGACGTTTGACGGTGTCATCGTCTATCTCACAGCCGACGAGGTCATCGTCGGTGAGGCCGGTCAACATCGCTACTTCCGGAGTAAGAGGCTCCCCTGGATCCTCCCGCCACTCGAATGCTTCGTCGATATCGGTGATGACACCGGCACCGTCGTACCGAAACCTACGACAGGCGAACTCGATGATCCGGCCCGTCTTGCTGTTGAGGCTGGTGGTTTCGACGTCCACGGCCACGCCGACGAACTTGCCTCGACCCACCCCATCGCCGGTGGGTCCCGCTTCGAGCTTTAGGGGACGAAGGACGAGTGCCGAAGCGCTGTCCTTGATCGCCTCATCGCCGATCTCGCTCTGGGTTTTCATGCCGGTCTCCCAAACTACGGCGTATCGCCGAGTTTCAGTTTTGACGTTGATGACTAGGCGTGGATGCACTGCTCGATATCGACGCCGAACCTCCTCAAGGTCCGTTCCTGGCACCGCTTCTGGACGGTTCCGATCATCTCCAGGACCGGCAGCGGCACCAGCGCCACTACGAGCGGAGCGGCGGGATGAATTCCCACCCGAATATCAGCCTGGTCGGCGAGATGAGGCCCGTAGCGACCTGCGAGACGGGAGCGTACCTCCAGCACGCTGAGCGCGATGGACGCATGAAACGCCTGCACCATAATGTTGTCGCGCGTCGCCGCGATCGTTGCAGTGTACAGCCGCAGCCTGCTCGATCCCATTCCCCGATATCGTGATGGCCGGGTACCGCCGGTTATTCCATCCTGTCCGTAGAGGTAGTGAGCCTCGTGCTCACTGAAAGCGTCGTCTTCGCCAGCTGCTTCAGGGGTCCGATCCGCTTTGTTCCGGGGCAACGGACTGGCCCCAAGCACTCGTGTCTGACGGCACTTGTACCGCATGGCGATCCTATCCTCACGTACGCGTCGCGATTTGCGTTGGCAGCGAAATCGGCGGCGCTCTGCTAAGATGAAAAGTGGCTCGACGGCCTAGGCGGCGAAACGCTGCTCCAGGTGGAGATCGAGTCCATCTGCAAGAGTCCCCGAGGGATCGTCGTCCACGAGCTGGAGCATTTCGCTCATGGCCGGGGACACCAGGGCCTCGGCGAAGGCGGAGGTCGGGTCGAAGCCCACGCTCAGCTCGGCCTGCGAAGCGGCATAGACGCCGTGACGGGCCGCCAGTCGCTGAAACACCTCCGCCGCGCTGGTACACACCGACGCATGGAACACCTGGAGCGTCGTCCGACCGTCGTCGAAGGTAAGCGTCGCGGTGTAGAGGTGCCGTTCAGCGCCATCGTCATTCTGCGCTTTCGTCTTGGTAGCGTCTCCCGGACGGAGCGGGATCGGCCCCCTAGCGCCGCGAGGATGCGTCTGCTTCCTGGCATCACCGTCACCCGACCTGACCCACTTCGGAACGTCCTCGTCGCGTGGGTGCCCGAACCATCCACCCTCTTCGCCGGTGACAGCCTCGCCTTCGTCCGTGTCCGCCGCCAGCTCGTCGATGAACCGGGGATCCGCGTCGAGACCGATCGAAAGTCCGTGAAGGAGAAGGGCGCGCATGAAGTCCTCCCGGCCGAGCACGGCATCGATCGCGGTACCACCGTTGAAAACGCGACGCGGGGACAGAAGCCAAGCCATCGGATCAGCCCCCTCGCCCTCGCGCTGGAAGCGAGCCCCCGTCTCGGCCGCTATGAGCGCAAGGCGGGTCAGTGCGCGGCGGGTGGTGGGAACTGGACGATCGCGAGGCGTATCCTCGTCCAGCGGGTCCTCATAGAGATCAGCGTTGCGGACCAGGCTAACTGGACCATTACAAGCCGACTGCATCATGGCGTTCATCACGAGCTCCGTTCGCAGCCTTTCTCGGGAGGTCTTCCGGAGGGTCAGTGGCCGCAAACCAGACCTAATCCATGAGCGCCGATAGTTCAATGGTTCGAGACTTATCGAATTGATGTTTTGCCGTTAGATTCTTACAACTGGTGGGTGTTCCGGCGTTCTGTTTACGCCGCCCGGGGAGACGGCGCCTCCGAAAAGAGGGTCGTCAAATGCAGGCGACCGTAACCACGACGCTCATTCGAAAACCGCTGAAGACATGAATTGCTGCTTGTACGACCGACCCAAACGAACCGTCGGCCTACACGTCGACGCGTCCGGTCTCGAAATGGATGTTGCTCAAACCGCGAGATGGACATTGGGTGAGCCGTTCCACGACATAGTCCCTCCCGACCAGCAACGGGTGACCAATCAAATCTCCAACCCGTCGACCAAGCATGAGCGATCCCAGCGTGAATGGGAGCAGCCGACGCAGTTGCAAACGCGCCTTTCCAGCTGCGGTCGTCAGGGAAAAATCACGAGACATCATGGCTGTCTCCAATCCATCGCCTACGACGTGGACGCATAGACCTACCTGCCCAACGGCAGGGCGTCGTATCATGAGGCAAGCCCTCGCCTCGCCGAGCCGTTCGAAGCTCTTCTCGATTTTCCGGGTGTCTGTCATCTTGCGGAGATCGAAAGCCCCTGCACGAAAGGCGTCGGGTGTTTGGATCGCCTTGTCGGGCCAATTGCAAGGCGGCCGCATGTGCTCCAAGGCGCCGGCGAGATCGAGTCCCTCGTCCTTCAGCACATCAGCCGTGATCGGGGATAGGTGTTTGATCGTCTCTCGTAACTCGCCTTTGTAGAATTCGAACCTAGCTTTCGTGTAGCGAACGCGGAGTCTTTGCAGTTCGGCTGAACCTGAGGGCGTACCTGCAGGCGGTGTCTCCGTGAACGGACCCATCGTGCGCATGGCTGGTCTCCTATCTACGACCCGGTGCCGTTCCGACGACGGAACGGCATGAACGCCAACATGGAGCCGCAGCTCGATAGTGCAACGATTCTCGAATCTTCGAATAAATTATCGTGCCTGCCTCGGGCCGTATTGAAAACGGAATCTTCACCCTATATTCTCGAACAATGGAATTAGATCGTGCTGTCGTCGCCTTCGCCGCCCTCGCCCAGGCAACCCGGCTACGCACGTTGCAGCTGCTCGTAGGGCATGACGGTCGCGAAGTTCGGGCTAGCGACATCGCCGCCGCCCTCGAGGTTCCGTCCAATACGATGTCCACGCATCTCGCGATCTTGAATCGGGCAGGCTTGGTAAAGTCGGTCAGGAATGGACGCGAGGTCCTGTACAGCGCCGACCCGAAAGCGGTACACGACCTACTCGGCTTCGCCGGTGAGACGATACTCCCCAGCGATAAGCGGCTGAAAACGCGCCAATAGAACCTATCAGCGGCATCATCGCCGCCACGTCGCTCATCGATCGAGCCGCGTGCTCCAATCTGCCGACGGCAAACATCCAGCAGGAGGCAACTTTGTCCCGATTCAAATTCCTCCATGCCGCGGATGTGCATTTGGACAGCCCGCTTCTGGGCTTGGGATCTCGCACTGACGCCCCGATCGACCGGATACGCGCCGCGACCCGCGAGGCTTTGAAAAATCTCGTCCAGTTCGCGCTCGACGAGAAGGTTGATTTCGTGGTGGTCGCAGGCGACCTCTACGACGGATCCTGGAAGGACATGAAGACTGGGATCTTCGCGATGCAGCAGTTCTCCCGTCTCGGACACGCCGGCATCCGAACCTTCGTCATACTCGGGAACCACGACGCGGAGAGCAAGCTGACCGCGGATCTGCCAAGACCCCCCAACGTGCACTTCTTCGGCAGTGCCGCGGGCGAGGTCGTCGTGCTCGAAGAGATAGGCGTCGCTATTCATGGCCGGTCATTCAAGACTGCCGCCGTTCTTGAGAACCTTGCGATCCAGTACGCCCCTCCGATCCCGGACATGTTCAACATCGCCATGTTGCATACCGCCCTGGAAGGTGGTCACGAGCATGCGCCCTACGCTCCGTGCAAACTCGTTGAGCTCAGGACGAGCGGACACGACTACTGGGCGCTCGGGCACGTTCATGATTACCTCGTACATGCCGAACATCCACATGTGGTCTATCCCGGCAACGTCCAAGGTCGGCATTCCCGCGAGACAGGTCCGAAGGGTGCCGTGCTCGTAGCGGTCGAGGACGGGGTGGTAACCGACCTGCGCCACGTCGCGCTCGACGACGTCCGATGGTCACATATGACCCTTGTCGTAGCGGACGGCGCGGCCGCTTCCCTACTCGACGACTTTCGAGACCAGCTCGACCTACTCACCGCTCAGGCAGCCGGACGGCCCTCGATCGTTCGAGTGACGATCGAGGCGAAGAACGCGGATGCAGACGAAATCGCAGGCGTCATCGACAGGGTCGAAACGGACCTGCGCGCCATCGCCGCCCAGGCGGCGGACGCCGTGTGGCTGGAGAAGGTTCGCCTCAAGGCGACACGATCTTCCCCGATCGCCCTTCCCAAGGAGATCGCAGAGCTGATCGACGGAGGCCCTGCGGACGCGGCGGCGCTGGACGCGCTCCAGGCGGCGCTGCAACCACTTGCGGACAAGCTTCCGGCAAAGCTGGACGATGACGATCCTCTGCTGGTGGCGCTGCAGGCGGGCGACTGGACCACGCTGGCGGAAACCGCGGTTCAGACGATAGGCAGCCGATTGCCCGGAGAACGCGCATGAGACTGCGGCGCCTCGGCATTCTTCGATACGGTGCATTTGCAGATCGCACGTTCGACTTCGGCGATGGATCAAACGATCTTCATCTGATCGTTGGCGCGAACGAAGCCGGGAAATCAACGTCACTGGCGGCCATCGGCGATCTCCTCTGGGGGATGGGTGAACGCCCACCTTTCGCGTTCAGGTATCCGTACGGCGAACTTCGGCTAGGCGGGATCATCGAGCATGACGGCAACACGCTCGAGTTCATTCGCCGCAAGGCGCGAACCGCGTCGCTTCTGACGCCGCAGGAGCAGCCCCTGCCGGACGCTACGCTTGCCCCATTCCTGGGCGCATTGGACCGTGACGGCTTCGACCGCATGTTCGGCTTGAACCACGACCGCCTTCGCTCAGGTGGCCAAAACATGCTCAGCGGCAAGGAAGACGTCGCGCGAGTGCTTTTCGAGGCGGGGACCGGACTCAGCGGGGTAAGCGAGATGCTCTGCTCTCTCGACGAAGAGGCCTCCGCGATCTTTGCCGGAACCGCGCGAAACAAGCCGTTGAACATGGCTTTGAAGGAGCGGGAGACGAGTCTGGCGTCGATGCGTACGGCCACCATGGCGCCGACGAAGTGGAAGGCGATCGCCGGGCGGCTCGAAAAGGCGATCGAAGATCACGAGTTGGCCCTGCAGCGAACGAAGCACCTGGAGCAGCAGCGGTCCGCACTCGAGCGGGTCCAGCGCGTTCGCCCAATACTGACGAAGATCGACGTGCGCACGGCCGAGATCGAAAGACTTGGTAACGTTCCAGCGCTGCCGGTCGATGCTGCAGCGTTACGCGGCACCGCCGTCACCGCCATCGCGGCAGCCGACTTCGGTATCGCCGAGCGGGCGAAACGCGTCGAAGCGTACGATCGGGAGCTCGAGGGTCTCGACCCGAGAAGCGTGCTGCTGGATCACGGGGACGTAATCATCCGCCTCACCGACGGTCTCGCTCTGCATCGCAGGTATGTCGCTGAACTACCTACCGCCCAAGCCAAAGTTGATGACGCCGCGAGCACGCGTCGCCGCCTTCTGACTGACGGTGGACTTTCGGATGTCACATCCCTTCCCTCTGCGGCTTCCCGACTGCAGGCCCGCAACGCGCTCGATGCGCTCGATCTGGCCGAACAGGCGGTCTCCGATCTCGAGAAGAATGTGCTTTCGGCTCGTCACAAGCTGACGATCGCAGAACAGCGGACGGCCAACACGACCGAATCCGCAGGACTGGCGCCGCTCCGAGCCGCGCTTGGCGCAGTTTCCCGCGGTGCCGTCGCAACGCTCGCGCAGCATGATGGACACATCGAGACGGCCAAGAAGCGTTCAACTCGCGCGTTCGGCCAGCTTGCTCCTTGGGACGGAACAGTAGCCTCGCTGGAAATGGTGAGCGTTCCCTCGGCAGATGTGCTTGATTTGCATCGCAAGAAGCTGGCCGACATCGCCGAACGGCGGATGAAGTATGAGGACGAAGTCACTGCGTCTCAGAGCGCGCTGAGCGTCGCTCAGGCTGAGCTAGTCAGATTGGATAACCTCGACCGAGAGCCGCCCACACCGGAGCTCTTGCACGAAGCCCGAGCGTCCAGGGACGTCTCAATCGTATCGCTCGGCAACGCCGAGGGAAATCGCCTCGACATTCTGGCTAGCGTGCAGCTCAACGTACGGTCCGCAGACGAGTTGGCCGATCGCCGCGAGGCAGAGGCAGCACGTGTCGCCGAGTACGCCGGCGTAATCGCAGCCATCGATCGCGCAAGATCGGCCCTGGCGGACGCTCCGCGTCAGCTGGCGTATCTCGAACAGACGCGAGCATCGATAGAACTCGAGTGGGCAGCGGTATGGCGTGCAGCGGGGTTCGACGCCGCGGTCTCGCCGCAGCAGGTCTCGGCGTGGATCGAAACGCGTACTCAGGTGATGGATGCTACCGACGCACTGATCGAGCGTGAAAGGGCTGCGACCGAGTTTAAAAACGAGCTCGAACGCCATCACGCCGCGCTGCGTCGGGCGATGCTCGTCTGCAACCTCCCGTCCGACGACGATTTGACCCTCGACGCGACGATAGAAATCGCCACGTTTCATCTCGATCTTCTGGAACGCGCACGGGACGAGGCGAAACTCGCCCAGACCCGCCTCGACGATGCCAAGCAGGCGCATGATGAAGCCGTCGATGGGCTGACCAGCGCAAGGATAGAGCGAGACCACCTGTTGGCTTCGCTCCCAACCGCGCTGGCGACTTTGAACCTCGGCCCGCTCGACGCTCATACCGCCGAACTAGCGATCACCGCCCTGGACGTGTTGGCGGACCGCGATGATGCTGATCGGACCACGACACTTGCGCTTGCAGACCTCGAACGCGCGATCCGCGGCTTCGACACGGAGCTCGCGGCTCTCCTGAAGTCGACGTCTCATACGGTTGGTCACGATGCCGTCGGCCGCCTTGAAACCCTGAGGGTCAAGCTCGACGACGCAAAGCAGACCGAGCGGGACCGAACCAGATTGATCGGCGATAGAGCGGTGGCGATCTCTGAGATCACGGCATTGAAAGACTCGGTACTGGCTGAGAGGCTTCGTATGGATGCATTGATGGCAACTGCCGGCGTCACGGACGTCGATGCCCTCGACGCCGTCGTCGAACGCAGTGGTGACCGCCAAAGGTGGACGCTCGAGATCGCGGGGCTGCGTGACGAACTCGCCGACGTTTCCGATGGGATTCCCGAGGTATCACTTCGCGTCGATGTCGAAGACATGCCGGCCGACGACGCCGGCGCCTTGCTGGCCGACGTAAAGCGGGACCAACAGGAGATGATCGACGTCATCAGCACGTTGTCGACGGAGCTTGCGGTAGCCAGGGCTGAGGAAAGGGAAGCCGCCACGGGAGCGGATGCGGCAGACGCGGCACAATCGTCGGAAACCGCTCGGGCAACCGTCGTCGATCTGAGCGGTCGTTACATTCGCGCAAAATCGGCTGCGACGATGCTGCGCTGGGCGATCAATCGCCATCGAGAAACTCGCCAAGCTCCGCTACTGGCCCGGGCGGGCACCATCTTCGCAAACATCACCGGCGGACGCTTCAACCGCCTGTTGCTCGACTGGAGCCGGGGTGAGGAACCAGTGATCGTGGCGGAACGCTCGGCCGGGGAACGCTGTGGCGTGGACGACATGAGCGAAGGTACGCGCGACCAGCTGTTTCTGGCGTTGCGATTGGCCGCCATAGAAGAGAAGTCCGCCGACCACTCGATGCCTTTGGTCTGCGATGACCTGTTCATCACCGCGGACGACGCACGCTCCGCCCGTTTATTTCACCAACTGAAAGCCCTCTCCGCGTCCAATCAGGTCATCATCTTCACTCATCACGAGCATCTGGTGGCGGTCGCGGAAAATGCCCTAGGATCTCAGTCCCTCAATGTGCATCACGTTCAAGCCACGTAGTTTGGCAACCGGATCGTTTCACGAACCTCTGGGTCAGTGAAGCGCCTACCGGGCGCATGTCGAGATTCATTCTGGGAAGAAGCGGTTTTCGGGCCTCGGTAGCCCAAGATGATCCCGCAGCGTCGTGCCCTCATATTCGCTCCGGAACAGCCCGCGCCGCTGCAACTCGGGCACGACGCCGTCCACGAACGCATCGAGACCACCCGGCAGCCATGGAAACATGATGTTGAAGCCGTCCGAACCGACCCCGAGCCACTGTTCCATTTCGTCCGCGATCGATGCGGGCGTACCGACGAACGCCAGCCCAGCGTAGCTGCCCGCTTTTTGCGCAAGCTGACGAATGGTCAGCTTCTCGTCACGAGCGAGACGGATCATGCGCTCACGAGCGCTCTTGCTGGCGTTCGTTTCGGGGATCTCGGGCAGCGGGCCGTCGGGATCGAAGCCGGATACGTCATAGCCGAGCATGCCGTTCAGCGACCCGATGCCGCTATCGTAATGGACCAGGCTATCAAGATGGGCGCGCTGCGCCTTTGCTTCGGCGATCGTATCCGCGACCACGACGAACGCGGCAGGCAATATCTTCAGATGATCGGGGTTGCGCCCGACGGCCCTCGTCCGACCCTTCACATCCGCATAGAAGCGTCTTCCGGACTCGAGCGTCGGTTCTGCCGCGAACACGACTTCCGCAGTTTCGGCGGCAAGCTGGCGGCCAGGCTCCGACGAACCGGCCTGGACGATGACCGGCCAGCCCTGCACCGGACGGGCGATGTTGAGCGGTCCGCGCACCGAGAGATCCGTACCCTTGTGATCAAGGACATGCATACGTTCGGGGTCGAAATAGATGCCTCGATCGACGTCGCGGATGAAGGCGTCGTCGGCGAAGCTGTCCCAGAGCCCTGTCACCACATCGTAGAATTCGCGTGCGCGGAGATAGCGCGCGTCGTGGTCCATCTGACCTTCATACCCGAAATTGAGCGCTGCGTCGGGATTGGCGGTTGTGACGATGTTCCACCCTGCCCGTCCCTCGCTGATGTGATCGAGCGACGCGAACCGGCGGGCGATGTGATAGGCTTCGTCGAACGTCGTCGACGCGGTCGCGACCAAGCCGATCCGCTCGGTCACCGCCGCCAACGCCGACAGCAAGGTGAACGGTTCGAACGACGTCACCGTATGGCTGCGCTTCAGGGCGTTCACCGGCATGTCGAGCACCGCGAGGTGGTCCGCCATGAAGAACGCGTCGAACTTCGCCGCTTCCAATCGCTGAGCAAAATGCTTCAGATGGCGGAAATTGAAATTGGCATCCGGATACGCGCCGGGATAACGCCAAGCGCCGGTGTGAATGCTGACCGGACGCATGAAGGCACCTAGGTGCAATTGCTGCTGGCTCAATCCTTGTACTCCAAAAGTTCGACCGAAGTCCTCGGAAGGATCCGCGGTTCCGGTACTTCGACGACGTGATCGGCGGGTACGTCGCTTCGCAACCAGACGTTGCCTCCGATCCGCGAACGCGCGCCGATCGTGATCGGGCCGAGCAGGACCGCCCCTGGGAAGATCACCACGTCGTCCTCGATCGTCGGGTGCCGTCGCACGAAGGCCTCCCCCACATCGCGCGCAGTGCCCGTTACCGATGGCTCTCCACCCAAAGTCACACCCTGATACATTCGGACCCGATCGCCGATTACAGCAGTCTCACCGATTACGATGCCGGTGCCATGATCGATGAAGAAGCTGCTTCCGATCAGCGCCCCTGGATGAATGTCGATGCCCGTCTCCCCATGCGCGACTTCGGCGATCACGCGCGCAACGAGCTCAGCCCCGAGTGCATGCAGACGATGTGCAAGCCGGTGGTGTATGATCGCCGCAACCGACGGGTAGGACAACAGTACCTCGTCAACGCTGCGCGCGGCGGGATCATCGGCGTATCCTGCCGCGATGTCTTGAGCCAGCGCGCGCCGCAGGCTCGGCAGGGCGGCCGCGAATGAGCCAACGATCCGGTCCGCCCGCTCCCCTTCTTCAACGCTATCGATCCACGGATGCACGATGCGGATCTCGAGGGCGATCTGCGCGGTCAGTTGCGCAAGCGTCGCTTCCAGCGTCTCCTCGACCCAACGGTTCTCGTTGCCAGGAGTTAGCTCAGGTGGCCCGAGCCGAAGGGGAAACAACGCAGCGCCGAGCTCTCGCAGAATTCTAGCCAAAGCCTGCCGAGATGGGAAACGAACTCCTCGCTCGGCATGGTTTGGATGGCCCCCTCCGGAATCAAGGCGTGCACGTCGCAATCCCTCGACGATGACGTTCAGGTCTCGAGGCAGAACCGTCGGTTGCTCAATGGGCTTGGCTTCGGTCATCGTTCACCCAATCGATCGAAGCCCACCAACCTTGAAACACCGATCGCCCCATCAGCCTCGAACGTCGCGCCATGCGTGCTCACTGTGTCGCCTCCCCCCAGAGTGCCGGGCGCGGGCGAACAAATGCTCCACCCTCCGTTTCGGGCTTCGTTCCAAGAGGTGCTTCCTGACGCAGGGCCGACCGACGTCTTCAATGAACTCCAGACAGATGTTCGTTCGCCGTGCGGGGCGACGACCTGAAACCGATACCTTGCGCGGTCTGTCGATACCGGCGGGGTCAGGTCCAACAGTCCTGCCTTCCATCGGAATGGGAATGCATAATCTTGCAAGATCGACGCATCAGCAGTGCCTCCGAGGAACAGGAAGCACATACTCCACCAATGGAATGGGATTAGATGCGAAGAAAAGTTAGCGTTCGGGAAAACGACGCTTCGTCCGCGCCAAACCGTATCCTGCGTGCGGTCTACCTGCGACCTTCAAACCACTCCGGTAGCGACTGGCAGAGCGATCAACGACTCGGTCGGATTGCGGCCGACCCGCGAAAGCTAAGCGGCTTCAGCCGCCGCGCAAAGAGCGACTGCAGTCGCCTAAGTTACCGCAGTAGCGGTCTTCTTGAATTCCATGAAAGAGGGGAAAACAGGATCTAATCCATACCAGCCGCTCCAGCGAGCATAGAAACCCAGAAGTTAAGACTTCGTGCACGAATGCGGAGATTCTGACTTTTTTTCATCGTTCAACGCCTGCGACACCGCGACCCGCAATCGGGTTGTCGGACGGACTCGCCATGGCATTTTTCTCCAAGGAAACCGGAATGCATATCAACGACAACGACCAAACAATCTTCGTGATCGACAACAGCGCCGGCGCGGCTCGCATCGTGATGACCACGATCGCCACACACAAATCGTCCGGGCCGGAACGCTTGCCGCTCTGGTGGTATCAGCCGAAAACCGACGACGAATTGGCATCGATCGGCGTCTGGCTGAACGAGCAGCGGCCGTCGTGGTCGACATGGCGCGATATCGCAGAGCGACAGGGACGCGACGCGGTCCAAGCCGAGATCGGACGGGCATGGTCAGAACACGCGATCGAAGCATGCGGTGCCGTGATGTTAAACCAGGGCGACGACGCACGGGATATCACGCTCTTCGCGATGCTCGTCACGCGAAACAGCGAGATCATCCGACATCGCTTCAAGTCGGCGTCGCTACGGAAGGCGTTCCTGAAATGGTACTTCACCGACGTCTCAGCAATCGGGACCTTCCTCCTGCTCGAGGGGTGTCTGATCGGCCCGGCGCACCTCGCCGGCCTAATCGACTCCATAGCCGCAGCCGAGATGGCCGGAGGCAAGTCGAAAGCTCGATCGCAACGGGTGCCCTCGCGGTTGCGCAAAGCCGCCTGATCACCGGGTCCGATATCCGGCGGCGCCAGTCGGCCGCCGGATACCCGAAGTCGACTCCGCGATCGATTGCGTCGGGTTCGAGGCGGTCGGACACGGTGGGACCGAGCAGCCGGCTGTCGTGCTCAATCAGATGATGGAGATCACACGCGCTGCGGGCTCGATCGGCATCCCGGGCCTTTACGTCACGGCCGATCCAGGATCGCATGACGAAGCCGCCAAAAGCGGCAACCTCAGCCTTCGGCTCGGCCTTGGCTGGGCTAAATCGCACAGCCTTCATACCGGACAAACGCCAGTGCTGAAGTACAATCGCCAGCTCATGCAAGCCTTGCTCTACGATCGTTTGCCGATCGCGAAGATCGTGAATGCGCAGGTGTTGAGGCTGGAAGACGCAGCCAAGGGCTACGACGAATTCGACAAGGGCATGGCGGCCAAGTTCGTGCTCGATCCACACGGTTCGATTGCCGCATAGAAAGAACGAAGAGTGGCAATTCGACGAACCGCCTACGATGGGTTCGTCGTCGACAAAGGGATCGGGCGAAATCCCGATTCCCTTTCGAACAACCCGTTCGACACGAGCGATTTCCCGCTCGACGAAGGACCATCGTCACCAGCGGGTCTTTTTGACTTGCCGCCCGTCGATCGCAAACTAGGCTCTTCGCCATAGTCGGTCGGCCAGTGGCATTGGATCCGACTCGACGGTTACGGGGTGGGTCATGACGAACGATTTTGAACAGACGGAGTTTTCGGCCGTCGAATTCGCCGAAAATCCCGAACCGCGGTGCCCGGTCATTCTGCTGCTGGATACATCAGGGTCGATGGGTGGTCGCCCGATCGACGAACTGAACCTCGGCCTCCAGGCATTTCGGGACGAACTCAACCAGGACGAGCTGGCGGCGAGCCGCGTCGAGGTCGCCATCGTGACGTTTGGTCCCGTCGCCGTCGTTACCGATTTCACTTCCGCACATCAGTTCGCTGCCCCCCATCTTACCGTGGGAGGGGCAACGCCCATGGGAGCGGCGATCGAGCAAGGCATCTCCATGCTCCGCGCGCGCAAGGGCGCGTATCGCGCGAACGGGATCAACTACTATCGTCCATGGATTTTCGTGATCACGGACGGCGCACCAACCGACAGCGTGGAGAATGCAAGGGCGGCCGTCGCGACCGGCGAGGATCGCAAGGAGTTCATGTTCTACGCCGTTGGCGTCGAAGGCGCGGACTTCAACGCGCTACGATCGCTTTCCGTCCGGGCACCGCTGAAGCTCAAAGGGCTGGCCTTCCGCGAACTGTTCAGCTGGCTTTCGTCATCACTGAGCTCGGTATCGCATTCGCAGACGTCGGATCAGGTCGCGCTCGTTAATCCGACCGCGCCGGACGGGTGGGCCGTGGCGGGTTGATCCATGCCTTGGTCATGGGCATGCGCTTCGGCGATCGGTAGTTCCCATCTTCGCACCGGCATCAGGTGTCAGGACGCACATCGATGTCTGGAGGTTGACGGGACACTGATCGCGATAGCGTCCGACGGTGCAGGGAGCGCAGCTCGCGGCGGAGAGGGAGCGGTGCTGGTATGCCGCACCCTAGCCACCGAGCTGGCGGCTGGGGTTCGGTCGGCACGTGATCTCGACGACGACGCGCTGACGCAGATACTCGACCGGGTGCGCGACAGGATCGCCCATGTGGCGGCCAGCCAGTCGGCCGCCATGCGCGACTTCGCGGCGACCGCCGTCGTCATCATCGCGGGACCCGTGGACACCCTCATCATGCATGTCGGGGATGGTGCCGCCGCCATACGGCACGAGGGGCGTTGGCAAGTCGGATCGTGGCCCGATGCGGGCGAGTTCGCAGGAACCACGTTCTTCGTTACTGACGACGGCGGTGCCAAGCTGCGCGTTACGCGATTGGGACACTCCGTTGACGAGATAGCCGCGCTTACCGACGGCTTGGAGCGTCTCGCGTTGTCGTTTGCCGACGAACGCGTGCACGTGCCCTTCTTCGAGGGGATGATGCGGCCCCTGGCTGCCCGCACCACGACCGGTCGATCACCGGACGTCAGTGCAATGCTGCGCAGTTATCTCGCTTCGCAGAGCGTCTGCTCCAGAACAGATGACGACAAGACGATCGTACTGGCCCGGCGCGCATGACCCCACCTACGGTTCTGAGCGCCAACCGATCACCGCTTCCCCTAGGTGAACTGGTAGGCCGCGGCGGCGAAGGCGACGTCTGGGCTGTTCGCGGAGACGACGGACTGGTCGCCAAGCTCTACACGGGTGGCAAGGCACCCGACCGGGAATCCAAAGTGAAGGCCATGCTGGACGCGGCACTGTCCGAGGGATCTCGTTTCGTCGCCTATCCGACCGCACTGGTATTGGATCCTGGCGGCCGCTTCGCTGGCTTCCTCATGCGCCGAATTGCCAAGGCGAAGCCTCTCTATCAGCTGTACAAGCCGATCGCACGCAAGCGCCACTTCCCCGCCGCCGACTTCCGCTTCCTTGTTCACGTCGCCCTCAACGTCGCCAAGGCGATGGCCTCCGTCCATGAAGCCGGATGCGTGATCGGCGACGTCAACGAATCCGGCGTTCTGATCACGGAAAAGGGCGTCGTCGCCCTCATCGACGCGGACTCATTTCAGGTCGAGCACGGCGGCCGCCGCTTCGCGTGCGAGGTGGGCAAGCCCGAATATACCGCTCCTGAAATACAGAATCGGCCGCTCAAGGACGTGATCCGGACGCAGGACCACGACACATTCGCATTGGCGGTGGTGATCTTCCAGCTGCTTTGGATGGGACGGCACCCTTTCAGCGGCACGTACAAAGAAGGAGACATGCAGCTCGAGCGAGCGATCAGCGAACACCGTTTCGCCTACAGCTCGCTCGACAGTCGGGACATGAGCCCTCCCCCTTCGGTCCCAGCGCTCGACTTCCTCCCGAAGGAGATGGGATCGGCATTCGAACAGTCCTTTTCCGCTACCGGGCGGGCGGGCCGGCCGAGTGCCGCAGTCTGGGTCAACCTATTGACCGGGTTGCAGAAGCAACTTCGTCCCTGCGGACGCGATCCGATCCACCACTTTCCGGCCATCGCAGGGCCGTGCCCTTGGTGTCGCATGCGCGACGAGTTGGGTATCGAACTATTCGTGCCACCGCCGCTTGCCGTCGGCGAAGCTCCCTCAACCGCGAACTGGACCGATGCCTTCGACTTATTGGCGGTCTGGCGGACGATTGATCGCGTCACGCCACCACCACCGGCCACGAAGCCAACCATGGCGACTCAGGACTCAGGTCCAAGCGTGGGGGCGAAAGCCGCCAAGAATGCGAGGGTTCAAAGAAAGCTGGTGGGGCTGGTGTCGTTGGCCGCCGCTGCCGCAATAATCTACGTGGCCGCGATGATCTGGCCAGCTTGGGCCGCAGTCGCGTGGTTTGGGTTCGCGCAGCTTCTCGGGCATGGAGACGAAAGAAGTTTCACCGGCGGCTTTCAGAAAGCTGATCAGGCATGGGCACAGGCCTTGGGCCAGTGGCGCTCGACCAGAGGCCCTGCCCGGTTCGACGCCCTGAAGGCTGAATTGGCGGAGGCCAGATCGCAGTACGAGGCGCTCGCGACCGAGGAACGCCAACGTCTTGCCGTAGATGAAGGAACCAGGCGCGCCGCCCAACTCAGGGCCTGGCTCGAACAGTTCCAGATCCGCCGCACGCACTTCAAAGGCATCGGAGCCGGCAAGATCGCCACGCTGGCTTCCTACGGCATTGAAACAGCCGCGGAAGTCGGCTCGACCAGGCTTCTCAGGGTGCCTGGTTTCGGTCCGATCAACAGCCAACCGCTGCTCGAATGGCGCCGCCGTCTTGAGGGACGCTTCCGCTATGATCCGAAACCCAATGCGGCTGACGTACAACGCGCCGCCTTTATACGCGCCGACATCACTGCCAAAGCAGGCAAACTCAGGAACCAGCTTGAGGCCGGCCCCACCCGGTTAGCCAAGTTGGCGGCCGACGTAGTTGCAGAGCAGCAGGTTCCATCACCTGAGCTCGCGGCACTCTGGCGAACGAGAACGCAGGCAGAGGCGGACCTCGTGCATCTGGGCCGGGCGGTGCCAGCGGCCACTCAGATCCCGCAGATCGGATCTTCGACGCAACCGATCTTCCCCCGTCCTATCGGCATACCTCGCCCGCACCAGTTCGGGCAGAAGGCAACCACGACGTCGACCACCTCCGCGTCGGCCATAGCAAAGAGCACCCCAACGTCTGCCTCCCTCCAATGTCCAAGTTGCGGCTCGAGCATGGTTAGGCGGACGGCACGACGGGGTCCGAATGCCGGTAATGCATTCTGGGGATGCAGCCGGTATCCTGGTTGCCGGGGGACGCGGCGCATCTGACCGAGCTTGCTCGGCTCACATGACCCGCAGAAGTCGCTACCCGAACGAAACCCCGGGCTCGCCGTATTGAGGCAGGGCGAAGGGAAGTTTGTAAAAAGCGGTTCCATCGCGGTCGAGCACCCCATCGTGTCCGATACCGAGAAGGATATGCCAATCAGACACATGCCCTGATTTTGGACGTGCAACGCGACGGAAGATGCACTATACCGTTCGGTATGAAAATGGGTTGCCTTAGTTCCCCAGCCGTCGGCCGGCCTCGTGAATTCAATTTCGATACTGCTCTCGCAGCCGCACTCGGCGTCTTCTGACGCAACGGGTACGAGGCGTCGTCAATGGCCGATCTGACGGCAGCGATGGGTATCACGAAACCAAGTCTGTACTCTGCGTTCGGCAACAAGGAGGCGCTCTTCAACAAGGCCCTCGATCTCTACGAACGGGAAAAGCTCGCCTACATGACATCCGCTTTGTCGGCGCCGACGGCGCGTGCCGTCGCCGAGCGACTGCTACGCGGCGCTTTGGAAATCCAGACGAGCACCTGCAATCCCAAAGGTTGCCTCGGGGTCATCGCGGCATCGGCGTGTGGCGCGGAAGCCGAATCGATCAAGGCCCACGTCCTTGCTCGCAGGGCATCGTCGGAAGCAGCGGTTGTTCAGCGGTTCGAAGTAGCCAAAAACGCTGGCGAACTCCCCGACGATCTGGAGCCGGAAGCGCTGGATCGCTATCTGTTCGCCGTGATGCAGGGTTTGGGTGAAGGATTGAAGCCTCCCTGCGGCACCATCGACATGCTCTCGACGCCGCCTGCGATAAATGCCTCTCCGGAACCGATCGCGATCTGGCCCGCGATCGCATGGATGGCGTACATCGACGAACCGCAGAAGCGGTTGATCGTCGCGCCGCCGACCTCGATCGACAGTCCTGCGAGCAGCGAGGCGATGCGCGCAATGTTATTGCCTTGCGCACCTTCGGCGTACGCGCATCCCATGATCACGTCTTCGATCAGGCTCGGATCTATACCGGTCCGGTCGACAAGGGCCTTCAACGCGATGGCCGCAAGATCGTCAGGTCTGAAATCCTTCAACGCCCCTTTCCGGGCGAACGTGAACGGCGTCCGGACGTAGCCCGCGATTACGGTATCAGTCATATGGAACCTCAGCCATTATATTATGATTATCAGATATGCTGTGCTTTAGACGCCGCAAGGGCGGGAACTCGGGACGTTGATCCATCCCTAGCGCCACGGCGACCTGTCGGACGCAAACGGTGGATCAACGGTAACGCGCAGACACTGGCGAGTCCGATACCCCATTCAAATCCTCGCAAACCTCGGGACACATGCCCCGAAGGTCTTGCTCTCAATGAGGCGCAGACGCCTCTGAAAGCCAGCGATCGAATTTGAACGGGTCCGTTAGCTGACCTATTGATTGCCCGCGGAGCGCGTTAGCCCGAATGTGCCGTCGTTCTCACCGGGGCACGAACGAGCAGGAACGGGTACTTGGATTGTCCGACACGCAGCCGCTTCATTTCCCCGCCCGACATCACGGCCGCAGAGATCGGAGTCGCTGCGCTAACTTGGATACTCGAAAATTCTAGTCGATGTCGGCGCGCAACGCGTCGAGCAAAGTGGCACGCAGAGCCCGCCAGCGGTCGCCAATCGCATCGTAGCCCGCCGTGACGAGACGTTGAACGCGCGTCGCATCGGCCAGCACGTCTCCGATTGTGGATCGCACCTGGGTTCCGAGTCTGCCTGACGCGGCGAGGTACCTCGCATAGCTTCCGATGACGCTGGGATGAGCGTCTTCTCCAAGCCGCTTGACCAATCGATCCTCGACGTCGACGTCACACTGCACACGCCGCACGACAGCCATGTTCGTGATCCGTTGCGCGTCGAATTGAGTGTGTCCGCTGCGCAGGATCATCGCGTCGAGGAAAGTCGTAAAGGTGTCGGCATCCGCCCGAGCGCCAACAGCATGCATGGCCGCAGTCCATGCCCCGAAATCATGGAGCTCGTCCGGATGTCGTGGCAGCGGCAGGGCTTCCGAGTGCGGGGCATAAACCGCGAGCGCGACCGCGTTCGGCTCGAAGGGCGCCCTGACGTAGGCTTCCTCAAGCCTGGCGAGCAACGACTGGTCCGTCGGGAATTCGGCGGCGAGTATCAGCGCGATTTCGCCGCATACCATCGCACCGTTGTTGTCGCCTGGAGGCTTGGCAAGTGCCTGCATGCAACAATCGAGCAGCAGTCCGCTCCGCGGTCGTTCGGCGGCAAGGGAACGCAACGCCGCGGGTGTCGGTGGCATTGTTCCGGACTCCGCAGACCGGAGAAACGCCGCACGAGCGGCAGGTGATGCCGACGGCGAAGACGCGAGTATTTCGTTGAGGCGACTTCCGTGGTCTCCGTTGGCAAACCGGCCAGCGAGCTCTTCACCGAATGCATCGAGCAGCAGATCGTACTTTTCGCAGATGAGCCGCTCCAATGAAGGCGTTTTGTCGAACCAGCCACCCGCCTCGAGCTGCAACCGCCCATTGTAGTCCGGCATGTCCACGATTGGGGTCAGGTGCCCAAGCGTGATGAGCCCCGCAAGCGCGACGCTACGCCGCACGCTATGATCGCTGCCGACCGCATTCATCTCGAGTAAGAGTTCGTCCTTCGCCCGATCGATCACGGCCGGATCCGTCAGAGATCCCAGGCGCGTCGTGGTCACGCGGATCCGCAGGTCCGCGTCGGCCTCGAGCGGTCCATTCTCCAAAAGGGACTCCAGCGTGGTACCGGCGGATCCCGTCGTCGCAGCTTCCACCATCAGGGATCGGAGCTCGGTAGGGAGCGGCGTTGCGATGCCCAATAGGGTAGCTGCGATCTCCGGGTCGTCACCGTATCCCCTGGCGAGAGACGATAAAGGTGGCTCAAGCCCTCCCAACCGGCTTAAGGCGAGAGCGCGCACTCGCGGGTGCTTGGCGAACGTTCGAAAAAGCACATCGACATGATCGTAAGCTGCACGCCCGTAGTCGCCGTCACTCAGAATTGCATCGACCGCCTCGTCGTCGCGGTAGTCGCAACCCAGCGCCTCCAAAGCTGTAGCAAGCATGTCTCGGCGAACATCAGACTGCTTCGCGACACTCAGCACCCTGTCACGCGCCTCGCCCGGATCCGCGATGATCTTCGGGAGCAACGCGACCAGGTCGAGCAGCCGTTCGTCCGGCAGTGCGAGCAGCTCCGAAATCGCAGACCCGACAAGCGGGTGTTCCCGTCCCCATCCACGTAGCAGCGCATCCAGCGACCAGTATCGATCCATGGATCTGTCGCCTCTGAGACCCTCGAGCAGGATTGTAGCTATCTCATCGTCCGGCACTACCTCGGCGTAATCCGCGAGCTTGTGCATTCCGATTATACGGTGTTTCGGGTCGGCCCAGTGAGCGTTGGCGGCGGCGCGGATGTCCGGGTCCAACAGCGCGAAACGCCCAACGTCGGACCAGACGCGGCCCCAGTGCATGACGTTGAAAGGCCGTTCCTTACCAAGCTCACGTTTGATGAAGGAACGAATCTCGGGACGATCGGTCGAGCAGTCGAGAACGTAACTGAACGCAAGATCATATTCCCAAGGCGATTTGAAGTCGCCACTTGCTCTGGCAAGCGCTCCCGCCATCAATTCATCGTCGTTCGGCCAGTATTTAAGCAGCATCTCCCCGGCCATTGCGCGGTAGGAGTGAGAAACGTCGCTCCAGAATAGCTGAGCCCGAAACGCCACCCACCGGTCGGCGTCAGTCGCACGGCCACTTTCGGCCCGCCCGAACGATCCAAGGAGCCTCAGCTCCGCACTTGCAGAAGACACCGCATCGTCCGCCAGCGCGGTGGTCTCTGCGTCTGTGGGCCACCCGAGCACCAATGCCTCGAGCATTGCGACTGAAGCGTCCAGGTTGCGGGACGCTGCGAGACACTTCACGAGCACGGACATGGCATCCGCCGAGCCTGCGAAGGCCCTGGCGTAAGCTTTCGCGGCAGCTCGTCGCATACCATCATCCTCGTCGTGCAGTGCCCGCAGAAGCGCATCCGACAGCGTCGGGCTCGACTTCCATTGGCCAAGCTGGGTGACAAGCGGGTAGAGGTAGGTGGACCGGGCGGGTGCCCAATTACCGATGCGCTTCCCGATCTCGGAGGTAAACGTCGGCTCCCCAAGCCCCTTCAGGACCGTACGCAAGGCATCCTGCCGCTCTGGCAGATAATCAGATCCCTCGATCCGGCCGAACGTCGCGTGAGCTAGCCGTCTGGTAGTCGCTGGAGAACGCGTCGTCGCTCCGAACGCGATTTCTCCGAGCAAGGCCAACCTCTGTATCCCAGCGACCTCGTCTGTTGCAGGCTCCTCGATCACCGAGACGAGACGATCAAATTCGTCACGCCGATGAAGGCCGGCGAGCAGATCGGAAAGCACGTTGCGCCAGCGGGCTTCACCCGAATGCTCACGAACGAAGTCGCAAATTTCGGAAAAAGGTCGTCCGGCAACGTGCTCGGCGGCAAGGTACTCTTCAAAGCTGGCATGCACGAAGCCGATCTGGCCGGGCGCCTTCTCAAGAAGGAGGCCTTGCGTCTCCGCATTAACGGAAAGGATTTCCGCCGCGGCACCGGCGGCCGTCGCAATCGGAAGGCCGCACCCGGGAGGCGACGCGAAATATTCGCGGAGCAGGGCTCGTGCCTGCGGTTCCGCCACGCCAGCTCCTCCCGGCGATTGACGGATCTCGAAGGCGAGCCGGGCGATGGCGGCCCGTCGCTGTAGGGGATCCTCGACATGCCGTAAGCGCGGTTGGATATCTCCGGCGGCATTAGCGCGGCTGACCGGATGAACCTCGAGGAGGATCCGCACCAGCTGGTCGTAGACCTCGATCTTCGTTCGCGGCAGAATCTGACCGCGAAGGGCGAGAGTAACCAAGCCGATCAACAGTAGCGGAGTCCCGGCCAACACCGCCAAGCCCGTGTCCCTCGCAAGTTCAGCCATGAACTGCTTGTTGCGCAAGGCACCGTTGACGGCGGACCCACCGGCGGAAACCGGCGCATGCCGTTCGAACCACGTCGCAGCGATCGCGGCTTGCTGAGGGTTCGAAAGGGGAGCCACGGATCCCCGCTTCCATGCAGCCGGGAGAGTTCCGATCCGTTCGAGCCCTCTGGGACGGCCGGTAACGACGACGGAGATGTCGTGCGCCTCCACGGTCGTGATCAGCGTGTTCAACGTGGTACGTGCCGCCTGCTCGGCGTTCCACTCGTCCAGTCCGTCGACGAGCAGAAGAACACGCCGCTCGTCGATCGCCCGTTCTATGAAATCGTCGATGCCCAAAGTGAGGACCGGCCGAAGGGATAGGCGGACTATCTCCTTTATTCCCACCTGCGCGCCGGCCCGCGCCGTCTCCGCCGCCCAGCGCGCGAAGGAGATGAATATCGGCACATGGGAGCCCCACCGCTCCCCCAATTCCGGAAAGCATGTGTTGGTATTAAGCAGATCGAGGGCGATCGCGCGCAGGATCGTGCTTTTCCCAGAACCGGCATCGCCCATGACGACGAGCCGTTCTTCGCCGGTCAGCCACTCCGATAACGGGACGCGGCGATTGCGCACGCGCTCGGCGCCGATGTTCGACTGGTTGAGGTCCGTCATGCGACGTTGGCTTGGTCCTCCCGCTCCTCCAGTCCCATCACCGGTTCCCAGTGCGGGGTCGGGACGTTCCGAGAGAGAAGCCGTCTCCTTCACCGAAATGTCGGGCTTCAGGAACCGCTCGAGTAGCGTCAGGGCACGACCTGTCTCCTCTGGCGCAACCGAGCCGAAACTGCCGGGATCGAATAACTGAAACTGCGCATCGTAGACGCGAGCCATCTGATGACGCAGTTTCGAGAATTCGGTGCCGTCGAGCCGAACACCCAAAGCAGCCGCAGCCTCGGGACCAAGCACTGCCTCGACCCAAGGCCGTCCGAAGAAGTCATCGACGATTACGGGAAAAGCCCGAAGGGCGTGCGTCAGCTGCTCTCCGTCCAGCACTTTGAAAGTGATGCCACGCGCCTTGAGGCGTGCCGCCTGCCGCTCGATCTCCTCCTGCACTGCAGTCGAGCCGAGCCCTGCCTGGACAACAAGGGTGAACTTTGAGGACCGGTCGACCCATGAGCCGGCGAGGAAAATCGCGACCGCCGCCTTTACCTTGGCGGCACCGAACGACTTGTGCCGTTTCGCTTGCAGGCAATGGTAGGATCCGTCGGATCTCCTGGCATATATGTCGATCCCCTCCTGAGCCTCCCCCTGCAGCCCGTACCGTGCGGAATGCTCGACATTCGCATCGGTCGACGCCAAGCGATGACATAGTCTCTCGAAGTTCTCCCAGCTGAGTTCACCGAAGGGCAGAGCGTGATCGCGCGTCCGCACCGGCAGGCGATCGGGGACCGCATCCGGCGGGGTCATGAGACCTGGAATGACCGTAAACGGCATGCGGTGTGAGGGGCTCGTCATCGTGCAACCATCCATATCGACAACGGTCGACGACAACGAGGCTGTTGTCGCATTCCATTCGACGGCTGACGGAACGTGACGTCATGCTAAATCACGTTCCAGGCCTCCGCCTCCAGTCCTAGCGCTGTTGGAAGTTCAGCCCACTCGTTGTAACTGCATTCACGCCGATTGGGTTATCGCGAGCGTTCAAAAGCAGGCTCAGGCCTATCTATGGTCCCACAGCCGCCATTACGGCGAAATTGAGCGATTGGTCGCGTCAGACGTCCGACAGGACGTGAACTCGTCGATCGATCAACACGTCACGGATCGCATCGCCGAAATCCTTCATGTGAGCGGCCGCACTGTGCGCCCGCAGATCGTCGCGGCGTTCCCACTTCTCTATGACGGCTACCGTTTCCGGACCGAGCGGTTGATCGGCGTGCTCCACATTTACGACGGCGCGGTATTACAAGCATCCCTGCTCGGCGAGGACGTTCGGAAGGTTTACCGAGCCCATCGAACGTGTCGAAGCCAAGACGCTTCGGCGGTACACATTCTCTTCGATCTGCTATTCGAATTCTCATGCCATGAGCGGCCAAGGACCTCCACATCGACAGGATGGTCGAACGGGATCGCTTGCCGCGAATGTCTTCAATCGCGATACGCTCGTCCGTCGGATCCGCGGCAGCTGACGAACGAGTGAACGGAGGATAGCATCGCGCGCTTCATTACCCGGTCCGAACTGCGTGGTTACGCCGCCTCTCGATCGCCAGCGGAGCAAGTCGCATTCCGACGCGCCGCCGCAAACCGCCCGCCGTCAGGCGCCACCTTCCTTTCGCATTCCAGCAAGGACGACGACCTCGTAGTAGGTGCCACGTTGGTGCTCGAAGGGCACGGCGCGCGCGTCTACGTCGATGAGATCGATCCCGAGATGCCGCCCTACACCAGCGCCGTCACCGCAAGCCTGCTCAAGACCCGCGTACGACAATCGCATCGATTCGTACTTCTCACGAGTAAGAACAGCAAAGACAGCCGGTGGGTCCCTTGGGAATTGGGCATCGCGGACGGGTACAAGACGCTGGACGAGATCGCGCTCTTCCCATCCTCCGACGATGCCTACGACATGACCTGGGCATCTTGGGAATACCTTGGACTGTATCGACGCATCGTTTGGGGATCGATGACGGACCGTACAGAGCCGCTATGGATGGTACTGGACCACAAGGCAAATACAGGGGTGCCTCTCGATCAATGGCTCACTGGGAAGTAACCCGTTGAGGTCCAGACGTTCGTAAGTCTTCATTCTCCGATGCTTTTCGTTGGCCACGATGGATGGCCGGCCGCCGTCGTTACCAAATCCTCACGTTCAGATGCCTTACTGAATGTCGGAATCGTATCGGCGTCAGTTGTGGGAAAAGTTGAAGGGCAAGACGGACATGTATGAGAAACTCAACGGAATCGAGATCGTCGCGACCCTCGCAGATGATCGTCCATACTGGCGGCTTGAGGCCGCAGACGTCCATCGCTGGGTCGGCTCGCTTCCGCCCTCGGCAACGCAGGGCAACGTCAGTCGCATAGAGTGTGTTGGCGAAGCTTGGGACGGCAGTTCGGATGTCGTCGTGGGCGAAGTCCCTTGGGGCAAGGATCTGAAGGCGCGGGACATAGACAAACTGCTCGACAATCTTCGCAGCGGTCTGAGGGCTCTACCGACTGATCGGATTGCCATGCCGACATCATCCAGCGTCCGCATCTGCCGCATTGCCTCGAGCACGTTGCTGATCATTGACTTTGATTTCGTGGATTTCATTCTACCCCTCGCCATTAACGGGAGCCAACCGATCGGAAAACGTGCCCCATCGATGGCAACCGTTGCCGGTCAGATGCTTGAGTTCCTGAAGGGGGCGGATGCGACGCGTGCCGGCGTCGTCCGACGTGAATCAGGCATGCGTCGTGCGTTGGAGGAGACGGCAGCCGAAATCGGCCACGGAGCAGCTCCATTATGGCTGCGTTTAGGGCATGTTCCCTACTACGACGATCCGAGGCATCTACTCGACGTGGGCTACGTCGTACTGTTCGCGACGATCAACGAAACCCTCTTGTGGGCCCCGACCGGATCCGAGCGCATTCACACGGTTCAGGAGGTCCGCGACCATCGAACCTACTACGCCCAGAAGCACGCTGCGCGAGCTACGGTCCTTCAGGGTCTGCAAGCAACCAATTCGGTCGGTCTCATCAGTCAGACGGCTCTCGCCTTCATCGCGGACAAGGGACTCGATCCCGGTGAGACGCTCGAATCGGCGATCTCCTCCGCCTTGGCTGATCATCGGAACCGCATCCATTTCGAACGCGGCAAGACTTCGGAATCGCTGCACTACGAAGATGGCCACCTGCTGCTGTCGTTGAGCTTTCCCGGAGGGCACTACTATCGTGACTGCCTCACGATTTGGGGGGATTATCCGCCCTCGATCATCGCCCAGGCCGAAGGCAAACTGATGCGGAATTTTCTAGATCATGTCGCCCTTGCCGGCGAAGACCTCCTAGTGACGAAAGTCGAAGCGCGGGACGGCGCATTGGAGCTGTATCACGCGATACGAAGCGTCGCGATCCCCCGAACGCATCACGACGCAGAGGCAATGCCCAATGCCGCCTGATCCACCTCCGTCTCGGGCAATCGCCAACAGGCCATTCGTCCGCGAGCCTCGCAAACAGGGTGAAGACGAGCGGTACCCAGTGGCGAGCGATGAGTGGCGATCGTCTCTTGCCGTCTCGCCGTCTTGGTGCCGACGTATCAATGCTGAACGCGCCCCTCGATGACATCGGTGGTCCGACGGCGTCCAATGAAAGGGCCGACCATGAACGGAGCGACCGTCGACAGCGCTCGAGCTGACATGACCACCGATCAGCTATGGTGGCGTAGGCGGACGTCCGACATACTATCGCTCGCGACGAGCATTCGGGCGTCACCGATCAGGTGGCAGCGGAATATGATCGATTGGTCTGGCATCCCTTGGGATGGCAGATCGGCACTCCGCGTCGGAGACGTCGCGGTGCCCGCCAACGATGTTCGTCAGCTTGTGGCAAACCTGGAACTCCAGGCTGAGCGACTGCGCCAAGAAAGGGTGACGGCACCTGCCGCGAAGGATGTGCGCGTAGCCATAACCGGACCGAACGAACGGGAATGCCTGACAATCGACGTCGATCTGGCAGATTTCATATTGCCGATCGCCGTCGAGGTGTGCGCGTTTGCCAATGGACCGGCATCACTCACTCGAACCGTCAGTGAGGTGATGCAGCACGTCGAGGCTGCCGTACGGAACCGTCGGACCGTTGCTCGACGCGAAGTCGCACTGCGTGGGGCGTTGGAGAAGACCGCGGCGCGGATCGGCGCCGGATGTGTTCCGCTCTGGCTGCGCATGGCCCCAATCCCGTCGGCTGAACCCGCCGATCGGCTTCCTCTCCGTCACTACACGGTGGTGACTACGCTACTAGACGACTCGCTATCTTACTCGCCGAGTCCGTCCGAGCCCGTCTGGACCAATGCTGACATACGGGATCATCAGCGCCTTCACGGCCGAACGCAGCGCCGCAGGACGACGCTTCTCGGAGATCTACAAGCCTCGGGTTCCATCGGTTCGATTACGGACGTTTCACTGGCACTGATTAACGCCGCAGACCTCGAACCGTCTGCAACCTTGCTCGCCGCGCGCGCCGCCCGCATCGGCGACCCTCGCGGCGAACTGCAGTTCAGACGATGGGGATGCCTCAATACTCTAAGCTGGATCGAAGGCGTGCTGCGGACATCCATCGAATGCGACCAAGGTCGATATGATGACGGCCAGCTGACGTTGCACGGTGCCTACCCGGCCTCATTGGCTATCGGATGCAAGGGGCGCCCGCTAGCCGCCATCATGGATCACCCAGCCCTTCGGACCAGTGGCGCCGTCATCGCCAGCGCGAACGTCACCGAGGACGCGTTCATCCTCCGTCATCGCAGTAGCGTGACGTTCGGGGGTCGGTACATCGACCAGTGAGGCTACTGCGCGCCCCGCGCCACGGAGCGTTTTCCGTTTTGGAACGCCGTTCGTCGAGCTGCCCGTTCCGCCTCGAACGCTGGGCTGAGCGTCGCGTCCACGTCATCGAACGAGAACGGGTTTCCATTGGCTGGTGGTCGCCACTCAGGATGAACCCGCTCTCCCGTTTCCTTGTGCACGAGTTCGGATGCCAGATCCTCGTCTTCAGCGTAACCGCCCCATTTCGTTCCCCAAGACCGAAGTAGCAGAAGGATCGGGTCCAGTTCCTTTCCCTTCTCGGTCGCGTAGTACTCGTATCGTTTAGGGCGTTCGCTGTAGGCGCGACGTTCGATGACACCGTCGGTCTCGAGCCTCTTCAAACGGACCGATAGCAGGTTGGACGACATCCCGGTCTGAGCCTGAATTTCATCGAACCGCCGAACCCCCATCACCAGTTCCCGCAGGATGAGCATCGTCCAGCGATCTCCCACCACGGAGAGTGAGCGCGCGATCGGGCAGACGGTATCGGAAACTGCGTCCCAACTCATCTCGAAACTCCTTTCACCTCTGAATGTGGCGCTCGTGCTTTCCCTGGCAAGGCCTCGCCCGGCATGCCTGGCTTTTATTTTGAAAGTGACCTTGCCGGCCATCATTAGTGACTTCATATATTGAAGTGACGGCAAACACGCCGTTGCGAAGGAACGTCAGCCTCTTTCCCCACACGGCGTTTCACCACCCGGTAGAAGCAAGCCCGAGCTGACGGAATGTCGCTCGGTCCGTCACGCCGGACGATGACCCCGCTCGATCGCCGCCACCTGTTGTCGCTGGCGCCACTCTGTGCCGCCGCTCTCGTTCTGCCCGGATGGGCACAAGCCGCGTCCGGCCACAGCGTCCGCGCGAAGCCCTCTTCTACCGATTTGAGAAAGGAACATGCCGTGACCGACAAGATCTATGCCTCAGGCACAACTGCCCTCCTCATGGTCGATCCCTACAGCGACTTCATGACGCCTGGCGGCAAAGCGTATGAAGCAATCAGGCCGACCGCCGAAGCCTCCGGAATGTTCGATAATCTGCGCAAGCTGATACCGGCCGTACGATCTGCGGGCATGCAGGTATTCATCGTCCCGCACCATCGCTCGCATGAGGGCGATCACGACCATTGGCGGCAGATGACGTCGATGCAGACCCAGCCCAAGCAGGTAAGATGTTCGAAGTCGGCACATGGGGTGGCGAGTTCAACAAGGAATTCGGACCGCAGAAAGGCGACGTGATCATCCAGGAGCATTGGGCGCAGAGCGGGTTCGCAACGACCGACCTCGACATGCAGCTTAAGCAGCACCGGATAGAGAAGATCATCCTCGTCGGTTTCATCGCCAACACGTGCATCGAGTCGACCGGACGCTACGGCATGGAGTTGGGCTATCACGTCACGCTCGTGAAGGACGCAACGGCGGCATTCAGCCCCGAAGGTGCATGGAACCACTCTGATATCGGTTTGAGGCGGGAAGCTCGGGCAAACGAGTTCAAAGTCCGACGTATGCCTAGCGCATCCGCAGGATTTCGTCGGAACTCCTCCCATCGCACGTTCCAAACGGAACCAGCTTTGGAATATGAGCGCTTGAACGGGCAGGAAGCCGCATCGCCGGCAATGACGAGGTACCTGCATGACGGAAGCAACCTGGGGCGACGATGCGAAGACGCCGGACATCGACTGGTGGATGAGTGCTGCGCTGGAGAACGTGCCGCGTGGGGACGCGGACCTCGCCGAGGTGACCAGCCTGGAGGGCGCTGTCCGTACGTGGATGACGCTCGATCCCGAGCATCGCGACGCTGCCGTGCTTACGCCGGAGCGTCCCTTGCACATCGACGGTGCGGCGCATGCGACGCTGGCCTGTGACGGTATCGCCGCGCTCGCCGAGCGGTTGCCCAGCGCGAACGACGAGGGCTGAGCCATGGCGTCTGCGAGCGTTCGCTTCGAGCCGGGCGACTATGAATGGCTCGCCGAGCGCAATGGCGTGCTGTTCCTCGGTCACACCGACCTCGGCATGGTCGAGTTCCTGATCACGAGCGAGGCGTTGGCGGAGTTCGTCGACCCGGACCTTGACGGCATCGACAGCGATACCGCGATCGAGACGTATGGGGAATTCGAGTCCGACATACACCGTATCGCGCGGCGGGAGTTCGTCAGCCGGCTGGGCGGGGAGCCCCCAGTCCTGCTCACGGCCGCCGACGTTTGGGACGAACCTTCGCGATCCCGCAGACCGTAGCCCTTCAACCGCCAATCATATTGCCAGCCAACAAGGACTGATCTGATGGAAAGCCGCAAGCTGGGCCGACAAGGCCTCGAAGTCTCCGCGCTGGGTCTTGGCTGCATGGGCATGTCCGACTTCTACGGGAGTCGCGACGAGGCGGAGTCGGTTGCGACGATCAATCGCGCGCTCGATCTCGGCGTGACGTTCCTCGACACCGCCGACATGTACGGCGTCGGCGCCAACGAAGAGCTGGTCGGCCGCGTCGTACGCGAGCGGCGCGAGTGGATCGTGGTCGCGACCAAATTCGGCAACGTCCGCGGCGCGGACGGCAGCTTCAAGGGCATCAACGGTCGCCCCGACTACGTGCGGTCGGCCTGCGACGCGAGCCTGAAGCGCACCGGGCTCGATGTCATCGATCTCTACTACCAGCATCGCGTCGATCCCGACGTGCCGATCGAGGAGACCGTCGGCGCGATGGCCGATCTCGTCCGCGCGGGTAAGGTCAAGTATCTGGGCCTGTCCGAAGCTGCCCCCGCGACGATCCGCCGGGCGCATGCCGTGCATCCGATCACCGCACTGCAGACCGAATATTCGCTGTGGAGCCGCGACGTCGAGGACCAGATACTGCCGACGGTCCGCGAACTGGGGATCGGTTTCGTGCCATACAGCCCGCTCGGCCGCGGCTTTCTGACCGGGCAGTTCAAGAAACCCAACGATCTAAATGCGGGCGACACGCGCCGCAACCACCCCCGCTTTCAGGGCGCGGCGTTCCAGAAGAACCTCGACCTCGTCGCCGCGATCGGCGCGATGGCGGGCGAGAAGGGCTGCACGCCCGCTCAGTTGGCGCTTGCATGGGTATTGCGCCAGGGCGAGGATATAGTGCCGATCCCGGGTACCAAGCGTCGCAAGTATCTCGAGGAGAATCTGGGCGCGCTCGACGTGGTGCTGAGCGATGCCGACCTCGGCCGCATCAACGACATTCTTCCGCCCGGCGCGGCGCAGGGAACACGCTATCCAGACGCATCGATGGCGAGCATCGACGCGTGAGCGTGCCATCTTTCGGGGCGATCGCACCGGGCAAGATTGCGGTCGTCACGGGTGCGGCTGGCGGCATTGGATTGGCCGCTGCGCGCGCCTTTGCCGCCGCGGGCATGCGGGTGGTTCTGGTCGACCGTCCCGGTGAGGAGCTAGAGCAGGCCGCAGCCTCGATGGACGGCGCGGTTGCGCTGTCCGCCGACGTCGCGGATCGTGCCGCGGTGGCCGCGCTGGCAAAGGACGTGGTCGACCGTCACGGTCCCGTCTCGGTGCTCATGAACAACGCCGGCATTGGCACGGGCGGTGACGTCTTTGCCGACCCCGCGAAGTGGGACGAGGTGCTCGGCGTCAACCTGATGGGCGTGATCCACGGCGTACAGGCCTTCGTCCCGGGCATGGCCGAAGGCGAGGCCCCTGCCCTCGTCATCAACACCGGCTCCAAACAGGGCATCACGCAGCCTCCCGGCAACACCGCCTACAACGTCAGCAAGGCCGGGGTGAAAGCGCTGACCGAAGGCCTTGCGCACAGTTTGCGCGAACGCACCGGAAGTCGGGTCAGCGCCCATCTGCTTGTGCCGGGGTTCACCTGGACCGGGATGACGGCTGGCCGGCTGGCGGAAAAACCGGCTGGTGCTTGGACACCCGAACAGGTCGTGGCACTGATGATGGACCGCGTGGCAGCGGGCGACTTCTACATCCTGTGCCCGGACAACGAGACGACGTCCGAACAGGACGCGAAGCGTATAGCGTGGGCGGCGGGAGACCTGATCGAAAACCGTCCGGCCCTGTCCCGCTGGCATGCCGATTGGCGCGACGCCTTTGCCAAGTTCATGCAAAACTGATCCGTTGCCTAGAGACTTGTTCGGGACACCACACCATAGCGGAAATATCGGTTGAATAAGGTCGTTAGCGCCGTTCTCACGTCAGTCGGCAGCGCGCTCGCGGATCTGAGCTCGGCTCGAGCGGCCGCTCACATTTCAAGCGAAGAATCATTTCGTCGGGCTTAGGCAAGACGTTCGGGAGCATGTCTGCCGGCTGAGCATAAGGGCTTCACCTGCGCGAAAAACGTTCGACGAGACGGGTTTTCTACAGAAAGTTTCGGGGCCAGCAATAGCTCGACTTTCGGGTTTTCGTATCCACCCTCTTGGCGTTGTCGACGTCAGGCCGTAGCGGGCACCAGCGCGATTCTACTGCGCAAAGGTGGTTTGCGTCGGTCGAAAAGTTTCGCCACAATTTCCGCCAGGGGGAAAGAATGCCAAGTCTAGCGGATTTTCTGAGACGCAATTCAGTCGAAGCATCGACGACCTTGCCGCTGGTTCAGTCGGTTTCTGCTTATCGATTGATCAAATCGATCCGTCCAAACGACAGCATCGACGCAGTCGACTGTGATGTTTTTGCCGGCGAAAAGTTGAATTATTTCTTCGTTGGCCGCCCCGCTTACAAGAGCGAAAGCAGCGACGCCCAAGCCGCCGATTGGGAGCTCCCCTGCTGCTTCATTTTTGAATATGCGTCTATTAAGGGTATCAAACGGGTCTTTCCATTCGACAGCGGCGCGCACCATGGGAAACGCTACCCAAACTACATTTCCATGATGGATCTCAGCGAGTTCGACACTGGCGATGTGATCGATGCGCCAGCGCGGATCATCGGCGCCTATTTCGGCAGCGCGAAGGCTTATTTCAATTTAAAGCCGAAGGCGGAAGACGCCTTTGTGGAAGAATTCAGCTTGGGGCCGCTCGATGCCGAGATCATGGCAGTGCATCGCCTCGCGGGCGACAATCGCGATGCCGATCAGTTCGACGACCGCCGCCTGACCATAGAGGTGCAAAGCGATCAGCATGTCGATCTAACTGTTGCCAAGCCGCTCGCGGTCATATTACCGGCCGTCTATCTCGACAGTGTGGAGGTGCGCGAAGCGATCGAGACGCGCTGGGGGGCTGAGGCGATCACCTATTCAATTAGTTCGCTCAGTCTCAAACATTATTACGGAACGATCTACCAGAAGGTCCTCGATTTCTATCAGTCTCGAGGCTGGCTGTGATGAGTGCTGCGATGTGCGGGTTCCTCTATCCGGGACCGTCACGACCGACCTTCGTCATTCCTTTTTTCGGCGCGCCGGACAGTACGGCACGCTTTGTACAGGAGCTTGACGAGCAGCACTGTATCGGATCGTTTCTGCGCTTCGATCCAAGCATCTTCGAGACGTACGCCGGAACGATTCCGGTGATGGAAGTGGGGGTCGGCGGTGACGGCGTCATCGGCTTCGTCGACGGCAAGGGTAAGCTGCACAGTGGAACTGCGGCCGAGATCCGCAGCCTGCTCGCAAATTACTCTTTTGCAGACGACGGATCGGACGCTTTCTTTGCGACCGAGGTCATGGAGTTCCGCGGCGACAGTGCAGGGCTGGCGCGCGCAATCGACGTCGCCGCACACCGATTCGGCGACCCGGCGCACGGAATGCGCTGGAGAGCCCGCGAGATTTCAATTCGGCGACGTACGAGCGAGGTGCCGGACCCGGAAGTCGATCGCCTTGCTGCGGCCTTGCGCGAGCTAAGGCAGGCACAGTCCCGCGACTGGATCGGTGAATTTTCCAAAGCTTGGCGTCAATTTGGGCCCCAAGGTGCGTTGTTCGAAGCGGCCATCGAATGGCTCCAAGACGGCAACTCTCAGCGGTACGAAGCAGGCAAGCTGTTTGGTTTTCTGTTGCTACGAAAACGCCGGCAGAATGTCCTTGAACAGATCTGCCTTCCATCGCAGCCGTCGATCGCGCGGCTAGCCCTTCGCTGGCTTGAGGAATTGCAGCATCCAGGCATGCATTGGGCGATAGTCTGGCAGCGGCTTTGGGATGGCAGGCATTTTCCCGAAGCCGACTTGATCTCGGTCGCCTACCACTATCTCCACACAGAGGATCATGTCTTCGCGAGTAATGGTCGGACCGGTCCGCGTGACGGCTGGGTGCGCATGTGGCGCGCAATGTGGATCGAAGGCCATCAAAGTGAGCGCCATGCGCTAATCTCCCTTTTTGAACAGCGACGCGAACACCTGATGCGACTTCCAGATCTTGGCGGCGTGATGCTTTTGGTCTCTGAAGACCCGGATCACCGGCCATGGGCGCTCGTTCAGATCGAGGAGTGGTTAATGACGTCGTCACACCGGAGTCGACACTGGATGATGGTCCTTTCGAAGGTCTTGAATCGCTTCCCCGACCATCAATTCTTCCCGACGATCGCTCTCGAATGGCTTCATGGCGATGGTGCGAGGTTCAGCGGTTGGTATGAAGTATGGTCGATACTACGCCGCAAGTCGGTCCCGCACTCGTTGGACGCCGTCGCCTACGAATGGCTGCTGCAAGGGCGCGTCACTATGCGCATCTGGCCCGATGTGCTGGCTGACTTTCTGGACAATGGACGCCTTGACCTCAAACAGCGCCTACGCGAGCTGGCGGAACAGTGGCTCCAGTTGGGCAAGCCACACGAGCATCGCGAGCGAATAGAAGCTTTCGTCCGCGACCTGACGCGTCAGAGCGGGGAAATCTTACGCCGCAAGATTTACATCAGCATTAGCCACGATATCGATAGCTGGCGGGCAGCTCAGGTCCGTACCGCCTTAGGCAACCACGAAACTTTCGCTGAAGTGCCGCACCTCGACAAATTATCCTGGGACGCGCTAAGACATGAAGGCCCAAGCGCGATAGAAACTTTCATCGACAATCAGTTGCTCAGCGCGTCGGCGATTTTGATTCTTTATGGCGCTGAAACAGACCTACACGCGGAAATTGATTTCGAAATTCTCCGCAGTCACGAATTAGGACTAGGCATTATCGCAATCGATATGCACCGGCTTCCGGATCTGAACGGACAGCTAGGATTGCCTGCGCCCAATCCGCTTGAGGCTTGGCAAGTGGAGGCTGGCGATGAACTCATGCCGCTCAGCAAGCTTTATTCATCCTATGACTGGGTCGTGGATGACGGTGCCGCCAATCTCGCCAATTGGATAGACAAGGCGGCATCAGCCGCGGCCGACCGCAAACTGACAAGCGACTCTACACCATTGTCCGAGCACGCATGACCGCCGCGCCCGTCTACCAGCTGCAGCTGCTCGCTGAAATCGATAGCCGGGTCGATGTCATTCTCGACCGACTATTTAAGCGCTTGGGCGAGCTCGGCATCGCGGCGGAGACGATACGGGTCATCAAGGAATGTGATGCATCAGTGCGGGATACCGCATTGCCGGCGACTGCTTTGTTCCTAGGCTATGCGGGCGCCGACGATGCCGGGCATCCGTCCCTGCAAGCGCTGCTCGACGATTCAATTGTCATAATCACCTGCGTTTCCGACCTCGACCGTGTCTGGGATGAGATCCCGCCGAAGCTGCGCCACGTCAACGCGCTCGAGGTACAGGCACCAAACCAGAACATCGACCGCGTCGTATCGCTGATACTCGAAAATTTTCGACTGCTGCGCCAAGAACGCCGCTTATTCATCAGTTATCGCCGCATCGATTCCAAGGCCGTCGCCGATCAACTGTACGACGCATTCGACGCTCGTGGATTTGACGTGTTCATCGATACGCGCACCGTGCCGCCGGCTATCGATTTTCAAGCCGAGCTCTGGCACCGGTTATCCGACAGCGATGTCGTGGTCCTGATCGACACCGAGCATTTTCGGAACAGCCGCTGGACGGTCGACGAAATGGCTCGAGCCAACCTTACCAATATTCAGATCCTGCACGTGCTGTGGCCGGGCCAGGCCGAAGACCCTACCTCGGCTTTCAGTTATTTCCACAGCCTAGACGACGTGGATTTCGCTGCGCCACCGCCATTCGATACCGCCGCTCTTCTCGGCGATGCGGCGCTCGCAGCCATATGTGACAAGGCCGAGACCTTGCGCGCTAGAGCTATGGCGGCCCGCCACAACTATCTTATTGATTCGTTTTGCGACAACGCCCGCGACCGTGGATTCACGCCGGTACTGCAACCTGAACGCTGGATCGAAATCGAACTCGCGCCTAACAAAACTCTGGCAGTGGTACCGATGGTCGGGGTACCGGGCGCACCTGGTATCAACAAGATTTTCCATGCGATTTCACTTGTCGGAAGCGGGACCGGTGGCATTTGGGTTCTGTACGACAGCCGCGGGTTGCTGGCGTCTTGGCTTACGCATCTCGGGTGGTTGGGTGACTATCTCCCGGCGCGAACCGTACAGCTTGCGTCAATCGATGCCGAGCTCAGGATATTAAGCCGATGATCGACGTCCTGCTTTCATCCAGCATTCCCCTCCCAGGGCGCGACCGACGATTTTTCGAGACCGCGGACCTGTTGGCAATTCGCGAGTCGGTCAAAGCGCTGGTCGAGATCGTGCTTCCGGTGGGCCGCATCACTCATGGCGGGCATCCGACTATCACACCGTTACTGGCAATGTATGTTCGGGAGGCTGGTCTCGACCCCGACCGTCTGACGATCTTCCAGAGCAAACTACACGCCGCCGTGCTGCCGCGGGAAAATGCTCATTTCTCCGATATCCGGATGATCGATGCCGTTGGCACTGACCTCGTAGCCAGTCATCGGGCAATGCGCGAAGCGATGATCACCAGCCGTCCGTTCAAGGCAGCCGTGTTCATTGGCGGTATGGAGGGTATCCAAGACGAGGCGGCGCTGTTTGCCCAAACCCATCCGAATGCCGCCTTACTGCCGGTGGCGACGACTGGTGCTGGTGCTGCCGAGCTTGCCGAAAGGATCGGTACGCCCGACCATATCAGGACCGAGCGAACTTATCCGACGTTGTTTCGCCGTTTCCTCATCGAAACCTAAGGATGCTTGGGCCCGCGAGCGGATCTTTCTGAAGCGGATAGTCTGTCATAAGCCCCGGGGGACGTCCGAGCATCCTGCATTCCGAACTGAACAAAACGCAACATATTCTCAACAGCCGCCAGCCGGCCTTGGCCGCCACCGACCACTAAACACCCGCAAGCGTTCAGTCTGACTAAACACTTTCCATGGTGCCTTCCGATAAACCGACCAGCGCTTTGCATCCCGACTTGCTCCTTCACCGGGCAAGCGGCGCTCCTACGATGAAGAAGACGATCGTGGCGGGAACAGTACCATGATTGCTCCAGCCATGCCGCGTTCCCTGCTGCACGACGACGTCTCCTGGATGCAGATGCACTGATTTGCCGTCGTCGAGGTCGAACCATAGCTCTCCAGAGACGATCATCCCGTAATCGAGCGTAGCAGTCGTGTGCATATGCGACTGCTCCTTGAACGTGTCCGCAAGACCGGGAAGACGGGTAGCCCATTCCTTCCCGGCATCCTCGGGCGCACCGGTGGCCGTCGCGCGCATCCCATCCGTCGGGAATGTGACGAACTGGATATGCGTTCCCCCATTCTCGGCGAATGGCCAATCCCAACGCTGGTCAGAAGTCCGCGAGCATGGATCTCCTTCGGCTCTTGAATGTCGAAAAACGTCCGGTAACATGTTCCGCGATGCCGCCGTCCGTCCTTCTCGCAGAGATCGCAGAGATCGTGATGGCCCGGCAGAAGACCAAGTTAGCCGGTGCGGAAACCACCGCTCCGGATTTCTTCCCGCTAGAGTTTCTGGACACGCGCGAGCGTGGTCTCTCGAGGATCATCGCTTGGCTCCTTGATCCTCATGGGTCCCACGCACAGGGCTCGCGCTTTCTAAGCGCGTTCACGCGGTGGCTCGATCTCGACGACGCATGGCGTACGGACGTAGATGCCGCAAAGGTCATGATCGAAGCGCCGACGAGTGCAAGTGGACGTAGCGGGTACGTCGACATCCTCGTGAGGGTAGGCAACCGCACCCTGGCGATCGAGAACAAGCCCAAAGCGATCGACCAAGAAGGCCAAGTTCGACGATACCTGTCCGACCTCGCCACCCGCCGGCTCGATGAGTACTGTGTGCTCTACCTCTCCGGAACGGGCGAAGGGCCGTCGGCCAGAAGCATAAAGACGTCGGCGCTCGATGTAGCGGTGGCTGACGGCTCTCTGAAAATTCGAGGATACGACGCTTTGACCGCGTGGTTGGAGAGCTGCCTCGAACTCTGTCGAGCGCCGTCTGTCGGCTTCATGCTCGATGCTATCCTGAAACATATTAGGAAGGAATTTGGCGGCGTGAGTGACGTCAAGGAGGCCATCGCGCTAGCGTCGGATATCTGCGGTTCCCAGAACAAGCTCGAAGCAGCGCTCGCACTTTTCGAAGCCGAAGCGACGGTACATGAGCAACTGATGGCGCTGCTGACCGAGAAGGTCGGCGCGGCAGTTCGATCCAAACGCGGCTGGCGAGTCCTCCGGGACGACCTCGGTAGAACGAAATACTCCAGCTTGGTGATTGGACTCAGTCCGCACGCGTCCATTGGCTTCGGAATTCAGTTCGACAAGAATGACCACGGCGGCCTTTTCTACGGGGTCCGTAGCTTGGATAATCGGAGCCTGCCGCGGAACGTCAAACCTGTGCTCAAGGAACTGATGGGCGCGAAGGCAGGGACAGCAGGCTGGCCTGTCTGGAAGTATTTCGGGCCGAACGACAGATTCTTTCCGATGGCTCGAGATGTTGATCGGGACTTCTGGCTCGCCACTCAAAGCGGTAAACTTGCCTCATTACTCATCGCCTACGCGGAAGAGGTCGAGCGCGTTCTGGGGGAGCGCAAGCTCCTCACAACCGTCCGCACGCGAAAGCTGACGAAGGACTGAGGAGCGGGATCCTGTTGGCCCAACATCCTATCTTGCGGTCCTGAGCGGACGCAGATGTCCGTCGCTGATGGGAATTTGAACCGGTTCGACAAGGTGTGGTCCGAATGATGCGGCCGCTTCTGCTCTGGTTCGTGCGGGTTTACCCCTCCCAAGTCACGGGCGAGCTCGGCATACCAATCGTATCAAGTAGGCATTCGCCATCAGCACCATGGGCGACGACGGCCCTCCCACGTCCGTGCCATTCCTTCCGAGACGAGCTGATCTCCAAGGGAATGACCATCGCGGATTAGAACACGAAGTCGCCGCCCATACCGGTCCTCGTCCCGATCGACGGACTTCATTTCGAACGGACCTGCGCTCATCAGTTCCGCCAGGCGCTTCGTCGCCCGTTCTCCGAGCTCGGCTTCATAATCGCATCGGGGAGGATGTGTTTCCGGCGCATCGATGTCTGCGATCCGAACCTTGATCCCTTCGATCCAAGCCGTGTCGCCGTCAACGACGCAGTTCGTCCCACCACCCATGTGGCATATGGAGAAGTTCACCGCGTCCTTCGCCTTGATCAGGTCGGGTCGGGCGGCTTCCCTTGGCACCGATAAGCCGATCAGCGTACCCAACGACAGCATGCCTGCGATCGCTATCGCCATCATGCGATTGCTCACGATCGGCTACCAGCCCGCGTTACGGCTCGGCCCGGCTTGGGAGTAGCGTAAACCGTGTGCGATCGGCTCATGCTCAAAGGCCGTATCGCTTGTTGCCGCCGCTGGTGATGCAGTACCTTCCGCCCCTCGGTCCGACGCAGATGTTCGAGCCGCTGCATGGGCAGTTGCCGCCGCCATACGAATATCCACCCCCACGCCCGCGAGTGCCGATGCCTGTCGCGTAGGACCGGCGCGCGCTGGAACGGGAGTATCGAGCACGGTTAGAGAAGCCAGAACCTCGGCGATGAGACGACAGGCGCGAACGGACGACCGTCGCCGCGGGATCCGAGACATAGCCGGCGTACGCAACGGTTCGCGGCCCCAGCAGGTCGCGGCGAACCCAACACGCCGGCAGGGCGGGAGGATCGACGTAGCTCCAGCCCTGGGCGGTCGACAGGACGGGTACATCCATCCCGTGCTTCAACGTGCCAAGGACAGGCGAGGTCGTTCGCGCCGCCGCCCTGCAGTTCACCGTTCCAGCGATCACGGTCTCCGCATGCGCCGAGAACCCGACAATCAGACATGCTGCGCTGTAGACGAACTTGAACAACCCCTGCATATCACTTCCCCCCGGCCGGGCGTCACGCCCTGTTTTCATATTTGTAGAAGTGACCTTCAACCCAAAGCAGCAACGTCTTGTACCGACGCTTCTCCGCGGCCCCTGTGCGATCGGTGACCAGCACGAAGAACCGGCAACCGTGAGCTTCGCCCCAATCGAAGAGCGGCTTCGTCATCGCCTGGAAAGCCGGGCCCTGTAAGGTCCGACCGTAGGACATTGCTGAGAGTGGTAGCCTGGCCTGATCGGCGCGACGGTTCGGTAGCGCGCGATCCCGAGTTACGATCCCATCCGACGTCAAAGCGACGTCGAACACGTATTCCGGCGAGCCTGTCCGGGTCGCCCAGCAAGCCGGCTTCTCGGATCCTTTGCCTAGCGCCTCGAGCCGGCGTGCGGCGTAGGCCATGCTGCCCTTCAGCCTCTCGTTCTCGAGTTTCGTCGCCAGCATGCGGTCGGCAATCTGGCGCTGTCCCGCAGGCAGATCGGCAAGCGTACCCTTCAGGGCGTCGCGTTCGGACGCGACGTCGGCGATGCGTCTGCGTAGCTCCTCGCCTCGCCGATCCATGTCTTCTGCCGCAGCCTCGACGTGATCCTCCGGCCGCATCACGGCCTGCTCCGCCTTCCTCACGGCGGAAGAAGCCTGTTGCAGCCGCCGCTGATAATCCGTCAGCGCATCCTGCCGAACGGCGGAATCGACCAGTTCGCGCGCCAGCGTACGGGCCGCTACCGGGTCCGCGGCCTTTTCACGGAGCAATCGTTCGACACGTGAGGCAGCCCGTTCCTCGGGCACGGCACGCTTGAGTCGAAGTATCTCCCGATCCTTGGTCAGAAGCGCCGCGCCGAACGCCAATAGCAGGACGAAGATGATCAGAATGCCTAGTTCGGCCAGGGTCAAACCCAACACCAACCCCTTGCGATAGGTGGCGTTGTCGCGTTCGACCGATCGGTCATTCGTGAAAGCCATCAGACCGCCGGCCGCCCTTCAGTCTCGACGGCGGGCGGCACGAAGGGTTCGAACTGCAGTTGCCGGTCGTCCAAAGACGCGTCAGGAGCTGAGGGCCGAGCCGACGCGGCTTCTCGCTCGACGCGTTCGACTGCGGCGATCGCCCTATCGACTACGGTACGCATCCGTCCTTCGGCTTCATCGAGAATGTCGACCATCCGAGCAGGCTGTGCCTCGATCGTATCCGCCGCCGTTTCGGCGCGAGCGACTGCACCAAGTGCCCGTTCGACGCTCGCTGCCTGCCCCTGCCCTGCTGCCGACGCCGCGGACGCAAAGTGGTGCAGGTCGGCGGCGTCCCGTCGCAGAACCGCGATGGCTTCGACGCCCCCGTCGATCTGCAACCCTGCGCCGACGAAGCGCTGTTCGAGACCTTCCGCCGCAACGGCCAAGGCGGCGAAGCGCAGTTCGATCCCATCGACGGAGCCCACGCCCTTGTCCATCCGCGTAGCCAGACGGTCGACGGCTCCCGACAGCTTTCGGGCGACCGAATTGAACTCGGTATTACGATCGGACGTGTCGCGTACCCCATCGTCCCAACGCGTCGTTGACGCCTCCAATGCGGCCCTGAGGGATTCGCTCGCATCCGCCAGTCGCGTCGCCGCACCGCCGATCTGAGCCTCGAGCCCCTTCGAGGCACCTGACAAACCGCTCGCGCTCTGTGCAACGGACTCCCGAAGCCTTTCCCCTGCGGCATCGAGCGTGGCGCCCAACTTCTCCTGCATCTCTTCGATCACGTCGTTCACGGACTGTCGACTGGCGCGTGCGGCCATGCCGAACTCGGCACTCGCGTTCATCAACTCGACCTTCAGCCGGCGTGATGCCTCGGCCAGTTGCAGACGCGCCTCCTTCTCCGTCTCGACAGGATCGCTTCGCATCTGGCTGAACACGACGCGAAGCGTCACGCCGAGCAGCGTAGTCGCCAACGCGATTCCGAAGTTCGCCACGATGTCCTCGGCAGAACCGCCCGACGAGAACTGGGACAGCGACACCGACAGGCTGATGAGCGTGAAGATAAAGCCGAGATAGTAGAGATTGTCGCCGATCTGATCCGCCCGGGCGCGATAGTAGCGGCCCAGGATCAACGAGGCGTACGCCGCCATCACGAGACAGGGTGCGACCGTCACTATCATCTGCCGAACGCCGAGCGTCTTCAGCACGACTATGCACGCAGCCCCCGCCACGGCCGCCGCCAGAAAAGTGATTGCCTGGATCTTGGCGGTACCCTGTTCGAGTTTCATCTCGTCAATTCCTTCCCGGCAACGGAGTGGCCCGTCGCACCCTGGCGCCCGCAGCGCCAAACCATCCCTCCCAGAAGTCCACGAATTCGGGCGACGTCTGAAGGGTGTCCTGGGCGGCTCTCCTGATCATCAGCAATTCGACGTTCACGCCTTCGAGCTGCGCAGGAATAGCTTCGCCAACCCGCTCAGCCGCATCCTCGTTCAACGGTCCGCCGTACATGGAGAACGCCTGCGAGTTCTGGATGAGGTCTGACGCTACCAGCAACCTACGAGGCAGCTTCGCGACCCCGGGAGGGAAAGCCGCGACAGTAACCGCCTGGATCCCTTCGAGGATCGGTGAGGCGTCAGCCGTGGGAACGTCGAGCACGCCGTCCAACGCCTTGGACAACGGCGCTTCAAACCCCTCGTCGTAACGCTTCTGGACCAGCTCGGGCGATGATGTCAGTTCGTTCACATCGGCCTTGGTGCCCGGATTGCATTTCGCGAACAGCGGTTGGAGCAATGCGCTTTCGTCCGCGCCGGCCGCGAAGATCTTCAGCATGCCGAACCGCGGAAGTTCTTCGGCTGCAGCCAATATGCGGGACCGGATGGCGGCTTGCGTCACGCGCGAAGCTGGATCGGTCACGTCAACCACCACGGCGGTAATGGCGACGGGGCCGCTGTCTGGACAAAGGTTACCAGCGGCAAGGTTGGGGTTCGCCCGACCGGCGTAGATGTACAGGCCCCCGATCGCCGCAAGGATAGCCGCTCCGATCACAAACAGGATGACGCCAGCGCGCATCTGCTTGGCCTCACGTTCCTTGCGACGCGAGCGGGCGGGAATACGGCTGTTACGCGCCATGGACAGTCTCCAGATCATCCAGCGACCGCAAACGCGCCATGGCGCCCTCGCGCGCTTCATTCAGCAGACCTGCCTGCGCGTCGAGTTCGTTCTTCGCTGCGACAGTGATGCGCGACACTTCCTCGTCGGAGTAACGGATTTCGCCGTATGACGGTGGCGCGCCGCGAGGCATTTCCCAGCGGCGGTTGAAATGTCCAGGCACCGGCGTGCTACGCGCCTTCCGGTTCGCCTCACGGTAGATTCCAAGGAGGTCGCCGCCCAATCGTTCGAGAAACCCGAGGTGGGCGTCGTAACCACGCGTGATGCGTGCGATGGCCTCGTGGATGGAGCGACTTTCCGACCGCTTCCGCGTGAGATCATCGTGTTCCTCGTTCATTCTCGCGTGCGCCTCCTCGTAGGCGCGTTGCACGGCGTCGATCAGATCCTGCCGATCGTCCAGATAGTCCTGTCGACGTCTGTCGAAATTGCCGGAAGGACGGTCGTACCCGAAATAGGCGTCCCCCATTTTGCGGCCGTCGACGAGCGCGATGATCGAAAAGACTATGCCTAGTGCAAACATCGTGATCGACGCCGCGTCCAACCCTGCGAACGCCCCCTCGCGCATCGTCCGCCACGCGACGGCACCCGGATTGACGGGGTCGATCGAAAATGCCGAACGGTAATGCGCTACGGTCAGGTTCAGGAATACCGCACCGATGACGTACAGCGCGATGATCGTCCAACCGGCCACCCGTTGGGGCTTGAAACGGTGGATTATCAAAGTCGTCCCGAGCCGACCGGCACTCCACCCGATGAATATGTTGAGTGTGGCGAATATCGCAGCCTGGAACCAACCGCCAACGAGACCGAGCGGATTGCCCTGTGCGAAAAACACCCCGTTCAACAGCATCTCGATTACCAGGACGACGAACAACAGGCCGTAGAGAAACCAGCGCTCGCCCTTCGTCTGCGGATAATCGGCGGGTCGGTCCAACCCGTGCCTTTCGCGAAAGGCGATGAGATACCTTTCGGCGTTCAGCATCTCGCGACGCAACGGATTCAGCCGATCGACACCCTTGGCCGTCTCTCCGCCGATGACCGCGACGCCCACCTCGGCCGCCGAACGGATTTGGCTTGCCTTGGTGTCGAACTCGAGATCGAACAGACGATCGCGATATGTGTTCATCATGTCGCGGAACTGGTTTTCCGCGTGCGACCGCTCCCGATCGATACGGTCCACGACACGGGTCTCAGCCAGATCGAAGCCGGTGTCCTCGGACGCCGGCACGTTGTCCCCACCGCGTTCGATCCCGTCCTGCTGAAGACGCAACTCGTCCGCAAGCCGCTCAAGACGAGGCTGAACGAAGGTCTCCGTCGATACGTCATACGAATGACTGGCGTCGCCGACACGACCCAGGAACGCACCAATCTTCCCGCCGAACACCTTATTCCCCCACGCGACCGAATCCCGACCCCCGTCGTCGTCATATTCTTGTTAGCACGAGCGGACGGAGCGACAACTGTCATCTCTTCCCAGGAAGCAAACCCCGCTGACATGATTGTTCGTTCAATCAAGCCACGTTCTCATGCCCGCGTATTCTTGAAAGAAGCGGACGCTGGTCCGGCTTGGACATCGGAGCGCGCCAAGGAGCACCCCGATGTCTTATGTCAGCGTGCCGCGACGGCCGTATCCACCCACGATGCAATGTTGTCCTGGATGTGCTTGTAGACGTTCGTGCTCGTCACGAACGGCGGATCGTAGACCTTCCCGGTTACGGACTCGCCATCGACGAAGAGGCCGGAGAACGGGTTAGACCCCTTGGTCGACTGATTGCCCGAAGAATCCTTCAGGTTGTGGATGTGAATGGCCAGCACGCCGAGACCGTCCTTCCAAGCCTTCTTGATTTCGTAGTTCACCCACGCCCGACCAGCCGTCTTCGTACCGACAAGGACAACCAGACATTTTTTGCCCTTCATGTTCGTGTCGATCCACGCCTTGATGGCGTCGCTGCCCTTCTCCTTGATCTCCTCCCACTTGTTGGATGCCAACAGGGGCTGCTCTTCGATCGTGCCAATCTCCCGCACCTGCGAGACGCGCCACACATCGGGCTTGTAATGAAAGCTGAGAAAACACTGCTTGGCCATTTGGGATCTCCGGGTTGGTTGTGTTGATGACACTTGTCGTAGTGATCACTGAGATCGTTGCTGATCACGGTCGCAGTCCAGGCTGCTATCGCCGAGCGCCCCTCCATGATTGCCATGTGCAATCCGGAAGGCCAATCGGGGCCTCAAATCGCCCTCGTCCGCTTCAGACCTGGCAAAAGTCATTTGCGAACACCCTTCAGTCCTCGCACGAGGGCCATGATCGGCTCGATCAACGTCGCGAGATCAGCCACCGGCTTTGCCAACTCGGCTAGTTGCGCACGTTGAGTGCCATCCAGTTCCGAAAGGTACACGTCCGGGTCGGCGAGCGCTCGCGACGCGAGTACGGAAGCCATCGAACCCGTCGCGCCGATCGGCAGCACCACAAGGCCATGCTCGCGCGCAATCTCGAACTCCCGCTCGACGCCTCGCGCATTCTGGATTGCCCCGCCGACCTCCTTGTTGCCGAACATGAAGAGGGCGACGCCTGCCTCCGCGACGATCGTCTGGCGATACGTCTCCCAAAGGTCTTCCCGATCAGGATCTGGCAGTGCCTGCGGAAACGGCCTTACTATTATCCGGTCTTCCATGTGCCCCTGGCCCTTGCGGACGACCTGCTCCACGGCGCCGGTGAACAACGCGTTGCCGACGCCAAGACCCAAACCGGTCACCAGTCGAACTTCGCTGTCCATGACGGTCGCGCCAAGCCGGCGCATGAAACCCGTGACCTGGGCCTCTCCCCAAACCCCGAAGTCCGACGCGCTGGCCGAAACGAAGATGGTTCGTCGGCGATAGCGCTTCACCAACTCTCCAAGGATGACCGGCACCTCGGGGTAGTCATCTATCATCAGCGGCTTGATGTTGAAACGTTCGAGGTCGCGTAGCACCAAGCTCTGCCGCGTCTTCGCGTTGATGAAGACGGCATCGTCCTCGTCTGCATTCTGCGTCCGGTTCTTGAAGATCGCGTAATGGCGACGCTGGTTGCCTTCGAAGGTTTGGCGTATCCTTGAAAGCACCGCCTCGAGATTGGGATCGGTGAAACTGAAACCGAGAAACAGGAAGGTCTTGTTGACGAAGTCACCGGACAACGCGTTTATGTACGCACCACGGCTGCCGGCATATCTTTCGTAGTCATCCCGCGTCGCGACGGCTTGATCAGGATGATCAACATCCCCATGCATCTTGAAAACGATCGCATCACGGCGTGGCTTTGTATTCGCAAGTTGCGCAACGGTGTGCTTGACGTCCGGGATCTTACCCGCGCCCGAGAGCGCGCGCTCGATCAGATTGTCGTAGTTGGTCGTCCACCAAGTCGCGATCGGCAGGCCGGCGAGCAATCGATGACTTTCAGTCGGCTTTGCGCCGGTGGAGAATGCCTCAATGATCGCCTTGTTGAGTTGAGACCGGTTGTTCGAGTTCGCGTTGACGTGAAACTGGGCCAGCGCGATGAAATCCGTCTCCTGCGCGATGTCTAGATCCAGCTCGACCGCCAGGGGCGCGAGAAGATGACGCCAGTCAACGAACCCGGCGGGAACGGACAGCCCGGCGCCAGCGAAAACGGCAGCCTGCCCGGCCTCCATCTCCTTGATGTAATCGTCGATGAACCCCGTGATGTCTTTGCGCACACTCGATCTCCCTTCCCATTCGATATACCAGCCGCAGTTCGTGGTCGAGCGTTCCCAAGATGTTCTACGACCGTTCCGTATCCAGTTCGTTGCGAATAATATTTCCCGAAAAATTGATTTCGTCCGAGGGTTCCAGGAAGCTACCCACAAACACCCAGCATCAGATGGTGGCGGCGAACTTATTTGCTAGCCGCCAAGCGTCAGAAACGAAGTGGCGAAATGACAGGCAGCGCTAACGATTTGATCGCCTTTTCCCCTACAGAGGTAAACCGACCGGTTTCTTCACACTACCCAGTAGAACAGGTACGCTTACGAGCTGATTAGCGGCTCCTATCCCCGTAGTCTCACAAGTAAATTGGCTTGGCATTTAGGCTAGCCATAACCTGCGAGCCCAGAATCGTGGTAGCAGAAGGCGACTTTATCATGATCCACGGTCGCTATGTCAGATGGGCAGCTAAGCAGATGGTAGCCGTGAAGTTTTTACGCGTGCTGAGCGGTAAAGTAGTTGGGCACTATGATGCCACGCGGGAGGAAACACCTCGCTCCGAGACCGGGAGTCCCAACCCGATGTTTTAAGAAGTACTCTACCGGCTACTCGCACCTCCCCATTCGGTACTGCCGCCAATACCGATCCCATCTGATCGCCGCGCCAAATGCGATCGCGGCACAGGACAGCGACCTTCCGTCAGGTAAGTTACATCGCGCTACGACACGGGCATAGCTTCTGCCGGTTGCCTCACACCGGAGAGTCTTGCGCAACACCAAGCGCTCGACGATCTGCTGACTGCGTCTGGCAGCAGTATCGTCGCAGCGATAGTTCACCCGCCGTGGATCCGCCGCGCGGCAAGGCGACGCGCTTTCGAAGTCGGGCGCCTGCACTCCCGCGATGCGCACCTTTACGCCATTCGAGCACCATAGAGGCCCGTCGCCGTCGTGAACGCGCGTCACAGTGCATGAGAACGTCGGGACTGGGGTAACGTCTAACACCGAGTTACCTGCCACATCAGTGCTTCTGCCGACTGGCGTCCGCCACCGCATTCAGGCAGTCCGCCAAGACCTCCCACCGCCGGAACTGCTCGGGTTGTTCGGAGGACGCCTTCTGCATACCGGACGCAACGACGCGGCAAGCCCCCATCTGACCGTGATCAGCCATCAAGGCGAAGGCCTGTTCCCATGCGTCCTGCATCACGCGGATAGCCAATCGGACTCGGCGTCATCGACCGCAGCGAACATGTCGCCTTCCGCCTGCATTGCGCTGAGATGCTTACGCACGGCTTCCGGATCCCCGTTGCGGGGAAAACGGCGATCAGCGACGGCTCCGATCGCAAGCTGGCCGACGAGATCGCTTCGGTCCTTCTGCGTCACCAGCCACTCACCAAACGCGGATTTGTGCTCCGGTTGGTCATCGTCGTGATTGGTCATTCTTGCGGTCCTCGAATCGTTGATCCGACAATCGCATCATGTCGATGTTCTTGCAATGTTCTTGCTAATCAACCGGCTTGGCGCTTAGCTACGTGCTCGCCGATTGCGGCGACTCGCCACTGATGGAGCAACGAAATGCAGCATGATCTGCGGCTGAGAGCGGCTGCCCGCGCCATATACGACAACTTCTATCCGCCTGTGGAACCGGGGCCCTTCGGCTTCGAAGAGGCCGAGCGGTTCGGGACCATGGAGTACCGGCAAGCCGTCGGTGTCGCCCAGGATGCCCGCTCGGTTCTTGCCGCCCGAGACGACCAGCTCCTCTTAGCCACGATCCACTAGGTCATGTTATCGAGAAACGGGGATCGCCCCGTCGTCGTGTCGCTGAATCGCGCCGTTGATACTGTGCGGCTTCACGACGTCCCATTCGAACTCGTCCCGTGCGAGGTACCGTTCTTTCTCGTTCATACGCCGGCCGGTTTCCCGTCCCCGGCTCAGGACGACATGCAGGAGCCGATCGACCTGGGTGCTTGGCTCGTCGAACACCCGGCTGCGAGCTACGTCATGCGTGTCGAAGGACGATCGATGGCCGGTGCCGGGATCAATGACGGGGATCTGCTCGTCGTGAACCGAGCCAAGGCTCCGAGGTCGGGAGCCATAGTCATAGCCCTCGTTCACGGCGAGCGAACGCTGAAACGACTGCGCTTCGTCGAAGGGCGTCACTGGCTCATCCCCGAGGCCGAGGGGTTCGCAGACATTCTCGTCGACGAGCACGTCGAGATATGGGGCACGGTGGTCGGCGTCGCGCGCAAGCTCGCATGAGCACGCCGATCGCCCTGATCGACTGCAACAACTACTACGTCTCGTGCGAGCGCGCCTTCGACGCAAGTCTGGCCGGCGTCCCGGTCATCGTCCTGTCGAACAACGACGGATGTGCGATCGCCCGGTCTGCCGAGGCGAAGGCGCTTGGCATCAAGATGGGCGATCCGATCCACCACCTGCGTGACAAGGTGAAGGAGCACGGCATCCAGGTCCGGTCATCGAACTATGCTCTCTACGGCGACATGCAGCGTCGGGTGATCGCCGCATGCGAACCGTTTGCCCGCGACTTCGAGATCTACTCGATCGACGAGACGTTCCTCGATCTTGCAGGTTTCGAGGGACGTGATCTCATCAACCATGCTCAGGCGATGCGCGCGCAGGTCCAGCTGTGGACTACGATCCCCACCTGCGTCGGCATTGCGGAGACGAAGACACTGGCGAAGCTCGCGAACGCCGCGGCCAAGAAGAATCCGGACTTCGCCGGCGTCGCCGATCTGCGTGACGAAAGCACGCGTCGTGCCGTCATGCACACCTTCGCGGTCGGTGACGTCTGGGGGGTTGGTAGTGCGACCGCCCGCAAGCTGATCGACTTGGGTATCCACACCGCAGACGCGCTCCGGGACATGCCGATGAAGCAGGCGCGCGCCGTCGGGACGGTGGTCCTCGAGCGGCTGGTGGCCGAACTGCGGGGCGTTCCGTCAAATGCCGTGGAGGCGATCGAACCGCGGCGAAAGGGCATGGCGGTCACCCGGTCCTTCGGCACGCCGATCTGCGACTTTGAACGAATGATGGGCGCGCTTTCGCAATATGCGCTGCGGGCAGGCGAAAAGCTGCGATCGCACGGATTAGTCGCCGCCCGGCTGACCGCGTTCTTCCATACGAACAAGCACAAGCCCGATCGACCACAGTACGGAGCGTCGCGGATGGTGACGCTGCATCCGATGACGAACGACAGCTTCGAACTCATCGCGGCGGCCAGACGTGGTGCTCGGAAGGCATGGCGGGACGGCTACGCCTTCACCAAAGCCGGAATAATCCTGGACGACCTGCTGCCCGAAGACGAGCGGCCACGCACGCTGTTCGAAGGGGATACGACGAAACGAGACCGGCTCATGAGCGCACTCGACGCGATCAACGGGAAATTCGGCACATTGACCGCAGTAACGGCTTCCCAAGGTTTCAAGCGCGAATGGAAAATGCGCTCGGAAATGCGATCGCCTGCATGGACGACCGACATCTCCCAAGTTCCGACCGTGCGAGCCTAGTTCACTTCTGTTTGCGGGCACCGACGATCATGGCTAGTGCAATCTCCCGTACGGCCCCATCATCCTTCGTCGAATCGGTTGCCGGATCTCCAAGATGATCCAGGCTCTGCTCCATGAAGTCGAGCAGACCGGCATGTCGCGCCTCCACGTATTCCATCAGCTTGAACAGCAGATGCTCGGTGGCCATCTCACGCTGCCTCGTCTGCGTTGCGGTATCGTCCATCACTGTGTCTTCGTCGGTTTGTGCGCACCGAGATGCTCGGCGATCCGGTCAACCTCGGCGTCGCTCGGAGCTTCCAGAAGATCCTCGCCCGGGAGAAGCGCATCATCGGGAATACCAGGCCCGGTGCCTGCGATCGGTTCGTCGATAGCCCGTTCATTCGGACCGTCCGTAATCTTCTCTCTGTCTGCCATGGTCGTCTCCTTGCCGCCTTCAAACGCTCAAGGGATGGCGGAGAGCCCCATTATGACAGAGAAATAACGCTACTGCTTCGAAGCGGCGGCAATGACGTCCACGGCGGCAGCGATACGGCGCCAGTCGTCCGGGTTGGCAGTATCCTTGAGGATATCCGTAAACCGCGCAACGAAATCAACGGTATCGTCGTCGCCGAACTCCGCTACGATCAGCGACGCCCTTTGCCATACTTCGCGCTGGGACATGGCCGGCTGCTCAGACAAACCCGGGACCCATCCGCGTCGGGAAGACCGGACCCCGTACGGTCATCCGTGCGGCTGGGAAGGGCCGCTGCATCGCAAGGACATCGTCATAGTTTCCGCTCAGCCACCGATCGTGATCGTCCGGCCGCAGGATCGTGATCATCGCCTTGGGGTGAATTGGCGAAACCAACTCGTTCGCATCGCAAGTCACCATCGCGAAGTATCGCCGGTCACCTACCTGTCGCCAGAAGCCGGCAACCGCGAACGCCGGCTGGTCGGTAACTGCGAACCACATCTCACCCTTGATCGGCTTCTTGCCGTCACCAAGATCGGTTGGCTCGCGTGCCCATTCGCAGAATTCCGTAAGCGGGATCAGACACCGGTTGGCCGGATCACTGACCAGTGCTCGCCACTGGGGAAGATGGAGGGTGCGAACGTTGGTTTGTGCAACCTTACGGCCGGCTTGCTTCGCCTGCCCCGCCAGGACGTCCCATTCCATCACGTCGAGCCCGCGACGGTCGCCTTCCCTCCGTACGACATATGCCCGCCCGAACGGCCGCAGTTCCTTCGGATCGAAACGATTGTCCAACGACTTCTCGGTCAGCCATTCGGCACCGAACCGCTCGAAGATCGTCTCAGGTTCGCCGCTGAACCTCGCCCGGTTACACATCGAAAATTCCTATGACATCCACGAACACCGAAGCCCGGCCCCGAACGTGAAACGCCAGTGAACGCAACCTCAAATTCAAGTTCCACCGCCAACGGTTCTTCGCATCAGAACCTCAGTCCACCAAATTTCGACGTCGAAGTTCGTCAAGAAGCGTCTCGGCCGCCAAATCGCCCATCTCACCGTCGGTCTGTCGGTATGCTGACCGCAGTTCGTCGTCGGTCGCGCTTACCATCAAGCCTTCCGTTTCCGAGGCAAACGTGTCGACCTGCTCTACCGCAGCCTGTGCAGCGTCTTCAGACGATGCGTCAACAACTTGCGGATCACCTGCCGTCGCCATCACCGCGTCCTGCTTGAAGACGTCGAACGCCTCCGCTGCGTCGTCTCGTTGCGCGATCAGGGCGCGGAGTTGGCCAAGGAGATCGAACTGCGATGCGGTATTTTCCATGATGCAGCCTCTGCGCCGTCGAGCGATTCGGGCAAATCGCTGGGATGAACATCATGAAGGTAGACGACCAGGCCAAAATCGACCTGTTCCAGGAGATCATGCCCATCGTCATGCAGTATCTCGCGGCAAATTCGCCGGACCGTGAGCTCATAGCCGACGACATCATCGACTTCTATGCGCTGTCGATTGCATCGGTCATCGAGAACGACACGGATCTGACGACCCCGCAGCAGCAGCGCAAAGGGGTCGAAGCGGCGGCGAAGCACATCTCGCACTGGGTCCGATTGCTGAAACTCGACCACGAGGCTCGTGGTGCCTCGCTACTGGCCATGACGATCGGGGCAGTCGCGACCGACGAGACGGAGCAGTAGGCAATGAGCTTGCTCGCGTGATCAGAATGACAAAAAAAGCTCAACATGAATGTCATCAGCCCGTGCTGGATCTGCACCTTCCGTTAGACGACAGCGCCTTTGGGTTCCGCTATATCGTTTAAGAACGACGAAATCTCGGGGATCAGAACCGAGTTTCGCCGTGCCCAGTCCTTTCTGAGCAGGCTTTCCACGACGAACTCGTCATACTTCGCATGACGCAATCCCTCCATGGTTTTCGAAAGCAGCTCGAGGTCGAGCAAAGTCATGAGTCGCGGAACCTGAGCGACCAATTCCGATGGACTGAGCCCGTCAATCTCGACGCCGACGTCAATTGCCTCCGCGTTGTAGCCCGCCGCAACGAACACTACCGCAGCGAGAGCGTTGAATGTCGTGCCGCGCCATGTGAACAATATGGTCGCTCTGCCGGCTGCAATCAGAGGTCCGTCAATGAACGTCATTCCCGACCACGCCGTTCGAGCCTCCTGGAGCATTCGATTTGACGTCTTGTCCAGCCATGGGGGCAGATCGGCATCACGGAGAACCGCGAGCATTTCCGCTGCCAGGCGATCGTGCATCGGTTCGCCGGATCCGCTATCGAACTGAGGAAGTCGGCCTGACGGATGCGAGACGACCTCCACCACTTTGGCCGGATCGTCGACCGCCAGGATGCGCCAACGACGCCCAGCGAAACCAACGAGGACGCCGACCGCCACGGCATTTGACAACGGTATCGTCCCCAAGGAGCGACCGCCGGCAATGAGCCTCCATTCCTCTTCGGTGTCAAAGTTGGCGTAGAAGTCGCGCGAGACGGTGATACGCTCGCCAGTCCGCCCCAACATCAGTAGCCCGTCAGGCGACTGTTCGAGCAAACCGACCTCCGGATCCGCCATTCCTCGAAGAAGGTTTGCCAGATCACCAGCAGACATCGCCAAGGCGCCACCTGCGAACAGCTCTCTATGCAATCCCGCCGGCGTCACCCCACCGCGTTCGACGATGAGGGATAGGGTCTGCTGCACGGCGACACTGAACGTGCTCGGGTCGAAGCGCTCGGGCGGTTCGACGAAGCGGTCCAGCAGCAGGCGTACGGCCGCTATCGCGCATATCGTGGGCAGGCGTAGTCGACCTAGCGGTCCATCGGGAGCCGCCGGCTCCCGAATGTAGATGCGAAGCACCGAGGCGGCACCGGCGCGGCGACCACTCCGGCCAAGCCGTTGGCGGAGTCCCGCGATCGATCGAGGGGGGCCCAGCTGTGCGATCGAGGCGACCGAACCGATGTCGATACCCAGTTCCAAGGTCGTGGTGGCGATCGCCGTGGTCGGCAGGTCGCCGGCCTTAAGACGGCCTTCGACCTCCTCGCGCAACTCGCGGGCAAGATTGCCATGATGCGGCAGAAAGGGGTTGGGAACTCCTGCAGCCTCTGACCGCGCGCGGAGACGGTCGGCCAGCTCCTCCACGTTGCGCCGGGAACCGGCGAATAACAGATTGTTCTCATCGCGAAGATGCTTGAAGCCGTGATCGGCGATATCGCTCAAGGCGTCCACGTCGCCCTCGATCCGTGTGCCATCTGAACCGATCGCATCGGTGCCGATCACCGAATCCCTTTGTAAATACGCTCGAACCTGGAGACGTAGCTCGGGCTGACCGCCCTCGACCTCGATACGAACAACCGAAGACGGTGCACTCGGGTGTAGCCAGGACGCGGCGATCGCCGGGTCCCCGATGGTCGCGGACAAACCAATTCGTCGCGGCCGCCGATCAGCCAAGGCGTCGATCCGTCGAAGCAGTGATGCGAGATGGAGGCCACGCGGCCCTCTAAGGAATGCATGCAACTCATCGATCACGATCGCGTCCAACGCACCGAACAACCGTCGAGCATCCGCCGGACGCCTGACCAGCATTGCTTCGATCGACTCCGGCGTGATCAGCGCCACGCCACGTGGATGCTTGAACGTCCGTGTCTTGGGCCCTTGCGGCGCGTCTCCGTGCCATCGGACAAGCGGCAGACCCAAACTCTCGCAGAGGCCATCCAGCCGTCGCGCCTGATCGTTGATAAGGGCCTTCAGCGGACTGACGTACAAGATCGCGAGTCCCGGGGCCTCCCGAGACGCGGCCTGCGTGAGAAGCGGCAGGAAGGCTGCCTCCGTCTTGCCCGCAGCAGTGGCCGCGCAAATCAAGACATCCTCATCTCCGGTGAGAATGGCGGAGATGGATTGGTCCTGCACCTGTCGGAGCTCGGTCCACCCCTCGTCCCGGATCCAGCGCTGAACATCGCGGTGCAGCCTATCGTATGATGAAACCACTAAAGTCGCAGGGTGGCGAGTTCGTCATCGCCGTCCTCGTCGCCGATGGCCGAGTCCTCGTCATTGGCCACCTCCACCGCTCCGATCAGCAGCCGCCAATCCGTTCCGGGATTCTGCTCGAGCACCGCCAGGAACTGAACGAAAGCCTTGATGGTGTTACGTGGCGTCCGAAAATACGCTTCGCCTATACGAGTGTTGCAATGAGACATGAAGGCGGTGAGAGCACTGTCAGGCACGAGTTCGCCAACGTCGACGTTCGATGCGAACACCGAACGGATGTTGCCAAGCAGCACGAGCAGATCCTCGGGCGTCAGGCCCTGCAACCGCACCACGGGTCCGGACAGGTCGACGAGCCCGCCGGTGGCGAAGCCGTTCTCGGCAAGGCGGGACTGGAGAGCCTGGTAGCTGTAGAGGCCACGTCGGCTGTCCATCAGGAACTCCGGGGTCCCGCCAAGCACGAACCCCAAACCCGCGACGTCGCCCTGAAGCACGTCGTTCAGCATGCGCAGCAGCTGCTCGTAATTCTGATTCCTCGCTTGCGCACTCTGGAGCTTGTAGAGGTTCACCATCTCGTCAAGGACGACGACCATTCCCGCGTACCCGGCGATCCGAACGAAGGCGGCCATCAGCTTGAAGCTGTCGTAAACGTCCGCGTCGTCGATTATCGAACGAACGCCGATCGCGTTTCTCGCTTCCGTCTTCGTTGGATATTCGGCGCGAAGCCAGCGCAACGCCGCCGCCTTTCGGCCGTCGTCACCATCGTCCCCGGCCTGCCAGTACGCCTTCACGACCGTCACGAAATCATGCCCGCCGAGGTGTTCGTGCAAAGGCGCCAAAGCGGAGTCTATCACGCGTTCCATCGGTCGAGCTTCTGTTTCGGCTACCTGAACGCAGGTTCCGATGAACCGCTCGAGGATGCTGGCTAGGGCCCCGCCCTCCGGCTTCGTCCGCGTCGCCATGTTCCTGATCGCTTCGGAGAAGAGACCGCGAGCCTGTCCGCCCGTGGCGTGAAGTCGACGATCGGGAGCGAGATCGGCGTGTATCGTCACGCACTTTCTTTCCAGGGCAATCAGTCGCACGAGATTGAGGAAGAAGGTCTTTCCAGCGCCGTACTCGCCAACGACGAGGCGCATCCCCGCCCCACCGTCCGCTACACGGTCAATGTCGCGAACGAGTGCCGCAATTTCCCCAGCCCGTCCGACCTGGATGTGGCGCAGCCCCAAACGGGGCACGACGCCTGCCGCCAGCGCCTGAAGTATGGTGTCGCGGTCTCGAGGGCGGAGGGTTGGCTGGGTCACGATGCATCCATCTGTTCAAGAAGTTTGAGAATGTGAGCGGGAATGATCAACGTTTCGTCGTCTTCGAAGATCGGTTCGTCAAACTTGTCGAACGCCCACTCGTTGATCGTCTCGATGGCGCCATCGGGCATCAGGCGCACCGCTCGGGCTGCCGCATCGAAATCGGAACGCGTCGTTTCCGGATTCTCCACGATCAATGCCAAGAGGGCCTCATGTGCCTTGTCGAGGCCCCCATATCTGCCGATTTCGGCTCCGACGACCTTTTCGACTGGTGGTGCCGCGTCCTCCACGAAAATCGAAGCCAGGAGTTTCGAGACGTCCGTCGTCTCGCTCCGGATCCTGGCGAGACGTACGCTGTCGATCAACAACTCGCTCTTCGGCATTTCGCGAGGCAGCGGAATACCGGCTTCGGGTCTTGCGGCCATGACCGTGACCGGGGCATCGCCGCCGCCCCCACGGTGAAGCAGACCATAGACGTCATCCTGGGGTAGGCCGAGCACCTTATACAGGTTCTCGAGGAATCGGACCTCCGCCGGAAGTATCTGACCGTCAGCCAGGATCGTGGCCGCCGCGGCAGTCGCGACGTTACGCCGTGCGTCGTTTGGGAGATCCGCAAGACGTTTGAGGGCCGCTGCCAACCTTGGAGGCTGCTCCGTGGCGACCGCAATATGCGCAGCCAACCGACGATGCGCCCCCTCGTGAAGTTCCGAGAAGCCCGCGATGTGATCGCCTATGGCAAGAATTTCCGCTGGCACGATCGCCCCGTCCGACGACGCGGCCAGAATCGCGATGTCGACCACCGAACGCGCCGTCGCATATGTCGGATCGTCAGTGGCGAGAGGAGACGTATCCCCCAATTCGAACAGGCCGATGATAGAACCGACACTCATCGGCCCTGTAGCACCGTACCGCCGATCCGGTTCGAAACCGACGCCGATTGCATCCAGCCGTTGCGCCAGCTGCTTCTGGCAGGCGGTATTCACGGTACCCCCGTCCCCTGGATCGGGAAGCATGGTGGCATCCAGGATCGCCGCCGTTGTCGTTATCGTCGGCTTGTCCGGCGTAAGCGCCAACCCGCGCCGCGCTGCTCTGAGGGGTTCGCCGAAAGGTCCCTTGGACATGACCGGCGGGAGCAGCGCTGCTGCAGGTAGGGTTCCTCGAACCGATGCGTTGCCACCGACGAGGCGACTGTACGATCCGAGGGCGTCGGAACACTCGTCCATGAGATTCCGCAGGCGCCCCAGCGGAGCCGATGTCCCGGACAGATCCGGCACGTTGGGCAGAATCATATCCGCGTGGAACCCGTTTGAGGATTGGTAACGGTAATTTATCCGGGCCTTGGGGACACGAACCTTCAAGCCCGCAGGATAGATTTCAGCAAACCGACGGCCCCAAAGGTCCAGGAACTCGTCGAAGCATCGCGTGATCGCGGTTCGTGGGTATGTCTGGGGCGTAGCCAACAGCCAGCAAAGCGCTGCGTCCGAACCGAGCGGCTCGCCTGCGGCGACCTGCTCGCCGAGTTCGATGCGCAGTTTGAGCGGTAATTCGTACCCGTTGCCGAGAAGCAGGTTCGGCCGCGTTCTCGGTCCGTCCTCCTTCGCGATCAGCGAAGCCAGATCGATCAACTTGGCGGCGGCTGGTCCGAAGTTGTAGTCTTCCCCGTACGACACCATCAGCCGCCGCAGTTCGGCCAGGATCAGGTGCGCCTCAGCCTTCGCATCGTCGAGGAGCAACCTTCGCTCCAGGCCATAGAAATACAGCTTGGCGAACGCGGGTGCCGCGCCGCCGGGACGACCCGCAGCAAGCCATTCGAGATACCCTCTTCGCGCAGCCGGATCGAATGCGTGGTAGTCGGCATTCCAACTGTTCACCGTATCGGACGAAACGTAGCGCTCCGCCACGGTCAACGCGGGGTCGATCAACGCCGGATGTCGAGGATATCCGTATGGATCGGCCTGATGACCTACGTAAACGAGCTTGGCGTCGAAAGAAATCGGGCCGATCTCCAGCAGCTCAGGCCCGACGATCCACCGCGGCTCGCGTTGCGGTTTCACGGCAGGTCGGACACGACGAACAGAGGGCTGATGCGGAGGGGCCCATAGTGTCGGGGAAGGCTTAGTTCTTTGCGGCGGTGGTGGCGGTGTCGACGGCGGTGCTGGTGGCGGTGGTGGCGACTGATACGTTGGCCGGGCCTCCTCCACACGACGTGCCGATTGCAGTCCGGGAACGCCACTAGTCCGCCGCAAGGCGTAGCTCCGAGCCTGCGGTTCGGTTTCGAATACGTAGCCGCCCGCGCGGTAGCGACCATCTGCCGACTTCGTCACACCATGGTCGAGCTCCGTGGCGGGAACCGTGAGTGATGGCGTTTTCCGAACCGGACCTTCGGCAAGCTGCCGCGGCTGCCGGTTGTCGACATCCTCACGCGAAATCGTCGACCGGCGCGACTGGCGATCTGCGAAATCCGCCGCCTGCGCCCAGGTCCCGAACGAATAGCCGGCGGCACGAAAACGACCGTCGGTACCGGCGATCACATCATCTCTCGACCCGACGTTGGTCGCTGTCGGTTCACCGTGACCATGCGTGACGACGTGGGACGATGACGTCGGCGACGGTGTCGGTGATGCCAGTTCCGGCACGGGTGCGACGGTTGGCGGCTTCGCAGACGATAGTGAGAGGGGTGGCGCCTGGAGTTGTGGAGACGGCCGCTGTTGAGAGCCACTAGAGGTGGGGGACCGATTGTCCGACGACTGCTCAGCGGCATTTGCACCATCTGAGGCGTCGAGCAGACCCAGCGACCGCATCAGCTTCGAAAAAAACGACATCGCCCGATTACCCCCCTCCCCACGCTAACGACGCTCCTACCGATTGGCCAAGCCGAATCGATTAGTTCGCCACGCGAGTAGTACTCAGTTAGGAACGACACCTCATGACCGAAGATCGTGAGACATTGGTCAGCGACCGAATGCTTCTAGGTCGTTTTCCGCTTCCGGGGCCCACCGGTCGAAATGAGCGTTTGCCTCGATCTCCGTTTCGAAGCGCAGAAGGCGATGTACGCCACACTTCACCTCGTAGAACACCTTTCCGTCAGCGCCAGTCACCTCCCATATCAACGAACCCGGTTCTTCCCGAATTTCCACACGCGTCATTCTTTGCCCCTTGAAGCGATTCGGAGTCGTTCGACTCATTAGTTCGACGTACTGGCAATGCTCGCAACGGCATCACGCTCTTACGAGAAAACAGCCAGTAAATTCTGAATGCGTCGGCGAGAGGCACTAGCCCGTCTTGCAAGCCAGATCTGCATGCCACTGAATAACCGCGGCATTTTCCGAGTTCCTCGCGACTCGACGTTTCAACCGAAGGCGTGATCAAGCTGAAATGCGATTTCTGCTGGCGATGGAACGCATCGGATCAAATTGACAGCGCGTCGCATGGCATCTACGGCGCTATTGCGAGTTAATATCATTTGTTCGGTAACTGTTGATGTCGAGTTCCTCGATCCGCGCGTGGTATCTCGTGCACAAATGGACCAGCTTGGTCTGCACCCTGTTCTTGCTCATGCTGTGCGTGACGGGGTTGCCCCTCATCTTCAGTGACGAGATCGATCGCATGAGCGGCGGCAACCTGCAGTTCGGGATGCCGGGAGTTGGATCGTCCGGCAATGCCCGAGGACTGCTGCCCCTCGACACCATGATGGCCAAGGCACTCGCCACTCGTCCCGGCGAGGTGCCGTTGTTCATGGCGTTCGACAACGATCAGCCCTCGATGACCGTTACGACCGGGCTGAGGCCGGACTCGCCCGGCTCCGAGATGACGACTCAGGTCTTCGACCGATCGACAGGCCGGGTGTTGGGCAAGGAGCGCGCGGGGGGCGTCATGCACTTCCTGCTCAAGCTTCATACGGACATGTTCCTGGGGTTGGCAGGCATGCTGTTCCTCGGCGCCATGGGCCTGCTCTTCACCGCAGCGCTCGTTTCCGGGACGGTCCTATACGCGCCGTTCATGCGCAAGCTCGCGTTCGGAACGCTACGTACTTCCCGCAGCACCCGACTCAAATGGCTCGATCATCATAATCTATTCGGCATTGTCGCACTCGCCTGGATGGCTGTCGTGGGCGTTACCGGCGCAATCAACACTCTCGAAAAGCCGATCAACAAACTGTGGCAACGAAACGAGCTTGCCGCGATGACACGTGACTACGCCGGCAAGGCGGCGTTGCCGCCGTCACGCTACGGCTCCCTTGACACGGCGATGGCCGAGGCGCGCAAAGCGCTGCCGGGCAACAACCCGCAGTTCATCGGCTTCCCCGGCGGGAGCTTCAGTTCAAAGCATCATTATGCGGTGTTCTTCCAAGGTGACACGCCACTGACGCAGCGCCTTCTGACGCCCGCGCTGATCGATGCCGAGACCAGCGCCTTCACCACGGCGCGATCGATGCCCTGGTACAACAAAGCGCTATCCCTCTCGCGGCCGCTGCACTTCGGCGACTATGGCGGCCTGCCGCTGAAAATTCTGTGGGCGGTGCTCGACCTCTTCACGATGACGGTGCTGACAACCGGGGTGTACCTCTGGATCGGCAAGCGGCGAACTTCGAGCACGGCTCACGTCCGCGAGGTCGAGACCGGCGGTCTTGTGGAGCCGACGGCATGACGCAGCGCCGACGCACCCGGCAGAGCCTTCTCATGATTTTCGCTGCTCCGCTGGCGATCGCGGTTCTCACCGGTGTTGCATTGATCGCGGCGCTGACCGGCGATGGATGGCGTGACGCTTTGTCGTGGTTCGGACTCGCGGTGCCGATCCTCACCATCGCCTGGGCAATGCGCACGCGCCTTACCTGAATGACACAGCGCCAGGGAAACCGGTGCCATCAAGGAAACATCCGTGATCAAGACCAGCACTCTTCTACGTCTGACGGTCGGCACGTCGGCTCTGGCCGTCGCATCGCCAGCAGCCGCGCAGGATGCAGCGCCCGGGGAACGCACCGAGGAGATCGTCGTAACCGCACAGAAGGCGAACCAGACCGGCGTGACGCACGGCGGGCGGGTCGGCGTCCTTGGTGACAAGGCGGCGGAAGACGTACCCTTCGCGATCAAGAGCTATAATTCCGCGCTGATCCTCAACCAGCAGCCTCAGACCCTTGGCCAAGTGCTAGACAACGACCCGTCGGTGCGAACGAGCTACGGCTTCGGCAACGCGGCCGAACAGTTCGTCATCCGGGGCTTCGCACTCGCGGGCGACGACATAGGGTTCGACGGGCTCTACGGCATCACGCCGCGCCAACTGATCGCACCCGAACTCTATGACGCGGTCCAGGTCCTGAACGGGTCGAGTGCGTTCCTCAACGGTGCCGCACCCGGCGGTACCGCGATCGGCGGCAGCGTCAACCTGGTCCCCAAGCGTGCAGGTAAGACGCCCCTGACCCGGCTGACCACGAACTACACGTCCAGCGGGCACGTCGGCGGCAGCTTCGACGTCAGCCGGCGCTTCGGCGCCGATGCAGAGTGGGGCGTCCGCATCAACGGTGCAGCGCGGCGAGGCGATGTCGCGATCAAAGACGAGTTCCGAAGCGCATACCTGTTGGGCGGCGCGATCGACTACGACAATGGACCACTCCGGCTGTCGCTTGATGTCGCCTACCAAAAGGTACGCGTGGACCAGATCCGCCCCAAGCTGACGCTTCCCGCCGCGATCACCGCCATTCCCAGGGTGCCTAAGGCCGACGCCAATTACGGCCAGCCTTATTACTTCACCAATTTGCGCGACATCTACGGTCAGTTCCGTGCCGAATATGACCTGACGGACAACGCTCTCGCCTATGCCGCGGTTGGCGCGCGCGACGGAGCCGAGGACGGCTTCTACAGTACGCTGTCGCTGCTCAACGAGACGACGGGCGCGGCGTCCGTGTCCGGCTCGCGGATTCCACGAACCGACAACAACGAGGCGGCGCAGGCCGGCGTACGCGTGAAGCTCGCCGCGGGCGGCGTAACGAACGAGTTCAACGTCGGCGGTTCCATGAACTGGCTCACCAACCGCAACGCCTTCGAATTCTATGCCATCTCGGCGGGCACCACGAGCATCTATGCGCCCGTCGTCGTACCCCAACCAAGCCGCGTTACCTCGCGCGGCGGAAATCTGGACGACCCATTCCCGATCTCGCGCACCCGCCTGACCAGTGCGTTCGCGTCGGACACTGTTGGCTTTTGGAACGACCGCATCCTGCTGACAGGCGGCCTGCGCCTGCAGCAGATCGTCGTGAAGGCGTATTCCAACGTAACCGCGCAACGGACGGGCGAGTATCGCAAGGACGCGATCACGCCGGTGGCCGGCCTGGTCGTGAAGCCGATCGACCATGTTTCACTCTACGCCAACCGGATCGAGGCACTCGTCCAAGGCGCGACCGCGCCTGTGATCAGCGGCGGGCTCAACATCGTCAACGTCGGCGAGGTACTGCCGCCGTTCCGGTCGACGCAGTACGAGGTCGGCGCCAAGATGAACTTCAGCACGGTAACAGCCAGCGTCTCGCTCTTCACCACCGAGCGGGCGACCGCAATTGCGACCGCCCTGCCGGGTCCGCCAGCGAACGCCGCCCGCTTCGAGGCTTCCGGACTGCAGCGCAACAAGGGTATCGAACTCAGCATCCAGGCAGAACCGGTCGTCGGCCTGCGGATCATCGCCGGCGGTTCGGTGATCGACGCGAGGCTGCGGCGGCAGACCAACGGCCTGAACGAAGGCCGCAAGGTCGCCGGCGTGCCGGACTATCTGATCAACGGCAACGCCGAATGGGATCTGCCGTTCGTCCCCGCACTCACCGTAACGGGTCGCATCGTGCATACCGGCACGCAGCCGGCAAATGCCGCCAACACGTTATCGCTGCCCAGCTGGACGCGTTTCGATCTCGGCGCGCGCTATGTCGCCGTGATAAGTGACCAGCCGCTGACGCTGCGCTTCGGCGTCGATAATCTGGCGAACAGACGGTATTGGGCGACCGCGTTCGACAGTTCGCGCCCCGACCTTCTGCAAGGCGCACCCCGGACAATCAAGCTGTCTGCATCTATCGATCTCTAAGTTTCGGGCGGCCTTGCGGAATCGTCTTCCGCCGGACATCTTCGGGCGATGACGGTCACGCGGACGATATTCGTCGACACCAACGCCTTTATCCAGCTTCGCGACCTGGCCGATCTTCCCTGGCGCGAGCTGCTGCCCGACGCCAGCCACGTCGCGATCATGGTGGCGAGACCGGTGATCGAGGAGCTGGACCGGTTCAAGTCGAGCACCAAGACCCGCTTGCGAGACCGATCCCGGCGAGCGCTTGCGATGATCGACGAGGCGGCGGAGGCAGAGGGGCAAACGGCGGTCCTCAAGGAGAAGCCGATCCGGGTCACGCTCACGATCGCGCCACGCCGGCGCCCCGACTGGAGCAGGTACCCCGATCTGGACGAAGGTTCGAACGACGATCGCATCGTCGTCGCCGCAGCGGAGTTCGGTGCCGGCGCCGAGCTCCTGTCGCACGACAGCGGCCCACGGCTCAGCGCGAAGGATGCGGGCCTGAACGCGTATGCCCCGCCAGCGTCCTGGCTCCTGCCTGAGCAGCAGACCGACGAGAAGCGCAAGCTTACCCAGGCGGAGCGTGATCTGAAGGTGGCGCTCGACCGGCGGCCGAATGCCCGGATCTCGTTTCCCGAAGCGGTTGACGGCGTGGTCCTGCACGTCTCCCCGACCCTTCCTCCGCTGGACTCCGCGGTTCGGTCCAGGCTGGTCGAGCGCGTGCTGGACGCCAATCCGCCCCACCGCCTGCGAGTGGATACCCTTCGGGCCCTCACCTTCGGCAACGGCTTCAGAGGGATCAGCGAATACCAGATCGAGGCCTATAACGAGGGCTACGCGGCCTACCGGGAGGCAGTCGAGGCCTACTTCGAAACACTGCATGAACGCATCGCCCGCATCGCGGCGTTGCCGAGAATTACCTTTGAGGTCGAAAACGTCGGCCAGGTTTCGATCATGCAGCTGGTCGTCGGCATTGCGTCCCGCGACTTCGGACTTCTGGCAGGAGACAGTGACATCGAAAGCGCGGCCGGGTCGGCTTCGTTGCCCACGCCACCCGAGAGGCCACTGGACGAGCAGGACCGGCTGATGCAATCCTTCTCTGCGCACTCGATGCTGTCGGCCCCACCGCGTGAGTTCAGTCCCGTCGAGATGCGGTGGCACGACCGACCGCCCTTCGGCGGCGATGCGGGGACCTACGGCTGCGCGGACTTCCGGCCCCGGCGCGTTTATGCCGATGACATCGGATTATGGCCGGGCAAGGACCAGCGTGACGGAATCTTCAAAGTCACGGCGAGTGGCAACGACATGGGGCAGATGGCAGCACAGGTGACGATCCGCATAGACCGCAGGCCGGCGGAATGGACGGAAGCTTCCGTCTTGCACTTGCTGCCGGATGAGGTCCGCGCCGGACTGGGGGCGAAAGGTTGAGTCCGATGAGCGGGCGGCGGCCTTGTTCCGACGATGGCACCTTTCATATCGTCCAAGTCAAAGAACATCATGATCGAAAGAGTTGTTGTCCAAGTCATGGCGGAGGTCCCTGAACCCGGGAGCTATGGAGAATTCGATTTATGGCGCCTCGTGCCGCGGCGAGACGCAGTCTCTTCAGTACGTACCTCAGAAAAGCGGCCGATGCGAAGACGGCCATCTACACCCCATTTGAAAAGCCTACAGCCGGGCGTTCACCTGGAGCGGCATGAAGCATCACTACGTCCCTCAGTTCCTCCTGCGCCGCTGGTGCGACGAAACCGGCAGGCTGCAAAGCTTCTCGGTTCGGGACGGACGAGTGCTGTCCAGCGCGCGGGCGCCCGAGTACACCGGCTATGAAAGCGCTCTTTATGCAGTCGTCGCCAACGCGCTCGGAATCGACGACGACCACATCGAGAAGAGGTTCTTCTCCCCTCTCGATAACAGCGCCGCCGTTGCGCTTGGGATGATCGAAAGGAGGGAGCCGATCGGCTTGGACGAAAAGGCCGCCTGGGCGCTCTTCCTTAATTCGCTCCGCGTTCGGCAGCCTGACGTTCTGGCCCACATGCGAACCGAGGGTATGAAGATCCTCAGCCGCTTCCTCGGAGAAGGCGACGCGGCGCTGCCGGCTGGCGCGCCGGCTACTGAGAAATGGCTGAATGAGCATCTTCCCGGAGCGCTCGAGGTCCACAGCCTCACGTCGTGGCTTCCGAGAATGGTTATGCACGATGCCATGACCAACCGGTTCGCAGATCTGCACTGGTGGGTCATCGAGTTCACCGCGGCTGTCCCGAAATTGCTACTCTCCGATCTGCCCATTCATTGGGAGGGCGGCATCGCGAACGACGACTTTCTCATTCACATGCCGATCGCGCCGAACCGGCTGTTCATCGGGACCGGGACGGAGGGAGCAGAGCGGTATCTCAACAACCTTCCGCGAGCCGAGCTCGTCCGCCGGGTGAACCGGACATCCTTAGCGTCGTCCTCGAAACGCGTTTGGGGCGCGGACCGAAACGAGGGACGCGCCTTCATCGAAGCGAACATGGACGTCCTCGGAGTGAACGTGGAACCGTTTGAAATGATCGCGAAGCGTTTCCTGGAAAGGTCGCGCGGCTTCTAACGCGCAGATCGACGAGCGCGGGCTGGTTCGCGCAAGTGCGCCTTTGTCGAATGCAAGGTTCGACCAGCGAATCTTTGATCACGTCGGCGAGCCAAGTGCGGCTGTATGTCCGAGATGACATAGCCGGTCACTCCGAGTGCCCTACCCCGCTTTGGACCGCGGCCTGCAGTCTCCGCCGAGAACGCGGGCCATGACAAGCACTATACTGCATTCGCCACCTTTACGGGTTCAATTACGATGCCGCTGACCGCTGCGTTCGGAGGATCGAAACAGCGGGTGCTTCTTGCGTACCTAAGCGAACCGGCTATCCTGGAACGTTGCAAGAACGAAGGACACCAAGTTGCTCGCCCCAACAACCCGTATCGCCTTCTCCATGGTCGAAAACCCGGGGGTCTACGCGCTTCTTCTCGGATCGGGACTGTCTCGGGCCGCCTCGATACCGACCGGCTGGGACATCACGCTCGACCTGGTTCGCCGACTTGCGGCGGCAGAGGGCGCCGAAGGGCGGCGTGACTGGCGGGAGTGGCACATCGACCGCTTCGGGACCGAGCCTTCCTACTCCGTTCTCCTCGATACGCTCTCCGTAACCCCGGCGGAGCGCCGATCCATCCTGCATCACTACATCGAGCCCACCACGGAGGATCTCGATCATGGACGGCGCACACCTACCAAGGCGCATCAGGCGATAGCGCGGCTGGTCAAGGCCGGCTTCGTCCGGGTGGTCGTCACGACCAACTTCGATCGGCTGCTCGAACAGGCGCTAAGCGCCATGGGCGTCGAGCCGGTCGTCGTCCGATCGGCGGACGATCTCCGGGGCGCGAGTCCACTCGCGCACAGCCGCTGCTTCATTCTCAAAGTCCATGGCGACTACCTCGACAACCGGATCCTCAACACGGAGGAGGAGCTGGCAGGTTACCCGGCCGAGTTCGATCGCCTCTTGGACCGGATCGTCGACGAGTACGGGCTCATCGTCTCGGGTTGGTCGGGTGACTGGGACCCTGCGCTGCGCGCTGCCATCAAACGTGCGCCCAGTCGGCGCTATCCGATGTGGTGGGCGACGCGCGGCGAGCCATCTACGGCGGCAAAGGAACTCATCGCTGCGCGCTCTGGAGCGCTGGTGACCGTGGAAGACGCTGACAGCTTCTTCCACAATCTCGCCGACGCGGTCACGACGCTGGAAAGCGCGCGCCTTCCCGATCCCGATACGATGGAACTGCTGGTCGCCACCACCAAGCGCAACCTCGCGTCGTCCGAAAGGCGCATCGAGCTGGCTGATGGGTTCGCCGCGGAGGTCGATAGGCTTCTAGAACGGATCACCGGTCCCGAGTTCCCGGTCCAGGTGCCGCCCCCGACCAACGAAGCCGTTCTCGATCGATGGCGGGCGATGGAGGGACTGGCGGAGCCGCTTGCACGAATGCTGGCGTTGGCGGGCAGATGGGGCGACGGGTCGGACTTGAAGATCGCTCAGGACGCAGTCCAGACCATCGCCGCTGCGCGTGCCGACAGCGGTTCGACAGCGCTCATCGCGCTCGCCTCCTATCCGGCCTATCTCTGCACCCTGACCTACTCGCTTGGACTCGCGAAGGCGGAACGCTGGTCGCACCTGCGAACTTGGCTCGAGACCGAGATCACCTCCGAGTTCCGGAAACCGCAGAAACTTGTGAACCGGATGTTCATGCAGGCGTGGACCGACATGCGCGGCGAGATGTGGAAGCTGTGGCCGGATCTCGAGGAACGGCTCACTCCTTGGGCCGATCACCTTGTCGCCGCCGTGGTTCCATGGACAAGGGATCTAGGGATGGCGGCCGGTACTGCGGTCACCAACTACCACCTCGTCGAATTGCTTGGCGGGCTGGTGGCTCTCGCCGATCACGACACCGACGAACTCTCATCGCGCACGCAGGCCATGTGGGTTCCGCATGGTCAGACGATGTGGTTGCGCGAGAGCCGCGAGAACCTGTTCGAGACCGTCGGGCTGATCCGAAACAAGGAGGCGTTACTCGCCGCCGGATTCTGCCGCGGGTCGGCCATGCACTGGGATGCCTCCATCAAGGCCCTGGAAGTCCTTGCCGCCAAGGTGAGCTGGTGATGCGCGAGCGCCGGCTGCGGCATTCGGCGATGCTGGCCGAGTTGGTCGCCAGCGGTGAGAGCCAGAAGTCGCTGACCGATCCTGATGCTCGCGGCATGGCGATGCACCCCAAGGTCGGCGTCGGCTACAACGCGCAGGTCGCCGTCGACGCCCGGCACAAGCTGATCGTGGAACAGCAGGTCACCAACGCCGGTAGCGACCTTGGCCTGCTCGCGCAGACTGCTGGCGCCGCACGCGAGTTACTGGGCGTCGAGCGGATCGCCGCGGTAGCCGACAAGGGCTACTACAAGGGGGAGGACATCGCTGCCTGCGAGACGGTCGGTGTGATCCCCTACGTCGCCCGCCCGGAGCGTGGTCCTGCCATTGACCAAGGCTATTTCGGCAAGGACGCTTTCGCCTACGATGCGGCGCAGGACTGCTACACCTGCCCTGCCAGGCAGCGCCTCGATCCGTTCGGCCGCTCGGAGAAGGACGGTCATTGCACCATCCGCTACGGCAACCGGCAAGCCTGCCGGGACTGTACACTCAAGCCACAATGCACGTCCGGTACGGCGCGGACCATCAACCGTTGGGAAGGCGAGGCGGTGCTCGACCGCATGGCCGAGCGGCTTGCCACCCGCCCCGACATTCTCGACCGGCGCCGCGAAACGGTCGAGCACCGCTTCGGCTCGATCAAACAGTGGATGAACCAAGGCGCGTTCCTGATGCGGGGGCTCGACAGCGTGAATGCCGAGTTCAGCCTGACCGCGCTCGCCTATAATCTCAGGCGAGCCATCAACATCCTCGGCATCCCCGCCATACTCCGGGCCATGCAGACCTGAAAACGCGGATCCGACCGCCCGCGTAAACTCACATCGCGGTTTGTAGCAGCCGATATGCCGATTTTGAGGTCTGGTGGCGCCTGCCGGATCGAAAGACCGCCGATCTCATGTCGATCAAGCCGTTCAACTGCCGTCGCACCCGCGGCGAGCCGTTTTCGGACGGCCTGACCTGTTTGTTGCATATCGGAGAATGCGACCGTGTTTCCCGCCACGGCGACTGCCAAACGACGCCTATTGGGACTTAGCCGCCGTTCCAGAGAAGTGCCTTGAATGGCGGGTTTCGGACGGACCGGCCATTCGGGGCACTTCGGGGATCGGCCCAGCAGACGGAAAACCATGCCTTCGAGGTTGTCGCATACATTCTCAATCCGACAGGGTTTGTCGGACAGTCGCGCCAATATGGAGATAGTGCGATGCAACGTTCACGTTAATTGTCGTGAATTTGCGGACGGTGCTGTGTCGCCAAACATGTGTTTTCCGACAGTCTCAAGACGCTGCGGCAACCTATACCGGCGTCATGACCAAGATACTGGATACGGACAGGAGATCGCAGGTTTCACCGGAATCCTCATTTTTGCACCTGAACGACGGCGCCCGGCATCATCGGGTCGCCCGGAGCAATGACGAGGTAACGGCGCATGTCGCCTTTTGCGTCGCTGACGATCTGGCGGAGCGGTCCGAGCGTGTTGACTATCGCGCCGCCCGCCGGATTGGTCATGAACTTCGCCAGAGGCTGGATCACGCCGCTGCCATCAGCGCGGGAGGATAGCCCAAGGACATAGGGCATCTTTGGACTGAGGCCCGCAACCGCCGCCTGCAAAATCTGGACTTGGCCCTGATCGAACAGCGTGACCTGGCTGCGCCCAGTCCCGGAAAGAGTCAGCTGGATCTTCATGCCGGCCTGGGCGAGCGGCATCAGGTTTGCACGGCCATCGCCTACCGGCACCGCGCCGGGAACGTAGGCCACGCCTTGGGGCCCCTGACCGATCGGAATCGTCGCGATAACGGTGTTGCTGGCGGTATCGATCGCCGCGACTGCGTCGGCGTTCTCCAGCCCGACATACATCCGCGTACCGTCGCCCGACGGCCAAAGGCCGTGCGGGAGCGCGCCGACCGGGATGTTCGCGACCTGCGCGAAGTCGGTGGTGCGGAACACCTTGACGACGTTCTCGGTGCCGACCGTCACATAGGCGAACTGGCCAGCCTTGGTGCGGGCGATGTTGACGTGGTTGGTGATCGCGCCGGTGTCGAACGTCTTCAGCACTGCGAAGGGTGGCTTGGCGTCGAACACCATGACCTTGCCGACGTCCTTCAGCGTCAGCCAGACCTGCTTGCCGTCGGGCGTCGCGGCGATGTCGGGGCAGAACGGGCTTGCCTGCTTGACGCGACCGACGATCTTCTTCGAGGCGGTGTCGATCACCACGGTCTCGGGTGAGAAGCTCGAACAGACATAGCCGTATTTCCCGTTCGGCGAGAAGATCGTCATGCCGGGGCCGTTAGGTACGGGAATGCGCGTCGTTGGCGCGAACGTCTTGCCGTCGAGTACCTGAATGTAATCCTCGCCGCGCACCGCGACCCACACTTCGCGACCATCGGGACGGAAGAACGCCTCGTGCGGCGAGCGCCCGACATAGGTCGTGTGCTTCACGGCGTTGGTCGCGGTGTCGATGAACGTCACCGAGTTCGACCCGATGGAGATCACCGCCAGCGTCTTACGGTCGGGCGAGAAGCCCATGCCGTGGACGAGCAGCTGCCCCTTGTAGAGTGGGCTGAGATTGGCGGGGGTCTGGTCACCGAGCTTGATGACGCCGAGCAGCGTGTTGGTCGACGGATCGATCACCGACACGGTGTTGGAGAACTGGTCCGAGGTGTAGAACCGGTCCTGCGCGCTGACGGGTATGTCGGGGCTCGCGTTCGGAACCTGCTGCGCAAATGCCGGGGCCGAGAAAGACAGGGCGGCACAGGCGGTTAAGGTGAAACGCTTCATGGACGGTCTCCTTGATGGGGGTGACCGGTCGCGGTCGGTTCGGTGTGGGGCTGCAACGCGCCGCCTTCGGATAGGATGCTCTGCATCACCGCGATTTCCTGTCGTTGTTCGACGATGATTCCCTGCGCAAGCCGGCGCAGGCGTTCGTCTTTGCCATAGCGCAGTTCGACTTCGGCCATGTCGATCGCGCCCTGATGATGGGGAATCATCATCCTTGCGAAGTCGCGATCGGGATCGCTCGAATAACCGGTCATCATCGCGCCGTGCATCCGCGTCATCGCCGCATCCATAGCGGACGCGAAGCTGTCCGTTTGCGCTATAGCGGCCGTCGATCCGGACAAGGCTATCGCGATCAGCAAGGTCGTGCGTGATTTCATCGTCATGCCCCTAGTCATCCCATTTACGACACGCGAGCGATGATGCCGATAGTCGTTGCTAGCACGGCCATGCAGCCCGGGAGAAAGAGCATCTGTATAGCCGCTTCGCGCCCTGTGATCGTGCCCGTCAGGATATCGACCGGGCCCTTGATGAACTCTGGGAACGAGCGGAGATGTTCGCCGGGGGCGGGAGTATCGGCGAGTACGATGCCGCCTGCGATCAGAGCGAAATACAGGATCATGAAGACTGACACGACCGTAAGGACGAGCGCCGTAGCTGCATCACGTGCGAAGAAGGTCCAGAAAGTCAGCAGCATGGCTGCATACACGCCGACCAGCAGGCCCAACGTGACAGGATGGACGCCGCGCGATGCGATGCCTGGAGCCGTCCTTTCCAACTCGTCATAATTGCCTGCATCCGGCACGATTGCGAGATGTCGACGCACAGGCTTAGGAGCAACGAGTGTCTCGGTAGCGAGATCGTAGATCGGCTGTGTTGCCATGAGGAAGTCTCCGCGCGTCTCGATGAATGCCGAGCGTGACAGGATAGATGATTGCGGCGGGGCGGTCGGTCCAACGCATAACCACGGTCATTCCAATCATTTAACAGGAACGGTCGGCGATCTATAATCGCGTTTTCGTATTGAAATCATCGCGACCATGCGTTGGACGCGAGGGACATATCGGTCGATCTAGCGGCATCGGACCGGCACGATCACCCGCCGGGTCCGTGATAAGGATCAAACGATGAAAGCTGCGATCGTTCTGGTTGCCGCGATGTTGGCCTCCGTAGCGCCAGTCCCGGCGATCGCTCAGGCCTATTGGGCTGCACCTGCGGCGGACGACTTTCCCTACGATATCAAGGCGGTTCAGGCACCGTGGTCGAAGGCTGATATCGACCTCAGCCATCATGACCGGATCTATGTGTCTGACCCTACATCGACGAAGATCGTTGTCATCGATCCTGCAGCGGGCAACGAACTGGGACGGATCGACCTCGCCAAAAGCGCGATAGCTGAGCCCAGCTTTTCCAGCCCCAAAGTCCAGCACCTGGCTGCAACGCGTGACGGGCGGACCCTGGCGGTATCGGCATTAGCGCAGCACAGTGTGACGCTCGTAGATCTGGCCACGAACACGGAACGAGGCCGGACCGTGTTCCAGACGTCGCCTACCGCCGTCGCGTTTACGCCCAATGGGCACGAACTCTGGGTTTCGCTCGGCGATGAACATGCCATCGCGGTCGTGGATCCTAAGACAGCGCGGGAGATCACCCGCGTACCAGCAAGTGGCGGAGCGGGCGCAACCATCCTGTCGCCAAACGGACGCTATGCCTTTGTATCGCTTACTGAAAGGCCGTCCATCCTGGTTGTCGACGTCGAGCATCGGCGCGTCGTCGGACACGTTGCCAGCAACGGTGCAGGTGCGGGAGCAATCGCGGTCTCGCCAGATGGCAAACAGATCTGGGCAACACGCCGCGAGAGCGGCACGACCACGGTCTTTGCTGCCAAACCGCCGTTTGCGGTACGCGAAGTGATAAACACTGGTCCAGCAACGGGCGCGGTCAACTTCGCCCAGCGCGCAGACGATTCCTTTGCCTATGTCAGCGTTGGCGGCGATCAACCTGCAATCAAGGTCTATAGAACCGACAGCCTGGAGGCTGTGGCAACCGTCCCGCTACAAGCGGCTCCGAGTGCGGTTTGGCCGTCGGGCGATGGTACGAGGATCTATGCCAGCCTGGCCGGAACCAACAAGGTCGCTGGGATCGACACGCTGACGTACACCACCGTGTCGACGATCCCGATCAGTACGGATGCGCAGAGCCTGATCTACGTTCCTGGTGCCGTAAGATCAGGAAAAGGTCTCGCCAATCTGGTGCCATCCGGGCGCGATGCGGCGCTTGCCCTGGCGGCGCGTTGATCGGTCTCACACCGTCTGTAATCTCCCAACGAAAGCCCTTTCCAAAATGACCAAGCCCCCCGTCAGGATCGCGATCAGCGGTGCCGCAGGACAAATTTGCTATTCGCTGCTCTTCCGGGTCGCGCAGGGTGACGTGTTCGGACCGGACCAGCCCGTTATCCTTCAACTGCTCGACGTGCCGCAGGCGCTGGACGCAGTACGCGGCGTGGTCATGGAACTGGAGGATTGCGCGTTCCCGCTGCTGGCAGATGTGATCATTACTGATGATCCGATGGTGGCTTTCAAGGACATCGATGCGGCCATGCTGGTCGGGTCTCGTCCCCGCTCGAAGGGCATGGAGCGCCGTGATTTGCTCGCTGCCAACGCAGCGATCTTCAAGACGCAGGGCGCAGCGCTGGACGCAGTGGCCAAACGCGACGCCAAGATCCTGGTCGTCGGTAATCCCGCCAACACAAATGCCTGGATCATTGCGCAAAGCGCACCGGGTTTCCCTGCCGAAAACATCACGTCGATGATCCGCCTCGATCACAACCGCGCGCAGGGACAGCTTGCGGCCAAGGCGGGTGTCGGTGTCGATGCGATTACAAAGCTCGTCGTCTGGGGAAACCATTCGCCGACGATGTTTGCCGACTGGGGGAATGCCGAACTCGATGGCCAAAAGCTTGCCGACCGTATCGGAAACGAGGCCTGGTACCGCGAGACCCTGATCCCCACCGTTGCGCAGCGCGGAACCGCGATCATCGAAGCACGGGGTGCGTCCTCGGCCGCGTCGGCAGCAAATGCGGCGATCGACCATCTGCGCGATTGGGTGCACGGCGCAGGCGACAATTGGGTGTCGATGGGCGTGGTGTCAGATGGCTCCTACGGTATCCCGCAAGGGCTGGTGTGCGGCGTGCCGGTGCACTGCAAAAGCGGTGGGTATGCGCGTATCGAAGGACTGATCCTCGATCCATTCCAGCGATCGATGCTCGATCGCACGATTGCCGAACTGGTCGATGAACGTGAGGCGGTTATCGACATTCTGAAATGACCGATCGGTATATCTGATTGGAATGACCGTAATCTTTGGTTGGTGCGATTGATCTCCTTTCCCTATCATTGGGGCAAGGAGATCGGGCATGACCCTGGAACAACTCAGGATTTTCGTCGGTGTCGCTGAGCGCGAGCACATGACGCGCGCGGCCGAAGCGCTCAATGTGACGCAGTCAGCCGCAAGCGCTGCCATCGCCGCGCTGGAAGCCCGGCACGGCGTGCCGCTGTTCCACCGGGTCGGCCGTGGGATCGAACTGTCCGAAGCGGGCCGCATGTTTCTGGTCGACGCACGCGCAGTGCTTGGCCGTGCCGCCAGCGCGGAACTTGCACTGGCCGAATATGCAGGACTGGAGCGCGGCACCCTGCGGCTAGTCGCAAGCCAGACGATCGCGGGCTATTGGCTGCCCCGCCAGCTGGCCGCGTTCCATGCGCGCTACCCCGCGATCTCAATCGAACTGGCGATCGACAACACCGAGGGGGCCGCGGCGCGCGTGCTCGACGGTGCGGTCGAGCTCGGCTTCGTCGAGGGTGTGATCGACGAGCCCGCGCTCGCGCATTGGACGGTCGCGAACGACCGCATGGTGCTGGTAAGCGACCGCGCAGCCGACACGATCGACGAGGACTGGATCCGCGCCGCACGCTGGATCGTCCGCGAGCAGGGATCGGGCACGCGCTCGTCGTTCGAGGAGGTGCTGCGCCAGCGCGGCGTCGATCCGTCGGACCTCACCGTGGCGCTGATGCTACCATCGAACGAGGCGGTACGTAGCGCGGTCGAGGCCGGGGCGGGCGTCGCGGTGCTGTCGCAGCATGTCGTCGCACCTGCAATCGCGGCCGGCACGTTGCACGATCTACCGCTCGGTCTGCCGCGGCGTTCGTTCTACGCGCTGCGCCATAAAGAGCGGTATCGAACGCGGGCGGCCGATGCGCTGACCGATCTCATCAAGGAGACTGGCAAGTGACCGCCGATCTGAAACCCGTTCTCGATGGCCTGAAGCCCCTCAGCCGGCTCGACTCCCCGCGCGAGATGATCCGGCAGTTCACCCCCAACTGGTTCGCCGCTACGATGGGCACCGGCATTCTCGCGCTCGCCTTGCCGCAGGTGCCGGGCGTCGGCGCATCGCTGCACCCGGTCGGCGAGGCGCTGTGGTACTTCAACATCGCGCTCTTCACGCTGTTCGCCGGGCTCTACACCGCGCGCTGGACGATGTTCGGACACGAGGCGCGGCGGATCTTCGGGCACAACACCGTGTCGATGTTCATCGGCACGATCCCGATGGGGCTGGCGACGATCATCAACGGATGTCTTGCATTCGGCCTGCCGCAGTTCGGCGCGGGCGTGATCCCGATCGCCGAGACATTGTGGTGGATCGACGTCGCGATGTCGCTCGCCTGCGGTGTAGCGATCCCCTACCTCATGTTTACTCGGCACGAACATTCGCTCGACGGCATGACCGCGGTGTGGCTGCTGCCGGTGGTCGCGGCGGAGGTCGCAGGTGCGAGCGGCGGCCTGCTCGCCCCGCATCTGGCGGACGCGCATCACCAGTTCGTCGTGCTCGCAACGTCGTATGTGCTCTGGGCTTATTCAGTGCCGGTCGCGTTCGGCATCCTCGCGATCCTGATCCTGCGGATGGCACTGCACAAGCTGCCGCACGAGAGCATGGCCGCCTCGAGCTGGCTCGCGCTCGGTCCGATTGGCACCGGCGCGCTTGGGATGCCGGTGCTCGGCAGCAACGCGCCCGCGATCCTCGCCGCCAACGGCCTGGGGCAGATCGGCGCGGTAGCGCAGGGGATTGGCACGATTGCCGGGCTGCTGCTCTGGGGTTTCGGTCTGTGGTGGCTGGCGCTCGCGACGCTGATCACGATCCGCTACTGGCGCGCGGGCATTCCGTTCAACCTCGGCTGGTGGGGCTATACCTTCCCGCTTGGCGTCTCCACGGTCGCCACCTTCAAGCTCGGCACGACGCTTCAGCTCGGCTTTTTCGGGATCGTCGGCACTGTCCTCACAGTGGCGCTCGCAGCAATGTGGCTGCTGGTCGGCGCTAAGACGGTCGCGGGCGGCTGGCGCGGCAACCTGTTCGTGTCGCCCTGCATTGCCCAAGCCAATTGATGGGCCAAACCGATCGTCCTGCCGGATCGAACCGGCGAATCTGATCGACCCGTACCGGGCAGACCGGCGGACGGGTCGCGCATACAGAACATGACAGAAACGGGAGAATGTTGGTGGACAGCCTGGATATGAAACTGGCGCAGGCGACGAACCGCCGTCGCTTTCTCGCAGAGGCCGCGATCGGCAGCGGCGCGCTGATCGCCGCACCCGCGCTGGCGCAGAGCATGGTCGATCTGCACCTGCCGGGCGGTCCGTCGGAACGGCCGATGACCAGTGCGTTCCCCGGCAAGGGCAACATGATCCTCCAGCGTATCCACCCGCCTTTGCTGGAAACGCCGATGAGCGTGTTCAATGGCGACGTCTTCACGCCAAACGACCAGTTCTTCGTCCGCTGGCACTGGGCTGACATTCCGACCGCGATCGATGTCGAGGCGTTCCGGATCAAGGTGCACGGCGCGGTCACGCGGCCGCTGTCGATCTCGCTCGCGCAACTGCTGAAGTTGCCACGCGTCGAGCTGGCGGCGATCAACCAATGCTCGGGCAATTCGCGTGCGCTGTTCCAGCCCCCTGTTGCCGGTGCGCAGTGGCGTCACGGGGCGATGGGCAACGCCAAATGGCTCGGCGTGCGCCTGCGCGACGTGCTCGACATCGCCGGCGTGAAGCCGGGCGCGGTTGCGGTGCGGTTCGGTGCGCTCGACCAACCGGTGGTCGCGGGTGGACCGGATTTCGCCAAGTCGCTGTCGATCGACCACGCACGCGACGGCGAAGTGATGCTCGCCTTCGGGATGAACGGCGAACAGATGCCGCTCCTCAACGGCTTCCCGGTCCGGCTGATCGTACCCGGCTGGTATTCGACCTATTGGGTCAAGATGCTGAACGACATCGAGGTGCTCGCCGCACCCGACGACGGTTACTGGATGGCCAAGGCGTACAAGATCCCTGACACTCCAGGCGCGAACGTGCGGCCTGGCCAGAAGGATTTCCCGACCGTCCCGATCAACAAGATGATCCCGCGCAGCTGGGTCACGAGCCTCGACGAAGGGCAGGCAATCGCGTTCGACCGGTCAATCCCGCTGGGCGGCATTGCGATGGGGGGCGATTGCGGCGTCGCCAAGGTCGATGTGTCGACCGACAACGGCAAGACCTGGTACAAGACAGTGCTCGGCCCCGATCACGGCAAATACAGTTTCCGCCGCTGGGATGCGCAGGTGCCGCTCACGCATGCGGGCCCGACCAGGCTGATGTCGCGCTGCTGGAACACCGCCGGCATCGCGCAGCCGATGACGCCGATCTGGAACCCGGGCGGGTTCATGCGCGGCAACATCGAAACCACCAACATCGTCGTCGGCTGAGGAGCGCTCCCCCATGAAAACGCCTTCCATCGGCACGCTGTCGTTCGGGTTCGTCGGCGCGACCGTCGTTCTTCTGCTCGCGATTGGTGCCCCGAACAGCCGCGTCGCCCCGCCGCCTGCCGCCCCGACCGCACCACCGCCGCCAAGCGTCTCGGCGCGCGGCTTCTCGCTGGCGTCCACTTCGGTCGATCTCCCAACCGACGAAGGGCAATATCCCGCCGGCCCGCATGCCGACGTCATCAATGCGAACTGCACCTCGTGTCATTCGGCGAGCATGGCGCTGAACCAGCCGCCACTCTCCGCCGACCAGTGGACCGCGGAGGTCACCAAGATGCGCGAGGTCTACAAAGCCCCCGTCGCCGCAGCCGACGTGCCGGCGATCGTCGCTTATCTGACCGCCATGAGCGCAAAGCAGCCGGGCGCCGCGAAGGGCAAGGCGCAAGACCCCGATCCGAAGGCTGCGCCCGACGTATCGGGGGGATCAGGCTAGGTGTTTAGTCCCGGCATCTGGTGGATCGGATCGACAATGAACCTGTCCGGCTCTGACGTCCAGATCTTGGCGATGTATTCGTAGGGTGTGAGTCCGCTGAGCGTCTTGAGCCGGCGGGCAAAGTTATAGGCAGCCATGAAGTCGGCGAGGTGCGTCCGTAGCTGGTCATGGCTCTCGTAATGGAAGCGCTTGACGGTCGCCTCCTTGATGGTGCGGTTCATCCGCTCGACCTGACCGTTGGTCCAAGGGTGGTTCGGCTTGGTGAGCCGGTGCTCGATATCGTTCGCTTCACAGATCATGTCGAAGCGCATCTGACGCGACCAGGCGGTGTTACGGTTGCGCGGTTGCTCGGCGAACTGGATGCCGTTGTCGGTCAGGATCGTGTGAATGCGGTAGGGCACCGCTTTCAGCAGAAGTTCGAGGAACTCCCAAGCCGTCCGCCTGTCAGCCTTGTCGACGAGCTGGGTGACCGCAAACTTGCTGGTTCGGTCGATGCCGACGAACAGGTAAAGCTTGCCTTCGGCAGTCTGAACCTCGGCAATATCCACGTGGAAGAAGCCGATCGGGTAGCGCTGGAAGCGCTGTCGCTTCGGCTTGTCCCCCTCGATGTCCGGCAGACGGGATATGCCGTGCCGCTGCAGGCAGCGGTGCAGCGCCGACCGTGTCAGATGCGGGATCGACGGCTGCAACGCGTAGAGGCAATCGTCGAGCGGCAGTAATGTGTGACGCCGGAATGCAACGACCGCCGCCTCTTCGGCTTCGGTAAGGGTTGTGGAATGAGGGGCCTTCGGCCCGGTCTTTAAATCCTCGACCGTCGCCCGCTTACGCCACTTCGCCACCGTCTTCGGGTTGATCCCAAGCTCCCGGCTCAGCGTCGAGAGCGAAGCTTGCGATCGCTGTATTGCTGCTCTGACGGCGTGCGTGGTCGTGGCGCTCCCGTGACGTACCTGTCCCATACCGCTTCCTTCCATTCCAACGAAAGGATCGCACCATCAAACCGTGGGATCAAACACCTCATGAAGTCCTCCGTCTGCAAAACTACTGGTGCACCGTTTCGCGCCAAGGATTATTCAGGGTTTCTGCTCGGCGTCCCGCCGGTCCGCTTCGGCCGGGGTCTGCCGAGCGCGTTCGCGGATACGGCATTCGAGCGGTGCGCCGACGAACAACACTAGCATCGCCAGCAGCAGACCGCCCACAAGTAGTGGCCACACCGCCAATCCCGCTGCCGCTCCGAGCGTCGCTGACACCCAGATGCACGCCGCCGTTGCTAGCCCGTGCACCTCCTGCCCGCTGCCAACGCGCAGGACCGCGCCCGCGCCGATGAAGCCGACGCCGGATAGGATGCCCTGCATCACTCGACCTGCTGCATCGGCGTTCACGTTCGGCAAGCCGCTGTGGACGATCGCCTGGACGGCGATGCAACTCGCGAGCCCGACCAGCCCCAGCGTCCGCAGACCCATGATCTGTCGGTTCTCGCGTGACCGTTCCCAGCCGAGCGTCATGCCGGCCGCCGTCGCCACGATCATCCTGCCGATCGCGTCGACCCAGAAGGCGAGATCGACCGACAAAGGCGGCGGATTCACTCGACCAGCACGTGGACGTGGTGCCAGGCCGTGCAGAGGTATCCGGCGAAGTTCCACATCGTATCGGGTAGTTCGGGCTGACCCTGGCCCGCATCGTCGAACGCGCGCACCACAAGGTGCTGGCGCCCCTTGGGCAGTTCCGCATCGAGCGACCAGCGCTGCCAGCTCCACTGCCCGTCCGGATCGTCGGAGAAATCGGCCTGCCGCCAGTCTCGACCGCCGTTCAGCGACACCTCTACCCGCGACACGTCGCGCTCATAGGCGACGGCATAGCCCTCGATCCGGACCTTGCCCGCGGGCAGACTCTCGCCCGAACCAGGCGAGCAGATCGCGGCGTTGAGCGGCATGGCGTTGATCGTCAGCCCTTGCGTCCAGTCCGCCGTCTCGCTGGTCACGTCGGCCGGAAAAAGCTTGTAATCGTGCGCCTGGATCGGCGCCTCGGAGGGCGTGTCCTTGACCTCGATCCGGGTCAGCCACTTGGCGCTACGCACGCCAGCATAGCCTGGCACGACCAGACGCAACGGCGCACCGTGCTCGGATGCCAGCGGTTCGCCGTTCATCGCCCAGGCGAGCAGCACGTCGGGCGCCCGCGCCTTGGTCATAGCGATCGAGACGCCGAACGGTGCCACCTCGCCTTCCACATCCACCTCGTCAGCGCCGGTGAAGCAGACGAACAGGTTGGACGCGTCCGATGCTCCAACTGCATCCAACAGGTCTGCGAGCCGCACGCCCGTCCACTCGGCATTGCCGATCGCGCCTATGTCCCACGGATCGCCTGAAGTCTTGCCCACCTGTTGGAGATCGGTCCGGCGGTTGCCGGCGCACTGAAGCACAGCCGTGACAGTCCGGACCGGAAAGCGCGCCTTCAACTCCGCAATCGAGATGGAGCACTCGCCCACACTGATCCCGCCCACCTCAATCCGGTGATCGGCCGGCAGGTCCGGCACGGGCCCATGGCTGCGCACATAGAACAGGTTCTGTGGCGTCAAGAACCGCTCGATCAAGGCGCCGGGCACCGGCTCGGCGTTGTAGGGCTCGGGGTTCCGCTCTATCATCAGCTCGCTCATGCTATTGTAACGCCTGACAATCGGTTTGGCCTCGGCCTCATCCTCACTATCTTGCCCGATCATTCGATGTGCAGCGCGGCCAGCAGCGTCAGGCTGATCGCGGCCAAGCCGAGCAACGACAACACGACGGCCATGGTCACGCGGCCCCCGGCCTTGGCGACGGTGCGGACGTCCACGCCGAGCCCGAGCGCCGCCATGGAAACGACGGTCAGCAGCGTGGCGCTCCGGCCGATCGGCGCGATGGCGACGGTCGGCACCAGACCCAGCGAGCGGCAGGCGACCAGTGCGAGGAAGCCGATGATGAACCAGGGCACGAGGTGGGCGAGGTCCATCCGCTTGGCCGTAGGCGCACCGGCGACGAACTCGCCTTCGGGAACCGACTGCGGCGCGAGACGAGGCGCCACCAGCGACAGAACAAGGCACACCGGCCCGAGCATCAGCACGCGCACCAGCTTGACGAGCGTACCCATCTGCACGGCGGTGGCGCCCAACGGCGAGGCGGCTGCGATCACCTGCGGCACGGCATAGACAGTGAGCCCGGCGAGCGCCCCGAAGGCGAGCCCGCCCATGCCGAGCGCAATCCCGAGCAGTGGCAGGCCAAGCACTACCACCACACCCAGTACCGCCGTGAACGCGATCGAGGCAGCTACGTCGTCGCTGTCGGCGCCGATTACCGGTGCCACGGCCGCGATGGCGGAGTTGCCGCAGATTGAATTGCCGCAAGCCACCAGCAGCGCCATCCGCGTCGGCAAGCCGAGCAATCGGCCGATCCCAAAGCTGAGCAGGATTGCGCTCACGACCACGCCGGCGATACCGGCGAGGAGCGGCAGCCCGGCCGCCAAGATCGTCGCGGCACTGACCGAAGCACCGAGCAGGACGACCGCCACCTCCAGTAAGTATTTGGCGCTGAATGCGATGCCTTCGTGCCACCTTTCATCCGGGGTCCACAGGCTGCGCACGGCGGTGCCGATCAGGATGGCGAGCACCAGCGCCTCCAGCCACGCCTTGCCGGCCAGTGCGCGCTCGCCCGCCTCCAGCGCGTAGGCCGAGCCGGTGACGGCGAGGCAGAGGCCGACGCCGGGCAGCAGCGCGGGCAATCTGCTAGTCTGGACGGTAGGGAATATACGATCGGGATAGGCAAAACTGGCCACGGCGGTGTTCCTTCCGTCGCACGATCTAAACCCTGCCTACCGATCGCTCCAACTTAGCCTTGTTGTCATTCCGATCGTCAATCGTGATCGGTTTCTATATCAGGTGCGGTGTGACACTGGAGCAACTGCGCATCTTCGTCGGCGTGGCCGAGCGCAAGCATATGACCGTCGCGGCGCGGCCTTAAACGTCACGCAGTCAGAGGCTTCCGCAGCCATCGCCTCGCTTGAGGAGCGACACGCAACCAAGCTCTTCCACCGCGTCGGGCGCGGCATCGCTCTGACAGAGGCCGGACGGCTGTTCCTGACCGAGGCTCGCGGAGTTCTTGCGCGGGCCGACGCGGCCGAGACGGTGCTGGAGGAGCTTGGCGGGCTGAAGCGGGGCACGCTGCGCCTCGTCGCCAGCCAGACCATCGCCGCCTACTGGTTGCCGCCCATCCTTGCGGCTTTCCATGAGCGCTATCCGGCGATTAGTATCGAACTGTCGATCGGCAACACCGGGCAGGCCGCGGCACGCGTCTATGACGGCAAGGCCGATCTGGGTATTGTCGAGGGCGAGATCGACAACCCGGCGTTGGCGCATTGGCCGATCGGCGAAGACCGGCTGTTGCTCGTCGGAGCACAGCCTTTCGGCGACGCCGACATCGACGTGACATGGCTGCGACGAGCACGCTGGGGGCAACGGGAGCCTGGATCAGGCACGCGATCGACGTTGAATAGCGAGTTGCGCAGCTTGGGAGTCGATCCGGCTGCCCTCGACGTGGCGCTGACGATGCCGTCTAATGAAAGCGACCGAACGGCCGTGGAGGCTGGGGCGGACGTTGCTGTCCTGTCGGCGCTAGTGGTCGACCCGGCCATCAAGGCAGGTCTGTTGCACGTCGCACCGATCACATTCGCTCCTCGCCCCTTCTTCGGGCTGCGGCATAAGGAACGCTATCGCACGAAAGCCGCGGATGCGCTGTTGGACGTGATCGGGTTGCAGCGGCGGTAGGTACGCATCGGCATTCCCAAAATGCCATCCTTTTTGGGACCGCCCGCGATCGCCATCTCCTTCCTGAAACCTGTCTGACCGCACTCTACCAGATTTGCGCCATAGTAGGACGGGACATCGCCCACGAGCGGCCGGATCTGGCAGTAGCTGTCGTTCGGCAGACCGTGCCGGGACGACGCCCTTGTCCCAGAAGGCGTAGATTACGGCGGAAAACCCTGTCGCCATCCTGGATGCACGACAAACGGGTGTTTTCGGACGCTCGCGCAGGGCTGACGGCGCTTAGCGTCTGGGTCCGTTCCATGTACCGACCCCAATTAGATAACAGCCGATAAATGATGCGCGCAAAGTAACTAGAAATTCCATGCAATACGTACTATGTATGTGCGATCGCTAAAAACAAACGGTGCGCATGTGACCCAAGATACCGACGGTGACAAATTCCGCTGGATTATGAAGACCGGTTGGAAGGGCCTGTGCCCGCGATGCGGCAAGGGGCACATGTTTAAGTCGTGGCTCAAGGTCGCGGACCGATGCGAGGCCTGCGGTCTCGACTATCGGTTTGCAGCGCCTGACGATGGTCCTGCCTTCTTTTCCTTGTGCATCGTTGCCTTCCCGCTCGCTTTCTTTGTCGTGTGGATCCAGGTAAAATTTGATCCCGTGTGGTGGGTGCATCTGTTCACGTCACTCCCAGTCATGCTTTTGGGATGTCTGCTGCCGCTGCACCCCATCAAAGGCTGGCTGGTCGCCTCTCAGTACGTGAATCGTGCTCAGGAGGCCGGTACGGGCAAGATCTGGGATCAGCTTCACGGCCGGGAGAATACGAAGGACAGTAGTAACTTCGACGATTAATCCGGTCGCAGGTCTTGTCAGATCCATTTTTTGGAGCGGTCTATGCGCTCGTTGATGCCTGATGCCCGGCGCATCGCCGCTTCATACCTAACCTCTACGGGGCGCTCGAACGACGCTCGCACGGTGCTTGCCGGCAGTGGGGACGATTATGTCGAAGTCCGCGTCGCCCTACAGGCGCTCAGTGAAATTGCAGCGCGTGTCGGTCGTGCTGAGCGGGCGCTAGCCTGTTACGCCGATGAAAGCTTCTGGGAGGCTGACTGCGCGGAGGCCTCGCTCGCCTTCCACGATCATGGCGAAATCGCGCGATCGGCGCTTGCGGGCAAGGAGCTTTACGCCCTCCATCGCGACTGAATTCGAACGCAATATTTTGTCTTCGCAATGCATGGACTTTGTACGTGAGCCATATATATGAGAACCATGCAAACCTGGAAACCCGATATCGAGTCCATTGCGGGGCCAAAGTACCTTGCGATTGCTGAGGCGCTCTCGAAGGATATCGAGGCTGGACGCCTTGCTGCCGGTACGCGGCTGCCGCCCCAGCGGGCCCTTGCCGAAGCGTTAAGCGTCGATCTGACGACGGTCACGCGTGCTTACGGCGAGGCGCAGCGGCTCGGATTGATCGAGGGTGACGGCCGGCGTGGTAGCTTTGTTCGCCAGAAGAAGGTCGACACTCCTAAAGCCACCTACAGCGAGCCGGTCGATACCGGTATGAACGCGCCACCTGAAATTCCAGGCGCACTTCTTGCTGCAGCGTTCCGACAATCTGCCGACGCTTTACTAACCCGTTCTGATGTCGCTGCGCCGTTCCAGTATCAGCCGAGTGGCGGCATGATCGTGGCCCGCGAAGCTGGTGCTGATCTGTTGAGCGCTCGCGGCGTTCCGTGTCACGACGACACCGTTCTGGTGACGGCGGGCGGGCAACACGCCCTTCACGCGATCGTTAGCGCAGAGCTGCAACCCGGCGACACCGTAGCAGTCGCCGCACACATCTATCCGGGGTTCCAATCGGTCGCCCGCCGGTACGGTTTGCGCCTGTTCGTCGTAGCGTCGGATGCGGAAGGCCTGATCGCGGAAGCGCTCGACGCCGCCTGTGCCCAAGGCAGTGTGCGTGCTGTGTATGTCGTACCTACCAACGATAATCCGACGACCGCGACAATGGGCGTGGACCGGCGCAAGGCGATTGCCACCGTTGCCGAGCAGCACGGTCTGATCGTCATCGAGGATGACGCCTATGGCCTCCTGCCGGAACGGCCCTTGCCCCCGATCGCATCGTTCGCGGAGGATCGGACCTGGCACATCGCCAGCGTATCGAAGATTTTATCGCCGGGTCTGCGTATTGCGTGGCTGCGTGCACCCACAGTCGCACAAGCATGGCGACTGGCGGCCGACGTGCACGAAACCGCAATCATGGCACCACCGCTCAATGCAGCGGTCGTGGCGGACTGGATTGGCAGTGGAGTGTTCCAGCAGCTCACCACCGCTGTTCGGGTCGAGGCACAGGCTCGTCAGGCAATCGTGGCAAAGTTTCTCGATCCGCAAGGGTTCCAGTCACAGCCGGAAGGGTATCATCTGTGGATGCCGCTGCCCTCGGACGCCAATTCCAGTGAGATCGTAAACACATTGCGCCCCCACGGCTTATCCGTGGTGGGTGCAGATGTGTTCGCAGTTGACCGGTCAAGCGGTTCACCCGCGTTGCGCGTGTCAATCGGAGGCACTCTTTCCCGCGAACGTCTTGAACGTGGCTTGCGCTTACTTGGCGCGATGACCGCCCCGAACGCAACCAGAAAGATCTCGCTGGTCTGAACCTGGGCTGTTGCACCTGATCGATCACATCACAGAAATATAGGCGATCAGGCGCGACGTGATGGCCGAGTTAATCTCGGTATGGCGAACCACAAGAGGACCCCCTCATGGGTGACGAAGCCCTTTTCCTTGCCCGGGTGCAGTTTGCATTCACGGTATCATTCCACTTCATATTTCCAGCATTTTCCATTGGGCTTGCAAGCTTCCTGATGGTGCTGGAAGGCGCGTGGTTGCGAACCGGCCGGGGCGTCTACGCCAATCTCTATCGCTACTGGCTGAAGATCTTCGCGGTGGCATTCGGCATGGGCGTCGTCTCGGGGATCGTCATGTCCTACCAGTTCGGCACGAACTGGTCGGTATTCTCTGATAAAGCCGGCCCCGTCGTTGGGCCGCTCATGGCCTATGAAGTGCTAACCGCCTTCTTCCTGGAAGCCGGTTTCCTTGGCGTCATGTTGTTCGGCATCAACAAGGTTGGACCCAAGCTGCACTTTTTCGCGACCTGCATGGTGGCACTCGGCACCTTCATTTCGGCGACCTGGATCATCAGTACCAACAGCTGGATGCATACGCCGCAAGGGTTTGCCATCAACGGCCAGGGGCAGTTCGTACCAGCCGGATCGTGGCTGCCGATCATCTTTAATCCAAGCTTCCCGTACCGACTGACGCACGTCGTGATCGCCGCCTATCTGACGACCTCGCTTGTTGTCGGAGCAGTCGGTGCCTGGCATCTGCTGCGTGACCGCACCAATCCCGGCGCGCGCAAGATGTTCTCGATGGCGATGTGGATGGTGGCGATTGCGGCACCGGCGCAAATCCTCGCCGGTGATGCTCATGGCCTCAACACGCTGGAGCATCAGCCAGCCAAGGTAATGGCCATGGAGGGGCATTACGACAGCCATCCCAATGGGGCTCCGCTGATCCTGTTCGGTATCCCCAATGCGGCCGAGAAACGCATCGACTATGCGATCGAGATACCCAAGGCATCGTCCCTGATCCTGAAGCACGACCCTAACGCGCCGCTCGCCGGGCTCGACACGATCCCTGACGATCGTGAGCCGCCCGTCACCGTGGTCTTCTGGTCTTTCCGGGTCATGGTCGGACTGGGCATGGCAATGCTGGGACTTGGACTGTTCAGCCTTGTCGCGCGGTTCCGCCGGCAGCTCTATGATTGGCGATGGCTACACCGAGCTGCCATGATCATGGGTCCGGCAGGCTTCGTCGCGGTGATTGCCGGGTGGATTACGACGGAAGTCGGACGGCAGCCTTATACGGTCTACGGGTATCTTCTGACTGCCCAGTCGCACTCGCCGCTTCGTGCCGCAGCCGTTGCGACATCGCTGCTGACGTTCGTGATCGTCTACTTCATCGTGTTCGGCGCGGGCACTTATTACCTGCTCCGCCTCATGGCCAAGGCACCTGCTCCACATGAGAGCGAACCGGCCTCCACCCCGCAGCGGGCGACGGGTTTCACGCCCGCCCCTGCTCTGAGCAAGGAGTAAGCTGCCATGCTCTACAATTATGATCTGGCTACCGTCTGGGCCTTCATCCTTGCCTTCGCGATCTTCGCCTATGTCGTGATGGACGGCTTCGATCTTGGCATCGGCATTCTCTTTCCGACGCTGAAGGTTGGGGAGGAACGCGATCAGGCGATGAACTCGATCGCTCCGGTGTGGGACGGCAACGAGACCTGGCTGGTGCTTGGGGGGGGCGGCCTGATGGCGGCCTTCCCGCTCGCATACTCCGTCATCCTGCCGGCTACTTACCCGCTGGTAATCGGCATGCTGCTCGGTTTGATCTTCCGCGGCGTGGCATTCGAGTTTCGTTGGCGTGACCCGCGTCATCGCCCGTATTGGGACACCGCCTTCTTCGTTGGTTCTGTCGTGGCAACGTTTTCGCAAGGCATACTGCTCGGAGCGGTGCTGCAAGGGATCAAGGTCGAAGGTCGCGCCTATGCCGGTGGTTCGTTGGACTGGCTGTCGCCCTTTAGCCTGCTGACCGGCGTTGCGCTTCTGTCCGGTTATGCCCTGCTGGGGTCGAGCTGGTTGATCGGCAAGTCGCACGGTTCGCTTCAGGAGCACTCGCGAAAGATGGCGTTTCGGCTGGGCATAGCGACTTTGATTGTGATGGCCGCGGTTAGCGCAGCGACGCCGTTCCTGGCGATCGACTATTGGCACCGCTGGTTCGAAATGCCCCGCGTGTTGTTCACGTCTCAGGTCCCTCTCGCGACGATCGCGGTCGGAGGCATCTTCTTCTGGAGTCTGAAGCGTGGTCGGGAACGCCTGCCGTTCCTTGTCACGCTGGCCCTCTTCGCGCTCGGATTCCTGGGCCTCGGGATCAGTATGTTCCCGTATGTGGTGCCGCGTGCGCTGACGATCTGGGATGCGGCAGCGCCCGAGAAGAGCCAGATTTTCATGCTGGTGGGGACCGTCTTTATCATGCCGCTGATCATCACCTACACCGCCTGGGCCTATTGGGTCTTCCGCGGCAAAACCGTCACCGAAGGCTATCACTGATGGCTGACACCCCACCGGCATCGCTTTGGCGACGGATCGGCTGGCTGGTGCTGATCTGGACGCTCAGCGTGCTGGCCCTCGGGATCGTCGCCAGCATCATTCGCTGGTGGCTACACCCCTAGACTTTCTCTGACGTTCCCTAGGAGCGAACCATGAACCTCGATGCTCATTTTGAAGATCTTCTCGCCAAAACCCGGCTTGAAGGGCGCTACCGAACCTTCGCACAGTTGGAGCGGATCGCGGGCGCCTTCCCGAAGGCGCGCTGGCACCGTCCAGACGGCACCATGCGCGAGGTGACGGTATGGTGCAGCAACGACTATCTCGGCATGGGGCAGCATCCCGACGTCCTTGCAGCGATGCATGAGACCATCACACGCTCAGGTGCCGGCACCGGCGGAACACGGAATATCTCAGGCACGGTTAGTGAGCACGTCGCCTTGGAACAGGAGCTTGCCGGACTGCATGGCAAGGAAGCCGCGCTCCTGTTCACGTCTGGCTGGATCAGCAATCTGGCAGCCCTTGGCACACTCGGGCGGTTGCTGCCGAATTGCGCGATATTCTCGGACGCACTCAACCACAATTCCATGATCGAGGGCATCAAGCGCTCTGGCGCAGAACGGTTCATCTTCCGCCACAACGACGTAGCGCATCTGGAAGAGCTGCTAGGTGTTTGATCCCACGGTTTGATGGTGCGATCCTTTCGTTGGAATGGAAGGAAGCCATATGGGACAGGTACGTCACGGGAGCGCCACGACCACGCA